>JAXLYV010000027.1:0-1711 GCA_046351235.1 Sandaracinus sp. | reverse complement strand
GTCGGGCTCGTCGAAGACGCGCGGGTCGCGGTTCGCGGCGCCGACCACCGCCATGAGGATGGTGCCCGCGGGAACGTCCACGCCGCCGAGCCGTGTGTCGACCAGCGACAACCGGAACGAGCCCTTGATCGGCCCCTCGAGCCGCAGGCACTCCTCGACGAAGTTCGCGACCAGCGCGGGCTCGCGGCGCAGCTCGTCGGCCAGCCCCGGCTGCTCGGCGAGGACGCGCATGCCCGCACAGAGAAGGCGCGCCGTGGTCTCCTGTCCGGCGGCGAAGAGCACGCTCGCGAGACGCACCACGTCGGCCACCTCGGGCAGCGCGCCGTCGGAGAAGCGGACGTTCGCGAGGCGTCCCATGACGTCGTCGCGCGGCGTCGCGCGACGGTCCTCGACGTAGCGCGTGAAGTACGGGTCGAGGTTCGCGAACACCTGATCGGCGACGTGCTTGCCCTCGGGGTCGCCGACGTTGCCCATGTCGCCGCCGAGCCAGCTGCGGAACGTCGCGTGATCCTCGCGCGGCACGCCGAGCAGGTCGGCGATCACCAGCAGCGTGAACGGACGCGCGTAGGCGGCGCTGAACTCGACCTCGCCGCGCGCCGCGAGCTCGCCGATCAGCTGGTCGGCGAGCGCCAGGATGAACTCCTCGTTCTCCTGCAGGCGCCGCGGCGTGAAGAACTTGCCGGCGAGCGCGCGGTGCCGCGTGTGCTCGGGCGGGTCCATGGTCATGATCGTGTCGCCCATCGGCATCTCGGGACGCCGGCGCGCGACGACCGACGCCCAGCTCTCGCCGGCCTCGGGCTGCGGCACTTCGACGAACGGTCCGAGCGGTCCGACGACGGCGGAGAAGCGCTCGTGGTCGCGATAGAGGTCGAGAACCTCCTCGAGTCCCGACACCATGACGACGCCCATGTGCGGCTCGCGCCACACCGGACCCTGCTCGTGCAGCGCGCGGTAGTACGGGATCGGGTCCTGCAGGACGTCGCGGTCGGTGAAGAAGCTGCGCTCGAGAACGCTCATCACGATCCTCCGGTGTTGCGCACGAGAGCGCTCATCGCGATCCTCCGCTGCGCACGAGAGCGCTCATCGCGATCCTCCGCTGCTGTCGAACGGCGTCGAGAGCGCGTGCGCCATCTGCTGCATGATGTCGCCGATGGTCGCGTAGCCGCGCGCGAAGTCGGACGGCGTCTTGCCGCCGCCACCCGAGCGCGGCGTCAGGTCGACGTGCTTCGCCTGCGCGCGCAGCGCCGCGACCGTGCAGCGCTCCTTCGGGATGTGCGCGAACGGGTCGTAGCGGAAGTGCCGCACGACGTTCTGCCACGTCATCTTGTGGATGTCCTCGTCGGGCACGCCGCCGAGCGACTTCCAGAGCTTCTCGGGCGCGTGCGGCCAGGTCGAGTCGGAGTGCGGGTAGTCGCACTCCCAGGTGATCGTGTCGACGCCGATGAGGTCGCGGTTCCGCACGCCGGCGGCGTCGTCGATGAAGCAGGTCACGACGTGCTCGCGGAAGATTTCGCTCGGCCGCTTGCCGCCGGGAAAGCGGTGCTGCGTCCAGTGGTGGTGGTGCTCGTGCACGTAGTCCACGCGCTCGAGGAAGTACGGAATCCAGCCGATGCCGCCCTCGGAGAGCGCGACCTTCAGCGTCGGGTACTTCGCGAACAGGTCGGAGAACACCAGCTCGGTGGCGCAGCCGAAGAGCGTGATCGGCGTGCCG
>JAXLYV010000026.1:0-1768 GCA_046351235.1 Sandaracinus sp. | reverse complement strand
TTGCCGAGGAACCACTGCACGAGGCCGTAGTGCACCGGGAGATTGGTCTGCAGGTCGTCGCCGCGCAGCTCGGTGCGGCGCAGCACCTCCGCCATGCTCTCGTAGTTGTCGCGGCGGCTCGATCCCGACGTGAGCACGAGCGCCACGTTCGAGTCGTACGCGCCGGCGAGGCGGTAGAAGACGAACGCGCCGGTGTCCGGGTTGGGCTCGCAGATGCCCTGGTCGAAGCGGATCTCGCCGTCGATCGGCGCCGACCACGAGCGGATCATGCCGCCCGCGTGCGGCTGCAGCGCGCCGTTGGTCGCGTTGATGCGGACCTCGAGTCCGGACACGTTGCGCACCACGCGCCTCGGCTTCGGCAGACGCTTGCCGTGCAGGGCGAGCAGCGCCATCGCCTCGATCAGCTCCTCGACGTAGAAGCGCTCCTGCGGGTCGGCCGGGTTGGTGAACTCGAGCCGGTACACCAGCTCCGTCACCACGTGCTCGACCTGGATGCGCGTGTTCATCTCCATGAAGTAGTGGTGGAAGCCTTCGATGATGCACTCGAAGGTGGAGACGGAATCGAGTCCCGTCGCCTCGCCGAAGCGCTCCGACTCCTGCTCCATGCGCGCGAGCGTGCCCTTGTCGCCGCGCAGGATCTCCGCGGTGACGGTGGACGTCATGCCCGCGATCTCGGCGTCGAGCAGCTCCTGCGTGAGCGACACCTCGAGCAGCTTCTGCTCGTGCATCTGCACCGAGCAGTCGCGTCCGCCGAGCGCCACGCACCACGTGCCGTTGCCGATCAGCTGGATCTCGTTGTGGCGCGTGCTCTCGATGTTGAGCTCGACGAGGAAGTTCCGGTTCGAGCCGGGCTCGACGACCTTGACCTCGGCGAGCACTTCCATCACCGCGGAAGCGACGTCCTCCGGTCGGCCGACGACGCGCTGGCCTTTCCCGCCGCCGCCGCCGATGTGCTTGAAGCGGATGCGGTTCTTCGGGTGGTCGCGCCAGATCTCGGCGCAGACGACGCCCGCCGCCTTCTGGATCTCGGCGATCGTGACCAGCTCGAGCGTCTGCGCGTAGCCGAGCTGGAGCAGCGCCTCTGCGTTCTCCGACAGGCTCGCATCCGCGTTCCAGGTGAACTCGAGCTTGTGCTTCTTCGCGAGCTTCTCGAGCGCGGCCTTGTCCTTGTGCGCCGCGAGCAGCGCGCGCGACGAGATGTCGTCGACGCCGGGGATGACCGCGTTGCCGAGGCTGCGCGCGAGCTTCTTCGCCTCGTCCTTCGCGCCGGCGCGGCGCACGACGTTCGACGACGGGCCCATGAAGCCGATGCCCGCGTTCTCGATCGCCTCGATGAACTCCGCGTCCTCGGCCATGAAGCCGTAGCCCGCGAAGATGTGCGTGTACTTGTGGTCGACCGCGATCTGGATGATCTCGCGGATGCGCTCGAGCTTCGCCTCCTGGCCGACGCCCATGTAGTCGGGCACGCGGTGCACGTTGTTCGGGAAGCGGAAGTGGCGCAGCTCCGGCGCGAGGCAGCGCGGGTACGTCACCGAGTCCTTCTCCGACAGCAGCATGCCGTACTCGCGGATGCCGATGCGGTCGAAGACGTCGAAGGCCTCCTGGCGGACGGGTCCACGGCACACCACCAGGACCTTCATCGGGGACAGAGAGAACGAGCGCAGCCACTCCGACGGGTTGTCGTCGTAGCTCGCGGGCGCGAGATTTCGGTCGAGCACTCTCAGGTTCCTTCTTATTCGAACTCGCGCTGCGGCCCGCCCATCGGCGA
>JAXLYV010000025.1:0-1976 GCA_046351235.1 Sandaracinus sp. | reverse complement strand
GGCGTGATCGCGCTCGCGATCACCATCGCCGCGACCACGATGTGTCCCCAGTTCCACGTGCTCGCGTGGTGGGACGGCTCGTCGGTCGGCACGATGCTGTCGCACCTGCTCGGCGCGGGCGCGAGCTCACTGGTGTTCGGCTTCGCCTACGGGCTCGTGCCCGGCTTCCTCGCCGCTCTCTTCGGCGGCAAGCTCGCGGCGGAGCGTCCGCTCGCGAACGGTCTCGTCGCGGCGGCCGTCGTGTTCCTGCTGGCTCTGCCGGTCGTCTACCTGCAGACGGCGCCGTTCACGTCGGGCGTCATCGCGAGCTGGGTCGCGGGCATCGCCGCGGGCACCCTGTGCGGCGTGTTCGGCGCGCAGCGCGTGCGCCGCCGCGTCGGCGACGCGGCGCTCGCCGCCTGAGCCATCCTCCGCGGCCCCGCGCGCCCGCGAGGCTTCCGTCAGCGCTTCGCGGCCGCGTTCGACTCGTCCTGCACCGCCTTCACCGACAGGCGGTCGAACAGGTCCCACTGGTACGAGAACTGCCCGTTGCCGGCGTACTCGATGATCGACACGCCGGGCGCCTCGATGAACGAGCCATCGGCGCGCTTGCCCGGCGCGCGGTTCTGCCACTTGGTGACGATGCGGTTGCCGTCGATCACCGCCCACTCGTGCGGGAACGTCCAGCCGCGATACGGCTCCATGTCGCGCGACAGCACCTGGCGGCGGATCTCGTCGCGGCCGCGCGCCTCGACCATGCCGTTCGCCGCGAGTCCCGCGTAGACGTAGACGGCGTCTTCCGTGAAGAACTCGGCGAGCCGCTCCCAGTTGCCGTCCTGCTCGGCGAGCCGGTTGGCCTCGACGAAGCGCTCGAGCGTCGCCTGGATCTCCTCGCGTGGATGGCTCATGCGTTCCCTCCGGCGCGGCGTCGTCGGGCCGCGCGACCGGCGCAGCATCGCACGAACGTCCACGCCGTGCACCGTTGACCCGCAAGGCGCGCGCCAGGTTTGCAAGAAGGTCCACTGCCGGCAGCGCCGCGCGTGCTCGCGAGATGCCATCCCGCGCACCGCGCCCCGTGGCATGCGCGCTGCAGCGATCGTCGGCATGGCAACCACGGCTGACGGACCGGACACTCCCGGCCGCCCGGCGACGCTCGCCGGCATCGAGGACGTGCGTGCGGCGCTGCACGCCGAGGACTTCCCGATGGACAAGCAGGCGCTCGCGTACAGCGTCGGCGAGATCGCGGTGCGCGACCACGCGGGGCGGAGCATCCCGGTGCGCCGCGTCCTCGACGCGATGCGGGACGAGCTGTTCGCCAGCCCCGAGGAAGCGGTGCGCGCGCTCGCCGAGGCCGCCGACCGCGCGCCCGACCCCGACGCCGGCATCTGAAGGCGCGCGCCGGCTGTCGCGACGGGCTGCCGCCCACGCCACGAGCCCGTCGTCGAACGCTTGACGGCGGAAGCCACAGGCCGGCACGGAGCGTGGTGCGGCGCGAGCGCGCGCACCACGCTCCGGCGGCGCGGCCTACTGCAGCAGGCTCGCCACGTGGTCCACGAACGCGAGGCTCGCGGAGCCCGGCGTTCCGGTCGCACCCGGCGTTCCGGTCGTGATCGGCGTCGACGTGGGCGTCGGCGTCGCAGTCGCACCCGGCGTCGACGTCGGCGTCGCGGTGGCACCCGGCGTCGGGGTCGGCGTCACGATCGGGCTCGGCGACGGCCCACCGCTCACGAACGCCGGCACGCAGAGCTCCTTCGTGGTCGGCCGCTCGTTGATGAAGATCTGGCCGTCGCCGAAGCGGTCGGTGATGCTCAGCTCGGTGCGGCTGCGCGGGTCGAGCTCGTCACGCTCGCACTTGACGTCGTAGCAGAGGAACACCTGTCCCCCGAGATCGACACCGGGCGTCGGCGCTGCGGGCTCCGGCTCGCGGCCGGCGCGCTCGTCGACCGCGACCGGGTAGCAGAGGCGGTCGGCACGGGCGATGCGCGTGCCTCCGACGA
>JAXLYV010000024.1:0-4117 GCA_046351235.1 Sandaracinus sp. | reverse complement strand
ACTTCCGGGTGGTGCTCCTGCACCTCGGGCTGATTGGCGACGAGTTCAAGACCGCGCGCCTGCACCTCACGAAGAAGCTCGCGGGCTCGGCGGCATGGAAGGGCGAGCGCCGCGACCGCCGCCCGGCGATGGACACGCAGCACGCGACGGAGAGCGAGGAGGTCGGTGATGCCCGCGCAGCGTGACCTGCGCCGACGCACCAGCGCCGGACCGCGAGCCGGCGCTGGACTCGTTGGGGAACAGAGGCGATGCATGACGACGACGGGCGACTGCCCGAAGCGAGATGAGAAGATGAACCCGGTGCTCTACTTCGCCTACGGCTCGAACCTCGACGACGCGCAGATGCGCGAGCGCTGCGCCAACGCGCGCGTGGTTGGGCGGGCGACGCTGCCGAACTACGCGCTAGTCTTCGGCGGCTTCAGCCACCGCTGGGGCGGCGCGGTGGCCAGCGTGGTGCGCGCCAAGGGCGCGTGCGTCGAGGGGCTCCTCTACGAGCTGGGCAACGTCGACCTCCGCGAGCTCGACCGCTTCGAGGGCCATCCCTTCGCCTACGAGCGCGTCATCCGGTGGGTGCGCGACGAGAGCGGGGGCCGCCGCCGCGTGATGACCTACCTCCAACCCGAGGACGGCTTCGAAGCGTGGGCGCCGCCGCTCGGCTACTTCACCGTGCTCTGGCACGCGTACGCGCGCCTGGGCTTCGACGTCGAGCCCCTGGCTCGCGCAGCGGGGGTGGCGCCGTGAGCGCGCCCCGGAGCCAGCGTCGCGCACCCACGCGCGTCTTCGTCTACGGCACGCTCCTCGCCGGCGAGCCGAACCATCGGCTGCTCACGGGCGCCCGGCTCGTCGCGGAGGCGAGGACCAAGCCGGCGTTCGAGCTGCGCGACCTCGGCGCGTTCCCCGGACTCGTGCGCGGCGGCGAGCACGCGGTGGCCGGCGAGGTGTATGAGGTCGACGAGGCGACGCTCGCCGCGCTCGACCGGCTCGAAGGGCACCCGCGCTTCTACCGGCGCACGCGCATCGCTCTTGAGGATGGCGCCGCAGTCGAGACCTACCTCCTCGCGCCCGAGCAGGTCGAAGGTCGCCCCGTCATCGACTCGGGCAACTGGCGAGCGCGCCGGAAGGAGACCGCAGCATGAAGATCGTGATGAGAGACGGGCGCGTGTTTCAAGGCACCGCTCTGCAGATCGTGAAGGCGATGCAGGACATCGCGTTCGGGGTCGAGGACTTCACGGTGCCGAAGTACATCGAGTGGGTCGTCGCCAACGCGCGCAAGTTCGAGGAGGTCGAGCTCGACGTGAAGGGCGAGACCGACGAGGAGCTTGCCGCGTCGCTCGTCGCCGAGATGCTCCGCACCGGGCTCACGGCGAAGGGGTAGGCAGAAGGCCTCCACGCCCGACGCGCGCGGAACGTCGCGTGTTCTCGCGCGAGGTCGAATCCTCGGATCTTCGCCTTGCTACGTGCGCGAACGGAAGCCTGTATGTCCTCACGCGACGGGCACGGGGCTCGACGCGAAAGCGAGGACGACGACGATGAGGATCAAGAGCACCACCGCCTTCCGCGCCTACGCCGACGCGCGCGCTAAGCGCGCCACCGAGCAGGCGGCAGCCACCGCGCGCTTCATGGTGAAGTCGGTGAACAAGGACGGCTCGATCAGCCGCATGGCGCCCACTAGGAACGACTGGAAGTACGACGCGTTCGCCACCGCCGAAGACGCGGAGAAGCGCCGCGCCCAGCTCGAGGCGATGAACCCCGGCTCGAGCTACGCGGTGGTCGCACTCTGACGCGCGCCACGGGCGCCGACGTTGGCCCACGTGGCCGCGTCACGCAGCCCGGCGTCGTGCCCCGCGCGAAGGGCCACGGGCGCGCCCGGGCGCAACGTCGTCGCGGCCCATCGTCGTGTAGGCGCCCGGCCTCCAAGTGCCGGAAAGGACATCAGGAATCGACATCCACCGGCCTTGCTACGGGTCGAAACGGAAGCCTGTATGTCCTCACGCGACGGGCACTTCGCGCGACGCGCCACGGAGGACGACGATGAGCACGACGATGAAGAACACGCTGGCGACGAAGACGGTGAGCCAGGGCGAGAGTCGCTACGGAACGCCCGAGCCGCAGATCGCGCTCCGCTTCCCGAAGGGCACCAGCTACCGCGTCGTGAAGGCCGCGCTCCACAAGCTCGCCGCCGAGATCGAGCTGGCGACGCCCGCGAGCGAGAGCTGGTGCGTGAACACCGAGGACTGCAACGAGAGCGGGCGCGTGTACCTCGAGCTCGCCGACGCGACGCCCGCGGAGGCCGCGCGCGGGATGGCGCTCCTCGAGACGGCGCTGTGGGGTGACCACTCGGCGGCCTGGGGTTCATCCGGTTGATCGCCTTTGCGGCGAGTGGTAGCCTGTACTTCATGCCGACCGGTTCCTTGCGTCTCCGCTGAGTTGCTCAAGTCCACTCGATGGGCGTTCGTGCGCTGAAGACGCGCGTCGCCTCGACTTGTCTTGTGCCCAGGAGAATGCTCGTGACCGATCTGAATGCTGCAGCCGCGTGGCTGCGAACCAACGCCGTTCGTCTCTCTACCATTGACCCGAACGCCCCGCTCGATGACCTCGACCCGCTGCGTGAGTTCATCGGCGACGCTCGAGTCGTCGCACTCGGTGAAGGCGCGCATTTCATCGAAGAGTTTTGGACCGTGCGCCAGCGACTCGTCCGCTTCCTGCACGAGCAGCTCGGGTTCGACATCGTTGCCGCCGAGTTCGATGTCGACGAAGCCGAGGACCTCGATGTGTGGCTCGCGAACGAAGCCGATCCGCGTCCGCTCGGTCGCGTGAGTCGCGGTGCTTCCGACTGGGGCATGTGCAACATCGCGACGTGGCTGCGCGCGTGGGGGGGTTCCAGGCCACGGCGACCTCGATTTCTAGGGCTGGATCTCCCCAACGGGGGAAGCGCGTTTGCCTCTACCGTTGAGCGATTCGCCAGCTTCGTTCGCGAGGTCGACGCCGATGCGCTCCCTCTACTGCTGGCGGTCGAGCAGGCGAGCGCGAAGCTCGTCGGCACGTCGGTGGCGCGCACCGCGCAGGCGTGGGCAAGCCTCGGAACGCACCAGCAAGACGCGTTGACGGCGAGCCTCGCGCGGCTGCGCCTCCGCATGCGCGCGCTCGACGCGGTGCTCGTGGCGCGTTCCTCTCGCGACGCTGTGGATCGCGCACGGCGTCAGCTCGACTCGCTCATCCACGCGGATTACGCGATGCGCACGAACGAGGCCATGCACCGCGGAGCCGAGGCGGCTCTGGATCACTCGGTACGCGATCGCTTCCTCGCCGACTCGGTGCTCGACGTGTTGGCGCGTGAACCGGAGGCGCGCGTGGTCATCCTTGCGCACAACGGGCATGTGCAGCGTCTCCCCGTGGTGTGGGGCGACTACGTCTCGGCGCATCCGATGGGCATGTATCTCAGTGCGGAGCTTTGCGACGACTATGTGGTCATCGGCACCACGACCACTGGCGATGTCACGAGCGAGATGGAGCTCGCGCCCGAGACGGAGGTCGGCTTCCGGGTGGTTGAGACCCAGTTGGAAGCGCCGCAGCCGAGCAGCCTCGAGGCGGCCTTGATCGCTGCGCAAGCCGGTGAGCAGCTCTCGCTGGTCGCGTGTCGGAGGGCGCCGGCCGGGATGTTCAGTTGCTTGAGGGCGCAGAGCGGATATCTCACGACCGACGTCACGGCTGCGTACGACGTCATCCTCTCGCTGCCGAAGCTGACCGTGCAGCGCGACCTCGGCTTCTGAGCCGGCAGGCCCGACAATTCGGATCCAGCCGTATCGAGCGTCGCGCGGGGCCCACGAGGGGCGGACCGCGGATACACAGCCCCGCCGATCAACAGCCGCACCGGTCTACAAGTGCGATCGGTTCGCGACGCCGCCGCACCTGGCACCGTTCGTCGCTCGTCGCGAGCCGTCGCCCCGATGATCAACAGGCTCGGCCCCGTCGCGGCCGCCGAAGCTGTTGACCAACGGGGCCGACTGTTGATCGCCGGGTACGCAGTTAAACGCCTCTCGGCTTCTCTCTCCCCACGGGACAGGAGAGAGAGCGGGAGAGCTGTCCCACGCGGCGCTCATCGAGCTCGCTCGGCGCT
>JAXLYV010000023.1:0-6373 GCA_046351235.1 Sandaracinus sp. | reverse complement strand
CGTCGACGGACACGTGACCGGCACCGATCTGCAGGCCGGCAGCGGAGGCGCGATCTACGCGCAGGGCGGTCGGCTGAAGATCGTGAACTCGCGGTTCTTCCGCAACAGCTCGAATCCCGTAGGGCCGGACGTCGGCGGCGCCGCGGTGCGCGCGTGGATGCAGTACAACGATCTGCCCCTCTACGTCGTCAACAGCACCTTCGGAGGCGCGACGGGCCTCGGCAATTCGGGCTCGAACGGCGGCGGGCTCAGCAGCATCGGCGTGTCGTTCACCGTGCTCAACAGCGTCTTCTCCTACAACTCGGCGATCGGCGACGGCGCGAATCCGCCCCAGCCGATGACGCCGGGCGGCGGGAGCGGCGGCGCGATCTACAACGACGGCGACCTCTTCACGCTCACGATCTGCGGCTCGCGCTTCGAGCAGAACTCGGCGAACGAGGGCGGCGGCGCGATCTTCTTCGTCAGCAACAACGGCTCGGGCTCTCTGAACATCACGAATTCGACCTTCTCGTCGAATCCGAGCCTCGGCTTCGAGACGAATCCCTACAAGGGCATCTACGTGAACCCGACGGGCGCGATCCACGCGACGGGCTCCACGTTCCAATGAGGGGAGGGGGGGGCCGCGGGACGCGCCGCTGGCCCCTACCGACAAGCCGATGGCCCCCTGGGACCTGGCCCGTCGAGGGGCGGCGAGCCCACGCTCGTCCATCCCATGTTCGAGACCCACCACGCCCCGAGCAAGTCGCCCGCGCCCGCTTCCCCCACGCGCTGGCTCGATCGCGCCACCGTCGATTTCCTCGCGGCCGCCGTCCGCGACGATCCGCGCTTCGACGCGAGCGTCGTGCTCGACGCTGGCGCCGACGGCGCGGTCACGATCGGCATCCACCACGGTCGGCTCGCGATCCGACCCGGCGTGTCGAAGGACGCCGACACGGTGATCCGGGCGGATGCCGCCACGTTCCGCTCGATGTTCGCGGGCGAGACGAGCGGCATCGGGGCCTTCCTCGAGGGGCACCTCACGGTGCGGAAGAACCTCGCGCTCGCGTTCCACCTCGACACGTTGCTCGATCGACCCGGGCGCGACGTCCGCTTCCCGCGCGAGGCCGTCGTCGACGTCGACGGAGTCCGCACCTCGTACCTCGAGGCGGGTCAGGGAACGCCGGTCGTCCTCCTCCACGGCCTCGGCGCGACGAACGCGTCGATGCTCCCATTGCTGTGGGAGCTCGCGAAGGACCACCGCGTGCTCGCGCCCGACCTCCCGGGCTTCGGCGCGTCGGACAAGCCCGTGCGCGCGTACCACGCCGCGTTCTATGCGCGCTGGCTCCGCGGCTTCCTCGACGCGACGGGCATCGAGCGCGCGCACCTCGTCGGCAATTCGATGGGCGGCCGCATCGCGATCGAGCTCGATCTCCGCCATCCCGAGCGTGCGAACCGCCTCGTGCTCCTCGCGCCCTCGCCCGCGTGGAAGCGCTTCCGCCAGGCGGTGCCCGTCGTGCGCGTGCTCGTACCGGAGCTCGCGGCGCTCCCGCTCCGCATCCCGCGCAGCCGCGTCGAGGGCACGCTGCGCTGGATGTTCTCGAAGCCCTCGCGCCTCCCCTCGGCCTGGTTCGACGCGGCCGTCGACGAGTTCCTCCGCGTCTTCCGCACGACGCGCGGACGCATCGCCTTCCTCTCGGCCGCGCGCCAGATCTACCTGGAGCGGCCGCACGGCGAGCGCGGCTTCTGGGACCGTCTCACGGGCCTCGAGGCGCCGACGCTCTTCGTCTGGGGCGACCGCGACCCGCTCGTGCCCGCGAGCTTCGCCGCCCACGTCGCGCGCGCGATCCCGCACGTGACCTCGGTGACCTTCGAGGACTGCGGCCACGTGCCGCAATTCGAATTCCCCGAGAAGACGGGCCGGCTCGTGCGCGACTTCCTCTCGGGCGTCTGAGCGCGCTCTCCTCCACCCGCTTCGTCGCCGGGTGGGCGGGGACTGCGCTACGCTGCGGACCGATGAGCCGCGAGCCCAAGCCAGCCTCGCCAGCCCCGGTCGCGCGGCTGCCCGAAGAGCGCTTGCTCGAGCGCGCTCGGAAGGGCGACGTCGGCGCGTTCGAGGCGCTCGTCGCGCCGCACGTCCCGACCGTGCGACGACTGGCCTATTCGTTCACGCGGAACTGGAGCGACGCGGACGACCTGGCGCAGGACGCCCTGCTCCGGGCCTATCGGTCGATCGCCTCCTTCGAGGGGCGCTCGGCCTTCTCGACCTGGCTCTACGTCGTGGTCCGCTCCGCCTTCCTCGACGCGAAGCGGGGTCGGAGGCGCCCCGAGCGCGAGGCCGACGGCGAGCTCGAGCAGGTCGTCGACACGGCGAGCGAGGCCCAGGACGCCCTCGTGGAGCGCAAGGACGAGACCGAGCGCCTCTGGGCCGCGCTCGAGCGGCTCGACCCGATCTTCCGGATTCCACTCGTCTTCTTCGCGGTCGAGGGCATGTCCTACGAGGAGATCGCCGCGATCGAGGACGTGCCCATCGGCACCGTCCGCTCGCGCATCGCCCGCGCGCGGGCCCAGCTCGGGGAGCTCCTCGCAGCCGAGGAGTCCGGCGGCGCCGGGGTGGCGGATTCGGCCGGATCCCAGGGAACCGCGGCCCCGCAGACCTCGTCCAACCGATCGCGGAGTCCGTCTTCATGAGCCTTTCCGACGACGAGGAGCTCGATGCCCGGCTCGGCGCCCTGCGCGCCGATCCGCCGGAGCGCGGCTTCTCCTCCCGTCTCCGGGGTGCGCTCGAGGCGGAGGCGGCGGCCATGGGCGAGGTCCCTCCGGGCGAGGCCGACCTCTCCCACCTCGACGCACGTCTCTCGGCGCTGAAAGTCGAGCCGCCCGACACGGGCTTCGGAGCGCGTCTGCACACGGCGCTCGAGCGCGCGAAGGAAGAGCGCGAGCCGGTCTTCCCCTACCTGCAGTCGTGGCTCGTGCGTGCGGCGATCGTGCTCCTCGCGATCTTCGCGCCCGTCGCGGTCTATGCCGCCGGTGTCCGGCTGGTGCAGGCGATCCGCGCCGCCACGTCCGAAGCGCCGGCCGCCCCGCCGCCGACGCCGAGCGCGCCCGTCGAGCGTGCGCCGCGTCCCGTGCACCGCGAGCGCCGTCCCGCGATGGAGACGCCGCCGGTGAACGCGGCTCCGCCGACGATCGCCGAGCCACCACGCATCGAGCGTCTCGCGCCCACGCGCGAGCGGCTGCACGAGGCTCCCTCGATCGAGGCTCCCGCGCGCCCCGAGGGTCCGGCCGCGATGCCGGAGGCGGCTCCTACCGAGACGCCCGCCGCGGCCCCCGCGCCCGCGCCGGCTCCGATCGAGCGGCTCCGCGTCGATCTGCGTGCGCCCCATCGCGAGGGCGACGTCCGGCCGGCGCCACGCGAGGTCGGCGAGCGTCCGCCGTCCCAGGGCGGCCGTGACGGTCACCCGCCCGGCGCTCGGGATGGACACCGCCCCGGCGAGTCCACGACGACCGCGCCTCCGCCGCGCGATTCCCTCCACACGCCGCCGCCGGATCGACTCCCGCCGCGCGATCGACCGCTTCCCGCGCCGGGCGACCGTCCGATGGTCCCCCCCGATCGGCCTCCTCCGATGGAGCGCCCCGCGCCCCTGCGCTGAGCGGAGAGGGACCGAGCCGACGTGCCTCGCCTCCGTTCGTCCGCGCGCCTCGTCGTCCTCCTCGCGATGCTCGGAGGTCCGACGATCGTGCGTGCGCAGGCGACCGCCGACGAGGCTCCACCGTCCGTCGCGAACGCCGCCGAGCTCGCATCGCGGGGCCGCTCGCTCTTCGCCGAGGGCCGCGTCGAGGAGGCGCTCGCGGCCTACGAGTCGGCCATCGCGGTGGCGACCGACGGCGATCGACCGGTGCTCGTCTACGACGCGGCGACCTGCCTCTTCGAGCTCGAGCGATGGAGCGAGGCGAAGGCCCGCTTCCTCGAGGCGGCGAGCCTCGATGCTTCCCTCGCGCCGATCGCCCGGCTGCACGCGGGCATCGCGGCCGCCCATGCGGGCGAGCTCGACGAGGCCGAGCGACTCCACGCGGAGAGCGCGCCGAGCGAGGACCCCGAGCTCGTCGAAGCTCGCGCCGTGCTCGAGGAGGCGATCGCGCGTCGACGCGCCGAGCAGGCGGCATCGCTGCCGCCGCCGAGCGCCGTTCCGATGGACACGCTCGCGGAGCCCCGCGCGCCCACGCTCCCGACGCCGCGCTCCGGCTTCCACGGCCTCGCGGCGCTCTCCGTCGGTTGGGACTCGAATCCGGCGCAGTCCGGTGGCGCCGCGACCGCGAGCCTCACGGGCTACACGACCGGAGGCAGCGCTCCCTTCGTCCTCTTCGACCTCGCGCTCGGCTACGAAGGTCGGTTCCGCGATCGCCACGTCGCCCGCATCCGCTACCTCGGCGACGTCGTCGCCCTCGCGACCTCGGCCTCCGAGCAGCTCTCGACGATCTCGAACGGCCTCGACGCGCAGCTCGAGCTCCACATCTCCGACGAGCTGCGGGTGAGGCCCGCGGCGAGCGGCTACTGCTCGCTCATCGGTCTCACGGGTCCGACGCCCTGGCTCTGCGGAGGCCAGGCCTCGCTCCGAGTCGAGCTCGACCGCACGGAGTCACGCACGCTGCGCTTCGACGCGAGCGGAGGCTACCAAGCGGGTCTCTCCGGCTACGAGTACCTCTCCGGTGCGATCGCGCTCCTCGACTTCACCGAGCGTTTCCTGATCCGTCGGACGCGCCTCGACGTCGGTCTCCGAGGTCGCTACCTCGGCCTCGGCACGCTCGACACGAGCATCACCCCGATGTCCTTCCCCGCTTGCAACGCGAGCTGCATCGGGGCGACCTACGCGATACCCGTCGGCTACCTCGAGCTCGCTCCCCACCTCGACGTCGCGATCGCGCTCGATCCGAAGTGGACGCTCCGCACCCGCCTCCTGCTCGAGGCCCGCCGCTACGACGGCATCAGCGCGATCGACACGATCCCCGAGAGCGCGAAGCGTCGAGTCGACTTCCGTATCCACGCGGCCGGACGGATCGAGCGCGAGCTCGGCTCGAGCGGACACGTCCGCGCGACGGCGGAGGTGAACCTGCTCGGGAGCGTCTCCAACATCGCCTACGATCCGACCCAGGCCGCCCACGAGTGGGACTACAACGATCGCACGTTCTTCCAGGCCCTGATGGCGATGGGAATCGAAGCGGACTTCTGAGGCCGCGACGTACACGTGCACGATTCGCGCGCACGTCGACGGTCCCGTGCACGTACCTCGCGCACGTGCACGTGCACGATTCGCGTGCACGTGGACGGTCCCGTGCACGGCCCTCGTGCACGTCTCTCCCAAATGGCGACGCCGCCCCCTCTCTCGAAGGGACGGCGTTCTCTCGTCGGCTCTCGCCGTCTTCACTGCGGCGGCGTGCTGCCCTGCGGCGGCGGCGGGAGCTGCCCACCATCGGGCCCCGGACCCTCGTGACCCTCGGGTCCGTGGCAGTCGAAGTGGCCGCGGAGCGAGCCGCACTCGACGACGCAGACGACGCCCGAGTCGACGGTGGTGCAGGTGCCCGTGGCGCTGTCGCGACCGGCGGTCATCGTGCAGGAGTCCCCGACGGCGAGGCTCGCGCAGGCCACGGCCGCGTCCGGGAAGCGATGGTTCGGCGCGCAGGCGAGCGTCGAGAGCTCGTTGTCGCGGCCGTAGTTGCAGACGCCGTCGAGCGTGCCCGTGCCGTCGCGGTTCGCGAAGCTGCAGGCATCGCCCTCGGCCTTGCCCGAGCACGCGTCGAGCGCGACCTGGGGCGGAGTGAACGTCGGATGGCAGGCGACGGTGACTCCGTCCCGCGCGACGCCACACACGCCGTTCTCGGTGCGGCCTTCACGGCCGGGCATCGTGCAGGTGTCGCCCGCGGCCTTGCCGCTGCAGGCGTCGACCGCCGGCTTGGGCGGCGGCGGGGGATTCGGCGCGCAGGCCACGCCGGAGCCGTCGATCGCGTCGCGACACGTGCCCTCGATGGAGCTGCCGTGGCGATCGTTGGCGGTCAGCGTGCAGGAGTCGCCGACGGCCTTGCCGCTGCAAGCGTCGAGCTGACCCTGCTGGGGGGCGCAGAGCAGGACGCCGGACGCGCTGGTCGCGCTCTCGACCGCCGAGGAGAGCGCGGCGCTCGTGCTCGAGCTGCCGCTGCTCGTGAGGTCGCAGGCGGCGATCCCGCCGGCGAGCAGAAGGAAGGACGTGGAAAACGCGATTCGAAGGATCGAAGGATGACGGATGGGCATGAGCTCTCCTTGGCGGCCGAGAGCGGCCGCCTGGCCGGCCTCCCGACCGGCTTCGATCCGTGGGACGAGGTCCTTCGCGAACGAGTTCCCGGGTTCGTGAAAAAAAATCGG
>JAXLYV010000022.1:0-2257 GCA_046351235.1 Sandaracinus sp. | reverse complement strand
CGGCTTCACCGCCGCGCCGAGCACGATCGCGACGGGCGCCGCTGCGAGCCCGTCGACCGAGCCGCGCACGCCGCGTTCGCCGCCCGCGATCACGCTCGCGTTCGTCGCGACGACGAAGAGGCCGAGGGCCGTGAGCGGAAGGAGGATCCCGAGGAGCATGCGGCGGCGGCGCCGGACGAGCGGCATGCCGCAGAGCTGGGCAGGCCGAGGCCTTGGAATCAAGCCGCGCCCGCCCGCCGCGCACGTCCGGGCGTGAACGGACGTTCATCCCGACCCCGCAACAGGCCGGGGAGCATGCCCTTGGGGTTGAGCTGGAGTCCTGGACCATGACCGCATCGATCACGTTCGTTCCGTCGGCGCTCCTCGCCCTCGCCGCGCCGCTCGCGGCCCAAGGCGCGACCTTCACGCCGCTCGACATCCCCGAGACCGGGTACTTCTCTCCCACCGGCGTCTCCGCGGACGGGAACACCGTCGTCGGGATGGCCTACGTCCTCGGCCTCGGCGACAAGGCACGGCGCTGGCGCAACGGCGTCGGCTTCGACGACCCCGCGCCCTCGGGCGGACCGGTCGCAAACTGGTGCGCGAGTGTTTCCGCGGACGGCGCGACGATCGCGGGCGGGACGGGCCACGCGGCGTTCGGCGACCTCGAGGGTTGGATGCGCTACGGCGCGAGCACCGGGCACGTCGGCTCGCCTCCGGGGCACGACACGAGCGACTGCCTCGCCGTCGCGGCGGACGGCGTCGTCAGCGTCGGCTACGGCGGCCACCAGTCGAACCCGAACCTCTACGAGGCGGCGAAGTACACCGAACAGAGCGGCTGGACGAACCTCGGCTTCCTGCCGGGGCACTCGAACTCGAAGGCGCTCGCCGTGAACGCGGACGGAAGCGTGATCGTCGGTTGGAGCGCGGGCGGGTTCCAATCGACGCAGGGCTACCGCTGGACGGCCGCGTCGGGCATGCAGCCGATCCCGCGCCTCGCGGGCGGCACCGAGGCCTACGCGCAGGGCGTCCGCGGCGACGGCGCCGTCGTCGTCGGCGGCGACTACGTCGTGACGCCGACGTGGACGTCGTACCGCACGCCGTGGCGGTGGAGCGCCACGAGCGGGACGAGCGCGCTCCTCCTGCCCGCGGGCGCGGACGAGGGCTGGGCGCTCTGCATCGGCTCCGACGGCGCGCTCGCCGGCGGATGGAGCTCGTCCGCCGGCGGCTGGACGCGCGCGTGCGTGTGGGACGCGCAGGGCGCCGTGTACGACGTGCTCGCGCTGCTCGAGGCGCGCGGGCTCGGCGCGCAGCTCGCGGGTTGGGAGCTCACCGACGTGACGGGCATCGCGGGCACCGGACCGTGGTACCTCGTCGGCGACGGCTCGGACGCGACGGGGGAGTACGGCGCGTGGCTCGTCCGGCTCGACGCGCTGCCCGAGGCGGAGCCCGGCGCCGCGTTCTGCTTCGGCGACGACTCGGGCACGCCGTGTCCGTGCGCGAACCCGAGCGCGCCCGCGACGGGCGGGTGCATGAGCTCGCTCGGCCTCGGCGGCGCGCTGCGCGCGAGCGGCGTCGCGAGCGTCGGCGCGGACACGCTGCGTCTCGTCGCTTGGGACCTGCCGAACTCGACCACGCTCTACTTCCAAGGCTCCACGCAGGAAAACGGCGGCGCGGGCACGCTCCTCGGCGACGGGCTCCTGTGCGTCGGCGGCTCGCTCGTGCGTCTCGGCGCGAAGACCAACGCCGGCGGCGGCTCGAGCTACCCGCAGGCGGGCGACGCGCCGGTCTCGGTGCGCGGCGCAGCGACCGCGGGCGCCACGCTCCGCTACCAGGGCTGGTATCGCAACGCCGCGGCGTGGTGCACGAGCGCGACGTTCAACCTGACGAACGGGTACGAAGTGCTCTGGACCCCGTAGCGCGCGCTCATTCGCGCGCGCGCGTGCTCGGGGGCTCGTCCTCGCCGGCGGCGCGCTCGGGCGCGACCTCCTTGCCCTGCGCGAGACGGCGCGCGCGCTCGCGCCGGCGCTGCTCGACGAGCGGGAGCGCGTCGAGGTCGCCCGGGCGCGTGCGCCAGCGGCGCTGGTGCCACGCCCACTGCTCCGGCTCCGCGCGGATCCAGCGCTCGTAGGTCGCGTTCATGCGCCGCAACAAGTCGAGCTGCGCCGCCTCCTTCTCGAGCGCGGCGTCGAGCGCGAGCGGCGCCTCGAACGCGAGCCGCCAGCGCGGGTCGTCCCACGTGCAGCGCGCGGGGAGCAGGGGAACGCCCGCCGCGCGC
>JAXLYV010000021.1:0-7583 GCA_046351235.1 Sandaracinus sp. | reverse complement strand
GGCGGCGTCCTCGCAGCGGAGCTCGCGCAGGCGCCCGTTCTCGACGTGGAACGTGACCGGCGCGCGCAGACGATCACGGCCGATGCGGATCGCGCCGAGCAGGCCGCGATCGGCGGTGATCGTTCCCTCGACGCTGCCGGGGTGGAAGAACACGAAGCCCGAGGGAAGGTTGTCGGCGTGGCCGGGGCGCGGCTGGCCCTCGGCCGAGAGGAGCGGGAAGGCGCGCGAGAGCCCGACGCGGAGATCGGTGCCGTTGTCGCCGCGCGCGCGCAGCTCCGTCGCGGCGGCGAGCACCGCACGCACGCGCTCGTTGAGCTCGGCGATGCGCTGCGGCTCGGCTCGGTAGGACTGCTCGAAGAGGCGCTGGTCCGCGCGCGTGAGGTGCAGGTGCCGGAGCGACTTCCGCTTCGCGGCGTCGAGCACCGCCATCGAGAGCGGCGGCGGCACGCCGTGCTCGGCGAGGAGCACGCTCGCGGTCGCGCCCTCGAGCGCGCGATCGACCCAGCGCCCGACGTCGCTCGCGCTCGCGTGGGCATCCGTCGCGATCACGACCGGCACGGCGCCCGCGTCGACGCACGCGCTCTCGAGCCAGCCGACGAGCCCCGCGGCGCGCCACGAGAGGAGCACGACCCGCTCACCCGGCTGCACCGCGAGACAACGTCGGACGACGTTCTCGGCGCCTCGCTTGGCGGCCTCGCTCACGGGATCTCGCTGGCGCGCGACATGGAGAAGCGAGGATGCGGCCGGCCGACGCGCTCCGCCAGGCGGCGCCGCGCTTCGGAGTGGGCGGGCGCGAGGAGCTCGCGCACAATCGGCGCGCATGCGTAGGACGTCGTCTCTGCTCGCGCTCGTGCTCTGTGCTTGCTCGCCCGCGGCGGCGCCCACCGACGCCGGCGCGCTCGGCACCGATGCGGGCGCGCTCGACGCCGCAGGCGACGCGACCCTCGCGCAGGACGCTGCGCGGGCAGACGCCGCGTGCGGCCCGGCGAACGATGCGAGCGTGGCGCTCCCCGACGGCGGCCGGGTCGATCTGCGCGGCCTCCGCTACTGCGAGGTGCTGCTCGCGCGCCTGGGCGACGGCGGCATCACGGCCGACGTCTACAACACGCTGGGCTTGAGCGACTGTCCCGACGCGGCGTGGTCGGCGCTCGACGCCGCGTCCATCGCGCGCGCGGAGGGCGCGACCACCGCCATCCTCAATGGGCCGCGCTACTGGCTCATCGACGGCCTGCGCGACTCGATGCTGCTCGACCCCACGGTGCGCACGTTCGGGTGCTTGCCGATGCGCCTCGCAGGGCGCGTCGTCGTCGCCGGCGGCGCGAGCGTGCCCTACGTGCCGCGCGAGGTCGCGCGCGACACCACGTTCGTCTTCGATGCGGGGCGCACCGTCTACGAGATCGTCGACGACGCCGGCCACGTGTACGACATGCAGAGCTACTCGGTCCAAGAGATGCCGCAGGACGAAGCCTCGCTCGCGACGCTCGGCGCGCGCCTCACGCTGCCCAGCGGCTGGAGCTACCGCACGCGCACCCTCGACGCCGAGCTGCTCGTCACCGCCGTCGGCGGCGTCGCCACGGTGCTGCAGGACGAGCTCGCGAACACCTACCAGCTCTCGCAGCAGTAGGGGCACGCGCGCTGGCGCGCATCGCTCACGTGCGCTCGGCGCCCTGGACGGGCGGCGCGCCGCGCAGGCCGCGGACCACGCGCACGATCGCGATCCCGGCGAGCATCGAGAGCGTGAACACCACGGCCGGTCCGCGGAGCGCGCCGACCGAGACGATCGCGGGGCCCGGGCAGATGCCGGCGAGGCCCCAGCCCACGCCGAAGACGACGGCGCCCGCGACGAGGCCCGCGTCGATCGGCTTGCGCGTGCTCGGTAGCTCCATCGGCTCGCCCAGCCACGTGCGCGAGCGCCGCGCGGCCCACGCGAAACCGAGCGAGGCCACGCCGATCGCGGAGACCATCACGAGCGCGAGCGAAGGATCCCACGCGCCCGTGACGTCGAGGAAGCCGCGCACCTTCGTCGGATCGGTCATGCCGGCGATCACGAGGCCGACGCCGAAGACGAGGCCGCTCACGAGCGCGATCGCGTGCCGCTTCACGACGCGCCTCCGATCCAGTGCCGCACCACGAGCACGGTGAGCATCCCGGCGCCGACGAACGTGATCGTGGCGACGAGCGAGCGTGGCGAGAAGCGCGCGAGGCCGCAGACGCCGTGACCGCTCGTGCAGCCGTTGCCGATGCGCGTGCCGATGCCGACGAAGAGACCGCCGAGCACGAGCTCGGAGAGGCTCGCGTCGATCACGGTGTGCGAAGGGGCCGCGACCAGCAGCATCGCGAGCGGCGCGAGCGCGAGCCCGGCGAGGAACGCGACGCTCGTCCCCGAGATCGGCCGATCCCCGAACGGCAGCGCGTCGGCGAGCATGCCGCTGATGCCAGCGATGCGTCCGCTGCCGAGCACGAAGAGCGTCGCGGCCAGGCCGATGAGCGCTCCGCCGGCAAGCGCGCTCCACGGCGTGAAGCTCTCGAGATCGATCGTCATGCGATCCTCCGGCATTCGCCGGAGCAAGAGGCCTGCCCGTGCACAGCGTGCCGATCGCGCGCGAATCCGTCACTTTCCACGGTTCCTCCGTCGCATCGCACGGAAATGCCCGTGACCTTCCACGGGCGCGAAGTGTCGTGCGTAGCCCCACGGAGCGGCGCGCTCGTTGCTCGCGCGACGTGCGACACGGGGCGCCTCTGCCGCCTCCGGAGGAACCACAGCGATGGCCGATCCGATCTCTCCCTCTGCTCCGATTCCCCCGCGCTCGGTCAGCGACGCCGCCGCGCGTCAGCTCGCGAACGCGACCAAGACCGTTCCCCAGCTCGCCGCGATCACGCCGCGCTGGCTCGTGCACATGCTCCAGTGGGTGCCGGTCGAGGCCGGCATCTACCGCCTGAACCGCGTGCGCGAGGGCTCGGCGATCGAGGTGACGTGCGGAGAGCGCGACGAGCGCATCCTGCCGCAGACCTACGTCGACTACGATCCGAGCCCGCGCGAGCTCTTCCTCAGCGCCGTGACGACGATCGTCGACGTGCACACGCGCGTCTCGGATCTCTACTCGAACCCGCACGATCAGATCCGCGAGCAGCTGCGCCTCACGATCGAGATCGTGAAGGAGCGCCAAGAGAACGAGCTCGTGAACAACCGCGAGTACGGCCTGCTCACGAACGCGGCGCCCGAGCAGCGCATCGCGACGCGCAAGGGCCCGCCGACGCCCGACGATCTCGACGAGCTGTTCGCGAAGGTGTGGAAGGAGCCCGCGTTCTTCCTCGCGCATCCGCGCGCGATCGCCGCGTTCGGGCGCGAGTGCACGCGCCGGGGCGTGCCGCCGCCGACGGTGACGATGTTCGGCTCGCCCTTCCTCACGTGGCGCGGCCTGCCGATCGTGCCGAGCGACAAGCTCGCGGTGGACGGCGCGGGCAAGTCGAACATTCTGCTCGTGCGCGTCGGCGAGAAGCGCCAGGGCGTGGTGGGCCTGTTCCAGCCGGGCCTTCCGGGCGAGCAGTCGCCGGGGCTCTCGGTCCGCTTCATGGGCATCGAGCGCAACGCGATCGCGCAGTACCTCATCTCTCTGTACTGCTCGCTCGCGATCCTGACGCCCGACGCGGTGGGCGTGCTCACGAACGTCGACGTCACCAAGTACCATGAGTACGCGTGACGAGATCGCGGGCCTGAGCCACGGGGTCGACCCGCTCGAGGCCGTCCTTCGCGAGACGACGGAAGGGCCCGCGTCGCTGCGCGGGACCGTGCTCGACCCCGCCGTGCTCGGCCGCGTGCTCAGCGAGATGTACCGCGCGGACCTCGCGGCGCCCGGCGCCCCGGCCTCGCCCGGGGGCGTGCAGGGTCTCGCGCCTGCACCGACGGCGTCGCCTGCAGGCGTGCCGTCGTTCGCGCCCGCATCGCCGGCCGGCCTGCCGCCGCTCGCGCCCGGAGCGACGTCGTTCGCGCCGTCGAGCGCGGCCGCTCCCTCGCTCTCGTCCACGCCGGCCGCGTCGGCGTCCTCCCTCCCGAGCTCGTCCCGCGTTCCCTTCGAGGCGCCGGGCATCCCGGTGCTCACGCTCGGTCTCGACGCCAGCGTCGGCACCTCGATCCCCGGCTCGCTCGCGACGCGATCGGGCACTCCGCAGGCGCGTCCCGGGATCGGCGGGCTCGATCAGGCGGGAGCCTCCGTTCCCTCGACGCCGAGCGCCCTCGCGAGCGGCTTCGATCGCGTGCGCGACCAGAGCACGCCGTACTTCCTCGAGCTCGCCGGGCCCCCCGCGGCGATCGCACCGGCGGCCGACACCTCGCGGCCCCTCGCGGTCCCCGCTCCGAGCCCCGCGTCCCACGAGGCGCTGGACGTCGGCCGCGTGCGCGCCGAGTTCCCGATCTTGCAGGAGCGCGTGAACGGGCATCCGCTCGTCTGGCTCGACAACGCGGCGACCACGCAGAAGCCGCGCGCGGTGATCGATCGGATCTCGTCCTTCTACGAGCACGAGAACTCGAACATCCACCGCGCGGCCCACGCGCTCGCGGCGCGCGCCACCGACGCGTACGAGAGCGCTCGAGAAAAGGTGTGCCGCTTCCTCGGCGCGGCCTCGCGCGACGACATCGTCTTCGTGCGCGGCACGACCGAGGGCGTGAACCTCGTCGCACAGAGCTGGGGCCGGAGGAACGTCGGCGAGGGCGACGAGATCGTCCTCACGACGCTCGAGCACCACTCGAACATCGTGCCCTGGCAGCTCCTCGCCGCCGAGAAGGGCGCGAAGCTCCGCGTCGCGCCGGTCGACGACACGGGGCAGATCCGCCTCGACGAGTACGAGAAGCTCTTCAACGCGCGCACGCGCCTGGCGGCCTTCACGCACGTCTCGAACGCGCTCGGCACGATCACGCCCATCGCGGAGATGGTCGCGATCGCGCATCGCCACGGCGCACGCACGCTCGTCGACGGCGCGCAGTCGGTCTCGCACCTGCCGGTCGACGTGCGCACGCTCGACACGGACTTCTTCGTGTTCTCAGGCCACAAGGTGTACGGCCCGACGGGCATCGGCGTCGTCTACGGCAAGCCCGAGGTGCTCGAGGGGATGCCGCCCTGGCAGGGCGGCGGCAACATGATCGTCGACGTCACGTTCGACAAGACCGTCTACGCGCCCTCTCCGGCGCGCTTCGAGGCGGGCACCGGGAACATCGCCGACGCCGTGGGCCTGGGTGCCGCGCTCGACTGGCTCACGGCGCTCGGTCTTCCGAACGTCGCGCGCTACGAGCACGATCTGCTCGAGCATGCGCAGGGGTGCCTCGCGACGGTGCCCGGCCTGCGCCCCGTCGGGACCGCCAAGGAGAAGACGTCCGTCGTCGGCTTCGTGATGGACGGCTTCCGCTCCGAGGAGGTCGGCGCTGCGCTCGATCGCGAGGGCATCGCCGTGCGCTCGGGCCACCACTGCGCGCAGCCGGCCCTACGTCGCTTCGGCCTCGAGGCGAGCGTCCGGCCCTCGCTCGCCGTCTACAACACGAAGGACGAGGTCGATCACCTCACCCGCACGCTGCGCCGTCTCGCGAGCTCACGCGGCGCGCGTTAGGGCCCGCGTAGAAACGAGTGGCTCGAGACCGGGCGCGTCGACGGAGCGCGGTCGCAGGCGCGCCCGGAGCGCGCAGCGAGGTGTACCCGTGGTACGCCGCAGCGAGCAGCGAGGACGAAGGCCGCGAGCACGCCCGTCCACGCGACCGCAACCGATCCACTCGCTTCGGAGCGGGCCGTCGGGGCCCGGACCGGAGCACGGAGCCCGCGCAGGCAGCACGGCACGACCGTACGGCGTGACGGCTGACCTGCGCGACGCGTCGAGAAACACCGGAGAGATCCGCCCGCGGCGCGTCGATCGGCGCCGATGGAGCTGGCCTCCATGTTGCTCGTCGTCGCTCCATGTCGATCGACGAGGATGATCTGTGGCTGAGCCGCGCGGCGGAGCTCGTGGGCTTGGTCGGCCCGAGCGCGCGAGTCGCCATCGTGGTGCGCGACGGAAAGCTGATCGCCCAAGCGGTGCAGCGCGGCGGCGACGCCGACGTGACGGCCCTGACGCTCGCCTGTCCTCGCGGTCGCGACGGGACGCTCTACCTCGCCCAGGCACCGGGGCCGCACTCCTTCGCGCTGGCGCGCCGTGTCGGCATCCGTCGCATGGTGCTCGCCGCGCACGTCACTCTCGTTCCGGCCGAGCTCGAGCGCTGGGCGAGCCTCGGGAGCCCGAGCGCGCGGGCCGAGGAGATCGCGGCATGAGCCTCGCGATCGACGGCACCGCCGGGAGCGAGGGCCTCGCGCAAGAGAGTCGCGAGCTCGGCGTCTCGCTCGGCGCCCTCGGCGGCGGCCCGGCGCTGCCGCTCGTGGTGCGGCCGCGCGAGGGTGGCCGCGACCAGGGTCTCGTCGGCTGGGTGCGGCGCGAGGGCGCACGCGTGCGGCGCTGGGTGCGAGAGCACGGCGCAGTGCTCTTCCGCGGCTTCACGCTCGGCGGCGCACACGGCTTCGAAGACGTCGCCTCGGCGATCGAGCCCCAGCTCGGCAGCGAGTACCTCGGCACCTCGCCGCGCAACGCGCTCACGAAGCACGTCTACACGGCGAGCGAGCTCCCGCCCTTCTATCCGATCCCGCAGCACATCGAGATGAGCTTCCTCGCGCATCCGCCGCGCGTGCTCTTCTTCGCGGCGCTCGCGCCCAACACGAGCCGTGGCGGAGAGACGCCGCTCGCCGACTTCCGCGCGGTGTGGCGCGACCTCGATCCCGAGGTGCGCGCACGCTTCGAGGAGCGCGGCGTGCGCAACGTCCGCAACTACGCGGGCCCCGGTGCCGGCTCACGCTCCGATCCGTGGAAGCTGAAGCGGTGGGACGAGATGTTCGGCACGAGCGATCGCGCCGAGGTCGAGCGGCGCGCGCGCGCCGAGGGCTTGACTCCGTCGTGGAGAGAAGGCGACGTGCTCCGGCTCGAGAACGTCCAGACGGCCTGGCGGACGCATCCCGAGACGGGCGAGCGCGTCTGGTTCAACCACGCCCAGGTCTTCCATCCGAGCGCGGCCGCCGGCGAGCTGCGCCGCATCGCGACGCGCCAGCGCGCGCTCCGATCGCGCTTGCTCGCGACCTTCGCCGGAACGATGGTCGCCGTGCGTCGGCGCGTCGTCGCGGAGGACGACCTGCCGATGAACGTCACGTTCGGAGACGGCACACCCATCTCCGATCGCGACATGGAGCGTGTGCGCGACGCGATCTGGAAGAACCTCGTCGTCTACCGATGGGAGCAGGACGACGTCGTCGTGCTCGACAACACGGCCATCTCCCACGGCCGTCTTCCCCACCGAGGCAAGCGCACGATCGCCGTCGCCTGGGCCTGAGCGCCGCGCGCACGGCCGCGTGTGTCTCATTGCTACGAACGTTGACGTCCGGCTCCGTGGCGGCGCTGGATCGCGCCATGGGCTGGGACGTCGGGTGGGCGTGCCGCGCGGGGGCGGCAGCGGGCGGGTGCGGCGCGCGACACGCGCTCGCGAGCAGCCCGTCATGACCGTCCTCCGCGATCGGTCGAGC
>JAXLYV010000020.1:0-9747 GCA_046351235.1 Sandaracinus sp. | reverse complement strand
CGTGGCGTCCTCGCAGCGCAGCTCGCGCAGGCGCCCGCTCTCCAGGTGGAACGTGACGGGCGCCCGCAAGCGATCGCGGCCGATGCGGATCGCGCCGAGCAGACCGCGATCGGCGGTGATCGTTCCCTCGACGCTGCCTGGGTGGAAGAACACGAAGCCCGAGGGCAGGTTGTCGGCGTGGCCGGGGCGCGGCCGGCCCTCGGCCGAGAGGAGCGGGTAGGCGCGCGAGAGCCCGACGCGGAGATCGGTGCCGTTGTCACCGCGTGCGCGCAGCTCGGTGGAGGCGGCGAGCACCGCGCGCACGCGCTCGTTGAGCTCGGCGATGCGCTGTGGCTCGGCCCGGTAGGACTGCTCGAAGAGGCGCTGGTCCGCGCGCGTGAGATGCAGGTGCCGCAGAGACCGCCGCTTCGCGACGTCGAGCACCGCCATCGAGAGCGGCGGTGGAACGCCGTGCTCGGCGAGGAGCACGCTCGCAGTCGCGCCCTCGAGCGCGCGATCGACCCAGCGTCCGACGTCGCTCGCGCTCGCGTGGGCGTCGGTCGCGATCACGACCGGCAGGGCGCCCACGTCGACGCACGCGCTCTCGAGCCAGCCGACGAGCCCCGCGGCGCGCCACGAGAGGAGCACGACCCGCTCGCCCGGCTGCACCGCGAGACAACGTCGGACGACGTTCTCGGCGCCTCGTTGGGCGGCCTCGCTCACGGGATCTCGCTCGCGCGCGACATGGAGAGGCGAGGATGCGGCCGGCCGACGCGCTCCGCCAGGCGGCACGCCTTCTCGCTTCGGAGTGGGCAAGGCGCCCCCGTCACGCGCGGGTGGCGTCGTCCGGCGCGGCGGCGATCGATCCGCAACCCCGTCGGAGGGCCGCGCTTCACTTCGCTCGGTCGCGCCTCATGCGCCAGCGACCTCGGCCATGAGACGGGTCAGGGTGCCCAGGCCCTCGTCGTCGTGGCCCACCTGCGCAGCGCGTGCGACGCGTGCGTGGATGTCGTGATAGTCCCCGCGCTCGCGCGTCAGGTGCGTGAGCACCGGGGCGAGCTCGCGACGGACGAGCACCTCGGGCTCCACGTCGTCCGGTCGGCCCTGATCGTTCTCCGGCATCAAACCGACGAACACCGGCTGACGCAGCGCATCGGACCCCACCGTCCACAATGTGCACGGCAGGCTCGCCCGCGCGGAGCCGAGCACGTGCCGCGCACGCACGAGCTGCATCGTCGCGAAGACGAGCCCGAGCATCGCTTGCTGGGCGCTGCCATGGAGCGCTTCGTCCAGCTTTTCCCGTAGCGTCGCTTCGACGCGGAGAAGCTGCCAGAGCCGGACGCGCCCCGCGCCCGCGTCGGCGAGGATGAGCGCACGGCCCGGCGAGAGGACGCGCAGCGTGGCCGCGTGCACGCGCGCCCACGCGATCAGGGCGGCGCGGCCGGTGTTCACGTCTTCGTAGATCGCAGCGCTTCGCGAGTGGAAGCGCCATCCGCCACCCGATGCACCCCAGTCGCCGCGCGCGTTTCGCTCGGGCACGAGACGAAGCCGCGAGACCTCGTGCAGCAGCGTTCGTCCATCGACCGGCGGCCAGATGAAGCCGCCCGGCATCATCGGATCGGGCTGAAACGGACGCTCGTCGTCGGAGGCATCCCCCGCAGTCGTCTCGCGGGGCGATGGGAGGGCGGGCGATGCGTCGGCCACCCGCGCATCACCCTCGTCGGACACCATCGCCTCCGCGCGCGCGCTGGCGGCCGCCCCGACGCGCTCGAGGGCACGCAGCTCTTCGAGGAGCTGGCCCGGGTCGTCGATCGCCGGCCGGCCGCGGGGGAGCGCGCCCATCTCGGCGAGCACTCTCACGCGATCGAGCGCGAGGCGCACTCCGAGCACGAACGCCTCGCGCGTGCCGTCACCACTCGTCGCGACGGTCTCGGTGAGCGCGATCGGCGCGATGGCGTCCAGGCGTCCACGCACCTCGCTGCGCGGAAGAGCCCCCTCCACGTCGCGCTTGTTCGCCTGCACCACGATCCCCGTCGCGGGTCGTCGCTGTCGACAGACCTGCAGCAGATCTCGCAGCAGCACCAATGCCTCGGCAAACGGCTCCGGCCGGGAGTCGGCGACGAGCACGACGGCGTCCGCCGACTCGAGCAGATGTCGGCGGCGCTGCCGCAGCTCGACCTGCCCCGGAACGCTGACGATCTGGCACCGTATCCGACGCCCTTCGAAGAGCCCGCCGACGTACTCGACCCAGTCGAAATACAGCGTTCGACCGTCGGCCTCCGCCGGAGTGACGATCGCGCTCGAGAGCCCCTTGGCGAGCGTGCGGAGCGTCGTCGTCTTTCCGGAGAGCGGCGGCCCGTCGTAGACGACGCGCAAGACGAGCACGCCACGCTCGTCGTCGATGATCGCCATCGCGGCGGCGTCTCAGTGGAGCTCGTTGACGTGCCGATTCACCGCGCTGCGCACGATCGCGAGGTTCGACTGCTTCCGATCCACCGCCAGGTAGAGGAAAGTCGCCTTGTTGACGAGCTTGATCAGGTGAATCTGATCCGAGAGTGAGATCAGCATGTCCTCGATCGTTCCGTTGAGGCCGAGCGTCTGCATGATCTTCAGCTTCTGCTTCACGAGCTCGCTGTTGTAGGCGCTCGCGGCCGTGAGATCGAAGTCGGGACGCGCGGACCTGACCGCGAGCGTCATCCCCGACTCGAGGTCGACGAGCGAGGCGGCGATGAAGCCGCTCGCGTCGTTCTGGATCTTGCCGAGCACCTCCACCAATTGCTGTTCGCTCGCCATGTCAGACCACCAGATCCTTCTCGATGCTCGCCAGCTTGTGGCGCGCCATCGCGAGATTGCCCTTGTTGCGATCGAGAACGAGGTAGATGAACAGCGAGTCGTTCCGCATGAGCGGTCGGATCACGTGGTACTGCTTGCCGAGCGTGATGAGGATGTCCTCGATCGACTCGTTGAGCTTCAGTGCGCTCATGGTCTTGCGCTTCGCGCGCACGACCTCGGTGTTGCCTGCCGCGGCGACCTCGAGATCGACGATGCCGCCACCGCCCTCGGCGCCGAGCATCATTCCGCTGTTCGAGTCGACGACGCATGCCCCGACGGCTCCGTCGAGCTGAAGGATCTGGGTGAGTGCTTCCTTGACGTTCGCCACGTGACCTCCTCCGTGCGGCGTCCATCGATCGCACGGCAGCGCCACTCCTCAGCAAGCGTCGGACCACGGCCCTCCACCGTGCTTCGTACGCGATCGGGCTCGCCGGGGGCGTCTCGAACCGGCGCCCCTGGCGGCGTCCGCCACCGGGTGGCGGATACCGCCGATCCGCCACGGACGCGCCCGCGTCTCGCGCGGGACTCTCGGAGGAACGCCGATTGCTCGTGGCCGACGCGTGAGCGGCACGGCCGAGCGCTGGGACCTGGACGTCGGAGACATCCGCGGGCCCATCGCGCTCGTCGACGAGGCGGGACACTTCGTCCGCCTCGCGCCGGAGGCCCAATCACTGCTCTCGCACCTGGCCCCCACGGCCTCCGGCCTCCCGCCCGAGGTGTGGCGGGCGCTCGAACAGGTCGACGTCGGCGCCAGCGTCGATTGGTTTCCTTCGCTGGCGGAACGAAGAGTGGTGCAGTGCTCGCGATTCCGAGCCTCGAGCGGCTGGGTGGTCGTGCTGCGCGAGGTTTCGGGGGCGAGCGCGGCGCTCTCGCGTCAGCTCCACCGCCAACGCCTCGAGGTCACGGGCCGGCTGGTCGCGAGCATCGCGCACGAGCTCCGCAACGCGGTCTCGAGCCTCGTGTACAGCGCAGACTTGCTCGCGGTGCGGGAGCAGCTGCCCGAGGTCGAGATGGACGAGGTGGCGCTCGGCATCACGCACGCGAGCCGACGTCTGCAGGCGACGGTGGACGGCCTCTTGGACTACGCGCGTTTGGGGCCGACGGTCTCGGTCCCCGTCTCGCTCCGCGAGGTGCTCACGCGCTCGCAAGGCTTCCTGCGTTCCTACTACCGCAGCCGCTCGCACACGTTGCGGGTGGCCGTGCGTCCCGAGGCGGAGTGGGTGCAGGGAAACTCGATCATCATCGAGCAGGTCTTCGTGAACCTCCTCTTGAATGCGGCGGAGGCGGCGACCGAGCCGATCGTCGTGCAAGTGACCTCCGAAGCCTGGACGTCGGACGACGACCGCGCGCTCGTGCGAGTCCGTGTTCGGGACGACGGCCCCGGCGTCCCACCGGCGCTCCGGAGCCGCCTCTTCGAGCCCTTCGTCACCACTCGCCCGAACGGCACGGGGCTCGGGCTCGCGTACAGCCGTGAGGCGGTCGAGAGCCTCGGCGGCGCCATCGCGCTCGAGGACACGGACGAGGGCGCGAGCTTCGTCGTCGACCTCCCGAAGGCGGCCGCACCGTGAGCGCCCCCGTCTCCGGCATCGCCGATCTGCGCGACGGGGCGCTCGTCGCGATCGGCGACGAAGACCACGAGGCTCTCTCGAGCTTCGCATCGATCGCACCCGAGATCTTCGCCGACGATCGCTCGGTGTGGGCCTCGTTGCTTCTCGAGCGCGCGCACGCACACGGAGCCGCCGTCGCGCTCGAGGAGCTCGTCTTGGTCACCCCGAGCACGGTCCACGTAGCGCAGCGGCTCCCCGCGAATCGCTCGCGCGCGCTGCTCACGGTCGGCGCGTGGGCCGAGAACGTGGGCACGGTTCTCGGCGTCGCACGCGAGCGCTTGCGGGAGCTGGAGCCGCGCCCATGATTCCCGCGAGCATCTACCCCGATGCCGACGTGCTGACGGGTGCCGTCCGCGTTCTCGGCCACGTCGACGCCTTGCCGCTGGGCGCCACGGGCGTCCTCGTCTTCGGGAGTCAGGGGTCGATTCTCGTCGAGGCGGGCCGCGTCTGCTGGGCGGTCGCTTCGAGCATGCCGCACCGACTGAGCGACCTGCTCCGCCACCAACGCAGCCCACCGCTCGAGCGCCGGTTTCTCGAGGACGTCCTTCTCACCTGTCAGACCGAGCGCCGTCCGCTGGGCGAGGCGCTGCTCGCATCGGGACAGGTCAGCGAGCCCGGCCTGCGCACCGCGTTGTTTCGTCAGACCGTCGAGGCGATCGCCCACCTCGGCCGAGGCATCGCCGAGCCCACGTTCCGCGCGCGCGAGCGCGCCGCCTACGACGCCCGCTTCCTGTTCTCGACGCCGGAGATCTACGCCGCGCTCGGCGCGCGACGCGACCGCGTGATGGCGATCACCGCCCGCCGGCACCTCGAGGCCGTGGCGACCCCCGACACCACGGCGATCGGGTTCTCGCGAGACGACCCGTCGTTCCCCCATCCGCCGCTCGCCATCTCGAGCGGGGGCCCCCATCGCGTCGACGAGCTCCGCGCTGGATGCTCGTGGGCCGCGGGCGTGCTCGATCTCGTGGCGGTCGCGCACCCCGATGCGTTCTTGGTCGTGGGCGCTTGGCACGCGCGGGGCAGCGCGGTGCCGGGCTTGTCCGCCGTCGCTTGGACGGCGCTCGGTCTCCACTTCTGCGCTCTCTGCCGGACTCGCGCGGCCTCCGCCGTGCTCACGAGCCGCGTCACCGCCCTTCGACGGAGCGCCCCATGACACGGCTCCTCATCGTGGACGACGACCACAACCAGCTGCGACTGCTCGCCCGCGTGATCTCGATGCGACGCCGCGACCTCACCGTGCTCACCGCGAGCCACGGTCTCGAGGCCATCGAGGTCCTCGGCTCGGGGCCCGTCGATCTCGTGCTCACCGATCTGCAGATGCCCGAGATGAACGGCTTCGAGCTCCTCGCCTGGGTGCTCCGCCATCAGCCCCACGTGCCCGTGTATCTGATGACCGCGTTTCCCGCGGAAGCGGGCGGACGCCTCTCGGAGCTCGGCAGCATCGAGTGCTTCACCAAGCCACTCGACGTACAGGCGCTGCTCGAGCGTGTATCGCGCGTGCTCGCCGAGGGGGCCAGGGGCCACGTGCGCAACATCAGCCTGCCGTCGTTCCTCCAACTGCTCGAGATGGAGCGCAAGACGTGCACGCTCACCGTGGAGTCGGGGGGGCGCAGCGGCTTCCTCTACCTCGAGAGCGGCGAGCTCGTCGACGCGCGGACGAGCGAGCTCGACGGCAACGAAGCCGCGATGTGCATCTTGGCCTGGCCCGACCCGGCCATCACGATTCTCTCCGGATGTGTGGCCCGCCAGCGGACCATCGGCATGCCGATGAGCTTCCTCATCATGGAGGCTCTGCGGCTCTCCGACGAGGAGGTTCAGAGGGCCGCGCCTCCCGCGGTGCCGGCACGCGTGCGCGCGGCGCCGCCCTTGAGCCGTTTTCCGGTCCATCTTCCCGCGGACGCGAGCGCGATCGCGTTGCTCTCGACGAGCGGACGCGTTCGCACGGCCGCGGGCACGTTGGACGCGCTCGATGCGCACGCCGCGCTCGTCGCCGAGATGTTCGTCACCAAGCGTACGGTCATCGAACGGCTCGGGCTCGATGACCGCCTCGAAGAGATCGTCGTGACCACACGGCGACATTGGACGTTGGTCCGACCGGTGCTCGACCCCGAGAATCTCGTGATGCTGGTGTTCGACCCCGAGCGCGCCAATCTCGTCATGGAGCGCCGGGAGCTTGCCAGTTTCGTCCGGGGGCTCGAGCTCTGGTGTGCGCAGCAGTCCGTCTGACGCGGTCGACGCGATCAGCGCGCCCCGTATCGGCGCAGCCGGTCGCGCAACGTGGAACGGGGAATCTTCAGTCGTCGCGCGGCGAGGCTGAGGTTGCCGTTGCACTCCTCCGCCGCTTGCAGGATCAGCTTTCGCTCCACGTCCGGCAGACCCTCCTCGCGGGCGTCGAGCGAGGGCAGCACTCCCGACGAGCGCGCATCGTCGACGCGCGCGCGTCGGGCGGATCCCGACGAGGCGCGGGCGAGCCCGAGCGGCACGACGCGTTGCCGCTCGTGGAGCGCCTGCGCGACCTGGCGGACGCCGAGGACTTGTCCACTCGTGCGCACCATGGCGGACTGCAACACGGCGCGCAGCTCGCGCACGTTGCCCGGCCAGTCGTGGGTCTTCAGGGCGTCCATCGCCTCGCGCGAGATCTCCGTGGGGGCCCCGGGGTGGGCCTCCGCGAAGCGCGAGACGAAGCGCTCGACGAGGTCGGGTACGTCCTCGATCCGCGTCCGCAACGCGGGCGTCGTGAGCGTGTAGCCAGCGAGCCGGAAGAAGAGGTCGGCGCGGAGCGGCTCGCCCTCGCGTCCGCGGAGGCTCCGGTTCGTCGCGCTGAGCACCCGCGCTCGGAGCGGGATGTCCTCGTTCGAGCCCACGCGACGGAACGATCGCGTCTCGAGCGCGCGCAGGAGCTTGGCCTGGAGCCCGAGCGGCATTTCGCCGATCTCGTCGAGCAGCACCGACCCGTCGCCCGCGGCTTCGAGCAGACCGATGCGCGATCCGCGCGCGCCGGTGAACGACCCGGACGCGTGCCCGAACAGCTCGCTCTCGCAGAGCGTCTCCGGCACGGCGGCACAGTTGATCTCGACCATTCGACCGCGGCTTCCGCCGAGCCGGTGCACCGCATGGGCGACGAGCTCCTTGCCCGTACCGCTCTCCCCCATGATGAGCACGGGCAGGTCGCGGAAGCGGGCCACGTTCGCCACCTGCTCGCGGAGCCTCTGCATCACGACGGAGCGCCCGACGAGCCCGGTCTCGCGGACGAGCGCATCGTTTCCGTGTTGCACGGGCGCCGCGCGTGCCGCCCGGAGGATCTGCGCGAGATGAGACGGCGCAATCGGCTTCTCGAGAACGTCGAATGCCCCGAGCGCGAGCGCATCGAGGGTCACGTCGACGTCGAGATAGCCGGAGACGATGATGACCGGGGGCGGATCCCGCTGCGTCTCGCGAATGCGCGCCAGCACCGAGAGACCGTCGAGGTCGGGCAACTGGACGTCGAGCACGATGGCATCGGGCCGGGACGTCGCGAGACAAGCGAGCATGTCCGCCGCGCTCGTGCACACCGCGACGTTCCAACCCCGGATCGTCAGACTCGCGCTCGTCGTGCGGGCGACCATCTCGTCGTCGTCGACCACGAGCACGCTTCCGCCTTTGGTCGCCAATCCCCCTCGCCTCCTTTCGCGGCCCCGATCCAAAGTGCACGGCCCTCCGCGAATTGTAAACGGCGATCGCGGCGACGATGGAGGATCACGCTCTCGGCGATGTGACCCCGCGAACATTGATGCTCCTCACCACGGTCGAATGGGCTGTGACAGAGCGGAACGCGGCGGCGTCGACGTGGCGCATTGTCTCAGACGAGAGCGATTGCACTACGACGGGATCGGAGCGCGCGGCGGGCGACATCGGCTCAGCGCGTGCACGCGGTGAAGAGGCCCGTCGTCGTTGGGCTCGCGTGCGCATCGAGGTCTGCGATCTCGGCGCCGACGAACCGACCGTGCGACGCTCGGTGGTGCGCGACCCACCCCATGGCGCACACTCCTGCGCATGCGTCTCGCTCTCCCGCTGGCACTGCTGCTCCTGGCTTGCTCGCCCTCTGCCGCCCGACCCGACGGCAGCGACGCGGCGATCGACGCGGGTGCGGACGACGTGGGCGCAGACGTGGGTACGATCGGGCCGGTGCATCCGGATGCCGCGTGCGCACCGGCGAACGATGCGAGCGTGGCGCTCCCCGACGGCGGCCGGATCGATCTGCGTGGCCTGCGCTACTGCGAGGTGCTGCTCGCGCGCCTCGGCGACGGCGGGATCACGGCCGACGTCTACAACACGCTCGGCCTCTCCGACTGTCCCGAGGCCGCGTGGTCGGCGCTCGACGCCGCGTCGATCGCGCGCGCGGAGGGCGCGACCGCCGCGATCCTCAACGGGCCACGCTACTGGCTCATCGACGGCTTGCGCGACTCGATGCTGATCGACCCGACGGTGCGCACGTTCGGCTGCCTGCCCATGCGCCTGGCGGGCCGCGTCACCGTGGCGGGCGGCGCGAGCGTGCCGTACGTGCCGCGCGAGGTCGCGCGCGACACCACCTTCGTCTTCGATGCGGGCCGCACCGTCTACGAGATCGTCGACGATGCCGGCCACGTCTACGACATGCAGAGCTACTCGGTGCAAGAGATGCCACAGGACGAAGCCTCGCTCGCGACGCTCGGCGCGCGCCTCACGCTGCCCAGCGGCTGGACGTACCGCACGCGCACGCTCGACGCCGAGCTGCTCGTCACCGCCGTCGGCGGCGTCGCCACGGTGGTCCAAGACGAGCTCGCGAACACCTACCAGCTCTCGCAGCAGTAGCGCTCGGCACGCGGGAGCGCGTCACCGCGCGCGCGCGATCAGGTGCGTTGCGCGCGCTCGGCCGGCGGCGCGGCGCGCAGGGCGCGGAGCGCGCGGACGATCGCGATGCCGGCGAGCATCGCGATCGTGAACACCACGGCCGGGCCGCGGAGCGCGCCGATCGAGACGATCGCCGGGCCCGGGCAGATGCCGGCGAGACCCCAGCCGATGCCGAAGAGGGTCGCGCCCGCGAGGAGGCCCGCGTCGATCGGCTTGCGCGTGCTCGGCAGCACGGCGATCTCGCGAGGCCTTTTCCCACCCGGGCAAGCGGACGATCGCCGTCGCTTCGGCACGAGGCCCGCGATCGGCGCGCGGACGCGTGTGTCTCATTGCTACGAACGTTGACGCGCGGCTTCACGGCGGCGCTGGATCGCGTCATGGGCTGGGACGATGGGTGGGCCGTGGCGCCGAGGAAGCGGCGCTTGCGCGATCGGCCATGACGAGCGCGCGCGAAAGAGTG
>JAXLYV010000019.1:0-15183 GCA_046351235.1 Sandaracinus sp. | reverse complement strand
TTGGGGTGAGGGACTGCGCAGCACGCACTGGATCGCGCCGCGGCGATAGCGGGGAGAGGGCCCATCGCAGCCCTCGCTGGATCGCGCCGCTGCGACAGGCCGCTCCGTCAGGTTCCGTGCACCCGCACCGGCACGCTGCTCTGCAGCGCCAGCGCGTCGTCGTTGCCGAGCTGGCCGAGCTCGTTGTTGCCCCAGCACCACGCGCTTCCGTCCATCAGCACCGCGCACGTGTGGTCGGCGCCTGCCGACACGTGCACGGCCGTCGTGATCCCCGTCACCGTCACCGGCACGTCCGACGACGTCGTCGTCCCGTCGCCGAGCTGACCGAACGCGTTGTCGCCCCAGCACGCGATCGTCCCGTCGCCGCGCACGGCGCACGCGTGCAAGCCGCCCACCGTGACGTCGGCCGCGCTCAGCCCCGTCACCGGCGTTCCCGCGGCCGCCATCCCGTTGCCGAGCTGCCCGAACGAGGCCGCGCCCCAGCAGTACACGACGCCGCTGTCGATGCGCGCGCACGTCGTCGTGCCCGTGCGGGGCGGCCGTCCGAACACGACCGACTCCGTCTCGCCGCCCGCCTCCACCTGCACCGCCCACGTCGAGACCGTCGGGAGCACGGTCGCGCGCACCAGCGTCGTGCTGCTCGTCACGCTCGTCACGCCGAGCTGCCCGAAGCCGTTCGCGCCCGCGCAGTACACGCCGCCGTCGTTGTCACTCGTGACGCACACGTGCGTCGGCCCCGCGCCGATCTCGTAGACGTTCATCAGCCCGCCGATCGCGGTCGGCTGCGCGCTCGACGGGATCATGTCGATGCGCCCCCAGAAATACGGCGTCGTCCGCGGCCGCCCCGTGGGCCGCTCCATCTCGATCACCGACGACATCTCGCCGCCCACCGCGATCGCCGGGAACGAGGGCGGCATCACCCACGTCGAGGTCCGGATCGGGAGCAGCGACACCGTCACCGGCGTGCTCGACGACATGCTCTGTCCGTTGCCCAGCTGCCCGAGCACGCCGTTGCCCCAGCAGTACACGCCGCGCGCGTCGGCGCCGCAGCTCTGTCCGGTGTCGGTCGTCAGGTGCTCGCCGCTGCGCGCGCGCGTGCCGCCGGCCGAGATCGAGCTCACCGTGAGCTCGCCGACCACGGGCACCGCGTGGCGTCGTGTCGTGCGCGTGCCGTCCCCGAGCTGTCCGTCGCCGTTGAAGCCCCAGCACACCACGCGCCCCGTCGCGTAGCGCGCGCACGTGTGCGTCGCGCCCGCATCGATCTCCACGAGCGGCGCGCAGACTCCCGCCTGGCACACCGAGGCGGGCCCGCAGCTCGTCATGCAGTTCCCGCAGTGCGCGGCGTCGCTCATGAGATCGATCTCGCAACCCGTCCCCACGAGGCCGTCGCAGTCGCCGTAGCCCGTGTCGCACGGCGCGAGGCCGCACGCACCGCCCGTGCAGATCGCCTGCGTGTGCACGACCGACGTGTTCGCCGCCGCGCAGATCGGATCCACCACCGCGCTGTCGTCGTTCGTCCCGTTGCAGTCGTCGTCGAGGCCGTTGCACGTCTCGCTCGCGCCCGGATGCACGCTCGCCATCGCGTCGTCGCAGTCGCCGAGCGTCGCCGTCCACACGCCGTTCGCGCAGCCGAGCAGCGTGGTGGGCGTGCCGCACGCGGTCACGCTCGCGACGGCCTCGTTTCCGTAGCCATCGCGATCGCAGTCGGGCGCGTACGTCGTCGTCGCGAGGCCCTCGTCGATCGCGGTGTCGCAGTCGTCGTCGCGCTCGTTGCACGTCTCGGTCGAGCCCGTGAACACGTCGGCACGCGCGTCGTCGCAGTCATCGCCGCAGCTCGCGCCGTTGCAGCACGTCGCCGCGACGTGGCCGTCGCCGTCGGCGTCACGCACCCCGAACGTGGTCGGATCGCAGTCCTCGTCGACGCCGAACGCGTCGCACATCTCCATCGCGCCCGGGTGGATGTTCGGATCGGCGTCGTTGCAGTCGGTGCCGCCGCACGGGATCGCGTCCACGCCGTCGCGGTCGGCGTCGGGCAGCGCGGCGCACGCCGTCACGCATCGATCCATCGCCTCGTCGCACGACTGGCTCGCCATGCACGGGCTCGTGCCCGGGGTGCAGCGCCCGCCGTTGCACGTCTCGACGCCGTTGCAGAACTGGCCGTCGTCACACGCGCCGCACGCGCCGGTCTCGGAGACCGATGCCTCGTTTCCTCCGGCGTCGGCCGCGGGCGTGTCGCCGCCCCCGCATCCGGCCACAGTCCAAAAAGCCAGCGCCCCCACCCACACGCGGTACTGCATGGGGCATCGTACCGCGGAAGTCGCCTGATCCGATCGCCGCTCGCGCGCCCCCGCCGCGCAGGCTTTCCCCGCGCCTGCGGGCTTTTCGCGCCCGCCCACCTCGACCGCTCACGGCGAGTGTTGACCTGACCGCCCACGCCCGATAGGACGCGCCGCGTCAACGTCGGAGGAAGCCATGCCGCGCATCGAGAGAGCTCTCGTTTCGGTCTCGGACAAGCGAGGAATCGTCGACCTCTGCCGCGCGCTCGCCGAGGCCGGCGTGCAGATCCTCTCGACCGGAGGCACCGCCAACGCCCTTCGCGGCGCGGGCATCGCCGTCACCGACGTCGCCGAGTACACGGGCTCGCCCGAGGTGATGGACGGCCGCGTGAAGACGCTCCACCCGCGCGTGCACGGCGGCATCCTGATGCGCGACACGATCGGCGACCGCACGCAGCTCACGGAGCTCGGCGGGCGCCCGATCGACCTCGTCGTGGTGAACCTCTATCCCTTCGAGGGCACCGTCGCGCGCGGGGCGCCGCACGAAGAGATCGTCGAGAACATCGACATCGGCGGCCCCTCGATGATCCGCAGCGCCGCCAAGAACCACGCGCGCGTGAGCGTCGTCGTGGACCCGAGCGACTACGCGGCCGTGCTCGAGGCGATCCAGAAGGACGGCGAGCCGAGCCAGGCGCTGCGCGCGAAGCTCGCCGCGAAGGCCTTCTCGCACACGGCCGCCTACGACGGCGCAATCGCCGGCTATCTCACGTCGCTGAAGGACGATCACAGCCGCGATCCGTTCCCGGGCACGCTCACCTTCTCGCTCGAGAAGGCCTATGGCCTGCGCTACGGCGAGAACCCGCACCAGGCCGGCGCCTTCTACGTCGAGCGCAACGCGCCGGCGGGCTCGCTCGCCAAGGCCGAGTCGCTCGGCGCCGGTGGCAAGGAGCTCTCGTTCAACAACCTCGTCGACTGCGACGCGGCGCTCGAGGCCGTGCGCGAGCACACCGATCAGCCGGCCGCCGTGGTCGTGAAGCACACGAACCCGTGCGGCGTCGCGACGGCCAAGACGCTCGCCGAGGCCTATCACCAGGCGCGCGAGGCCGACGCGCTGAGCGCGTTCGGCGGCATCGTCGCCGTGAACCGCGAGGTGGACGACGCGACGGCGAAGCTGCTCGTCGAGACGTTCCTCGAGTGCGTGATCGCGCCGTCCTACTCGGCCTCGGCGCTCGAGCTGCTGCGCACGAAGAAGAACCTGCGCTTGCTCGCGACGGGCGCGTGGCTGCCGCCGGATGCGGCCGAGCTCACGGCCAAGAAGATCAGCGGCGGCTTCGTGGTGCAGGACCGCGACGCGACGGGCGGCAAGGAAGTGCGCGGCGGCAAGGTCGTCACCAAGCGCGTGCCGACCGACGCCGAGCTCGCCTCGCTCGATTTCGCGTGGCGCGTCTGCAAGCACGTGAAGTCGAACGCCATCGTGCTCGCGAAGGGCACGGTCACCGTCGGCGTGGGCGCGGGCCAGATGTCGCGCGTGGTGAGCGTGCAGATCGCGTCGCAGAAGGCGGGCGAGCAGAGCAAGGGCTCGGTGATGGCGTCCGACGCCTTCTTCCCCTTCCCCGACGGCCTCGAGGCGGCAGCGAAGGTGGGCGTGACCGCCGTCGCGCAGCCCGGCGGCTCGGTGAAGGACGCCGACGTGATCGCCGCGGCCGACGCCGCGGGCATCGCGATGATCTTCACCGGCGCGCGCCACTTCCGTCATTGACCGGCGCTCGCGGAGGGCCGAGCGCCCTCCCCTTCGCGCAGAGCGCGCGCGCATCGGCGTCCCCCGCGCAGCTCCCTCTCCCGCTGCGCGGGAGAGGCTTGGGGTGAGGAACTGCGGAGCCATCGACGGATCACGCTCCCGTGCTCGCTCCCGCAACGCGCCCCACGCGCGCCTGCGATCGTGTCCGGTCGAATCAATGGCAGCCGCACGCCCCGTCGTGCAGCCTTCATCGAGGAGGGATTGCATGCCGCAAGAGACCGTTCCCGCGTGGAAGTTCTGGCACCCGCTGCCGTTCTGGCAGGTGATCGTGATCGGCCTCGTCGCCCAGATCGTCTGCACGATCCCGCTGGTCTTTCTGCGCGAGGGCCTCGGCGTCCCGATCCCCGCGTGGATCGGCAGCGGGCTCGGCGGCGTCCTCATGTTCGTCGGCATCCGGGCGATGGCGCGGCGCAAGCTGTCGGCCGCCGGATGACGACGGGACGTGGCACCCTAGGCCCATCCTCGTCCAACACACGGCGATTCGGATCCCAGGGACCCACGCGTGGCACCGCAGCGCCGCGATCCGCGGCCACGGCCTCGCCGTCTCGCTCCTCGCGTCGGACGGCCTCATCACCGACTGGGGACTGCTCGCGCCGCTCGTGAGCTACATCGCGCGCCAGTCACGCACGCAGCTCACCGTCGTGCTCGCCGGCCGCGGCTACGTGGGCCGCGGCGCGTCCGTCGTGACGCTGCGCCCGGGTGATGCCGTCCTGCTCGATCAGCGCCTCCACGACGACGAAGGCTACGCCGGCTCCCCCTGCGAAGTGCTCTGCGTCGAGTGGGACACGAGCGCGCCCGTCGACGTTCTCTGCGAGGGGCCGCCGCGCCTCGGACGCCTCTCGGTGCGCGAGACCGAGCGCCTCCGCGCGCTCACGGCGCGCATGGGCCACGAGCCCGGCGAGGCATGGACCCTCGAGCTGCTGCGCCAGCTGCGGAGCGCCGGCCTCCCCGCGCCGCGCACCGGATCGCTCGGCGCGTCGATCGGCGCGCCGACGGCGGCGGTCTACCGGGGGCTCGGCGAGGCACGCGAGCGTCTGCACGCCCAGCCTTCGCTCGACGAGCTCGCGACCGAGGTGGGGATCTCCGAGCGCCACGCGCGCCGCGCGATCGAGTCGCTCTCGAACGAGTACGGCATGGTGATCGAGGGCTGGCGCGACGCGCTCGCCGACATGCGCATGAGCGCCGCCCAACAGCTCCTCTCGATCCCCGGCATGCCCGTCCACCGCGTCGCCGCCCTCACCGGCTTCCGCTCGTCCATCGCGCTCGCGCACGCGTTCTCGTCGCGGAGCACGACGACCCCCGGCGGCCTCGCCCGCGCGCTCCACGAGCGCTGGGGCTGAGCCGCCACGCGCCAGAGAGCTGCGAGCGTCGCGTCGCGCCGATCCCCGGGCGCCGCCCGGCACGTCGCCGAGCCCGCCTCAGGGGCTCGAGAACATGAGCGGCAGGCTCACGCGGCGCTCGGCCCCGCTGGAATCGGTGGGAAACACGAGCGCCATCGCGACGCGCCGCACACAGCCGCGGACCCCGCGCGCGCCCTCGTCGATCCCGGTGTCGGTCACGCGCCCGTCCGGCGCGATCACGAGCGCGAGCGTGACCCGCACGCGATCGTGCGGCGCCAGATGCGACGCGCAGCGCTGCATCTCCGGCTCCGCCGCGTGCAGGATCCGCGCAACCGGATCCGCCGTGAGCGCGGCTGCCGGCGAGGCGAGCGCCACCCCGGCGAGCAGCGCCAACCCCCAAGCGAGCCTTGCTCTCACGCCACCGCCTCCTCGTCGGAGCGTACGTCGCGCCGCTCCGCGTCGCCATCCTCGGGGTCGAACGAGCCCTCGCTCCGCCTCGCACGCGAGCGCACCCCGCGCGCACGCGCTCGTCGCACCGACGCACCAGGCGTCGGCTCCACCCTGCGCGCGCGTCCTCAGGTGCCCGCCCGCGTCCTCGTCCTCGTGGCCCGCGTCCTGCGTGGAAAACCGACCCTGGTTGGCGGACCGCCGCCACCCCCGCCAGTTTCCGCGCAGAAACCGCGCAAATTCAGCGAGCGACTTCTGGAAGGGTTCCTGCTCGACCGCAGGCATGACCCTGCCCCGCCGCGTCGTCCCAGGCACCACCTACCAGCTCACGCGTCGGACCCTCGACCGGCGCTTCTATCTGCAGCCGAGCCCCGAGCTGAACCGAATCTACGACTACGCGCTCGCCTTCGCCGCCGAGAAGCACGGCGTCGGAGTGCATGGCTTCGGCTGCATGAGCAACCATTCGCACGACACCGTCACGGACTGGCGAGGAGTGCTCCCCGACTTCATGCGCGACTTTCATCGCGAGCTCGCGATGGCCGTCAAGGCCCTGTACGGCATCTCCGAGAACGTCTGGGCCGCCGGAAAGCCCTCTGCCGTCGAGCTCGTGGGCGAAGCCGCGCAAGTCGAGGCCGTTCTGTACACGACGCTGAACCCCGTCACCGCCGGCCTCGTTCCGCGCGCGAGCGAGTGGCCCGGTGCCATCTCGCTACCCCGGACGCGCCGCATCGAGGCGAAGCGACCAGCCGTCTGGTTCAGCGAAGACCGGCCCGAGGTCATCACGCTCGAGATCACACCACCGCCCGCTTGGACCGGCACCGCAGACGAGTGGCACGACTGGCTCGAGGCCGAGGTGGCACGCCGAGAAGAGCAGATCGCGAAGGAGCGTCGCGGTCGGAACAAGCCCTTCCTCGGCCGGCGCCGCGTGCTCGCCCAGCGACCCTTCGATCGACCGCGCAACGCAGACGCGCCCCGACCGAAGCTCAATCCGACGTTGAAGACCGGCCGCGACGGCTCGCTCATGCGGGACGCGATCAGCCAGCTCCGCGCATGGCGCAGGGCGTACCGCGACGCCCGCGAGCGCTGGACCTTCGACAAGACCGCCGCGTTCCCGCGCGGGACGTGGTGGGTGGTGCGGCGCGCAGGCGCGGCGTTCGGGTAGCCGACGCGCTCGGTGGCGATCCCTGACGTGCCCTCGCGGGCGCGGCTGCACGGGTCCGTCCGCAGCGGGCATTCGAGCGCACCACGTCGAGTCGACGGCGCCCAGAACGGCGCCGAGCGGTGCTGCTCGTCGCGACGCGCGACGAGTTGCGGGGTGCACTTCAGTCAAACGAAGCCTCGGAGTTACGCGGTGACGAGCGACCACGTCAGTCCAACCAGGGTCGGTCCTGGCCGGCTCCCACTCACGAGCTCGGGCACGGATACGGGTTCGGTCACTTCAACGACTGGCTGTCGGACATGAACTCTGCGAACTCCGGGGTCATCAGTTGCGAGGTCGGGAGCGTCGCCCACGGAAGCACGCTGTCGATGATAGTCACCCTCGACGCTCAACCTACCCAGTGCATGGACATCGTCTACGGAATCCCGCCTGGACGGGACCTCTCGGTCACGGCTGTCATACAGCCCGCCGGTTGCTTTCTGATCAATGGGTGCGGTATGCGACCAGGGAACGGGCCGCTCGCTCCGCAGACGCTTGGACACACCCAGACAACAGCGACGGGCACCGTCGAATTCACCCAACTCAACAACCTGGATTCCTATGGAAGCGCGAACCCGGTAACGGCCATCTACTTCTCACGGGACGCATACCTCGACGCGGGAGACGTTCGTGTCTACAGTACGACCATCCCCTCGAGCGGTAGCCTTCAGGGAGAGGTGCACGGTCGGTACCTGACCTTCAGCTTCAATCCGCAGACTGCGCTCCCGATCGCGGGCGCGCTCTACCGGGCCCTCGTCGTCGTGGACGACACCGACGTGATCGTCGAGACGCACGAGGGAAACAACATTACTGACACCATGTATTGGTATACGAGGTCATGATGCGTGGCGCCATCGCAACAATCTCGGTCGTAGCAGCCCTCGGCTGCGCGACCATGCCCGAGCGGCCCGTGCCGAGCGGCGAATCCCATCTAAGCCCCCAGGAGGCCGCCGCGGCGCAGAGCGCTGCGCTCCACGGCGATGCCACCATATCGGTGCTCGGCGTGAACGGCGCCGAGTACACCGGAACGGCGATCGTTCGAGTTCACACAGGCGACATCGCTCGGGTAGACTTGGCGTTGGTCGGCAGGAACCCTCTCGACATGTCGGAGAACTTTGGTGGAGCTCTCGTCATTCCACCCGACTACGCGTACACGCTTGCTTCGACCGGATGGAACTTCACGACCAGCCGCCCAGATCCAGATCCGGATCCTGTAGCCCTCCTCGGGCAGCGGCTCACGGCGCGACTCAACACGATGACGATGCATGCGGACCCCAACGGATTGTTCTTCGCGACGCTCGAGATGACGGATGCGGAAACCTCCGAGCCCCGCACAGTCACCGTCGCTGGACGATTGACGGGTGGGTGCGAGGTAAATGAAGGAGGCTCCGTGATGATGATCGCAGACCCGAGCACCGATCCCGAGTGCGAAAGCGTGATCGGGTCACTCTGAGGGGCTGGCGCCGGAAGTGACGTGTTCGCGGCCGCCGGGCGGGAGCCGCGTATTCGCCTATGCTCGCGCTCACGAACGGCTGGGACAGTTCCAGTCTCGACCAAAGCCGTTCTTCGTGACCTGATCATCTGAGGTATTCGACAGGAGCTTTCTCTCGGACCGGATGGCGCCGTCCGTTGAGCGAGGCGTTTCGTCGAGCGAGCTCTGCGGCCTGCGATCTGACCGTCCCCTCCAGCCCGAGCCCCCCCGGTCGCAACGCATACCGTCGCCCGCCCCGCCCCCACCGCCGAACACCGCGCCTTCCCGACCTTGTCACCCCACGGGGTGATTGACGCTCCCGCGCGCCCCGTGCCCTCCTACCTTCGTCGATGACGCTCCCCTCGCGCGGCCTCTACGAGACGCTGATCACCGAGGCGCTCGCCGCCGAGCTCGCCGCGCTCCCGTCCTCGCCGGCCTCCTCGCCGGCCTCCTCGCCCGCCTCGCTCCACCCCGAGCGCGCCGAGCTCCACCGCGCCGAGGCCGCCGACCGCATCGCGCTCCACCTCGCCCGCGTCGTCGAGCGCGCCCTCGCCTCCCTCCCCGACCCCGACCGCGTCCGCATCGGCACCGCGCTCGCGCGCGACGTCGTCGACCTCGTCGTCCACCAGACCCACGCCGCCTCGCTCGCCGCCGAGCGCCTCGAGCCCCCCGCCACCCTGCTCCGCTCCCTGCGCGCCCCGCTCCCCGACGGCCGCCCCGAGCTCATCCCCTCCCCGCACCTACCGCTGCTCGACTCCACGCTCCTCACCAACGCCCCCGGCGAGCCCCGCGTCGGCAAGCAGATCGAGACCGAGATCCACTCGGCCGACCGCATCGACGTCGTCATGGCCTTCATCCGCCGCACCGGCATCCAGCCGCTCCTCGACGCCCTCGCCCGCCACCGCGCCGCCGGCCGCCCGCTGCGCGTGCTCACCACCGTGTACACCGGCTCCACCGAGGCCGGCGCCCTCGACGCCCTGCACGCGCTCGGCGCCGACATCCGCGTCTCCTACGACGAGAGCACGACGCGCCTGCACGCCAAGGCCTGGCTCTTCCACCGCAGCTCCGGCTTCTCCACGGCGTACATCGGGAGCTCGAACCTGACGCACTCCGCGCAGGTGTCCGGCCTCGAGTGGAACGTGCGCGCGTCGGAGGCCCGCAACCGGACGATCGTCGACAAGGTGCGCGCGGTGTTCGAGAGCTACTGGGAGAGCGGCGACTTCGCCCCCTACGATCGCGAGCGCTTCCTCGACCACGTGGACCAGAGCCGCCGCGCCCGCCGCGACGCGCTCCTGAGCCCCATCGAGCTCCGCCCCGAGCCGTTCCAGGCCCGCATGCTCGAGCAGCTCGCCCTCGCCCGCCGCGAGGGCCGCCACCGGAACCTGCTCGTGGCCGCCACCGGCACCGGCAAGACGGTGATGGCCGTGCTCGACTACGCGCGCCTCGCCGCGTCGCTGCCGCGCGCGCGCCTGCTCTTCGTGGCCCACCGCGAGGAGATCCTGACGCAGTCGATGCGGCTGTTCCGCCATGGCCTGCGCAACGGGGCCTTCGGCGAGAAGTGGGTGGGCGGCCACCGCCCCGATCGCTTCGAGCACGTGTTCGCGAGCATCCAGAGCCTCGACGCCGCCGGCACCGCGTCGCTCGATCCCGCGCACTTCGACGTGGTGATCATCGACGAGTTCCACCACAGCGCCGCGAAGTCGTACCGCGCGCTGCTCGATCACCTGCGCCCGGTGGAGCTGCTCGGCCTGACGGCCACGCCCGAGCGCAGCGACGGCCAGTCGGTGCTCGACTTCTTCGAGGGCCGCATCGCCGCCGAGCTGCGCGTCTGGGACGCGATCGACCGCCACTTCCTCTCGCCCTTCACCTACTACGGCATCCACGACGAGACCGACCTCACCGCCGTCCCCTGGCGCCGCGGCCGCGGCTACGACGTGGAGGGCCTCACCAACCTGCTCACCGCCGACGACGTGTGGGCGCGCCGCGTGCTCGCCGAGCTCGAGCGCCGCGTGGACGACCCCCGCGCGATGCGCGCGCTCGGCTTCTGCGTGAGCGTCGATCACGCGCGCTTCATGGCCCGCGTCTTCCGCGCGCACGGCGTCCCCGCCGTCGCCGTCTGGGCCGACACGCCCGACGAAGAGCGCCGCGCCGCGCTGCGCGAGCTCGCCGACCGCAAGGTGCGCATCGTCTTCTCGGTCGACCTCTTCAACGAGGGCGTCGACGTCCCCTCGGTCGACACGCTCTTGATGCTGCGCCCGACCGACAGCCCCACGCTGTTCCTCCAGCAGCTGGGCCGCGGCCTGCGCAGAGCCAGCGGCAAGACCACGTGCACGGTGCTCGACTTCGTCGGCCGCCACCACGCCGAGTTCCGCTTCGACCGCCGCCTCGGCGCGCTGCTCACCGGCACGCGCGCCGAGATCGCCCACCAGGTGTCCGAGGGCTTCCCGCTCCTGCCCGCCGGCTGCCACATGGAGCTCGACCCGGTGGCCCGCGAGATCGTGCTCGCGAACATCAAGGCCGCCGTGCCCTCGCGCTGGGCCGAGAAGGCCGAGGAGCTACGCCGCTTCGCCGCCTCGCGCGGCGGCACCGCGACGCTCGCCGCGTTCCTCGCGAGCAGCGGGCTCGCGCTCGACGACGTCTACGGCGGCAAGGAGGGCTGGTCCGCACTGCGCGAGGCCGCCGGCCTCCCCGTGGCGCCCGCCGGCCCGAGCGAGGAGGTGCTGCGCCGAGGCATCGGGCGCTTCTTGCACGTGGACGACGAGGTGCGGATCGAGGGCTACCGCGCGCTCCTGTCGCGCGAGACGCCGCCCGATCCAGAAGCGCTGGCGCCCCGCGATCGGCGTCTGTTGCGAATGCTGGTGGCGTCGGTGGCCGACAAGGCGCTGACGAAGCGCGACTCGCTCGCGGAGGGGACGCGCCTGTTGTGGTCCCACCCGCAGGTGCGCGCCGAGCTGCTGGAGCTGCTGGAGGTGCTGGCCGGGAAGATCACGCACGTGCCGGTGGCGCTGGCGGGCGAGCCGACGGTGCCGCTGGTGGTGCACGGTCGGTACACGCGCATCGAGATCCTGGCCGCGTTCGGGATCGGGGAGAGCGCGAAGGTGGCTCCGTGGCAGACGGGGGTGTACTGGGCGGAGGAGGCGCGCTGCGATCTGCTGGCGTTCACGCTGGACAAGACGAGCGGGCAGTTCTCGCCGACGACGCGATACCGCGACTACGCGGTGAGCGCGGAGCTGATCCACTGGGAGAGTCAGTCGGTGACGCGCGCCGAGGGGGAGACGGGTCGGCGCTACCAGGGGCACGCCGCGATGGGGACGAAGGTGATGCTGTTCGCCCGGCATCGGGCGGACGACCGCGCGTTCCATTTCCTGGGGGAGGCGAGCTACGTGAAGCACGAGGGCGAGCTGCCGATGGCAGTGACCTGGCGGCTGCGCGAGGCGCTGCCCGGGGATTTGTTCACGAGCTTTGCGGCGGCGGTGGCGTGAGGATGGCGAAGTGGGGGAGGCGAGGATGAGGACGAGATGAGGGCGTTTGGGTACCAGAAGAACTCAGGGGCGAAGAAGCCGATCGAGCTCGAGGAGGTGACGCTCGCGGCGTCGCCGGAGATGTGCCGGCGGCTGGCGGCGTTTCTGGTCTACGCGGCGGACTTGATGGATCGCGAAGGCGCGCGGTTCTGCCTGGAGCGGATCGACGACATCACCCCGCAGGGGTGATTGACCCGATACAGCGATCCTGGCTTTATGGCCGCTCACCGCCCGCTGGAGCGAACGATGAAGATCCGGATACCCATTCTCGCGAGCGTCCTTACCGCAGCGCCCATCGCGCTACTCCTCGCCGGCTGTCCGACCACGACATCCAACGCCGAAAACACCGCGGCGACGTGTCGGAACGGCGCCGATGACGACGGCGATGGCACGTCGGACTGCTTGGATGCGGATTGCATCGACTTCGCATTCTGCTCCGCGAGCTCCGACGGCGGACGCGAGACGAACTGCCTGAACGGGATCGACGACGACGGCGACGGCGCATCGGACTGCGTGGATCCGGACTGTGCCTCCGCGTGCGCCACGGATGGGGGCGCGGACACGTGGGCGAGCGAGCTGTCCGCCGACCAGTGCAGCGACGAGGTCGACAACGACCATGACGGCCGCGTCGACTGCGAAGACGTCGGGTGCGCGGCTCAGCCTTTCTGCATCTGTCCGGACAGGCTACCCGTCGCCGGCCGAGACGTACACTGGCCGCTACCGGCCTCTCTCCGCGCGGGCGGCGGCTGGAACACACTACTGACGAGCGGCTCTGGCAACTGCATGCAGCCGTCGAGCTTCGTGGTCCTCGGAGGCGGTGACCCCGATGCACGGATCGCCGAGACGCTGCGCTTCGAGATGGTCGAAGATGCATCCTCGATCCGCGAGTCGCTGAGCCTGGAAGCCTCCGCGACGTACGACTCCGGGATCTACTCCGCCGACGCGAGCGCCTCGTACTCACACGATTCACACGTCTCGAGCTATTCGACGTACCTCGTGCTCGAGTCCACGGTGCGATATGCGCCGCAGACGCTCGAGACGTTTCGACTCTCCGACCACGCCCTCGGCGAGCTGCGACGTAGCCCGAGCGCGTTCGTTTCGATGTGCGGCGACCAGTTCGTCTCCACCGTCACCAACGGCGCGGTCTTCCGCGTGGTATTCCGTTTCACCGGCCTCTCATCGTCCGATCGTCGCGAGATGAGCGCGAGCCTGGGCGGCTCAACGGGAACCTTCTCCGGAAGCGCGGCGGCGGCGAGCGCGCTGGAAACACTCCGCGCCCGCTACGAAACGTCCATCACTGTGTTCAGGAGCGGGGCGCCGCCGGAGCCGTTCACGGGGAACCTGGCCGAGCTCATCGACCAAGGGCTGACCTTCGTCGGGGACGTCACCCGCGCGGGTGTGGATGACATGCTGATCTCCCTTCATGCGGCCAGGCACACGATCTCGGCCTGCTTCGAGGCCGCGTAGTGCTCCCAGGCGGGCCGCCATCGCTCGGAGGTGACGAGCCCGCGACGCGTGACGAGCCCGCGGAGGCCGGGCTTGTCCCAGCGTGCTCCGCTGAGGTTCGTGCGCTGGCCCATGACCTTCGCGGCGGACTCGGTCGCGCCGCTGCCGATCGCGCGGTTCGCCGACCAGTGACCCGCATATCGCATCTTTGCTCGCCGCTTGCCGATGTAGCGAGTCGCGTCGGCGAGTGCTTCGTGCCTCTCGGGCTCCTCGGCCGCGTCGATGAGCGAGAGACGGCGCTTGAGGCTGCGCAGGATCCGATCGACCGCGCCGTGGTCGCGAAGAAGCTCGTCGCGGTACCACTCGCCCATCTTGTGCGGGTCGCCGTCGGGCTCGCACTGGCGGATGACGTCGCGGAGGTAGTCGAGCGCGTGGTTGAGATCGACGATCTCGTGGCGTGCGCACGCTCGTGTGATGTCGCTGGCTGCGAGCGCCTCGGGCAGCGCGTCGAGCTCGGACGCGCCGTCCTGCACGATGGTGATGTCCATCGGCCCGCGGAGCTCGACGACGCGCTCGACGTCCTTCACGACGCGCGCTGCGAGCGCCGCGGGGTCCACGTTCGCGTCGTCGCCGTATCGGATCGTGCGGAGCGTCTTTCCGTGCGCGTCGATCAGCGAGAGGCTCGCGACGTAGGCCATCCGGTAGTTCACGTCGAAGGGCACGGGCACGGCGCGCACGTACGGCGCGTGGCGCTTGCGTCGCGGCGTCGAGGGCGGCTGATCGGCAGGGCGCTCTTCCCACATCGGGATCGCCTTGCGGTCGAGCCCGCAGCTCATGCTCGCCACGGAGGCCGGCACGCTTTCGTCGCGGCGCGCGGCGTCTTCGAGCGCGAGCACCTGGTCGGCCATCTCCACGCCGAAGTCGTGGACGTGCGTCTCGATCGTCGCGCGCGACGCCGAGCCGATGCCGAGCTCGCCGAGGCAGCGATGCGCCTCGCGGCTCGTCATGAGCGCGGTCATCCAGCCCAGCCTCGCAGCGAGCCCGGGCGTCATCGACTCGCAGATCAGCCCGGCGCGCTTCGACAGCGGCTTGATCGTCGCGCCGTTGTGCACGCCGACCTCGCGGTAGAGCGGCTCCTCGATTCGGTAGGCGCCCCAGAGCCCGAAGCAGCGCACCGCGCTCTCTTGCGAGAGCGGGGCGTAGGTCACGCCATCGATCTCGATCAGCGCGGCGCGGGTCACGCGAGCTTCGAGACCGCGGCGCTCGACCGCGCTGCCCACCTGTCGCAGCGCCATCAGCACCACGTCCTGCAGCGACTCGAAGCTCTGCGTCTCGTCCGCGTCGACGAGCGCGAACAATCGATCAGCGAGCGCGTCGGCGACGTCGGGCGGCAGCGGGTTTTCGGACAGGACTCGGCGGTGCTTCTGGAGGGAGGTCGTCATGGGGCGCCACAACACCCGCGGGCGGCGCGGAATTCCCTGCCGCACGCGCGGCCTCGAGCGTGGCCGCGAACAGAGCGAGCAACTGCTCCTGCTCCGCCTCGAACGTCCCTTCCGGTGCCCGACCCAGCGGTCGAAGCCACTCGATCGACCCCACCGGGGGCAGCCCCGGTACGCGCTCCTTCTTCCAGGTCACCTACGCCATGTACCACGCCGACCTCGTCAGCTCAGGCCGCGATCCACACCC
>JAXLYV010000018.1:0-20342 GCA_046351235.1 Sandaracinus sp. | reverse complement strand
ACGTGGTTGTCGCGGATCACGTCGTGGCCGACGAACGCCAAGAGCTCGCAGATCGCGTGGCCGAGGATCGTCGAGCGCAGGTGCCCGACGTGCATCTGCTTGGCGATGTTGGGGCTCGAGTAGTCGACGACGATGCGATGCTTCTCGCTCGCCACCGGCACGCCGTCGCGCGGATCGGAGAGCGCGTGCTTCAGCGTGCGCCCGACGAACGCGGGCGCGAGCGTGAGGTTCACGAAGCCCGGGCCCGCGACCTCGGCCTTCGCGATCGCCTCGTGCTCGCGCAGGATCGCGGCCACCGGCTCGGCGAGCTCACGCGGATTCTTCTTCAGCTGCTTGGCGAGCGGCATCACGCCGTTCACCTGGTAGTCGCCGTGCTTCGGATCCGTCGCGCGACGCAGCACCGCCGGCGCGCGCTGCCCGAGGGCACGCTCGAGGGCGGTGGAGGCGAGCTCGTCGAGGAATCGTTCGATGCGCATGGCCCGGCTGGGTTAGCACGCGCGCGCGCGCCCGGGGTGGAAGCGCGCGGCGTTCCGTCCCGGGCCCGTGGCACCCGGCGCGCGCTTTGGATTGGACGCGAGCGTCGGGTTTGCGGCAAGGATCCTCCCATGAACGTGCGCTTCCGCTCGGTCCTCACGCTGGTGCTCGTCGCGGGCTGCGGAGGCGGGGGTGGCACGATCGACGCCGGGACGGCCGATGGCGGTGCCGACGCGTCGATCGGGTGCGCCGCCGATCCCGATTGCGACGACGGGCTCTTCTGCAACGGCGCCGAGCACTGTGCCGCCGGCCACTGCACGCCCGGGACGGCAGCGCGCTGCGACGACGGGATCGCCTGCACCACCGACGCGTGCTCGGAGTCGATGCGCCGCTGCGTCGCGCGCGCTCCCGACGCGGACGGCGACGGCGCGGGCGCTGCGAGCTGCTCCGACCTCACGGGAGCGCCGCTCGGCGACGACTGCGACGATACCGATCCCGAACGTTCCGCCGGCCAGCGCGAGGTCTGCGACGGCGAGAGGCACGACGAAGACTGCGATCCGCTCACGCACGGCGGGCTCGACAACGACGGCGACGGACAAGAAGACGCGCGCTGCTGCAACGCGACCGACTGCGGCAGCGATTGCAACGACGGCAACGCCGCCGTCCACCTCGGCGCGACCGAGGTCTGCAACCTCCTCGACGACGACTGCGACGGGGTCGTGGACGAGGGCGTGACCGTCGACGGTTTCGTCGACGCCGATCGCGACGGCTACGGCGGCGCGACGCCGCGCGTCGCGTGCACCACGGCGGCCGGTTTCGCCGTGAACGGCGGCGACTGCGACGACGACGACGCGTCGGCGCATCCCGGCATGGTCGAGCTCTGCGACACGGTCGACAACGACTGCGACGCGATCGTCGACGAGGATGCGATGCCGGTCACCTGGTATGCGGACGGCGACGGCGACGGGTACGGGAGCGCGCGCGGCGGCACGACCACGTCGTGCAGCGTGGTGGCCGGCTACTCGCTCCTCGGCACCGACTGCGACGACGGGAGCGCCGCCGTCAGCCCCGCGGGCGCCGAGCTGTGCAACGGCATCGACGACGACTGCAACGGCGTGGCCGACTTCGTGATCGCGACGGGTGATCTGGAGGACGACGATCACGACGGTGTGCCCGACGCGAGCTGCGGCGCGCCGCTCGGCGCCGACTGCGATGACCGAGATCCGACCAGCGCCCCGGGCTCGGCCGAGAGCTGCGACGGTCGCGACAACGATTGCGACGGCCGCACCGACGAGGCCGTGACGAACGTGGCGTTCTATCGCGACGCGGACGGCGATGGCTGGGGCACCACCGCGGCGGTCGAGGTGGGATGCGTCGCGCCGAGCGGCTACGTGCGCCGCGGCGGAGATTGCGACGACGCGAGCGCGACGCGTCGCCCGGGCGCGGTCGAGGGCTGCGACGACGTCGACGACGACTGCGACGGTGCGGTCGACGAGGGCGAGGCGAGCAGCTCGTGCGCGCTCGCCCACACGCTGGCGGCCTGCGTCGCCGGACGGTGCACGACGCTCCGCTGCGCGGCCGGCTACGGCGACTGCAGCGAGGCGCCCGGGTGTGAGAGCGACCTCGCGTCGGACGACGCGAACTGCGGCCGCTGCGGCCACGCGTGCGGTTCCTCGACCTGCGTGGGTGGAGCGTGTGTCTCGCTCCCCGCCTCGTGCGACGACTGGGCCCGCACGCATCCCGGGGCGACCGACGGCACGTACGTGCTCTACGCGCACGGGCGCATCGATCAGCCGTACTCCGCGCACTGCGTCGACATGACGACGGCGCCGCGCACCTATCTCGTGCTCGTCCGACGCGGCCCGACCACGAACGTCTCCGGGTACACCGTCGGCGGGGTGGCCACCGGAACGTCCGTGCTCACGCAGTGGATGGAGGTCCACCTCGACCCGACGGCGCTCGCGATCGACGCCACGGACATGCGCTTCTCGACGTCGACGGGGCGCGCCGTGCAGAGCTCGACCGTGTACACGGAGGTGCCCTACGGCGTCGCGCTCGACTGCGCGGGAGGCGGCACGGCGACCGGTTACGCCAACGTCGATCTGCAGGGCACGCCCTTCGCGGTGGCCGTCCCCGACTGGCGGCTGCACGGCTTCGGCGCCGTGGGCAGCATCACGCCGTCGATGGGCAACCGGGTCTTCGATCTGCGCGGGGGCGGGTTCTGCGGCGGGTGCAGCTACGCGGGCGACTACACGGGCTCCGTCCCGATTCCACTCGCCTGGGTCGGTCCCTGACGCCGAGGTGCCCGCGAGATACGGGTCGCCCGAGCGCGCCGTCGTCAATACGCGCGGCGCGGTGGAACGGCGGCCGTCGCGACCAAGATGCCGGCGGCGATGGCCATCGCGACGAGCGCCATGCGGAAGGCGGTCGCCACCGCCGTGGCCGGATCGTGCTCGAGGAGCGAAGAGATCGAGAGGAAGCCGACGCTGCCGGGCACGAGCAGGAGCGTCCCGGGCGTGAGCATCAGGTTCACCGGGCGATCGAAGCGGCGGGCGAAGGCGTGCGAGGCGGCGGCGACCGACGCGGCACCGACGAACGCGCCGAGCTCGGCCCCGAGCCAGAGGCCGCCGAGCTGGGAGCCGAAGAGCGCGATGCCCACCGCGACCAGGATCCATCCGAGGTCGCGCCGCCGCGCGTGCAGGATGATCGCGAAGCCGATCGCGCTCGCGACCGCTGCGGCGATCGTGGCGGCGCGCGGCAGCGCATCGGGCTCGGGCGGCGCGTCGTACTGCGGCAGCAGCGCGGCGGGCACGCGCCCGAGCGCCACGCCGAAGCCGAGCTGCAGGAACGTGACGAAGCCGCCCATCATGCGCGCCGTGCCGCTCACGAGGTGCGCGCTCGCGAGCTCGAGCGTCGCCGTCGTCACCGTCAGTCCGGGCAAGAGCACGATGATCGCGGCGAGCAGCACGACCGAGGGCCGCATCGCCAGGCCGAGCGACGCGATCGCCGCCGCGAGGAACGACACCGTCGCCGCCGCGACCGCCGGCAAGAGGCGCGCGAGCGTGGGCACGCGGCGCGCGGTCGACTCGAGCGCGCCGACGACGGCGCCGAGCCCGCCCGCGATGGGCACGTCGAGCCCGCTGCCGCCGAGCAGCACGGCGCCCGCCGCGCCGAGCAGCGCGAAGGCCGCCATCACCACGAGCGCCGGATGCCGCCCGCCGCGCTCGAGGATCTGATCGACCCGGATCGCCGCTTCGCCCGGCGTCAGCTCCTTGTTGCGCACGCGCCGCGTCAGATCGTGCAGCGCCGAGAGCCGCTCGAGGTTGCTGCCGCCCGGCTCGACGCGCACGACGCGCGTGCGCACCTCTTCGGTGCGCGTCGCGCCGCGCCGCGACATCGTGATCACGAGCGCCGTCGGCATGCAGAGCGCGTCGATGTCGAGCTCGAGCGCCTCGGCGAGCTCCTCGAGCGCTTCCTCCACGCGGTGGGCCGGCATGCCGCAGCCGAGCAGCGCGCGAGAGAGACGCAGCGTGAAGGCGAGCGAGGGATCGAGCCCGTCCGCCGCGTGCTCGGGTCGCGCCTCGCCCAGCACCAACTGATCCAGGCTGCTGCGCGCGTTGCCCTCCGCGGCGCGCCGGCCGAGCACGCGCGCGGCCTGGAGGATCCAGAGGTCCACGGCCCGCTCCTACGGCGCGTCCACGCCCGCGTCGATGGACGCGCCGGCGTCGGTCGTGGTGCCGCCGTCCGTGCCCGCGTCGGCGACACCGGTGTCGCCGCCGTCGACGCTGCAGGCCGGATCGGGCGTCGCCTGCGTGCAGAGATCGAACTTGGTGCGCAGGCAGCCCGCGGCGAGGAGCGGGAGCGCCAGCACGCACGCGAAGAAGAACGTACGCATCAGAAGCGCCCTCGTGCGGTCACGCCGCCACCGTCGGGCCCCATCACCACGTCGATGCGCGGGCCCGAGCTCGACTCTTCGCTCTCGGCGCCGAGGATCCACCAGACGATGGCGCCCGCGAGCGCGAGGGTGCCGGCGCCGATGAACACGATCCCGAGCGCGTAGTTCGGGCGCTCGCCGCGCAGGCAGACACCGCTCGGTGCGTGGTAGTCGCACGTCTCGTCGAGCGAGGCGTAGACGCCGGCGCCGATGCCGGCCGCGCCGAGCGCGGCGAGCAGGCCCGGGCCCACGATGCCGAAGAGCTGTCCGTTCTGGATCACGCCGTCGTCGTGCGGGGGCGGTGGCGGGGTGTCGTGCGCCGTCGCCAGCTCGGGCTCTTCGGTGCGATCGGCGCTGGTGCCGGCGCTCACGAGGAGCGCATCGCGGCGGCGCAGGAGCGCGGCCCGCGTGGCGGCGACCGCGGCCTCGCCGAGCCCCGAGGCGTCGACGGCGTGCGTGGCGCTGAAGCTGCGCGCGCCGGGCGCGAGGGAGACGATCACGCTGCTCGCGGCGCCGTCGCTGGTCCACACCGCGACGGTCGCGATGCCGGAGGCGCCGAGCTCGGTCGCCACGGGCCGGAGATCGTCGAGGCGGCGGGCCTCGGCGAGGCGCGCGGGGTCGATGGTGGCGACGTCGGCCGGGTCGACGACGGCGAACCCCTCGGCCGCGAGCGTCGCGCGGACGGCGTCGAGCGCCTCGAGCACCATCGCGCCGGGCGCGTCGCCGCCGAGCGGCGCGACCAGGAAGCGCTCGTCCGAAGCGGGCGCCGGCGCGGGAGAAGGCGAGGGGGAGGGCGCGGGCGTGGGCGTGCGCGGGCTCGGGCTCGAGGCGGCCGTCTCCGGAGGCGTCAGATCCTGGGCCTCGCACGGCGTCGTGCCGGCGAGAGCCAGAGAGAGAAAGAGGAGAAAGGCGCGCAAGCCCCGCCGATCTACACGAGACCCTGGGCAAGCGCACACTCGCTTGCGGCGGCGCCGCCGCGCGCCAGGGTACACACCGCCATGACGTCTGCTGCCCCGTCCGACGCGCTCTTCAACCCCACCGAAGAGCACCGCCTGCTCCGCAAGACCCTCGCCGACTTCACGAAGAACGAGGTGGAGCCCCAGGCGGCCGAGCACGATCGCAAGGGCACGCTCAACAAGCCGCTCTTCAAGAAGCTCGGCGACCTCGGCGTCCTGGGCATCACCGTGCCCGAGGCCTACGGCGGCGCAGGCCTCGACACCGTCGCGGCGGTCATCGTCCACCACGAGCTCGCCAAGAGCGACCCGGGCTTCACGCTCGCGTACCTCGCCCACTCGATGCTCTTCGTGAACAACTTCTTCCACGCGGCGAACGACGCGCAGCGCAAGCGCGTGCTGCCGAAGGTCATCAGCGGCGAGTGGGTCGCCGGCATGGGCATGACCGAGCCGGGCGCCGGCACCGACGTGCTCGGCATGCAGACGACCGCGCGCAAGGACGGCGACGGCTGGGTGCTCAACGGCACCAAGACCTACATCACCAACGGCGTCGAGGGGCACTGCTTCCTCGTCTACGCGAAGGTCGACGGCAAGATCACGTCGTTCCTCGTCGACCGAGACTGCAAGGGCTTCTCCACGAGCGAGCACATCGACAAGCTCGGCATGCGCGGCTCGACGATGAGCGAGCTGATCTTCGATCAGTGCCGCGTCCCCGAGGCGAACCTGCTCGGCGACATCGGCGGCGGCGTCACGCACATGATGCGCAACCTCGAGATCGAGCGCCTCACGCTCGCCGCGATGAGCTGCGGCATCGCCGACCGCTGCGTCGAGATGATGCTGAGCTACGCGAACGAGCGGAAGACGTTCGGCAAGCCGATCGCCGAGTACGGCCAGATCCAGCGCTACATCGCCGAGGGCTACGCCGCCACGGAGGCCGCCAAGGCGCTCACCTACAACGTCGCGCGCGACGTCTCGGCCGATCGACGCGCGCGCATCGGCAGCGACGCCGCCAAGCTCTTCGCCGCGCCCGTCGGCAAGATGGTCGCCGACTACGCGATGCAGGTCATGGGCGGCGCCGGCTACTGCCGCGAGTATCCGATCGAGCGCCTCTGGCGCGACGCGAAGCTGCTCGAGATCGGCGGCGGCACGATCGAGGCGCACCAGAAGAACCTGACGAAGGATCTCTCGCGCCAGTTCCGCGCCGGCTGAGCTCCCGGCCCGTGCACGGAGGAGCGCGCCCGCTGTCTCGTGACGAGTCAGCGCGCCTCGCGCAGGCGGGCACGCACGCGCGCGAGCACGGCGTCTTCCGTCTCCGGATCGTCGAGCACGCCGCGCGCGCGCTCGACGAGCTTCGCGTAGCGCTCGCCGAACGAGGCGCAGTGGCTGCACTCGGCGACGTGCGCGCTCACCGCCTCGCGCTCCTTCTCCTCGAGCCCTCCGCGCACGAAGGCCTCGAGCCGGTCGGCCACTTCGTGGCACCAGAGGCCGCCGATGTGTCGTTCGATGCTCACGGGCCACCTCGCTCGCTCAGGATCGCCATCAGGTGCAGCCGCGCGCGGTGCAGGCGGCTCTTCAGCGCGGGCAGGCCGAGCTCGAGCGAGCTCGCGGCCTCTTCGAGCGAGAGGCCCTCGACGTCGACGAGCGCGATCACGTCGCGCTCGTGCGGCTCGAGCTCGGCGAGCGACTTGCGGACGAGCTCGCGGCTCTCGAGCGCCTGCGCGAAGCAGCTCGCGCGCTCGCTCGAGCCGAAGCCGGCGGCCTCGAGCGAGGCGCCCGTCTCGTCGGGGCTCGTCTCGGCGACGACGCCTCGCGCGCGCGCCTGCTTGCGTACCGCGTTCCGCACGACGGTGAAGAGCCACGCGCGCGGGTGCTCGCCGCGGAACGTGCTCGCGTGCCGCATCACCGACACGAGCGCCTCTTGCAGCGCGTCCTCCGCGAGCGCCACGTCGCCGCCGGCCATCGCGCGCGCGTGTCGGAACAGCGCCGCGCCGTGGCGGCGCACGAGCGCGTCCATCGCATCGGAGTCGCCTTCCGCGATCCGCGCGATCAGGCGGCCGTCGTCTTCGGATTCACCGGGCACGTGGAGAAGCCGAGCGCAGTGTAGATCGGGCAGCTGCCGACGAGGCCGGTGACGAGCGGGATCACGCCCACCAGACCCCAGAGCGTCTGCGGGCCCACGAACACCAGCGCGAGCAGGCCGAGGCCCAGCACCACGCGCAGCGCGCGATCGACGGTGGACTCGTTGTTCGGGAGGATCTTGGCGAGCATGGTCGTTTCTCCTGCGGGGGCCGCATCGTGCGGACGAAGAGGAGAGTCGGCCGGCGGCCCGAAGGATTCACGGGATGCGCGGGGGCGTGCGCTCCCGCACGAGCGGCCCCCGCCCGGCCCCGACGACGGCTCACCCGGGCGCCGCGTCCGCCGCGAGCCCGCCCCCGACGCCGTACCGTAAACGCGGCATTTGCCGGCGCGTCCTGCTAGGCTCGGCCCCTTCCGAACCCGCCATGGACGTCACCTGCGAGCGCTGCGGCACCGAGTACGAATTCGACGAGACGCTGGTCTCCGATCGCGGCACCACGGTCAAGTGCACCAACTGCGGGCACCTGTTCAAGGTGTTCCGCCCCGGCAGCGAGCCCGCCGCCGCGCCGCCCGAGCAGCGCAGCTGGACGCTCGAGCTCGCCGACGGCAGCACGCAGCAGATCGCGTCGCTGAAGGAGCTGCAGCGGCTCATCACGGCGGGTGAGGTCTCGGCCGACGACCGCATCTCTCGCGCCGGCGAGGGTCAGAAGCGTCTGGGCGACATCGCCGAGCTCGCCACCTTCTTCGCCGCCGCGCGTCCGAAGTCGGCGCGCCCGCCGGCGCGTGCGCCCGCGGCGCCTCCTTCTCCGCCCGCTCCCGCACCGGCTCGCGCGCCCGCCGCGCCGCCCGGTCGCAAGGGGACGATGCTCGGCATGGGCCAGACGCCGCAGCGTGAGCGCGTCGATCCCACGGGCCGCACGATGGAGATGGAGACGCGCGCCGCGTCGCCTCGCTCGATGCCGCCGCCGACCGCGCCGGCCGAGACGATCCGCAACGTCGCGCCGCCGCCGGCCGTCGAGGCGCCGCCCGCGCCCGCACCACCGCGTCGCGCCGCCAGCGTGCGCCCACCACCGACGCGCGAGGCCGCCTACGCGCCGCCCGCACCTCCGCCGGCTCCCGTCGCGGCGCCGCCGGCGCCCGAGCCCGAAGATCCGCGCGCGACCTCCTCGCAGCGCATCGCCCGCCCCGAGTCGGCGCGCCCGCAGCGCGGCGAGCCGACCGATCGCGTGCCGCGCCCGAAGGCCGCCGAGCGCCAGGCGTTGCGCGTCGACGACGACGACGACGACGTCCCGCCGCCGCCCCAGCGGAGCTACACGGGCGTGTTCCTCGGCATCGTGCTGCTCGCCGCGGTCGGCGTCGGCGGCTACTTCGGCTGGCCCACGATCCAGCGCCTCCTCGCCGGCACGCCGGCCGAGTCGCCCGCGGCGCAGTTCCTCACGCAGGGCGACGAAGCGCTCGCGCGCGATCGCGAGGACGCCTACGAGGACGCCGCGAGCTTCTACACGAAGGCGCTCGCGCTCGACGAGCACGACGCCCGCACGCTCACGGGCCTCTCGCGCGCGCACGCGCTGCGGGCGCAGGCGCGTCTGTTCCAGGCCGACGACCTCGTCGCGCGCTCGGCGGGCGATCCGACGGCGGCCGGCGAAGCGTCGGCGCTGCGACGCGAGGCCGCGAGCGACGCCGAGGACGCGCGCGAGCACGCCGAGAGCGCGATCCGCGTGGCCGACGGCGCCGATGCCGAGGTCGCCCTCGCCGATGCGCTGCGTCTGTCCGGCGACGCCAACGCGCAGTCGCGGCTCGATCGCGCGCTCACGCTCGCCACGAGCCCCTCGGCCGAGGCGCTGCGCGTGCGCGCGCTGCTCGAGGCGCAGCGGGGCGGTGGTCTCGCCGCCGCCGTGGAGACCGCCGAGCGTGCGGTCGCCGAAGATCCCAGCCTCCTGCGCGCGCGTCTCCTGCTCGCGCGCGCACAGCTCGCCGCCGGCAACGTGGGCGCCGCGCGCGCGCAGGTGATGGCGGTGCTCGATCGCGACGCCGAGCATCCCGACGCGCTCGCGCTGCGCACGCAGATCGACGCGATGGGCGGCGTGGTGGTCGACGCGGGGGTCGCGGTGCCGGTGCCCCTGCCTCCGAGCAGCGTCGCGATTCCGCCTCCCCCGAGCGCCACGAGCGTGGAGGTGCCGCCGACCGAAGAGCACCACGACGCAACCGCGCCTCCGCCCGAAGGCGGCGGTGGTGGCGGTGGCGGCGGGGCTCCGCACGGCGACTACGCCTCGCTCGTGCACCAGGCCGATCAGCAGCTCGAGAACGATCACCCCGAGCGCGCGCGCCCGCTCTACGAGGCCGCGCTGCGCCAGCGGCCGGGCGGCAGCGAGGCGCTCACCGGGCTCGGGTTCGTGCTCCTCGACGCGGGGCAGGCATCGGCCGCGCTCGCGAACTTCCGCCAGGCGTCGGCGGCCGGCTACGGGCACGCCTTCATCGGCCTCGGCTCGGCCTACCGCCAGATGCACGACTACGACCACGCGCTCGAGGCGTACGAGGGCTATCTGCAGCGCCTTCCGAGCGGCCCCGAGGCGAGCATCGCGCGCCGTCAGGCCGAGCTCTTGCGCGCGCAGGGCGCGCACTCGGGCGGCTCGAGCTCGGCGCCTTCGCACGAAGAGGCTCCGCCGCCGACCGAGAGCGACACGCCCGTCACGCACGAGTCGACGCTGCCCGGCCCGCGCGGCACGAGCGAGCCGCCGCCGAGCGACGTGCCTGCGCTCGACTCCGAGCCCTGATCCTCTCGCGTCGACGCTCGCGCTCGCGGCGATCCCGGAGCCCGGCCCCTCTCGCACTTCGTGGGAGAGCTGGGCTGCGCCGGCGGCGCATCTGCGGTGAACGAAAATGGGCCTCCCATCGAGTGATCGCCTGCCGCGCCGGGCGGGAGCGCCGCTTTGCCCACGCCTTGCGAGCAAACAGCGGCTCGCTGCGGAATGTGTTCAAACGATGATCAACGGCTCACCCGCTACGGTCCCTACCGTCCGCGGGCTGCGCCCGCTCCCGTCCGGGCCCTCCGGGGGTGAGCACTCCTGCCGTCAAAGCGTCGCACCCGCCCGACGCCCCTGGTGATCGACCGCCAGATCGGTATCGAGCCATTCTCGACTCTTAGACCTTCATTTTCGTACCAGGGAGCCGCGAGCGCGCGCACGAACCGATCGCCGCCGATCCCGGCGCCCCGGCCGCGCTACGCTGCGCGCCCATGCGCCCAAGCTCGCCCTCGGCGCCCGGTCAGAAAGTGGGGAACATGCTCGCGCGCGCTCGTCTCGCTCTCGCTCTCTGGTCGCTCGCCGTCGGCTGCGGAAGCGCGCCCGCGCCGACGCCCGCGACCGAGCCTGCGATGCCGCCGCCCACGAGCGCGGCGGTCTCGCCGCCGCCGGCCCACGCGCCCACGCCCGCCGTGCGTCCGCCGACCGCGCTCCACGGCCTGCCGCCGCCGCAGACGATCGACGTCGACGGTGACGGCCTCGCCGACATCGTGATGGAGTCGCTCGGGAGCGGCGGCGCGGGCGTGCTCCTCGGCGGCGCGAGCCCGCACTTCGCGCCCTCCACCCTCGGCGGCCCCGACGTCGCCGGCGCGTTCGGCCGCGTCGCGCTCGCCGTCGGTGATCTCGACGGCAACGGCTGGAACGACGTCGCGATCGCCGACGAGCTCTATCACCACGTGCACCTCTATCTCGTCGGCCCCGACGGCGTCGCGGCGCCGATCACGCTCGACGTTCCCGACGAAGGTGCGCCCATCGCCAACGTCTCGGTCGCGGGCGCCGGCGACGTGAACGAGGACGGCTACGACGACCTCGTCGTCGGCACCACGAACGCGATCTATCTGCACCTCGGCTCGGCGGGCGGCCTCGCGCCCACGCCCACGCGCTTTCCCGGCACCGGCGGCTACGGCTCCGCGGTCGCGGGCGGCGGCGACGTGAACGGCGACCACCACGCCGACGTCGTCGTCGGCGCTGCGGACGAGCACGCGATCTACGTGCACCTCGGCGACGGTCACTCGCTCGGCCCGGCGCAGCGTCTCACCGGCGACGGCCACCAGATGGGCGACGACATCGCGATGGTCGGCGACGTGTCCCACGACGGGTACGACGACGTCGTCACGTCGGGCTACGGCGGCAACGCCGGCTGGGTCTTCTACGGCAGCGCGAGCGGCCTCGGCCCCACGCCCACCTCGCTCGGCGCGAGCGGCGATCACGGCTTCTCGCTCTGGGTCTCGGCGGCGGGCGACGTGGACGGCGACGGCTACGCGGACGTGGTCGCCGGCGGCTACGCGGCCGACGGCGCGTACCTCTATCGCGGCGGCGCGAACGGCCTGAGCGCCGAGCCGCAGATCCTCGCGCCGACGCTCCCCGAGGATCCGTGGATGTACCGCGTCCGCGGCGTCGGCGACGTGAACGGCGACGGGCTCGCCGACGTCGTCGTCGACAACACGATGCTGCCGCGCTTCCTCTATCTCGGCCGCGCGGACGGCCTCGCTCCATCGCCGGTGCGCCTCGAGGCGCGCCCCGATCCCACGGCACCGGCGCCCTACCAGCCGCCGCCGCCGGTGCACCTGCCACGCGTCGAGACGGCCTGCTCCGCCGACACCGACTGCGAGCGCGTGCAGAAGGTCGACGATCAGTGCTGCCCGCTCTGCGCGCAGTACGTCGCCGCGACGCACGCGTGGGCCCGTCGTGCGGAGGCCGCCTGCGCCACCCACCCCGGCGCCTGTGCGATCAGCTGCGCCGAGGGGCCGCCCCCGACGGCGCGCTGCGAGGCCGGCCACTGCGTTCTGCGCTGACCGTGCGGCGCGACCACCGCGCGAGACTTCGCGGCGTGGCGGTCGATCAGAGCCCGCAGCCGCGCGCGATGTTAGGCTAGCCGCCGTGCCGATTCTCACCGCGGAAGAGCGTCTCGGGACGGTCCTCGGGGGCCGTTACGCGCTCGATCGCATCCTCGGCACGGGTGGCACGAGCGTCGTGTACGCCGCCACGCACACCTTCACGCAGCGCCCCGTCGCGCTGAAGATCCTCAAGCCCGAGCACGCGCGCGATCGCGAGCTCGTCTCGCGCTTCCTGCGCGAAGCGCGCATCGCCTCCACGCTCGTTCACCCGAACATCGTCGCCATCCTCGACATGGGCACCGAGGACGGCGACACCTACCTCGCGATGGAGCGGCTCTCGGGCGAGCCGCTCTCGGCGCTCCTCGCCCGCGAAGGCATGCTCGAGCCCGACCGCGCGCTCGCGCTGCTGCGCCCGCTCATGGAGGCCGTCGCGCTCGCGCACGCGCGCGGCATCGTGCACCGCGACCTCAAGCCCGAGAACATCCTCGTGGGCGATCGCGGCGACGGCGCGACGCGCGCCATCCTGCTCGACTTCGGCATGGCCAAGACCAACGAGGTCGCCTGGGGCCACATGACGCAGTCGGGGATCCTCGTCGGCACGCCCTTCTACATGTCGCCCGAGCAGGCCGAGGGCGCGAGCGACGTGGACGCCGCGAGCGACGTGTGGGCGATGGGCGTCACGCTCTATCGCTGCCTCTCGGGGCAGCTGCCCTTCTTCGCCACCGCGCCCTCGGCGCTCTTGCTCGCCATCGCGCGTGGCGACCACGTGCCGCTCCCCGATCGCTCTCCCGCGCTGCCGCCGGCGCTCGCCGCGTGGGTCGAGGGCGCGCTCGCGCTCGATCGCACGGCGCGCTACGCGGACATGCGCGCGATGCTCGACGCGCTCGACGACGCGCTCGCCGGGCGCGCACCGGCGGCGGCCGCGCCGCCCCTCGCGGTCGCGCCGCCGCCGAGCCCCGAGCCGATCTCGCCGCCGCCCGCGCCGGCGCCGCAGGGCTCGCGTCGCTGGATGGCGGTGGCCGCGCTGGCCGCCTCGCTGCTCGCGCTCCTCGCGTGGACGTGGCTCCGCCAAGACGACGCGCCTGCGGTGGGGGCGCCCGCCGTCGCCGCCGAGGTCGCCGCGCACGAGGCGCCGCCGCCGTCGCGCACGCCGCCGCCGAGCGCCACGCTCGCCGCGATCGAGGCGCCCCCGACGAGCGAGGTGCCTCCCGCACCGCCTCTCGCTGCGCCGCCTCTCCAAGGGCGCGCCACGCCGCCGTCGACCGCGCGCCGGTCTCCGCCCCACGTCACGCCGCCCCACGGCACGCCGCCCCACGGCACGCAGCACGCCGCGACGGAGCGCGCCGCGACGCCCACGCCTCCGACACCGCCCGCGTCCGGCCCCGCTCCCGAGACCGGTCGCTCTTCCTCGGGGCTCGCCGCGCAATGGTGACGCGCTCGCTCCTCGCGCCCTTCCTCGTGGTGCTCGCGCTCTTCGTCGCTCCTTCGAGCGTCGCCGCGCAGACCTCGGCCGACGCCACTGCCACGGCGAGCGCCAGCGACGTGCAGGTCGCCGAGGCGCAGGCGCTCTTCCGCCGCGCCGTCGAGCTCGGCGACGACGATCGCTGGAGCGAGGCGCTCGAGCTGTTCCGCCGCTCGCTCGCCGCCGTCGCGCGCCCGAGCACGCGCTTCAACGTGGGCTTCGCGCTCTTCCAGCTCGGCCGCTACCGCGAGGCGATCGAGATCTTCGACGTGTACCTCGCCGAGACCGAAGGGGAGACCTCCGACCTGCGCGCGGAGGCCGTGCGCCGGCGCGGGGAGGCCGTCGCGTCGCTCGCGTCGCTCGCGCTCACGCTCGATCCACCCGAGGCGACGCTCCGCATCGACGGCGCGCCCGCGGAGGGAAGCGGCGCGACGCGCGCGCTCTCGCTCGACCCGGGCCGCCACCTCTTGCTCGCGTCGGCGCCGGGCCGCGTCGAGGCCCAGCGCGAGATCTCTCTCCTCGCCGCCGAGCACGCCGAGGCCTCGATCTCGCTCGCGCTCGTCGCGCCGATCGACACGGGTGAGACGGGCGAGACGAGTAGCGGCCTCGAGAGCGATCCGGTTTTCTGGATCGTGCTCGGCAGCGCCGTGCTCGCGGTCGGCATCGGGGTCGGCGTCGGCGTCGGCGTCGCGACGAGCCAGGGCACGACCGCGCCGTACCCGGGCTCCACCGGCGTCGTCCTCACGATGCCCTGACGAGAGCGCGATGTGCGGCCGCGCTCGCTTCCGCGAAGCGCCACGCGGTCCCCTCTCCCACGTCGTGGGAGAGGGCTAGGGTGAGGGAGTGCGAGGGACGAGCCGCGATGTCGCTGCTGCGATCGGCGGGAGCTCGGGCGGGGCCTCTCGCAGCGGCCGTGTGCCCGCTTCGGCTCCGCAGTCCCTCTCCCCAACCCTCTGGGCCCTGGCGGGAGAGGGAGCCGCGCGCCGCGCGTCCCGCTCGCCGCGCGCGCATCGCGCTCGCCGCACGCGCTCACTGCGCATCGCGCGTCGCGCTCGCCGCGCGCGCTCACTGCGCACTCGCCGCGCACGCATCGCGCTCGCCGCGCGCGCTCACTGCGCACTCGCCGCGCGCGCATCGCGCTCGCCGCGCGCGCTCACCGCGCACCGCGCGGCGCGCGCGTCACTCGTGCGGGAACAGCTCGCGCAGCGGCGTGCTGCCGGCGGCGGTCCAACCGCTCGCGATCGGGAACACGCGCGCGAGGCGGGTCTTCTGCCGCTCGTCGGTGCCCCACAGCACCACGCGCGTGCCCGTCGGCAGGAGCGCTGCGAGCCCCACGAACGTCGCCAGGTCCACCGAGGGAAGGCTCGCGTCCACGAGCACCGAGAAGCCGCTCGTGTACGCCGCGTTGATCGTCCGCACGAGCTCGGCCTGCGTCATGATCGCGATCGTCGGCCGCGCCCCCTCGAGCTGCGCCGCCGCGTCCATGCGCAGCGTCGGGTCGAGGCTCAGCACCAGCACCGGCGGGCCCATCGGCCGCGGCGCCGGGATCTCCACCACGCCGGGCGCGCGCGCCGGCGCCGGCACCGGCTTCATGCGACCGAGCGTCGGCGCGTGGCGCGGCGCGCGCGGTGCCTCGGGCGCGCTGATGCGCGCGGCCGGCACGGCCTGGTTGCTCCATCCGGGCGGCGGCGACTCCACGCTGCGCATCCCCGACGGCTCCTCGCGCGCGTCGGGCTCGATCTCGAGCGTGCGTCGCAACTCGGCCTCCGTCGGCGCCACGTGACGAATCGTGCTCGAGGCGAGCCAGAGCACGTGCGAGATGCGCTCGATGCACGCCTCGGTCGTCGCGGGCCCCGTCATCGCCAGGAGCGCCGACGTGAGCGCGCCGCGCACGAAGCGCGCGAACAGGTCGAGATCCTCGGGCACGTCGGGCAGCGACGCGCGCATCAGCGCTTCGGCGATCACCGCGTTCGCCTTCTCGATCGAGAGCCCGGCCTCGAGCGACTCGCGCAGCGCGCGATCGAAGAGGCGACCCGGGATCGGCTCGGCGACCATCCGAAGAAGGTAGCAACGCATCGCTTGCGCCCACAATGACCCCCGCGACGATTTCTTCGAAATGCGAGCCCTGTCACCCCTACGGGTGACCTCGCTCGTCGCGCTCGCCGAGCTGGGCTATTCCTCGATTCGTGGATCGCCGGTTCATCGCGAGCGCTCTCGTGGCTGTCGTCCTCTCCGCCTGCAGTCGTCCACCGACGGCGGTCGTCGTCGTCGTCGAGTCGGACCTCCGCGTTCCGGACGAGCTCGCCGCGGTCGCAGTGCAGGCGGGCGGCGCGGCGTGCGTCCACGACGGGTGCGCCCACACCTTTCCGATCGCCGACGCCGCTGGCCTACCGTTCTCCTTCTCCGTGGTTCCATCGGGCGATCCGAGCGGCCCGCTCACGCTGAGCGTGCTCGGTGTCGATGGCGGCGGCGTCACGCGCGTCGCGCGCGAGGTCTCGACACGGTTCGTCGCCGAGCAGACGCGCGTGCTCCACGTCACGCTCACGCGCAGCTGTCTCGATCACGCCGGCTGCACGACGGGCGAGACGTGCATCGCCGGCGCCTGCACGAGCGCCGTGGTCGATCCGAGCACGCTCTCCGAGCTCGTCCCCGGCACCGAGCTCGACGGCAGCACGCTCCGCGACGCCGGCGCGATGCGCGACGCCGACACCGGCCCGATCCCCGACGTCGGCACGGCCGAGGCCGGCGTGGACGCGAGCCTCGACGGCGCGACCGACGCCGGCCGCGACGCCGCGATCGACGCCGATCACGACGCCGGGAGATCGACACCCGCTTCGTGCGCCGATCTCCCGAGCGGCAGCGCGCCCGGCGCCTACGAGATCGATCCCGACGGCCCCGGCGGCGTCGCGCCCTTCCTCGACTACTGCGAGACCGAGGCCGACGGCGGCGGCTGGACGTTGATCGCGAAGGTCGATCCGGGCACGCCCGACCTCGCGTACGGCGCGGCCGCGTGGACCGCAAGCATCGGCGCGGCGACCGGCACCGCCGACCTCGACGTGGGCAACGCGCTCTACACGAGCTACTGGTCGCTCCCCGTGCGCGAGCTGCGCTTCGTGGTCGCGCCGGTCGGCACGCCCACCGCGACGCGCACGCTCGTGACCTCGATCGTCACGCCGACGACGGCCGAGCCGCTGCGCATGGCGATGGAGCAGATGCACCACCTCACGCTCGACGCGCCGCGCGCGAGCTGGCTCGCGCTCGTGGGCGCGAGCTCCGATCCCGGCACGCCCGTGTGCGAGCTCGCGGGCGCGCCCGTGGTGATCCCCCCGAACCTGCCGAGCGCCCCCTCGGTGCGCGTGCGCGTGGGCTACGTGTGGGCCGACGGCGACTGCTCGCAGCCCGGCTTCTGGGCCGGCCTCGGCGCCGACGGCCGCGGCTGCCGCCCGGTCGCGAGCACCGCCGGCGGCGGCCGCCTCTGCGGCACGGGCGCCCAGCGCGAGAACATCTTCCTGCAGGTCTGGCTCTTCGGCCGCTGAGCGAGGGCGATCGATCGCGACCCAACGCGAGCACCGCTACGAGATCCGGGCAGCCGCGCTCGTGCTCACTCGCGCAGCCGCGCACGGCGCGACCACGACCCACCCCCGTCGACGTCCCCTTCGACGTTGCGCCGCGCATCCCGTCCGACGCGGCCTCGCGCGCGAGATACTCGGCGTAGGTCGAACGTGGCGTCTCCCCAGCGCCCATCCCGGCAGCGTAGCACCGTGCGAGCACGTCCCACGATCGCGCCCCCGCGCGCGGCCCACCGAAGGCGCCACCGTGCCGCCGATCGTGCCACCGACACGCCTCCGCACCTCGGCCGAGCCACCACCACGGCATGCGACGATTCGTGCACGAAGCGGGGGGCGCGGCGAAGTTCTGGCAGGTGTCGGTCGAGGGCACCTCGCTCACGGTGACCTTCGGTCGCCTCGGGACCGCCGGGCAGACCAAGACGAAGTCCTTCGACACCGAGGCTGCGGCCACCAAGGAGGCCGCCAGGCTCGTCCGCGAGAAGATCGGCAAGGGCTACGTCGAGGCCGCCGCCGCGCCCGCCGTGCCCGCGCCCGCCGCTCTCGCCGCCGAGACGAAGGCAGCGCCCGCCAAGCCGCCCGCGGCGAGCGATCTCTTCGGCATCTCCGCGCGCAAGCTCCAGGGGGTCGCGGCCAAGCTCACCAAGCCGGGCGCCGACGTCCGCGGCCTGCTCCACCGCGCCGGCATCGCGCACCGCGACCACGGCGCCGCCGCCTGGCACATCGCCGCGACCGGCCTCGCGCCCGTGGACGGCCCGCTCCTGCGCGCGCTCGACGACGACGCGCCCGCCGATCTCTCGTTCGACACGCTCGAGGCGGTCGTGCGCCGCCTCGGCGAGCGCCCCTCCGCGCACGAGGGCCGCAACTGGCTCGCCTCCGCGATCCGCCTCGCGCGGCGCGCGCTCCGCATGGACCTCGCGCGCGCCACCGCGCTCGGCGCCTCGCTCCCCGACGCCGCGCGCGCCGCCTTCGTCCTCGCGCACCCCGCCGCCCCGAGCGCCGACGAGCTCGCCCTCGCGCTCGCGCAGCTCACCGGCCCCGGCGGCGAATTCGCCTTCGACGGCGTCGAGCTCCTCGAGGGCTTCCTCGCGCACGTCCCGCTCGAGCGCCTCGCGTGGATGCTCGCCCCGCGCGGCGCGTGGGAGCCCGACCTGCTCTCCTTTCGACTCGAGCTCCCGCGCGTGCTCGCCGCGCGCCGCGACTCCGCCGAGGCGCTCGTCGACCTCGCCGATCGCCTCCGCGCGCGCCCGGTGAATCCGATGAACCAAGGCCTCGAGCGCGCGTTCGAGGCCGCGGCGAGGAGCGTCGCGATGCACCGCCTCGCCGAGCGCGGCGCGCCGATCCCCGAGGGCCTCGAGGCGCGCGTCCCCTTCGGCGGCGAGGCCACGTGCGAGCTCCCGCAGCGGATGTTCGACGCCGCCACCACGCTCCCCGCGCTCGCCCTCGGGCTGGCGGCGCTGCCGCGCGATCGGGCGCTCGCGCTCGTGGACGACGACCTCGTGCGCTCGTTCGTCGTGCTCGCGGTCTTCCCCGACCCAGCGCGGCTCGTCGCGCGCCTGCGCGCGCTCGAGCTCGGCAAGCCCGGCTCCTCGACGAGCCCGACCGCCGCCGTGTCCCACGCCGCGCTCGAGCTGCTCGCCGGCCACGATCCGGCCGCGATGGCGCGCGCGCTGCGCGGCATCCTCGAGCGCGCGAGCGACGAGGACACGCGCCGCGACGCGCGCATCGCCGGCTGCGCCGTGCTCCTCGCCGAGGTGCGCCGCGAGATGGACCTGCAGGCGCGCTCGCGCGGCGCGCACCTCGCTCGGCTCGAGCTCGCGGGCGAGCGCGCCGAGGACGCCGCCGCGCTCCTCACCACCGCTTCGCGCGTGGAGGTCACCGATCCCTGGGTCTCGAGCGGCGTCGAGAGCCTCCTCTCGCGCCTCCCCGCCGAGCTCCGCGACGCAGCCGTCCGGCGCATGCTCGCCGAGGGCGAGCCCCTCGCGCGGCTCCTGCTCCTCGCGGGCTACCTCTCCGACGCGACCCTCGCCGCGCTCCTCGACGCCGCGCTCGCGAGCCCCTCACGCGTCGACTGGAAGACCGTCGAGCGCGTGCGCGGCCACGCGCGCGTGCGCGCCGCGCTGCCGAAGGTGCTCGCCGCGCACACGAGCCGCGGCGGCGAGGTGCCTCCCGAGGCGGCCATCGCGCTCGGCCTCGCTGCCGCGCCGCCGAAGGAGACCCCGCTCGCGCGCCTCGTGCGCTGGTCGAAGGAGCACGCGGACGGGCGCCCCACGCGCCGCCTCTACGCCGCGAACCGCCGCGCGGGCGCGCCCACCGGCTCCCGCGTGGAGGGCCCCGGCCCCGCGATCGATCGCGCCGCGCACGGCATCCCCGACGACGCGGCCCACGCGCTCACGCTCGACCTCGTCGAGCTCCCCGAGCTCGCCGAGCGCTTCCCCGGCGCGCGCCTCTTCTCCGTGTACGCCCCGAGCCCGTCGAGCGGCGAGTGGGACGACGGCTGGATCGTGACCTCGCCCGCGCTCCCCGACGCCCCCGCCGCCGGCGAGCCCCACGCCAGCCGCCTCGAGCTGACGCCCATCGACGTGCCCGCCGCGCTCTTCGCCCCGGCGCCCCTGCCCGACGACGACCGCGACGCCGCGCGCGAGCTGCGCGAGCTGCTCCTCGCCCAGCACGGCTGGGTCCTCGGCAAGCCGAGCTGGGTGCAAGATCCCGTCGGCCCCGACGACGGCTTCGTCATGCAGTTCGGCCGCGACCTCGGCCGCGACTTCGGCACGGCCGACAACGGCGAGGTCTACGTCTTCGACGACCACGTGTTCCTGCAGAGCCACTGACCTCCTCTCTTTCTCCTCCTCCCTCGCTCGCTGGCGTCCTCGTTCGTTGCGCGCGTCGTTCGAGGGGCGTTGCCCCTCGAGCTCCCCGAACGAGGGCGATGCGAAAGGAGGACCTACGGTCGCTCCTTCCGCGAAGCAACCGCCGAATCCCCGCCTCTGCGATCGCCCCACGCTCCCGCGCGCCCCCG
>JAXLYV010000017.1:0-23592 GCA_046351235.1 Sandaracinus sp. | reverse complement strand
CCGCCGAGTCGCCGCCAGTTCCAGACGATGATCGGGGTCGGGCTGCAGCCGGTCCCCGCGGCCAAGCCGATGGCCGAGCCGCCGCCCGTCGATCCGTCTCCCTCGCCCGCCGCGACGCCCGCCGCCGCGCCGAGCGCGAGCACCACGGCGCCGTTCGCAGGCGCACCCGCGGCGCCGATGGACGAGGCCACCGCGCAGACCGGGCGGCCCGTGCACGACACGCTGCTCGATCAGCCGCTCGAGCCGCCGGCGGGCGCCGCGCCCCTCCCCTTCGCCGAGCCCGCGAGCGCCACCGCGCCCGCCGCGCCCGAGCCGGCCGCGCCCGAGCCGCCGCCGCCCGCTCCGGCTCCACCCCCGGAGGCCGTGCCCGCGGCCGCCCCACCGTCGCGCGCGATGCACCGCACGATGGTCGGGATGCCGGCGCCGCTCGGCGCGAGCCCGGTCGCACCCGCGGCCCCCGACCCCGTGCCGGCGCCCGCTCCCGTGACGCCTCCCTCGCCGGAGCCAGCCGCGCCCGTCGCCGCGCCGCCGAGCGCTCCGGTCGCTCCGAGCGCGCCGATGCCCGCCGCCGCGCCGAAGCGCAACCTCGGCCCGTCGAACCGCACGATGCTCGGTGTCGCCGCGCCTCTCGCCGGTGTGGCGGGCTCGTCCGTCGTCCCGGAGCCGCCCCCTGCGGCCGCGCCCGCGTACACCCCGGCACCGGCGAGCTCTGCAGAGATCTCGTCGACCGACGTCTCGCTCGCGGGCCTGCCCTCGCCGCGTCGCCGCACGCGCGGTTGGCTCGTCGCGCTTCTGGTGCTCGGCGTGCTCCTCGTCGGCGGCGTGACCGTCGCCGCGCTCTACCATCGGCTCACGCAGCAGCGGGTCGACGTGACCGCGTCGGTGACGAGCGGCGCGAGCGGCGAAGTGCTCGCCGTCGAAGTGCAGCGCGCGCCCGAGGGCACGCACGCACGCTTCGGCACGATCGATCAGGTCGTCACCGGCACGCACGTCGATCTGCCGCTCGCCGCCGACGCGCTCCACGTCGGTGACAACGACGTCGCGATCGACATCGTGCTCCCGGACGGCGCCGTGGAGACCCACCACGTGACGCTCACCGTCGAGTATCGCGTGCGCGCGGACCTCTCGACGCTCGGCGCCACGCCCGCGGCGATCACGGTGCTCGTCGACGCGATGCCTGGCTCGACGGTCACGCTCGACGCGACGCCCCTCGCGCTCGATGCGCAGGGGCACGGCAGCCGCGCCTATCCCGTCGCCACGCTCACGCCGGACGCATCGGGAACGATCACGCTGACCGCCCACTACACGATCGCGCCCCCGACGGGCGTGCCCGCGACGAGCACGCTGACGGCGCGCGTGGGCGCGACCCCGCTGCACCTGGATCGCCCGGGCGACCCGGCGCAGACGGACCAGACGGCCGTCATCGTCGCCGGCACGACGCAGCCCGGCGCGAGCGTCACCGTCGAGGGAGCCGCCGCCACCGTCAGCAGCGACGGCCACTTCACCTTCGATGCGCCGCTCCCCGCCGTCGGCGCGCGCGAGATCCACGTCACGGCATCCATGCCCCAGCGCGCGCCCGCGACGCGCGTGCTCCACGTGGAGCGCGTGCCCGATCTCGGCCGCGCCGCCGCGGCCTATCCGGTCGACCGCACGCTCTCGTACGAGCGCGTGGCGGCGGCGCCGGCCTCCTTCACGGGTCAGCACGTAGCGATGGAGGGCCGCATCTACAACGTCGACCTCCAGGACGGGCACGGCGTGCTGCAGATGCTCGCGCGCGAATGCCCCTCCGGCCAGCGCTGCCCCGTGTGGGTCACCCATCCGGCCGTCACCGAGGTCGCGGTCGAGGGCTGGGTGCGCGTCGTCGGGGTCGTGGGCGGCGAGCAGCAGTTCCGCTCGCAGTCGGGTGAGCTGCGCACCGTGCCGCGCATCGACGCGGTGTACGTGATCCCTCTCGCGCGCTGAGCGCGGTGCTCGACGCCGATCGCTCGCGTCAGGGCTCGCGCGCGAGCTCGATGCGCCAGAGCGCGAATTCGTCGGAGAACCACGCGGCCGGTGTGGGGCGCGAGTACGTCACGTAGATCACGCGCCCGCCGTCCTCCTCGAACGCGACGTGCTCGTTCGCGTCGATACGCGGTGCTGCTCATGCCGTGCGTGTCGGCCACGAAGAGGCGCTCTGCCGGCGACCAGGGCCCGCGCAGGTCCGGTGCCGTCCGGAGCATGACGTTGCGCGAGAGCGGCGCGGCGCGACGGCGATGTACGCCTCGAGGTAGGCGTCGTAGCGAACCGTCACGATGCTGGCCGCCGAGACCACGTGCGCGAGGGCCGTCGGCGACGCGCCGGCATCCACGACCGGGGCAGCGTCGTTCGCCTCCGCATCGGAGATGCCCACATCGTCGGTCGCCGCGGGGGTGCTGCACGCGAGGAGCGACGCGGCCAGCGTGAGACGCCCGATCCTCGAACAGGTCCCCATCCCCGAAGCGTACGACCGGTCTCCGGGAGCGCACGGGGCCGAGGCTGGCTCAGGGCACGCGCGTCAGCGTCGTCGTGACCGGGCCGCCGACGCCGGTCCACGTCCACGTCATCGTGGCGCCGCTGCAGGTCGCGGTGATCGTGCCGGGCGGCGAGCAGTTCCCCGTGGTGTGCGTGTAGATCTCGCTCACCGTCGTCGCGCCGTTCACGAGGTTGCAGCTCGTGAGCGTGCCGCCGCATCCGAGCGACGGATACTCGATGGTCCCGCACGCGTTGGCGGCGCTCTCGGTCACGACGAGATCGATCGGCCACGGCGGATAGCCCGGCTGCACGCCGGTCCCTTGCCAGTGCCCGAGGCAACCGCCGGCCGCGATCGAGCTCGACGTGCCGAGCCCCGCGCCCGACGTCGGCGCGAAACAACAGCCACCGAGCAGGGCGATCCCGAGGAGCAAGACGCTGCGCATGAGACGCACGCTCTCGCAGACGGAAGCGCGCGTCAACGCGGCCGCGCTCGTTCAGCGCTTCTTGGCACGCGCCGCGGGCTTCTTCGCGCCCGGCGCCTTCACCATCGGCGCCGTCTTCAGCATCGGCGCTCGGCTCGCGGGCGACTTCGTGCGCCCGCCCGCCGGCGCGCCCTTCGAGCTCGCCGGCACGAAGAGCGCGTAGCTCTCGTCGATCCAGCGCTCGAGGATCGCGCGCGGGCCCTGCTCGGTCTTCGGCCAGTTGATCTTCGCCCAGCCCGTCGCGCCGATCGCGAAGCGGTCCGGCTGCTTGGACGAGAAGCGGCTCGCCTCGGCCTTCGAAGCGCCGAGCTTCAGGCGCAGCTCGTAGCCGCCGTCCTTGCTCGAGACGAAGAGGAACGCTTTGCCACCGGTCGTGTAGGTGCTCGACTCGCTCGGCGTGCCGGCGCCCGTGACGGCCTCGTCGACGCCTCCGTGTCGCGTCGCGAGCCCACGCAACCATCCCGCCACGTCGCCCTTGGTCGTCTTCGCTGCCTTGGCCATCGGCGGCATCCTCGTTTCCCCGGGCCGCGCGCGCAAGAAGAGAAGTGCGGACGCGCGACGATTGTGCGCCGCCGCCCTCGAGCGAGGCGCTCGATGCGGGCCCGCGCCCGCCCCACGGCCCGCGGCCGAGCGCGCACCACGGCGAGCCGGTCGCGCGCCGCACCCCTCGGACCGAGCAGCCTGCGCGGTTTTCGTGCACGCTCCCGCCGTGAGCGACGAGAGCCCCGAGGACGTACTGACGACGGCGACCTGGACGCTGCACGACGCAGGCGGCGACGCCGAGCACGTCCGCGCGGTGCGCCTCGACGTGGCCGCCGGGCCCGACGCCGGGCTCTCGCGCAGCTTCGCCTCCCCGCGCATCCGGCTCGGCCGCACCGGCAGCGATCTCGTGCTCTCCGACAAGCTCGTGAGCTCGCAGCACTGCGAGCTCACGCTCGAGGAAGACGGCTATCGCCTGCGCGACCTCGGCTCGACGAACGGCACCTACGTGCGCGGCGTGCGCGTGCTCGACGCGTACGTGGAGCCCGGCACCGAGATCGCGCTCGGCGACACGCTCGTACGCTTCACGGCCCTCGGAGGCTCGGCACGCTTGCCGCTCTGGAAGGACGACGTCTTCGAAGGGATGGTGGGCAAGAGCACGCCGATGCGGCGGCTCTTCGCCGAGATCGATCGCGTCGCCGCGACCGACGCCACGGTGCTCGTGACGGGCGAGACCGGCGTCGGCAAGGAGCGCGTCGCGCACGCCATCCACGCGCGCTCACCGCGCGAAGAGGGCCCCCTCGTCACGCTCGACTGCGGCGCCATCCCCCGCTCGCTCTTCGAGGCCCAGCTCTTCGGCCACGAACCGGGCGCGTTCACCGGCGCCACGCACGCCGCGCCCGGCGTGTTCGAGCTCGCGAACGGCGGCACGCTCTTCCTCGACGAGATCGGTGAGCTACCGCTCGAGCTGCAGTCGCGCCTGCTGCGCGCGGTCGAGACGCGCACCGTGCGGCGCCTCGGCGGGAGCGAGACGATCGAGTGCGACGTGCGCCTCGTCGCGGCAACGAACCGCGACCTCGGCGGCGAGGTGAACCGCGGCGCGTTCCGGGCCGACCTCTACTACCGGCTCGCCGTCGTGCACGTGCGCGTTCCCGCGCTGCGCGAGCGCGGCCCGGGCGACGTCGATCGCCTCGTCGAGCACTTCTTCTCGCTGCTGCCGCCCCACGAGCGCGCGCCGCTGCCCGAGGCCTTCCTCGCGTGGGCCCGTGCGCGCAGCTGGCCGGGCAACGTGCGCGAGCTCGAGAGCGCCGTCTCGCGCGCAGCGCTGCTCGGCGCATGGGAAGAGCCCGGCCCGCCCACCGACGCCCACGTGGACACGCGCGGCGCCGAGATCGATCTCGACGTGCCGTTCCGCGTCGCCAAGCAGCGGATGATCGACGCCTTCGAGCGCCGCTACCTCGTCGCGCTCTTCGACGCGCACGACGGGAACGTGTCGGCCGCCGCGCGCGCGGCGGGCCTCGACCGCATGTCGGTCTACAAGGCGATGGCCCGGCTCGGCCTCGGCGCGCGCCGCGAGCCGTGAAGGCGCGGCGGACGTTGCGATAGGCTGCCCCGGTGGAGCCGACCGAAGCGAGCGCCTCGCCGCCGGAGCCGGAGCGCGTGGTGTCGCGCGCACGGATCTACGCGGCGCTCGCGCTCGCGGTGCTCGCGGCGACGGGCCTCGTGGCGGCGTGGTCGCGCCCGCCGCTCGATCCCTGGCCCACCATCGCGGCGCTCTTCGCGCAGACGCTGCTCTTGTTCGGGGCGGCCGCCACGATGCGCGGCGCGCAGAACGGCGTGCGCCTCGTCGTGCGCGGCGCCCTGCTCTCGCTCGTCGGTCTGCTCACCGCGCCCTCGGCGCTCTTCTGGGGCCCGAACGGCCCCTTCGCCGCGCTCGTCGTGCTCGTGCTGCTCTTCACGGGCGTGCTCTCGGAGCCGGGGGCGCGCGGGCGCATCGGCGTCGCCGTCTACGTCACGCTGGCGATCGGCCAGGCCCTGCCCGTCGTGCTCGTGCTCGGGGGCTCGCTCCCCGATCACTCCGTCGTGCCCTTGCTCTTGCCCGGCCATCCGAGCTGGCACCACGCGGCGGGGCACCTCGCGATTCAGGGCGCGTACCTCGCCTCGTACCTCGCCGGCCGTGCGCTCCAGCGCCGCTACGCCGAGGTCGCGCGCGAGATGCAGAGCGCGGTGCGCGCGACCTCGCTCTCCGAAGCGTTGATCGAAGAGGCGCGCGCCGAATATCGCCGCGCCGTCGCCGCGACGCGAGCCCGCGTCGGCGAGCGCCTGGTGCGCGCTTCGCAGCCGCCGCCTTCCGCGCGGCGCGTCGAAGACACGTCGCCGGATACGCGCGCGAAAGGGCCGCCCGAAGGCGAAGGCCGCACCCCCTCGCGCGCCGATCCTGCCGAGCCGACGCCGTCCGGCAGCGGCCGCGCCTCGACACCGCCCTCCTCGCCCGGCGCGACGTCGATCGCGCCGCCGCCGCCCGAGGCGAGCGACGCGTGGCGGGCGGCCTACCAATCGCGCGCGCGTCTCGAGCAGGGGCTCGTCATCGCGATGGGCATCGTGGGCGCGGGGCTGCTCGGCGTGGTCGGGCCGGGGCCGGTGCCGGTCGCGGTGGGTTGCCTCGGGATCCTGGCGATCGCGCTGCTCACCACCTACGCGCGCCGCAGTCACGCGCTGCGCCCGTGGGCTTGGTTCGCGGCCGGCGCGCTCTCGGCGCTGCCCGCCTACGCGGTGGGCCTGCACTCCGGGTTCGCGTGCGTGATCGCGCTCCTTCTCTTCCTGCGCAGCGCGTTCGACGCGCGCGAGGGGGCCGAGAGCGCGCTCACGCGGGGCGCGGCCACGTACGGCGCGCTCGTCGGATGCGCCCTCGCGCACACGATCGTGCTCGCGGCGATCGTCACGGGCGCCATCCCCGATGCCGGCAACGCGCCGGTGCTGCAGGCGGCACAGCGCCCCTTCGAGCCCTACGCGATGCACGCGCTCGTGCTCGGGCTCTACGGCGGGGCGCTCGCCACGGGCCACGCGATCGACGTGCGCTACCGCGCGCTCGCCGCCGACGCGCGCAACGCCGCCCGCGAGGCCGTCGTGCGCGAGGCCCAGCTGCGCACCGCGAAGGCCGACCTCGCCCGCGCCGTCGCGGCGAACGAAGCGCTCTTCACCGGCGCATCGATCGGCGGCTATCGCCTCGAGCGCATGCTCGCGAGCGGCGGCATGGGCGAGGTGTACGAGGCCGTCCACGAGGGCGACCCGGCGGCGCCCCGCGTCGCGGTGAAGCTCCTGCGCCGCGAGCGGGCGGGCGAGGCCCTCTCGCTGACGCTCTTCGAGGACGAGGCGACCGTGCTCTCGCGCGTCGACAGCCCCTACGTCGCGAAGGTGCTCGCCGTGAGCCCGCCCGAGGCGGAGCTGCCCTACCTCGTGATGGAGCTCATCGACGGCGCCTCCCTCGCCACGATGCTGCGCGCGCGACAGAAGCTCTCCGAAGGCGAAGTGCGCGGCCTCGTGCGCGACGTGGCCGAGGGCCTGCGCGCCGTGCACGCCGCCGGCATCGTCCACCGCGACGTGAAGCCGCACAACGTGATGCTCACGACGAGCCGCGAGGGCGCGCGCTGGAAGATCGTCGACTTCGGCGTCGCGCAGCTCTCCGATCTCGTGAGCGCGAGCGCGGCGGTGGCCGCCGGGACGCCTACGTACATGGCGCCCGAGCAGGCGCTCTCCGAGCGTGTCGATGCGCGCGCCGATCTCTACGCGCTCGCGCTCGTCGCGTACCGCGCGCTCACGGGCCGGCCCGCGTTCGTGGGTGAGGACGCGGTGCAGATCGCGATGGCGGCACGCGCCGCTGGCCCGCCGGACCCGAAGATCTGGCTCGCGCTCACGCCGGACCTCGAGCGCGTGCTGCGTATCGGTCTGGCCGCGCACGCCGAGGATCGCTTCAAGACCGCGGGCGAGATGAAGCGCAGCTTCGAGGCGGCGTTCGACGAGAAGCTCGATCCGAAGATGCGCGCCCGCGCCGATCGGCTGCTCGAGCGCGAGCCCTGGTCGCAGCCGCGCACCGTCGCCGAGAGCGACGCGCGCACACGCCCCTCGATCACGGGGCGGCCGAAGCGCTCCGAGGAGCCCGGGGCGCCGCGATCGTGAAGCGGGCGCCGCCGCCCTCGACGTTCTCCGCGCTCATCCGCCCGCCGAAGCCCTCGACGAGCGAGAGGCAGACGGCGAGGCCGAGGCCCGTACCGCTGCCCGGGGGCTTCGTCGTGACGAAGGGCTCGAAGAGCCGCCCGAGCACCTCCTTCGCGATGCCGGGGCCGCTGTCGGAGACGACGAGCCGCACACGCTCGACCTCGCCTTCGCTTTCGCCCTCGCCCTCGAGCACGACGGTGATCGTGCCCTCGCCCTCGATCGCGTCGGCCGCGTTGAGCAGCAGGTTCAAGAGGATCTGCGTCCAGCGGTCCTCGCTGCCGCGCACGGGCGGGAGCTCGGGCGCCACGCGCCGCTCGATCACGATGCGGCGCAGATCCTTCTGCGGCGCGACGAGCGTCACCGCGCGATCGACGACGACCGCGAGATCGGCGGTGGCGCCGGCCTCTCCCGGGCCGTCGGGCTGCGCGCGCGCGAAGTCGAGCAGGTCGCGGATGATCCGGTGGATGCGCTCGGTCTCCCCCCGGATGCGCTTCAGGAACTCGGCCTGCTCGCCGGGCTCGAGGTCGCCGCTCTGCAGCAGCTCGACGAGGCCGAGGATCGCCGTGAGCGGGTTTCCGATCTCGTGCGCGACGCCCGCCGAGAGGCGCCCGACCGACGCGAGCTTCTCGCTGCGCACGAGCGAGCTCTGCGCGGCACGCAGCTCGCGCGTGGTCTTCTCGAGCTCGGCCACGCGCTGATCGAGGGCCGCGCGCTCGCGCCGCAGGTCGTCGCTCATCGCGTTGAACGCGATCGAGAGGCGCGCGACCTCGGCCGCGCCACCGATCGGCGCGCGCGCATCGAGCTTGCCGGCGGCGAGGCGCTCCGAGGCCCGCGTGAGCGCCTCGACGGGGCGCACGATGAGGCGCGTGAGCAGCACGTAGCTCAGGAACAGGATCGCGACGGCCGCGATCCCGGCGTAGAGGACGAGCAGCGAGACGAGCGAGTGCGCCGCGTCCTCGCTCGGGCTCTGGAGCCACACGCGCACGCTTCCGCCGTCGGAGGTGGCATGCACGCCGTCGAGGCCCACGCCGACGAGGCCGCGGTGATCGACCACGACGCCGTGCTCCAGCACCTCGAAGCCGAGCACGCCGTGCGTGCCCACGTGCGCGTCGAGCGCCTCGTCCAGCACCACGGGCGGCGCGCTCGTGCGGCGGATGGCGCCGGCGATCTCGGCGGCGACCTCGGCCGCGAGCTGCTCGCGCTCGCGCTCGAGCGCGCGTGTCGCGAGCCGATCGGCGCTCACCGCCGTGAGCAGCACGAAGAGCCCGAGCCCGAGGACGAGCGCGAGCGTGATCTGCCCGCGCAGGCCGAGACCCGAGAATCGTGCCTCGCGCCGCAGCTCGTTCGGGCCCTCCATCGCGCGCGGCGAGGATAGCGCGGCCGGCCTCTCGGTGGCGGCTCGCAGCGCGTGATCTCGCGCGGTGCCGATCCGGTTGTCAGCCGCTTCGCCCTCGTCCACGCTCGCGCGCGATGAGGATCCTCGATCGACGTCGGGCGGGTGTGATGGTGCCTCTCTTCTCGCTGCGGAGCGGCGAGGGCTGGGGGGTCGGCGAGCTCCGGGACCTGCCGCGCTTCGCGGCGTGGGCCCAGCGGGGCGGCCTCTCGTGCGTGCTCACGCTGCCGCTGCTCGAGCCCTCGCCCGGGCAGGACAGCCCCTACGCGTCGTGCTCGTTCTTCGCGCTCGATCCGCTCTACCTCGCGATCGACGCGCTCGAGGACTTCGCCGGGCGCGGCTCGCTCACGGCCGAGGAGCGCGCGCTGCTCGAAGACGTGGAGGGCGCGCCGCGCGTCTCGCACGACAAGGTGCGCCGGCTGAAGCTCGGCGTGCTCGCGCGCTGCCACGCGGCGTTCGAGCAGAAGGTCGACGCCGCCTCCGCGCGCCGCGCGGATCTCACGCGCTTCGAAGAGGAGCACGCGCACTGGCTGCCGTCCTACGCGCTGTTCCGCACGCTCAAGGCGCACCACACCGGGAGCTGGCGCGACTGGGCCCCCGCCCTCCGCGACGCGCAGCCCGCGGCGATCGCCGAGGCCCGCGCCAAGCACGCCCACGAGGTCCGCTTCCGCACGTATCTGCAGTGGCTCGCCTTCCGGCAGCTCGAGGCGGCACGCCGCGAGACGAACGCGCTCGGCGTGGGCCTGATCGGCGACGAGCCCTTCCTCGTCGCCGACGATGCGGCCGACGTCTGGTCGAGCCAGGCGCAGTACCGCACCGACGCGACCGTCGGCGCGCCGCCCGACGCCTTCAGCGCCGAGGGCCAGGAGTGGGGGCTGCCGCCATACCGCTGGGAGGCGATGAAGGCGAACGGCTATGCCCTCTTCCGTGCGCGTGGCGCGCACACGGCGAAGCTCTACGACGCGATCCGGATCGACCACGTCGTCGGCCTGTACCGCACGTACCTGCGCCCGCGCGACAAGACGGTGAAGCATCGCTTCGACCCCGAAGGGCAGCCGGCGCAGCTCGCGCAAGGCGAAGCGGTGCTCGCGGCGCTCGGCGCGAGCGGTACCGAGCTCATCGCCGAGGACCTCGGCGTGATCCCGGACTTCGTCCGTCTCTCGCTCGAGAAGCTCGGCATCCCCGGCCACCGCGTGCTGCGCTGGGAGCAGGAGGCCGGCCGCTACCGCGAGCCGCGCACCTGGCCCGAGCTCTCGCTCGCGACGAACGGGACGCACGACACCGAGACGAGCGCCGACTGGTGGGAGGCGCTCGGCGAGTGGGAGCGCGCCGCGTTCACCGCGCTCGACGGGATGAAGCACCTCGCGAAGAAGGAGTACGAGCGCTGGGAAGACCCGGTGTGGGCGGCCCTGATCTGGAAGACGATCAGCGCGCCGAGCCGCCTGGCCGTGTTCCCCATCCAGGACGTCCTCTCCCTGCGCGCGCGGATCAACACGCCGAACACGATGGGCCCGCAGAACTGGTCGTTCCGCCTGCCCTGGACGCTGCCCGCGCTCGAGGCCGACGCGATCGTCGGCGCCCGCATGAAGCTCGTCCGCGAGCTCGCCCAGAAGCACGGGCGAGCCTGAGCATTCGGGGCCGAGGGCTCGGCACGAGGAAGCTCGCGGCGCGCGCCCCTCGACAGCGTGCGGCCAATCGCGCTAACACCGCGGGCGATGCAGGAGCTCGGGCAAGCGGACCGTCAGCGCCTCTTCGAGCGCTTCGGCCAGTCGTACGCCCCCGGCGAGGTGGTGTACGAGGAGGGCTCGCCCTCCGAGCACTGCTACCTCCTCCAGGAGGGGCGCGTGCGCCTGGTGAAGCGCATCCGCGGCTCGGAGCGCAGCCTGACCGTCCTCAAGCCGGGGGATCTGTTCGGCGAGGACGCGCTCTTGCCGAAGACGGCTCGGTCGGCCTCGGCGGTGGCGCTCACCCAGGCGCAGGTGCTCGCGCTCGACAAGAAGACCTTCGGGGTGCTCCTCTCGGGGAACATCGAGGTCGCCACGCGCCTGGTCGAGCAGCTGGTGCGTCGCCTGCGCAGCGCCGAGGAGCAGCTCGAGAACGCGATGCTGCGCGACCAGCCCTCGCGCGTGGTGAACACGCTGCTTCGCCTGGCCGCGACCGCGGACACCAGCCCCGAGGGCTACGTCTTCTCCATCTCGCCCCTCGAGCTCTCGGCCCGGGTCGGGCTCGACGTGGACGCCGTGAAGCGTGCGGTGCAGCAGCTGCGCGACGGCGGCTACCTCCGCATCGTGGACGAGAAGGTGCTCGTGCCGGACCTCGACGCCCTGCGGCAGCTCTACCAGCTGCTCGGGATGAAAGAGGACGTGCGCGGCGGGTTCCCCTGAGGGTTTTTGTACCGCCCCGCGCCGGCGCTTCTCGGCGGTCGCTTCTCGGCGGTCGGGGCGATCGGGGGGACGGGAGCTCGGCTCGGGCCCGGCAGCCCCCCGGCCTCGGCCCCTCGCCCAGCGTGCCCTCTCGCCCGCTCGGCGGCTCTGACGGCCCGCCGACACCCCGCCAGATCCGAGTGTCGAGCCCGTTTTCCCTGCGGTTTCAGGCATGATCCGGAGATCAGGGCGATCCGTGCTCCTCGGAATCGTTCATGAGTTCGCTAGGTTGGATCGATTTCTGCTGCGCGGGCTCCGGTGCGGATCGGGTTGACCCTCGGGGGGACGATCGGTAGATCTGGCCGCTCCCGATGCCCCCCTCCTCGGCCCTCGCCCATCCTGCGCTTCGTCGTGCCGCGTGCATGACGCTCGGCGCCATGAGCGTGGGCGCGATGGCCCCCGGCTGCATCGGCGGGCCCGACGAGCAGGCGGTGCACCAGTCGCAGGCGCAGTACGACCTCGCCGCGGGGCTCTGGGGCGAGCGCAACGTCGCCGGTGCCTTCCAGCACGCCGAGGAAGCGATCCGCCTCGACCCCGACAACGCGCAGGCGCACTACCTCCTCGGTCTGCTCTACCTCGGGCGCGAGGACTACGACCAGGCCGAGCACCACCTGCGCGAAGCGCTCGCCGCCAACCAGCGCCTCGGCACGTCGGGCATGCCCGAGCTCGTCGGCGAGGTGCAGAACGCGCTCGGCATCCTCTACATCCAGTCGAGCCGCCTGCCGCAGGCCATCGAGGCGCTCCGCGTCGCCACCGGCGACATCATGTACCGCACGCCGTTCCTCGCCTGGGGCAACCTCGGCTGGGCCTACTACGAGTCGCACGACTACGCGCAGGCCTCGCAGGCCCTCGAGCAGGCGCTCGCGCTGCAGCCGCAGTTCTGCCTGGGCTGGTACCGCATGGGCCAGGTCGAGGTGGCGCTCGGCGAGAACGGCGACGCCGAGGGCTACGACCACGCCGAGGCCGCGCTCACGCACGTCCTCGAGAACACCGCCGAGGAGTGCCAGTCGCTCCAGGACGCTTGGCTTCTTCGCGGCGAGGTGCGCGCGCACCTCGGTCGCCACGACGACGCGGTCGCCGACCTCGAGCGCTGCGTCGAGCTCGGACAAGAGACGACGTCCGGGCGCCAGTGCCAGACCTTGCTTGCCGGCTCCGACAAGAGCGCGGCCATCCCCACGAAGGAGCGGCTCGGCGCGCCCTAGCTCCCTACGGGAGGCGGGCACGACGGGACAAATCCGGAGAACGCGATGGAATCGATCGGGCGATACCTCAAGACCGAGCGCGAAGTGCGGCAGATCTCGCTGGAAGAGCTGGCGCAGACCACGCGCATCCCGCTGCGACACCTCACGAGCCTGGAAGACGACCGCCTCGAGCTCCTTCCGGGCGACGTGTTCGTGCGCGGCTTCCTCAAGTCGTACGCGAAGGCCGTGGGCCTGACGCTCGACGAGGTGCTGCGCCGCTACGAGCACACGAGCCGCCAGAGCTCGCTTCCCCCGAGCGAGCCGAGCGCCGCGCCCATCGCAGGCATCGCCGGCCCCGAGCGCGGCCGCCGCTTCGGCCTCGCCATCGCCCTCGTGATCATCCTGATCCTGTTCACGCTCGCGCTCTCGATCGCGCTCCGCCCGCGGCACCGCGAGACGCCGGTGCAGCTCTCGGCACGCCCGGTCGCGGCCGCCATCGTCGGTTGATGGTGGGCGCGCGCCGCGGGCGTCGATGACGGCTGCCGCGCCGCGCACGTTCCGCTCGAGCGCCGTGCTCGTGCGGAGCGTCGACTACGGCGAGGCGGACCGCATCGTGACCTTGCTGACCGAGCAGGCCGGGCTCGTGTCGGTGATGGCGCGGAGCGCGCGCAAGAGCCAGAAGCGCTTCGCGGGCGCCCTCGAGCCCTTCGGGCTCATCGAGGCCGAGCTCGCCCTCGGGCGCAGCGAGGTCGGGCGCCTCGCGAGCGCGCGCCTCGTGCGTGGCTTTCCGGCGCTGCTCACCCGCCTCGATGCGATGCGGGAGGCCGGTGCCGGGCTCGAGCTGGTGCGCGCGGCGACGCCGCCGCGCGAGAGCGACCCGCGGCTGCTCGAGACGGTCGTGCGGCTCTTCGAGGTGCTGGCGGAGGGGCGCATCGTCCCGGAGATCGCGCGCGCCGGCTTCGAGCTGCGCTACCTGGCGCTCCTCGGGCTCGGGCTGCGCCTCGATGCCTGCGCCCGCTGCGGCAAGCGACCCGAGCCGGATCGATCGGCGCTCTTCGATGCAGCGGTCGGGGCGATCGTGTGCCGCGCGTGCGGCGGCGGGCCCCTCCTCTTGCCAGCGAGCACGCGCAGCCTCATGGCAGCGAGCGCGACGAAAGAGTGGTCCGAGATCCTGCCGGGCTGGAGCGCGGCGGAGGCGCGGACGGCGCTCGAAGCGCTGGAGGCGTTCGTGGCGCGCCACGTGTCGAGCCGGTCGCGCGGAGAGAGCAAGTCATGAGCGAGAGCGTCAGCATCGATCCCGTGGAGCTCCGCGCGCCCGCCGGCGCGACGACGATGGAGATCGTCTGGTCGGACGGCACGACGTCGCGCTACCGGCACGTGATCCTCCGCGGCTTCTGCCCGTGCGCGCACTGCCAGGGCCACCAGGGCCCGATCCGCTGGGGCGAGGGCGCGACCGACGAGGACCTGCCCATCCTCGACATCGAAGAGGTCGGCAACTACGCGCTGAGGCTCGTCTTCGGCGACGGCCACTCGACGGGCATCTACTCGTTCCGGTTCCTGCGCGACCTCGGCGAGGTGGGGGCGATGCCGCTCGAGGAAGCCAAGCGCCAGCGCTTCTCGCGCTGACGTCAGTCCTCGCTCAAGCGGGCCCGAGGATCACCACGCCACGCTCGGTCGCGACCACCACGCGCCCCTGCGCCGTGACGAGCACCGGCCCGAGCGGCATCGACTCCAGCGCGACGGTCCACTCGACGTCGCCGGCGGCCGAGACCACGAACAGATGCCCGAGCCGGTCGACGACGGCCGCGCGCCCCTCCGGATCGACCGAGACGGCCGAGGCGAGCGGCGTGTCGGGCGCATAGGTCCAGCGCTCCTCGCCCTCGGAAGAGATCCGCACGAGCCCCAGCGAGGGCACGGCCACGAGCAGGTCTGCGTCGGGCGCGATGCCGAGCATGGCGCGATCGGAGGTGGTCGCCTCGGGTAGGCGCGCGCCGAGATCGATCGTGCCGACCACGCGCGCTTCTCCGCGCACGCGCACGAGGTCGCCCTCGACGGTGCCGACCCAGGCGGTCCCGTCGGGCGCGATGGCGGCCGGGGTCGCCGCGCGCGCCGGGAGCGGGATGGATCGAGCGACCTCGAGCGTGCCCGGATCGACCACCTCGAGCTCGGTGCCGGCCGCGACGAGCCACGAGCCCGAGGGCGCCTCGGTCGGCGAGAGCGCGAGCCCGTCGGGCATCTCGCGCACCTCGCGCACGGCGAGCACGTCGTCGACGCGGAGCAGCGTGCGCCCCGCGGCCACCACCGCGAGCGAGCCGTCCGGCGAGACGAGCGGCGAGAAGCGCACGGCGCGGCGGAGCGCCTCGCGCCGCACGACGTGGCCGTCGGGATCGACGCGCGCGATCAAGCCCTCGCGCGACACGCCCACCGCGCCGCCACCCGGCACGAGGACCGGTGCGCAGTCCAGCACGTCGAGCGCGACGTCGTGCACGCTCGCGCCGTCGGGCGAGATCACGGCGAGCCCGCTGCCGGTGCCGACGTAGAGGCGACCCTCCTCGTCGATCGCGGGACCGCGCGGGCGTCCTCCCGCGACGACGGCGAGCGCATGCGACGAAGGGGCCGAGCGCGGGAGCGAGAACGCGAGCCGCCCGTCCCGGCGCGGCCCGCCCGGCATCACGGACGCCGCCTGCGGGGAGAAGCCGAGGTGCAGCGTGCAGGCCTGACCGGGGCGCACCTCTTCTCCGCGCGCGCCCGCGGGGAGGCTCGCGAGGCCGAGCAGCGCGAGCACGGCCGAGGCGCGCCTCCTCATTCGGGCTCGTGACATCGGATCGTGTAGCGCCCGTCCTCGCTCGTGCGCGTCGCGCCCTCGCGCTCGGTGACGACCGCGCAGGTATGCGCCCCGAGCGCGCCCTCGGAGGCCCAGTGCTCGCCCGCGCCTTCGCCCGCGTCGTTCACGACGTGCTCGCGATCGTGCTCGAGCTCGCGCACGGTGAGCACGAGGTCGAGCCCTGCGCCGCTCGCCTCCACGCTCGCGCTGCCCTCGGTGGGACCGTCGAGACAGTAGACGTCGCGGTCGCCGTTCCAGCCGAGATAGCCCGTCCACTCGGTGCCGAGCGCGACCTCGTTCGCGTGGGTCACGTCGTCGTCGAGCTCGCGCTCCTCGTGCTCGCCGGGCGTGTGCGGCAGCCAGCGTACGGTGTACGTGTCGGAGACGTTCTCCGTGGGGAAGACCGTGTGGCCCGGCACCTCGCGCACGCGCAGCAGGTAGTGCGTGCCGTCGAGCGGGAAGCTCTCCACGTGCTCGGTCCCACCGACGCCGGCGCGGTCCACGTGGAGCACCGGATCGGCGCGCCCGCTCCGGAACAGGTCGAGCTCCACGTCGATGTTGGGCGGGGCCGTCGCCTCGATCGTCACCGCGCCGGGCCCCGACGTCGCATCGAGCGCGAAGACGTCGGCATCCCCGGTCGTCGCGTCGTGCCGCGCCCCGAGGTGGGCCGTGACCGCCTGCCCGAGCACGAGCGGGCTCGCGTCCTCGGGCGCGTCGTTCGGCTCGGTCTCGGTGAGGGCGCCGCCGAGCGGGTCGAGCCGCGGCGCGCCGTGCTGCCAGAGATAGACGCCCCCCGCGGCGACCCCGGCGAGGGCCAGCACGAGCGCGAGCCCCTGCGCGTACGCGGCGAGGCGGAGACGCCGCTCGTAGCGATCGACGTCGCCGCGCGTCGCGACCTCGACCTTGCCGTGCTCGGTGCTCACGCGCGGTGAGGACACCGGCATGCTGGGCGGCCGCGTGCGACCCGAGTCGAGCGAGATCCCCACGCTCTCGAGGTAGTCGGCGAGCGCGTCGCGCAGCTCGTCCATCGTCTGGTAGCGATCCTCGGGCCGCTTCTCGAGCGCCTTCAGCAGGATCGTGTCGGCCGCGGCCGGCAGGTCGCGCCGCTGCGCGCGCTTGGTCGGCGGCACGACCGGATCGCTCAGGTGCTTGGTGAGCACCGCGACGGGCGTGTTGGCCCAGAACGGCGGCACGCCGACCACGGCCTTGTACATGAGCGCGCCGAGCGCGTAGACGTCGGAGCGCGCATCGACCTGCTCCCCGCGGATGTGCTCGGGCGCCATGTAGTAGGGCGTGCCCACGAGGAAGCCCTCGCGCGTGATGCTGGCCCGCGCGTGCTCTTCGTTGTCGCGCAGCTTCGCGAGCCCGAAGTCGAGGACCTTCACGAACTCGCGCTGGTCACCGCGCGCGAGCACGCGGAGGTTCTCCGGCTTCAGATCGCGATGCACGATCCCGCGCTCGTGCGCCTGCTGCACCGACGCGCAGACCTGCACCGCGAGCTGCGCCATGCGCGTGAACGAGATCGTGCCTTCCTGCGCGAGGATCGCGCCGAGGTCCTTGCCGCCGAGCAGCTCCATCACGAGGTAGGTCATCCCCTCGGCGCGGCCGAAGTCGAAGATGGCCACCGTGTTCGGATGGTCGAGCTTGCTGACGGCCTCGGCCTCGCGCCGGAAGCGACGCGCGACCTCCTTGTCGCGTGCGAGCTCGCCGTGCAGCAGCTTGAGCGCCATCGCCTTGGCGATGCGCGTGTGCTCGACGCGGTAGACGACGCCCATGCCGCCGCGGCCGATGAGCTCGAGGATCTGGTAGCGCTCCGCGATCGTGCGGCCCACGAGCGGGTCGGCGTGATCGCGCACGTCGCGCAGCATCAACCCCGGCTCTTCGTCGGCCTCGGCCGCGCGGAATCGGAAGCCACACGTCGCGCAGAAGCGCACGTCGAGCCCGCTCACGCGCCCGCACGCCGGGCAGACGAGCTCGCGCGCCCCGGGCAGCGTCTCGCGCGTGCCGAGCTCGTGCGGCGGCGCGTGCGGCTCGGGATCGGTCATGCGTAGCGGTGCGACCTCGCCGGACGTTCCGGCGACCTCCCCGTCGCGAAGCTCTGCCGGTTCCGTCACGCCACCGACGAGAACCGTAGCGTGGACCCACGCGCACGTTCAACGGCCGCGGTCGCCGGGCCGGCGAGTATCATGGCGCCATGACTCACGACCTCTTGGTGCGCGGTGGACGGATCGTCGACGGAACGGGCACGCTGCCGCGCGAAGCGGACGTGGCGATCACGGGAGGTCGCATCGCCGCCATCGGAACGGACCTCGGCGCCGCTTCGCGCACCGTCGACGCGAGCGGCGCGCTCGTCACACCGGGCTTCGTCGACATCCACACGCACTACGACGGCCAGGCGAGCTGGGACGAGGGGATGCTGCCCTCGAGCGTGCACGGCGCGACCACCGTGGTGATGGGCAGCTGTGGCGTGGGCTTCGCGCCCTGTCGGCGCGCCGACCGCGACAAGCTCGTGGCGCTCATGGAGGGCGTGGAGGACATCCCCGGGAGCGCGCTCTCCGAGGGCCTGCGCTGGGACTGGGAGACGTTCGAGGAGTACATGGCGGCGCTCGATCGGCAGCCGCACACGATCGACCTCGGCTGCCTCGTGCCGCACGACGCAGTGCGCGTCTTCGTGATGGGCGATCGCGCGCTGGCGGGCGAGACCGCGACGCCGGCCGAGTGCGAGGCGATGGGCGCGCTCGTGCGCGCGGCGATCGACGCCGGCGCCGCGGGCTTCTCGACCGGTCGCACCGACAACCACCGCAACCGCGACGGGCGCACGACGCCGGCCGCCGACGCGAGCGCGGACGAGCTCCGCGCCATCGCGCGCGCCCTCGCCGGCTCGCCGCGCGGCGTGCTGCAGGCCGTGAGCGACTTCGACATGTTCGTCTCGCACGAGCGCTTCGATCCCGAGTTCGATCTGCTCGAGGACATGGCGAAGGTGTCGGGCCGGCCGCTCTCGATCTCGCTCCTGCAGCGCCTCGGCGCGAGCGAGCAGTGGAAGCGGATCCTCGAGCGCATCGATCGCGCGAACGCGGGCGGGACGCGGATCAAGGCGCAGAGCGCGACGCGCGGGATCGGCGTGCTGCTCGGGCTGACGGCGACGTTCCACCCGTTCATGGGCTTCCCTTCGTACAAGGCGATCGCCCACCTGCCGCTCCCCGAGCGCGTGAAGGCGATGCGCGACCCCGAGGTGCGCGCACGGATGCTGAAGGAGAAGAGCGAGAAGGTCGCCGGCGACGGCTCGGCGATCCCGCCGCTCGCCGACCAGCTGCTCGGCAACCTCGACTTCGTGTCGATGAGCCTGTTCCGGCTGGGCGAGCGCCCCGACTACGAGCCGAATCGGCAGAGCTCGATCTTCGGCGAGGCGATGCGCGCCGGGCGGCCGGTGCTCGAGGCGATCTACGACGCGCTGCTCGAGGACGAGGGGCGCGAGCTGCTCTACTTCCCGATCTACAACTACGGCTCGGGCACGCTCGGCGAGGTGGGCGAGATGCTGCGGCACCCGCACACGATGCTCGGCCTGGGCGACGGCGGCGCGCACGTCGGGACGATCTGCGACGTGAGCATGTCGACGTACTTCCTCTCGCACTGGGTGCGAGACCTCGGCGCGTTCTCGATCGAGCAGGCGATCCGGCGCTTGAGCGCGGAGCCGGCGGCATGGATGGGCTATGCGGACCGCGGGCGCATCGAGGTCGGGCTGCGCGCAGACCTGAACGTGATCGAGCTCGAGCGGCTGGCGCTGGAGCGGCCGCGCCTGGTGCACGATCTACCTGCGGGCGGGCGACGCTTCTTGCAGGACGCGAAGGGGTTCCGCGCGACCCTGGTTCGTGGCGAGATCGTCGCCGAGAACGGCGTGCTGACGGGGGCGCGCCCGGGCAAGATCGCGAGGCCCGCCTGAGGCAGGCGGCGACCGGAGGATCCCCCCGCCTTGAACGGCGCTGGGAGAGCTGGTAGCCCGGAGACTTCTTCTCGGAGCAGACATGAGAAATACGACGATCTTCTTCACCCTCCTCGCTGCGACGGCCCTCTCGGGCTGCCCGGGCAACAACACCGCCCGCGACGGCGGCGGTGGCGGCACGGACACGAACGTCCCGCGCGAGGACACGGGTATCCCGCCCGAGGACACGGGCACCGGCGGCACCGACTCGGGCACGCCGGCGACGGACGTCCCGCTGGCGTCGGTGGTCAACGCTTCGGCCGCGGATCACCCGGCGGATGGAACGACGATTCACATCACGGGCGACCTCGTCGCGCTGAGCCGCACGTATGTCGATCCGCAGACGAGCGGGCGCTGCCTGGGCTTCGCGTGGATCGGAACCCTCGCGGGTGGCGACCACAGCGGAATCGAAATCGTCGAACAGTATGATCCCGACACGGGCAGCACCTGCTTCGACACCCCCCCGCATGTGATTCCGAACCTCCACATCGGCGACGCGATCACCAACCTCGTCGGCCGCTTCGCGAACTTCTGCCCTTCGGGCAGCGCGTGCCCGCCGAACACCGCCCAGGAGCTCATCGTGACGACGGGGACGGTCACGGCCGGCACGAGCGCGGGGGATCCGGTCGCGACCGACGTGACGGTTGCCGAAATCGCGGCGACTGGCATCAGCCCGGCACCGCGGGACATGGCGCTTCAGAACGCGCTCGTACACCTCACGGATGTCGTGATCGGGCCGACCGAGAACAACGCCGACGCGCCCAATGGGACCAACCACAACATCATGGGCGTCGTCCAGACCGGGTCGACCACACCGATCATGCGCATCGAAATGTCGGCCTATCCCGGCGTGAGCTGCCAGCGCACGCAGCTCACGACGGCGGGGCAGACCGTCGGCGACATCACCGGCTTGCTTCACTTCTCGTTCGGCGAGTGGCGTATCCAGCCGCGCGTGGGCGAGGATCTCCCTGGAATCACGTGCACGGATGCGGGCACGGGCGGCGTCGACGCGGGCATGTGACCCTGAGCGCGACTCGTTGACTCGAACGGCCGGTGCGAGAGCGCCGGCCGTTTCGTTTGGTGTACGGTCAACGCATCCCGTCAGGGGCCGAGAAGGGGACATGAGACTCGAGATTCGAACGGCGACGCTCGTCGGAGGCCTCATCGCCGCGTCCGCGATGGGCGGCTGCGCGCGCCACTATCCGGAGGGCGTCTATCCGTGCGCGGTCGATGGCGACTGCCCGCCGCATTGGTTCTGCCGCGCGGACGCGCTCTGCCGCAGCACGCCCGAGCGCGACGCGGGGAGCGACGCGCCAGTCGCGGACGCCCACACGGTCGACGCGTGGACGCCGAGCGACACGATGCCGCCCGACGCGGCGACGCCTGACGTAGGACGCGACGCGAACTGCATGACGTCGCCCTACTACGCCGACTGCGATGGCGACCACTTCGCCCCGCCGAGCGCGGAGCGCGTGGACGAGTGCACGCTGCCTACCTCGCCGCCGAGCGCTTGCGCGGACGGCCACTGGACGGTCACGGAGCCCACGGTGGGCAACGCCGACTGCGCCGACGACAATCGCCTGGCGTACCCGCGATCAACCACGAGCTCGGCAACCCCTGCGTGGACCGACTCAGCTGGACGGGCGCACTTCGACTACAACTGCGACGGCGTCGAAACGCAGCTTATCACCGACCACGACCTTGGTTCCGTGCACTGCGAGTTCCACGATGACCCGCCCTACGACGACCACGATTCCGTCTGCTGGACAGACCGTTTGTATCCGATTCCGCCACTGAACTGGGTGGGCGCCGTCCCGGCGTGCGGGGTCGTCGGCGAGCTCAATACATGCCCCTCCATGATTGGCATCTCGATGGCTAACTGCCGTCCCGCAGTCGAGTACGTGGCGCAGCCCTGTCGCTGAATTCGCGGCCTGACACCCACCCTCACGACCGCGGGCCTCCCGCGGGGACGGTGACCTCGGTCGCGTGGTAGCAGCACTCGGTTGCGTGGGCCGGGCTCGCGCGCTCGGCGCGCGTCGTCGCGTCGTCGTAGGTGAACTCGCAGTGCGTGCACGCGTGGAGGTCGACCGACGGCTGCCATGCGGCGCTGCCGGGGCGGAGGCCCGCGCAGCCCGCGGCGGCGCCCGGCGGCGGGGCTCCCGTCGTGGACGAGGCGGCGACGCAGACGGAACCGCCGACGCGGCGCGCGGCGGGCGCCTGCGCATCGACGGCGGAGGCGCAGCCCGCCGCGGAGGCGCCGAGAGCGAGCAGGAAGGCGAGAGACACCAGCGTACGCATGGACATCGAGCTCCTCGTGAACGGGTGCAGCTTCGACGACGCGCGCGGCGCCGACCTTGGCCGTCCGACGCGTCGTACGAGCGCGCTCAGGTCAGCATCGCGAAGGTCTGGTGGTTCATCGCCACCAAGCGCCCGCGCTGGTAGAGCGCGCGCTCCTCGACCACGAAGCCGCCCGCCGAGGCGAGCACGCGCGCGTCGTGGAAGAAGGGCTCACGCGGATCGAGCTCGCGCGGATCGACCAGCAGCTCGGCGAGGAACGTGATCGTCGCGAACGCGCGCGGCGCGCGCTCGACGGAGAGGATCGCGCTCCACCACGCGTCGAGGTGCGCGATCACGCCGGGTGCATCCATCTCGGCGAGCGGTTCGCGCAGGCGTACCCAACCGCGCGCGACGGGCGAGCTGCCACCCGAGAACGGGATCCCCTCGACGAGGCGGTACTCGAAGTGCTGCGCGAACTTCGCCGGGCTCCCGTCCCAGAGCGCCAGCGGAGGGAGGCTGTCGAACGAGGCGTGCGCACCGAGCGGCCGCTCGACCGGGGCCGCCTGCGCGCTCCGGGGCGCGCTCAGCACCACGCTCGCCGTCGCCATCACGCCGCCGCCCTGCACGAAGTCCGCGCGCACGTTGGACTGGTTCTTCCCGCGCCGCAGCGGCGTCACGCGGAGCTCGGCCGGCCCCGCGACGACGGGCCCGGCGATCTCGCCCGACACGGTGCGCACCGCACGCTCGCGCTCCGGCTCGCAGGCCTCGATCGCCCGCACGAGCACGCCGAGCGTCAGCCCGCCGAACGCGCCGCGCCCCTGCTCCCAGCCCGGCGGCACCTCGAGACGAAAGTGCCCCTCGTCGATCTTCTCGACGCGCGACGCGCGCGCGAACGCAGGCAGCTCGGACATGCGGCGGGTTCTAGCAGCCGGTCGCGAGGATGGACGGCGTGGCCCCTCCGGCTCGCGACGCGCGGACGCGTACACGACGGCACGGCCCGGCCGGACGCGATGCCGAACGCGGGCTGGCGCTACGGCGTGACGGAAGAGGTGTCCTCGATGGGAAGGGCTGTCCGCGGACAGACCACTCACGGCATGTGCCGCGGCGGCGTAGGTCCGGCGGGGCGACGCGGATGCCTGCCGGGCTCATCAGGGTCCGGGATCGCGCTCCTCCTCGCTGGCATCGTCTTCCCGGGCCGTGCTGACGGTGGGCCGGCTGCGGTTCAGCGCCGAATCAAGCGAGAGGCCCGGGCACACGGTCGGGGTCGAGGCGGCCTCCAGGACGCCAGCCGACGCGCAGCAACCAGGTTCGTGGAGGTGGCAGCGCGCGCTCCTCGGCCGCGCCGCCGAGCCAACCATCGAAGGAGGGCGCGGACGAGAGCGGGTCGAGCCAGCCCGAGACGGGTGGCGCGACGCGGTGCTTGCGTGCGTTGCAGAGCACGTACGCGAGTGCGTTCCGCACCTGCCGCGGCGTCGTGAGCGCGCGGTGGTGGAAGCGATCAGCGAAGACCTTGCCGCGACGGCCGAGCGAGCGGTTCAGCGCACGCGCGAGGCGCACCGCGAGCCCCTGCATCGCGCGGGCGAGCGCGCGCTCATCGCGGGTCTCGACGACGAGATGGAGGTGGTCGCTCTGCACCGAGTACTCGACGATGCGGCTGCCGAGGCGCGCGCTCGCGCGGTGCAAGCTCGCGAGCACCGCACGGAAGCGCCGCCGACTGCGCAGGTTCGCGAGGCCGGCGAGCACCTTCATCGTGACGAGCACCGGCGCTGCGCCGCCGAGCTTGCCGCGCCGTGCGTGCTTCACGCCGGCGCGTGCGCCACGGGGCTTGCGGCCTGCGCCCGGTCGCGC
>JAXLYV010000016.1:0-57451 GCA_046351235.1 Sandaracinus sp. | reverse complement strand
GCCCCCATGCGGTCGGAAGTCGAGAGTCGTCTGTGTCGGTCGTCTCGGTCTCATCGCCACGGAGACGCGCGGCACCGACGGCGACTGACGCCACACGCGGACGATTCGGCACGGATTCGTCCTCGCGCGTGGCAGGCGGCCCCGCGCGCGCCGGCCAGGTGCATGCTGCGAAGATGATTCGGCACAGATCCCAGTGCGCCGGACAGAGTGAAGGGCGCGACGCGCAGGTGATTCGGCGCGGCTGCCCCGCGCGCCGGCCGAGCTGCACGCCGTGCCTCCCGCGAACATGAATCGGCACAGATGCCCAGCGCACCGGAAAGAGTGGAGGCCGCGCCGCGCATGTGATTCGGCACGGCCGCCACGCGCGCCCGCGAGAGTGGAGGCCGCGCCGCCTGCTCGAGATCCGGCTCGGACCCCGCTCGCTCGCGGAGAGCGCAGCGACGAAGCGAGCGAGGTCCGGCTCTACCGCGCTCGAGATCCGGCTCGACCGCGCGCGGGTCTTTCGCTCCTCAGTGGTTGACCAGAAATACTGGTCAACCACTGTCTGTTCCAACGCATTCGCGCTGGAACTTGAACTGCACTGAAGGGTTCCGACACATTCGGTGTGTCGGAACCCTTCAGTGCCCGCCGCCGTGGCCCGTCGGGGCGCCGGGCATCGCGAGGTACTCCGTCTGCTGCTCCTTCAGGTGCCAGGGGAGCTCGCCGGCGTACACGTCCTCGAACATCGTGCTGCGCGCGGGCGGCGGCAGGTCCTCGATCGCGGCGATGGCCGCCTCGAACTCGGCGTGGAGCTTCTCTTCGAGCTGCTTCTCGGTCGCCTCGTCGAGGATCTGCGCGAGCACCAGGTACTGGCGGAAGCGCGCGAGCGGGTCCTTCTTCGCCCAGGCGTCCACCTCCTCCTGCGAGCGGTAGCGCGTCGGGTCGTCGCTGCTCGAGTGCGGGCCGATCCGATACGTGACGCACTCGACGAAGGTCGGGCCCTCGCCGCGGCGCGCGCGATCGACCGCGGCCTTGATCGCCACGTAGACCGCGAGCACGTCGTTCCCGTCCACGCGGATCCCTGGCATGCCGTACGCGTGCGCCTTCACGGCGATCGTCTTGCTCGCCGTCTGCTTGTGCGCCGGCACGCTGATCGCCCACTGGTTGTTCTGACAGACCAGCACCGCCGGCACCTTCCACAGCGCGGCGAACGTCATCGCGGTGTGGAAGTCGGCCTCGCTCGTCGCGCCGTCGCCCATGAAGCCGACGCAGACGACGTCGTCCTTCTTCTTCTTGGCCGCCCAGGCGGCGCCCACCGCCTGCGGCACCTGCGGCCCGAGGCACGAGCTCCAGCCGACCTGGTTCACGCTGCGCCCGGCCTGGTGGCTCGGCATCTGCCGGCCCTTCTGGATGTCGGCGCTGTTGCCGTAGGCCTGCGCGAGCCAGACCGAGAGCGGGAAGCCGCGGCAGAGCATGATCGAGCTCTCGCGCAGCGCCGGGAAGATCCAGTCGCGCTTCTCGGTCGCGAACGCGGTCGCCGTCGGCGTCGCCTCCTGCCCGGTGATCGTGCCGAAGAAGCCGACCTTGCCCTGGCGCTGCTTGCCGAGCATGCGCTCGTCGATGCGGCGGATGCGCAGCATCGCTTCGAACATCCCGAGCAAGAGCGTCTTGTCGAGGAAGGGATCGCGCTGCGGATCGGCGGTCCCGTCCTCGCGGAGGATCTGGAAGAGGCCGAGCGTCGGATCATCGGCGGGGATCGTGCGCATCGCGGCGACCCTACCAAAAGACGCGCGGACGCGTCAGTCGGCGCGGTCGATCGGCGTGCAGACCGCGCCCGGGATGCGCTCGGCGTAGGGCCAGGGCGTGGCGGGCTGCGAAGCCGTCGTGAGGATCTCGCGCTGCTCGGCGCTGAGCGACGCGAGCCACTCCTCGTCGCCGTACGAAAGACGCTTGCGCAGCAGGATCGGCAGCGGAGGCGGGATCTTCGTGATGACGCGCGGCGCGGGAGGCACCGCGACTCCGTCCACGGAGCGGCCGATCGCGACGAGCGCCGCGAAGTCGGGGCGGAAGGTCTCGGTCGGGCAGTCGTCGTCGTCGAGGTCGAGCGGGCTCACGCGCGCCCCGAGTGCACGCCGCGTGCCCGAAATCACTCCGCGAAACCGCGGGCCCGATGCGCGCCAGGTGGCCGATCCGCCAGCCAGCCGACGAGCGCCGTGGCGACCCGAGTGACCACGACGCCGCAGCCTCACGCCGGCACGGGCACCCAGACGAGACCGAAGCGCTCGAGCGTGACGTCCGCCTTCTTCGCCGCGACCGCGCGCTCGCCGATCGTGACGTGGCTCGGATCCCAGCTCGCCCGCAGCTCCGCGAGCGCCGCCTCGAGCTGCTGCTCGAGCTGCTGCGCCTCGCTCACCGCCTGCTGGTGATCGCTCACGGCACGGTCGCGATCGACCCCGCGCTTCTGCGCCCGGCGCGCCTTGGTCGCCACACTCGCCGCGCCGCGCAGCGCGCTGCGACGGCCGAACATCGCGCCGAGCACGGTCGCGCCGATCTCGAGACCGGAGGCGACCACGTACGTGTTGCGATCGGCGCTGGCGTCCTCGATCTGTCGCGCCGCGCGATCGACCTTCGTGCGCGCGCGATCGATCTTCGGCTGCCACTTGGCGACCAGCCGATCGACCTCGGCGTCGCGCCGCTCGCGCAAGAGCAACGCGAGCCGCGCGCCGAACGCCTCGCGGCTCTCGCCCGGCGTGCCCACGAGCGAGACCTCGGGCGCCTCCCAGACGCGGAGCGGCCGATCGCGCACGACGTGCGTCACCGCGCCGCTCTCCCAGCGCTTCCACGTCGCCGCGCGCGTCGCGATCGCCGGTAGATCCGCGAACGACAGGCCGGGCGCCGGCGTGCCCGCGAAGGGCGCTGCGGCATCGAGCGCCCATGCATCCGCCCAGGCCGGGCCGTCGGCGCCGAGGGGCGCGACGAGCACGAAGCGGCGGACCGACTCCACGTCCTTGGCGCGATAGGCGACCGTCGCGGCCAGCACCGCGCCTGGCCGGTAGAGCGCGGCGCCGGCGAGATCGGGGCGGACGAAGAACGTCTCCGGCACGTCGGGGGGCAGCACGGGGCGCGCACCGCTCGCGCGCGGGGTGAAGAGGCTGCTCGGCTCGCTCGCGGGCGCGGCCGCAGGGCTCGTGCGCAGCGCCGACGACGCGAGGCGCGCGAGCTCGTCGCGCGAGAGCGGCCCGCGCAGGTACGAGAGCGTCTGCCGCACCTCGAACACCGCGTCGTGGCTCGCGTGGACGGAGTGCATCACGAAGTTTCGCGGCGGCAACGCGGAGAGCACCCCATCCAGGCTGCCTCCTTCGGGCGCCGCGCCCGCGCCGCTCGCCGCGCGCTCGCTCGCCGCGTCGCGCATGCCCTCGACCACGCGCAGTCGATCGCGATCGGTGGACAAGCGACCGACGAGCCAGGTGCCCGCGTTCGACATGCCCTTGTAGTCGAGGTCGATCGGGTTCTGCGTCGAGAGCACGACGCCGAGCCCGAACGCGCGCGCCTGCTTGAGCAGCGTCAGCATCGGCCGCTTCGTCGGCGGCTCGGCGACCGGCGGGAAGTAGCCCGCGATCTCGTCCATGTAGAAGAGCGCGCGGAGCGACGACGTGCCCTGCTGCGCGCGCATCCAGCGCACGAGCTCGCCGAGGAGCACCGTCACGAAGAACTGGCGGTCGGCGTCGGAGAGATGCGCGATCGAGAGGACCGACACGCGCGGCGCTCCGTCGGGCCCGTAGAGGAGCGCGCCGACGTCGAGCGGTGCGCCGCCCGCGAGCCCCGCCATCGCCGGCGAGGCGAGCGCGCCGTTGATCGCCACGGCCAGCGCGGCGCGATCCTTCGGTGGCACCACCGCGTCGACGTCCATCACGCCCAGGCGCGGCCAAGGCGGCGTCTGGATCGCGCGCAAGAGCTCCGGCAGGTCGAGCCCGCGCCCCGCGCTCCACGCGTCGAGGAGGATCGTGGCGAGCAGCGTGTGCTCGGGCGTGCGCGGATCGGCGTCGCGCCCCGCGAGGCCCAGGAACGCCGACGCGGTCGTCACCGCGCGCTCGCGCAGCGCGTCGCCGTCGGTCTCGCTCGCGCGCGGTGGCGCGAGCGAAGGCAGGAGCGAGAGCGGGCGGCCCCAGCTCGCGCCCGGCGTGTAGACGACGCGCTCGACGGCGGCGTAGCGCCCGACGCGCGCGGCATCCTGTCCGAACGAAGCGAGCCGCGCGGCGTGCTGCGCGGCGAGCGCGATCGCGTCCTCGCCGGCGGGCACCCAGGGCGCGAACGAGCTCGCCGACACGTCCGGGAAGGCGAGAAGGAGGCTCGCGAGATCGCCCTTCGGGTCGACCACGATCGCGGGGATTCCGTCGATGGCCGCCTCTTCGATGAGCGTGACCCCGAGGCCCGTCTTGCCCGAGCCCGTCATGCCCACGATCAGCGCGTGCGTGGTCAGCGCGCGCGCATCGATCACGAGCGGCGTCTGCGCGTCGGTGCGACCGAGGTAGAGCGCGCCGAGGCGCTCGAAGGCATCGGGTGTGAGCGGCATGCGGCGCTTCATAACACCGCGGGGCGCACGCGGCGCAGCGATGCGGCGGCGTCCGCTCTCGCTTCAACGCGTGGCGACGGAGGGCGCGCGGCGCACGGCCTCGATCGATCGCGGCATGCTCGCGGGCGGCGCCACCGCGACGCGCTCGCCGAAGTAGCGACGCTCCGCACGGCGCGCGCGCGCATACAGGTCGGCCGGCGCCGGGCCCTCGCACGCCGAGCCCAACGCGGCGCGCGTGGCCGCATCGATCGCGACGGCATCGGGCCACCGACGCGTGCGCGCGGCATCGCGCGGCAGCGGTGCCGAGCACGCGCCGAGCGCCGCGAGATAGCCGAGGCCTGGCGTGGCGAACGCGGCCAGGTAGCCCGAGAGCTCGGCGCGCGCGAGCGGCGTCATGTCGGGCTCGCATCCCGGGCACTCGAGCTCGGCCGAAGGGCCATCGGCGACGTGGCGCAGCTCGTGGGCGGCGACCGAGCGCGAGACGAGGGCCACGAGCTCCTCGAGGGCGAGCTCGAGATCCGGCTGCGCGCGCAAGCGCTCGCTCGCCGCGACGAGCTGCGTGGCCTCGTCGATCGTCACGTCGGGGCACTCGGTGCCCTGGCTCGCCACGAGCGCGAGGCGGAGCATCGCGCGGCTGTGCGCCGAGAGGCCGCGGTACGGGATGCCGAACACGCCGAAGCGGCTGCCGCACGCGTGGCGCGACTCGATCGACGCCGCGGCCTCGAGCAGCGCCTGCTCGTCCTCGGCCGTCTCGCTCAGGATCGACCAGGCGTAGTCGTCGAGGCCTGCACGCACCTCGCGGCGCACGCCCGCTGCGAGGCCTCGCTCGCGCTCCGGGAGGCGCTCGTCGAGCGCCGCGTTCAGCGCCGGCCAGACGTGCCGGATCGCGAAGTGCAGCACGCGATCGACCACGACGAAGGCACCCTCCTCTTCCCGATCGGTCCGCCCGAGCCAGGTCTCGACGAGCGGCGCGCGGTCGAGGCGCCGCAGCACGCGCACGCGCTCGCCGCGCGGGGTCGCCAGATCCACGACGGCGCGGTACGAGCGCGCGAGCATCCGGCCGCGCCCGTCCTGCACGAACGCGCCGGCCTCGAGCCGATAGGGCTGGCCGATCCGGTCCATGTACGCGTCGTGCGCCCAGAGCAGGTACTCGAGGCGACGCGCGCTCGCGATCGGATCGGCCGCGACGCGATCGTGGATCTCGCGCCAGAGGCCGCTCAGGTTCGGGTCCGGCTCGAGCTCCTCGAGGAGCGCGCGATACGCGTACTCGGCGCGCCGCCGACCCGCGGGCGTGTCCGCCGCCGCTTGCGCGTCGAGCCACTCGGGCACGAGGTGCGCGTGCACGAGCGCGAAGTCGATGCGCGCGAGCGCGTCGCAGTCGATCGCGTGCCGCGGCTCGAAGATCGGGTCGCCCGAGAGATCGATCTCGTGCCGCAGCAGCGCCACGAGCACGTCGCCGCGGGTCTCGAAGGTCCAGCCGATCGCGACGACGAAGGCGCAGACGGCGAGGATCCCGCGCAGGGTGCTGCGGCGGCCCTGCGTGATCCCCGCGAGCTCGTGGCCCGGGATGTCGTCGTCCTCCGTGCTCACGTCCGCCTCTGGGAACCCTGACCCGAGGAGTGTTTGGGTCGCAACCCCGCGCGGCGCCGCCGGGGCCTCCGGCGCCGTTCGACCACGGCGGGAGCAGAAAGTTCCTCGAAATCGCGCTCGCCGCCGCGCGCCCCGGCGATAGTCTGCGGCCGCATGAAGCGATGGCTCGAGACGCAGCGTGGAGCCTACGGCGTGACGGCGCTCGCGCTGGCGCTCGCCGGCCTCGCCGCGCTCGCGGTCCCGCCCGCGACCCTCGCGGCGGCGCCGACCCGCCCGGCGCACCCGCTCCGGGTCGTCGCGCTGGGGCTGCCGGCCGACGAGCTCGCGCTCGCGCTCGTGGGGCCGGAGCGCATCGTCGCGCTCGACCGCTTCGCCGACGATCCACGCGCCTCGAACGTGATCGAAGAAGCGCGCTCGGTCCGCACGCGGGTCCCGGTGCGCGCCGAGGCGATCGCGCCGCAGGAGCCGGACCTCGTGCTGGTGCCCGCCTGGGCGCCGATGGACCTCGAGCAGTCGCTGCACGCGCTCGCGATCCCGACCTTGCGCCTCGACACGCCCTCGTCGATCGCCGACGTGCGCGCCACGATCCGCACGGTCGCCGCCGCGCTCGACGCGGCCGAGCGCGGGGAGGCGCTCGTGCGCGCGATGGACGCCTCCCTCGAGCGCACACGCGCTCGCGCCACGGGCCCGCGCGTGCCCACGGTGTTGCTCGACTCGGGCTCCGGCTTCTCGCCGGGTCGCGGCACGCTGCTCGCCGAGCTCACGCACATCGCGGGCGGCGAGCTGCTCTTCGATCGGCTCGGCCGCGAGGGCCTCGTGCCGCTCTCGCTCGAGCACGAGCTGGCGCTCGATCCCGACGTGCTCTGGGTGGACGCGTATCGCGCCGACGCGCGCGCCCGCAGCGTGACCTCCGCGATGCGCGGCGCGCACGGCCTCGACCCCCGCCTCTCGGGCCTCCGCGCGGTGCGCAGCGGCGCGGTGCACGCGATCGACGCGCGCTACCTCCTCACCACGACCCACCACGTCGCGCGCACGGCCGAGGCGCTCGCCGACTCCCTCGCCGCGGAGCGAGCACCATGACGCCCCGTCGCGCGCTCGCGCTCTTCGCGCTCGCGTTGATCGCGATCGCGCTCGCCTCGCTCCTGGTGGGGCCTGCCGCGCTCACGCCCGCCGAGACCGCGCTCGCGCTCGCGGGCGGCGGCCCGGAGTGGGCGCGCGTGGTGGTGTGGGAGGTGCGCTTGCCGCGCGTGGCCCTCGGCATCCTCGGCGGCGCGGCGCTCGGCGGCGCTGGGCACGCGCTGCAGGGCCTCTTCCGCAACCCGCTCGCCGATCCCTCGGTGCTCGGCGTCGCGAGCGGCGCGACGCTGGGGGCCGTGAGCGCGCTCTATCTGCTCGGGGGCGCGCTCGCGGGCGTGGCCCTGCTCGTGGGGCTGCCGCTCGCCGCCTTCGCGGTGGCGCTCGCGACGGCGGCGCTCGTCTATCGGCTGTCCTCGCGCGGGCCCGTGATCTCCACCGAACAGCTCGTGCTCGCGGGCCTCGCGCTCTCGTCGCTCACGAGCGCGCTCACCTCGCTCGTGCTCGCCATCGCGCTCGCCGACTGGGAGCTCGGTCGCCAGCTGCTCTCGTGGATGCTGGGCGGGCTCGAGGACCGCACGCTCGCGCACGTCGCGCTCTCGGCGCCGCTCGTCGTGCTGCCGCTGCTCGCGCTCGCGCCGCACCTGCGGGCGCTCGATGCGCTCGCGCTGGGCGAAGAGCACGCCCTCTCGGTCGGCGTCGACGTCGCGCGCCTGCGCCGCATCGTGCTCGCGCTGACCTCGCTCCTCACGGCGGCGACGGTGGCCGTGATGGGCAGCCTGCCCTTCGTCGGGCTCGTGGTGCCGCATCTCGCGCGCCGTCTGGGCGGGCCCCTCCACGCGCGCTCGCTGCCGCTGAGCGTGCTCGGGGGCGCGCTCCTCGTCGTGATCGCCGACACGCTCTCGCGCGCCGCGGCGGGTCGCTTCGATCTGCGCCCGGGCGTGCTGACCTCGCTCGTCGGCGCGCCCTTCTTCGTGCTGCTCCTCGTGCGCGAGCGCGGCCGTCAGGCGGAGGAGGGTGCTGCGTGAGCACGCTGCTCGCGATCGAGCGCGCCACCGTGCACCGCGGGCGCCGGCCCGTGCTGCGCGACGTGAGCATCTCGGTCGACGAAGGCGAGATCGTGGGTCTGCTCGGGCCGAACGGCGCCGGCAAGAGCACGCTGCTCCGCGCCGCGCTGGGCCTGGCGCCGCTCGCCTCCGGGAGCGTGCGCCTCGGCGCGCTCGATCCGGCGACCGCCGATCGCCGCGCGATCGCCAAGGCCGCCGCGCTGCTCCCCGAGCACGCGGAGCACGGCTCCGGCCTCACGGTGCGCGAAGTGGTCCGCACGGGGCGCTACGCGCACGTCGGCCCCCTCGAGGCGGAGCGCGCCTCGGATCGCGCCGCGGTCGACGAAGCGATCGCGGCGCTCGGCCTCGCCCCGCTCGCCGAGCGCCGCCTCGATGCGCTCAGCGCCGGTGAGCGCAAGCGCGTGATCCTCGCGCGCTGCTTCGCGCAGGCGGCACCTCTCTTCTTGCTCGACGAGCCGACCTCCACGCTCGACCTCGGTCACGCGCGCGCCCTCTTCGCGTCGCTGCGCGCACGGATCGTCCGCGGCGGCGGCGCCCTGGTGGCGATGCACGATCTCTCGCTCGCGGCGGCGAGCTGCGACCGGGTCGTCGCGCTCCACGAGGGCGAGGTGCTCGCGATGGGCCGTCCCGACGAGGTCCTACGCGCCGAGATCGTCGAGAAGCTCTTCGGTGCCCGCGCCCACGTCGAGACGACCGAGGGCGAGATCGTGCTGCGCATCCCGCGCTGAGGGCCGACACACGACGTGTCGGAGCCTTCAGTCGTCGCGCTGGTACATGCGGCCCTCGCCCTCGGCGGGGAGCGGCGACGCGAAGTACGACTTGCCCGTCTCGTTCAGCCAGAGTCGAGACAAGCCGACCTCGTCGAGCTCGACCGATGCGCCCGTCACGCGGCCATCGACGACGTCCGTGACGGTCACCACCATGCCCGGCGCCGGGAACCGGTCGCCGACCTGCGTCATCCAGCCCGCTTCGTTGTAGAGGTTCCCCTCGGCCCACGGAAACAACGCGCTCTCGGCGTCCGAGTAGATCTGGAGCGTGCGCGGCCCCGTGCGCAGCACGAGCGCCTCGGACGTCCACGTGAGCATCGAGAAGTGATCGGGCAGCTCACCGTCCTCGGCGATCGCGAAGGGCACGAAGAAGCCGGTGCCGCTGCCACGGACCACCACCGCGCCCGGCCCGTGGACCAGGTCGCCCATCGCGCGCAGCGACTCGATCTGGCGCTGGAAGGTCTCGCCCGACGTCCGGAACTGCTCGTCGAGGAGCGCCATCGTGCCCGGCCCGTGCACGAGGTGCGCGAAGCCCAGGCAGAGTGCCGTCAGCTGTGCCGCCTCCGGCCAGCCGCGACGCGGCTGCGGCCTCGCCGGAAACCAGGCCCGCTCGAGCACGAGCCCGACGAGAGGCGCGACGGCGAGCATCACGCCCCCGAGGAGGCGCGGCGAAGGCACGGCGCTCAGGACCGGAATGAACGCGAGGAACATCGCGACCGCGAAGAACGCGGCCACCCGCCGCGTCTCGCCTTTTTCCTCCTCGTCCCGCAGCTGGTGGCGGAGCACGCCGCCCACACCGAGGATCACGGCGAGCATCGCCAGGCCGAGCGCCCACGAGGGGATGCTCCAGCGCACCGAGTCGTTGTCGAGCGAGAGCCACGCATCGAGGAACAACGTCGCGAGGCGCCGCGGCGCGAACCACAGGAAGAGCTCGGGCGCGGTGAAGGGATCGTTGTAGAACCCCGAGCCCGCGGCGCCGTAGTGGAGCGCAGAGCGGATGCCCATGTAGACCGCGCACGGCACGCCGAACGTGCCGAGCCCGACGAGGCGACGCGCGAGCGAGTCGCCCTTTCGAACGAGCTCGAAGCCGAGCACGAACGCGGTGAACAGGAGCGTGTACTCGCCCGCCGAGAGCGCGACGGAGAAGAGGAGCGTCGCTCCGAGCAGCGCCGCCGCGCGCCCCGTCTCGCGCGCCCGCACGTACGCGTGGAACGCCACGAGGCCCAGCGTCAGCGAGATCAGCGCGTCGCGGTTCGCGAGCCACGCCATGGGCATCGCGTGGCAGGGCGCGAGCGCGAACACGAACGCCGCGAGGCGTGCGACCCGCTCGCCGAGCAGGCGTCGATAGAGGAAGAACGCGAGCACGACCATCGCCGCCCACCAGAGGAGGGTGTGGACGTGCATCGCGAGCGCGTTGCGCCCGAAGAGCGCGTGATCGAGCCAGATCGTGGCGCTGGAGAGCGGCCGCAGAAAGCGGATCGTGAGGTGCGGATGCGTCCACCACGGCACCACGCCGTGCGCGAGCAGCGTGTCCCGGTCGTGATCGTCGACGAACGCGTAGAGATCGAGCGGGTGCCGATCGACGGGGAAGTTCCCCTCCAGCATCGCGATGTGGAGGAAATCGTCGAGCAGAAACCCCGTCCGGATCGCCGCCTGGTGGAGCAGCGCGCCGATCGTCAGCAAGATCGTGAGGAAAGCGCCTGTAGACAAACGTGGGATCGTGAGCGATGGCCCCCCGTCGTTCGGCGAGGGCCGCTCCGGGGCAGATGTGAGCGGATCGCTTACCGATCTCGCCGCGGGGTCGGGCTCTGCGGGGCTCGCCTCCGCGGTCGCGGAAGCGGTCTGTGCGCTGAGGTCGCTCACATTGCGCTAGCACCCGATTGATCCGGACGGGAGCTGCCGTTATTCTCGCTCAACTGCCATGAAGCTTGCCAGCATTTCGGTCGTCGCCGCTTCTCTCCTCGCCACCGCGCTCGTGATGGGCTGCAGCAGCGGACCGTCGCGTCAGCACACCGAGACCGATGCTGGCATCGTCACCCGCGACACAGGCGTGACGCCGCTGACCGACACGGGCATCGGCCCGCGCGATACGGGCACGATCAACCCGACCGACACCGGAACGATCATCCCGCGCGACACGGGCGGCACGATTCAGACCGACAGCGGGCGTATGTGCATCGCGAGCTGCACGAGCGACTCGCAGTGCTCGGGCACCTGCGGCGCGGCGGCGACCGGCTCCGTTTGGTGCTGCGGCATGGGACGCTGCTACAGCCTTCACGCCGCGACTTGCCCCGCCTCCACCCGCGACTCGGGTGGCGGCATGAGCTACTGAGCTCGGCTCGCTCCCCGGCACCTTCTCCCACGAGGAGCACCGAAGAGGCTCGCGCATCCGCGCGGGCCTCTTCGCTTTTGTTCTTCGTCGCGCGCAGGAGCTCCGTCGCCTGCGTGCTCGCGGGCGCCTTGCCTTTTCGCGCGCGCTGACTAATGTCGCGGCCGCTCGGCCTGTGAGCTTTCCCGCGCGTGCGCGGGCATCTCGCGGCTCGTCGCGTGTTCGGACCGCGCCCTCGTACGGGCGCCGATGACCGCGTCCCCCGGGCGACACGTACCGAAAGTCTTGGCGAGGATCTCATGAGTGGAGTGATGATCGAGGCGCAGGGGCTGACCAAACAGTACGGCCCGCAGCGCGCGCTCGACGATGCGACGTTCGACATCTCGCGCGGAGAGATCGTCGGCTTCCTGGGGCCCAACGGCGCCGGCAAGTCGACGACGATGAAGATCTTGACGTGCTTCATCGCGCCCACGCACGGCACGGCCAAGATCAATGGCTGCGACATCTGGAAGGACCCGCTCGGCGTGCGCGCCGCGATCGGGTACCTGCCGGAGTCGACGCCGCTCTATCCCGAGATGCTCGTGGCCGAGTACCTCGAGTTCATGGGCGAGATGCGTGGCCTGCGCGGTCCGGCGCTCCACAAGCGCATCAAGACCGTCGTCGAGGAGACGCAGCTCGGAAGCCACTACGCCAAGGAGATCCGGCAGCTCTCCAAGGGCTTCAAGCAGCGCGTCGGTCTCGCGCAGGCGCTCATCCACGAGCCGCCCGTGCTGATCCTCGACGAGCCGCTGTCGGGCCTCGACCCGAACCAGATGACCGACATCCGCGACCTGATCCGCGAGATCGGCAAGTCGCGCACGGTCATCTTCTCGACGCACAACCTCGCCGAGATCGAGATCTCCTGCACGCGCGTGCTCTGCATCGCGGGCGGCAAGCTCGTGCTCGACGCCACGCCCGAGGCCCTCGTCCATCGAAAGCCGCTCGCCGGCTACGAGCTCGTCGTGTCGGGCGACGCGGCGGCGGCCGAGAAGGCCTTCCGCGCGGTCGCCGGCGTGACCGACGTCGTGCAGAAGGGCGGCGGCAAGCTCGCCGTGCTCGTCTCGAACGGCCGCGACGTGCGCCACGAGATCGCCCGCGCGGCCCAGGCTGCGGGCGTGCTCGTGCTCGAGCTCGTGCCGATGCGCCCGGACCTCTACGAGATCTTCCGCGAGCTCACGACGGGCTCCACCAAGAGCGAGATCGCCGCGCGGCAGCTCGCGTCGGACGACGAGGACGACGACGAGGAAGACGAAGACGAAGACGAGGACGAGTGAGCACAGCCATGCCGATGCGACTCCAAAACACGCTGACCATCGCGCAGCGCCAGTTCCGCAGCTACTTCAACGGGCCGACGGCGTACATCGTCATCTGCCTCGTCCTCTTCCTGCTCGGGAACTTCTTCTGGCAGCCGTTCTTCCTGATGGGCCACGCGTCCATCCGGCAGATGTGGACCTACCTCGGCATGCTCCTGTCGATCGCCGCGCCGGCGATCAGCATGGGCCTGCTCGCCGAGGAGCGTCGCAGCGGCACGCTCGAGCTGCTGATCACGATGCCGGTGCGCGAGGCCGAGGTCATCCTCGGCAAGTACCTCGCGGCGCTCGGCCTCCTCGGGGTGCTCCTCGCGCTCACGTTCCTCTATCCGGCGAGCGTCGCCTCGCTGGGCAACCTCGACTGGGGCCCGGTCTTCACCGGCTACTTCGGGATGTTCCTCGAGGGCGCGGCGCTCATCGCGATCGGCCTCGCGGCGTCGAGCTTCACCGAGAACCAGCTCGTGGCGTTCTTCGTGAGCATGGTGATCTGCGGGACGCTCGCCGCCCTGCTCACGATGTTCATGCCCTTCATCCCGACGGGCCCGATGACGAACGTCGCGCAGTGGCTCGCGTTCGACCAGCACCTCGAAGGCATGTCGCGCGGCGTGATCGACACGCGTGACGTCGTCTACTTCCTCTCGATCTCGACCTTCGCTCTCATGCTCGCGTTCCGCGCGCTCGAGAGCCGCCGCTGGAGCTGAGCCATGGCTGACAACCGCAACAAGAAGTCGGCTTCCTCGTCGAGCGCACGGGTGGCGCCGCCGCCGCCCGCCGCGAGCGCCTTCGCGCCCGAGACCGCGGCCGTGGGCCGTGGCGTGGGCACCGCGCTCGGTCTCGTCGGCGCGCTGCTCCTCATCTACCAGGGCTTCGAGCAGATGAGCGGGCGGGACACGTTCCACGGCGCCTGGGCCGCGATCCCCGTCGTGACCGCCGTGCTCGGCTTCGCGCTCGTCTTCCTGTTCCGCATGCCGGCGGGGAGCATCAGCGCGGAGGCGCGGCGCCAGCAGAACGAGTCCCTCGGCTTCCTCGGGATCGTCGGCGGCGTGCTCATCGCGCTCAACGTGATCGGCTTCTTCGCCTTCACGCGCATCGACGGCACGTCGAACCACGCGTACTCGCTCTCGCCTGCGTCGCGCAACGTGGTGTCGAACCTCGACGAGACGCTGACGATCACGGCGTACTTCACCTCGGATCTGCCGGCGCCCTTCAACGCGACCGAGCAGTACGTCCGCAACCTCCTCGCCGAGTACCAGGCGGCGGCGCCGAGCGGGCGCGTCGCGATCCGCTTCGTGTCGCCCGACACGGACGAGGAGCGCGAAGAGGCCGACCACGCGGGCGTGCACCCGGTGCAGCACCAGCACATCGAGAACGACGCCGTCAGCGTGGTCGAGGGCTACCGCGGCCTCGTGTTCGAGTACCTCGGCAACCACCAGGCGCTGCCGGTCATCCAGCCCGACACCGAGGGCCTCGAGTACTCGATCACCGTCGCGATCATGCAGCTCACGGGCGAAGAGCTCGAGATCGGCGTGCTCTCGGGGCACGAGGGTCCGCAGCTCACGAAGGGCCTCTCGACCTGGCAGCGGATGCTCCCGACCTATCACGTGACCGAGGTCAGCGCGACGTCGGCGATCGACGAGGATCTCCGCGCGCTCATCATCGTGGACCCGCAGACCGAGCTCACCGAGGACGAGCTCCACAACATCGACGCGTTCGTGATGTCGGGCCACGGCCTCGGCATCTTCGGCGGCTCGATGGAGGTCGACCTGCAGGCGGGGCCCGATCTCACGGCGACGCCGACCCACTCGGGCCTGAACGGCCTGCTCGGGCACTGGGGCATCACGCTCGGCGAGAACATCGTCGCCGACGCGCAGTGCGGCCGCGTTCCCATGCGGACGCCGTACGGGATCCAGATCCCGGTGCTCTACCCGCCGGCGCCGATCGTCACCTTCACGGACGACGAGCGCGAGCACCCCGTGCTCTTCCACCTGCAGCAGACGCCGCTCTTCTTCGCGTCGGCGATCGAGACGACGGATGCGTTCCGCAACGCGGGCGGCTCGGTGCTCATGCGCAGCTCGGAAGAGAACAGCTGGCTCCTCGAGGGCTCGTCGGTCTCGCTCCGCATCCGCGAGCCGGCGGAGTGGCGCTCGACGATGGGCGGCGAGAGCGGCCCCTTCCCGCTCGCGGTCGCGCTCGATGGCGAGATCCCGAGCGCCTACACCGAGGGCACGCACGCGCCCGAGGGCACGCACGTGCTCGTGGTCGGCACCTCGACGGTCATCCGCGACGAGTTCCTCCCGCAGGAGGGACAGATGTCGGACGCCGACCTCGCGGGCGCGATGGCGTTCGCGCTGAACGCGGTCGACTGGCTCGCGCAGGATCACGGCCTCATCGAGATCCGCGCGAAGTCGATCGAGGAGCCTGCGCTCGAGGTCCCGCAGTCGGTCCAGCAGGCCACGGCGGAGGCCATCGAGCACGCCGAGGCCGGCGACGAGACCGAGACGCAGGCGGCGATCGAGCGCCGCAACGCGGCCCTCGAGGAGTGGGAAGGCCGCAAGGCACGCTATCGCTGGGGCAACACGCTGCTCATCCCGCTGCTCTTCGCGGCGTTCGGTGTGGGTCGCTGGTGGTTCCGCGCGAGCAAGAGGGCGACGCTGCGCGCCTGAGCGCGTGGCGATCGAAGTTCGAGGACATCGAGGGATCGAGATGGACTGGCAGCAGAACCGACTCTACATCGGCGCAGCGTTGCTCCTCGTCACCGGGGGCATCGCGGCGTACCTCGTGCAATCGCGCTCGGGCGACACCGAGAGCACGGCCAACGAGCGGCCCACGCTCCCGAGCATCGCCGACGACGACGTCATGGCGCTCGAGATCACGCGCCCCGCGCCGGGCGACGGCGGCGGCACCGAAGAGGTCCGCCTCGAGCGCCACGACGGAACCTGGCACGTGACCCGTCCGGTCGAGGCACGCGCCGATCAGAGCGCGCTCCAGACGGCGCTCGAGAAGCTCCGCGATCTGACGGTGGCCGGCGTCGCGGCCTCGCACGCCGAGCACCACGAGGAGCTCGAGGTCGACGACGCCCACGGCGTGCACGTGCGCGTGCTCGGCGAGGGCGACGAGGCGATCGCGGACCTCGTCATCGGCGCGTTCCGGGGCGGGAACACGATGGTGCGTCAGGCCGGTCAGGACACCGTGGTCACGGTGCGCGGCTCGATCCGCTTCGCGTTCTCGCGTGACCTGAAGGACTGGCGCGATCGCACGATGCTCGACGTGCAGGCCGATCAGGTGCGCGTCGCCGAGTGGACGGGGCCGAACGGCACGTTCCGCTTCGCGCGCCCCGAGGTCGCTGCCGAGCCGCCGCCGCCGCCCGCCGAGGGCGAAGAGGCGCCGCCCACGCCCGCCCCGACGCTCGGCGACTGGGCGCCCACCGAGGTGAGCTACCTCCCCGCCGCGACGGACGCCGACGCGGGCGTCGCTCCCGTGGCCGCCGCGCCGCTCACGACGATCGAGAACTTCGCCTCGTCGCGCGTCGCGCAGGCGATCTCGAGCCTCGCGCACATGCGGGCCTCGGACTTCGCCGCCGCGGATGTCACCCGCGAGAGCGCGGGGATCACCGACAGCTCGGCGCGCGTGACGCTCACCAGCGGCACGGGCGATGCGGGCGAGCGCCACACGGTGATCGTCGGCAACGAGTCGCCCACGAGCGGCAGCTTCTACGCGATGCGCGACGACGATCCGACCGTCTACATCATCTCGCGCTTCCTCGAGGAGAAGGTGAGCCCGACGGCCGCGACCTTCGCGCAGGCGCCGGCCGCCGAAGCGCCGCCTCCGGACGAGGCGCCGGGCGGGCCGGGCGGCATGGGCGGCATGGACGGGATCCCGCCCGACCTGATGCGCCAGATCCAGGCGCAGCTCCAGGCGCAGGGCGGCGGGCAGTGACCTGACGCCCGCGCCCGCCGACCCCGTCGGCTCTGCAGAAAGGCCCGCTCCGGCGGGCCTTTTCGTTTCAACCCGTTGACACCGGCGATGGTTGCGCGTGCAATGGGTGGCTGTCGTGCGCCCCACGCTTGGAATCTTCGTCGCGTCCGTGCTCACCCTCGCCTGCTCGCCGTCGACCCCGGCGAGCGACGACGCGAGCGCCGCCCCCGAAGACGCCGCGTCCGCGGATGCGGGCCTCGACGCGTACGCGCCCCGCGACGTGGGCACCGACACGAGCCCCGACTCGTCGATCCCTTACCCGTCCGGGGATCCACTGAGCTGGCCCGTGGACCAGCCGGGCCCCTTCCACGTGGGCTATCGCAGCTTCCCCTTCGACTACGTGCCGCCCGGGCAGACCGAGATGCGCCACAGCGTGCTGCACCTCTGGTACCCCACGCTCGCGAGCGCCGGGCGCCATCCGCGCTACGGCATGGTGTTCACGGACAACGCCGCCTACGTCGATGCGCCGCTCGCCGCCTCGCCGTGGAGCGACGGTCAGTTCCCGCTCGAGGTGCACTCGCATGGCTGGCAGGCCTTCGGCGGCTCGAGCTGGCCGATCCTCGACGACTTCGTCTCCCACGGCTGGGTCGTGGTCGCGCCCGAGCACACGGGCTCGCTCCTCTCCGCCTACGACGACCCGCGGCCGATCGCGCACTACTACGAGCGCCCGACCGACATCTCCACGGCGATCGACCTCGTGCGCGACCTGCCCGCGGGAGATCCGCTGCACGGCCTGGTCCACACCGACCGCGTGTTCATGACGGGCCACAGCTTCGGCGTGCACACGGTGTGGGGCATCACGGGCGCGACCTTCGACGTTCCGACGATCATGGCGACGTTCAGCCCCGCCGGTGCGTGGACCGACGCCGAGCTCGACGTCTTCCGCGCCGGCGTCGCGGATCCGCGCGTCGTCGCGGCCGCCCCGATCGCCGGGCGCATCGACCAGGACTTCTTCGGCGCCCACGGGCACGAGAGTGTGACCGTCCCGCTGATGCTGCTCACGGGCACGATGGACTCGGTCGACGGGCAGGCCGAGCTGGCGCACGTCGCGCCGCCGGTCGACTTCCGCTGGGTCTCGATCGAGGGCGCCTGCCACAACAGCTTCGCCGTGACGGGTCTCTGCGCAGGAGGAACGCCCGACGCCGACGTCATCCACATGGCGAGCGCCTACATCTTGAGCTTCGCGCGCGTGCACCTGCTCGGCGACACCGATACGCTCGCGAACGGAATCGTCGACGGCACGCACGTGGTGGACGCGCGCGCCGTGTTCCACGGAGCGCCATGAGTCACGCTCGCGCCAGCAGCACCGCGCTCGTTCTCGCGCTCGCGCTCGCTTCCTGCCAGAGCGCGAGTGGCGGCGTCGCGCCGCCGCCTCCGAGCACGCCGCAGCCCCTCGTGCCGGCCGCCTCGGCGCTCCGCCGCCTGAGCGTCGCGCAGTACGGTGCGGCCCTCCGCGACGCCTTCGGGGACGACATCACGGTGCCGTCGCGCAGCGCGCTCGAGCCGGACGTCGAGGCATCGGGCTACCTCTCGATCGATGCGAGCTCGGTGACGATCTCGCGGCGCGGCGTCGGCCAGTACGAGGCCGCCGCCTACAACATCGCTCACCAGGCCATGGATGCGACGCACCGCACGAGCCTCGTGACGTGCGCGCCGAGCGCCGCCGTCGACGCCACGTGCGCGCGCACCACGCTCGAGCCCATCGGACGGCACCTCTACCGACGGCCGCTCGAGCCGAGCGAGCTCGACGATGCCGTCTCGATCGCGACCCAAGCGGCCACCGCGCTCGGTGACTTCTACGCCGGCCTCGAGTTCGGGATCGCGTACTTCCTCCAGTCCCCGAGCTTCCTGTTCCGCGAGGAGCTCGGTGCCGAGGACCCCGACGCGCCCGGCGAGCTCCGCTACACGGGCTACGAGATGGCGAGCCGCCTCTCGTTCTTCCTGTGGAACGCGCCGCCCGATGCCGAGCTGCTCGACGCTGCCGGCAGCGGCCAGCTCGACACCGCCGAGGGCGTGCGCGCCGCGGCCGAGCGCCTGCTCGCCGATCCCCGCGCCGAGGACGGCGTGCGCGAGCTGGCCTACGAATGGCTCGCGCTCTCGGGGCTCGACGATCTCAGCAAGGACCCGACGGTCTACACGCAGATCTCGCCCGAGGTGGGCCCGGCCGCGCGCGAAGAGACGATGCGCGTCGTCGCCCACGTGTTCACCTCGGAGATGGACGCGCGCGACCTGATGACGACGCGCGACACCTTCCTCGACCGCAAGCTCGCGTCGATCTACCTCGTGCGCGCGCCGCGGGAGCCCTTCGGCCTCGTCACGCTCCCCGAGAGCTCGCCGCGCGCCGGCCTGCTCGGGCACCTCTCGATCCTCGCGCTCAACGCGCATCCGATCGCGACGTCACCCACGCTGCGCGGCAAGTTCATCCGCGAGCGCCTGCTCTGCGACCCCGTTCCACCGCCGCCGGTCGGCGTGAACACGCAGATCCCCGAGCCGAGCCCCGATGCGCTCACGCTGCGCGATCGCCTGCTCGCGCACCAAGAGGTCGCGTACTGCGCCGGCTGCCACCGCCGCCTCGACGGCATCGGCCTCGGCCTCGAGGCGTTCGACGCCCTCGGTCGCTTCCGCGAAGAAGAGAACGGCGTGCCGATCGACGCGAGCGGCGAGCTCGACGGGCGCACCTTCGAGGACGCGCGCGGCCTCGGCCTCTTGATCCGCGACGACCCGCGCTTCGCCGAGTGCATGGTGCGCCAGGCCTACCGTGTCGCGAGCGGCCACCTCGAGACCGAGGGCGAGGCCGAGACCATCGACCGCCTCTACGTCGACTTCGCGACGCACGGCTACTCTCTCCGGCGGCTCTTCGAGGAGCTCGTCGTCTCGGACGGCTTCCGGCGGGCCGTCCCCCAACCCTGATCGAGAACGGACCAGCACATGTCGTCCTGGCTTCCTCGAAGGAATCGAATCAGCCGCCGCGCGATGCTGCGCGGCATGCTCGGCGGCACGGCCGTCGCGGTGGGCCTGCCGGCGCTCGAGATCTTCCTGAACGCGAACGGGACCGCCTACGCCGACTGCGGCAGCGGCATGCCCACCGTCTTCGGCGTCTTCTACTGGGGCAACGGCATGATCCCCGACGTCTGGAACCCCACGCGGGCCGGCGTCGGCTACGACCTGCCGCCGATGCTCACGGGCCTCGCGCCCGTGCAGTCCGACGTGAGCGTCGTGTCGGGCATGCGCGTCCTGACGAGCAACACCTCGCCGCACGGCTCCGGGCCCGCCGGCCTCTTCTCGGGCGCCGACCTCGTGGACGGCACCTTCGTCGGGCCGAGCCTCGACCAGGTCGTCGCCCAGGGCTTCGTCGACGCGGGCGCCACGGAGCGGCGCTTCCGGTCGATCGAATTCGGCGTGGAGCGCTCGACCTCGAGCTGGTCGATGACCGGCCCGCACATGGTGAACCCGCCGGAGTGCGATCCCTTCGCGCTCTACACGCGCATCTTCGGGCCCGAGTTCCGGCTGCCGGGTGACACATCGATGCCCGACCCGCGCATCGCGCTGCGCCAGAGCGTGCTCGATGGCGTGCGCGATCAGTCGGCACGCCTGCGTGCGCGCGTGGGCTCGGCCGATCGCGCCCGTCTCGATCAGCACCTCGAGGGCATCCGCGCGCTCGAAACGCAGCTCGAGGCGCTCGCCCACGCGCCGGTCGCGCCGGCCTGCACCGCGCGACCCGACATGCCGATGGCCGAGTATCCCGACGTGGACGGGCGCCCGCAGATGCAGGCCATCCACCGCGTGATGGTCGACATGCTCGCCGTGACGCTCGCGTGCGACCAGACGCGCACGTTCTTCGAGATGTTCACGCAGCCCGTGAACAACACGCTCTTCCTCGACGCGTCGGCAGGGCACCACGAGCTCACGCACAACGAGCCCGACCCGCAGCCGGAGGTCGAGCGCATCGTGCAGTTCATCATCGGCGAGTTCGCCTACCTCGTGCAGAAGCTCGGCTCGATCGACGAGGGCGGCGCGCGCCTGCTCGATCGCTGCGCCATCCTCGGCACGACGGACGTGTCGTACGGGCGCACGCACTCGCTCGAGGACTACCCGATGCTGATCGCGGGCACGGCGTGCGGCGCGCTGCGCTCCGGCGTGCACTACGCCTCGCTGAGCGGCGAGAACGCGAGCAAGGTCCCGCTCACGCTGATGAACGCCGTCGGCGTCACGGCGTCCGAGTACGGGCGTGGGCCGGCGCGCACCACCGACACGCTGGGAGCGATCGTCACGTGAGGGCGGGGCTCGGAGCGGCGCTCCTCCTCGCGCTCGCGGGCTGCACGGCGAGCACGCCGGCCACCCAAGGCACGTGCGACGCGACGCTCGTCGACAGCTCGCTCGTGCGCACGCTGCGCTTCGCCTCCATCGAGATGGGCGGCACGAGCGACGGGTTCGACCTCGACGACCACGTGAGCGCCTCGTCCGATCCGGTCGGCTGTCGCCACGCCGACTTCGCCTCGGCCGACGGCCGAATGGGGATCGACAACGAGATCGCGCGCCTCGTGCCGCTGATCGAGAGCCAGGCCGGCGGCGTCACGCTCGACTCGATCCTCGAGACCGCGGTGAACGACGGCCAGCTCCTGATCGGGATCGAGCTGCTCGGGGTCGACGACCCCATGAACGACGACTGCGTCACGGTCCGGACGCGGCCGCTCGTGGGCACGCCCTCGCTCGGGACCGACGGGCGCGTCGAGATCGGACAGACCTTCGATGCCCAGCCGATGGCCGAGCAGACGCTGATCGAGGGCGCGCGCCTGGTCGACGGTGTGGTCGACGTGGGGCCGGCGCCGATCACGCTCCCCGTCGCGATCCTCGATGCGCGCTTCACGCTTCACATCCGCGCCGGGTACATGCACATCGAGCGGCACGAGGACGGGACGTGGAGCGGGCGCCTCGGCGGCGGCATCTCGATCGAAGAGATGGTGTCGATCGCGCAGGGTCTCAACATCCGGCCCGAGCTGATGAGCACCGTGATGGCGCTGCTGACGAGCCACGCCGACCTCCGCTCCGATCCCGAGGCGCGGAGCTGCGACGAGATCAGCGCCACGCTCTTGTTCGAGAGCGTCACGGCCTTCGTCTACGACTGAGGGTGGGACGCGCGACGTCGGTCGCACCTCCACGGTGCGATCCGATCGCCGACCATGGAGCGCCCCACCCCATCGGGTGGTAACGCGAGCCCCGGGCGGGCCGAATCGTACGTCGATGGACGAGAACGACCCCGCGCTCCGCGCCGACGCCCGCAGCCTCCAGCGTCGCGACGGCCGCCTCTTCGCCGCTCTCCTGGCGGCTCTCTCGATCGCCGCCCTCGGGGCCGTCGTGCTGGGCGCCCGCGCGCAGGGACACTCGACCTCGATGGTGTCCCGGGCCGAGGCCCTGCCGGGTCGCGCCACGCCGATTCCGACGGCGGATCTCCACTTCGTCTTCGGCACGCCCCTGGCGGGCCCCTTCGCCAGCGGCAGCGAGACCGCGTACTTCGCGATGGGCTGCTTCTGGGGCGCCGAGCGGCGCTTCTGGTCGCTCCCGGGCGTGATCTCCACGGCCGTCGGCTACGCGGGCGGCTACACCCCGAACCCGACCTACGAAGAGGTCTCGAGCGGCCTCACCGGCCACGCCGAGACGGTGCGCGTGGTCTTCGATCCCACGCAGACGAGCTACGCCGCGATGCTCACGGCGTTCTTCGAGGGGCACGACCCGACCCAGGGAATGCGCCAGGGCAACGACGTCGGAAGCCAGTATCGCTCGGCGCTCTTCACGACGAGCGCCGCGCAGCGCGCGCTGGCCGAGCACGCGATCGCCGACTACCAGACGCGGCTCACGGCCGCCGGTTTCGGCCGCATCACGACCGAGCTCCGCGACGCGGGCCCCTTCTACTTCGCCGAGGACTACCACCAGCAGTACCTGGCGAAGAACCCGCACGGCTACTGCGGCCACGGCGGCACCGGCGTGAGCTGCCCGATCTCGCCACTGTGATCGCGCGCGCGCCGTCAGCCCGCGGGCGGCCGATCGCGCGCAGCCCAGAACGCCTGCATCGACGGCCAGAGCTTCTTGCGCGCGCTCGAGCTCACCATGGCGCCGACGTGGCCGCCGGGCACGTGCAGGTGGACCTTGTCGGTGCTGCCGACGCGCTCGAGCACCGACGACGCGCTCTTCCACGGCACGATGTTGTCGTGCTCGAAGGTGACGACGTGCACCGGGCAGCGGATCGCCGAGAGCCGCGCGGGCTTGCCCGAGAGCACGAAGCGGTCGTGCCAGAGCTCGTTGCGCCGGTAGAGCGCCTCGATGTAGGTCCGGTAGCACTCGCCGGGGAAGCTCACGTTGTCCGAGCCCCACGTCTCGAGCGCGAAGAAGCCGTCGAGAAACGCGTCGTCGGTCGCGCGGTGGATCAGCGACACCGCCTTCGCGAGGCCGAGCGTGGGGCGGAGGAGCTGGAAGGCCCCCTGCATGAGCTGCCAGGGCACGTTGCCCATGCCGTCGACGAGCGCGCCCACGTCGAACGTCGAGGTCTGCGTCCATCGCGCGAGCAGGCCATCGTCGTCGAAGCGGATCGGCGCCGCGACGAGCGTCAGCGACGCGATCCGCTGTCGCGCGTCCTCGGCATGCGCGGCCGCGTGGATCGCGACGAGGGTCCCACCGAGGCAGTAGCCGAGCACGTGGGCCGTCTCGGTGCCCGCCGCCTTCGTCGCCGCCCGCAGCGCGCGGCCGATCGCGCGATCGCAGACGTCGTCGAAGGTCACGAAGCGGTCTTCGTCGGCGGGGCTGCCCCAGTCGATACAGAAGACGTCGAAGCCCGCGCGCACGAGCTCCTCCGCGAAGCTCTTGCCCGGCAGCAGATCGAGCACGTAGTGCCGGTTGATGAGCGAGGGCACGAGCAGCACCGGCGTGCGGTACGCGCGCCCTTCCACGCGCGCTCGGTAGCGCAGGAGCGACCACTTGTTCTCGCGGTAGACGACGTCCGCGGGCGTCGTCCCGACCGGCGGGCGCGCCCGACCGAACGCGGCCGCGAGCCCGGCCATCGCCTCCCGGACGCCGACGTCTGCCGCGCTGCTCATGCGTAGAGCGCCTCGAGCGCCGCGTGGAACTTCTCGTAGATCTTCTTGCGCTTGATCTTCAGCGTCGGCGTCAGCAGGCCCGACTCCACGGTGAGCGCCGGGGCGAGCACGGCGAACTTCTTGATCGACTCGTAGCTCGCGAGCTGCGCGTTCACGCGCGCCACGCGCTGCTCGAGGAGGGCACGCGTCGCCTCCTCGCGCGCCGCCGCCGCGACGCCCTCCGCCGCGAGGTGCGCGTCCACCGCCGCGTGGTTCGGCCAGATGCCGGCGACGAGGAACTTCTTGCCGTCCCCGTAGACGACGACGTGGGCGACGAAAGGATCGTCGGCGAAGCGCTGCTCGATGTTGGCCGGCGGCACGTTCTTGCCGCCCGCGGTCACGAGGATGTCCTTCTTGCGGTCGACGATCTGGAGGAAGCCGTCCTCGGTGAAGCGGCCCACGTCGCCCGTCTTGAGCCACCCGTCGGGCGTCAGCGCCTCGGCGCTCGCCGCCGGATCCTTGTGGTAGCCGCCGAACACGTTCGGGCCGCGCGCGAGGATCTCGCCGTCCTCGGCCAGCCGGATCTCGACCGATGGAAACGGCTTACCGACCGAGTCGAAGCGGAAGGCGTCGGGCTTGTTCATCGTGAGCGTGGGCGACGACTCCGTGAGGCCGTAGCCCTCGATGATCAAGGTGCCGAGCGAGTGGAAGAGCTCCTTCACCTCGCGCTTGAGCCCCGCGCCGCCCGAGAGACAGAAGCGGAGGTTGCCGCCCGTGACCTCGTCGAGCTTCTTCTTCTTCGCCTCGATCGTGGGCTCACCCATGGCGCTCGTCGCGAGCTTCTCCCACACGCTCGGCACGCTCATCAGCACGCTCGGGCGCACCTCGGGAAGCTTCGCCATCACGCTCGCGGGATCGGTCATGTAGCTGACCCAGCCGAGTGCGTTGCCGATGCAGGCCTCGCCGAAGCCGAAGATGTGGCTCATCGGCAGCCAGAGAAGATCCGTCATGCCCTCGTCGAGCAGCGGCGCGAGCGTCTCGAGCCAGTCGCGCCCGTTCGCCGCCACGTTCGCGTGCGTGAGCGGGACGCCCTTCGGCGGGCCGCTCGTGCCGCTCGTGTAGAGCATGAGCCCCGCCTGCGAGAGCGAGATCGCGTCCATGGTGCGCTCGAAGGCCTTCGGATCCTCGGCATCGCGCGCCTTGCCGACCGCGCGCGCGCGCGACCAGGAGATCACGCGGCCCTCGATCTCGCCGAACGTGGGCACGTCGCGCCCCTTCTCACGCAGGTTGGCGAGCACGCTCGCCGCATCGAGCGCGTCGTCGAGGAGCACGATCTTCTCGAGGTCCGGCAGCGTCCGGATCGAGCCGAGCACCTTCGCGAGCAAGCCCGCGCCGTCGACGAAGAGCACCTTCACGTCGCCGTGCCGCAGCACGTACTCGATCTGCTCCTCGGTGCTCGACGGATAGACCGGGACCATCACCCCGCCGGCCGCCTGGATCCCGAGCGCGGCGCTCATCCACTCGACGCGGTTCTGCGCGAGCACCGCGCCACGGTCGCCCATCTTCGCGATCGTGCCCACGAAGAGCGCGATGTCCTTGATCTGCTGCGCGTAGTTGCCCCAGGTGACGACCTGCCAGTCGCCGTCCTTCGTCGGCAGCATGAAGCGCGGGCGGCTGCGGCGCTCGGCGAGCGCGTCGAACACGGCGCGCGGTGCGATCTTGGGCTCGAGGTACTTCGTGACGTCCATGGCTCGGATCCTCCCCTGGCTCTTTCTGCTTCTCTTCTCGTCGCTCTCGTTCGTTCTCGCCCGGCGCTCGCGTTGGCCTCAGCGCGCCGCCACGACGGGCGCCTCGCTCGTCTCGTAGCTCGCCTCGATGACCGGTAGGCGCTCGGCGAGCGCTCGCTCGGCCCGCGCCTGCGCCTCGCGCGCGTCCTCGAGCTGCTCCTCGAGATCGCGGATGCGGCTCTCGAGCACGTGCAAGAGATGCAGCGTCTTCTCCTGATCGCGACGCGTGGGCAGCCCGATCGATGCCCAGAGCTCGGCGGTCGCGCGATCGCGGTAGGCCTTCGCGCGCATCGCTGCGCTCAGCGCCGCGCCCGAGGGCCCGAGGAAGAGCGGGCTCTTCATGACCTGCTCGAGGTAGCGCGCAGTCGCGTCTTCCCAGACGTCGAACCCCTTCTTCCACTCGTCCCAGCCGAACATCGTCTGCCTCCTCGCGTCGTCTCTCGGCCCGCAGTCGCTCAGAGCCCGAAGCGGCGCATCTCCGCCGCGGTGGTGAAGTCGTCGCTCGTCTCGCCGTCGAGGCTCGTCATGCGCGCCACTTCGCCGAAGCACTCGAAGACGAACGAGCTCTGGCGCCGCGTGACGGGCGCGCCCGCCGCGGGCGAGACCACGACCTCGGTCGTCACGCGCATCGTCTGGTCGAACGTGATCTGCGGCAGCACGAGCTGCCCGCTCGCGACGACGCGGCTCGTGTACGTGTCCATGCCGGCGTAGGGGAGCCCGCGCACCGTGCCGTTCGTCACCTCGCCCACGCTCACCCAGCTCGCGCCCGGCACGAGCGGGAGCTGCAGCACCACGATCGGCGTCGCGTACACGAGCAGCGTGCGGCCCTCGGCCGGGTCCATCTCCGTCGAGGCGAGCCCGAGCAGGTAGAGGCCCGCGTCGTCGATGCGGTAGACGCCCATGATCGTGCCGCCCGGGTCGTAGGCGATGTAGAAGGCGTCGGTCGGGAAGCTCGCCGCGAACCACGCGCCCGCGATCGGCGTCGCGACGGGCTGCGTGATGCGATCGCTCGCGTAGTCCGCCCCGAAGTCCCAGTAGATCGAGCCGCCGTCGTCGATGCCGGCGAGGTTCACGTCGCGCGTCTCGCCAGTGGGCGACACGAGGACCGACACCGGGACGCCGAAGGCCGGCGCGAGCTCGCTCCGCTCGATGCGCCCGTCGAGGTTCGGCAAGCAGCCGAGCGGCGGCTCGGTGCCTCCGTCGCCCCACGGCTGGTGCATCGGGTGCGTCCGGTTGCTCTGGCAGCCCGCGAGCGCGAGCGCGAGGCTCGCCGTCGCGAGGCCGAAGAAGAGACGAGCGGCGTTGCGGGAGGTCTCGTTCATCGGTCCCTCAGAACATGTACGCGAGACGGAGGCGCACGAGCTGCGCCGGCTGCGCGCGGAGATCGAGCGCGGGGTTGTCGAGGCCGGCGAGCGGGAAGAGCACGGCATAGTCGAGCGCGGCGAAGAAGCCCTCGCGGCTCCGATAGTAGAGGCTCGGGTCGATCTCGATCCCGAGCGGCGACTGCCCCCCGGGCGTGGAGCTCGCGAACACGGCCATCGATCCGATCGCCGCCACGTGCAGCTCGAGCGTGCCGAACGGCTCGTCGAACATGCGCAGGCGACCATGCGGGCGCAGGTAGATCGCGTCGGTCACGGTCCCGATGATCTCGCGGAAGAGGATCCGATCGATCCGGAAGTCCGGATGGAAGCGGAAGTTGTCGATCGTGTCGTCGTAGGGCGGATTCGCCTGCGGCCCGTCGATGTCGCCCGCGACGGGCGCGCTGGCGTTCGTCTGCGGGAACGAGCCGAAGCCGGGCGCGTCGTCGCCGCTCGCGTAGCCGGCGTCGACGCCGAACGAGACGATCTCGGGCAGGAGGAAGTCGGTCTGCAGCGCGGCCCCGATCTGGAGCGCCGTGAGCGGGCGACGGAACGCCACGCCCGGCAAGAGCGACGCCTGCGCGATGCGCGCGTAGAGGAGCGCGCCCTCGGCTTCCACTCGGAAGTCGCGCGAGGCCACCCGGAACCAGACGTCGCCCGCGAAGGCCGAGAGCCCGCGCGGCACGACCTGCGCGCGCGTGTACGAGATCGGCTGCGCCACGTTCAGGTACGAGGCCGGCACGTCCGCGTCCTGCCAGCGATACGAGAGGAACGCGCCGTACTCGACCGTCGTTCGGCCCGCCGTGTGCCGCCGCTCGCGCGCGTCGTCCGAGTGCACGTGCATCACGGCGAAGTTGATCGTGCGCACGTCGTCGGCCGGCGTCACGTCCACGACGCGGAAGCCCGAGCGCCGCGGCGTCGTGGGCCCCGTCGAGGAGATGTCGAACGAGAGCGCCCAGACGTGATCGGCGAGGGGCGTCGCGAAGAGCACACGATCGGCCGCATCGCCGCCGTCGCAGTCGATGCAATCCCCCGAGTTCGCGGTGATGCCGAGACCGAACTGGTTGCCCATGCGCCCCGCCGCGAGCACGCCGAAGGGCGTCAGCACCTCGGCCCAGGCGCGCCGGATGTGCACCGCGTCGTCGATCGCGCGCTGGCCCACGGCCGAGACCGGCGTGCCCGCGGGCGTGGATCCCAGCGTGAGGTTGTCGAGGAAGTCGAGCCGCACGTGCGCCGCGACCCAGCCGCCCGGCGCGTAGAGATGCACGTCCGTCCGCAGGCGCATGTCCGCCTGGTAGAGCGTCTGGCCGTTCGGATCGTCGAGCGGGACCGGGAAGAGCACCTGATCGCTCGGCGTCGGCCCGCGATCGAGATCGAGGTCGTAGAGCGTGTCCCCACGCACGCGCAGGTAGCCGTCGAGCTCGGCCGCGAAGTCGTCGGGGTCGTCGTGGGCCTCGATGTCCTGGCCCACGTTCTCGAAGCCCTGCGCGCGCGCGGACGCCGGCGCCAGCGCGGCCGTCAGGCCGAGCAGCGCGAGCGCGAACGGGCCACGCGATCGGGCGATCACGGCGTGCCGCCGCTGCTGCCGAGCTCCTGATCGGGGGCCTCGGCGTCGGTCGGGGTCGGCGCGACGGGCACCTCGCCGCCGCTCGTTCGTGCGGCCGTGGCCGCGTCCTCGCGCGGTGCATCGAGGAAGCGCGCGAGCTCGGCGGTCGACTGCGCCGCGTGCTCGATCATCGGGAAGTGGCCGCACTGCGGGTAGACGACCATGCGCGCGCCCGGCAGATCCCGCGACAGACGCTCGCCCACCGAGATCGGCGTGACGCGGTCCTCCCGCCCCCAGAGCAAGAGCACGTCGTTCCGGATCTCGCGGTAGCGCGGCTCGAGGCGCTCGTAGTGCATCGCCCGCACTGCCGCGAGCGCCGACGCGTACGTGCCCGGGCGACGCAGCGCGGCCTCGACGTCGTCGACGAGCTGCATGGTGACGAACGAGCGGTCGTAGAACGCGAGCGCGAGGCGATCCTCGACGCGCTCGCCGTACCACGCCGCGAACATGGCCTCGCCGAAACCCTCGGCCCGCGCCACGTGGAAGAAGGCCGGCAGCTGCGAGCTGTAGGCCCAGCCGTCGTAGATCGCGATGCGGCCCACGCGCTCGGGCGCGAGGAGCGCCAGCTGGAGCACGATGCTCGCGCCGTAGCTGTGCGCGACGAAGTCGGCGCGATCGATGCCGCGGGCGTCCATCAGCGCCAGGACCACGCGGGCCTGCGCCTCCGGCGAGTAGTCGCCTGGTGGGCGGTCGCTCCATCCGAAGCCCTTGAGGTCGAGCGAGAGCACGCGATGCCGCTCGCGCAGCACGGGCGTCACCGCCGCCCACGTCTCGAGCGAGGAGGCGAAGCCGTGCACGAGCACCACCGGCGGGCCCGAGCCCTCGTCGCGGAAGCGGATGCGCGCGCCCTCGAGCGTCGCGAACGTCGCGTCGGCCGGCTCGCCGTCCATGGGCCCCGAGTGGAACGCGAGGCAGCCGCCCAACCACGGAGCCGCCATCATCAAGAGCGCGCGGCGATAGAACTTCAGCACGCGACGCCTCACGGAGCGATCCGTCGGATCTCCGAGCAGTCCGAGAAGTCGGCGCTGGTCTCGAAGAGCTGCGAGGTAATCGTCGCGGCGGTCCCGAAGCACTCGGCGACGAAGCCGTAGGTGCGCTGCGTCGCGAGCGTCGCGAGGCCGCTCGTGCGCGTGAGATCCGTGCGCACGCGGAGCACCGCCATCGTGCCGAGGGGCGTCACCAGATCGCCCGACGCGTCGACGGTGGAGACGTACTCCTCGGTGTAGACGCCCACGACGCCGTTGAGCTGGCCGCTCACGCTCGAGCTCGTCGTCCAGGTGTCGCCCTCGTGGAGCGGGAAGACGAGGACCCGCACCGGCGGGTCGTACTCGAGCTGCGTGCGCGTGAAGCCGTCCTCGGGCGAGACGACGCCGAGCAGCAAGAGCTCGGTGTCGGTGACCTGGAAGACGCCCTGGTTGGTGCTCGCGGTCGAGAGCGTGGCCGCGTAGGTGGCGGTGGGGAAGGTCCCCGACCACCAGGCGCCGGCGGGGTCCAGCAGATCCACGCGCTGATCGGCATCGCCCGAGAGCGCGCCGCCGAGATCCCAGGTGCGGCGACCGACCACCATCGTGCCGGCCGTCGCGAAGGTCGCATCGGACGCGACACGGAACGTCGCGTGGAGGCCTGCGCGGAGTGGCACCTCGCTGCGCTCGATCACGGCGTCTCCGTTCGAGGAGCAGACGCGCGCGCCGCCGTCCTCTCTCCACGCATCGACGTCACTCGCCGACGCGTCGACGCCCTCGCCACCGTCGCCAGCGCCGAGACCGCCGTCGACGCGCGCGGCATCGCGCGGCTCGGCGCAGCGACCGTCGCTGTTGCAGATCCCCGAGATGCAGTCGGCGCCGACCTGGCAGGTGTGCTGCCCGCTCGCGCAGCCGGCGAGCGCACCGAGAATTCCGAGCACGAGCGCCGCCCGCGTGGGCTGCCGCGTGGCTTCTCCTGCGCGCCTCACGCCGCCGCCTCCGCGCCGCGCGCCGCCTCGTTCGATGCGCTCTCGCGCTCGCCCTTCTCCACGAGACCCCACGCCGGGATCACGATCGCGAGGTGCGCGATCGCGAGGGCGCCGAGCGAGAGCGAGAAGTCGTGCTCGCGCACGAGCGCGCCGGAGAGAATCGGCAGCAGGAAGCCGCCGAGCTGCCCGACGAGCGTGAGCAGGCCGATCGCGGCGCCCGCGCGCGCCGCACCGATGCGCGGCATCTCGAGCGGCGCCGTGAGCAGCAGCGGCGCGAGGCAACCTCCGCCGAGCGCCGCCACCCCGAGACAGAGCATCGGCTGCGCGCCCGTCAGCGCCAGCACGCCGAGGCCGAGCCCCGCCACCGCGGCACCGACCATCAGCACCGGACGGCGCGCGCCGAGGCGCGCCGCGATCACCGGTCCGGCGAAGTTCGCGACGGCCGCGCACACGAGCCAGCCCGCGACCGCCAGGCCCACTTCGTGCGGCGCGAGGCCCATCGCGAGCAGCGCGTGCGGCAGGAGGCCCAGCAGCGCGAGGTAGCCGCCGAACAGGAGGAAGTGCATCGCCGCGACGCGACGCAGCTCGGGCTCGGCCGCGAGCGCGAACGAGCTCTTGATCGACGCGTGCGGGGCGAGCGCGCCGCGATCCGGGACGAGCACCGCGAAGAGCCCGCCGACGATCGTCATCAGCACCGCCGCGAGCCACATCACCGGGCGCCAGCCACCGAGCGCAGGCGCGAGCACCGTGCGCGCGAGCACGACCGTGAGCGCCGTGCCGAGCGTGTAGCCGAGCAGCGCGATTCCGTTCGCGCGGGCGAGGCGCGCGAGCGGCACGTGACCCGCGAGCGCCTTCGGGAGCGCGGGGGCCACGAAGCCGATGTGCGCGCCGAAGAGCAGCATCGTGGCCGCCAGCGAGAGCGGCCCCACGGCGAGCGTGCGCAGCACGCAGGCGAGCGCGCCGACGAACATCGCGGCGGAGGCGACGCGGCGCGGGCCGAAGCGATCGACCGCCGCGCCGCCCACGGGCGAAGCGAGGGCGATCCCGAGCGAGGCCGAGCCCCAGATCATCCCCGTCTGGGTGGGCCCGATCCCGAGCTCGGTCGCGATGAGGGGCATGAGCGGCGGGAGGACCGACCAGCCGAGACCGCCGCCGATCGCCTGCATCGCCACGGCCATCCCCGTCACTCGGGCCGGATGGGCTTCGCTGTTCCCCGCTTCCATCGTCACCACTCCCCGCGAGCGCTTTGGTGCGCTGCACGAACCCACGAGTCGGCCTTATTGCGCCGCGAAACGGAGAGTGTCAAGCCCGTTTTTGTGCATCGCACCATGACAACACGGCATTTGTCGGGTTGCTTCTCCCGCAGCCGCGTGCTCCTCTTCGGCGCACGCGATCATGGCCGGCACGACCGTCATCAAGAAGTACGGCAACCGCCGGCTCTACGACACCAGCGAGAGCCGGTACGTGACGCTGGAGGAGCTCGAGCAGCGCATCCGCGGCGGTGAGAACGTGCGCGTGCTCGACGCCAAGACCGAGGCCGACCTCACGCAGCCCACGCTCGCCCAGATCATCCTCGAGAGCCGCGGCGGCGCGCGCCTCTTGCCCGCGCCGCTCCTGGTCCAGCTCATCCGCATGGGCGACGAGGCGCTCGCCGAGTTCTTCGGTCGCTATCTCGGAATCGCCCTGGAAATGTACGTCCAAGCGCAGCGTGGCGCGCAGGCGCTCTCGCCCTACGTGCCGATGGCGACCCTTCCGTTCTCGGCCACGAACGCGCTCGCGCGCCTCGTGCTCGGCGCCGGGCATCTGGTCGCGCCGGAGCCCACGTGGGTGCCGCCCGTGAGCGCGGGCGCCGCGGCGCCGCCCACGTTGCCCACGCCTCCTCCCGGCGCGCCGGCCGAAGAAGAAGAGGAAGGCGAGGTCGCCGCGCTCCGCCGCGAGCTCGACGAGCTGAAACGCGAGCTGCGCGCCAGCCTCCCGAAACGAAAGACGAGCTGAGCGCGCGCCTCGTCTTTGTGCAGCGCACAAACCGAGCTTGACCCGGGCGCGCAGCCGCCCTACCTTCGCGTCGTTCGCTGCCAATTTCAGCGAGCGATTCGGAGATACGGCCTCATGACGATGATGTTTTCGCAGTTGCGAAAGAACGCGCTCGATGCGTGGACGAAGGCGGTGGATCGGCAGCTGGCGCGCACCCAGACCCTGCTCGGGCGCGTGGCCGAGGCCGAGGCGCAGAACGAGCTCGCGGCGAGCCTCGCCGTGGACGAGTGGGCGCGCCTCGTGAAGGAGACCATGCGCTTCCAGCTCGAGCTCTCGCACGAGTGGCGCAAGCACGGCCTCGGCGCGTTGGAGAAGGTGCTCACGTTCGGCGCCCCGCCCAGGCCGAGCACCGGCGGCTGAGGTCGCGCCGGGAGCCGCGCGCGCCGAGGTCCCCGCGGGCTGGTGGCCCGGCCACGCGGGCGTAGGATCGGGCCGTGCGCGGTCTGCCTCGCATCGATACGACGCTGCTCGACGGGTTCTCACCCGACGACGCGCGCGCGTTCGTGTCGTTCGATCCGCACGCTGCCGATCGCCTCTACGCGTGGATCGACCGCGCCTCGCGCCTCTTGCGCGTCGAGGTGCACGGGCTCGAGCACATCCCGCAGCGCGGCGCGCTCCTCGTCGGCAACCACACGTTCGGCTGGGACGCGGTGTTCGTCATGGCGGCGATGTGGCGCGCGCAGCGGCGCCCGATCTGGGTGTTGGGCGAGCACCTGTGGTGGCGCATGCCGTTCCTCCGCAGCCTGGCCGCCTCCGTCGGCACCGTGGACGGGACGCACGAGAACGCCGAGAAGCTGCTCCACGCGGGCGAGCTCGTCCTCGTGCTTCCGGGCGGAATGCGCGAGGCGATGAAGCCGCGCGAGCTCCGCTACCAGCTGCTCTGGGGGAAGCGCTACGGCTTCGTGCGGCTCGCGGCGCGCACCGGCGTCCCCGTCGTCCCCGTGGCCTCCGTCGGGACCGACGATCTCTTCGACTTCGTCGGCAACGCCTACGAGCGCGGCGAGCGCTGGCTCGGGCGGCGCAGCATTCCCATTCCTCTCCCCTCGTGGGTGCTCCCGATCCCGCGCCGCGCGCAGCTCCGATTCATCGTGGGCGAGCCGATCGCGCACGGCGTCGCGCCGGGCGACGCCGACGACGAGCAGGCCCTCCGGCGCGCGCGTCGCGAGATCGCCGGGGCGCTCCACGAGCTCATCGAGATCGAGCTCGCCCGGCGCGCCGGGATCGACCTCGGCGGATAGCCCGCCTCAGCGGTACGGCAGGACGGCGTCGGGATCGCGGTGGCAGCCGTTGCAGTCCCCCGCAGGAAGACCGTTCGGGCCCGCGTCGGCCACGCCCGTGTCCGGCTCGGCGTAGCCCGCGCCGAGCGGCGGATGGGCGCCGCGCCAGATGAGCTCGACCGCCCCCTGCTCGTCGATGAAGAGGCCGAAGAACTCCCACCCCGTGGCGAGGCCGTAGTTGAAGTCGCCGCCGCGGCGGACCATGCCGTGCAGCAGCCACGCCTGCTGCGGTCCCGACTCCTCGGCGCGCACGAACGCGGCACCGAGCTGCCAGGGCGGGCCCTCTTCGGCGAGCGCGTTGGCGTAGACGCCGTGCGCGTACACGTCGGTCGTGGGCACGGCCGTGCGCGTCCACGACGTGAAGCCCGCGAAGTCCTCGATCTCGGGCACGCGCTCGGGCGGCACCTCGCGCGTGCACGACGCGAGCGCGGGCACGGCGAGCGAGAGGCACAGCGCGAAGAGGACGCGTTCGTGGCTCATGGGCAGCCCTCCAGGCCGAACGCGGCCGGCGAGGCAGGCCCCACCGGGAAGCTCGGCTGACAGAAATCGAAGAAGTCGAGCAGCGCGCCCGCGTTCGCGTCGCGCGCCGAGAGCGCCGGCAGGCCGAAGCGCAGCTGCACGAAGCGCAGGATCGACGCGTGCGAGCTCGTCTCGTGCCCGACGCGGCCCGGGCGCACCCACGGGCTCACCACGAAGAGCGGAACGCGGATCCCGAGACGATCGAACTCGGTCAGCGTCGCATCGGGCAGGCAGGCCTCGGGCGGCGGCACGTGGTCGAAGAGGCCACCGCTCTCGTCGTAGGTCAGGAAGATCACGAGCGAGGGCCAGAGGGGGCTCGCGATGGCGCCTTCGTAGATGCGGCGCGACCACTGCTCGCCGCCGCCGATGTCGTTCGCGGGATGCTCGTCCTCGGCCCCGCTCGGATCGACGAAGCTCACGGCGGGGAGCGTGCCGTCGGCCAGGTGCGCGAGGAACGCGTTGAAGCTCGCGACGCCCGCGTGCGTGCGGTCCCAGCCGAGCAGGTCTTGGCGCGGGTTTCCGCTCGTGAAGACGCCCCAGCTCACGCCGGCCTCGTCGAGCTGGTCGAAGACGGTGCGTGCGTCGGGAATCGTGAGCTCCCCCGTCGAGTGGATGCCGTGCGAGCTGCCGGTGTAGAGGAACGCGCGGTTCGACCACGTGCCTCCGAGCGCGTCGCCGAAGTGCCGATCCGAGATCGCGAACGTGTGGGCGAGCCAGTCGTAGAAGGGCCGGTCCTGGGCGTCGTAGTAGCCCATCACGTAGTGCCCGTCGGAGGTGGCGTCGTCGGCCGCGCGCACGAAGCCGTCCATCGCGCCGCCGTTCCACGAGGCGTGCATGGCGTCCCACTGGTGCGGGGGATCGTGAGGCAGACAGTGGGAGTCGAGGTGGAACGGCGCGACCGCCGTGCCGGAGTCGTCGGGATTCGTGAACGTCGCCGGCAGCGGATCGATCAGCTCGCCCTCGTAGGTGGCGAAGGTGTGATCGAAGGAGCGGTTCTCCTGCATCACGATGACGATGTGGTCGATCGGCAGGCGCGCCGCGAGCGCAGCGTCGATCCCGAGCGAGCTCTCGGGCGTGGCGCCCGCGGCGAACGAGCACGCGGCACGGTCGGCGCTGTGGGGATCGGCGGGGAGCGGGTCGATCGCGCAGTGCCCGGCGTCCGTTCGCGGGATCGCGGCGTCGCTGCGCGCGGCGGCGTCCGACGCCGGCCGCCCGGCATCGCTCGCCACGGACGGCGCGCTCGGCTCGCAGCCGCTCAATGCGGGCGCGGAAACGAGAGCGACCAGGAGCGCGAGGGCACGACGGTGGCCGACCACGAAGCGATGGTAGCGCGGTCGGCCGCGAACGCCGGCACGTCCCAGCGCGCGAGCAGTCCCGCGAGCCGATCGCGGGCGGCCGCATCGGTCGGCGGCGAAGGAACACGCAGCTCGATGCGGTCGCTCGTGATCGCGACGAGCTCGACGTGCGCCTCGTCCTCGAGGCGCCTCAGCACCGCGACGTGCACGGCCGCCTCCGGGCACTCGTGCCAGTTGCCGAAGGCGAGCCACGCCGGCACGTCGGCCGCGCGCGCCACCGGGAAGAGCGCCACCGCGACCGGCATCACCGGAACGCCGAGCACGGGATCGAGCACCGAGACGAAGTGCTCGGTACGCGGGGCCACGGGCATCGCGCTGCCGGCCGCCGGCTCGGGGCGGGCGGCGAGCCACGCGTCGAGGTCGAGATCGCTCGCCCGTGCGAGCGTGGCCTCGACGGGCGTCATCGTGTGGAGCACCGCGTCGCCGTGGCGCTCCACGGAGAAGCCGTCGCCGAGGATCACGGGGAACAGGTGCGTCTCGTGCGCGACCGCGCGGAGCGCCGACCACACCTCGAGCGCGTCGCGGCCCTCGACGCCCGCGCCCACGATCGCCGTCTCCCCGCGCGTGAAGAAGAAGCGGAGCGGCGCGTCGCCCAGGCCCGCGCGGCGGAATGCGTCGGCGGCCGCCGTCCCGCGCGGGTCGGCCGGATGCAGATCCGTGCCGAGAGGCGGCGGGTCGCGCAGCGTCTCGACGTAGCGCCGCCGCTCTTCGTCGAGCCCGGCATCGCGCGACTGGAGCGTCCACACCACGAGCCCCACGAACAGGAGCGCAGCAGACAATCCCAAGAGGACGCGGTCTCGCACGCGGCGAGCGTTGCGGACGCGGCGCTCCGGCGCAACGCTACCGCCCGTGGACGATCTGGTGGTGAACGAGCGCGTGACGATCCCGGCACGCGAGCTGTCCTGGAGCGCGGCGCGAAGCGGCGGCCCGGGTGGGCAGAACGTGAACAAGGTCTCGTCGAAGGTCGACCTGCGCTTCGACCTCGAGGCCTCCGCGCTCTCGCCCGTCGTGAAGATGCGCCTGCGCACGATCGCGCGGAACCGTCTCGACGCCGACGGCGCGATCCTCGTCACGAGCCAGCTCACACGCGATCAACCGCGCAACCTCGAGGACGCGCGCGAGAAGCTCGCCGAGCTCGTCCGGCAAGCGCTCTTCGTGCCGAAAGCGCGCAAGCCGACCAAGCCTTCGCGGGGCTCGGTGCGCCGGCGTCTCGAGGAGAAGCGCCACGCCTCCGACAAGAAGCGCGCGCGCTCGAGCCGGGGCGACGAGTAGCCGCGCCTCAGCGTGGGGCCGCGAGCCCCGACGCGGCCGTGGAGGGGGCCGGCACGATCTCGCCGCCGCTCGTCGCCTCCTCCGGGAACTCGCTCGCGTAAGGCGCGCTCGTCATCGGCGCATCCACGTACGCGGCCGGAGGCACCACGGTCTGGGGGATCGGCTCGCCGGCGCCGCAGGGCATCGCGACGGTCGTGCCGCCCGGGCCCGCGAGCAGGCGCTGACACGTGGCCTGGCAGATCCCGTTCGCGACGAGCTCGTACTGCACGAGGTACACGGCCCCGGCGAGCGGTGTCTGCATCATCCCCGTGGTGCAGCCGCCATCGGGCACGCGCACCGTGACGGGCACCGTGCGCGTCATCGGGATCGACCGGCTGCAGTACTGCGGACCGTAGCGCCCCGATCCGCACACGTAGCTCTGCGACTGCCAGTACGTCTGGGTCTGCCACGTCGTGACCTCGTGGAAGAAGTCGGTGGAGAACGCCCAGTCGGCCGGGCCCGGGCGCACGCGCATCGTGGTCTGCCGCACGCCCGGCACGGCCTCGCCGAAGCTCACGGCATAGCCGTCGATCTGGACGCTCTCGTCGTAGCGCGGCGCGAGCTCCTGATGATGGACGACGCGGATCTGCACGTCCGCGTGGGGCTCCTCGGGCGAGGGCTGCGGATAGCGCCGCACGCAGCCGCTCGCGCCGGCGAGCAGCACGAGGCCGATCAGAGCGGAGCGACGCGCGTGCACGCGAACGAAGCTAGCACGCGCGCGCCGCGCCGTTCCCGTCAGGTCGGCGGGGGAACGTGGATCTCGAAGCTGTCCTGCGTCGTGCCCATCTCGTCGACGATCGCACACTGGATGACGTCCCCGCCCGCCACGCCCGGATCGGGGACGATGGTGATCTCCATCGCCTCGAAGAACGCGCCCGACGCCACGCGGTGCGCAGCGTCCTCGGGGAAGGCGGCCACGTTGTCGTCCAGGCTCGCCTCGGGATCCGAGAAGCCCCCCGAGCCGGTCGTGACGTGGGTCACGTTCCCGATCTGGAAGCGCTCGTAGTTGTGCATGTGCCCGGCGAGCACCAGCGGCACGCGATGCGCCGTGATCACCTGCTCGATCGCCGCGCGGTTCTGGAGGTTCGGCGCGTAGGACGCGACGCCGTAGATCGGGCGGTGGAAGTACACGACCGTGAAGCGATACCCCGGCTCGGCCTCGATGCGCGTCATCGTCTGGTCGAGCCAGCTCCACTGCTCGCTCCCTACGGTGATGTCGCGCTCGGTCGAGAGCGAGAGGAAGTGAACGCCGCCCGTCTCGTAGTGGTACCACCACGTCGTGTCGGTCGTGTCGCCCGGGTGATCGAAGAGGCGCGCGTAGATGTCGTCGAGCTCGTGATCGATCTCGGACTCGTGGTTGCCCTCGCAGGGCATGAACGCGTTCGCACGCAGCAGGGGCTGCATCAGATCGAACCACAGCGACTGGGTCTCGATGATCGTCGAGTAGTACTGCAGGTCGCCGACGTGGATGGTGAAGTCGGCCGTGGCCGGGCTCGTGTGCGAGAGGATGCGGAGCGTCTGCTGCAACGCCGGGCTCGTGTCGCCGATCGCGTACACGTGGATCGGCGTCGTGTGGTCGCTCGCCTCGTGCATGGTGCAGAAGCGGCCGTGATCGAGCGGGTAGCCGGCGATGGAGTACGTGTAGCAGGTCGCCGGCGTGAGCCCGGTGATGGCCACCTCGCTCACGTAGTAGTCGCCCGGCACGTCGGGGTGGTTCGGGACGCCGTGGTTGGCGGGCCCGGCGTAGTCGAGCAGGACGTGCGTCAGGCGCGCGGTGCCGTCCGCCGTGACCATCGTGCCGCCCGACTCGGGCGCGTAGTCGACCTCCACGTGCGCGGGCTCGAGCACCGACTCCCAGCGCACCACCACCGACGTGGTCGTCGGCTGCATCACGAAGGGGCCCTTGATGGGCGCGTCCGTGGGCATGGGCACCGCGGCATCGACCAGGCTCGCGGCGTCCGCCGGCCCGGCCTCGATCCCGGCATCTTCGTCGTTGCTGCCGTCGGCGGGCGTCGGAGCGGGCGTGGAACAGGCGGCGAGCAAGGCAGAGAAGAGGAAGAGCGGGCGGGCGCGCATGCGCAGAACGATAGCAGAGGCGCGCCGCCGGCCGGGGCCCGGGTGGTGCCACGATCGTTGCCTCGCGGAGCGCGAGCGCCGGTGTTAGCCTCGCGGCCGGGATGTCGGACACGCCGGCGCGCATCGGACCGTACGCGATCGAGCGTCGGCTGGGGGCTGGCGGGATGGCCGAGACCTTCGTCGCCGTCCGCCGGATGCAGACGATCGAGCAGCGCGTCTGCCTGAAGCGGATCTTGCCAGCGTACGCGCGCGACGCCACGGCGCGGCGGCTCTTCGCGCGGGAAGCGAACCTGAGCGCCAAGCTCCGCCACGCGAACCTCGTGCAGGTGCTCGACGTCGGCGAGGACCAGGGCGTGCCCTACCTCGTCATGGAGCTCGTCGAGGGCTGCGACCTCGACCACGTGATCGAGCGCGCCGAGGGCAAGCGCCTCGCGCCCGAGCTGGTGGGCTACGTGCTGGCCGAGATCGCGCATGGCCTGCACGAAGCGCACGGCGGCGACGGCGCGCACGACGGCGTCGTGCACCGTGATCTCTCGCCGTCGAACGTGCTCCTCAGCACGTCGGGCGAGGTGAAGGTCGCCGACTTCGGCATCGCGAAGGCCCTCAGCGGCGGCGAGAAGGCGACGGCCACGATGATGCGCGGCAAGTTCGCGTACATGGCGCCCGAGCAGCTGGACGGCGCGGCCCCGAGCCCGCGCGCCGATCTCTTCGCGCTGGGCGTCATCGGGTACGAGATGCTCGCCGGCGTGCGCCCTTTCGAGGCCGACGCGGACGCACGCCTCGTGCTGCTCATCGCGAAGAACGAGCGGCGCTCCCTCTACGAGCTTGCGCCGACGGCGCCACGCGCCCTGGTCGACACCATCGAGGCCCTGCTCGCCCACGATCAACGGCAGCGCCCGCAGAACGGCCACGACGTCGTGGAGCGGCTCGCGCCCATGCTCGCTTCGCCCGTCGTCGCGCGGCGGCAGCTCGGCAAGCTCGTCACGGCGGCGTACGAAGCGCGGCTCGAAGAGCTCGCGCGCGCGCCGACCGCGTTCGTGGCCACCGGGACGCCGCCCGTCGCGAGCGTGCCGGCGATGCCCGCGGCCTCGACGCCGATCACCCGGCCCGCCGCCACGCCCGTCGCCGCGTCGCAATCCGACGCGAGCAACGACCCCGTCACCCAGCGCGACGCCGCGCCCGTGGTCGCCCGCGCGAGAGAGACGTCCCCGGTCCTGCTCATGGCGGCGGGCGTCGCGATCGTCGCCGTCGTCGCGGCGGGGGCCGGCGGCCTCTGGCTCGCCTTCGGTGGCTCGGGCACGGCCGCGGGGGACGTGACCACACCGCCGCCGACGAGCGTCGTCGCGCTGCCGCCGAGCACCGTCGCGCCGCCGAGCACCGCGCCCGCCGTGCCACCCCCCACGACGCTCACGGGCGCAGCAGCGCTCGTCGTGCCGCCGCCCTCGTCGGCGCCCGACGTCTCGAGCGTCCCCGTCTCGCCGCCGCCGAGCGCCGCCTCTCGCCCGCCCCCGACCGCTCGCGCCCCGTCGTCGACCACGACGCACGAGTCGCCGCGCCACGGTGCGGATCCGCCGCCCTCGAGCGCGGCGGCTTCGACGGACGAGACGCCGCGCGGCAGCGAAGGCCGCATCCACGTCGTGGTGAGCCCGTGGGGCAACGTGTGGATCGACGGCCGCTTCATGGGGCGCGCGCCGGTGGAGGCTTCGCTGCGCGCGGGCTCGCATCGCATCCAGGCGGGCTTCGCCGAGCCGACGACCTCGCGCACGATCCGCGTGCGCGCCGGGGGCGACGAGCGCGTCGAGATGAGCGCCGAGTGACGTGCACGCGGCGGCCGCCGCGCCCTGAGCGTCAGCGGCCCGTCTGTACGATCGTCAGCGTCGGCCGCGCGCCCGCGAGGCTCGCCTCGAAGAGCGAGGGCTGCATCGGATCGTCGAAGGTCGCCGCGTAGACCTCGGGCGGCAGCGCGCGCTCGAGACGCGCGGCGAAGCTCTCGCGCAGGATGCGCGCGTAGTAGTCCGTGTCGTAGTCGCGTGGGTCGCCGCCCGGCGAGGAGTGCTCGCCCCGCTCCGCGCTTTCCTCGTCCTCGTCCGACCAGAGCGCCGCGCGCCCACCGGCCGCACGGTACACGCGCACGCGCTCGCCGAGCGACCACTCGGTGCGGCCCGCCGCGAGCAGCGCCTCGTAGACGAGCTCGCGCCGCTCGCGCCGTGAGACCTCGTACTCGCTCGCGGTCTTCTGCAGGCGCGCTTTCGTCGTCACGTCGTAGGTCGGCAGCGCCCGCCGCCGGATCGCGAGCACCGTGCGCACGTAGACCTCGCGCACGCGCGGGACATCGTCGTCGAAGAGCGCGTCGACGGCCTCGCGCAGGAAGCGCTCGCCGAAGGGCTCGGCGCGGCTCGAGCGGAACGCGACGCCCTTGAGCGAGAGCGCTCCGTCGTAGCCGCGGAGCGCGTAGTTCTTCGGCTCGTGCGAGAGCATCGCGGCGTAGCGGCCGTCGTGCTCGAGCTTCACTCTCGCCGGCAGGAGCGCCGCGACCTCGCCGATCACGCGCCGCTCGTCGTCCTCGGTGAAGCCCTCGGGCACCGAGAAGTACACACCGTCGGTATCGGCCTCGAGCAAGGTCATCCCGCGCGCCGCGAGCCCGCGGCAGATCTCGCCGAGCAGCGCGCGCCCGTGCCGCGTGACCTCGTTCGCGGCGTGCACGTCGGAAAAGCGGGTGAGCCCGGCCGCGCCGAGATAGCCGTACGCGGAGTTGATCACGAGCTTCATGGCCGCCGAGAGCGCCTCGTTCTCGTGGCGCTCGCGCGAGCCCTTCGGCGCGGCACGGCCGCGTGCCTTGGCCTCGAGCCGCTGGTCGACCAGGCGATCGACGAGCGCGAGGAGCGCGCCGAGCCGATCGCGCGCCGGCCCGATGCGATGCTCGCGCATCAGCGAGGGATAGAGGCTCGCCACATCGGCCTTCACGACGCGCCGCGCGACGCCGAACGCGAACAGGTGCAGCGCCGCGCCCTGATGCTGCGTGCCGTCGCCGCCCTCGTGCGCGGGCAGCGCCGACCGCGCTCGCACGTACGCGCGCACGAGCAGAGGATCGAGCACGCCCGTCGCCGGCCCCGCGTCGGCGAGCCGCTCGTAGCGGCGCGGCGCCATCTTCGCGAGCGCGAACGCCGCGCCGCCGAGCACGCGCGCCAGGCCCTCGGCGTCGTCGACGTCGTCCATGGCGTAGCGGCGCACGCGCTCGGGGTCCTTCCGATACGTCGCCGCGATCTCGGCCCCCGGAATCTCGATGCGCCCCTCGCGCGCGAGGCCGAGGTGCCGCGCGACCGCTTTGAGCCCGTGGCCCGGCAGATCGCGCACCGCGAAGTCGTAGCGACGCACGGCGTCCATCGAGTCGACGAGCTCGCGGCCGATCACCGTGTAGCGCGCGCGCCGCATCGGGTCGTCTTCCTCGTCGCGCTCGATCTTGCCGGGCCCGAGCGCCGCGCCGCGGGCCGAGGGGCGCTTGCGCAGGCCCGGCGCGCCCGCACGACCGAGCGCGAGCGGCACGCCGAGGCGACGCGCGCGCTCGACGAGGAAGGGCAAGTCGAAGCCGTGCAGGTTGTGGTTCTCGATCACGTCGGGATCGACGTCGCGGATCCACTGCACGAGGCGCACGATCAGCGCGGCCTCGGCGCGATCACCCTCCCCGTCCACCTCGAGCGTGCGCGCGCGGCCGTCCGGATCCCGCACCGCGACGAGGAAGAGGCGGTCGTGCGCGGGATCGAGCCCGGTCGTCTCGAGATCGAGCTGCGCGCGGCGCAGATCGGAAAAGGCGAGGTCCCGGAAGTACGTGCGCCCCGTCGCGACGAGGTACTGCTCCTCGGGCGGCAGCGCGAGCACGACGTCGTCTCCGAGCGCGCGCACGTGCCCGACCGCGCGGCCGAGCAGCCGTGACGCCTGGCGCAGAATCGCCTGGGCGAGCACGCGCCCGTCCTCGGCGCTCGCGAGCCAGCGCAGCGCTCCCGGCCCCTCGAGGACCTCCACGTCGAAGCCGCGCGGCAGCGGCTCGGGCAAGAGCTCGCGCGCCGAGAGCAGCATCCACGGCCGGAAGCGCGCTTCCTCTCGGAGAAGGCGGCCCTCGACGCGCCGCCACACGACCGCGCGCCCATCGGCCTCGGCCCACACGGACACGATCCCCGGCGTGGGATCCCAGCCCCAGAGCCACTCGTCCTCGCGCGTCACGGCGCGGAACATGGAACGAGCCGAGCCTCCATGCCCGCGATTCGGCCCGCTCGAACGCGCGGGCCGCGCGTCGCTACGTGCGCCCGGAGAGACCGTACTTCTTCATCTTGTCGATCAGGGTCGCGCGCCCGACCCCGAGCCTTCGCGCCGCCTCGCTCTGGTTGCCGTGCGCTTCCTCGAGCGCACGGGCCACGAGGCCGCGCTCGAAGGCCTCGACCTGCTCGCGCAGCGTCGCGCGCTCGGTCGAGGGTGGTGGGGCGTCGTGGTCGTCGTGGGCCGAGGCTCCGGAGGAGAGGGGTGCGCTCATCTGCAAGAGCTCCGGCCCGAGCACGCCGCCCGACGAGAGAGCGACGACGCGCGCGAGCGTGTTCTCGAGCTGCCGGACGTTGCCGGGCCAGCTCTGGTGGGTGAGGGCCTCCACGAGCGCGTCCGAGAGCACCACGCTCCGGACGCCGAACTTCTCGGCGTGGCGCCGCGCGATCTCGCGAGCGAGCGCGGGGATCTCCTCGACCCGCTCGCGGAGCGGCGGCACCACCAGCTCGACCACGGCGAGCCGGTAGTAGAGGTCTTCGCGGAAGCGGCCCGCCTTCACCTCGGCGAGCAGATCGCGGTTCGTGCACGCGACGATGCGCACGTCGACCTTCTCCACACGGCCCGACCCGACCGGCTGGATCTCGCCCTCCTGCAGCGCCCGGAGGAGCTTCGGCTGGAGGCCCAGCGGCAGCTCGCCGATCTCGTCGAGCACGAGCGTGCCGTGGTTGGCCTGCGCGAAGAAGCCGGTGCGATTCGCGATGGCGCCCGTGAACGCGCCCTTCACGTGGCCGAAGAGCTCGGCGTCGGCGAGCTCGGGTGGCAGCGCCGCGCAGTTGAAGCGCACGAGGGGCTTGTCCTTGCGCTTGCTGCTCGCGTGCACGAGCGAGGCGACGAGCTCCTTGCCGGTGCCGGTCTCGCCGCGCACGAGCACGGTGACGTCCTTGGCCGCGACGCGCTCGGTCGACGCGAGCAGCCTCCGCATCGGCTCGCTCTCCGCGACGAAGCGCCGGCCGAGCACGTGCTCGGCCGCGAGCTTTCGATTCTCGCCGCGGAGCGCGCGGGCCTCGGCAGCGCGCTCCACCACGAGCCCGAGCTCGTCGATGTTCACGGGCTTGCCGAGGTAGTCGTACGCGCCCTCTTTCATCGCACGCACGGCGACGCGCTCGTTGCCGTGGGCGGTCATCAGGATCACGGGCAGCTCGAGGTCGCGCTCGCGCACCTTCTCGAGCAGCGCGAGCCCGTCCATGCCCGGCATCGCGAGATCCGTGAGCACCACGTCGATGCGCTCCTCGAGGTGCGCGAGGGCTTCTTGCGCCGACTTCGCCGCGATCACGGTGTGGCCGCGATCGGTGAGCACCTCGCGCGCCATGTAGAGCACGCCCGGCTCGTCGTCGACGACGAGGACGCGGCTCACGACGCCTCCGCCAGCGGGATCGTCTCTCCACGGGCGCGCGGGAGCGCGATGCGCGCCAGCGTTCCTTCGCCCTCGCGGCTCTCGTACGAGAGCGTGCCGCCGTGCTGCTTGACGATCGTGCGGCTGAGCGCGACGCCGAGGCCCGTGCCTTCTTCGCGCGTCGTGAAGTAGGGCGTCCCGATGCGCGCGAGCACGTGCGGCGACATCCCGCGGCCGTGGTCGCGCACCTCGATGGCCACGCCGCCCTGCGTCTCGCGCACGCCCACCTCGATGGTGCGACCGCGCGGGCTCGCCTCGATCGCGTTCGCGACGAGGTTGAGCAGCACCTCCTCGAGCCGCGGCGCGTCGACGTCCGCCGGCGCGTCCCCCTCGGCGCGCACGAGGCGCACGTCGCTCGTCGCCGCGCGCGCCTCGAAGAGCGTGAGCACGCGATCGACGATGGGACCGATCGGCTGCGTCACCGGCGCGACGTCCTCGATCGGGCGGCTCAGCGCGAGGTAGTCGCGGATCGTCACGCCCATGCGCGCGCACTCTTCGTTCACGACGTGCAGGCGCTCGGCCGTGCGCGGATCGCTCGCTTGCCGCTCGAGCAGCTCGGTGAGGCCCTGGATCGCGGCGAGCGGGTTCTTCAGGTCGTGCGCCACGCGCGCGGCCATGCCCTCGAGCGCGTTCACGCGCTCGGTGCGCGCCGCGAGCAGCTCGTCGCGCGCGGCCGCCGCGAGCGTGCCGGCGCGCACGTAGACGTCGGTCGTCTCGATGATCTTCGAGGCCGCGAGCCACACCGAGTAGGCGAGCGAGCCGATCAAGGCGATGCGGTACCACTCGGTGGGCCACGGCCCGCCCGTGAGCGCGTCGGGCAGCACCCCGAGGAAGACGAGGAGCGCCACGAAGATGGCGAGCATCGCGCGCGTCTCGGCCGCCGCGCCGAACGCGCTCGCGCAGATCACGACGGTCGCGAAGATCGACGGCAAGAAGGGGCTCACGAGGCCACCCGTGGCGGCGACGATCACGCCGTTCGAGGCCATCATCACGAGCGACGTGCGCAGGATCTCGTGGCGCTCGAAGGGCACGCGGTGGGCACGGCGCGCGAGAAAGACGAAGTGCAGCTGCAGGAACGCGTGCACGGCGGCGACGAGCGCCAGGCGCCCGAGCGAGAGACCCGCAGCCCAGGTGAGCACGACGTGGATCGCCGACGTGCGCCAGAAGAAGCGCGGCCGCTGCTTCATCCACTGGTTGCCGTGCTCGAGCAGCAAGCGCTCGCTCGTCGCGGCGTAGCGCTCCTCGGGCGTCACGAGCTCGCAGGACGGGCCCGCACCGATGCGGCGGCGGCCCGTCCGAACGGCGGTGGGCAATCCCGAAGAAGGTCCCGAGTGCGCGTCCACGTCGGGTGGCGCTGCGAGAACGGGGCCAACGCCTTCGCGCACGTCTCGCGATCGGGGCGACTCGGGATCCGCCATGTCCGCAGCATCGCGCGCGACCTCGGCCTCGCCAAGAGGAGAGGGATCGGCGGCGGGCTGTACGGGCTTCCGGCAGCGGCGCCTGCCGGAAACCCGACAGGCGCCGAGGTTCCGTCGGCTCGGGCCCTGGGAACGCGGGGGATTCGCGTGGCACGTCGCGTGAACTGCTCGGGGTGCGATGAGCCAGCCCCAACCGAACGACGCCACGACGCCCTCCCCCACCTCCGACGACTCGGGCCTGCGGGTGGTGCGTCCCGCTACGGACTCCAGCGCCTCTGCTTCTTCTTCTGCCCCTCCGGGGGTCTCGCCGCCGGCTCCCGCCGCCCCGCCTTCGAAGCCGCCCGCGTCGCGCGCGCGCCTCGTCTTCGTCGCGCTGCTCGCGCTCGCCGGCCTCGGCGGCGGCGCCTACGTGTGGACGCACCGCGGCCTCGAAGCGACGGACGACGCGCAGGTCGAGGGCCACATCGTCAACGTCGCCTCGCGCGTGGCCGGGCAGGTCGCCGAGGTCCTCGTCGTGGACAACCAGCTCGTGCACGAGGGCGACCCGCTCGTGCGCCTCGACGCGAGCGACTACGAAGCGCGCCTCGCGCAGGCGCGCGCCGAGGCGGCCGGCGCCCAGGCGTCGCTCGAGGCGGCGCGCGCTCAGCTCGCGCTCACCGAGGCGACGGTCGCCTCCGCCGATCAGCAGGCCCGCGGCGGCCTCACCTCGGCGCGCGCGGGGCTCTCGAGCGCGGCGGCGTCGATCCAGTCGGCACAGGCCGCGATCGAGGCTGCGCGGTCGCGCGTCTCGCTCACGCACACCGAGCTCGCGCGCGCGCAGCAGCTCTTCGCTGGCCACAGCGTCGCGCAGGCCGAGCTCGATGCGCGCCAGGCCGCGTACGACCAAGCGCAGGCCACGCTCGCACAGTCCGAGGCCGCGCTCGCGGCGGCGCAGACGGGCCGCGCGACCTGGCTCGGACAGATCGACACCGCCCAGGGCCGCCTCGTGCAGGCCGCCGCGGGCCCCGAGCAGGTCGCGGCCGCGCACGCCGCGGTCGCGCAGGCCGAGGCGCGCGTCGCGCAGACCGGGGCCGCCGTTCGCCTCGCCGAGCTCCAGCTCGGCTACGCGACGGTGCGCGCACCGATCACCGGCTACGTCTCGCGCCGCACCGTCGAGCCGGGCGCCATGGTCTCGCCGGAGCGCGCGATGATGGCGCTCGTCGGCAGCGAGGACGTCTGGGTCGTCGCGAACTTCAAGGAAGACCAGATCGCCGAGATGCGGCCCGGCCAGCCCGTCACGATCGAGATCGACGCCTTCGACGGCATCGAGGTGCGCGGCCACGTCGAGAGCCTCGCCGGGGCCACCGGCGCGCGCTTCTCGCTGATCCCGCCCGACAACGCGTCCGGCAACTTCACGAAGGTCGTGCAGCGCGTGCCCGTCCGCATCGCGATCGACGACGCCCACGGCGCGCGCCTGGTGCCGGGCCTGTCGGCGACCACCACGGTCCGCGTCGACGCCACGCGCGAGACCGAGGACGCGTCGGCGAGCGCGTCGCGCTGAGGGCCGACCGATGAGCGACATCGCCACGACGAGCGCGCTCCCGCGAGAGCGCGACGAGGAGACCGAGGTCCAGGGCAACAAGACCCTCGTCACGATCGCCGTGATGCTCGCGGCGCTCATGGCGGTGCTCGACATCTCGATCGTGAACGTCGCGCTGAACGACATCCGCGCGAGCTTCGGCACGCCGATCGATCAGATCGGCTGGATCTCGGTCGGCTACATGATGGCGAACATCGTCGTCATCCCGCTCACCGGGTGGCTCCAGCGCCGCTTCGGTTACCGCCGCTACTTCGTCTTCTCGCTCCTGGTGTTCACCGCCGCGAGCGCGCTCTGCGGCCTGGCCTGGAACCTCCCCTCGCTCGTGATGTTCCGGGTGCTCCAGGGCATCGGCGGCGGCGCGATCATCCCGACCGCGCAGGGCATCCTGTTCGCGCGCTATCCGCGGCGCGAGCACGCGATGGCCGGCGCGCTCTACGGCCTCGGCGCGATCACGGGCCCGCTGCTCGGCCCGACGATCGGCGGCTACATGATCGACATCGCGAGCTGGCACTGGATCTTCTACATCAACGTGCCGATCGGCCTCGTCGCGGCCGCGCTCGCGTGGCGCGTGATCGAGCAGCCGAAGTTCGTCGCGACGCGCGATCCCGTCGACTGGACCGGCATCGGCCTGCTCGCGGTCGGCATGGCCTCGCTCCAGTACGTGCTCGAAGAGGGCCACCGCGAGGGCTGGTTCGAGGAGCCGATGATCGTCGTGCTCAGCGCGACGGCGGCGATCACGCTCGTCACCTTCGTGGTGCACGAGCTCGAGACGAAGAACCCGGTCGTCGACTTCCGCGTGTTCCTGAACCGCAGCTACACCGCGGGCTCGCTCATCAACTTCCTCGTCGGCATGAGCCTCTTCTCCGGCTCGTTCCTCTTCTCCCTCTTCTGCGGCTCGGTGCTCCGCTACAGCGCGCTCGACATCGGCCTCGTCTTCCTCGAAGCGGGCGTGATCCAGATCGTGCTCATGCCGCTCGTCGGTCGATTCGCGAGCCGCTTCGACGGGCGCCTGCTCGTCGCCTTCGGCGTGGCGGTGGTCGCCTACAGCATGTGGGTGAACACGCAGCTGAACGCGTCGTCGGGGTTCGAGGACCTCGTGTTCTCGATGCGCTTGCGCGCCGTCGGCCTGCCCTTCGTGTTCGTGCCGCTCTCGGTGCTCTCGCTCTCGAACGTCTCGAACGAGCGTCGCCCGAACGCGACGGGCCTCTTCAACCTGACGCGCGAGCTCGGCGGCTCGATCGGCACGGCGTGGATGAGCACGTTGCTCGACCACCTCGGGCACGAGCAGACGCAGTACCTGGGCGAGCACCTGACGGCGACGAGCCCCGAGACGGGCGACGCCGTGCTCGCGGCCCAGCACGGTGTGTTCGCGACCCTCGCCGATCCGAGCCTCGCCGCGATGGCGAGCCTGGGGAACCGCTTGTACGGGCAGGCGATGATCCGCGCCTTCGACCAGTCCTTCGCGTGGGCGACGGCCGTGTTCTCGATCGGCCTCCTCGTCGTGCTGCTCCTCGAGCGCCCTCGCACCGACGTGAAGGTCGAGGGCGCGCACTGATTCGTCCGGGGCCGATACGCGGCCCCGCCCCGACCGAGTGAATCGGATCGGGGCCCCACCCCCGCGTTCCGACGCGCGCGGCGCGCGCGCGCGAGCGACCACCCGTCGTCCTGCGCGGCGCGCCGATCGCCGCCTCCGCGCCCGGCCGCGCGCTCCACGAAGCCCCGCGCCGCCGAGGTCGGTGTCGACCGTCTCGACACGATGTCGAAGACCTGGACACCGGTCGACGCGTTCCCGGACGGAACGTCGTTCGAGCGCGCGAATTCCGGGGCGCCGAGCACTGGCACGCGTGCTGCTCACGTCTCCGCAACCTTCGCGGAGAACGCCCATGCACCGCACCTTCGCCCTTCCCGCTCTCGTGCTCACCGCCCTCGCCTGCGTCGTCCTCGCGCACACCCCGCCGCTGCGTGCCGACGGGCTCGACGTGATCGTCGAGGTCGAGGGGATCCATTCCTCGCGCGGTGAGGTGCGAGGCGCGCTCTTCGGCTCCGCCAGCGACTGGACGCACGAGGGCCGCGAGATCGCGACCTGCCGCGCCGCCATCGTCGGCACGCGCGCGCGCTGCGTCTTCGAGAACGTCGCGCCGGGCACCTACGCGGCCGCGCTCCTCGACGACGAGAACGCCGACGGCCGCATGGAACGCGACTTCCTCGGCATCCCGCGAGAAGGCTACGCGTTCTCGAACGACGCCTCGCCGAGCCTCGGCCCCCCCTCATTCGACTCCGCCCGCTTTCGCCACGAGCGTGGCGACACGCACCTCGTCGTCCACACGCGCTACGGAATCTGATCGGTCGACGGCGGAGCCGGCCAACCAGCCGAGATCCAGGCCTTCGAGCGACCGCTCACATTGCGCGCCCCGTCGAGCCCCGGCCGCCACGTCGCCTCGGGGTCCGTGCGGGAACCGGCTCGCGTTTGGCCACCTCGCCAGCGTCCGGTGGTAGCTTTTGCCGCATGACCGAGCACACCGACGTGATCATCATCGGCGCGGGCTTGTCCGGGATCGGCGCGGCCGCGCACCTCTCGATGAAGTGCCCGAACGAGCGCTACGTGATCCTCGAGGGTCGCGACAACTTCGGCGGCACCTGGGACCTCTTCAAGTACCCGGGCATCCGTTCCGACTCGGACATGTACACCTTCGGCTTCTCGTTCAAGCCGTGGATGGACGACCGCACGCTCGCCGACGGCCCTTCGATCATGGGCTACCTGCGCGAGACGATGCGGGAGCACGACATCGAGCGGCACATCCGCTACGGGCACCGCGTCACGCGCCTCTCGTGGTCGAGCGAGACCTGCCGCTGGACGCTCGAGGTGACGAAGAAGGACGGCTCGGTCACGCAGATGACGAGCGACTTCATCTACAGCTGCACCGGCTACTACGACTACGAGACGGGCCACGATCCGGTCTTCGCCGGACGCGAGAGCTTCCGCGGGCAGGTCGTCCATCCGCAGAAGTGGCCCGAGGGGCTCGACTACACCGGCAAGAAGGTCGTCATCATCGGCAGCGGCGCGACGGCCGTCACGCTCGTCCCCGAGATGGCGAAGAAGGCCGCGCACGTGACGATGCTGCAGCGCACGCCCACCTACGTCGCGAGCGTGCCCTCGCGCGACAAGATCGCGAGCGCGCTCCGCAAGCGCCTGCCCGAGAAGCTCGCCTACGACCTCACGCGCTGGAAGAACGTCGGCTTCGGCATGTTCTTCTACGAGCTCTCGCGCCGCCGCCCCGCCGGCGTGAAGAAGTTCCTGCTGAACGCCGCCAAGAAGGAGCTCGGCCCGAGCTACGACATGCGGCACTTCACGCCCTCGTACGATCCCTGGGATCAGCGCCTCTGCGCCGTGCTCGACGGCGACATGTTCGACACGATCAAGCAGGGCCGCGCGTCGGTCGTCACCGACCACATCGAGCGCTTCACCGAGAAGGGGATCCTGCTCAAGAGCGGCGAAGAGCTCGAGGCCGACCTCATCGTCACGGCGACGGGCCTCAAGCTGCTCTTCCTCGGCGGCATGGCGGTGGAGGTCGACGGCAAGCCGGTGAGCGTGCACGACAAGCTGCTCTACAAGGGCATGATGCTCGAGGACGTGCCGAACCTCGTCCTCGCGTTCGGCTACACGAACGCGAGCTGGACGTTGAAGGCCGACCTCACGAGCGAGTACGTGTGTCGCCTCCTCCAGCACCTGCGCCGCAGCGGCAAGCGCCGCGCGACGCCGGTGCGGGACGCGGGCGTGACGCCCGAGCCCTTCCTCACGTTCAGCTCGGGCTACGTGCAGCGCGCTCTCTCGATCTTGCCGCAGCAGGGCAACAAGCGCCCCTGGCGCCTGTACATGAACTACCTGCTCGACACGCTCACGATCCGCCACGACCGCCTCGACGACGGCACGCTGCGGATCGAAGGCCCGGCGCGCGCGAGCACCACGACGAAGCCGGCCGCGGAGGCGACGCCGCCGCCGAACGGCGTGCTCGCCGCGCGCTGAGGCGCCGACACCTATCGTGGCGCCGGCTCAGCCCGTCGGCTCGAGCGCGGGGTCTTCGCCATCGAGCTGCGGCAGTGCCGCCACGAAGGCCCAGTCCTGCATGCCGCTGCCGTCGAACACGAGCCGCCACGGCGAGGCCTCGCCCTCGAACGTGATGCTGAAGAGCGCGTCGGCCGTCCTCGCGCCGGTCGCGGGCTCGCGCGTGAAGTGCCCCGCGTGCTCTTCCTCGTCGAGGAAGGCGGCGAGCTCCGCGGCACGCGCCGCGGGATCCGCCGCCCGCACGCGAAGATGGCACGTCGACGCGGCGTGGGTCGCGCCGTCCCTGCGCGCCAGCTCGGCGAGGATGGCGCCGCCGAGCTCGAAGCCGTTGCCCCAGAAGAACACGAGCCGGTCGATGCGCAGGATCTCGACCGCATCGCCGAAGGGCCCCTTGAGCAGAAAGCGCGTGCTCTCGCTCAGCGGCCACTCCGCCCCGCGCTTCGCGGCGAAGTCGACGAGCGGCGGCGGCACCTTGTCCATCGACCACGGCGACGGGTCCGTGCGCTCGAAGGCCACATACGCGTCGCGAAGAGCGAGGAGCGCCCGCTCCCACGCCTCTGCGCGCCCGACGTCCGCGAACGACGCCGCCTGCATCACCACGCCCATGGCGCGCGTGCTAGCACGCGGAACGCGAAGCGCGCACCGAGGATGAGCAGGAGGACGGCGGCGAAGACGCCGACGCGCATCGCGAGCGACATGGCGTCGGCAGTCTGGCACACCCCAGGCGCACGCGGCCGCACGCGAGCGCGTGCCGCCGGACGAGCACGGCGTGGGCGACTCCGCGCGGCCGCCGCCAGCGAGGTCTCGGCCGGTGTCTACCGCCGCGTCAGCGGTGCCGGGAGCGCGGCGACGACCACCGACGCGTCGACGACGAGAGTCATCGCCGCTCGGCGCCGCGCAGTGCGAGGATCTGCTTGGCGGGCAAGCGCGACTTCGTCGCGTCGATCCGCGTCTGTGCACGCGCGAGCACCTCTTCGACCGCAGGGTGTCGCGCGAGCTCGATCAGCTCGGCGCGCAGATAGTCCTGGAGCGAGCGCCCCGATCGGGCCGCACGCGCCGCCAGCTCGTCACGCACGTCGCGCGGAACGTCGCGGATCGTGATCGAGATCGGCATCGCAGCAAAGTGCATGCACTGCTGGTGTACCGCAAAGCAGCGCGATGCTCGGACACGATCGACATCCGACGTGGGACGACCGCCGGGAGCAGCGACCTGGTGGGCGCGGGCACCGGGACCACCGCCTCTCGTGGACGCTGGGAGCACCGATGGTTGGCGTGGACCCGGCACGGCACGACACTCTCGAGCGCGAGCAGCGCACGGCTCCTCGTGCTGGCCGCGGCGGTCGGCGGCGACCTCACGGAACGGCGATCGCGAGCTGGCGGACGAGAGAGTCGGGCGAGCGCCCCGGAATGCGGTGCACCGCGTTCCCGTCGACGTCGATGAGCTCGACGTAGTCGACGACGTACCCGTCGTACGCGACCCAGACGCCGCGGGTCGCGTGGTCCGGCACGACATCGGTGGGGCCGCCCGGGATCGTGACGATCCTGTGGACCGTGCCGTCGGGCTCGATACGCACGAGCCCCGTGTCCGCCGCCCACACGTCGCCCGTCGCGGGGTGCACACGGACCGAGCTGGCGTCGGTGCTGAGGGGCACTCGCGAGAGCTCCAGCCCGTCGCGATCGTAGTGAGCCACGAACGCCGCGCGCGCCGCCTCGTCGAAGGCGCCCACCCAGACCGTGCCGTCCGCGGCCACGTCGAGCGAGTGCCGAGCTTCGTACACGGGAAACCGACGCACGGCGGTCACGTCGTCGAGAGGGATCGACACGAGCAGCTCACTCGTGGGGCTCTCGTCGACACCGTACTGGATTCCCCATGCCACACGACGCTCTTCGTCGATGGCCACGTCGAAGAACTGACCGGAGCCGCGGGTCCCTATCTCCCCGTCTAGTGCATAGGGGCAGAATCCTATGAGGCCGTCCCTCCCCGCGAGGAGCGCGGCGTCCTGCATGAGGGCGACCGACCCGCCGATACCGGCCCAGCACGGCAAGGGCCAGTGTCGACCGTTCACGGTCCAGCGGACCGCCGGCATGTAGTCGGGCAAGGTGAGAAACCAGCCTCCGTGTCTCGGAGCGGCGATTCCCCGAGCGAGCGAGGTGGAGTTGTTGGGTGCCCCATCCTGCTCGAACACCAGTCGGGGATCGGGATCGAGCGCATAGACCGACAAGTGCGAGGGCGCCGAGTACGTGCGCCCCCGCTCGAAGAGCGCGAGGTAGGGAACGGAGATCTCGAAGACACTCGGATCGGGAAGAGCCCACGCATCGGCCACGAATGGGTCGTCGCCCGCGTCTTGCGGCTCGGAGTCGCGAAGCCCTGTGTCGCGAGGGCCCGCGTCGAAGGTGCTCGTGTCGGCGCGCGCATCGATCGTGGCGGGGTCTGCCGAAGCGTCATCGTCGCGAGTGTGTGCCTGCGCGCAGCTCGTGAGCGCGAGCACGAGCGCGACCCACGCGTCGAGCACGGAAGCGCGGTGCCTCATCGCACGCCCCTCGGCCGCCCGCACACGCGCGGGGCGTACCGCGACGCACGCGAGCGCTGGACCTTCGACAAGACCGCCGTGTTCCCGCACGGGACGTGGTGGGCGGTGCAGCGGGCAGGACCGCGTTCGGATAGCGAACGCGCTCGGCGCGATCCCCTGACCTGCCCTCGCAGGCGCGGCGGCAGAAGTCCGTCCGCAGCCGGCTCTCGAGCGCACCGCGCCGCCGCGACCGCTCGGAATGCCGCACCGAGCGGAGCTCCTCGTCGTGAGGCGTGAAGGGTTGCGCGCTCAAATTCGGTCAAGCGAAACCTCGGAACGCACGGCGAAAGACGACCAAGCAGACCAACCGGGGTCGGTCTTGTCGCAAGGTCAACCACGGTCGACTTTCTCACCACTCAATCAAACGGAGCAACAAAATCCACCGACTCCGCATTATGCAGCAGCCCGCTCCTCGTCCTCCAGCGGACACCCGAAACGCCTTCCAGCTCTCCCACAACATCAGAGAGCATTGCTATGGACCCGCGACTAGGCGGCCCTCCGCCACTAGCATCAACAGCATACGCAATCCAGGCATCGGCCTCTAAACCTTCGTAGCGCGCAACCGTCAAGTACTCGGCCACCTTACCGTCTACTTTCATGACCGCCCCAACACGACCAGCCTCCGGCTCGGACGCCACCCCGATCACCGCGCCGCGCGCACGGAGTCTAGCCGCCATCAATTCGAACACAGCCTCAACTTTGACCGGAGACTCAAGCTCGAAGACAACGACACTCCGTTCACCAGGACGATCAGGCCGCGATTCGTTGCGGCGGGCCCAGAGACCGACGAGGAAGATGGCGCCGATCAGGCCACCCGCCAACGCGACGACTACAAGCAGAACGTGCCCCATGACCGCTACTCCGAATTCGCCATGGCCGAGCGGCAGATACCGGAAGAACCGAACAACGCTCCAGCAAGACGCCGCGGGAACCGATCTAGCATACGAAGCAGGAACGGAAGGCGCACGAATGCCCTCGCTCCAAGGATTTGTCGATAGGGATCGTGAAGAAAGTGTCGCCAGCTAGACACGTAGTTCCCATTGAACAACGAACGTCCAAAGGAGCGCCGCACCCATCTTCCAGCGCTACCCCCGAGGACTCGCTCAGCATTAGCGAGATACCGATCCGGGATCCAGTGAGAGAATTCCATGCCGCTTCCCGCCGCTCCAGCCGCGGCTTCCCCCACGGCGATCGCGATGCCTTCACCTGCCAGAGATCCGCCTAGATATGCCCAGCTCGATTCATCCACACTTCCACCTTGTTCTCGAATGTATGAGGTGGCGCCCAAGGAGAGAGCGTCGCCAAGCCCGGCAGCGAAGTCGTCTACACCGAGCGCGTCAATGCCGTTGGCGAGCCAAAGCAGCGCGTCCCCCCAGTCAAGCCCGGACGGATCTATGCAATCAATCGGGTCGCCGCCGCAATATCTGTAGAGGTTTGCGTCCTCTGACTCGAATCGAAGCGGGTCATGCGCGGTCCACGTCCCCGTCCTCGGCTCGTAGTCCCGCGCGGGTGTGGATCTCATCCTGAGCATCGCGTGAGTGGTTTCGCGGATCAGTCTGGAATCGCGGGTTGAAAGCACGGGGCAGAGCCGGCACCGTCGGGTTGTCGAGACTCGAGGAGGTTGCCCCGTGAAGGAGATCATCGTGAGGATCCCGGCCCAGCACAAGGGCCTCGTGAAGGCGGTGAAGGCGCTCGTGGAGCACGTGACCGACTTCGAGCGCGAGGGGCCGCGGCAGCGGACGGTCGACTACCGCGCGCACGAGGCGACGCTCGCGGCGGACGCGGCGGCGATCGAGCGCGAGGCGCATGGCGTGTCGCTCGGGGCACTCGACGTGAAGGCGGACCACATCCGCATCGACGGCGTGCTCCACACGCGCGTCGTGGAGGCCGAGACGGCGGAGTACAAGACGCGCGTCGGCCCGGTCCCCGTCGCACGCGGGCTGTTCCGGCGCGACGGCGCACGCAACGCGAAGACCGTGAACACGGTGACGCTGCGCTCGGGCGCGGTCGAGGACGAGTGGCTCCCCGGCACTGCGGCGGCGATGGCGAACCGGCTCGCTCGCGGCCCGTCGCGCGAGGCCGAGCGTGCGTCCGCGTCGGAGGGCACGCTTCCGTATTCGCACGCGAGCTTCGAGCGGATCGGGCACGCGGTCGGCAAGCGGATGGTGGAGCAGCACGTCGAGATCGAAGAGGCCCTGATCTCCGAGTTGGTGATCCCACGAGAGGCGGTGAGCGTGAGCGTGGCGCTCGATCGCACCTCGATGCCGATGGAGGAGCCGCGCCCGAAGCCGAAGGGCCGCCCGCGCAAGGACGCGCCGAAGAAGCCGATCGAGATCGCGTTTCGGATGGCGTGGACGGGCACGGTCACGCTTCACGACAAGCACGGCAACGGCCTGCACACGATCCGCTACGGCGACATGCCGTACGAGGACGGCGAGCGGCTCGCCGAGACACTCGCGAGTGACGCGCTCGCGCTCGTGCAGCGGTGTCGCCGCCTCACGGTCGTGACGCTCGGCGACGGCGGCGAGGACGTTCAGAAGCTGCTCGCCAAGCATGTCGACGAGCAGACCTTCCGTCGATCCATCCGCCGACTCATCGACTTCTGGCACGTCGTCGAGAAGCTCGGCGAAGCGCTCAAGCTGATCGAGAGCGACGAGCTTACGCGTCGCGAACGGCTCGCAGAGTGGCGTCGTCGCCTCTGCGTTCGTCGCTCGGCGCCGCGCACGATCCTCGACGAGCTTCGTGCATCGGGCAAGGACGGCGCGGGCGGCAAGGAGTGCCCCGTGCACGCGGCGATCACGTACATGGAGAACCAGGCTCACCTGATGGGCTTCGTCGACGCGCGACGCGATGGCCTCCCGATCGGAAGTGGCAACGTCGAGGCGACGGGCAAGAGCCTCTTCGGTCTCCGAATGAAGCGCTCGGGAGCGCGATGGAAGGACAAGAGCGGTGGCCGCGTGATCGCCATGCGCGCGCACCTGCTCAGCGATCGCTGGGAGCGCGCGTGTCAGCTCGCCCTCACGCAGCCGCCGTTGGAAATCCATGCCGCATGATCAGGATGAGAGGCACACCC
>JAXLYV010000015.1:0-59280 GCA_046351235.1 Sandaracinus sp. | reverse complement strand
CTCCGCGCCGAGATCGAGGGCTACCTCGCGAGCCACGTGCACGCGCCGCGGGTCGGGCTCGTGAGCTTGCCGACGAACTACGTGGTGCGCACCGAGTCGGGGCTCGACGTCCAGGACGCGCTCTTGCCCGGCCTCGGCCTCTCGCTCGGCTACACCGATCACGAGAGCACGAAAGCGCCCTTCGCGTGCCCGGTCCAGCTCCGGATCCTCTCGCGCAAGCTCGACGTCACGGCCGGCCCGCGCGTACTGGTCCGCGCCGGCCGCCTCGAGAGCGACCTCGTTCGCGACGTCGATCCGTTCCGCTGAGACGCTCGAACGCGCGAGCACCCGCGCGCGAGGGGCGACGGGTCTCACCGCTCTCGCGGAGAGACCACGTCGCGCCCGGTCCGAGATCTCGCGGGCGAGGGCCCGCGGCGCCGACGGTCACAAGAGGCCGATGCAGGCGTCGTACGTGTCGCAGGCCGTCACGTTCACGCAGTCCGCGAACGACTGGCGCGCGCCGCGCGTCGACGCGTCACACGCCGCCGTGCACGTGCTCGCGGAGCTGACGCACTCGAAGAAGACGAAGTCGTTGCAGATCTGGAAGCACCGATCTCGGCCGTCGTCGCAGTCCGCCGGACAGAGCAGCGCGCTCTCGCTTCCTTCGCACGTTCCGTCGCCGCAGACCGGAGGGCAGTCGCCCGGGCAGCTCGCGCGCGTCTCCGCGCCGTTGCACGTTCCGTCGCCGCAGTCGGGCCCCGCGGCGCAGTCGGCCGGACAGCTCGTGGCGGTCTCGGTGCCGTTGCACGCTCCGTCGCCGCAGACGGGCCCGGTCGAGCAATCGCTCGGGCAGCTCGCAGGCACCTCGTTGCAGACGCCGTCACCGCAGCGGGCTGGCATTCCGCAGTCGGCCGTACACTGCTCGCCCGGGTCGCACCGGCCGTCACCGCAGCTCGTGCAGGGCTGACAGACGCCCACGCCCTCGCCGGCCGCGCGTACGCACTGCTCGTCGGCCGGACAGTTCGCGTCGCTCGTGCATCCGACCGAGCACGTCACCATCTCGAGGTTGCACCACTGGCCTGCCGCGCACGTGCCCGAGGGAGTCACCTCGCACGGGGTCGTGCCGCTGCGCCCGGTGGCCCCGCACGAAGACGGCGTCGCCGCGTCGGAGCCCGGAGCGCCGGCATCGGATCCGGCGGCGGGCTCGTGCGCGCAGGCGGGGAGGGCGAGGAGAGAGCAGACGAGGACGAAGCGGAAGGCTGGGGTACGTGACACGAAAGACTCCTTGCTGGTCGAGGACGCAGCTGCGACGGGCAAGGTGGTCAGGCGCATCATCGCCGGCCACGCTCGAGCGATGTCGCGTGATGTCCTCGAGACGTGCGAATGAGCGAGGCCGCCCCTGCGTCCATGCCCACGTTGGTGATCCCGCTCCACCTCCGCGCTCCGAATCCACCCGAGCCGTTCCTCGGACGCGCAGTCGATCTCGCTTGGCTACGCGCTCGCCGTGTCGCCGTGGTCCTCGGGCCCACCGGCTGGGGAAAGAGCGCATTGGTCGCGGCCCACGTCGCTGTGCCCGGCCTCGTGCTACGGCTCGAGGCCCGCGGCGAGCCCCGCGTGCCGCTCGCCGCGCGCGTTCTGCGAGCGCTCGCCGCGGCCCTGGGGATCGCGACGGGAGAGCTCGGCCGCGTCGAAGGCGACGACGCGGTGGCGCGCGCGATCGATCTCGCGGACGCCGCCGACGCGACGCTCTGGGTCGACGACGTCGCGCCCGACGACGACGACGCCGCGCTCCTGATCGCGCTCGCCGCTCGCTACGCGCGTCGCGCCCGGGTCTACGCGACCGCGCTCGCGCCGCTCTCGGGCGTGCCGGTCGAGCTCCATCTCTCGCCCTCTCCGCTCGGTCTCGCCGAGCTCGTCGCGCTGGTCGATGCGCTCGACCCCTCGCTCACCGAGGCCCACGCGCAGCGGCTCGCTCGCCTCGCCGAGGGCTCGCCGGGCGCGCTTCGCACGCTCCGGCTCGGTGGATCGCCCCTGCCCGTGTCGGCCGCCGCCTCCCGCGGTCTCGCGCTCCTCCGTGCGAGCCGCGTGGGGATCCCGATCGATGCGCTGACGGACGTGGTGGGCCAGATCGCCGTCGACGAGCTCCTCGCGCACCACGCGGTCCGATCGGGCCCGCTCGTGCGCGCGACCCCCGGCTCGTCCGGCGCTCCGGCAGCCGACGATCTGCGGGCGCTGATCGTCGCGCTCGATCGGCACGGCTCGTCCGAGTCACGGCTCGAAGCGGTGCGTCTGGCCCTCGCCGCCGAGGACGTGCGCGCTGCGGCGGCGATCTTGTCGTCTTCGATCGAGACGCTGCTCGCCGAGGGATACGCGCCCGAGCTGTGGGAGGCGCTCGAGCGGCGCGAGGACGTGGCGCTCACGACCCACAGGCTCCGCGTCGCCGCCGAGCACGGAAGTCCGAGCGCGCTCGGGCACGTCGAGGCGCCGGCGCCGGGCGCGCCGATGGCTGCGGCATTCGCGTGGCTCAAGGCCCACTACGCGCGCGAGGCCCACGGCGTGGTTCGACAGCACGGCCGCGCGCTCGCGGAGCGCGCCGAGGCCGAGGGCGCGACGGAGCTCGCGTGGGAGCTGTGGCTGATGTCGGCGGCGTCGGCGATGGCCGAGGGCGCGTTCGACGAGGCCGGCCTCGCCTTGCGCCGCGCGGCGGCGCCGCACGAGCGTGCCGCGCTCGCGATCCGTGCGATGCGCGCGCTGCTCGCATCGCGTCGCGGGGAGCGCGAAGAAGCGGCGTCGCTCGCCGCGTCGCTCGACGGAAGGCTCGATGCGCTGACCGGACGGAACCGGGCGGTGCTCACCTACAACCTCGGCCTGGTGCTCTATCAGCTGGGCCGTCCCGATCGCGCCGCCGAGCTCTTCGAGCGCACCTTTCCGATCGACGACCTCTCCACGGCGGCGCTGCTCTCGCGGCGTGCGCTCGAGCTCGATGCACATCTCTCGGTCCTCGGTGGGCGCTTCGCGCGCGCGCACGCGCTCCTCGATCGCTTGGCGAAGTTCGTGATGCCGGGCACCCCGATCGAGGGACGCCGCGTGCTGATCGAGGCGACGCTCGCGTTCGCCACCGGCGCGCTCGCCGTCGCGGCGCAGCGCGTCGAGCGCGGTGTGGCGCTCGCTCGCGTCTACGAAGGTCGCGAAGATCTCGCCTACGGCCAGGCGCTCGCCGCACAGATCGCGTGGCGCAGCGACGAAGCACCGGCGACCGTCGCGCCGGGCGCGACACCGAGCGAGCGACTCGCGGTGGCCTGGCACGCGACGGCCGAGGCCGCGTACCACGGCGCGTCGGCCTCGTTCGACGGCGGCACGCCCGAGCTCGACGCGCTCGCACGAGCTCGTGCGCTCTTGATCGGCGCGCTCGAGGGAGACGAGGTGGGCGAGCTCGGGACGCTCGTCGAGGCTTCGCTCGCGCTGCCCGCGGTGCCGACGCGAAGCGCGATGCTGCTGCTGGCCTACCAGATCGCGTGGCTCGCGGGTCGCACGCTCGAGGTCCCGCTGCCCGAGCCGGAGCAGGCGCTCGTGCGGGCGGCCCAGGGCGCCGACGTGCCCGCGCTGGTCGCGCTCTCGGCGCGCGACGACATGGTCGGGCGGCTCGCGAGCGGCTTGGTCGGAGGCGAGGGCCCGCGCGGCGCGCTCGGCCGGCGCCTTCTCGCGACGGCGCGCGAGCAGCTCGGCTGGCTCTCGGCGCGACGCACCGAGCGCGGCGGCGTGCCGGTGCACGTCGACGGCCCGCGCGGCCGGATCTTCGACGGCCCGACGTCGATCGACCTCGGCCACCAGCCAGTCCTGCTCCGCGTGCTCGCAGCGCTCGCGCGTGACGGAGAGGCAGACAAGGAGACGTTGGTGCGCGCCGTGTGGCCCGAGGTCCGCGAGTACCACCCGCTCAAGCACGACAACCGGCTGCGACTCGCGGTGAAGAAACTGAGGCGGAAGCTCACGGGCCAGGCCGAGGCACGGCGATCGATCGAGCCCGAGAGCTCGGCGCTGATCGTCACGCGCACCGATGGCTACGCGCTCGCGCGCAGCCTCGTGTGGCTGGGGCCGAGCTGAGCGCGATGGGATCCGGCTCACGGCGGCGATCGCGACGCGCGATCCGGTGGCTCTCTTGCGGCTCTCCGTCAGAGAGGTTGCGAGGTGGCGCTACGCTGTCCGTCGGCCGCACGCGGCGCATCGCGCGCGACGGCGGCGAGGAAGGCGGGGCCCACGACCAGCGCGTTGAGCGCGCCGTGCACGACGACCATGGCGCGCACGCCGCCGATCTCGGGCAGCGCCGGCACGCCGAGCTCGTTGCACCACGCGAGCGTCATCGTGAGCGCGAGGCCCGCGACGCTGATCGCGCCGAGCGCGAAGGCCCCACGGTCGCGCGAAGACACGCTCCGCAGGAACGTGAGCTGCGCGAGTGGGATCGCGATCGAGAGCCCGACCACGCCGATCGGCTCGAGCGCATGGAGCTGGTCGATCCCGAGCGCCACGAGCAGAAACGACGCGAAGCAGACGAGCACCGCCGCGAAGTACACGTTGCGCGCGGGGCCCCCGCGCTCGACGAGGATCGCGAGCGCGCCCACCAGGATCCAGCCGAGCACGTTGCCGTGGAGCGCCGCGTAGGCGCTGAAGGCCGGGCCGTAGCCGAGCAGGTGCAGGTCGTTCGTGCCCGCCACGAGCCATACCGCCGCGACGTTGCTGAACAGGAAAGGCACGCACGCAGCCATTCCGGCCGGCGTGCGGAGCGAGAGCGGGGTCGTCCACAGGAAGAGCCCGAAGCTGCCCGCCGTGAAGAGCAGCCATCCGATGGTCGCAATCGGAGCGGCGGTGAAGAGCCCCACGGCGGCGCAGGCCAGCGCGATCCCGTGCGCCGCCGCGCGTGCGCGCGGGGCCACCGGAAGAAAGTAGCGATGCACCCCGAGCGGCGCGATCGCCAGGCTCGAGAGGAGGAGGATCCGAAGTAGACTGAGCTCCGTCATTCCGCGGATCGCCCGATCGATGCGCGGCGCGAGCGTCGCGACGGCGATGGAGACCTTCAGCTATCACCTGATCCCGGCGCCCGTCCACGAAGTCGCGCTGCGCTTGTGGAGCGCGCGGGCGCTCCGAGGCGTGCCGGGCCTGCGCCACGCGGAGTGCCTCTTGCCGATGCGCATGGGCCACGCGATCGCGCTGCCCGGGCGCTATCACTTCACCTCGCTCGCGCTCTTCGCGTTCTGGGCCGACGAAGCCCACCTCGAGCGCTTCCTCGCCGCGCCACCGCACCGCGTCTTCGCGCGCGAGCATTGGCACGTGCGTCTGCGTTTCTATCGCCGCTGGGGCCACTACACCGGGCTCGACGACGCGCGCGCCCACACCGAGCTCGCCGACCCGGAGGGCCCCGTCGTCGGCGTGACCTTTGCGCGCCTCAAGCTCAGCGAGACGCTCCGCTTCGCGCGCTGGGGCAAGCCCGTCGAGTCGCAGGTGCGCGATCACCCCGGCGTGACGCGCGCCACGGTCGCCTTCCGCCCGCTGCGCACGTTCTCCACCTTCAGCATGTGGAAGAGCGAGGCCGACATGATCGGCATGGTGCGCGGCCGGGAGGCCGAGCGCGACGGCACCGGCCACCGCGTCGCGATGCAGGAGCGCGCGCGGAGAGACTTCCACCACGAGTTCACGACGATGCGCTTCGTCCCGCTCTCCGAGCACGGCGTCTGGCCGGAGGGCCTGCGGATCCTGCCTGCGAGCGCGAGCCCGGGCCCCGGCCGCTCCTGAACGTCCGGAATCTCCACGGCGGCGGGAGCGACCGCGCGATCGCCCCGAGACCTCGGGTGCGACGAGGCGTCCCAACGGACGATCTCTTCTCCGCGTGACGTGGGACGTCGGGTCACAACTCCGTGGAGGGATCACCGGCTCCACGTGCAACAAGAACCGTTCGAGCGACGCGCGTTCGACCCCTCCAGGGTCCGAGCTCGCAGGACCGCCTTCCCGGTGTCGGAGGAGCTGCCTCGACATTGGGTCGGTCGCAGCGCGGTGCGAACGCACCTGATGAACTCGCTGCACCTGTTCCTTCCGTCGTTCGAGCGGATGATCGTCCGTGTGGTGCTGGGCCGCGCTTGCCCGCGCCTGCCGAAGGATGGCGCGCTCCGTGCCCAGGCGCGCGGTCTGGCGGCGCAGGAGGCGACGCACAGCCGTGCGCACTCCGCCTGTCTTCCGGTCTTGCGCGCGCAGGGATACCGGATCGACGGATGGCTCCGCGTGAATGCATGGGTCTTCGAGCGACTGCTCGCCGAGCACGCACCGTCGAATCTCACGCTCGCGGTCGTGGCGGCCTTCGAGCACTACACCGATCTCCTGGTCCGCCTCGCTCTCGAGACCGATTTCCTCGAGGGATGCGACCCGAGCCTGCGCGCCCTGCTCGAATGGCACTCCGCCGAGGAGATCGAGCACAACGCGGTGGCCTGGGAAGTCCTTCGTGCGCTCGCGCCGGGCTATCCGCTGCGGATGTTCGGGAGCGTCGTCGGCCTGCTCGCGATCCTCGGGCCAGTGCTCGGAGGCATGACGCTGCTCCTCGCGCAGGACGGTCTTCTCTTCTCGAGGAGCTCCGTGCGCGATCTCGCCCAGGTGTTCTTCACGCGATACGGCCTCGCCCGCGAGATCGCAAAGCTCTTCGTGAGCTACGCGCGCCCGAGCTACGACCCATCCGTGTCGAGCCTCGTCGAGTCGGCCCGTCGGGTCTTCGAGGCCGGCGCGCGGCGCAGCAACCCCCCGATCGCGGCGGTCGTTCCTTCGAAGAGCCCGCGGTGACGAACGAGCTCGGCGTGGCCGAGTCAGGGCTTCTTCGGTGCGCGTTGGGCGGGGTCGTAGAAGAACTGCTCGAGGACGAGCTGCTCGCCGCGCCACGTCTGGTAGGCGAGCTCTTCCATCTCGGTGACGGTTCCGTCCTTCCAATCGAACCGGAAGCGCCAACGGATCACGGCGTGATCGCCGGACACGAGCACGGGCCGCACGCACGTGCTCGTGATGCGATCCGCGCGCGCCATCACGCCGCGCTCGCGCGCCACCAGCGCGTCGCGACCCACCCGAGGCGGCGAGACGTTCTCCTGGATACTCCCGTCCTCGGCGTAGAACTCGGCGATCGCCTCCGCGTGGGCGTTCTCTTCGACCCGCGCGATGAAGCGCTCGAGCGTCGTCGGGCTAGGCATGGGCGGAGAGTCGCAGCCCGTACGGGAAGACGCCACGGTCATGCGCCATCGAAGAGGCCGCGGAAACAGTGCCCAGGGACAGAATCGAACTGCCGACACGGGGATTTTCAAGCCGGACGGCGCCGCGTGCAACGGCTCGACTTCGCTTGGTAAAACCGAGGACGAGGCCGAACGGGTAGTGAATGGGTAGTGAGCGCCTCGCAGCGCTACAACTGGGAGGCGCGTCAGCACGCGCGCTTCCTTTGCACAGTGAGGCCGAAGCCTCTCCTGCGGACGACCAGGTCAGGGCGACGTGAAGAAGGTCTCGTCCGCGGTCCTGCGCGACTCGACGAAGCCGAGGGAGCGCGCAAGGAAGTCCCCGGAGCTGCCTGTGCGCGCTTTCGCCCAGATGGGCGAGGTCGACCGCGCGCACGCCTCTCGCATGGCTTGCCGGCACGCCTCGCCAGCGACGCCTCGTCGGCGATGCGATGGAACGATCGCGACGATCAGCTCCCAGTTCCACGTCACGTTGACGATCCCGACCAGGTCGCCGCCCGCGAGTACGCACCGATGGATGCCTCCGCGGGCGGCCGAGTCCTCGAAATCGGCCGGCGTCAGCCCCCCGGTGAGCGACTGCATCGCCTGCGATGCGTTCGCAGATCGTATCGCTCACCGAGACGTTCTGCGAACGACAGAGCGGCCGTGCTTCGGCCAGCACGGCCTACGCCGCCCGGGCCACCTGCTCCCAGCCGCGGGCCTTTGGGGAGAGGCGCACCTCAACCGGCGGCGTTCGCTGGTCCTCGATCTTCGTCAGCTCGTCGAGCGCGTAGTCCTGCACGGGTGCACCGTGCGCGACCATCAACCGGAGGAGCCGATCCGACGAAGGGCCGATCGGGTCCTTGTCGTTCTCCCAGTTCGACACGGTGGACGGGTCGACGCCCGTGTGTCGCGCGAAGTCGGCGCCCGACCACCCGAGGTACTTGCGGAGGAAGCGAACCTCGGCACCGCTCAACCGCGCCCGCTTGTGGATCACCACCTGAGCGATCGTTCGGTGCAGCTCGGTCACGCGAGGAAGCACCAGCTCGTGATGCCCGCACGACGGGCACCTCCGCACCTCGACGCCGACGAGCACGACGTTGGGGAGGCCGGACTCCTTGTAGAGGTACGTCTCCCGCTCGCTCGTCAGCTCGGCCTTCCCGCACGTACGACACTGCTTGCCCATGACGTTCCTCGTTCCCTGCGCTTCGTTCTGTCTCGGTTCTGAAGGGACCGAGCTGCCGCTGCTTGCTTCGCCCAGCCGCTACCGCTTCCGCCATCCGGTCACGACGATCAGCTCCAGGTCGCCGAGGTCGTCGTCGTCGCCGGGCATCGCGTCCACCTCGGGATCAAACGCTGCAACGAAGAGCATCTTCGCGGTCTCGACGCGGTAGCGCCACGATCCGTTCTCCCACTCGGGATCGCGCACGATGCCTGCGCGGAGCACGTTCACCGCATCGACATCCGTGAGCCCATCTTGTCCATCTCCTTGCGCGCGTGCGAGCCGCTTCCGGGCGACACGAACCGCCCTTCGTCGAGCAGGCAGGGCGTGGGGCATCGCGCACCAGCGGTCCCAGCGGTCCCGGGCGATATCGCAGCGCGCTCGAACACGCGCACGGTTCGCTGGTTCTTATTGTACGCACGAAGCGTTTGCTATAACTGATCCGCCCGGCGGCGCTTCATGTTCAACGAAAACGAGATTCGCCAGCGTTCGGGGACGTTCCTGCCCGAACCGACCGGCTACAGGGCGTTCGTCCCGGCGCAGCTTCCACCGAACCCGCCGATCGTGTTCGACGGAACGCTGAGCACGTTGCTCTCGAAGGCCGACGTGGAGCTGGGACGGCTCGACGGCGTCACCAGCATCCTGCCGAACCCCGACCTCTTCGTCGCGATGTACGTGCGCCAGGAGGCTGTCCTCAGCTCGCAGATCGAAGGCACGCAGGCGTCGCTCACCGACGTCCTCCAGTACGAGGCCGGCGCCGAGGACGGTGCGCTCGCGACCGACGTCGGCGAGGTCTTCAACTACGTGCGCGCGATGAACCACGGCCTGAAGCGCCTGCCCGAGTTGCCGCTGTCGCTTCGCCTCATCCGCGAGATCCACGCCGAGCTGATGAAGGACACCCGCGGGCACGAGCGTCAGCCCGGCGAGTTCCGCACGACGCAGAACTGGATCGGCGCGGGCGGCTCCACGCTCGCGACCGCGTCGTTCGTTCCGCCAGCTCCGCATCGTCTCGGTGAAGCGCTCGGGAACCTGGAGAAGTTCCTCCACGACGAGCAGCTCCCGCCGCTCGTCCACGCAGCGGTGGCGCACGCGCAGTTCGAGACCATCCACCCGTTCCTCGACGGCAACGGCCGCGTCGGGCGGCTGCTCATCACGTTCCTGCTCTGCCATCGCGGTGTGCTCGGCAAGCCGCTCCTCTACCTGAGCCACTACCTCAAGCGGAACCGCGCCGAGTACTACGACCGCCTCCAGGCGATCCGCCTTGAAGGCAGGTGGGAGGAATGGATCGCGTTCTTCCTGCGCGGCGTCGCCGAGGTCGCGCGTGCCGCGATCGAGACCGCGCGTCGCATCATCGCGCTGCGCGACGAGAAGGGTCGGCTCCTCCAAGCCGAGGGGAAAGCGAGCGGCAACCTGCTGCGCGCGCTCGACGTGCTGTTCGAGCAGCCCATCGTCACCGTGCGCCTCGTGGAACAGCGGCTCGACGTGACGTTCGCGACCGCGAACTCGGTCGTCGCGAGGCTCGTCGAGGTCGGCGTGCTCCGCGAGCGCACCGGCTACGCGCGCAACCGCCGCTTCGTGTTCGAGCCGTACCTCTCGCTCTTCGACGCGGGGTCGCCGTGAGCGTGCCCGTGCGCCTTGTCGAACTGAGCGCGCAGGCCCTCGCTCCGGAGCCGCTGCTCCATCGGCGCGTCACACGGATCGATCAGCAGCTCCACGCTGTGGACCGTCGCTTGTGTAAATGGGCGCGTTTGCGCGGATAGTGAAGTCGGCGAATTTGGTGAAGTCCGTCCACTGCCGCGCCCACCGCCACGCGGGCCGACGATCCTCGTCGCGTGCTTCTCCGTGCGGAGCCGCAGGGCCGGCGATGCCTTCAAGCGCCGCGCCGCAGCTCGCCCTTGGACGCGAGCGTCGGGAGCTGTGGCTCGACGATGATGTCGCCGATGTCCGGCACGGCGAGTCGAACGGAGCGTCGGAGTACGCAGGCGCTGGCCGCCGTCACGAAGGCGGGCTTCGCATACGACGTCTGGTGGAGGGACTGTCGGCGTGCGTCAGTAGCGCTCGGGCTGCGACGCCGGCGGCGGGGGAGCGCCAACGCAGACATCGATCACGTCCTGAGCCGTTCGAACAGCGAGGTCGTGCGATGGGGCGTCGAGGGCGATCGTAAACTCTCGATGGGCTTCCACCGCGGCCGTGTAGGCATCGAAGGCCTCGCGGAATCCTACGGTCTGCGTCAATGCGGCGTCGCGAACTCGGCGAGCCTCCGCCGCGGGTGAGAAACGGACCGCGGGCGGCGCTGGCCCACGCTGCATTCGGCAGGCGATCAGGGCGACGCCTTCCAGGCCCTGGTCGCGGCATGACCGATCGGCCTGCGCGACGGCCTGTCGTGCTTCGTAGGTGTCGCCCGCGGCAAGCGCTCGATTGACCTCGGCCTCGTCGAGCGGGCCCAGCTCGTCCACGTAGTGCGTCCACGCCTCGTGCGCGGCTTCGCGCGCGTGAGTGCAGCGCTGCTCCGGGCTCTCGCACGCAAGCACCATCGCCGCCGTCGCGAGCGCGATCAGGTTCTCAACCTTCATCCTCGTCTCTCCTCGGCCCGCGCATCGCGCGCCGGTCCCTCCTCGACGCCAAGAAGCAAAGAAGAGCGCCGAAGCGCTCTCCTGGTCAGCCGCGCCCGCCGAGATACCCGACGGCCACGATGCAGTCCTGCTCGCGACCCACCAGGTTTCGCCAGCGGAACGCTTGGACGGCGACGCCCGCGAACCGGACGTCCGCATGGTTCGAGATCGCGGCCGCGTTCGGCACGATCGCGTAGGTGCAGGTGTCCCCGCGCCAGAACACGATCGCGGGTGCGTCGGCGGTTGCGAGGACCTGCACGACCGTGCCGGAAGCGACCCAACCGCGTCCGCGCGACTCGGGGTCGGAGCGCAACGCGGACAGGCGAGTCACCGGGAAGTCCGCGAGCTGGTCGTAGCGCAGGGCGTGCTCGCGGAGATACGCGGACGCCTGCGCGACCTCGGGCACGATGGTGTGCTCGTCCCACGTCGCGGGAAGAAGCGAGCGCAGCTCCGCCATGGCTGCCTCGGCGGTCGGCGGTGTGACGCCGGGCGGCGGCAGGTTCGGATCGACGTAGCACTCGCCGAGGCCGTCGGGCTCCGGCGCGTAGCAGTAGTCGGTCTCCCAACCACGCAGCATCTCGTCGAGGAGGTTCACGGCCGCCGGGCCGGCGGCGTCACCTCTCGCCCGCGCCATCGTCATGATGGCGTCGTACAGCGGCCACTCGCGGTAGACGGGCACGCTCACCTCGCGGCCGGTCGCGAGCACCTCATCGCTCGTGCCGTACTGCTGGGCCCACATGGTGAAGCGGCCCGTGGTCGCGAACTCGGTCTCGCTCGCGACGAGGATCGCGGTCTGGCCGTTGATCCTGACCTCGTACTCGTTGTGCGCCTCGTCGTACCAATCGATGATCGACCCGCTCACGCGACGAACATGCTGGTCGCGAAGGAAGCGCTCGAACCGATCGACGGACAGGGACTGATCGTGGTTCGCCCGGGCCGTTGCGACGACCCAATCGCACACGACGGGCGACATCCCGACGCCCACGAGGTAGCCGCAGACTTCCTCGTAGCGGCCGGCCTCCATCGCCGCTTGGGCGCGTTCGAGCGCGCTCGGTTCGGGAGGCGGAGTGGGCGGCGGTGGCGGGGTCGGCTCGGGCTCGGGGGACGCTATGGGTGAAGCGCTACTCGGCGGCGGAGCCGGGTCAGCGACAGGGGTCGACTGCTCGTCATGGCCGCCACAGGCACTCAGGGCCACGGCGAGGGCGCACGTCCTGAAGATCGTCTTGGTCATCGGGGCCTCCTCGGGACTCACGCGACGCGGTGCCACGATCCGAGGGTCGCTCAGAGCCTACGTCATGCCTGACGTATGCGGCAATGACGCCCCTGCCTACGGTCGCGATCGATGGCTGCCGACGCCGACCTCTCGGTTCGGTTGGGGAAGCGCTGTCGGACCATCCGGCAGCGCAAGAAGCTGTCGCTGATGGACGTCGTGAAGAACCACGACATCGCGCTGTCGCACCTCCAGAAGATCGAGCGCGGCGTCCTCGACCCGCGGCTGAGCACGCTGCAGAAGCTCGCGGTCGCCTACGGCGTCACGCTCTCGGCGCTCCTGCGTGGTGTGTAGGCCTCGGGCCGGAGCCCGAGGTCTACGTATTCGCTTTGTATTCGCTCAGCGCTTTCGCGCGAGCACGGCGCTCTCCATCTCGATCTCGTTGTCGTCGCGCATGCGACGTACGACCGCGGCGTCCTCCGGCCCGAGGCGTACGGCCTCGAAGCCGTCGGTGTCGCGGTCGCTGATGAAGTAGACGTCGCCGTCCACGTCGATGAAGCGCGTCCGGTGCACCCGACGCCGCTTCAGCTCACGCCGCTTCGGCATCGGCCACCTCCGCCTCCACGCCGAGGCACGCACGGCGGAACTCGCAGCCCGGGCACGTCGCGCCCGGAGCGGGCGGGAAGTGGCCGGCGAGGATCGCTCGCTCGATGCTCGCCGCCGCGCGCATGAACCACGCGCTCACGTCACGGTCGCGCGGAAGCACGACGTGCTGGACCACGGGCTGCTTCTTGCGGACGAGCGCGAGCAGCTGGACGTCGACGCCCAGGTAGGCCGCAGCCGTGCGATACGCACCGAACTGCAAGCCGGCACGGAGTGCGGTCGCGGAGTAGGCGCGCTTTGCCGTCTTGAGTTCGATGAGGTTGCCGCTTGCCAGCTCGACATCGAAGTAGCCGATCATCGGGCGCGGCATCTGCTCGCCGCTCACGGGATCGACGATCACGAAGTCGAAGCGCAGCTCCAGCTCCTTCACGGCGAGGTCACCGTGCGTGGAGAGGAACAGGCGAAGCAGCCGCTCCGCCTCGACGCGCAGCGACGCCGGGGTGGTGCCGACCGGCCAGCGGATCGCGTCGTTGGCGAGCGCGGCGGCGAGGTCGGCGCGCACGATGCGGAGCACGTCGTCGAGCGCCGGCTCGCGCTCTTCGGCTCGCTCCTGGAGATACCAGCCAATCGCGCCGTGCAGCGCGGTGCCGAGCGCGAGGCCCGGCGCGCGTTGCTCGGCGGCGCGGTGCTCGATGTAGCGGTACGCGTAGCGGCGCGGGCAGCTCGCGTAGGTCGAGAGCTGCGTCGCGCTCGTGTGCGCGGGGAGGTCATCCCGCGCCATGCGACGCTCCGTTGGTGGGCCGCGCGCGCTGCTCGGCCGCGAGCGCGTCGATCAGCTTGCTCGCGGCGTCCCGCGTCGCCTTCTCGGGCGGACCGCCGAGGCGCTGCGCGAGGAACGCCATCGCGGCGTCGCCCTCGTGACCGAGCTGCGCGGCCTGGCGCCACAACATGCGCTTCTGACCGTCGCTGATGCGCGGCGGCTCCTTCCGCTCGGCCGTCGAGGGCTGCGGCGGGTGCGGCGCACCCACCTCGGCGTCGTCACCCTCCAGCTCTTCGAGCGCGAGCATGTGCACGTTGCAGAGATCGCGGAGGGCCCGCGCCTTCGCCCGTGTCTCGGCAACACGAAGAAGGTGGCGAGCGACGCGCCTGCCGACGTTCGCCGGCGACGCGTCACCGAGCCCGGTGAACGTCCCAGGCTTGCCCTTCACGACGGCGCGCACGACGGCCGTCTGGCCGTTCGCCTCGCTCGGCATCTCCTCGATGCTCGTCTCGATCGTGTCGAGACCGATCTCGTGCGCGACCGCGAGCAGGCCGGCGTACGTGATGAACTCGCGCTCGCCGACGACGACGCCGGCGTCGTTCTTGAGCGCGATGCGGACGATGAACTGCTGCGGGACCTTCTTGTTCTGCATGTTGACCTCGTTGGTTGAAGACGCGAAAAGGCCTGCCCCACAGGCGACTTCGGCTAACCGGGGGTGGCGTGAGAGAATGGAGAGATGCGACGAGCCCTCTCACCGGACTGGCAGGACCGCATCGCCGAGACGCAGCGTGCGATGCAAGACGTGCGCGCCGCCGAGGACGCGGGTGCGGACGACCGCGAGCTGCGCGAGCTGCAACGAGAGCACCGCGCCGCGATGCGGCACCTCGTGAACGCGCTGCCGTCGTCGATGCGTCGACAGATGAAGCTCCCGCGGCTCCGTCGCGGCATGACGACCGGGCTGCGGAAGTAGCGAGCGGCTCAGCCGATGAAGCGGTCCTGGATGCCCGCCACGATGATGGCGACGACGAACGCGAGCACGGCGCGGATGACCTCGGCGCGGCGGAAGATCGACGTGATGATGTGCATGGCTCCTCCTTCGACAGCGCGACCACCGCGCCGTGGACTTCAGTCCGCTCGCTGATAGGTCGTTCCGCGCGCGCGTTCGCGCGACGGATAGAAAGAGAAGCGGGAGGAGCGCACGAGGCGCTCGACTCCCGCGAGGTCAGCGCGCTGTGCGCGCCGGAAGTAGCCCTGCGTCGAGGAACGACGCGTAGCCGTTCGCCGCGACGATCACGTGGTCGAGCATGCGCACGCCCAGCAGCTCCGCCGCGCGCACGACGCGCTCGGTGAGCATGAGGTCGTCAGCGCTCGGGTGCGGGTCGCCGCTCGGGTGGTTGTGCACCACGATGAACGCCGGGCAGGCGTTGAGGACGGGCACGCGCAGGATGTCGCGCACGGCGACGGCGCAGCTCTCGACGCCGCCGCGAGCGACGCAGTGCACCACGCGCGGCGTGTTCTTCGCGCTCACACCGATGACCCAGAGCGACTCCATCGGGTGCGCGCCGAGGCGCGGGATGAAGTAGTCGGCGACGTCCTTGCTCGTCGCGATGCGCGTGAACGCGTCGTCGTCGCGGCCTCCACAGCGCACGAGCTGTCGAAGCGCCTCGACCTTGTCGGCGACGCGTGCGGGCGGCACGACGGCGTCGTCGAGCAGCATCGACGGGCGGATGTGCGACGGCAGCGTCGAGCGCGGGAGGATGCGACGAATCAGCTCGTCGATCCGCGTCGGCTCGCTCATGGCATCGCTCCGAGCGCGAACGCGAGCGCCGCATCGACGAAGCGGCGCGTGAAGCCACCCCGACGACGCGTCGGCACGGACGAGCGCGAGTCGTCGGCGAGCGGCGGTGGAGGCTCGGACGTGTCGATGGGCCGCGGCTCCGGCGTGTCGAGGATCGGCGCTCGGGCGTCGAGCACTGTCGCGACGAGCGCGTGGGACGGCCTCGTGTCGAGCGGGACGTGGAGCACCTCGTCGGCCTCGGTGACCGGATGGAGGTGCAGCCGGATCATCCCGCGCGACTGCGCGGTCGAGTAGACGAGCAGCAGGCTTTCGCCGACGAGCGTGACCGTGCCAGTCGTCACGCCGCGGCACTCGCGGAGGATGGCACGCAGACGGCGCGCATCGACGGCTCCACGCGAGCCGAATGCGATCGCGCCCGAGCCCCACAGCGCGAGCGTCTCACCGAGCACCTCGCGATCGAGTGCGACGGTGCCGTCGTCGCGATGCTCCGACAGCTCCCCGAGCCGCGCCGCGAGCGCGCGAGCAGCATCCCGGCGCGAGCGAACCACGGCGTCTCGCTGCGTGCGTCCGGCCTGCTCGATGGTCGATGCGAGGAGGGCAGCGAGGTTGTCGTCGCCGAGCGCACGCTGGAGGTTCGCGGGCGGGAAGCGCAGCAGGTCCGCCAGCTCGTCTCCGCGCTCGTGCGCGAGCTGCTCCAGGTTGTCCTTGGCGCCCTCGACGCCCGCGCGGAACGTGCGTGCGAGACTTCGCAGCTCGCTGATGTTCAGCGGCGTCGTGCTCAGCGGCGCCATGGAGCATCTCCGAAGTCGTCGTCTGCGGTCTCCGCCCACCCGGGCAAGCGGCCGGGGCGGTCGCCGAACAGGTTGCGCGCCTCGGCCTGCTCACGGCGCAAGCGGTCGAGGGCGCTCGTCGACGAGCCGGCGCTCGGAGTGACGAGCGGCGCAGAGCCAGCCCCCGTCGGGTCGAAGCCGTTGGCGACGACGATGCCGAAGATGATCTCGTTCCGGTCGATCACGATGACGCCGGAGTAGAGCGTTCCGCGCGCGGTCACGCGCAGCTCGGGCGGCGGCGTCACGAGAGGCTCGACGCGGCGTGCGATGCGGCGGGTCACGCCCCACGCCTTCTCCGCGGCGAGCACGAGGAGCGCGGCGAGCGAGGTCGCCGCGGGTCGGTAGTCGGTTTCTTCGTCCATGTGGTCCTCCAGAAGCGACAAGCCCCGGCCCTGCACGCGCAGGACCGGGGCCTCGCCTCTCGTGCGAGGTGGATCAGCCGTTCGACCCCTTCTCGTCGCCGAAGATCCACTCCTTCGCGATCGCGACGACGGCCGCGACGGCGACGCCCGCGACGGCGCGCTGCACGCCCTCGTCGCGGATCAGGTTGGAGAAGAAGCCGGGCTTGTTGTTCTCGTTCGTGGTCATGGAGATCTCCATCAGCTCGACGCGCGGATGCGCGCCGCGGACTTTCCGTCCGTCTCGTGCTGATAGGCGGGAACGACTGACATCTGGCGCAGCGATTGACGTCGAGGGCGCGATCGGATCAAATCCCGCCCATGAATCTGAACGACGAGATCGCGCGCCGCATCAATGCCTTCGTCGCCGAGCTGGACGCGCTCGTGCGTCAGTCCGCGATGGACTCCGTGTCCCGCGCGTTCGGCGCCGGTGCGTCGAGCCCCCGCGTCTCGTCGACCTCACCGCGGAGGAGTGCTCCCGCCGCGGCCGCAGCACCGACCAGTGCGCCTGCGTCGGGCCTTCGTCTGCCCCGCCTGAAGAAGGGCCAGAAGCGCGACCCCAAGGACCTCGAACGCATCGTTGCCGCCGTGCGCGACCACGTGAAGGCGCATCCCGGCGAGGGCGTCGAGCACATCGCGAAGCACCTCGGCGTCGCGACCAAGGAGATCACGCTGCCGATCGCGAAGCTGCTCGACGCGAAGACGATCACCAAGCGAGGCGTCAAGCGCGCGACGCGCTACTTCCCGAGCTGACGTCGTCTGGGCGTCCGTCCATTTCGGGACCTCGCCGTGGTCAACCGCGCAGCAGCTCGCGCGGAGGCCACGTCAAAGCGCCGATCGCTCCGCACCGCGCGTGGGACGTTCTCGGTCCCGTCGCGTCGGCACACTCGTGTGATGCCGAGATCACGGTCCCTGTCCGACCTCGTCGCGCGTCTTCTCCGTGGTGACCAGCCGCCCGGCACGCCGGCCTTCGACCTCGACGCGCTCGATCGCGCCGTCGGGGCGGTCCGCGGTGGTGATGTCGTGGTCGTCGGTGGCCACCCCGGGGCGCCCGTGGACGCACTGCTCCTTCGCGCTGCGCTGACCGCAGCACGACGCGGCAAGCGAGCGCTCGTCGTGGCGCCTGGTGCTCATGACGTCGCTGTCGTGGCGTGGCTCCTCTCGACCACCGGTCTGCCGCTCGACGTGATCTGGGAGCGACGCGTTCCGGACGTCGTTGCGGCGGAGCTCGTCCGTGCGTTCGAGAGACTGCCCGTGACGATCATCGACGGGATCGGCGAGGGTGTCCCGAGCATCAAGACCGTGCTCGAGGCAAGCACGGACGTGGGCTGCGTCGTCGTACTCGGCTACCGCTGGCTCGATGCGCACACCGATCCGCGGGCAATCCTGTTCGACCTCAAGCGACTGGCGCGGCATCAGGGTATCGCGATGTTCGTCGGCATCGACACGAGATACCCAGGGCCGCGTGCGGCGACGATGCTTCCGCGACCCGACCACTTCGCTGATTCGTCGGTGGTCGCTCTCGCAGATGTCGCACTCCTGCTTACTGCGCCGTGGATCTACGAGGCGTCGAGCGACGACCATGACACGTTCTCCGTCGCCGTGGTCGCGCCCGCCGAGCGTCGCGTGGTGATTCCGGCGCTACGCAACCCGCCTCGGACGATGCAGATCGTCGCGCCTGACGGCGACCTCGATCCGTGATCCACCCCTCTACGTACGATGCGGGTTCGCGCGCGCGATGACGGACGCCTCGAGAGGCACTCATCGCGTCGCTGACACCGGGGCGCTTGCCGGCCCGAGTAGAGACACCTCCGAGACATCTACGGCGGCAACGACCTCGAACATCAACGCGCCGCGGACGAACGGCGTAGCCTCAGCCGCGACGTCGAGAACGTCCTGGAGGCGGTGGTCGCTGCCAGCGAAGCAGAGTCGGGCGTGCCCGGGAACGCCGTGGGGCCGAAGCCACTCGATGACCCGGGGTCGAGCTTGCGCGGCGTCGCTGCGAAAGACCACCAGGTCGAGCTCGTGCGCCATGGTCAGGTCGTCAAGCGCCTCCGGCGAGGCGTCGCAGATGAGCCCACCGAAGACCAACGTCAGGACCTGCCGCGCCAGCGCGTGCGCCTCCGCTTCCCCGACGACGCCTCGCACGCGCACGTGGCGCTCCGCACCGCTGGTCGTCGTCACGTAGAGGTCTGCTTCGGCGTTGAGCGGGCGAAGCCGCACGACGACATCGCTTCGCGGCGGTGCGTCGTGGTGCACTCCACACGGGCACCGCAGGGACCCGCCCGTAACGAGCGCGTGCAGCTTGCCCGCACCGGGCGTCAGATCCGCAGGAACCGGAACGGGGAACGGGCCGCCCACCCATGTCAGCGTCGAGCGTCGCGATGTCATGCCCCGGCATCGCATGGGCGAGGGACGAGCAACGTCCCAGTGCCTCTACCTCAGGCCGTAGAAGTAGAGCAGTGCCGCCCAGCCGCTCGGCATGATGCGAGGCGGCGCCTCGAGCTCGCGCCCATACTTCGCGGCCATCTCGAGGAAGTAGCGCGCGTGGACGAACGCCTCGACGATCGGCCGCGTGACCTCGGTCCATCGCCCGTTGTGCTCGGGGGTGAACTCGATGCCCGTGCCCTCGGCGAGGATCTCCTCGAGGTACGGGGAGAGCGGGCGCTCGGGCGCGAGCGCGCGGAGGGCCGCGACCATCGCGAGCGTCTGCGGTTGCAGCCGGTGGTAGACTTTGAAGCTCTGGTGGTAGAAGCGGTACAGGCCGTCCTCGTAGCACCAGTGCTCGTTCACCTCCGCGAGGAGCGCTTCGAGACGCGGCAGCTCGCGCTTGAGTGCCGAGAAAAGGGCCTGCACCTCGGGCGTGTCGTCGACGTCGGACGGTGTCATGGACCTCATGGCGCGGTGACCTCGAATCTCCTCTGGGGGTGGGACGAACTACGTCCCTGGTCAAGTCGCGGAGCCGTGGCGTCGTGCGATGCTCGCCGGGTGAATCGCGCGGACGAACGAGCACGCCAGGGGCGCAGCGGTGGACGGCGACGCGGGGCGTACACGCAGACCGAGCGCGTCCTCGCTCTCCTCGCGACACTACGCGCCCGCCGCGCGCCGGTTCGTCTTGACGTGCTCGCGAGCGAGCTCGGCATTTCGGTGAAGCAGCTCCGGCGCGACCTCGCGATGCTCGCTACGAGCGGCCATCGGCCGGAGCTTTTGCGCGTCGAAGGGCGGAGCGCGGTGCAGCTGTCGCGGGGCAAGAGCGAGTCGATCACGATCACGCTCACGCTGCGCGAGCGGTTCGCGCTCCTAGCGATGCGCGACGTCTTCGCCTCGCTCGAGGGCACGCCGCTCGCCGAGGACGCCGGTCGGATCTTCGACAAGGTCGCCGCGACGCTGCCGGACGAGCTCGCGCTCGATCTCCATGCAATCGGACCTCGGTTCCTCTATGTGCCTGACGGTGGCATCAAGAGCTACGCCAAGCACGCCGACGCCATCGACGAGCTCCTCACCGGCGCACTTCACCGGCAGACGGTCGACGCTCGGTATGCGCCCGCCCATGGCGAAAAGCTCGCCGGCGGATTCGAGCCCTGGGGCATCGCCCTCTATCGGAACGGCCTGTACGCCGTGGGCCGGTGGGAGGCGGAGACCGGGCCGCGCGTCTTCGCGGTCGAGCGGTTCACCTCGGCCACGCGCCGACGCCGGTCGCGCTTCGAGGTTCCCGCGGACTTCTCGCTCGCCGCGTTCTTTGCGGGGGCGTTCGGCGTGTTCCCGAGCGGCGAGCCCCAGCATGTCGTGCTCGAGTTCGACGCGGTGGTCGCACCCATCGTCCTCGCGCGCCGCTACCACGCCTCGCAGGTCACGAAGCACCTGCACGGCGGGGAAGTGTGCATGAAGCTCGACGTCGCGGTGACGCCCGAGGTCGTCTCGTGGATCGTGGGATGGGGCCCGATGGTGAACGTGAAGTCGCCTACGTCGTTGCGCGAGTGGGTCCGACGAGAACATCGCGCCGCCATCCTGCGGGCGGCGGCCGGAAAGGCGAGGCTGCGATGAGCGACAGGGGAACGGGTTTCGCCGAGAGCTTCTCCGATTGGGCGGTGACACAGGCGACGGGGCTCCACGAGATCACCGAGCTGACCGGCACGGCGGAGAACTGGCTGCGCGGCCAGGCGATCCTCGCGGCGAGGCGCGGGGCGTTCGGGCCGTACATCGACATCACCGCCGAGACCGGCGCTGGCCGCACCGACCTCACGCTGCTGCGAGACGGCCGCCCATCGTTGCGGGTTGAGTTGAAGCTGCTCTTCAACAACAAGAACCTGCTGGGTCGGCAGAACGGCGTCGCCGCCGTCGCGGCGGACATCGAGAAGCTGAAGCGTAGCGTCGGCGACGAGTGCTACGTCGCGGCCTGGTGCCTCTTCCGCAACTGGCACGTCGTGCCCGTTACCCGGGCGTATTGCGCGACGACGAGCGGGATCTCGCTCCAGCCACCGACGGGCGAGGAAGACTTCGCGACGTTCGCGGAGCAGCTCGCGCGCAACGTCCTGGCGAGCGTTGGCGTGCGCGCGGAGCCGCGCGTGTTCGCCGCGTTCGACGGTTGCTGGTCGGGGCTGTTCGTTCAGCAGGTGGTGGAACCTGCATCCTGGCAGAAGTACGATGTGGGGCATGACGCTCGAAGCTGACCAAGTCTGCAACGCTCTCCGCCGAGCATTCGCGAACGTGCGCGCGGACGCCGCCACGGAGACGTGGACCCACGCAGGTCTGAGAGCTCTCGCTGAACTTGGCGAGGCTGGCGGAATGCGTGTGGATCCTCCCCGATGGAGCGACACCGGACGAGACGAGGGCAAGGCAGGCGAGTTTCTATGGGACCTGACCCTCTCCGACTGGCCGCGAAGCACCACCAAGACCTACGAGTTCCCGGGCTACTTCGCGGCGGCCGCTCGCAGCGGCGCGCGCCTCTGCCTCGTGGCAGAATCCGAGTGGGGCAAGGAGACGGCACCTGGTGCTACGGGCCTCGAGGTCATGGAGGACTTCGCGAAGCTCCTCGCCGCGCGATCTGAGCTCAAGGTGATGATCTTCGGCTACCAGTCGAAGACAAAGGCGTCGTTCGAGAAGCTGTCCGATTTGATGACCAAGCTGAGCGGCGTATCCGGCGATCCCGCCACGTACGTGCTCTATGGCCTCGACTGGAAGACCACCGGCAGCTGTCATCTCGTCGTCCGTGACGGCAGGCCGGGGACGCTGGTGCAGCACACGTACGGCAAGTCGGTGGCAAAGAAACGGGCGTAAGGACGCCCGGTTCCCCTCACGCCGTCCGGCGCGTGAGGTAGCGATGCCCCACCTCCTCCAGCGTGAGCCGACCGGCGACGTCGGTACGGTCGCGCGCCGTCGCGGTGATCGCGTTCGCCATGTCGTACGCCGTCGTCGGCACCGAAAGGAGCTGCGTGAGCGTATCGTGGCCGGTGCTCGCCGGGAGCAGCGCGCCCGCCTGCATGATCTGGCGGCCGACGGCCTGCACTTCGGCCTGGCCGAGCCCGAAGGCGCGCAGACCCTCGATCTCGTCGAGGGCGCTGTCGATCAAGACGTCGGTCGCGCGGCGCCACCGATCGATGTCGCCGCGGGCCTCGGCGAACGCGACCGGGATGGCGTCGCGGAGCTGCTCCTGGAGCCGCTTCGGGTCACCGACGTGGCGCATGCGGACCGCGGCCTCGGACCTCCAGGCACGCATGCCGTTCGTGCACACCAGCCGGTACGTGATCGGCGTGACCTGAACCGATCGGAGGCCGACCTCGCTGTTGCCGATGTCGAGGCCGTACTCGATGACGTCATCCTTGCGGACGGCGATGCTCTCGGCCGGCAGCGTGATGCGAAGCAGCGTGTGCGCGCCCACAGCCGATGCGCGCACGCGCGTTTCGGCGAGGTAGCCGGCGCGGTCGAGCACCTCCTGGACCACGTCGAGCAGGAGCGCGTCGTCGATCGCGGCGTAGCGGTCGCTGACCACGGCGCGCACCTCGCCACCCGCGAGACGGAGCAGCGCCTGCTGCTTCGTCTGCGTGAGGCCGTAGTTCATGTTCGCGATCTGCAACTTCGCGGGCAGCGTCTTGAGGTAGCTCGGCGGCGCTCCGATCCGCTGCGCGAGCTGGGTGAACGCGAGGTCGCGGAGCGCGACCGGGGAGCTGTGCGCCCTGCCGGGCAGCGGCACGGGTGCGAGCTGCATCGTGCGGCCGTCGTTCGAGCCGAACGCCCACGTGCGGAGGTCGTGGGCGACGACGTCGTCACGCTCGCCGTCGGCGGCGTGCGCGTCGAGCACGAGCTGGGCGGCCTCCTCGAACGCGAGCGGCTCGGTGTGCGCGATCCAGCGCTCGGGCTGATCGGGGCGTGGACGGAGCGGGGACGGGGCGACGGGAGTGGTTTCGGTGTGCGTGGCAGTCATGCGTTCCTCCTCGGGCGCGACGCGCGCCTCTACTTGCTGATAGGAGGACGGGGCGCGGTTCCGACGCGCGCACACTTGAGGTCTGCGGCACCCTCCCTCGGACGGTGCAGCCATCGTCGCCAACGCGAGTGATGCGGGCTCGAACGACGTTTGGGCGTTCGAAACGCCGCCAGCGTTCAGCGCTTCTTCTTTCGTTGCTGCGCGTCGTGAGCAACCGCCAGCAGGTGCTCCATCCGCTTGCGCAGGTGCGCGCGCTCGGCGTCCGTGAGCGCGCCGCTCGACGGTCTCGCCGCGAGCACGATGTCCATCTCCCGCGCCCACCCGAGCATCGCGGCGTCGGGCGACCCGATCGCGGCGGCGACGCGGCCGGCCTCCTTGAAGTCCGGGATGCTCCTCCAGCACCGAAGCGCGTCCTCGAGCCGCCCGGCCTGCTCCCATCGCGCAGCCGCACCGAGCACGTCGCCGCATGCTTCGGCGTGCTCGGCGTCGAGCAGAGCGAGCTGCGCGGGATCGGCCACACCGACTCGGAGCGCGGCGAACTCGTCGCGGTGGGCCTTGTCGGTCTTGCCGAGAATCGACCGGAGCACGTGGTCGAGAACACGCTGGTGCGTGGCACGGAAGGCCTCGCGGTCGGTGGGTGCGTCAGCCGCGAGTGACGCGAGGGCCGCGACGAGCGCCGCGCGTGCAGCCGGCTGCCTCGGCACGTTCCGCGCATCGAGCGAATCGACGCGTCGGCGCAGCATCTGCACCACGGGCTCGACCATCGAAGGCTCTTCGACCCCGAGCTGACCGAGCCCGCGAACGACTTCGAGCAGACGCTCACACGCTCCCGCGTCGTCGATCGGGCGCTCGAGAGCCCCCGCCAGCGCCGTAGTGAGGGCGGCCGTCATCGGCGCGTCCGACGCGCGGAACGCACGCGACGCGACGCGAAGCAGCTTCAGTGGCCCGCCGGTGAGCGCGTGTGCGGCGTTGGCGAGAGCGAGGCGGCGGTGCGTGCGCTGGCGGAGCTCCTTGCCCGCAGAGCCCGGGCGTCCCGCGGGACCCAGGAGACCACGGGCGTTCTCGGCCTCGCGCACGGCGTCGGCGTGCTGCCCGAGGTCCTGGAATCGCTGACTCGACGTCAGCTGCGCTTCAATGCGCGCCACCGTGTCGGCGGCGTCGAGCTCCAGCAGCTCCGGAAGGTCGGCGAGATCGACGCGTCCGAGATTGCCCTCGCGCGCTTCCACGTCGCCAATCGGATCAGCCGCACCCTCCAGGATCTGCGCAAGCGCATCGGGCGCGTCCGACCAGCGGTCACCGATGAGCACGAGGGTCTCGGTCGAGCGGCTCAGCGCGACCAGCAAGCGGTCGACCGCCGATCGCGCGAGCTCGATCGACAGCGCGGAGTCCTTCGTCGACGTCGCGAGGTCCACCACCCGTGCGACCTCGCGGGGCGTCTCCAGAACGCCGACCGTGCGGAATTCGAGCCCCTTGATCGTCTCGCTCGTCCACAGCGTGACGCCAACCTCGGAGGCGAGGTCTGCGAGCGGCCCGGGCACGAGCGCGGCCGGGTAGACGAGCGCAGCCTCGCCCGCGAGCTCCTTGAACGTCTCGAGCACACGGCGAACCTCGCCCTCGTCCGCCACCGCGACGGTCGCGACGCGGCCCACGGTGACGTCACCTGGAGTGTCGCTGCGCCGGCCTCGCGGGCGCTCGACCCGAGGCAGCAGCCCGTAGAGGACGTCGTCCGCGCGATCGACGAGCTTCGCGATCGTCTCGGGCGAGCGGAGGTTCTGCGCGAGCTCGTGCCGCTTGCGCTCCGTGCGCGCTCCGAGGCGCTGTTCGATCATCGTCGACAGCGGCGCGAACTCGAACGCGGTCGGACGCACGGTCTGCGCCTCGTCGCCGGCTACCACCATCCCCGGGATGACTCCGCGCGAGCGCCCGCTGCGCGCTGCGACGTCGACGAGGAGCCACTGCTCCGCGAGCGTGAGGTCCTGGACCTCGTCGACCAGCACCCAGTCGAACGCGAAGCTCGGGTCGAGCTGCGTCGTGCCGCGTTGCAGGTCCCGCGCTCTCTCGAACGCCGCGACCGGCGCCGCGAACAACTGCTGCACCACATCCGATGGCAGCTTCCGGAGGACCAGCAGCGCCCCCTCGATCGCCTTGGGTCCGATGGCGTCGCGCAGGGCTCGGTAGTCGGCATCTGCGAGAGTCGGGGCCGAGCAGGCGCGACGCCCAGAGAACGCGACGGGCATCGCCGCGCCGATGAGGTGCGCGTGCAGCTCGGCGTAGAGCTCCTCGGCGCGCAGCTCGCCGCGATGCCGCCATGGTCCGCTGCCCAGGATCGGCTCCGCGTGCGTTCGCAGCTCCTCGACGGCCACGGGAAGCGAGAGCTCGGCCGGCAGCGAGCGTGACGGATCGACACGCGCGAGCAGCTCGCGGAAGGTCCAGACCTCGATCTCCAGCTCACCCGGTCCGAACGCGGCGAACCATTCCTTCGCGCGGGCGGCCAGCGCCGGGCTCCACGTCACGTACAGAGCGCGACCCTTGAGCGTGGAGGCGGCGGCCTGGAGCGCGGTCGTCTTCCCGGCGCCGGGACGGCCCACGAGCACGCGCACGCGCGTGCGATCGTCGACGACGGCGCGCTGAGCCTCGACCAGCGGCTCGACGAGCCCGTCGTCAACGGCACCCTCCAGGGCGCGCTGCGCCTCGAGCCGGACGAAGTCGCTCGGCGTGCCGACGTCGAGCACCTCTTTCGTCGCGTCGTGATGGCGGACGGCTCGCAGGAAGCGCGAACGCGGTGGCATGCCGTGATGCAGCTCGCGCGTCGCGGCCTCTTGGCCACGGACGGTGTCGCCGTGGTTCGTGAGCCACAGGTAGTACTGGTTGCCGCTGTTGCCGCCGAGCGGCGTTCGCAGCCAGCCCGCGTTCTTGCCCTTCACGCTCTTCATCCGCGTGGCGTGGCCGTGCGCCATCAGCTCCTGGATGCGCCGCGTGAGGATCTTGCGCTGCTCCATCGGCGTCGTCGGATCGACGAGCCAACGCAGCACGTCCTCGTGGGCGAAGATCGCGTGGGCTTCCATGCCCCTCGCGAGCAAGGGCCAGCGCTCGACGACTGCGGCGCGCAGCCCCTCGAGATCGGCGGCGTTCACTTCCGGATCCGGCGCGTCCTCGTCGACCTCGACGTCGATCGTGGCACCGCGGTTTCGCTTCAGCAGGTTCGCCTGGTGTGCGTCGCGCACCGCGCGCTCCTGATCACGATCGAGGTCCTCCTCCGCGCCGGCGAACACGCGCCCCCGCGCGATCTCGCTCGTCCGGAGGAAGTTCTTCACGAGCGTCACCTGCACGCCGAGCTCGTCCGCCAGCTTCTTGATCTGCATCGCGGTGCCCTCCGAAGGAGCGGGCCGGGCCAGCCTCGTTCATGGCGAGGCCGGCCCGGCTCCTACTCAGCGCGACCCACCACCGGGCGGGTTGTTCCCACGACCACCGCCCGACGGGTTCCCCGTCGTGCTCGGCCCGTTGGCCGGGCGTCCTCCGCCCTTGCCGCCGCCACCACCACCGCCCTTGCCACCACCACCACCACCACCGGCGCTGCCCTTGCCCATGAGGACCTCCTCGCTTCGCCGCACCGACCTGATGCGGTCTCGGTTGTCCTGTCCGGCGAGGCCCTCGTTTCGGCTCACGGCGGTCAGAGATTCTTGTAGGTCTCGCTGACCGCCTCCATGTCCCCGAGCTGCGCGCGCAGCTTTTCCTCGCCGGATGCGATGTACCGCTTCACGGTCGCCGGGCTCTTCTCCATGGCCTCGGCGATCTCGTCGATCTTCATGTCCGCCCCGTGACGCAGCTCGATCGCCATCTGCTCGTCGGCCGTGAGCGACTGGAGCGCGAGCACCACGCGGTTCCGGTTGTCGAGCTTGCTGGAGAGCGACGGCCCGAGGTCGGTCACGCGGTGCAGCTCGCTGTTGAACGCCTCGCCCCCGCGTCGGTGCTTCGAGTCGTAGTACTTGAGCACCTGGTTTCGGGCGATCCCCATCAGGTACTGCTTCTCCTTGCCCGGCTCCTTCGGCCCCGCTCCTTCCACGTAGGCGAGCATCGTGGTCTGAACGAGGTCCAGCACCTCTCCTTCCGGCACCTTCGTGCGGAAGAAGCGCCGGAGATTCGGCCACTCGGTCTTGATGAGGTGCTCGAGGATCGCATCGCGGTTCGTCATGTGGGTTCAGTCCGGCACGAGGTCCAAAACGGCTCACCGCTCGAGATCGGGCTCGATGACGCCGCCGAAATCGGGCTGCGACGGGTCGTCCGTGGCCTCGAACCTCCCGCTCACGGCGTCGCCGTCGAAGGTGAGCCAGAACTCGTACCTCCGGTTCTCGGCGCGGGCTTCGAGGTGGAGCTCGCAGTCGTCGGTCATCCCGAAGTGCTGCACGTCGAGCGTGTCGGCTCGGGGAGCGGTCTTCCGGAGGCTGATCTCTTGGATCGCCCGGCGGCGGATTTGGATCCCGAGCAGGTAGGTGCCGCTCGTCGCGCTGTGCGGGGCGCCACCGTGGGTCCTCCGCGTCCGGAACCGATGGGGCCCGTCGGAGGGCAGAGCGCACCGCCTCGCGTCGTGCGCGCCTGCATCAACGGTCGTAGGTGGATCGACGTGATCGGGCGGCACGAGTGCGAGCGTGTCGGGCGTGGCCGCGTCGGCCCGATGGCTCCCACCATCCAGTGAAGGCGCCATCACGGGGAGCGCGTGCGGTTCGTCGGATCCCTGTCCCCACAGCCACAACGCTAGCGAGACCATCGCGGCCCCGAGCCCGATCGCAACGACGGCGAACTTCGGCGTGATGCTCGACACGGGCGCCTGCGCGGCTCGCGTGAGTTCGGTCGCCATGGCCTGCATGTCGGGAAAGCGGTCCTGCGGATCAGGCGCCGTCGCGCGCTGCGCAACCGCCCACGCGACGCGAGAGACGCCAGCCGGCGCGCGTCGCCCCGCGGGCATAGGGACCCCCCGGAGCGCCTCGACCAGCGTCACGCCCAGAGAGAACTGGTCGCTCTTGCGGCTCGTCCGGCCGAGCCTCGCCTCGGGCGACATGTACGGGGCCGTGCCTGCCGTCGGCCGGAGCCCGCCGACGTCCGACTGCGTCGAGCCGGCCTGCACCGCGAAGCCGAAGTCGAGGATCTGAGCGACGCCGTCGCTCCGGACGATCACGTTGTCGGGCTTCACGTCACGATGGACGATGTGTGCGTCGTGCGCCGCCGCGAGCCCTCGAGCTACGTCGACGCAGACCGCGAGGAGCTCGGAGGGCGTCCGAGTCTTCTCGCGAAGCCACGCCCGCATCGTCCGGCCCTCGATGCGTGCCATCGAGACGAGCCACAGCTTGAACTCGCGCCCGTCGAGCCTCGCCGCAACCACGTCGACGTCGTGCACTCGGACGACGTTCGGATGGTCGAGACGTGCGAGCGCGCGCCCCTCGGCGAGCATCTCGGAGTCCCCCTCGGCCGGCCGGAGCTTGAGCGCGACGGGTCGGTTGAGACGGTCGTCGAGCGCCGCGACCACGAGGCCGCTCGCGCCCCTACCGAGGATGCGCTCGACGATGTACCGACCGATCTTCGGCGGGTCGCGTCGCAGCATCGAGCTCCGGAGCAGCTCGGCCCCGAGCGCGTTCTCGATGTCGGAGACGGCGTCCACCCTCTACGAGAATACCCGAGGCTCCACGGCCTTCGCCGCGCTCTCACGCGCGGTGGCCAGGCACTTCGTACGCTTGACTTCCTCTCCGTCGGGCAACCACCCGATCACCTCCAAGGCGCGGCCACGTGCGAGCTAGTCACCGTGGTGAGCGGGCTGTCTGGCATGGCACCATCGGGCCCCGTGACCGCGTCGAACGATCAATCCCGGAAGGAGCCCGGGCCCGCATGAGCGAAACTCTGCCGCGCGAAGGCATGATGGCGACGGTGCGCAACCGGCGCGCCGTCGTGGCCAGGGTCAAGCCCTACGACACGCACGAGGGTCGGCTCCACCTCGTCGATCTCCAGTACACCGACCTCGACGGCGGGAAGGCCGAGGACTCGGTGATCTGGGAGCGCGAGGTGGGTGCGCGGCTCGTCGAGCCCGGCGCCCTGCCCGACGTGCACGGTGCCGCGCCGATGGCCCCTCGTGACTTCGACGCGCTCGTGCGCGCGAGCCGGTGGTCTGCGCTGACCCCGTACCTCGCGATCGACGGGTCCAACGACGTCGCGCAGCTCCCTCTGACCTCGCCGTTCCACGGGGCGGTGCAGGTCGAGGACTTCCAGCTCGTGCCGCTCCTCAAGGCGCTCCAGATGCCACGCATCTCGCTGCTCCTCGCGGACGATGTCGGCCTCGGGAAGACGATCGAGGCCGGCCTCGTCCTGACGGAGCTGCTCCTGCGCCGTCGCATCCGGCGCGTGCTCGTTCTGACGCCCGCCTCGCTGCGCGACCAGTGGCAGCAGGAGATGCACGAGAAGTTCTCGTTGTCGTTCGACATCGTCGACCGGCAGGAGACCCACGAGCTCCGAAAGCGGCTGGGGCTCGACGCGAACCCCTGGAGGACCTTCCCGCGCGTCATCACCAGCTACCACTACCTCCGCCAGCACGACGTCTTGCAGCAGTTCCTGGGCGCGACGCGCCAGCGCGAGGACGCGGCGCAGCTTCCGTGGGACCTCCTCATCGTCGACGAAGCGCACAACCTGATGCCGTCGCCGTACGGTGAAGACAGCCAGCTCGCGCAGATGCTCCGGACGCTGAGCCCGCTCTTCGAGCACAAGCTCTTCCTCACCGCGACGCCGCACAACGGGCACACCCGGAGCTTCTCCGGGTTGCTCGAGCAGCTCGACCCGGTGCGCTTCCATCGCACGCACGAGTTCACCGAGCCGGAGAAGGCGCGCGTCAAGCAGGTGGTCGTGCGCCGGCTCAAGCGCGAGATCAACGAGCTCGACGAGGAGAAGGGACGGCAGCCCCGTTTCCCCTACCGACAGCTACGGAAGATTCACCTCGACCTCTCCAAGAAGGAGGCCGCGCTCAATCGGGCGTTCGCCGAGTTCCGAGCCGCTGTGAAGCGCGCGGTCGCGAAGCGCGGTCGTACCGAGCAGACCGCCGGCGCCTTCGCCGTCGAGGTGCTGAACAAGCGCCTGCTCTCGTGTCCGCACACGTTCGCCGACTCGTGGTACCGCTACCTCGAAGGCACGCGCGATCCCGAGGAGGCGAAGCAGACCGAGCTCTTCGCCGCTCATCGCGCGAGCGAGGAGGACCTCGCCGACGACCTCGAGAAGGAGGACCGCGGCCGGTTCGCTTCGCGCACCGCGGGCGCGTGGATGAAGCCGCTGCTCGGTGCGCTCGCCGACGAAGTCTCCGGCGTCACCCGTGCGGTCGAGGAGCTCGGCATCACCGTCACGGGCGACCGCCTCTCGCGTCCCAAGCACGACGCTCGCTTCGACGCGCTCGTCGCTCTCATCGAAGACCGCCTTCGCGAAGGCCGCCGGTGGAACGACCTCGAGCGCCTCATCGTCTTCACCGAGTACAAGACGACGCTGGACGACCTCGAGAAGCGCCTGCGCGAGAAGTACGGCGAGGGCGCGGACGGGGCCGAGCGGATCCGTGTGCTCTACGGCGGGATGGACCCCGCGAAGCGCCGCGCGATCAAGGATGCCTTCAACGACCCCGCGGACCCCGTGCGCGTGCTGCTCGCAACCGATGCGGCCTCCGAGGGCTTGAACCTCCAGGAGACCGCGAGGCTCCTCCTTCACTACGAGATCCCGTGGAACCCGTCGCGCCTCGAGCAGCGCAACGGCCGCCTCGACCGCCACGGGCAGGCGCGTGACGTGACCGTCCATCACTTCGCGAGCGAAGACGACGCCGACCTCAAGTTCCTCTCGCGCGTGGTCGAGAAGGTCCACCAGATCCGTGAGGACCTCGGCACGCTCGGGGAGCTCTTCGACGCAGCCTTCCAGCGACGCTTCGTCGACCTGGAGGACGGCGAGTCGGTCGAGAAGGCTCTCGACGCGACGGTGGAGAGCGAGCGGGGCGCGCATCAGGTCCCCGCCGAGACCGCCGCCGCGAGCAGCGCACAGGTGGACGAGGAGCGTGTCCGTCGGCTCCGCGAGGCCATCGACCTCAACCCGAGCACACTCCGCGACACTCTCGAGGTGGCGCTCGGTCTGGAAGTGGGGCAGCCGCGCCTCGAGGGGCCGGACGCGCGCGGCCGCTTCCGCCTGATGCAACCGATCCCGCCGCGCTGGCAGGCGCTGATCGACGACACGCTTCGACTGCCCCTCGATGGCTCGCCGCTCTCGGGTGCGCTGCCGAGCATGGTCTTCGACGCATCACACTTCATCGAGGAGAAGCTCGGCCGCCCCGTGTTCCGACCTGCGAAGGACACGGTCCTCCTCCACCTCGGCCACCCCGTGTTCCGGAACGCGCTCGGCCATTTCGCGCGACTGCGCTTCCCCGGTCGAGGCGAGGGCGTGAGCGCCACGCGCTGGGCGGTGCGCCGTGGGCCGGTTCCGAAGGGTGCCGACGCGCTTCTCGTCCTCACGGTGGAGGAGATGGCCGTGAACACGCTGCGCGAGCCGTTCCACCATTGGGTCCGCACCCTACGCATTCCGGTCACCGGCACGAAGCTCGGCGCCGTCCTGCCCTGGACTTCACCGCACGCGGATCGTGCATCCACCGCCCCCCCCGAGCGCGAGGAGATCGACGCGGCTCGGGAGCTCTGGGAGACGCTCGAATACGACGTGCGCGACCTTCTTCGCGCGCGCAGCGTGGAGCTCGAGTCGATCATCCAGCACGCGCTCGACACCGGCCGCGACACCGCCATCGCGGATGCGCGGGCGATGTTCGAGGCTCGAATCCAGGAGGTCCGCGAGTCGATTCGCAAGACCACCATCAAGAGCATCGAGAAGGAGCGCGACGAGCTCATCGCGAAGCGCATCCAAGGCTTCCTGTTCCCGGAGATGGCCCGCGAGTACGACCAGAAGATCGCGAACCTCGACGAGGAGCTGAAGCGACGCCGCCTGCACGTGGAGGAGCTGCTAGAGACACTCACGCGCGAGCAAGAGCGGGTCACGAACCGGCTCCTGCCTCTCCGCTACTCGCTGAGCGGAGGCGGAGTTCAGATCTTCCCGCTCTCCGTCGAGATCCGCCTGCCGGAGGCACGACGATGACCGCCCCGCACGACGACTGGTGGGCGTCCCTGAATCACGGCGGTCTGCTCATCGCGCCGGCGAAGATCCCGACACACTTTCCCGACGCCCCGCCCCCGCTCCCGCACTGGCGCGCCGACCGCCTTCGGCGCGACGTCGTGCGCATGCTCGACGACGAGTCGTACATGGGCGGGTTCCTCGACCAGGTGTTCGAGTCGCTCCTCGAGCTACCCACGACGGAGTGGCTGAAGGCTGCGGACGTCGGCGCCGAGTGGAGCCACGCGGCGGTGACGGGTGAGGCGGTGCGACCGCGGCGTGTCTGGCGCGGCCCGAATGGCGAGGCGCTCCCGCTCTTCGCCACCGATGGCAAGTGGGGTCGGGGCGCGCCGCGCATCGGTGTCGGCAAGGGCCGCCGAGCTGTATCGCGCGTCATCGAGTGGCTCCGCAACGCCGGCCGTGAAGTGGCGGTGCTGACGAACGGCCGGCAGATCCGGCTCATCCACGCGGGTGCGGACTACGACGCCTTCTGCGAGTGGGACATCGAGCTCTGGTTCGACGAGGGCGCACCCGGACCGCAGGTCACGGCGCTGCGTCGCCTCCTCGGACGACCGGCCCTGCTGGCGCCAACCAAGGACGCACGCTCGTCGCTCCTCGAGGCGATCCACGAATCGCGCCGCGGTCAGGGCGAGCTCTCGGCAGTTCTCGGCGAGCGTGTCCGGCAGGCCGTCGAGCTGCTCATCCGCTCGTCCTCGTCGCAGCTCGACCCCGTGGTCGCGGATGGGAAGGTCGCGCCGAACGACGCCTACATCGCGGCGACCCGCATCGTGATGCGGCTCGTCGTCGTGCTCTTCGCCGAGGCGCGCGAGCTGCTGCCGCGGGTGGACCCGATCTACCACGGCTCGTACGGCCTCCAGGGCTTGCGCGAGGAACTCGACCGTGAAGCCGGCGGCAAGAGCGAGCGCCTCCGTCACCGACATTCCGGGTGGCCACGGTTGCTCGGTCTCTTCCGGCTCGTGTACCGCGGCTCGAGCCACGGCGACCTCCAGGTGCCCGAGTACGGCGGGGGCCTGTTCCAACCCGGCGACCCGAACAGCCAGGATGCGATCGCGCGAGCGCTGGCGGCGTTCGAGTCTCCGAAGAACGCCCTGACCGACGACGTCGTGCATCGGATGATCGAACTGCTCACGCGAAGCCGGGTGAAGGTCCGGCAAGGGCGCGGCAGCACGTGGGTCGAAGCCCCCGTCGACTTCTCCGACCTCTCGTCCGAGTACATCGGCATCCTCTACGAGGGCCTTCTCGACTACGAGCTTCGGCGCGCCCCGACCGAAGACCCGATGGTCTTCCTGAGCCTCGGCAACCAGCCGGCGCTGCCGCTGTCGCGCCTCGACGCGATGACATCTGCGGAACGCAAGGAGCTCCTGAAACAGCTCAAGAAGGAGGAGCAGAAGCTCAAGAAGGGGGCTGGAGCGGCCAGTGACGACGCGCCAGCGGATGACGAGGAAGAGGAAACCGAGGAGGAAGTAGACGAGGAGGAGAACGAAGACGAGACCGCCGAGGACGGAGCGGGCCCGGATGGCGGTGTCGTCGCGGAATCCGACCCCGATCGCGACGCCGCTCAGCAGTACCGGGAGATGGTCGACATCTGGGCGCGGAACGCAGTGCGGGACGCGGGGTGGGTCAAGCGTGGCGCGGACCTCTTCGACGACGACGTCACCAACCGTGTTCGCGCACTCGTCGGCCGTGTCGTGCTGCCTGGCGAATGGTTCCTCGTCCGATGGGGCGGCACCCGAAAAGGCGCTGGCACCTTCTACACCCGGCCCCAGCTCGCGGGGCCGACCACGCGCCGAACGCTCGAGCCGCTCGCATACCGCGCAGTGAGGCAGACGGAAGACCCCGAGACCGGGCTCGTCGACGTCGAACAGTGGGAGCCGCGGAGACCCGAGGAGATCCTGAGGCTCCGTGTGTGCGATCCCGCGATGGGCTCAGGGTCGTTCCTCATCTCCGCGCTCCGCTACCTAGCCGAGGCGCTCTTCGAGAGCCTGCACCATCACAAGCGCCTCGAGCCGAAGGGAGCGGGAACGATCGCGCGGCTCGCCGACGGTGTGCCCGCAGACCATCCCTCGTGCGAGACGCTGCCGGTCCCGATCGATCACGAGTCCTTCGAGGACCGTCTGCTGGCGCGCCTGAAGCGGCACGTCGTCGAGCGCTGCATCTACGGTGTCGACATCGACCCGGTGGCGGTCGAGCTCGCTCGCCTGGCGCTGTGGATCGAGACGATGGACCGGACGCTCCCGTTCGAGTTCCTCGACCACAAGCTCAAGGCCGGCAACTCACTCGTCGGCTGCTGGTTCGATCGCTTCCAGGACTACCCGATTCGCGCGTGGGACCGTGAGGGCGGCGACCAGAAGCACGACCGCTTCGTTCACCACTTCCGCGACGTCGTCGTCCAGAGCGGCAAGCGAAAGGGCGAGACCGAACGGCGAGGCGATCCGTGGACGCAGGCCATCAAGGACCGACGGGACGAAGTCCGGGCCGAGCTGGCCAGCGTCGTCTCGTCGAGCACGCAGCCGTCGTTCCGCTTCGGAGACGAGCGGAAGGACGCGGAGGCCGTCCACGCCGAGGCCCGCGCCGCATTCGAGAAGCTGCATGGCATCCCCGTTCACGACGCGGTCGAGCGCGCGCGGTTCTATGCCGAGCACCTCGCCAACAACCCGGCCCTGCGCAGCCTGCGGGCGTCGTTCGACCTCTGGTGCGCGCTCTGGTTCTGGCCCGGTGACGAAGTCGCGCTGGCGCCAGGTCCGCGCGCGATGCACGACCCGGGCGAGGACGCGCGTCGAACCGTGGCGCGGGTGGCCGAGCAGCACCGGTTCTTCCACTGGGAGCTCGAGTACCCCGACGTCTTCGACCGGCCTGGCGCGGGCTTCGACGCCATGCTCGGCAACCCGCCGTGGGACATCCAGAAGCCGAGCTCCAAGGAGTTCTTCTCGAACCACGACCCGCTCTACCGCTCCTATGGAAAGCAGGATGCCCTGCGGACGCAGAGCGAGCTGTTCGAGCGTGACGCTACGATCGAGCACGGATGGGTCGCCTATCAGGCCCGCTTCCGCGGAATGTCCAACTGGGTGACGTTCGCGAGCGACCCGTTCGGCGACCCCGTGCAGAACGGCGAAGACAACGGTGTGTCGTTGGTCCGAGGCAAGGACAATGCACGTCTACATGCCGCATGGAGGAGCTTGCGAGTGAAACGGCGTGGCTTCGCCGATCCAGCACACCCTTTCCGTCATCAAGGCTCCGCAGACCTGAACACGTACAAGCTGTTTCTCGAGGCTGTTCATGCGGGCCTGGCTGTTGACGGGCATATAGGGATGGTCGTTCCGAGCGGGGTCTATACTGACCAAGGCACGACCAAGCTTCGCGAGCTCTTCCTCGGCAAGTGCCGCTGGCTCTGGCTCTTCGGCTTCGAGAATCGGTCGAAGATCTTCGACATCGACAGCCGCTTCAAATTCGCATCGATCATCGTTCAGAAAGGCGGCAAGACGACAGCGTTGCGGTCCGCGTTCATGCGACGCTCGCTGGGCGAGTGGGATACGCCGCGACCGCGCTGGATCGCATATCCGCGTAAGCGGGTCGAGCAGTTCAGCCCCGGGTCAAAGGCTATCCTCGAGATCTCTAGCGAGCGCGACCTGGACGTGCTTCAGAAGCTCTATGCGAGCGGCGTGCTCCTCGGCGACCAAAGCCCGGACGGCTGGGGACTTCAGTACGCGCGCGAGTTCGACATGACCAACGACTCGAAGCTCTTCCCGCCTAGGCCGAAGTGGGAGGCGAGCGGCTACGTGCCCGACGAGTACGGTCACTGGTTGAAAGGCGGATGGACACCGTACTCGGGAAATCGCGGCATTCTCGAGCGTCCCAGGAACCTGATTCTGTCTCGCGATGGCCAACGGGCAATCCGTGCGGAGGACATCGAGGACGTCGCGTTGCCTCTGTACGAAGGCCGGATGATCGGCCAGTTCGACTTTAGCGAAAAGGGCTGGGTCAGCGGAAAGGGCCGCTCTGCCCTGTGGGAGCCGATGTCCTTTGCTGAAAAGCAGCTCGCACCGCAGTACTGCATGTCGGCCGGTTCCTACCTCGAAGCCACAGATCGAGAGGGCAACCCGAAAGCCCTGCGGGGAACCAAACTCGGCTTCCTAGCGATCGGTTCTGCGACAAATCAGCGTACCATGTTCGCCTCTACCATCTTCGATATGCCGTGTGGCAACGCGGTGCCGGTGATGAAGACGAGGCACGGAGCGCGCGGCGATCTGTCGCTGGCACTTGTCCTGAACAGCCTTGCCTTTGACTTCGCCATGCGCGCGCGGCTTGGGGGCTTGAATCTCAACTACTTTGTTGTCGCAGAGACGCCTGTTCTCTCGTGGGACACTATTAGCTCGCTCGTTTCCTCTGCGGTGGTGTCCGCGAGTCTTGGCTGGGTTTCTCCCCTGTACGCCTGCGCATGGCGCTCGCTCAAGGACACGCATCCGGAATTGCTTCGCACGACCTGGAGGTCTCTGTGGGCACTCACCGAGCACGAGCGCACGCGGATACGCGCGATCGCGGACGCTCTGGTGGCCGCGCACTACGGTCTCAACGAAGACGACCTTCGGTTCGTGCTGGACGAGTGCGATCGTCCGGTCGATTCTGCGGGGTACTCGAACCCAAAGGGCTTCTGGCGAATGGACCGGAGCCGCCCGCCTGAACTGCGGCGAACCGTTCTGACGATGGTCGCTTTCCGTGAGTTGCAGCGCCTCGGAATGACGGCATTCGCGAGCATGAATGGCGGGGCGGGTTGGTTGCTTCCGGACACCCTTCGCCTCGCTGACTACGAACTCGGCCATGACGATCGCGCGAAGGAGCACCAACCGGTCGCGTCAGCGCTGGGCCCGCGGTTTTACGATTGGCAGACCTCGCAAGACGCGGCCGAGAGTTGGGAAGAGTGCGAGCGACACGCCGAGTTGCTCGGCCGGATCCTACCGTTACCCGCGACGAGCACGCCCACGACGAACGCGACGACCGCAAGCGCAGACACCCCTAAGGCCGGGACGACCGACCTCTTCGGCAACCCGGTGGAGACCGACCTCTTCGGAAATCCGGTAGAGACGAAGATGAAGCGAGGGCGGCGCTGATGCTCAACCCGATCACGTACACCGAGAAGGTCGTCGGCGATTTCCTTCGCTACCAGCTCACGACCTACCCCTTCGCCGATGCTGGGCTGCACGCGCAGATGCGGCTGCTGCTCGACCTCGAGCACACACGGCGGACGCCGCTCTTGCAGGGGCCGTTCATCTCGCTGTCGCAGGCGTTCGAGCAGGGCGCGGCGGTCGACGAGCTGATCAAGAAGGGCGTGCTCCATCCGCACCTCAAGAACCTGACGAGCTACGCGCACGTCTACGGGCACCAGCAGCGCGCGATGGAGGCGATCCATCGCGGCAAGACCACGCTGGTGGCCACCGGCACGGGCTCCGGCAAGACCGAGTGCTTCCTTTATCCGATCATCAGCCAGGCGCTCCGGCTCCGCGACGAGAGCGCGGCATCCGGAATCATGGCGGTGCTCGTCTACCCGATGAACGCGCTCGCCGAGGACCAGCTCGGCCGGATGCGGGAGCTCCTCGCCGGCTCCGGCGTGACCTTCGGGATGTACGTCGGCAAGACGCCCGAGAACGTGGCGGACGTCACGGGCAAGCGCCTGCCCGGCGGGAGCACGCGCGCGGACTACCTGAAGGCGATCGCGAAGGCTCGCGCAGACGGTGGGAACGACGCGATCTATCCGGCGGAGGAGTGCGTCTCGCGCGAAGAGATGCGAGCACCGGGCAAGCACCCTCGCATTCTCCTCACGAACGTGAAGCAGCTCGAGCTGCTCCTGACGCGCCAGCGGGACGTCGAACTCTTCGACGATGCGGACCTGCGCTACCTGGTGTTCGACGAGGCGCACACTTTCAGCGGCGCGCAGGGTGGCGAGACGGCGTGTCTCATCCGCCGCCTGCGACGCTTCTGCGGCAAGGCGCCGGGCGATGTCGTCTGCGTCGCGACGTCTGCGACCATCGCCGACCCCGAGCGGGGCGTCGAGGCGGGACGCGATTTCGCCGCGCGGTTCTTCGGGATCGATCCGAAGCGCGTCGAGCTCGTCGGCGAGTCGTACGAGCGCGACTCATGGGCCGCGAAGCGGAAGGTGCCGTCGGCTCTACCCGGGGATGCGGGCGTGCAGCTCCAGACCGTCCTCGAGGTGGTCCGTGAGGTCGAGCGCGATCCGGTCCCGCCCGAGGCAGCGAAGCAGCTCCAGCGCACGTTCCAGTCGGTCACCGGCCAGAAGATCGACCTGGCGAAGTGGCAGGAGAGCCTCTACGACCGGCTCAGCGAGAACGAGGTTGCCTTCCAGATCGCGGAAGCGTTGCGCACGCCCCGGCCGCTGAACGAGCTCGTCGCGAACCTGACGACGCGGATCGGCCGCGCGGTGCCCGAGGAGGAGGTCCTCGTCTGGCTCGCGCTGGGAGCCACGGCACGCAAGGAGGGCCGGCCACTGCTGCGGCCCGTCGTACACGGATTCGTGCGCGGGATGGCGGGCGCCGTCGTGACGTTCCCCACCGATCACCAAGGGCCGCGACTTTGGCTGTCGCGAGAGGACGCGCTCCACGGCGACACCGAAACCCAGTCTGCGCGCAAGCTCGACGTCACGACCTGCACCACGTGCGGCCAGCACTACTTCGTGCATCACGCCGAGGATTTCACGTTCACCGATCGACTGCCGGCGGGCGGTCGCGCCGAGGGGAACGAGGGGTACTGGCCGGCGCTCGACGAGGCCCACGGCGGCAAGCGTCTCGTGCTCACGAACAGCCTCGTGGGTGCAGACGAAGGGGCCGACGACCCTGGTGGAGACGACGAGGAGGACGTCGCACCCCCGCGGACCGCCTTCGTCTACTTCTGTCGCGCATGCGGGTCGCTGCACCGTCGCGAGGGCGAGACCTGTCGCCAGTGCGGGCGCGCGGGAGAGCTCGTGCAGCTCCTCGCGGTTCAGCAACGTGACGACAACGAAGGTCACCTCACGCAATGCCTGTCGTGTGGAGCGAACGGGCGTCGCTTCGGAGCCAACTACCGGGAGCCCGCGCGTCCCGTTCGCGCCGTCACCGTGTCGGATGTCCACGTGCTCGCGCAGAACATGCTCCAGCACGCCGAGCACCGCCGGCTCATCGTCTTCGCCGACAACCGGCAAGACGCCGCGTTCCAAGCGGGCTGGATGCAGGATCACGCGCGCCGCTACCGCCTGCGCGCGTTGATGTACGAGCGCATCGCGAGTTCGGCCGTGTCGGTCGGCGACCTCACGGCCTGGATCGATCAGAAGCTCGACACCGACGACTCGCTGTCGCGGGCGCTCGTGCCCGAGGTCTGGCGCGTCGCGCCGAAAGAAGCCGCGGGAACCACCCACGCGGACGAGCGGAAGTACTTCCTCCGCATCCAGGTGCTGCGCGAAGTCACGAACGGTCTGCGGCAGCGAATCGGCCTCGAGCCCTGGGGACGTCTGCGGCTCCGGTATCTCGGCCTCGACTCGTCGCTCCCGTTCTTCCAACGCTGGGCACACGCAGCGGGTTGCTCGCCCGACGAGCTCGCCGACGCGGCCGCGACGCTCCTCGACATCGCACGCAGGTCGACCGCGCTGTTCGACACGCATCGGGAGATCTTCACGCGCTGGTGGGGCGATGGCGACCGCGAGATTCAGCGGGGCTACCTCGCCCCGGTCCAGGGCGGACCGAAAGCAATGGTGCTCGAGCGCGACGGGGGAGAGGCCGGCCGCTTGCGCCAGTGGCTCAGCTCGCGCGGGCAGACGCGCGCAGTGCAGCTCGCAGGGAAGTGGCAGATACCCGAAGACCAGGTGCGCCCCTTCCTCGAGGAGCTGTGGGCGCTCGTCACCGACGACCTCAGGCTCGTGGTGCCGGTCACGCTGAGGAATCAGTGGAACAACGCGCTCCGCGGCACCCAGGGCGCGCGACAGATCGACGGTGACCGCCTCCTCCTCGAGCCACACGAGGGCCTCTACCAGTGCGGCACGTGCCGGCGGACGCAGCTTCGCGCCGGCCCGCACTCGGCGTGCATCCAGTGGCGATGTGACGGCGAGGTCCGCTTCGTCGAGGAGGACCCCGACGACTACGACCTCAAGGTGCTCGACGAGCAGTTCGCCCTCGTGCGCGCGCGTGAGCACTCGGCACAGGTACCGAACGAGGAGCGCGAGCTGCTCGAGCGCGCCTTCAAGGGACAGGGCGAGCTCGTCAACACGCTGGTGGCAACGCCTACGCTCGAGCTCGGGGTCGACATCGGAGCGCTCGACGCTGTGCTGATGCGCAACGTCCCGCCCCTTGCCGCGAACTACTGGCAGCGCGCGGGGCGTGCTGGGCGTCGCCATCGGATGGCGGTGAACCTGACGTATGCGAGCGCGAGGTCGCATGACCGCGCGTACTTCCAGGATCCCCTCAAGCTCCTCGATGGACGCATCGACCCGCCGCGCTTCAACCTCAAGAACGAGCAGATGGTGCGCAAGCACGTGCATGCGGCCGTCCTCTCGGAGCTGCACCAGCTCGCGCGCCCTGCCCGCGGCCTCTCCGACGGCGAGCGCGAGGCGATCGGCGCGGCGCTCGCGCATGCGCTTCCTCCCCACGTGAAGGGTTACCTGTTCCGCGAGACCGGCGAGCCGAGACGCGACCCGTTCGAGCTCGGGCCCTTCGAGCAGATCCTTGAGCGACACCTCGCAGACCTCTGCGAGCACGTCGAGGGGGCCTTCACCGGATGCTGGCCGGACGAGGACCGCGACGTCGTGCAACCGGAGCGGCTTCGACAGTACATCGTCGACATGCCTGCCCGGCTCGCAGAGGTGATCACACGCCTAGACCGCCGGCTCCAGTGGGCGCTCGAGCAGCTTCGGCGGCTACGCACCGTCGCAGACCGACAAGGCACGCTCGATCCCGCCGAGAAAGCTCTCCGGACGCGATGCGAGCGACTCGTCGACCGTCTCAAGGGGAACGAGCGCCGGCGACGAAACGAGGCCGAGGGATACGACGACACGCTGACCTACGGCGTGCTTGCGGCCGAGGGGTTCCTCCCTGGCTACGGACTCGATTCGGGAAGCGTGCTCGCCTACCACCAGGCGCCCCGGTACGCGACCCATCTGCGCGACTTCTGGTTTCGTCGCGGACTCTCGATGGCGCTCCGGGAGTACTCGCCCGGCAACTTCCTCTACGCGAACGGGCACCGATTCTATCCGCGCTTCTACCACCTCGAAGCGATCAACCAAGGTGGGACGATCGAGCCGCTCCTCGTTCAGGTGGACCTCGCGAGCGAGGCCATCACGGAGCACGGCGTCGCCGCCGAGCACGTGGCTGCGCTCGGGCCCGAACTCCTGCACGTCGTGCCCATCTGCGATGTCGATCTGCCGCACCAGTCGCACATCGCGGACGATGAGGACTACCGCTTCCAGCTCAGCGTTGCGATCTTCGGTCACGAGCGCGATCGGCACGGTGGCGGGCGTGGGTTCCGATGGGGCGATCGGGATGTCCTTCACCGCCGGCAGGTTCACCTGCGCCTGGTGAACGTGGGCGCGAACCGGCTCGTGCGCGACGGGCGCTTCGGGTATCCCGTCTGTTTGGTGTGCGGCCAGAGCCGCTCTCCCTTCGCTTCGCAGGCCGAGCGCGACAACTTCACCCAGACGCACCAGGAGCGCTGCGGTCAGCCTGTGCTGCCGGTGGGCTTCTACGCCGATGACGTCGCGGACGCGCTCACCCTCGTGGACTGCTCCGATCGCAAGGAGGCGTACAGCGTGCTCGAGGCGCTGCGCATGGGCGCGGCCGACGTTCTCGAGATGGACCGCGAGGACCTCCAGGTCCTCATCATCGGCCGGCCCGGCTCCGACCAGGTCAACGCCCTCCTATTCGATCCCATGTCGGGCGGCTCCGGCCTTCTCGACCAGATGGTCGCGCGTTGGGACGAAGTGGTGGCCTCGGCGCGTCGCATCACGGCCGAGTGCCCTTCGCAGTGTGATGTGTCCTGCGTCGACTGCCTTCAGCACTACCGGAACGCATGGTCGCATGCGTACCTCGACCGCCACGTTGCCGCCGAGTGCATCGATGCGTGGGGGGCGCACCTTTCCTTCTCGCACGACGTGCCGCCGCGGCTCCCTGCTGTCGTCGCGGGCCCGCTCCCGGTGAACGACGCCGAGGCGTTGCTCGAGCAGATGCTCGACAAGGCCGGCATGCCGGCGCCCGTGCGCCAGCACGCCATCGACCTCGGCATGCCGCTCGGGACCACGACGGCGGACTTCTTCTATGAGGATCCGGCGGACAGAACCGAGGGCCTCTGCATCTACCTCGACGGGCTCAGCGTGGGCATCCACGGGAGCGCGGAGGCGCAGCGGAAGGACGCTCGCATCCGCGAGGAGCTCCGCTCGCGTGAGTACGAGGTCGTGGTCATCGCTGCGTCGCACCTGACCGACAGGGACGAGATGGTGCGACACCTCCGCCGCATCGCCCGATTCCTCATCGGAGGCGCCAAGGCGAAGGAGGTCCAGGACAACACGACCTGGTTTGTCGATGCGCGCCGGTCTCAGCCGCCGGAGGCGATGGCCGAGGCGGTCGACCGTTGGAGCGAGATCCTCGAGCTGGTCGACGAGAAGTGGAAGCCGATGCTCGAAGGACTTCGCGCGGCGGACGTCGAGGCACCGGATGATGCGGACTGGGAGATCGCCATCGACGGGCGCGTCTGCGACCAGAAGGCCATCGTGGTCTGGCGCCCCGGACCCACGAGCGTGGTTCTCATCGACAAAGCGGTGGAGGTGAACGTCGAGGGCGCTGTCCGCGTCGTCCAGGAGGACGCGCCCGTCGAGGTTGCCGCGCGCGTGAGGGAGCTTCTGACCGTCCGCGCAGGAGGCGCGTCGTGAGGGTCGTCATCGCGGACTCCCTGCCGGCCAGCATCCAGAAGCTGGACCGGAAATGGCAGGACGAGGTCAAGAAGACCGTCTTCGACTACCAGGTCGACCCTGACGGGAAGGGCCTGAACTTCGAGCACCTGACCAACACGAAGGACAAGGCTTTCCACTCCATCCGCGTCAACGACGACATCCGGATCATCATCCACCGGACGAAGAGCACGCACGTCCTCTGCTTCGCGGGGCACCACCAGGATGCGTACCGCTGGGCGCAGAAACGCCGGCTGGACGCACACCCGGAGACCGGCGCTGCGCAGATGGTCGTCATCGACGAGCGCGTCGAGGAGGTCGTCAAGCGAGTCGTCAAGGAAGTCGCCGAGGAGCCGCGCGTCTTCGCGGAGTACGAGGACGGCTACCTGCTCGCCCTTGGGGTCCCGACCGAGTTCCTCGACGCCGTGAAGCACGCGCGGCAGTCCAACGTTCTCGACCTCCTCGTGCTGCTCCCGGAGGAGGCCGCCGAGCGACTGCTCGACCTCGCCGCCGGCCGGCCCGTCGCTCGGCCCATGAAAGTCGAGGTCGACCCCTTCGAGCATCCAGACGCGCAGCGCCGCTTCGCGGTCACCGCGACCAACGAGGAGCTGCGCCTCGCGCTCGAGTCGGGCTGGGAGAAGTGGGTTGTCTTCCTCCACCCCACGCAGCGCCAGGCCGTCGAGAAGTCCCACGCCGGGCCCGCGAAGGTCTCCGGCACGGCCGGCACCGGAAAGACGGTCGTCGCCCTGCACCGAGCGGCGCACCTCGCGCGCCAAGGCAGCGGCTCGGTGCTGTTGACGACCTTCTCGTCGACGCTCGCGCTACGCCTCGCTCAGCACCTCGAGCTGCTGCTGCCGTCGAGCGACGCCGCGCGCCCGAACGTGTCCGTCGTCCATCTCCACAAGCACGCCCGCGACCTGTGGGTGAAGTACAACCGCCGCAACCTGAAGGTCCTCACGGATCGCAAGGTGCTCGAACGCCACCTTCATCAGGCTGACCGCGACGCCGGTGGGACCGGCTTCGATGCCGCGTTCCTGCGAGCGGAATGGGAGAACGTCGTCATCCCCTACGGGGTCACGAACTGGGAGCAGTATCGAACCGTGAGCCGCGCTGGCCGCGGAATCCCGCTCGGGGCGAAACAGCGCAAGGCGCTGTGGGCGGTCTTCGAGCGCGCACGCGCATCCCTCGGAGCCTCCGGGCTGCTCTCGTGGGACCAGGTGTGCCACGAGGTGGTTGCGCTTCTCGAGCGTCACCCCGAGGAACGGTTCGCCCACGTAGTGGCGGACGAGGTTCAGGACTTCGGATTCGCCGACCTGTCGCTCCTCCGCGCGCTCGTACCTTCCGCGAGAGACGACCTGTTCCTCTGCGGCGATTCTGGCCAGCGCATCTACAAGCACCGCTCGTCCTGGCTCTCCGCCGGCATCGACGTTCGCGGCCGCGCGACCCGCTTGAAGGTCAACTACCGAACCACTGAGCAGATCCGAGCGTTCTCGGCGCGCCTTCTGAGCGAGCATGTCGAGGACGAAGATGGAGCCGAAGAGGCACGCGAGACGGTCTCGCTCCTGAGCGGTCCCGACCCCGAGATCGTCGCGTTCGGCAGCGTGGAGGAAGAGGTCGACGGCGTCGCCTCGTTCCTCAGGCCGATGCTGGAGGATGGGTTGCGGCCGCGCGACATCGCCATCTTCGGGCGAACGGAGAGCGTCCTCTCCGACCGCGCGCAACCGGCACTCGAGGCCGCGGGACTCGAGTGGGCACGGCTTCGTGACGATCAGGCTCTCGCCGACGGCTGCGCGGCCGTCGGCACGATGCACCGCGCGAAGGGCCTCGAGTTCAAGGTCGTCGTGGTCATGGGCTGCGAGAAGGGACTCATGCCCCTCTCGGTGGCCTTCGAGGGGCTCGTGGATCCCACCGACAAGGAGGCGGCCCGCGACCAGGAGAAGAACCTCCTCTACGTGGCCTGCACGCGAGCGCGCGAGCGTGTGCTCGTGACCCACTCCGGCAAGCGCAGCGAGTTCTTGCCTTCGGATGGTACGTGAGCAGGAGATCCGCGGCGCCGTCATCGCTCGCAAGATCGGCGGATGCAATCGGTCGCTGCGACACGCGAACGCTCAGGCACCGCGATCAGGTTGTCCCTCCGGCCATCGCGCAAGGACATCGTGGACGAGCGCTCGACGCTGCGCTTCACATCCACGCGCGCACCCAGCGGTCGACCTACTGCCCAACCTCCGCCTCGGCTGGCCAGAGGACGAGCAGCGTCTCCGCAAATGGGAGGTCGAACGGCAACCCCATCGCGGTGCTCGCCTCTAGGGCGCTCTGTTCGATCCGCCGCAGGTCGAGGCGCGTGCGTTCATCCGGCGCCATCGGGCTCTTGGGTGCCGTGGCGCCGTTGAGCAGCAGCAAGAGCTGCCAGTCGGTCAGCGCCTGCGTGATTTCGCGCGTGTCCGGATCGACAAGGACGGCGACCACGACGCTGGGTACTTGGGCGCCGGTGGTCGTGACACGATCTTGGATTCGGACCACGACCACCGCCTCCGAAAGCCCGCCAACAGTAGCGAAGTTCGCGTCGAGCGCGCGGGCCCAGTCGACGGCCTTCTGCACGAGTCGGTGACCACCACTAAGTACTACTTGGCCATCGCTGGCGTAGCGATCGAACGTCAGACCCTCGTAGCGCAGACGGAGCCCGGGTACGGCTTTCCAGACTTCCGGCAGTGCAACCGAAAAGCTCCCCGCGTCGTTCTTGACGAGTCGGCGGCCTAGAAGTCCCATCGCGCGGCTCATGAAACGCTCGAGGTCGGGCAGGTCAACGCGCGGCACTTGGCTGGCCACTTCCTGGAAATCGAAACGCGCGACGTTGCCGAAAATCTCGCGCACGGTGGCAACAGCGTCCTTCCCTGCGAACGACCCTGTCTGAGCCTCGAACCAGCGGTCCAGGCGCTCTGGCTTCTCCTCGATGGCGCGCTGGAAGATGCGCTCGATGTCACGAGGCGGCGTCATGCCCAACACGAGCTGCGCGAGGTCCTCGGGATCGTCCATGACCTCGTCGAACGCAAGCTCGATCTCCTGCATACGTGCGGACAAGAGGTCCCAGATCCGCGCCTCCACCGTCTCGGGGTTCCGAAGCGTCACGACTTCGACCCGGTGCTTCTGCCCGTACCGGTACAGTCGGCCGTTCCGCTGGTGGAGGCGCATCGGGTTCCACGGAACATCGAGATGGATGAGCGTGTGGCAGCTCTCTTGAAGGTCGATGCCCTCGCCCGCCGCCTCTGTGGAAACGAGGAACCGGACGCGCCCCGCGTTGAACGCGGCGGCCGCCTCGGCGCGCTGCTGACGCAGGACGACGGGCTTCCCGTCGTCCTCCACGACGCCAGGAAGTTCCTCGTCGCCGTTGATGAACGTCACCGACACTGTCCCGTACATACGTCGCAGCGCTGACACCACGAGGGCCTGGGTGGCCTTGTACTCGGTGAAGAGAAGCACCGAGCGTTCAGCCAGTTCGGTTCCGAGCAGTCGCATGAGTAGAACGAGCTTGCTCTCGGACTTGACCGCGTCGGCGGCAACGAGGAGCTCTCGCAACGCGGGGACCTCATCCGCCACGAGCGCGAACCCGAAGGTGGCTTGCGTGATGTCCTCTTCCCATGCGGCCCGTCGGTCCAGATCGACGTCCTCGTCGTCGACGTCGGGCACCGTCGCGGACCGGGCTGCCCCAGCATCGAGGCCTTCTCGTTCGAGCCTCTCTACGCGCTTCCGGATCGCCGATCGCACCGCTGCGACTGAGCTTGCGGCGAGCTTCTGTAGGGCGGTGAGGACGAGGCTGACAGATTGCCCTGCATTGCCCAGGGCGCCCGCGTACGCGCGCCCTTCGACAATGAAGCGCGTGAGCAGCTCGTAGAAGTCACTCTCGACCGGCGTGTAGGAGAACTCGCGGACGGTCACCGTAGGTCGCTGGAACAGCTTCGTGCCGCGCAGGTCGGTGACCTGCTGCTTGTTGTTCCTGATCATCACTTGGCGCAGCTTTGGTAGCTGCACCTCGATCGGCTGCTTGGCGTCGAAGAGGTCGGGGCGGAGCAGAGAGAGGAGGGAGAGGAACCCCTTGCGCTTCCCACGATGAGGCGTGCCGGTGAAGAAGAGCATCGACGTGATGCGTCCGCCATCTTGCATGGCGCTCAGAAGCTTGTACCCGAGGGTCTCCCCCTTCTCCTCGACGTTGAGATGATGGGCCTCGTCGACGAGCACGAGGTCCCACGAATCCGCGGCAAGTAACCGCTCGCGCCGCCCCCTCGCCCTGTCCGTGTGCATGACCCGAAGGGTCTGCAAGGAAGCCACCACGAACCGATGCGTGTTCCAGAAGTCGGAGGTCTTCGTGTCCGCCTCGGGCGTGAACAGCGCCATGCGGATGTCGAACATCTGGCGCATTCGCTCCTGCCATTGGGCGGTGAGCGAGGCCGGGCACACGACCAGCAGCCGTTTGACCGCACCGCGGGCGATGAGCGGCCAGAGGACAAGCCCAGCCTCGACGGTCTTACCGAGCCCGACGTCGTCCGCGACCAGCCAGCGGGTTGGCCAACGTTCGAGGACCTTCTTGCAGACCCAGAGTTGGTGCGGGAGGAGCTGGATCCGTGACGGCGCGAAGACCCCCCACGTCTGGTTGACAGACTGAATCGCCTCGGCCTGCGCACGCACGATGGCCTGATTCGGATCCGCGAGCGAGACGCGCGCGATGCTCTCGTCGGGGGCACTGCGCAGCACGAACTCGCCGAGACGACACTCTTGGATGCCGGACTCGAACCTCACGACCGCCGTGGCCGCATCGACTGCGACGACCGTGCCTAGTCCGAACCGCTCGTGGTGCACGCGGTCCCCAGCCGCGAGCGGGCGTTCAGAGATCGTCATCGTTCGGTTCCTCGATCGGGTGGCGCACATCGCCGGCCCAAGGGCTGTAGTGAAGGAGCGCGAGGTCATAGCCGCCGTCGAACGTTGCGTGCTCACCGAGGTGCTCTTCGAGCGCCTGATACAGGAACGAGCTCGATTCCAGCGCCATGTGCGAGTCCTCGGACGCCGTTCCGGCGAGGCCCACGTTCTCGAGCGCACGCCGCAGTGCACGGTTCGTCGCGAAGCAAAGAGGGTCCCACGAAGGCGACCGGAGCACGCCCCGGCGGCGTAGCTCGCGCAGCGCGAACGGCAGACCCCAGCGGAGCACGGTGACCGGCGGAAGGTCGTGCCCGCCACCAGAGTGTGCAGCGGAGGCACGCGAATCGATCGACGCTCGGAGCGCGCTCGCGTCCCCATCCTCGAGGTCCAGCTTCTCCAGCAGGTCGAGGTAGCCGCCCAGATGCGATGCGAACCAGTGGGTGAAGACGAACGCCATGAGCCAGTTGAGGTAGGGGACGTCGCTCACGGCGTCGTGCTGGAGCTCGCTGATGACGCGGCTGAAAGCCCCGTCGCGAGCCGGTCCGGCGAAGAGCCCGAACCACCCCCTCTCCCAGCACAGTTTCATGAACCATCGATTCTGGTCAGCGCTGACCCGTCCCATGCGATAGAGCGACGCGCGGGTGAACAACGCCAGCCAGCTTTCTGCGTCAGGTTCGGCGAAAGACAGTCGCAGCTCGCGGCCGAAGATGGCCTCATCATGTCCCTGGAGAATGCGACGCCCGTTCCTCCGCCAGTCGCGAAGCACCTTCGGGAGCTCCTCTGCGGGATCACGAGGCAGCTCCGACGAGAGCAAGGCCGGGACGAGGCCCATGAGCTCCTCGCGCGTCCTCGGGTACAGGCTGTTCACAGCATCGACGAACTGCTCCTCGGTCAAACCTTCCAGCAACCAGTGCGGCGGCCGGCACAACAGCTCCGCCTTCGTCGGGATCCACGCAGGGCGGTTGCGCCGCAGCTCCTCTGCGAGCTCGGCGCGGAGGGCGCCGTCGACGAGATACCGGACGACCCCACGACAGCGTTCACGATCGCTTGCGTCCAGCCGGCGAGCCCAGTCGCCGAGTTCTTTCGCGGTGCCGACCGCCAGTCGCGATCGACATGCCCAGAAGGCCTTGAAGCACTGCCCGGCGCAGAACTCCTCGCGCAGTAGGTACTCGGCGGGGGCGAAGACGGCGCGGCGAGGCTCGTCCTCGAGATCGTCGCGATGTGCACGTGAAGGGAGCTCTGTCGGTAGCGCCGGGATGAGCAGGCCGTCCGCTGGTCGCCAGCTCCCCGCGCGTGACAGGAACCGGCGGGCGCGCAGCCAGGCCTCACGCCGGTCGACGTCGTCGCTTCGCGTCAGCGCGAGCGTGGCCACACAGCCAACGAGCTCGGTGCGCGAGGCGTCGATGTTCTCTAGCGGTGACGACGAGCGTTCGAGCAGTTCCCCCACCCCGAGTCGAGCACGCGGGCGTCCTTCGCTCAGGAGCTGGAGGCAGTCGTGGACGCCTTCCGCGATCACCTCACCGACATCGGGGAGATCGAGCGTCGCGATGTGCGTCTGCAACGCCGCAAGCAGGGTCAACGTCGGGGCTTGCACGTCTGCGGGCGCGTACCAACGCACCCGCGCGGCGGCGGTGACCTCGTCCCACGGCGCCGGCAGGCCCGTGGGCAACGCGCGCCGGGCCAGGAACGAGGCGCCTCGTCCTTCGCCGTGAAGTGCTCCAAGGAGTCCAGCGCGGAACCCACCCTCGCGCATGCGGTCGACCACCTCGTTCGACAGGAAGAGGTTCCAAAGTCGCTGCAGACGCTCGGGCCGCGGAGCCTTCTCCCCGAACACTCCCAGGCCGTCGATGCTTGCCTCGGCTGCGGCGAGATCTCGAAGCATCTCGCCCAGAACCCCGAACGACGTCAGGTTCGCCTCGGAGCTCGGTGCGAGCTGGGTCCTGCCCACGTCCAGATCGAATGGTCCGCCCAGGAGGTATGGAAGGCGCCACCTCTCGGTAAGGACCGGCGCAGTGACCCAAACCGTCGGCACGCCGGACGGCGCCATACCGGGCGCTGGGATCACGACTCGGTACCGCCGTGCATCACCCGACCGCTCGAGAACGATCACCTCGCGTCCCGGACCGGACCGCGCGAACCGGACCGTGGTGTCGCCGGCACCCGTGCATCCGCGATCCGTCCACGAGTGGTCGGTCTTGGTGTCGAGCTCGACCCGCACGGCACGCACTCCGGCGGCGAACAGCGGGAAGAAGGGTAGGCTCTCGCGTGCGTCCCCGAGAACCGCGTCCGGCTCGACCACATCGAGAGGAATGTCGAATCTGGTTTCATTCGCGCGGACCTCCGCGGTCTCTTCGGACCCGGCCGCGACCTCGAAAGCTGTTGGCAAGACGCCGCCGTGAATCCGAAAACGAAGCGACCCCGAGGTCACGGTTGGGCACGACGTGAGCAGGTGGACCGACTTGAAGCCCAACCCGAACTTCCCCGTCACCCCTTGCTCGGCTTCCTTCTCGCTGATGTTGAGCACGAGCATGTTGTAGAGGTCCGCCTCGTCGCTGGCGTGATCGGGCCCAGGGCGGCGTGCGTTGATCCCGCGGCCACGATGCACGACGGACAGTTGCGAGCCCTCCGCGCGGCGCGACAGCACGATCCGCACGGCGCGCGAATCGCCGACGTCATCGACGACCTCGGTCCCAGCGGGGCCGTGGCGCTGAACGATCGCGTCGTCGGCGTTCTGCAGAAGCTCCCAGAGCACCTGCGGGGGGCCGTATCCGTACAGGGCGAGCTTTGCGCGCACGCGCTCCGCAACGACGGTCGCAGAAGGGCCTCGGATGAGCGAGACGAGCTTCGCGCGTAGGTCGCTCACTTCGTCTTCCAGCGCCACCAGCTCGTCGGAGGGTCGGTGCGGGCTCTCCACCTCGAGTCGCGCCGTTCGGAGGTCGATGGCACGAAGCCGAGTGAGAATCGACCCGAGCTCGCCTCCTCGGTGAACGCCGAGCTCGCGCAGCGTCTTGGGCAGATCCCGCTCGACCATGCGGGTCGCAGCAGCAAGCTGAACACGGGCGCCGTCTCCATGGAGCGCGTCCCACAGCACGTCGAGGCGCTCTGGATACACCGCGCGCTGCAGCTGGTGCTCCAGGATGTCGCGCACGGCCTGGCGGAGAGCATTCGCAAAGGCCGACGCGTTCGGGGGCGCGATTCGGAGCAGCCTCACGACGCGCGGTCCTCCAAGTGGAGCCGACCTGGTGACCATCAGTCCCGAACCGCTGCTGGCTGCACCGACTCGTACGGCGATCGACGTACCCGCGAGCGAAACTCTCGTTTCCGTCGTGCCCGGGTGCGCGAACGAAACCGTCGTGCTCGTTCGCCAGAACGCATCCAGCGCGCGGGCTCCTCGCCGCTGGTCCTCCGCCGACACGTTGAGGACACTCGCCTGCAGCTCGACCGTGGTAGACCCGGGTGGCTTCCACCGCTCCGCGAGTGCGTCCCAGATGTCTCCGTCCGGTGCGAGCAGGCTGACGAACGCGGCGGCGTGCTGCGGGCTCAAGCCCCGATCGACCCACGCCTGAAGGAACTCCTCCAGCTCGCCGAACCCACGGTCGGATGGTGCGTCGTCATCGGGCTCGTTTACGCGTTGGACGCCGCTCGTGGCGATCTCCGGGAAGCGCAGTGCCTCGAGGAACTCGATCTCCGCGTCGAGCCGGAACTCTGGGTCGAGACCAGTGCCTTCTCGGGCGACCGCATCGGCGGCACGCCAGCCTCCGTCGGCGCATCGGACGCGGAGCTCGGGCAGCACCTCACGCACGAAGGCGTCCTCGTCCTCATCAACGGCGACCTCGACGAACGTCGGAAAGGCGCTCCACGCTGCGTCGGACCCCAGCGTGGCCAAGCGAGACCTCCAGGTCCCACTGTCGACCTGACCGCAGAGAGCGCTCGCGACCGGCTCGGGACCAAGATGCACCACGGCAGCCAGGGCAAAACGCCATTCGACGGCACTCTCGAGCTGGGTGCGAGCAGCCGGCGCAGCCTCGAGCAACCTCCGTCCTTGCGCGGGATCACGCGCGAGCCTCCAGCCGATCGGACATCCCGCGGTGCGCCGCAGGTGATCGCAGATCGTGCTGAATGGACGCCCAGGGTTGCGCGCGAGATTCTCGCGGAGGGCGAGCCACCCGCTGTGTTCGCGCACATCGGCCGCGAGTTCGTCCTCGAGGTGCAGACCCGTGCCACGGACCACCGCGAGCGCATCGCGAAGCACCGAGGACTCCAGAGCGAGTTGTGAGGGGGCGACGAGCACGCCGGTGGTCAGCGGAAGCCACGCGACGGGCTGCGTCGGGTCGCTCGCGGCGCCCGCGGCCACGGCCGCGAGAACCGCGGCGGCCGCGTCTCGCGACGCTCTCCTCGCGAGGTCGAGCGCGAGGTCACGTTGCACTTCGGGCGTCCACTTGCGGATGAGCGCCTGCTGAAGTGCGCGCATCTTCGGGTCGTCGTCCAGGCTGACCGCCACGACCCCGTCCCTGAGGGCGTCGTGAATGGGGAACGAATCGACCCAGAAGGCAGTTGAGCAACTTGCCGGAACCGGGTCGCCGCCGCCGATCGGCTCGTGCACCGGAAGCCGACGCGCCAGTGCTTCCACATGCGCGACGGCTCGGAGGAAGCGCCGGCGATCCTCCCGCGGTGCATTCCTGAACACCTCGAGCAGACTCTCGTCGGAGAGATCGGCGACGAGCCCGGCAGCGGCGTCATCAACGAGCTCGCTGATGCCCAGCTCATGGCGCTCATCCGGTCCAAGCTTGCGTGCCATGGCCGGTGGCACGACACGCCAGCCCTGGCCCGCCTTGTCGAGCAGAGCGCGCACCGTCGTGTTGTCGAGCGCGGCGCTGGGGACCCAGAGCCCGAGCGTCGAGTCGACCCGCGCGTTGTCGCCGTGCAGCAGGTATCGGAGGGCGCGCCTGCGAACGTCGTCGAGCGGCGCACCGAGGGCTTTGAAGAGCGGAAGGCGCTCCTCCGGACCGCGAAGCGTGGGCCGCTTCGACACGAGGATCGCGGCGAGGCTGGCTGGACCAGCCTCCAGGGCGTCGGGCACCGCCTCGGCCCACTGATCGATGTCGGCCGGCTCCTTCGACGGCGGGACGACATACAGATCGAATCCGGGCTCGCCGATCGCTCGGACGAAGTCCTTCAGCACGCTCTCGATGCGAGGCGCGCCGCGCGGCAGCAGCAGCGTGCGTTCCTCGGCAAGACGGCGAACGTCGTCGGGTGAGCGACGGACGTACACCCAATCGCTCGCACGGCGGAGCACGAGGAACGTGTCCTGCGCGAGATCCTCCTGGGCCAGCAACGGTGCGACGCCGATGCTCACGGTGAGTTGTCGGCAGACATCATCGAAATCGACCTCCGCCCCGAGCCAGCGGATGACATCGACGAAGGGCACCGGGTCGCGCCGTGGCAGAGGTCTCGTCACCAGGTGTCGTGGCAGGATCACTCCGGCGCTGTCGGGAACATGGCGTGCCGCTTCGCCGAGGCGGCGGTTCGTGATCTCTACGCCTACGATCCTGGCGCCATCGGCCCACGCGACGAGGTCCTGCCAGACGCGAACGGCGTTCGCCCTCTCGCTAGGCAGACTCTCCTTCGCCGCTGCTTTCCAGACGAAGCGGTTGACCGCACCCGCCGCAGACGGACCGCACGCCGCGACCCATTCGGTGATGAAGCGGATCACGTCTTCGTCGAGAGCCCCCTCTGCGAGGATCGCGAGCACGGCTTCGATGTCGTCCTCGCGCCACGTGGCCGGCGGTTCGCGTCGCAGGGGCAAGGCATCGCGGTACACCACCACGACGTCACGCGAGAGCGTGGCGAACGCACGGCTCACTTGCGGTGCGACGCCGGCGCCTGGGCGAGGGATCGCAAGGACTCGGATGGTCGCCCCGTCGTCGGCGAGCTGCCAGCGCGAGTCGAACGCGCGAAGCACGAGCATCTTCCCAGCGCACCAGGAGCCGGCCGGATACGAAAGAAGCACCTCCGCGAGCCGGCGCACGACGGGCGTCGCATCCGCTGCTTCGAGCTCGGCGACTGACGCGGCCAGGGCCGGGAGAAGCAGCGGGAGGCTGACCCGATCTCGCACGCCCTGGTTCCAGGCCCTCCGCGCCTCGTCGCGCTCGGTCGTCGCGCCAAGTTCATCGGGCGGCGCCACCCACGGAATCCGCCGCCGCCCGGAGTCGAGGAACCAGTAGCCGTGGATGGTGATCCACCAGGACCAGCCGCCCTCAACCGAGACAGCGATCTTGGCCGCGTCCAACACAGGAAGGAACACAGCCCACCGAAGGCGCAGCAGCCCCTGCTCGCGTTCCTCCACCCTCCGGCGCACGATGGTAACCGCGCCGTGCTGCATCGCCTTCTCACGCCTGGTCTCGCGCTGTCCGTGTCTGTTGCGGTAGACGGTGGTGGGCCATCCGTTGTGGTCGGCCTGGAGCTGCGCTAGTTCCGGCTCGCGCGCGGATCGTTCCTGCGCGAAGACCCGATACGTCCTGGTAGCCGACGTCATGTCGGCGGCAATCGCGGCGTGGTGCGCGGTGCTCGCGGGCGTGAGACGGACCTCGTCGGGTGCACCGATCTGGTTGATCGGCGTCGTCGCAACGTCCTCGGTTGCGAACTGGGGCTCGAGCGCTTCAAGCGCGAAGATCCGTCTGACGTGCTTGAGCTGAGGTCGGAGGACGAGAAGCTCCTCGGAGCGCAGAGCGGCCCGAAGGTCTGCCCGCAACTCGGGTTCCATCCGCGGACTGAGCATTGCCCCATCGTTCTGCGCGTGACCCTGCGTGCGGAGTGGGACCCAGAGGACGAACCAGCCCTTGGTTGAGGGGAGCAGCGACCGCAGAGCAACTTCGACCGCGTCGGCATCCTCTGCGGAGAAGTCCGCCCAATCTCGATGAGCGGCATCCTCCTGGGTGATCGAGTCGAACCAGGGGTCGATGACGCCGCCGATCGTGCCCCCGGCCTCGCTCGAACCGAGGAACCAGAACGCCTCGCAGAGGTGAAAGACGCTCTTCTGGCCAATGCCGAAGCGGCCGACGGCGGTGTCGTCCGCAGCCTTCGACGTGGCCTTCTGAGACCGCAGCGCTGCGAGGTCCTTCGGCTCAAACGGCCCGTCGTTCAACGCGACGAGTGCGGGGCCGTGTAGTAGGGAGTTGCGCGCACCAACGAGACCCCGCTCGAACAGCACGAACGTCAGTGAGGTTGCCCCCGCATCGTCTGCGTTCTGGACGAGTTCGCGCAGAATCGTCTCGCCGTGGGCGTACTCGTAGTCCTCGAGGCGGTCTTGAATCCCGCCGACAATATCGACGACCGTCGTTTGGTAGGTGCTCATCGGGGCAACTCGCTGGACGCGCACCGCCGACTGCCAGCGCGGGCCGCCACCGCCAAAGTGGGCATGGAGCGCATCATCCACACACCACTTCGTCGATGAGCTTCGCGAGGGCCTGGGCGTCCAGCCCCACGCCGGGGTGCTCGGTCGTGGTGATGAGGTTGCCGTTCGGGCCACCACCCTCGTCGTGCGGGAAGATCCCCAGCTGGCGGTAGCCGGCGAGCTTGCGCTCCCAACGCCGACGGTATGCGGGATCGTGGAGGAGCCCGAGGTGCTCCCAGTAGTACAGGGTGCCGCTGGCATCGTCCTCGATCGTGAAGTCGGGATAGCGCTCGATCCCATCGGCGAACTTCAGCGGCTGCTCGTATCGGTAGTCGATCTTCCGCGAGAACAACTTGTCCGCGATGATGACTTCCGACTTGGATCGCATGAGCTCGCCCCGCTCCGACCGGTGGAGGAGGCCCTTCTCGAACCAGCTCGGCTTGTTCCCAACCACGACCTCCACTGGCCTCGGCGGGTCGAAGAGGTTCGTCATGCGCCGCGCGATCTCGGACTGGCTCGGCCCAGCGAAGTTCCAGAGCGCTCGGATTTCGCCCTGGTGGAGCACCACAAGGCGGTCCCGCTGGCGCGTGAGGGCTGTGTACAGCAGCTCGCGAGAGAGCAACGCGCATCGGCTGGGCAGTACGACGAACGTCGTGCCGAACTCGCTGCCCTGGGTCTTGTGGACGGTCAGGGCGTACGCGAGCTCCAGCGGGTTCTGTGCGTCGTCACCGAACTCCCAGTCGTCGTACTGGAACGTCGCCTTCTCGGCCCGGCCGTTGAACTCGACCTCGAGCTGCTTGGGGTAGAACCACCGCTTCTTCGTCTTGAAGAGGCCCGTCGCGATCCCGAGGTCGCCATTGGCGACGTAGCGGTCGGCGACGTCTTTGGGCCAGACCTTCCACTTCCGCCGCGTCTGGTTCGTGACCTGGATGACTTTGTCGCCCCACACGATCTGCTGCGGTCCGAAGGGCTTCGGGACGCGCTTGCGTCGGTAGTCGCGCTCCAACGCCATCTCGCGCGCCTGCTTGCGGAAGGTTGCCTGCACGACGCGGTTGATCGTGTCGACGCCGTAGCCCCGCCCCCGGACGGGAGAGAGCACCTCCCATGCATCGGCCTTCTCTGCCGCGCCCGACCAGAAGAACGGTCGCCCGTGGTACTCCGATGCGCCGCAGCTCAGCGCGAACTTCAGCTCCTCGTCGCCAGTCAGCTGGAGCTCGTCGCGCAGCGTCTCGAGCAGCACGCGCTCAAGCTCTCCTTCCTCCTCCCATCTGACCAGACGCAGATTCGCCGACTTCGCATGCGCGATCCTCGACCAGATCTCGTCGCCGGCGGGATCGCCCGCGCGCCCGCTGAAGCACTCCGCGAGCAGCACGTCGTCGCGCGAGTCGCCCGTCTGGCGCCGGCTTACCGTAAGCTCTGCGTAGCCTGGTCCGACCCGGGGAATGCGTGCTTCGACCTCGGTCGGCGTGAGCGCGGCGACGATGTCCACGAAGGGGCGCCCGGCGCCGATCGGAGGAAGCTGTCGCGGGTCGCCGACCAGGATCAGACGGTCGACGCCACGGACGGCATCGAACACGGCAGCGAGCTGCTCCTCGGTCAGCATCGAGCATTCGTCGATGATCACGGTGCGATGCGCGCTGGAGTGGGGTTCGGCGCCCGTGACGCGATAGAGGCCTGCCTCCGTGTCGTACCGGCCGAGAGGTCGGAGGAACTGGGCGATTGTCCGCCCATCGCGACGCCGCGTCTGTTGCTCGAGGCGTACGCGTGCCTTGCCCGTCGGAGCCAGGAGGAGGATGCCGCCCTGATCGACCTCGGCGATCCCGCAGAGCACGCGCAGAAGCGTCGTCTTCCCAGTTCCCGCCGCGCCGATCAGGACGCTTGCGCGCGACTCGTAGAGCTCACGTAGCGCCGCCGCCTTCTCGCTGCGCGCGAGCTCTTCCCGCTCTGCGTCGTCGGGCGGAATCGCGGCGTCGCCCACGCTCGCATCGACGAGCGCTCGCCAGTCGTACGACGACGAGTGCCGCTTCCCCTTCACGCGCTTCTCGATCTGGCTACGAATCAACATGCCGGCATCAGCGAGACGAGGGAGCTGCCACGCGGCAGACCCATCACCGAGCGCGTTGACCCGCAGCACCTCCTTCATGACGTTCTCGGCGGCGAGGATCGCGTCGCCATGGACCGGGCATGGTGGTCGGAGCTCGCGATCGCGGATGTCACGCACAATCCAGTTCTGCGGCAGCACGGTGTGCCCCTGCGCAGCGCCGCGCTCGAGTGCATCTACGACGAGGGCCCGGATCCGTCGGGCATCCAACGGATCCTCGGGACGCGAAGGCAGCGCAATCGGGAAATGCTCGGCCACGGTCGTGTCGGGGAAGAGGCCGCGATCGATTACCGCGGCGGCCACCGGGTCCGCCTGTTGTCGGTCGAGCTCGTAGATGACGTACGGGTTCGCGAGGATCGCCGAATCATCGACCGCAATGCCCGCCGAAGTGCGATCCTCGGCGACGTACCAACGCGTCGCCTGCTCCTCCGTCAGCTCGAAGCGCGCAAGTAGCTCGAGGAGCGTGCGGCGCTCCGGCGGCAGCTTCTTCCAGATCTTGCCGAAGCCGGCGCCGATCAGCTCGCCGATCTTGTCGGGAAGTACGGTCGGGTCGTCCACGGCAGCATCGAGCAGAAGCCACGGACTTTGCTTCGGCGCTTCGTTGCCTTGCGCGAGCACACGAGCGATCGCGTGCGCAACGAGAGCCCCGTGCGGAAGTCCGAGTGCCCGCAAGGCGGGCCCCATGCCGGGGAACGGACCGCGCATGGTCCACAGCCGGGCGATCTCGCGGTCGATCCAGGTCAAGCGCGCGTCCCAGTCGCCCGGCAGGACGGTGCTGATCTTGCGGACAGTCGCGGCGATGGCGAGCAACGACGCGATCGCACCGTCGTGCGAGAGGAGCTCGCTGCCGTAGGAGTACTTTTCGAAGAGCTCGTCCGGCGCGAACGCCACGAGCTCTTCCAGCCGGACGGACGAGTCGCGGTCGGCCAGCGCGACGAGTTCCTGGTAGGGCAACAGGAAGCCATCGGCGGCGTTCGGTCGAATCGAGTGGCTGACGTTCCGATCCCAGAGAACGCATCGGAGCGGCGGGCTCGCTACGCTCGGATCCATCTCGTATGCAACCGGCTCTCCGACCGCGGTCACGCGACCGACCCCGACGATGACGCGACGCGTGTCGTCTGCGAGCGGCGTTCGCTTCGCATAGAAGAAACAGAGCGACTCGTCAGGTTTCAAGGCGCCGAAGAATGTGTCGAGCAGAACGCGCTGGTTCGACGCTTCCTGGATCCATCCCGACTTGAACGTCATCGCGGGCTGTCCGTCAGGCGTCGCGCCGCTCTCGTCGAAACGTGGTTCGAGGTGGGGCTGGAACCCGAGGCGAAGTTGCTCGACGTAGCCAGTGCCGGGCTTGTCGCCATCGGGGTCGTCGCCGAGCGCTTCCTTGCGAAGCATCCACCGAAACGGCGTGCACGCCGCGGAGTACGGAGGTCCGATGATCTCCGTGGGCAGGAGGTGCATGTGCGTCGGCTGCTGGAGCTCCACGTAGCGATGCCGAATCATGCGACGCAGCGGCAGGCTCGACATGAACGTGGCTCGCTCATGCACGCATGGAGGTCGTTCCGCATCGGGTAGCGACTCGATCGCCGCACCGGCGCATCGAATCTCCGCCGCGTCGTCTCGGCTGAGGCCGATCCGCTTGAGCACGAGGCACGAGCTGTTCTCCGCAGGACGCTGACAGACGCTGCCCGTCCATCCCGAGTCGTGCCAGGGCACGCGCACTGTGATGTGGT
>JAXLYV010000014.1:0-67192 GCA_046351235.1 Sandaracinus sp. | reverse complement strand
GGGCGACTGGGGCACGCAGTACGGCCTCTTGATCGCGGGGCTGCGCAAGTTCCGACCCGACGAGGAGGGCGGCAAGCTCGGGCTCGAGGAGCTCGAGGCGCTCTACAAGCAGGCGAGCCAGCTCGCCGAGACCGACGCGGCGTTCGCCGACGCGGCGCGGGCCGAGCTCGCGAAGCTCCAGAAGGGCGACCCCGAGAACCGCGCGCTCTGGGAGCGCTTCGTCGCCATCACGCGCGCCGAGCTCGACAAGATGTACGAGCGGCTCGGCGTGCGCTTCGATCACTGGCTCGGCGAGAGCGCCTACGAGGCGATGCTGCCCGGCGTCGCGAAGGAGCTCGAGGAGAAGGGGCTCGCGCGCCGCGATCAGGGCGCGCTCTGCATCTTCTTCGGCGACGACGTCTGGCACGACGCGCCCGAGAAGCTGCGCAAGCAGAAGGAGCCGTACATCGTCCAGAAGAAGGACGGCGCGTTCCTGTACGCGACGAGCGACCTCGCGACGATCGCCTACCGGCGCGATCACTTCCACGCCGATCGCGGCGTGTACGTGGTCGACGTGCGGCAGAGCCTGCACTTCGAGCAGCTCTTCGCGGTGGCGCGCAAGCTCGGGCACACGATGGGGCTCACGCACGTGGGCTTCGGCACGATCCTCGGGACCGACGGAAAGCCGCTGAAGACGCGCGACGCGAGCGGCAAGACGATCCCGCTCGCGTCGTTGCTCGACGAGGCGGAGCGGCGCGCGCTCGAGCTCATGAAGCAGAAGGAGGTCGACCTCCCCGCACACGAGCTTCCCGTGGTCGCGCGCTCGATCGGCGCCGGTGCGGTGAAGTACGCCGACCTTCGTCAGAACCGAACAAGCGACTACCAGTTCGACTGGAACAAGCTGGTCGCGCTCGATGGCAACTGTGGCCCGTACATTCAGTTCGCGGCGGCACGCGCCGGCGCCATCTTCCGCAAGGGAGAGATCGACGAGCGCACGCTCGCGCCGAGCGAGATCCTGCTCGAGGCGCCGCAGGAGATCTCGCTCGCGCGCACGCTGCTCCAGTTCCCGGACGCCGTGCACGCGGCGGCCGAGACCTACCAGCCGCACCTGCTCACCGATCACCTGTACGCCGTCGCGACCGAGCTCAGCTCGTTCTACGAGGCATGCCCCGTGCTGAAGAGCGAGGGCGCGACGCGCGAGAGTCGCCTCGCCCTCGTCGCGCTCGCCGGGCGCCAGCTCCGCCGGGGCCTGCGCGCCATCGGCGTCGACGTCGTCGAGCGCATGTGAGCGGCGAGCGCGAGCGCGAGCGCGAGGATCTCCCCGCGTTCTTCGTCACGGCGGCGCGCGGCACCGAGCTCGCGCTGAAGGACGAGCTGCGCGAGCTGCGCATGCGCAAGGTGCGCGCCGATCGCGGCGGCGTGCGCTTCCTCGGCTCGCCGGAGGACGCGGCCCGCTGCCTCGAGAGCCGCATCGCCGTGCGCGTCCTGCTCGCGCTCGGCGAGGGGCCCGGCGCGCGACCAGGAAGAGCTCTACGCCTCGGCGCGCGGTCGCGTGGGAGCGCGTGCTCGACGCGCGCCGCACGCTCGCCGTCTCGGCGGTCAGCAAGGACGAAGCGCTGCGGCACACGGGCTTCGTGGCGATGAAGGTGAAGGACGCGATCGTCGATCACCTCCGCGCGAAAGATCCCGCGGGCCGCCGTCCCGACGTGGACCGCGAGGACCCCGACGTGGGCGTCTTCGTGCACGTCTCGCGCGGTCACGCGCGTTCTATGCCGACGTGTCCGGCCGCTCGCTCCACGAGCGCGGCTACCGCCGCCGCATCGGCGATGCCCCACTGAAGGAGACGCTCGCCGCCGCCGTGCTCCGCTTGAGCGGCTGGGACCGTCACACACCGCTGCTCGATCCGATGTGCGGTTCGGGCACCATCGCGATCGAGGCGGACCTGTGGGCGCGTGAGATCGCGCCGGGCCTGCGCCACGCACGCTTCGGCATCGAGCGGTGGGCCGATCACGACGGCGCGCGCGCCACCTCGTTCGCCGCCGTGCGCGAGCGGGTCGCCGCGCGGGGACGCGCGGAAGGACCACCGATCTTCGCCAGCGACGTGGACCCGGCGGCCATCGACGCCGCCCGCAAGAACGCGCGCGATGCGGGTGCGAAGGTGCAATTCGCGGTCGGACGGGCCATCGACGCGGCCCCGCCGCCGGGGACGGTCGTCGTGACGAACCCGCCCTACGGCGTCCGGATCGGGGGCGCCGAGGAGGCGCTCGAGGAGCTGGTCGGGCTGATGAAGCGCATCCGGCCGGGCCGCCTCGCCGTCCTCGGCGAGCACCCGGCGAAGCTCCCGCTCGTCCCCGTGGCAGCGTACCCGCTCCGAAACGGCGCGCTCGACATCGCGCTGTCGGTTTTCGACGCACCCGGCCCGCGTTGATCACCGCCCGGGGGGATCTTCTGCAGCGACTCTGGTATTCTGATCCGAAACCCGGATGAACCAGCCCGCTTCGAAGTCCACGGGGGTGGACGCGCCGGAGAGCCTCGTCGGCCGCACGCTCGACGGGCGCTTCCGCATCCTCTCCGCGCTGGCGCGTGGCGGCATGGGCGCCGTGTACCGCGCCGAGCAGCTCCCGCTGGGCCGTGCGGTCGCCATCAAGATCCTCTCGCTCCGCCACGACGAAGACCAGGACCCCGAGTTCCGCAAGCGCTTCCTCCTCGAGGCCTCCACGGCCGCGAAGCTCACGCACCCGAACACCGTTCGTGTGTTCGATTACGGCCAGACGGACGACGGCCTCTACTTCATCGCGATGGAGCTGCTCGAGGGGCAGACGCTCAAGGAAGTGATCGCGAAGGAAGGGGCGCTCGATCCGGAGCGCGCCGTGGAGATCGCCAAGCAGATCGCGCGCTCGCTGCGCGAGGCACACCGGCTCGGCATCGTCCACCGCGACATGAAGCCGGGCAACGTGATGCTCGTCGAGCGCGGCGGCGAAGAGACCGTGAAGGTCCTCGACTTCGGGCTCGCGAAGGACACCGGCGGTGAGAACGGCGAGGTCGAGGACATCACGCAGACGGGCGTGTTCACGGGCTCGCCCAAGTACATGTCGCCCGAGCAGATCCAGGGCGAGAAGCTCGACGCGCGCAGCGACCTCTACTCGGTCGGCGTGATTCTCTACGAGATGCTGAGCGGCCGGCCGCCCTTCGTGCGCGATCAGCCGATGCAGGTCCTCATGGACCACATCCGCGAGATCCCGAAGACGGTCGCGGCGCCCGAGGGCAAGACGCCGCTGCCGCTCGGCGTGGTGCACGTGACGATGCGCTGCCTCGCGAAGGTGCGCGACGAGCGCTGGGCGGACATGGACCAGCTGCTGCTCGCGCTGAAGGAAGCGCTGGGCGGCGCGATCTCGTCGTCGTCGGGCCAGATCGCGGCGATGACGGGCGAGTGGGATGCGCAGCGCTCGGGCGTGCTCTCGCTCGCGCCCCCGCTCACGACGTCGAGCGCGAGCGGGCCGAACATGCTCGCCACGAGCTCGTCGGGCGCGCTCTCGGCCGCCGCGAACTCGTCGATTCCGGCGGCGCCGCCGCTGCCGACCTCGATCGCGCCGCCGGCGCGCGGCAACGGCGCGTGGATGGCGCTCGCGGGCGTGTTCGCGCTCGTGCTCGCGCTCGGCGGCGGCTGGGTGCTGATGGGCGGCGCCAGCGGGCCCGTGCCGGCGACGACCACGAGCGCGCCGCCGACGACGCAGGGCACGCTGCCGCCGCCGACCCACGGCGAGACGCCGCCCACGAGCGTCGTGGCCGTGCCCACGACGACGACGGTGACGGCGCCCGCGACGGAGATCCGCACGGTGCTCGTCTCGCTCCGCTCGCAGCCCACGGGCGCGATGGTGACGTTGGGCGATCGCACCTTCGGCCCGACGCCGACCGAGGTCGAGCTCACCGGCGACCAGGCGGCCGAGGGCGCCTCGCTGCACTTCGTGTTCTCGCGCGCGGGCTTCCGCGACCTGCCGATGGACGCGACCGTGAGCGGCGGGACGCTCGAGCTCAACGCGCGCCTCGTGCGCATCCCGCGCGCGACGACGGCGCACGAAGAGACCGGCGGCGAGACCACGACGACGGGTGACACCCACGTCGAGGGCTACCGCGACAGCCCGTACTGACGCCCGGTCCCGAAGTCGGGTGGCAAGACTATCTCGCCGTCCGAGCGCCCAGTTCGAGGGCGCTCTTCACACCCTCGCGGCCCCACGGCCGCATCACTTCTTGCGTGACGTTCGGCGCTGGTGAGGCGATCCAACGACGATCGATTGGGCGCCTACCAGGAGCCACCGCAAGGCCTCCGCTTCTTGATCGCTACCTGCATCCATCGAAAGCACGACACCCGTCGGGCCGTGCAGTTCCACCCGAGCTCCGCTGCGGCGAAAAGCGCTCAGCCGAAGCCGCACCGCAGTCCCGTCCCCGGCGATGAGGGTAGGCGCGGGAAAGGTTGGCGTTCGCTTCGCCAAGGGTGGAGTGTCATTGCAGCGAGCGGCCTCGGCTTTCGCCAGCTCCCTACGTAGCGCGCGGGCGAGCTTCGGGGCGAAATCGGGTACGACGGCCTGCGCCAGACAGGTCATCCGAACGAACCGCGCGATCGCAGCGACATCGTAGACGCGGCGCCGCCGCGAGCTCTGATTCAAGATGGCGTGAACTGCGAGGCCATGGACAACCCCCTCACGCAGGCGCTCGCTCGGGTCCGTGTACGGTATTCCGGGAATGCAGGCCAGCGCGCGTGTGCTTCCGGCGACGGACGCCATCCTGCCACCTCCGACAGCGATGCACGCGGACTGCATCCACTTCGCGGTGATGAGGCCCCAACTGCGACGTGCGAGCCGCCACATCACGACTGCGTCGACGAGCTTCGTCAACTCCGGTCGACCCGCACCGCGCGTGCGAATGACGCGACGAGGCCAGAGATCACTACCGTCCAACCGCCAGTCCAGTCGACCCAACTGGGCAGTGGACTCCAGCGACACTCGTCCGAGGCCAGACGCCTCCAAGCAACCCGCGATCCAATCGCGGAAGATCCACGAGCGGCCGGCCTGTGTAGGGCCTAGGGCCACGGCATCTGGCAAAAGACGCCCGGCATTCCGAGAAGCTCCTCGATGCTGTCGACGCTGGGAGGACACGCGCCTGCGCAACTGCACACGTATGCAGTGCCAAACCCGCACGTGTACCTGCAGTTCGTCCGGCAGCCCCCGCGAAACCCCGAGCACGCACGGCATCGGCAAGGCCTCTCTGTCCCAACCTGTCCGCGAATCGCATCCAGCATCTTCATCCCCTGAGGGGTGCGGGGCGAGAAACGGGGATCCCCAAGAAGCTGCGCGAGTCTAGGATCCGCAAGCTCCGGGCAGGGCACTGGATACGAATCGGGGAAGGGAAGCTCTCCAGCTATTTTGCCCGTCCAGCTACATTGCGCCCCTGTGTCGGTGTAGGTCGAGATCGTACGCTCGCCCAACGTGCTGTCCACAAGGGACATCAAAGGTCCACCCGGAGCGATCGACAGATCGATGATCCAGTTCCAAGCCTCCGGCGGAATGGACGGGGCGAGGGCGTGCTCCGGCGTCCCGTCGTGGAATGCTCCCAGGAACGAGTTGTACCAGAGGTACTCCTCTCCGGTCTGCCATCCGGCGGTAGCTTCCTGCCCGCGGGTGAGGTCGGCGCAGGTCGGCGGATGGACCCGGCGGTCGAAATCCCACTTGTGCCGAGTCTGGTTCGCTGCCGCTCGTGCGGCCTCCAACCACGAGTGCTGCTCCGCAGTCAGCGTCACCATGCAAACTCGTTGCACCGCAGCCTTGATGGGTCCGAGGTTGCCGAGGCCTCCCGTGCCTGCGGTGCCTGCGCGATAGCTCGACTGGGTGCCAGCCATCAAGCGTGTGGTCCTCGCGGCCAGCCTACGCACGCTCGCTGCGACGTCTGCTGCGGCGCTCGCCTGCGCCCCGTTCGGTTGCTGGCCCGATCCGCAGGCACATCCGGCCCCACACTTCCTTGCGCCCGCCCCGCAGGCACACGCCTTTCCAGCGGAGCCTGCCTTCGAGCAACCGCACGAGTGGTTTGGCGTCTCTCGCGCGGATCCGATCTGACCGTTCCGCGCGCCCCGTCGCTGGTATTCGCCAACCGTGATGGCCGGCGAACGGTGCGCTGGCGGGACGGGCGTCGCCCGGGGGGCAGGTCGCGTCGTCACGGCGACAGCGGCGATCCGTTGGGTCGCGTCGCGCTTCAGCATGCCAGCCTCTTCGTGGCCGACATCGTCGTCAGTCCTTCAGCGAGATTCGGGTCTCGAACGTACTGCTGAATGTGCCGGCGGTGGTCGCGCGTGTCGCCGTGTACGCGACCGCTACCATCCCACCGAAGTTCGCGCTGAACGGCGCAAGGACGTAGGCGGCGCTCGTCGAGGTCGCGTTGATGGTGACCGTCGCGATGCTCTGCGACTTGGTGTACATCTTGGCCGGATCGTCGTCCGTGCGCGCCATCGCGTAGACGTCGACCGTGATCGCGGCACCCGTGGGCACGGTCGCGTTGCGCACCAGAACCTCGAGCGTTCCTTCGCGCCACTGGGAGACGTCCAGTTCAGCCAGGACGATGGGCCCGATGGCGCTCGAGACGGCCACGCCGCTCATGTCGTGGTCCATCATACGCTGCACGATGATCTCGGTTCCTGACATTGGTCGCGCCTCCTCGATGACGGCGGGCGAGCCAGGTAGATGGTGCCCACCCCAACACCGTGCGACGAATGTACTCGTGGCCCCCCCCCACGAGTCAATACGCTCCGCATCGTGTCGCGTCATCGTCACCTCCACCGCACGGTCGAGCGGGTAGCCCGGTGACGTCGCTATCGCTCAATTCCTCGGCGGCTCGACCGGAGGAACTTCTGGCGCCGCTTCGAGCCCGGCCTTGCGCCGCGCGGTCGGCTTCACGCGCTCGCCGAGGTCGGGCTCTCCGGCCAGCTCGAGCAGACCGGCGGCGATGCTCGCGATGCCCCCGTACGCCGGCTCGAACGCCGCAATCTTCGCGTCGCGCGCGGCCAGAGCCCCCTCGGCCTCGCGCTCCTCGCGCTTCACCACGTCGAGCGTCTTCTTGAGCGACGCCGCGCCTGCCTCCAGCTCACTCGCGAGAACGGCGAAGTCCAGCTTGCGTCCCTTGCGTGGCGTCGTCTTCGGCGCGCCACGCTTCACCGACTTGGCCGCGTTCTTCGCGTAGGTGACGAGCATGTCCGGCGCCACCGGGACCGATTGATCGAGCTTGTAGCGAGAGAGGCTCTCCGCGCCGAACGCGCCCGAAATGGTCCCTGCGATCTCGTCGATCGACGTTCGCAGTGCGACGACCGCAGCGTCGCGCGCGTCGCGCGCGGGCGGATCGTCGCCGAGCTCCTCGGCGTACGCTTGCTCGGCGCCCTCCAGCTCGCTCGCGCGAGAGAGCAGCGCGGTCCGCAACGCGTCGACGAGCTCCGAGACGGAGAGCTTCCGCCCCGCCTTGACCCCGAGCGCTTGCTCGATCTGGGCAGCGCGTTTGGCGACGTGCACCTCCAGCGCTGCGCCTACGGCGCGCGCCGATCCCGTGCGATTGCTGACGAGCTTCGTGATCTCCTTGGCCATCGTGTTTCCTCCCGGCGGGCACGGTACAGAACGCGGGGCCGAACCACCAGAGGTGCGTTGCGCGGACCTCGGACACGAACACGTCCGTAAAAGTCGCTCCGCGAATTCCTCGTGCGGACCCCTCGAGCGAAGGCCGGCACCTACGGCGCGTTGGACGCCTACGCGCGACGAAAACCGCGTCCGACGTTCCTCGGACGGGTGTGGTCTCCGCCAAGACGTGCCCGAGGTTCCTCGCACGCCGACGCATGGACGAAGCTCGCGTCCGCTAGATCGCGTGCGAGCAACACGCGCGCGACGCTCCGACGGCTGCCGACGTTCTATCGCGGCAGCAACGACGAGAGCGCGACGCTCTCGTCGGCGAGCGCTGCTTCGGTCACCGGCACCCCGGCCGCGATCAGCTTCTTGGCGCCCGCGATCTCCTTGAGGCGGTTGACGCCGATCGCGAACGCGAGCTTGCCCTCACGCAGGTGGAACGCGACGAAGGCGCGCGCCTCGCGCGAGCCGCGGAGCACGACGCGATCGAAGGCCTGCACGTGGCCGACGCTCTGCATCTTGAGATCGAACTGATCCGACCAGAAGAAGGGCACGGTGTCGTGCTCCTCGCGCTTGCCGAGCAGGTTCGCGACCACGCACGCGCCCTGCGTCTGCGCGTTGTCGACCGACTCGACGATCACGTGCTGGCCGCCGAGCGCGCGCGCCGGCCCGCGCGCGACGTCACCCGCCGCATAGATCCCCGGCACGCTCGTCTCGCAGTGCGCATCGACGAGCACGCCGCGATCGCAGCGCACGCCGGAGCCCTCGAGCCACGCGGTCTCGGGCAGCACGCCGATGCCGACGACGACGAAGTCGCACGGGATGCGCTCGCCGCTCGTCGTGACGACCTCTTCGACGCGACCCGCGCCACGGATCGCCGCGACGCCCACGCCGCAGCGCAGCTCGACGCCCTTCTGGCGGTGCTCGCCCGCGTAGAAGTCGCCGACGAACGCGCCGAACGCGCGCAGGAGCGGCTTGTCGGCGAGCTCGAGCATCACGACGTCGAGGCCGGCCTCGCGGCAGCACGCGGCGACCTCGGCACCGATGACGCCGGCGCCCACGACGACGACGCGCTTCTTGGTCCGGACGAGAGCCTCGATCGCGCGCGCGTCCTCGAGCGTGCGGAGCACGTGCACGCCCTCGAGGCCCGCGCCCTCGCAGTCGAGCGGGCGCGCTGCGGCGCCGGTCGCGATCAGCAGGTGATCGAAGGGCAGGCGCCGCCCACCCTCGAGCTCCACCTCGCGCGCCGTCGTGTCGAGGCCGCGCGCGCGCGTGCCCGTGACGAGCTCGATGCGCTGCTCCTCGTACCAACCGGGCGCGCGGAAGTAGAGCTTGCTCTCGTCGAAGCCGCCCTTGATGACCTTCTTCGAGAGCGGCGGCCGATCGTAGGGCCGCTCCTTCTCCGCGCCCACGAGCGTGATCGCGCCCGTCCAGCCCCCGCGGCGCAGCTGCTCGGCCGCGCGCCCTCCCGCCAGGCTCGCCCCCACGATCACGACCCGCCCGTTCGTCATGGGGCGCCTTCATAGCCGCGGATCGCCGTTCGCGCTCTCCGCGAGCGCGGTGATACGGTCTGTTCGTGCGCTTCCTCGCGATTCTCTTCCTCCTTCTCGCATCGGCCGCGTGCACGACGACGCCGGTCGACGAGCCCGATGCCGGCCCCGACGACGCGTCCGCGAGCGACGTCGGTCGCGATGCGCCGCCGCGCGCCGACGCGGCCGAGCTCTGGGCCGCGACGCCGTTCACGCCGACGCCCGCCACGATCGCCTACTGCGCCGGCCACGACGACGCCGTCATCGAGGCGCGGATCACGGATCTGCTCTCGCAGATGTCGCTCGAGGAGAAGCTCGATCTGCTCCACGGCGCGAGCGTGCTCCTCGTCGACGGCACCTGGCTCGTGCCGGGCAACGAGCGCCTCGGCCTGCCAGGCCTGCACATGCTCGATGGGCCGCGCGGGCTCTCGAGCTTCACGCGGCGTCACGGCACGGCGTTCCCCGTCGGCATGCTGCGCGGTGCGAGCTGGGATCCCGCGCTCGAGCGCCGCGTGGGCGCGGCGATGGGCGTCGAGCATCGCTCGGCGGGCGCCGACGTGATCCTGGCGCCCACGATCAACGTGCTGCGCCATCCGCGCTGGGGGCGTGCGCAGGAGACCTACGGCGAGGACACGCACCACCTCGGCGAGATGGGCCTCGCCTTCGTCGAGGGCGTGCAGAGCGAGCACGTGCTCGCGAGCGTGAAGCACTTCGCCGGCAACTCGATCGAGAACAACCGTCACCGCGTCGACGTGCGCATGGACGAGCGCACGCTGCGCGAGGTCTACCTGCCGCACTTCCGGCGCGTGATCGTCGACGGGCACGCGGGCACCGTGATGAGCGCGTACAACTCGCTCAACGGCCACTTCTGCGACGTGAACGCGCACCTGCTCGGCGACATCCTGCGCGGCGAGTGGGGCTTCTCCGGGGTGGTCGAGTCCGACTGGGTGTTCGGCACGCACGGCGCGACCGAGGCGCTCGCGGCCGGGCTGAGCATCGAGATGCCCACCGAGTCGCACTTCCGTCCGCTCGCCGGCGAGTACCGCGACGGCGTGCTGACGCGCGAGCTGCTCGACACCCGCGTGCGCGAGGTGCTGCGCACACAGCTCTGCTTCGATCTGGACACCGTCCCGCGCACGCCCGGCGTCGTGATCGACGATCCCTCGCAGCGCGAGACGCCCGAGCACCTCGCGCTCGCCCGCGAGGTCGCGCGCCGCGGCATCGTGCTCTTGCGCAACGAGGCGTCTGCGCTGCCCTTCGATGCCGGCGTCCACTCGATCGTGGTCGTCGGGCGGAACGCCGACGAAGAGAACATCGGCGACGACGGCTCGAGCGACGTGCTGCCGACGAGCGTCGTGACCGCGCTCGAGGGGATCCGCGCGCGCGCGGGCGCCACCGCGACGGTGACGCACTTGCCCGGCGCCGTGCTCGACACGAGCGCGCTCGCCACCGTGAGCGCGGCCGACGTGGTCGTCGTCGTGACGGGCCTGCAGCGCACCGACGAGGGCGAGGCCGAGATCTCGGCGGGCGATCGCGCGAGCCTCGATCTGCCCGCCGAGGAGGTCGCGTTGATCCACGCCGTCGCGGCCGCGAACGACCGCGTCGTCGTCGTGCTCGAGGCCGGCGCCGCACTGATCACGCGGCCCTGGGATGCCGAGATCGAGGCGCTCCTGTTCGCCGGCTATCCGGGCTCCGAGGGCGGAAACGCCGTCGCCGACGTGCTCTTCGGCGACGCGGCGCCCTCGGGCCGCCTTCCGTTCTCGATGCCCGTCCTCGAGAGCGACCTGCCGACGTTCGACGACGTCTCGGACACCGTCGACTACGGCTACTTCCACGGCTACCGCCACCTCGCGCACGAGGGCACCACGCCCGCCTATCCCTTCGGCTTCGGCCTCTCGTACACGACGTTCGCGCTCTCGGCGCCGCGGGTGAGCGCGACCGAGGTGCACGCCGGGGAGACCGTCGACGTGACCGTCACGGTGACGAACGAGGGCGACGTGCGCGCGATCGAGACGGTCGAGCTCTTTGCGTCGGCCGTCGGCTCGAGCGTCGAGCGCGCCCCGGAGGACCTGCGCGCCTTCGCCCAGATCGAGCTCGATCCCCACGCGAGCGGCGACGTCACGCTCGAGGTGCGCGCCGACGACCTCCGCATCTGGGACGTCGGCACGAGCGCGTGGGTGCTCGAGCCCATCGACTACGCCCTCCACGTCGGCGAGCACGCGGGCGACCCGGGCGCGCTCACCGTGACGATCCACGGCGCGCCCTGACGGGCCTCGCGCATCCGCGATCCCTCCGCAGTCGCGTCGATCGCTCCCCGACGATCCCCTAGCTCGGTCCCTCTCCGACTCCGTGGGAGCGGACCATTCGTCGCTTCCGCGCGTGGGCCGCGAGATGCGCATGCGCGCGCTCGCGCACGCATCGGTGCCGAATCACGCTCGCAGACCACGGCGGCACTTCGGCCGGCGCGCGCGGGGGATCCGTGCCGACTCGCGTGCGCGGCGCGGCCTCCACTCTGGCGGGCGCGCGAGGGGCATCTGTGCCGAATCATCTTCGCAGCGCACGCCGTGCGCTGCGAAGATGCGAGGGAGGCGCCTACCAAGCGCGAGGAGGAATCTGTGCCGAATCATCTTCGCAGCGCGTCAGTCGCCGTCGGTGCCGTGCGTCTCCTCGACAATGAGACCGAGACGATCGACCCAAACGACTCTCGACTTCCGGCCCCACGGTGGTGCGCGACCGGGCGCAGGCCGCAAGCCCCGTGGCGCACGCGCCGGCGTGAAGCACGCACGGCGCGGCAAGCTCGGCGGCGCAGCGCCGGTGCTCGTCACGATGAAGGTGCTCGCCGGCCTCGCGAACCTGCGTAGCCGTCGGCGCTTCCGCGCGGTGCTCGCGAGCTTGCACCGCGCGAGCGCGCGCCTCGGCAGCCGCATCGTCGAGTACTCGGTGCAGAGCGACCACATCCATCTCATCGTCGAGACGCGCGATGAACGCGCGCTCGCCCGCGCGATGCAGGGGCTCGCGGTGCGCCTCGCGCGTGCGCTCAACCGCTCGCTCGACCGCCGCGGCAAGGTCTTCGCCGATCGGTTCCATCACCGCGCGCTCGGGACGCCGCGGCAGGTGCGCAACGCGCTCGCCTACGTGCTCTGCAATGCGCGTAAGCACCGCGTCGCTCCGCCCGTGTCGGGCTGGCTCGACCCGCTCTCGTCGGCACCGTCGTTCGATGGGTGGCTCGGTGGCGCGGCCGGCGAGCGCGCGCTGCCCCCTCCACGAACCTGGTTGCTGCGCGTCGGCTGGCGCCGCGGAGGGCGGCTCGACCCCGATCGCATGCCCGGCCCGCTCGCTTGATTGGGCACTGATCGATAGCCAAGATCGGTATCGAGCGATCTCGACACATCGACCTTCATTTTCGTACCAGGTCAGGTGAGGGCGCGCCGAGGACGTGAAGGGCGAAGAGCGCCGCGCGATCGCAGCAGAGACCGACGCGGCGCGTGCCGCGCAGTCCCTCACCCTAGCCCTCTCCCACTCTCGTGGGTGAGGGGACCGCGCCGTGCTCCGCGGTGGCGTCAGTCGTGGAGCGAGACCGTGGCCGGCGCCGTCAGCGCGCTGAGCTCGTTCGCGGCCGCCGGATCCTCGAGCAGCGTGATGGCGAAGAACGCCGCGGCGACGTCGGAGGCGAGCTCGCGCGCCTCGGCGTTGTCGAGGTAGGTGAACGCGGCGTGGGGCGCGTCCTGGCGCATGCCCATGCCGCAGCCGGCGTCGAACGCGTCGGTGAGCCCGGCGATGTCCGAGAACGACCAGTGCCCGGCGTCGGCGACCTCGACGAGCCACGCGGGCGCGCCCGCCGCTGCGTAGTCGTTCCGGATCACGCGGTTGCCCGCGGCGCCGATGCTGTTGTCCTCGGACGCGAGCAGATAGAGATAGGGCACGTGCACGTCCGCCGGCCGCAGGCCGAAGATGCTGATCGGCGCCGCGATCGCGAGAGCGGCCGCGAAGCGATCGTCGGTCGACACGGCGGCGCCGGTCGTGAGCGCGCCGTAGCTGTGGCCCATCACCGCCACGCGCGTGCCGTCGATGTGCCCGCGCAGATCCGCCGGGAGCTCGGCCGCGGTCGGATCGAGCAGACGATCGAGCACGCTCGAGACGTCGCTCGCGCGCACCGCGAGGAACTCGGGGCCGATCGCGGGGAGGCTCCCGGCTTCCCAGATCGTGTCGTCGACGTGATCGGGCGCGGCGACCACGATGCCGTGCGAGGCGAGGCGCTCGGCGACCTCGGCCACGTCGTAGCGCATGCAGCCGTGGCAGTGCGAGAAGACGACGGCCGGCCACGTGGCCTCGGCGCTCGAGGCGGGCGCGGCGAGCGCCGAGTGAACGGTCGTGCGCACGCAGGCCGGCGCCGACGCGAGCAGCGCCGTGAGCGCGGCCTCGTGCGCGCCTCCTTGCTCGAACGCGAGCAGCGGCTGGCCGGTGGTCGCCGCTGCTCGCGCGCTCTCGTCGGCCGGGTACCAGATCTCGACCGGCAGCATGCGGTCGCCGGTGCGGTCGACCATCGTCGTGTGCACGTTGCCGACCACGTAGGGGCCCGCGTTGCCGTAGTCGGCGCGCGTCATCCCCGCGTCGGCGAAGCTGGCGTCGCGCACGTAGGCATCGGGCTGCCGCGGCCCGGTGTCGGGCCGGCCCGCATCGTCCGACGCCGCATCGATCGCCGCGTCGTCCGGGGCCGCCGCATCGGGGGTCTCCGGAGCCGGCGTGCTGCAGGCGGCGAGCGAGACGAAGGCGAGCGCGAAGGAAGCGGGCGTCGAGCGCATGGCTCTTCGTATCATGCCTTCGCGCTGCGGCGCCGGAACACGAGGCAGAAGTTGTTCGCGGGCATCGCGACGCGCTCCTCCAGCGAGAGCCCGTTCGCGTCGGCCTCGGCGACGACCGCTTCCAGATCGCGCACGCCCCACGAGGGATGCCGTTCGCGCTTCAGCCACGCGTCGAACTCCACGTTGCTGTCCGACGTGTGGGTGCCGTCGATCTTGTAGGGGCCGTACGTGACGAGCGGCGCACCGGGCGCGAGCAGCGCGCCCGCGCCCCGCATCAGCGCCGGCAGCGTCTCGGGGGGCGAGGCGTGGATCATGTTGATGCACACGATCGCGTCGGCGCGCGCGATCGGCCACGGCCAGGCGCGCACGTCGAGGACGATCGCGGGCAGCACGGTGCCGGCCGATCGCGCGCGCGCGCGCTCGTCGATCTCCACGAGCGACTTCGCCTCGGCCTCGGTGGGCTGGAACGCGAGCGCGGGCATCCGCTCGGCGAAGTGCGTCACGTGCGCGCCGCTGCCGCTCGCGATCTCGAGCACCGTGCCCTCGGCGGGGAGCACGCGCGCGAGGACGTCGGCGATCGGGCCGCGGTTGCGCAGCGCGGAGCCAGGCGGGGGCGGAAGATCCATGCGTGCATCGTAGTACGCTCCCGCCATGCGCTACCTGCACACGATGCTCCGCGTGCGCGACCTCGACGCCGCGCTGAAGTTCTGGACCGACCTGGGCCTGCGCGAGACGCGCCGCCGCGAGAACGCGCAGGGACGCTTCACGCTCGTGTTCCTCGCGACGCATCGTGAGGACGACCCGGCCGAGCTCGAGCTCACCTACAACTGGGATCAGAAGGAGCCCTACCCCACGGGCCGCTTCTTCGGTCACCTCGCCTTCGAGGTGGACGACGTCTACGCGACGTGCGCGCGCCTGGCCGAGCGCGGCCACGTGATCCACCGCCCGCCGCGCGACGGCCACATGGCGTTCGTGAAGTCCCCCGACGGACAGTCGGTCGAGCTGCTCCAGAAGGGCGGCGCGCTCCCGCCGGCCGAGCCGTGGAAGTCGGCGCCGAACGTGGGCGAGTGGTGACGCGCGCGCTCCGCGATCAGACCGCCGCGAGCGCCTCGACGAAGCGATCGAGATCCGCCTTCGCGTGGCGCTCGGTCACGGCGACGAGGAAATCGCGATCGCGATCGGCGTAGAACTTCCCGAGCGGCACGCCGCCGAGGATGCCCTTGGCGCCGAGCGCCGCGAGGAGCGGCGCGGCCTTGCCCTCGTTCCGGCGCACGACGAACTCGTTGAACGTCGGCGCGCTCGCGGGCAGCGAGTACTTGCCCGTCGCCACGATGCGCTGCTTGAGGTACTCGGCCTTCGACAGGCACGCGCGGCCGACCTCGTCGAAGCCCTTTCGGCCCAGCATCGAGGTGCGGATCGTGAACGCGAGCGCCACGAGGCCGTGGTTCGTGCAGATGTTGCTCGTCGCCTTCTCGCGACGGATGTGCTGCTCGCGCGTCGAGAGCGTCAGCACGTAGCCGCGCACGCCCGCCTGATCGACCGTCTCGCCGACGAGGCGGCCCGGCATCTTCTGCAGGTGCTCCTTCTTCGTCGCGAAGAGGCCCACGCCCGGGCCGCCGAGCTGGGGCGGCAGCGCGAGCGCCTGGCCCTCGCCGACCGCGATGTCGGTGCCGTACTTGCCGGGCGGCGCGAGCAAGGACATCGCGTACGGCTCGGCCGTCGCCGTGACGAGCAGCGCGCCCTTCTTCGTCGCGAGCGCGCGGATCGCCGCGAGGTCCTCCACGCAGCCGAGGAAGTTCGGGTAGCCCACGAGCACCGCCGCCGTCGCGTCGGTGATCGCGTTCTCGAGGTCCGCCAGGTCCGTGCGGCCATCGGCCTGCAGGCGCACGATGTCGAGCTCGGGCTTGCCGGCGTCGATGTTCTTCAGGTACGTCGCGATCGTCTCGCGGTACTCGGGGTGCAGGCCCGCGCTCAGCACCACGCGCGTCTTGCCCGTCACGCGCCGCGCCATCGTCACGGCCTCGGCCGCTGCGCTCGCGCCGTCGTACATCGACGCGTTGGCGACCTCCATCCCGAAGAGCTCCGCGACCATCGTCTGGAACTCGTAGATCGCCTGCAGCGTCCCCTGCGCGACCTCGGGCTGGTAGGGCGTGTACGCCGTGTAGTACTCGCTGCGGAGCAGCAGCTGATCGACGGCCGGCGGGATGTGGTGGTGATAGAGGCCCGCGCCGATGAACGAGAGCGTGCGCGCCGAGTCGTTCTTGCTCGCGAGCACCTCGAGGTGCGCCATCAGGCTCGCCTCGTCGAGCGCCGGCTCGATCGCGAGCGGGCGGTTCAGCCGGTAGGCCGGCGGCACGTCCTCGAAGAGCGCGTCGAGGGAGGGAGCTCCGATCGTGCGGAGCATGCTTTGGATCTCGGCCTCGGTGTGGGGCAGGTAGCGCATACGGCGGGCGGAGATCTAACCGAAAACCGCCCGCGCGCGAGCGCGGATGCCACGGATCGCGAGACGCGGTCCTCCGAGCGAGGCGAACCTCACAGCCCGCCTGGCGCCCTCACGTCACTGCCCGGGCTGCTGCGGAGGGCCCGCGTCGCCGCCGCCGTTCGTGCCCGCGTCCGTATACTGCGAGGGGCCGGGCCCGGGGGCGCCGCAGCCGCCACAGCCGCAGGCGGCGAGGAGCATCGGCGCCGCCACGATCGCCGAGGCCGCGAGGACCGCGCCCGCCGCCGTCATCGCCTTGCGCGCGACCCCGGCGCCCGGCGGGGTGAGGCGCGGATCGTTCCCACAAAACAGGCAGACCGCATCCTCGGCGAGACAACGACGACCACACCCGGCGCAGCGAATCGAGCTCATGGCACCCTCCCGGACGGGCGACCCGATGTCGCCGCACGGGAGGGGCACTTGCGACGCCTGTGCCACGCGGAAACGCGTGAAAAATGGCTCCCCACGCCCGTGAGTTGTGCCAGGCGGGGCCATCTCGTGGCACCCCTGTGAAGCGCGGTGCTCGAAGGCCTCACGGCTCCGGGATTCCGAGGTCGGCCAGGGCCGCGTCGGCACGGCCGGCTGCCCGCCGCAGATCCGCGCGCGCCGTCGCGTCGGCGGCGATCGCCGCGAGCGCCGTTCGCGCCGGCGTCAGCTCGGCGCGGTCCACCTCGTGCGCGTCGAGCGTGCGCTCGTCGAGCGAGGTGGCGATCGTCAGCGCCGCCTGGGCCGCACGCGGGGCGAGGTCGGGGTCGCGCCCCTGCGCGATCGCCGCGAGCGGCGCCAGCGCCTGCTCCGGCTGGTGCAGGCGGGGCGTCGCGGCCACCGCGAGCGCGCGCACCGCGATCGGCGTGCCCTCGCCGAGGCGCTCGACGATCGCCGCGTCCCCGAGGCGATCCACCGCGTGCGCGAGCTCGAGCGGATCGGTCTCGTGCACGGCGAGGAGCGGATCGACGCGCGCGGTCTGCGCGGCGGCGCTCGCCGCGACGAGCGCGAGCAGGGAGGCGAACAGGAGGCGCGCGCGCACGGGCCGACTCTACGCGAGCCCGCGCGCGCTCGCACGGCGCGATGTGCACACTGGACAATGGTTTCTAGATCGGTTAACCAATTTCGAAGGAGGTTCCCGATGAAGCCCACGCCCCCTGGTTGGCCCCGCGCGTCCCAGTCCATCTACTACCGAGATCCGAAGGCCGCGCTCGACTGGCTCGCGCGCGCGTTCGGCTTCGAGCTGCGCATGAAGGTCGAGGACGATCGCGGCACGATCGTCCACTCCGAGATGAGCTACGGCGACGCGCTCTTCCTGGTGAACACCGCCGGCACGACCGAGGCCGACAAAGAGGCCTGGCAGGCGCAGCAGCGCTCGCCGCTCGACCTCGGCGGCGCGCGCACGCAGGCGGTGTGCCTCTTCGTGGACGACGTCGACGCGCACTGCGCGACGGCGCGCGCGGCCGGGGCGAAGATCCTCCGCGAGCCGGTGACGAACGACTACGGCGACGACTACTGGACCGATCGCACCTACGGCGCGCTCGATCCCGAGGGCCACCTCTGGTGGTTCATGACGCGCCTGCGGGGCGGGGCCTCGAAGTGAGCACGGCAGCGCGGCGCGCGCGGCTGAGCGACGTGCTCTTCGCCCTGGCCGATCCCACCCGCCTGGCGATCGTCGAGCACGTGGCCCAGGCGCCGCGGCGCGCGAGCGAGCTCGCGGACTCGATCGGCGCGAGCCGGCCCTCGATGAGCCGACACCTCCGCATCCTGCGCGAAGCGGGCATCCTCGAGGACGAGGACGACGCGCACGACGGGCGCGCGACGCAGATCGTGCTCGCGCACGGGCCCTTCGACGAGGTGCGTGACTTCGTGGACGAGCTCCAGGGCTTCTGGGAGAGCCAGCTGGCATCGTTCCAGAAGGTCGCCGAAGCACGCGCTTCGGCCCATCGAGCGCCGGCGCGGAAGAGGAAGGCGTCGTGAGCGATCGGGCGAGCGTCACGGTGCGCGTCGGCGCGCCGCGCGAGATCGCGTGGGACGTGTTCACGCGCGAGATCGATCTCTGGTGGCGACACGGTCGCAAGTTCCGGATGCGCGAGCCGAGCACGATGACGCTCGAGCCCGGCGTCGGCGGGCGCCTTCGCGAGACGTGGCGCTCGGAGGCCGGGCAGGACGCGCGCGAGATCGGCGTCGTCGCCGCGTGGGAGCCGCCGCGGCGCCTCGTCGTGTCGTGGCGCGCCGCGAACTTCGAGGCCGAGGATCCTTCGACCGAGGTCGAGGTCACCTTCGAGCGCGCGATCGGGCCCTCGGGCGAGGCGACGCTCGTGACGGTCGAGCACCGCGGCTGGTCGAAGATCCGGGCCGACCATCCGGTGCGCCACGGCGAAGCGCCGAGCGCGTTCGTGCGCCGGATGGGCCTCTGGTGGGGGGATCTCGCGCAGTCGATCCGCGAGCTCGTGGCCGCGCGCGGCGGCTGATCGAGGGACGCTCCCGAACGGGCGCGAGCGAGGCGCTCAGTCCTCGGGGGCCGATACGCGGCCCCCTCCATCGGGAGTGAATCCCGATGGAGCCTCCTCCTCGTATCGCTCCGCGAGAGAGGGCGACAGGTTTCCTGTCACCCTCTCAGTCGCCGATCGCCGCGGCGAGCGCGGCGAGCTCCTCGATCGCGAGCGTCTCGGCGCGGCGCATCCCGTCGATCCCGGTCGCGGCGAGCGCCGCGTCGACGCGCGCCGCGTCGATCTCGCGCGTGAGCGCGTTGCGCAGCGTCTTGCGGCGCATGCCGAACCCGGCGTGCACGACGCGCACGAAGGCGGGCGTCTCCTCGGCGCGCGGCACCGCCCGAGGCACGAGGCGCACGACCGCGCTGTCGACCTTGGGCGCCGGATGGAACGCGCCCGCCGGGACGCGCAGCACGGGCCGCACCTCGAAGGCCGCCTGCACGAAGACGCTCGGCATGCCCCACTCCTTCGTCCCGGGAGAGGCGAGCAGGCGATCGCGCACTTCCTTCTGGATCATCAGCACGGCGTGGGTGAGCGCGCGCCGGTGCTTGCCGAGGTTCGTCAGGATCGCGCCGGTCGCGGCGTACGGCAGGTTCCCGGCGAGCGCGTAGGGCCCGCCTTCCTCGGCGAGCGCCGAGAGATCGATCTGCGCGGCATCGGCCTCGATCACCTGGAGCGGCTGCGCGGCGAAATCGGCGGCCAGCACCGCGATCATGTCGCGGTCGCGCTCGACCGCCGTCACCCGCGCGCCGCGCGCGAGCAGCGCCCGCGTGAGCGTGCCGACGCCCGGCCCGAGCTCGACGACGCGCGCGCCCGCCGCCGGTACCGCCGCGTCGGCGATCGCCTCGACGACGCTGCGGGCCACGAGGAAGTTCTGCGAGAACGCCTTCTTCGGGCGCAGGCCATGCCGCGCGAGCGCCTTGCGCGGGTCTTCCCAGCCTTCGAGCATCGGCTCGCTCATGCCGCGCGCCGGGCTCCGCGCTCGAGCGGCGCGAGGGCCGTGGCGGCCGGATCGCTCGCGCGGATCGGGAGGACGCGCGCACCGAGCGCGCCGAGCAACGTGCGCATGTCGGCGACGCGCCGCCGCTCGCCCCGCGCGTAGACGTCGAAGACGAGGCGCTCGGCGGTCGAGCTCGGCGGCGGTGCGAAGCTCGGCGCGTCGGGCACGAGCATCGTGACGGTGTGGCCGTGCGTGCGCAGCAGGCGGATGGCGCTCACGAGCGGCGTCGGGTCGCCCACGCCATCGAGGTCGGTGACGATGCCGATCGTGCTCGGGCCCTTCGTGCGCGCGCCGATCTCGCGCAGCGCTGCCGCGAGGCCCGGCGCCTTCGCGCCATCGCGCGGATCGGCGCGGTACGGGAGCGGGATGCCGCGCGTCTTGCAGAAGCGCCGCAAGAGCGCGCTCGCCGGCGTGGAGGCCACGACGGGCGTCACCTTCGCGGGATCGGCCGCTTCCGTCTGCGCGAGCGCCTTCTGCACGTGCCGGAGCATGAGCGGCACGTTCCACTCGGTGCGGTTCAGGACGAAGTCGATGCCGTCCTGCTGGCGCAGGTAGCGGCCGACGACGCCGATCACGTCGAGCTCGTCGGCGTCGGTCAGGTCCTCGTCCACGACCTCGGTCGCGGCGAGCAGCGCCTCGAAGATGCGCAGGAGCTGCGCCGCCCCGTCGTGGGCCGGCACGTGCGCGAGCACGCGGCCGTCCACGGTGACGAGGCCGACTTGATCGCCGGCGGCCAGGCCGCGCCGCGCGTGCGCCGCGATCGCCTCGATCGCGTGGTCGAGCTTGCGCGCGCCGAGCGCGCCGCCGCGCATCGTGCCGCTCACGTCGAGCACCACGTAGCGCGTCTCTTCGACCTCCTGCTCCACCTCGCGCACGAGCAGCCGCCCGCGGCGCGCGCTCGCCTTCCAGGCGATCTGCTTGAACGCGTCGCCCGGCACCATGTCGCGGATCTCCTTGAGCTCGGTGCCGCCGCCGCTCGCGACCAGGCTCGCGCCGCTGCGCTCCACGGTGACGCCGGTCTGCGCGCGCGCCGCCCGCGGGACGCGCGCCGCCGCCTGCGGGAGCACCTTGATCACGAGCGGGTTCGGGAAGTAGAGCGGCACCTCGAAGAGACCGAGCGGCCCCGAGAGCGTCACCGCGAGCCCGTGCAGCACGACGCGCCCCGCCGCGTGCGCCACCAGCCGGAACGAGAGCTCGGCGCGCGCGCCCGGCGAGACCTCCATCGCGAGCGGCTCGTCGTCGGCCATCGTGGCGCCGCCCGGGATGATCGGCTCGACGTTCGTCAGGAGGAGCCGATCGTCGCCGCGATGACGCACGAAGCAGCGCACCTCGAAGGGTGTCCGCGGGACGACCGCGCCGCCGCCCGCGCCCGGATCGCCGTGCGCGAGCCACCACGCGAACTCGAGACGCTCGCGCCGCACGCGGCGCCCGAGCGGCATCGTGAGCATGAGCGCGACGGCCAGCACCAGCGCGATCGAGCTCCCCACCAGCACCGCGACCGCCGACGCGAGGAGCGCGCCCACGACCATCGCGATCGCCGAGGCGAGCGCGAGAGCGAGCGCGGTGCGCGTGGGGATCGGCAGCACGACGCGTCAGGCCTCGCGCCGGTGCGGGACCTCGGCGAGCGCCTTCTGCACCAGATCCTGGCGGCTCGTGCCCTCCATCTCGGCCTCCGGCGTGAGCACGAGACGATGCGCGAGCACGGGCGCGGCGAGCGCCTTCACGTCGTCGGGCAACACGAAGGGGCGGCCCGCGATCAACGCTCGCGCGCGCGCCGCGGACACGAGCGCCAGCGAGGCGCGCGGCGAGACGCCGAGGAGCACGCGCGCTTGCTGCCGCGTGTACGTCGCGAGGCGCACGACGTAGTCGAGGATCTCCTCCTCGACGTGCACGCGCCCCACCAGCGCCTGCAGATGCCGCACCTGCGCGGCGTCGAGCACGCGGCGCGCCTCCGGGCTGCCCTCGAGGAAGCGGCGCAGCACGGTCTTCTCGTCGCGCGCCGCCGGGTAGCCGATCATGATGCGCACGAGGAAGCGATCGATCTGCGCCTCGGGAAGCGGGTACGTGCCCGCCTGCTCCACGGGGTTCTGCGTCGCCAGCACGATGAAGGGCGCCGGCAGCGGCCGCGTGTCGCCCTCGATCGTGGCCTGGTGCTCTTGCATCGCCTCGAGCAGCGCGCTCTGCGTCTTGGCCGGCGCACGGTTGATCTCGTCGCCGAGCAGGACGTTCGTGAAGATCGGCCCCTCGCGGAGCGTGAACGTGCCTTCCTTCGGCGAGAACACGTAGGTGCCCGTGATGTCGGCGGGCAGCAGGTCCGGCGTGAACTGGATGCGCCGGAAGGACGATCCGAGCGTGGCCGCGAACGCCTTGCAGAGCGTGGTCTTCGCGACGCCGGGCACGCCCTCGAGCAGCGCATGGCCGCGGGCGAGCAAGGTCACGAGCAGGAGCTCGGGCACCTGGCGCGTGCCGACGTAGACGCGCTGCACCTCGTCGATCACGGCGTTCGCGCGCGCCGACACCTCGGCCAGCTCGTGCGGCTCGATGGGGCCCGTGCCCTCGCGGAGCGTCCCGTCGCTCACGCCGCCCCCCGAGCGCCGACCCGCGCGAGCAGGGCGTCGCCGCGCGCGACCAGATCCGCGAGCCGCGCCTCCGGCACCTGGTGATCACCCACCTGTCGCTCGGCCCGATCGGCCGTGCGCGAGAGGTCGAGCAAGAGCGCACGCGCGCGCTCGATCTCGGCTCCCGAGAGCCCTCGCTTCTGCATCGCGTCCACCACGTCCATCACCGAAGACCGACCCGAGAGCCCGAGACGGGCATGGAGCTCCGTCTCCAGCTCGAACTTGTACACGAGGAAGGGCTCGGTGAGGTCCCCCGGTCGCGCCGAGTACCACCCCACCCGCCCGACGAAGCCACCCTCGGCGACCGGGCGGGTCGCGAACGAGGCGCTGCCGTAGGGGGAGCCCTTGGGGAGCACGCCGACGGCGAAGAGAAGCAGGATCGCGGCGAGCGAGGCAGCGGCGACGCGCAATGCCTCGGGCGGGAGCGACGCGCGGTCGATCGCCGCGAGCGCCGATCGCAGCTCGGTGAGCGGGTCCTCGAGCGCGGAGCCGCCGTAGTGCCCGACCACGACGCCATCGGGCGGCACGATGAACAGATGGCCGTCCGGGCGCGCCACGAACGCGACGAGGTTCTCGGCGAAGCGCCGGTTGCCGCGCATCTCGAGCATGTTGTTGATGAGAACGCTCGGATCCGAGAGCACGACCAGCCGCCCCTGCTCGGCCGGGCCATCGCCCACCGCGCCCGCGAGCACGACCGCCTCTCCCGGCGAGATCTCGAAGATCGGCGGCAGCGGCGCTCCGTCGCCGGTCGGGTGGTGCACGACGACCTGCGGGTGGTTGGTCACGAGCGCGTCGACACCGACGGCGAGCGGATGTTGCATCGCCGGATGCGCGACGAGCAGCTGCGGGTTGCCGCGCAGGCGCAGGGCGTCCGCGTCCGGCAGCGGCGCGCGCCGCTCGATGTGGAACGTGTCGAGGATCGCGCCGCTCGCCCCGTAGTCGTCGGCGACGACGACGCGCCCGCCCTCGCGCATCAACGCCACGAGCGGCTCGGCCAGCGGCCGCTCGAGCGGAGCCAGCAGGATCACGGCGTCGTGCGGCCCGAGCGACGAGGCATCGAGCTGGCGCGCGACGACGGGATGGGCCGAGAGGCTCGACTCGGCGACGCCGAGCAGCTCCGAGAGGCCATTCCATTCGCGGTTGTCGGGATCGAAGTCGCCGTCCTGCGCGCGGGCGGCGGACGCGTCGAGCAGACCAGCGACCGCGAGGACGTAGGCGAGCAGTCCGAGAGCGCGGCGAGCCGGCACGCAGGGATGATAGCCCCGAACGAGAAATGCGCGCCTTGACGTCACGCCCGGGCGCGCATGTCGTGTGGGGAGAGGTCGCAGCGCGGCGATCGTCGCCGGTGGCCGGGCGGAGCAGCGTCCGATTTCTGGCGCCGAGCGCCAGCAACGCGGCTCAGCCGAGGTCGATCACGACCACGCCGCGATGCGCTTCTTCGCTCTCGGCCTCGCGCGGCCGAGGCGGCGGCATGGGGATCTCGACCATGGGCCGCTGCTCGCGGCGAGCCTCGTCTTCCTCGCGGCGGCGGATCTTCTCGATGATGAAGGGAGGCAGCATGTCGATGTCTCCTTTCGGGCCCAGGCCGACTTGCTGCTCGTTCGAGAAGCAGCCTACGTGCCACGACTATAACAACCGACCCTTCGCTGTAAAGATACGCGTGGCGACCGCCGCGAGTTTCCTGCCTGTTCCATCGGGCTCGCGACGCAGCGCGTCGCCGGCCCGACGAGCTGCGTCAGCCGTAGTGGTGATAGTGGCCGCCCGACGCGTACGTGCCGCGCTGCGTGCGCACGTAGTCGTCCCACAGCGTGGCCGCGTCGAGCATCAGCTTGGTGTACGCCGAGGCGGCGCCGGCGAGGATCGGGACGATCGCCGCGATGCTGCCCGTCTCGAGCGTCGCGACGCCGCGCGACAGACGCAGCCCCAGCGCGAGCTTCTCTTCGGGATCACCCTCGTCGCCCTCGGCGAGGATCGCCGACAGCAGCAAGAGCTTGATCGCGTGCCCCGTCGTCTCGCCCGTCTCGAAGCCGAGGCGGTTCGCGCGCACGATCGACGCCGCGAGGCGCAGGTCGTCGAGCGTCTCGTCGAGCGGTGCATCGATCCACGACAAGAGCGCCGCGCTCGGCAAGGTCGCCGTGGGCGAGAAACGCGTCAGCTCCTGGTGGTGGCCGCGGATGCGGCGCGCCACGTCGGCAGGATCGGCGCCGGTCGCGAGGCCGAGCACGAGGGCCTCGGTGAGGGCCTTCGTGTCGGAGGTGAGGTTGTCGAGCCAGCCGCGGCCTGCGGAGACTCGCATCGCCAGCGAGCCGGAGGAGAGAGATTCCGTCGCGACGCAGACGAGCGCCGCGCCGAGAGGAATCGAGAGGTCCGAGGCGGCGACGTGCTTCGCTCGCTCGAGGGCCTCGCGCGAGGACGCGGGGTCCATCGCCGCGAGCACGAGCGACGAGCGCAACGTCTCGTCGGGCGGCAGGCCGGTGCGGCCGAGCGTGTCGCGTCGATCGATGAGCATGCGGATCGCGAGCCCCGGGTCGAGCGCCGCGAGGTCGCGCGCGCCGAGGCAGAGGCCCTCGGCGGCGACCACGAGCTGCGAGGGAGTCCAGGGCGCACATCGCGCGCCGCCAGCCGTCACCATCTCGCGCATCACGCGCGCGATCTGCTCCGGGCTCTCGGAGCGCACCGAGAGGCCGATGGCCGCGCTGCGCCAGGTGGCCGGCGAGGGATCGTTCGCCTGCGGCGCGAGCAGCGTCTCGATCGCGCGGGCCTTCCGGCCCCGCGCCTCGAGGGTCGTGCGCAAGAGCTCCATGTGGTGCTCGAACGCGTCGACCTCCATCGCGCCGCCTCGCTCCAGGCGCTGCGCGAGGTCGGCCAGCATCGCGCGCCCGCGCGCCGTGAGCACGAGGCGCTTGCCGCTGCCGCCGCTCGACCCTCGATAAGGCGCCGCGTCCGACGAAGGGATCGCGACGAGCGCGCCCGAGCCGTGGCTCGCCAGCGCCTCGCTCAGGGCGAGCACCTCCGAGCGCAGGGCCCGGCGCGCCTCCTCGCTCGTCGCCGCGCGCAGGCGTGCCTGCAGCTCGGCGAGCTTGGTGGCCTCTTCGCTCCGATCGGGCGCCTCGCGGAGCAAGCCGCCCTCGAGGAGCGCTTCGATCATCGGGAAGCTCGCCTCGACGTCTTCGTCACCGCGATGGATCGCGGCGAGCAACGGCTCGACCTCGCTGACCTTCATCTGCCTTCTCCCCTCGGGCCCGAGAGCCCGTCGAGCCAGCGCACGCGCTGCTCACCGACCGGCGTCCGCACGACGAGCGCGACCGATTCGCCGCGCTCGATACGGACCCACGGATCACCGCCGACCGCCATCTCGGCCAGCGCCGCGAGCACCGCGCGCTTGCTCGCGGCGTGCGTGCTCGCGCCGCGCAGGCGCGCCCTCGCCTCGAGCAGCACGTCGCACGCGAAGAGCACCTCGTAGGCGTTCCGACCGACCTGGCGCCGCACGCGTGCTTCGACGCTCGGATGCACCGGCATCCACTCGAGCGCCTCGAGATCCACGAACACGAGCGCGCCGTCGGGCGCGAGCACGGCGTCCTTGTCCAGCCAGACGTCGTCGTAGTCGAGGCCCACCCAGGCGCCCGCGTCGTCTCGACGCATCGTGCGCGCGAAGAGCGTGAGGGCCGCGAGCGCGGTCCCGACGAAGCGCTCGAGGAACGCCTCGAGATCGTCGACGCTGCGCACGCCGAGGGCGTCGAGCGCGGCGTCGGGCGTGTCGAAGAGCGAGCGGCCGGTCGGCGAGGTGAGCCGCACGTCGCTCGGGACGAGGCGGTGCTCCTGCACCACGGGACCGCGATGCGATGCGAACGCGAGCGCCTCCTCGACGCGCGCCTCCGGCACCACGAGCGCCTCGATCGTGGGCGCGAAGTGGAAACCCTCGAGCACACCGCGCGGCGCCTGCCGCGAGAGCGCCAGCGCCGCGAGCGCGCCTTCCTCGCCCTGGCCGCCGAAGGGCGCCTCACCCATCCAGCGCTCGCGCGTGATCGCCCGCGAGCCGCGCGCACCCGTGCGGAAGGGCGCCGTGCCGTACATCGGCGCCGCCGCGCCGCAGCCCTTCACCGAGAGAAACGAGCGCCGGCCGCCCACGTCCGCCCCGATCGCGGGAACGACGACGCTGCGATTGCCCTCGTAGCGCACGCTCTGCCGCGCCTCGTCGTGGGGACGAGCGGGGACGAGCACGCGACCCCGCGCGGCCGTCGCGTGCTCGGCGAGCGCCCCGAGCGAGCGCTCGGCCGCGCACCACGCGAGCTCTTCGGGCTCGCCGAGCCACGCCGGCACGGCGCTCACCGATGAACCGGCGCGATCTCGACGCGCGCCTGCCGGGCCGACTGCACGTACATCTCGTCGATCTTCTTCATGCCGAAGCGGAGGGCGAGGTCCATCGCCGCGGGGTTCTGCTGCGCGACCTCGGTGACGACCGTCTCGACGCCGAGATCGGCGCAGGCACGCAGGCGCGCGCGATAGAGCTCCTTGCCGATGCCACGCTGGCGCGCATCGGGATCGACGATGAGCGAGTGCAGGCGCGCGCGCGTGCCGACGACCGTCGCCATCGCGAGACCGTAGATCTCACCGTCTTCTTCGGCGACGAACGCGAGGTCTCCGAGCTCGAGGCTCGCCTTCAGGAACGCATCGCAGCGCGCGCCGTACGCTCGCTCGGCCACGCGCGAGGCCGCCTCGACGTCCTCGGGGCGCATGCGCCGAACGAGCTCGGGGTCGTAGCCCTGCGGCTGGTCGTCGGGCGCGAGCGTGAGCGAGAGCAGGTCGTAGGTCTCGTAGAGGTTGTACGCCTGTTCCGGGACCTTCGTGCCGGTCGCGCGTGAGGCCTGCGCCACGCTCTCGAGCGTGCGGTATCGGTACTCGCTCACGATCTCGAGGCGCCCCGACTCGCGTCGCAGATCTTCGGCTGCATCGGAGAGCTCGGTGTGCACCGCGAGGATCCCCGCATCCGCGTCGTCGATCGCGAGGCCCACGACCTCGCTGCCCCGGCGCGCCACGAGCACCGCGCTCCCGGAGCGCCGCGCCACCTCGGCCATGTGAGGGAGAAAGGGCGCCAGCACCGGCGAGAAGCGCTCACCGACGGGCGGGATCGGCTCGCTCGCGCCGAGCCGGCTCACGGCGTACGCCGATCGCCGATACGGATTCTGGACGAGTCGCCAGAGACCGTAGCCGATCAGCAGCACCACGCCGAGACAGAGCAGCGAGACGACCCCCGGATGCCCCTCCGAGCTCTCCTCGGCGAGCGGCGCGTACTCCGGCACCGTGGGCGCAGGAGGCACCGCGCCCACCGCGGGCGCGTAGCTCGCGTCGACGACCTCCACCTGGAGGTCCATCGTGAACCCCGCGTCGTCCCCCGAGAAGCGACCGGTGTCTCGCTCGACGCGGTGCTCGCGCAAGAACATGCCCGTCGCGGCATCGAACCAGTAGTCGTCCACCGCGCTCGTGGTGAACTGGCCGTACGCGTCGTCGCGGTGACCGGTCGACGTCCCGTGGAGGTGAATCGACTCGCGGGTCGCGCCCGCCACCACGATGGGCTCGCGCGCGCGCACCTGGAGGGTCTCGTCGAGCACGCGGACCGGGTCGCCGATCCGGACATCGGGTGGAATCCAGAGCCAGGTGGCGAGCGGCCCCGGCTCGCCGTCGTAGTCGTCGAGGTCGGTGCGATCGTCGACGTAGTTGCGGCTGGTGACGTCGAAGACGACCTCGCGCCTGACGACGTTGGAGTCGGTGCGCTCGGGAGATCCGTACTCCCAGTCGTAGCGAGCGTGCACCGTCGCGCCGTCGAGCGTGTAGACGCCGATCGAGACGAGCGTGTCCCCCCACCCGACGTACGCGCCCGAGCCCTCGAGCACGCGCTGCGTGAGGTGATACTGCAGGTCGGAGTGCTCGGGCGGGGCGGGCTGGACGCCCGCGTCGAGCTGGGCGCGCGCCACGAGAGGCGGCGCGCCCAGCCAGAGCCCGAGCGCGAGCACCGCGAGGCGGAGTCCCCAGCGCATCATCCCCCCTTTCGCGCGCGAGCCGCGCGCGATCCCATCAATGATCGAGCGTGCCGAGGTATTCCTCGTACGCGGCCGCGTCCATGAGGCCGTCGAGGCTGCCGGCGCCGCTGAGGACGATCATCCAGCCCTTGTCGTAGGGCCCTTCGTTCACGAGCTCGGGCGATCCCTCGAGCGCGCCGTTCACTTCGGCGACCACGCCGGCCACGGGCGCGAAGAGCTCGCTCACCGTCTTGACCGACTCGATGTCGCCGAAGTGCCCGTGCGCGTCGAGCTTGTCGCCCACCTTGGGCAGGTCGACGAGCGTGACGTCGCCGAGCTGCTCGACGGCGAAGCCGGTGATGCCGACGCGGACGAGGTTGCCCTCGGCGCGCGCCCACTCGTGGTCCTTCGTGTACTTCCGATCCGACGGGTACTTCGACATCGCTCGTTCTTCCTCTCCGGTCCTCGGGTCCGATCGCGATCAGGGCGAGATCACTTGCTCCCGGTGGGAGCCGCGCGCTTGTAGAAAGGAGTCTTGACGACGACGGCCTCGATCGCTTTTCCGCGAATCTGGACGCCGATCTTCGATCCGATCGCCGAGAGCGCGGTCGGGACGTATCCGAGCCCGATGTTCTTGTCGAGGGTCGGCGCAGGCGAGCCGCTGGTGACGAGGCCGATCGTGGCGCCGCCGGCCTCGGTGCCGTTCCATTCGACGATCGGGTAGCCGTGCCGCGCGATGCCGCGCCCGACCATCTCGAAGCCGACCATCTTCCGCGAGAGGCCCGCCGCCTGGATCTTCTTCAGCGCTTCCTTGCCGAGGAAGTCGCGCGGCTTGTCGAGCTTGGTCACCCAGCCGAGGCCGGCCTCGAGCGGGTTCGTGGTCTCGTCGATCTCGTTGCCGTAGAGCGAGAGCCGCCCTTCGAGGCGGAGCGTGTCGCGCGCGCCGAGCCCCGCCGGCTCGAGACCGAGGGGCTTGCCGGCCTCGATCAGGGCGCGCCAGAGCTTCGGCGCGTCGGCGTTGCTGCAGAACAGCTCGAAGCCGTCCTCGGCCGTGTAGCCGGTGCGCGCGGCGATCACGTCGACACCCGCGACCTTTCCGTCGGTGAGCGAGAACGAGGCGAGCGCGGGGATCGCGTCGCTCGCGCCCGCCGCCTTCACCACGTCCACGGCCTTCGGGCCCTGGAGCGCGAGGAGCGCGAAACGATCGCTCGCGTCCTCGAACGTGACGCCGGGCGTGCTGCCGAGGTGCTTGCCGAAATGCGTCGCGATCTTGTCGCGGTTCGACGCGTTCATCACGATCAGGAAGCGATCGCGCGCGCGCCGGTAGACGATGAGATCGTCGAGGATCGTGCCCTGCGCGTTGCAGGCGACGTTGTAGACGGCCTTTCCGTCGGGGAGCTTCGTGAGGTCGGCCGTGACGAGGGCGTCGATCGCCTCCTCGGCTTTCGGGCCCTCGATGATCATCTCGCCCATGTGCGAGACGTCGAAGAGCCCGGCCGCCGTGCGGACGGCTGCGTGCTCTTTCACCAGGCCGGCGTACTGCACGGGCAGCTCCCAGCCGGCGAAAGGAACGATGCGGCCCCCGAGGGCCTTGTGCTCGTCGTAGAGCGGCGTACGTCGAAGGGCTTCGGTCACGGCGCGGGACGGTACGCGATCGAGCGTGCGCGGTGCAACGCGCGTCGTCGGGCAGCGTGCGCCCGCGCAGAGCGCGCGCCGCTCACGGGCAGAAGAGCAGCTCGACGCACTCCCAGCGGCGGCTGGCATCCACCCACTCGCAGCCCTGGAGGCCGCTTCCGGTGCAGTCGGCGTCGTCCACGCACGTGTCGGCCGCCGTGTGGCAGTAGTAGCCGCCGACGCCCCCGCACGTTCCGCGCGTGGGCGAGCAGAAGCCCTCCGGGCCGCAGTCGGCATCGACGCGGCAGTTGCCGTTCACGCAGTGGTTGCTGCCATCCACCTGGGGGTCGCCGTGGCAGGCGCAGGTCTGGCCGCCGCCGCAGTCGCTGTCGTGCGTGCAGGTGTCGTACGTGCACAGGCAGATCGCCGCGCCGCCGAGGCTCATGTTGCAGCGCCCGTTCGTCCCGTCGGTGCACTCACTGTCCATCGTGCACGAAGGACCGCCGCCGCCGCCGAAGCCGCAGTGGCCGGGGGGCGCGGCGGTCTGGCACTGCGCATCGCTCACACGGTGCTCGGCCGGCGTGCGACGGCCGGCGTCCCCGGGGCTCGCCGCGTCGTCCGGGCTTCCGCCGTCCGTCGGGCTTCCGCCGTCCGTCGGGCTGCCGCCGTCCGTCGGGCTGCCGCCGTCCGTCGGGCTGCCGCCGTCCGTCGGGCTGCCGCCGTCCGTCGAGCTGCCGCCGTCGGCGAGCGCGCCATCGACCGCCCCGCCCGCATCGGAGGTACCGGTCGTGCTGCTCGGGCAACCGGCGACGAAGACTCCGCTGACGAGCGCCAGGGAGAGGGACGCGAGACGAGCAAGCGAGCGACTCATGCCGCGATGGTACCGAGACGCGACCCGGGCTGCACCTGCCCGCCCCGCAACGTGCGCGCGCGTTCCGCGATAACGCGGCATGGAGGCCATCGTTCTCTCGTTCCGCGGCGAGCCCGTCCGCGTGTTCGCGCTCGAGGACCGCCCGCTCGAGGTCGGGAGCGCCGCGGGCTGCGACATCGTCGTCCACGACGTGCGCGTGCCCGAGCGCTATCTGCTCGTCCGCCGACGCGGGGTGGACGTCGTCGCGCATCGGCTCGACGACGACGAGGGCCCGCCCGTCCCCGTCCGCCTGAGCCCCGACCGCTCGCTCGAGGTCGGCGAGACGCACGCGATCACGCTGGTGCTCGACGCGATCACCGGCGCCCGCGACGCGCTCGGCCGCACCGAGCCCGTGCTCGTCGCGAGCGCGGAGGCCGAGCGCGTGAGCGTGATCGTCGGCCGAGGCGCCGACGCGCGCCGCCTGCCGCTGCACGCGCGCCCCGTCACGATCGGCGCGCACCGCGGGCTCGATCTCACGCTCTACGATCGCGCAGTCAGCGGACGGCACGCGCGCATCGAGCCGAGCGAGGGCGGCTGGCTGATCCGCGACCTCGGAAGCCGGAACGGGACCTACGTCGATGGCGTCGCCACGCTGCTCGCGCGGATCGGGCCGGGGACGCGCATCCGCCTCGGGCGCACGGACCTCTTCGTCGTCGCGACGGGCGAGCGGGGCGACGCGCGCGACGGCGGAATGGTCGCCGCCTCGCCCGCGATGATCGACGTGCTCGAGACGATCGAGCGCTACGCGAAGCTGCCCTGGCCCGTGCTCGTCGCGGGCGAGACCGGCGCCGGCAAGGAGGGCCTCGCGCGCGCGGTGCACCAGCGCAGCGCCCGTCGCGAGCGCCCGTTCGTGACGCTCAACGCCGCGGAGCTGAGCGAGTCGCTCGTGGAGAGCGAGCTCTTCGGACACGAGAAGGGCGCGTTCACCGGCGCGCACACGCAGCACCGCGGGGTGTTCGAGCAGGCCGATCACGGCACGCTCTTCCTCGACGAGATCGGCGAGCTCGCGCTCGGCATGCAGGCGCGCCTGCTCCGCGTGCTCGAGACCGGCGAGATCCGTCGCGTCGGGAGCGAGCTCGTCTCGCGCGTGGACGTGCGCCTCGTGTGCGCGACGCACCGCGACCTGGCGGCGATGGTGCAGGCCGGGCGCTTCCGCGAGGACCTCTACTACCGCATCGCGCGCCTCCCGGTGGAAGTGCCGCCGCTGCGCGATCGGCCCGAAGACATCGCGCCGCTCGCGTACCACTTCCTCGAGAGCGCCCGCGAGATCCTCGGCGCGCGCGCGATCACGGAGGCGGCCCTGAGCAAGCTGCGCGCACATCCCTGGCCTGGGAACGTGCGCGAGCTGCGCAACACGGTGGAGGCGGCCGCTGCGCGCACCGGGGGCACGATCGATCTCGCGGACGTGGAGGCCGTCCTCGGCGCCGGGCGTCGGCCCTCGGCGCCTCCCGACTCGCCGGCCGGGATCGCGCTCGTGCTCAAGAAGCATGCGTACAACCAGACGCAGGCGGCCAAGGAGCTCGGCCTGCCGCGCTCCACGCTGCGGGACCGGCTCGCGCGTGCGAAACGCCTCGGCGGCACGTGAGCGGCGGTGGCGCGTCGCGGCGGGGGCTCGCATACCGCACAGGATGAGCGCGCAGCCTCGGACGACGTTCTCCGCGCTCCTCCGCGCGGCGCGGCCGCTCGCGCACGCGAACCTCGCGCCGCCGCTCCTGTACGGCCAGGCGATCGCCTTCGCGACCACCGGCCGCTTCTCGTGGAGCGCGCTCGCCGTCGCGCAGCTCTTCGGCGTCGTCGATCACCTCCTGATCGTCTTCGCGAACGACTACGCCGATCGCGAGGCCGATCGCCTCCACGACGCGCCGACGCCCTTCTCGGGCGGCTCGCGCGTGCTCGTCGACGGAGACCTCGCGCCCGCCACGGTGCGCTCTCTCGCGATCGGGGCGGCCTGCGCGCTCGTGGTGCTGGGGCTCGCGGCGGCGCTCCTCCACCCGGCGATGCCGCTGCTCGCGATCGTCGCGATCGCGCTGATCGGCGCGTACAGCTACCCGCCGCTGCGCCTCTCGTATCGCGGCGGCGGCGAGCTGCTCCAGGGGCTCGGCGTGGGGGTCGTGCTGCCGCTCGTCGGGCTCTTCGCGCAGGGCGGAGCGCTCACGCCGGAGGTTCTCCGGCTGCTCGCGCCCACGTTCGTGCTGGGCGTCGCCGGCAACGTCCTGACGTCGCTGCCCGACGAAGCGGCGGATCGCGCCGCGCAGAAAGGCTCACCCGCGGCGCGCTGGGGAGGCGTCGCCGCGCGCGGGGCCTCGATCGCCCTGCACGCGAGCGCCGTCGTCGCGATGGCATTGGCTCTGCCCGCAGCGCCCGCGCCTCGCCTCGGCCTCGCGGCGCTCGCGCTCGCTCCGCAGGTCGCCTCGCTCTTCGCGCGCGATCCGCGCTCGCGCCGGGCGACGCTCGCGTTCGTGGTGCTCGGCGGCGCGACCGAGAGCTTCGCCATCCTCGGCGCGTCAGCCGCGCTCGCGCTCGCGCGCTGAGGCCCCGAAGAGCAGCGCGTCGAGATCCCGCGCGCCCGCGTCGACGAGGGAGCGCGCCGCGCGAGAGAGGCGCCCCGCCGGCGGCCGCACGAGTGTCTCGAGCGTGGGGTCGTCGAGCACGTCGCGCGAAGGATCTCCGGGGAGCGCTCGCGCGTAGCTCGCCACGTACGCGCGCGCCGCGACGAGGTCGCGCGCACCGGCGGCCCGCAGCGCGAGCGCGAGCCGCATCCAGCCGTGGAAGGCGAGCTGCACCGCGGCCCACGCGGGCGCCTCCGCTCCGCCGAGCGCGCGCTCGATCGACGCGAGGCGATCGGCGAGCGAGGCGTCGGTGCGCGTGTCGAGCTCGCGCAAGGCGCCCGGAAAGCGCGCTGCGAGGCGGCGCAAGCGCAGCGCGTCGCGGGGCCCGCGCTCGGCCCGCAGCGCGATCATCTCGCGGTACTTCTCGGCGAGAGCCTCGAGCTCCTCTCGGCCGAGCGTGCTCACGCCTTGCCGAGATAGACCTTCAGCATCTCGGTCGCCTCGGTCTTGTCGAAAGGCGCGTCGCGCAGCTCGGTGCGCGACGACACCTGATCGAAGAGGCCTCCGAGGAACTTCGAGAACGCGCGGCACTCGGCGACCGCGAGATCCATGCGCGTCGGATCGAGCAGGTCCACGTCGCGCAGATCCTCGAGCGCGCGCAGGAAGGGATCGATGCGCTCGTAGTCGTGCGCGCGCACGAGCTGGTAGCCGATCGCGCGGAAGTGCATGAGGAAGTCGCGCACGTACTGGAAGCCGGTGTGCCCGAGCCAGACGTCGGGCGAGCCGCTCGTGACGGCGCTCATCGCCAGGAACGCGCGCACGATCTGCTGGAACATCCAGATCTCGCGCCGCAGCCGCATGCTGGTCGCGCGGCGCGCCGCCAGATCCGCCGAGAGCTCCGGGAGCGGCGCGCCCGGGCGCACCTCGAGACAGAGGGCGTGGATCGCCGCGTGGATCGAGGCCCGCAGCTGCGCCATCGCCATCACGAGCTGCGGGCCGAGGTCGTTCTCGTTCTGTCCTGCGTCGGGCGCCGGCAGATCGTGCTCGTAGACGCGCCGCACCTCGAGGCGCAGGGAGCCCGCGATCGCCTCCATGGCGCTCCGGAGCGAGGCGAGCGTGCGGGCCTCGGTCGCGAGCTCGCGGTGGCGCACGGCGATCTCGCGCGCGGGGATGCTCATCAGGTCGCGCTCGAAGCCGTCGGCCACCGAGTCGGCCGCGCGCTGGGCGAGGTACTTCACGAGCGCACGCACGTCGCTCCGCAACACCGCCAGGATCACGTACGCGCGCCGCGCGCCCAGCGCGTCGGACGCGTACGTGTCGATGAGCTCGGTGTAGCGGAGGCAGCGGAAGAGGGTGAGGAACGCGAGCGCCAGCACGCGGTGCGCGCTCTCGGTGCGCACGGAGGCGAGCACCTCGAGCACCTCGGCGCTGCGAATCCGATCGAGCTCGGGCCGGAACTCGAGCGCCATGAGCGGGTTGAAGTACGTGTTGCGCCCGATCTCGCGGACGATGACGCCGTGGTGGGCGTAGTAGAGGCGGTTGCCGATGCGGCCGAGGCGCAAGAGGCCCTCGGCGAGGTCCACGAAGCTGCCGAACGAGTTCCGGAGGACGAAGAGCGCCTCTTCGGGCGTGTCCTGCGAGAGCTGCTCCTGGATGAGCTTGCCGCGCGCGGCGTCTTCCGGGACGACGGTCTCGAGATAGCGCGCGAACGTGTAGGCGCGCTCGCGATCGCCGAGCAGCGTCTTGGTCAGCGCGACGACGCGGTGGCTCGCGTCGCGCAGGACGCGCATGTGCTCGTGGAAGTCCTGGGCGACGGCCGTCTTGCCCTGCGGCGTGCCGGGGTGGTTCCGCTGGTTGCCGTAGCAGGCGATGCCCTTGAGGAGCATCTCGAGCTCGAAGAGCGTGTCCTCTTTCTTGTCCCACGGGAGCGAGGCGAACCATCCGTCGCGCGCCGAGCTCTGATCACGGCGCAGGCCGCGCGTTTCGCGCAGCAGGTTGGCGTAGACGTCACGCTCGGTCGCGAGGCGAACCATCGGGGCGGCGCGAGGATAGCCGCACTGGGGCGGGGTCGTCGATCCGGCTCGCGCCCGTCGATCAGACGGGCGACGCGAGCGAGAGGCCGAGCCCCTTCGCGCGCTCCTCGCGCAGCGCCGAGAACGGCAGATCCCAGCGAGCCGTGCCGTCGCGGCGCCAGGCCTGCACCGGAACGAGATCGTCGGCGGCGAGCGCGCGGTGCAGCACGCGCTCGGCCTCGAGGTCGCGACGGAACGGGAACGGGTTGCGATGCACGCCCGGAGCGAGCTGCCCGTACTTGCCGTCGCCCGCCGCGACGAGGGCGACGAGCTCCCCGGCCCGCTGCTCGGAGTAGGCGAGGAACGCGTCGTCGTAGGGGCCGACGCCGCCGCGCTCGCCCGGGTCGCGCGCGACCCAGCGTGCCCAGTCGTAGCCGTAGAGGAAATCGTGCGTGTAGCGGAAGTGGAGCACCGTCTCGCGCCCGAAGAGCGCGTGCACGTGGGCGATGCGCGCGGCGCGCGAGGACATCGCGGCCTCACCTTCGCGATCGCGGACGAGCGCGAGATCGTGCGCGAGCCGATCGAGATCGCCGAAGAGGTTCTCGGGAAAGTGCATCGCGATGGACGCATCGACGAGCGCGAGCGCGCGGCTCAGCGCCGCGTCGGGAGCGAGCTCGGCCACGGGCGTGCGCACGGTGCGCGCCGGATCGAGGGTGCCCGTGCCCGTCGCCCTCACGTCAGAGCCCGATCCACGGCCCGAGCGCGAGGAAGAGCGCGAGCGTGAGCGCGGCCTCCCACGACGTGCGGTGGAGGGCGCGCTTGAAGCTACCTTGGGCCTCGAACGCGTCGGTCACCGCGAGCGCGCCCGCGCGCGAGAGCGCCGGCAGCGCCAAGAGGACCACGCCCGCGCCGACGAGGAGCGGCATCGTGGGCGTGCCTCGTGGGATCGTCGCCGCGCCGATCCACGCGAGCGCGGCGAGCACGAGCGCGATCGTGACGAGCCGCCGCGCCGCGCCGTTACCCATCATCGTGGCGAAGGTGCGCTTGCCGCCCTCACGATCGCTGCGCTCGTCGGAGAGCCCGCTCGCCACCGCGCTCGCCAGCGCGAGGCACGCGAAGCCCGGGAGCACGTCGAGCGCCGGCATCCACGCGCGCCCCGACTGCAGGTACGCCGAGAGCCAGGGCAGCACGAGCCCGACGCCGATCGCCTCGAGCAGCTCGCCGCCGCCGCGATAGTTGAGGCGCAGGGGCGGCAGCGTGTACGCCACGAACAGAGCGAGCGCGACGAGCGCCGCGACGGGCGCGAGCGGGCGATCGAGCACGAGCGCGGAGAGGCCGCCGATCGCCAGCGCGACGAGGCCCGCCGCCACTCCCGCCAGCAGGAGCGCGAGCGGCGAGAGCACGCCGTCCGGGAGAGTCTTGGGGCTCGTCTTGGGGAACATGCGCCGCTTGATCGCGTCGACCTCGCGATCCCCGAAGTCGTTCAGCGTGACCACGAACACCGCGTCGGCCGCGGTGAACGCGAGCGCCAGCCCGAGCCCGAGCCACGAGAGGCGGCCGGTCGCGTCGATCCCGATGGCCTGTCCGAGCGCGAACGGCACCAGCAGCTTCGGCCAGCTCGCGGGCTTCAGCGCGAAGCGCCAGCGCGCGAACGTCGTGAGATCACTCGCCCTCACGAGAAGGACGTAGCACGCGCGCGCGCGATCCACCGGCACGCTCGCGCTACAGTGGGCGCTCTGCGATGGACGACCTCATCCTGCTGATCCTCAGCTCTCCCTCGGGCGCCGGAAAGACGACGCTCACGAAGTACCTGCTCGAGCAGCTGCCGGACTACACGTTCTCGGTCTCGCACACGACGCGCAAGCCACGCGCGGGCGAGACGAACGGAGAGCACTACCACTTCGTCGACCGCGCGACGTTCGAGCTCGTGCGCGCCTCGGGCGGCTTCGCCGAGTGGGCCGAGGTGCACGGCAACCTCTACGGCACGAGCCTCGCCGAGCTCGAGCGCGCGCGCGCGCAAGGCAAGCGCGGCATCGTCTTCGACATCGACTACCAGGGCGCCCGCCAGATCAAGGCCACGCGACCCGAGGCGATCGGCGTGTTCGTGCTGCCGCCCTCGCTCGAGATCCTGCGCAAGCGTCTCGAGGGCCGCGCCACCGACTCGCCCGAGGTGATCGAGCGGCGCTTCAAGCACGCACAGGTGGAGATCGAGCACTACGGCTTCTTCGACTACGTGATCGTCAACGACGAGCTCGAGAAGTCCAAGCGCGCGCTGCTCGGGATCGCGCTCGCAGAGCGCCACCGGCGCGTGCGCATGGCCCCGCTCGCCGAGGCCCTCCTCCGGACGGGCAGGATCTGACGCGCGCGGCCGCGTAACGCCGGCCGCGGCCGGCGCGAACGAAGAGGCATGAACCGTCGCGACCTCCTCCGGCTCCTCGGCACCTCGGCCCTCGGCACCTCCGTCCTCGGCGTGGCGTGTGGCGAGCCCTCGGTCGGCGAAGGCCAATCGGGCAGCTGGCCCGGGCCCACGGCGCCGGTCTCGTACGTCACCGATCCTCCGCCGCCCGTGGGCTCGCGCCTCGAGCTCTCGGACGAGGAGTGGCGTCGCCGCCTCACCCAGGAGCAGTACCGCGTGCTGCGTCAGGAAGGCACCGAGCGCGCCGGCACGTGCGCGCTCTTGCGCGAGCACCGCGCCGGCACGTTCTTCTGCGCGGGATGTGGCGCGCCGCTCTTCGAGGCGGAGGAGAAGTTCGAGTCCGGCACCGGCTGGCCCTCGTTCAACCGCCCGCTCGAGGGGCGCGTGCGCGAGTCGGCCGACGTCTCGCTCGGGATGATCCGCACCGCCGTCTCGTGCGCGCGCTGCGATGGCCACCTCGGCCACGTGTTCCCGGACGGGCCGCCGCCCACGGGCCTGCGCTACTGCATGAACGGCGTCGCGCTCGAGTTCCGGCCCGCCGAGGGCTGAGCGAGCGGCGAGATCGCGACGAACGGGGTGACGCGCGCGAGGTAGCCGTGGCGCTCGAACCACGAGAGCGCGTCGGCGATCGACGTCTCGATCGGCGTGCCCGGGAGCGAGAGAGCGCGCGCCGCGACCGAGGTGTCGGCGGCGAGGCCGAGCGCCGCGATCTTCGCCGCGCTCGCCGTGAGGACGGGGGAGCGCCCCGTCAGGCCGGCGATCCGCTCGGCGGCATGGCCGGCGGCGAGCGCGAGGGCCGTCGGCACCTCGACCACCGGGCGCCCTTCCCGTCCGAGCGCCCGCAGCGCGAGGCGCGCGAGCTCGGCGAGCGAGAGATCACGATGACCGACGAGGAACACGTCGCCCGGGCGGCCGCGCTCGAACGCGCGCAGATGCGCGAGCGCGACCTCTCGCACGTCGACGAAGTTCGTGACCGTGCGCGTCACCGTGACGATCGGCAGGGAGAGGCAGGCGAGCAGGAGCTTGCCGGTCGGCGTCGGCGCGACGTCGCCCGGACCGATCGGGCCGCACGGCGCGGCGATCACCACGTCTCGGCCCTCGCGCGCCGCGCGCACCGCGACCTCGTGCGCGGCGTTCTTGCTGATCGAGTAGCGATCGCCGGTCGCGCCGAGGCAGAAGGGGCTCGCTTCGGTGGCGCGATGGCCGCGGCCCTGCCCGCCGAAGCGCGCGATCGAGCTCGTGTGCACCACGCGCAGGCGCCGCTCGTGCGCGAGCTCGAGCACGTTGCGCGTGCCCTGGACGTTCACCTGCCACATCCGCTCGGGGTCCCGCAGCCAGAGCGCGTACACGGCGGCGACGTGGAACACCGCGTCGACGCCACGCATCGCGGCGGCGAGCGATCCGCGGTCGGTCACGTCCCCGACCGCGATCTCCACGTCGAGCCCTGCGAGGTTCGTGCGCGGCTCGCGCGGCAGCACGAGCGCGCGCACGCGATGACCCGCCGCGAGCAGCGTGCGGACGACGTGCCCGCCGACGAAGCCGCCCGCGCCGGTGACGAGCGCGCGCATCACCGCGGCGCGCTCGTCAGCGCGAACCAGAGCACGAAGTGCTTCTTGCCGCCGGCGCGCAGCCAAGCCTGCCCGAGCCAGAGCCCGGGCGCGATCGTGCGCACCTCGTCCTCGATGCGGCGGATGAAGCCCGGGTTGCCGCGGTGGTCGTAGTCGAGCTCGAGCACGGGCGCGCGGTCGTGACGGGAGGGCGCGAGGCGCGTGGTGAAGCGGAAGAGCGAGACGCGATCGGAGCCGACGCGGTTGATGCCCTCGCCGTCCTTCGCGGTGCGCGGGAGGAAGGTCTTGCCTCGCCACGGGAAGGTGCCCGTCCGCGCCCACGCGCGCGGCAGCGCCGTGACGACGTCGGGCAGCGCGGGAACCGCGAGCATGCGCCCGCGCAGCGGACCCTCGAGATCCGTGAGCGCTGGCGCGGGCGCGCCCTCGTAGAGCAGACGCAGCTCGTCGTGCTCGAGGAAGACGAGATCGTCGAGGCGGGCGAGCCGGCGCGTGATGCGCGGCGGCGCGTGCGGGGTGGCGGGCTCGAGCACGAGGGCGGCGTCCATGGGCATCCTCCAGCGCAGGCGGGCTCACATACGAGCCCGTATGTGAAATGGACTTCTCACATACGACGCCGTATGTCAACGCGATGAAGCCGAAAGCGAGCCCCAAGACGCCGCGACCGCGCACCGAGGCGATGGCCGAGACCCGCGAGAAGCTGCTCGACGCAGGCGCCGAGCTCTTCGCCGCGCACGGGCTCGACGGGCCGAGCCTCGACGCGATCTGCGAGCGCGCCGGCTTCACGCGTGGCGCGTTCTACGTGCACTTCGAGGACCGCGACGACTTCATGGTCGCGGTCATGGAGCGCGAGGGCCTTCCCTTTCTCGACGCGGTGCTCGGGCCGGCGCGCCCTGGCGAAGAGCCGCCGACCTTCGAGGCGGTCGTGGGCCGCTTCCTCGGCGCGGTCGCCTCGGGCGCCTACCCGCTCACGCGCAAGAGCGGCCCCAAGCCTCACCAGCTGCTCGACGCGTGCGCGCGCAGCAAGAAGATCCGCGCCCGCTACGTGGCGCTCGTCGCCGACTCGATCACACGCGTCGCGCAGGTCGTGGAGGCGAGCCAGGAAGAAGGCACGCTGCGCCGCGACGTGGGCGCGAACGACGTCGCGACGATCCTCCTCGCGGCGATCATCGGGGGACAGACGATGATGGAGCTCGACGCGCCGATCGATCTGCCGCGCGCGGGCGCCGCGATGCTGCAGCTGCTCGCGCGCGCGCCCAAGCGCTGAAGGGCCGCGACGAGGCTACTGCCCGAGCCGCTCGTGCGCGTCGGCGTTGTCGGGATCGATCTCGAGCGCCTCGCGCCAGGCGGCGCGCGCGCCCTCGGCGTCGCCGGCATCGCGGCGCGCGTCGCCGAGATCGACGCGGTACTCGGCGCGGCCCGGGCGTCGGCGCACCACGAGCTCGTAGAGCGGAACGGCCTCGGCCGGCGCGTGCCGGTGCATCAGGAGCTCCGCCAGCGCGAGCGCCGCGTGGTGCTCGCGCGGATCGACCGTCAGCGCGCGCCGCAGCAGCGTCTCGGCCTGCTCCGGCGGCGCGTGGCTCGCCTGCTCGACGAGATCGAGCGCGCTCGTGCCCTCGCTCGGGGTCGCCTCGGCCACTTCCTCGGCGGCCCACGCGTCGGGCTCCGCCACGACGGCGGCGTCCTCGGCCGGCGCGGCCCACGCATCGGGCGCCTCGACCCACGCGTCGCTCGGCGCGACGCCCGCGTCGACCGCCGCCTCGGGCGCGCTGCCGGTGCCCGCGCCGAGCGCCGTGGCTGTGCCCGCATCGATCTCGATCGAAGGCACCGCACCCGCGTCGAGCGCGACCGCCACCACCGTGCTGCCCTCGCCGCCGAGGAGCGCGCGCAGCTCGTCCTGGCGCTGGTACGCGACGAACGCCGCGGCCCCGAGGAGCGCGAGCACGCCGAGACCGACGAGCACCCACGCGATCCCGCGACCCGTGCCCCCCGCCGGCGCGGCGGGAGGGCGGTTCGATCCCGTCGGCACCCCCGACGGCGGCGCCGGCATGCTGATGACGCCGAGCGGGGTCGCGTCGGAGCGCGAGGGCGTGAGCACCGGCGTCGGCGCCGCAGGCGGCAGGCTCATCGCGAGCGAGCCCACCGGCGCGTGTTCATCCATCGCGGGCGGGGGCTCGGCGCTCGGTGGCGGGGCCTCCACCTTCGGACGCGCGCGCGGTGTGGGCGGCGCGATCAGCGCGGTGTCGGGGACGGGTGGCGCGCCCACCGGCTCCTTCATGGCCTCGCCGTCCGGCACGAACGGGCGCGTGCTCGGGCTCGTGTGCTCGCCCGTCGTCAGCGCGGGCGCGGGCGCGGGCGCGGAAGGCGGCTCGCTCTCGTGCTCTCCACTCGCGAGCTTCGACTTTCCGTCCGCGAAGAGCGGATCGTCGCTCGCCTCGTCCTCGAGCGAGGCGCTCATGGTCGTGATCGGCGACGGCGCTGCCGAAGGCTCGGGCGGCGGCGGCGCCGAGTGCGGCGCTTCCCCCTCGACCGAGCCCATCGTGACCGTCGGCGAGCGCGGCACGATCGCGGAGCTCGGCACCGGCACGGGCGGCGTCGGCATCACCGGCGCGGGGCGCGCGATGCCCTGGAGCGCGCCCATCACCAACGTCTGCTTCCGGCCCGGTGGGCGCGGTCCCGCGGGCGATGCCGCGGGCGAGGGCTCGGGCGTCGGCACGAGCGTGGGCGGGGCCGCCACGAGCGCGGGCGGCTCCACGCCACCCGGGGAGGAGCTCTGCGCGGAGGCGGCGGGCGCGGGCGACGAGGCCGTGCCCGGCGACGAGCTCACCATGCCGAGCGGGAGACCGGTTCGTGCTGGCACCGGCGCCTTCGCGGAGGGCGCGCCGACGAATCCCGGCGAAGAGCCCTTCGTGCCGAGCGGAAGCTCGACGCGCGCCGCAGGCGCCGCCGGGAAGCCGGGCGACGACGACTTCTTCGGCTCGAGCTTGCTCGGCAGCGGGACGGAGGGGGCGCCGTCTCTCGCGCGCGCGAGGTCTTCGCCGTGCACGCGCACGGTCGCATCGTCGCGACGCGGCGGCGCCGCGGGTGTCACGGCAGGGAAGAAGGGCTTGTCGAGCTTGTCGCCCTCGCCTCCGCGCGCCGCCGAGGGCACGGGCAGATCGTATCGGTCGGTCGGCTTCGCGTCGCCGAACGCGCTCGCCGCGGCGCCCGTGCGCGTCGGGGACTTGCCGAGCACGGCCGGCATCTTCGGCGCGCTCGCGCCCGTGCCGGAGAAGACGCCTTGCGGAACGGCGCCCACCTGCGAGGGCGAAGCCGCGGCCTCGCCCGCGCTCGTCGCAGGCGGCGGCCCGGCGCCATGCTCGGACTCGCCCCAGCGGAGATCGCGCGAGCTCGCGTGGCTCGAGGGTTGGTTCGCGCGCGTCCGTGGCGCGATCGGAGGCCGGAGCGGGCCCGAGCTGTCGCCATCGTCGTCGAGCACGACGCGCGTCACCTCGGAGGCCGTCGGGAACGGCGATCGCTTGCCCGGCTTCGACGTCGCGCTCGGCGGGGGCGGCGGCTGCGACACCGGAATCGGTGCCACCTCCTGGCTGGCGCGCGCGAGCGCCTCCTCGACCGGCGCCATCACGTTCGCCGTCGCCGGGTTCGGTCGCCGCTCGATGCTCACGCGCGCGCTCGCCATCGCGAGCAGCGCCGCCAGCGCGCGCGTTCCCTCGAGCCCGTCGCCCGCCGCGCGCGTCGCCTTCGCGCCCACGATGAGCCCTTCGGCGACGTCGATCTCGACCGAAGCCTTCCGCGACTGCACGTGGACGTGGAAGGGCCCCGGCAGCGAGGCGAGCACGCGCAGCATGCGGCTCGGCCCGATGACCTCGAGGCGCGCGTCGAACTTCGCCTCCGCGGTCGCCCGCACGCGCAGCTCGCGGTCGTGGACCACGAGCGGCATGAGCCGCAGGGCGAGCTCGGCGAGATCGGGCGTCGCGGCGTTCTCGGGCCAGATCTCGGCCCAGGGCGCGACGAGCATCGCCGCCCAGCGCAGGCGCAGGTCGCGCCGGATCGCGCGCACCACCTCGAAGCCCTCGCCGTCCATGCCGGCGGCGTCCACGATGACGACCTGGGGGTCGAGCCCGCGCGCGCGCTCGATCCCGCGCGCGCTGGGATCGGCGACCGCGACGACGGCGCCGCGCGAGCGGAGCTCCTGCGCGAGCGTGTCGGCGCGCGACGCGTCGCTGTCGACGAGGATCACGCGCAGGCCTTGCAGGATCGAGAGATCGCCGCGGCCTGCCGGCTCGGCGTCGAGCAGCCCCACGGGGCCGCCCGCGCTCGCATGGAGCTCGTACGTGAGCGGCTCGGCGCGGGAGACGAGCGGGCGCAGCTTGCGCACGAACTCCTCGACCGCATCGGCGACCGGGCGCCCGGCGCCGAGCACGATGCGCATCGCCTCGTTGCTCTGGCCACCGCGCTGGCGGCCCACCGAGAGGATGCCCGAGCGCAGCTCGCTCGCGACCATCGTCACGAGCTCGTCGAAGGTCGCTTCTCCGAGCTCGTCGGGGCGGGCCTCGCCGCGCTCGGCGATCTCCCGTGCGACGACGGCGATGCGGGTCGCGATCTGATCGGCGCTGGCCGTGCGCGGCACGACCGCGACGGCGCCGGCGCGGAAGGCGGTGAGGCGACCGTCGAGCTTCTCGGCCGGCCCGAGGACGATGACCGGGACGACGTTGGTCACGGCGTCGGTCGCGAGCGCGTCGAGGACCACGCGCCCGCCGTCCGCCGCCGCATCCCCCACGAGCAGGACGACGTCGGGCGCGATCGTGCGGACCGCCGTCTTCACCTCGGCGCTCGACTCGGCGACGCGCAGCCCGTGACGGTCGAGCGCGACCTTGAGCGCGGCGTCCATCGCCTCGCCCCGCCCCACCATGAGGAGCGTCGGGCGGATCGCGTCGTTCACTTCGGCCACTGCCGGCCATGTTCACAGAAATCGCGGCGGCTCGCCAAGTCCGCTGCGAGAGGGAGGAGCGCGGAACGTGCGATCAGGGGCCCGGATCGCGCGGCGCGCGCGCCCCCTCCCGCGCCCCCCCGCACGACCCGAGCCGCGTGCGTCAGTTGCAGGGCGTGCTGCGCGGCATGATCTGCGCCGTCACCGAGTAGGCGCCCGACTCGTTCGCGGCGCCGTCGACGAGGACGAAGAGGCGAGCCCCGGCCGTGACGATGCTGCCGTTGACGCAGACCGTGACGCGGCTGTTCGTGTTCGCGGGTGTGATGTCGTCGTTGCAGCGGTTGTTGAACCCGAACTGCGTGGTCGGGCAGCGCCCCGTCACACCCGTCGCGAGGTACGTGCCGAGCACGGTGTCGTAGGTCGTCTCGGGCGCATCCGTCGTCAGGATCACGTCCACGGCACCCGTCAGCACGCCGCCGGGGATGTCGACGTAGTACACGGCATCCGGCGAGCCGCGACCGCCGCAGCTGGTCGCGAAGTCGTCGCGGAGGCCGGCCGTCGAAGCGACCGTCGGCACGCCGGGCGTCAGCGCCGTCGCGGTCGAGCAGCCATCGGGGCCCGTCATCCCGCAGACGTCGCCGTCGTCCACGAGGCCGTTGCAGTCGTCGTCGATGGCATTGCAGACCTCGATCCCGTTCGGGCTCACGTCGGGATCGGTGTCGTCGCAGTCCGTCCCGCCCTCGCAGGTGACCGTCATGCCCGCCTGGTTGACCGCGGTCTCGATGGCGAAGCCGTCACCGTCGTCGTCGCGAGGCGGATGGAGGCAGGTGCCCGTGCCCGGATCGCACGTCGTCGGGTCCGTGGTGCACGGATTGCCGTCGGCCGGACAGCTCATCGGCGCACCGCCCACGCAGCCGGCGTTCACGTCACAGCGCGCGCCGACGAGGCAGCCGCCGCTGCACGCGGCGTCGTTCGTCTCGTGCACGCAGCCGTCCGCTCCGCACGAGTCGGCCGTGCACGCGAAGCCGTCGTCACAGAAGTCCGGGATCGGCGCGTGGACACAGCCCGTCGCGGGATCACAGGAGTCCTGCGTGCAGTCCGACCCGTCGGCGCAGTCGAGCGGGTCCGACGAGCGACATCCCGTCCGCGGATCGGAGCCGCCCGAGCCGGGCTGGCAGCGCTCCATCCCGTTGCACGCGTTCCCGTCGCTGCACTCCGCGTCGCTCGCGCACTGCATCGCGACGCAGCCGGCCTGCACCGCGCAGCGCATGCCCGCGCCGCACACGGCGTCGTCGGGGGTGTGCGTGCAGGTGCTGCGCGCCGTGTCGCACGCATCCGTCGTGCACGGGATTCCGTCGTCGCAGCCCGTGGCGCATCCCCCGCCACCACCGTCGCCACCGCCGCCGTCGTGACCCATGCCGGCATCGACGCCGCCACCGCCGCCGTCGTGACCGGAGACCGCCCCGTCGCTGCCTCCGAGGCGAGAGGTGTCCGGAGCCACGAGCGCGCTGCACGCGGGAGTGACCGCGAGCGCGACCACGAGCGAGAAGAAAGCGAAGGGGCGGAGCTGCATGACCGAGCCTCCGTGGAGATGAAGGTTCATGCTAACAGAAACCGCCCGCGCGCCGCGAGCCGTTCTGCCCCGACTCCCCACCGTGCCCTCTCGTCCGCGCCGCTGGCTTCGCTCGCTCCGCCGGTTCCTCGAGATCGAGGCCTCGAGCGGGATCTTGCTCGCGGCCGCGACCGCGATCGCGCTCGTGTGGGCGAGCTCGCCCTGGGGCGCCTCGCATCACACCGTGTGGGAGTGGAGCTTCGGCACGATCGCCGGTCACGCGGTGACGCCGCACGCGATCGTCGACGACGTCTTGATGACGATCTTCTTCTTCGTCGTCGGGCTGGAGATCCGCCGCGAGCTCTCCGTGGGCGCGCTGCGCGATCGGAGGCGCGCCGCCCTCCCCGCGTTCGCGGCCCTCGGCGGCATGGTCGTCCCCGCGGGCGTGTACCTGCTCGTGGCCGGCGCCGCCGAGACCCGCGCCGGGTGGGGCATCCCGACGGCGACCGACATCGCCTTCGCGCTCGGCGCGCTCACGCTGCTCGGCTCGCGGGTGCCGCCGGCGCTCCGCGTGCTGCTCTTGGCGCTCGCGGTGATCGACGACCTCGGCGCCATCGTCGTGATCGCCGTCTTCTACTCCCGCGGCATCGCGTGGGCGCCGCTCGTGGGCGCGGGCCTGGCGATCGTGGCGGTGCTCTGGATGCAGCGGCGCGGTGTGCGCTCCAAGCCCGCGTACGTGGTGCCGGGCGTCGCGATGTGGGTCGCCTTCCTCGCCGCAGGCCTGCACCCCACGCTCGCGGGCGTCGCGCTCGGCCTGCTCACGCCGCCCACCGGGGCGCACGACGACGAGACCTCCCCCTCGGAGGAGCTCGTGACGCAGCTCCATCCCTGGGTCGCCTTCGGCGTGATGCCGCTGTTCGCGCTCGCCAACGCGGGCGTGGACGTGCGTGCGAGCGCGATGGATGCGAGCGCGACCGCCGTGGCGCTCGGCGTGACGGCCGGCCTCGTGATCGGCAAGCCGCTCGGGATCGTGAGCGCGAGCGCGATCGCGGTGCGCCTGCGCATCGCGGAGCTGCCCGGAGATCTCACGCTCCGGCACCTGATCGTGCTCGGGATGATCGGCGGCGTCGGGTTCACGATGTCCCTGTTCGTCTCGGCCCTCGCGTTCGCGGGCGATCCTGCGCTCCTCGACGCCGCGCGCATCGCGGTGCTCGCCGCGAGCGCGCTCGCGACCTTGGTCGCCGTGACGCTGGGCTACGCTCTGCTCCGCACGAGGCCTTCGGATCGCGCTTGAGCCTTCCTTGGGCTCCTGGCGCCGTGTACAACCCCAGCCGTGCCGCGGTTTGCATCGATCGACGTGGGCTCGAACGCCTCTCGTCTCCTCGTCGTGGAGGCCGAGAGCGCCGACCGGATCGTGGAGCTCGAGTCGGTGCGGCGGCCCGTCCGCATGGGCCACGCGGTGTTCCTCACCGGCAAGCTCGACCCGCGCTCGGTCGACGAGTGCGTGCGGGTGCTCAAGGAGTTCCAGAAGCGCATCGCCGACCTCGACGTGATCGAGATGCGCGCCGTCGTGACGGCCTCGGCCCGCGACGCCGAGAACGCGAGCCTCTTGCTCGAGCGCGCGTCCGACGCGGGGATCGAGCTCGAGGCGATCGACGGCACCGAAGAGGCGCGCCTCGTGAAGGTCGCGGTCGAGAAGCGGATTCCGCTCACCGACAAGCGCGCGCTCCTCTGCGACCTCGGCGGCGGCTCGCTCGAGCTGAGCGAGGTGCACCACGACGAAGTGCGCTTCGCGACCTCGCTCGAGATCGGCACGGTGCGCCTGCTCGAGTCGTTCCTCGACGGCGGCAAGCCCGTCGCCAAGGCCCAGGAGAAGCTCCTCGTCGAGTACATCGAGCGCGTGCTCGCGCCGGTCGTGCAGAGCTACGGCAGCCGCACCTACGACGTGGTCGCCGGCACCGGCGGGAGCTTCGACGCGATCGCCGCGCTCGTGCCGATGAAGGGCCGCGCGATGCCGACCATCGACGTGCGGGCCGCGCGCAAGCTGCTCGTGCGCATGAAGAAGATGACGGCCGCCGCGCGCCGCAAGCGCTTCGGCCTGCGCCCCGATCGCGCCGACGTGATCGTGCCCGCGCTCTACGCGCTGGTGGCGGTGGCCGACCTCGCGCGCACGGACGCGATCGTGGCGCCGGGCGTCGGCCTGAAGGAAGGCGTCGCCGCCGAGCTCGTCGAGAAGCACTTCCGCGTCTGGGATCCGAAGCTCGACGAGCACCTCGCCTCACGCGCGGCGATCCAGCTCGGCCGGCGCTACCACTTCGACGAGACGCACGCGACGCAGGTCGATCGCCTCGCGACGCAGCTCTTCGATCGGCTCGCGGAGCTGCACGGCCTCGGCCCCGAGGACCGCGTTCTCTTGCGCGTGGCTGCGCTCACCCACGACATCGGTGAGTTCGTGGAGTCGTCGGCGCATCACAAGCACACGCAGTACATCGTCGAGCACTCGGAGATCATGGGCCTCTCGCCCGAGCTGAAGACGATCGTCGGGTGCATCGCGCGCTACCACCGGCGCGCCGACCCCTCGCCCAAGCACGAGACCTTCGGGAGCCTCGACGCGGAGGCGCAGCGCAAAGTGCGGCGCCTCTCGGCCATCCTGCGCATCGCGGACGCGCTCGATCGGGGTCATCGCAGCAAGGTGCAGTCGCTCGAGGTGAGCGTGTCGAACCGCGAGGTCGCGCTCAGCGCCGTCGGCCGCGAGGATCTCTCGCTCGAGATGTGGACCACGGCCCGCAAGGCCGCCCTCTTCGAGCAGACCTTCAAGCGGCCCGTGCGGATCACCTTCTCGGGCTGACGGCGTCGATCCGGCGGTGCGGCGGCGGGCAGCCCACGCGAGAAGAGGAACCGCAGCCGATCGACGCGATCCAGCAGTGCGACCTCCGCGGTGAGGCCCACCCGGGTGGGGAGGCCGCGTCCAGCGACGTCGCACTCGTGGAGCGCATGGTCGATTTCGTGCGAGATCGAGTCAGGCTCGGACACGGTGTCGGGTTCGAGGGTTCTCTTCCCCCTGCCGAGGTGCCATGTCGCCCCACCGCGTGCGCGTCCTTTCTTCTCTTCTGCTCGTCCTCTGGGCCACTTCCGCGAGCGCATGCCCGGGGCCGTCTCCGGCCGATCCGGTCGACGGCGGGCGTGACGCGGGAGCCGCCGACGCCACGCCCGACGTGCGCATCGGCGACGCGGGCCCGGATGCCTCGAGCGGCTGCATCCCGGTGACGGTCGGCACCTTCGACGTCGACTTCATCGACGACGTCTCGGCGAGCTACGTCGCGCCGCTCAGCCCCGCGATCGACGGGCAGACCTACGCCCTCTATCTGACGTTCGAGCGCTACGGCGACGCCGAGTACGTCGGCACGTTCTCCATCGCCGGCAGCCGCGACGACAACCGCTCCACGTGCGCGCACTGCACGATGGCCTTCACGGGCCTGACGCGCGACCACGGCTTCTTCGCGAGCGCGGGCACGCTCACGCTGCGCGCCGAGCCCTTCGGCCTGCTGCTCGACGCACGCCTCGAGGGGCTCCGGCTCGTCGAAGTGACGATCGGCGGCGCGACGCTGATGTCGACGCCGGTGCCCGGCGGCGCCTGCCTCGAGGTGGCGACCGTCGACGTGATGCAGACGTTCACGCCCGACGGCTGGACCTGCCCCGCCTCGCAGTACGGCGACGGCGCCACGTGCCAGTGCACGTGCGGCGTGATCGATCCCGACTGCGACGGCACGCGCGATCCCGTCGACTGCCTCGGCAACCAGCTCTGCGAGATCCGTCGCGACAGCCCGACGTTCGAGCCCTACTGCGCGACGAGCTGCGACCGCGACGCCGGTCGCTCGTGCAGCAGTGGCGTGTGCGCCATCGACGCGATGGAGCGCGGCTACTGCGACGCGACGCCGCTGCTGCGCTCGAGCGTCGGCTTCGGCCAGCAGTGCGCCACCGGCAGCGTGTACTGCGCGCCTGTGGGCACCTCGTTCTGGGACGGCATCTGCGATCAGGCCGGCCGCGGCGACGGAGTCTGTCGGCCACTCTGCACCACCGACGCCGAGTGCGACGCGGCGGCGTTCGAGCGCTGCTTCCACCTGTTCAGCGACACCGGCCTCGGGCACTGCGCGCCACGCTTCCCGGCAGCGTGGACGTGCGCTCCGGAGAGCTTCGGCGACGGCGCGCACTGCGATTGCGGCTGCGGTGCGCACGATCCCGACTGCGAGCTCGCCGGCACCACGCCCCGTGGCTGTGCCGCCGGGGACGTCTGCGTCGCCGACGTGTGCGCGACCCCACCCGCGAACGAGACCTGCGCGAGCGCGCCGGCCCTGGCGCTCGGCACGGCGGGCGCGCCAGCACGGACCAGCGGCTCGACGCTCGCGGCGCGTGACGACTACGCCGCGCAGCCCGACACCGGCACGTGCGCGACGACGCGCCTGGACGGCCCCGACGTGGTCTACGCGGTGACGCTCGCCGCCGGCGACACGCTCGACGTCGTGCTCACGCCGGACCAGACGCTGCTCTCGCTCTACCTGCTGGGCCCCGGCGACGCCGCGAGCGCGTGCGATGCGACCGCGACCCACTGCGTGGGGGGCGCCGAAGGAACCGAGGTCGGCAGCGCCGTCACGCTGCACACGACGGTCGCCTCGGGCGGGACCTACTACCTCGTCGTCGACTCGTTCGGCGGCTTCTTCTCGGGGCCGTTCACGCTCGACGCGTCCGTCTCGCACTGATCGGAAGCCGGCGATCGAGGCTGGGCGAGACGACGATCACGTCGCCTCGCTTCGCGAGCGCCACGGCGCGGCCGATCGCGTCGGCCTCGTCGCTCGCGTGCACCACCCTCACGCCGCGCGCCACCTGGCGCGCCGCTCGCGTGATCGCCCGCACCACCTCGCCTGCCTCGCGCCCACGCCGCAAGCTCTCGCGCTCCCACGCCACGATCGTGCGCGCCCCCGCGTCGACCACGCTGCGGACGAACGCCTCGATCGCCGCGTCGGTCCGATCCCCGGGCTGCGTGAGCACGGCGAGCACCCGCGCGTCGCCGGCGAGCGAGCGCGCCCACGCGTAGAGATGGGTCGCGGCGGCCGGGTTGTGGCCGAAGTCGAGCAGCACGCGCACGCCGTCGTCGGTGAGGGCGAGCTGCCCGCGTCCTTCGTTGTCGCCCCGCTTCTCGCCGAAGCTCCGCAGGCCCTCGGCGATCGCCCGCGTGGGGAGGCCGAGGGACCACGCGAGCGCCGCGGCGGCGAGCGCGTTCTTCACGTTGTGGAGGGCGCGACCGCCATCGGTGACGGGGACGTCGACCACGCGCACGATCTCTTCGCGCCGCTTCGGGCCCCGGTGGACGAGGACGCCGCGCTCGACGGTGAACGCGTGACCGCCTGCGCGCAGGTGCGCCCGCACCGAGCGCGGGTCGATCGCGAAGAGCACGCGCTCGGCGCGAAAGCTCTTGGCCATCGCGCGTAGCCCCGCGTCGTCGGCGCCGAGCACGACCTTGCCGCCCTTCTTCACGGCGTGGCCCACGACGGCCTTCGTCTCGCGCATCGTGTCGAGGTCGAGCACGCCGTGCTCGCCGAGGTGGTCCTCGCTCACGTTCGTGATGAGCGCCGCGTCGACGTCGGTGACCGCGAGGCCTCGCCGCAACAAGCCCCCGCGCGCCGTCTCGAGGATCGCGATCTGGACGCGCGGATCGCGCAGCACCGCGCGCGCCGACTCGCCGCCCGTGTTGTCCCCGCGCTCCACGATGCGCTCGCCGATCGCGATGCCGTCGGACGACGTGTTCCCGGGCACGAGCCCCGCGTGCTTGGCGATGCGCGCGACCATGCGGGTCGTCGTCGTCTTGCCGTTCGTGCCGGTGACGAGCGCGACCGGAATCGCGCCGAGCTCGCGCCACGGAACCGCGGTCGGGAGCGCGCGTCGCTCGTAGGTGTGCGAGCGCGCGGCGTGACCGAAGGTGACGCGCTCGTCGTCGACGAAGCTCGGGATCCCGCGCTCGGCCGCCTCGGCGCGCAGGCGCACGAGGCCCGGGCTCGCCTCCGCGGCGAGCGCCTCGCGGAACCGCTCCGAGGCCGCGCGGAGCGCCGCCGGCGACCCCTTGCCCTTCGTGCGCTCCGCGACGTAGCCCACCGACCACTCGAGCAGGTCGAGCGTCGCATCCACGCCGTCGACCGGGCTCGGGATGAAGAGCGCGACCCCACCGTCGAATCGACGCACCTCGAGCCCGCGCCCCACCTCGCCGCGCCCGGCCCAGGCGAGCACGCCCGCGAGCGCGGCACGCCACGCGCGGATCACGACGTCCGGGCGCTCGCCCTCCTCGAGCGCGATCTCGGCGATCGCGCCGGGGCCGCTCGCACCGAGCGTGGGGCCACGGAGCCGGCGTGCATCGACCAGGCGCAAGAGGGTTCAGTCTTCGTTCTGTTGGTTGCGTGCGATCCGCACGCCGCGCTCGTCCTTCACGACCTGAAGGCCCACGAGTGTGATCGATGCGTCGACCGGGCGCGAGGGCTCGGGGGGGCGCTCGCTCTGGGTCTTGGTCGCGACGGGCGCGCCGTCGGGCTTGAACTTCGTGATCTGCTTCCAGGCCCGGTTCACCTTGTCGGCGAGCACGAGCACCAGATCGCCACGCTCGGCCGTGCGGAGCGCGTGGTCGATGGCCTTCTCTTCCTCGGGGACGATCTCGATCACGCTCGAGCGCATACCGGCCCGCTCGAGCGCGTGCTTCATCAGCTCGGGCACCTCCATCGAGGCGCGGCCGCGCGTGTCGTCGTCCTGCTTCACGATCACGCGATCGAACGCGCGCGCCGCGATCCCGCACATCGCCTCGATGTCCTCGTTGCGGCGATCGCCCGGTGCCGCGAGCACGAGCACGCGCTTGCCGGTGACCTCGAGCTTGCCCACCAGATCCGCCATGACCTGCATGGCGGCGGGGTTGTGCCCGTAGTCGAGGATGACCTTGAAGGGCAGCTGGTCGTAGACGTTCAGGCGGCCCGGCGCCTGGAAGTACGTCGTGTCGAAGGTGCGCAGGCCCTGGCGGATCGTGTCCGCCTTCACGCCCATCGCGTGCGCCATGATCGCGGCGAACATCGCGTTCTGCACGTTGTGCGTCGCCTTGCCCTCGAGCGTCGCGGGGATGAGGTGCGTCCAGAGCAAGGGCTGGTGCGCGCCCTTGTCGTAGAGCGTGATCATGTGCCCGTTGATGCCCTCCTCGCACACGATCGCGAGCCCGCCCTCGCGGATGTGCTGGCGCACGAGCTCGTGGCGCGGGTTCATCGTCACGTAGCCGATGCGCTGGGCCTCGGTGTGATCGGCCATCTGGAGGCAGAGCGGATCGTCGGCGTTGAGGATCGCGACGTTCTTGGCGACCTCGACGACGATGCGCTTGAGCTGCGCGAGCTGATCGAGCGTGTCGATGCCGTGCAGGCCCAGGTGATCGCTCGTCACGTTGAGCACGGCGCCCACGTCGCAGTGGCGATAGCCCATGCCGGCGCGGAGCAGGCCGCCGCGCGCCGTCTCGAGCACGGCGAGGTCGACCGTCGGATCGCTCAGCACCATGCGCGCCGCGGTCGGGCCCGTCATGTCGCCGGCGAAGGTGCGGTTGCCGTCGACGTACACGCCGTCGGTCGTCGTGAGGCCCACGGTCGAGCCGTTCATCTTGTGGATGTGCGCGAGCATGCGCGCCGTCGTGGTCTTGCCGTTGGTGCCGGTGAGCGCGGCGATCGGGATGCGCCCGCTCTTCTCGGGCGAGGGCGCGGTGCCCGAGGGGAAGAGCATCTCGATCACGGCCTTGCCGACGTCGCGCGGCTTTCCTTCGGTGGGCGCGACGTGCATGCGGAAGCCGGGCGCCGCGTTCACCTCGCAGATGCCGCCGCCCACGTCGCGGTAGCTCTGCGTGATGTCGGGCGTGATGAAGTCGACGCCGATCACGTCGAGGCCGATCGCGCGCGCGGCGCGCACCGCCATCTCGCGGTTGTCCGGGTGCACGACGTCGGTGAGGTCGATCGCGGTGCCGCCCGTGGACAGGTTGCCCGTGCCGCGCAGGAACACGAGCTCGCCCGCGGCCGGCACCGTCTCGAGCGTCTTGCCGGCGCGCTCGAGCATGCGCTCGGCCTCGTGATCGATCTCGAGGCGCGTGAGCACGTTCTCGTGGCCGATGCCGCGCCGCGGATCCTCGTTCACCTTCGTGACGAGGTCCTTCACGGTGCTCTTGCCGTCGCCGACCACGTGCCCGGGGACGCGCTTGGCGACCGCGACGAGCTCGCCGCCGACCACGAGCATGCGGTGGTCGTAGCCGGTGAGGAACGTCTCCACGAGCACGCTGCGCGAGTGTTCCCGCGCCTTCGCGTACGCGACCTTCACGGCCTCGGGATCGCGCAGGTCCGTGGTGACGCCACGGCCGTGGTTGGCGTCGAGCGGCTTGACCACGACGGGATAGCCGAGGCGCTCGGCGGCGCGCACGGCCTCGTTCTCGTTGCGCACCCAGCGCTGCTTCGGCACCGGCAGGCCGAGATCGCCGAGCAGCCGATTCGTCTCTTCCTTGTCGGACGCGAGCTCGACGCCGATGTGCGAGGTCTGGCTGGTGATCGTCGCCTGGATCCGCTTCTGCCACTTGCCGTGACCGAGCTGGATGAGCGAGCGCGAGTTCAGGCGGAACCACGGAATCCCGCGATCCTCGGCCGCGCGCACGAGCGACGCCGTCGAGGGCCCGAGCTGCTTCTTCTGCGCGTACTCGACGAGCGAGCGGATCTCCGCCTTCGCGTCGAACCCCTCGGGCAGCACGCCTTCCTTGCGGAGCTTGCTCGGCAGGAGCGACTCGATGAGCTGCTGGCCGAGATCGACCGCGGCGAGCCCGACGTTCTCTTCTTCGTACTCGAAGACGACGTGGTACTCGCCCGTCTTGCCCGTGCCCCGCGTCTTGCCGAAGCTGACCTTCGCGCCCGTCAGCACCTGCAGCTCGATCGCCACGTGCTCGAGCACGTGCCCCATCCAGGTGCCGCCGTCCTCGCGCAGGCGCCGCACGAAGCCGCCGTGCGCGCCGTAGGAGCAGCCGTGCTTCTCCAGCCCCGGCAGCGCCTTGAGGAGGCCGTCGACGAAGCCGTCGATCTTGCCGCTCGGATGATCCTCGAGCGCCTCGAGGTCCACGGTGAGGCGCACCACGGGGAAGTGCGCGTAGAGGTTCGGACCGACGTAGACGCGACGCTCGGTGATCTGCATTCGGATCAGCTCTCCTGGCTCGGGGGAGGGAACGCCTTGCGGGACTGGAGATCGAAGCGCCCACCACTGGGCAAGAGGTGGATGCGGACGCCCGTCATGCAGATCACGTCGCCGACCTCGGCGGACGCGACCGACGAGTGCTCGAGCTGCGCGGCGTCCACGACGGTGATCGCGCCCGCGCCGAGCACGTGCACGACGTCGTCGGCGTCGATGAACGCGGCCGTGTCCTCGTCGAGGCCGAGGCCCACCGCGAACGGGTTGTAGGAGAGCGCCGTGAGCAGGCGCCCGATGCGGTCGCGCTGCCGGAAGTGCTGGTCGATGACGACGCGGTTCGTCAGGCCCATGCCCGGCGCGAGCGTCGCCATGCCGGCGCGCGGCGTCGCGCCCTCGGCACCGAACGCGATCATGTGCTCGCTGAGGATCGCCGCGCCGGCGCTCGTGCCTCCGACCGGGACGCCACGCGCGTTCATGCGGCGGATCATCGTGGCGACCATCGTGCCGCCGAGGACCGTCGAGATGCGGAGCTGGTTGCCGCCGGTGAGGAAGACGCCGGTCGCCGTCTCCAGCATCTCCATCCAGTCCTTCCGCTCGGCGTCCTCGCGCGTCTTGTACGCGAGCGCCTGCGCGTCGCGCGCGCCGAGCTCCTTGAAGATCGTCTCGTAGCGACGCCCCGTGTCCTCGAGCTGGCTCGCCGTCGGGATGATCGCGATGCGCGCCGTGCTGCCACCGGCGAGCGAGACGAACCGGCGGAGGATCTCCGCGCGATTGCCTTTGTCCTCGGCCCCACCCACGGGGACGATCCAGCCACGGTTCTTGTCGTTCTCGGGTCTTGCAGGCATGCCGTCTTCGTCTCTCACCCACCCACGCGCTCGAAGGTGCCGCGCGCCGTCGCGCGCCCTTCTCGCATCATCCATCGACCCCGCGCCATCACCGCGTCGAGGCGCGCGCCGTGATCGAGCACGAGCAGATCCGCGTCGGCGCCCACCGCGACCGTGCCCTTGCGCGGCAAGCGCAGCTGCGCGGCCACGTTCGACGTGAAGAAGGGCAGCACATCGCCGAGCGTACGCCCGCGCCCCACGAGCGCGCGCAGCGTGTCGATCAGCATCGAGGGGCGCCCGACGTCCATCGAGATCATGCGGCCGTCGCCGTCGAACACCGGGAGGCACCCGCCGCCGTCGGAGCTGAGGGTGAGGCGCGCGCGGGGAAGCCCGTCGTCGAGCCACTTCTCGATCGCGTCTTCGGCGGGGATCGCCGGGTCGTCGCCTTCGATGGGGAAGGCCGTGACGTCGACCACGAGGCCCGTCGCGCGCGCGAGCTCGCGCGCCTCGTCCCAGAGCGCCGGCTTTCGGTTCACGTGCGTCGGATGGAACGTGCGCGCCGGCAGCTCCGTCTCGGTGAGCGCACGCTCGACGAGCGCGAGCCCGCGCGCGCCGTCGCCGAGATGGAGGTGCAGCACGCCGGCCTTGCCGGTGGTGAGCCCCGCGACGTGACAGTCGGCGGCGAGCTTCACGAGCTCCTCGAAGGTCGGCTGCGAGCTGCGGTGGTCGCTGATCGCGGTCTCGCCCACGCCCACGATCGGGTCGACGAAGACGATGTCGCCGCGCGCCGATCCCGTCAGCGTGCGCGGCGGCACGGCGTAGCCTCCCGTCCAGCACCACGCCGAGAGGCCTTCTTCACGGAGCGCGTAGGCGCGCGCGACGAGGTCTTCGATCGTGCGCGTGGTGGTGTCGGTGCCGAGCAGCCCGACGACGCTCGTCACGCCCGCACCGGCGATCTGCGAGAGAAGGAGCGCCGGCACGCGCGAGGCGAACCCCGACTCGCCGCCACCGCCGCCGAGGTGCACGTGCGCGTCCACGAGGCCCGGCACGAGCGCGCGCCCGTCGAGATCGACGACCTCGCACGCGATCCCACGCGGCGCTTCGATCGAGGGCTCGATCGCCACGACGCGCTCCGCAGACACGAGGACGTCGCGCCTCCCGATCGGCTCGGGCGAGAAGACGTCCGCGTTACGAATCAGCGTCAGCAACGGCGCGATCGCTTGTACCACGACGCGACGCGTCGTTGGCAAGACGTCGCATGGGAGCCCCGATTCTGGCGGCGAGCCGACGGACCGACGCTCACGCCGAGGGAGGCGGCAGCGCGCCGAGCTCCTTCTCCGGGTCGTCGAAGATCCGCTTGAGCGTCTTGCTCATCTTCGCCGCGTGCATGCCGTCGAGCACGCGGTGATCGAAGGTCGCGAAGGCGCGCAGCACCTTGCCGACGCGGATCTCGCCGCCCTCCACGACCGGCTCTTCCTTCACCGCGCCGAGCGCGATCAAGAGCGGCACGTGGCTGTACGGCACGAGCGGCACGTAGGCCTCCTCGAGGCCGAGGGAGCCGATGTTCGTCACCATCGCCGAGCCGAAAGGATCGGACGGAATCCCCGCCCAACGCAGATCGAGGTTCAGCTCGAAGCTGAGATAGCCCATCACGTCGAGCACCCAGTTGAGCAAGCGATACGGGATGCGCTTGAAGAGACTCCGCGTGCCCTCGAGCTGCTTGTCCTGCTTCTTCTTGACCGCGCCGACCTTGCCCTCGAACTCGGTGACGATGTCGGCCAAGGACTTCTTCTGCGCATCGAAGATCGTGGCGCCGCTCAGGTCGATCTCACCCGTCTCGTCGTCTTCGAGCGCGACCTGGAAGAACACGCCGATGTCCTCTCGCAGGTAGATGCGGTTGCGACGCAGGATCGCGTTCGCGTCGGGCATCTCCGAGAGCGTGATCGCGACGGCCTTCGCCATCAGGTGCGAGAGCGTCACGCGCTTGCCGGTGCGCTGGCGGATGGCGTCGACGTACGCGAGCACCTTGTCGGCGCGGAGCGCGAGCGTGCCGTAGACCGTCGGGTCGTAGGCGGTGCGCCACGTGCCGATCGCGATGCGTCGGAACGACGAGAGGTTGGTCTTCTGCTTCAGGCGGAGGTTCGGCATCCCGCAGCGAGCCTACACCCGCCGCGGAAGGCTCACCTCACCGATGGCGGCGCGAGGTCTGGTGCCCGTCGTCGGTGCTCGAGACGAGCGCGCTCCCCACGCAGCAGCACGAGAGCGCCGAGACGAGGATCAGCGCGCTGCCGAACGCGAGCATCACGCGGAAGCGATCCTCGCGCTGCTCTTCCGGGGACTTGTGGACCGGCGGCGCCGGCACCTCGCGATTGCTGCTCACGGCGGGCGCGAAGATAGTCCTCGCGGCGAGCCGTGCCAGTGGATCAGCGGCAGGCCTGGGGTCGCGTCGGATGGCCGACCAGGCTGCAGGTGACACTGCACGAGCAGTCCGTGTACGTGGTCATCGCGCCGCAGATCACGCCGCTCGTCGTCGGACCGTCGCGGCAGGTGCTGCCCATGACCAAGCAGCCGCCCGTGCAGCTCGTCGCGACGGGCTCCGGCTCCTCGCCGTTCATGCAGTTGTAGTCGAACGTGGCGTAGACGGCGGAGCCGGGTGGCAGGCACGTCGTGCCACACTGGAGGCTCGTCCCGAGCCCCGACGTGCACGAGATCGGCGTGCGCCCGTTCGTGCAATAGGGCGCGTCGCGGTACGCGGTCGCGCCCAGATACGCGGTCGCCGTCAGATCGGCGCAATCGTCGCGCGGATAGCCTCCACTGCAGAGCCCGGCGCCGCCCGACGTCGGTGCATGGTGATCGCCGTCGGCATCCTCGGCCGAGCGCGCTCCGCTGCCGTTCGTGCAGTTGTTCCACACGCCGTCGCAGAGCTCGGGCGCGCCGGGCCGCACGTCACTGCGCGTGTCGTCACAGTCGCTGGCGTTCGTGACGTAGCCGCCGGGCGGCGTGCACCCATCCACGAACGTGGCGGCCGCACCGTAGTTGTCGACGTCGGCATCACGGTAGTAGCGAGTCGTGACGCCTTCGTCGATCCCGGCCGCGCAGTTGTCGTCGACGCCGTTGCAGACCTCGGCCGCGCCCGGGTGCACGGCGGCCGCCGCGTCGTTGCAGTCCGTCCGCGGAAAGCCCCCGCTGCAGGCCGCCGACGGGCTCGCGTAGTTGTCGAGGTCGGCGTCCTCGGCGCTCACGACGCCGCCGCCGGTCGAGCAGTCGTCGTCCACGCGATTGCAGAGCTCGGTCGCGCCCGGGTGGATCGCGGCCGAGGAGTCGTTGCAGTCCACCGGCGTGCCAGCGGCCGGGCACACTCGGTAGCCCGAAGGACAGCTGCACGCGCTCATCGCGGGCGTCAGCGTCACGACCGAGCCGTCGTTGTCCGCATCGACGCAGCACGCGACGAGCACGCCGTTGTCGACGGCGCCGTTGCAGTCGTCATCCATCCCGTTGCAGGTCTCCGTCACGGCCTGCACGGAGCACGCGCTCCACATGCCCGCCACGCACGTCGTCGTGCCCGACGCGCAGCGCCCTTGCGCGCCGAGCGCCGTCTGGCAGCTCACCGGCGAGCCCGTGACGGTGCAGTTGCAGCCCTCGTTGTGCATGCCGTCACAGTCCTCGTCGGCGCTCGCTCCGTCGCAGAGCTCGAGCGCGCCGGGGTGCGTACCGAACGCTGCGTCGTCGCAGTCGGGCTGGCCGCCCGGCGCCAGATTCGTGAAGCCCGTCGGGCAGAAGCCGACCGCGCCGCGGGACGGATCCTGACAGCGCCGCGAAGGGGTCGCGCCTGCGGGAGAGTAGGTGTCGTTGTCGACGTCCGCGTAGCACTGCGACGAGACGCCTTCGTCGATGCCACCCTGGCAGTCGTCGTCCACGTCGTTGCAGATCTCGACGGCGAGGGGATGCACGGTCGAGTCGCTCGGGCCGCAGTCCACGTTGCTCGCGTCGGGGACGCGGTTCGTCGTGCCCGACGGGCAGCCTCCCACGCTCGTCCTCGAAGCGTCGGGGCACGGCGTGGACTGGGCCGCACCGAGCCCATCCGGATACGTGTCGTTGTCGGTGTCGGCGTAGCAGACGATCGTCAGCGTCTCGTCGACCGCGTTGTCGCAGTCGTCGTCGAGGCCGTTGCAGCTCTCGCCGCGTGGCATGACCGTGCACATGCCCCACGCGCCGTCGCTGCACATCTCGCGACCGCTGGCGCAGATGCCCGGCAACGTGCACGCACGCGGCGGATCGCCGGCATTGCACGCGCACAGCGCCACGGGGTTGTGCACGCCGTCACAGTTCTCGTCGACCATCGCAGCGTCGCAGATCTCCATGGCGCTCGGGTTGACCCCGCGAACGGTGTCGTCGCAGTCGGTCGCGTCGGCGAGCGACGAATAGCCCGGAGGAATGGTGCACCCGGTGATGGTGGTGCCGGCCGCGTTGCCGAAACCGTCGCCGTCGGTGTCCGGATAGAAGGTCTCGAGCACGCCCTCGTCGATCGCGGCATCGCAGTCGTTGTCGAAGGAGTCGCAAGCCTCGGTTCCACCGGGATGCGCCGTGGGACGGGTGTCGTTGCAGTCGTCACCGCAGAGCGCGCCGTTGCAACAGGCCGCGTCCAAGTAGCCGTCCGAGTCCTGGTCACGGAAGCCCACGGTCGATGGGTCGCAGTCCTCGTCGCGGTGCGCGGCGTCGCAGACCTCCATGTGCCCGGGGTACGCCTCCGGATCGGCGTCGTCACAGTCGGTCCCGCCGCAGCTCGCAGCCCGAGCACCGTCTCCGTCGGCGTCGGGGCAGCCGCCGTCACCGCCGGTGCGCGCCGAGTCTTCCGACGCGCCGTCGAGCCGTGCCGCGTCGGCGCTCGCATCGAAGGCCGCGTCGAGAGCGGCGTCGTCGTCGACCGACGTGGAAGTGTCGCCACCGCATCCCGAGAGCAGCGTCGCGGCGAGCGTAGCGAAAGACGACACACAGAGGGCCGCGGCGCGGCGCGAAGCGAAAGCCATGGAGAGCCTCCCCGGGAGAGGTTTCCCGCGGGCGCCCGCCCATCTCCATAGTGATCGGTTGCGCGGAGGCGGCCCCCATCGCGTCGGCGGCGTGGCTTCGGTACGCTGCGCGCGTGGGTCGTCGGGGGATGCGGCTGCAAGCGCCGGAGGCCGCGATGATCGCGGTCGCCGATGCCGGCTATTCGCTCGCCGCCGACGACGAGACGTGGTTGCGCGGCGTGCTCGAGGCCGCGCGGCCGGTGCTCGATCACGGCAGCTTCGTGCACGGGTGGATCGTCGACGTGCCGCGAGGCGCCTATCGGTCCTGCGCAGCGATCCAGCTCCCCGAGGGAGCGGACCTCGATCGCGACGTCCGACATCACCATCTGCCGATGCCTCGCGCGCAGGAGGTGATGCTCCACCGCGCGAGCGCGCTCGCGACGGCCACCGCGACGTACGGCTTGCAGGGCGAGGCCCTCGCGCGTGTCGCGAGCTTTCCCGTCCGCTTCCCGCTCGCCGACTGCATCGGCCTGATCTCGATGGATACGAGTGGCATCGGCGCCGTGCTGATCGGCGGGCTGAGCGCGCCCGGCCACTTCTCGGCGACCGATCAGCGCAAGTGGGACCGCGTCGCCTCGCACCTCGCGGCGGCGCTGCGCTTGCGCGAGCGGCTGCGCGCGTTGCCGGCCGAGGCGTCGCTCGACGCGGCCGACGCCGTGCTCGATCCGCGCACGCGACGCGCCGTGCACGCGAGCAGCGAGGCCGAGAGCCACCTCGAGACGATCCGCGACGCCGCCGAGGTGCTCGCCGCGCGGCACGGCACGAGCGATCCCGCGCGCCTCGTCGCCGCGTGGCGCGCCCTCGTCGCCGGCCGCTGGTCGCTGGTCGACACCTTCGACACCGACCGGAAGCGCTACTTCGTCCTGCGCAAGAACGAGCCCGCCGCGCCCGGGCCCGACGTGCTGTCTGCCTCGCAGCGCGCCATCGCCGCCTACGTCGCGATGGGCCACTCCAACAAGGCCATCGCCTATCACCTCGGCGTCAGCGAGAGCGCCATCAGCCGCGCGCTCGATCAGATCGTGCGCCGCCTCGGCCTGCCCTCGCGCGCCGCCCTCGCCCAGCTCGCCGCCGCGCTGGGCGCCCATCCCGATCGAGAGGCCCCGTGAGCGGCCGCAAGTCCATGCACCGCGTCCACGTGGACGGCGCCGAGTACCTCGTGATCGGCGTGCCGCTCGACGACCCGCGCGCCGCCCTCGAGCTCACGCCGGCCGAGCGCGAGGTGGCCACGCTCGCCGCGCGCGGCCTCGACAACGCGGCCATCGCGGCGGCGCGCGGCACCTCGATCCCCACCATCGTCAATCAGCTCGGTGCGATCTACCGCAAGCTCGGTGTCTCCGGGCGCGTGGGCCTGTCGGCGCTGTTCGCCGGTCGATCCGGCGCCTGAGCGCCCGGTCGGCCCCCCGGAGCCGTCGCCCGCATCACTCCTCTTCCATCCCGATCACCGAGCGGCGCGAGAGCGACGCCGTCGCGTCGAGCCCCTCGCGCGACGAGCCACGGAGGCCCGTCACGCTACGGGGCGTCCACGAGCCACGGCAGGTCCGTCGTCGTGCCGAACCACCAGTTCAGCTTGCGCGGGGGCGACAGGCGCCACTCCGAGAGCCCGGCGGCCGGTCCTCCCGGACGGTGCCAGTCCTCGAGGTTCGCGCGGCAGTTCGTGAGCAGCCCGTTCACCGTCGTGGTGAGCGCGCTCGTGTCGCGACCCAGCGCGCGCGCGGACCACACGCCGCGCGCCACCAGGCCCGCGACGTCGCAGCTGTGCTCGATGTCGGGCTCGTCCATGAGGTGGCTCGAGACCAGGTAGTAGGGCGAGAGGCCCGCACCATCGGAAGCGCTCCCCGTCGTGCGGATGAAGTCCGCGATGCCCACGAAGAACTCGAGCGCCATCGTGTCCTCGGAGTGCACGTAGTACCGGAACAGCGCCTCGCCGAGGAGCGCGCTCATCCACGGGCTGCAGATCGGCTCGGTGACGCCGTCGCCTTCGTGGCTGTCCTGCGTGTGCAGCACGCAGCCTTCGGGCGCCCAACCACTCACCGGCTCGCGGGCCATGCGGAACGTCTCACGAGCCACGGCCGTCGCGCGCGTGCCGTAGGCCGCCTCGCCGGTCGCCTCCCACGCGACCAACGCAGCGAGCAGCGCATACGTCTGGTGACGCTCCGTCCAGAACCCGGTGCCGGCGCTGTAGGTCTCGTTCCAGTCGGCGCCGGCAGACGCCACCGCCTCGATGCGCGGAAGGTGGCGCGTGTCGCCGGTCAGCATGAGGTCGAGGAACATCGCCGAGCCGTACGCGTACTTCAGATCCCCGTCGGAGCGATCGAAGTAGCCCGCCGCGGTCACGTGCGCGGCGTAGAACTGCGCCGCCCGGTGGGCGTGTCGCAGCCAGACCACGTCGCCGCTCCGGAGATAGACGGAGAACAACGTCAGCGCGCGCTGGAAGAGCCACGGCTCGAAGTCCCCCGCATAGTCGATTCGATTCGCATCGGTCACGCGCGGATCGACGTCGTTCACCCCCGTGCGCGCGAACTCGGGCATCGCGTCGTCGAAGAACGCCCACCCCGCGTCGGTTCCGAACGGCTCGGTGCGCGTGCGGAGGATGCACGCACCCAGCCAGTCCGGCGGGAACGTCGCGTAGACCGAGGGCTCGCGCACGTCCTCGGCCGCCGGATACTCGTCGGGGAAGAACGCGCTCGCGCCGATCGGCTGCCAGCCCGCCCAGGGGTCTCCCATCCGCGCGGCGCTCGACGCGGGAGCGACGCCCCAGTGAACGCGCAGCGTGATCGGCGCGCCCGCGACGTCGATGGCCAGCTGGACGAGCGCTGCGCGCACGCTGGACGGGAATCCCGCTGCGCCGGTCAGGGAGCGCCAGCGGGCGAGCTCCTCCACGTGGGCCGTGAGCTCGCGGTCGCTCGCATCCGTCACCTGGATCTGCGCGACGTCCGCGACGGTCCCGCGCGGGAACGGCACACCGAACGAGACCACCTGCATGCCCGTCGTGGCCGCGTCGGTGGGCTGCAGCGTGACGGTGACGAAGCCCGTGTCGGGGAGATCGACGAAGAGCTCGCCCGTGCTGGGGACGACCTCCATCACACAGCTCAGCCCCGAGGCGACGTACCCCGCGTCGCAGACGCAACGCACCGGGCCCTCCATGCAGGTGCCGTGACCCGAGCACGTCACGCCATCGCACGTGGTCGGTAGGGGCGCGTCCGGGCGCGGTGCATCGAGCGCAGGCGCGTCGGCGCCCCGCGCATCGATGCTGGCGTCGACGCCGCCACCCCCACTTCCGCTGCACGACGAGAGGACGAGAGCCACGAGGCAGAGACCGCAAGAGGCGCGCATCGCGGAAGGGTAGCCTTCATCGCGCGTCGGGGTTGCGGGACACCGTGGATCGCGACGCTTTGGCGCATCGCCGCCCGAAACGAGGGACGAGCCAGGCCGGTCCGGCGCAGTCGCGCGGGAGCTCGAGCGGAAGGAAAGGCGTGTCGGCGGTTCAGCGCTCTCCGCTCAGGCGCGCCATCGCGGAGAGGATCCGCGTCATCGAGGCGAGCTCGCGCGCATTGTCGCCGACGCGAGAGAGCTGGCTCGACAAGCCTGCGCCCGCGGTGTGCCCGTAGAGGCCCGTGAGGACGAGCTCCACGTCCTTGCCGGCGAGCGCGCGCTCGAGCGCCTGGCTCTCCTCGAACGGGATGACGTCGTCGTCGCGGCCGTGCACGAGCGTGACGGGACAGGAGATCGCCGTGAGGTGCTCGCCCGCGTCGATCCAAGCGGCCGCCTCCGCGGCGCGCTCGATCGCGACGCTCGCGAGCTCTTCGACGCCGGGGCGCGCGCGCGCGGCCACGAGCAAGAGCTCGCGCAGGTGCTCGGGCGTCTCCTGCGCGATGCGCTCGGCGATGGCCCGGTGGATCGCGGGGATCTTGCTCTCCTCGCGCCCCCAGCTCGCGCGACAGTAGTTGCGAAACGCCTCCGCGAGCGCCGGGTGGTCGCGCTCTTCGAGCGAATCGATCCACGGCAGCAGGTTGAGGACGACGACCGGAGCGTTGAGCGGATCGTTCTTGCGCGTGGCGTCGCCGCGGAGCGCGAACGAGAGCGCGCGGCGGAACGAGGCGAAGCCACCGAAGACGACGACGCGGGAGAGCTCGCCCGAGCGGCGCGCCGCCACGTGCAGCGCCGGCAGCGAGCCGAACGAGATGCTGAAGATGCCGGGCTTGCCGGGCGGGCGATCCGGCAGCGCGAGGAGCGCGTCGAGCGCGGCCTCGGCGTCGTCGACGACGCTCGGGCGCACGAGCAGGTCCGCATAGTCGGGGAGGAAGGGCGCGAGGACGAGGAAGCCCGCGTGGGCGAGCACGCGCGAGAAGCGATCGAAGCGCGGATCGGCCGGCCCCGCGAAGTGCAGGCCCGGCACGACGAGGACCGAGCCCTGCGGCTTGCGCGAAGGATCGACGTAGACCCACGCCTCGAACTCACGCCCCCCTCGCCCGACGCGAATCGAGCGCCGCTCGATCGCCGGCGGCGCTTGATGAGGCGCAGCCCACGGTCCCAGCCAGCGCGCCAGCCGCGCCATGCGTCCGGCGATCGACATTCTCTCCCCTACCACGCGGCGAGCCGCGACGGGAGAGGAGGAGCCCGACGAAACGTCTCTCGCGCCGACCGTGGAGCCGCCGCGTCGGCGGCGGGCAGATCCCGACGCCCGCGCTCACTTCTCGCGCGAAGCGAAGGCCAGCACGTTCCCGCCCGGATCCCGCACGAGGATCTCGCGCGCACCGTAGAACGTGGTCCGCTCGGGCACGAGGAGCGGCCAGCCCGCGAGCGCCTGGCGGATGGGCGCCAGGGCGGGCACCTGCACGTAGAGCATCACGCGATAGGCGTCGTTCTCGAGCCCGGGCACGTCGGCCGCGATCGAGGCGCGGCTCTGGAGCATCAGCTCGGTCGCGCCGTGCACGAGGATGACGAACCCGAGGTGCCCCTCGTGCGGAACCTCGGCCTGCCGCTGGAAGCCCAGCTTCTCGTAGAAGGGAAGGCTCGCTTCGATCGAGTCGACGACGAGGTTGGCGGTGATCTGCGTCAGGGTGAGGGTGCTCATGGCGGGCTCTCTGTCGCATCGTAGAGCGACGCGATTGGAGAAATGGAAACCTCTTCGGCGAGCCGCGCCGGCGTGAGCCCGACGAGCTCCGTGAGCTCGTTCACGAGGTGCGCCTGATCGACGAGCCCGAGCTCCTGCGCGAGCCCCGGCCAGTCGCGCCGGCCGCGTCGCACGGCGAGCACGGCGCGCTGCATCCGCGCGCTCCGTGCGAGCACCTTCGGCCCGACGCCGACCTCCCGTGCGAACAGGCGCGCGAGGTACTGCCGGCTCACCCCGAGCTCCTCCGCGAGCGAGGCGACGCGCGGCCTTCGCTCGTGCACGAGGCGCGCGACCGCGTGGCGCACGCGGCGATCGGTGGGCTCGGCCTCGGCGAGACGGCGCTCGACGAAGCGCGCGAGCGTCGCCGCGAGGCCCAGCGCTCCCCGCTCGCGCGCGAGCGCGTCGACCAGCGGCCGCGCCTCGATGCCGAGCTCCGCGACGGGCACGCTCCGATCGACGAGCTGCTCGAGCGGCACCCCCGCGAAGCCCGCGCCCGCGCCGGGCCGGAAGCGCACGGCCGCGATCTTCGCGGTGCCGTCGGGCACGACCACCGCGCGGCTCATGGGCCCGACGAGCTCGGCGCTGCCCGCCTCGAGATCGACCAGGAGATCGACGCAGCCGTCGGGGAGCACGCGATGCGGCGCGCCCGTGGCCGGGGGGCTCGTGCGCGCCCAGAAGCGATCGACGTGGGCCGCCAACCTGGGGGCCGGTGCGATCTCGACGTGCGCGGCCGCGGTCGATGCCGCAGGCGAGCGCGGGCGCGCCGGGGGCTCTTCGATCGCCATGCGCCATGGTGACCGCCCGCGATGCGCTCGTCACGGGCCGATCGCGTGGAGGGAGGGCCGCGTCACAGCGGCGGT
>JAXLYV010000013.1:0-116825 GCA_046351235.1 Sandaracinus sp. | reverse complement strand
GCGCACGCCTCGCACGTGTGCTGCGTCCCACACACCGACGCGTCCGGGTCGGTGCAGTGATCATCCGTCAGGCACGCCACGCACGTGTCGCTCGCCGTGTCGCAGTGAGGCGTCGTGCCGTTGCATGCGCCGCCGCACGGCGCGTGCGCGTCCACCGTCGCCGCATCCACGTTCGCGTCGGCGCCGCCGTCGGCCGTCGCGCCGTCGACCTCTTGGCAGAGCGGGTCGGTCGGCCGCGTCGCGCACGACTCTTCGTGCGTGCAACCCATCGCCGCCAGCACACAGCACATCCCCAGCACGTCTCGTCGCATGTCCGTCTCCCCGTCAGAAGCGAAGCCCGACACCCTCGGGACCGAGCGACACCGCGCCTGATCCGCTCCCTGCGCTCGCGCCCACCGCCACGAGCACCACGCCCACCGCGAGCGCGACCGCGCCGCCGACCGCCAGGCCGATGCCCGCCTCGACGTTCGGCACGTTCACGATCCGATCCGCGCTCGGCCCCGTGCAGCCGCGCGCGCACGACTCGCTCGCGGTCGCCATCGCGAGCCCCGTCACGCCCACGCCGATCCCCACCGCCGCGAGCACGCCGCCCGCCACGATCAGCCCCACGTCCGGCCCGCCTCCGGGCCCCGGCGCGCTCACCCCGGCATCCGTCGCCAGCTCGAACGTGAGCGTCGTGGCCTCGCCGATCCGCACGTCGCGCCGCTCCGTCACGTGCCCGTGCAGGCTCACCGCGAACTGGTGCGTGCCCGGCGCGAGCCGCCCCTCGAAAGGCACCGTGCCCCACGGCGCGCGGTCGACGATGATCGACGCGCCCGCCGTTCCCTCCACGCGCACCGCCACCGGCGGCTGCCCGAAGCTGCGACGCGCTGCCGAGAGCGCTTCGCGCGTCAGGTTGCCGACGGCGCTCGCCGCGCCGTGCTCCGTCGCGCGGAACACCGCGCCGTCGGCGTCGATCAGACCGACCTCGACCTGCACTCCGTCCTCGTAGGTCCAGAGCGCCACGCCCACCGCGAACTGCGCGCCCAGCGGACCGAGCGAAGGGCTCGCGCAGCTCGCGTCCTCGCACGCCTCCGCGTGCGCCGCGGTGAGCGCCTGCGCGAGCTCGGCCCCGGCGAGCACCTCGATGCCCGCTTCTTCCAGATCGAGCTGCACGCGCGTCGCGGCCTCGGTCCCGTGCGACGCCACCAGCGCGCGATCGCCGCCCACCGGGAGCAACATCGCCCGCTGCGCCTGCGCGACCGACGTGGCCCCGAGCACCACCGCGCACATCGCCGCGATCCACGCCAGCCGCGCCGTCGGGCTCGCCTCGGCCATCGTCGTCACCACGTTCCTCCCACGCTCACGAGCGCCGCCTGCGGCGACACGCTCGCGCCGACGGAGACCGGAGGGGAAGTGCCACCCGCCGCCTCGCGGAGCAAGTAAACGAAGGGCACCGCGAGGAGCGGCGCGCCCAGGCTCGCGATCGTGCTGCCGGCGTTCGCCATCGCGGTGCCGCCGACGCACGCATCGGTCGGGCGCTCGATGCCGCAGCCCGTCGAGGTCACCGCCACGGCCACACCCGCCGCGATCACGCCGAGGCCCGCGCCGCCGATCACCCACGACCACCACGGCGTGCCGTCCTCGTCGCTCATCAGGAAGGGCAGCGCGGCGATCCCGAGCGCACCGCCGGCCCAGCCGAGCGCCATCACCGGCAGCTCCCAGCTCGTCCACTGCTCGCGGCGCGACAGATAGTCGAGGTCGGTCGGCAGCGGCTGCGTCGCGAGGTGCCCGTAGCCCGTCTCGGTCTGGAGGAGCACGAAGCTCGTCACGTAGCCGCCGATCGCGAGCGCACCGAGCCCGAGCCCGACGCCGATCTCCCAGTCGGCACGGCCCGCGTGCGCGACCGGCGAGGCCGCGTGATCGGACGGAGCGCCCGCGCGCTCGCCCCACCGCGGCATCGACACGGCGCTCTGGCCGAGCTGGTCCTCGCTGCGGCCGGCGACCAGCGCAGCGATCGCGTAGGGCATCCGCGCTGTCCGCGTGCGCACCGACGCGAGCACTTCGCCGCTCGCGACGCGCACGCGATCGATCCGCACGGCATCGCCCAGGCCGTCGTCCGGCTCCACCGCGACCATCCACACTTCGCTCGCGCCGACGATCCCCGCCGCCACGATCGCGTCGGCGAGCCGGTGCGCTTCGGCGTCGGCGTCGCTGGCGTACGCGAGCCGCAGCGCCGTGTCGGTGTGCACGGCCGCATCGAACCGCACGTCGATCTGCACCGTGGAGGCGCCCTCGCCGAGCCGGATGCGATGGATGCGCCCGCGCTGCGCGCTCGCCGTCTCGCCGCACTCGATCTGCGCGCGGTAGTCGCCCGTCGCGAGGTCCTCGCTCACGAAGGGTGTCGTGCCGACCGGGATGCCGTTGAAGCGCACGCTGCATCCCTCGGGATCGCTCTCGAGGCGCAGCGTGCCGGGCGGCGCCGCGGCGAGGCGATGGTCGACGCGCTCGAGCAGCTCCACCGTCTCCGGCGTGTGGATGAAGGGGCTAGGGCTCACGCGGGGCGAGGCGCGCCGGCACGCGAGCGCTCGCTCGGAGGCGCGCGGATCGGAGGTCTCGATCAGGCGCCGCACGTCGAACAGACACGTGTCCAGCACCTGCCGCGCGCGCGTGTCCTGGCGATTGAGCTCGGCGGCGGCGGGCTCCGAGAGCGCCTGCGCCTCGAGCAGCGTCGTGGCCGCGGCGGCGTAGTCCGCGTTGGCGAGCTGGCGCACCGCCTGCCGCGAGAGCGCGAGCCAGTGGTCGAGATCGCTGTCGGTGATCGAGGGCGGCTCGGCCGAGCCCGCGTCCTCGAAGCGCGTGCGCGCATCGGCCACCGCGATCGGAGCCCCATCGCGCGAGCTGATCGCGCCGGTCACGCCCTCGGCGCGCGCGGCGAGCGTCGCCGGGTCCGCTCCCTCGAGCGACCACGGCAATACGAGGATGCTCGGGGGCTGGGCCCCCGCGCGCACTGGCGCGAGCGCGAAACCCGTGGCGACCAAGACCGCGATGACCCCGAAACGCATGAACCCTTCTCGGGCGTGAACTGCCGCCGTTGCGCGCGAGCTATACCCACCGGGCACCGGCCTGACCACGCAAAAATTGGTGCGCCTCGGGGCGCAGCTCGTGCGCGTGGCGTCGGCGCGCGACGACGGCAGCGCGACGAAGACGACGGGCTGCGGAACGAGAGCCTCCACCGCATCGGGCGCCCTGTGCCGCCTCCCGGTCCCGCGCTCAGAGATCGACGGCCGGCAAGATGGCGCCGAGCTCGAGCGCGCCGACGTCGATGCGGTATGCGACGTGCGCGAACGCGAGGTACGCGGCGAGCGCCGGAAGATCCTGCGCCCAGCGCGGGCGGTACCTCGGCGGCGCGACGAGACCCGACTCGAAGTCCTCTTCCAGCGCGAGCACGTCGGAGAGGTGGATGCGCCCGGCGAACATGCGCTCGACGAGCACCGGCCGGTGGGAGGCGATCGCCTTGCGCAAGAACGTGTGCACCGCGACCAGCCCCGCCACGTACACGACGTCCTTCGTGAACACGTACTTGCCGCGCGGGTCGCCGCCACGGAACACGCGCATCGCGCTCCGCGCGCTCTCCTCCTCGCTCTGCCCTTCGTCGAGGAAGAAGCGGAACACCTGCACGAAGTCGGCGCCGTCGAGCGCCATCGCGATCGCCTTGATGCGCAGCGCGATCCGACGCAGGCGCGCGATGTCGATCGTGCGCGTCACGAGCTCGGCGACCGTCGCGAGGCCCTCTTGCGTGAGCGTGCTGCGCGGCGAGGCGAGCGACATGGAGGTGAGCACGGGCTGCTCGCGGCCGTTCAGCGCCGTCGCCGCGTGCACGTACGCCTCGTGCTCGAGGAGCTGCGCGATCTCGCTCGTCGAGAAGCCCGTGCGCCCGCGGATGCGCACGTTCTTGCTGCCGGCGGCGGCCTTGCTGCCGAGCTCGGGATCGACGACGACGCGCACGACGGCGTCGCCGAAGAACGCGTCGAGCGCCGACTGCATGTCCTGCCGCGCGGCCTCGGCGCCCAGCACGAAGTCGGGCTCGCACTCGAGGCCCGCGTCCTTGAGGCTCGCAGTCGCCTCGAGCAGCTGCTCGGCGGCGGCGAGGTGCGTGAGCGTGCTGCCCGCGATGCGATCGCCCGGCAACCCGTAGAGCGTGCGCCCGAGCTCCAGGAACTCGGCGGTGCGCGGCACGTCCAGCATGCGCGCGGCCATCGCGTAGCTGCCCGCGGTGTCGTCGAGGAAGCGGCCCGCGGGATCGCGCTGATCGATCTCCTTGCGCAGCTCGGTGATCGCGGCGACGGACTCGTCGTGCCGCGCCCGGGCCGGCTCGACCTCGGGCAGCGCGGGCGCGCCGCGTCGCCATCCGTCGAGGAACGCGTCGAGCACGTGGCTCGGCCACGAGAGCGTGCCCAGGATGCGGATCTTCTTGGCCGAAGCGACCAGACGCGCGTCGAGGGCAGCGAGACGCTCGCGTCGTTCGGCCATGCCTCTTCTTCCTACCAGGCGGCGCCCCTCCGCACCTCGTGAGCAAACGCACCCGCTGCATCGGCAAGCTTCGCGAGGAAGAGGACGACAGGCATTCTCGCTCGATGCGCGCTCGCCAGCCCACCCTCGCCTTCTTCGTCGCTTCTGCGCTGGCCGGCCTCGCCGGCTGCTCGCAGACGCCCGCCCCGAGCGACACCGGCGCGAGCGACGTCGACGCAGCCCCGAGCGTCGACGCCGCGATCCCGCCCGACGCCGTCGCGCCGGTCGACGCCGCCCGGGTGGATGCCGCGCCGCCGAGCGACGCCGGCCCGATGGAGGACGGCGGCCTGCCCTTCGGCTGCAACGCGTCGAGCGGCGTCGACTGCGACGGCGACTACACCGATCGCTGCACGCCCGCGTGCACGGCCGACCAGTGCTGTAGCCCGCAGCACGGCACCTTCACCTGCATGCCGCGCAACGCCGACGGCACCTGCCCGCTCGCCGACCTCTTCATCGACGGCCGCCACATCGACGGCTCGATGGGCTCGTACGTCGTCGAGTACGTGAACTTCGAGCCGGGCGACTGCGCCATCGCCGAGGGCTGCGTCGACGCGCCCGGCGTGCGGCGCCTGCTCCGCTGGGACACGTGGACGCCCAACCAGGGCACGGCCGACATGTTCCTCGGTCGCACGCCGCGCGATGGCGTGAGCTCGGGCCCCTACGTCTGGTCGCAGTGCCACATGCACCATCACTTCCAGTCGTACGCGGACTACGAGCTGCTCGCCTCCGACGGCTCGCAGGCGGCGCACGGCCACAAGCAGGCGTTCTGCTTGCTCGACTACCACCAGTACCCGTGCGGCGGCGCCGGCCAGCCCGCCTGCCGCTACCCCGATCCGATGCAGCACTACACGTGCGGCAACCAGGGCATCGAGCGCGACTGGCAGGACGTGTACGAGCGCGACCTCGACTGCCAGTGGATCGACGTCACCGACGTCGACCCGGGCGACTACCAGCTCCACATCTCGCTCAACACGCTGCACATCCTCCCGGAGTCGAGCTACGACAACAACGAGCTGCTCGTCGGCGTGACGATCCCGGCGCTTCCCGAGGGCGACGTGACGCAAGCGTGCGCGATGCGCACCGACGGCCTGGCCCGCGACTGCGGCTGGACGCGCGCGACCGATCCCTCGCTCGGCACCTGCACGCCCGGCGCGTCGGTGACCGTCGGCTGCTCGGCGGCGTGTGGCCTCGGCGCGTGCACCAACGACACGATCCTGCGCGTCTGCGACGGCACGCACGCGGCGAGCTGCACGGCGCCCTACGCGATCGCGATGAACGACGACTCGGGCTGCGGCGGTGGCGCGTGCACGGGCGGCGACTGCTGCTCGCAGGTGACCTTCACGTGCCCGGCGTCGGGCACCTACGCGGCGTTCTGGGCGCCGTTCTCGTCGCGCAACGCCGCGACTTGCACGCTCGCCGCGCGCTGATCGGCCCCGAGGCCCGCACGTCGATCGGCGCGCCCTCTCCGGCCCGGGGACGCACTCTCTGCCGAGCGCTCAGGCCACGCTCGCGGCGGTGTCCCTCGGCGCGCTCACGATCGGAACGGCGATCACGATCACGACGGCGGCGGTGCGGGCTCACCCTCGTGCCCGCTGAGCCACGCCGCGCAGCGTGCGTGGTCGCTCGCGTCGAGCGCGCACACGAGACCCGGCCCTGCGACGATCCCGTGCGTGCCGTCGAGCACGGCGAGGCGCGAGCCGCGCGCGGAGAGCGGATGCACGTGGCCCACGGGATCGACGAGGAGCCCGTAGCCCGCGCAGCGGGTCTCACCGCGAGATGCGGCGCAGACGAAGTCGTCGCCGACCGCGAGCGCGCCCTCGGCGGGCATGTCGGCGATGCGCGCCACCGCGGGTGGCTCGGCGCCGAGCCCGAACGCCTGCGTGCCGACGCCCCAGCAGGCGACGCCCTGCGCGTCGCTCGCGCACGTGAGGAACGCGCCCCCGTCGAGGTCGCGTGCGTGATCGAGGCCGGTCACGGGCGCGGCCGGATCGATCGGCGCGAACGACACGTTCAGCACCTCGCGGGCGCCCCAGCAGAGCACCTCGCCCTCGCGGCCGAGCGTGCAGGCGCGCGACACGCTCGATGCCACGAGGCGCGGTGCGGCCGCGAGGGGGACCGTGATCGCGAACGGGCGCGTCTCGTCGAGCGCCGATGCGAAGGGCGCGCCCGCCGCGTGCGCCACGTCTCCCCAGCACGTGGCGTGGCCGGCGCCGTCGGTCACGGCGCAGTACGCGAAGCCCGAGCTCGTGAGCGCGCGCGCGGTGACGCCCGGCACGCGCACCGGATGCGTGCGGTGCCCGCTGCGATCGCCGTCGCCCATCTCGCCGAGGTCGCCGCCCCCCCAGCACCACACCTCACCGCTCGCGGCGCGCGCGCACGTGGACGCGCAGCCGGCCGCGAGCTCGGCGATGGGAGGAAGGCCGCCCACCACGGCGGGCGTGGCGCGGTCGGTGGTGGTGCCGTCGGCGAGCTCGCCGAACTGGTTGCGACCCCAGCACGACACGGCGCCCGCCCCATCGAGCGCACACCCGTGCGCGCAGCCGAGCACGAGCTGCTGCATCGGCGCCGCAGTCGGTGGCCACGGGAGCGACGACACGTACGGAAGCTGCGCGGGCTCGACGCGATCCTCCGGCGGCGGCGCGAGCGGCACCGACCTCGCCTGGGACGCGGAGGGCGAGGTGCCGCACCCGGCACAGAGAGGACCCACACACAGAAGAAGGCATGCGACGGAGGAGCGCACGCGGTTGAGTGTCGCGCAGCGCGGGAGAGCTTGGGTGCTCATCGGCCGGGCTCGTCGTCGAAGACCTCGGCTCGACCCACCCGACGAAGCTCGCTCAGGCCACGCTCGCGGCGGCGTCCCGCGCCGTCGCGAAGCGGTACCCCATCTCGCGCAGCGTCCGGATCGCCGAGCGGAGCGCCGCGATCTTGCGAGCGCCCGCGACGCCGAGGTCGCGCTGGTGCGGCGCGAGCCAGCCGAGGCCATCGCTCCTCGCATCGGAGGCGTCGATGCCGTGCAGCTCGAGGCTCACGACGCCGCGCCCGGCCATCGCGCGCGTCAGCCAGCGCGCGCCGGTCTCGCCCGCCATCGCCACGCTCGTCCCGATGTAGTGCGCACGCACGCCGCGCGTGACGCCGACCGGCAGCTCGACCAGGCCGGCGCCGCGGCGCCAGTACGGGCGGCCCACGCGATACGGCTCGGCGGGCGCCGAGAGCACGCGCGGATCGTCCACGATCGAGTGGCTGCGGCGACCCGCCAGGCGCGTGAGGCCGATGAACGTCGTCTTGCCGGCGAAGTAGACGGGGCTCGGGAACACGCTCGCGTCGTACGCGTAGCCGCGGGCCTCGAGCACGTCGAAGACCTCGTCCGTGATCGTGTAGCCCGGCGCGCGGAAGCCCACGGGCCGCGCGAGCGAGGCCGCCGCGAACGCCTCTTCGGCGCCGGCGATCTCGCGCTCGATCACCGCGCGCCCGCGCCGCGTGAAGTCGTAGAGGTGCGAGAGCGAGTGGCTCGCGAGCTCGTGCCCCGCCGCCGCGAGCGCGCGCACCTTCGCGGCGCTCGGCGCGTGCGCGAGATCGGTGCCGATCACGAAGAACGTCGCCGGGACGCGCTCGTCCGCGAAGAGCTCCGCGAGGCGATCGACCGCGCGCTCGTAGATCGCGTGCGCGCTCTCTTCGCGCGTGGAGAGGCCGTGGATCGCCGCGTAACAGGGGATCTCGTCGAGATCCACCGAGACGACCGCGAGGCGCTCCCCGCGCACGCGCGCCTCAGCCCTGGATCCGGATCGCGTAGACCAGGCGACCGACGGCCTTCAGCACGTTCGGCACGCGCCGGAACAGGCCGATCGTGGGCACGCGCTTCTCGAGCACGCGCACCGGGATCTCCTTCATGCGCACGCCATCCCGCTCGGCGCGGATCACGAGCTCGCTCGCGAACATGTCGCGATCGACGACGCACTTCTCGGCGATCGGGCGCACGACGGCGCGGCGGAACGCCTTCAGGCCGTGCGTGTCGGTGCCCGTGAAGCCGAGCGTCGCGTGCAAGAGGCCGTTCACCGCCTTCGTGCCGAGCCGGCGCACGAAGGGCCGCTCGTCGCTCGCGCCGCGCATCGCCTTGCTGCCGACCACGAAGTCGGCCGCGCCGCTCTCGAGCTCCTTCAGCGCGCGCGTGTAGAAGTCGGTGTCGCAGAGATCGATCTCGTCGCAGAGCACGAACTCGCCACGCGCCTCGAGGATGCCGCGCTTGAGCGCGCCGCCGTAGTTCGGCTGGCCGAAGCTGAAGGTCTTCACCTGGGGGAAGCGCTCGGCGAGCTTCTGCGCGAGCTCCACCGTCTTGTCGCGCGACCCGTTCTCGGCGAGCACGAGCTCGTAGGTCCACGGGAACGCCGAGAGCCGATCGATCAGCTCGATGACGGCCGACTGGAGGATCGGCTCCTCGTTGTAGACCGGGATGACGATCGTGATCTTCGGTGCTGCGGACGTCTCGTTCGCCATGGTCGTAAGCGCTCTCGCCGGGAAAAGAGGCGCGAACCATCCCCGAGCCCTCCGAGCCCGTCAAGGTCACGACGCGCCGAGGGTCGGCTCGGCCCCGGACGCCAGCTCGTTCGGGGCCCTTTCCGCGGGCGACGACGCGACGACGGCGCGCCCCGATCGGAACGGATGTGCCAGCAGGCCGAAGAACGAGCCCGGCATCGGCACGGCGCTGCCGATCACGGAGGCGGGCGCCGCATCGTAGGTGCCGAAGAGCCGATCGAGCAGCGGCGAGAGCGTCGCGAAGTTGGCCGCCGGCTGGTCGCGATCGTGGTGCCGATGGTGGAAGCGCGGCATCGCGACGACGAGGCTCCAGGGGCCCTCCGGCACCCGGAGGTTCGAGTGCACGAAGACCGTGTGCGCGCGCAGCAGCAGCACCACGGCCGCGTGGGCACCGAGCGGCACACCGAGCAGCACGAGCGGCGCGTTCTGCGCGAGCGTGAGGAGCGCGATCTCGAGCGGGTGCTGCCGGAACGAGGCGAGCCAGTCCATCTCGGTCGAGGCGTGGTGGACGTCGTGCAAGCGCGAGAGGAACGGAACGGCGTGCGCGAGGCGATGGTAGAGGTAGCCCATCGCCTCGAAGACCACGAGGCCGAGCGTGATCTGCGCGAAGGGCCCGGCGTGCGCGAGCGGGCGCGCCGAGAGGGCGCCGAGCGCGGCGAGCAGCGCGCCGAGCCCCGCGATCAGCACGCCGCGCGTGAGCATCTGGCCGAGCGTCGCGAACACCAGATCGGTGGCGAGCGCCCGCCGCCGCGCGCGGCGCTCCGGGAAGACGTGCTCGAGCGGCGCGAAGAGGAGGCCGACGAGCAGCGCGAAGACGCACGCGTCGATCGCGGCCTCGATCATCAGTAGCCCATCACGGGCGGCGTGGGGTCTTCGGCGACGAGGCGCACGGTGCTCCCGGTCGGCACCTGCGCGCCGGGCTCCGTGCGCTGCCGGCGCACCACGTAGCGTGGCGCATCGTAGAGGTCGATCGCCTGCCCGTACGGATCCCGCACCACGAGGCGCAGGCCGAGCGTGCGCGCCCGACGTCGAGCGGCCGGCACGCGCAGCGACGCGAAGTCGGGAACGGCCACCGCGCCCGGAGCCGTCGTGGCGGTCGGCGCGACCGGCGGCGCGAGCTCGCTCGGAGGGGGCGGCGACACGGCCGCCTCGGCTGCAGCGGGCGCCGCGATCGGCGCGTCGGCCGACGTGCCCGGAAGAGATGTCTCGAGGGGGCGCGCGTCGCTCGCGAGCGCGATGCCCTCCGACTCCACCGGCGACTCCGGCTCCGCCGCCGCGCCAGGGAAGACCACGTACGCGTACACCAGCGCGGCGAGCGCGGCGCCCGACACCGCACACGCGAGAAGGGATCGACCGAGCCCCCTCGGCGCGGGCGCCTCCGTCGGCTCGATGGCGGTCTCGCTCTCGATCTCGACCGTGCTTCGCACGCGGCCCTCCTTCGCGACTCGGAATAGGACGTCCGGCCCCGCCGAAAGTTCCGAGCGCTCGGGTGTGCACACCTCGGCCCACCTCGGTATCCTGCCGCCCGCATGGATCGTGTCCGCTTCCTCGTCGTCGGTGCTGGTGTCTCGGGGCTCGCGTTCGCCGACGCGATGGTGTCGCGGGAAGGCGGCGCCCAAGGCGATTTCCTGGTGCTCGAGGGCGACCGCGAGATCGGCGGCTACTGCAAGACCATCGTCCAGGACGGCTTCGTCTGGGACTACTCGGGGCACTTCTTCCACTTCAAGCACGCCGAGATCGAGAAGGAGCTCGTCGCGCGGATGGCCGCCTTCCCGTCGGGCGCGCAGCGCGTGCTCAAGGTCGAGAAGGACAGCCGCATCTTCTGGGAGCGCGATCGCTGGATCGACTTCCCGTTCCAGAAGAACATCCACCAGCTCCCGCAGGCCGACTTCCTCGAGTGCCTCAGCGATCTGCACTTCAAGACCGGCTGGGGCCGCGATCGGAAGGACGCGCCGGCGAGCTTCGAGGAGATGCTCTACGCGCGCTTCGGCCGCGGCATCGCCGAGCGCTTCCTCGTCCCCTACAACGAGAAGCTCTACGCGACGAAGCTCTCCTCGCTCGACGTGGACGCGATGGGCCGCTTCTTCCCGCACGCCGACGTGGACGACATCGTCCGCAACTTCACGCAAGCGAACAACGCTTCGTACAACTCCACGTTCACCTATCCCGAGGGCGGCGCGATCCAATACGTGCACGCCATCGCGGCCTCGCTCGATCCCGCGCGCATCGCGCTCGGCGAGAAGGTCGAGCGCATCGATCTGCGCCGCAAGGTCGCCTCGACCTCGAGAGGCCGCGAGATCGCCTTCGAGCACGTCGTGTCGTCGGCGCCCTTCCCGTCGCTGCTCCACACGTGCGGCCTGCCGGTGCCGGACGCGACGTACTCGTGGAACCAGGTGCTCGTCTTCAACCTGGGCTTCGATCGCAAGGGCCCGCGGAACCTCCACTGGGCCTACTTCCCGCAGCGCGACGTGTCGTTCTATCGCGTGGGCTTCTACGACAACATCTTCGGCAGCGATCGCATGTCGCTCTACGTGGAGATCGGCGCGCCCGCGGGCGCGGCGGTCGACGTGGGAGCGTCGAAGAAGCGCGTGCTCGAGGACCTCGCGAGGACGGGCCTCGTGGACGGCCATCAGCTCGTCTCGTCGCACCACGTGCTCATGGACCCGGCCTACGTGCACGTCACGCGCGCGGCGGCCACCGACTTCGCCGACAAGAAGGCCCTGCTCGCGAGCCGCGGCGTGCACACGGTCGGCCGCTACGGTGGATGGACCTACTGCTCCATCGAGGACAACATCGTCGAGTCGCGCGCGCTGGCCCGCTCGCTCGCGCGCATCTGGCGCGGATGAGCCCGCGCTTCGCGATCGTCGAGCACGCGATCGACGCGGCCTCGGTGGAGGCGCTCGTGGCGCATCCTTCGGCGGGCGCTCGGGTCCGCTTCGACGGCGTCGTCCGCGACCACAACGAGGGGCGCCCGGTCACGAAGCTCGAGTACGAGGCGTACGGCTCGATGGCGGTGGCCGAGATGGAGCGCATCGCCGAGGAGATCGCGGGCGAGCTCCCGGGCGTGCGGCTCGCCGCGCATCACCGCGTGGGCGCGCTCGCCGTCGGGGACGCCGCGATCGTGTGCGTCGCGAGCAGCGCGCATCGCGGCGAGGCCTTCGAGGCCTGCCGGCGGCTCATCGATCGCATCAAGGAGCGGGTCCCGATCTGGAAGCGCGAGCACGGGCCCGAGGGGCCCTACTGGGTCGGCTGGCAGGACGCGCGCTGCGCGCCGGATCACGGCCACGCCCACGCGGGCCACGATCACGGGAGCGAGTAGCGCAGCTCCACGAGGCCGCGCCCGAGGCGCGTCACCTCGTCGAGCTGCATCACACGCGTGAGCACCGGCAAGAGCGGCGCGCCCGCTCCGAGCGCGATCGGCACGAGGTTCAGGTGCAGCTCGTGCAGGCGCCCGATCTCGAGGTACTGAGCCGCGAGCCCGCCGCCGCCGACCATCCAGACGTCGCGGCCGGCCGCCGAGCGCTCGATCGCCTCGACGTGGTCACGCACGTCGCCCGACACGAAGCGGACGTCGGCGCCCGGCGGGACGTCCCACTTCCGGCGCGTGAACACCCAGCTCGGGTGCTTCGGGTACGGCCACGGGCCGCCCGCGCCGAGCACGAACGCGTACGTCTCGGCGCCCATGACGAGCGCTCCGACGCGCGCCATGAGCGCCTCGTACTTCTCGACCGTGCCCTCGGCCCCGTCGAACGCGGTGAGCCAGTCGAGCTTGCCGTGGGCGTCGGCGATGAAACCATCGAGGCTGGAGGCGACGTAGTAGATCGTCTTCGGCATGGCACCAGAGTGCCGCGGCCGCCGTCAGCCCTCGTCAGGTTTCTTCCTCGCCGCACGAGGCGGGAGGCGCGAGCCGACTCAGCCGCCGACGACGCTGAGGCAGGAGTCGACGATGTGCGTCGCGCCTTCCTCGGTCGTCGAGGTGCCCGAGCAGCTGTAGGGCGTCGTGCCGATGTTGCGACGGATGTCGACGTGGAAGACCGGCGTGTCCGTCGGCTGCATCTGATCGTCGAGGCGGCGGCCCTCCCACACGAAGACGTAGCCGTCCGGCGTCTCGTCGTCGCGGACCGAGCGCACCGAGCCGAGCATCGCCGCCGTGGCGTGCGCGTCGTCGCGCGAGCCGGGGCTCTCGTTGAGCATCATGCTGAAGCTGTCGTCGTCGGTGTGGAACCCCGCGGCGCCGCCGATGCCGTTCGGCGTCACCCCTGCCGGCACGCTCGCGCGCAGGCCGTGGCTGTTCGGGACCTCGGTGAGACCGTCGGCGGCCGGCGCCGCAGGGGCCTCGGCCAGCGGATCGGACGGCGCGGTCATCGAAGGATCGGTGCTCACCGTGCCGCCGCCCATGCAGCACCCCGACGCAGCGGCGCCGAGGGCGAGAAGGCAAGCGGAGCGAACGACGAGAGACGAGAGACGGCCGATGGGAGACATGAACAACCTCATTTCGGGCGCGACGGGAGCACGGCGGCCGTCGCCCGGCAAGCGACCGCTGAGCGCGACCTCTCACGCAGCGCGGCGAGACGCGGGCTCGACGCGACGCGGCTTCGCGTTAGGTAAGAGGCGTGACCGACGCAACGCTCGACGACGCCCGCGAGGCCGCCGCGATCGGCGAGGGGCTGACCTACGCGAACCTCCGCGAGAGCCAGCGCGGCCTCGTGCGTGCGTACCTGCGTCGCGACCCCCGGGAATGGAAGAGCTGCTGCGGCAGTGCCTGCGACCCGTGCGTGCTGCGGATCGGGATCGCGGTGGACCGCGCGCGCGACGTGCTCGGCCTGCCGCGCTGGCCGTCGATCGACGAGATCTGAGCGCCTGGCGCGCGATCACGCACGCGCCGCGTGCTCATGGGCACGCACGCGCCGCGTGCTCATGGGCAGGCGAGGCTGACGGAGCGACACGTCGCAGCGAAGCAGGCGATCCCGCTCGGGCATCCGACCGTGCACTGCGCGTACGTGGGATACCAGCGCGGCCGCGCGAAGCAGCGGCACTGGGCGCCGAGGTCGGGGTTGCAGTCGGCGAAGCCCGCGCAGCGCGGATCGCACACGTTCGTGCGCAGGCAAGAGGCGCACTGGCATCGCGTGGGCATCGCCTGCTCGCAGAGCGCTGCGCACGCATACACCCGGTCGTGCACGCGGCTCTCGGGCTGGCTGGGATCGTCGTACCCGCTGTGCGAGCCATAGAGCACGTGCAGGAGCTCGTGGAGCAGGATCTCTTGCCGATTGCCGCACGCCGCGGGGTCGAAGTAGGTCGTCGGGTCGACCGTGATCACGATCGGCCCGCCGACGCCCGCGCGGTTCACGAGCACGCTCCAGAAGTCGACCTCCGCGCAGGATCCTGGCCGGCTACCGCACTGGATCTGGATGCCCTGCGCCGCGACGGTGCGCGCGAGCAGATCGCGCACGTCGTTCATGCCCATGCGCGCCGCGCAGTCGGCGCCGCTGGAGATGGCGCCCTGCATGTCCATGCGGATCTGCGCGGCCTGCTCCGCCGTGCACGCGCCCGCGCCCGTCCCGGCGGCCGGCCCCATGATCGCGTCCTCTTGGCTCGCGGGCACGTCGCCCTCTTCGTCGGTCACGAGCGTGCCCGAGCCGTCGTCGACCTCGACGAGCTGGTGCACGTCGCTCCCGTTCATCGTGTACGTGGCGCGCCTCAGCACGTTGCCCGCCGCGTCGTGATCTTCGATCACGGCCATCTGCGCGTCGGCCGGTAGGTACGCCACGTCGATGGTCCACTCGAAGACGCCATCGCGATCGCGATCCGCCTCGCCGTGCATCGCTGCCGGCGTGCCGACGAAGCGCTGTACGACGGTGGTGCCGTAGACGAGCTCGTCGGTCACCTCGTCTCCCGCGCGGGAGATGCGCAGATGGACGCAACCATCCTCGCTGAGGGGCGCGTCGGTACCGCCGGCAGCGATCGTGTCGTGCGCCGCGCTCGCGAGCGCGAAGGTGATCGTGCTCGTCGGACAGAGATCCGTGACGGGCGCGTCGGGGCTCGCGCCATCCGGAAGCGGCCCTGCGTCGGTGGTGCCGCCGTCGGGACGGGGCCCGGCGTCCATCCCGCCATCGGCCACGCCGCAGTCGGCGCCGGTGCAAGCCGCCGCAGGCGGGCTCGAGCAACCGGGAGCCAGGACGAGAGAGAGGGCGAGAAGAACGAGCGTGAGCGCAGTGGTGCGGCGCATGCGCGAGCACTACGCACCACGGTGCGCGCCGCTCGTGCTGACTTTCTCGCGCTCACGCGAAGGGCGACGAAGCACGGCCGTGGCCGAAGAGCCGCATCGCGTGCACGCGCTCGCCCGCCGCGAGCTCTCCGTCGCGCTCGGGCAGCACGAGCAGCGCATCCACGCCGACCACGGACCCGAGCGCGCTCGAGGTCTGCTTCGCCAACGGCCACGCGCGCCCTTCCGGGTCGAGGCGCGCGCGCGCGAGCTCGGTGCGATCGGGGCTGCATCGGATCGACGCGCCGAGCACGACCTCGTGCGCCGCCCGATACGGCCGCGGATCGCCGAGCATGCGCCGCAGCATCGGGCGCACGAAGAGCTCGAAGCCCACCCAAGCCGACACCGGGTTCCCTGGGAGGCCCAGAAAAGGCCGCCCTTCGCGCACGCCGACCGCGAGCGGCTTGCCCGGCTTCATGCGCACCTTCCACAGCACCTGCCGCACGCCGAGCGCGGCGAGCGCCGCGTGCACGAGATCGTGATCGCCCACCGAGACGCCGCCGGCGATCACGACGAGGTCGGCCGCGCGCGCGGCCTCGTCGAGCGCGGCGCGCGTCTGCTCGAGATCGTCCGGCACGCGCGCGCGCCGCACGATGCGGCCCCCGGCCGCTTGCACCGCGGCGGTCAGCATCGGCCCGTTGGCGTCGTAGATCGCGCCCGGCGAGAGCGCGTCGCCCGGGTCGCGGAGCTCGTCGCCCGTCGTCAGGATCGCGACCCGAGGTGCGCGCACGACGGGAAGCGTCGCGCGCCCTTGCGATGCGGCGAGCCCGACGAGCCCCGGGTCGACCTCGGTGCCGCGCGACACGATGCGCTCGCCGGCCGCGAGGTCCGAGGCCGCGCGTCGCACGCCCTGGCCGACGCGCGCCTCGGCGGAGAAGACGGCCTCGCCCTCGACGCGCGTGACGATCTCCTGCATCACGACCGCGTCGGCGCCGTGTGGCAGCGGCGCGCCGGTGAAGATGCGGCCGGCCGTTCCCGCTTCGAGCGCCCCGACGTCCGCGCCAGCCCGCGCCTCCATGCTCACGCGCAGCGAGACGCCCGCGCGCACGTCGGCGGCCCGCACCGCGTAGCCGTCGACGAGGCTCACGTCGGCCCACGGCACGTCGAGCGTCGCGACGAGATCGTCGGCGAGAGAGCCTCCGAGCGCGTCGGCGAGCGGCCGCTCCTCGGCCGGAAGCGGCGACACGAGCGCCATCGCCTCGGCGAGCGCCTCGCCGATCGTCTTCACGTGCCCGGCCTGCGCGCGGCCGGCGGCGGGCAGCAGCCCTCACCGCAGCGCCCTTCCCCCAGCGTGGTGAGCGAGCGCTTCGGCGCGCTCTCCGTCTTCTCGCGCACGAGCTCGCGGATCATCGCGACGAACGTCGGATGCGTGCCCACCGTGCCCGCGCGCACGAGCTCGATGCCGGCGGCCTCCGCGCGCTGCCGCGCGACGGTGTCGAGATCCCAGACGACCTCCATGTGATCGGAGGTGAAGCCGATCGGCACGAGCAGCACCTTCTTCGTGCCGCGCGCCGCGAGCGCCTCGAGGTGGTCGCTCACGTCCGGCTCGAGCCAGGGCACGCCGGGCGCGCCGCTCCGGCTCTGGAAGACGAGATCCAACGACGCGAAGCCCGTGCGCTCGGCGACGATCGACGCGATGGCGCGCAGCTGCGCCTCGTAGGGCGCGCCGGCGGCCATGGCGCTCGGGATCGAGTGCGCCGTGAAGACGAGCGAAACCGAGCCAGGGCTCACATTCGCATCCTTCACTCGTTCGATCAGGGCGTCCACGAAGCCCGGGTGATCGAAGAAATTGCGCAGCTTGTCGATGGGAGGCGCACCTTCGACCCCCGCGCGCGCCCGCTCGATGTCCTCGCGGTACTGGCGGCAGCCGGAGTACGAGCCGAACGCGCTCGGCACGAACGCGAGCGCGCGCGTGACGCCGTCGGCCTTCATCTGCCGCACGGTGTCGGCGAGCATCGGGTGCCAGTTGCGGTTGCCCCAGTACACACGGAGCGCCGGGCCGTGCGCGGCGAGCTCGGCCTCGAGCGCCGCCTTCAGCGCGCGCAGCTGGCCGTTGATCGGCGAGACGCCGCCGAAGTGCGCGTAGTGCGCGCCCACCTCGACGAGGCGCTCGCGCGGGATGTTCCGCCCGCGCGTCACGTTCTCGAGGAAGGGGACGACGTCGTCCGGGCCCTCCGGCCCGCCGAAGCCGACGATCAAGAGCGCGTCGTAGGTCACGCGCCGGAACTTAGCTCACGTCCCCTCACGCGTGCGCGTGACTCTGGGCCTCGCGACGAAGGCGCGCCGCACGGGCGGCGCGACCGATGGCGCTCCCGAGGGCGTGCAGCCCGTAGACGACGATGCCCGTCAGCATCACGGAGCCGCACACGTAGAGCGCTGCGAGATCGGGATGAAGGGTCATGACGTGCTCCTTTCGAACGAGGGACGGATCTGCCCGTTCGCGCATGGCCGAGGGCTCGGCGCGCGTTCGCAGGGGTCCGCCTGACACTCGTCAGACTGGGCACGCTAACGCGCCGCGTCAAGCTTCCGGAGTGCTCGCATTTGGGCTCCGACCGCGGCGCGTCTCCGGCTCTCGCGCCGCGCTCGGCACGCCTCGCTTCGTCTTGCGCCGCCGCGCCGCGCGCGGGGAGCCTGGTCGTTCGTGCTTTGACAACGTTTCCGGCCGCGCGTAGGTTGCCGCGAATTTTTCGTGAGGATGCCGCCGGCATCCTCTCGCATCTCGCGGCTTTGCCCGCGTTCCGAGTCGAGGAGAGCTCTCTTCATGGCCAAGGCCGCCGCCGTTCAGAACGCACCGCTCCCCTGGGTCGAGGAGCTCCACTTCAAGAGCGAGAGTGCGTACCTCTGCCTGCTCGTCAACCGCCGCATCGGCCTCATCCGCGTGGTCGACTTCCGCGCCGGGGCCCTGCCCGCCAAGCGTCTGTTCATCCAGAACGTCGCCAAGCGCGAGCAGATCGAGAAGGTGATCCTCCTCGTCGAGAAGGACGAGGTCTCGAGCTGGACGCGCGTCGGCTTCGTGCGCGAAGGGACGATCCCCGGCTTCTACAAGCGCTCCGACGGCCACCTCGTCGGCTGCGTGATCGGCGACCGCACGGCCTCGATCGAGGTCAGCGACGAAGGGCTGCGCACGGCCGAGCGCACGGTGAACGCGGGTAAGAAGAACGCGCGCGAAGTGCCCGACGAGATCCCGGGCGTCACCGTCGAGTTCATCGACGTCGAGGACGCCCTCGCGGCGCGCGACGAGGCCTGGAAGAAGCCGGGCAAGGAAGGTCCCGTGCTCAGCGGCTTCGACGCCTTCGGGCGCGAGGCGGAGCGCTACTACGTGGAGGCCACCGCGAAGAAGGGCCGCAAGGTCTACCTCACGGCGGAGTTCCAGGACTGCTTCGGTCACTCGCTGATCGAGATCCTCCGCTCGCCGAGCGAGGACGCGGACGTGCTCGGCCTGACGGCGGCGCTGCGCGTGATGGCCGACGACCTGAAGGAGCGCGGCATCATCAGCGCGTTCGGCTTCGCGCCCTCGGACGACATCGGCCTCGCGACGGCGTACGTCGCGGCCGGCTTCCGCCGCACGGGCCTGATGGCCAGCGGCTGCCAGTCGGGCGGCGAGCGCAAGGACGCGATCCTCTGGACGCGCAAGCTCGCGAACCCGGCCGGCGACGTCCCCGAGGAATGATCGGGGAGGCCGGGCGCCGCCGGGAGCTCCGGGCGGCGCGCGCCGAGGAATGAGCGCGGCCCGGCTCGTGTTGGGAGCGGGAACGGGGTCGTTCGTGCCGCATTGATCCCGGCACCCGAGCCCCGCTAGGCTGCGAGCGCATGCGGACGAACGAAGACATCGAGGCGTATCTCACTCGCTCGAAATATCCGCATCGCGAGCTCGAAGAAGGAACGTGGCTCGTGTCGGACACGTCGGGCGCCCACGAGCAGATCGTGCTCAAGGTGACGGCCGACGTCGCGCTCTTCCGCGTGAACGTGCTCGACCTCGCGACGGTCGACCCGGCCAAGAAGGCAGAGCTGCACCAGCGCTGCCTCGAGCTGAACGCGAGCGACATGGTGCACGGCGCCTACGGCATCGCGGGCGGGAGCCTCGTGCTCACGGCCTCGCTCCGCATGGAGAACCTCGACTACAACGAGCTCGTGGGCACGCTCGACGACTTCGGCGTGGCGCTCAGCAAGCACGTCCCCGGCTTCGCCGCCTTCCGCAAGAGCTCCTGAAGGAAAGAAGGAAACGACCATGGGCTTCTTCGGGCGCCTCGCGACCTTGATCAAGAGCAACCTGAACGACCTCATCTCGAAGTCGGAAGACCCCGAGAAGATGCTGTCGCAGATCATCCTCGACATGAACGCGCAGCTGGTCGAGGTGAAGAAGCAGGTCGCGGTCGCGATCGCCGATCAGAAGCGCCTCGAGCGGCAGTGGCAGGGCGAGAAGGCCGTCACCGACGAGTGGCACAAGAAGGCGATGCTCGCCGTGCGCGCCGGCGACGACGACCTCGCGAAGGAAGCGCTGCTCCGCAAGAAGGAGCACGAGAGCCTCGCGAAGGGCTTCGAGGACCAGTACCGGAAGCAGACGCAGGCGGTCAATCAGGTCAAGATCGCGCTCCAGGCGCTCAACAGCAAGATCGGCGAGGCCAAGCGCAAGAAGGACCTCCTCATCGCGCGCAACAACCGCGCGAAGGCGATGGAGGAGATCCAGAAGGCGATGGGGAAGCTCTCGGACACGAGCGCTTTCGACGCCTTCCAGCGGATGGAGCAGAAGATCGAGCAGCGCGAGGCCGAGGTCGAGGCCGCCGGCGAGCTCGCCGAGGAGGCCACGGGCGACATCCTCAAGAACAAGTTCGCGCGGCTCGAGGCGACCGCGGGCGCCGATGCGGACCTCGAGGCGCTCAAGCGCGAGATGGGTCTCGCGCCGGCGGAGACGAAGGTCGCGGCGCGCGTCGAAGAGAGCGCGAAGGAAGAAGAAGAGATGAGCGAGGCCGAGATGGCCGAGCTCGAGGACGCGCTCGCCGCGCTCAAGAAGCGCGAAGAGGTCGGCGGCAGTCGCTGAGGCGCGCGCCGAGCGGGCGCGCCGTCACCTCATTCCTTCTTCGAGGCCTTCTTGGTCTCGGTCTTCGTCTCGCTCTTCGTCTCGGACGAGGTCGAGGACGACGAGCTCTCGGACGAAGAGGAAGACTCCTTCTTGCTCGAGCTCTTGCCGGACGAGGAGTAGAGGTCGGCGTACCAGCCGCCGCCCTTCAGGATGAAATTCCCACCGGTGATCTGGCGCTTGGCCTTGAGCTTGCCGCACTTGGGGCACTTGCGGATGGGCTCGTCGCTCATCCGCTGCTCCACGTCCCAGTGGTGGCCGCAGTTCTCGCAAGCGTAGTCGTAGGTCGGCATCGCGAAACGTCTCCGAGTCGATCGGGGGCGGAAGTTAGGCTGCGCGGGCCGTCGCGCAAGCCCGTACCCACCCGGTTTCTTGACCGTTCTTCCGGGGTGCGGCGATACCCCGGGGCTCGGAGGATCGCCATGTACGACGGCTCACGCGTCACCGATGCTGTGGACTACTGGAAGCGCCGCGAGGAGCTGAAGCGCGCGGTGAGCGTGGTTCGCGCCCGCGAGCCCGAGCGATTCCGCTGGCGGCGCGCGGTGGCGAGCGTGTCGGAGAGCACCGGGCCGCTGCGCGGTCTGACCCGCGCGCGCATCGAGGAGCCCATCCGCGAGCTCGTGCTCGACCTCGGGGACGACGTGCTGCGCCGTGAGGTCATCCTCGACGCGCGACGCGTGGGCGTCGATCTCGACCGCGGGGAGGTGCTGCCGCGCAAGACGCTGGCCGAGATCCGCACGGCAGCGCGCTCGGCCGGCACGGACCTCACGCGCGTGGCCAAGCACCTGCGCCTGCCCGACGACGGCCTGGCGATGGTCGACCTCGCCGGCATCGTGGTCGTGGGCCGCGCGCTCGGCGATCACTTCCGCACGCGCGCACAGCGCCTGCTCCTCTCGGTCCCCGACCCGGACGGCCCGGAGCAGTTGCGCCTCCACCACCGGATCATGCTCGACCGCGCCGACGCCGACCGCGCCGAGTCGCAGCGCTGGTACGCCTTCGCGCGCACGGTTCTCGAGTCGCCCGCCGTCTCGACGAAGTAGCGCGCGCTCCGGCGCGAGACGGAAGACGAAGAGGTCCGCGGCGCATGCACCGCGGACCTCTTTTCGTAGGATCGGGTGCCGCTTCGGCCCCGTCCGGGGCCTCACGCGGCGGGCACGCTCACTGCGCCGCGGGCTCGGCCGGGCCGGCGCCGCCGGTAACCGCGCCGATCGTCTGCATGTACGCCAGGGCCGCTTCCATGTCGGCGTCGCTCAGGCGCGCCGCGCGGATGGCCGGCATGTTCGCCGAGCCCTCGCGGATCTGCTGGCGCATGCGCTCCGGGGTCCAGCCGATGTTCGCGAGCGGGGGCGCGCCGTTGTTGTGGCACGACGCGCAGACGGCATCGTAGCGCTCCTGACCGTGCGCGACGTCGGTCGAGCCGACGGGGCCTGCGTACTGCGACTCTCCGCCCGAGCTCGTGTCGCCGCCGCCGCCGCCGCTGCTGCCGCCGCCGCCACCACCGCCGCACGCTGCCGCCGCGAGACCGAGACCGACACCGAGAACCCTGACGAGCTTGACCATGATGTTCGCCTCCGAAGCGCCGTTCGACAGCGCGCGCGAAGCGTACACGGCCTTCGCGCACGCCATCAACGATGCAGCACGCGGTGCGCCTCGCCGGCGAGCTCGGGCCCCAGCACGTCCTCGCTGCCGTCGTCGTCGCCGAGGCCCACGATCTCCTGCGAATCACGGTGCGTTTCGGTGCGGACGCCGTCGTGCGTGCGACGCGACGGGCGCGTCGGATGTGCAGGGGCTTGCGCAGTCTCGACCGGCGTCGTCTCCGCGACGACCGGGGCGGGCGCGATCGGCGGGGTGCTGGCCTCGACGGCCGGAGCCGCGACCGCGATCGGCGCCGCGACGACGGGCGCCGCAACGGGGAGCGGCTGCCGCGCCTGTTGCATCACGAGCAGGCCCGCGAGGCTCGCGGCGACGAGGCTCGAGAGACCGAACGCCATCGCCCATCCGCCCGGACGCGCCGGCGCCGCGGGCCGCTCGAGCCGCGCCTCGAGATCCGACTTGAGCGTCTGGCGCTCGGCCTCCACGCGCGAGAGCTCGGCGCGCATCGCGGCGATGCGCTGGTCCAGCTGGCGATCGGCCTCGAGCTCGAGCCGCGCCTTCGCCTCGGCGACGCGGCGCTCGGCCGCCTCGCGCTCTTCCTTCGCACGCAGCGCCTCGCGCTCGGCGGCCGCGGCCCGCTCGCGCTCGGCCCGTGCGGTCTCGGCGCGCTCGGCCTCGCGCTGGCGATCGAGCGCGATCCGATCCGCCTCCATCTGCGCCAGCTCCGTCAGGGCCATCACCACGCTCGAATCCGTCGTCTGCGCCATCGCCGCCTGCCTTTCGGGGAGGCGTCATTGCGAGCGGCGGGCCAAGCGATTTCCCGTGTGTTGTCTTGATCTTGAGCGTCCGAGACCGAGCAATCGTCTACGATCAGCGCCTGGTTACTGCTACGATTCGTCGACTCTTCGCTTGGGCCGCCGGGCCTTGAGACCGAGCTGGTTGAAGCGCAGGCGCACCTTGCGAGCGCCGGTCGGCCCGGGCTCGTCCAGCAGCTGCGACGCCATCGCGTCGAAGTCGCCGCCCGTCTCGGCGAAGAGGCGCTCGTAGAGCTGTCGCTCGAGGTGGAGCGCGACCGCGTGGAGCGTCTTGCTCGCACGCACCTCGAGCTCCGCGTGGCCTGGCGCGCGCGCGGCGCGGACCGGCGCGGGCGAGCCGGCGGCCAGCAGATCGCGCACGAGCTTCTCCGGGATCGGGAGGATCCGCGCGCTCGCGGCGCCTTGCGTGCGGCCCTCGCGGGCGGCCGTCAGCGCGTCGGCCAGGGTGAACACCGCGGCGTTGGCCACGAGCAGCTCGAGCTCGCGCACGTTGCCGGGGAAGGCGTGCCGCCGCAGCTCGGCGAGGCTGCTCTTCGCCAGCACGAGCGCCACGCCCCGCTCCAGCGTGCGCGGCGGCGCGCCGAAGAAGAGCTCCGCGTGCGGCAGGCCCGAGAGGCCCGCGGCATCGAGATAGTCGGCCAGGAGCTCGCGGTCGGCGCCCGCCGCGAGCTTCTTCTTGAGGAGCGCGCGCGCGAGCAGCTCGAGGTCGCCTTCGCGCTCGCGGAGCGGCGGCATCGTGAGGCGCGCCGCGGGGTTGAGGCGCGCGTAGAGGTCCGCGCGGAAGGTGCCCGCGCGCACGCGCGCCCCGAGATCGGCGTTCGTCGCCGCGACGAGCTTCACGTCGACCGAGCGCGGCGTGCTCTCGCCCAGGCGCGTGATGCGCTGGTCCTGGAGCGCGAGCAGCAGCATGCGCTGCGCCTCGGGCGGGAGGTTGCCGATCTCGTCGAGGAAGAGCGTGCCGCCGTTCGCCTCCTCGAAGCGGCCGCGCCGATCCACCGCGCCGCTGAAGGCGCCGCGCGCCGTGCCGAAGAGCTCGGCGGCGACGAGCGTGTCGGGGATCGAGGCCAGATCGACCGCGACGAAGGGCCCTTTCCGACGCGCGAGCGGATGCAGCACGCGCTCGGCGAGCGCGCTCTTGCCGGTGCCCGGCTCGCCGAGCACGAGGATCGGCAGCGACGTGCGCGCGAGCGCGTGGGCATCGCGACGCAGGCGTGCCATCGCGGGCGAGCCTCCCCACGTGTAGCCGCCGGCCTCGGGCGAGTCGGCGTGTCGCGCGAGGACGCGCTCGACGAGGAGCGAGAGAGCGCGCGCATCGAAGGCCGCCTCTCCGGCGAGCGAGGCGAACTCGTCCACCGCGAGCGCCTCGGCGGCGTCCTGGTAGGCGAGCTCGTCCTCGGAGGTCATCAGCACCACGGGCAGATCCGCGCGCGAGCGGCGCAGGTGCGCGAGGATCTCGATGCCCTGCAGGCGCCGGCGTCGCTCGAGGCTCTTCTCGCTCGACGGCAAGAGGCGCTCGACCGGCACGTCGAAGGCCACGTCGAGCAGCACGACGTCGACGTCGCGATTGCGCGCGAGCGCTTCGTCCGTCTCGGCCGCGTCGTGCGCGTGCGTGAGCGTGCAGCCGGGGCGCCGCTCGCAGGTCCAGCAGGGGCCCGGCAGCTCGCAGCGCGTCGCGTAGTCGTAGTCGCGCAGGAGCGCGTGGCAGAGCTCGACGTAGCGATCGCCGTCGTCGACCACGAGGAGCTTGGGGCGCCGCGCGCGCGGGCCCGCGCTCATCGCGAGAGCTCCTTGGCGAGCGAGCGGAGAGCCTCGTCGATCCCGAGCGCCTCGGCGGCCACCGAGCGCACGACGAGCTCGGTGCCGCGGGCGAGCTCGCGCTCGAGCGCCGCGATGCGCGAGAAGCGCGCGCGCACCTCGTCGATCCGCGGATCGCTCGTGCCGAGCTCCGCCGCGAGGGCCTCGAAGCGCTCGCTCGGCGTGAGGCCGCTCGGCAGCGTGCCGAGCACGTCTCGGAAGAGCATGTCCACGAGCACGGCGGGGATCGCGCCCTTCGGCGGCAGGTTCCGCGCCGCGCGCGAGACGTACTTGCCGACGTCGTGGACGAGCGTGCGCGCGACGATCCCGGCCTGCTCGGTCACGCGCGCACCTCCGCGAAGAGCGCGCCGATCGCGGCCGCATCGAACCCGGGCACCGCGTGGACGTCGCCGTAGAGCTTGGCGAGGTTCGCGAGGCGCTCGGGCGGAAAGTCGTGCACGAACACGGCGCGCTGCGGAAAGCCCGCCTTGCGGAGCTCGGCGAGCACGAGCGTGCCCTGCTGGTCCTTGATCCAGCGCAGCGCGCGGGCGCGGTCGCCGCCGAAGAGGCGCCGCGCCGTCGCGTCCACGTCGCCGACGAGCTGCTCGGCGGGCGCGCGCTCGAAGCGCAGGTCGACGAGCAGGACGTCGATGGCCTCCGCGCGCAGTCGCTCGAGCGCCTCGGCCGCGGAGTGGGCCGTCACGACGTCGAAGCGATCGCCGAGGAACGTCTGGGCGAACTCCTCGTACTCCCGGCCGTCCTCGACGACGAGCATCTTCCGCTTGGGCACGCGGCGAGGATGGTAGCGCGCCGCGCTGCGGCGGGGTCAGGGAAGCAGCGCGCGGACGAGGGTGGTGGACGAGGTCCCACGCCCATCGCCGAGCTCGCCCTCGTCGCCACGACCGCGGCAGCGCACCGCGCCCGCGTCGTCGAGGGTGCAGAGGTGCCGCGCGCCGGCGGCGAGCGCGCGCACGAGCGTCGCTGGCGAGCCGTCACCGTGCGCGGCCCCCGCGCCGTCGTCGCCGGCGCACGCCCAGTCGGTCTCGCGACGGGTGCAGGCGAAGCCGCTTCCCACGTCGAGGGCGAGCGCGCCGGCCAGCTCGCTCACGAGGTGCGGCGCGCGCCAACAGGCTTGATCGACGACCACCACGCAGGTGTCCACGGTGCTCGGGTCGACGCCCGGCAGCGCGGCGCCCCAGCACACGACCGAGCCCTCCGCGCGCAGCGCGCAGGTGGTGTTCCCCGCGGCGGCGATCGCGCGTGCGTCGTCGAGCCCTGCGACGTCCGCGGCGATGGGCTGCGGGCCTCCGGTGCCTCCGTCGCCGCGCCCGAGCGTGCCCCACGCGCCGTAGCCCCAGCAGCGCACGTCCCCGTCGCGACGCAGCGCGCACGCGTGGTACTGGCCGGCCGTCACGGCGATCGCCTCGTCGAGCGCGGTCACGGGCGCGGGCGTGGGCTGCGGGGCCGCGCTTCCGGACGCGTGCGCGGGGATCGGGCTGCCCGTCTGTCCGACTGAATCGTCTCCCCAACAGAGCACGTGGCCGTCCGTCACCACGGCGCAGGCGAACGTGTCGCCGAGCGCGAGCGCGACGGCGCCGCTCACGCCGTCGACGGGCGCGAACGCTTCTCTGCGTCCGAGGCCGGTCGTCCCGGGGCCGAGGACGCCGTTCTGCGCCCCGCCCGCGCACTCGACCCGGCCGTCGCCGAAGAGCGCGCAGGCGCCATTCCACGACAGCGCCACCTCGCGCGCGCCGTCGAGGGCCGGCACACGCAGAGGCGCGAGCTCGGTCTGGCCGGTCCACAGCGAGCCCCAGCACCACGCCTCGCCTCCGCGTGAGACGCAGCTCGCGCGCGCGCCCGCGACCAGCCAGTCGTCGCCGGGCGTGGCGGCATCCGCCTCGACCGCCGCGTCGGCGGCCGAGGCATCGCTCCCGGCATCGGTGACGATGGCGGCGTCCTCGGCCGGCGCGCCATCCGGGGCGGACGCATCACGCCGAGGCTCGCTCGTGCCGCATCCAGCGAGCGCGATCGGAAGGCCTGCGAGCACGAGAGACGCGGAGAGACGCATGGCGCCGACCCTCGCAGGTCCCGCGCGCCGCGGTCGTTATTCGCAATTAATCGCGCGCGCGGGGGCGTGGCGGCTCGTCGGCGAGCGCCCCGTCGCCCTCGCCGAGCGCCCGGAAGAAGCGCAGCGAGACCGCCTTCGCCCACGGCGGATCGGCGGGCTCCACCACGATCGCGCCGTCGTAGCGCGTGAGCGCGGCCGTCACGAGGCCGAGCCCGCGGTCCACGCGCCGCTCGTAGATGGCCTCGGTCGTCAGCGTCTCGGGCGACGTGTCGAGCACGCGGATCACCACGTTCTCTTCGCCCGTCGGCTCGAGCTCCACTGCGACCTCGACCTTCACGCGCCCCGGCGGCGTGGTCTTGCCCACAGCGAGGATCGCGTTGCGGAGCACGTTCTTCAGCACGAGCACCAGATCGACGCGGAACACCTCGACCTCGGGCGCGGGATGCGGCGTCTCGATGGCGATCGGCGCGAGCGCGACGCGGGACGCGGCGTACTCGTTCTGCACGGCGTCGAGCACGGCGCGCACGAGCGCGTCGTCGACGCGCGTCCGCACCATCCGCGAGACGAGCGAGGCGAGCGCGCGGTCGAGGCGACCGAGCTCGGCGTGGGCCTGGCGCAGCCGCTGGCTCGCGCGCGCGTCTCCGCGGTCGATCGCCGGCTGGAGCTTCCCGATGAGCGCGATCGCGCTCGCCGCGCGGCGGAACCCGCGATCGCGCCGCCGCAGATCGAGCTCGGGGCCGAGCGCCCGCTCGAAGGCGCGCAGGTGCCCTTCCCACGCGTCGCCGAGCGGCTCACCACCGTAGAGGCGCGTGCTCACGAAGGCGCGCTGGGGCGAGCTCGCGCGGCCCTCGGCGATCGCGTCGATCCCGGAAGCGACGGCGCCGATGCGGTGCTTGAGCAGCTCGTGGCGCAGGCTCGACACGAGGTACGCGATCGCGGGATGCAGCTCGGGCCGCTTCTCCGCGAGCTCGGCGAGCGACTTGCCCGTGCGGCGCGAGAGCAACACGGCGAGCGCGGCGAGCGCGAGCAGCACGGCGATCACGCTGAGCACACTCGCGGCCGCGAGCGGGGTCGAGGTCCACGGCGTCTCGGCCGGCAGCGTCGGCGTCGCGGCCGGCGTCTCGAGCGGGGCGAGCGCCGACTCGGGATCGAGCTGCTCGAGCTCGCGACGCGCCGCCTCGTGATCGGGATCGTCGGGCGCGAGCGTGAGGAACTTCCGGTAGTACTCGGCGGAGCGAATGAAGAGGTGCGGGTTGTCGGGCGCGAGCTCGGCCTGCGCGCGGAAGGCCCGCGCGAGGGGGAGATAGAGGCGCGGATCCATCGGCGCCGTACGCACCGCTTCTTCGAAGGGCTCGCGGGCGCCCTCGTCGCCGGCCGCCACGCGCGAGATGCCCTCGCGATACAAGCGGTCCGCCTCGCGGATGCGGCGATGCGCCTCCTGGCCCTCGGGGAAGCGCTCGTCGATCGCGAGCCATGCCTCGTAGGCGGCCGGATTGCGCGTCTGCTCCCAGTCGCGAAGCGCCGCGTGCCACTCCGCCGTCGCCTGGGCGCGATCGCTCGTGCAGCCGAGCGCGAGCGCCGAGATCGCCGCGAGCGCGAGCCCGACGATCGCGGCGCGCGCGGACCGGGCTCGTCGGAGCGCGATCCCCGACGAGCGCCCGCGCATCAGTCGATGGTGATGACGAGCGTGCCCTGCTGCGTCCCGCCGCTGCTCTGCGTGCCGAAGAACACGCCGAGGCCGATCGCGATGCCGACCGCGACGGCGCTCCCGCCGAGGATGCCCCAGAACGCCGGCTCCTCTTCGATCGGGCGGCCGGGCGCCGGCACGGCGATGCGGAGCGGCGCGGCGACGTCGCCGCGCGAGGCGAGCGGCAGGCCGTTCGCGTCGATCGCCTCGAAGTAGTACTCGACGAGCGGCGGGCTCACGTCGTTGCCCGGGATCGTCGCGGTGTAAGTGCCATCCGATCCACGCTCGCACTCGACGCGGCGGAAGACGGCGCTCGAGCCCTGGCGATAGGCGAGCACGAGCGAGGCCGTGCGATGGTCGGGATCGTCGACCGTGGCCTCGAGCGCCACCTGGGTACCGCGATCGGCCTGCGGCGGGGAGCGGTGCGCGATGGAGACGGGTCGCGCGGGCGGAGTGCCGGGGCGCCCGTCGGACTCCCACTGCGTGCGCACGCCGTCGAAGAAGGTGCGGAAGCGCGGCGACATGTCGCTGCCGGTCTGCGTTTCGGGCGCCAGCGCGAGCAGGGCCCGCCACGCGCCCGAGGCCTCTTCCTGGCGACCGAGCGCGAGGTACGTGAGCGCGAGGTAGCGGTAGATCTGCTGCTGCTCGCTCGGCGTGTTCCCGGTGCGGACCAACGCTGCCGAGAGCGTCTGCAGCGCCTCCTCGAAGCGGACCTCGTCGTACTCGCCGATCCCGCGCTCGATCAGCGGGTTCTGGGCCTCGGCGAGAGCCGGCACGAAGGCCGTCACGACCAGCGCGACCAAGAGCGAGGCGAGCGTGCGCACCATGGCGGCGACGTTAACACAACGCGTCGTCGGGACGCGTGCGAGGCAAAGAGTGCTCGCCCCGGAGGGCCCGGACGGGAGCGGGCGCAGCCCGGGGCCCAGACGCCTGCCATGTTGTTTTCGCCGCTTCGCCGGGCGTCGGCTACGATGGGGCCGTCATGGGTGACAACCGCCTCTTCCTCTCTCAGAGCGTCCTCGATCGCTGGCTCAGCGAGGGGCGCGTCGAGGTCGACGGCGAGGTCATGACGACACTGCCCGACGGCCGGGGCTTCTGCCTCAAGACCGCCGTGCTCTTCCAGAACGAGCTCACGGGCGCCGGCGACGCGCCGGAGCTGCTCGGCCGCGTGAAAGACCTCGATCAGATCGCCGCGCTCGGCGGCGACTACTCGGCAGGCTCCGTGATCGTCGGCGATCTCGCGTACGAAGTGGCGGAGGGGTTCGTCGGCGAGCCGCTGCCCGACCAGCCGGGGCGCGCGCCGTCCGGGCCGCACGATCTCGCAGCTGCGATGCAGCGCGCGACGGGAGCAGGCGACGGATCGAGCGAGGTCGATCTGCTCGCTCGCCTCTTCTTGGAGCGCCGCTGAGCGCTCGCGATCCATGACCGCGCTGACCGTTCTCTTCTCGGTGACCGTGATCCTCTACGTCGCGGCGTGGGGCGCACAGGCGGCGTTCCTCGTGCGCGGGAGCGAGGGAGTCGGTCGCGCGGGGGCGCTGCTGCTCGCGCCGGCCGCGCTCGCACACGTGGGCTTCCTCGCGCTCGAGCTCGCCGACGGGGCGCGCCTGGCCGACATCCACCAGGTGCTGGCCTTCGGCTCGCTCCTGCTCGTGCTCGCCTTCCTCGGAACGGCCTACGCGTACCGCTCGCGGCTGCCGCGCGTCTCGGTGCTCGGTGCGTTCATCACACCGATCGCGCTCCTCTTCATCTTGATGGCGGCGTTCCATCGCGGTGTCGGCACCGTCTCGGACGACGTGCGCTCGATGGTGCTGCCGGTGCACATCGTCGTGAACCTGCTCGGCGAGACCGCCTTCGCGCTCGCGTTCGCGGTGGCCATCGCGTACGTGCTGCAGGAGCGACAGCTCAAGCGAAAGAAGCTCACGGGCCTCTTCCAGCGCCTGCCGCCGCTCGACGTGCTCGACACGCTGGGCTTCCGTTTGCTCAGCGTGGGCTTCCCGCTGCTCTCGATCGGCGTCGTGAGCGGCGCGCTCTGGGCCGTGCGCATCGATCCCGGCGCACCGCCGATCACGATCGCGCAGGCGTTCGGCCTGCTCGCCTGGCTCATGTTCGGCGGGCTGCTGCTCCTGCGCGTGGCCGCGGGCTGGCGCGGCCGTCGGGCGGCGATCGGAACGATGCTCGGGTTCCTCTGCACCTGTCTCTTGCTGGTCGGCTACGTGATCCGCACCGGCCCGGTCGTGGGAGGCTGAGTTGAGCGCCCCCGACATCTTCGTCGTCGGTCTCTCCTATCGCACCTCGCCCGTCGAGACGCGGGAGAAGCTCGCCGTGCCGAGCGGCGAGCTCGAGGCCGCGATCGCGCGCCTGAAGAGCGAGGTCGCCCTCGACGAGGCGCTCCTCGTGGCGACCTGCAACCGCGTGGAGATCTACGGCGTCGCGCACGACGGTGCGGCGCCGGCCCGCGCGCTGAGCTGGCTCGAGCGCCCGCTCGGCGAGGGCGCGCTCGAGGGGCTCACCTACGAGCGCACCGGCCGCGACGCGGTCCAGCACGCCTTCCGCGTCGCTTCGAGCCTCGACTCGATGGTCGTCGGCGAGCCGCAGATCCTCGGCCAGGTGAAGGACGCCTACGCGGCGGCCTCGAGCGCGGGGGGCCTCGGCACGCTGCTCGATCGCTGCTTCGCGCGCGCCTTCGCGGTCGCCAAGCGCATCCGCAACGAGACGGGCATCGCCGCCGGCACGGTGAGCGTGAGCTCGGTCGCCTGCGACGTCGCCAAGGGCATCTTCGGCGATCTGCGCGGCAAGCGCGTCTTGCTCGTGGGCGCCGGCAAGATGGGCGAGAGCGCGGCCAAGCACCTCGCGAAGCAAGGCGCGCGCTTGATCGTGCTCAACCGCAGCCTCGAGCGCGCGGTGCAGCTCGCGGCGGCGTGCGGCGGCGAGCCGCGGACGATCGCCGAGCTCCCGAGCGAGCTCGCGCTCGCGGACGTGGCCATCACGTCCACGTCGAGCGACCGCTTCGTGATCACGGTCGACCTGATGAAGGACGTGATCCGGGCGCGGAAGCACCGGCAGATGTTCTTCATCGACATCGCGGTGCCGCGCGACGTCGATCCGCGCGTCGGCGAGATGGACGGCGTGTTCGTCTACGACGTGGACGACCTCGGCAAGGTCGCGCAGGAGAACATGGCCGCGCGCAAGCGCGAGGCCGACGCGGCCGAGAAGATCATCGACGGCGAGTCGCGCGAGTTCGAGGAGTGGCGCAAGCAGCAAGACCTCAAACCGCTGATCGTCGGCATCCGCCAGCACGTGCAGGGCACGCTGATGGCCGAGCTCGAGCGCACGCTGCCGCGCCTCACGGGCGACAAGGACAAGGACCGCGCGGCCCTCGAGCGGATGATCGAGGCGATGGTGAACAAGGTCGTGCACCACCCCGTCGCCGAGGTGAAGCGCGCGAGCGAGCGCGGCGAGGTCGACATCGTGCACGCGGCCTCGCGCTTGTTCCCGATCGCGCCGAAGGCGGACGCCGCAGCCGGCACGGAGGCCTCGCTGCCGCCGGCCTCGACGCCCGTGAAGACGCGGGGCTGAGCCGAGGTCAGATCGCCGGCATCCGCCGGTTCCCCACCTCCCGGAACGCGCCGTGCGCCTCGCGCAGCCGATCGATCGCGCTCGCACGTGCGATGCCCGGAGCGGCTTCGACGACGGCGCGGAGCGCGAGCGACAGCTGCTCGGCGGCGTCGCGTAGGTCGTCGGGCGCATCGGTCGGGAGACCGTCGAGCGCGGCGTCGATGGCGAGGGCCGCGCGGGAGAGGCCCGCGAGCGGCGCCTCGCTCGTGGGCCCGAGCAGTCTCGCGGCGGCCGAGTCCGTGATCAGCCGCGCGACGGCCCAGCCCGCCGCGATGACGTGCACGTTGGCGACGTCGGCGTCGTGGCCGCCGAGGTCGGCGAGGTGGGCGGCGACATCCACCGCGCTGGCGTGGAGCCGGCGTTCTTGGGCGTCGCCGAGGGAGTCCGCGGCGTCGAAGAACGCGGCCAACGCTGCCACGAGCTCGTCATCAGCCGAGGGGTCCGACTTGGAGCCGTGGCGCACGCGCGCGACGGCGTCACGGAGTCGCGATGCGGCGGCGGCGTAGCGCTCGCCCCGACGATGGATGTCGCCCCACACGAGGTGACCACGCACGTCGGTCCCGAGCCGTCCGCACACGTCGGGCGCCGCCGGCAGCGGGGGAAGCGCACGGACTGCGTCGGTGCCCTCGGCGCGCGCGTCCTCGACCGCGACGGCGGCGGCGAAGGTGCTCGGCTGCGGGTGCAGACAGCTCTCGGTGAGGTCGAGTCGTGCGATGTCGGCGCGGATCCGCCCCTCACGAGCCCTCAGTGACGCTTCGGGCGGACCGAGCCCCGGGATACGGCAACCTCCGAGTCGAAGGAGCGCGGCTCCGCCGAGAGAACCGCAGACGACCATCACCATCAAGATACGCGCGAGCCCAGACCGCATGACGAGACCTCCGCGCGTCTTCTCGGCGGGGCCCGCTCTCCGTTGCCACCCGCGATGTCGCGAGACTCCTCACGCCACGAATCGCGCCATCGTTGACCTGCGGGGCCGGTTCTCCGACGCTCTCCGTTTCCCTGCGCCGTTCTCGCTCGCGACCTTCGGAGGCCCCATGCGCATGCTTCGATTCTTCTCGATCACGCTCGCGCTCGCCGTCTCGTGCACGACGAGCCCCGCACCGACGAACGAAATGGAGCAGGCGACGCTGCGCCCGCGCAGCAACCCGATCGAGTTCGTCGGCATGACCTTCGAGGTGCCGATCGCGAGCGAGGCCGACTTCCTCGCCATCGTCGGCCCCATCTTCGGATCGCAGGCGGCTGCCGGAACGTTCCACACCGAGAACGAGATCCACCGCGGCGTCTTCCTCACGACGATGGCCGACACGCGCACGCCGACGCAGACGATCGTCACGCTCTCGATGAATCCGCCGGCCGACACGCACCACGTGATGCGCACGATCCTGCAGGTGCCCGTCTCGCTCGAGTACGGCGCCGTCTACATCGAGGCAGTGCGCTCGGCGATGGCGACCACCGCGGCGGTGCAGGCGTCGGGTGACACGATGCAGCCCTGGCACCTCGAGTACCACGTGGCCTCGCCCCACGGCGGCGACCTCGTGATCCAGACCGAGCTCGCGGGCGGGCGCACGGTCGTCCGCTTCCGCACCGCGGCGCCCCAGACCTCGCTCGCGCCCGGCATGGTGAACACGCCCGCGTTCGGCGGCGACCCCTGGGAGACGCTCGGCGGCACCGTGTTCTTCGAGCTCTCGCGCGACGAGTTCTCGTTCTTCACCAACCGCGCGTACGGCATCAGCTCGGGCGCGCTCCAGAACTTCCAGGACTTCCACCTCCTGCCGCACGACTGGCTGCGCCTCACGGTGACGCCGCAGCTCGAGAACCAGGACGTGAACGTCGCCTTCGAGGTGATCACCGTCGATGGCCGCCGCGTTCCGTTCGCGCAGGCGCCCGCCTCGATCGTCGCCGGCGAGCAGTTCCAGGAGAACGTGTTCGCGATGGTCGACGCGATGAACGCCGCCGAGGCCGCGGCGCCGGGTAGCTCGACGGCGTGGGAGGTTCCTTTCTACTACGACGATCCCGCCGGCGGCGGCGTGGTCAGCGTGATCGCGCAGGGCCACCACGGCGTGTTCTCGATCGCGTACGCGGTCGCCTCGCCCTCGCGCCCGCTCGTGGACACCGACTTCGTGCCCTACCAGGGCATGGTGAACATCCCCGACCACATCCCCGAGCCCGAGACGTGCGCCGAGCTCGGCTCGGTCGACGCGCTCTCGGGCACGTTCATGGTGCACTTCGATGCGTCGGGGACCGTCCGCACGAGCCCGAACGCACCGAGCGCCCTCACGGGCCCGATCTGGGGCGACGTGTATCGCTCGGCCGACGTCACGATCGCGGGCCCGCGGGACGGCGCGCAGGCGGTCGCGAGCTTCCACTTCGAGGGCGTCGACGTCACGAGCGGCATCTCCGCGATGGAGTACACGATCGAGGGCGAGCTGCCGGGCGGCCAGTCCTATCAAATCCTCGGCTTCATGGACACGGACGGCAACGCCGATCCCACGGCGCCTGCGCCCGACGAGGGAGACCCCGTGATGATCCCGATCGGCGGCTTCCCGATGCAGTGCGCGCAGCAGCACATCACCGCCGAGTTCGCGCTCCTCTTGCCCGCCGGCGTGTGATGCCAGGGCGCGCGCGGATCGGCGCGTGCGCGCTCGCCCTGATGGCGTCGGCGTGCGTGGCAGAAGGGCCGCGCGTGCCGAGCGCGGTCTCCTCCACGATCGTTCGTGATCCGGCGACGGGCGCGCTCTGGGTGACCTCGCCCGACGACGACGCCCTCGTCGAGATCGACGCGGGCGATGGGAGCGAGCGCTCGCGCATCGCGGTGCCGGGCGAGCCGCAGGAGCTCTCGCGCGTGGACGATGCCTGGCTCGTGACGCTCGGGCGTCGCGGCGCGGTCGCGCGCGTGCGAGGCACGGCGGTCGACGAGATCGCCGTCCCGTGCGCCTCCACGCGCGCGGTGGCCTCGCTCGAGGGCCGCACCTTCGTGACGTGCCCCGACGACGACCGCGTGGTCGAGATCGAGGCCGGCGCCGGAGAGGTCGTGCGCGTCCTCGACGTGCCCGGCGAGCCGACCGCGCTCGCGATCGTCGGGACGACGCTCGCCGTCACGACCGCGCGTGGGCGATCGATCGTGCGCGTCGATCTCGAGAGCCTCGAGATGCCCGTGCGAGCGCAGCCCCTCGAGGTCGAGGGCGGTCGCGCGGCATCGCAGCCCTCCGCGCTCGCCGTCGAGGCCCACGGCGGGCTCGTGGCGATCTACCAGTCGGTCGCGAACGACGGGCCCCGGGACCTACCGCCCGAGAGCGGCGGCTACGGCGCGCTCGTCGACGGCGCGCCCCGCATCGAGCCGCGCGTGCACGGTCCCTGCGGCGATCGCTACGCGCGCTTCGACGGTGGCGAGCTCGCGATGAGCGGCCCGTCGGCGGTGGCGATCGCCGGGGGTCTCTTGTGGATCGCCAACCTCTCGACCGACAACGTGCTCGTCGCGCGGTGCTCGCCGGCGAGCGACGCGCCCGCCACCGGCACGCTCGACGTGCTCGCAACCTTCCGCGTGGGGCGCGCCCCGCGTGGGCTCGCGCTCTCGGAGGACGGCCGCACTGCGTACGTCGACGTGGGCTTCGACTGGGCCGTCGCGCGCCTCGATGCGCCCGCGAGCCGTGCGCCGAGCCGGCTCGAAGCGACCTGGACGCGCCGGCGCACGACGGGCACGACGCATCTGTCGGCCGCGGCGCTCCGCGGGCGGAGCCTGTTCTTCGACGCGGTCGACACGCACCTGACGCCGAGCGGCGTCGTCACGTGCGGCACGTGCCATCCGCGCGGCGGCGACGATGGCCTGTCGTGGTTTCTCCACACGCCGAACGTACCGCGCAAGGTGCGTCGCACGCCGCCGGCGTGGGGCGGTCGTCCCGCGCTCGCGCCCTACCACTGGGACGGCGCGTTCGACGACGCGGCGACGCTGGCGCAGACGACGACGCACGAGCTGATGAACGGCGATGGCCTGCTCGTCGCGTTCGACGACGTCGCGGCCTATCTCGAGGAGCTCGCGCCGCCGCCCGCGCGGGCCCCCGACGATGCGTCCGCTGCGGAGCATGGCGCCGCGCTCTTCGCTTCGGCGGGCTGCGCCGCGTGCCACGGCGGGCCCTCGCTCACGGACGGCTTGGCGCATGCGAGCGTGATCCCCGTCTCGACCGATCCCGACGCGGTGCTCGCGAGCGTCGAGACGCCGACGCTCCTCTCGGTGCGCACGCACCCGCCCTTCTTCCACGACGGCTCTGCCGCTACCCTACGCGACACGATCCGCGTCCCCGGCGACACCCACGGGACGACCGACGCACTGACCGACGCCGAGATCGACGATCTCGTCGTGTACCTGGAGAGCCTGTGATGCACGCACGTCCCACGATGCTCGCTGCCCTCGCGCTCATGGCCTGCACCACGAGCCCGCCACCGACGACGACGGAGAGCGACGCCGGGATGGACGCGAGCGAGATCGACGCGCCCTCCGTCGACGCCGCCACGGTCGACGCGTGGGTGCCGCCCGTTCCGTCCACACCGATCGACGCCGCGAACGCGGTGACGGCGAGCGATCCCCACTTCGAGGGTCAGCAGCGCTTCCTCTACGACACGTGGGGCGCGGAGCGCTTCGACACCTGGCCGCCGGCCGACTTCATGCTCGCCCTGATGACCGACGAGCCCGCGGTGTTCGGCAACCAGTACGAGTCGTTCGGGTTCCTGCCCGATCCCGACGACGACTTCCCCATCGGCTTCCGGCGAGGGACGGAAGACGCGACGCGGGTCCACGAGACGTGCGCGCTCTGCCACGTCGGTCGCCTCGCCGACGGCCCGCTCTGGCTCGGCCTGCCGAACACGCGACTCGACTTCTCGCGCTTCCGCTACGAGGTCGACCAGCGCTGGGTCGCCGCGGGGCATCCGTCGATGCTCTCGGCCAGCGACGTGGCCAAGGCGCTCGCGTACGGGCCAGGGCGCACGGGAGCCGACTCCGCCGACTACCCCGGGGCCGTGCCCGCAGACTTCCCGCCGTATTTCTTCCTCGGGGAGCGCACGGCGATGAACTACCTCGGCACGGGCGGCAACGTGCGAACCGAGGTCTTCCTCTCGTTGTTCGCGTTCGGCGTGGGCGATCCGACGGTCGCCTCGCCGATCGATTTCCCGCCCGCGGCGCGCACCACGCCCTTCGTCGAGTTCATGGGCTCGATGCAGTCGCCGCCCGCGCCTTCGCAGGATCCCGCGATGGTGGCCGCCGGCGCCGCGATCTTCACGCGCGAGCACTGCGCCGATTGCCACCACGTCGACGACATCTCGATGAACGGCGTGACCACGTACGATCACGCCACCGACGGGCACGATCGCCTTCCTGGCGAGGATCCGGCGTTCCCCCACGGCTCCATCCACACCGACTACCTGCATCGCATCCTCGTCGACGGGCCGCCGCCCACGGACGCCGGCGTGACGGCCGACGCCGGCCCGAACGACGCCGGGCCGACCTCGGACCCGGGCCGGGCGGCGCTCCTCATGTTCATCGGTCGCAATCGTCTCGCCGTGCGACTGAGCGACGGCTATCGCGTCGACGACCTGCACGGCCTCTGGGCGACCGCACCTTATCTCCACAACGGCAGCGTGCCGACGCTCGACGATCTGTTGCGCCCCGCGGCGATGCGGCCGACGACGTTCATGCGCGGCGACTTCCTCGTCGACACGACGCTGCCGGCGAACGGCAACGGCGGGCACGAGTTCGGGACGACGATCTCCGACACCGATCGCGCCGCGCTCGTCGCCTACCTGCTGAGCCTCTGAGTTGCCGGAAGGCGATTCGCTCCACCGGCTCGCGGCGAAGCTCGGGCCCGCGCTGCGCGGGCGCTCCGTCGTACGGCTCGATCTGCCGCGCACCACGCTCGAGACGGACGGCGCGACCGGCGCCACGGTCACCGGCGTCGAGGCGCGCGGGAAGAACCTCCTGATCCATCTCTCGGGCGGAGGGCTGAAGAGCGACCTCTCGATCCACGTGCACCTCGCGATGCGTGGGCGCGTCGATCTCGTGCCGGTCGGCGCGACCCGCGATCCACGCGAGCTGGTGCTCGTGCTGGAGACGGGCGAGCACGCGATGCTCGTGCGCAGCGCGCCCATCGCGCGTCTCGTGCGCACGCGCGACCTCGCGCGCGACCGGGCCTTCCGCGACCTCGGCCCCGACGTGCTCGGAGACGACTTCGACGCCTCCGAGGCCATCCGCCGGATGCGCTTGCGCAACGATCGACCGCTCGGCGAGGTGCTGCTCGATCAGGGCGCGGTCGCGGGGATCGGCAACGTGTGGAAGAGCGAGCTCTGCTTCCTCGAGAAGCTCGACCCGTTCGCGCCGACCGCTGCGTTCACGGACGAGGAGCTGGGCCGCGTGCTCGATCGCGCGCGCACGATGATGCGGCAGACGGTCGATGCGCCCCGGAGGCGTCGGCCCGATCCCTTCGCCGCACGCGCCTTCCGCGTCACGCGCGATGCGCGCCTCGGCGAGGCGCCGCTCTGCGTCTACGACCGCAGCGGCCAGCCTTGCTACGAGTGCGGCACGCCGATCGAGAGCGCGGCGCAGGGCTTCAGCACGCCGCGCATCACGTACGTGTGCCCGCGCTGCCAACCGGCACGCGGCGCGCCGATCAGTCCTCGGGGGCCGATACGCGGCCCCCGCCATCGGGAGTAGATCCCGATGGAGGCTCCCCTGCGTATCGCTCCGCGAGAGAGGGCGACAGGTTTCCTGGCACGTCTCCGTGGTTGACCAGAAATACTGGTCAACCACTGTCTGTTCCAGCGCATTCGCGCTGGAACTTGAACTGCAGTGAAGGGTTCCGACACATTCGTGTCGGCCCTTCAGTCGTGGATGACGGCCTCGACGTTGTGCCCGTCGGGGTCGAGCACGAACGCGCCGTAGTACTTCTCGTGATAGTGCGGGCGCGGGCCCGGCGGCCCGTTGTCCCGCCCGCCGTTCGCCATGGCGGCCGCGTAGAACGCATCCACCTCGGCGCGCGAGCGCGCACGGAACGCGATGTGGATCTTCGGCTCGTTCGGCGTGCCCTCGGCCACCCAGAAGTCGGGCTTGGGCGCCACGCCCATCCCGATCACGACCTTGCCGCCCGTGAACTGGGTGGGGATCTCGCGGAGCACGGTGTAGCCGAGCGGCGCGAGCGCAGCCTCGTAGAAGCGACGCGCCCTCTGAGGATCCGAGACCTGGATGCCGGTGTGGTCGATCATGGGCGTCGTTCTATCACGACGCGCCGTCGGTCTTGGAGGGCCCGCTCTCGAGGCCGTCCTCCACGTCGTCGATCGCACGCCGGATCCCGTAGCGACGCATCTTGTCGATGAGCGTCGCGCGGCTCACGGCGAGCGCCTGGGCCGCGCGCACCTGGTTGCCGTGCGACTCCTCGAGCGCGCGCAGGATGAGCCCGCGCTCGTAGGCCTGGACCTGTTCCTTCAAGGAGAGGCGTGGCGGCTCGGGGGCCGCCTTCGTCTCCGCGCTCGGATCGTCGAGGTGCGCCACGTCGAGCATCCCTCCTTCCGTCAGCGCCACGAGGCGCGCGATCGTGCTCTCGAGCTGACGGACGTTGCCGGGCCACTCGCGCCGCGAGAGCTCGGCCACGAGACGCGGCGAGAGCGACGCGCCCACGACGCCGAAGCGCTCGGCGTAGCGAGCGAGGAAGAGATCGGCGAGCGCCGGCACGTCCTCGCGGCGCTCGCGCAGCGCCGGCACGCGCAGCTCGACGACGGCGAGACGAAAGTAGAGATCCTGGCGAAAGCGACCGGCCCGCACCTCTTCGGCGAGATCACGGTTCGTGCACGCGACGATGCGCACGTCGACCTTCTCGGTGCGCGCGGCGCCGACCGGCTGGATCTCGCCCTCTTGGAGCGCGCGCAGGAGCTTGGCCTGGATGCCGAGCGGCAGCTCGCCCACTTCGTCGAGCACCAGCGTGCCGCCGCTCGCGCGCGCGAAGTAGCCCGGGCGCGAGGCGACCGCCCCGGTGAAGGCGCCCTTCACGTGGCCGAAGAGCTCGGCATCGGCGAGCTCGCTCGGGAGCGCCGCGCAGTTGAAGCGCACGAGCGGCCCCTTGGCGCGCGCGCCCTCGGCGTGGAGCAGCGTCGCGACGAGCTCCTTGCCGGTGCCGCTCTCGCCGGTGACGAGCACCGGGAGATCACGGCCCGCGACGCGCCCCGCGTCGTCGAGCAGGCGGCGCATGACGGCCGACGTGCCGACGAGGGCGCGGCCGACCGCTCGCTCCATGCGGAGCGACCAGTCGATGCGCCGTAGACGTGAGGCCTCCGCCGCGCGCCGCAGCACCGCCATCATCTCGTCGGTCTCGAAGGGCTTGCGCAGATAGTCGTACGCGCCCTTCTGCACCGCGTGCACCGCCAGCCGCTCCGAGCCGTGCGCCGTGAGCATCACGACGGGCAGGCGCGGATCGAGGGCGCGGATGCGATCGAGCAGCTCGAGCCCGTCCATCTCGGGCATCGCGTAGTCGATGATCGCGACGTCGGCCTGCGCGAGCTTGGCGAGCGCCTCGGCGCCGCCCTCCGCGAGCAGCGGCTCGCCCCCCATCTCGCGGACGAGCTCGGCGAGCGCGAAGCGCAGGCCCGCATCGTCGTCCACGACGAGGACGCGCGGACGAGACTCGGCAACGCTCGCGCGCGGAGACGCGGGAGAGAGGCCCCGCTCAGCCAAGCGCGGCCTCCTCGAGGAGCGGCGTGCTCGCACCGCTCGGCTCGCTCGCGGCGCTCACCGTCTCGGCGCGGCGCGGCAGCCAGAAGCACACGCTCGTGCCGCGCCCTTCGGCCGTGTCGAAGGAGAGGCGCCCGCCATGCTGCATCACGACCATGCGCGCGAGCACGATGCCGAGCCCCGTGCCGCCCTCGCGCGTCGTGAAGAACGCCGTGCCGATCCGCGGGATCAGGTGCGCCGGGATCCCGCGCCCCTCGTCGACCACCGTCACGCGCACGCGCGACGCGCTCGCCTCCAGCACGAGCTTCACCGTCTGCCCGGCGCGGCTCGCCTCGATCGCGTTGGCGACGAGGTTCACGAGGGCCTCTCGCAGCCGCCGCCGATCGCCCTGCATCGCGATGGCGCCCGGCGGTTGCACGAGCTCGAGCCGCACCTCGGCGCGCGAGGCCGACTCCTGGAACAGCGTCACCACCTCGCTCGCCACGCTCGCGAGGTCGTAGGCCGCCACCTCGATCGCCTCCACGGGCTTGGCGAGCACGAGGTAGTCGTTGACGATCGCGGTCAGGCGCTTCGTCTCCTCGATGGCGCGCCCGAGCCGCTCGCGCGAGAGCTCGTCCGAGGCGCGGCGCAGCTCGAGATCCAGGAGCACGCGGACCGCGGCGAGCGGCGTCTTCAGCTCGTGGCCCACCTTGGCGCCGACGGCCTCGAAGGTGCGCGAGCGCTCGTGCGCCTCGTGCAGCAGATCGCCGCGGAGGCGCCGGATCTCTTCGTCGACGAGCTCGTCGAGCACGAGCGAGCGGCGCATCACGGAGCCGACCTTCACGAGCGCGATCACGAGCGTGACGCCCGTGATGACGGCGTCGAGCGGCTGCGGGAACGGCGGCCCCGTGATCGCTTCGGGGAGCGCGGCGAGGATGGCGATGGCGCCGGCGCCACCCCACATCCAGCGCGCCGTCTTGGTGCGTCGAGAGGCGACGAAGAGGTAGGGCGCGAGCCCGAAGACGACGGCCGGGAAGAGCGGCGAGCGGATGCCGCCGGTGACGGCGACGATGGACACCGGCGCCAGGCACATCCAGGGCTTGAGCCCTCGCGCGCCGCGCCGGATCTCTCGCGCGCCGACGACGTTCGAGAGCGCCATGATCCCGGCGACGATCGCGATGCGCTCCGGCGGATAGGCCGCCAGGAAGAGCACGCCCGACATGAGGATGATGGCGAAGACGAGCGAGCGCCGCCGGTGACGCTCGGCCTGCTCGCGAAAGGGACGCGCGATGGCGTCGAAGAGCGCGAGGTCGCCGTCGTCGAGGTCGTCGAGGGGGCTCATCTCGGGATCTCCTCGTGCGCCAGCTGCGCACGGCACGGTGTCGAAGCTCAGAGCACGGGTGCCGGATTCCCGACACCCGTCGGGTCACGCGCCCGCGGGTGGCGTAGCGGGACGCCGCATCACGACGAGGGCGCGGGCGAGCTCGGAGCGGCCCAGCGAGGTCAGCTCGACCGAGACGAGCGCGGGCGAGCGCTCGCGGACGAAGCGCACGGCGCCGCGCGCCAAGAGCGTGTCGATCGCCTGGGAAATGGCGTCTTCCGTGCGGCCGACGGCGGCGACCAGGTGGTCCCAACGGACCGGACGGCCCGCGGCGAGCGCGAGCAGGACCGCGGTGGCGTCACCGAGGAGCGAGGGGGAGCGCAGCGCGCGCGGCGAGAGCACCGCGTGGTGCGGAGCCCGGATCGCGAGGGACGTCGTTCGCATCGTGGAGGTCTCGAGCCAGAACCGTGCCCGGTCCGGTGGTGGGCGCGCCTGAAGAAGCGTGAAGATGGGAAACGCGGCGCGACCGGCCCTAGGGCCGACCGCGGCCCGGCGCAATGGTGACCTGACGCGCGCGCGAGGCGAGGGCCGTCACGGACGGACACGATGGGCCACACCCATGCACGACACGCGCGCGTCAGCTCGACCAGACCTCTTCGGACCGGCGCGCGACCGCCCGGCGCCACTCGGGAAAGCGCGGATCGGCGCGAACGGCGGCGATCACCGGGCAGCGATCGATCCAGTCGAGGTCGACGAGCACCGTGGTCGCCGCGAGCTCGACGCATTGGGCCGCCGCGTCCACGTCCCCGATCGAGCCGAGCGCCTCGGCCTGCATCTGCATCGCGACCGACCGCACGCGCGGGCTCGCGGCGAACGTGGTGCTCGTGGGCCCGAACCCGGGCGGCGGCTGGATCTCGCGCAGCACCGCGCGCGCATAGGTCGAGAGCGGCCCGGCGAGCGGATGCGGGCTACGGGACAGGGCCTCGAGACCGCGGCGGAGCCGATCGGGCTCGCCGCGCCACGCGCCCGCGCGGATCTCGATCTGCGCCCAGAGCACCAGCTGCGAGAGCTCGAGGAGCTTCTTGCCGTACGTGTCGGCGAGCGCCGGGTCGCCGTAGAGCGCGTGGTAGCGCGCGCGCTCGTAGTGGCCCGCCTCGAGCGTGGGATCGATGTCGAGCGCGATCTCGATCGACTCGAGGCCCTCCTTCGCGCGCCCGGCCTCGAGCTTGAGGCTGCCGAGCACGAGGTGCGCGTCGGGATACGCGGGCGCGAGCGCGAGCGCGGCCCGCGCGTGCCGGATCGCGTCGCGGTACTCGCCGGCTTGCAGGTGCACGACGGCCGCGGCGTGGTGCGTCTCGGGCACGTGCGGCGCTCGCTCGAGCGCGCGACGAACGCTCTCGGTCGCCTCGGCTCTCCAGTCGCGCGCGTCGGCGGGCTCGGCGCCGGTGCGGGGCAGGACCCAGGCGCGCACACAGGCGATCGCGTGGATCGCCAGCGCCGGCGCGAAGCTCGGCGCCAGCGTGATCACCTGCTCGAGCATGGCGACCGCCGAAGCGCGATCGGTGACGCTCGGCGAGCGGGCACTGCGGCGCGCCGCGAGGAAGAGCTCGAGCGCTTCGCCCGAGATGCGCTCGGTGCCGACGAGACCCTCGAGCCCGAGGCGCAGCGCCTCGGCCGTGCGACGCGCGAAGCGCTCCTCGAGACCGAAGGGGTCCTCGTTCGGATCGAGCTCTTCCTTGTGCGTCCAGACCTGCATCCCGCTGGTGACGTCGACGAGGCGCGCCGTGAGACGGAGCTTCGTGGGGGCGCCTTGGAGCGTGGCGTCGAGCAGGTGCGTGGCGCCGAGCTCCTTGGCGGAGACGCGCGGGTCGCTCGCGTGCGCGAACGCGTTCTGCACCGCCGAGCGCCCGATGACGGACACGTTCCGCGTGCGCGAGAGCAGGTCGACGAGCTCCGAGGTCATCCCGTCGGGCAGGTGCCCGTGCTCGGGGCTCCCGCGGTAGGCGATCGGCGCGACGGCGATGACGCGCCGCGAGCCGCTGCCCGTGCTCGGCGTGTGCGGCGTCACCATGCGCGCGAACGTGGAGCTCTCGGGCATCGAGATCGGCGAGGGCGTGACGCCGCGGTCGAGCGTGGCGGCGAGCGCCTCGAGCTTCTGGGCGACCTCGTCCGCGCTCGCGAAGCGGCGATCGGGCTCGCGGGCGAGCAGCGTGTGCACGATCTGCGCGAGCTCGGCGGGCACGACGCGCAACGTCGCGAGGTCGCGCGGCGCGTGGTGCAGACGCGCGACGGCGATCGAGATCGGCGTGTCGCCCTCGAAGGGCAAGGCGCCGGTGAGCATCTCGAAGAGCACGACCCCGAGCGCGTAGAGATCGGCGCGGCCGTCGACCGCGGCGCCCGTGAGCTGCTCGGGCGCCATGTACGCGGGCGTGCCGGCGATCCCGCCGGTGGCGCGGACGCGCTCGAAGTCGAGCGCCCGCGCGATGCCGAAGTCGGTCACGACGACGCGCCCGCTCTTGGCCTCGAGGAGCACGTTGTCGGGCTTCAGATCTCGATGCACGACGGAGGCCGCGTGCGCGGCGGCGAGACCGCGCGCGATCGCCGCAGCGACGTGAGCGGCACGCGCGGGCGTGAACGGGCCTTCCTCGAGCTTGCGGCCGAGGCTGACGCCTTCGACGAGCTCCATCGTGAGGTAGTGGACGCCCGCATGCGTGCCGAGGTCGTGCGTGCGCGCGACGTGGGGGCTCGTGATGCGACGGGCCAGACGCACCTCGCGGCGGAAGCGCTCGACCACCTCGGCGCTCGTCTGGCCGAGGATCTTGAGGGCGACGAGCTCGTCGACCATCGTGTCGCGCACGCGGTAGACGGTGCCCATCCCGCCGCGCCCGACGAGGAGCTCGACGAGGTAGCGGTCGGCGAACACGTCGCCCGGCGCGAGATCGGTCGATCCCGAGCGCAGGTCTTGCCCTGCGTGCGTGGCGTCGAGGGTGTGGTCGTCGCGCTCGGCCAAGACGACGGTCTATATCATCGCACGGGCGATCGGGCCGAGGGCCGCCACGATTCTTCGCAACCGTGTGCCTACTTCACCCGGATCTGGTGGGCACCGACCCAGGTCGATGCGCCGAGCTTCGGGTCGTCCCAGTCGACACCGACCATGCCGTTCTGCAGGCCGGCGACACGCCCCGGAGCCCAGTGACCGGAAGGATGCTGCGCGACGACGTGCGTGCCGATCGTGGGGCCCGCGCCCATGGGCGGGGGCATCGGGCCATAGCCCGGCTGCGGGGGCATCTGGCCATACCCGGGCTGCGGCGGCATCTGGCCATAGCCCTGCTGCGGCGGCATCTGGCCATAGCCCTGCTGCGGCGGCATCTGACCGAAGCCCTGTGGCTGCGGCGGCATCTGGCCATAGCCCTGCTGCGGCGGCATCTGACCGAAGCCCTGTGGCTGCGGCGGCATCTGACCAAACCCAGGCTGTGGTGGCATCTGACCGAAGCCCTGTGGCTGCGGCGGCATCTGACCAAACCCAGGCTGCGGCGGCATCTGGCCGAAGCCCTGTGGCTGCGGCGGCATCTGACCAAACCCAGGCTGCGGCGGCATCTGACCAAACCCAGGCTGCGGCGGCATCTGACCAAACCCAGGCTGCGGCGGCATCTGACCAAACCCAGGCTGCGGCGGCATCTGGCCGAAGCCCTGCGGCGGCATTCCCATCGGCGCCGGCTGCATCGGCATCTGCGCGCCCATCCCCCCGACGACGGTGATCTGCACCGTCGCGCCGGCGTCGACCTCCCCCGGAATGTCGATGCCCGCGTGCACGTGATAGCCGAGCTGCCCCGGCACCGAAGGCGGTGCCCCCGCCGGGATCGGGATCGAGAACGCGAACGCCTGGGGCTGCCCCGGCGTGCTCTGGGTGGGCCCGTGGATCTGGAACGTGGGCACCACGTCGCGGCTCTCCGTATGCGGTCGCGGCCCCTCCTTCGTCATCTGCATCGTCGTGCGCGACTGCGACACACGCATCGTCACCTTCGTGATCTGCTGGGCCCGCGTGCCGCCGGTGAAGACGACGTTGCCCTCGAGGTTCGTGCCGGCACCGACCATCGTCGCGCCGATCTGGATCGCCGCCGTCCCACCGCCGGCCCCGAACATGTCGAAGAGTCCCATCCCCGCCTCCGTTCTTTCCGCACCATCGAGCGTGCCCGAGCCCCGCGACGACCACAACGACGCCGTGCGCTTTCGCCGCATGCCTCCGGACGGCGTACGCGCGCGATCACGAACACCGTATCCTGCGCGCGTGAGCAGCGAGCCGAGCGCGGAGGATCACGGCGAGCGCGCGCTCCGCGCCGAGCTCGGGCTCCTGCCGGCGATCGCGCTGGTGATCAACGCGACCATCGGCACGGGCATCTTCCGCACGCCGGCCTCGGTGGCCTCGCACGCGGGCTCGCTCGGGGCCGCGCTGGCGGTCTGGGTCGTGGGCGCGCTCGTGGCGCTCGCGGGCGCGCTCTCGGTCGCGGAGCTCTCGTCCGCGCTCCCTCGCGCCGGCGGGATCTACGAGCCGCTGCGCCGTGCGTTCGGAGATCGCGTCGCGTTCGTGTACGGCTTCGCCAAGATCACGCTTCTCGCACCGAGCGCCGTCGGCTCGTTCGCCACGCTCGCGGCCGAGTCGATCGAGGCGCTCGCCGGCCTTGCGCCCGATCGGCCGCGCGAGATCGCGATCGCGCTCGGCGTCCTCGCGCTCGCCACCGGCACGAACCTCTTGCGGGTGCGCTCGAGCGGCAGCGTGCAGGCGATCGTGACCGCCGTGAAGTACGGCGGCCTCGCGCTGCTCGCGCTCGCGGGCCTCGCCCTCCCCTTCACCTCGATCACGCTCGATGCGCCCGCGCCGGCGCCGCCCTCGGCCGCCGGGATCCTCGCCGCGCTCGTCTCGGTGATGTGGGCCTACGACGGCTGGGCCGACCTCGCGAGCGTCGCCGCGGAGACACGCGATGCGCCGCGCACGCTGCCGCGCGCGCTCGTGATCGGCACGCTGCTCGTCGGCGTCGCGTACCTCGCCGCGAACCTCGGCTACGCGCGCGTGCTCGGATGGGAGGGCCTCGCCACCGCGGATGCCGGCGCCGAGATGCCGGGCGCCCGCCTCGCCCGCGCGACGCTCGGCGGCGCGGGTGCCCGTGCGCTCTCGGCGCTCGTCGTCGTCTCGTGCGTGGGCGGCGCGATGGCCTCGCTTCTCACCAACTCGCGCGCACTGGTGCCGATGGCGACCGACGGCACCTTCGTGCGCGCGCTCGGTCGCGTCGATCCCGGCAGCGGCACGCCGCGCCTCGCCGTCGCGATCACCGGCTGTCTCGGCGCGCTCTACGTCGCCTCCGAGCGCTTCGAGGAGCTGACCGACGGCTTCGTCGTCGGCTATTTCCCTTTCTACGCGCTCGCGGTGATCGCGCTCTTCGTGCTGCGGCGGCGCGAGCCCGACCTCGCGCGCCCCTTCCGCACGCCGCTCGTGATGCCGCTCGCCTTCCTCGCCTTCGCCGTGCTCGTGCTCGGCGGCGCGATCCTCGACACCGCGCGCGAGACGCAGGCGCTGCTCACGACCGCGGGCGCACCGCTCCCGCGGATGACGGTGCCCTTCGCGCTCCTCTGCGTGGGCGCGCTGCTCTCGCTCGTGCGGCGCCCGCGCGCACCGGCGTGAGCCGGCGGCGAAGCAACGCTACTTCTTCTTCTGCACGAGAGGCATCGCCGTGCTCGGCCCCTCGTTCTTGAACAAGCCCTTCGGCGGGCGTGCGCCCCCCTCAACGGGCGTCTCGACGTTCTTGCGCTTGGTGAGCTCGGCCTCGACGACCTCGACGTCCGAGATCGAGAGATCTTCCGAGCTCTTCTCGGGCTCGAGCGGCGCCACCTCGATCTTCGGGGCGGGCGCCGTCGCGGCCGCGAGCGCCGCCGCCGCCACCGTGCCGGGCGCCGTCTTCGACGGATCGAGCATCTCCTTGCCGAGCCGGATGCGGGCGGCCTTCACGCTCGCGCCGAGCGGCTCGGCGTCCGCCTGCTCCGTCGTGGTGCGCAGCACCGACGCGAGCGCCCGCGCCATCTCGCGCGCGTTCTGGAAGCGCTCGTCCGGGTTCTGCGCGAGCGAGCTCGCGATCACCTCGGCGAGCGTGGGCGGCACGTCGGGCCGCTCCACGCGCAGATCGGGCACGTCGCCCTTGCGCACCGCGAGCAGCACCTCGAGATCGTTCTTGCCGGCGAAGAGGCGGCGCTGCGCGAGCGCCTCCCAGAGCACCACGCCGAGCGCGAAGATGTCCGAGCGTGCGCTCGGCTTGGCCCCGGTGATGAGCTCGGGCGCACAGTAGGCGAGCTTGCCCTTGATCACGTTCGGCCGCGTCATCGACGCGCGGTCCATCGCGCGCGCGAGGCCGAAGTCGGTGAGCTTCACCGTGCCGTTGACGCCGAGCAGGATGTTCGAGGGCGAGACGTCGCGGTGATAGACGGGCGCCGACGTGCCGTCGGCCATCACGCGCTCGTGCGCGGCCGAGAGCCCGCGGAGCACCTCGATGCCGATCGCCGCGACGAGCGGCCAGGGCGTCGCGCGGGGCACGTGACCCGGCGCGGTCGGGCGCTGGAACGAGCGGACCCACTGGAACATGTCCAGGCCCTCGCACCACTCCATCACGAGGTAGTAGCCGCCGTCGTCCTCGCGCCCGAAGTCCATGATGTGGACGATGTTCGGGTGCTCGAGCTGCGAGCCGACGCGCGCCTCCTCCTCGAACATCTTGATGAACGAGGGGTCGGCGGTCTTGCCGGCCTGGATGCGCTTGACGGCGACCTGCTTGGCGAAGCTCCCGGCGCCGCGCGCGATCGCTTTCCACACGACCGCCATGCCGCCCTCGCCGGCGGCCATGAGCAGCTCGTACTTGCCTGCGATCAGTTTACCGGGGGCGTCGGGCGCCGACATGAAGCAACGAAGACCTTACGCGACGATCGGCCTCCGAGGCAACGCCAACCGCGCCCGAAAAGCGCATCGTTCTCCGGGTGCAACGGGGTGGCGCCCGAGCGGAACGGGTGGTTCACCCTTGCCAGGATGCCCCGGCCGCACGAGGCTCGGCAGGTCGTGGTCCCCGCTGGCTCGATCCCCGGCGTGAAGCGCCCTCTCCGAGGAGAGCGATGACGGCGCCTTCCCCCGAGGTCCGGGTGGTCCGCAGCCTCACGGAGATCTCTCCGGACGCGTGGGACGCGATCGCCGGGACCGACGATCCCTTCGTCGAGCACGCCTTCCTCTGCCTCCTCGAGACGTCGCGGAGCGTGGGGCGCGGAACCGGCTGGGAGCCCCGGCACGTCACGGTCTGGGACGGCGGAAGGCTCGTCGGCGCGCTGCCGGCGTACCTCAAGGACGACAGCTGGGGCGAGTTCGTCTTCGACTTCCAGTGGGCACGCGCCGCGCAGGCTGCCCGCATCCGCTACTACCCGAAGGTCGTCGCGATGGTGCCGTACACGCCCGCGACCGGCACGCGCTTTCTCGTCGCGAGCGATCGCCCGCGCGCCCCGATCGTGCAGACGTTGCTCGAGGGCCTGCGCGCGATGGCCGAGGACGAGGGCGCGAGCTCGGTCCACGTGAACTACCTCGACGAGCACGAGCGCGACGAGGCGCTCGCGCTCGGCTGGCCCAAGGCGCGCGTGAGCGTGCAGTTCCACTTCCACAACCAGAACGAGGACGGAAAGCCCTACGCGAGCTTCGACGACTTCCTCGCGCGCTTCCGCTCGAGCGCGCGCAAGCAGGTGCGGCGCGAGCGGCGCGAGGCGAACGAAGGGCCGTTCACGATCCGAACGAAGACCGGCCCCGAGCTCGACGCGACCGACTGGAAGGCGCTCGACGTCTTCTACCGGATGAACGTCGCGCGCCACGGCAGCTACGCGTACCTGACGCCCTCGTTCTTCGCGGAGATGCCGCGGCGCCTCGGGCACCTCGTGGTCGCGAGCCTCGCCTATCGCGGCAGCGAGCCGATCGCGGGGACGCTGAATTTCGAGAAGGGCGCGCGGCTCTACGGCCGCTACTGGGGCTCGGTCGACGACGCGCCCTTCCTCCACTTCGAGTGCTGCTACTACCAGCTGCTCGAGCGCGCGATCACGAAGGGGCACACGCGCTTCGAAGCGGGCGCGCAGGGCCACCACAAGCTCAAGCGCGGCCTCTTGCCGGCCGAGGTGCACAGCGTCCACTGGATGCGCGACCCCCGGCTGCGCGCGGCGGTCGAGTCGTTCCTGCCGGAGGAGGCGGCCGCCGTGCGCCACGAGATCGCGATGCTCGACGGCGAGGGCCCGTTCCGGCGCGGACCGACCGAGTAGTCCATCGGCACGGAAGCTCGATCCGCGTCCTCCCTTCGCGAATCGTCGGTGATTGGGCGCTCACGCTCCGCGCGGGAGCTCGCACGCCGCCGTGCCGCGCGGGGTGCAGACGTCGGCGCGCGTGTCGTCGAAGGGGCCCACCTCCTCGCGCCACGCCACGCCGCAGTGGCCGTGCCCCGGCCCGGCGCCCGTCGTCGCGAACGGAATGCGCTCGCCCGCCTCGAGCTGCATCAGCTCGCTCACGCGGAAGCGCAGCTCGTGCGAGCCGCCGAGAAACGAGATCTCGACGTCGTCGTCCCAGGAGCCCGGCTCGACGAAGCACGTGTGCCCGTTGTGGCTGCAGGTCGTGTCGTTGAGCAGCACGCGGAACGGCGCGCTGACGACCAGCGCACCGCCGAGCGCGGCGTCCCGGAAGCTCGAGGCGTCGGCGAAGAGCGGGCCGCCGTCGTGCACGCTGGGCGCCGCGTCGGGAAGGCCGCCATCGCTCGCCGCGTCGCCGGCGGCGTCGTCGCTCGCCCGGCCACCCGCGTCGTCGTTGGAGGGGAACGAGTGTGCGGAGGAGCATCCTCCGAAGAGGGCTGCGGTCGCGGCGGTGTGGATCAGGAACGTTCGTCGGCGCATGGAGACCTCGCGCCAGCTCTATCGGTGCGGCGTGCGCCCGTGGAATTACGCCGTGTTAAACGGGCGGAGCGCGCCCGAGGCGCGGGAATGCGGGGTCTTGCCGCGATTGTTTGCCGTCGCGGGATCCCGCGAGGTATCGAGAGCCGTGGCTGACCCACCGTCTGCGACCGCCGAGAGCGCTGCGCCCGTGGAGGGCGCCAAGCAGCGCGCGACGCTCACGCGGAGCGCCGGGATCGTGGCGGCCGGGACGCTCGTCTCGCGGGTGCTCGGGGCAGCGCGCGACGCGGTGTTCGCCGCGTGCTTCCCCGTCGTCGACACGGACGCGTTCTTCGTCGCCTTCACGATCCCGAACGCGCTCCGCGGCCTGCTCGCGGACGGCGCGGTCTCGAGCGCGTTCATCCCGACCTACACCGAGGTGCGGGCGAAGGAGGGCGACGAGGCCGCGAAGACCTTCTACGCGCACCTCTCGGGCGTGATGCTCCTCGTGCTCGCGCTCGTCTCGCTCGCGGGCGTGCTCGCTGCGCCGGCGCTCGTGACGGCCTACGCCGAGGGCTACGCCGACGACCCCGCGCTCTTCGCGCGCACGGTGACGCTCACGCGGATCGTCTTTCCGTACATCTTCTTCATGGGCGCCGCCGCGCTCGGCACCGGCATCCTCAACGCGCACCAGCGCTTCGCGGTCCCCGCGCTCGCGCCCGCCCTCTTGAACGTCGCGCTCGTCGCGGCGCCCTTCGTGCTCGTGGCGCCGGCGGCAGCGCTGGGCCTGCCACCGATCGCGAGCCTCGCCATCGCGGCGATCGTCGGCGGCGTGCTGCAGATGATCGCGCAGTGGCCGGCGCTCCGCGGCATCGGCGCGCTCTCGCGGCCCCGAGTGAGCTTCTCGGACCCGCGCGTGCGGCGCGCGATCGCGCTGCTCGGGCCGCTCGCGATCGGCCTCGGCATCTACCAGGTCAACGTGATGCTCTCGCGCTTGTTCACGTCGTACCTGCCGGCGGGCTCGCAGAGCTACCTCTACTACGGGCAGCGCCTCGTCGAGATCCCGCAGGGCATGTTCGCGCTGGCGATCGCGTCGGCGACCTTGCCCACGCTCGCGGACCTGCACGCGCGCGGCGAGCTCGACGAGCTGAAGAAGGTCTTCGGCTTCGCGCTGCGCTCGAGCCTCTTCATCGGCGTGCCGGCCACCGTCGTCCTCGTGGCGCTCGCCGAGCCGGTCGTGAGCGTGCTCTTCCAGCGCGGCGCGTTCGATCGGAGCGATGCGCTCGAGACGGCGCGCTCGCTCGCGTGGCAGGGCGCCGGCGTGTGGGCCATCGCCTGCGTGCGCGTGGTGGTGCCCATGTTCTACGCGCACGGCGACACCAAGACGCCGCTCGCCGGGAGCGCCGCCAACCTCTTCGCCTTCGTCGCGCTCGCGCTCCTTCTCCGCGGCGAGATGAGCCACGCCGGGATCGCCGTCGCCATCAGCGCGGCCGGCGTGGTGCAGCTCGGGCTCTTGCTCGTGCTGCTCCGGCGCAAGCTCGGGCGCCTCGGGCTCGGCGCGGTCGCGCTCAGCGGCGCGCGCATCGCGCTCGCGGCGGCGGTGATGGGCGCGGTGGAGATCGGCATCGCGCGCTTCGGCACCTGGGAGCGAGGCGGCAACGATCTCCAGAACATCGCCGTCCTCGCGGCCGCGCTCGTGGTCTCGGGGCTCGCGTACCTGGGCGTGCTGGCCGCGCTCCGCGCCCCCGAGCTCGACGACGTGCTGGGCGCGCTGCGGAGGCGTCTGCGCCGCCGCTGAGCGACGCGGTAGGATGCCGAGGTCGTCATGACGAGACCGACGAGCACGCTCGCGGCGGAGGCCGCGCTGGCCCTGAGCACCCTGGCCGAGGCGAACCGCCAGGTGCACGCGCGCTTCCCGGGCGACCGTGGCGCGCGCCAGCCGGTGCACGTGGTGTACGGCGGCGCGCACCTGTTCCGCGCCACGACGCCGCGCAAGATGGGAGCGCTCGCGCTCGCCGCGCTCGCCGAGCACGCGCCCGATGCATTCGCCCTCGCGGACGCGCTCGCGTTGCCGGGCCACGAGCTCCTGCCGGTGGAGAACGCCGCGCGCGGAGCGCTGCTCGAGGCCATGGAGCACGACGAGGGGGAGGCCCTCCGTCACGAGCGGCCGCAGCTCTGGCTTCCGCTCGCCGTGCACCGCCGCGTCGCCGCCAAGCTCGCGCGCGAGCCGGTCGAGGACTACCGCATCGACTTCGAGGACGGCTTCGGCGTGCGGCCCGACGCGGAGGAAGACGAGCACGCCGTGCGCGCCGCGCGCGAGCTGGCGCTCGCCGTGAAGAGCGACGAGGCGCCGCCCTTCGTCGGGATGCGGATCAAGAGCCTCGGGCTCGAGACCACGGCGCGCGCCGTGCGCACGCTCGACCTCTTCGTGACGACGCTCGTGCACGAGCTCGGGGGCCTCCCGCCGGCGTTCGTCGTGACGCTGCCGAAGATCACCAGCCCCGCGCAGCCGGCGACCCTCGCGGCCCTCTTCGAGCGGCTCGAGACGCGGCTCGGGCTCGCGCCGCGCGCGTTGAAGATGGAGCTGATGGTCGAGCTCACGCAGACGATCTTCGATCCCGAGGGCCGCATCGCGCTGCCGCGCCTGCTCGAGGCGAGCGACGGCCGCTGCACGGGCGCGCATTTCGGGAGCTACGACTACACGGCGAGCTGCGACGTCACGGCCGCGTGGCAGTCGATGACCCATCCGGCGTGCGCGTTCGCGCTGCAGGTCACCAAGAACGCGCTCGCCGGGACGGGCGTGTTCCTCTCCGACGGCGCGACGACGGTGATGCCCGTCGGCGTCCACCGCGCGCGCGAGGGCGAGGCGCTGACGCCCGCGCAGCGCGCCGAGAACACCGCGGCGGTGCATGCGGCGTGGCGCCTGATGGCGAGCAACGTGACGGCCTCGCTGCGGAACGGCTTCTATCAGGGCTGGGATCTGCACCCGGCGCAGATCCCGGTGCGCTACGCGGCCACCTACGCCTTCTTCCTCGAGAGCCTCGCGCCCGCCGCCGAGCGCCTGCGCCGCTTCGTCGACGAAGCCGCGAAGGCGAGCCTCGTCGGCGACGTCTTCGACGACGCCGCGACGGGCCAGGGGCTGCTCAACCACTTCCTGCGCGGTCTGGGGAGCGGCGCGTTCAGCGAGCGTGATCTCGCCTCCACGGGCCTGAGCGCGGACGAGGTGCGCACACGCTCGTTCCCTCGGATCCTCGCCGGGCGCACGCGCGCCGCCGCCGCCGCCGCCCCGCACTGAAGGACTATCGATGATCGTCGAGTGGCTCCACTACCTCTTGCGCATGTTCCACTTGATCGCCGGGATCATGTGGATCGGCACGTCGTTCTACTTCGTGTGGCTCGACTTCGCGTTCCAGCCGCTGCCGGACGGGCCCGAGAGCGAGGCGGCCAAGAAGGAGGGCGCGGTCGGCGAGACCTTCATGGTCCACGGCGGGCTCTTCTATCGCGTCGAGAAGCGCCAGCCGGTGGTGATGCCGAAGGTGCTCCACTGGTTCAAGTACGAGGCGCTGCTCACGTGGGTGAGCGGCGTGTGCTTGCTGGTGCTCCTCTACTGGTGGATCGGTGGCGGCACGCAGCTCGTCGATCCGAGCCGGGTGTCCATGCACCCGCACGTCGCGATGGCGGCGTCGGCAGGCGTGCTGATCTTCGGCTGGCTGATCTACGACCTGCTCTGGAAGCTCGTCGGCAAGAGGGCCGAGAAGCTCGCGATCGGTCTCTCGCTCGCGCTCCTCCTCGGCGTGATCGTCGGCCTCTGCTCGATCTTCCCGGGCCGCGTGGCCTTCATCCACGTGGGCGCGCTCCTCGGCACGATCATGATCGCGAACGTGTGGATGCGGATCCTGCCCGCCCAGCGGCGGATGATCGCCGCGCGCCTCGCCGGGAAAGAGCCCGACTGGAGCGAGGGCGCCGCCGCCAAGCAGCGCTCGCTCCACAACAGCTACGCGACGATCCCCGTGCTCGTCACGATGCTGAGCAACCACTTCTCGTTCGTCTTCGACCACCGGCTGAACTGGCTCTTGCTCTGTTGCCTCGTGGTCGCGGGCGCGAGCGTGCGTCACCTGATGATCACGATCGAGCGTCATCAGACGGCCACGTGGGCGTTCGTTCCGGCGATCGCCGGGGTCGTCGCAGCGGTGGCGCTCACGTGGCCGACGCCGCCGCCGGTCGACACCTCGCCGCGCGTGTCGTTCTCCGAGGCGAACGACATCCTCACGCGACGCTGCCGCCGCTGTCACAGCGCGACGCCGACCGACGCCGTGTGGACGAGCCCGCCGGCCGGAGTGACCTTCGACACCGCCGACTCGATCATCGCGTACGCGCCGCGCATCCGCTTCCGCGCCGTCGAGGCCCGCACGATGCCGCTCGGCAACGCCACCCAGATCACCGACGAAGAGCGCGAGATCCTGCGCCGCTGGATCGATCAAGGAGCCCACGGACCGTGACCCACCCGCATCGAAGCGTCGTGCGGAGCGAGCGCGTGCTCGTCGAGGGCGCCTTTCGCCCCGCCGCCATCGTGATCGAAGAGGGGCGCATCGCCGACGTCGCGCCTTTCGGCGAGGCGTTCGATGCGAGCACGCGGGTCGAGACGCGGAGCGAAGCGCTCCTGCCGGGCCTGGTCGACACGCACGTCCACGTGAACGAGCCGGGTCGCACCGAGTGGGAGGGATTCGTCACCGCGACGCGCGCGGCCGCCGCCGGCGGCGTCACGACGCTGGTCGACATGCCGCTCAACTGCATCCCCGTCACCACGAGCGCGGCCGCGCTCGACGAGAAGATGCGTGCGATCGGCTCGATCCTCGAGGTCGACGTGGGCCTCTGGGGCGGCGTGGTGCCCGGCAACGCGCGCGAGCTGGGGACGATGGCCGATCACGGCATCCGCGGCGCGAAGTGCTTTCTGTGTCACTCGGGGATCGACGACTTCCCGAAGAGCACGGAGCGCGATCTCGCATCGGCGATGCCCGTGCTGCGCGACGCGGGGATCCCGCTGCTCGTGCACGCCGAGCTCGAGGACGACGCGATCCCGTCGTGCAGCGAGGTCACGCGCTCGTACGCGGCGTTCCTGAAGACGCGCCCCGCGTCGATGGAGGAGCGCGCGATCGCGATGGTGATCGAGCTCTGCCGCAAGACGCGCTGCCGCGTGCACGTGGTGCACCTCTCGACCGCGAGCGCGCTGCCGATGATCGCCGCGGCGAAGGACGAAGGGCTGCCCTTCACGGTCGAGACGTGCCCGCACTACCTGTGCCTCGAGGCCGAGGGCGTGCCCGACGGCGCGACGCACTACAAGTGCATGCCGCCGATCCGCGACCACGCGAACCGCGAGGGGCTCTGGCGCGGCGTGAAGGAGGGCGTGATCGATCTCGTCACGAGCGATCACTCGCCCTGCACGCCCGGCCTGAAGAAGCCCGAGGCCGGCGACTTCTGCGGCGCGTGGGGCGGCATCGCGGCGCTCTCGCTGGGCCTGCCCGCGGTGTGGACGGAGGCGCGCGCGCACGGCGTCGCTCTCGAGCACGTGGTGCGCGAGATGAGCGAGTCGCCCGCGCGCCTCGCGGGGCTCGGCATGCGAAAGGGCCGCATCGCGCGCGGCATGGACGCCGACCTCTGCGCGTTCGATCCCGACGCACACTGGACCGTCACCGAAGACGCGCTGCCCTTCCGGCACAAGATCTCGCCCTTCTGCGGTCGCGCGCTCGTCGGCCGCGTCGCGCGCACGTGGCTGCGCGGCGTGGCGACCGAGGGCGCCGCCCGCGGCACCCTTTTGCTCGGTGGCTGATCTGGAACGTGGTGCGAGGGCCCACGTACACGCCGACCGGGGGCCCGCCGGCGAGCACGCCCAACGTGTTCCTGTGCCCGGCGGGCACCGTCGGCGCGCAGATCTCGGCGGCGTGGGACAGCGGCGCGTGCGGCGCGTCGTGGAACAACATCGCGGCCGTCGGCTTCGGCTGCCGCGCGGTGACGCCTACCCTTCTCTGACGGGCGCGTCGGCGCGAGCGCGTGCTGCACAGCGCGCCTCTTGCGCGAGAGCCCCCGTGCTCGCGGCGAGGTCGCGCTCGGGTGCGCACGCGCCGAGCGGATTCCAGGCCGTCTCGAGCACGGACGTCGGCGCGCCCCGCGCGATGGCAGCTTCGGACAATCGTCTGGCAGCAGCGGCCAATGTCCGTACGCCGCGCTGCACTACGGTCCCCCGCCGGTGGTGGTCTCCGCACCACCGGAAGGGGTCTCATGGGTCTGCATCTTCGTTCTTCGGCAATGCGCGTGCTCCGTCCCCTGCTGGCGGCGGCGGTGGTCGTCCTCGCATCCCCCGCCCTGGCTCATGCCGCGGTCTACCCGTGTACCGACGCCGGGCTCACCGCCGCGCTCGCCGCCGGCGGAACGGCCACCTTCTCGTGCACGGCGCCGACGACCATCGTCGTGAGCGCGCCGCGCACCATCACGGTCTCGGGCACCGACCTCGACGGCGGGGGGCTGTTGATCCTGTCCGGCGGAGGCGTGCGGCGACCGCTCGCCGTCGCGGCGGGCGTGACCGCGCAGGTCCGCAACGTGACTCTCGAGAACGGTGCCGGAAACACCTACGGGGGATGCCTCGCGGTCTCGGGCACGCTCACGATGACCGACAGCACGATTCGCAACTGCAGCGCCACCGGCGGCGGCAGCGGAGCCCAGGTCGCAGGAGGCGGCTTGCTGCGCATGGACCGCTGCACGCTCTCCGGCAACACGGGCGGCGTCGAGGGTGCCGTCGCGGTCCACGGCACCGCCGTGCTCACGAACACGACGCTCAGCGGCAACAGCCACCGTGGCGTGTACACCCGCTTCGGCGGGACGGCGACGATCGACCAGTGCACGATCGTCACGACCGTCGGCGAGCCGGTGCTCGTGAGCGGCGTCGGCGAGACGGTCGCCCTGACGCACTCGATCTTGTGGGGGCCGGCCGGCCAGCCCTCCGTCGCGGGCGCCGGGACGCTCGTCTCGCAGGGCTACAACCTGCTCAGCGGCCCGGCCGCCGTCACCGTCGGGGGCGATACCACCGGCAACCAGATCGGAGTCTCGCCGCTGCTCGGACCGCTCGCCGACAATGGCGGGCCGACGCAGACCCGTGCGCTGCTCGACTGCAGCCCCGGCATCAACGCGGGCGCGACCTACGGCTCCGCTTCGCCCACCGATCAGCGCGGTCAGTCGCGCTTCAGCGGCAGCGCGCGCGACATCGGTGCGTTCGAGTCGACCCTGAGCCCCTGCGTGAGCATCGAGGACGTGACCGGCCGCGAGGGCGACGCGCTCTCGAGCCCCTTCTCGTTCACGGTCCGCCTCTCCGGCGCGGCGTCGAGCACGACGCGCGTGGACTTCGTATCCGCGGACGGCACGGCGACCGCCAGCGACGGCGACTTCACGTTCGCGTCAGGAACGCTGCAGTTCGCTCCGGGCACGACGACGGCCACCGTGAGCCTCGCCGTCGTCGGGGATCGGCGCTTCGAGCCCGACGAGACGGTGCTCGTCAACCTTCGCTCGCCCACCAACCTCACGATCGCCGACGCGCAAGGCGTCGGGACGATCCTCAACGACGACCGGCAACCGACCGTGTCCGTGGCGGACGTGCGCGTCGCCGAAGGTGGGCCGGGGTCGCGCACGATGAGCTTCGTCGTGTCGCTCAGCGAGACGAGCGCGCAGACCGTGACCGTCGACATCGCCACCGCGGACGAGACCGCGACCGTGGCCGGCGGAGACTACACGGCCGCGAGCGCCACGCTCTCGTTCGCCCCCGGGGTGCGCACCCGTACGTTCGACGTGACGTTCAGCGGCGACACGCAGTTCGAGACCGACGAGGTCTTCGCGGTGCTTCTCTCTTCCCCCGTCAACGCCACCCTCGCGACCAGCCGCGCCACCGGCACGATCGCCAACGACGACGGCGTGCCGACCCTGGCGATCGGCGACGTCCGCGTGGTCGAGGGCGCGGGCGTCTCGACGGCGCTGTTCACCGTGGCCCTCTCGAGCCCGAGCGGGCTCGCGACCACCGTCGGCTACGCCACGGCGGACGACACGGCGGCGGTGGCGGACGGCGACTACGTGTCGAGCGCCGGGACCCTCACCTTCGTGCCGGGCGTCGTCGCGCAGACGGTCGCCGTGATCGTCGTCGGGGACCGGACGTTCGAGCCGGACGAGACCTTCCGCGTCGAGCTGGCCGCGGCGGCCGGCGCCACGATCGCCGACGGGTCGGCCGTGGGCACGATCGCCAACGACGACGCACTCCCCGTCGTCGACGTCGCCGACGCGCGCACGAGCGAGGGCGACTCCGGCACGTCGACCCTGACGTTCGCGGTCGCCCTCGCCAACCCCAGCGCCGCGCCGGTGACGGTGACGTACGCGACGCAGGACGACACGGCGACGATCGCCGACGACGACTACGACCCCGCGAGCGGGACGGTGACGTTCGCGCCGGGCGTCACGCACGCCGCCGTGGACGTCGCGGTGCGCGGCGACGTGCGCTTCGAGCCCGAAGAGTCCCTGCGCCTCGTGCTCGCGTCACCGACCGGCGCCTCGCTCGGGGACGCGACCGGCGCCGGCGTCGTGACCAACGACGACGGACCGCCCTCCCTCGCCGTCGGCGACCTCAGCGTCGCCGAGGGCAGCTCGGGCACGACGGAGGCGGCGTTCACCGTCCGGCTCGACGCGCCGAGCGCGGCACCGGTCACGGTGGCCTACGCCACGGCCGACGGCACCGCGACGAGCGGCGACGACTACGCGAGCACCTCGGGCACGCTGACCTTCGCTCCCGGCGTCGTGTCGCAGACCCTCCCCGTGACCGTGACCGGAGACGACCTCTTCGAGGGTGACGAGACGTTCCGCGTCGAGCTCAGCGCGCCCACGGGCGCCACGATCGGCGATGCCACCGGCTGGGGCACGATCCGCGACGACGAGGCCCGCCCCGGTCTCGCGGTGGGCGCGGCGTCCATCGTCGAGGGGGACGCCGGAGGCGCGGGCGTCGACCTCACCGTGACCCTCAGCGGCGCGAGCGAGCGCTGGGTGACCGTGGGCTGGGCCACCGTCGACGGCACGGCCACGGCGGCGGACCGCGACTACGCATCGGCCATGGGCACGCTCACGTTCGCGCCCGGCGCGACGTCGCAGTCGCTGCGCGTGGACGTCTTCGGCGACGCGCGCTTCGAGGACGACGAGACGTTCTCGGTCCACCTCTCGAGCGCCGCCGGGGCCGCGATCGCGACCGCCGACGGGACGATCACGATCACGAACGACGACCGCGAGACGCCGATCGTCGACGGTGGGATGGATCTGGACGCGGGCACGCTCGCGGACGCAGGCGCCGACGCCGCTGCGGCCGTGGATGCCGGCGCGGCGACGGACGGCGGCGCGATGGGCGACGCGGACCACGGTGGCGGTGCGGACGGCGGAACGATCGGCGCGGCGTCCGGCGGATGCGGATGCGTCGTCGGCGCGCGTGCGCCGTCCACGAGCGCCGGCGCGCTCTCGCTGCTGCTCGCCCTCGCGCTCCTCGCGCGCCGGCGCGGCCCGAGGCACGGCGCCCGCCCGGCTCCGGCGAGCACTCGCTCGGGACCGGCAGCGTGAGGACCCGCGTGCCGTCGAGCCGTCGATCGGCGCGCGCGGACGACGGGCCGCTCGGGCGGAGTGGTCAGCCCACCTCGCCCGCGTGCTCGACGCGATGGGCGCCATGGGGGCCGAACCACACGTCGTAGATCGGCAGGCCCTTCGCGAGACGCCCGAGCGTCGCGCCGAGCTGCACGTCGCCGAGCGCGCGCATCTCGGCGAGCAGCGGCTCGAAGTGCGACGCGGAGAGATCGAGCGTGTCGCCCTGGCGGACGAGGAAGTGCGCCAGCTCCTGCCGCAGGTGATCGGCCACCTGCGGGTGCGCGACGAACATCTGCAGGCCCCCTGCCGTCGGCGACACGAGCGGGATCGGCGTGAACGGGCGGAGCGAGCTCTCCTCCACGTACACGCGCACGACCGCGCCCTCGTCGTGGGCGCCCGGGAGCACCGTGTACTCCGCATCGACGGCGCCGCCCCAGCGCGCGCGGAAGAACGCCTGGAGCACCGTCTTCACGAGCTCGGGCCGCGCGCCGTAGGCTTCGGCGGCGGTCATCGAGAGGCGCAGGTGCCCGCAGCCCACGTGCCCCGGCGCGACCATGTGCTCGAGCAGCGCCTCGCGCAGGTGCACCGGCGGCGCCGTGAGGAACGCGCGCCACTGGATGCCCTCGCTGATCCCGCGGATGGCCGAGTCGAAGCGCTTGTCGCCGCGGATCGCCTTGATGAGCTCGTTCGACGCGTGGATGTCGGTGTGCAGATAGAACCGGCCGAGCACGTCGAGGCGCCGCGCGAAGATCTCGCGGATCGCGAGCGTGCTGAGCTTGGTGCCCGTGATGCGCTCCACCGCCGCGAGCGCGAGCAGGAGCTCGCCCGAGTCGCCGCCCGGCGTGCCGATCACGCCGGTCTCGTCGCGACCGTCCACGCAGGAGAGGCGCCCGTGCAAGAGCAGCGCCGCGAGCTTCATCCAGCGCACGCTGCTCGTCTCGTCGATGTGCGCCGTGATCGCGTCGAGCGAGAGGGGCTTGTCGGCCTTGGTGAGGGTCGGCGCGTCGCGCAGCACGTCGCGCCGCGCGAGGATCGAGGGGTCGCGCACGGTCTGGAACCCCAGGTACTTCCAGCTGACCATGCCGCCGATCATCGAGGCGACGAAGGGCATCCCGGCGTGCTCGAGCTCCTTGGCGAGCGGCGCCGATCGCTCGCCCGCGCGCGAGACGAGGATGACCTTCGCGTCGGGGCCGAGGCGCTCGACGAGGCTCGGCACGCGATCCTTGGGAATCCAATCGGCGCCGGGGATGTGCCCGAGCGGGCCCACGAGCTCGTCCGCCTCACGCACGTCGATGATGCGCACCGAGCGCCCCTGCACCGCGACGAACTCGGGCCACACGAGCGGCGAGCCGCTCGGCGAGCGCTCGAGCGCGGCGACCCAGTTGGTGCGGAGCATGCGCTCGGCCTGGGAGACGGTTCCGATGGGAGGAATGCGCGGATCGATGTCGGTCATGACGGGCCCCTCGTCGGGCGCGAGCGTAACCGACCTCCGAGCCCGCGCGTGCTGCCGGATCCGGTGGGTCGCCGGCGTGGGCGTCTGGGCGTGCACGCGGCGCAGCAGGAGCGCTATCGTCGCGCCCTCGTCGTCAGGGGAGTGATCATGAGCGCCAAGGATCCGGGTGGGGCAACGTTCGTCGGGCTGGTGGATCTCGCTTCCGAAGAGATGGGCGGGCGCGCGCTCGCGTGCAGCGACGACTTCTTCGCGAGCATGGAGAACATGCTCAAGCCCGGGCGCGGCGTGTTCCTCCCGGACGAGTACACCGACCGCGGCAAGTGGATGGACGGCTGGGAGAGCCGCCGCAAGCGCGGGCCCGGCCACGACTGGTGCATCGTGAAGCTCGGCGTGCGAGGCGCGGTGCGCGCGCTCGACGTCGACACCAACCACTTCCTCGGCAACCACCCGCCCTTCGCGTCGGTCGAGGCCACGCGTGCGAGCGCCGACGCGAGCGTGGAGGTGCTCGAGAAGGCGTCGTGGACGGAGATCCTGCCCGTCTCGCCGCTGCGACCCGGCTCGCAGAACCTCTTCGCCGTCGACGACGTCTCGACCTACACGCACTTGCGCCTGCGCATCTACCCGGACGGCGGCGTCGCGCGCTTCAAGGTGTGGGGGCGCCCCGATCCGGACTGGGAACATCCGGAGGTCGACGAGGAGACGAAGCCGCGCCTGCGCGCGGGCGAAGCGGATCTCGCGGCGCTCCGCAACGGCGGCCAGACGCTCGCGTGCAGCGACGCGTTCTTCGGGCCGATGCACCACCTGATCTCGCCCGGCCGCGCCGTGAACATGGGCGGCGGCTGGGAGACGCGGCGCAAGCGCATGCCCGGCCACGACTGGATCCTCGTGAAGCTCGGCGCCGCGGGAACGGTCGGTCTCGTCGAGGCCGACACGAACCACTTCAAGGGCAACTACGCCGACCGGATCGCGATCCGCGGCATCCACGCGCCGGGCGCGCGCATCACGGACCTCGTCGCGGTGGGCGCCTACTCGAGCGTGCCGGAGTGGACGACGATCCTCCCCGAGACGAAGCTCGCCGCCTCGACGCGCCACTTCTTCCGCGACGAGCTCGCCGCGCGCGGGCCCTTCACGCACGTACGCCTCGACGTGTTCCCCGATGGCGGCGTGAGCCGGCTGCGCATCTGGGGCACGCGCTCGTGAGCGCGGCCGCGAAGCTCGACGCCGCGAGCGAGAGCGAGGCGCGCGCGATGCTCGAGCGCGTGAACGGCGCCTCGCGCTGGGTCGAAGGCATGTGCGCACGGCGGCCCTTCGGGAGCGACGCCGCGCTCTTCGCCGCCGCCGACGAGGTCTGGAAGACGATGGGCCGGGACGACGTGCTCGAGGCGCTCGCGCATCATCCGCGGATCGGCGCGAACCTCGACGAGCTGCGGAAGAAGTACGCGTCCACCGCGTCGTGGGCCGCGAGCGAGCAGTCGGGCGCCGCCGCCGCGAGCGAAGAGACGCTCGTCGCGCTGCGGGAAGCGAACCGACGCTTCGAGGAGCGCTTCGGGCACCTCTTCGTCGTCTGCGCGACGGGCAAGACCGCCGCGGAGATGCTCGCGATCCTCGAGGCGCGCATGGGCGCCGATCCCGACACCGAGCTCGCCGTCGCGGCGGGCGAGCAAGCGAAGATCACCCGCATCCGACTGGAGAAGCTCGCATGACGAACCCGACTCCGGGCTCCGCGCCGCCGCGCGGGCCGCTCACCACGCACATCCTCGACGTGTCGCTCGGCAAGCCCGCGAGCGGCGTGGCCGTGCGCCTGCACCGCCTGGAAGGAGAGGTGTTCCTCGATCTCGGCGGGGGCGTGACCGACGCGGACGGACGGCTCGCGGGGCTGCTCCCGCCCGGAGCGCTGCACCGTGGGACCTATCGCCTCACGTTTGCGGTCGGCGACTATTTCGCTGCCTCGCAGCGGCCGAGCTTCTACCCCTACGTCGAGGTGGTCTTCGCGGTGGAGAGCCCCGATCAGCACCACCACGTGCCCTTGCTGCTGAGCCCCTTCGGCTATTCGACGTACCGCGGGAGCTGACCGGCGGCGTCCGAAGCGGACGCGCGCGCGCACCCGTGGTATCCGTCGGCTCATGCAACACGACGACAAGCTGGGACGACGCGAGCTCCTCAAGCGCAGCCTTCTCGTTCTCGCCGCCGCACCGGTCCTCGGCGCCTGCGGCTCGAGCGGCCCCGACTGCTCGAGCACGGCGGGCCTCGATCCGACCGCCGTCGCGAACCGCACCGCACAGGGCTACGTCGAGCACAGCACGCGCTCGAGCGCGCACTGCCGCGAGTGCCGCTTCTACACCGCGGGCGCGCCGAACACGTGCGGCACCTGCCAGGTGATCGGGGGCCCGATCAACCCAGACGGGTACTGCAACCTCTTCTCGGCCGCGACCTGATCACAGCGTCCGGATGAGCACGCGCCCTCCTCGCGTCGGCCCGGTCCGCAAGCTGATCGGGCGCACCTGGTTGCGCGCCTTCGGCTGGCACGTCGAGGGCGCGCTGCCCGAGGAAGGCAAGGCCGTGTTCGTGGCGGCGCCCCACACGAGCAACTGGGATCTGCCCTTCACGCTCGCGATCGCGTGGACGCTCGGCACGAACATCAGCTGGATCGGCAAGGACAAGCTCTTCCGCCGGCCCTTCGGCCCCTTCATGCGCGCGCTCGGCGGCGTGCCCGTCGTGCGCGGACAGAACGCGAACCAGGTCGAGGCGATTGCGCGCGCGATCCGCGATCAGCCCGCGGGCGTGTACGTGGTGATCGCGCCGAGCGGCACGCGCAGCAAGAAAGACCACTGGAAGAGCGGCTTCTATCGGATCGCCGAGCAGGCCGACGTGCCGCTGCTGCTCGGCTTCCTCGACTACGAGGGCAAGCGCGGAGGCCTCGGCCCGGCGCTGAAGCCCACGGGCGACGTGCACGCCGACATGGAGAAGATCCGCGCCTTCTACGCCGACAAATTCGGCAAGTTCAAGGAGCGGATGAGCACCGTGCGCCTCAAAGAAGAGGACGAAGGCCGCAGCTGATCCGGCGCGACCCATCGGTGATCAGAGCGTGCGCAGCGCGACGACGAGCGCGAGCGCGGCCATCGAGAGCCAGGAAGCGACGAGCACCTGCTCGAGCATCTGGCGCGCCAGCGCGCGGGTGGCGGCCGCGGCGTCACCGATCACGAGCCGCGTTCCCGGCGGCGGTGCGGCGCCTTCCCGGTAGGTCGCGTCGAGCGACCAGGCCCGCGGCGCGAGCAGGAGCGCATCGACCCAAGGGTCGGCGCTCGGCGCGAGGCTGCCCTCGACCGCGCACGAAGCACGCAGCCGGAAGCGGCGGTCGCTCGTGGCGAGCGCGAGCTCGGTGCCTTCGCCGAGCGTGCCCGAGATCCCGCGCGCGCGACGCGGTCGCTCGAGGTCGGCGCGACGAACGCGCACGGCGAGCACGTGGGCGCGGGCCACGCGCGCGGCGATGCGGCCGAGCCGTCGCCACGAGAGCGTCAGCGCGAGGAGCGCGACGAGGGTGAGAGCTCCGACCGCGGCGAGGTGTTGCTCGGCGACCCCTCCGTTCACCAGCGCGGACGGCCGCACCGTCCAGTCTTCGACCGCGATGCCGTCGAGCCCGTCGATGGCGACGAGGTCGAGGTAGACCCGCGCGCTCGCACCGTGAACGAGCACCCCGAACTCGTCGCCATCGGTGCGGTGCATCCCGACGAGCACGCCCGTGCGGTTCAGCGCGACCCACGTCGGCAACGTGACGTGCGGCGGCTCGCCGCGCGCGGCCGCCACGACGAGGGCACCTCCCGCCCAAAGCGCGACGAGCGCCGCGAGGCCCACGAGCGCACGTCCCGGAGGGCTCGCGGGCGCGCGCAGCGATGGCTCGTCGAGCGTGAGCCCGACGGACGCGCGCACGCTGACGACGAAGGGGACGGCGAGGAGCGCCGCGAGCGCGAGCAGCAGCGCTGCGAAGGCCATGCTCTCGATGGGCACCCAATCGTCCGAGCGCAGACGCCACGCCGTCGCGAGGAAGAGCGGCCCGAGCGCCAGACAGGCCGGCGCGGCCACCACACGGGCGAGCTCGCGCGCCGACGCACGCCACGTGAGGTCGATCGAGGCGGCGAGAGCCCCGACCACACCGCGCGCCGGGTCGAGCAAGAAGCCCGGCGCGAAGAAGAGCGGTGCCGTCGCCACCACGAGCGCGGGCGCGGCCCAGAAGGGAAGTGGCGCCGGGAGCCAGATCAGCAGCCCGAAGAGCGCGGCGGCCAGCACGTACGCGATCGTGGTGCGCGCGGTCGAGATCGTCCCGGGCGTCTCCGTCGCCTCGAGCCGCGCCTGCACCGGTGCCGCGAGCGCGGACAGGAAGGGCGCGCCGATCAAGAACGGGGAGAGCGCGATACCGATGGCGCCCAGCATCGCCGCGAGCGCGAGCGAGAGCCGATCGGGATCGGCGTGCGGCGGCGCGGTGGGTCGGGAGACGGTGGCCATGGGCGGGTCGCGATGCGATTCATCGTCACACGGATCGCGCCCGCGGGGCGCACGCCGCCGATCAGCGAGCGAGCGCCTCGCGGAGCGCGCGGTCGCGGCTGGCGAGGAAGGCGCGAGAGACCTCCGCGCGCGGCGTCGTCGCGTCGAACCCGTGGTAGGCGCCGGGGACGACCTCGAGCGTGCACGGGACGCCGCTCGCGCAGAGGCGCTCGGCGTACGCGACGTCCTCGTCGTGGAAGAGATCCGCCGTGCCGACACCGATCCACGCGGGCGGGAGCCCGGCGAGCGATGCCGCCCGGGCCGGGACCGCACCCTCCGATCCGTCCCGGAGATACGCGCGCCACGCGAAGCGGTTGCTGCCCGCGGTCCACACGCGCACGAGGCGCTCGTCCAGATCGGTACGCTCCGCCGTGCGATCGTCGAGCATCGGGTAGACGAGCGACTGGTGCACGAGCGCCGGGCCGTCGCGGTCGCGCGTGTGGATCGCGAGCGCCGCCGCGAGGCCTCCGCCGGCGCTCACGCCGAGCACCGCGATCCGATCGGCACGCGCGCCGACGCCCGTCGCGGGGTCGGCCATCGCGACGAGGGTGGCGTACGCATCGTCGAGCGCCGCGGGATGCGGATGCTCCGGCGCGAGACGATACTGCGGCGCGACCACGACGATGCCGAGCGCGTGGGCGAGCCGCCGGCATCGCGCCGCGTCCTGGAGCGGTGTGCCGAGCACGTAGCCGCCGCCGTGCAGCCAGAGCAGCGCGGGCAGCGGACCGGCGCGATGTCGCGGGCGATAGATCCAGCTCGGCACGCCCGCGAGCGACGCACGTCGCACCTCGACCCGCGCGTCGCTCCGCGCGGCGGGAAACGCGCCGTAGATCCAGCGCGTCGCCCGCACGAGGCGCGGGCCCACGTCGTAGCGCGGCAGCCACCGCGCCCGACGTGCGAGCTCCGGATGCCACCCCCCCACGCGCGGTTCAGGCGCGCTCGAGGACGACCGCGATGCCCTGACCGCCGCCGATGCAGGCCGCGCCGACGCCGTACTTCTTGTTCAGACGGCGCAGCGTGTAGACGAGGTTCGCCGTGATGCGCGCGCCGCTCGCGCCGAGCGGGTGACCGAGCGCGATCGCGCCGCCGTTCACGTTCGTCTTCTCCTCGGGCAGGCCGAGCTCCTTCTGCACCGAGAGGAACTGCGCCGCGAACGCCTCGTTCACGTCGAAGAGATCGACCTGGTCCTGCGAGAGGCCCGCGCGATCGAGCGCGCTCTTGATCGCCGGCACCGGGCCGATGCCCATGAGCGTCGGATCCACGCCCGCGACGCCCCACTGGACGATCTTCGCGAGCGGCGTGAGGCCCCGCGACTTGGCCCAGTCGCCGTCGACCACGACGAGCGCGCCGGCGCCGTCGTTGATGCCCGACGCGTTGCCGGCCGTCACGACGCCGTCCTTCTTGAAGACCGGCGGCAGCTTCGCGAGCTGCTCGAGCGTGACCGTCGGGCGCGCGTGCTCGTCGCGATCGACGACCTTCACGCCCTTCTTCTCCTGGATCTCGATCTTCGCCGTCTCCTCGGCGAAGCCGCCCGCCTCGAACGCCGCCGCCCAGCGCTGCTGGCTCTTCTGCGCGTAGGCGTCGCAGTCGGCGCGCGTGATGCCGTACTTCGTCGCCAGGTTCTCGGCGGTCATCGCCATCGGCAGCTTGCAGAAGCTGTCCGTCAGCGCCGCCCAGAGCGTGTCGACCATCTCCGGGGGCTTGCCGAACTTCGCGCCACCGTCGCGCAGGCCCCACATCGCGTGCGGCGCCTGGCTCATGTTCTCGCTGCCCGTCGCGAGCACGGCCTTCGCGTCGCCGAGCAGGATCTGCTCGGCCGCGCTCACGACCGCCTGGAAGCCCGACCCGCAGAGGCGGTTGAGCGTCAGCGCCGGCTTCTCGATCGGCACGCCGATCTTCAGGCCCACGTGGCGCGCGCCGTAGATCGCATCCGGCGAGGTCTGCTGCACGTTGCCGAGCACGACCTGATCGATCTCGTCGGCATTCAGCCCCGACTGCGCGAGCGCCGCCTTGCCGGCGTGCACCGCGAGGTCGATCGCGCTGATGTCCTTCAGCGCGCCGCTGAAGCCACCGAAGGCCGTGCGCTTCGCACCGACGATCCAGATCTCCTTGCTCAGCTTCTTCATGTCGACGTGCTCCTGCTCTTCACTTGGTGACTTCAACCCAGGAATTCGCGAACACCGGCTCTTCCGGATGTTCCTTCGTCTTGCACGACACGATCGTGCGGCCCTCTTCGCGCCAGCCGCTGATCTCGAGCGTGTCGCCCGGCCAGACGGGCCGCGAGAAGCGACCCGTGAACAGCTTCAGCTTGCTCGGATCGCCCCCGCACTCGTGCTTCAGGATCGCGCGGCCCACGTAGCCGTAGGTGCAGAGGCCGTGGAGGATCGGGCGCCCTTCGGTGACCTTCGCCGCCTTCTCGGCCGCGATCGGATCGGCGTGGAGCGGGTTGTAGTCGCCGCTCAACCGATAGAGCAGCGCCTGATCGACGCTCGTCTTCTCGGTGACGACCCAGTCCGGCTCGCGCTCGGGCGCCCGCACGCGCACGCTCTTGGGCGGCGGCGGCCCGCCGAAGCCGCCGTCGAGCAGGTACATGATCGTCCACTCGGTCTCACAGACGAGCTCGTTCTTCTCGTCGCGCGTCTCGGTCGCGAACACGACCTGCGCCATGCGCTTCAGATCGCCGACGCTCGCCACCTTGCCGATCGTGGTGAGCGTGCCTTCGGGCGCGAAAGGCTTGTGCAGCTTGATGCTCTGCCCGCCGTGCACGACGCCGCCGAAGTCGCCGCCGACCACGTCGAAGAGCGCCTTGCACGCCTCGTAGGTCGGGATGACCGCGTAGGTCGGCAGCACCTTCGCGCCCTTGCCCTCCGCGCCCTCGTAGACGAAGTCGAGCTCGCGCTGCCCGCTGCCCACGCCGAGCGCATAGAGCGCGACGTCGCGAAAGCCGTAGCGGAACGTGAGGGCGGGGCTCGTCTTGCCTTGGGCGCTGGGATCGAGGGGCTTGGCCATGAACGAGAGTCTCGTAGCGTCGCCGTCCGAGCCGCGCCAGGGCCGCGCATCGCGCTTGCGGCCGGACGTGAGCGGTCGCACGCTCTCCGAGGTCGTTCGTGGCTTCGCGTACGCAGTCGCAGTGGATCTCGCTCGTGCTCGCCGCAGGCCTCGTGGCCTTCGCCGGGTGTCAGCGCGCGCACGTCACGGAGATCGACGCCGCTCGGCCGCCCACCGACAGCGGGCCCCCGCCGGATCTGGACAGCGACGGCGACGGCCTCTGCGACGTGACCGAGTCGTTCTACCGAACCGACCCTTTCGCCGCCGACACCGACGACGACGGCTTCGGTGACTTCGCCGAGGTGCAGAACGCGAGCGACCCGCTCTCGCTCTCGTCGCCCGATCGGCGGCGCGTCCATTACCTCTCGCAAGATCCGACCGGCATGACCACGGTGCCGATCGCGTTCTCGATCCGCGGCATCGGCGAGACGTTCACGGGCGAGCTCGTGCGCGTGCCCGTGCGCATGGTCGACGACGGCACGCTCGCGCCGATGTTCTACGCCGGCAGCCGCGCCGTCGACGCGAACCCGATGGACAACGTGCGAGGCGGCATCGTGGACACCAGCTTCCGCGGCGTGATCGGCAGGACGCGCCTCGTGTACCAGGTGTCGTTCCGGCAGACGCAGCCCGCGCGCGGCTGCCTCAGCGCGTACCCGTTCCAGTACGTGACCAAGACCGGCGAGGGCACCTACCGCGGCTCGTTCAGCGGCTGGCTCGTGCTCGCGCCCTCGGGCGTCCAGGTCGGCAGCCCCGGTGCCACGTGGTGCGGCCCCGTCTCGCGCAGCTGTTTGTGATCGACCGCCGCGTCACGGCGCGATCGATCGCTCGCGCCGCGGCAAGAGGAAGTCGAGCGCGCGTGGGAGGCGGCGCGCCCAGCTGACCTCGTCGTGCGTGCCGCCGGGCTCGACGACGTAGCGCAGGTCCACGCCCTCGACGTAGCCGAGCGTGCGGTAGGCCGCCGCCAGATCGGCGGTGTCGGTGACGCCATCCATCGACGTGCCGGAGTCGCCCGAGTCGACGTAGACGCGCGCGGCGCGCGGCGTGGTGATCGCGAGGACCTCGCCCAGGATCCAGCGGTCGTTCCACCAGGTGGAGGGGCTCATCGCACCGAGGCGGCCGAAGGCGCTCGCGTGCGTGGCGCCGGCGTGCGCGGTGACAAGGCCGCCGAGCGAGGAGCCCATCATCGCGGTGCTCTCGGCATCCGTGCGCGTGCGCAACATCGCGTGGACGCGCGGTAGCAGGTCGTCCACCAGCGCGGCGAGGTACGCGTCGGCGTCGCCGCCGCCGTACGTGGGGTCGACGACGGGCGTGTACTCGTCGATGCGCGCGGCCGTGTTCGCGACACCGACGACGATCGTGGGCGCGAAGGTGTCGCAGCGATCGCTGGCGTCGCAGTCCGCGTCGAGCGCGCAGCTCGCTCCACTCGCCACGCAGTGCCCCCCTTCGACGGCGGCGTCCATCGTCTCGTCGACCTCCCATTCGTGACCGCCGAACGCGAGCGCGGGATCGAAGAGGTTCTGGCCGTCGTGCATCACGAGCACGGGGAGGCGGGCCACGTCGTTCTCGTCGTAGCCCGCAGGCAGATACGCGTAGATCGCGCGCGTGTTGCCGAGCGCAGCCGGCGCCCACGCGTCGATCAGCGTGACCACGCGCCCGCTGCCGGGCACGAAGTGCGGCGCGATCTCGACGGCATCGCCGGGCGCGAGGTGATAGTTCGGCCCGCGCGCCCAGCGCGCGTCGTCGAGGAAGGGCTTGAGCTCGGTCTCGGCCTCGAGCCCCTCGAGCACGAGCTCGTAGACCCCGTTGCCGAGGTCGCGCGCCTCGAGGCCGTTCGTCCAGTCGAGCGGCGCCTGCTCGCCGCGCACGAGGAGGCGGTGCCCCGACGGATAGACGATGCGCAGCGTCGTGGTCGCGGGGCCCGGATGCGCATCGAGCGCAGCGTCCACGTCGACGCGCGCGGCGTCGACGAGCCCGGCATCGCCATGCGCGGCGTCGCTCGCTGCCGCATCGCCGCCAGCGAGGGGCCCGCCGCAGCTCGCCAAGAAGAGCCCCCACCCGACCACCGAGACGCGCACGCGCTCAGCTCTACGACGTGCCCACCGAGGCGTCGAACGCAGGCGGCTCGATGCGCTCGTCGATGCGCACGGGGTCACCGATCGCGATCTCGCCCAGCGAGGTCGGCACGAGGTTCACGCCGAACCACACGCCGTTCTCGCGGCGCCGAAAGGTCGCGAGCGTGCGGAGCGGCTCCGGCCCGAGACGGGCGGTCGCGGGATCGATCGTCGTCATCACGCAGCGCTCGCAGGGCTTGGGCGCGCGCATCCCGACCGCGCCCACGCGCAACGTCGACCACGCGTCCTCGTCCCACGGCGCGCCGCCGCGCACGACGACGTTCGGACGGAAGCGCTGCATCGGCACGCGCACGCCGCCCCGGGCCTCGATGCGATCGCCGAGCGCGTCGAGCGACGCGATCGTGCAGACGAGCAAGGGATAGCCGTCGGCGAAGCTCACTTCTTCACCCGGCAGCGCGCGCTTGCTCACGAGCGGCGAAGGCTCGTCGTCCGGCAGGTGCACGAGACGGAGCGGGCGCCCGAGCCAGCGGCTGAACCAGCGGCTTCCTTCTTCGTGCACGCGCCCGTGGATCGGCCGCTTCCACACCTCCACCGCCGCCCGCGGTCCTTCCGCGATGGTGCGCGGCAGCCGCAGCTCGCCGGCGTCGCGCTGCGCGACGAGGATCTCGTCACCCTCGATCGCGACGTCGACGAGCGACAGACGCGGCTCCTCGCGCTGCGAGACGAAGACCCCGCGCTCGTCGACCAGCATCCAGCGCCGATCGCCCGCGAGCCCGCGCTTCTCCACGCGCGCGCGCGCGACCTCGATGCCGCGGCAGCTCTTGATCGGATGGACGACGATGGACGCGAGCTCCATCGCAGCTCCGGGCCTCAGCCCTGATGATGGTTGAAGGGCGAGGGATAGAGGCCGAGGCGCATCGTCGACTTCTGCCCGCCCGCCGAGGTCGTGGCCTCGTGGAACGCGTAGAAGTCGTCCAGGCGCAGCGAGAGCGTCTGCGCGAGGCGCCAGAGGAACTTCGTGGCGAGGACCGAGTCCTGCTGCAAGAGCGCGTAGAACTGCGGTCGATCGAGCGCGAGCAGACGGCACTTCGTCTCGGCCCGCACGGTGGCCGAGCGCGGGCGCTGGCTGAGCAGGGCCATCTCGCCGAAGTGGCTGCCCGCCCCGAGCGAGGCCACCGGGCTCTGGCCGCGCTCGACGACCATCTTCCCGTCGACGAGCACGAACAGCGTCTCGCTGATCTCGCCCTCGTGGATGACGATGTGGCCGGCGTCCACGTCCTGCGGGACGAACGCATTGCCCACGCGCACCAGCTCGCTCATCGAGCACTCGACGAAGAGCTCGATGTTCGAGAGCGCGTCGAACTTCGCGTTGACCAGCGTCATGCGCTTGTTCTCGGCGGTCTTCTCCTCGAACGAGACGCTCTGCGCGCGCAGGACGATCGTGGAGATGTTGTCCTCGCCGCCGCGCTCGTTCGCCAGCGCGATCAGCTTCTTGGGCACGTCGGCGACCACGGGCGCGCCCAGGATCGCGGGCAGCTCCCCGCCGTCGCCGAGGTAGCCGTGCAGGCCGTCCGAGCAGAGCATCAGCGTGTCGCCGTCGAGGATGTCGAAGATCAGCGTGTCCACGATCACGCTCTCGAGCGGGCCCACCGCGCGCGTGATGATGTTGTGGTGCGTGCTCTCGCGCGCCTGCTCCGGCGTCATCATCCCGTAGCGGATGGCTTCCTGGAGGAAGGTGTGGTCCTCGCTGAGCTGATGCAGGTGGCCCTGCCGCACCAGATAGAGGCGCGAGTCGCCAACGTGGCCCATCACGCCCTTGCCGCCGCGCACGAGCACGGAGCAGAAGGTCGTGCCCATCCCCTTCTTGCCCTTCTCGGCCTGCCCCATGCGGAAGATCGTCTGCGAAGCATCCTCGATGGCCTCGCGCAGGAGCTGCGCGGCGCGCTCGATCGGAAGCTCGCCTCGGTCGACGCGCGCGAGCTCGTCCTTCTTCGCGCGCAGCGCCGCCTGCACGTGGGTCGCGGCCGTCTTCGAGGCGACCTCGCCCGCCGCGTGGCCGCCCATGCCGTCGCACACCACGTAGAGGCCGAGCTCGGTGTCGACGAGGAACGAGTCCTCGTTCAGCTGGCGCTCGCGACCGACATCCGACTCCCCCACCACGGCAATCTGCATGGGACGAGAGATTGCCGGATCCCGGCACGCGCGCTCAAGCCCCGCGGTGCGCGCCGTGGCAAGCTCTGCCTGATGCGACGCGGGTCGGGGATGTTCGGCGGCGAGCGCGCGTATGATCGCGATCGACCGTGGGGAGAGCGCACGTGACGCGCGGCGCCACCACGCTGTTCCGCTATCGCGGGATCCCGATCCGCGCGCACTGGTCGCTGCCGCTCGTGGCCCTGATGATGGGCGGGCTGCGCCTGGCGCCAGGCGCATGGCTCGGCTGGCTGCTCGTCGTGATGCTCCACGAGATGGGCCACGCCTTCTGGGCGCTCCACTACCGGATGGAGGTCCAGGAGATCTTGCTCCACGGCCTCGGCGGCCACTGCCGCTACATCGGGGCCCCGAGCCCGCGGCAGCGCGCGGTCGTGGCCTGGGGCGGCGTGCTCGCGCAGGGGATCCTGTTCGCGATCGTCTGGCCGCTCTCGATCGTGGTGCCGGCCCACGATCTCTTCTTCGCCGACCTCTACCAGGTGCTGCTCGGGCGCAACCTCTCGGTCGCCCTCTTCAACCTGATCCCGATCCCGCCGCTCGACGGGGCCGAGGCGTGGAAGCTCTTGCCCATGCTCGTGCGCCGCGAGCCGCGCGTGGAGCGCAGCGACGTGGCGAGGGCCCGGCGCAGCGTGGCGCCGCGCACGCTCGGGGAGGCCGTCGGGCCGGTCGACGAGGCCGCGGTCCGCGACACCGTCCGACGCGCGCTCGAAGAGGCGCGCCGCGGATCGCGCGAGGACGGCGAGGCGAGCCCCACGCGCCGCCGTTGATGGTTGTCATCGGGCGCGGTACACGGATGGCTCGATCATGCGTGCACGTCGTTCGCACGGTGCGTCCCTCGCCGCCGCAGCGCTCGCGCTGATCGTGCTCGCGTGCAGCGGCGCGCCGCCGCGCACCGAGGAGCGACCGCCGCCACCGCCGACCGAGGTCGAGCCGCCGCCGCCGCCACCGCCGCCGGAGCCCGAGGGGCCCGTCGTGCCCGAGGACGAGAGCGCGCCCGAAGGAGGGGCCGCGTGCACGCGCACGAGCGAGTGCAGCAGCGGTCTCGCGTGCCGCGGCGCGCGCGGATGCGAGAGCCCCTGGGCCTGCGGTGCGCCGCGCGAGAGCTGCGGCCCCGACACCGTCTCGTACTGCGACTGCGACGGGATCACGTTCCACGCGCTCGCCGGCTGCCCCGGCCGCACGTACGCGCACGTCGGTCCCTGCGAAGAGGCCGGCATCGCCGACGCGAGCTACGGGATCCCCGACGGCGACGAGCCGATCACGACACGCGACCGCACCTGCAGCTCGAGCGCCGACTGTCGCGGTGGCGAGATCTGCTATGGCGCGCCCGGCTGCGGCATGGAGTGGCGCTGCGAGCGGGCGCGCGGCTGCTGGCGCGGCGGGCGCACGGAGTTCTGCGGCTGCGACGGCGTGACGTTCACCGGGCCCCGGCACTGCCCGGGGCAGCCCTACGCGCGCCAGGGGAGCTGCGAGGAAGCGGTCGCGGTGGCCGAGACGCCGGCGCCACCCCCGACCACGACGACGCGTGCTCGGCCGCCCACGACGAGCACGAGCACGGCGGCGACCGCGACCACGACGAGCACGACGGCTCGGGCGAGCACGAGCGTCACGAGCACGACGGCGAGCACGCCGCCGGCGCCCCTCGCGCCAGGCCAGTGCCGCACGTCGCGCGACTGCGGGCGCGGCGAGGTCTGCGCCGGCCCGGCCGGCTGCGGCGACGCGTGGACGTGCATTCGCCGCACCGATCGCTGCAACCCCGACACGCAGTATTTCTGCGACTGCGAAGGCCACTCCTTCACGGCCAGCATGACGTGCCCCAGCCGCCCCTACGCGCATCGCGGCTCCTGCGCGATCGATCAGGCGATGGATCTCGCCGGAGCCGCGCTGCGTTGACGAGACCGCTCGCGACGGTCCTCGCCGCGCTCGTGGCGTTGCTCCCGCTCCGCGCGCGAGCGCAGGACGATCCCCTCGCCCAGGGACGCGCCGCGCGCGATGCGGGCGACCACGCTGCCGCACTGGCCGCATTCACGCGCGCCTGGGAGGCCGGTGCCGCGCCGATCGCGCGCGCCGAGATGGCCCGCGAGGAGCTGGCGCTCGGTGCGTACGCGCTCGCCGAGACGCACGCCGCCGAGGCGCTCGCGCTGGGCGGCGAAGACGTCGCCGCGATGACCGACGCGCTCGCTGCCGTGCAGGCCGACGCCGCCGCGCACCTCGGCAGCATCGAGATCCGGTGCGAGGGCGGCTGCGCGATCGCGGTCGACGGCACGCCGGTCGGCACCACGCCGCTCGCCCACCTGATCCGCATCGAGCCCGGGACGCACGTCGTGGAGGCGCGGCGCGATGGCCACGAGGACGCGCACGCCGAGGTCCGGGTCGAGGCGCTCGCCGTCGCGCGCGTGGCGCTCTCACCGACGTGGATCGACACGCGCCCGATCCTCGAGCGCGGAGGCACCGGCGACGGTCAGCGCATCGCGGGCGGCGTGATCCTCGGCGCCGGCGGCGTCGCGCTCGTCATCGGCCTCGTGGCGCTCGGCGTCGAGCTCGATCGCGACGCCTTCCTGCGCAGCGACGCGTGCGCGCCCTCGAGCGCCACCGAGCCCCGCGAGGCCCGCTGCCCCGACGCGGCCTCCACGCGCGGGACCTACACCGACGTCGCGCGCGCGATGCTCCTGAGCGGCGCGGCGCTCGCAGCGGCCGGTGTCGTCCTCTTGCTCACGGCGCCGTCGGATCCGGCCGCGCCGGCGCTGGCCTGTGCGCCCACGCTGGGGCCCGGCCTCGCGTGTCGGCTCCGCTTCTGACGTTCGTCCGGCGCCCGCCCTCGGACGTTTGGTACCGTTCGCCTCGCGTTGCGGATCGACTCCGACAAGACCGAGAAGGTCGTACGGCATCTGCGAACGATGGGCGGCGTGCTCGTCGGTGCCGCGGCCCTCGGCACGCTGATCACCGTCGTCGGCCTCGCGATCCTTCTCATCGTCGTGTTCGGGGGGCACGCCGGCCACACGATCGGCATCCAGATCGCGGCCGGCGGCTGCATCTTCATCGCCGGCGTGGGCATCCCGGGCGCCGCCGCCACCTCGGCGGTCGTCTTCGCCGTGCGCTCCTTTCGCCAGGCCGCGGCGCTCGAGGTGCTGAGCGCCCAGAAGCTCCTCGACGGCACGCTCGATCGACAGGCGCTCGAGCTCCAGCTCGGCCGCGAGCGCGCCGAGCGCACGGTCACGCGCGCCGTCACGAGCGGCGCGCTCGTGACCACCTCCAGCGCCACCGCCGCGCCCCCGCGCACGCTCGACCCGAGCGCGAGCCCACGCGTCGTCGGCGCCCCGAGCCCGGCGCTCGTCGGCGCCGCGAGCCCGCGCGTCGTGATCCCCGAGGCCGCCTACAGCCCACGCGTCGCGCCGCAGTCGATCGGCCTCGCCCCGACCTCCCTCGCGACGCCGAGCGTGCGCCCACCACCGGGGCCCGCCGCCGCCGCGCCCGACACGCGCTCACCGGGGCTCGTGCCGATGTCCCCGCTCGCCGCGCCCGCGCCCGCGCCCGCCCCGCGCCCTGCGTCGCCCGACGCCATCGCGCTCGATCTCTCGGGACGCACCTTCAAGAGCACGTGGGTCGTCGAGCGTCGTCTCGCCAGCGGCGGCATGGGCGCCGTGTATCTCGCCCACCACGCGCGCACGGGCCGTCGCTACGCGCTCAAGTCGCTCCTGCCGAGCGCGCAGATCTCGGAGGCGGCCATCACTCGCTTCGAGCGCGAGGCGCGCGCGGCGACGGCGATCGGTCACGCCGGCATCGCCGCCGTGCACGACTTCGACGTGACTCCCGAGGGGCTGCACTACTTCGTGATGGATCTGCTCGAGGGCGAGTCGCTCGAGACGCGCTTGGCGCGCGTGGGTCGGCTTCCGTGGCCGGAGGCCAAGCGCATCGTGCTCGACGTCTCGGAGGCGCTCGCCGCGGCGCACCGGGCCGGGGTGCTCCATCGCGACGTGAAGCCCTCGAACATCTTCATGGCCCAGGGCGCGGCGGGCGCCGAGCGCGCGATGCTCGTCGACTTCGGTCTCGCCAAGCCGATCCGCCCGGGCCAGGGCGAGTCGGTCACGCGGACCGGCGCGATCGTCGGCACGGCCCACTACATGTCGCCCGAGCAGGCCCGGAGCGAGCCGGTCGACGAGCGCACGGACGTCTACGGGCTCGGCGCCACGATCTACGAGATGATCGCCGGCGTTCCGCCCTTCCTCGGCGCGAGCCCCTTCGCGGTGATGGCGATGCTCCTCCAGGAACAAGCGGTGGCACCCAGCCAGCTGGCGCCCGGGATCGCGCCGGCCGTCGACGCGCTCGTGCTGCGCGCGATCGCGAAGGCGCCGAGCGCGCGCTTCCCCGACGTGCCGTCGCTGCGCGCTGCGATCGAAGCGGCCTGATCGCGCCTCGAAAAGACGAAGAGGCGCGAGCCTTCGCCCGCGCCTCTTCTCGTCGTTCTCCTCCGGCTCGTTCTTCGACGGCCGAGGGGCTCAGCAGTGACGGCCCATGCCGCCCGGATCGTAGGGATCGCTGTCCGAGCAAGAGCGGCAGCCGCAGCCGCCGGGATCACGCGGATCGCTGTCCGAGACGCCGCGGCACGGGTAGCAGCCGCCGCCGCAATGACGGCCGTAGCCGCCCGGATCGTAGGGGTCGCTGTCGGAGCACTGCGGCTGAGCGCCTTCCTGCGCCGAGGCCGTCCCCGCGATGCCGACCGCCGCAGCGACCATGGCGCCGGCGCCGATCAGGCCCATCGAGGCGCGACGGCTCATCGCGCGGTCCGTGACGATCTCGTCCATCGACAGAGTCTTCTTGCTCTCGCTCATCGCGTCTCCTCCAGCGCCGCTCGGCGCTCGTCGTGGCCCTTCGACGGCCCTGCCGCCGCCTCTGCGCCCCCATCCCCATCTCGTCCTACGTCGAGCCCGACGCTCTCGCCGAGCACGCCTGCCTCGAGCCCGCCCGAAGGCGCGACGCGAGGGCGCGGCGTGAGACGATGGAACCCGAGGCCGTATTCAAGCGCAACCAGGATCTGCGGAGGCGACGACCCGCGCTCGGACCTGAGAACGGTTCTCGACTCCGTCTCGCAGCGACGCGGGAGAATCCGCGGGCCCCGAGCGCGTAGTACAAGGCGTCTCGACCTTCGAAAGGACCGCGCTCGCATGGCCACGACGTACACCTTCGACCGCCTGATCGCGCCCATGTCGCGCGAGGAGTTCTTCCGCGACTACTGGGAGAAGAAGCCGCTGCTCGTGCGGCGCTCCGAGCGCGCCTACTACGCCGACTTGCTCTCGATCCGCGCGCTCGATCGCGTGCTGACCTCGCAGACGCTGACCCGGAACAGCGCGTTCATCGCCAACGCCGCGCGCCAGGTGCAGGCCGAAGAGTTCTGTTTCCCCGACGGCGTCGTCGACGTGGCGCGCCTCTACCAGCAGTTCGCCGACGGCGGCACCATCGTGTTCAACCAGCTGCACACCGTGCTGCCGGTGCTCCACGATCTCTGTCGCTCGCTCGAGCGCGATCTGAGCTGCCGCTTCCAGACCAACATCTACATGACGCCCGGCCGCTCGCAGGGCTTCCCGACCCACTACGACAGCCACGACGTGTTCATCCTGCAGGTGCACGGCGTCAAGCACTGGCAGGTCTTCAACACGCCCATCGAGCTCCCGTTCCGCGGCCAGCCCTTCAAGCGCGACGAGACGCCGAAGGGCGACGTGACGATGGAGTTCGATCTCGAGCCCGGCGACATGTTCTATCTGCCGCGCGGCATGATGCACGACGCGCAGACGCGCGAGGGCGAGACGCTCCACATCACGCTCGGCGCGCTCGCGACGAGCTGGACCGAGCTGCTCCTCGAGGCCGTCGCGAAGGTCTCGCTGACCGACCCGGCCTTCCGCCGCTCGCTCCCGCCCGGCTACTCGCAGACCGAGTTCGATCGCTCGGCGGCGCGCGGGCAGTTCAAGGAGCTGCTCACCAAGCTCGTCGAGCGCGCCGACTTCGACAGCGCGCTCGATCACTTCGCCGACGACCTCGTCTCGACGCGCACCGCGCTGCTCGAGGGCCAGCTCGAGCAGATGCTCACGATGAGCAAGATCCACGAAGAGACGAAGGCAGGGGCTCGCCCGAACCTGCTCTACCGGTACCGCGAGAAGGACGGACAGTTCATCGTCTCCTGCTACGGCGCGGAGATGCGCCTGCCGGTCCACGCCGCGGAGCCGACGCGCTACGCGCTCGAGACGCCCGAGTTCCTGGTGAAGGACCTCCCGGGCGAGCTCGACGACGCGGGCAAGGTCGTGCTCATCAAGCGCCTCGTGCGCGAGGGCATGGTGCGCATCCTCGGGTAGCGCAGGCAGCCAGGAGGCGCGCAGGACGCGATCGACGACCGGGGACGCCGCGCCATCGTGCGGGGATCGCTCGAGCGGAGCGAAGGTGTACCGGCGACGACGTGGACGCTGCGGAGACGAGGGAGGCTCGCTCGCGCGCACGGAGCGAGCGGAGCTCGCGCAGGGAGCGGCGGAACGACGGGGTGGGGCCCCGAGCCGATTCACTCGGTCGGGGCGGGGCCGCGTATCGGCCCCGAGAAAAGAGACTGAGGGAGGGGCGGTGGCCGAGCAGGCCACCCGCCCCTCTCTCAGTTGCAGGGCACGCAGGTGAACTGCACGTTCGAGGACTGCAGCGTCGGCGCCCGCGTGAGGCTCGCGTCCGCGTGGAGCACCGTCTGCACCTGGAGGAAGTAGCGCCCGGTCGGCGCGCCCGCGGCGGCGAGGAGCGCCGCGACGTTCGCCGTGCCGGTCACCGAGGTGCCCATCGCCGGCGGGTTCACGCGCAGCGTGGCGGTCGGCGCCGACGGGAAGCCGGTGGCCGAGTCGGACGACTGGAAGAGGAACTCCACGTACGTGCCCGCGGGCACGTCGACGCGGTAGTCGAAGCCGCCCCACGCCGGGCACTCGTCGATCGTGCACGGCGTCGGCTGCGAGGCGTAGACGTGCGTGAAGGTCGCGGTCGGCTGGTAGAAGTTGCACGGGCAGCTGATCATCCCGCCGCATCCGTCGCTGCCGACGCCACACGCGGTGCCGGACGAGGCACACGTCACCGGCGTGCACGTCGGGTGGCCGCACGCACCGGGCACGCCGCCACCGCCGCAGCTGTCGCCCGCCGCGCACGAGCCGCAGTCCACCGTGCCGCCGCAGCCGTCGGCCATCTGGCCGCAGGTGCGCCCCACGCCAGCGCAGGTGCGCGGGACGCACGGAGAGGACGTGATGCACGACGAGAGGTCGAAGAGCATGTACTCGAGCACGCGCTCCTGCGCCGTGAGCGGGCCGTCGCTGCACTCGTTCGGGAAGGTGGTCCAGTCGAGGTTGCGCCCGTTCTCGACGTGGAAGTCACTGAAGACCACGCGGCCACACTGGTTGGCCGCCGGCGACCCGATCGGGGTGTCGAACGTGTAGTGGGTCGGCAGGGCCGTGGGCGTCGAGACCGAGCGATAGCAGTTGTGATCGGCCAGGCAGGTGTCGCCCGCGTTGCACGTGTTCGGGTTCGTGCAGCGCCAGCCGCAGCTCGACGTGTAACAGGCGTAGCCTTGCGGCACGTAGTTGTTCACGTTCCAGGTGGTCGACAGCCACTGTTGCCCGGGCGGAACGATGCTGCTGGTGTCCACGCGGACGACCGCGACGTCGACCTGACCGAGCGTCGTCGACGCGCCGCGGTTGTAGAGCCACTGGGCGAACGTGTCGCCGCGCGGGAACGACCGATTGATCGTCGCCGTCAGCGTGCCGTTCGTCGATCCGGACTCGGTCCACCAGTTCGCGGTCTGCGCGAACGGCGCCGGCGCGCCCGACGTGGGATCGGCCACGCCGGTCCACGTGTTGGTGAACCACGTGTAGTGATAGTGGGTCGCGAAGACGCGGCCACCGCGGTTCGCGTAGTCGATGAGCCTCTGCTGCTCGGTCTGGGTGCGTGCGCGTGCGCCACCCTCGCAAGCCAAGAGAACCATGTCGTACGGGTCCATGCTCGTCGACGACGACCAGAGGGAGCTCGCCGCAGCGGTGCCGCCGCCGGCGTCCGCGCCATTGCTGTCGAAGATGTGCACGCGCCCTGCGCCCGACGACGTCGTGAACTCCGCGTCCTCGACGCCGATCTTCCGGAGCACGCACTCCATCGCGTCGACGTCGCCCGTGACCATCGCCATGCGCGGGATGTCGCCCTCGCTGCGGTTGCGCGGCAGGTGCGTGAGCGCCGAGGGGACGGTGGTCGTCTCGCAGCAGGTGACGTTCGGGATGACCACCTGACGGCGCCAGCGGCCCAGCTGGATGACGAGCGGGATGTTCGCGCCGCAAGGCACACCCTGCAGCGTGAAGTTCCCGTCGATGTCGGTCGTCGTGCGGACGACGGGATCGCCCGTGAGCGGCGTGCACGACTCGCAGACGACGGAGGTCGTGAACGCGGTCGGCGTCGCGCCGGGGATGTAGACGTTGACGTTGTTGAGCGGATCGGCCGCACCCCACGTCGCGGTGTCGTCGTGGCCCGGGACGGTCACGACGCCGCGAAGGGTCGTGGTCGCCTGCGTGCCCGTCGTCGCGGCCGGCGTCGACACCACCACGTCGTCGACCCAGACGGTGTCGCTGCCTGACGAGACGTTGACGTCCTTCGTGTAGCGCCACTCGAAGGTGTGACTGCCGGCCGTGTTCACCGTGAACGAGGCCTGGGTCCACCCGATGGTGCCCGACCACCGGTTCTGCTCCACGCCATCGATGTAGAAGCGCAAGAAGTCGTAGTTGGTCTCGCTGCTCACGCGGTACCAGAACGAGATCGTCAGCGTCGAGGCCGTCGAGGCCGTGAACGAGAGGCCCGTCGAGCCGTTGTCGCCGATCGCGCCGCTCCGCATCGCGTACGTGCCGCCGTGCGCGGTGGCGTTGGTCACGCTCCACTGCGGGCTGCCGCTGCGCGTCCACCCCGTCGGCACCGCGTTGTTCTCGAAGTTGTAGGTCGCGCTCGTCGCGGGCGTGGTCATCGCGTTCGGGCACGTCGGGATCCGGCTGCAGATCGCCGGCGGGCTCGCTGCCGAGCACCGACCGGGGCCGCCCGGGTTGCCGCACTGGCTGGGCATGCCGCCCACGCCGCAGGCCTGCGGCGCCACGCACATGCCGCAGCTCGCCGTGAGGTTGCCGCAGCCGTCGTCGACCGGACCGCAGTTCGCGGTACCGCAGCCGTGCGGCGTGCACGCGTCGGCCGGTCGCCCGCAGCGGAAGGGCACCCCGCCACCGCCGCAGGTGGTGCCTGCCGCGCAGGTGCCGCAGCTGATGGTGCCGCCGCAGCCGTCGCTCACGCTTCCGCACGTGTAGCCCGCCGGGCAGCTCGTGACCGAAGGCGTGCAGCCCATCGGCGCCATCGAGCTCGTCATCGACCGGATCGTGATGCCGCCGCGGCCCGGATCGTAGACGGTGTTCGTCCCCATCATCGCGTCGTTGGGATCCGGCGTCAGCAGGTTCCCGAAGTTGCGCGGGTCACACGGATTGGCCGCGCTCGGCGGCCCGACCACCGCGCTCGAGGTGTCGAGCGTGTAGTCGACGATCGACTCGCATCCGCTCCAGAGCCCGTCACGGCAGTAGCGCGTGCCCCGATGGCAGATGACGTCGGTCGTCGCGGTGCGCGTCGCGTCGAGATAGCAGTCGATCGGCGACGAGACGTCGCAGGCGCATCCCTCTTCGGGGACCAGGCAGGCGGGTGTCCCGGAGTCGCCGCGGCGGCCCGCGTCCGGACGGGTCGGGAGATCCTCGATCGGAGGCGTCGTGGTGCACGCGCCGACCAGCACGAGCAGCGCGAGACGCAGGCTCGAGCGAACGTGCGGGCTGGGGGGGCGGGCCGTGGGCTCTGACATGCGGACTCCGTGGCGCGTCGAAGCAATGATCGGACCCGAGGGAGCGTGCCGGTCCGAGCCCGCTTTCCCGCAATTTCCCGATCAACTCGCGGGGATGGATCGGGAGGTTCTTGCGATGGCTCGCAATCTTTTCATGGCTCAGCCTCGGCAGGCGGGGGGCCCGCCGGTCGCGGGCGTCGCGCAGACCTGCCGCGCCGGGCACGAGGCGGTGCTCGTACATCCACCCGAATCCACGCACTCCGAGACGCCGTCGCCCCAGAGGTCGCGGCACTGCTGGCCCGGCAGGCAGTTCGACGCATCGTGGCAGATGCCGTAGCGGCCGCAGGACGCGGCGCCGGCGATCGCACGCGGCGTGCAGGTCTGCCCACCCGAGCAGATCGCGTTCGTGATGCAGGCGCCGTCGCTGTACTGGCACTCGAGGAGCATGTCGCCGTCGACGTCCACGCAGTCCTGCGGCTCGCTCAGCGTCAGGTTGCAGGCCGAGTCGGAGGCGCAGCGCCGGCTGAGGCGCACGCACGTGCCACCGGCGAGCATGCGGTCGCAGGCATATCCCACCGGGCAGCTTCCATCGGTGCCGCACGCGAAGCGCCGATCGACGCAAGAGCCGCTCTCGCACGCGAACCCGAGCGGGCAGCTGCGCGAGTCCATGCACGCGCCGCTCGTCGTGCAGAAGCCGTCCGTGCAGGTGGAACCGGTCGGGCAGTCCCCCTCGATCGCGCACGCCGATCCGCTCGGCACGCAATGCATGCCGCATGGGTCCGTCGCGCACGACTGGCCCGACGGGCACGCCGCCGCGCTGCAATCGGCGCCGAGCGGAGCGCCGCAACGGCAGAAGTCGAACGAGCCATCGGGGAAGAAGCAGCCGACGTCCGTCGGGACGTTCGTGTCGGTGGCTTGCGCGGCATCGAGGTCGGCGTCGGCGCCGCCGTCGAGGTCGCCCGCGTCGGTGCCTGCGTCGTTGCGCGCCGCATCGCGTGCGCCGACGTCGAGGCTACCGGCCGGCACCGGCCCGCCGCCGCAGCCGGCCCCGAGCGAGGCGAGCGCCGTCGCGGCAGCGAAAAACAGCGTCGAAGAGGGCGTTCTCGACGTGAGCGCGGGCCAGCGGGAGGCGCGCGTCACGGACACCGAAGCCTCGCCACCCGCATGTGATTCACGCTACCGACCAGGTCCGACCAGGTCAAGAGAACGTTCCCGTCCCCCGAGACGCGCGCGCTGATCGGGCCGCCGGTCGCCGACATGCGAACGAGATCCGCGCGCAGCCGCTCACCGAAGATCGCGTCGTAGAAGAGCACGCGGAGCATCGGCTCGATGCCGCTCTGGCGGTACCCGACGACGTAGCCTCCGCCGAGGATCGCGATCGCCGCGTCCGAGCCCGTGTCGTCGCCGAACGTGAGCGGCTGCTCGATGTGGAAGAGCGCGCCGTCGCTGCCGAGCTGGTGCGCGTGCACGTCGTGGCGCCCGGTGGCCGGGTGGACGCCGTACACGGCGGCGCCGCCACTCGACGACACGACCGCGTCGATCGTCCCGTCGGCGTCGTGCCCCGCCGTGAGAACGAGTGGATCGCCGAGGGTGGCGAGCGCGCCGCTCAGCGGCTGCACGAGCGCGTCTCCGCTCGGGCCGACCCAGCCCACGAGATAGCCGTCCTCCGTGGTCGTGAACGAGGTCGGGATCATCGCGACGCTCGCCGGTGAGAGACGAACGGGCCCTGCCGTGGCGCCGCCGGCCGCGTCGACCGGCAGCGCGACGGTGACCGGCGAGGCGCCGGGCTCGGCCCACGCGATCGCCGTGCGCGCTCCGTCGGAGGCGAGCGCCACCGTCGTCTCGTCGATCGTGGGGGTGCTCGTGATCCGCTGCGGCACCGCGGCCCAGCCGCTCGCGCTGCGCCCCCACGCGTACACCTCGACGTTGCCGTCGCGCCCCGAGAGCCAGGCGACGAGCCAGCCCTCGCTCGTGCGGGCGATCACCGGGCTCGCATCGGGGGTGGCGTCGAAGGTGAGCTGCTGCGTGGTCAGCGGCGGGCCGCCGCTCGCCGGGATCTCGACGAAGTAGAGGTCCTCGTGGTCGTCGACGTCGTGCTTGGAGAACACGACCGCGAAGCTCGTCGGGCCCGCGGCGACGGCGAGGCGCCGCACGTCGGAGCGCAGGTCGTAGTCGAGCTCGAAGAAGTCGGTCGCCGCGTCGAACTCGCACATGCCGGGGACGACGTAGGCGTCATCGCCCGCCGGCGCGTCCTCGGGAGCGCCGTCGAGGCCCGCGTCGCGCGGCTCGGAAGCGTCCTCGTCCGTGCCGGCGTCGCTCCGCCAGGCATCGGGAAAACCGACCGGCCTGGGGGAGTCGCACGCCGCGAGCGAGACCACGAGCGCAGCGACGGCGAGCACGCGCGCGGTCGCGACGACGCGGCGCTCGGAGGCATCCAGAGAAAGGTGCATCGGTCGGTCCTCGTCTCGCGCCATGAAGCGGCTCGGCTTCCCCATCTCTCGGATCGAGCTCAGGGCGCCACCGTGCCGGTGAGGAAGTGGGTGCCGGTGGTGGCTGCGCCGTCGCACGAGCCGAGGTAGCTGAGCGTCGCGGGGAGCGTGATCGTGGTCGCGGTCGCCGTGCCCGCGTCGAACGTGTAGACGTCGGTCACGGTACCCGAGGCGACCTCGATCACGCCGTCGACGATCGTGTTGCCGCTGCGCTCGAAGACGAGCGAGACGAAGGTCGTACCGAGCGTCAGCGTCATGTCGGCGCCCGCGGCGTCGTAGGGCCCGTTCGTGGCATCCGCCGTCGACGCGAAGTGATGCGTGCCCACATCGCCGCTGAGCGTGGTCGACGAGCCGACCGTGAGCACGAGCCCGCCCGGCGCGCTCGTGCCCGCCGTGTGGAGCACGGTCGCGTGCTCGAAGTCGAAGGCCGTCACGTACCCGGCCGCGTCGAGATCCACGTTGCTCGTCGTTCCGGAACAGACGAGCACCCGCGGCGCGGGGAGAGACGAGGCCGGAAGGAGAAAGGTGCCCGTCAGCGCCTGGTTCATGACCCCGGGCGTGACGCTCGCCGCGTGGAAGAAGCCGAGGCCGTAGTCCGCGACGACGAGGTTGTAGGCCCAGCTCGTCGAGTCACCGCGCGTCTGCTCTCCGCCGCATCGCATCCAATCGTAGGCGAACCCGAGGGGATCGCCGGAGAGCGTGACGGTCGGCGAGCAGCCGAGCATGCCGGCGTCGTTCATCAGCGTCGCGCCGCTGTCCGACTGCACGATGTCGTTCGCATCGTCGTCGCGGTGCGCGTCGAGGGACGCGTCCGCGCTCCCGCCGTCGTCGCTCGTTCCGGCATCGGCGAGCTCCCCCGCGTCGTCCGTGCCCTGGCCCGCGTCGATCGTCGCGGCGTCGCCCCCGTCCATGCCACCGCCGCCGCCGTCCCGGGTGCCGCCGTCCGCCGGCGGCTCGCCCGAGTCTTCGCGCGAGCCCGTGTCGATCCCGCCGACGGGCGGCGGAGTCGTGGGACACCCCGCGAGCGCCGTCGCACACACGAGCACGAAGAAGGAAGAGCCGACGAAGACCGAGCGCGACTTCATGAGGGCCAAGATACCGTGCAGACGGGGCAATCGCGAGGATCCGACCGCGATGACACGTGGAGCGGAATCCCCGATCGTGGGCGAGCCGGACGCCACGACGACGAGCCATACTGCGCTCTCATGCAAGCGATCGACGCGATGCTCGCCGCCCTCGCACGGCAGCTGCCCTCCGACGCGATCCTCACCGGGAGCGAGTGCGAGGCGTTCGCGGGCGACGAGAGCGACGTCGCGCCGCGCGTGCCCGACGCCGTGGTCCGCGCCTCGAGCCGCGACGACGTGATCGCGACGCTGCGCCTCGCCCACGAGCACCGCGTGCCCGTCACGCCGCGCGCGGCCGGCACCGGCAAGAGCGGCGGCTGCGTGCCGATCGAGGGCGGCATCGTGCTCTCGATGGCGCGCCTGCGGGACATCGTCGAGGTCAGCACGGCCGACGCCGTCGCCGTGGTCGAGCCGGGCGCGGTGCTCGCGCACGTGCACGAGGCCGTGGAGAAGGAAGGCCTCTTCTACGCGCCGGATCCGAACAGCCTCGCGGAGTGCACGATCGGCGGCAACGTCGCCGAGAACGCCGCCGGGCCGCGCACGATGAAGTACGGGGCGACGCGCGACTGGGTGATCGGCCTCGAGGTCGTCACGGGCGACGGCACGCCGCTCTCGCTCGGCACGCGCACCCACAAGGGCGTGACCGGCTACGACCTCTGCTCGCTCTTCGTGGGCAGCGAGGGCACGCTCGGCGTCGTGACGCGCGCCACGCTGCGCCTCGCCCCGAAGGCGCCGGCGATCGGCACGCTCGCGGCGATGCTGCGCTCGGCGCACGAGATCGGGCCCGCGGTGTCGGCGCTCGCGGCGCACGGCATCGACGCCCGCTGCGTGGAGCTCTTCGACGAGCGCACGCTCGCCTTCCTGCGCGCGGCGAGCCCCTTCCCCATCGGGCCCGAGATCCGTGCGCTCCTCCTCGTCGAGATCGACGGCGCGATCGAGGACGTCGAGCGCGGCATCGAGCGCGCCGGCAGCGTGCTCGACGATCGCGGCGCCGAGGTGCTCGTAGCCAAGCACGGCGGCGACCGCGAGAAGCTCTGGAGCGTGCGCCGCGAGCTCTCGCGCGCGCTGCGGCGGAGCGCGATGGGCAAGATCTCGGAGGACGTCGTGGTGCCGCGCAGCCAGCTCGGCGCGCTCATCGATCGCAGCGCCGTGATCGGCGAGGCGCATGGCCTGCGCGTCGCCTCCTACGGGCACGCGGGTGACGCGAACCTGCACGTGAACCTCCTCTGGGACACCGAGGAGCAGATCCCGCGCGTGAAGGACGCGATGCGCGATCTCTTCGCGTGCGTGAGGGAGCTCCGCGGCACGCTGAGCGGCGAGCACGGCATCGGCGCCTCGAAGTCGGCGTTCGTCGCGCAGGAGCAATCGGCCGCGCTGATCGCGCACCAAGAGAAGGTGCGCGCCGTCTTCGACCCGCGTGGCATCCTCAACCCCGGCAAGATCTTCTCGAGGCCCGGAGCCCACCGCGCATGCTGACCCACGATCCCCGAACGGCGAGCCAGGAGCGAGAGGCCGAGCGCGCGAGCCGGCCGCGGCCGAAGGGGCGCGGCGACATGCGCAGCATCGCGCGCGAGCACGGGTTTCTCCCGCTGCGCGTGGAAGGAACGATCCCCGCCGGCCTCGAGGGCCTCCTCGTCCGCACCGGGCCCGGCCTGTACGAGGGCTTCGGCCAGCGCGTGAGCCACTCGTTCGAGGCCGACGGCGCGCTCACCGGCATCCGGCTGCGCGGCGGCCGCGCGGAGGGAGCGATCCGCCTCTGTCGCAGCGCCGGGCTCGATGCCGAGGAGCGTGCCGGCAAGCCGCTCTTCGGATCGCGCGCGCACCCGCTCGGGCGCCTCGTGCGCTCGCTCCGCCGCGACGTGAAGAACACCGGCAACACCTCGGTGCTCGCCTGGCAGGAGCGCCTCTTCGCGCTCGTCGAGTCGAGCAAGCCGCTCGAGATCGATCCGGCGACGCTGCGCACGATCGGCGAGACCGATCTCGGCGGCGCGATCACGGCCGCGTTCTCGGCGCACCCGCACCGCGTGGTGACGCGCAAGGCGGTCTACAACTTCGGCCTCGACTACGGGCCGCGCTCCAAGCTCGTGCTCTACGAGCTGCCCTTCGAAGGCCGCGCGCGCACGCTCGCGTCGATCCCGCTCTCGATGCCGGTGATGCTGCACGACTTCGCGGTCGGCCCGCGCCACGCGGTGTTCTTCGTGTCGCCCGTGCGCATCGACATCCCCCGCGCGCTCCTCGGCATGCGCTCGTTCGGGCAGATCATCCGCTGGGAGCCGCGCCGCGGGACCGAGGTGATCGTGGTGCCGCTCGATGCGCCCGAGCGCGTCACGCGCTTCACGGTGCCCGCGTTCTTCCAGTGGCACTTCGCCGGCCTCGCCGAGCGCGGGAACGAGCTCGTCGTGCACTACGTTCGCTACGACGACCTGACGAGCTTCGATCAGCTCGCCAGCACCGGCGTCACGCAGCCCGGCTATCTGCACGAGGCGGTCGTCGATCCCATCTCGCGCACCGTGCGCAGCGAGCAGGTCTGGGACGGGCCGGCCGAGTTCCCGGTGCTCGATCCGCGCCACGAGGGCTGCAGCTACCGCGAGCTCGTGGTGGTGAGCTCGCAAGAGAAGCGCGCCGCGCTCGCGCACGTCGATCTGAAGACGCGCAAGACGCGCCTGGCCGTGTTCCCCGAGGAGCACGTCGTCTCGGAGGCCCTGCTCGTCCCGCGCGGGCCGAGCGCGCCCGAGGGCGACGGTTGGGCGCTCACGCTCGTCTACGACGGCGCCATCGGCACGAGCCACCTCGCGATCCTCGACACGGCGCGCTGGGAAGACGGGCCCATCGCGCGCTGCCACTTCGAGACGCACGTCCCGATGACCTTCCACGGCAGCTGGCTGCCGGGACGCTGAGACTCGATCGCGATCGACGCCATCAGGCGATCGAAGGAATGACCTCGCGCACGAGCTCGGCACCGCGGCGCTGCACGTAGGAGACGGCCGCGCTCATCCCGCAGTCGGCGGCGTCCATGGCGGCGGCCTGCACGAGCTGGAGCGGCACCATCGCCGCCTCGTCGGGCGCGCCGCGGAGCGCGATCTCCACGGCGAGCAGCGCGGCCTGATGCACCGGATCCGGGCTCGCCACGGCTTGCGCGCTCACCTCCGCCGCGAGCGCCTCGCTCGGCGTGCGGAGCGCGGCCTCGATCCGCGCGCGCTCGTCTCCCTCGAAGTGATCGAGCGCCAGCCGCGCGACCGCGCGCCCTGCTTCCACGACACGCTCGCCCGCCACGCCGCGCCGGCGCGCGATGGCGATCATCCAGTCCGCGCGCGGGCAGCGCTGCCAGAGCTCGTTCCAGCCGGCACCGGTGTCGCGCGCCCACGCGACCACGTCACGCTGCGCGCCTTCCTTCTCCAACCATTCTGCGGCGCTGTCGGGCTCGCGCTGGGTCGTCGTGAGGAACACCTGACCACCCAGGCGGGAGAGCACCGCGAACAAGCGCGCGCTCCGCGTGCGATCGAGCTCGCTCGAGACGTCGTCGAGCAGGAGCACCGGCACCTTGCCCTTCGCGCGCGCCATCAGCGTATAGGACATCCGAACCTGGAAAAAGCCTGCCGGGCCGCGTGGTCGGGCGTCAACGTCCGCCTCGTCGCCGATGGAGCGCATGCCGGTCGGGGTGATGTGCGGCGCTCGGGCGCGGCGCGGCACGCGCGAGACGGAGCTCCGCCGTCCGGGCGGTCGGCGTGCGCCGTCAGCCGGTGAAGTGGAGGCTGAGCTGGCCGACGGGCGCGGGGCGCGTGGGCCGGATTCGCGGCGGGCCACGCGGGCCGAGGCCGAGGTCGAAGAGCACGCGTGAGGCGTCGCGCGGCCGTGTCGCGATCTCGACGATGCGCATGCGGCCGCCGCAGCCAGGGCGCTCGCAGGTCGTGACGTCGGCGGCGAAGACACGCATGAGGAGCCACGACCACGGATGACGCGAGGGCTCGGCGGTGCGCGGCTTCGGCTCGGCAGCTGCGCCGGTAGGCAGAGGTAGAGGTAGCTGCTCGCCGCCGGGGGCGGCGGCGCGGGCGCCTTCGCCGGCACGACCTCGGCGCGCTCGGCGGCGTTGGCGGCGAGCACGCCGTGGTAGCGGACGAGGTGCCACCTCGGCGGTGGCACGATCGCGGCCAGGCGCGCGATGAAGTCGAGCGGCTCGAGCACGACGGCGTGGGTGCCGTCCTTCCACGCCTTCTTGAACGCGTAGCGCACGCGCCCGCCGTCGTGCTCTTCGAGGCGCTCGGTCGCGAGCGGCGGGCGCGTGACGTAGCGGACGAGGCGCTCGAGGCGCGGTCGGTCACGACCGTCGAAGGCGACCTCGGCGTGCACGTCGACGCCGTCGACGTTCGCGTGGGCGCGCGCGCTCGCGCCCTGCACCACTCGCACGGGGCGCACGAGCTTGGTGGTGCGCTGGCCGGCGCGCGTCAGCGGGAGTGCCCGCCGTAGGCGGGCCAACACAATTGTGTCGGCTCGGCTTCGCCGAGCACTCCGGCTGAGCCCGAGCAGCTCGACGTCGGCGGCCGAGGCGGCGTAGCAGGACGCGAGCACCGGCTCCTCGGGCGCCTCGAGCGATCGCCCGCGCTCGGCGAGCACCTTCTCGAGCCGCGCATGCGTGCGCTCGGCCACGTCGAGCACGTCGGCCGCGCTCGGCGCGGGCAGCGCGTGGAACACCAGGGCGCTGCCGTCGCGCACGTAGACGCCGTCGAGCGCGAGCGTGTGCGCGTGAGGGTCGAGGCGCAGCGCGGAGTCGGAGCGCTGCACGAAGGTCACTGCGCCGAAGAGCGCATCGTCCACGCTGCGCAGGCCGAGGAGCTTCCTGGCGCGCCGCCGGCTCGAGCGCTCGAGCGCCCGAGCGAAGCCGCCCATCACGTCCGCACAGAGCGCGCGGTCGTAGCCGATCGGCGTGCGCAAGGACCACGGCAGCGAGCACACCCACTGTCGGACGGGCACCGCGGGGAACACCTCGTCGACCATGTGCGCCGCGACGTCCGCCGAGCGGCGCGCGCAGCACGACGGACAGAACCCACGGCGCTTGCACGAGAACGCCACCACCATCGAGTGACCGCAGCGCGAGCAGGCGAGGTGCACCAGGCCCCGCTCGAGCAGCCCGCAGCCGAGGTACTCCTCGAAGTCCCGCACCACGAAGCGCGGCAGGCCCCCCTGCTCCTCTGCTCGCTCGCGGAACACCGGCCAGTGCTCGCGCACGACGCGATGGAGCAGCGTCTCCTCGGGCCGGCGCCGAGCGTAGCTGTCCGCGCGTCCTTCGACGGACGGATGGGAGCACGAGCTCGGCGAGGCCTCGGCCGCGGACACCCGTCACGCGAGAGCAAGACCCGGTACGGACCTCGAGCCCGCGATTCACGAGAAAGACTGGCGCCGCTCGGCGTCACTGGCGGCGGGTGGCGGCGGAGCCATGCGCGCCAGTGCGCGTGTCACTGCCCGTCGGCTGCTTCTGCGGAGGTCGCCGGCATCTGCGGACCATCCGTGTAGCGAAAGCCTCCGAGCAGACCGATCGCGAGCACCGCCACGAGCCTCACGGTCCCGTCGCAGCGCGGGCACCTCGTCAGCGGCCGGTCGGCGATCGATCTCTTGCGCAAGCCGGCGAGCCAGGCGACGGTGGTGTCGTAGAGGGCGATGTCGAGGTGCTGGCCCTCGCCGGTGCGATCGCGGTGGCGCAGCGCGGCGAGGATCGCGGTCGTCGCGTACATGCCGCACATCAGGTCGGCGATGCCGACGCCGACCTTCACGGGCTCGCGCTCGGGCTCGCCGGTCAAGCTCATGATGCCGGCGAGCGCCTGCGCGACGAAGTCGTAGCCGGCCTCCGTGCTGCGCGGCCCGGTCTGTCCGAAGCCGGTGATGGAGCAGTACACGAGGCCCGGGCATCGGCCGCGCAAGCTCGCGTGGTCGAGCCCGCGGCGGGCGAGGTCGCCTACCTTGTAGTTCTCGACGAGGACGTCGGCGCGCTCGGCCATGCGTGCGACCAGGCGCGCGCCGTCGTCCGAGGCGAGGTCGATCGCGATGGAGCGCTTGTTGCGGTTCGCCGACAGGAAGTACGTGCTCGGTCCGCGCCCGCCCGCGGCGTCCTCGGCATAAGGCGGGCCCCAGCCGCGCGTGTCGTCTCCCCGCCCGGGCCGCTCCACCTTGATGACGTCGGCGCCGAGATCGCCGAGCAGCTGCGTGGCGCTCGGCCCGGCGAGGATGCGCGAGAGGTCGAGCACGCGGACGCCGTCGAGGGGACCGTTCACGGCGGGAGCGTAGTACGGCCGCGGCGAGAACGTTCGTGGGCCTCGCCGCGGCAGACCATCGCGATCTGGTCCTCGCCGCGGGGAAGGGCGCCGCGTGCCGCGTCGAGCAGCATGCGGAGCTCGGGCGGCGCGTCCCCATCGAGGACGCGTACGAAGCCCATGCGCTCGTACCAGGGCCCGTTCCAGGGAACGCTCGCGTAGGTGGTGATCCAGAGCTCGCTCTCGCGCACGCTCCAGCGCAGCGCCCGCTCGAGCAGCGCGCGGCCGATGCCTCGGCGCTGATGCGCCCGCCGCACCGAGAGCTGCTCGAGGTGAGGCCGGCCATCGACGTGGCCGAGGGCGGCCAGGCCCACCGGCGCCCCGTCCGAGCAAGCGAACAGGACGCGCTTCTCGTCGAGCGAGCGCTGCCAGCGCGCGAGCTCCATCGCGTGGAATGCCTCGCTCGGCGGCCTTGTTGGAGTGGCCCATCGCGACGTAGGCGGCGATGGCGCGCTGCGAGGGCGAGAGCAGGTCGGGCCCGGGCGCGGCGGGCTCGTTCTTGCGCAGCACGAAGAAGCGCTTCTGGTCGGTGTCGAAGGTGTCGACGAGCGACCAGCGGCCGGCGACGAGCGCGCGCCACGCGGCGACGAGGCGCGCGGGATCGCTCGTGCCGTGCCGCGCGGCGAGCACCTCGGCGGCCTCGCGGATCATCTCGAGGTGGCTCTCGGCCTCGCTGCTCGCGTGCACGGCGCGCCGCGTGCGCGGATCGAGCACGGCGTCGGCCGCGTCGAGCGAGGCCTCGGCGGGCGCTGCGCGCAGCCGCTCGCGTAGGCGCAGCGCCGCCGCGAGGTGCGAGGCGACGCGGTTCCACTTGCGTGCGTCACGTGGGCTGACGCGGCAGTCCTCGGTCGAGGCGCCGATCAACGCGGCACCGATTCCCGAGAGGTCGGCGGCGCCCAAGAGGATGGCGTCGCGCACCCCGAAGCCGGGCATGAATGCCCGCTCGATCAGAGCCTCGCCGCGGAGGTCCCATACGTCCGACGCGCTCGCGAGCGACGCGCCTCGCAGCGCGATGCTCACGTCGCGGTCACCGACGGCGGGATGCTGGTGGCGCACGTGTTGCTCGAAGTCCGCGCCCTCGGGCATCTGGATCGCGGCGCAGCTGCGGAAGCCCGACAGTGCATCGACCACCCACCCATGCACGAAGCTGCCGTGGTCGAGCACCGGCCGCGCGGCCTCGAGCACGCCGCGCAGCCACGTCTCGTCGTCGGCGGCGAGCGAATAGCCCGCGTCGGCGACCGCGATCATCGCCTCCTCGGGCGCGGCGTGTTGCGCCTCATGCGATGCGCCCCCTTCGGGGTGGGCGCCGAGCGCGGCGGCGAGCTGGGCGAGGGCGGCGCGCGAGGGCAGGCCCAGGCGGCGCACGATCTGATCGAGCGCGCGGCTGATGGCGCTCTCGCTGAGGCCGAGGTGATAGGCGATGGCCTTGTTGGAGTGGCCCATCGCGACGTAGGCGGCGATGGCGCGCTGCGAGGGCGACAGCACGTCGGGCCCGGGCGCGGCGGGCTCGTTCTTGCGCAGCACGAAGAAGCGCTTCTGGTCGGTGTCGAAGGTGTCGACGAGCGACCAGCGGCCGGCGACGAGCGCGCGCCACGCGGCGACGAGGCGCGCGGGATCGCTCGTGCCGTGCCGCGCGGCGAGCACCTCGGCGGCCTCGCGGATCATCTCGAGGTGGCTCTCGGCCTCGCTGCTCGCGTGCACGGCGCGCCGCGTGCGCGGATCGAGCACGGCGTCGGCCGCGTCGAGCGAGGCCTCGGCGGGCGCTGCGCGCAGCCGCTCGCGTAGGCGCAGCGCCGCCGCGAGGTGCGAGGCGACGCGGTTCCACTTCTTCTGGTCGGTCGCAGAGAAGCGGCCCGACTCGGGGAGGGCTCCGACGAGGAGCGTGGCGATCCCGCTGGGGTCGGCGGCCGTGACGGCGATCGTGTCGGCGAGGCCGAAGCCATGCGGAAAGTGGGCCTTGCTTGCGAGGGGCTCTCCTTCGAGGCCCCAGACACTCGAAGACGTGACCAGCGCCGACGGAATGCGCATGACGCCGAGCTCGGGATCGCTGGGATCGGGGTGTCGATCACGGACGTGCTCTTCGAAGCTCGCACCCTCGGGCAACCGGATAGCGGCGCATGCGCGAAAGCGCGGCGCCTCGGGCTGGATGATCCACCCGTGTACGAAGCTGCCGTGGTCGAGCACCGGCCGTGCGGCCTCGAGCACGCCGCGCAGCCACGTCTCGTCGTCGGCGGCGAGCGAATAGCCCGCGTCGGCGACGGCGATCATCGCAGCCTCCGGAGCCTCGAGACGCGTCCCCCGACGTGCCATGGGCCGAGGGTACCGCTCGGCGCCGGCGGATGCGACGGGGGCCGGGGGCACGCAACCGATCACTATGGAGGCGCGGACCGCCGCGGAGGACATCCTGGGCGCCACCCCGGGGGAGCTTCGCATGTCCTCGTTCGACCCATTTCGCCCCACGCCGCGCGCGCTCGTCGCGCTGACGCTGTCGATGCTCGCGCCCCTCGCGATGGCGGGCTGCGGCGGCGACTCCGTGACCCCCGGCGCAGACGACGCGGCCTTCGACGCCAACCTCGACGGCGCCACGCTCGACGCGCCGCTCGCCGACGCGCCGCGCACCGACGTGGGCCCCGGCTGCGCCGACGCCGACGGAGACGGCGTGCGCGCCGCGAGCTGCGGCGGCACCGACTGCGACGACACGGACCCGGAGATCCATCCCGGTCAGATGGAGGTCTGCGACGCCGCGCACCGCGACGAGGACTGCGACCCCTCGACGGTGGGTTTCCGAGATCAGGACGGCGACGGCTACGTGGACGCGGCGTGCTGCAACGGCACGCTGTGCGGGGACGACTGCAACGACACGCGCCCGACGGCCCACCCCGGGAGCACCGAGGCCTGCGACTCGTTCGACAACGACTGCGACACCGCGATCGACGAGGGCGTGCTCGAGACCTTCTATCCCGACACCGACGGCGACGGCTTCGGCAACGCCGCCGGCACCACCGTCACCGGCTGCACGACGCCGCCGGGCTACTCGACGCTCGCGATGGCGACCGACTGCGACGACACGATGCGCGGCGTCAACCCGAGCGCGATGGAGATCTGCGACGCGGCGATGGTCGACGAGAACTGCGATGGCGAGCACAACCCGCCCTCGCTCTGCTCGTGCAACGCGGGCGATCCGCCGCGCGCCTGTGCGCTTCCGGGGATCTGCGCGAGCGGCCGCGAGATGTGCAGCGGCGGCGCGTGGGGCATGTGCACGGTCATGCCGCGCGCCGAGAGCTGCAACGGCCTCGACGACGACTGCGACAACTCGGTCGACGAGATGCTGACGGTGCTCTGCTACGCCGACACCGACAACGACACGTTCCCCGACGCGCTCGATTCCGCGCCCTCGACGCACTGCCCCGACGCCTCGCGCACCAGCGTGGGCGGCTGTCCGACGGGCACGACCAACCGCGTGCCCGATCCGACGAACGTCGACTGCGGCCCCGCGGACTCCACGGTTCACCCGGGCGTCGCGGAAGTCTGCAACGGCATCGACGACAACTGCGTGATGGGGATCGACGAAGGGCTGACCGTCGCCTGCTACACGGACGCCGACAACGACCACTACGCGCCGTCCGGTGCGACGGCGAGCGCACGCTGCATCGACGCGACACGGCCCGCGTTCGGCGGATGCCCCGTCGGGCTCACCAGCATGCCGCCCGGGAGCGCGCCCGACTGCAACGACAGCGCGACCGGCGGCGGCATCAACCCGGGCGCCACCGAAGTGTGCGATGCGGGCAGCGTCGACGAGGACTGCGACGGCATGCACAACGAGGGCTGCAACTGCACCGTCACCGGCACGCCGGTCTCGTGTCAGATGGCGCTCGGGCTGATGGGCGCCTGCGCCTCGGGCACCACGCTGTGCACGGCTGGCGCGTGGGGCCCGTGCTCGGTGATGCCGACGACCGAGACGTGCAACACCGTCGACGACGACTGCGACGGCACCGTCGACGACGGCGTCGACGTGGCGTGCTGCACCGACACGGACCGCGACGGATGGACCGTGTCGCTCACCCCGACGATGCGCGCTTGCAGCTGCCCTCCGGGGACGATCACGTGCCCGGGCGTCGGCACGGCGCTCGACTGCAACGACAGCAGCATGGCCGTGCACCCGACGGCGACCGAGATCTGCAACGGCATCGACGACAACTGCACGATGGGGATCGACGAAGGCCTCACCGTCGTCTGCTACGCCGACGCCGACAACGATCACTACGCGCCCTCGTCGGCCACGATGTCGAGCCAGTGTCGCGACTCGTCGGCGCCGCGCGCATCGTTCGGCGGCTGCCCGACGGGCTATACGAACGTGGCGCCGGGGGGCGCTCCCGACTGCAACGACGCGAGCGGCGCGGTGCATCCCGGCGCGACCGAGGTCTGCAACGGGATCGACGACAACTGCGTGGGCGGCGTCGACGAGGGCGTCACGACCACGTACTACCGCGACGCCGACGGCGACACGTACGGCAACGCCGCGATGACGACGCAGGCGTGCTCGCTGCCCTCCGGCTACACGACGCGCGCGATGGACTGCAACGACGGCGACATCACCATGCACCCGGGCGCGGCCGAGACCTGCGACAACATCGACTCCGATTGCTCCTCGGGCGGCGGCGCGACCACCGACGAGGACGTCGATGGCGATCATCACTCGCCCACGACCAGCGTCTGCTCGGGTGGCTGGGCGAAGGACGACTGCCTCGACACCAACGCGGCCGTGCATCCAGGCGCCAGCTACGGCGCGACGCCCTATTGCACCGACGGCTCCACGACCTTCACGGACTGCGGGACCTACTTCTCCTGCACGGCGAGCTGTGGGGCGCTGGTGCGGCATGCGAGCTTCGACTTCGACTGCTCCGGCGCCGAGCAGCCGCAGCCCTCGTACGCGAGCTGCGCTGCGAGCGGCGGGATCTGCACGATGTTCACCTCCGCCTGTCCTCCCGTTCCGCAGGTGCCGGGGACCGCGTACAGCGGGGCCGACTGCGGGCGCGCGCGGCCCTTCTGGGGCTGCGCTTGCTCGGGCACCTCGTGCGTCGGCTCCTCCACCGTCTCGCGCACGCTGAGCTGCCGCTGACGAGGCATTGGCGCGACGACGCCGCGGGACTATCTTCGCGCGCGCCGTGAGCAGCAATCGCGAGGTGCCGGCGCCGGCGTATAGGACATCCAAAGCTGGAGAAGGCCTACGGGGCCACGCGTTCGGGCGTCAACGTCCGTCTCGTCGCCGATGGAGCGCATGCCGGTCGGGGTGATGTGCGGCGCTCGGGCGCGGCGCGGCACGCGCGAGACGGAGCTCCGCCGTCCGGGCGGTCGGCGTGCGCCGTCAGCCGGTGAAGTGGAGGCTGAGCTGGCCGACGGGCGCGGGGCGCGTGGGCCGGATTCGCGGCGGGCCACGCGGGCCGAGGCCGAGGTCGAAGAGCACGCGTGAGGCGTCGCGCGGCCGTGTCGCGATCTCGACGATGCGCATGCGGCCGCCGCAGCCAGGGCGCTCGCAGGTCGTGACGTCGGCGGCGAAGACACGCATGAGGAGCCACGACCACGGATGACGCGAGGGCTCGGCGGTGCGCGGCTTCGGCTCGGCAGCTGCGCCGGTAGGCAGAGGTAGAGGTAGCTGCTCGCCGCCGGGGGCGGCGGCGCGGCGCCTTCGCCGGCACGACCTCGGCGCGCTCGGCGGCGTTGGCGGCGAGCACGCCGTGGTAGCGGACGAGGTGCCACCTCGGCGGTGGCACGATCGCGGCCAGGCGCGCGATGAAGTCGAGCGGCTCGAGCACGACGGCGTGGGTGCCGTCCTTCCACGCCTTCTTGAACGCGTAGCGCACGCGCCCGCCGTCGTGCTCTTCGAGGCGCTCGGTCGCGAGCGGCGGGCGCGTGACGTAGCGGACGAGGCGCTCGAGGCGCGGTCGGTCACGACCGTCGAAGGCGACCTCGGCGTGCACGTCGACGCCGTCGACGTTCGCGTGGGCGCGCGCGCTCGCGCCCTGCACCACTCGCACGGGGCGCACGAGCTTGGTGGTGCGCTGGCCGGCGCGCGCGCGTGCCCGCCGTAGGCGGGCGAAGGCGCGTGTCGGCTCGGCTTCGCCGAGCACGCGGCTGAGCCCCGCAGCTCGACGTCGGCGGCCGAGCCGCGGCGTAGCAGGACGCGAGCACCGGCTCCTCGGGCGCCTCGAGCGATCGCCCGCGCTCGGGAGAGCACCTTCTCGAGCCGCGCATGCGTGCGCTCGGCCACGTCGAGCACGTCGGCCGCGCTCGGCGCGGGCAGCGCGTGGAACACCAGGGCGCGCCGTCGCGCACGTAGACGCCGTCGAGCGCGGCGTGTGCGCGTGAGGGTCGGCGCAGCGCGGAGTCGGAGCGCTGCACGAAGGTCACTGCGCCGAGCGCATCGTCCACGCTGCGCAGGCCGAGGAGCTTCCTGGCGCGCCGCCGTCGAGCGCTCGAGCGCCCGAGCGAAGCGCCCATCACGTCCGCACAGAGCGCGCGGTCGTAGCCGATCGTGCGCAAGGCGCGGCTCGTGCGAGCACCCACTGTCGGACGGGCACCGCGGGGAACACCTCGTCGACCATGTGCGCCGCGACGTCCGCCAGCGGCGCGCGCAGCACGACGGACAGAACCCACGGCGCTTGCACGAGAACGCCACCACCATCGAGTGACCGCAGCGCGAGCAGGCGAGGTGACCAGGCCCCGCTCGAGCAGCCCGCAGCCGAGGTACTCCTCGAAGTCCCGCACCATCGAAGCGCGGCAGGCCCGCGCTCCTCTACGCTCGCTCGCGGAAGACCGGCCAGTGCTCGCGCACGACGCGATGGAGCAGCGTCTCCTCGGGCCGGCGCCGCGTAGCTGTCCGCGCGCGCTTCGACGGACGGCGGGAGCACGAGCTCGGCGAGGCCTCGGCCGCGGACCCCGTCACGCGAGAGCAAGACCCGGTACGGACCTCGAGCCCGCGATTCACGAGAAAGACTGGCGCCGCTCGGCGTCACTGGCGGCGGGTGGCGGCGGAGCCATGCGCGCCAGTGCGCGTGTCACTGCCCGTCGGCTGCTTCTGCGGAGGTCGCCGGCATCTGCGGACCATCCGTGTAGCGAAAGCCTCCGAGCAGACCGATCGCGAGCACCGCCACGAGCCTCACGGTCCCGTCGCAGCGCGGGCACCTCGTCAGCGGCCGGTCGGCGATCGATCTCTTGCGCAAGCCGGCGAGCCAGGCGACGGTGGTGTCGTAGAGGGCGATGTCGAGGTGCTGGCCCTGTCGCGCGATCGTGAAGTCGGAGGTGATCGAGAGCAGCGTCGTGCTGAAGGAGATCGCCTCGCTCGACATCCGCGGTCTGTCGGAGAAGACGACCGACCGGCGCTCTCTCGAGGCGAGCACGCGAAGCTTCGACCGGCTCGGGCGCCTCTTGCGCGAGACGTCGATGGACGCGGGCACCCACCTCGGCCTGTTCGACGCCGAGGGCCGCGAGGTCGAGCGCTGGCACGAGGACACCGAGGAAGAGCGCGTGTTCGACGTCGCGGGCCGCATGACCGAGCGGCACGTGACGCGAGGGGTCACCAGCTGGCTAGCGGAGCAGATCACGTACGGCGAGGGTGTCGTCGGCGCCGCCGACCGAAACCAGCTCGGCCGCGCGATCCTCGTGAAGGACGGGGCCGGCACGGTGGCGACGCCGCGCTACGGTGCGTTCGGCGAGGCGCTCGAGACGACGCGCACGTTGACGACGACCGCCGGCGCCGACCCCGATTGGTCGGGCTCGCCGTCGCTCGAGGCGAGCGGCTACACGACCAAGACGGCATTCGACGCGATGGGGCGCCCGACGCGCGCGCTCATGCCCGACGGCACCGAGCGCGTGTTCGACTACCTCCGGAGCGGCCCGCTCGCCTCGCTCGACGTCGTCACGCCCGACTCGCCGACACCGGTCACGCACTCGATCGTCGTCACTGCGGAGTACAACGCACGCGGTCAGCAGATCGCACGCACGCTGGGGAACGACGTCGTCGTCTCGAACGAGTACGACGCCGGCTCGGCGGCAAGCTCGTCGAGGTCGCAGCGCGTGCCGCGGAGCCGCGCGGCATCGTCGTCCGCGATCGAGCGGATGCGCTCGCGTACCTCGCGCGCCTCTTCGGCGAGATGCTCCCCGAGGGGCTGGATACGCGCGCCTACTTCGGCGCGCTGATCGATCGCGCCGGTCGCTTCGCGACGGAGCACCGACTTTTCACGATCCCCGAGGCGCCGGTGAGCTTCGTGGCGATCCCCGACGGGATGATCCACGGCGGCGCGGTCACGAACTGGCCTGCGCCGCTCCTCGACCGCTCGCGTCCCGGCCACGTGGCGCTCGCGCTCTCGTCCTCGTCGCACGCGCGCGCGTTCTCCACCGGCCTCGCCGTGCACGAGGCCACGCCGGGCCACTACCTGCAGAGCGCCATCTGGCAGTCGCAGGCCGCGCCCGATCGCGAGCCCGTGCGCTTCGTCGCCGTCCACGACGACGTGGCCGGCGCGACGAGCTTCTTCGGCGCCATGCCCTCGATCGAAGGCTTCGCCGTCCACGCCGAGAACGTCATGCGCGCCGCCGGCTTCTACGACCCCGACGCCGAGGTCGCGTCCATCGGCGCCGCGATCATCCGCGACGCGCGCGCCGTGGTGGACCTCGCGATCCACGACGGCCGCCTCTCGTTCGAGGAAGCCATCGCCGAGATGGTGCGCCTCTGCGGCATGCCCGCGAGCTGGTGCGAGACCCAGGTCGTCCGCTTCCTCCGCATCCCGCTCCAGGCCACCACGTACTTCGTCGGCGAGCGCCGCCACGCCCGCATGTTCGCCGCAGCGCGGGAGAGAGAAGGTGCGTCGCTCCGCGTCGACCACTTCCACGACGCGCTCGTCGCCCTCGGCCCGGCGAGCCTCACGACCCTCGAGCGTCGCGTGCGCGACCGTCCGTAGCCCACGCTCCTCCTCGTTCTCGTCCTCCTCCTCGCGCGCAGAGCACCGGCAACCTCACGGCCGCCGGTACTCGCACGCCCGCTACCGCGTGAGCTTCACGAGCGTCCCGACCATCCGCGCGAGATCCTCCCGCGCCTGGCGCGGCACGACGGTCCACCCGGCCGCCTCGCCGATATCCAGCCCGCCCCGAACCTCCGCGGCTTCCCCGAGCGCCGTCTCGTGCCGCAGCCGCCGATTCCCGCGCACCCCGGACGCTTCGGCGATGTTCAGCACCACCGCCACCGACGACCGCGTGATGTGATCCGCGAGATTCCGATCATGCACGGCGATGTCCTTCACGAGCGGCCGAACCTGACGAACGACGTTCACCGCGACTCGATGGATGCGCAGCATGGGCTCCGTTCCCTTTCGTAGATGCGATCCCCGGAGCCTGTGCCGAGCACCGCCCTCGTCTCTTCCTCACCTTCGCAGCCCCTCACCTCGTTCCTCTCCCACGAGTGGGAGAGGGAGTCGGCCCCCGCCTCAGCGACTGAGGTCGTGCTTGCGCAAGAGCCGATGCACGTAGGTGCGGTCGAGCCCCATCGCATCGGCGACCGCGCTGACGTTCCAGCGCTTGGCCTCGAGCAGGCGCGACAGGTACTGCTTCTCCACGTGGCTCAGCCAGCGCTCCTTGGCGTCCTTGAAGGGCTCCTCGAGATCGACGTCGGGTAGGCTGCCGACACTCCTCGGTGTCGCCGGCGCCAGCGCCATTGCCTCGGTCGCGCCGAGCGCGAGCGCTCGCTCGACGAAGTTCCGCAGCTCGCGGACGTTGCCGAGCCAGGGCCGCTCGCGCAGCTCCGCCATCGCATCGGCCGGCAGGCTGCGACCGCCCGCGAAGTGCGCGACCAGCGCGTCGATGTCGTCGCGGCGCGTTCGCAGCGGCGGGACGTGCACGGGCAGCACCGCGAGCCGGAAGTACAGGTCCTCTCGGAACCCGTTCGCAGCCACCATCTGCGGCAGGTCGCGGTGCGTCGCCGCGATCACGCGGACGTCGACCGGACGATGCGCCGTCTCGCCGACCGGGCGAATCGTGCGCGTCTCGATCGCGCGCAGCAGCTTCGGCTGCATCGAGAGCGGCAGCTCGCCGATCTCGTCGAGGAAGAGCGTGCCGCCGGCGGCCGCCTCGAACGCTCCGTCGTGCGCTCTCTCCGCGCCGGTGAACGCGCCGCGCCGATGACCGAAGAGCTCGGACTCGAAGAGCGCCTCCGGTACGGCACCGCAGTCCACCACCACGAAGGGCCCGCGCGCGCGCGGCGATGCTTCGTGGATCGCGCGCGCGACCACGTCCTTGCCGGTGCCGGTCTCGCCGGTGACGAGCACCGTCGCCTCCGACGAGGCGACGCGCGCGAGACGACCGAAGAGCTCGCGCATCGCGCGGCTGCGGCCGATCACGGGCCCGAAGCGCTCGGTCGGCCAGAGCTCCACGGTCTCGCGCTTGCGCTCGACGTGCACCTCGAGCGTCGCGTTGCCGAGGCCGAGGCGCATCCCGTCGCGGAGCTGCGCGCCGGCCACTGCGATTCCGTCGACGCTCGTCCCGTTGGTGCTCTCGAGGTCGACGACCCAAGCGCCGCCGGCTCGCTCTTCGATCCGAGCATGCAGCCGAGAGACCGTCGGATGCTGGACGCGCACCGTGACGCCGGGCGCGCTGCCCAGCGTCGCGCCGTCGCGCACGACTTCTTCGCGCGCGCCGGTCGTGTCGACCCATCGCAGCGTGACGGCGTGGCGCTTCGGAGGCTCGACCAGCTGGCGCTCGGTCGCTTCGTGCGCCTCGAACTCGTCAGCAACCTTCATCGCGTGTGCAGGCTAGCATGCGACCTCTGCGCTCCTAGTCATCGCCTGCGGCAGCGTGTTAGCGTCGTCTTCGTTCTCGATGCCCTCGCAGGACGACGAACGGCCGCCGGAGCCCCAGCGATTCGGCCCCTACTTGCTGGTCCGAGAGATCGCCTCCGGCGGTATGGCCACCGTCTACGAAGCGGTGCGCGAGGGGGAGGGCGGCTTCCGCCGGAAGGTCGCCGTCAAGCGCATCCATCCTCACCTCGCGCGCGATCGCGCCTTCGCCGACATGTTCCTCGACGAGGCGCGCATCGCCGCGCGCATCGCGCATCCCAACGTCTGTCAGGTGCTCGACTACGGGCGGCATCAGGGCGAGTCGTTCCTCGCCATGGAGCTGCTCGACGGTCACACGCTGAGCCAGCTTCTCTCCGCGCTCGTGCGACGCTCGGCCGGGGAGGGAACGGCGCACGTCCCGCTCGTGCTCGGCATCCTCGCCGAGTGCGCGGAAGGTCTGCACGCGGCGCACGAGCTGCGCGACGACCACGGCATGCCGCTCGACGTCGTGCACCGCGACGTCTCGCCGCAGAACCTCTTCGTCACGATGGACGGCGAGGTGAAGGTCGTCGACTTCGGCGTCGCCACCGCGCGCGACAAGAACCACCGCACGGAGACGAACGAGATCAAGGGCAAGCTCGCCTACATGTCTCCCGAGCAGGCGGCGGGGCGCGTGGATCGGCGCGCCGACGTCTGGGCGCTCGGCGTCGTGCTCTGGGAGGCGCTCACGCTGCGCCGCCTGTTCCGTCGCGGCACGCAGCCCGAGACGCTCGCGGCGGTCGAGCGCGATCCGATCCCGCGGCCTTCCGAGGTGCTGCCGGGGCTGCCGCCCGCGCTCGACGACATCGTGATGCGCGCGCTCGAGCGCGACACGGCGCGCCGCACGCCCGACGCTCGTACGCTCGCGCTCGCACTCCACGACGCGCTCGAGACCTTCGGAGGCACCTCGCCGCGCACGGCGCGCGCGGCGATCATGCGCGATCTCTTTCCACCGGGCGCCGAGCCCGAGACGGCGGAGCTGCCGCCGACGGTCGCCTCGCGTCGGCGGCCGGAGATGCCGGCGCCTGCAGGTCGTCGCTGGATGGCACCACTCGCCGTCCTCGGCGGCCTGGCCGCGCTCGCGATCGCGGCGATCGGATACGGCACCGCGACCGAGCCCACGAGCGCGTCCCGTCCGAGCGCGCCGAGCGCTTCGTCGCCCGAGCCCACGCGAATCGCGCTCGGCGCACCGGCTCCTCCTCCGGCGACGCCGCCGATCACCGAGGCAGCGCCTCCCACCGAGCCGCCGCCCTCGGTCGCGGCCGATCCGAGCTCCCCTCCGCCGCGCGCGCACCGAGCGCCGGTCGTCGCCGAGCCTCCTCCGTCGTCGCCGCCCTCACCGCCCGCGACCGAGCTCGCGGCGCCCGCCGAGCTCGAGGGCGATGGCCGCGTGACGGTGCCGATGGGCGTCGCCGTCTGCTTCGACAGGCCCTGCGCCGATCGGGCCGACGCGCTCTTCGGCCCGCGCACGCTGACGCTGCCGGGCGGCGATCACCGCGTCTACTACGTCGCCTTCGAGGGCGACGCGCACGGCGAGGCCACGACGACGCGGACTGATCACGTCGTCGTCACGTCCCGCGCGGCGTCGGTCGTCCCGCGCCCCTAGCCGTCAGAACACGCAGTCGACATCACCGAACGGCGCGGCGAGGCTCGCGCAGCCGCTCAAGCCGGTGTCGGCCCCGACCTCCACGTCGCCGGTCGTCGTGTCGATCTCGAGGATCTTCCCGTTCGAGCACGCGAAGAGCCGGTCGAGGCCCGGGTGGTACGCCATCCCGAGGCCGTTGAAGTCGTAGTGGAGCGGCAGGCTCGTGAGGACCTGACCGCGATCGTCGAGCTCGAAGAGCGTGTCGCTCACGCTGGTGATGAACCAGAGCGTGTCGCGCCGCGGTCCGGACCACGTGAGGTCGGCCGCCGCCACGTCGATCGTCACCGGCGAGACCACGGTGCCGGCGCCGGTCTCCGGGTCGATGGTGAACATGCTGTCGTCGCTCGCCGCCATCCCGTAGATGCCACGGCCGGGGTACGAGGTGATCGCGCCCACGAACGTGATGTCCGCACCGAAATCGCCGACCCGCGTGGCGGTGCAGTGGCAGATGTCGATGCGATAGAGCGCCGCTGCGGGCTGGCTCGGGTCGCTTCCGCTCGCTCCGTTCGAGTAGAGCACGCCTTCGTGGAACGTGAGCGCCGACACCACGTCGTTCGGCACGTCGGGCCCACCGAACACGAGGTTGTCGCAGAGCACGTGCGAGACCGTGCCCAGCTCGCCGGGGACGAGGCTGAGCTCGACGAGCCGGTGCGTGTAACCGCCTGCGCCGTCGTCTTCGTTGCCCACCGTGAGCAGCCACGCCGGGAGCGGGGCCGCGCCGTCCACGCTCGCCGCGTCGATCACGAGCGCGGCGTCGTCCGCAGGGCCGACGTCCACTCGGGCGGCATCGGAGGCGAGGCCCGCGTCGGGCTGCGGCCGCACTGCGGCCGCGGGTGAGCAGCCCAGGAGCGGAACGAAGAGAAGGGCGAGGCCGAGGAGCGCGCGAGCGACGAGCGATGAGGTGGTCATGTCGCGCGGCGGCGCAACTCCCGTGCCCCGCCGCTCGCGCACGCGAAACGCACGACGCCGTCTTCGAGTGTGGACACGAGTCGACGCTCTGCGGTCCGGCGGCCGCACGTACGTCGCGCGACCGTCAGAACGAGAGGAGCGTCGCGCACGCCGCGCCCGAGCAGCTCACCGGGCCCAGCGTCGTGGGCTGACCCGCCGTGAAGCCGTCGGTGGCGAGGTACGCCATGCCGAACGCGACGGCGCTGGCCACGAGCACGGCCGCGACGGTCACCAGCGTCACGTGGAGGAACGTCTGATCGACCGGGATCGCGTCGAGGATCTCGATCTCGGGCGCGTCCTCGCTGCCGCGCGTCGCGACCGTGGTGCCGCCGGGCCCGAGCGCCTCGAGCACGTAACGAACCTCCACCGATCGGTGCGAATTGCCCAGGTCGATGACGTCGCTCTCCGCGCGAGGCGCGAGCCCGCCGTCGTCGATCGCCGCGCGCACGCGCACGCTCTGGATCAATCGGCCCGCGTCGTCGTGCACCCGCGGGACCAGGCGCACGCGCCGCCGATCGCCGTCGATCTCCGTCACGAGCTCGAGCGTGAGCGCGATCGGCCCGGCGCTCGCCCGCACCTCGTCGTAGCGCACCCGCAGCGGGGGCGGGAACAGCGACGGTGTGCTCGCGCCGAGCGACGCCAGCGCATGCAGCGCCTCTTCGAGCGCGCCGAGGCGGTCGTCGGCGTAGGCGAGCAGCGCGCGCAGCTCGTAGAGCGAGGCGAGCTGCACCTCGGTCAGCGGCGCGCTCGCCAGGCCGTGATCCACTGCCGTGCCCGCCCCCAGCAGATCGCCGTTCTCGAGCGCCACCCGCGCGCTCGTGATGTCCGCGTTCACGTCCTGCGCCGACGCGACGCTCGACGCGGCGAGCAGCAGCACGAGCGAGAATGCGCCGTACTTCATGGGCACACCGCCTGATCCGCGCGATCGGGATCGATCCCCGCGGCGAGGTCGCGCGTGTGCGCGCGCCCCAGCAGCGCCTCACCACCGACGAAGCCCGTGAGCTGGAAGCACTCCACACGGCTCGGCGCGCCCGCGACCGAGCGCACCGCGCACGAGATGCCGTGCGGGCCGGCAGCGAAGTCGGCGATCGCGCCGTCGCCCGGGAACGTCTCGGATCGCGCGAAGACGAAGTCCTCGCCCACGTGCTCGAGGACGCCGCACTCGACCGTCTCCAGCCGTCGCACGCAGATGTGCTCGACGCCGACCGAGACCTCGCGTGCCCACGTGTCGCCATCGTCGTCTTCGCCGAAGCCCACGATCGGCGTCGCCAGCGCGGCGGCAAGCGCCGGTACGGCCCGCGGAATCGGCAACCCTTGCAAGTCTCCGCCGCGCTCGCTCCAGCACACGAGACGTCCGTAGGTATCCACTGCGCAGCCCCGATCCCAGCCGAGGTCGACGTCGATGAACCCAGGGTTCGGCTTCGTTCTCTCGATCGGAGGCACGAGCGCGTTGCACGGGCTCGAGGTCCCGTCCCCGTCGATCTCGCAGTCGTCGTCACCCCACCAGCATCCTCCCTCCGGGCAGTGCTGCGCCGGGGACGCGCAGTACACCGAGCCGGCGACGAGGCCGCAGACGAGCGAGCGTCCGGCGCTCAGCACGCTCGGGAAAGCGAACGGGAGGAGCTCCGCGGTATCGGGGCGGAGGCCCCAGCATCCGATGCGCGCCATCTCTCCCCGACAGAGAAAGCCCTCGCCGACCGCGTCGAGCGTGCGAACGCGACGGCCGTCGTTGCGTGTCACGCGCGGGCCGCAACGTGCGTCTCCGTTCGCGGCCTGAACGCAGAGCATCGCGGGCCCGCCATCGTAGATGACGTACTCGTTCGTGCCCGGCTCCATCGGGAACACCCTGCGCGCGACACCCGCTGGGCCGCTCGTTCCGTCGGTCGCCGCGCCCATCTCGTCGTCGCCCCAGCACCAGAACGCGCGGTGGTCGAGCGCGAGTCCGCACGCGTAGTGATCGCCCATCACGACCTGCTCGACCAAGACAGGCGGCGGGCACGTCGCGTTGGGGTCCACGATGTCGCAGCCGCCGATGCACACGCATCGGTCGTGATCGCAGGCGCCGTTGCATCCGGCGACCTGCGCGAGGAGATCGTCCGTATCCTCCGGCGCGGGGAGCGCGCAGTCGACCGCGAGCGTCACGGCGTCGCGATCGTCGGGAAAGCGTCGGTTCTCGCGTTGCAGCCCGTCGAGCCGGCAGACGTGCGTCGCGTCGTCGCGTCGGTACGCCAGCGCGTCGATGCAGTAGGTGCCGGGCGACACCGCGCCGAGGCTCTCGCCGAGCGCCGCGACGCGCGCGACCGAGGGGCTCGACTCGCACGGTCCCGTCTCCAGCCCGAGGCCCACGTCGACGCCGCTCGCGACGCACGGGTCGAGCGACACGCCGATCGGCACGGTCGGCGCGCACGCGGTGCCACACAGAGCGAGCGCATGGACGAAACGGCTCACGCGCATCGGTCTCTCCAGAGTACATCCGCCGGGCGCTGTCGAAGCCCATCGATCGAGAGCATGCGCGCAGGCCTGCACACGCGATGCCGTCCGGCTTCTCGTGCGAGAGGCGTCGATTCCGCGCCGCAAGGTGTGGCCGACCGTCGACACTCGGCGTCGCCGGCTCGCTCGTGCGAGGCGCCGCGCGCCGCATCGCGCGCTCGGCCCGAGGGTTGCACTACGCTTCCGCATGTCGACTTCGCGCATCGCTCTCTTCGCGCTCTGCCTCGCCGCGTGCACCACCGCGCCGCCCCTCGACGCCACCGATGCCGCCGCGCCGCCCGACGCGCTGCAGGTCGACGGCGGCATGCGGGTCGACGGTGGCCCGATGAGCGACGCCGACACGCCGCCCTCGGGTGATCCGATCGACGCCGCCGCCGACACGTGGACGTGGGTGGATTTCCCCACGTCGCGCTGCGCGTCCGGCACGCCCACCGGCCTCGCCGTCAATCCGCACGAAGGCGCGACCGAGCTGCTGATCTATCTCCAGGGCGGCGGCGAGTGCACGACAGGCGAAGGTTGCTGGGGCGCGATGCCGGCGGCGGTGTTCCTCGACGGCTTCGGCGAGGCGCAGTTCGCGGCGGCCTCGGGCGTGACCGGCTCGGCGATCTTCGATCGCGACGACGAGCGGAACCCGCTGCGCGAGGCGAGCCAGGTGTTCGTCCCGTACTGCACTGGCGACCTGCACGCCGGCCGCACCGAAGCGGACCTGCGCACGACCGACGGCACCACGCACCACACGTACTTCTGGGGCGCGCAGGATCTCGACATCTTCCTCGCGCGTCTCGTCCCCACGTTCCCGAACGTCACGCGCATCTATCTCACCGGCGTGAGCGCGGGCGGCTTCGGGACGATCCTGTCCTACGACGTCGTCGCCCGGAGCTTCGGCGTGCGCGTCGACGCGGTCGACGACTCGGGCCCGCCGATCCTCGCGCCCCGCGCGACGCGCAACGGCTCGCTCGCGGTGTGGGGCTTCGCGCCGCCCGCCGGCTGCGCCGGCGACTGCGACACGTACCGCGCCGTCTACGACGTCGCGCGAGCGATGCAGCCCTCGAGCCGCTTCGGGTTCTTGCTCTACGCGTACGACACGACCATCTCCGATCGCTACAACTTCGCGACGCCGGCCGACTACACCGCGGCCATCGACATGTTCTCCGAGAGCCTCGCGAGCGACGCGAACGCCGCGACGTTCATCGTCGACGACTCGGCGTGCGACCCGGTCTCGCACCGCTGCCACGTCGTCCAGAACGACGACGCGGCCGAGGAAGCGACGCTCGCCTGGATCACGCAGATGTGGACGAGCGACCCCGCGTGGCACTCCACCCGGCTCCCGATCCCGTGAGCGCGCTCGTTCGCCGCGCGACGCATGGTGACCGCATGGCCCTCGGTCGCTTGGCGGGCGAGCTCGTGCGCTTCCAGCACTCGACCGATCCGGAGCGGTTCTTCCTCCCGAGCGGCGCCGAAGAGAGCTATCGCCGCTGGCTCGCGCGAGAGATCGAAGACGACGACGCCATCGTCCTCGTCGCCGAGCGCGACGAGGAGATCGTCGGCTACGTCTACGGACGAGCAGAGCGCGGAGCTTCGGCCCTGCTGCTCACGCAGCACGTCGCGCTGCGCGAGCTGCTCGTCACCCAACGAGCCCGCCGCCAGCACGTCGCCGAGTCGCTCGTCCGCCAGCTCGTGTCGACCGCGCGCGCCCGCGGCATCCCCCGCATCGTCCTCCACGCAGCCACGACGAACCTGCGCGCCCAAGCGCTCTTCCGAAAGCTCGGCTTCGCCACGACGATGGTCGAGATGACCCTGTCGACCCGAGAAGCGGCGCGCAGCCGACAGATCCACCGCGCGCCTCGCAGCTCTGTCCCTCTCCCGGGTGCGGGAGAGGCGAGGTGAGGGACTGCGAAGCATCCGCCGTTCGCGCCAACCCGACCGCAGATCGCGCCAGCCGCGCGCGAGCCGCGCGGAGCCCGTCATCCTCACGGCCATGGCGATCGCATCGATGGACGAGATTCTTCCGGCTTGGTCCGACCGCGAGCTCCTCACGCGCTTCGTCGAGCACGAGCGGCCGCACCGGTTCTCGCTGCGCGCCATGATCGCCATCGTGGGCACGGTCATCGCCGCTGCCCTCTTCGGCCTCGCCGGATTCGCCGCCGCCGCGTACGTCGCGCAGAACCAGAGGTGCGCCGACGCCGCGCAGCGCTACCCGGACGCGCGCGCCTACTGCATGGCGACGCCCTCGCTCTCCAGCTCGGGCTACGACCCGGTGGCCGAATGCGAGCGATACGCGCGCGAGACGACACTCGACGTGTGCACGCGCCACAACACGGCCAGTCTCCGCACGGCGTTCCAGACCGCCACGCTCGGCGTGATCGTTCTCGTGTTCTCGGCGCTCTTCGGGGCGTGGTGGTGGTTCGCGCGCCGCGCGCTCCCCGCCTTCGTCGACCTGTTGACGCGCCGCCCGCGCGACGTGTGCTGGGTCTACCTGAAGACCACCACGTACGTGCGCCGCTACGACGACAAGTACGGCAGGACGTCCTCGGTGCTCATGCTGTGCACGGCCAGCCGGCACGCGTTCACCATCGGCCCGGTCACGGTGGACGACGGCGCACGGCTGCTGAAGGTGGTGGCGCCCATCGTTCCGTGGGCCACGTTCGGCCACACCGAAGCGAACGCCGCCGCGTACGGCCGCGATCCGCGCAGCCTCTTCCGCGCCTGACGCGGAACCGCCGCGAGTCGCGGCGTATAGGACATCCGAACCTGGAAAAAGCCTGCCGGGCCGCGTGGTCGGGCGTCAACGTCCGCCTCGTCGCCGATGGAGCGCATGCCGGTCGGGGTGATGTGCGGCGCTCGGGCGCGGCGCGGCACGCGCGAGACGGAGCTCCGCCGTCCGGGCGGTCGGCGTGCGCCGTCAGCCGGTGAAGTGGAGGCTGAGCTGGCCGACGGGCGCGGGGCGCGTGGGCCGGATTCGCGGCGGGCCACGCGGGCCGAGGCCGAGGTCGAAGAGCACGCGTGAGGCGTCGCGCGGCCGTGTCGCGATCTCGACGATGCGCATGCGGCCGCCGCAGCCAGGGCGCTCGCAGGTCGTGACGTCGGCGGCGAAGACACGCATGAGGAGCCACGACCACGGATGACGCGAGGGCTCGGCGGTGCGCGGCTTCGGCTCGGCAGCTGCGCCGGTAGGCAGAGGTAGAGGTAGCTGCTCGCCGCCGGGGGGCGGCGGCGCGGGCGCCTTCGCCGGCACGACCTCGGCGCGCTCGGCGGCGTTGGCGGCGAGCACGCCGTGGTAGCGGACGAGGTGCCACCTCGGCGGTGGCACGATCGCGGCCAGGCGCGCGATGAAGTCGAGCGGCTCGAGCACGACGGCGTGGGTGCCGTCCTTCCACGCCTTCTTGAACGCGTAGCGCACGCGCCCGCCGTCGTGCTCTTCGAGGCGCTCGGTCGCGAGCGGCGGGCGCGTGACGTAGCGGACGAGGCGCTCGAGGCGCGGTCGGTCACGACCGTCGAAGGCGACCTCGGCGTGCACGTCGACGCCGTCGACGTTCGCGTGGGCGCGCGCGCTCGCGCCCTGCACCACTCGCACGGGGCGCACGAGCTTGGTGGTGCGCTGGCCGGCGCGCGTGCCCAGGAGCTCGACGTCGGCGGCCGAGGCGGCGTAGCAGGACGCGAGCACCGGCTCCTCGGGCGCCTCGAGCGATCGCCCGCGCTCGGCGAGCACCTTCTCGAGCCGCGCATGCGTGCGCTCGGCCACGTCGAGCACGTCGGCCGCGCTCGGCGCGGGCAGTGCGTGGAACACCAGAGCGCTGCCGTCGCGCACGTAGACGCCGTCGAGCGCGAGCGTGTGCGGCGCGCGCCACCGCGAGCTCGACATCGAGGGCGTGCAGTTCCATCCCGAGTCGTTCCTCACCGAGCACGGCCACGCGATGCTGGAGCGCTTCCTCCAGCGCCTTCCGTCGAAGGGAAGGGCGTGAGCGCGGCAGGCAAGGCGCTCTCGGTCGTCGCCTCCGGCGCGCCCCTCGACGCCGCCGAGATGGAGGGCGCGATGGACGCCATCCTCGCGGGCGACGCCAGCCCGGTCGAGATCGCAGGGCTCGCGATGGCGCTCCGCATGCGTGGCGAGACGCCGGTCGAGCTGGCGGCGGCGGCGCGGGCGATGCGGAGGCGCGCGGTGCCGGCGCCGCACGGCGTCGAGGGGCCGATCCTCGACACCTGCGGTACCGGCGGGGACGGCGCCCACACGTTCAACGTCTCCACCGTGTCGGCGCTGCTCGTCGCCGCAGCGGGCGCGCGCGTGGGCAAGCACGGCAACCGCGCCGTCTCGTCACGGGCGGGCAGCGCCGACGTGCTCGAGGCGCTCGGTGTCGCGCTCGATCCCGGGGCCGAGCGCGTCAGCCGCGACCTTCGAGAGCTGGGGATCGCCTTCTTCTTCGCGCCTGCGTTCCACGCCGCGCTACGGCACGCCGCGCCGGTCCGGAAAGAGCTCGGCGTGCGAACCTTCTTCAACCTGCTCGGCCCGCTCGCGAGCCCGGCCGGTGCAACGCACCAGCTGGTCGGCGTGTTCGATCCGAACCGCGTGCGGACGATGGCCGAGGTGGGTGGTGCACGGCCACGGCGGGCTCGACGAGATCTCGCCCGCGGGCGCCACTCGGGCGGCGCGGTCACCGAGACGGAGCTCGAGCCGCGCGACTTCGGGCTGGAGGTCGTCTCGCTCGACGCGCTCGCGGGCGGCGACGCGGCAGAGAACGCGGAGACCGTGCGCGCCATCCTCGACGGCGAGACCGGCCCGCGGCGCACGGCCGTGCTCCTCAACGCCGCCGCGGCGCTCGTCGTCGCGGGGATCGAGCGCGACCGGCTCGCCGCGCGTGATCGGGCCGCCGAGGCGATCGACTCGGGCCGCGCAGCGGCGCTCCTCTCGCGCTGGGCCGCGCGATGAGCGCGCTCGCGTCGATCCTCGCGCGCAAGCGTGTCGAGGTCGGCCGGCGTGACCGCCGGCTGGCGACGTTCGCCGCGCTGGCGTCGCGGAGCGAGCCGCGTGCGGGGGTGATCGAGGCGCTCCGAAGAGGTGCGGGCGAGCCGCTCCGTGTCATCGCCGAGATCAAGCGCGCGAGCCCGAGCGCCGGCCCGATCCGCCCCCGCGAGCGCGGCGACGTGGAAGCGATCGCGCGTGCGTACGAGGCGGCCGGCGTCTCGGCGATCAGCGTGATCGGGGATCGCGGCTTCGACGGCTGCGTGCTCGACGTCCGCCGCGCGGCCCGCGCGGTCTCCGTGCCGGTGCTCTTCAAGGAGTTCGTGCTGGCGCCGGTGCAGCTCGACGTGGCGCGCGCGACCGGAGCGTCGCTCGTGCTGCTCCTCGTTCGCGCGCTCGAGCGCCACGAGCTCGCGGCGCTGGTCCACGCCGCCGAGGGGCGCGGTCTCGTCCCGCTGGTCGAGGCCGCGGGAGAGCACGAGCTCGACGCCGCGCTCGCTTCGGGCGCGAAGGTGATCGGCGTGAACGCGCGCGACCTCGGCACCTTCACGCTGGACGTCGCCGGGGCCGAGCACGCGCTCGCCGTGATCCCACCCGATCGTGTGGCGCTCCTCCTCTCCGGCATCCGGACTCCCGACGACGTCCGGCGGATCGCGTCGGGCCGCGCCGACGGCATCCTCGTCGGCACGGAGCTGATGTTGGCGCCGGACCCGGGCGTTCGACTTCGCACGCTCCTGAGCGCTTGAAGACGCCGCCGAGACCGACAGGCGCGGCGCAGGCGTACATCACACGCGCGAGCGGTTTCATATGGTATAAAGCGCGCCATGCGAGCGGTGCGACTGGCCGGGTTGGGGCTCGGATTGTTCTTGTCCGCGTGCACCTCGATGATGGACATCCCTCCGCTCGCGCTCGGGCCATACGCGACGGACGAACTGTCGCGGTTCGACGAAGCGCTCACCCTGGTGCGGGGCCGCGGGTATGAGGTGACGACGGTCGACGCGCCGCGCGGGACGTTCTCGGTCGTGGCGCAGACGCACGTGCGCCGAGACGTCTACACGTTCACCGTGCAGTTCTATCGAGGTGGCTGGGTTCAGATCACGCCAGCGGGCCGAGCGGTGCGGCGCGACGACGACCACTATCACTTGCCCGCTGACCTCGGGCGCGAGTATCGCGACCTGGTCATCGCGCTGCGCGAGGCGATCGGCCCGTGGGCGGGAGGCGAACGATGAAGCTCCTCCGACTGGTCGCAGCGTTCGGGCTGGTCTGTGGTCTGACGATCCGCGCCGAGGCGCAGACCTGCGTCGACGGGCGTGTGCGCGTCGATGGCCACTGTTGCTGGCCTGGGCAGTCGTGGTCGGCGGACGACCGCGCATGCGTCGGTGCTCCGGCGTGTCCTGCCGGCCTCGCCGAGGAAGGCGAGAGCTGCGTCGCGCGGGTTGCGGCTGCGGTCCCGGCCGTCCCGCCGGTGGTCGTCGTTCCCGTTCCGATCGCGTCCGGGGCGCCGGATCCCGCGGGGTGGCCGGCGCTTCCGGGTGGTCGACCCGACGGAGTCGCGAATCCCGTCCTCACGTACGATCTCGATTGGATGCTGGTCGGCGGAGGGATCGGTGCGCTCGCGGCCGACTGGTTGGTCTCGATCATCGTCGCGGGCATCGATGACCGGCAGCGCCTCTGCTACAGCGATCCCTTCAGCGGTGGGGAAACGGCTTGCCCCACGAATTGGCCCGTGAGCTTCGTGCCGGTCGTCGGCGGGCTGATCTACGCGTTCCTACCGAACGCGCCGTCGGGCGGATACGCAACCAACCAGATCGGTCCCATCCCGCAGGTCATCACGGCCACCGGACAGGTGATCGGGCTCATCTGTCTGCTGGTCGGGATCGTCCAGGGAAGCACGCAGATTACCTCGCTGGATCTCGGCGGCGGTGTCGAGCTGTCGCTGCGCTCCGGCGGCGATGGGGGCGACGCCGCCTTCACGTTCTAGCGCACCGGTTGCTAGCTTCGCCTGTCGAGTCACGAAGTGACGCGGTGCGGCACCGACCCAGGGAGACCTGCCAACTCTGGTGGGCACGCTCGGTGACGGAAGCCCGGCGGGGTGGCCACCACCGCCGCGCCGAACGCGCCTCCGGCGATGTCGGCCCAGCCCACGAGATGGTGCGATCGGGCGTATAGGACATCCAAGGCTGGAAAGGGCCTACGGGGCCGCGCGTTCGGGCGTCAACGTCCGTCTCGTCGCCGATGGAGCGCATGCCGGTCGGGGTGATGTGCGGCG
>JAXLYV010000012.1:0-168256 GCA_046351235.1 Sandaracinus sp. | reverse complement strand
CTCGGCCCGCCGCGCGCACCGAGGGCCCCGGCGGTGCGCGGGCCGGTGCACGGTAGGAGCGGCGTCGCTCGCCAGGAGCGCAGCGACGCAGCGGAGGGGGGTGAGCGAGATCCGGCTCTGCCGGTCTCACGAGGGGGCGCGCTCAGCGCCCCCTGAAAACTCAGCCCGGCAGCTCGAGCACTTCGAGCAGGCCGCCGAGCTCTTGGCTCGCGCTGCCGCCGACGCTCGCGCGCGCGGCGCGGCGCTCGTACTCCGGCGTGTCGGGGCGCGCGACGAGGTGGATGCGCGCGCCGAGCGCGGCGGGGAGCGCGAGATCGAGCTCGAAGATGTCGCCGCAGACGAGCGTGCCTGCCGCGTCGGTGCCGGTGTCTCTCCAGATGCGCCGCAGCTGCTCGTAGTAGGCGCCGCGGTGCAGATGGATCGGGCGCGACAGGCCGGGCAGCTCGCGCGTCTCGGGGATCCGTTGCCACGCGTCGTCGACGACGTCGGGCTCGGTGAGCACGAACTTCCGCGCGTCGCCGCGCACCACGATGCGCGAGCGCCCCTGCGGCGCGAGCTGGTCGAGCTTGGCCTCGACGTGCTCGGTCCGCGAGTTCGTCACGACGAAGATCGGCAGGCTCGTGGCGAGCAGCGTCTCGATCACGGCCTTCGCGTCGGGCCGGAAGATCGTGAGCGCGCGCGGATAGTTGCGCTGGTAGAGCGTCTGCAGTTTCTCGGTCCGCTCGGCGCGCGAGGTGATCCCGGCCTCGGCGAGGAGCAGCTGCGCGACCGTCGTCGCGAGGATGTAGGGATCGGCGTGGCTCGGAGCGACGATCTTGCCGTCGTTCTCCCAGCCGTAGCGATCGGGGTCGGACTTCACGCGCCGGACGGTGTCGTCCCAGCGGTCGGCCACGGCGGGGCCGACGAGCGCGCGCAGATCGGAGAGGAAGCCTTCGATGAACGGCGTGGCTTCACGATCGACGAGCGTGAAGGTTCCGTCGAAGTCGAGAACGATGCACTCGACAGTCATATGGGCCGCCGCGTGTAGCACGGTCCGGCGCTCGGGGCCGCGGCCCGGCGCCCCCGGACGCGCCCGAAGATCGGGGGTGCCGGCCCCCGGGATCGTCCGTTCTCACCCGCGATCCGCGCGCTCTCGCGGCAGGCACGGATGTGGCTTAACATGTGGATTGCTCGGCTCATCTTCGGGAGGCCTCATGCGAAACCTGACTGCTCTCCGGCTCCTCCCAGCGCTCGTGCTCCTCGGCGGCTGCAATCTCTCGCAGAGCTACGTCACCCCGAACGGCCAGTCGGTGGTGCAGCTCGCCATGCCCCCGGGCACGCCGCCCATCGCGATGAGCCGCGAGTCGGTCCTCTACTCCGTGGAGACGGATGTCTACTTCCCGGTGCGCGCGCCGAGCGACGCCGAGATGGACAGCCTGAACGCGATGGCTGCGGACGCCTCTCCGTTCGCGCGCATGCCCTGGGTGCGGCGCGACGACTACGAGATCGAGCTGAACCTCGTCGTGACCAACGTCGACACGCAGCGCGTGACGGCGTCCGTGACGGTGAACGGCATCAACGAGTTCAACCGGTACCTCCCGGGCTTCTCGATCTCCGACAACGCGATCGTGGCCGACTTCGCGCAGTGGGAGCGCACCTATTCGTTCGCGCCCGGTGAGCGTCGCGTGCTCACGATCCGCGAGGAAGAGCTGGCCGAGATCGCGACGGATCTCGCGAGCGTCGTGAACACGAACGTCACGTTCGGCGAGCCCGATCCGATGACGATGATGCAGGCGACCTGCAGCGACTTCGCGAACGAGATCGTCTACTTCATGAACCAGGGCGGCATCGACGAGCGCTCGTCGATGTGCATCCCGTCGGTCATCCCGGGCCTGGTCGGCTTCGTGCTCGGCCTCCGCGCGGAGGGCTCGCCGGGCGAGCCGCCTCCGATGATCGCGGTCGAAGCGACGGTGCGCCTGCGCGACGTGCACTCGCGCCTCGCGCTCACGGGCACCCCCTGGGACGTGGCGATGCTCGGCCAGATCCCGTTCACGCCGCCCGTCGCCCTCGAGCCCTGAGCCCGCCCGCCGCCGAGCCGGGGGTTGCGCGGCCGCGATGGAGCGTCGCGCGCAGATTGGCGGCCGCTGCGCCAGGAAGATCCGAGGGCCAGCGCGCGAACGACGCGCGCGTCCGCGCGGCACGAGTTGCGGCGACGACGAGTCCCCCGCGCGAGCCCGCCGCGTCTCGCTCGCGAGCGCAGCGAAGCGGAGCCGGGGTGAGGCGGATCCGGCTCCGCCGGTCCGCCGAGGGGCGCGCCCAGCGCCCCTAGAGATTCAGCGCGCGCGGCTCTTGGCGCGCGTCACGTAGAGCGAGCCGATCTCCTCGGCCGTCACGAGCTCGCTCGCGTCGATCGACCGGAAGAACGCGGCCGCTGCATACGCGGCGGCGTTCAGGCGGTGCGGATCGTTCTCCGGCTCGACGGCCCAGACCGTCTGGTCCTGGCTCGCCTTGAGGATGTGCTCGGTCAGATCGCCGGGGGACTCCACGCGAAGCGCGTCGAGCGCATAGCCCAGCGTCTGGTGGGCCAGCGAGAGGACGGCGATCCGCGGATCGAACTCCTCCATCTGGATCCACTTCGCCTTCTGCGGCGACATCTGGTTCAGCACGGCGACGAACGCGTTCACCGCGTAGACGGCGGCGAGCTTTCGCTGCTCCCAGCGCAGGTCGGCGAGGATTGCGCGCGGATCGCCGCGCCCGTCGTCGGAGAGGTGCCGCGCGATGGCGGAGTTCACGAGCGAGAGGTGCGCCTCGGCCGCGTGCAGCGCGTCCCAGGCGAAGAGGCCGCGCAGGTCCGTGCTGCGGTTCCCGTAGGCCTCGTAGAGCTCGGCGAACTGCTGATCGGCGGCCATGCGCTCGGCGACGATCGCCGCCCAGGCCGCGCAGACCTCGTCGATGCGCCGCTGGCGGTCGTCGGCGACTGCGCGCTCGGCCCGCGACAAGCGAGCCGGGATCGGCGCCACGTCGTCGTGCGCGTGACCGTTCGTCTTCGCGGCTCCGCCACGCGACGCCGCGGGCTTGCGCGCCTTCTTCTCTCCGGTCTCGGCTCGTCCCCTCGTCATCCGCCCGCGATGATGCCACGACCACCGCCACCGTCGAGCCATGAAACGCGTTTCCTCGTAGGCTGCGGGTCATGTGTGCTCGCTACGACGTCGAGACCTCGCCCCAGCGCCTCGCCGAGGAGCTGGAGGCCGCGGTGCGCGGGGACATCCCCCCGCGCGCCACGATCGCGCCGACCGACGTGGCGCCGGCGTTGATCGCGGGCCCCGCCGGTGAGCGCTGGCTCGTCCCGATGAAGTTCGGCTGGCCGCCCTCGATGCCGAAGGAGCGGATCCACCTGAACACGCGGTCGGAGAGCGCCGCCCGCACCGAGGGCGCGTCCGAGGCGTTGGCGGAGCGCCGCTGCCTGCTCCCGGCCCACGCCTTCCACGAGTGGTCGGGCCCGAAGGGCAAGCGCGCACACCACCTGCTCGCGAAGGCCGAGGAAGAAGGCCCGGCGCTCTTCACGATGGCGGGGCTCTATCTCCCGCCCGAGGACGGCGCGCCCGCGCGCTTCGTCATCCTCACCACGGCTGCGAGCCGCGACGTGCGCCCGTTCCACCACCGGATGCCGCTCGTCGTGCCCCCTGGCCTGCGCGCGCGTTGGCTCGCCGCCGACGAAGATCCCGAGGCGATCCTCTCGCGGGTGCGGCATGCGGACGCGCCGCGTATGCTCGACCGCGCGCGGCCCTCGGATGACTGAAGTCCTCTCGTTCATCGTCCTCGTGGGCGTGCTCATCACCGTTCACGAGCTGGGGCACTTCATCCTCGCGAAGGCCTTCGGCGTGAAGGTGCTGAAGTTCTCGCTCGGCTTCGGCCCGCCGATCGCCAGCCTCCGGCGCGGCGAGACCGAGTACGTGATCGCCATGCTGCCCCTCGGCGGCTACGTGCGCATGCTCGGCGAGGGCGACGAGACGCAGAAGAAGCCGGCCGACGAGGGCCGCTCGTTCGGCGACCAGGCGCTCTGGAAGCGCATCTTGATCGTGCTCGCCGGGCCGACGATGAACCTCCTGTTCCCGCTCCTGCTCTACTTCGTCGTCTTCCTCGGTGATGGGCAGCAGACGCCGGCGTACGTCGGCACGGTGATCCCGGGGCGTCCCGCCGACGGGCACCTGCTCCCGGGCGATCGCGTGCTCTCGATCGACGGCAACGAAGTGCGCACGTTCTACGAGCTCGGCCTCTACGTGCGACCGGCGGCGGGGCGCGAGCTCGAGATCCGCGTGCAGCGCGGAGACGAAGAGATCGTGACGCACCTGACGCCCACGCTCGCGACCGAGCAGCGGCCTCTGCAGCTGAGCGAGGACGTGGGCCGCATCGGTGTCTCGCCGCTCACGCCGCTCGCGGTGATCGGCGTCGTGTCGCCCTCGAGCCCGGCGGCCGCGGCGCACCTGCGCACCTTCGATCGCATCGTGGCGGCGGGCGGGCGCCCCGTGGAGTCGTTCCGCGATCTCGCGGCGGTGATCGACGGCAACCGCGGCTCGATGATCCCGGTCACGTACCTGCGGCCGACGCGCGTGACCGGCCCGCTCGCGGGCGTCTTCGATCTCGAGCTCTACGAGCCGCACGTCGCCACGCTCACGCCCGAGCCAGGGCCCGGCAGCGGCCTCTTGCGCGCGGGGCTCGAGCCCTCGGACCTCTACGTGGCGCGCGTGCGCGTGGGCTCGCCCGAGCACCGCGCGGGGATCCTGCCGGGCGATCGCATCGTCTCGCTCGATGGCCAGCCGGTGCGCCTCTGGTCGCAGTTCGTCGAGGACCTCCAGCGCCAGGGCGACCTCGAGCACGAGATCACGCTGCGCCGCGGCGACCAGATCGTGACGCGCCGCCTCTCGATCGAGCGCGATCCCGCCTCGCTCGAGTATGGCGAGGCGATCGCCTTGTTCACCCCGCAGATCTACAACTGGGCGCCGGCGACCTTGCCCGAGCCGGTGCCGAACCCGGCGATCTTCCGCTACGCGATGCGCGAGGCGTGGGACCGCACGAGCGAGATGCTCGAGCTCACCTTCATGTCGATGGTGCGCCTGGTCCAGGGGCGCCTGACGACGCGCACGATCGGCGGGCCGATCGAGATCGCCTCGCAGGCCGGCATCGCGGCGAGCGGCGGGCCGCGCGATTTCCTCTCGTTCATGGCGTTCATCTCGCTGAACCTCGGGCTCATCAATCTCTTGCCCATCCCGGTGCTCGACGGCGGGCAGCTCGTGTTCCTGCTCTTCGAGGCGGCGACGCGGCGGCCGGTCTCGACGCGCCTTCGCACGGCGGCCTCGCTCGTGGGGCTCGTGATGATCCTCGGGCTCGCGGTGATCGCGTTCAAGAACGACATCGAGCGCCGCTGGCCCGATCTCGTCGCGCTCTTCGAGGACGGATGAGCGCGCCGAAGACGAGAGGCGCTCCGCCGCGTCGTGGAGGCAGCGAGGGCGCGCGCTCGGGGCGCGAGGTCGCCACCGCGGTGATCGCGCGCGTGCTCGCCGACGCCGCGTGGATCGCGCCCGCGCTCGATCGCGCGCTCTCGCGCGCCGATCTCCCGCCGCGCGAGGCCGCGAGGGCGACCGACCTCTCCTACGCCGCCGTGCGCTCGCTCGCGGCGATCGACGCCGAGATCGATCGCCATCGCCCGAAGAAGCAGCCGCTCGAGCCGCTCACGCACGCGGCGCTCGCCGTCGCGGTCGTCGAGCTCGCGGGGCATCGCGATCAGGCCCACGCGATCGTCTCGAGCGCGGTCGGCATCGTGCGACGCGAGCGGGGTGAAGGGCTCTCGCGCTTCGTGAACGCGATCCTGCGGCGCATCGCGTCCGCGCCGATCGTGCTCGGCGCGCGCTTGCCGTCGGCGCTCCGTGCGGTGCTCGTGCGGGGCGTGGGCGAGACCCGCGCCGCCGCGCTCGCATCGACGCTCGCGCTCGCACCACCGCTCGGGCTGCGGGCCGAGGGCGATCGCGACGCGCTCGCGCAGAAGATCCGCGAGGCGCGGCCCGAGTCCGAGGTGCGGCTCGGCGCGATCTCGCCGCGCGCGCTGCTCGTGCGACACGCGGGCGATCCGCGCGCGCTGCCGGGGTACGCCGAAGGCGCGTTCGGCGTGCAGGAGGAGGGCTCGCAGGCGCTCGCGCTCCTCGTCGGGGCGCGAGAGGGCGATCGCGTGGCCGACGTCTGCGCGGGCCACGGTGGCAAGACGGCGGTGCTCGCGCGCGCCGTCGGAGAGAAGGGCGCGATCGCCGCGCTCGATCTGCACGAGCCGAAGCTCGATCGCATCCGGCCCGAGCTCGCACGGCTGGGCCTCGCGAAGGTCCCGCTCGAGACGCGCGCGGCCGATCTCACCGTGGGGTTGGCCGGTCTCGCGCCCGCCTCCTTCGATCGCGTGCTGGTCGATGCGCCGTGCACGGGCCTCGGCACGCTCGCGCGCCGGCCGGAGATCCTCTTGCGCGCAGGCGCGGGCGATCCGGCCCGCATGGCCGAGACGCAGCTCGCCATCCTCACGCAGGCAGCGCGGCTCGTCCGGCCGGGCGGGCGCCTCGTGTATGCCGTTTGCTCACCTACGCGCGAAGAAGGCGTCGAGGTGATCCAACGCTTCCTCGCCACGGCGACGGCTGCGCGCTTGGAGCGCCTCGAAGGCGTGACGGAAGAAGACGGAATGGTGCGGATCGGGCCGTGGGCCGATCCCGCGCTCGGCGCGGACGCCTACACCGCCGCCCTCCTCTCGTTCCCGGCCGCCTTTTCTTCGTAGGGAATCTGGCCAAGGATGGGTCGTACGAAGAATCGAACGAAGCGCGGGAACTTCGACGGGGCCTCGCTGTCTGACCACGCGGAAACGGCTCGCCCCGTACGAACGAGAAGGGAACAAGCACGGTGGAGATCAAGCTCAACGTCGGCATCCTCCTCGTGCTCTGCTTCATCTGGGCCGGCCTGACCTGGGCCGAGCCGAGCGCCGCGCTCGATCCCAACGCCGAGGCCACGCGCTCGCTGGCGCAGCTCGAGGACCGCTTCGCCCACGATCACGGCAACGCCGCGCTGGCCGAGGCGCTCGCCGACGCCTACCTCGATCTCGACCACCCCGAGTTCGCGGTCGCCACACTCACGGCGGCCGAGCCCGACGTGATGAACGACCCCGGCGTCGAGCATCGCCTCGCCCGCGCCTACGAGCGCACCGGCCGCGTGGACGACGCCCTGAGCGTCGCCGAGGTGGCGCTCTCCCAGTGCGCGCGCTCGCTCGGCACGGCCGAGGGCTCGAGCGTGACGGCGGTCCCCGCCCGCGGGTGCACGGAGCGCCTCTACGCGAGCCTCTCGATGCACCGCGATGCGCTCGCGCGCATGCGCGCCTGGGGTGTCACCGATCCCCGCTTCGACGGCCGCGCCGCGCTCGCCTACCGCATCGCCGTCCGCTCGGCGCGGATCGTCAGCGCGTCGGCGGAGTGATCGCGCCGCCCGAGGCGCTTCCCCTACGACGCAGCGCGCCAAGCTCGCGCATTTCAGAGCGGCGCGCCTCGTGGGCGCGTGCTACTCGATCGCCTCGCGGATGGCGGAGAACGAGTCGCTAGTCTCCGGGGCACGCGTCACCACCGGTCTTCCCACGGGCGGCTCGCTCGCGGTCGAGCTGGCGGGGACGGAAGACGACGAGACCCTCGCGCAGCGGGTCTTGGCCGTGGCGCTCCGGGAGATCGCCGAGCGCAGCGCGCGGCGCCCCGATCCGGGGCCCACGGGGCATCCCGTCATCATCGGGCACAGCCCGCCGATGCTCGCGCTCTTCAAGATGCTCGACCGCATCAAGAACAGCGACGCGACGGTGCTGATCCTGGGTGAGAACGGCACCGGCAAGGAGCTCGTCGCGCGCAGCATCCACCAGTCGTCGCGCCGCGGCTCCAAGCAGTTCGTCGCCACGAACTGCAGCGCGTTCAACGACAACTTGCTCGAGAGCGAGATGTTCGGGCACCGGCGCGGGGCGTTCACGGGCGCGGTGACGGAGAAGCAGGGGCTCTTCGAGGTCGCCGACGGCGGCACCTTCTTCATGGACGAGGTCGGCGACATGTCGCCCGCCCTCCAGGTGAAGCTCCTGCGCGTGCTGCAGGAAGGCACGTTCATGCCCGTCGGCGGGACGGAGCCGAAGAAGGTCGACGTGCGCATCATCGCGGCCACGAACCGCGACCTCGCCACGATGGTCAAGCAGGGGAGCTTCCGCGAGGACCTCTACTACCGCTTGCACGTCGTCTCGCTGCGCGTGCCGCCGCTGCGCGAGCGTGCCGGCGACGTGGCGGTGCTCGTGCAGTACTTCCTCGCGCGCCTCGGCAAGCGCGACAAGCGCGAGAAGCTCCTCACGCCGCGTGCGCTCGAGCGCCTCGCGGGCCACGAGTGGCCCGGCAACGTGCGCGAGCTCGAGAACGAGATGGAGCGCCTCTGGGTGCTCTCGGGCGACGAGCGCGTGATCGACGAAGATCTCCTGAGCTCGGCGATCGGCAAGCGCCGCATCGGCACGACCGAGAGCATCCGCGTCTCGGTGCCTGCGGTCGCGCCGGTGGCCGCGCCGGCACCGCCCGCGCCGGCCTCGGCGATGCCCTCGGTCGCCGCGCCGCCCGTGACCGCGGGCGCCACGCCGCCGTCGGGAATCGATCTGACGGGCAAGATGCCCGACGTGGTGGAAGCGCTCGAGCGCCGCATGATCACCGACGAGCTCAAGCGCGCGCGCGGCAACAAGACGAAGGCGGCGCAAGAGCTGGGGATCAGCCGCCGGAACCTGATTCGCAAGGTCCAGGCGTATGGCCTGGACGAAGTGGGGCGCCGCAAGTGAAGGCGGCGGGTGTGGGAGGGACCCGCGTGCGAGCGCGCGGCCCAGGGGGACGATGACGATGCCTGCAGTCGTGCTGATTGCCGAGTCCGATCCGCTCAATCTCCAGCTGCTCCGCGAGATCTGCGAAGCCGCGGGGCACACGGTGCTGACCGCGATGGAGCGCGCCGCCGCGCTCGAGGCTGCGCTCGCGCGTCGCCCGGACATCGTGCTCGTGGACGTGTCGCTCGAGGGGGAGCGGGGGCTCGACGTGCTGCGCGCGCTCAAGTCGGACACCTCGCTCTCCTCCATCCCGGTGCTCTTGACGGCGCCTTCCGCGGACGCCGATGCGGGCCGGCTCGGGATCGAGCTCGGCGCCGACGATTGCCTCTCGCGGCCCTACCGGGTCTTCGAGATCCACCAGCGCGTGCGCAACACGCTGCGCCGCGCCTGGCTCGAGCGTCTCTCGACCGGTGAGGAGGGGCTCGACCCGCTCTCGCGCGCGGGGAGCCCCGTGCAGCTCCCGGCGACGCTCGCGTACGAGATGACGCGGGCGACGCGCTTCGATCACCCGCTCTCGTGCGTCTCGCTCGAGGTGTCGAACCACGAGGCGCTCGTCGACGCCGTGGGGCCGGCGCGCGTCGAGGATCTGCTGGGCGAGCTCGCGGCGAGTGTGCGCCAGTGCATCCGCGGGATCGATCACTTGTTCCGCGCGAGCGAGCGGGAGCTCGTGCTCGTGCTCCCGGAGACCTCGTCGTCGGAGGCGGCCGTGGTGGTGGCGCGCATGCGCGAGCGCTCCGAGGCGGGCACGCTCTGCCGCGCGGCCGGTCGCGTCGTGCCTCGCATGGTCATCGGGGTGGCCGGGCGCGTGGAGGATCGAGCGATCCTGGGCGACGCGCTCCTGCGCACCGCGCGCTCACGCCAGCGTCCGCTCTGACGCTGTCGCTCAGCCGTACGCGATCTCGTCGGCGAGCCCCGCGTTGCGCAGCGCGTGCATCGCCTGCTGCCAGGCGTGCGTGCCCTGCGCGCGCACGACGAGGACGTAGTCGCGGGCAGGCTCCTCGTCCGCGTCGACCTCGTCGACTCCCGCGCCGGTCAGTGCGCGCAGCCCGGTCGAGAGCCATCGACTCCACCATGGCCCGCGCATCACGCGACGCGGGAGCTCGGATGGAATGGCGCTCGGGTGCACGCTCGCCTGGACCCCGAGCGCGCCGAGCACGCGCGCGATCTCCTGGGCGCGCTCGCGCGAACGGACGATGCTGATGGACTGCATCGCGCGCCTCAGATCGTGCCTTCGTGCGTGGGAACCCAGCCGCCCGGCACGAGGAACCAGCGTCCGCGTCGCTGCTCCCAACGATAGGGGCTCCAGCGGCGGCCGGGCTCGGGGCGCACCCACGAGCCGTCTTGCCAGACGTAGGAGCGGCCGTTCCACTCCCAGAAGCCGTTGGTCCACACCGCGTCGCGGAACGGGCGGTGTGGGCGTCGCTCGGCGCGGGGCGGCGGAGGAGCTTGCGTGGGCGAGCGCTCGACGTGCTCTTCGGTCGAATCGCCGTCCTCGGCGAAGGTGAGCGGCGGCACCGTGGCGAGCGCGAGCGCCGAGATCACGATCGCGAGCAAGCGACTGTGGGGATGGGTCATGGCCAGCTCCTTGTCGATGGCACGCGGCAGCGCCGCGTGGCCCGCTTCGACGGCATCGCAATCGAGGTGCCACGTCTGCTGGCTCGGACCGCAGTGAGACGTCGTGCTCGCGCCGGGTCGACGGGACGTAGGCGCACGATCGCGGCGCGCTGGTGTGCTCGCGCGGAAGCGCGCGTGTCGCTACGCCACGCGCGTCACACGAGGGCGCGGCCGATCGCGCGCGACGCCGCCTCGGCGAGCACGCCTCGATCGAGGAGCGAGGCGCAGCGCACGATGTCCACGTGGAGCGGGCGATCGCCCTCGAGCGTCTTCACCTCGGCGCGGAGCGCGCGGTGCACGGCCCGCACGCCGATGCCGGCTTCGAGCGGCAGGCGGTGATCGAGGCCCTGCGCCGCCACCATCGCCTCGATGGCGAGCACGGTGCGCACGTGGTCGGCGATCATCGCGCACTTGCGCGCGGAGAACGTTCCCATCGAGACGTGATCTTCCTTGCCGGCGCTCGAGGGGATCGAGTCGACGCTCGCCGGATGGCTCAGCACCTTGTTCTCGGAGACGAGGGCGGCGGCGGTCACCTGCGCCATCATGAAGCCAGAGTCGAGCCCCGTGTCGGGCGCGAGGAAGGGCGGCAAGCCGCTCGACATCGCCGGGTTCACGAGCTGCTCGATGCGGCGCTCGGCGCAGTTCGCCAGCTCGGCGATCGCGATGCCGGCCGTGTCGAGCGCGATCGCGAGCGGTTGCCCGTGGAAGTTGCCGCCGCTCACGAAGTCCGCGTGCGCGGACGCGTCGCTCTCGTCGGGGAAGACGAGCGGGTTGTCGGTCGCCGCCACGATCTCGCGCTCGAGCACGGTGCGCGCGTACGCGAGCGCGTCGCGCGTCGCGCCGTGCACCTGCGGCATGCAGCGGAGCGAGTAGGGGTCCTGCACCTTCTTGCAGTCGCGATGAGACTCGGCGATCGCGCTGTCGGCGAGCAGCGCGCGAAGGTTCGAGGCGGTCGCCGTCTGTCCGGGATGCGGGCGCACGTCGTGGATGCGCTGATCGAAGGGCCGCGAGCTGCCCTTGAGCGCCTCGAGCGACATCGCGCCCGTCACGTCGGCGTTCGTGCACAGGCGCTCGCCGCGCAAGACCGCGAGCGCGCCGATCGCGAGGATGAGCTGCGTGCCGTTGATGAGCGCGAGGCCTTCCTTCGCCTCGAGCTCGATCGGCGACAGGCCCGCGTCGGCGAGCGCGCGTGCGCCGGGCTTGATCGTGCCCTCGTGCTCGGCCTCGCCCTCGCCGATCAGCACGAGCGCGAGGTGCGCCAGCGGCGCCAGATCGCCCGAGGCGCCGACCGAGCCCTGCGAGGGCACGCACGGGTGCACGCCGCGGTCGAGCATCTCGATGAGTCGGTCGACGATCAGGCTGCGCGCGCCCGAGTGGCCGATCGCGATCGTCTGCGCGCGCAGGAGCATCATCGCGCGTACGACCTCGCGCGAGAGGAGCGGCCCGACGCCGCACGAGTGGCTGCGGACGAGGTTGCGCTGGAGCGTGCGGATGCGGTCGGCCGCGATGCGCGTCTCGGCGAGCGCGCCGAACCCGGTGTTCACGCCGTACACGTTCGGCGCGCGGTCTCCCGCGTCGGCGAGCGCGTCGACGGCGGCGCGCGCGCGGTCGACCTTGGCTCGCGCGGCCGGTGGGAAGGTCACGCGTGCGGTGCCGAGCGCGACGGCCTCGAGCGCCTCCAGAGAAAACGGCTCGCCGAGCCGGACCGTTCGATCGTCCATGGCGCGCGAGCCTGCCCGGAACGCGCGCCGCGCGCCATGGGCATGGCGGGGCCCGTCCCTTCAGGACGCCGGATCGATCACGGAGCGTTTCAGCGACGCGCCGACGCGGGCCCGCCGATGCGGGTCTTCAGCGTGTTGCCGAACTTCGTCCACGCCGCGATGCCCACGATGGCCACGAGGCAGAGGATGATGAGGTACTCCGTCATCGTGACGCCGCGCGTGTCGGCGAGCAGATCGTGGAGCCGGCGAGCGCCGTAGGCGCGCCCGAGCGAGTCGCGGAAGCTGCGGCGGGTCTTCATGGCCCTAGCCTATCACGAAGCTCAGATGAGGATCGAGCCGCCGAGCGCCGGGACCACGATGTACACGTTGCGGCGGTCGAGCGCGGCGGAGGACGCGACGTCGAAGACCTCGATGTAGGCCTGGAAGAGCTGCACGTGGCCCGTCTGCGGCAGGAAATCGTTCTGGAACGTCACGTCGAACGTGACCGTCGCGCCGCCGGGCACGCCGTAGAACGTCGTCGCGTCCTGCCCCGCGATGGGCCGAGAGGCGCTCAGCGGCGTGATCGCCTTGATGAACTGCGTCGCATCGACGGCGTCGGAGGTGTCGTCGAGGCTGCGGGCCGACACGTCCTGCACCTCGGCGCCGACGAGATCGACGACGCCGTTGACCACCGTCTCGTTCACGCGACCGCCCATCGCGCGGTAGACGGGCAGATCGCCGGCTGCCGTGCGCGAGCCCGTGCCCATCGCCAACGAGCGCTCGTCGTCCTCGCTCTCGAAGAAGGCGAGCGGCCCGATGCCGGTGCCGACCGCGGCGCCGACGACCTTCACGTTCGTCGAGTTCAGCGCCGAGAGGGTCTGGCTCCAGGTGTGGAGCCCGAAGCTGCCCGGATAGTCGTTGGCGGTGTCGGGGCCGTTGTGGAACGGCGCGTCCGTCACGAGCACGATGATGGGGTGGCTGCTCGGGCGGAAGCACGCCGCGCCCGAGCCGGAGCCGTCCGCGCACGTGCCCGCCGAAGCGAGATAGAGCGCCTCGCTCGCCGACTCCGGGCCGTCGTCGCCGCCACCGATGCGCAGCGTGTTGAGCGCGCTCTGCACCGCCATCACGTCGCTCGTCATCGACTGACGATTGCGGAACGTGTAGTCGCCCGGGCCGCCATAGAGCATGTCGTTGGCGCCGTCGTCGTAGTCGCGATAGTCGCCGACGCCCATGACGACGTCGGCGATCGCGCCTTGGAGCGCGGGGACGATCGTGTCGCGGAGCGAGTTCTTCACGCTGTTGAGCGCGGCCGCCATCGAGCCCGTCGTGTCGATGAGGAAGTAGACGTCGCCGCGACCGAGACGCGCCGTGAAGTCGAGGTTCCGGTGCTGCGCCGGATCCTGGTAGGGCAGCACGACGTAGAAGTCGGTCGGCGGGATCGTGTCGTTCGGATCGGTCGGGCTCTTGTGAGCGAGCACCTCGACGCCGTCGGTCACTCCATCGCCGTCGGTGTCCGGGTTGTTCGGATCGGTGCCGTAGCTCGCCTCGGCGTCGTCGGGGATGCCGTCCGAGTCGTGATCGGCCGGGCCGCCGTCGGGCACGGGGCCCACGTCGACGAGCACGGTCGTGCCTGCGTCCTGCCCCGGAGTCACCGTCGCGGCGTCGTCGCCCGGCATCACGGTGGTGCCCGCGTCGTGGCGCGGACGGCTCGAGGTCCCGGTGCAGCCCGCCCACGCGACGGCGCAGGCGATCGAGAGCACGGCGATCGATCGACTCATGACGGCCTCCGAGCGAAGAACGAAGCAGGCATTGAACGCCGAACCACGTGCGCTTGGATAGAGGTCGCGCGCGCGGTGCGTTGAGCGATCGCACGGCGGAGGCGTCTCGCCTCGCCGGTCGAGGCGACCCGCACGCGATCCGCGAACGCTCAGTCCTCGGGGCCGATACGCAGCCCCCTCCATCGGGAGTGAATCCCGATGGAGCCTCCCCCCTCGTATCGCTCCGCGCGAGAGGGCGACAGGAAACCTGTCACCCTCTCAGCGCGCGATCTCGAGCGCCGTGGGCTCGCCCGATCGGATCTCGAGGCGGTAGCGGCTGTTCGCGGTCTGGATGTAGTAGATCTCGCGACCGCAGATCCGCATCACGCGCTTGACCGGCGTCGTCACGTACTCGTGCAGACCGTCGGGGAACTCGATGACGAGCACGGCGCCTTTGCGCGGCGGACGGAGGAGACGACCGACCACCGCGCGGCCAGCCTTGCGCCCCATCTTCCGCAGGACGACGTCCACGAAGTCAAAGTAGCACGACTCATCTCCCCGGCAAAAGCGGGGTCTTCTGCCGATAGGTCGATCCGCTGTGCCGGCAACGCGGGATCCGTGTAGGGTCGCGGCCGCATGCACGTGATGCACGCCGAGATCGGGTGGGTGGAGGTGATCTGCGGGCCCATGTTCTCCGGGAAGAGCGAGGAGCTCATCCGGCGGCTCAAGCGGGCCGCCATCGCCCGCCAGCCCTTGCAGATCTTCAAGCCGAAGATCGACGACCGGTATCACGAGACGAGGATCGTCTCGCACTCGGAGCACTCGATCGAGGCCACGCCCGTGGCCTCGGCCGCCGACGTGGCGCGGCTGGTGGCCCCCGAGACACGGGTCGTGGGGATCGACGAGGTGCAGTTCTTCGACCCCGAGATCGTGACCGTGATCGAGCGCCTCGCCGACTCCGGCGTGCGCGTGGTCGTGGCCGGGCTCGACCAGGACTACGCGGCGCGTCCCTTCGATCCGATGCCGCAGCTGCTCGCCCTCGCCGAGTACGTGACGAAGTCGCTCGCCATCTGCAGCCGCTGTGGCGCGCCGGCCGGTCGCTCCCAGCGGATGGTGGCCACCGAGGACCGTGTGCTCGTCGGCGCCTCCGACGCCTACGAGCCGCGCTGCCGTCGCTGCCACAGCAAGCACGCCGAGCCACGCTCGGGCTCGCTGTTCTGAGCGGCGGTCGCGACCCTCGATCGCGTGGCTCTCTTGCGGTCCCTTTCGCGACGCTGGGACGCGCTACTCGAGCTCGAAGCGGAAGCCGACGCGGATGCGGTCGCCGGGGATCGTCGTCGTCAGCGTGGACAGCGCGGGAGTGAGGCACGCGATCACACCGGCCGCATCCGAGCGGAGCGCGTCGTCGGGGAACGTGTCGCGCGTGGCGATCGTCGGGGCCGAGGCGCCGCTCTCGCGTTCCCACTCGATCACGAGATCGACGTTGCCGGGCGGCAGCGGCGGCGTGCACGCGGTGGACTGATCGACGGCGGACCACACGCTGGCCTCGAGCGCGGCGTCGCGCGGGCAAGGGAAGGGACCGGAGGTCTGCGGTGCGCCGTCGCAGCGGAGGTAGGCGACGCGACCGCGACGCACGTGCGTCGCCACGCCGGTGCCTCGGGGAGGCGGGGTGCGCAGAGTGGAAGGCGTGGCCGTCGCGGTGGGCGCCGGCGTGGCCGTCGCGGTGGGCGCCGGCGCGGTCGGCGTGGGCGTGAGAGCGACGGGCTGCGGCTCCACGTAGTGTGGAGCTTCGTGGTCGAGCGCGGCGACGGGCTCCCCCGCGGGCTCGGCGGGCTCGCTCGGCGCCTCGGCCTCGGGGCTCGCCGGAGACGCTTCTTCCTCTTCTTCTTCCACCGTCGTCGGCGCTTCGCCCTCGCTCGCCGGCGGCGCGAACGCCGTGTCGGCCTCGTCGGCGTGCGCGGCCTCGGGCGCCGGGTGTCCCATCGCGCCGTGCGCCAGCCAGAGCCCCACGCCGAGCGCGACGACGCCCACGATCGACGTCGACACGATCTTCGGCCGGTCCTCGCTCGCGCTCGGCTGTTTGACGCGCACGCCCATCGCTCTGCTCAGCGCGCGATCGGAAGGTGCACTTTGGTCGGGCCCGTCGCCTGCGCATCGCGCTTGCCGTAGCGATCGCCGTACGCCTCGCCGCCGTGCGCGCCCGCCTTCGTCGGATCGCCGCCGAGGATGCCCGTGAGGAACGCCTCGGCGGCGCGATAGCTCGAGCGCACGAGCGGCCCGCTCGCCACGTACCGGAAGCCGAGCGCCATGCCCTCGGCGCGGTACTGCTCGAACTCGTCGGGCGTCACGTAGCGCACGACCTCGGCGTGCTTCGGCGTCGGGCGCAGGTACTGCCCGATCGTGAGCACGTCCACGTCCGCCGCGCGCAGCTTCTCCATCGCCTCGCGCACGTCCTCGGCGCTCTCGCCGCAGCCGACCATGAGCGAGCTCTTCGTCACGCCCGCGCCTTCCTGCTTGGCCCAGCGCAGCACGTCCACCGAGCGATCCCACGAGCAGCGCGCGTCGCGCATCTTGCGCTGCAGGCTCGGCACGACCTCGACGTTGTGCGCGAACACGTCGGGTCGGCCCTCGCTCACCACCGTCGCCACGTCGGCGCGCACGCCCGCGAAGTCGCCGACCAGCGTCTCCACGAGCAGCTTCGGCGCGTAGGCCTTGATGCGCTCGACCGTGCGCGCCACGTGCGCCGCGCCGCCGTCGGCGAGGTCGTCGCGGTCCACCATCGTGAGCACCACGTAGGCGAGGTCGAGCGACGCGAGCGCACGCGCGGTGTTCTCGGGCTCGCGCGGATCGGTCACGCCGCGCGGATCGCCGGTCGTCACGGCGCAGAAGCGACAGCCACGCGTGCACGTGTCGCCGAGGATCATGATCGTGAGCGTGCCCTCGCCCCAGCACTCGCCGGCGTTCGGACAGCGCGCCTCCTCGCAGACCGTGTGGAGGTCGAGCGAGCGCATCGTCGCCTTGAGCGTCTCGTAGCGCTCACCGCCCGGCAGGCGCACGCGCAGCCAGTCGGGCTTCTTCGTCTTCGGGGGGGAGCCCTCGCTCATGGCGACGGAGGCATACGGCCGCCGGCTGCCCACGTAAAGTCATCCCTCGGTGGCGCGCCGAGTGCAGTCCCTCGCGGGACGACGAGGAGAACGCGCATGCATGGCGCAGAACGGGGCTCGGGAGGGGGGACGAAGAGGTCGCCGAAGGCAGCGCGGCGAGCGCTGCGGCACGCTTCGGCCCAGATGCTCGCGCTCGCGCTCGTCGTTCTCGTCGCGTGCGGGACGGCGACGACCTCCCCGGCGCGTGACGCGTCCATGGCGCCGACGGACGCCGCGCAAGACGGGCTCGTCCAGATCGGCGAGGTCGGTGGCGCGATCTTCACGCCCTGGCACGACGGGAGCACGGTGCTGATCGTCCACGGCCCGCAGGGCGGTGTGATGGTCACGCCGAACGTCGCGATCGACGGTGCGGCCATCTCGGGCACCGATCCGATGCTGACGATCACGCTCACGAACGAGTCGTTCCCCGGCCCGGTGCCGCTCGAGGGCTTCACGACCGTCGGACCGGTCACCTATCCGTTCACGCGCATCGGCTCGCTCTTCGTCAGCGGGCAGCTCTACGACCAGATCGGTTGGGTCGAGACGCCAGGACAGTCGCTCCGCATCGGCGCGCACGTGCAGGGCCCGGGGATCGATGCGACCACGCACGTGCGCATCGTGACGACCGCCGGCACGACCCCCTGACGTCGGACGCCAGCGGCACCGCCGTGGGCGACGTCTCGAGGTGTCTCATGCGGCATCGCCCCCCAATAGGGCGAACGACGGGCTATTGACGCTTCGCCACCGGCCTTGTCGCCACACCACCCGATGCGTGCTACGCTGTTGCTCAATCCTTACCGTATGAACGTCCACTCCATCGACTCGTCGGCTCGGCTCTCGCGCACCCACACCCTGGCGAACATCCGATGAGCGAGCTCTCGGCTGCGACGGTGATGATGGTGCGCGGCGTCCTCGTCGTGCAGGTCTCGCCCGAGCCCACCGACGCTGGCGTTCGCGAGCTGCGCGAGAGGGTCGGCGAGGCGCTCGTTGCGCGCGAGGTGCGCGGGCTCGCGATCGATCTCGCGCGCAGCGAGATGATGGACACGTACCTCACCCGCTGCGTCCGCGATCTCGCGGTCGGGGCCCGCTTGATGGGCGTCCGGACGGTGGTGTGTGGCCTGCGGCCCGCCGTCGCGGAGACGGTGGTCGACATGGGCATGACACTCGACGACGTGCCGACGGCGCGCGATCTCGATCACGCGCTCGACGTGCTCAACGCCTCTCGGCGCTGGGTGCGATGAGCCAAGAGGTCGACCACAGCGAGGCCGTCCTCGCGATTCTGCGCGCCTACGTCTCGCCGCCGACGGCCCGTTCGGTGCTCGAGATCACGCGCCTGCGCGCGGGGGTCGCGCCGGGCCCGCTTCGCTCGGCCGATCTGGCCGCGCTCGTCGACGTCGTGCCGAGCGGTCTGCGCTTGTTCCTCACCGATTCCGCCTCGCTCCCCGCGTGTCGGGCGCGCCTGGCGGAGCTCGCCGACAAGCTCGGCGCGAGCAAGGCGACGCCGAGTGATGCGCCGAGGCCGCCCTCGTCGCGCGCTCCCCAGAGCTCGCTTTCTCCGGAGGGCGAGCTCTCTCCCGGAGAGCAGCGCACGATCAAGCTCGCCGCCGAGGACGACTTGCGCCCCGCGCGCAGCCTCGCGCGCCGCGTCGCCGCGTCCGTCTTCGCGAGCGCCGTCTGGCAGACGCGCGTCGTCACGATCACGAGCGAGCTCGCGCGCAACATCGTCCAGTACGCGGGCCAGGGCGAGATCAGCCTCCGCGTGCTCGACACCGAGCGCGGCGTCGAGATCATCGCGACCGACAAGGGGCCCGGGATTCCGCACTTGGCCTCGGTCCTCGGCGGCAGCCACCGGTCCCAGTCCGGGATGGGGCAAGGCCTGCGTGGCGTGAAAGCCGTCTGCGACGACTTCGAGATCCGCTGCGAGGCCGGCCAGGGCACGTACGTGCGCGCGCTGCTGAGGGTCTGATGGGCGTGAGCCTCACGCACGCCATCGCGTCCCGGAACGCGCCGAACGAGCTCACCTGCGGCGACTGCGCCGCCGTGCTGCAGGGAGCGGATCACACCCTCTTCGTCGTCGCCGATGGCGTCGGGCACGGCCCGGACGCGCGCCTCGCGGCGCTCCGCGCGACCGAGGTCGCCGCGGCGAACGTCGAGCTCCCGCTCGATCGACTCATGGAGCAGATCGATCGCGCGCTCGTGTCCACGCGGGGCGCGGCGCTCTCGATGATTCGCATCGGGCACACGGCCGCGCAGATGGACTTCGTCGGGATCGGCAACGTCGAATGCCGCGCCCGGAGCGCCAAGCCCATCCAGCCGCTGACGACGCCGGGGATCGTCGGGCGCGGTCTCCGGCGTGTTCGCACGTGGCGCTTTCCCGTCACGCCGGGGGACGTCGTCGTCCTCTACACCGACGGCATCTCGTCGCGCATGGAGCTCGACCCCGTGGAAGAGCCGGCGCGGGTGGTGAGCGGCGTCCTCGCGCACGCGCGCGGCACGGACGACGCGCTCGTGCTCGCGATTCGGGTGGACGCGTGAGCGACGTCCGCCGCTGGCAGGTGTCGAGCGAGGCCGACCGGCTCGTGTGCGCGGCCGACGCGCGCCGCCACTTGCTCTCGCTCGGCGTGTCTCGAGCGCTCGCGCTGCGTGCCGAGCTCTGCGTCGCCGAGCTCGCCGGCAACGCCGCGCGCCACGCGGGTGGCGGCGAGGTCGAGGTCGCCACGACGGCCGACGCGATCGAGATCCACGTCTGGGACCGCGGCCCGGGCATCGAGGACGTGGGTCTCGCGCTCGAGGACGGCGTCTCGCGGGGGCGAAGGCGCTCCCCCGAGGATCCCGCACGAGAGCTCGTCGGGATGGGCACGGGGCTCGGCGCGGTGTCGCGCAGCGCCGACCTGGTTCAGCTCACCGCGCGCGAGGGAGGGGGTCTCCACGCCTTCGCCGCGCTGCACGTACGAACGGACGATCTCAGCAAGGGAACGAGGAAGACGGCATGAGAGAAGCACACGGACGACTCGACCTGGCGCTCGCGGCGCACGCTCTCAACGGCGTTCCCGGCGTTCTCCAGGTCTACCGAATCGACATCGCCAAGGGCACCTCCGAGTGGGTGTTCCTCCACCGCGACTGCGAGAAGGTCTTCGGTCTCCCCTACGACACCGTCTACGACGGGGGCCCCACCGTGCTCGGCGAGCTCGTCCACCCGGACGACGTCGAGCGCATGAACGCCGAGTTCCTGAAGGGCGTGCAGACGCTCGAGCCGACCCACTACACGATCCGCATGCGCCGGCCGGACGGCCGCGTGAATCACTTCGAGGTCACGAGCACGTACCAGCGCGAGGACTCCGGCGCGATCCTCGTCGTCTCTCACACGCGCGACATCGCCGAGCGGATCGAGATGCAGGCTCGGCTCGACCAGGGACGCCGCGACCTCGAGACCCGCGAGGCCCTCTACCGCACCGTGATCGAGGCTCTGCCCGTCGGGGTCGGCGTGATGCGGCTCGATGGGTCCTTTCCCATCACGAACGAAGCGCTGCGGCGCATGGTTCCCCTCACGGACGCCGAGCGCTCGGATCTGCGCTACCGCGAGCACGAGCAGTACCTCACGGTCCGGCGCGCGGACGGGACGATCTTCCCTGCGGCCGAGCAGCCGCTCGGGCGCGTGATGGCCGGCGCCGAGCAGGCCGAGGCCGAGATGGTCGTGGAGGTCGCGGGGCGCGCGACGCGCCGCTTGGCGAGCAGCGCTTTCGCGCTCAAGGGTGAAGACGGCAAGCTCGAGCAGGTCCTGAGCGTCTCGCTCGACGTGACCGCGCAGCGCGCGCTCGAGGACGAGCTCCAGCAGCGCAACGCCCAGCTCGCCGAGAGCGAGGCGGAGAAGACGCAGCTCATCGAGCGCCTCCGGCACGCGCTCGACGAGCTGTCGAATCCGATCCTCGAGGTGTGGGAGGACGTGCTGCTGCTCCCCGTGATCGGTCTCGTCGACTCGCGTCGGGCGGCCGACATGGTCGCGCGCCTCCTCGATGCGGTCGCCGAGGGCCGAGCGCGCCACGTGATCATCGATCTCACGGGCGTCGAGATCGTCGACACGCGCACCGCCGATCACCTCATCAAGCTCGTGAAGAAGGTCGAGCTCGTCGGCGCGCGCTGCGTGCTCACCGGGATCCGGCCCGCGGTCGCGCAGACGCTCGTCGACATCGGTGTCGACTTCGGGCGCCTGACGACGCTCCGCAACCTGAAGCACGGCCTGAGGGACGCGCTCGTCTCGGCGCGCCGCGATCGCCGGCAGCTCGCGGACGACATCATCGACGAAGAGCTCGAGAGCCAGGAGGCCCGCGAAGGATCGCGGAAGCTCGGGCGCTCGCGAGGCTGAAGCGAGGGGCCACGGGGGGGGCCGCGCGGTGCGAGGCGGAAAGCGCGGGCCCGCGTGGCGCTCGCGTCTCCGGCGAACGGAATCTCGCATCTCGAGCGCTCATCTCGGTGCGCGCTCGCGCTATCCTCGGCGCCCCATGCGCGTTCTCTTCGTCTCCTCGGAAGTGGCTCCGTTCGCGAAGACCGGCGGGCTCGGCGACGTCTGCGGCGCGCTGCCCAAGCACCTGCGCGCGCTCGGGCACGACGTGCGTCCGTTCGTGCCGCTCTACGCGAAGGCGCGCGAGAAGGCCAAGCCGCTGCGCTGGGTGTTCCCCGAGCTCTCGGTGGAGCTCGGCCCGCGCCGCATCCGCTTCGGCATCGCGACGGCGCCGTTCCCCGGCACCGACGTGCCCTGCTACTTCGTCGTCTGCCCCGAGCTCTTCGATCGGCCGAGCATCTACACGACCGACGCCGACGAGCACCTGCGCTTCTGCGTGCTCTCGTGGGCGGCGCTCAAGACGTGCCAGGCGTGGCAGTGGTCGCCCGAGATCGTGCACGCGCACGATTGGCAGACCGCGCTCATGCCCTTGATCGTGAAATTCGCGCTGCGCTGGGACCGCATCTTCCAGAGCACCAAGAGCGTGTTCACGATCCACAACATCGGCTACCAAGGCAGCTTCTCGGCGGGCGTTCTGCCCGACACCGGCCTCGCCGAGATCCGCGAGCACTTCCACCAGGACCTGCTCAACGAGGGCAAGGTCAACTTCATGCTGCACGGTGTGCTCTACGCCGATGCGATCACGACGGTGTCGCCGACCTACGCGCGCGAGATCATGACGCCCGAGCACGGCGTCGGAATGGACCCTTTCCTGCGGGGCCGCGGGCCGGGCGTGCTCGGGATCCTGAACGGGATCGACGAGGACGAGTGGAGCCCCGAGAAGGACAAGCTCATCCCGCAGCGCTACGGCCTCGGCGACTGGCAGGGCAAGGAGGCGAACAAGCGCGCGCTGCTCTCCCAGCTCGGGCTTCCCTATCACCCGCGCGCGCCGCTCTTCGGCATCGTGTCTCGCCTGGCGTGGCAGAAGGGGTTCGAGCTCTGCGAGCCCGTGCTCCCCGGCGTGCTCGCGCGACACGACGCGCAGCTCGTCGTGCTGGGCACGGGCGAGGCGCGCTACGAGCAGTTCTTCGCGCGCCTGCAGGCGCAGTTCCCGCACAAGGTCCGCTTCGTGCGCGCGTTCAGCGAGCCGATGGCGCACACGATCGAGGCCGCGTCGGATCTCTTCTTGATGCCCTCGCGCTACGAGCCCTGCGGCCTGAACCAGATGTACAGCCTGCGCTACGGCACGGTGCCGATCGTGCACAAGACGGGCGGCCTGGCCGACACGGTCGTGCTGTATCGAGGGCGCGGCTCGGAGGGCAACGGCGTGCTCTTCGATCACTTCGACGCGCGCGGCTTCCGCTGGGCGATCGAGTACGCGCTCGAGCTCTGGGGCAGCGGCGCCGGCCCCGACCGCGAGCGCTTCCGCGAGATCCAGAGCAACGGCATGCGGGCCGAGCACGGCTGGCCGAAGCAGGCGCAGAAGTACGTCGACGTCTACCGCGCGATCCACGGCTGATCGCGCGCCGCTTCGTTCTTCAGTCGTGACAGACGACGCTCGCACGCGCGCGAAGCGCGTGCGGGCCGAAGCAGGCGCTCTCGGCCTCGCGCAGCTCGGCGAGGCAGCCGAAGTGCGGCACGATCGCGTCGCAGTGGCCGACGTGCACGCGGAGCGTCGAGCCCTCGGGGCAGTCGCGGCCATCCGGCGCGCTCGACGCATCCTCGAAGCCGTCCGCCAGGCAGAGCCCTTCGCAGTCCGCGGACGAGAGACAACGCTGGCCGGCATCGTGCGTCGGCCTCGTGCACCCGAGCGACTGCGCCATGCCCACCGGCCCGAAGGTCCCGTTCGCCGCTGCGCACTCCGCGCGCGCGGCGGCGAGCTCGGGCGCATCGACGCTCGAGAGTCGCGCGCGGGCCTCGATCGGCGCGCCGTCGACCTCGCCCATCACCCGGACCGTCTGCGTTCCCGGCGCCGCGCGGCCCGTCACGACCCGCGTGATCGACTCGCCGTACGTCAGGTGCGCCCACTCCGGGTCGAGCTCGTAGAGCGTGCGCCCGCTCGCGTCGTCCTCGACCTCGATGCGCTGGATCGTCGCGATCCCGTGGCCGCACCAGCGCACGACGAGCGGCGCGCGGCCTCCGACGACGAGCGCGCCGCCGTCCCACCGCGAGGGGACCTCGAGCGACGCGACCGCGAGGCCCTCCTGTCCGGCGCACGGGTCGACCGTCGCTTCGGGCGCCACCGACGGAGCGGTCTCGGACGTCGCGGCCTCGGGCGGTGCGGTCTCGGACGGCGCGACGATGCTCTCGCGCGCGGCGGCGCCGCAGGCCGAGGGGACGACGAGCGCGAGCAGGAGCCAGAGCGCACGAGCCATGCCCCGCACCGACATGCGCGCGCGCTCGAAGTTCCGCTCGCAGGACGCTCGGCTCAGGGGGCGAGCAGCGGCTGGGGCTCGACGGCGTCGTCGAAGGTCACCGTGCGGCCCGACGCCGTCACGGTCGGTGCGCCGCCCGCGTCCGGGAACGCCACCGTGAGGGGGACCGCGCCCGTCGTGATCGTGACCGTCGTGGTGCCGCCGGCCGAGGTCGCGCTCGCCGCGGCCACCGCGCCGTCGATGCCCAGCACGGTGACGAAGTGCGCATCGCCCGCCGCGCTCGCCGGGACGTCCAGACGGAAGCCGCCGCCCGGATACTCGACCGGATCGATCGAGCCCCACGAGGTCTCGGTCGGCGTCCCGGCCCCGAGCACGAAGAACGCATCGAGCCGACCGTGCGAGCCGACCATCTGCGCCCCGGCGCCCGCGATCGTCGGATCGAGCGGCGTGTTGAGACCGAAGATCGCCTGGGTCGACGCGTCGCTCGTCGAGATGCGATCGTCGATCACGACGACGCCCGGCCGCACGAACACGAGGCGGCGCAGCACCTGGGTCACGGTGTCGTCCTCGTAGGCGGGCGCCGTATCGGCCGACAGGTAGAAGAGCTCGCCGTCGGTCTCGACCGCGCGCAGCATCGACGTCGTACCCTCGCGCATCGGCAGCGCGTCGCCGCCGCGCACGAGGCGGACGAGGTTGTGGGCCTCCACGCCCTGCACCAGTCCGGAGTGCGAGAGCACGTTCTCGTCGAACGCGAGCCACTCGCCCGCGAAGAGCACGAACGAGCCCTGGTCCTGATGCGCGTGGGACTCGGTGTAGGGCCCCGCGACGAGGGCGAGGTAGCTCGCGTCCTCGGTCCACGCCGAGCGCACGAACACGTGGCCCGTGCCGACGCCGTGGTAGACGGTCCCGAGGCGCTCGAGCGGAGCGCCCGTCACGGTCGGTGCGTAGACGAAGTCGTAGAGATACTGGAACGGCTGCACCATCTCGGGCACCGAGCACTGCTCGAGGTACGTCACCGCCGACGCGGACATCGGATCGGTCGGGTAGAGATCGATCAGCGTGAGCAGGTAGCGGCGGTGGTAGTCGAAGAGCGCCGCCGAGGAGTCGCGCGCGTGATCGCCGGTCGGCGCGAGGCGGTCGAGCGTCGGCGTCGTGGCGTGCATCAGGTAGGGAATCGAGTCGCGCGTGTGGCTCGTGAGGTCGGCGATGTTCTCGCCGGTCGATTCCTCCCAGAGGTCGTAGAGGCCGAAGAGGCGCCCCATCGCCGTGCCGTAGCCGGTGCCCTCGCGGGAGCCGCCGCCCACGAGGTCGCGCTCGAACGTCGGCGCGAGCTCGTTCTCGATCTTCGTGGTGCGGAACTGACCGAGCCAGTCGTCCGCCATGTCGTTCTCGCCGTCGGTCGCGAGGCCGAGCAGCATCGTCGCCTCGAGGAACGAGTAGTAGTAGTTGTTCGAGGGGTTGTTCACCGACCAGCCGGACCACGGGAACGCCTGCCCGTTCCACACCGCGTCGTCGGGATGCCAGACGTTCCACACGGCCTGGTTCGCGTAGGCGACCCAGCGCGTGCGTTGCTCGGCGGTGAGCGAGGCGAAGCACCAGTCGTAGACGAGCGAGAGGTCGCCGATGTAGTCGCCCACCTCGAGGTAGCTGTCGCCCGCGACGGCGGCCCGCTCGCCGCCCGCGATGCGGGCCTCTTCGGCGGCGACGAGGGCGTCGGTCTGTGCGACGGCGTGGGTGCAGTAGCGCGCATCGCCGGTCAGCACGCCGACGAGCGCGGCATCCGACTGGCGGAACGCGTAGATCGTGCCCGGCGAGTCGAGCTCGCGATCGACCATGTCGCGGAAGCGCGCGCCGGGGCCACTGCCGAGCGTGCTCGTCAGGCGGGCCCGCACATCCGACCGATCCGAGAGGAGGATGCGCGGATGGTCGCCGAGCACCACCGGCCCCGCGTCACTGCGGGGCGCATCGACGCGGGCAGCGTCGTGGCTCCCGGGACCTGCGTCGCCGGGGCTCGCGGCAGGGCCGCTGCAGGCGCCGAGAACGAGGACGAGACCGAGAAGGTTGCGGGTTCTCACCGCGCGAGGATACCGCGGAGAGCCCCGTTCGAACGCGGGACATGCCTCGTTCGTGCCGACTTGGCGCGACGGCGCTCACCGCGGTGGCGCGCCGGCCGTCTCCGCGAGCCGCGCGCCTCCGTCGGGCCCGCTCGCGAGCGCGGGACGAGGACGGGAGGGCCGCAGCGCGAGGTCTTCGCGCGCGAGACGGCTCATCGAGGCGACCAGGCGCGCCCGCTCGGGCTCGCTCCGCGTCCGCATCGCCGTGACGGTCGTCGTCCGGATCGGCGCGAGCCCGACGAAGGAGAGCGTGCCCGTGACGAAGCTGCCGTGGATCGCCCGATGGTGGGCGAGCGCGTACCACCAGCCGGGGCTGTCCATCGTGATCACCACGCGCGCGCTCCGGCCGGCGAGCAGGCCCGTGGGCACGCTCGCGCCGCGATCGAAACGGAACGCCCAGCCCGGCAAGAGCAGGCGGTCGCAGACCGCGCGGACGATCGCCGGAGGGGACGCCCAGTAGGTCGGAAAGAACCACGCGAGGTGATCGGCCGCCTCGATCTTCGCGCGCAGCGCGACGAGGTCGGGCTCGAGCGGCTGGGGCTGCGCATAGCCGTGCCGCAACACGGGGTCGAACGAGAGCTCCGAGAGCGTGACGGTCTCGGCCGACCCGCCGCCGCGGCGGAGCGCTTCGGCGTAGGCATGGGCGAGCTTCGCGTTGAACGAGACGGGATCGGCGTGGCCGAGCAGGACCAGGGTGCGTTGCATGTCCCGACGATGGGTCGCGGGTCGCCCCCTCGCCATGCGCAGGTGCGGATACGAGCTATGCACTCGTGCATGGAGCGAGAACGCGTCGACGTCGGGCCCTCGGATCCCTTCGCGCGGTGGGAGGACGCGCGGCTCTTGCTCGCGATCGCCCGTGCCGGCTCCCTCTCGGCGGCGGCGCGCGTGCTCGGTACGGACCAGTCCACGGTCAGTCGTCGGCTCGCCGCGCTCGAGCGCGCCGTCGGCCGGACGCTCTTCGAGCGAGGATCGCGCGGGCTCGTGCCCACACGCCACGCGAGCGCGATGGCGGAGGCGGCCGCCGAGGTGGAGCGCGCGATGGGCGCCCTCTCCGACACCGCGCGGCGCACCGAGCGCGAGGCGGTGGGAACCGTGCGCGTCACGCTCACGGAGGGGATCGCGCAGCACTTCGTCCTCCCGCGCGTGCTGCCCTCGCTGCTCGGCGCGCACCCGGGCCTGCGCATCGAGCTCGTGGCCACCGACGAGCCGCAGGACCTCGCCCGTCAGGAGGCCGACGTCGCCATCCGCTTCTTCCGGACGCCGCGCGGAGAGCTCGTCGGGCGGCGCGCGGCGCGGCTCTCGCTCGCGGTCCTGGCGCCGAAGCGCCGGGCACGCTCGTTCGCCGGGCGCTCGATCGGCTCGCTCCCGTGGATCGGCTACGAGCGGCCGGGCTTCCAGACGCCGGAGGCGGCCTTCCTCGCCGCGCACGGCGCCCCGCCCCCTCGCATCGTGTGCTCGAGCGTGGAATCGCAGATCGCCGCGGTGCGCGCCGGGCTCGGGGTGGCGCTCGCGCCGCGCTTGCTCGCCCTGAGCGCGGGCGACCTCGCGGTCGTCGACGTCGATCCACCGCTCGTGCTGCCCGCGCTCGACGTCTTCGTCGTCACCCGCCGTGCCGTGCGCGACGTGCCGCGCATCGCCGTCGTCTTCGACGCGCTGGTCGCGGGCCTCGCCGAGCTCGACCGCGCGCAGGGCGCGTGAGCGATCACTCCATGCGGCCGAGGTCGTAGACGCGCGCGTAGCCGCGGGTGAGGTTCGCGATCGTCACGGTGATCGCGCCGGCGTCGGTGTAGCGGTACGTCTCCTCGATCTCCTCGTGCGCGAGCGCGGGGCTCGGCGCGACGGCGCGATCGAGATCGGTGCGATCGCGGAGCGCGGGGTCGTAGGGGAAACAGACCTCGCGCCACGGCGTCAGCTCGCCGTTCGGCACGCCCTGCGCGTCGAGCGACGAGCACTCGAGGAAGCGCAAGTGGCCCACGTTGTGGCGTGGGCGGTAGCGCCGCCGCACGACGCGCTCGGGGCGCCGCTCGCCCTCGCTCTCGCTCTCGCTCGCGGCGAGCGCGGCGTCCTTGTCGAAGATGGGATCGAAGATCTTCTCGCGGCCGCCGGCGGCCTCGCGCCACACGCCGAAGTGGCGCGTCACGTTCTCGTGGACGAGCACGCCCGCGTCGGGATCGGCCGCCACGGCGAGCCCGATCGCGGTCGCGGCGTACGGAATCGGCGCGAGCAGCACCTTGCGCCCGAGGCGCGCGCGCAGCGCCTTGATCACGCCCGCGAACGACGCGCCGCCGCCGACGACGTAGACGGCGCCGAGCTGGCGCGCGTCCTCGGGATCGATCCCGTGGGCGGGCAGTGAGGCGAAGAGGCGATCGACGGTGGCGATCGTGCGCTCGACGAGCGGCTCGCACGCGGCGAGCACCTCGGTGGCCGGCAGCACGATGGGCGCCGCGTCGGGGATCACGGTGCCGACGTCGAGCATCACGTTGCGCGACGACGTCGTCATCGCCTCCTTGGCGGCGCGCGCGGCGTCGGCCAGGCGTGCTCGATCGACGCTCGTCAGCGACGATGCATCGATCCCGCCGCGTGCGAGGGCGAGCGCGAGGAGCGCATCGTCGAAGTCGTCGCCGCCGAGGCGCCCGATGCCCTCGGTCGCGAGAAGATCGAAGTGGCGCCCGCGCAGCGAGATCGCGGACGTGTCGAAGGTTCCGCCGCCGAGGTCGTAGACGACGACGTAGCGCTTGGGGCTGCGCTTGTTCAGCGCGCCGAGGTGACGATGCGCGTACTCGATGCCGGCCGCGGTGGGCTCGTTGACGACGCTGAGCACGTCGATGCCGGCGCGGCGGCAGGCCTCGATCGTCAGCCAACGCTGGCGGCTCGTCGCGTTCGCCGGCACGGCGATCGCGGCCGAGAACGGCTCGCCCGCCGGCACGTCGAGGCTCGAGGCGCGCACTGCGCTCGCGACGTGCTCGACGAACCCCGTCATCAGCGCGAGCGCGGTCGGTCGCGACGGCAGCGCGGAGATCGGATCGTCGGGCGCCACGTCGGCGACGGCGCGCTTGATCGAGCGCACCACGCCCTGCGCCTCGCTGGCGCGCGCCACGGCCTCCCAGCCGAAGGCGATCGCGCCGTCGATCTGGGCGGCGACGCCCGGGATCCACTCGCGCACCGCGCCCTCGGCCTCGAACGAGGCGAGCGGATAGGAGCCTCCCTGCACGGCCGCGACGACCGTGCGCGTGGTCCCGAGATCGATGCCGAGCCGCACGCGCCGAGGATAGGGCACCTCGTGGGAATCGCCCAGAATCCCGGGGCGCGTCGGACGGACGGGCGCGGGATCGGTGAGTGATGCGCGGCGGCAAACCGAGCGACGAGGCGCGGACCTCCTCGACCGCGACCTACGGATCCCACCGGACGTCGAAGGTGGACGTGATGAGCGGCACACCGTCGCTCACGTCGGAGGGGGTCATGCGCCAGCTGATGTCGAGGCCCTGGGCGCCGTTCGCGCGTAGCGGCCCGGCGAGGAAGGGCGTCGCGATGCGGCACCACCACTCGCCGACGCACGCCGGGACCCCCTCACGGATCAGCTGCACGTGGCCCGGGCTCTCGCGCGCCTCCACGGGCCCGAAGTCGTACATGTGCGAGGTCGCCGCCGGAAAGCGTCGAGCGAGGTTGTGGACGCTCATGCTCGTCAGCACGCCGCCGTACACCCCATGGCGCTGTCGCTCCCAAGAGGCCTCGCCCATGCGTTGGGTGAGCTCGCGGACGTCCTTGTCGAGCACGCGCGCCGCCGCCATCACGATCCGAGGGAAGGGAAGGCAGTCGTAGAAATGGGAGGCGAGGAAAGGCTGCCGGGCGAAGCTCGTCAGTCCTTCGGCCTCGAACAGCTCGGTGAGCCGATTGCCGCGCGAGTCGGCGTGATGCACCAGCTCCGAGAGGTGTCGGTAGAACTCTCCTTTGATGCGGAAAGGGCTCGTGCCGGCGGGCTTGGGCAGCGGCCCCGCGCAGTGAGTGAAGACGAAGCGCGCGTCGCTCATGTGAAGTGCTCCCATGCGGCGTCGACGGATGGCGAGCCTGCGCCTCGGTCGACGACAGCCGATGCGGCGGCAAGTGAGAAGTGGAACGAGAGCACGGCTCTGCGAGGAGCGCGGCCCCTCGACTCGCTCGGGATGCGCGCATGTCGCGCCGCCTCGGATGGACGGGGCGACGCAGCCCTGCGATGGAGACACCCTCTCGCGAGCGTATGTGCGGCCCCGTCCAATCGGCTCGAGCTCGCTTCGAGCCTCTCGGTTTGCCTCGTGGCTGTCAACGGGGCCCGCGCGCCGACTTCTAGGGCTCGCGCAGAGCGCCCGACGCCGGACGAGATCGAGCAGGTGCGGAGTCGCTGCGCAGAGGGCCCTGGGGCGAGGTCACGCCGCGCGCGCCTCTCGCCGTCGTGATCGTGCTGGGCGCGGCGCGGCCGAGCGCGCCGCGGACCATGCTCTTCACGAGCGTCGTGCCGAGCACGGCCGCCGCGGTGATCGCCCCTCCCATCAACGCGCCCGCGACGCCGCAGCTCACGAGATCCTGTCCCGTGAGGAAGAGGCCCTCGACCGGCGTCTGCGCGCGCAGCGGGAGCCGGAAGCGTCGCGGCACGTGCGAGAGGCCGTAGATCTCGCCGCGCTCGTGCGCGGTGAAGTGACGCGTGGAGAGCGGCGTCGAGAGCTCGGCGTGCGCGACGTGGCCGCGGATCGCGGGGTGCTCCTTCAGCGCCACGTCGAGCAGGCGCTCGGACATGCGCGCCTTCCACGCCTCGTACTCGGCGCCGCGCTTCTTCCAGCGCGCGTCCTGCCACTTCCGGACCCAGTCGAAGCTCGCGATCGTGACGAGCTCGACCGTCGACTTGCCGGGAAAGCGCGTCGCGAAGCTCGGATCCTTCGCCGACGGGAACGACGCGTAGACGAGCGGCAGGGGCGCCTCGTCGTCGGCGAGGAAGCGCGTGAACGCCGTCGCGCGGTCCTTCTCCGGGTAGATCCACAGGTTCGTGCCGGTGAGCCCGAGCTCGGCATCGGTCCGATCGAGCCCGAGATAGAGAGAGAGGTGCGAGGCCGAAGGGCCCACCTCGCGGAGCGCTGCCCCGAGGCCACTCTGCTCGGTCGCGACGCGCGCGACCTCGGGCGGGAGCAGACGAAAGTACGTGTTGGGGGCGCCGGCGTCGCTGACGACGATCGGTGCGCGCAGCTCGAGGCCGTCCGCCATGCGTACCCCGACCGCGCGACCGTGCTCGACGAGCACGCGCTCGACCTCGGCGGCGACGAAGATCTCCCCTCCCGCGCGCGCGATCACGCTCGCGGCGCCGGCGGCGATGCGGCTCGATCCGCCGACGGGGTAGTAGCCGCCGCGCAGGTAGTGGCTGACGACCATCGCGTGGATGGCGAAGCTCGCCTGGCTCGGCAATAGGCCGTAGTCGCCGCACTGTGCGGTGAGCACGTCGAAGAGCACGCCCTCGCCGACGATCGGTCGCACGACCTCCTCGACCGTGCGATCGGAGAAGCGATGCGCGGGCCAGCGCAGCGCGGGGCCGAGCCAGCGCGCGAGCGAAGGCGAGAGCGCGCGCTCGGCGAAGAACGGGCCTCCGGTCGCCGAGGCGCGGAGCACCGCTCGCAGGTACTCCGCGATCGCCGCGCGGCGGCCCGGGAAGCGCGCCGCGAGGGCATCGACGAAGCGCCGTCCGCCGGCGACGAGGTCGTAGGGCTCGCCGCCGGCGAGGATCACGCGATCGTAGACCTCGGGCATGCGCGCCCAGGTGAGCTCGCCCTCGGTGACCTCGTCGAAGAGGCGACGCACGGGCTCGCCCGGCCCGCACTGGCCGACGTAGTGGACGCCGACGTCCCACTCGAAGCCGGGGCGCGTGAAGGTGTGCGTGAAGCCGCCGGCGGTGGAGTGACGCTCGAGCACGAGCACGCGGCGCTGCGCATGACGCGAGAGCAGCGCCGCGGTCGCGAGGCCGCCCATGCCGGAGCCGATCACGATCGCGTCCCATCGGCCTTCGGGGCGATGTTGCTTGTACGAGAGCCCGACGCGACGCGACATGGGCTCAGCGTAGTACGACGACGCGCGCCGCGGGGCGCGCCTCGAGCTGCGCGCTCTTTTTCGCTGCGAGGACCGAAAGCGGCCAGCCGGCGCACGCTTCGCGCCGAAGAGTACGCGCATGACGCACGTCCGCATCGAGCCCGCGATCCACTACTGGGGCACACCCGTCGCGCTCCTCACCACGACCAACCCCGATGGCTCGACGAACGTCGCGCCGATGTCGTCCGTGTTCTGGCTCGGATGGAGCTGCATGCTCGGCCTCGACGCGAGCAGCCGGACCACCGAGAACCTGCGGCGCACGGGCGAGTGCGTCGTGCAGCTCGCCGACGAGGCGCTCGCGCCGGCGGTGGACCGGCTCGCGCTCACGACGGGGACGGCCGCGGTGCCCGTGCACAAGCGCCTGCTCGGCTACGCGTTCGTGGCGGACAAGCTCGCGCATGCGGGGCTCACGACCACGCCCTCGCACGAGGTCGCGGTGCCGCGGATCGCCGAAGCGCCCGTGCAGCTCGAGGCGAAGGTGGTGCGCGTGCGGCCGTTCGCGGAGGGCGATGCGCGCATGGCGGTCGCCGCGGTCGCGGTCGAGCTGCGCATCGTGGCGGTGCACGTCGACGAAGCGCTCGTCGTTCCGGGATCGTCGTCGAAGATCGACGCGTCGCGCTGGCGACCGCTCACGATGAGCTTCCGGCGTCTGTTCGTGCGCGGCGACGAGGTGCTCGCCTCGCGACTCGCCACTGGGCCGGAGAGCGCCTACGCGCCCTGGAAGCGAGGCCAGCTCGGCGCGCTCGCGGGCGCCGTGCTCGGGCAGTGGTCGCGATGGAGGCACGGCGTTCCCGAGGACGCCGACGGCGAAGCGCCGCGCTGACCCGAAGAGGCGAAGGCCCGCTGCGATCGCTCGCCGCGGGCCCTTCGCGCTCGTCCTCGCTGCGAGTCAGCGTCGGCAAAGAGTGCTCGCCGCGGTGGGCCCGGACGGGAGCGCGCGCAGCGCGCGTACGGGAGGGACCGGAGCGGCGAGCCGATCAGATCTGCCGATCAGATCTGGTAGCCGATCGATCCGCCGAACGCGAAGCCGTAGAGGTTGTAGGAGAGGTCCACGCGGATCACGAGCTGGCGGATCGGCGTGATGCGCGCCGTGACGCGCGGGATGTCGAGCCAGCCGAACATCGGGGGGATGCCGCCGTCGCCGAAGTAGAACGGGTTCGGGCCGGTGCCCTGGGCCGCGTTTCCGTTGCCGGTGGGGCCGGGGCCGCCGCCGTTCTGGATCTGGTAGGTGCCGCCCATCGTGCGGCTGCCGTCGAGACGGCCGTTGGTGCCGACGCGCTCGACGTTGCCCTCGCAGTAGCCGCCGCTTCCGTCGAGCGGTCCCTGGCACATGCGGTAGCCCGAGGAGGCCGTGGAGTCGGGCGTCGCTTCCTGGCGGTACAGGTTGCCGATCGTGCCGCCGAGCGAGAGGCCGAAGCCGATGTCGATCGCGAAGTACTCGTTCACCGGGATCGCCCACTGCACCAGGACGCTGCCGAACACGACGCCGAGGTGCGCCTGCACGTACTCCATCTCGGTGTCGGCCGCGTTGAGGCCGTGGAAGAAGCCGTCGCCGTAGAGGCCCGTGTAGCCGGCCTCGACGATGAAGTTCAGGCCGTTGCGGCGCCACGCGAAGTAGCCGCCGAGCGTTCCTTCGACGGGGCTGCCGCCGTGGTACTGCACGAACGCGCCGATGAGGAAGTCGGGGACGACGATGCCGCGCGTGAGGAACCCGAAGTTGAAGTAGTCGTGGTTCGTCTCGTCGGGCCGCGCGCTGATGCCGTCGTCGGCGACCGGCGCCTCCTCCGACTCCTCGAGGATGGCCTGCTCGTCTCCGAGCGCATGCCCCGACTCGACCGTGCGAGCGCCCGGATCGCTCGCGCCCGCCGTCTCGGCGCTGGCCTGGTCGGCCTCGAGCGACGAAGAAGAGGTGGTGGTGGTCGTCGTCTGCGCCTGGGCGCGACCGGCCACGAACAGCCCCAGAGCGGCGATCAATACGGCGAAACGAGCGAGCATGAGGATCCCTCCGAAGTCAGGCGGGGATCCTACCGTGCGCGTCGAGAGCTTGAACAGGGCCGTGTGTGGCGAAGTGAGAGAACGCGGCCGCGTCCATTCCGAGCGGCGGCCGCGAGCCCGAGCGGGCGCCCGGGGCCGGCGCCGCCGTCACGCCTTGGCCGAAGGCGCGGCCGTGACCATTCCCGGCGAGCTCGCGTGCTGGCCCGTGAGCTCGGCGATCGTCTGCGAGAGCTCCTTGTTGATGCGGCGGACCCAGGCCTGCTTCTGGTGGAAGGGCAGGAACGCCGCCTTGAAGCCGTTCGAGATCATGTGGCTGATCTCGGGCAGGCCCATCCCCATCTCCTTGTGACAGAGCCAGAGCTCCTTGCTCACGGTCGTGTCGGTGATGAGGCGGTTGTCGGTGTTGATCGTCACCCGCAATCCGAGGTCGTGATAGAGCTTGAGCGGGTGCGAGGCGAGGTCGCGGACGGCGCCCGTCTGCACGTTCGAGCTGGGGCAGCACTCGAGCGCGATGCGGTGATCGTTCACGTAGTGGAGCAGGTCGCCGTCCTCGCGGAGGCGGCAGCCGTGGCCGATGCGGTGCGCGCCGCACTGGTGGATCGCCTGGTGGATCGACGCCGGGCCGTAGGCCTCGCCGGCGTGGATCGTCACGTTGCAGTTGTTGTCGCGGACGAGCTGGAACGCGGGCAGGTGGTGCTTGGGCGGATGATCGTACTCGGCGCCGGCCAGGTCGAAGGCGACGACGCCGCGCCCCTTGTAGGCGACCGCGAGCTCGGCCATCTCGAGCGAGCTCTCGGGTGAGATGTTCCGGATGCCGCAGAGGATCACGTTGCTGTCGATGCCGAAGCGCTCCTTGGCCTGCCAGAGGCCTTCGAGCACCGCTTCGACCACGGCCGTGAGGCGCAGGCCCTTGCGCGTGTGGAGCATCGGCGCGTAGCGGACCTCCATGTAGCGGACGTTCTCGCGCGCCGCGTCCTCGCCCAGCTCGCGGGCGGCGCGGACCAGCGACTCCTCGGTCTGCAGGACCTGGAGCGTGACGTCGAAGGCCTTGAGGTACTCGACCAGCGAGCCGGTGTTCTCGCCGAGGTGCATCACGCGCTTGAGCTCGTCGGGCGTCTTGCCCGGAAGCGCGATGCCGCCCTTGTCGGCGAGGTCGAGGATCGTCTCGAGGCGAAGCGAGCCGTCGAGGTGGACGTGGAGGTCCGTCTTGGGGAGCCGCTCGAAGAACGAGAGCGGCAGCTCATTCGTCGTGTGTGCCATGGGTCGATCTAGCACGGTGATTCGGGTCTCGCGAGCCCGTGCAAGAGGCTGGCTGTCTCGGTTACCATGGCCGCCATGCGCGCTCTCGTCTTCGTCCTGACCTTGCTCGCCACCTCCGGCGCTGCGGCCCAGGCCGCCCCCACGACCTACGAGGGGCGCGTGCGACAGGCGACCGAGCAGATCGCGCACGGCGACCGCGCGAGCGCGACGACGACGCTGCGGGCGGCCATCGCCGAGGCGCCGGCGCGCGCGGCCGCGTACTGCGTGCTCGGCGAGGCCCAACGCGTCGCGAGCGACTTCCAGGGCTCGCTCGAGAGCTTCCAGAACTGCCTGCGCTTCGCGCGCGACGAGGACGACGTCCTCTACATCGCGCGCGCGATGCACGGCGTGGCCACGGCGCACGAGCGGCTGGGGCAGCTGACCGAGGCGCGCGCGGCGTGGCTCGAGTACCAGCGCTTCGCCGAGGGCGCGACGCGCGTGGCGAGCCCCACGCAGGCGCGTGAGCGCGTCTCGGCCATCGACGTGCAAGGCGAGCAGGAGCGCGTGTACGTGGACGTGCGCGCGCGGATCGCCGAGCGCGAGCGGATCGCGCGCGAGGCCGCCGCCGCGCCGCCGCCTTCGCCGCCGACCACGGGCCGCCGGGGTCGCTGAGCGCCGATCGCCTCGTGCGCCGCGCGTCCGCGGGGGCGCGGGCGAGCGCTGCGTCATCGAGCCCTTCCTTCCTGCGGAGCCTTGACCCCACGCCGCTCCGCACCACGATGGCGGCGCCATGGCCGTGACTCATCGCCGCGCGACGGTGCTCGCGCTGCTCGCGTCGATCGCCATGAGCGCGCTCGAGGCGACCGTCGTCGGCACGGCGATGCCGACCGTGATCGCCGAGCTCGGCGGCCTCGATCGCTACGGCTGGGTCGGCGCCGCCTACATGCTGGCCTCGACGGTCACGATGCCGCTCTACGGCAAGATCGCGGACCTCTACGGGCGGCGGCCGACGCTCGTCTTCGGCATCGTCGTGTTCACCGTCGGCTCGTTCCTGTCGGGGGCCGCGACCAGCATGACGATGCTCGTCCTCGCGCGCGGGCTCCAAGGGATCGGCGCCGGCGCGATGCAGCCCGTGGCGATGACGATCGTGGGCGATCTCTTCACGCTCGAGGAGCGCGGGCGCGTGCAGGGCTTGTTCGGCGCGGTGTGGGGCGTGAGCGGCATCGCCGGGCCGATCGTGGGCGGCCTGCTCGTCGCGACGGTCGGCTGGCGCTGGGTGTTCTGGATCAACCTGCCCCTCGGCGTGATCGCGATCGTGATGCTGCTGCGCAGCTACCACGAGGCGGAGCGGCCGAAGGTGAACGTGCGCGTCGACTGGCGCGGCGCGCTGACGCTCACGCTGGCGTCGATCTCGCTCCTGATCGGCGCCGAGCGCGAGTGGCCGATGCTGACGATCCCGCTCGGCCTCGCGCTCGCGGTCGCGTTCGTCTTCGTGGAGCGCGAGGCCGACAGCCCCGTGTTGCCGCTGCCGCTCGTGGTGCGGCGCAGCATCGCGATCGCCTCGCTCTCGAGCCTCCTGCTCGGCGCGGCGATGATGGCGGCCGTGATGTTCGTGCCGCTCTACGCGCAGGGCGTGCTCGGCGCGAGCGCGCCCGAGGCCGGCGCCACGATCGCGCCGATGCTCGTCGGTTGGCCGCTCGCGTCCGCCGCCACGAGCCGCGCGCTCACGCGCATCGGCTTCCGGCTCCCGGTGATCGCCGGCTCGTTCGTGGTGGCCCTGGGCCTCGTGGCGCTCGCGCTGCTCGTGCGCCCGGACGCGAGCCTCTGGGCGCTGCGGGGCGCGATGTTCGTCTACGGGCTCGGCATGGGCTTCACGCTCACCGCGCAGATCCTCGCCGTGCAGTCGAGCGTGGAGGCGAGCGAGCGCGGCGTCGCGACGGCGACGAACCTCTTCGCGCGCTCGATGGGCGGCGCGCTCGGCGCGGGCGCGCTCGGCGCGGTGTTCACGGCCGCGCTGGGCGAGAGGCTTCCGGCCGAGACGGTCGCGATGCTGCTCGATCCGCATCGCCGCGCGGAGGTCGTGGGCGAAGAGACCGCGCGCGCGCTCGCCGCGGGGCTCGCTCCGATCTTCCAGGTCGGCGCGGCGCTCGGCCTCGTGGCGCTCGTCGTGTCGTTCCTCTATCCGCGCGACGAGAAGCGGCCGGCCGCGGTCGCTCCCTCCGAATCCGTGACCGCGCTCGAGTGACCGAGCTCAGGGCCAGACGCAGACGGAGAAGCCGACTCCAGTCGATTGGCACGTGGTGCCGGTGGGGCAGAGGCCGTCGTTGCAGATCCGCGAGCAGTGCGATGGGCCGGTGCCGGTCGGGCTCTGGATACAGATGGCACTGAGGCACTCGTAGCCGTGCGCGCATGTGGCGGTGAGGTCGAGCACCCCAGCCTGCTCGCAAACGAGGAGCGTATCGTCCACGGGCGTCCGGCAGCCCGAAGAGGGCGGGCAACCGCCCTGAGGACCGCACGCTTGCACGCAAGTCGGACCGCCGACGGCCGTCGTGTCGCAGGCCCCACTCCGACAGGTGTTGAGGCCCGAGGGAACGCAGGGCGCGCCGATCGGATCTCCCCCGAAGATGTCGGCGGGAGGGATGCACAGAGCGTTGCCCGCGGGGTTGAGCGAGCGGTTGCATAGGTAGGCGGGTGATCCCGGCAGGCGCATCGGGCAGTCGGCCGCCGTGTCGCACTCCGTCGTGCAGCCGAACGTCGTGCAGTAGCCCGTGCCGGTGCTCGTCGCGGGCGGGCACTCCGAGCCGCCGGCCGTGCAGTTCGTCTCGATGTTCACGCAGATCTTCTGCGACGACCCGCCCGAGCGCGAGCACGCGTAGCCCGAGGGGCACTCCGAGGCGTTGTTGCAGAAGCGCGTGCAGTAGCCGCCGTCGCTCGTGCCGAGACAGAGCCCGTGGATGCAGACGTCGGGCGTCCCGGTGGTGCACGCCGCGCCCACGTCGTCGGGCACGCAGAAGCCGCCCACGCACGTGTGCTCGTGGGCGCACTGCGCGTCGGTCGTGCACGCGCGCGTGCAGAAGCGCGTGCCGCCGCGATCGAGTGTGCAAGGCGCGCCGCCCGCGCAGTTGGCGGCCGTGGTGCAGCGGTCGAGATAGCGCCCGGTGCCCGGCACGAAGGCGTCGTTCGGCGCGGTCCAGGCATCGTTCGGCGTCGTCGACCACGCATCGTTCGGCGGAACGAACGCGTCGACGCCCGGCACGTGGGCATCCACGCCCGGGTGCGCGTCGGTGCCGGGCACGACCGCGTCCGCCGCCATCCCGTCCATGCCGGCGTCACGCGGCCCGCCGTGCGGCGTGGGGTTCGCGAGCGCGCAGCCGACACCGAAGGCGCCGCTGCCGACGAGAGCCATCGTCCAAGCCAAAGTGCGCATCGTAGAGGTTCATCCTCTCACGACGCCGCGAAACGCACCACGTTTGTCCGGGCGGTGCCGGCGTCGTAGCCTCCCGCGCGATGGCGGAAACTTCCACGGCCGACGAGACGACCTCGGTCCTCGGCGTCGCCATCCGCGATGCCGCGCGCGCGCGCGAGGTGGCCGAGGTCGCCATGCGGCACGGCTTCGGCGAGCTCCTCCTGCGGGTGCCCTTCGCCGCGCCTTTTCTCCCACGCAGCGCCGCCCAGCACCGCGTGGAGGGCACGGCCGCCGAGCGATTCGCACGCCTGCTCGGCGAGCTCGGGCCGACCTACATCAAGCTGGGCCAGGTCCTCTCCATGCGCTCGGACCTGCTGCCCGCCGACTGGATCAAGGCGCTGGCCAAGCTCCAGGACAACGCCCCGCCGATCTCGCTCGCCGAGGTGCAGGCGCAGATCGAGAAGGCGCTCGGCCATTCGCCGACCGAGCTCTTCGCGTCGTTCGACGAGAAGCCGCTCGCGACGGCCTCGATTGGCCAGACGCACCGCGCGACCACCAAGGACGGCCACCGCGTCGTCGTGAAGGTCCAGCGCCCCGGGATCGGCGCGAAGATGCGGGGCGACCTCGACTTGCTCTTCATCGCGGCGCGTGCGCTCGAGTCGAGCATCGACGAGCTGAAGCTCATCCAGCCTTCGTCGATCGTCGCCGAGTTCGAGAAGAGCATCTTGCGCGAGCTCTCGTTCACGACCGAGCTCTCGAGCCTCGTCACGATGCGGCGCCTGCTCGATCCCAAGCGCAAGGTCGTGGTGCCCGAGCCGATCCCCGAGCTCAGCTCGCGCACCGTGCTCACGATGCACTTCTTCGAGGGCCGCCCGGTGCGCGACCTCGCGCCCGGCTCGAAGGAGGCGCGCGCCGCGGTCACCGAGGTGATCCACGCGATGTGCAAGGGCGTGCTGGTCGACGGCTTCTTCCACGGCGATCCGCACGCCGGGAACATCCTCGTCGGCCCCGACGGCACCGTGTGCCTGCTCGACCTCGGCCTCGTGGGCACGCTCTCGCCCGAGCAGCGCGAGGATCTCGTCACGCTCGTGCTCGCCACGATCCTGAACGACGCGAGCACGGTGGCGCGCGTGCTGCTCAAGCTCGGGACGCCGACCCAGCGCGTGGACATCGCCGAGCTGAAGGCCGACATCACGCGCGTGCGCAGCGACCACGTGATGGTGAGCGCGCTCTCCGACTTCGACAGCCAGGCCTTCATCGAGGAGTTCGCGCGCGCGGTGGGCAAGTACCGCGTGCGCCTCGCGACGGAGTACTCGGTGCTCGTGAAGTCGGCCGGCACGGTCGAGGGCCTCGTGCGCGCCATCGATCCCGACCTCGACGTGATCCCGCTGATCCGGCCGCACGTGGAGGCGGTCTTCGCGGAGCGCTGGGAGCCCGGCAAGATCGTGGAGAACGCGCTCGGCGGCGCGACGGGCGCGGCCTCGCTCCTGCGCACGGTGCCGACGCACGTCGATCAGATCCTGCACGACTTCCAGACCGGCAACGTGCAAGTGCGGCCGATCACGCCGCGCCTCGATCAGCTGCCCGATCGCATCCACGACAGCGCGACGCGCATCGCGGTGTCGATCTTCGCGGCGTCGATGAGCATCGCCTCGGCGCTCGTGGTGCCGACCGGATGGGAGACGCCGATCGAGTGGCTCCGCATCGCGCTCTTCCTCGCGTTCTTCGTCTCGGCGATCTCGGGCTGGGTGGTGACGTGGTTCTGGCACTGGCTCGGCCGCGGGCTGACCTTGCGGCTCTCGCCGGTGATGAGCCTGTTCCGGCGGCGGCGCTGAGAGGGTGAGTGCGCCAGGAAAGCCTGGAGGAGGAGGAAGCGATGAGCGGATGATCGTCGCGGAAACCTCCTGAGGCGTCTGGCGGTCCTCGTTCCCGGAAGGGACGAGCTGCCTGGCAAAGCTGATCGCAGCCAGAAGCGAGTCTTGCGCGAGCCCCGTCCGCGAGGGCGGCCGCGAAGCGTAGACAGCGAGTGCGCGGGCCGCGTGGTGGAGCCCCGAAAGTCAGCAAACGTGGAGGCCGACGCCGTTCACACAGCGGAAGGCAGCACCGGAGCGCCCGACGATCATGGGCGCCGAGGCTCCACCGGGGTCGGAGAGCGGGGCACGTGCACACAGTGGCGCCCCAGGAACCTGGGAGGTCTCGTCACCTCCTCGTTCGAGCGGAGATCGGGCTCTCCGCACAACAAACCCGAGGCCTGCGTGAGCCGCGCATCGAGCGCGCAGGAGCCGCGAACGCGGAACACGAACACGACGCGCACACGAGGTACCGCCGAGCGAAGGAAACGAAGCTCGAAGCAGCATCGCGGGAAGGGTGACGAGAAGTCGGAGACGCCCGTTGTACCGATGACGCCGGGGAACTCGCCCCACGAGGACCCGGCCAGGGAAGGGGCGTCCGGAACATGGAACCGAACGAGGGAACGATGTCGGAGTCACTGAACTCTGGGAGCATCTCCACGAGACTCGCGCGGATAGCGGAGCTCGCGAGGAAGCATCCCGAGCGTGCGTTCATGTCGCTGCACCACGCGATCGACGTGGCGTGGCTACGTGAGGCGTACCGGCGCACGCGCAAGGACGCGGCGGTGGGCGTGGACGGGCAGTCGGCGGAGGAGTACGCGCGCGATCTCGAGAAGAACCTCGAGTCGCTGCTCGTGCGCTTCCGTACGGGCGCGTACCGAGCACCTCCCGTTCGACGCGTGCACATCCCGAAAGGCGACGGGCGCAGTACGCGCCCGATCGGCGTGCCGACGTTCGAGGACAAGATCCTCCAGCGCGCGGTCGCGATGCTCTTGGAGGCGATCTACGAGCAGGACTTCCATCCGGGCTCGTTCGGCTTCCGGCCGGGACGCAGCGCGCACGACGCGCTCGAAGTGCTGTGGAAAGAGATCATGTCGATGGGCGGCGCCTGGATTGTCGAGGTCGACATCCAGCGCTTCTTCGACACGCTCGACCACGGCGCCCTGCGCGGCTTTCTCGACGGGCGGGTGACGGACGGCGTGATTCGCCGTGCGATCGACAAGTGGCTGAAGGCAGGCGTGCTCGAGGACGGTGCGGTGACGCATCCGGACGAAGGCACGCCGCAGGGAGGCGTCATCTCGCCGATCCTCGCGAACGTGTATCTGCACGAGGTGCTCGACAGGTGGTTCGAGGCGGACGTGAAGCCGCGGCTGCGAGGCCATGCGTTTCTCGTCCGGTACGCGGACGACTTCGTGATCGCCTTCGCGGAGGAAGCGGACGCGAGGCGCGTGATGGACGTGCTGCCGAAGCGATTCGAGCGGTATGGCCTGACGCTGCACCCCGACAAGACGCGCCTCGTGAACTTCACGAGACCGCGACGCGACGGTGGTGACGACGAGGGCGATGGGCCCGGCAGCTTCGATCTGCTGGGCTTCAACCATCACTGGGGCCTCTCGCGAAAGGGGAACGTGGTCGTGCAGCGGACCACGATGCGCTCGCGCTTCACGCGGGCCATCGGTCGCGTACGCGATTGGTGCCGAATCAACCGGCACCTACCGATCGCCGAGCAGTGCAAGGCGCTCGGCCACAAGCTGCGCGGGCACTTCGGGTACTACGGCATCACCGGGAACTCGGAGGCGCTCTCGCGCTTCGCGTACGAAGTGGAGCGCGCCTGGCACAAGTGGCTCTGCCGTCGTTCGCAGAGACCGCACCTGCCGTGGGCGCGCTTCAACCTGCTGCTCGCCCGCTACCCGCTGCCGCCGCCACGCGTCGTGCACAGCGTGTTCGCGCCGAACGCAGCGAGCCCATGAGCCGAAGAGCCGGATGCGGGAAATCCGCACGTCCGGATCTGTGGGAGCGGCGGGGGCGAACCCCCGCCGCGACCCGACCAGGAGACCTGTCGCCCTCTCTCGCGGAGCGATACGAGGGGGAGGCTCCGTCGGGATTCACTCCCGATGGAGGGGGCCGCGTATCGGCCCCGAGGACTGAGCGCTTCGCTCGCGGTCGCCAGCGCTCCATGTGAAGAAACCCGGAACTTCGCCGGAGGGCCGGTGTCATTGAGGCCGGTGGGTGATGCGGAGGCCGCGTCCCTGCCGTTCTCGAGGACCTCCGGCGGGCCCGTGCCGCCGCGAGGGCTCCACCGATCCGTCCGGAGGGAGATCCATGGCGCACGCGAAGACCACGCTCACGTTCCACATCCACCACGGCGATGCGCCCGTGCGCACCGAGGTGCTCACGCAGGACATCGTCAAGATCGGCAAGCTCGCCTCGAGCCACCTGCGCATCGACGACGAGAACGTCTCGCGCATGCACGCGGTGATCGAGGTGACGGGCGACGGCGTCCACGTCATCGACCTCGGATCGGCGACCGGGACGATCGTGAACGGTCGCAAGGTGAACAAGACCAAGCTCGAGAGCGGCGACACGCTCGAGCTCGGCGGCGCGCGCGTGACGATCGACATCGGCGTGCCCGCCGAGGCGCGCGTGGCGCCGCTCGCGGCAGCGGCGCCCGAGGTCGCGCGCCCGGCCTCGTTCGCCACGGTCTCTCCGGCGCCGGTGCTCCCGAACCCCTTCGCCGCGCCGGTCGCGCCGATCGCAGCGGCGCCTGCGGCGAGCACGGAGCCCGCGAGCCCCGACGAGGTGGAGTACGGCATCGCGGCGACCGGCCCGGCGATCAACCCCGCCGACGTGGAGACGATGGCGATCGCGGCCGAGGTCGTGATCCTGTGGGGCGATCGCAGCGTGCTGCACGTGGCCCACCTCTCGCCGCCACGCGCGTTCACGATCGGGGAGCCGGGCCAGCGCGAGACGCCGGACTTCGTGGCGCCGGGCCTGCTCTCGGGCGGAGAGCGGATGCCGCTCACGGTCGAGGTCGGCGGCAACGTCGGCGTCGTGATTCCGCCGGGCGCGACCGGTGACGTCCGCGTCGGCGAGGTCGTGCAGTCGATCGAGGCCCTCCGCGCGGCCGGCAAGCTCGCGCCGTGCGCGCTCCTCGCCGGGGCCGAGCAGTACGTGATGCCCGCGGGCGCCGTCGCGACGGTGCGCCTGCAGGGCTTCACGTTCGTCACGCGCGCGACGACGGCTGGCAAGCGCGTCGGCGCCGAGACCGAGACGAGCTTCCGCGCGCAGCTCTGGACCGGGCTCTCGCTCGCGGTCCACTCGGCGTTCCTCCTGATGTTCTACTTCCTGCCGCCGAGCGCCTCGGCGCTCTCGCTCGATCTCGTGCGCCCCGACGACCGGCTCGTGCAGTACCTGATGACGCCCGACGAGACCGTCGACGAGCCGGTGCCGGACTGGGTGGAGCCTTCGGCGTCGACCGAGACCGAGGGTGGCACGGGCACCGCGCACGACGGCGAGAGCGGCTCGATGGGCGACGAGCACGCCGCGCACACGACGAGCCGCTACGGCATCCAGGGCCCCGAGGACAACGAGCATCCGGTGATGGCGCGCGAGCGCGCGCGGGACGAGGCGCGGCAGGCGGCGAGCGCGTTCGGCACGCTCCTCACGCAGGCGGGCGCGTTCTCGTCGCCGACCTCGCCCTACGGTGCGGACCAGGCGCTCGGCGCCGATCCGCTCAGCGCGCTCGGTGCGCTCATGGGCGACCAGACGGGCGCGAACTTCGGCTTCGGGGGCCTGGGCCCGAGCGGCACCGGGCGCGGCGGCGGCGGCACCGGCCTCGGTACGATCGGTCTCGGTCACCTCGGCACGATCGGCCACGGCGCCGGCACGGGCGGCGGCGACGGCTACGGCGACGGCGTCGCCAGCTTCCACGGCGGCCCGCGCCACGTGCTGCCGCACATCGGCACGGGCGAGGCCGAGGTCCGCGGCGCGCTCTCGCGCGAGGCCATCCGCCGCACGATTCGTCGCCACATCAACGAGGTGCGCTTCTGCTACGAGCAGCAGCTCTCGCAGCGCCCCGACCTCGCCGGCCGCGTGACCGTCAGCTTCATCATCTCGTCGACCGGCGCGGTGTCGAGCTCGGGCATGCAGAGCACCACGCTGAACAACGCGGCCGTCGAGAGCTGCATCGTCTCCTCGGTGCGTCGCTGGACCTTCCCGGCGCCCGACGGCGGCGGCGTGGTCGGCGTGAACTACCCGTTCGTGCTCGACTCGACGGGCGGCGAGAGCTGAGCGCGGCCGAGCGAGCGCGCGCGGCGAAGAGCCCGGATTCGTCCGGGCTCTTCGTCGTATGCGCATCAACGCGCGGCGCTGGATGCGCGCGCCTGCTCGACCTCGCGGAGCCGCTCGACGAGCCGGTCGTGAAGGGCCGCGCACTCCGAGGGCTCGAGCGTGCACGGCCCGCGCGACCACTCGTCCTCGAGGCGCGCCCGCACGGTGTCGATGGACGCGGACGTGAGCGCAGCGCACGTCACGTTTCCGAGCGCGTCGCCGAGTCGCTCGTACGTCTCGTCGTCGTCGGGATCGCCGAGCCGTGGGACGAGGACGCCGACGGCCCCACACTCCGCAGCCCAGAACGCCCGGCCGGCGTCGTCTCCGGTGGCGAAGCTCCCGTCGGCGCGCGCGTGCCGAAGCGTTCGGGGGCGGCCCGACCAGCCACCGCCGCTCTCGCTGTATCCCCAGCCGCCGTCGCGCCAAGGCTCCATCGTGACGATGTCGGGCCGGCCGTCGCCGTCGACGTCGCGGACCTCGTCGACGCTGCCTGTGAAGTCGGCGGCGGCCGCCAGCGTGACGACGCGATCGCCATCGCGCGGCGCGCTCCACACGTCCGTGCTCGCGTCGCCATCGTCGTACTCGTCGCGCTGGGCGAAGATCACGAGCTCGGCGGCGCCATCCCCGTCCCAGTCGTAGGTCCCGAGCGCGCGCAGGGTGAAACGCGCGACCGAGCCGAGGGCGAACGTGCGTGGCTCGGAGCGCGCGCGGGTGCCATCGGAGCGCACGTAGACGAGCCGATACGAGCCCGTCGTGCGCACTTCCCCGTCGTCGTCGCCGGGCGACTCGACGAGGCCCTCGACCTCGACGACCCACGCGTCGGCGCCCGCAGCGACGCAGGTCAGCCCGAGATCGACGGCCGGCGCGGCGATCTCCGCGCACGGATCGACCGGGGCCGTGCGCGTCGTCGCCGGAGGGAGCGTCGTCGTCGTCGCGGTCGGAGCGGCCGCTCCGCATCCGAGCAGCGTGACCACGAGCATCGGGAAGGAGCGTTTCACCGTCACGTCGGACGGTTAGCACGTCCGCGAGAGCGTCGCGCGCGACTCTCGCGCCGCGGAACGCCATCGTGGAGCGCGTCGGCGGCCAGCGCCGGCCGGCCTCAGGGACCGTCGCGCCGCACGAGCGCCAGCTCGTCGAGGTGCACGCCGGCGCGCTCCTCGGCCTGGCGCAAGAGCTCGGCGGGGCTCGGCTCGCTCATGGTCATGCGCAGATCGAGCACCTCCACTTCGCGCCCTTCGTGAAGAACGAGGTGCGCGGAGTCGGGGGCGAAGGAGGCCGCGATCGGCGCCGTCGACGGGCGCAGGATCCGCGCCGGCGAGAGGTCGACCGCCGAGAGCACGTGCACGCTCGGCTCGTCGGAGGCGCACACGATCCAGCGCCCGTCGCGCGACCAAGACACGCCGTTCACGAAGCGGTGGAGCGCTTGGGCTTCGCGCTCGACGCGCCCGGTCACCGGATCGATCGAGCGCACGCGGCCGCTCGCGTCCACCGCCACGAGGTGAGCGCCGTCGGGGGAGAATGCGACGTCGGACACGGCGGCATCGACGCGGGTCACGGCGTGCTCGATCGTCCCATCGTGGATGCGCACGAGGCCGAGCGAGCCGTCGTGGCCACCGACCGCGAGCTGCGCGCCGTCGGGCGAGACGGCCAGCGACTGCACGGGCGCGTCGGGGATCGTGAACGGTGCCTGCTCGGCGTGCTCGGCGCGCGACCAGCGCCGCAGCACGCCTTCGGTCGGCCCGCCCCAGAAGATCGTCTGCCCGTCCGGCGAGATCGCCAGGCCGCGCAGGCCGATCACCAGGCCGTAGTCGGTCGAGGGCTCCGCGACGCGCACGAGCGTGCCGTCCGGCTCGACGACCACGAGCCCGCCGCGCAGCGTGAGCACCACGACCGCCCCGTCCGAGGCGACGCGCGCGTGCTCGACGATCCCGAGCTCGGCGGGCAGCTCGGCCACGACCGTCGGAGCGCCGAGCCGCCCGGAGGCGAGGAGCGGGATCCCGTAGACCGCGCGCAAGGTGGCCGCGACGACGCGGTGGCGCGCCGGGTCGAGCTGCACGTCGCGCACGCCGGCCGGCAGCTGCACGGTGACGCGCCCGACGCCCGAGACCGCGCGCATGACCGTCGCCTCGTCGAGGCTCGTGCGCGACTCGCCGGGGAAGAAGACGAGGTGCTCGCCGGCCGCCTCGATGCGCCCGCCGTTCGCGCCCGGGAAGTGGACCACGTCGAGCGCGTGGCCGTCGCTCGCGTCGCGGAGCGCGAGGCGGTCGCCGTTCTCGTAGAGCGCGAGCGTCGCGTCGTCGATCCACGTCATCGCGGTCGGCCAGGTGCTCGTCGGCAGCTCTGCGATCGGCAGCGGGCTCGGCCAGTCTTCCGCGCCGCGATCGGCCACGCCCACGAAGTCGCTCGCCAGGACCGCCAGGTGCGATCCGCGCGGAGAGAACGCGACGACGTAGGGAAGCGCGCGCAACGTCACGCGCTCGGGGGGGCCTGCGTGCGGCCAGCGCCAGAGCTCGAGCTCGGTCGACTCGGTGGAGACGACGGCCACGGCCCGGCCGGGGCTCGTCCATGCGGCGCGCACCTGTCCGCGCAGATCGCTCTGCCAGCGCGCGAGCTCGCTCGTCCCGTCGGGCGAGAGCGCGATCACCGTCCCATCGGAGGTGCTCACGAGGATCCCCTCCTCGCTCGTCGAGGCGCCCATCGGCGCCGGCGTCTCGCGCACGAGGTGACCGTCCTCGAGGTCGTAGAGGCCCGGCGTCGTGCCCGCGACCACGGCGATCCCGGCGGCCGTCGCCGCGCGTACCCGCGTCGCGTGCAGATCGATGCGCCGCTCGTCGCCGGTGACGAGATCCACGATGCGGGTCGCCGTCTCGGTCGGGATCACCACGAAGCGCCCGTCGTCCGAGAGCGTGCTGCGCACGTGCGCGCCGGCCACGAAGCGCTCGAACACGTATCGACGCCGCGCGTCCGCCTCCACGTAGAGCGTGAGCGCGCGGACGCGGCGCTCGGGGGGCGCGTGCATGGCCGCGCCCGAGTCGCGCACGAGCACGCCGGCGGCGAACACCGCGGCGCCGCTCGCATCGCCGGTGGCGAGCGCCCGCTCGGCTCGCTCGAGCAGCGCGTCGGCGAGCGCGCTCTCGGCCTCGTGCATGCTGTCCTCGGCGACGCTCCGCTCGCGCATCGCCTCGTCGCGTGCCGTCTCGGCGAGGGTCCTCGCGCGGGACTCGTCGAGCAGGCTCCGGTACACCAGCGCCGAAGCGACGACGATCGAGAGCACGATGCTGACGCCGGCGATCGACGCCGCCCGGTGCCTCCGCACGAAGCGCGCGGCGAGCTCCCACGCGGAGTACTCGTAGGCGCCGACGGTGCGCCCATCGAGGTAGGCGCGGATCTCCTTGGCCACCTCGCCGGCGTTCGGATAGCGCGACGAGGGGTCGCGCATGAGCGCGCGGTCCACGATCGCGGCGAGCTCGGGCGGTGCGTCGGGCAGCACGGCGCGCACGCGCGGCGGTGGATCGTCGAGCACCTTCGAGAGCACGTCGAGCGCGCTCGTGCCTACGTAGGGTGGCCGCCCCGCGAGCAGCTCGAAGAGGATCGCGCCGAGGCCCCACACGTCGGCGCGCTCGTCGATCGACGAGAGCTCGCCGCGCGCTTGCTCCGGGCTCATGTACGCCGGCGTCCCGATCGCGTGGCCGTCGACCGTGCGCGCGAGGTCGTCGTGCGCGCTCGTGCGACCACTCTGCCCCGAGACCGAGGCGGCGCCGGGGATCTCGGCCTCGCCGCGCACCTTCGCGAGGCCCCAGTCGACGACGAGCGTGTCGCCGAACTCGCCGACCATGACGTTGTCGGGCTTGAGATCGCGATGGACCACGCCCTCGCTGTGCGCGTACGCGACGGCCTCGCAGACCGCGCGGAACACGCCGAGCAGCGTGAGCCGCTCGGCGAGCGTGTGCTTCTCCTTCAGCACGCTCGCGAGCGAGCGGCCGCGGATGCGCTTCATCGTGTAGTAGATGGTTCCGTCGGGGCGCTGCCCGAGCTCGTGCACGGGGACGATCCCGGGGTGCTCGAGCTGTCCGGTGATGCGCGCTTCGCGCAGGAAGCGCGCGGCCGAGCCGACGCTCATCGCGTCTTGGCCCGGCGGGCCCTGCTCGAGCAGCTCCTTGAGCGCGACCTCGCGGCCGAGGTGCGTGTCCTTCACCACGAGCACGCGGCCCATGCCCCCGCGCCCGAGCTCGGCGGCGCGCACGTAGCGGCCCGGGTGCTCGCTCGTCAGCGTGGTGCCCGCGCGCCCGGGCAGGCTCGTGTGCGCGCCCGGCATCATCGTCGGCGCGAGCGCGGGATCGGTCGTGCGCAGATCGGTCTCGGGCGTGTTCGTGCTCGGGATCGGCGCGCGCTCGCCCGACCCGGCGCCCTCGCCGCTCGCGAGCGTGCGCGCGAGGGCAGGGTCGGTGGTGGCGTCCTTCTCGGTGTCGGAGCCCGAGGCCACGCGGGGCCTACGCCTTCGGCGTGGACATCGCCTTGATCTCGCGCTTCAGGATCTTGCCGGTCGCCGTCTTCGGCAACGAGGGCATGAAGTCCACGACGCGCGGGTACTTGTAGGCCGCGAGGCGCTCCTTGCAGTACGCGATGATCTCCTCGGCCGTCACCGTCTGTCCGGGCTTGAGCGCGATCACGGCGCGCACCTCTTCTCCGTGGCTCTCGTGCGGCATGCCGAGCACCGCCGCCTCGGCCACCGCCGGATGCGCGTAGAGGACCTCCTCGATCTCGCGCGGGTACACGTTGAACCCGCCGCGGATGATCATGTCCTTCTTGCGATCGACGATGAAGTAGTAGCCCTCCTCGTCCCGCTGCGCGACGTCGCCGGTCGTGAACCAGCCGTCCTTGATCGACTCGGCGTTCGCCTCGGGCTTCTTGTAGTAGCCCTTCATGATGTTGTGACCGCGAATGCAGATCTCGCCGGGGATCCCCGCGCCATCGATGGTGCGGCCCTGCTCGTCGGTGAGCTTGAACTCGATGCCCCAGATCGGGCGGCCGATCGAGCCGGGCTTCTTCGGCGCATCGAGCGTGTTGAAGCTCGCGACGGGCGAGGTCTCGCTCAGGCCGTAGCCCTCGATGATGTTCACGCCGTACTTCTTGTCGAAGGCGCTCATCACCTCGACGGGCATCGCGGCGCCGCCGCTCGCGCAGTAGCGGAGCGCCTTGAGGTCGTACTTGTCGGCGCCCGGGAAGTGCAGGAGCGCGAAGTACATCGTCGGCACGCCGGCGAAGATCGTGACCTTGTGCTTGTGCATCAGGCCGAACGCGCTCTCGGGGTCGAAGCGCGGCAAGAGCACCAGCGTGCCGCCCGCGCCGAGCAGCGCGTTCTGGATGACGGTCTGTCCGAACGAATGGAAGAGCGGCAGCGTGGCGAGCGCGGCATCCGTCGGCAGCATCGGCATGAGCGAAGTGCGGACGAAGTAGCTGTTGAAGAAGAGGTTGAAGTGCGTGAGCTCGGCGCCCTTCGGCCGGCCGGTGGTGCCGGACGTGTAGAGGATCACGGCCGTGTCCTCCGCGCTCGTCGCTGGCACTTCCTCCACGGGCGTCGCCGTGGCGACGAGCGCGGTGAAGTTCTTCGCGCCGTCGGGGGCGCTCACGTCGCTGCGGTCGGCCTTGCACACGATGAGGTGCTTGCACGTCTCGACGCGCCCGAACGCCGCCTGCGCCTGCGGCAGGAACTGCTCCCAGACCACGAGCGCGACCGCGTCCGAGTCGGTGAGGTGGTAGGCGATCTCGTCGGCGGTGAGGAGCACGTTCAGCGGCACGATCGGCGTCGCGGCGTAGTGCCCGCCGAAGTACGCGATCGTGAAGTGCGGCACGTTCGGCAGCATCAGGGCGACGTGCTGGCCGGGCCGGACGCCGAGCCCCTTCAGCGCGCCGGCGAAGCGCCGCGCGAAGCCATCGAGCATCGCGTAGGGCAGGGTCGTGTCGCCGAGGATGATCGCGGGCTTCTCGGGGTGTCGCTTGGCGCTCTCTCGAAGGATCGTCGCTAGATTCAGGCTCATCGGGGCCCCCGTGGTGGTGGGAGGCGATGATAGGCGCGCGCGCCGCCGATCGGGAAGGGCGACGCGCGGTTGTCGGGTTCGTCCAAGACGCCTCCCGAGGGCGCGGGTAAGACGCGTCCCATGACGACGAAGACGGTCTCGGGTGCGTTCGAAGTGAAGATGACGGCGGAGCCGCCTTTCTCCGACGTCGATGGCGTGAAGCTCGGCCGCGCGCGCTTCGACAAGCGCTTCACCGGCCCGCTCGAGGCGACGAGCGAGGTCTTCATGACCTCGGTCACGACGCCCGATCCGAAGGCCCGCGCGTACGTCGCCGTCGAGCGCGTCACGGGCTCGCTCGAGGGACGCGCAGGATCCTTCGCGCTCGTGCACCTCGCGACGATGGGCCCTGCGGGGCCCTCGCTACGCATCGAGGTGGTGCCCGGCTCGGGCACCGGCGCGCTCGCCGGCCTCTCGGGCACCATGCAGATCCGCATCGAGCCGGGCGGGGCGCACTTCTACGATCTCTCGTACGCGCTGGTCTGATCGGCTCGCCCGCTCCGGACCCTTCCGTCCGCGAGCTTCGCCCGCTCCCGTCCGGGTCCTCCGGGGCGAGCACTCCTTGCAGAGAACGGATCGGCGCCTGCGTCGACCTGCCGCTTTCTTGCCCGGTTGCGCGCGCGTCTGTTACCCGCGAGGGCATATGGCCCTCTTCGACCTCGGCGGACGCGCGCTCGGCGGCAACAAGAGCTCCGGATCGAACCGACCCTTCGCGTTCTTCCGCGCCGGGCTCGGGCGCAGCGAGCCGGTGCAGAACCGGCCGATCCTCGTGCTCGAGGACGTCTACAAGTACCACCGGCCCGACCAGCCCACGCTCCGCGGCGTGAACCTCACGGTCGAGCGTGGCGAGTTCGTGTTCGTCACGGGGCCGAGCGGCGCGGGCAAGAGCACGCTGCTCGATCTCGTCTACCGCAAGCAGCAGGTGGACGAGGGCCGCATCCTGTTCTCGGGCCGCGACATCTCGCGCCTCACGGCCGACTCGGTGCCCTACCTGCGCCGCAACCTCGGCATCGTGTTCCAGGACTTCAAGGTCATCCCGCACTGGACGGTCTTCGAGAACGTGGCGATCGCCCTCGAGATCCTCGGCATGTCGCGGCGCCTCATCCGCTCGCGCGTGAGCGAGGCTCTCGAGCGCGTGGGCCTCGCCGGTCGCGGCGAAGAGACGACGGGCAACCTCTCGGGCGGCGAGCAGCAGCGCGTCGCCGTGGCGCGCGCGATCGTGACCGAGCCGGCGCTCCTGCTCGCCGACGAGCCGACGGGCAACCTCGACCCGCACCTCGCCCTCGACATCCTCACGCTCTTCGAAGAGATCCACGCGACGGGCACCACGGTGCTCTTCGCGACGCACGACCACACGCTGCTCGAAGAGCGCGCGCACCGCATCGTCTACATCGACGACGGCCACGTGAAGGAGGCGCGCAAGGGCCTCAAGGACTGGTCGAGCACGCGCGCCTCCGACTACGGCGCGACCTCACACGAGCACGCGCCCGCGAAGGCCGAGCCCGCGCGCAACAACGTCCTCTCCCTCGCGCGTTCGCGCTGAGGCCCCCGGAGAACAGAGCCATGGACCTCGGACAAGCCATCAAGCGAGCGCGGCGCGGCATGCGCGAGGAGGCGCGCCTGCACCTCGTCGCGATCCTGAGCCTCACGATCGCGTTCTTCTGTCTCGGCGCGACGCTCGTCGCGATGGAGAACCTCGGCCGCGTCGCCGAGCGATGGGGCGAGACGGCGCGCATGACGATCTTCCTGCGCGACGGCGCCGCGCCGGCGGACGTGACGCAGCTGCGCATGGCGCTCGAGGGCGTCTCCGGGGTCGCGGGCGTCGAGTACGTGAGCGCCGAGCAGGCGCGCTCGCAGTTCCTCGCCGACGCGGCCGGCTCCGGCGGCCTGTCCGCGCTTCCGGCGGAGGCCTTCCCGGCCTCGCTCGAGGTCACGCTGGCGGCGGGCGCGCAGACCGAGCGCATCGCCGAGCGCGTCGGCGGCTTCTCGGTCGTCGAGGACGTGGAGACCTACCGCGGCTGGTTCGACCAGCTCGAGTCTCTGGTCGTCGCGGGTCGGAGCGTCGCGAGCGGCCTCGTGGCGCTCGTGCTGCTCGCCGTGCTCTTCGTGGTCGGCAGCACGATCCGCCTCGCCGTCACCGGCCGCCGCAAGGAGATCGAGGTGATGAAGCTCGTCGGCGCGAGCGACGCGTTCGTGCGCGGGCCCTTCATCGTGGAAGGTGCGGCGCAGGGGCTCGTCTCGGCGCTGCTCGCCGTGGGGCTGCTCTTCGCGCTCTATCTCGGCCTCCACGAGCGCGTGGATGGCGTGTTCTCGGCCATCGCGGGCGTGCGCTCGTCGTTCATGCCGCCGCTCGTGGCGCTCGGCGTGCTGCTGCTCGGCGGCGTCGTCGGCGCAGCCGGGAGCGCGGTCTCGCTGCGCCGTTACCTCACCGTCTGATGCTCCGGAGCTCCTCATGCGCGCACTCCGCTCGATCGCACCTCTCCTGATCGCTTCGGCGCTGGCGTGCCTTCCGGCGGCGTCGGTCGCGCGCGGGCAGGGGGTGGCGCCGGCGCCCGTCGACACGATCACGCGGCTGACGCAGATCGACGTGGAGATCGCGCAGGCGCTCTCCGAGGTCGAGCAGGCCGAGGCCGAGGGCGCGCGCGTCGAGGCCGAGCTGAGCGGTCTCGGCACGGCGCGCGAGACGGGGCGTCGTCATCTCACCGAGCGCACGCGCTCGCTCTATCGCCTCACGCGGGCGGGCACGCTGCCGATCGCGGGGGGCCTCGAGGCGTTGCTCTCGCACGCGGCGCGCGTCGAGCGGCTCGAGCGGATGCTCGAGCGCGACGTCGGCGAGATGCGCGAGCTCGAGCGGCGCGAAGCGGCGCTGCGCGAGGAGACCCGCGCGGCGACCGATCGGATCGCCTCGGCACGGGCGCGGGCCTCGGCGCTCGAGACCGAGAAGGCGCAGCTGCTCGAGGCGGGCGGGATGCTGGGCGCGTTCGACGTCGCTCTCGCGGGCGCGACGCCCGTGCCGAGCGCCGATGCGGACGACGGCTTCGGCGTCCGCTACTCCGACACCGGTGAGACCGTCGGCGGGAGCGCGTTCGAGCTGCGTCGCGGCGAGCTGGCGCTCCCGATCGCGGCGCCCACGGGCATGCGCGATGCGAGCCGCGAAGAGGGCTCGGGCCTCGAGCTCGACGGAACGCGGGGCGCCACGGTGCGCGCGGCGGCGACCGGCCGCGTGGCCTACGCCGATCGCCACCCGGGCTACGGCGCGCTCGTGATCGTCGATCACGGCAGCAGCTATTTCACCGTCTACGGCGGCCTCGGCGCGATCGACGTCCAGGTCGGCGACGACGTCACCCGCGGGGGTCGCGTCGGCAGCGTCGGCACGTCGGCGATCTTCTTCCAGGTCCGCCGCGGCACGCGCGCCCTCGACGCACACGCCTGGCTCGGGATCTGAACCCTTCTCGCCGCGCGCGGCTCCCACGCGCATGTTCGAGGACGAGCTGCGGCAGCTCCTCGAGGGCGGCTACGTCCTCGGAGGGCGGGTCGGCTATCGCGCACGGCACGAGCTGCGTGCGCGGGCCGACGCGCCCATCGAGCGCGTCGATCACGACGAGTGGGTCCAGCTCGTGATCAGCCGCGAGGCGCGCGAGGTGGTCGTCCGGCTCGAGACGCCGGAGGCACCCTCGCCGCGGCTCGTCGTGCTGAGGCGCGACGACGGCGCCGCGCCCCGCGTGCTCGTCGAGACGCGTGGGCTCTACCTGGGCGGCACGTTCCACGTCGTCGAGCGCATCGACGATCCCGTCGCCGCCGAGGCGCGATGGCGAGCGACGGAGCTCCCTGCGTGCTGGAGCAGCGAGCCCGCAGGCGGCTGCTGCTGAGGCCTCGCGCGCCCGAGTGATGCGCGGCACGTGACGCGTCCCATGACGCGCGTCGCGCGCGCTCGACGCGTCCCCCGCGTGCATCGTGACGCAGGAGAGCGCGGCGCTCACGGCACATCGCGTGCTGCGCGCGCCGGCGATGACGCGCCTCCCACGCGAACTGCCTCCGCCCGTGCTCGCGGCGCTGCTCCTCTCGTCGAGCGCCGGCGCAGCCCTCGGCTGCACGGTCGAGCGACCGACGCCGAGCGAGCTCCACGACGCGAGCGGCCGCATCGACGCCGCCACGGTCGATGCGGCTCGCGAGGATGTGTGGATCGCCCCGCCCGATGCGCTCCCCGACGCGCCGACCGACACCACCTGCGCCTCGCGCACGGTCACGACGCGCCAGGTGACGCCCAACGTGATCGTGATCGTCGATCAGTCGGCGAGCATGAACGAGGACTTCGGCGGCGTGACGCGCTGGGAAGCGCTGCGCGACGCCCTCCTCGGGGTGGACGGTCCGATCGCTCGGCTCGACGGCTCGATCCGCTTCGGTTGGGTCACCTACACCGACGTCCTCGCGACGGCGGGCTGCCCGGATCTCGTCACGCTTCCGGCGGCGCTCGGGAACTTCGACGCGATCGCCACGGCCTACCGCCTCGAGTCTCCCTTGCCGGGCCTCACGCCGACCGGCGCGGCGATCGCGCGCGTGCTCGCGCAGATCGCGACGCTCGCACCGTCTCGGATCGATCCCACGGTGCTGATCGTGGCGACCGACGGCGAGCCGAACACCTGCGCGGACGCGTACGACCTGCCGGGAGGCCGCCGCGAGTCGCTCGACGCGATCACGTCGGCGTACACGATGGGCATCGAGACCTTCGTCGTCAGCGTGGGCACCGAGATCACGACGCCGCACCTGCAAGCGCTGGCCAACGCCGGGCAGGGGCGCGGGCCGGGCGATCCTCCCGCCGACCTCTGGATCGCGAGCGACGTCACGGGCCTGGACACCGCGCTCTCGACGATCGTGGCGGGTATCACGTCGTGCGAGCTCGAGCTCGACGGGCGCATCGCCGACCTGGCGCGCGCGTGCGAGGGCACCGTCGGCTTCGACGGAGATCCACCGCTCGTCTGTGGAGACGGCTGGCGCGCGATCGACCAGACCCACATCGAGCTCCTCGGCGCGGCGTGTGATCGCCTGCTCGAGACCGACGACGCCTTCCACGCGACGTTCCCCTGCGACGTCGTCGTGTTCTGAGCGAGAGGCCCCCAGAGATGCATCTGCAAGAAGTGCCCGACACGAAGATGCCGAACCGGAGCGTGACGCGCGCGGACGGTCGGCCGTGTAGGGGCGCGCCGAAGACGAGCCTCCTCGCGATCCGGCTCGGGATCCTCGGCACGTTCCTTCTCGTCTCGTGCTCGACGCGTCATGCCGCGGAGGACGACGCGGCGGTGATCGCCGCCCCCGATGCGCGCGTCGAGGACGCGGGCATGGCCGACGCGCCGGATGCGGTGACGGTCGATGCGGACGCCGCGGTCGAGCCCGACGCCGGCCCGATGCGCGACGCGTGGGTGCCGACCGACACGTACACGCGCGAGGACGACGCCTTCACGCCCGTCGATGCCGCCGTCGGCCCGGGAAGACCCTGCGACGAGACGATCCCGTGCGACGCGACGTCGTACTGCGACTTCGAGCGCCTCTACGATTGCGGTGCGCTGAGCAGCGGCACCTGCGTGCTGCGCCCGGCCGCGTCGAGCTGCTCGGGGCCCTCGCGCGATGTCTGCGGGTGCGACGGAATGCGCTACTTCAACCCGTGCCAGGCGAACGCCTCGGGCACCGACGTTCAGTCGGTCGGCCCCTGCCCGTGAGCTCCGAGAGGAATTCCGAGCGCGTCCTGCCGTATCATCGCCGCGATGGAGGCGTTGCTCGTCCTCGCGCTGGTCGTCGGCGCCTCGCTCGCCATCTACCTGGCGAGCCGGCCGAAGACGAAGAAGCGCGATCCCGCCTCGCTGCGCCGCGAGCTCGCACACCTCACGCACGATGCGGCCTCCGCGCAGCGTCTGGTCGAGGCCGAGCAGCGCCGCAGCCCCGACGCGACCGAGAAGGAGATCCTCGAGCGCGTCATCAAGCGCCTCCGCTACGAGCGGCGGCGCTGATCTCTCTGCTCGCCTCGAGCACGGCCAGACACGGATCGTGTCGGGGCGATCTCCTTCGCGCGACGTCCGTCAGCGCGAGAGCGCGGCGCCGAACGCACCTGCGCCCATCGACCAGAGCGCGCGCAGACTGGGCGTGTTGTCCGTGTAGGCGGCGATCTCTCCCGAGCACGACACGGGGCCCGAGCACGCGGCGATCGTGACCCCGAGATAGCCGGAGAGGAGGCCCCCGCGGCCCATCGTTCGGCCGAACCCGGCGTGCGAGTCGGCGACCTGCCAGATCGTGGCGCCCGTGGTCCCTTGGTACGCCAGCGCGTGCATCGTGCCCGGGCGGCCGACGACCACGTCGCCGAGCCCGTCGTTGTCGAGGTCGCCCGGGCCCATCGTCGTCCACCCGAACATGTCGCTGCTGCTCGTGCCGCTCAGGCTCCAGGCCACGGTGCCGACCGAAGAGCGCGTGGTCTGCCGGTAGACGGCGATGTTGCCCAGACCGTTCGGCGACGCCGTCGCGAAGTCCGCGCGCCCGTCCCCGCTCGCGTCTCCGAGACCGGTCGGGATCGCCGGGCCGCTCCCGTTGCGCTCGAGGACCGCCGGCGTCCCCGTCCCGCCGAACACCACGCTGAGGTTGAGGTTCCCGCTCATCCCGAACGCCGAGTACGAGCCCACGAGCACGTCGTCGAAGTGATCGCCGTCGAGGTCGCCCGCCGCCGCCACCTGCCAACCGAAGCGACTGGTCGTGAGGGGACCGCTGGGCGTGATCTCGATCTCGGTCAGCGGGCCCGTTCCGGCACGCCCGAGATAGATCAGCGCTCGCCCGGAGAAGTAAGCGCCCACCACGAAGTCTCCGTAGCCGTCGCCGTTGAAGTCGCCGATGCCCGCGACGGACGATCCGAAGCCGACGCGGTTGGTGCCGTTGCCGTTGCCGAGGGTCACGACCGGCGTGGTGTTGAAGTGCCCCGTCGCGTCGCCCGCGTAGACGACGACGTAGCCGCTGCAGCCGCTGCTCGCAGTCGGCGCCGTCGAGCTCGACGCATCACCGAGGCACGCGCCGACGAGGAGATCGTCGAAGCCGTCGCCGTTGTAGTCGATCGCCGAGATCGACGAGCCGAACCCTTGGCGGTTGGCCGGGGCGTTCAGCGTCTGGACGATCGTGCTCGAGGCGCCCTCGTACACGTACACCCGGCCGCCCGCCGACGTGGGCTCTCCGAACGCGACGTCCTCGGGCCCGCCCGCGATGTTCATCAGCGGGAAGCCATCGGTCGCCGTCGCGGGGGTGGTGCGCGCGAACGTCACGAAGCTCCACGTCGCGGAGGCCGTGGTGCCGACGGTGGTGCCCACGAGGGCGTGAGCCCGCCAGTAGTAGCGCCCGGGAGCGAGAGAGGCGCCCACCACGATCGGGCTCGTGCCGGTGCCGGTCCACACGACGTTCGAGCACGCCGGGTCCGAGCAGACCTGGACGCGCGCCTGCGTGGTGCCGCTGCTGGGCGCGAAGCGGAGCTCGGGCCGGTTCGAGGTCACCGTCATCGCGGTCAGCGGGCCGATCAAGCGCGGGGGCGGCGCATCGCAGCTCGGCAGGCCGGTCTCGCAGCCGTTCGACGCGTTGCCGTCGCAGTCCGAGAAGCTCCCGGCACACCGATAGGTGCACGCGCCGCTCGTGCACGAGGGGGTCGTGTTCGGACGGAGCGGGCACGGGCTGTCGCAGGCTCCGCAATCGCTGGTCGTGTCGATGCGGCGCTCGCAGCCGTTCGAGAAGGTCCCGTCGCAGTCGTCGAAGGGGGCCGTGCAGGTCGCCACCGCGCACGAGCCGGCGGCACAGGTCCGGGTCGCGACGTTCGTGGGCGTCGTGCAGGCGGTGCATCCACCGCAGTGCTCGGGATCGGTCACGGGGTCGACCTCGCAGCCGCTCCCGTCGCCCGGATCGCTCGAGTCGCACGTGAGGAACGTTCCCGTGCAGGAATACCGGCAGGTGCCTCCGCTGCACGCGGCCGTCGTGTTGCGTCGGGCCGGGCACGACGCGCTCGCGGTTCCGTCGTCGACGGTGGCGTTGCAGTCGTCGTCGAGGCCGTTGCAGGTCTCGGCGGCGGGGCCCACGGCGTTCATGCACGTGCCCCAAGCGCCACCGCTGCAGCTCTGCATGCCGTGGGTGCACTCGCCTTCGTCGGTGCCGCAGCTCTGCATCGTGCCGTTCGTGCACGAGCACGAGAGGCCGTCGTCCACGCCGCCCACGCAGTCGTCGTCCACGAGGTTGCACGTCTCGGCGACGCCCGGGTGGACCGACGCGGTCGAGTCGTCGCAGTCGCCGCTCTGCGCGGCAAATCCCGCCGGAGCGCTGCATGCGGTCATGGTGGTGCCCGCCGCGCCATAGCCGTCACCGTCCACGTCGCGGTAGAACGTGATCAGCACGTTCTCGTCGGTCATTCCGTTGCAGTCGTTGTCGAGCCCGTCGCAGGTCTCGCGCTGCGCGGGGCCCACCTCGGCACGCGCGTCGTCGCAGTCGGTCCCGCACGTGGCCGGCCCGCCGCCGGCGCCCGGGTTGCAGCACGTGCTCGAGACCGCACCGTCGGCGTCCAGGTCTGTCGTGCCGAACGTCGTCGGATCGCAGTCGTTGTCGACTGCGTCGCAGGTCTCGGCGTGCGACGGGCCCACGTCGGCGTTGGCGTCGTCGCAGTCGGCTCCGCCGCAGTCGAGGGAGTTCTCGCCGTCGTGATCGGCGTCTCCGGTCTGGGCGCAGTCCGTCACGCAGCGATCCTGGCTCTCGTCGCAGGTCTGCGTGTCGAGACAGGCAGCGCCCGTCGGCGGGGCGCAGCCGGTGGCGGAGTCGGCGGCGGGATCGGAAGGGGCGCAGCGCTCGCGACCGTCGCAGAAGACGTCGTTCGAGCAGTCGAGGTCGGTGACGCAGGGCGCCGGGGGGCCGCCGTCGCCACCGCCGTCGCGACCTCCGTCCGTCGTGGCGCCGTCGGACGTGCCGCCGTCGACGGGCCCGGCGTCCGTGCCGTTCTCGTCGGCATAGCAACGGCTGGCCCGGCAGAACCATCCAGGAGGGCACTCGTCGCGGGTGGTGCAGGCGATGCGGCCCTGCGGGATCTCCGGAGTGCAGCCGGCGATCGCGAGCGTGCATCCGGCGAGCGCGAGCGCCCCGAGCGTGGTGAGCGTGGTGGGCGCGCGCATCAGAAGCTCCCTCCCACGATCACACCGGCGCCGTCGGGGCTGATCCAGGCGCTCGCGGTGGAGCTGCTCTCGCCGCTCCCCATCGCGCCCCACACCACGCCACCCACGGCCGCAGCGACCCCGACGCCGAGGAGCGCGAAGCCGACGCCCTCCAGGATCGGCGCCCGCTCGTACGCGCCGGAGATGCTGCTCCACGATCCGCCGTCGGCGATCCCGCTCACGCTGGCCGCATCGGCGTAGCCCACGCCGACGAGCACCGCGCCGGCGACGGCGACGGCGGCTCCGACGCCGAGCACGATCCACGGGGCGGCGCCGGGGCCGGACGAGGGGCCGGGGTCCGGCGGCGCGGCGGCGCCGGTCGAGGACGTCTCGCTGCTCGCGGTCTCGCTGGCTGCGGTCGTGCTCTCGGTGCTCGTCGTCGTCGTCGTCGTGCTCGTGCTGGCCTCGCTGGTGGACGCCGCCACCGAGCGCCGCAGGATCTCGATGCGTGCCGCGACGGCCGTCCGGTTGGGCGCGTCCTCGCCGGTGTCGCTCAGGTAGCGCTCGAACGCGGCGAGCGCTTCCCGATCGCGGCGCAGGTGCTCGGCGGCGCTCCCGACGTTGTAGAGGAGGAGCGCGCGGCCGCTGATTTCGTACGCCCGCTGAAAGTAGTCGAGCGCCGCCTCGTATCGGCCCTCGCCGTACGCGATCTCGCCCGCCGAGAAGAGCGCGCGGGCCTCGGCATCACTTCCCTGCGCGGCCGCGCGTGGCGGCCCGAGCCCGAAGTGCGCGCACACCAAGAAAGAAAGCGCCACGACAGCGCTCGCGAGAAAGCGACGAGCCCCCATGCGTGCAGGTTGCAGCGCGAGGCTCCGGGCCGTCAAGACTGTCGACGCGTCGGGGGCGTCGCGATTCGCGCCATCAGGGACCGATCGTCGTGTCGGCGAGCAGCGCCGCGACGCGCGTGTGCGCGATCAACGCGTCCCACTCCGATCCGCCCGACGCCAGCGCGCCGAGCGAGAGCGGATCGGGATCCACCGCGAACGGTGCGCCGAGGATCTCCTCGAGCAGCGCCTCGGTGGTCTTGCCGTGCGGGCTGAAGCCCCAGATCGCCTCCTGCGAGACGTCGTCGAGGCTCGCGTAGTAGCGCCACACGAAGAAGCCCGCGAACCAGTCCTCGGGGAGGAACGCCCCCAGCACCGCCTCGAGCGCGCGCGACTGCTCCTCTTCCGAGTAGGCGACGTCGGTCATGCCGTCGGGCCAGAGCCAGGGCTCGACCGCGGCATCGCGTCGTGTCGTGTAGCCGACCTCGACGAAGAGCACCGGCATGTCGAGCGCCTCGCTCACCGCCGCGACCGAGTCGCGCGCTTCGCGGGCGCCCGTGACGTACTCCTCGTAGCGGGCGCCGTGGTGATGGGCGAGCGGGTAGAAGCCGTTGATGCCGATCAGATCGAGGCGATCCCAGAAGAGCACCGCCTCGACCTCGTCCCAGTTCGCGCTGTAGGTGAGCAGGCCCGGATACGCGGCGCGCACCTGGTCGATGAACGAGGCCCAGAAGCCCCCGAAGCGGCCCGACCACGACTTGCACTCGACGCCGATCGAGAAGGCGTCGACCTCGGCCTCGGCGGCGTCGCGCGCCCACGCGAGCACGAAGCGGCGATAGCTCTCTTGGTAGGCGCGCCAGCCCTCTTCGCTGCCGGGATCGATCTCGCCGCGCCAGCCGACCTCGCTCCACACCCACAAGTGCGGGATGAGCAGCACGCGGATCCCGCGCGCGTGCGCCTGCTCCACGAAGCGCGCGATCGCGGCGCGGTTGTCCTCGTAGGGCGCCTCGAAGTCCATGTAGATCTCGGTGCTCTCGAGCGACCAGATCCGACCGAAGGGCGTGACCGACACCCACGTGACGCCCATCCGCGCGAGCTCGTCGAGGAGGGCCTCGGTGTACGGCGTCCCGTAGCCGCGCCCCGGCCACTCGGAGCTCTCGATCGGGCCGACCGTGACGCCGCGGATGCCGCCGAGCCCGGCGTCGCGGAAGCCGGTGCGACCGCGGGGCAGCCGCTGCGCGTGGGCGAGGGCCGGCGCGGCGGCCGCGAAGGCCAGCGAGAGCGCGAGGGCCCAGCGCAGGGCGGAGCGGGTGGCGCGCCTCATGGGAACGCGGCGAAGCGGAGCGAGAAGTCGCTCGCCTCGCTCTCGCGCATCTCGACGAGCACCGTGTGGGTGCCCATCGGGAGCGTGTCGGTGGCGAGGTGGGCCGAGCCGACGCCGACGTCGCACGCGAGATCGGCGCCCGGGCCACAGCCGTCGCGCAGCGTGAGCCCGATGGTGTGCGTGCTCGCGGGCACCGTGGTCGCGTCGAGCGTGATGCTCATCGGCGACGGCAACGTGAAGGTGTAGAACGCGTCGAGCATCCCGGAGGGCGTGCAGGCGCCGCCGCGCAGATCGTCGGCGAAGCCCACCAGGGTGTCGCGCGCGCGCGAGGCCAGCGGCGTCGGCAGCGCGATCGCGCCGGTGCATTCGTCGTTCGCCGGCGCGGTCGTCGGGGGCGCGAGCGCGATCTGCGCCGTCACGCTCCCGCTCGACGCCGTCGTGTCCACGGCGATCCAGTACTCGCCCGGGCCCAGGCCACGGAAGGTCTGCGCGAGCGGTGAGGACCCGGAGCGGCAGCGGAGCTCGCTCGCGCGCGCGCCGCACGTCGTGGTGAGCGCCGCCGACACGGGGCCGCTGCCCGTGGTGGTCAGCGTCACGTCGCGGCTCGCGCCGAGCGTGAAATGGAAGTAGGCGTCGCGCGCGCCGCTGCTCGGGCCGCAGCTCGTGCCGCCGTCGGCTTCGAGCGTGGTGGCGAGGACGCTTCCCATCCCCGTGGTCGCGCTGCCGACGGGGGTCACGTCGAGCGCGCTCGAGCACGCATCGCCCGCGCTGCGTGCGGCCGGTGGATCGGTGAACGTGAACGTCGCCTCCCAGCCGTCGGTCAGCGGATCGAGCGGCTCGATCACCGCGTAGTACGTGCCCGGGCCCAGCGCGCGTCGGCGCAAGCGCGAGGCCACCGGCGTCACGCATGCGAGCTCCCCGCTGGCGGCGCTGCAGTCGCTCGTGAGCGCGACGAAGGCGCCGTCTCGGGCCATGCCGGTGACCGTGCTCACGGCGATGTCGACGTCGCTCGCGTGCCCGGGCGGAATGGTGAAGCGGTAGACGGCGTCGGCGGCGCTCGCCGCGTGGCACGAGAGATCGTAGTCGTCGCGGACGTCCTCGAAGTCGCCGTCGAACGTACCGCCCGCCGACACGTCGATGGTCGTCGCGTCGCAGACGTCGACGGGCGGCAGCATCGTCGGGTCGTCCAGCGCGACGTCCAGCTCGAAGGTGGTCTCGGTCGTCGTCGCGACCACGATCGCCCAGGTGCCCGCCGGCAGCGAGCGGACGTGGAGGATCGAGTCGTTGCCGCGCGCGCACGCGAGGTCGGGACCCTCGGCGCAGCGGTCGAAGGGCCGAAGGGCGAGCGTCGGCGTCGGTGCGCCGGTGCCGGTCGAGCGCGCTCGGATCTGCACGTCCCGCGACGTGGTGAGCGAGAAGCGGAACACCACGTCGGGGCCACCGCCGCACGAGAGCGTGTAGTCCCGTGCGAGCCCGGCCGTCGACCCCGAGGCGCCGCCGCCGCTCGGGCCGAGGCGGAGGAACGAAGCCTGCGCGCAGCGATCGTTGGTGGGAGTGCACGCCGGGTCGAGGTAGTCGCGCAGGCCGTTGCAGTCGTCGTCGCGCCGGTTGTCGCAGATCTCGCTCACGCCGGGCAGGATGTGGGGGTCGTAGTCGTCGCAGTCGGCGCCGCCGCACGCGCTCGACACGAAGCCGTCGTCGTCGAGATCGCGGGCGACGAAGACGCAGCCGAGCGTGTCGTCGCAGGCGTCGAGCGTGCAGGTGCTCTCGTCGTTGCAGACGAGCGGTGCCGCCGTGGTGCATCCGTCCACGAGATCGCAGAGCTCGTAGCCGTTGCACGCGTGGCCGTCCGAGCACTGCGTGTGGTCGGGCACGTGGACGCAGCGATTGGCCTCTTCCGAGCACGCATCGGTCGTGCAGTCGACGCCGTCGGCACAAGGGGGCGTGCCGGCCGCGCAGCGCCCGGCGACGCAGGCCTCGGGCCCGTTGCAGAAGCAGCCGTCCTGGCACTCCGAGGGAGTCGTGCAGCTCACTCCCACCGTCGCGCCGGGCATCTCGCACGTCTCGACGACGGGAGGAAGCGGCCCTGCGTCGAAGGGCTCGTTCGCGTCGGTGCCGCCGTCGTTCGTGAGGAACGAGACGTCGGGCAGCTCCGTGGTCGTCGTGCGCGTGCACGCGACCGCGAGCGTGGCGACGAGCCCGCAGGCGAGCCCGGACGCTCGGCGTGCGATGGCTCGCGCGTCGCGCGAGCTCCTCATGGGGCCGGCGTGATCACGGCCTCGAGCTCGTAGTGGCCCTGCGCGGAGCTGTTCCACCCGTCGAGGATGTAGAAGTAGGTGCCGGGCGCGAGGGTCTCGGTCAGCTGGCTCGTGGTCCCCGGGCCGCTGTCGTCGTCACACGCGAGGTCCGTGCTCGACGCGCAAGGCGCGACCTCTCGGTACACGATCGTGTTGAAGAGCGAGCCCTCGGTGGAGATCGTCACGATCGAGCGCTGGGTGAGATCCAGCCGGAACGCGACGTCGTGGGCCGGGCTGCCGAACGAGCCGCAGCGCGAAGGGTCGTAGTCGTTCTGGGCCACGACCGTCGAGCCGGACCACAGTCCGCCGGTCTCGGGGATGACGATGGCGCCGCCGCAGACGTCGTTCGCGCCATCGGGAACGGGCGTCGGCGTCGTCGGCGGCGAGGTCGCCGTCACCGTCGCGGTGTAGGTGCCCTGCCCGGGGCTCTCGACGAGGAAGTAGTAGGTGCCCATGTCGAGCGCGCGGACGTGCGTGACGAAGTTCGTGCCGTCGTCGCAGCGCAGCTCGCTGCCGGTCGCGCAGTCCGTCCGCAGCGCACCGTTCATGTAGGCGCCGCCCTGCACGACGATCGTCACGTCGCTCTGCGCGTCGATCGTGAACGAATGGACGATGTCCCGATAGTCGAAGCCGCAGCTCGTGTCGTAGTCGTCTTCCGCGCGCGCGAGCGTGCCGCTGAAGGGCACGCCGAGCTCGAGCGGGATCGGGCTCGCGCAGGTGTCGCCCACGACGGGGTCGGTCGGCGGCGAGACCGTGACCGTGAGCGAGAAATCGGGCTCGACGGCCGCGGACGCCTCGATGACGAGGAAATAGGTGCCCATCGGCACCCGGTGCAGGGTCCCGCTCGCGGGCGAGCCCGTGCGGCAGCGGTACTGCGAGCCGGCATCGCCGCAGGTCGGCTGCAGGCTCCAGCGCATCGTGCCGCCGCCCGTGGCCGCGAGATCGACGCGCACGTCACTCTCGGCCGAGAGGTCGAGCTGGTAGACGAGGTCGGCGAGGTTGGGATCACACGACGTCGCGACGTCGTCGGTCACGCCGACGAAGCTGCCGCTGTAGTGGCCGCCCGTCTCCGGGATGGCGATGGCCGTTCCGCACGACTCGTTCGTGGGCGGCAGCGTCGGATCGTCGATCTGGAGGTTGAGCGTGACGTCGTCGAACGACTGCACGATCACGAAGTACGTGCCGGCCTCGAGCGCGCGCGCCCGAAGGGTCGCCGGGAAGCCGAACTCCTCGCAGGCGATCTCGCTGTGCGCGTCGGCGCAGTCGGTGCGGAGCGCGAGCTCGACGCTCGACAGCTCGCTGTCGGCGATGAGCGTCACGTCGTGCGGCGCATCGAGCGTGAAGCTCACCACGAGATCGGGCTCGGTGAAGCCGACGCACCCGAGCGTGTAGTCGGAGCTCGCCGCGCGCACCGCCAGCTGCGTGACCCCCGAGGCCGTCAGCTCGAGCGGGTCGTCGCACGTGTCGTGCGCCGGGCGGCCGCACGTGGCCTCGTCGACCATGCCGTCGCAGTCGTTGTCGACCGAGTCGTCGCAGAGCTCGGGCGCGTGGCCGCTGCGCGTGGGGTCGCGGTCGTCGCAGTCGGTGCCGCCGTCGCAGAAGAAGTCGGCGTCGCCGTCGAAGTCGAGATCGCGCGGCGAGTGCTCGCAGACGGTCTGCTCCTCGTTGCAGCGATCGATCGTGCAGACGTTGCCGTCGTCGCACGTCTCGTGCGTGGCCTCGTGCACGCAGCCCTCGAAGAAGTCGCACCGCTCGGGGCCGTTGCAGAAGATCCCGTCGTCGCACGAGGGGTTGTCGTTCACGTGCGTGCACACCTGGATGTCGACCAGGCAGCTGTCGCGCGTGCAGGCGATCCCGTCGTCGCACTCCGCGCTCGTCTCGCAGTGGACGCTGCCGTCGGGCGGGACGAACCCACCGTCGACCACGGCGGCATCGGTCGGCGCCGGCGGTGTCTCGCAGCCGAGCACGAAGCCGAGCGCGAGCACGAGGGAAAGAGAGATCGGCCCAGGCGTAGCGGCGCCCGCAGGCGCGGCGCTCCTCGATCGGTAAGTCATGCCATTCCTCGCGCGAAGAGCGCCCCGCATACTACACGCGGGTCGGCACACCGGCACGTAGCCCCGGCCCTTGACGTGCCCTCCCGTCCCAGCCCACGCTCGACTCCGTGCAGAACGCTCTCCCCGAAGCGCCGCCGGCCTCGCCCGGGCGCGCCGACCCCGGCCGCTTCGGCGGAGGCTTCGAGCTCGAGCGCGGGGATTGGACCTCTCGCGTCACGTGGTTCGTCCTCTTCGCCGTACCGCTGGCGGTGGTGATCACCGCCGCGATGCTCACGCCCTCGTCGAGCGGCCACGGGACGCACACCCAGCTCGGCCTGCCGCCGTGCGGGTTCCTCGTGTTCACGGGATATCCGTGCCCGGGCTGCGGCCTCACCACGGCGTTCGCGCACATGGTCCGGCTGCAGGTCTTCGGCGCGTGGCACGCCAATCCGTTCGGGATCGTGCTCTTCACCGTGACGGCACTGACCATCCCGCTCGCGGCGGTCGGCTTCGTGCGCGGCTGGGGCGTCGTGGCCACGCTCGATCGTCTGCACGCCGAGAAGATCGCGATCGCGCTCTCGGTTCTCTCGCTGCTCGTGTGGGTCCTGCGCGTCGCGACGCAGGCGTTCGCCGGTTGAGCGAAGCGCGCGCTGGCGTCGGGCCTCCCACGGCCGAGGTCGGCATCGACCCGCTCCCGATCGATCGCTCGCGTCTGCCCGACGAGATCGCGGGGCGCGTCGTGCGGCTGCCCGAGAACGACGAGGTGCGCGCGCGCTTCGTCGCCGACACGGCGCCGCACGGGCCGCTGGCGATGCGGGCGCACGGGCTCTTGCGTCGCTTCGCGTCGGACTTCGACGTGAACGCGTGGCTCGGAACCTACCGCGTCTGCCTGCTCGGGCGCGCGTCGTTCGATGCGTTCCTCACGAAGGTGCCGCGGCGCTCCTTGCTCGACGTGGGCGCGGGCAGCGGCGCCGTGACCGCCGAGCTCGCGCCGCTCTTCGAGCGCGTCGTCGTGACGGAGACCTCGCGCGGTGCGATGCGCGCTCTCGCCGCACGCTGGGAGGCCCACGCGGTCGACCTCGCGACCGAGCGTCTGCCGCGCGACGAGCGCTTCTCGGTGGTCTCGCTCCTGCACGTGCTCGATCGCGCGCCGCGCCCACGCTCGCTGCTCGCGGCCGCCGTCGAGCGGCTCGCCGAGGACGGCCGCCTGCTGATCGCGTGCCCGCTCCCGGTGCGGGCGCACGTCGATCGCGGCGGCCGCACGAGCGATCCCGACGAGTGGATCGAGGCCGACGGCGAGTTCGAGCCGGCGCTCGCGCAGCTGGTGCGCACCTTGATCGAGCCCGCGGGGCTCGAGGTGGAGCGCGTGGCACGGACGACGTACCTCTCGCAGGGCGACACGCGACGTCGCTTCATCGCGCTCGACGACGCGCTCCTGCTCTGTCGGCGTCGAAAGCCCGCGTCCGCTCGCCGGTAGCGCCGCGCGGGGACGTCGATCGCGCGTGGGACGCGTGCTAATTTCGTTCCGTGGCTCAGGACGGCAATCGGACGATCCAGATCGACGCGCTCACGGACGACGTGCAGCTCGTGTCGACGGGATCGGACGAGGGCGAGGCACCGACCTCGAGCGCCGTTCCCCCGCCGCTTCCACCGCGTCCGGTCGCCGGGCCCTCGCGCTCGCGCGCGCTCGTCGCGCTCGTCGTGGCGGCCGTGCTCGGAACCGTCTTCGCGCTGGCGCTCGTGCACTTCGTCTTCCCCTCGTCGGGCACGCCGGCGCCCGAGACGCCGTCGCCGACGGCCGCGCCGGTGCGCCAGGTCCAGATCGACGAGGCCGTCGTGATCCGCTCGGGGACCGGCAGCGCGCCCGCCGCCGAGTGAGGGCGTCGATCGCGTTGGTCGAGGGCCCGAAACCAACACGATCACGCGGCCCGGCGGGAGGGCACGACCTCCGGCTCTGCCCGGGTGGGCGAGCGGTGCGGGCAGCTCTCGGGGAGAGGACCGCGAGAGAGCGACGCGATCGAGCGTCGCGACCGCCGCTGTGACGCGCGCCGCCGGCTCAGGGTGACGTGGTGTCGAGCACCATCGCGAACGCCGCGCGTACGCGATCGAGCGGCGGGATCTCGTGGTCGCCGTGGAACGAGAACATGCGCGTCGTCACGCCGTGGCTGCGCGCCCACGCCTCGGCGCTGGCGATGCCGCTCCGTCGCGAGGCGTCGTCCTCGTCTCCCATGAGGAACGCCACGCGGACGTGGCGCGCGCGCAGGAGCCGCGTCGCGTCCCCGTGCCCGCGCGCCGTCGAGCGACTCCCCATCACCACCGCGCCGCGGAAGAGGGTGGGCTCGCGGGCGACGAGACCCCACGAGATGTCGCCACCGAGCGAGAAGCCGAACGCGTAGACGCGGTCGCGGTCGACGGGCTGCGTCGCGAGCGCCGTCTCGAGATCGGCGCGCACGCGCTCGGCCGTCCAGTCGAGGTAGCGCGCGAACGCGGGCGAGTACTCGCTGCGTTGCGGGGCGCCCGGCGTGACCATGAGGACGTAGGTCTCGAGCGGGATGGCGCTCGAGACGGCGTCGACGGTCCACTGCGCCGGGTAGCCCGTCGGTGGGAACGCGACGAGCAGCGGGTATCGCTGTCCAGGGGTCGGGTGCCCGACCACGACGATGCGCGAAGGCTCGTCGAAGAACGCCGGCCGCTCCTGGGCGTGGGCGGTCGCGGCGCCGAGCGCCGCCAGGAGAGTCAGGGCCATCGCTCCGACGAGGCGCATCGTCCAAGCCTACGCCGGGCCCCGAGCGACGCACGGGCGGCGACTCCTCCCACCGGGGACGCCCGACCCCCGGCTCCGGAGGCCGCTGGCCAGTCGTGCCGCCACTGCCGCGCCGACCTCACGAATTCACGGCAGAACGAGGGTAGCCTTCCCGCGCAGGATGTAGGCACGACCGTTGCGACGGGGGCGAGGCATGACCCAGCACGATGTCGCCCGCCTCGTCCTCGTCGCGCTCTGTCCCTCGGTCCTCGCGCTCGCCGGATGTGCCCAGGAGCCGTCCACGGCGACCGCCGACATCGGCACCGGGGAGGAGTTCGTCGAAGACGGCGAGATCGTGCCGGAGGGCAAGGCCGACGACTTCCTCAGCGCGACCGCCCGCGAGTTCGTGATCTCGGGCACCGACACCGTCACGCTCGAGCCGAGCTACGCCAGCCGCTCCGCCTCGGCCCGCCTCGCGCGCGCCCGCGAGCTCGTCGGCCTCCGCCAGACGGCGCTCGCGTGGTTCCTCAACCAGTACCTCGTCGACAAGGAAGAGGACGAGGCGAACCACGCCTACGGCGGCTTCGGCGCGATGGCGAAGGCCGGCGACTACACCTCGGCCAACATCCGCCCCGAGAGCAGCGGCTCGCTCACGTACCGCTTCGACTTCGAGCAGCTCGTCGCGGGCCGCACGAACCTGATGACGCTGATCCCGACGCAGTCGGGCCCGAACGGCACGCGCACCTTCACGCTCACGGTGGGCCTGCCGACGAACGCGGAGATGGCGGAGCTCGAGACGAACCACGAGTGGTATCGGAGCGCGCCCTGGTCCGAGTGGAGCGCCACGGCCGCTCCCGCCGCGCAGCGCCGCGACCTGACCGTCACCATTCGGCCGGAGACCGAGTCGCACGACGTGTGGTTCGACTACCAGCGCCTGTTCGAGGACGGCGTGCTCGACGTCGACATCCACTTCGGCTGGGACTACCACGCCGGCTACCACGTCACGCACGCGCACGAGATGCACGACTGGCTCCGCGCGCAGGGCTTCCGCGCGCCGGTCTCGCGCTTCGAGGATCTGAACCGCACGAGCGGCGCGTACACGCGCACGATCCTCGCGAACGGCCGCACGATTCGCATCGAGGTGCGCCTGTTCTACGGGCACGCGGGCGGCGACACCGATCCGGACACGGACGCCGGCGGCCGCCAGCTCGAGGCCGACGCGCGCGCCTCGCTCGCGACGCGCGACATCATCGTGTACTCGGGGCACTCCGGCCCGTTCTACGGCTTCGCGCTCGCGAACTGGCGCCGCACCGAAGAGGGTGACCTGGACGACAGCGAGATGGCGAGCGTCCCGATGGCGAGCGGCCGCTACCAGATCGTCGTCGCGGAGGGCTGCGACACGTACCAGATCGGCGAGGCGTTCTCCCAGAACCCGGCGCACCCGAACCTGCGCGACCTGAACGTGATCACGACGACGAGCTTCTCGAATGCGTCGACGCCGGCCACGGTGCAGGACTTCCTCTCGCACCTGCTCGAGCGCGACAGCCGCGGTCACCACCGCCCGCGCACGGTGCGCTCGCTGCTCACGCGCCTCGATGGCGAGTCGAGCTACGGCTTCCACACGATGTACGGCGTGCACGGCGTCGACCACAACCCGGCGCTCCACCCCTACGCCGATCGCGAGATGATGGGCGAAGCGTGCAGCGCGAACGCCGACTGCGGCGACCTCGGCAACCTCTGCATCCGTCCGCGCGCCGGTGCGCCGCGCGTCTGCTCGGCGGCGTGCACGGACGACAGCGGCTGCCCGAGCGGCATGGCGTGCCGCCAGCTCGCGAGCGCGACGTCGCGCACGATCTACGGCAGCGCCTGCGTCGCGCGCTGACCGCGCGACGCGATGGCGGGCTCGGCGAGTGTCGGCGGGGGCCCCTCGGGGAACGGAGCGGCGCTGCCCGCGAATGCCGCGACCGGTGACGGGGGAGGACGACGCGATCCGGCGTCGCCACCGCCGCCGTGCGAGCCCGAGGGCAGCGAGGTCCCACCGAGCGGTGTGGCGTCGGATTCTTCGCGGTGCGCCCTCAAGGTCGGTCGGGGATCGTCCGACGATCGAAGAGAGCGACGTGCGTCCGACGCGCGCCGGAGCGCATGACTCAGCCCAAGTGCCCGCACCTGTCGACCTGCGCGATGGCGCTCGCCTTCCGTAACCACGGATCGATGGGCGTGTGGAAGGCGCTCTTCTGCGAGGCCGAGTTCGGGGGATGTGCGCGCTTTCGGCTCTCGCGCGACGGGCGCGAAGTGCCGCTGACGCTCATGCCGAACGGCGCCGTGCTCCGGCCCAAGGACGGGCGCGGGCCGTGATCACCCCGTGGATCGGCGGCGTGGCGCTCGCGCTCGTGCCCGTGCTCCATCGCGTGATGCTGGGCCGCCAGCTCGCGGTCTCCGGACGCTTCGCCTCGATGGTCGACCGGATCACCGAGCCGCGACGCGAGGCGGAGCCGGAGATGAGCGAGGCCGAGCTCGCGGCCGCGTTCGCAGCGGCGACCGAGGCGGCGTTCGGCGCGGAGGCCGTGGGGGCCGCGCCGCCGAGCGCGCCGGCGATCGAGTCGAGCGCGGCGCTGCCTCTGGCGCCGACCCGTCCGCTCTCGCACGTCGCGTTCTTCGTCGGGCTCGCGCTCGGAGGGCTCGTGGTCGCCGCCGCGAGCGGTGGTCTCTCGTTCTCCGCGACGCTCCGTGGAGAGGCGTTCTCGTCGGAGCTCGGCCAGGGGCCGGCGAGCTGGCTCGCGCTCGGGATCGGCGGCGTTCTCGTCGGCTTCGGCACGCGCATGGCGGGTGGCTGCACCTCCGGGCACGGGCTCTGCGGGGTGAGCCGGCGCGAGCCCGGGAGCTTGGCCGCGACGGCGGCGTTCTTCGGCACCGGGATCGGCATCGCCCTGATCCTCGAGAGGCTCGCATGAGCGCCGCGCGTGAGCCGCTCGCGAGCGGGGCCGTGGGCCTCGCGTTCGGCGCCGTGCTCTCGGCGTGCGGCTTCTCGAGCTGGGATGCGCTGCACGGCATGCTCACGTTCTCGGATCCGCGCCTGCTCACGACCTTCGCCGTCGCCGTGACGCTGCTCGTGATCGCGTGGCCGCTCGTGCTCGCGCGCCGCGTCGCGCACCCGCCAGCACCGCGCCGCATCCATCCGGGCACCCTCCCGGGCGGCGTCCTCTTCGGGGTCGGCTGGGCGATCACGGGCGCGTGCCCGGCGGCGGTATGGGTGCAGCTCGGCGAGCTCCAGCTCGGCGCGCTGGCGACGCTCGCCGGGATCGCGCTCGGCAGCTGGCTCTATCCGCGCGCGCACGCGCGCTGGTTCCGTTGGTCGAAGGGCAGCTGCGTCGACGAGTGACGGAGTCGCCCGCGCGCGCCTACTCGACGAAGCTGTCCTGGTAGCCGGGATCTTCGATGCCGAGCGCGGCGGCCGTCACGTCGAAGGGCGCGTAGCAGTCGAGCATCACCGCGAGCTCGTCGGTGCGCGTCGTGCCGATGCTCTTCTCGTAGCTGCCCGGATGTGGCCCGTGCGGGATGCCCGCCGGGTGCAGCGAGATCGAGCCCGGCCCGACGCCGCGGCGCGAGGTGAAGTTGCCGCGCACGTAGAAGAGGATCTCGTCCACGTCGACGCTCGAGTGCGGGTAGGGGCAGGGGATCGCGTCGGGATGGAAGTCGACGAGGCGCGGGACGAACGAGCAGATGAGCGCGCCCTTCGCCGCGAAGGTGCCGTGCCACGTGGGCGGCAGGTGCACCGAGCTGACGCGCGGCTGGAACGCGAGGATCGGGAACGCGAAGGGCCAGACGGTTCCGTCCCAGCCGACGACGTCGAGCGGCGAGTGCGGCACGACGAAGTCGTGGAAGTGGTCGCGGCGCTTCACCACGAGGTGACGGATGCCCTCGTCGACGGGCCCGACGAAGGTCGGACGCACGAAGTCGCGGTGGCAGTACGGCGCGTCCATGCGCAGCTGGCCGGTCTCGTTCCGGAACTGCTTGGGCACGTGCATGCCGCCGCGGCACTCGATCACCAGCCAGTGCTGCGGCACGCCGGCCGCGAGCTCGAAGCGATGGATCAGCGCGCGCGGCACGAAGACGTAGTCGTCCTTCGTGAAGGGCACGTCCCCGAGCATCGTGCGCAGCGTGCCGCCGCCCTCGTGCACGAAGATCAGCGTGTCCGCGTCGGCGTCGGAGAAGTAGACGGGGTCACTGCGGTCGGGGTGCGCGACCGAGACGACGATGTCGGGGTTGAAGCAGAGCGGCACGCGCGCGTCGATCGGCGCGCCGCCCTTCTTCTCGCGCGTGCCCGTCTTGAAGTGGCGCTTGGCGAGGCGGTGGCCGGTGTCGTTCGCGTGCGCGTGGGGCGCGCGCCACCCATGTTCGAGGTCACGACCGGAGTGCCCGGCTGGCCGGGCCGACACAATTGTGTCGGGTCCGCTCTGCGGACCACTCCGGTCGCGCGCGAAGCGCTGCTCGTGAGGGCGATGCGCGTGATAGGCGATCGTGTACGCGGCATCGAAGCCGTCGCGCGTGAAGCACTCCTCCCAGCGGAGGGCGCCGTCGGCACCGACGAGCTTGAGGTGGTGCTTCTTCGGGAGATCGCCGAACGCGAGACGCTCGATCATCGCGACCGCCTCACGCCCGGCCTTCGGTCTGCTGCTGGCGCTCGATGCTCTCGAAGAGCGCGCGGAAGTTGCCGCCGCCGAAGCCCTCGCTGCCCTTGCGCTGGATGATCTCGTAGAAGAACGGCCCCGCGTCGCGCTCGCGGTAGAGGCCGGCCGAGTCCTTCAGGAAGATCTGCAGCATGTACTCGTGCTCGTGCTCGCCATCGACGAGGATCTCGAGCTTCTGGAGCACGTCGATCGCCTCGTCGATGCGCTTGACGCCGATCTGCTCGAGGCGCGCCGGGAGCATCTCGTAGTAGCTCTTCGGCGTGGGCATGAACTCCACGCCGCGCGCGCGCAGCTTCTCCACGCCGCCGAGGATGTCGTCGATCACGAGGGCCGCGTGCTGGATGCCGTCGCCCTTCTGGTCCTCGTAGAAGATGTTGATCTGCGACGCGCGGAAGTGCGGGCGGAGCGGCTCGTTGTTCGCGAACTTCGCGTGCGAGACGGGGTCGTGCATGACGATCGAGCGCAGGCCCGAGCCCTTCTTGGCGTCGGAGGCGACGTTCTTGCCCTTCGTCACGTCGTCGGTGTGGAACGCGATGTCCCAGAAGCGCTCGAAGCCCATCACGTGCTCCATCCAGAGCAGCGCGGGCGCCATCGTCTCGAAGTTGCTCGTGACGTGATCGATGTTGCGGAAGCCGAACCCGTTCTTGCCGCCCTTCGGCGTGGCGTAGCGCTCGACGCCCGGATAGAGCCCGCGGTACTTCGTGCGCTCGACGAAGCGGAAGGTCGCGCCGCCGAAGGGCGTCGTGATCGAGAAGGTGCGGTAGGTGCCGAGATCGTCCTCCGCGGTGACGACGTCCGTGATCGGCGTACCGCCGCGCCCGTCGAGGAGCTTGAAGGTGTGGTCGATGCTCTCCACCTCGAACACGAGCGAGCCGACCCCGTCGGGATGCTTGGAGAGCCACCGCGAGGCGCGGGAGTCCTTGGTCCCCGCCTCGGGCGCGCTCACGATCACGCGCGTCTCGCCGGCCTCGAAGACGACCGTCTGCTGCCGCCCGGCCTTCGTGGTCGCCGCGTTGCTCGCGCCGACCTCGGCGAAGTCGAACTTGTCCTGATAGAAGCGCCGGCTCCGCTCGAGATCGTGCACGTAGTAATGGAGGGCTTCCAGGCGCTTGATGCGGAGCGATTCGACCTTCGTGGGCATGCTTTCTCCGTGATCGTCTTCAGGAATTCGCGTCGGGCTGGCGGTCGGGATGCGCGGCCGCGACGCCGGGGAGCTCGGCGAGCGCGGCGTCGATGCGCGTGAGCGTGGGGAACTTCCCGGCGACGTCGATCTCGAAGCGACGCGCCGAGTAGAGCTGCGGCACGAGGCAGCAGTCGGCGAACGTGGGCGCATCGCCCACGCAGTACTTGCCGGCCGTCTCCTTCACGCGCTCTTCGAACGCGGAGAGCCCGGCCACGTTGTGGAAGATCGCGTGCTCGCGCCCGGCGCCCTTCTGGATCGCGTCGAGGCGGGCGAGGGGCGACATGTTCTGGTGCGGCTGGATGCCTGCGTTCACGAGCTCGGCGAGCTCGCGCGTGCGCGCGCGCAGGAACGCATCCTTCGGCAGGAGCGCCGGCGAGGGATGGAGCTCCTCGAGCAGCTCGAGGATCGCGATCGACTGCGCGACGATCCGCTTCTGGCCGCCGATCTCCAGCTCGATCGCCGGGATCTGCTCCATCGGGTTGCGCGCGTGGTGCTCGCCCGTCTGCTGCTCCTTCTTCACGAGGTGCACGGGCACGTACTCGAAGGCGAGGCCCTTGAGGCCGAGGGCGATGCGCACGCGATAGCTCGCGGAGCTGCGCCAGTAGTTGTAGAGGCGAATCGTCGACATCGCGGGTCCTCGTCTTGGGGTCTCGTGGTCAGCGGCGCCCTTCGACCACGACCTGATCGATCGTGCCGAAGAGATCGCGTCCGCGCGCGTCCGTCATCTGGATCCGCACGCGGTCGCCGAAGCCGAGGAAGGGCGTGATCGGCTTGCCGGTGTCGAGCGTCTCGCGCGTGCGCCGCTCGGCGAGGCAGGACACGCCGCGCGCCGGGTCTTCGTTCGACACGGTGCCGCTGCCGACGATCGTGCCGGCGCCGAACCGGCGTGTCTTGGCGACGTGCGCGATCAGCTCGAAGAAGGAGAAGTGCATCTCGGGCCCCGCCTCGGGATCGCCTGCGAGCGTCTCGGCGCCGCCCGCGCGCGTGAGCCACGTGCGCAGCGGAAGGTGCACGCGGCCGTCCTTCCACGCCGTGCCGAGCTCGTCCGGCGTGATGGCGAAGGGGGCGAGCGCGGTCGCGGGCTTGCTCTGGAAGAAGCCGAAGCCCTTCTCGAGCTCGGCCGGGACGAGGTTGCGCAGCGTCACGTCGTTCACGAGCGTGATCAACCGGACGTGCTCGCCGGCCTCTTCCTTCGTCGTGCCCTGCGGAACGTCGCCGAGGATCACGGCGACCTCGGACTCGAAGTCGCAGCCCCACGACGGGTCGGCGAGCGAGATCGCCTCGCGCGGCCCGAGCAAGTCGGACGAGCCGCCCTGGTACACGAGCGGATCGGTGCGCAGCGTCTTGGGCGGCTCGGCGCCGCGCGCCTTTCGCACCAGCACGATGTGGTTGATGTACGCCGAGCCGTCGACCCACTCGTACGCGCGCGGTAGTGGCGCCGCGAGCGCGGCGACGTCGAGCTTCTCGCCGATCGAGGTCTCGGCCGCGAGCTTCTCCGAGAGCGCGCGGAGGGCGGGCTCGGAGCGATCCCAGTCGTCGAGCGCTGCCTGCAGCGTGGGCGCGATGCCCGCGGCGCGTGCGAAGCGAGATCCGTCGGGAGAGACGACGACGAGCATTCCGTCGCGACCGCTGCGCAGGCTGGCGAGCTTCATGGGGGGTCGGAGTCTATGCGCGTGCGCGCGCGAAACGTCAGGCTCTTCGCGCGCCCGTCTTGAGAATAGTCACTGTTCTCGGGGGCGTTGCGACGCACTGCGGCAGCCTCAGCAAGAGTGCTCGCCCCGTAGGGCGCGTACGGGAGCGCAGGCAGCGCGCGTACGGGAGGGCCCGGAGTCCAGCGCTCGGCAGGTGCCTCGCTGCCGTTTCTTTGACCGCGGATCGCGCGGTCGGTTATCCGCGAGGCATGCGTCACTCCACGATCGCCCAGCCCGCGGCCTTCCTCCTCGCTCTCGGCGCGCTCGCCGGGTGCTCGAGCACGCACCAGCCGGTGACGGCGACGAGCGGCGTCTACGATCTCACGATCGCGGGCGAGCACGACGCGTGCAGCCCGGTGCGCTCCACCGGCGCCGCGGGCCTCGCGGGCGTGGTCCAGCAGGGCGCGGTCCTCACCCTGACGGTGCCCGACCTGACGACGAGCTCGCCGATGCTCGTCTCGCTCGAGAGCGATCACGGCTTCACCGACACCCGGATCGACGCGCTCACCCCGTGCGGCGCGGCCTCGCTCGCGCGCACCTACAGCGTCGTCTCGCACGACGCGAACGGCTTCGACGTCGCGTACACCGAGTCGTGGACGGGCATGGCCACCTGCGGCGCTGCGATGCGCTCGATCATGCCGGCCGCTCCGAGCGCCGACTGCACGGCCGATCTCGTGCTGCACTATCGCCTCGAGACGCCCTGCGCCGCGCCCTGCGAGATCCGCCTGGGCGCGGGCGGCACGGCCGCCTGCCACTGCTGATCCGAGGCGGTCACGGCGAGGCCTCGTCCACGGCGGGAGCCGCTCCTCGATCGAAGGGCGACCTCGACCGAGCGTTCGCGCCCCTCCACGGGATGCGTCGTCGCGCGGTAGGGATGGCGACGCGGAGGGCCAGACGCGGTACCGTTCCGCCATGAAGACGCCTTTTCTTGCCGCGTGTCTCGTCGCCGTGGGCCTGCTCCCGGGCTGCAGCACGCCTGCCGCGCAGGTCTGTGCGCCGGGCGCGTCCGTCGCGTGTGTCGGACCGGGCGGCTGCGCCGGCGGTCAGACGTGCAACGCGGCGGGCACGGGCTTCGGCGCGTGTGACTGCGGCGGTGGACAGGACGCGGGCGGCGAGCGCGATGCGTCCGTCGTCGATGCCGCGAGCGCCGACGTGGGTGGCACGACGGACACGGGCGGCGCGGTCGACACGGGCGGCGCGGTCGACGCCGCCACGGTCTGCGATCCCCTGACCCACGCGGGATGCAACGCGGACCAACGTTGCACCTGGGTCGCCCTCTCGGACACGGCCGGGGAGCTCCGCTGCGTTCCCGACGGGACCGTCGCCGAAGGCGCTGCTTGCACGGTGGGCCCGAACGGACCGGGCGGATACGACGATTGTGCGCGAGGGCTCGTCTGCACGAGCGGCCTCTGCCGAAGCCCCTGCGCGCTCGCCGGCACCAGCGGCTGCCGCGCGACGGAAGCCTGCCTCCCCTTCCTCGGCGTCTTCGAGCCCGACACCTACGGCGCGTGTGTCGAGACCTGCGATCCCATCTCGCAGCAGCGCCCGGACGGGAGCTCGTGTGGCACCGGCCGCGGCTGCTACGTCCTCTTCGGGCCCACGGAGACGCTCATGGTGTGCGCTCCCGTGGGGACGGTCGCGATCGGGGCCGACATCCCGGGCACCACGTTCGCCAACAGCTGCGTCCCGGGCGGGGTCCCCACGCCCCGCGCGAGCGGCACCGGGAACTATTGCACCGCGTTCTGCGCGCCCGTCGCGACGTCGACCGCGGCGACCGGCTCACCGGGCGGCACGCCGCCTCACTCCTGCGGTGACGTCGGGCAGACCTCGAGCGAGTGCCTGTTCGCCTGGTTCCGCTCGCCCAACCCGACGCCGGATCCGCGTCTCGATCACTTCGGGTACTGCTTCGATCGAGCCGGCTGGCAGATCGACACCGACGGCGACGGCACGCGGGACGCGCCGTGGCCCAGCTGCACCACGCTCGCCCCGACCGACACCGACGCCGACGGCGTCGCCGAGAACGTCGAGCTGGGCTGCGGCCCTCTGGGGACGTGAGCCTCGGCCCTCGAGGCCGCTCGCGCGTCCATCGTCGGCGCTGCCGCGGCCGCGCGAACATGTCGCGTGCTCGAGCGCCTTCCCGAGGCCATCTTCGGCCGCGTCGATGACTTCGTCCACCGCCTATCCGCACCTCCTCTCTCCGATCGATCTCGGGCCCGTCACGCTGAAGAACCGCGTGCTCATGGGCTCGATGCACACCGGCCTCGAGGACCGTTTCTTCCACTACGGCAAGCTCGCGGCGTACTTCGCCGAGCGCGCGCGCGGCGGGGTCGGGCTCATCGTGACGGGCGGCATCTCGCCGAACCGTCGCGGCTGGCTCCTTCCGGGCGGCGGCACGATGAACCGCAAGGTGGACGTGCTCTCCCATCGCCGCGTCACGAGCGCGGTGCACCACGAGGGCGGCAAGATCGCGATGCAGATCCTGCACGCGGGTCGCTACGGCTATCACCCGTTCACCGTCTCGTCCTCGAAGGTGAAGTCGCCGATCAGTCCCTTCGCGCCGGCGGCGATGAGCGCGCGCCAGATCCGCGGCACGATCGCCGACTACGGGCGCGCCGCCTCGCTCGCCCGCGAGGCCGGCTACGACGGCGTCGAGATCATGGGGAGCGAGGGCTACCTCTTGAGCCAGTTCCTCTGCCGGCGCGTGAACCGCCGCGAGGACGAGTGGGGCGGCGAGATCGAGGGGCGCGCGCGCCTGGCCGTCGAGGTGGTGAAGAGCGTGCGCGCCGCCGCAGGCGCCGACTTCTTGATCGTGTTCCGGCACTCGCTGCTCGATCTCGTCGAGGGCGGCAACACCTGGGACGACATCGTCGCGTCGGCGAAGGCGCTCGAGGCGGCGGGCGTGAGCCTCCTGAACACCGGCATCGGCTGGCACGAGGCGCGGGTCCCCACGATCGTGACGAGCGTGCCGCGCGCGGCGTTCCGCGGCGTGACGGCGCGCATGAAGAAGGAGCTGCGCATCCCGGTCTGCGCGTCGAACCGCATCAACACCCCGGAGGTGGCCGAGGACATCCTCGCGCGCGGCGAGGCCGACATGGTCTCGATGGCGCGCCCGCTCCTCGCCGATCCCGACTTCGTGAGCAAGGCCGCCGCGGGCAAGGCCGACGAGATCAACACGTGCATCGCCTGCAACCAGGCATGCCTCGATCACACGTTCTCGATGAAGCGCGCGAGCTGCCTCGTGAACCCGCGCGCCTGCCACGAGACGGAGCTCGTGATCCTCCGCGCGCGCACGCCGAAGACGATCGCCGTCGTGGGCGCCGGCATGGCGGGCCTCGCCGCGGCGACCACCGCGGCCGAGCGTGGCCACGCGGTGACGCTCTTCGAGGCCGACGACGCGATCGGCGGCCAGTTCCGGATGGCCGCGACGATCCCCGGCAAGGAAGAGTTCGCGGAGACGATCCGCTACTTCCGCGTGCGCCTCGAGCGCACCGGCGTCGCGCTGCGGCTCGGTGTGCGCGCGACCGCCGCGGAGCTCGCCGGCTTCGATCACGTGATCGTCGCGACCGGCGTCGTGCCGCGCGTGCCGCGTCTCGAGGGCATCGACCACCCGAAGGTGCTCACGTACGTCGACGTGCTGCGCGCGCGCCGGCCCGTGGGCGCGAAGGTCGCGATCATCGGCGCGGGTGGCATCGGCGTCGACGTCGCCGAGCACCTGCTGCACGAGCAGCGCCGCTCGATCGCCGACTACGAGCGCGCGTGGGGCATCGATCCGAGCGTGCGGAGCGAAGGCGGCCTCGTGCCGGCGCAGAAGGTGCCGCCCAAGCGCGAGATCTGGCTCCTCCAGCGCAAGCCGAAGACCAAGCGCATGGGCGCGGGGCCGGGGCGCACGACCGGCTGGGTGCACCGCATCGTGCTCGAGCGCGAGGGCGTGCACATGATGGGCGGCGTCGAGTACGTGCGGGTCGACGACGAGGGCCTTCACCTGCGCACCGACGAAGGCCGCCAGGTGCTCGCGGTCGACCACGTGGTGATCTGCGCGGGACAAGAGTCGGTGCGCGACCTGGTGCCGGTCGATGCCCATGGCCGCATCACGGATCCGCGGGTACACGTGATCGGCGGCGCCGACGTCGCAGCCGAGCTCGACGCCAAGCGCGCGATCGCCCAGGGCACGGAGCTCGCGGCGCGGCTCTGACAGCGTCGATCACGTTGGTCGAGGGAACCGAAACCAACGTGATCGCGCGACTCGGCGGGAGGGGCCCCACATCCGGCTTTGCCGGTGTGGGCGAGGGGCTGCGCGCAGCCCCTCGGGGGAAAGGAACAGCAAGAGAGCGACGCGATCGAGCGTCGCGACCGCCGCTGTGACTCGGTGGGGACGGGCACCGAGCGCGTGTCGGTGCTCTCGGGCCATCAGGGCGAGCGAGTCGGCTCGTGCCAGACGCGATCGACGCGCATCTCCGTGCGCGTGCCCTCGGGCGCGCTGCCGGCCCACCAGGCGTTCCACAGCTGGAGGTGCAGCGTCGCGGGTCGCTGCGGCACGAAGCGCCGGTGCTCGCACACGACCACGCTGCCTTCGCCGCGCGGGCACGTGCCGGCGCGCTCGTCGCAATCCGACGGATCGGCATCGCACGTGAAGCGCACGGCCTCGGGGGACCAGTCCCATCCCCACGTGTGGGGCTGCGCCGCGCGCTCGGGCGAGCGGAAACGGAAGGCGCTCGTCGCACGTCGCTCCACGCCGTCGGTCACGCCCTGGCTCGAGCTCACCCAGTTCACGAGCTGAACGCACATGTCGCGCTCGTCGCAGAACGGGCCGCCCTGCCAGATGCTCCCGGTGCCCGACGTGATCTCGACGTCGATCTCGCCGGTGTTGCTCGCGGGGTTCTCGTGGCCGTCCAGGCAGTACGCGTTCGACTGCGCGAAGAACGCGTAGTCGAACCCGGCCGAGGGTGGCGCGCTCTCCGTGCCCGCCGCGTGGATGCTGCGATAGCGCCCGAAGCCGTAGGTGAGCGTACCGCGATCGAGCTGCGCGCCGTCGCCCGTGCCGCGCGGCTCGGGCGGCTCGCCGTACTGACACGCGTCGGCCGGCGCGCCATCGCAGCGCGGGTACGGGCCCGCGATGCACTCGGTCTCGTCGCAGAACGAGGCGTCGGTCGCGCGCTGCGCGCTCATCACGAGACGGCCGCCGGGCGCGCTCACGTTGCGCGTGAGGAATTGGCTGGGCCCGGGCTCGCAGAAGCCCGCGGGATCGCCCGGCGCGACGGCGAAGGGCTCGTAGGGCTGCCAGCTGCCGGTGCGGGCGGCCGCCGCCTGCCAGCTCGCCGCGCCATCGTCGAACGCCGTCCCGCTCGGCGTCGTGATCGGCGTCGGATCCGCGACCTCTTCGCCGAGCTCGCTCGTCCACAGGTAGACGAGGTCGCTCGGGAGCCCGAAGAAGATCGGCCCGCTCGCGTCCTCGGCGCAGAGAAGGCACGCGTCGTTCGCATCGCACCCCGTGGTGCGCGCCTCGATCGGCACGCACTCGCTCTCGCACCACGCGGCCCAGTCGTCCCCGCAGCGTGCGCGCATCGCGACGCAGAGATCGCCCGGCGTCACCGCCGCCGTCGGCGCGCAGCCCCAGGCGAGCAAGGCCAGGACGCTAGGCGACCAGGCCGGGAAGCGGGCCATTGCAGTACTCGGGCAATCCGAACGTGGTGGCCGGATCGCCCATCGCGTTCCGGACCGAGACCCAGAAGTCGCCGTGCGCGCCGCCGTCCGTCGCGAGGTGCTGGCCGGTCGCGAAGTGCGGCGTGCCGTCCGCGCTCGGCACGTTCCCGAGCATCACGAAGGGGACGTCGGTGAGCGAGTGGACGTTGCCCTTGCCGAGCTCGTTCACCCACACGACGAGCGTCGAGTCGAGCAAGCTCCGCGTCTCGCCCGTCGGGAGCAGCTCGGTCAGCGACGCGAGCCGATCGCCGAGGCCGGCGAAACGCTCCGCGTACCACGTGTTGATGGCGACGAGGCTCTCCTGCGCGGGAAGGTCCGTGTCGGGGCGGTGCGAGAGCGTGTGATGCGGGTCGGTGATGCCGAGCGAGGGGAACGTCTGCTCGCCGACCGAGTGGTTCCAGAGGATCGAGCCGACGTTCGTGAGCCCGCAGGCGAGCGCCATCGCGAGGATGTCGTTCTGGAGGTCGACGAGGCGCGGATAGTCGTCGGGGCTCTCGAGGTTCTCGACCTCGGCGCCGAGCGTCGGCGGGGCGCAGCTGGGCCCTTCGGGCCCCGGGGCCGAGAGCCGCAGCTCGAGCTCGCGGATCGTCGACAGGTGCGCATCGAGGAGCGCGCGGTCCGCCGGCGCGAGGCGCGCGGACGTGCGCGAGAAGTCGGTGACGGCGTGATCGAGCACGCTGCGACGCGCCTCGATCTGGGCCCGCTGCGCGTCGGGATCACCCGCCGTTCCGAAGAGCCGGGCCCACGCGCGCCACGGGCTCGACTCCGGGGGCAGGGGCTGCCCCGAGCCCCGATAGGACAGGCGCGTCTTGACGCTCTCGCGCCCGGTGTTCGCGACGCCCAGCTCGAGCGAGCGAAAGCGCGTCCCCGCGCCGAGGGTGTCGGCCACGACCTGATCGATCGAGGGGCCGCTGGCCCAGCTCACGGGCGGGCACGCGTCGCAGCCCGTCGCCATGCCGCCCGGGAGCAAGGGCATCGCGGTCATCACGTGGGAGACGCCGCGCTGGTGCTCGTCGCCGGGGCCGCGCGCAGAGGTGTGGATGCCGAGCCCGCTCACGATCGTCGTGCGATCGCGATGGCGCTCGAGCGGCGCGAGGATGCGCCCGAAGGTGAAGCCGGTGCCGGTCCCGGAGGGCAGCCAGTCGTCGTGGATCGTTCCGTTCGGGGAGAAGGCCACGACGAAGCGCCTGCGCGGACCGTCGTCGGCGGCCTCGGCGCGCCCGAGGAGGAGGTGGCGGAACGGCGTGAGGATCGCCGCCGCGACGGCCGAGCCGCCGGCCGCGCGCAAGAGAGCACGGCGGGTGATCGCTCGTTTCGCGTCTCGGTCACGCATCGTCACTCTCCCACCGGGATCCGGCGATTCTGGAAGGCCTCGGTGCGTGTGACCGAGAGCATCAGCTCGTCGATGCGTAGGTCGTGGGCGTAGAAGTCCCAGACCATCGTGTCGATCGAGCACTGGTCGCTCGCGGTCTCGACGCGCTGCATCGCGAAGCGGAACCACTGCCGCGCGAAGCACTCGCGAGCGATGTCACTCTCGGCCAGGCGCTCGGCGAGCTCCTGGGCGCCGTCGAAGGTGCCGGTCGCGTCGCCGCCGTCGAGGATCTCGCCGGTCGCGTCGATCGCCAGCTCGCCCTCGGTGTCGCGCCAGCGACCGACCTCGTCGTAGTGCTCGAAGCCGAACCCGATCGGGTCGATCAGCCGGTGGCAGCGCGCGCAGTCGGCCTGTGCGGTGTGCACGGCGAAGCGCTCGCGCGTGGTGAGGCCCGGCGCGCTCTCCGGAACCGAGAACACGACGCCCGGCGGAGGAGGAGGCAGGTGCTGGCAGAGGAAGCGTTCGCGCACGTAGAGCCCGCGGTGGATCGGATCGGTCTGCGAGGCGCGGCTGAGCACCAACAGGATTCCGGGCGCCGTCAGCACGCCGCGCGCAGGCTCGGCGCCCGGGCCGCCCGCCGTCGGCGGCACACCCACGCCCGGCGGGATCAAGAGGTCGCGGTACACGCCGCCGCGGGTCACGCGCTCGACGTACGCGGAGAGGTCGGCGTGCATCTGCCGCACCTCCGCCCCGGTGAGCTGCGTCGAGATCGCCGTGTCGATGCGATCGAGCGCGAGCCACTGCCGGTAGAAGTCGGCGATCATCCGCGACGAGCGCGGGTCTGCGAGCAGGCGCTCGGCCGCTCGGTGGAGGTCGAAGTCGGTCTCGAGATGGCCGCTCGCCGCGTCGTCGAGCAGCGCATCGTCGGGCACCGACCGCCAGTACAAGAACGCGAGCCGGGCCGCGCGGCCGTAGGCATCGAGGCGCACGAGCTCCCCGGATGCGTCCTGGCTCGAGCCCTCGGTGTGATAGAGGAAGTCCGCCGACGTCAGGATGCCCTGCACGACGAGGCGCACGCCCCCGGCGAAGCCGCCGGAGGTGGCGCCGACGCGGTAGAGCGCGAGGAGGCCGTCCCGCTCCGTGTCTCGGACCTCGCGGCGGAACGCGCGCCGGCCGACGCGCGTGATCCAGTGGCCCACGCAGGCCTCGTCGCCCGCGCTGCAGCCGGTGAGCGCGCTCGCGCTCGCGTCGTCGGCCGCTGCGGTGGAGGCCGCGCTCTCCGCGAGCGTGAGGTACTGCTCGACGAGCAGCGGCGAGGTTGCCGCCCCCACTTCGAAGCCCGTGGTCGAGTCGTCGATCGGCAGGAGCGTCGCGAGCGACTCGTCGGCACCGAAGAGGTCGTGCGCCGCGAAGCCGAGCTCGACGCGGGTGAGGTGTGTGAGCGACGAGGTCTCGACGCCCGTGCTGCGGCACGTTCGTGGAGGCGGGCCCGCCAAGCCCGGGTCGGGCGCCTCGCATCCGAAGAGGAGCGCGCCAGCGAGCGAGACGAGGGCGAATCGACGCGCGCTCATGGGCAGCTCTCCAGCGATGCGATCCACGCGCGCACGAGCGCCACGCCCTCTTCGTCGACGGTGAGGCGCCCGAGCGGCGGCATCCGGAGCCCATCGGTCGCGGTCATGCGCTGCACGAGGATCGAGGCGTCCGGATTGCCCGGCTCGACCACGTGCGGGAGCGCGAAGGCCTCGGCCATCGGCGCGTCGCAGAGCCCGGTGTCCTCGAGCGGGACCTCGCGCCGCAGATCGAGCGCGACGCGGAGCGCGTTGCCCTGCCGATGGCACGGCGAGCAGTTGGCGTGCAGGTAGTCGCGCACGCGCGTCTCGACGGAGGCCGAGGGGTCGGCGAGCGCCGCCGCGGGAGCCACCGTCGACGTCGCGCTCGCGAGCCATCCCAAGCGCTGCCAGTGCTCGAGCTGCGAGACGCGCTCGCCGCCGACCGTGATCGTGCGATCCAGCTGGGCGAGCTCGAGGCCCAGCGTGTGCCCTGCGGCGCTCGTGTGGCACTGCGCGCACTGCGCAGGCGCCGGATAGAGCCAGTTCCGCGGATCGTGGGCGCTCGGCGCGATCGTGGGCTCGCGCACGAGCGTCGCGTCGGTCTGCTCGACGTTCCACCGATACGTGAGCGCATTCCAGCTGCCGTCGGCGAGGCCCACGAGGAACCGCGTCTCGAGGCGCTCGTCGCCGCGCCAGAACTCTTTCGCGAGCACCGTTCCCGGCGGCAGCTGCAGATCGCCCGAGGCGTCGGCCGTGGCGCTCGCGCCCTCGGGGATCCACACGAAGCGTCCCTTGTCCGTTCCGTCGGCGAAGAGCGGGACGTTCACCTCGTAGGGCTCGAGCGTCGGGTGCAGGCTCGTCGGCGCATCGAGATCCATGCAGCCCGTCTCGAGGATCGATCCGGGCGGGGTGAGCTCGCCGGCGTCGCCAGGCACGATGCGCGCGATGCGGCTCAGCCCGACGAGCAAGGGCTCGCCGTCCTCGTCGGGGCTCACCGACACGACGTCGACGTCCGCGTCGGCGACGGTCTCGAGCGTCGGCGTGCCGTACGGATCGTGCAGCGCGAAGAGCGCGCGTCGATTGAAGTCGCTGAAGAGATAGGCCCCCGCGAGCGCGGGGAACGCGGTGCCGTGATAGACGTAGCCGCCGACGATCGCCGAGCTGCCCTGGTCGTGCGCATACGCGAACACGGGAGCGGTGAACGCCGTCGGATCGCACGAGGCGTCGATGCACCTCGTGCCCTCCATCACGGGCCAGCCGTAGTTGCCGCCGCGCCGCACGACGTCGATCTCTTCCCAGCTCGCCCAGCCCACGTCGCCGAGCCAGAGGTCGCCCGTCGCTCGGTCGAAGCTCCAGCGGAACGGGTTGCGGAAGCCCCACGCGAAGATCTCGGGGCGGCCCTCGCCAGCACGAACGCCGGCAGGCGCGAACGGATTGTCCGCCGGGATCGCGAAGTGCGCTCCAGGCGCCACGTCGACGTCGATGCGGAGGATCGAGCCGAGCACGTTCGTCGTGTCCTGTGCGTTGCGCGAGGGCGGCTCGATGAAGCCACCGTCGCCGAGGCTCGCGTACAAGAAGCCGTCGGGCCCGAAGCGCACCGTCCCGCCGCTGTGCGAGTCGTGCCCCGGAACCTTCAGACCCTCGACGAGGACGTCCTCGGTGGCAGGGTCGTAGTGCGTCCCGTCGGCGGCGAGCTCGAAGCGCGAGACGCGGATCGTGCGCGGGTCGGCGCGCGCGACGTACTGCACGAACAGGCTCGTGACGCCGGGGTAGCTCGGATGCAGCGTGGCGCTGAGCAGGCCGTCGTCGACCTGCGCCTCGACGCGGTCACCGATGTCGAGGAGCGGCTCGATCGTGAGCGGCGTAGCGTGCGGGTCGAAGCGCGCCACGCGTCCCTCGAGGAGCGGCACGAGGTAGAACCCGCCGGCCTCGACCCACTCGAGCTGCATGAAGCCCCATGCGTCGAGCTCCCCGAACACCGGCGTGGCTCTCGCGAAGTGTCGGAAGAGCGCGCCACAGAGCGCGACGTCCTCGCACGCGACGTGCAGGCTCCCGTTCGGGGAGACCTGGCTCGCGTCGAGCGTGCAGCGCTGGGCCGGGCGATCCGGCTGATCGACGATGGCGACGTCGAGCGGGGCGCCGTCCGCGAAGTCCGTCGGGATCCGGCGCGTGGGCTCGCTCCCGTCGACGACGACCGTGACGACGTGGGGCGTCGTGCCTGGGCGGGTGAGCGTGAGCGTGAGCGAGCCGCGAAGACCCGTGACCTCGACCCCGAGCGAGGGTGCCGGCGTCGGGCTGAGCGAGGGTGCGGGCGTCGGGCCACAGCCGGGAGCGAGCGCGACCGTGCCGAGCACGAGCGAGCCCAGGGTCTTCGTGAGCTTTTTCAACATCCAAGCGCTCATTCGAGCCATCGCGACAACGTGCGGGTGTAGGAGAAAAAGGTCTCGGCGCCTGCCTTGAGGCGCTCGGTCGTCGGTGGCGTCGCGCTCCACGCCGGCCACAGGTAGGGCGCCGTCTCCACGAGCTCCCCGTCGAGCGCGACGCCGAGCGCGATGCCCTCCGTGACGCTCGCCTGGGCCATCGGCATCGCGGGGTCGTCGTCGAACACGCTCCGCGTCGTGGGATCCGTGACGAGCACGAGAGCCCAGGGCAGATCGAGGCGGACGCTCGGGCTCGCGGAGCTGCGATCGACCACGACCGCGTCGAGCGAACCGGCTGCGCCGCTCGCATCGCGCATCGGCAGATCGCCCAGCGGGTAGACCTGATCCGACGCGCGGCAGCCGCTGCGCTGATAGTGGAACGCCGAGAACAGCCAGCCCATCGTGGCCCAGCCGCCACAGCCGCCCGCGCGCGTGCGAGGCGATGCGTTGTAGAGCAAGTCGCGCGGCAGCTCGACGAGATCGAGGCAGGGCGTCACGCGCATCGTCGCGGTCGGAACGTCGGGCGCGATCGTGATCGCGAGCTCGGGCGCGGTCGTGACGAGAGCCGTTCCGTCGGGCAGCGTGGGCTCTCCGCGCATGCGATCGAGCATGTCGATGCCGATCACCATCGTATCCGTGGCGGCGAGCGGCGCGGCGAGATCGATCCGGAAGTGCACGCGCTCGGCGTCGTAGGCCGCCCAGACGGATCGCACGCGCCCGGTGTCGTCGGCCGTGGTCTCGAGGCGCTCCCACGCCGACGTCTCCGGAGCGAAGGCCATGAGCCCATACCCCTGCTCGGGGTTCAAGAGGTCGTGCCAGAGCGGGAAGTGGTCTCGCGGAAACGCGCGGTTGTCGCTCGTCCACGAGCGCTTCCACCAGCCGTCCTCCCACTGGAACCAGATGCCGCCGGCGGCGCCTTCCTCTTCGATGTCGCGCATCATGCGCGCGGCGTACACGCCCTGTTGCTCTTCGGTGATGCCGCCCTGCGACATCCCCGAGATCGCCGGATGCGCGGGGGCGAACGCGGTCGGCACGCCGAACTCGGAGATCAGCAGCGCCTGGCCGTCGTGCGCGCGGCGAAGATCGGCGATCAAGCCGCGGTATGGATCGCGTCCGAGCGCGTCGGCGTACTGCACGTACACCGGGTCCTCGTTCACGAAGTCCGGGAAGTACGGATACGCGTGGTAGCTGACGAAGTGGCCCGCGGGCGCGCCCGACGCGTCCACGTGCCGCAGATCGAGCGTGGAGGTGTCCTGATGCGAGGCCGGCGCCTCGGTCGGATGCGTGATCGGGTCGAGCTCGAGCCAGCTCGTGAACCCGATCGGGCGCTCGGTGCCGTAGTGCGCGCGCTCGTACGCGACGGCCCGGTCGAGGCGCTCGACGACCCACGCCTCGCTCGCGGCGACCGAGGACACCGAGAGCGCGGTGCCCGTGTACGCGGTCACCTCGGGATGCATGCGGTTGGTCGTGTCGACCTCGCTGCTCGAGACCTCCCGCCCCACGAGCCACCCCATGCACCAAGCGGACGCGTCGGGATAGCCGTCGCGCGCGCCGTGCAACGCGTCGATCGCCGAGGTCACGTCGGCGTCGAAGCGCTCTGCGCGCGGGAACAGATCCTCGGTCTGGCCGGGCTCGATGTCGCGGAGGTAGACGCCCTGCAGCAGATAGATCGGCTGGTCGGGATGCGCCTCGTTCCACGCGATCAACGCCTGGTAGAGCGGCGGATCGTGCGCGCGGTACACGCGGAGCACGTTGAGCCCGGCGTCGGCCCAGATCGTCATCCAGCGCGTCCAGTCCGCGACCGTCAGGCTCGTCTCGTCGGCGGTCTGGCCCGGGCGCGCGCCGCCCACGTCGACGCCGCGCAAGAAGAGCGGGCGGTAGCGCGTGCCGTCCCACACGGCGAAGTGATCGCGCGTGACGCGGTAGGGGCCGACGTGCGCGACCTCCACGAGCGTGCACACGTCGTCCCCCTGCCAGTCGTCGAGACAGCGCCCGCACTGGGCGTGCCCCTGCACGCCGAGGCAGACGCGATGTTGCGCCGTGCAAGGGTCGTCGCTCGCGCAGGGATCGGTCGGGAGGCAGGCGCCGTGCTCGGCCCACTGCCGCGTGCCGGGCGTGCACGTCGTGTCGAGCGCGCAGTACTGGGTGCAGCCCGGCGAGGAGCCGACCGCGATCGCCACGAGCCACGAGCAGGCGCGCGGGGCCCTCACGGCGCACCGTCCGCGAAGCGGGGAAGCGATCGCGTGTAGGCGAAGAAGGTCTCGGCGCCGTCCTTCAGGCGCTCCGTCGTCGCGGGCGCGCGGTCCCACGTCGGCCACGCATACGGCGCGCTCTCCACCAGCTCGCCGCGCACCGCGACGCTCACGACGAGCCCGTCGCTCACCGTCGCATCGGCGTCGGCCGTCTCGGGGCGGTCGTCGAGCACCGAGCGCGTGGACGGATCGGAGACGACGAGCATGCTCCACGGCAGATCGATGCGAACGGTGGCGCCGTCGATCACGATCACGTCGTCGCTGCGCGCCGGCGTCTCGGCGTCGCGCACGCGCAGCGCACCGAGGTCGTAGAAGTCGCGCGTCACGAAGCAACCGCTCGGCGGGCGCTCGTGCTGGTTCGTGAGGACCCAGCGCAGATCGGCCCAGCCGCATCCTCCGGCGCGCGTCGCGGTGACGAATCGCTCGTCGTCGAGCAGGCGGTTCGTGTCGAGGCAGCCCGTGATGCGGAAACGCGCGGCGCCGTCGCCGAGCGTGATGGCGGCCTCGGGCTGGCTCGTCACGAGCGCGCGTCCCGAGGGCAAGGTCGGCTCGCCGCGCGTGCGGTCGAGCACGTCGAGCCCGAGCTCGAGCGTCTCGCCGGCTCCGAGCGGCGCGTCGAGCTCGACCTCGACGCGCACCAGCGCCGCCGACGACGAGGCGCGGATGGCGCGCACGTGCGTCGTACCGGCCGGGATCGCGAGGGTCGCGTCGGGGGTGAGCGCCGGCTCGAACGAGACGAGACCGAACGACTGCTCGGGATCGAGCAGGTTGTGCCAGAGCGGATAGCGCGAGCGCGGGAACGCGCGTCGCTGCGACGTCCACGACTGCTTCCACCAGCCGTCTTCCCACTGGAACCAGATGCCGCCCGCGGCGCCCACGTCCTCGATGTTCTCGAGCATGCGAGCGGCGAACGTGCCCTGCTGCGCCTCGTCGAGCCCGCCCTGGGCCATGCCCGACGTGCTCGCGTGCGCAGGTGCACGGCTCGTCGGCACGCCGAACTCGGCGATGAGGAACGCTTGGTCCGCGTAGTGCTCGCGCAGCGCGCGCAGGTAGCCCCGGTACGAGTTCGGGCCGAAGCGGTCGGCGTGCGTCTGCAGCTCCGCGTCCTCCGCGAGGAAATCGGGGTCGTAGGGGTACGCGTGGTAGCTGATGAAGTGCCCCGCGGGCGCCTGCGATGCGTCGACGGGCGCGAGATCGACGCTCACCAGATCCGCCTGCCAGCGCGGACGCTCCGTGGGATGCGAGAGCGGGTCGAGCACCGGCCAGAGCGTCCAGCCGATGGGGCGCTCGGCCGCGTGGTGCGCACGCTCCCAGGTGAGCGCGTGGTCCATGCGCTCGACGATCCACGCCGCCGTCGGCGTCGCGCCCGTGATCGAGAGCGCGGGGCCCGCGTACGACGTGGTCGACGCGTGGGCCATGTCGGTGAGGATCACCTCGTCGGGCATCAGCTCGCGACCGATCAGCCACGCGAGCGTCCAGGCGCTCGCGTCCGGATAGCCGTCGCAGGCGCCGTGGATGCAGTCGACGTCGTGCGCGACGAGCGTGTCGAACGCCTCGCCGCCGGCGAAGAGATCGGTGTCGCCACCTGGTTCGACCTCGGGGTAGTAGATGCCCTGCGCGAGGTAGATCGGCTCGCTCGGATGCGCGCCGTTCCACGTCACGAGCGCGTCGTAGAGCTCGGGCGGATGCAGGTGATAGACGCGCACGACGTTCATCCCTGCGTCCGCCCACATCGCCATCCAGCGCAGCCAGTCGGCCTCCGTGAGGCTCGTCTCGCTGCCGACCTCGCCGGGGCGCGGGCCGCCCACGTTGACGCCGCGGAGGAAGAGCGCGCGATAGCGCGTGCCATCCCACACCTGGAAGTGATCGCGGCTCACGCGGAACGGGCCGACGCTCGCGGGCGCCGACGGGGTGCACGCCCCTTCGCGGTCGACGCCGTCGTCGAGGCAGCGGCCACAGGTCGCGATGCCGGCGTCGGCGACGCAGACGCGGCCTCCCTCGGCGCAGTGCGTATCGTCCGCGCACGGGTCGGCGGGCAGGCACGGCCCACCCTCGACCCAGACGCGCTCTCCTTCGGGACACGCGAGCACCGCGCTGCAGACCGGGGCCGAGGGCGTACACCCGGTGCCGAACGTGTAGAAGGTGTTTCCCTCCGCGTCGCCACAGAGCGCGCACACGTCGCCCGACGGGCACTGCGTGCTGCGCGCGACGTCGGGCAAGCACGTGCTCCGGCACCACGTCTCCCACGCGTCGCCGCCGCACGTCGCTGCCAGCGCGGCGCAGCGACCGGCCGGATCGGGCGCGAGCGGCTGCGCGCACGCGACGAGCGTGAGCCCGAGCGCAGCGAGAGAAGCGATGCGGGGCGCCGTCACGACGCCCTCAGCGCGCGGCCGCTGCCGGCGGCACCCGCTCGGCCTCCACGGCGGGCAGCGCCAGCGCCGCGCGGCGTCGGATGCCCGAGTCCGGCAGCTCGGCGTCCGCGACGACCGGCGCGAGCACCGCGCTCGCCACCACCGTGCGCACCGGCGTCGGCGCCAGCACCGGCTCCGGCGCCACGGGATGGACGACCGACGGAACCTCGCCCGTGGTCCAGCCCGCGTAGCCGTTCGGCGTCCACTTCGTCTCGTGCCAGCCGAGCCAGAACCAGCCGAGCGGAACGTCGCCGTGCACGACCGAGCGCCAGCAGAGCGCGTAGAAGCGGCGGATGCGGTAGCCGAGCGCGATGCGCGTCGTGCCGCCCTTCACGAGCGTGGTCTCGGGCGCGAACTTGTCGTTGTAGCCGTTGCCGAAGACCTGGCGCGCGAAGCCGACGATCGTCGAGCCGACGTTGAAGGCGAAGTGGAAGCTGCCGGCGAAAGGCAGCGCGAGGAGCTTGCGCCACTGCCCGCGCTCCTCCGGGTCCTGCACGAGACCGATCACGGTCGCGAGCACGCGCTCGCCGAAGTAGCCGATCTCCACCATGAGGAACATCGCCGTCGCCATCGCGGGGGCGTGGCCGGGCGCGAGCGGCGCGAGCAAGAGCCCGCCGACGATGAGCGCCTGGAAGGCCGTGGACACGAAGACGTCGAAGAGCGCCGGCAGGCCGATCACGAGCTGATACAGCAGCACCACGCCCCACGTGTGGACCGTCCAGATGCGCGTCACGTTCCACCGCATGCGCTGCAGGAAGAGCGCGCGCAGCGTCGTCGGCGTGGTCGTGTAGATCTTCGCGTACGGGTCGTAGCGGAAGGGGCGGGCGAAGAACCCGACGAGCGCGTACGCGATCGCGTGCGCCGGCGTGCGCGGGAGCGCGAGCGAGACGCGCCCGTCGATCATGCGGCCCGTGAGCGCGAGCCACGAGATCCACGTGTCCTCGCCCATGCCCGTCATGGCCTCGGGCAGCGGCTCGATCGCCTCCGGATCGAAGCGCGGCGGCGCGGCCCCGAGCCACCACGCGGCCCAGTCGCGCCAGCGCAGGTCACGCATGAAGCGCGCGTAGTGCGGCGCGGCCTCCATCACCTCGAACCAGGTGCAGTAGAGCGCGCCGGAGGCGCCGTTCTGCGGGAGGATGCGGAACGCGTTGTGGCGGCCCACGCCGATCGCGACGAGGTACTCGCGCGCGACGTTGATCGCGATCTGCCCGCGCAGCGTGAAGAAGTGCCGCCAGCCCTTCCAGTACTCGGACTCGCGGATCACCACGTGCGAGGTGACGACCATGCCGGGCTGCCCGCTGAGGCGCGACTTGCGCACGAGCGCACGCACCATGCGCTCGAGCGCGTGCGGGCCGAGCTCGCAGTCGGCATCCATGTTGAAGTAGATGCGCGGCTTCGCGATCGCACCCTTCGCCGCGAGCGCCGCGATGTGGCGCACGCCGACGTCGCCCGCGAAGGCCTTGCCCACGCGCGTCTCGGTGCCGATCACCTCGACGTGGAAGCCGGCCGGCACCTGCTGCGCGGCCACCCACGCCTCGAGCGCGCGCACGAGCTCGGGGGCCGCGTCGAGCCCGTCGACGATCGCGAGGATCGTGAGCGCGCCCGGATACCCGCTGGCGAGCGCGCTGGCGATGCCGACCTTGAGCCCCTCGAGGTCCCCCTCGTTCCGGAGCAGCGTCGGGATGGTCATCGCGAGCGCGGGCGCGTCGTCCTTCGTGTACGGCCGGAAGCCGTCGCCGAAGGCGCGCACCCAGAGGCCACGCAGGAGCACGTACGGGTACTGCGACTGGTACACGCACACGCCGACGAGGATCGGCACGAGCGAGATGCCCGCGGCCCGATACGCGCCGAAGTTCGCGAAGAACCAGATGAGCTTGTCGATCATGGCGCGGGCGTCACCGGACTCGCAGGATCCGCTCCTGCACTGCGTCGGCGTCGTCGAGGTCGAGCACGGCATAGCGTCCGCGCGCGAGCTCTCCCCAGGGGTCCTGCGTCACGACCTCGCCCGGAAGGACGCGGGCCACGCGGCCGACGTCGTGACAGAAGAAGATGCCGGCCGTGCACTGCAGGATGCGCTGGCCTTCGCTCACACCTTCGAGCTGCGCGTACGGCACGAACGCCACGTTCATCGCCTCGCGCGTCGCGAGGTAGATCGGGCGCTGCTCGATCTGATCCATCACCGCTTGGAGGTTGGCGACGCTGCGCACCGCGACGTCGTGGAGCGCGACGAGGCCGCGTCGCTCCGCCTGGAGCTGGAGGATCTCGATCTCGAGCTGCACGTCGCTCTCTTCGCGGGCGACGACCTCCGGCATGCGCGCGCTACCGCTCTCGCTCGCTCGGAACTCGGCGCGCGCGACGTGGGCGTGGTGCCGGTGCTGCTCGGCCTCTTCGGTCGCGCGCAGGTTGCCGATGCGCTGCAGCTCCAAGTTGTCGAGCGCCTGCTCTTCCGTCTCGAGCTCGCGGCGCTCGATGAGGCCCGCCGCCAGGTGCTCCCGCGCGCGCTCGGTCTCGGTGCGCTGGCGCGCGATCAGCCGGTCGAGGATCACGAGCTCCTCGTGCAGGTCGTGGATCATCCGCGTCGCCGCGGCCTCTTCGTCGCTCGAGCTCTCGGCGCCGAACGCGAGCACGCCGGCGGTGCGATCGCGCAGGCCCTCCATGCGCTCGAGCCCGCCGTCGACCGCCTCGATCGCAGCGTCGATGCGCTCGACCTCGGCCTGCGCGCGCTCGATCTCGGCCCGCTGGCGCGTGAGCTCGAGGTTCATCGTGAGCACCGCGTCGCTGTCGGGCGAGAGCGCGATCGGCGCGATCCACGAGTCCGTCAGGAGCCGGCCGATGGCGACGACCAGCCAGAGCAGCGAGCCGGCCGTGACGACCAGCGCGCCGAGCGCGAACAGGCGCGAGCCTACGCCGGCCGGCGCGTCCTCACGCGGCGGGGCAGTCGATTCGGCGGCTCGCGGTGACGTCGTCTGCATGATCTACGGACCCTCGGGCAAGGGGTGACGAGGACGGGGAACGCTCGAACGGACCTCGAGGAGGCGCGCAAGGTGTGCGCGTTCCGCCGTCAGACCGATCACTTGCAGGTCGATCATCGCCCGCAGGTTTTCCACTTCGGAAGTTTCCAGCTGCTCCATCAGGTCGCGCTGGTGGCGCTGGATCTCGATCTGACGGTCGACGTGCTCGAGCTCCGCCTGGAGCCCGGCGATGCTCTCGTCGAGCAGCCGCGCGAAACGATCGAAGGCACGGCGCAGCTCGTTCGAGTCCGCACCGAGCTGGGCCGCGCGGGCCTCCACCGCGTCGTCCTCGGCGAGCTGCTGCGCGATCCCACCGAGGCTGTAGCTGACGCTCACCCAGCCGAACCAATCCACGTTCCAGGCGCCCATGCCCTGGTCCACGGGAACGACGCTGCCGAGCAGGGTCACGTTCCAGGGGGCCAGACGGCGCATCGACGACTGCTGCCGCTCGAGGTCGAGCGCCCGGCGCTCGTAGGTCTCGAGGTCGGAAGCGAGCGTCGATGCGTCGAGCTCGTCGTGCCCCGCCGCCACGAGCCTCGCGACCTCGACCTCGACCTGGTCGACGCGACGCTCGAGCCGCTCCACCTCGGCCCGCACGTCCGTGAGGTGCTGCTCGGTCGCGAGTCCCTCGGTCACCCGCGTCTGGGTGCGGCGGACGATCTCTTCCCACTGCTCGCGGGCCGCCACGAGCGCGTCGCGCTCGGCGCGCCGGGCCGGGAGCTCGCCCAGCTCGCTCCCGAGCTCGAGCGTCCGGCGGGCGCGGGCCAGCGCCGCGAGCTCGTCGCACTCGGTGCCTGCGGCGTCCAGCGCCATCAGGCCGTGCACGAAGTCGATCGGCGACCAGGAGAGGCCCCCGCGCACCTGGTAACCCGAGGCGCCACCGAGGCCGGTCGTGCCGCCAGCGGGAACGTGGCCCGCTTCCGCAGTGATCCGGGGGGAGACGAGGATGTAGGCCTGCGACTGTGCCAAAGCGTGCGTGCGCCGGCAGCCCGGAGATTCGGCGTCTTGGGCGTGCGCCGAGCCCGTGATCAGCGCCATTGCGCCGCCCACCAACGCCGCCGGCAGCCGGGACGGCACCTGGAGCGGAGCGGAAAAATGCCGAAGAAAGAAGGGGCCCACCGTTGCAATCCGCAACGCGACCAGCAAGGCGCCTGCCAACCGTGAGCTTTCCGCGGATCACGCGTGAAAGCGGGCTCGGGGTCGGCCGACCCATGGCTTTCCGGTCGCGGAGTATCCGGGCGGCCCAGGGGCCGCTAGGATGACGCACCGCGACATCCAAGTCGTGGTCAGTGCCAGGACGTGGCGAAATGTCGGCCGGCCGCCCGCCTGCGGCTCCGTCCATAGAAAGAGGTATCGCGGCCGTCGAGAACGCGAGCGGCGGAGGTCGGTGGCCCGACTCCGCCGCTCGTTCGCTGGGCCGAGCCGCTGGGCTCTGCTCCTCGGTGCTCCTCGGTGGCTCGGTCCGGCCGAGCCACCCGCGCGTCACATCGCGGGCTTGTAGTAGAAGCGCTCGTGGACGACCTTGCCGTCCTTCCAACGGCGCACGCTCACCTGGCGCATCGCGGTCGTGAAGCCGCCCTTGAACGTGAGGTTCCAGTCCCACTCGGCGTAGCCGACGCCGTTCGCCTCGTCGTAGGCCGAGCTCAGCATCTTGGCCTCGTTGATCTTCTCGACCTTGCCGAAGAACTCGTACTCCCGCTTGCGGTTGGCTTCCTTGCCGACGCACGGAGCGTCGAAGTTCTCGGCCATCTCGACGCCGTCGGCGTAGAACTTCTCGAAGGCGTCCATCGCCTTGCCCTGGTTGATGAGATCGTTGACGGCCTTGTCGTTCGCTGCGGACATGAATCCCTCCTCGGAAGTCGACGGGTTCGGAACGCGGCGGTCGTAGAGTCACGCCTCGATCTCGTCAACGTCGGCGCGCGCGTCGCGCCCGTCCCGCGCGGACGCCCTTCGCGCCGATCCCCCGCGTTCGCGGGGGCTTCGCCGCGCGCAAGCCCGAACTCGTGTACACTGTGTTTCCGTAGTGAGCACGACCGTCTTCGGAAACACCACCGGCCTCGCCCCCTCCGACGTTCACGCGCTCGAGCGCCTCTTCCGACGACGCGTCCCCTTCGACCGGCTCCTCACCCCCGAGCTCGCGCGCTCGATGGGAGAGATCTCCGCGTCGACGGGGCGCCAGGTCGGCGTCCTCGTGGGCCGGAATGGTGAGGTCGAGCACGTGCTCGTCGGCGACGCGACCAAGCTCATGCTTCCGGATCTGGGCCGCATGCGCGCCGCGCATGGTCGCTTCCGCGGCCTACGCCTCTTGCACACGCATCTCTCGCAAGAGGGCCTGACGCGCGACGATCTCGTCGACCTCACGCGCCTGCGCCTCGACCTCGTGGTCGCGATCTGCCTGTCGCCCGACGGGCAGCCGACGACGGTGCACTACGGGCACAACGTCCCCTCGATCGATCCACGGACGCCGCCCTACCGCGCCGTCGGCCCGCTTCCGTACGGGCAAGCGATCTCCGACGAAGAGGGGCGCACTTCGCCCGCCGAGATCCTCAGCGAGCTCGAGGACTCGTTCGCCCGCGCCGCGCGCACGCAGGTCGTCAGCGGCAAGGACGGCCGTGCGATCCTGCTGCACGTGACCGATCGCGCCCACGCCGCGCACGCGGAGGACTCGCTGCGCGAGCTCGAGGACCTCGCGCGCACGGCCGGCGTGGCGGTGGTCGATCGCGTGCTGCAGGTGCGCGACGCGATCGATCCGAAGTTCGTGATGGGCCGCGGCAAGCTCGACGAGGTCGTGCTGCGATCGATGGCGCTCGATGCGACGGTGCTGATCTTCGATCGCAACCTCTCGCCCTCGCAGGCGGCGGCGGTGGCGTCGGTGACGGACCTGAAGGTCATCGACCGCACGCAGCTCATCCTCGACATCTTCGCGCAGCGCGCCGAGAGCCGGGACGGCAAGCTCCAGGTCGAGCTCGCGCAGATGAAGTACCTGCTGCCGCGCATCGGGCAGAAGGACGACTCGCTCTCGCGCCTGACGGGCGGCATCGGTGGGCGCGGGCCCGGCGAGACCGTGCTCGAGGTCGGAAAGCGCCGCGCGCGCGAGAAGATCTCGCGTCTCGAGAGCGAGCTCCGGCACCTCGCCGTGCAGCGCAAACAGCGCCGCCAGCGCCGCCGCCGGCAGGACATCCCGATCGTGTCGATCGTCGGCTACACGAACGCCGGCAAGAGCACGCTGCTGAACGCGCTCACCGACTCGGACACGATCGCCAAGGACGAGCTCTTCGCGACCCTCGACACGCGCTCGCGCCGCATCCGCTTCCCGGAGGAGCGCGAGGTCGTGATCACCGACACGGTGGGCTTCATCCGCGATCTGCCGAAGGATCTCTTCGCGGCCTTCCGCGCGACGTTCGAGGAGGCCGAGGACGCCGATCTCCTGCTGCACGTGGTGGACGCGTCCGATCCGGCGATGACGGACCACATCAAGACCACCGAGACCCTGCTCGGCGAGCTCGGTCTCGCGCAGAAGCCGACGCTGCTCGTGCTCAACAAGTGCGACCGGATCGACCCGCGCGAGGCGGCACGGCTCTCGTGGGAGCGCGACGCGGTCGCCATCTCGGCGGTCGACCGCGAGAGCCTGCGCGTGCTGCTCGAGCGCATGGCCGACGTGCTCTTCGACGGCCGGCGCGATGCGCTGCTCACGCGCACCTCGGACGTGGCCTCCCCGGTGCTCGACGACGAGGCCGCCGAGGCCGAGGTCGTCGCCGCCTCCTGAGCGGGCCCGACCGGCCGGCGGGACGCTCGCGCACACCTCCCTGCTCGGACGGAGAAGAAAGTGCCGCCGGCGGGAGTAGGATGCCTTCGTGGCAGACCCTGGCAGCACCAGCGGAATGGAGGAGGGGCAGGCCCTCTCCGACCTTCCGCTCGCACCCGACGAGGAGCGCGCGATCGATCGCGCCGCCCGCTGGATGGGCATGCTCGGCCGCTTCCAGGTACTCGCCGGCGGCGTGCTCACGCTCTTCGTCGGCGTGGGCGGGATCGTCTGGGCGCTGAACCAGTCGAGCCCGGTCGAGGTGGAGTCGAGCACGACGCCCCCGATCGTGCGCCTGGGCGAGGTCTCGACGCAGGCGGCCGCGATCGTGGGCGGCATCGTGCTCGCGTTCGGCCTGTTGTTCCTGCGCGGCGGCGTGATGCTCACGGACGCCGCCGAGGACCTCGAGCGCCACTCGAACGGACGCTCCATCGAGGCGGGCCTGCGACACCTGGCGGGCTACTACCTCACCGAGATCTTCCTCATCGCGATCGTGCTGGGCGCCGCGATCGTGCTCGGAACGTCCTCATGAGCGAGGCCGAGCCGCGCGAGCCCCCGAGCAAGAAGCGCGACGAAGAGACGTCGCCGTTCCCGCTCGAGCGCGAGCGCAGCAGCGCCGGCACCGAGAGCGCGCCCGCGCTCCCCGACGAGAGCGGCATCGCGCCCCGCCGCGCGGTGCCGGAGAGCGAGTCCACGGGCGAGCGCACGGGCCCGTTCTTGCTCGAGCGCGAGAAGCCGATCTCCGAGCCTCCGCCGCCGGCCGCGGCCGACGCGAGCGAGAAGGCGCCCAAGGGCAAGTACGCCTCGCGCCTGACCCAGGACGCGCGCCGCGCGCGGCGCCGCATCGCGTGGACGCTCACGCTGCACACGACGCTGCTCGCGACGCTCGGGACGGTGTCGATCGTGCGATGGACCAAGGGCACGGCCTCGGTGCCCGAGCTCATGCTGGCCGTGCTGTGGATCGGCGTCGCGCTGATCCACGCGCGCGCGAGCTGGCGCTTCACGCGCCTCGGCCGCACGTCGGCGCGCGATGCGCGGCTGCTCTCGGGCGCGCTCGCCGATCTGCGGACCGTCATCGTGCTCAAGGCCGTGACGCTCTTTCTCGCGCTCACGCTGCTCTGCTTCTCGCTCTCGATGATCATCTCGCTCGTCGTCTCGTTCTGAGCCGAAGGACCTCGATGCCCAAGACCGACGATCGCCGCCCCCGCGTCCGCCGCATGGTGATGTTCAAGCACGGCGTCGCCTATCTCGAGCGCGGAGGGCCGGCCGACGGCTCGTTCGAGCTCTCGTTCGACAAGGACGAGATGAACGACGTGCTCAAGTCGCTCGCCGCGTGGGTCGAGAAGGGCGATGCGCGGGTGACCTCGATCGCGTTCGAGAAGCCCGAGGATCCCGAGGCCGTGCTCGCGCGGCGCAAGCTGGTGCTCGACCCTACGCACGCGCTGCTCGGCCTGCTCTCGGCCTTCCGCGGGCGTCGCGTGAAGCTCGAGCTCGCGAGCGGCGACGTCGAGGGCGAGGTCATCGGCCTCGAGGACGTGCCGGCGGCGGCCGAGAGCTGGGATCGCCGCGTCGTCCTGCGTGCGGCGAGCGACCGCCTCGGCCTCTACGCGCTCCGCGAGGTGCGCGGCGTCTCCTTGCTCGAAGCGCCCTCGCGCGCCGATCTCGAGCTCTTGGTGGACCGCACGCGCGCGGCGACGGCGGGCGACAACCGCATCGTCGAGGTCGGGCTCGAGGGGAGCGCCGAGGATCTGCGCGTCGCCTACGTGGTGCCGGCGCCCGTGTGGCGCGTCACGTACCGCCTCGCGCGCTCGCGGAGCGAGGCCGGCGGCGAGACCACGCACCTCATCGCGTGGGGCATCGTCCACAACCCCGCCGACGAGGATCTCGACGACGTCGAGCTCACGCTCACGACGGGGCAGCCGATCTCGTTCGTGATCGACCTCTATCATCCGAAGAACGTGCGCCGCGTGCAGGTCGAGGAGACGACGCGCGCGCTCTCGGCGCCGCCGGTGGCGTACGCCACGGCGATGCCCCAGTCGGCGCCCGGCGTGGGCGGCTTCGGCCCGCCGATGCAGGGCATGCCGCCGCCTCCGGCCGCCGCCCCCGCGCCTGCGCCGCGCATGGCGAAGGGGCGTGCGATGGCCGACGCGTTCGGCGGCGCGGCGGAGGTCGATGGCGCTGCGCCTGCGGCACTGGGCGAGCGGGGCGAGCTCTTCGAGTACCGCGTCGCCTCGCGCGTCTCCATCAAGCGCGGCGGCTCGGCCATGGTGCCGCTCCTCGCGGTGCCGATCGACGCGAAGAAGGAGCGCATCTGGCGGCAGGGCGCGGCGGCGGCGCCCGACCTCGTGCTCACCTTCGCGAACGACACCGGCGCGGTGCTCGAAGAGGGCGCCGCGGTCGTCTACGACGACGACGTCTACGCCGGCGAAGCGATGGTGCCCTACCGCGTGCGCGGCGCCGAGGTGAAGCTCGCGTTCGCGAAGGACCTCGCCGTGCGCTGCAAGCGCGAGAGCACGCAGCATCGCGTCGTCTCGCGCATCTCGCTCGGCAAGCACGGCCTGCTCGAGGAGGTGCGCTGGGAAGAGCGCATCGAGCTCTCGGCCGAGAGCGATCACGCCGAGCCGATCGACGTCGTCTTCGAGATCCCGAAGATCCACGGCCACGTCTTCGAGGGCACGCAGCCCTTCGAGTCGACGGGCGCGCATCACCGCTTCCGCGCCTCGGTGGGCGCGCGCACGCGGGTGGTGGTGTCGCTCCGCGAGACGTGGCCCGAGCTGCGCCGCATCGAGTACGAGACGGTGCAGCAGACCAACCTCGACGGCTGGCTCCGCGATCGACTCCTCGATCCGCAGAGCTGCGCGGAGCTGGCACCGATCGTCGCGCTCTGGGCGCGCGCGGCCGAGATCGATCAGCGCATCGCGAGCGTGGAGCGGGCGCGGGCGGCGGCCTACGAAGGGCAGAAGCAGCTCACCGCCCAGCTCGGCGTGCTCAAGGAGGGCGGGCCCGAGGGCGAGCTGCGCCTGCGCTACGCGCGCGAGCTCGCGGCCCAGCAGGACCAGGTGAACCGCATGGGCCAGGAGATCCAGTCGCTCGCGGGCGAGCGCGAGCGCGCGCGCGAAGAGGCGGCGCGCCTGCGCGCAGCGCTCGTGGCCAGAGCGCACTGACGGCGCCCCCTCACGTCTCCGGAAGGAGCCGAGCTCCGCGCGCGCGCTCGGTGGGACGTACGGCCGGGAACCGGCGCGAGAGGCGCCGTGAGGCAACACGCCACCGCGCACCGGGGCTTGTCCGGCCTCGCGGGATCGTCGACCATCGTCTCGTGCGCTTCGCTTCACTCTGCGCCGTCGCGATCGTCGCGCTGGTCGCGGCTCCGGGCTGCGGCCGCGCGCCGGCGACCGAGCTCGTGGTCGTGGTGGACAGCGACCTGGCGATCCCCGCCGAGCTCGACGCCGTGCGCGTCCGCGTGACGCGGCCCGATCGCACGATGGCCGATCAGTCCGAGCCGCTCGCGCGCTCGTCCGATCTGCCGCTCACGCTCGGCATCGTCGCCGACGGCCCCTCGCTCGGGCCGATCGACGTGGTCGCCGAAGGCCTGCACGCGGGGACCGTGATCGTCTCGCGGAGCGCCCGCGTGACGCTCGTGCGAGGCGAGGCGCGCGTGCTCACGCTCCATCTCGTCGAGAGCTGCCTGGGCACGAGCTGCCCGGCGGCCCAGACGTGCACGGAGAGCGGCTGCGCGCCGATCGAGGTCGTGACGCTCCCGCCCTGGACCGGCACGCCTCCACGGCTCGGGGAAGATGCCGGCTTCGTGGACGCGGGGCCGCGCGACGGCGGCGCGATGGACGGCGGCCCTCGCGATGCGGCGATCCCCGACGTCGGCGTCTGCTCGACGGACGCGCAATGCGACGACGCAGTCGCCTGCACCACCGATCGCTGCTCGGGCGGCACGTGCACGCACACCGGCAGCGACGCCGCCTGCGACGACGGCGAGCGGTGCACCGACGATCGCTGCGCCGCGACGGGCTGCACGCACGACCCGAACACCGTGCCGTGCGACGACGGCGTCTTCTGCAACGGCATCGACGTCTGCGCGGGCGGCACGTGCACGCATCCGGGGGATCCCTGCGCGGCGCCCACGACGTGCGACGAGAGCGCGGGCCATTGCGTCGGCTGCACCTCGCGCGCGCAGTGCCCTGCGGACGTGATGGGGACCTACGGCGCGTGCAACTTCGCCGACACCTGCGATCAGGACGGCACGATGGACCGCACGGACGTCACCTACACGTGCGCCTCGAGCGCCTGCGTCGCCACGCCGACCGTGGTGAGCGCGCCCTGCTCGCGCGCGACGGACGGGCAGAGCTGCGGCATGACGAGCTGCGATCCCTTCGGTACCTGCTCGTACGGCACCTCCTGCGCCACGAGCGGCACCATGAGCCAGACGTGCACCGACCTCACGTGCTCGGGCGGCACCTGCCGGGCCGTTCCCCGCACCGGGACGGCGCCGTGCAGCCGCACCACCGACGGGAACAGCTGCGGGATGACGAGCTGCGATCCGTGGGGCGCGTGCGAGTGGGCGAGCCCCTGCGCGCAGAGCGCGGTGCGCCACCGGACCTGCCACGACCCGCAGTGCTCGGGCGGCGGCTGCGGGAGCGGCCCGTCGCGGATGGAGGCCGACACCACCGCCTGCGTGCGCAGCACCGAGGGCACCTCGTGTGGCCCGGCGATGACGTGTCAGGGCGGCGCCTGCGCGCCTTGCGTCGTGACGCTCTCGGGCGGCTTCACGAGCATGGGCGCGGTGAAGACGATCACCACGTCGGGGAGCTCGTGGACCGTCGGGGACACGGGCATGCCGGTCGTGACGGGCACGATCACCGCCTCGAGCGGCGTGAGCTTCTCCGGCTCCGTCTCCTCCACGATCGCGGTCTGGCAGGTGATGGCCTCGGGCCACACGATCTCGTTCACCGACTGGGGCGGCACGGCGGCGGGCACGATCACGGTGACGGGCGCGACCGTCAGCGGCGTGCACGCGCCGCCCTGCGTGCCCTCGATGTACGGCTGCTTCCCGCCGACGATCACGAGCATCACCACGAGCGGCAACCAGCTGCAGCTCCACACCTACAATGGGATGACCGGGACGATCACCTTCACGTGCGAGTGAGCGGCGCGCGGCCGCTCGCCTTCACGTGAGGTGCACGTAGGCGTCGCCGCCGGGGGCGATCCCCTTGCCGCGCAGTCGGAGCGCCACGCCGCTCCGCAGCGTCGTGAAGCGCACGTGCAAGCGGCGCTCGACGCCGACGATGCCGTTGCCGTCGCAGTGCGCGCAGCTCTGCCGTCGCTCGAGGCCGAAGGGGAAGCTGCGCTCGAGCACGAACGAGCCCTCGCCCTCGCACGGCTCGCAGCGACGGATCGCCCACAGGGTGAGCGGGATCCAGCGATGTCGCCGCGCCCCGCTGGCGCCGACCGAGAGCGTGCCCACGAGGTGCGGGCCCACCGGCACGCACGCGACGCGCACCGGCGCGGTGGGCGGGGGCGCGTGGCGCAGGCGATCACGCATCATCGCCTCGTAGGCGGCGCGCACCTCGCGGAAGCGGGCGGCCGCGAAGGGGTCGCCGGGGTTCCGGTCGGGGTGGACCTGGCGTGCCGCGCGCCGATAAGCGAGGCGGATCTCTGGCTCGGTCGCGTCCAGGTCGAGGTCGAGGATCTCGTGCGGCGCGAGAGTGGTCATCCTTCGCGCAGACAACGCGCGAGCACCGAAGTTCCCACCGCCGCGATCAGTCGCTGAAGGCGAGCCCGCCGGCCATGGGGACGACGTCGGGGGGGACGACGACGTTCACGTTGCTCACGTGGGAGCTCGTCGTGGTCGAGGTCGCCGTGGTCGAGGTCGCCGTGGTGCCGACCCCCGTCGCCACCGGACGCACCCCGTTTCCGTTCTCGCTGGGCGTCGGGACGCTCTCGTGCACGGCGACGACCGGCGTGGTGTCCCGGTCGCCGCCCGCGCTCGGCGCGCACGCCGCCACGGCGCCGGCCATCGCCAGCGGCATCGCGAAGCGAGCCAGCCCCGAGGCCGGCTCGGCCGCGAACACCGGCGTGCCGTCGCGGTGCGCGCGCACCCGCACGCACACCTTCCCGTCGCCCTCGGTGCGCAGCGCTTGGATGACGGCGAGCGCGCGCTTCTGGGTCGCGCGGCGCAGATCGACGACGTCCCGGTCGCACTTCGTGCAGTGCACGTCCCCGTTCGCCGCCCGCGGCATGGCATCGAGGTTCTCGGAGCAGGGCGTCGCGATCCGCATCTTCGTCATGCGGATTCCGACGCACGGGGACGCGAAAAGGTCTGGTCGCGCCGGCCCGGATCGCGTGCTCCGCCCCGTGCGTCGGGATCCGGATTCCGATGGGGCATTTGGGCTAAGATGCCCCGCGAATGAAGATCTGCGGCACCTGCGGGACCCGCTTCACGGAGCCCGTCGCGTTCTGCCCGAACGACGGCACCCCGACGACGGAGGTCCAGGACGGGGACGCCCCGCCGCCGGCCGATCCCTTGCTCGGTCGCGTCATCGATGGCCGCTATCGCGTCGAGAAGTCGATCGGCGAAGGCGGCATGGGCGTCGTCTACCTCATCTCGCACGCCGTGCTCGGCAAGCGCATGGCGCTCAAGGTGCTCCGCGGCGAGATGGCCAAGGACGCCGACGTCGTGCAGCGCTTCATGCAGGAAGCGCAGAGCGCGACGTCGATCGGCGACCCGAACATCATCGACATCTCCGACTTCGGTCGCCTCCCCGACGGCTCGGTGTACTTCGTCATGGAGTACCTCGACGGCGAGTCGCTCTCGAAGCTCATCGCGCGCGGCGGCTCGATCCCGATGGCCACGGCGATCCACGTCGTGCGGCAGATCGCGAGCGCGCTCGAGGCGGCGCACGCGCGCGGCATCGTCCACCGCGATCTGAAGCCCGACAACATCTACCTGGTGAAGCAGGGCCAGGACGATCACTTCGTGAAGGTGCTCGACTTCGGCATCGCGAAGGTCGGCGGCGCGAACAGCAAGCTCACGCGCACCGGCATGATCTTCGGCACGCCGCACTACATGTCGCCCGAGCAGGCGGCGGGGCAGTCGGTCGATCAGCGCACCGACATCTACGCGCTCGGCGTGATCATGTACGAGATGTTCACCGGCAAGGTGCCCTTCGACGGCGACACGTTCATGGGCATCTTGAGCAAGCACATGTTCGAGCAGCCGCTCCCGCCCAGCCAGGTGAAGGGCGCGGGCCTGGGCGCGATCGAGGACGTCATCCTCAAGGCGCTCAGCAAGAAGCAGGAAGAGCGCTACCAGTCGATGGGCGCGCTCGTGGCCGACCTCGACACGATCTCGTCGGGCGGCGTGGTGCAGATCGGCGGGCGCGGCGTGGCGCCGCCGGGGAACCTCGCCGATGCGCTCGAGCCGCCCTCGCGCACGGAGATGCGCCTCGGGCAGTCGGTGCCGACGCCCGAGCCCGCGCCGCGCTCGCGAGCGCCGCTCTTCATCGCCGGCTTCCTCGGCCTGCTCGTGATCGGCGGTGTCGCGGGCGCGGGCGCCTACGTGTACGCCGGGGGGCTCGCGACGGCGGCCGTGCCGCCGACCGCGCTCGCGATCGCGCCGCCGACGACCCTCGCGGTGCCGCCCGCCACGGGAGGGGTGGCGCCGCCGGTCACGGGCGCCGTGCCTCCTCCGACCGCGCTCGGGGCCGGCCCGCCGCCCACGGGTGTCGCGACCACACCGGTCCCGACGCTCGTTCCGCCGCCGACGACCGTCGCGCTCGCGAGCGTCCAGATCCAGAGCGATCCGCCGGGCGCCGAGGTGCTCGTGGACGATGCGCTCGTCGGCAACACGCCCGTGCGCGTGCCGCGGCCGACGGCGGGCGAGCGCTCGGTGACCATCCGGCTTCGCGGCTACGAGGACTCGCGCGCCATCCTCACGTCGATGAGCGACGAGACGCTCTCGGTCACGCTCCACCGCGCGTCGGGCGGAGGGGGGCATCGCCCGCACGAGACGTCGACGTCGACGGCGCCGCCGCCGAGCACGACGACCGCGCCGCCGCCGAGCACGACGAGCGGGCACCACTCGCAGTCCGAGGTCGTCGACCCCTGGAATTGAGCGGCGAGCGCTCTCGCCCTCAATGCTCCGTGAGCTCGAAGGGCTCGCCTTCGACGCGGTGCTGGCCGTCGCAGCTCTCCACCACGAAGCGATAGGTGCCTGGGCCCGCGGGCGCGCAGCGGTCGCACTCGCACTGCATGTCGCCGAACATCCCGTTCCAGATCGGCGGGCGCAGCTCGCCGCCGGGCGCGAGCGTGACGCAGCGCTCGGCGTCGTGACTGCAGTCGGGCCGGAGCGAGAGCGTGCTCTCGGACGTGTGCGCCTCGAACGCGCCCGCGGCCGTGCGACCCTCCACGATCACCGCGGCGCGGAGGGAGACGTCGTGCGCGCCGTGGTTCTCCACGGAGATCGCGACCCCGCCGAGCGTCGGCTCTCCGCGCACCACGCAGCGCGGGGGCTCGCTCGGGGCGGACGGCTCCGCGGTCGCCGTCGAGGGCGGCGGGCTCTCGCCTTCGGCCTGCGGGTCGGCCGTCGTGGGGGGAGCGCTCGCAGGAGGATCCGAGGCCGGATGAGACGGCCCAGGCTCGCCTCCGCACGAAGAGAACGCCAACGCCAACGCCAAGCCTGCGGTCCGCATCACCCGCGACTCTGGCACGGGGCCCCGCCGCGCGAGAAGGAAACGCGCCGCGGATCGCTCCATGGCAGCGCGCCGTCCCGCCGCGGCTCCGCGCATCACTCCTTGATGGGCGTCGCCTTCAGCGCGGCCTTGCCCTCCTTCACGTAGACCGTGAAGCGGACCTTGGCAGCGCCGTGCTTCTGCACGATCTGCTCGCGGTTCTTGCGGAGCGTCACGACGAACTTGTCGTAGGTGAGGCCGGCCGTCGGCTCGTTGCACTGCTTCTTCGTCGCGACGAACTGCTCGAAGACCTCGCGGAAGTGCGCCTCCTGCTCGGCCGCCTCGGAGCCGGCGCGCTTCAGCAGCTCGTCGGGGACCTTCGCGACCATCGTCGCGCCGTCCTCGTCGTCTCCGTCGCCTCCCTCGCCGAGCGCCGGGCCTGCCATGGGCGCCGAGGGCCGCGCGACCGACTGCGCTTGGAGCATGCCCGCGCCCGACGCCGAGCCCGAGCCGACGCCGATCATCGTGGTGCCGAGCGGGTCCTGCGGCTTGGCGGGCGGCGCAGGGGGTGCCGCCGGCTTGGCCACCGGCGGTGCGGCCGGCGGCGCCGCGGGAGGCCCGGGCGGCGCGGCGGGCTTGGCGGCCGGCGGCGCCGCAGGAGGCGCCGGAGGCGCGGGCGGTGCCGCGGGCTTCGCGACGGGAGGCGCGACGGGCGCTGCGGGTGCCGGGGTCGGCGACGCCGCGGGCGGCACGGGCGGCAGATCGAAGTCGCCGCCGGAGCTGCGGCTCTTGTCCTCACCGAAGCCGAAGAACGCGGGCGAGCTCGTCTCGGGCGCCTTGCCGAGGATCTGATCGAGGTCGGCCGCCTTGCGACGCGCGCCGGTCGCGGCTGCGGCGTCCTGCACCTTGTCGAGCGCCTCGTTGATGCTCGCCGCCGCCGTGCGCAGCTGGCCGCCGAACTCGGGCGGCACGAAGCGGTCGAGATCGCGCTTGCCGAGGCGCTCGGCCGCCGTGCGGAACTTCGTCAGCGGTCGCGAGTGCTCGAGCCAGATCCAGAGCATCGCGAGCGCGAAGAGCACGAACGCGAACGCCGAGAGCATGCCCCACGGCAGCGCGGCCCAGTCCTGCCCGGACGCGAGGCCCACGATCGCGGTCGGGCTCTCGAGATGCACGGAGGGCCGTGCGATCGCGTATCCGACGTGCGCGTACGCGGCGCCACCGACGATCGGCGCGTACACCGCGAAGCCGGTCGGAACGTCCTGCACGGTGGAGAGCTCACCGGCCGCCCACTCGGGCGCATCGCCGACGGTGGCGAGCGGCGTCGAGAGATCCGTGCGCGAGATCCCGGGCTCGCCCGTCGCGGGCATCGCGCTCGCGACGACCTGATCGCGCAGGAAGAACGCGACGCTCGCGCCGCTCAGGAAGCGCACGAGGCGCTGCGCGAAGACGTCGTCGAAGCGCTTGCCCACGACGATCGCGCCGACGTACTGGCCGGCGTCGACGACGGGCCGCGCCGCCATGCGGTAGACCTCGCCGTTGTAGACCCAGACGTCGTCGCGCACGTAGCCGTCGAGCGCGCGCCGCACGAGCGGGAACGCTCCGAGGCCGGCGCCGAGCGGAGGCGTCGCGCCGCCGCCGAACTGGGTGACGATGATGCCGTTCTGATCGACGGCGAAGATCACGTCGGCCGACATCTCGCCGAGCTGGTTGTTCAGCTCGCCGAGGCGCGTGCGCAGGTTCGTGGAGAGCGTCTCGTCGATCTGCGCGCCGGCCGCACGCCCCGTCGCCGTGCGGAGGGCGGTGCGCACGTCGTTGTGCGCGGCGAGCGGGGCGATCGCGTCGATGCGCGCGCGTGCGTCGAGCTTGAGGAGCGCCTCGAGCTCGAACCGATCGCGCACGAGCGCTGCGCGCGTCGCGTCGTCGGTGCGCTCGTCGATCATGCGCGTGCCGATCATCGCGATGGCGATGCCGGCCACGGCGCCGAGCACCAGGATCAGAGACCAGAACCGAGTCAGGGGAAGCATCGGTCTCCTCGGCTCAGTGGGCGGCCGCGGCCGCGGCGGCCTGGACCTGGATGGCGGGAATGGTGAGCGGCGCGTCGGTCACCGTGACCGGCTGCGAGCTCGCCTCGTGATCGCCGTGATAGACGTGCAGCACGTAGCTGCCGGCCGGCACGCCGTGGAACGTGTAGGCGCCCGTGGCGTCGACCTGGGCGCGCGCGACGAGGTCGGCGATCGCGTGCAGGTGGCCGCGCACGTGCGGGTAGTTGCGATCGGCGAGCGGCCAGTGGCCGGCGGCCGAGACCGTGAGGGGCCGCGCGTTGCCGGGCGCCGTCTGCACGGGGCCGATCTCTTCGAGGCCTTCGGCGAAGATCTCGTAGGAGCAGCCGTCCTCGTTGCGGATCTGGAAGCCCGAGGCCACGCGGACGACGACGGTCGCGGGCTGGAGCGAGCCGTTGTGGATGCGATAGGGCGGCTGGTCGGCCTCGACGAGGGCGCCTTCGCCGGTGAGCACCACCGCGATCTCGCGCGAGGGATCGACACGGGTGGGGCGGGGATCGAGGAAGCCGTTCCACTCCTCCCAGTAGCGCAGGCGCGCCTGGGCTTCGTCGGTCGGCGCCGGCGTCATCGAGGGCAGCTCGCTCGGGATCGTCAGCGTTCCGCGGACGTCTCCCGCGAGAGCCGTCGAAGCGACGGCGGAGACGAGACACGCGGCGGTGACGGCGAGGGCGCGCGCGCGCGCGAGGTGGTCCGGTCGAGAGGTTCGAGCTGCCGTAGGCCCCATGTTCTCCCTTGCCCGGGCCGTCGAGGCCGCGGGTGCCGTGTGAGCGTACTTGTGCCCCGCTTTCGGGGTCAACGAAGGAGCGGTCTCACCCGCTGGCGGCGAGGATCAGGAGCACCTGCAGGTTGCCCACCACGTGGGCCACGATGCCGGGCAGGATCGACTTCGAGTACCGACGCGAGAGCGAGAGGAGCACGGCGCCGCTGAGGACGTCGGCGACCCGCCAGAGATCCTCCGGGAAATGGGCGAGCGTGAACACGCTCGCGATCAACGCGATGGCGCCTGGCACCCCGAGGCGCGTGGCGCCGAGCGCGCCCTGCATGAGCCCACGGAAATACAGCTCTTCGAAGATGGAGACGGCGATCAGCCCGAGCGCGAGGAGCGCGGCGGGGCCGCTTCGATAGACGCCCGCCCAGGAGGGCTCGACCAGCGGCCGGCCGAGCGCGAGGGCCACCGCGTGGAAGAAGAGGATCTGCCCCAGGAGCAGCCCGATCCACAGCGCGGCGCTCCGGGCCGTGGGCCGCTCCAAGGCGAGCGCGCGGACGGGCGCCGGCCGGACCACGAGCGCGAGCACCGCTCCGCCCGCGAGCGCGCCGGCGAGCAGGCCGATCCCGAGGAGCAGGCCGTCACGCCGTACGGCGGGATCCTCCGAGCCGAGGTCCACGCCCAGCACCGCCGCGCTGGCGCCCATCGCGATCGTCCGGCTCAGGCCCGTGACGACCAGCACGGCGAGCCCGCCCAAGAGCGCGCGTCGCGTCGAGAGGCCCGTCGCTGCTTCGCTCGTCCCCTGCGTCGGTCCTTCTTCTGCTGCCACGCAGCCCCCGATGCGGAAGCTCGCACGACGCGTGCACGAACGACAAGACCCGGCGGGTCAGGGGTGCGCCCGGCGGGCGAGTCGCGCCCCGATCGCCGCCGCGTGCCCGCGGACGCGCTCGAGCCAGCGCTCGCGCTGGGCCTGGGTCGTGAGCTTCAGGCGTGCGAGGTAGTAGCGGCGCACGGTGCGGAAGCCGCAGTAGCGGAAGACCGTGAAGTAGCTCGAGAACCAGCCCGGATCCACGAGCGCGACGAGCGCCGGCGAGTCGAGCGTGTAGAAGAAGTGGGCCTCCTTCCCGCGCATGAGCCCCTCGGGGAAGACGGCCGTCTTGGGGCGGCCCGCGAAGGTGTACGTGAGGCCGGAGACGAACGTGCGATCGACGTAGCCCTTGAGGAGCGCCGGAAAGCCGCCCCACCACACGGGATAGACGAGCACCATCGCGTCGCACCACGCGATCTGCTCGCGATGGGCGCGCGTGGACTCGACCTTGTCGAGGTCGCGCCGGCGGTGCTCCTCGTCGACGACGAGCACCGGATCGAACGCGTCGCCGTAGAGGTCGAGCAGCTGCACCTCGCACTCGGCGTGGGCGAGCCCCGCGCACACGGCGTCGCGGACCGCCGCCGTGTAGCTCTTCGGGCTCGGGTGGCAGTAGACGACCAGGACCTTGGGCCTCATCGCGGCGCCCATGGTGCCTGGGCCGTGCATCGAGGGCCAGGGGGGCCGACGCGACCGATCGCACGGTCCCGTGGCCGTCGAGAGAGGCCGCGAGTGCGCGGCGAGCGTTCTCGTGTCAAGGCCGGGGCATGTCCGTCATCGCTCGTCCCTTCCTCGCTTCGTCGCCCTCTCTGTTCGGCTCGCTCGCGGCCGCGTTGCTCGCCTCCGCGTGCAGCACGACGCCCGCGACCATGACGGACAACGACGCGAACGTGTCGACGGCCGACGCCGGGAGCGACGCGGGATCGACGCCGATGACGTGCGATCCGGTCGCGCCGACCTGCGTCGACCAGCAGATCGCGATGCTCGACCTCTTCTCCACCGTCAGCACGCGCGCGATCACGGAAGAGGGCACGGGCGCCGTGCACGTCTCGCACGTCGACGCGATGGCCGGCGGCGTGTCGCCGACCGAGAGCTACGTCTACGCGCGCTTCACCGACACCGGTCTCGTGCGCGTCGACGTCTCGGACGAAGCGTCGTTCGACTCGCAGGAGTGGGACATCGCGTTCCGCCGCTTCGTCATCCGCCTCAACAGCGGCGTCGGCGGCCCCTCGTGCGTCGAGGGCGCGCGCCTTCCGAACGATCCGGCGACGGGGATGCCGCCGACCTTCGAGTCGGTGACGTCGGTGCCGACGGGCCTCGCGTTCCACTCCGAGGCGTACATGACCCCGAGCTGCGACTACGTGCCGGACGGGTCGGGCCTGATGTCGCCGTCGATGGTGCTCTCGAGCTTCTGGACCTACACGAGCTGCGTGTCGATGTCCCACAACGTCTACGTCGTGGCGCTCGCGAACGGCCGCCACGTGAAGCTCGAGGTGCTGAGCTACTACAACCCGGCCGATCAGGAAGCGTGCGACACGAACGGCACGATGCCGACGACGCCGGGCTCGTCGGGCAACCTGCGCGTGCAGTGGTCGTACCTCGACTGAGGGCCGACACAGAATGTGTCGGAACCCTTCACTGCAGTTCGAGCTCCAGCGCGAATGCGCTGGAACAGACAGTGGTTGATCCGTATTTCTGGTCAACCAACGAGCGCCTCCGCGCGGACCGCTCCATCCGCCGCGCGCCGATCGCGCTCCTGGGCCGGCGTGCTGGCCCGGGGGGCCGCGATCGGCCTGCTCGCCGGCCTCGGCGGGGGCGGCCTCGCCTTTCGCCGCGACATGGCGCGCGCGTACGCCCGCATCCGCGGAAAGAGCGAGCTCGTCTCGTCGCCCTACGGAACGATCGAGCTCACGCAACGGGGCGCCGGCACGCCGGTGCTCGTCGTCCACGGGAGTGGCGGAGGGTACGACCAGGGCGAGCTCCTCGCGCAGGCGGTGCTCGGGGACGGCTTCCACGCGATCACGCCCTCGCGCTTCGGTTACCTGCGCTCGACCTTCCACCCGGGCGCGACGTTCGACGATCAAGCGCACGCGTATGCGCATCTGCTCGACCATCTCGGCCTACGGAGAGTCGCGGTCGTCGCGCTCTCGCACGGCGGGCCCTCGGCGCTGCTCTTCGCGCTGCTCCATCCCGATCGCGTGTCGTCGCTCGTCCTGCTCTCGTGCGGCGTCGGAGCGTCGGCCGTCGCCGACCAAGCCGCCGCGAACCGGAAAGGGAACGCGCTGCGGCGCGTCTTCGAGCACGACGTCCTCTACTGGCTGCTCGCCAAAGCGTTCCGCAAGCAGCTGCTCCGCTTGATGGGAGCGAGTGATGCCGTCGTCGCGAGGCTCACGCGCGAACAGCGGGCGCTCGTCGACGAGCTGATCGACTCCATGAGCCCGGCCTCGCCGCGTGCCGCGGGCGTCGCCCTGGACAACGAGGCCGCGCTGCCGGGCGCGCGCATCGCGGGGATCGTCGCGCCGACGCTCGTCGTCCACGCGGCCGACGACGGGCTGCAGCTCTTCCACAACGCCGAGCTCGCAGCGACCACGATTCCCGGCGCTCGGCTCGTTCGCTTCGAGCACGGCGGGCACCTCGTCGTCGCCGTCGAGCAACCGACCGTTCGCGCGCTCGTGCAGAGACACGTCTCGGAGCACGCGTCCGTTGCGTGAGGTGCCGAGGCTGGCGGCGTGCGCTGCCGTGTCGTCGCTCGCGTGGCTCCTCGGGGCGTGCGACGAGGGCTCGCTCGCGCAGCCAGGACGCGTCTCGGGCCTCCAGCCCGACGCACGGTTCGTGACCGAGACCGAGCCGCTGCTCCTGATGGCGCCGGAAGGGATCCTCTTCTCGCGCACGGACGGGAGCGAGCGGCGTCTGCTCGTGCCGGCGAGCGCGTTCGCCAGCTACTACTACCCGCGCGTGCTCGACCACGCGCCGTCGTGGAGCGCGTTCCTCGTGGAGTCCGACGGGCGCCCCTACCTCGTGCGTCGCGACCCGATGGAGGTCGTCGCGCTCGCGCCGAACGCATCGGTGCACGGCGCGCGCTTCTCGCCGGACGGGAGCCAGGCGGCGCTCGTGGCGAGCTGGCCGCAGCGAGACGAGCTGCTCGTGGTGGACGTCGCGAGCGATGGCTCCGCCGGCGAGCCGCGTCGCGTCGAGCTCGACGCGCAGGGCTACGCCGGCCTCGCAGGCTGGCCCGACGAAGGCCACGTGCTGGTGCGCGGCGACACCGGGGCTGGCTGCTGGCTCACCGATTCGCGCTCGTTCGCGCGCTCGCCCGCGCCTTGCCCCGCGGTCGTGGGGGCGAGTGAGCCGCCGGCGGAGATCGCGTGCGCGGACGGGCGGCGAGTCTCCGTCGCGGCCCTCTCGGGCCAGGCCATCGTGCGCGACGCGATCGTCGTGCGCGAGCCGGCCGGAGAGCGGGTGGCGGTCCGCGTCGAGGGCTGGGTGCAGGGGCGCGCCGGCTTCGCGGGCAGCTCCGCGCCGAGCGTCACGGATCTCGGCGTCGGCGCGAGCTGCCGCTTCGGTGTCTTCCGCTACGACGAGACCGCGTACGTCTTCGAGCTCGCCACGGGCCGCAGCGCGCGGCTCTCGCGCGCGAGCGCGATGACGCGGATGACGCCCTGACGAAGCTCAGAAGCCGGGCGGGAAGAGCGTGTCGTCGATCGCGGGCGCCGACGGCGCGTCGCCGAAGTACACCCACGTCGACTCGTCGTCCAAGCTGACCTCGGCGTCGAGCGGCTCGCTCGATGCGCCGGCGCAGCGCAGGATGATGATCTCCACCGGCAGATCCGCGGCGGCCGCGAGGAGGTCGTTCGGGTCGCTCGTCGCGTCGGGGATCGTGCTGAAGCCGATCACGTCGAGCCAGAGCGCCGTGGACGAGGAGCTCCCCACGCCGTCGCCACCGAACACGAAGAGGGCCCAGTCGTCGAGCGAGTCGTCGCGCTCGCGTGCCCACACCGTGCCGCCGGACGTGTGGAGCGTGCCCGTGTAGCGCACCAGGAAGTTGCCGGTGTCGCTGAGGAGCGTGCCGCCGTTCTGATCGAAGCCGTCGATGTCCGTGATGCCGAACGTTCCCGAGCCGCCGTCGTCCCAGCGACGAAGGTGGGCGCCGGCGACCACGTCGTAGTCGACGACGCGGTCGGCGCTGCGGCCGCGCGCGAAGCTCCAGAGCGCGCCCCGGTCGATCGAGCCGATGCCCGACGTGCACAGCGCCATGTCCGTGCTGCTGCCGCCCGCGAACACGCGCACCTCGGCGGTGAGGCCGTCGGTCGGCGCGGGCACGGGCCCCTCGGTGAGCTCCTCGACGTTGCCGCCCGCGTCGGTGATCCGCAACGTGCGCGGCGAGCCGTCCACGATCTCGAACGTCCAGTCGTCGCGCTGCCCGTTGTCGGGAGGCACGTCCCAGCCCGTGGGCGTGATCACCGTGCTGTGGATGCTGCGCCCGTCGGTGTCGACGGTGAACGAGCGCATGCGGCGGTCGCGCGCCGGCCCGAACGGATTCCGCACCTCGAGCCAGAGCAGGTCGGTCGCGCGGAAGCGCATCTCGTACAGGCGTGTGCGCGCGCGCCCGCCTTCGTCGCGCGTGAGCGTGGCGCTCCACGTGCTGGTGCCGAGCGCTTCGATCAGCGCGCGGCGCGCGTTGCCGGCGTCGGGGAGGCTGCCGGCATCGGTGCCCGCATCGGGCGTGGTGCCGGTGTCGGCCTGCTGCCCGCCCGCGTCGCCGGGCCGGGCCGCATCGTCGTTGCTCGGGCCGCCGCCGCCACCACAGCCGACCCCGAGCGCGGCGAGGGCCGCGAGCAGCACGAGGTCCCGAGAGCGCACGGCCGACGAGAGCGGGCGCCGATCGCGAGCGGTCGCGCGACGCGCGTGACGACGCGACGCGAGCCACGCGAGCCCGAGCGCCAGCGCGCCCCACGCGCCGCCACCGCTCGCGCCCCCTCCGGCCGCCGAGCAGCCACAGCCGCCTGCGCCGGGCATCGTCGTCGTCGTCGCATCTCCCATCGTGGTGCCTCCATCTCCCGTCGTCGTTCCTCCATCGGGCGTCGCCGGTGGATCGGGCAGCCCCGGCACCACGAGGTTGCGGCACGGCGGCGGCGCCTCGTCGTACTCGGGCGGATAGGCGCGCGAAGGCGAGCCCTGGTGCGCCGGATCGGTGAGCAGCTGATCGAGCGGGACGAACCGACACGAGTCGGGCCCGGGCGTGGGATCCCACGCCGTGATGTCTCCGTCCTGGCACTCGACGGTCGAGTCGTCGGTGTTCAGCGCGGGATGATCGCCGTTCGCGTCGCGGACCGAGAGGTCGGCCTCGACGGTCGTGCCCAGCGGGAAGATCGCGTCGCGCAGGTAGGGGCAGAGCGCCGCCTGCGACCAGCTCACCGTGTACGACGCGTCGAACGACGCCGGCCCGGTCTCGACGCCGTCCGTGCCCGCGGGCGGCACCATCACGTCGTGGTTCGCGAGCGTGGCCGCCGCGAGGTTGAACGCGTTGCCGTAGAGACCGGAGTCGAGGATGTGGTCGAACGCGTTCTCTCCGCCGAGGTCGGCGGGAGCCGAATCGGCGATGCGCCCGTCGTACTCGTCCTCGATCGCGTCGCGATAGAGCCGGACGTCCATGATCAGCTCGTCGAGCTGCATGCGCGCCTGCCCGATCACGTAGTCCTCGATCGCGCGCCGGATCGCGTCGATCTCCGGCTGGAAGAAGAGGCGCACGATGTTGCCGATCGAGAGGTCGATCCCGAGGCCCCGGAGCTGATCGGAGATCGACGTGTACCAGTCGGGCGCGACCGCGCGCGAGAGCGTGTCGAAGTCGATCGTCGTCGTGTCGTTCACCCAGTCGGTCATCGGCTGGAACAGCATCTCGACCCGCGCCGCATCCACGTTCTCGAAGGGGTCGCCGCCATCGCCCGTGATCGGCGCGTTGAGCGCCGCCACGATGTTCTCGATCGTCGCCACGAGCGCCGGCAGGAAGTCCTGCAGGTTCCGGCCCAGCTCGTCGCTCACCTTGTCGAACGCCGAGGGGAGCGTGTGGCCGCTCGCGTCCATCCGCGGGCGCAGCAGGCCCACGAGCGTCCAGTACTCCGCGTAGAGCTCGGGGCACGACGTGCTGCAGTCGGTCGTGTCGTCGTCGGTGCCGAAGGTTCCGTCGTTGCCGGGGCTCACGCCCAGCGTGAATCCGTCGGGCGTCGAGGTGTCCTGCAGCGCGGCGACGCGATCGGTGATCGTCGTCCGCACGTCCGCGCGGCGTGCGTCGAGATCTCGGACGACGAGCGGCGAGAGCTCGACGTACTCGACGGGGACGAGCTCGGCGGCGCCGATCTGGTCGTAGAGCGAAGCGTCCGGCATCGCTCTGCGCGCGAGGTCGAGCTTCTCGGTCGCCTGCACCGCCATCACGGGCCAGAGCGCGCTCGACGGGTCGTAGTAGTTCCGGAGCACGAAGCCGTCGGGGAACTGCAGCGCGAGCGAGGTCGCGTCGAGCAGCGTCGGATCGGCGCGGTACACGCTGCGCTGGATGCGCGACTCGAGCAGGATGTGCCGGATGGCGTTCAGCCACGACTCGGCGCGCCCCTGCATGACGGGGTTGTTCGTCCACGTCTCGCCGCTGAAGTAGTTGACGAAGTGGTGCGCGACCGCGTCGGTCGAGCCGTGCACGAAGCAGCCGAGCGCGTAGGCGCGCTCTTCTTCCGTCACGGCGTCCTGATAGAGCAGCTCGCATTGCCCGAACGGGTTGTTCCGGATCGCGTGGGTGCCGTCCGTGAGCGCGACGAACACGAAGCTGTCCGGCCCGATCGCGCCCGCGCGGAACTCGAGCGGGTGGTTCACGATCGCGTCCGCGTCCTCGCGCGGCAACACGACGTGATGGCTGCCCAGCCGCAAGGGCACGGTCCCGTCACCGCTGAGCACCAGCTCCTGACGAATCCGGTTCGCGAAGACGATGTGCACGCGCGTGCTGAACGCGTGGGCGGGAGAGGTGGCGAAGAGCAAGGCGACGGCGACGAGCGCCGCGAGCGGTCGACGGAAGTTCATGCGATGGCCCCACTCGGGGTGTCGCTCGACCTCCGCTCCGTGTCAACGACGTGACGCCGCTTCAGAAGCAGACGAGAGGCAGCGCGGCGGCGCCGGAGACCAGCGCCCCGTAATCGTCCACCCGCGTTCCGTACGCGCCGGGGTCGAACATGTAGGAGTAGACGTGCCCGGAGGGCGCTCCGGTCGTCTGGAACGACGCCATGTCGGTGTCCGTGTTGCCGATCAGATAGTCGATCGACCCCGGGAAGCGCGCCTCGTGGGCGGCGAGCTCGTCGGTCTTGAACGTCTGCGCCGCGCTGCCGAGGCCGCCGGTGAACGTGAGCGTCGTGTGGACCACGCCGGCGGGGAAGCCGCGGAGGGCCAGCCAGTCCTGCGTCGTGGTGCCCAGCCACTCGGGCCGTGCCGTGAGGTACCAGATGCGGTAGCCGCGATCGGCGTAGGCCTGCAGCAGCTCCGCGGCGTGCGGGTTGGCGTCGGGCGGCGTGCCGGTGAGGAGCGCGGTGAAGGCCACGCTCTCGCTCGTCGTGAGCGTGCCGTCGACGTCGGTGACCACGAAGCGCGTGTCGTCGGGAACGACCTCGATGTACTGCTCGGCGACGGTGTGATCGCCGCGCACGACGTAGTGGATGCGGTGCCGTCCGAGGCCGAGGCGACGGTCGGCGGGGATCTCGAAGTAGACGCGGCCGCCCGTGTCCTCCACGCCCTCGACCGTATCGTGGTCGCCGTCGTAGGTGGTGGTGGCGGTGCCGAGCAGCTCCCACGTCGTGCAGTCGCGCAGCAGCCAGAGGTCGACGTCCTCGCCCTTCAGATCGTCGTCGGCGAGGCCGTACGCGAACTTCGCGAGGGCCCACTGCGCATCGCTCTCGCGCAGGAAGAGATCGCGGCCGCGGTGCTGCGCCGAGCCCTGGCTCACGGTCACGGTCGTCGCGACCGAGTGGCGCCAGTCCTGCGTCGCGCCGGGATCGGGCGGGGTCGCATCGCACGTGGGCGGCGGCGGGCACGAGGTGGGGCCGGTGTCCGGCGTCGAGCTTCCCGCGTCGCGGCCCGCGTCCGCCGGCGTGCCTGCGTCGGGGGACGCGTCGCCGCCGATCGCCCCGTCCGTCGCGCCGTCCCCTCGCGCGCCGGCATCCGTGCCCGGGCCGACCATGCCTGCGGGCGAAGAGCAGCCGGCGTGCAGCAGCGCGACGAGGGCCGAGGACCCGAGCACCAAGGCGGAGCGCGAAGCGAAGGAGGAGCGAGGCAGCGAGGTCATCGCGCGATGATAGCGTCCCGTCGCCCGCGCTGGGGCGCCATGGCGCAGGGCGCCTTCAGGGCAGCGCGTCGAAGAAGCTCCACGTGTCGGTGGCCCACCCGCTGGGCGTCGCGTGGCCGAGGCCGTCGTAGGCACACTCGACGACGGGCTCCGCGCAGCCGTCGTAGCGCACGCAGGGCGCGGGCGAGGTCGCGCTCGAGCCGGCACCGCAGGCGTTCCACGAGCGATAGAGCTCGCTCGTCGTCGCGAACAGGGGCGCGGCGTACGGGCCGTCCTCGAGCGTCGCGTGGGTGAAGCGGAGGGCGGGGCGCCCGACGGCGGGGCACGGAAGGTTCGCGTAGGTCCGGTAGTCGGCGTGGTCGCCGAACTCGTCGCTGCAGGAGGCCGGCGCGGCGGCGCGGATCACGTCGCCCCGGCAGCACGCGAGCGCCGTCACGTAGTCGCCGCCCCACGAGAAGCCCGCGACGAAGATGCGCTGCGGGTCGACGCAGTAGGTGCTCGAGACGTGCGCGAGCATCGCGTCGAAGAAGGGCATGTCGTAGCCGCTGCAGCGATCGTTCCAGCCGACGCCGAAGCCCTCGAAGGGGACACCGCGTGGGTAGACGAGGATCGCGTCCTCGCCGACGGCCGCCTCGAAGCCATAGCCGCGCGAGGCGTTCTCGTCGCCGCCGGCGCCGTGATAGGCGAACAGGATCGCGAGCGGTCGTGAGCCGTCGTAGCTCGCCGGCACGTGGACGAGGTAGGTGCGCTCCACGCCAGCGCCGTCGCGCGCAGTGAGGAGGAGGTCTCCCGTGGTCGCGGCGGTGCCGCAGCCAGCGCTCCCGGCGTCGCTCGCGACGCTCGTGTCGGGGGAGGCGAATGCGTCGTCGCTCGCCGCGCCGTCCTCCGGCGCGGCGCTCGCGTCGTGCTCCGGGGCGCCGTCGAGCGAGCGGCTGGCGTCGTGCCCGGCGCCCGCGTCGTCCGCGGTCGAAGGGGGAGCGCACGCCGCCGAGACGCTCGACAGCACGATGCCCGCCACGGCGAGCCAGAAACGGGGAGCCCTCATGCCTCGAGCGTACCCCGGGCGCGCGCCTGCGAGCCGGCGTTCGGTCGCCGAGATCACCCTGGGGTGGCGTCGGCGCTACCATCGGCGCGTGGCTCACTTCTTCTCTCGCTTCTCCGCGCGCGCCCTCGCTTCGATGGCCTGCGCGCTCTCGCTCGCGATCGCGAGCGGGGCCTCCGCGCAGACGCGCTACTTCGATCGCGGGCACTGGCTCCTCCTCACCGAGGAGCAGGACGGGCAGCTCGTGCTGCAGACGGAGGACGGCCGCCACGTCGACGTCGCGCTCGGGACCGATCGCGTGATCGTGACGCTCGGCGAGGGCGCCGACCTCGACGCGCTCGGCGTCGTCGTCGACGAGGTGCTCTCCGTGCGCGCGGGCATCGTTGCCGTGCGCTCGAGCGTGCCGTCGCAGGAGGGCGCGCTCGCGCTCGCGTCGCGTCTCGTGCCCGAGGTCGTGGAGGGGCGCCTGCGCTCGGCGGTGCCGGATCTCGCGTTCCCGCACGCGCGCTCGAGCATCTCGGTGCCGCCCGACGATCCGCGCTACGGCGGCCAGTGGTTCTTCCAGACGATCGGCATCGAGCGCGCGTGGCGCCACGAGGACGGCGATCCCTCGATCACGGTCGCCGTCGTCGACGACGGCTGCGATCTCACGCATCCGGATCTCGCCGGGCACATGCTCCCGGGCTACGACGCGCTCGACGACGACGCCGACCCCTCGTTCTTGCCGAGCACGAACGGCAACAACCACGGCACCTCGTGCGCGGGCCTGGTCGCGGCGGTCACCGACAACGCGACCGACGTCGCAGGCACGTGCCCGGAGTGCTCGCTGCGCTGCGTGCGCCTGCTGGGCGCCGACGGCACGCTGATTCCGACGTCGACCGACGTGCGGGCGTACGACTTCGTGCTCATGCACGACGACGTCGCGGTCGTCTCGAACAGCTGGGGCTTCACCTCGAGCGTGCCGGCGCCGGGGCCGCTCGCCGACGTGCTGATGCAGGTGATGACCACGGGCCACGGTGGCCTCGGCGCCAGCGTCGTGTTCGCGGCCGGCAACGACTCCCGCCTCATCCAGAGCGACGAGCTCGAGGCGATTCCGGGGCTCGTGACGGTCGGGGCGACGACCATGTTCGACGAGGCCACGAGCTTCTCGAACCGCGGCGAGTGCGTCGCGCTGGTCTCGCCGGTCGGCACGCTCACGACCGACATCGCGGGCCCCGACGGTGAAGATCCGGGCGACACGACCTCGAACTTCGGCGGCACGTCCTCGTCGTGCCCGATCGTCGCCGGGGTGCTCGGGCTCATGGCCTCGCGCGTGCCGACGCTCGGTGCGGCCGCCCTGCGCACGGCGCTCGTGGGCTCGGTGCGGCCGGCGCCCTTCGCGACGCCCGACGCGAACGGGCACGACCTCACCTACGGCTTCGGCATCGTCGACCCGGCGGCGGCGCTCGCGGCGATCGACCCGAGCGGCGTGCCGGATGCGGGGCTCGAGGACGCGGGCGTCGATGCGGGCCCGCGCGTCGATGCCGCCGTGGTGGCGATGGACGCGTCGAGCGCGACGCCGCCGCCGAGCAGCGGATGCGCGTGTCGCGCCGGGCAGGGCGCGCGAGGAGGCCTGGCCGCGCTGCTGTTCGGCGCGCTCGTGCTCGTGATCGCGCGTCGGCGTCGTGCCTCGCGCCTCGCGCTGGCGCTCGCGCTCGGGGGATGTGCGGGCGATCCCGCGATCGCGGCGACGGAGGGCGAGCTGCGCCCCGACACGCCGGGCACGACGGAGATGCTGCCGATCTACGCGGCGAGCGAGACCGTGGAGAGCATCGTCTCGCCGGGCGGCTCGTTCCGGATCCACTTCACGCGCGCGGGCGCGAACGCGGTGAACCTCCGCGACGACGACGCGAACGGCACGCCCGACTTCGTGGACTACGTCGCGCAGCAGTACGACGAGGTGCTCGCGCGCTACACGAGCATGGGCTTCCGCGCGCCGCGCACCGACGGGAACGTGCCCGTCGATCACGGCGGCGATGCGCTCTTCGACGTGTACTTGCTCGACTTCGGCGCCGGCGCGGGCGCCGACGGCGCGTTCCGCCGCGAGGACTGCATCGCGGGCAGCGGATGCAGCGGCTACATGGTGATGGAGAACGACTTCGTCGGCTTCTCCTACCCGTCGTCGCGCTACGGCGCGCGCCTGCTCGCGAGCCACGAGCTCTTCCACGCGGTGCAGGCGGCCTACGACGACACGCTCGGCGCGCAGGGCAGCACGCTCTCGGAGTCGACGGCCGTGTGGGCGAGCGAGCGCTTCGATCCGACGCAGACCGATCTCGAGGGCTTCTCGACCGCGTTCCTCGAGCGCCCCGATCGCTCGCTCGGGATCGATCCCATCGGCCCGGTGCAGCCCTACGCGTACGGCGCGGGTCTGGTCTGGGAGTACTACGCGACGCGCTTCGGCGACGACCTCGTCGTCGCGTTCTGGGAGGAGCTCGACGTGACGCCGGGCGCGTCGGTGGACAACTGGCTCGACGTGCTCGACACGGTGCTCGCGCGCGATCACGCGGCGAGCTTCCACGACACCTACTTCGACTTGGCGGAGTGGTTGATGTTCACGGGCACGCGCTTCGATGCCACGCACGGCCCGGCGCGCGGGAGCCAGCTCGCGGCGGTCGCGTCGACCGACGTGACCTTGCCCTATCAGTCGATGACGATGCGCGTGTTCCCGGCCTCGACGCGCTACTTCACGGTGCCGAGCCCGCGCGTCAGCGTGCGCCTCGCGGGCGCCGGCTCCGAGGGCCTGGCGGTGATCGCCGCGGGGTTCGCGGCCGACGGGCGCTTCGTCGCCGACGCGCGCGGCATGGGCTCGGTGGACCTCGTGGCGACGGGCGCGAGCACGATCCTCGTCGGCGTCGCCAACGGCGCGAGCTCGGGGACCAGCACGCCGGCGACGGTCTGCATCGGGCAGGACCCGGTCGACTGCACGACGGCGCCCGACGCCGGGATGACGACGCCCGACGCGGGGATGGCCTCGGACGCGGCGATGGTCACGCCGATGGCTGCGCCCGCGGGCTGCGCGTGCAGCGCCGGTGCGCGTGGGCCGAGCGGCCTGGGGTGGGCGGTATTCCTGGGGATCGCTGCGTGCTTGCGGTCGCGGCGATCTCCCCGTATGCATCGCGCCCTATGTCGAAGCTCGGTGACTACCTGAAGACGAACAAAATCGACGCCCGCCGCGTGGTGGCCGCCAGCCGTGGCCTCGAGCGCCAGACGGCCGAGGACCGCGCGCTCGTCGCGAAGAAGGCGGCGATCAAGGCCGGCAAGGCGGAGAAGGACGAGTCGCTCGCGGGCAAGAAGCCGCGCTCGGGCCGTCGCGTGACGCAGCCGGCGATCGACCGCGCGCTCGCGGGCACGACGGTCGGCGGCCCGACCAAGACGCGCATCCTCCGCGCGGTGAACGCCATCCTCGGGGCGCGCAAGAAGCCCGAGGCCGCGTTCCGCGATCTGTTCTGATTTTCAGGGGGCCTGAGCCGCCCCCTCGGCGGACCGGCGGAGCCGGATCCGCCTCACCCCTCTTCGACTCGCGGCGCTTCGCTTGCTCGCGGGCGAGACGGGGTGGTGCGCGCAGCGCGAGGGATCTTCGCCGGGGATCGGCTCGCTCTCGCGTCGTTCGTCGCTCGCGGGGGGCGTCGGTGGGGCCGTCCGTCGCCGCGGCGTTCGGCGCCTTCGCAGCGGCGTCGGCGCCTCGGAGCGGCGTGGCTGGGGGCTTCGCCGCGGCGTTCGACGCCTTCGTAGCGGCGTCGGCGCCCTCGGAGCGTCGGTGGGAGATCTTCGCCGCGGCGTTCGTCGGGGTCCGCGCGACGGAGGGGTTGGGTCACACCCCGAGCACTCGGACCGCGGGGAACCGGCGCCGTAGGCGCTCGAGGTCCTCCACGTCGCTCGTGTAGACGAGGTCCCCGCGAACGGCTGCCGACGCCATCACGATCGCGTCCACCAGCGTGGCTCCGCGCACGGCGCCGACGGCTTCCCCTGCGAGCTTCGCGAGGGGCTCCGTCAGAGGCTCGACGTCGACGCAGGCGAGGATCGCGTCGCGCAAGTCGGTTCGGCCGCGCCACCACTCGGCCACCGCGGCGGCGGGCACGGTGATGCGTTGATCGATCTCGAGCGCGTGCTCGAGCACGGTGCGCATACGCGGTCTCTTCCGCTCGAGAGCGATGAGCGCACCGCTGTCCAGCGTGATGCCGATGGGCGTCAAGCCGCGCGCCGTCTGCGCGCTCGCGGGACGAGGCTCGATTGCTCGGCGACGACGGCGGCTCGCAGGTCTGCATCGAGCGTGGGGCCGCCGAGCCGGGTGACGAGCGCGCGCCTCGCCTCCCGCTGGCGCATCATCCGCGCCGCTTCGGCGAACGCCGCCGAGAGGTTTCCGCCGTGCACCTCGTCCGCATGCCGTCGGAGCGTGGCGAGGTCGTCCGCGTCGAGCGACACGCTGACTTTCACCGTCGAGCCCGCACGCTTGGTTGCCATTCCCACCACGGTAGCCCAGCAGTCTCGCGCCGACAAACGCGCCGGGCCTCGGGGCGGGCGGTTCGTCAGCGCCGCGTGGGCTTGGGCGGCTCGGCGAGGCCGGCGGCCTTCGCTTCGGCCTCGACCGCGGCGAGGTCCGGGAGGGCCCGGGCCCACTTGGCGACCTCGTCGAGGCCGCCGACGCTCTCGACCCAGGCGGCGAGCTTCTCGAGGCCCTTCTCGATCGACATCTTCGGCTCGATGCCGAGCTCGACCTGCGCTTTCTGCGTGTCGAAGAACGTCGCGCGGCTACGGCGCAGCATCTTCTCGCGCTGCGCGGTGTCGCCGCGCAGCGTCGCCATCGTCCACGCCACCGAGAACGGCGCGCCGCTCTTCGCGGGCGGCAGCCCCAGCGCCTTCGTCAGCATCCGCAGCCACTCGCGCAGCTCGAGGAACTCGGCGTCGGCGACGTAGTAGGGCTGGCCTCCGGCGTTCGGCGCCTTCGCGGCGGCGATCGCCGCGTCGACCACGAGGTCGATGTAGGTCGTCGCGACGAGGTTCTTGCCCTCGCCCCACATCGAGATCCCGCCCGCGCGCGCCTCGCGCACGAGCTCGGGAAGGAACGTGCGGTCGCCCGGCCCCCAGACCCAGCCGGGGCGAATCGAGGCCACGCCGACGCGTGCGTCGCTCGTCGCCAGCGCGATCTCTTCGCCCAGGCGCATCGACTGCGCGCGAACGCCGAACGGCAGATCCGAGATGTCGCGCTTCTCGTTCCAGTGCACGCGATCCTGCGGCGCGAGCGTCACGTCCGCCGAGGTGACGAGCACCACGCGTGGGACGTTCGCGTGGCGCGCGGCGGCGATCACGTTCTCGACGCCCGCGACGTAGAGCCATGGATAGACGCGCGGCGCGGCGCCGGACCAGGCGCCCACGGCGCTGAAGATCACGTCGACGCCGGCGGCCGCTCTCGCGATCGCGTTCGGATCGAGGATCGAGCCCTTCAGGACCTTCGCCTTCTCGAAGCCCTCCACGCGCGCTTCGTCGCGCGCGAGGAGCACCACCTCGTCGCCCCGCGCGCCGAGGCGCTCGGCGATGGCTCCGCCCACGTGACCCGAAGCTCCGAGCACCAGCGCCTTCATCTCGGGCGCAGGCATAGCGCGGGCGTCGCGGCGAGAAAACGAGGACTTCCCGGACGAACGGAGGGGAAGGGCGGGCGTGGCGTCGTGCATGGGGGTGCTGACCACGGCGAGCGGGCGAGGTTCCGTGGCCCGCGCGCGCCCGCTCGCCCGGGCTGCCTCACCCCCGTAAGCTCACCCTGCGTGCCGTCCGTTCGCGCTCGCTCGCTCCTCGGCCTCGCCGTCTGTGCCTTGCTCGGCGCGTGCGAGCCGCAGTGCGTCGACACCGACCAGGACGGCTTCGGCGCCGCGTGCGCCATGGGCCCCGATTGCGACGACACGAACGTGCTGCGCAACGTCGACTGCGACGCCGTTCCGGCACCCGACTGCGACGCCGATCCCGCGGCGACCGGCTGCCCCTGCCTCGCCGCGTCCTCCACGCCCTGCACCTCGCACCCCGAGGTGATCCCCGGCGCCGGCATCTGTCGCTCGGGCCGCGCTTCCTGCGTGGGCGGCCACTGGGGCGTCTGCCGCGGGGAGGTCCCACCCGACGTCGAGGTCTGCGACGCGATCGACGAGGACTGCGACGGGCGTGTCGACGAAGGCACGCGCAGTCCCTGCGGCGGCTGCGACTCCGAGTGCCGCGGCGGCGTGTGGGGCGAGGCCGACGCGCCCTTCGACGGCACGAGCCCGCTCGCGCTCACCGATCTCGGCGAGCTCACGCTCGCGCGCGAGAGCTACGCCGCGGCCACCGTCTGGGCCGCGAACAGCGCCGACGGCACGCTCTCACGCATCGACGCGGCCACCGCGACCGAGGTCGCGCGCTACACGACCGAGCTCGGGTCGAGCTTCGGCAACGAGCCGAGCCGCGTCGCCGTGGACTGGCAGAACGACGTGTGGGTGCTCGACCGCGCCTTCGACGGGCAGGGCACCGCGACCAAGATCGCGAGCGAGCGCGCGCGCTGCGTCGATCGCGATCACGACGGCACGATCCACACCTCCACCGGCCCGGGCGACGTGGTGCCCGACGACGAGTGCATCCTCTTCACCGTGCCGGTCGGCGCGCTGGGCGAGGTGCCGCGCGCGATCGCCATCGACGGCGGTGGCCTCGACGGCGCGGGCGCCGGCAACGCGTGGGTGGGCCTCTTCGGCGGCGAGGCGATCCTCGAGCTCGACGGAACGACGGGCGCGGAGCTCCGCCGCATCGACACGCCGCACTTCGCGCCCTACGCGGCCGCGATCGATCCCTGGGGCTACGTATGGATGAGCTCGCGTGAGGGCTACCTCGTGCGCGTCGATCCGGCGCGGCCGAGCGCGGAGCCGACGTCGATCGAGGTGCCGCTCCCGTGCTGGCTGATCTACTCGTTCGCGATCGACTCCGTCGGCCGCATCGGGATGACGGGCTTCTCGTGCGACGACGTCGCCGTGTACGACCCGCGTAACGGCGCCATCGCGCACGTCTCCACCGCACCGAGCACGCGCGGCGCCGTCTTCGACCCCGACGGGCACCTCTGGGTGGCGCACACGGGCGGGCTCGTCTCGATGCTCGACGTCGCGCCGCTCCGCGTGCGCCGGACGATCGATCTCCGCGTCGGTGACGCGTCGCCCATCGACACGGTCGGCCTCGGCTCGGACACGATCGGCCACGTCTGGGCCGTCTCCGAGCACGGGGGCACGGACGATCTCGGCGTCGCGACGCGTGTCGACCTCGAAGGAGGCGCCATCTCCGCGCAGGTGACGATCGGCGCCGCGCCGCACACGCAGGGCGATCTCACCGGCGTGATGCGCGGCGGCGCGTTCCTCCCGGAAGGAAGCGAGTCGCACGTCTTCCGTGGCTGCTCGATGGGCGATGCGAGCTGGGTCGCGCTGCACTACGAGGCGCACGAGGGCACGACGGGGACGATCCTCTTCGAGGCGCGCCACGCGGCGGACGAGGCCTCGCTCGCCGCGGCCGCCTTCGTCGCGCTCGGCACCGTCCCCGGGAGCGCGAGCCCGCTCGCGCTCTCGTTTCCCGCGGGCGGCGTGGTCGAGGTCCGCGTCACGCTGCGGGCCGCGGCGCGGCTCGGCGCGCCTCGGCTCGGGCGGGTCGGTCTCGAGTGGAGCTGCCCCGGTCCCGATTAACTCCATTTTCGTCACGTCGGGCGGGATCCGCTCGTACCTTCGGCTCGTAGGGACCTCGCGGGCACCCGCGTTTTTCCAAGCTCGACGTCATCTCGGGTAGGATGCTGTGTGGAGGGCGCTTTGAACCGCTTCGTCACGTTGGGGCTCTTTCTTCTCTCGTCGGCGCTCCCCGCGGCCGCGCTGGCGCAGACCTCCGACGGCTCCACCGAGTCGATGGCGCAGGCGACGACCACCGACACCGACATGACCGACGCGCAGGCCCGCGCGCACTTCCGGCTCGGCCGGGATGCCTACGAGGCCGGGCGCTTCGCCGACGCCGCCCAGGAGTTCGAGATCGCCTACGGCCTCAGCGGTCGCGGCGCGCTCCTCTACAACGTGTACCTCGCCTACCGCGACGCGCAGGACACGCCGAACGCCGCGCGCGCTCTCCGAGGCTACCTCGCGGCCGTGCCCGATGCGCCCGATCACGAGCACCTGCAGGCGCGCCTCGTCGCGCTCGAAGCGACGGTGACCGCCGATCAGGAAGCGGCCGCGCAGCGCGCCGCCGAGGAGGCCGAGCAGCGCCGGCAGCTCGAGGCCGCCGAGCAGCGCGCGATCGACGCCGAGCTGCGCGCGCAGCAGGGGCAGGGCTCGACGACCTCGCGACCCTGGTGGCCCTGGGTGGTGATGGGCGGCGGCCTCGCGGTGACGGCGGTGGGCGTGGTGCTCGGCGTGGTCGCGCAGGGCGATGCCGACGCGCTCCGCCGCTCGTGCGTGACGCAGTCGGCGTCGACGGGCGTGACGGCGCCGCTCGTGCTGGGCACGGCATGCTCGCCCGAGGTCCAGCTCGACTCCCGCCGCAGCACCATCCAGACCGAGGCCGCCGTGGCCGACGCGCTCTGGATCGGCGGCGCGGTGATCGCCGCCACCGGCCTCGTGCTCGCCTTCGCGCTCCCCGACGACGTCGCCTCGAGCGACGCGCAGCCGCAGGTGAGCGCAGGCTGCGGCCCCACGGGCTGCTCCGGCTCCGTTCGCTTCACGTTCTGAGGAGACGACCAGGATGCATCGCTTCGTTTCGATCGGTCTCTCGCTCGCGCTCGTTCTCGTGCTCGCGAGCTGTACGGCAGCCGTCTCCGATCTCAACGGCTTCTCCAACTACGGTGACGCCTGCGACCCGCGCGGCGTGCAGCACCTCGGTGACGACCTCGATCTGCAGTTCTTCAACATGACGCCGCACGTGAACCAGACGATCTTCGCGGCGCTCGAGGTCGGGGACGACGAGAACATCGAAGCGATGTTCGTCATCGATCGGCTCACCGACCTCAGCAATCCGGTCGCGGCCTCGCGCGGCACGAGCAGCGCGAACCTGCTGCTCCACATCCCCGAGATCCTGCCCGCCGATCCGGCCACGCTCGCCTTCTGGGCGAACAGCGTCGATCCCGAGGTGGTGCACTTCGATCCCATCACCTCGGATGGCGCGCCCGATCACCAGTGGACGCGACCTGTCTGCCCCGACGGTGACGTGACCTTCACGCACACGACGCCGTTCCAGAGCGTGCAGGACGCGGTGTCCACGGGCGCCATCTGGCACTTCAACATCCCGGCCGCGATCCAGCGGCCCGAGCTCTTCGACAACTTCACGATGGCGGCGTGGGCCGTGCGCGTGAACGGGCTCGGACGTCAGACCCGCGTGTACTACCGCTGGTCGCCCTTCGTCGCGCTCGCTCCGGGCATGCCCGTGCCGGCGCAGCGGACTCCGCCGACGCAGTTCCAGGTCGGTGGCAACGCGCTCGGCGAGCCGCGCGGCGCGATCGACGTGGGCGAGCTCTACGAGGTGCACTTCGTGATCGACGTCGACCACGATGGCGAGCTCGGATCGGCCGGTGACTACGTGTGCCAGTGGGACGACCAGTCGATGCCCACGAGCGATCCGGGCAACTGGTTCTACGACCCCGACCTCACGCCCTGCGACGCGCCCTCGGGCTTCGATCCGCTCACGTTCACGCCCTGACGCGAGCGCGCCTTCAAGTCGTGCGGTGGAAGCCGATGCGCGGCGAAGGCGGCGCGTCGGTGTTGCCGAACATGACCGACTCGATCTGCTGGTAGTCGGCCACGCAGGGCGCCTGATCGGCGAAGGGGAACACGCCGCCGAGGGCGGGGCGGCACGCGACCACCATGCCGCTCGCGATCACGGCGTCGGCGTTGGCCCACGTCGGCGAGGTGCCGCAGTGCCAGGTGGCCTGCTGGCCCTGGATGCCGGCGTACTTCTGGCGCGCGATGCCCGCGGCGAGCGTGGCCTTCTCGTGCTCCCAGAGCTCGTAGGCCACGGTGAGCGAAGGATCGGGGCGCTTCTCCGTCGCATCCACGTTGTAGCCCGTGATGAGCACCGGCCCCGCCTCCGGCGGGAGGCCCAGGCCCACGCCCGGATTGAGCGAGAACGGGCCCTTCATCTCGGGCGAGACGTCGTCGCCGTCGTACCAGTACTGCGAGCACACGTTTCTCGGCAGCACCTTGCTGAGGACGCTCTCGTCCTTGTGCAGGTAGATCTGCGCGCGCTCGAACTCGAACGCCGAGAGCACGTCCTTCTCCGCCGGTGTCGCGTCGGTGAGGAGCTGCAGCGTGAGGTTCGCCTGCGTGCCGAAGATCACCTGATCGAAGGCCTGCTCGCCGCTCGCGGTCTTCACGAAGACCTGCGTCGTTCCGCCGGAAGTCTGGCGGCGCACGCCGAGGACCGGCGTCTCGGTGAGGAAGGTCGTCGTGCCGGCGACCGCGTCGCGCATCGCGTTCACGTAGGCGCGCGTCCCCTGCGGGAACAGGCGCCACATCGTCGCGTTGAAGAACGAGAGCTGCTTGTCGGAGAAGAGGCCGAGGATGTTCGCGAGCGGCGCCTGGGTGAGCCCGGCGCGCGTCACGACCAGGAGACAGAGCACGGGCGCGAGCGCCTTGGCGGCGAACTCGTTCGTGTAGCCGCCCTGGTCCAGGTAGTACTGCACGGGCTTGATCTGCTCTTCGCTTGGGAGCTGGTTCCACCAGTAGGTGTCGAGCTCGAAGCGCGAGCACTGCTCGCGCAGGCGCGCGAAGAGCGGCGTGTCGGGCGCGCCCGTCATCCACCACTCGTCCTTGAACGACGCGCCCACGGTCCAACCCACCGCGCGCGACTCCACCGCGTACTGGCGGCAGAGCGCGTAGAGGATCGGGTAGGTCCACGGCTCGCTCAGGATCACGCCCATGTCGATCGGGCGCGTGACGCCGTCGTTGCACGGGAAGTCCACCGTGTGCGCGTGCCCGCCGAGCCACGCGTTCTTCTCGAACACGGTGACCTCGGCGCTCTTGCCCATGCCCAGCGCGTAGGCCGCGCCCATGCCGCCGCCACCGCCACCCACGATCGCGATCTTCTGCATGGCTCTCGTCTACACGAGCCGGCCGCGAGGCTGGAAGAGGAAAGAGCGGTGTTTCGCCTCATGTCGACCCCCGGGGTGGGCACGGCGGCATCGGGGGGCGTTCACGCTTGCGGTGTGCGCATCGGGCGGCGACGATGCGGCGCGTGCGAGCGGGTGAGATCGTCCAGGACCGCTTCGAGATCGTGTCGCGTGCGGGGGCGGGCGGCATGGGTGTCGTGTACCGCGCGCTCGATCGCCTCACGCAGGCGCCGGTCGCGCTGAAGGTCGTGCTCGACGCGAGCGAGGCGGATGGGCGCTTCGACCGCGAGATCCGTGTGCTCTCGCAGCTCGCGCATCCGGCCGTGGTTCGTTACGTGGCGCACGGGGCGACCGACGGCGGCTCGCCCTTCCTCGCGATGGAGTGGCTCGAGGGCGAGGACCTGGCCGGCCGCCTCGCGCGCACGGGGATCGACGCGAAAGAGACGCTCGTCATCGCGCGCCGCGTGGGCGAGGCGCTGCGGGCCGCGCACGCGCTCGGCGTGCTCCACCGCGATCTGAAGCCGTCGAACGTGTTCCTCCCGCACGGCGATGCGAGCGCCACGAAGCTGCTCGACTTCGGCATCGCGCACGTCGCGTCGGCGACGCGGATGATCACGGCCACGGGCGCGATGCTCGGATCGGTCGGCTACATGGCGCCCGAGCAGGTGCGCGGCGACAAGGCGATCGACGGGCGCGCCGACGTGTACGCGCTCGGCTGCGTGATGTTCGAGTGTCTCGCCGGGCGCCGCGCCTTCGAGGGCGATCACCCGGTGTCGATCCTCGTCCAGGCGCTGCACGATCGGCCGCCCTTGCTCGCGACGCTGCGCCCCGATCTGCCCGCCGCGCTGACCGACCTCGTCGATCGCATGGTCTCGCGCAAGGCGAGCGATCGGCCGGCGGGCCCGGCCGAAGTGCTCGCGGCGCTCGACGCCATCGGGCCGCTCGCCGAAGGGCAGAGCCATCCGCCGCCGATCCCGCGCGGCGCGACGACGCTCTCGGGCGAGGAGCGACGGCTCGTCTCCGTGATCCTCGTGCGCACGAGCGAGGCCGGGACCGGCGCGGCGGCGCTGGAGGCGGTCGCCACCCTCGGCAGCGACGCACGCGGACCGGTCGCCGAGCTGCGCCGCGTCGTGACGCCGCTCGGCGGCGACGTCGTCGCGCTGCGGCACGGGATGAACCTCGTGCTCCTGCGCGGGCTCGGCAATGCCCGCGACGAGGCCTCGCGGGCAGCCTCTTGTGCGCTCGCGATCGCGAGCGAGCTGCCCGACGCGCGCGTCGCCGTCGCCACCGGCGCCGCCGAGGTGACGGGGCGCTGGGCAGCCGGCCCGGTCGTGGATCGCGCGGCGGCGCTGCTCGAGGCGACGCGCACGGGCGCGACCTCCACGGCGGTGCGCATCGACGACGTCACCGAGGGGCTGCTCGACGTGCGCTTCCACGTGGAGCGCGCCGGCGGCGGCCGCGTGCTGCGCGGTGTGGATGCGTTCGGCGGCGACGTGCGGCGCGTGCTCGGCAAGCCCACGCCGACCGTCGGCCGCGAGCGGGAGCTCGCCTTCCTGGAGAGCACGTGCCTCGAGGCGATCTCCGACTCGGTCGCGCGTGCCGTGCTCGTGCTCGGCGCGCCCGGCCTCGGCAAGTCGCGCCTGCGCCGCGAGATCATGGCCCGCCTCGCGCAGCGTGGAGACGCGCGCGTGCTCGCTGCGCGCTGCGATGCGCTGAACGTGGGCTCGCCGCTCCGCGCAGTCGCCGACCTGGTGCGTGGCGCGGCGGGGGTGCGCGAGGACCAGTCGGAGGTCGAGCGCCACGAGGTGCTCGCCGCCCACCTGCGCGCCCACGTCGAAGCGGCGGGCGCCGAGGAGACGATCGAGTTCCTCGGCGAGCTCGTCCGTGCGCCGGCCCTCGGCGAGCCCTCGCCACGCCTGCGCGCCGCGCGCAACGATCCGCGCATCATGGCCGAGCAGACGCGCATCGGCCTCACGCGCTGGGTGCGCGGCCTCGCGAGCGAGCAGCCGCTCGTGATCGTGCTCGAGGACCTGCACTGGGCCGACGCGGCGAGCATGAGCGTGCTCGAGGCGTGGCTCACCGAGCTCGAGGAGCTGCCCTTCGTGATCGTGGCGCTCGCCCGCCCGGAGATCCGCGATACGTTCCCGAACGGCCTCCGCGGCGCGGCCGAGGTGCGCCTCGAGGGGCTCACGAAGAAGGCCGCCGAGCGGCTCGTGCGCGCGCTGCTCGGCAACGACGCGCCGGCCGGCGTGGTCCAGAAGATCATCGAGCGCGCGGGCGGCAACGCCTTCTATCTGGAGGAGCTGGTGCGGCACGTGGCCGAGCGGCTCGAGGCGGGCCGCGATCCGAGCGACATGCCGGAGACCGTGCTCGCCATGGCGCAGTCGCGCCTCGACGCGCTCGAGCCCGAGGCGCGTCGCGTGCTGCGCGTCGGCGCGATCTTCGGCGAGACGTTCTGGCAGCGCGGCGTGCGGCGCCTGCTCTCCGACACGAACGACCGGCTGCTCTCCGAGTGGCTCGAGGCGCTCGTGGCGCGCGAAGTGATCGATCCCGGCAAGAACGAGCGCTTCGCCGACGAGAAGGAGTTCGTGTTCCGGCACGCGCTCCTGCGCGACGCCGCCTATGCGATGCTGGTCGACGAGGATCGCGAGAAGGGGCACCGCGTCGCCGCGGACTGGCTCGTGTCGATCGGCGAGCGCGATCCGCGCGTGCTGGCCGAGCACTACCTGCGCGGCAAGGCGCCCGACCTCGCGGCGCCGCGCTTGCTCGACGCGGCGCGCGCTGCGCTGGCGGCCGGCGATCTGGAAGGAGCGGCGCACCTCGCCGAGCGGGGCCTCGCCTGCGCGCCGACCGATCCGCACCTCAAGGGAGCGCTCTCGCTCGCGCGCGGGATGCCTCTCGCGTGGCGTACCGACTGGACGGCCTCGGCGCCGCTCGTGAAGGATGCGCTCACGCTGCTCCCGAGCGGCAGCGCCGAGTGGTCGGAGGCCGCGGCGCTCGAGATCCTGCGCGCGGCCGCGTCGGGCAACCCGGCCGGGATGTTCGAGCTACTCACGCGGATCAACTCCCTCTCGGCGCCGCCCGACGTGACGGGGCCCTACGCGTTCATCCACTTCATGCTCGCGACGGCGTTCGTGCAGCTCGGGCAGCGCCAGATCTCGATCGGCATCGAAGAGAAGCTCGACGCGGCGGCCAGCGCGATCGCCGAGGGCGTGGATCCGGCGTTCGACGGCTGGCGCAACATCGTCAAGACGGTGGTCGCCGACAAGGCGCGCATCGATCACCTCGGCGCGGCGGTGCGGGGCGCGGAGCGTGGCCTCGTGGCGCTCGAGGCGGCGCGCGACGTGCTCGGGCAGGGCGTGGCGGGCGGCTGGCTCGCGCGCTGTCTCTCGCTCGCGGGCGATCAGGTCGCGGCCGAGAAGCGCGCGCGCGACACGCTCGATCTGATCGATCGCACGCGGAACGAGTTCACCCGCAAGCGCGCGATCGGCACGCTCGGCTCGATCCTGGTCGCTCGCGGCGCCGTCGACGAGGCGATCGCCGTGCTGTCTCCGGCGATCGAGGGTGGGGACACGATGGCCCAGCTCTTCATGAAGGTGGAGCTCGCTCGCGCCGAGCTGGTGCGGGGCGAGGCGGCGCTCGCCAAGAAGAAGGCCGAGGAGACGGCGCTCGCCGCGGGCATGTTCTTCGCGCCGCACCGTGCTGCCGCGCTCGCGGTGAAGGCGAGCGCCGAGCGCGCGCTGGGCGAGCACGGAGCGGCGCTCGAGACGGCGCGCGAGGCCCTCAAGCTGGGCGAGACGAGCGGCATGGACGCGCTCACCTCGAGCGTCCTGCGCTGTGAAGAGCTCGAGGCCATGATCGCGACGGGCGCGACCGCGGAGCTCGAGGCCAAGCGCGCCGCGGCCGTCGCGCGGATCGAGGCGATGGCGGCTGACCTCGGCGCGCTCGGCCAGGCCTTCCGCGCGATGGAGCCGAACGCGCGCGTGCTCGCGATCCGCGCCTGATCGACGCGGTCAACGCGGGCCGACGAGCACGAAGCGGTGCGTCGAGGCGATGGCGATCTCGTCGCCGATCCCCGCGCGCGCCTCGTGGACGCGCTCGCCGCGCACCCACGTGCCGTTCGTGCTGCCCCGATCGATCACGCACGCGCCGTCTCCGTCCGGCACGATCTGCGCGTGCCGGCGCGCGACGCGGTTCTGATCGGAGTGCGCGCCCTGACGAAGGACGATCGCGCACTCGACCGAGCGACCGATCTCGAGCGTGGCGGCGAGCGGCAGGACCTCGCCGATCCGCGGCGCGGTGCTCGGGCGCCGCTCGCCGAGCGAGCCCAGATAGCGCAGCGCGAGCCCCGCGGGCGCATGGACGCCGTCGGCGAGCCACGCGACGGCTGCGGCGAGCGCGTCGACGTCGCCCGCGTACGCGTCGGCACGCACGGCGACGGCCTGGATCGCCTCCTCGCTCGCGATCTCGTAGGAGGCCGGCTCGGGCACGAACGCGACGCGCGGCACGTCCGCCGGCCCGGCGAGCCGCGTGCCGAGCGCCTCGACGATCACGCGTGCTCGCGCGGGATCGGCACGCTCCCAGCCCGAGGCGCGCGCATGACGCTCGAGGATCGGCGTGCTCGACCAGGCGACCGCGATGCCCACGCGCGCCGTCAGTTCACGGTGATCGAGCCGAGATTGGACGCGGTGAAGTCGAGGCCGCCGTTCGAGCCGGCGCCGTCGAGGTCGCAGTAGGTCACGTTCGCGCCGCCGTCGAAGCTGAACCGGTACGTGTACGCGTAGGTGCCGGTCGTCGGGATGGTGAGTCGCGCCGCGTACTCGTCGTTGTTGTTCGCGAAGCCCGCCTCCACGTTGAACGAGGCGGCGTGGAACGACCACGCGGTGCTCGTGCGCGGATCGGTACCGACGGGGCCGTACCCGAGCTCGGCGAGGATGCCGGGCGCAGCGCCGCCCGTGGTGGTGTCCGTCCGGCCGGCCTCGAAGATCTGGCCGAAGATCAGCTCGCTCGGCGCGCCCGCCGACGCCGTGGTCGTGGCCGGGAACTGGAGGTTGCAGAAGTCGGCCTCGGCGGCCTGGTTGGTCTCGTTGAGCACGCCCGGCAGCGTGGCGCCCGCGTCGTGGCCGGCATCGTTGCCGGCGTCCGCGCCCGCGTCGTGACCCGCGTCGGCGCCGGCGTCGCGTCCCGCATCGCTCCCGGCATCCGCTCCGGCATCGACGCTGATCGCGGCGTCGATGGGCATCGCGGCGTCGGTCGGCATCGCGGCGTCGATGGGCATCGCGGCGTCGATGGGCATCGCGGCGTCGATCGGCATCGCGGCATCGCCCGTCATCGCGGCGTCCTCGCCGCCGTCCCGCGCCAGGTTCGCGTCGCGCCCGCCCGTGTCTCTGCCGGCGTCGGAGGGCAGCGTGATCGGCGGCTTCTCCACGGTGCAGCCGAGCGCGGCGCACGAAGCGAGGAGGGCCGAGACGAGCGTGAGGCGGGCGAGCATGCCGCGAGCGTAGCGCAAAGCCCGGCCGCGGACGCCACGCGCGACGCGCTCGCCGCTTGCGGTGGCTCTCCGCACCTCGCAATCTCGCGCCGATGTCGGACAGCGAAGCACGAGAGAGAAGCGCGGCGAGCGAGCGGCCGAAGGTCGTGATCGTCGGCGTGCAGCTGCCGGAGGTCTCGGACGGTGACTTCGAGTCGTCGCTGATGGAGGTCGAGCGCCTCTGCAAGACGCTCGGGCTCGCGCCGGTCGGGCGCGTCACGCAGCGCCGCAGCGGCCTCGCCGTCGGCGGCGTGGTGGGCGAGGGCAAGCTCGAGGAGCTCGCCTCGTGGACGGGCGGCTCCGGGAAGATCCCCTCGGGCGCCATCCGCAAGAAGCGCAAGATCGACGCAGACGACGACGAGGCCTCGGACGAAGACGAGCTCGAGGCGGAGGGCGATGCCGACGACGCGCCGGTCGTCCCGCAGGGCCCCGTGCGGGCCGGCGTCGTCGTGGTCGACCACGACCTCTCGCCCTCGCAGGTGCGCAACCTCGAGCGCGCGACGGGCGCCGAGGTGCTCGATCGCACCTCGATCATCCTGCGCATCTTCGAGCGCCACGCGCGCACGCGCGAAGCGCGCATGCAGGTCGAGATCGCGCGCCTCACCTACCTCGCGCCGCGCCTGCGCGAGAGCGGCGGCGGCGATCGCCAGCGCGGCGGCATCGGCGGCAAGGGCGCCGGCGAGAGCTCGGCCGAGCTCGATCGGCGCCGCATCCGCGATCGCATCGCCGAGCTGAAGAACGAGCTCGTGAACGTGGAGCGCGAAGCGGCCGTGCGCCGCAAGCGCCGCGTCTCGCCCGACGGGAACCAGCGCACGGTCGCGCTCGTCGGCTACACGAACGCCGGCAAGTCGAGCTGGATGCGCCTGCTCACGAGCGGCGAGGTCTACGTCGCCGACGAGCTCTTCGCGACGCTCGACACCACGGTGCGCGCGCTCGCGCCGGCCGTCAGCCCGCGCATCCTCGTGTCCGACACGGTCGGCTTCATCAAGAAGCTCCCGCACGCGCTCGTCGCGTCGTTCCGCTCGACGCTCGAGGAGGCGCGCGACGCCGGCCTCTTGCTCCACGTGGTCGACGCGGCCGACCCGGCCTTCCGCGCGCAGCTCGAGGTCACGCGCACCGTGCTCCGCGAGCTCGAGGCCGACGACGCGCCCTCGCTCGTTCTGTTGAACAAGGTCGACAAGATCGACGCCGCCACGCGCGAGGCGCTCGAGCAGGAGTTCCCCGACGCTCTCTTCGTGAGCGCGCGCCGCCCCGAGGACGTGCGCCGCGTGCACGCGGCCGTCGTGCAGTTCTTCGAGAAGGACGCCGAGGAAGCCGAGCTCTTCGTGAGCTACGCGAAGCAATCGATGGTGGGCCCCATCCGCGAGTCGGTGCGCATCGTCGACGAGCGCTGGGACAACGACGGCCTGCACGTCCGCGTGAAGGGCCCGAAGGCCGCGATCGCCAAGCTCCGCGCCGACCTCGCGAGGTGACGCGCGGCTCCACGTGGCAGGCGCGCCAATGCTCGCGCCCCGACGCCCGAGGCGGCTCGGTCGGTGTACAGAGCACCGCCGCCACGATGCGGGTCCGCGAGCACCAGCGGCTGTCGATCGACGCACGCACCGCCGCGAGCGCGAGCGGGCCTTGGATCGCGCGGACGCGATCGGCGATCGACGTGGAGATCGTGCGCGACGAGGGGCGCGCGTTCTTCCGCCCGCCGGTGCCGGCGTGATCGACGTCGAAGGCGTGGTGCTGCTGTGACGCGTGCGCTCTTCGCCGCCGAGCACGCGCTCGACTCGTGCCACCGCGAGGCGCGCCAGCACCTCGCCGCGCTCGAGTGAGGCGCTGACCGAGCACGCCACGCTGCCACCGTTCGCGCCACCGAACGGCAGTCGCGGCGCCGAGCCGCCAGAACGGGGCCATCGACGCCGCGACACGCGGCAACAAGGAGCCTCGAACATGCGTCCCGTCCTCGCCATCCTCGCTCTCTCGCTGTCCGCCTGCGGCTCGCCCGAAGCCGCGTCCACCGAGGCCGCGCCCACTGCGCCGGTCGCAGCCGCCGAGCCCGCAGCCGAGGCTGCGCCCGCCGCCCCGGCAGCCGAGGCTGCGCCCGCCGCACCCGCCGGGCCGACCGTGGCTGGCCTCTACGAAGGCTGGAGCGCAACCGACGCGCGCATCGGCACCGAGATCACCCTCGCCGGCACGTTCGGCAACGCGATGAGCGGCGGCGGCCACGTGCGGAGCGTGAGCGTGGTGGTGAGCTCCGACGACATGCGCTCGGTGTGGTGCGAGCTCGTCCCGGAGACCGCGCCCGAGCACGTGACGCTCATGGGCTACCACTCGCCCATCACGGTTCGCGGCACGCTCGCCGACGACCACGGTCGCCCCTCGCTCACCAGCTGCCTGATCGTCGAATGAGCTCCGAGGACTTCTTCGTGCGCCGCTACGGCGCCGAGCTCGCGAAGACCTTCGATCCCGACACGGTCACGCTGACCTTCGGTGCGCCGCACGAGGCGCGTCTCACGCTGGCTGCGGCGATGGACGCCAAGGACGCCTGGCGCGACGACACGTACTTGTCGATCGTCTGGGTGAGCGATGCCCGCAAGCTCGGGCAGGAGCCGATCGAGGCGCGCTTCGTCTTCGGCGTGACCGAGGCGAGCGCCACGGCCAGCCCCACGCAGCCGAGCGAGGTGAGCCTCGAGCGCGTGAGGGACGTCGAGCGACGGCGCAAGCAGATCGGCAACGAGCCGGTCACGCGGGACGACCCGTTCTACGTCCAGAAGGGCCTCACCTGCACCGGCGAGCCGAGCTGGGGCGTGGTCGGCCCGGCGGGCGCGGTGGTCGAGGTGCTGCTCGGCGAGAAGGTGCTCGCCAAGAAGAAGCCCACCGCGGGCGCGCGCGTGCTCCGCGCGGGCAAGGTCACCGCCGCCGGCGTCGCGGTCACGCGCGTCGAGATCGGCGAGAGCGGCTGGGCACCGTTCGAGCTCCCGCTCGCCGCGCTGAGCCGGCAGGGCAAAGAGCTCGGCATGAAGGCGCCGTCGCTCTGGGTCTTCCACACGCCAGCCGAGGTGGAGGTCGCCGGCAAGCGCCCCACGGCACGAAGGCTGCCGCCCGAGCCGATCTACGACGAAGCGAAGCTCCTCGTCGAGCTCGTGTCCTCGATGAAGGACAGCGCGATCGACTGCTTCCCGCCGGGCGTGCGCATCGTGGGCGCCGAGCGGGCGCACGAGCACATCGTCCTCCGCTACGAGCACCGGAAGCGGCCCGCGCTGGCCCGCGCCCACCGCCCCGAGCCCGTCACGACGCGGAGCGCGCTCCGCGTCGTCGAGGACGACCTCTCCCGCGAGATCGGGCGCGACACGGGCGACGAGTGATCCGTGCGCGTGGGCGGCTGGGGGCACGCGCTCGTCTCGGTCGGGCCGAGGCTCGCCGCGCTGGTGGACCACGTGGACGGCCCGCGCGTCGTGGTGTGGACGCCCCGACCGCGCGCTCGAGACGAGGTCAGCGGCGGCAGCCGATGCGCTCGTGGTCGGCGACCACGTCGTCTTAGAGGATCGTCGAGGACTCGGAGACGGTCTGGCCGTCCGAGACGAGCTCGCAGGTGCGCTCGACCTGATCGAGCGCAGCCGGAGAGCCTGCGTCGAGCCGGCTCAGCACCACGAGCGAGAGTAGAGGCACCCAGCTCTTCGAGCGGATCGACCAGGCGAGGAGCGTCGCGTCGCTCGTGATCGCGCCCGAGCCCGACGCAGACTACGGCCGCGTCATGGTCCTCGTGGACCGGCTCGCGGCGAGCGAGCGACGTGCCGAGCGTCACGCGCTGAGCGCGCGCGCTCACGTGTACGAGAGCCACCACCAGTCTTTCCCGCGCCGCTCCTTGAGCGCGGCGAACGCGCGCGAAGGCCAGTACAGGATCGCGATCGCGCACGCCCACGCGGCGTAGGTCGCGGGCAAGGACCACTCGGGGCAGCCGCCGTGGCCCTCGGGCGGGCGCGCCATCGCGTGCTCGCCCCAGCGCGCCGTGGCGAACGCCATCGACGAGAGGCTCAAGAGATAGAGGTGCACCACGTAGAAGAAGAGCGGCACGCGCCCGAAGGTCTCGAGCACGCCGAGCACGCGCTCGGGCAGCGCGAAGCGCTCGAAGGCGGCGAGGAGCAAGAGGAGCGGCCCGAGCGTCATCGCGAGGTAGTCGAGCGAGGGCGGGTACTTCGTGCAGTTCAGGAACGACATCAGCGTGAAGACCGGGCTCGCCTCTGGCGCCCACGGCTCGGGATCGCCGTAGCCGTTCAGCCCTCGCACCACGACGAAGGTGGTGATCGACGCGAGCCCGAGGACCGTCAGCGCGCGCAGCCGCTCGCCAGCCTCGCGCGTGTACAGATCGCCGATCGCGAAGCCGATCGCCATCACGCCCACCCAGGGCACGAGCGGATACGCGACGACGACGCGCAGCCCTTCGCGCGGCGAGAACGCATGCTGCTCGTGCACCACCGACCACGCGAAGCGCGCGAGCCCGCTCGACTCGACGTGCACGCCATCGAGCAGCCCGTGGAGCGCCACGATCACGAGCCCGATGCCCGCGAGCACGCGCGGCGGCAACCACGAGAGCGGCGCGAGCAGCACCATCGACCAGCCGATGGCCCAGATCACCTGCAGCAGGAGGAACGAGTAGCGCGGCTCGGGATCCCAGCCGAAGTGCACGACGGTCAGCTCGAGCACGACGAGCCAGAGCCCGCGCGTGACGAGGAAGCGCATCCGGTCGCGCGCCGTGCGCTTGCGCCCGTAGAGATACGCCGACGCGCCGGCGAGCATCACGAAGCCCGGCGCGCAGAAGTGCGTGATCCAGCGCGTGAAGAAGAGGAAGGGCCAGGTCTCGGCGAGATCGGTCGGATCGACCCGGAAGCCGAAGTAGAAGTCGCGCGTGTGGTCGAGGACCATCACGACCATCACGAGGCCTCGCACGAGGTCCATCGCGCGCTGGCGCGATGTGCTGGTCGCCACGACGCGCGCGGCAGCTGCTTCGATCATCGCGCCGAACGATAGCAGCGTCGTGCGCGTGTCCCCGAGACGATGCTCGCTCGTGCGGGCCGATGCTCGCTCGCGGGGGCCCCCTTGCGACCCATTCGCGAGCCTCCGATACTCGCTTCATGGGGAACGTGGGGAAGACTCTGGGCGCGCTCGGCGCGCTCGGCGCGCTCGTGCTGTCGGCTTCGGGGTGTGCCGACGCGCCGAACGGTGGCTCCGGGGCGGACTCGACGATGCCCTGCATGGGCGACGGCGACTGCGACGACGGGCTCTTCTGCGATGGCGTGGAGCGCTGCATGCCGGCCGCGCCTGCTGCAGATGCGCGCGGCTGCGCTCACTCGGTGACGATGCCCTGCTCCGGCGCATGTGACGAGGTGGGAGATCGGTGCACGGACTGCCTCGACGCCGACGCCGACGCCGACGGCGACGGTGTGCGCTCGACGGCGTGCGGTGGCACCGACTGCGACGACGCGGACCCCGAGCGCTTTCCGGGGCACCAAGAGGCGTGTGACGTGGCGGGTCACGACGAGGACTGTGATCCCACGACCTTCGGCGTGCGCGACTCCGATGCGGACGGCGAGCCGGATGCGGCTTGCTGCAACACCGACGCGAGCGGAACGAGCCATTGCGGATCCGACTGCGACGACACGCGCGCAGGCGTCAGCCCGATCGCGGTCGAGGTCTGCAACGGCCGCGACGACGACTGTGACACGGCGATCGACGAGGGCGTCACGGCGACGTTCTGGGTCGACGCCGACGGAGACGGGTACGGCGACATCGCCGACACGACGGGCGCGACCGCCTGCTTTCGTCCCGACGGCCGTGCCGCGACGCACGACGATTGCGACGACGCATCGGGCAGCATTCACCCGGGTGCGTACGACGCCTGCGACTCCGGCTCGGTCGACGACGACTGCAACGGCACGGAGAACGACCCGCCCGGCGGCTGCAGCTGCATCGACGGCGCGACGCAAGCGTGCCCGCTCTCGGGGGCCTGCGCCGCCGGGACGCAGACCTGCGTGATGGGCGCATGGAGCATGGGCTGCTCGATCGCGCCCACCGACGAGATCTGCAACGGGGTCGACGACGACTGCAACGGCGTGGTCGACGACCTGCTGCGAGTGTCCTGCTACGCAGACGGCGACAACGACGGATGGGCGGGCGACGGCGCGACCGCCGCGACGCAGTGTCCGGTCTCCGGCCGTGACTCCGTGGGCGGCTGCCCACCGGGCTGGACCAACCGTGCACCTTCCGGCTCCTCCATCGACTGCGATGACGCGCGCTCCGACATCTCTCCGCTCGGCATCGAGGCGTGCTCGGATCTCTCGCCGACGCCCCGCGACGAGGACTGCGATGGCGCGATCGACGAGAGCGTGAGCGTGCTCTGCTACACCGACGCCGACGAGGACACGTACGCTCCCAGCAGCGCATCGTCGGTGAGTCGGTGCATCGACCCGTCGCGAGCAGCGGTGGGGGGGTGCCCGTTCGGCAACACCAACCGCGCGCCCGGCTCGCCCCCCTCCACCGACTGCGACGACGCGCACGTCGTCGCCCATCCGGGGGCGGCCGAGGTCTGCGACCCGACGCGGATCGACGAGGACTGCGACGGCGTGGCGAACCCGATGGCGCTCTGTGCGTGCGCGAACGGCGACACGCGGACGTGCCCGCTGCCGGGCCGCTGCGCGTCGGGAATGCAGACGTGCTCGTCCGGGGTGTGGAGTGTCTGCTCGGTCAGTCCGATCGTGGAGACGTGCAACGCGATGGACGACGACTGTGACGGCGTGGTCGACAACGGCGTCCTCACCACGTGGTATGCGGATTGTGACCGCGACGGATATGCGCGCACGGGCGCGCTCAGCACGCGCGCGTGTGCGCCACCGATCTCGCCGCCGATGAGCTGCACCGGAGGCAGCTGGACGTCGAGCGCGCCCAGTGGAACGCGCATCGACTGCAACGACGCGATCACGGCCATCCATCCCGGCGCGACCGAGTCGTGCAACGGCATCGACGACGACTGCTCGAGCGGTGGCGGCGCGCTCGCGGCGGAGGACGCCGACGGCGACGCGCACACAGCGAGCGGCTACGCGAGCTGCACCGGCGGATTCCCGCGTGACGACTGCGACGACACGCGCGCCGCGATGCACCCGGGGGCCTCCGAGGTGTGCAACGGGCTCGACGACGACTGCTCGAGCGGTGGCGGCGCGCTCGCCGCCGAGGATCGCGATGGCGACATGCACACCTCGGACTCGTACACGCTGTGCACCACCGGCTTCCCCCAGGACGACTGCTACGACACCAACGCGGCCGTTCACCCGGGCGTCACGTACCAGTCGGCGCCCTACTGCAGGATGGGAGCGCCGTGCACGACCGGAAGTGGCTGGGCGTGCGGCGTGGGCAGCCCCGCCTGCACGGCGATCTTCGGAGGCGCGACGCCCTCGTGGGACTGGAACTGCTCTGGCGCAGCCGAGCCCATCGCCCGTCACACCGGCTGCACGTGTGCCTCCCTTCAGTGTTCTCTCAACGCGTTCCCGGTCGTAGTCGGCTACAACCCGACGCTCCCCGTCTACCCGTCCGGCTCGCCACCCGCTTGCGGATCCACGGTGTCGCTCCAGCGCTGCTCGTCCGCCTGCCCGTGTGCGACCGTCGCGGCAGGATCTGGCACGATGGCGTGCCGCTGAGCGCCCCGTTCGCGCGGTAGGCGAGCTCGTCACGCTCTCGGCGGTTCGCACGCCTGCCGATCTCGGCGAGGCGTGAGCTTCCTCCGGGCGCGCCGATCACGACGCGCCGCGGCGTGTATGTCGTCTCCGTTGCGCTATGCGTCTCACGTACCGGAGCGACTGACCATGCATCGCACCTTCGCCGCCTTCGCCGCCTGTCTCGCGCTCGCCGTTCCCGTCACCGCGCTCGCGCTCGACGTCTCGGGCGTGCACTTCGACGACTCGGTCACGGTCGGCGACACGACGCTCGTCCTGAACGGTGCCGGCACGCGCCATGCGACGATCTTCGGCATCGAGGTCTACGTCGCCGGGCTCTACGTCCCCACGCGCGGCACCGACGCGAGCGCGATCCTCCGCTCCGACGTCCCGCGCCAGGTCGTGCTCGTGATGAAGCGCGACGTGGACGCCGAGACGATGTCGCACGCGATCCGCGAGGGGATCACGAACGCCGCCGGCTCGCACGCGAGCGCGATCTCGAGCGAGCTCGACGCGTTCGTCGCGTGGTGCCCCCAGATGCGCAACGGCAACCGCATGGTCGTGACGTACACGCCCTCGGGAAACCTCACCGTGACCGCGACGGGTGCGCACGGCACCTTCCACGGCAGCGCCACGATGGCCGACGCGTTCTTCCGCATGTGGCTCGGCAGCCACCCCGTGGAGGACAGCCTCCGCGACGCGATGCTCGGCCGCCACTGACCCACGCGGGCCGCCGCCGGCGCGGGTCGCGAGCGAGACCTCACGCCGCCACCCCCGCGTGGCCCGGAGCGCTTGCGGCGCCTCGCGCGCCTGGGCTACTCGTGCCTCTCTCGGAGGCCGCCCGCATGCGTCGTTCGCTCCTCGCTCTCTCGGTCCTCGCGATCGCCTGTGGCCCCGCGGCCCGCGCGAGCGGCCCCACCATCGCTTCGCTCGGCGGTGCGCGCTCGGTGCGCGCGATCACCGATCTCGAGGAGGCGCGCGATCTGGCGACGGTCGGCGGCGCCACGCTCGTCGCGACCGACGACGGGCTCTTCGTGTACGGCGCCGAAGAGACGCCCACGCGCCTCGGCCTCGACGAGGGGATGCCGAGCGAGGACGTGATCGCGATCGCGATCGACGGTGGCGCCGCGCTCGTCGCGACCGCCGCGGGGCTCGTCACCGTCACCGGTACCACGGTCGCGCGCGTCGAGGGCGTGCCGGCCACGCAGAGACCCACCGATCTCGCGGTGATGCCCGACGGCACCGCGTGGCTCTGCTCGCTCTCCGGCCTCGCGCGCCGCCGCGCGGGCAGCTGGGAGGTCTTCGGCGATCCCTTCCCGTGCACGACGCTCGCGCCCACGCCCGAAGGGCAGCTCTGGGTCGGCACGGCGAACGGCCTCTACTACGTCGAGGCGAGCGGCGAGGAAGGCGACGTCGTCCGCGAGCATCCGATCTCGGGTGGCATCCCCGAGGGCTACGTGCGCGCGATCGTGCCGGTGCTGCCGGGGCAGATCCTCGCGCTCGTCTCGAGCCCCAACAGCACGAAGCTCGCGTTCTTCGACGGGCACCACTGGTACGGCTACACGCTGCCCTCGGCGGCGGCGAGCGAAGAGCGCATCGTCGGGCTCGTCTCGAACGAGGGCGTCACCGTGCTCGTCGGCACCGACCATGCGTGGGTGATCGCGCCGACCGGCGGCGGCGAGTCGCTCTCGGTCACCGACGCGGCCGATGCGAACGTGCGCAGCTTCCGCGCGACCGTCACGCCTGCCGCGAGCGCGCCTGCGCCAGCGGCGGTGAGCGCGGCCGAGGTCCTGCGCGCGCCCTCGCGCCTGGCCACGCCGCGCACGGGCCCGCCGAGCGCGCCGGGCCTCGTCGCCCGCGTCTACGACATCGGCGCGACGCACATGTACCGCGCGATGGCGGATGGCGATCACGCCTACGTCGGCGTCGCCAACGAAGGCGTCGTCGGGGTCGCGCTGCACGGCGGGCGCCGGCTCGCCTCGCACACGCTCGTGCACGCCGAGGATCTGCAGATCGCGACCGACACCGATGGCGCGGTCTGGGTGCGCGGCCGCGACGGCGACTTCGCGAAGATGGTCGACGGGCGCCTGCGCCGTCTCGCGCTGCCCGACGAGATCTCGCCGCAGGCGCTCGCCTCGGGGCCCGAGGGCGCGGTGATGGTCGCGATCGTGCTCGACGCCGCGCGCCATCCGACGAACGTCGTGCGCGTGTATCGCTCGGAGCGCACCGGCTTCCGGCAGATCGCCGAGCGCACGCTCGCGCTTCCCTCGGCACTCGACGCGATCCCGTTCGCGGGCGTCGGGCTCGACGGTCGCGTGTGGATCGCGCTCCGCATCGCGCGCGAAGAGGGCACCGGCACGCGCATGTTCGGCGCGGCGACGATCGATCCCGCGAGCGACACCGTGCAGTACCACCACCGCGGCGTGGAGCAGGGCGTGGGCCTCCCGATCCCCGACGAGGTCTCCACGATGGCGTTCGACGCGGCGGGCAACGCGTGGTTCGCGACGCTCTCGGGCGCGGTGCGCGTGGAGCCCTTCCAGGCGATCACGTTCGGCGAGGCACGCGGCGTGCGCGGCGACGTGGTCACCGACGTCGTCGCGGGCACGAACGTGATGTGGATCGCCGCCGCCGAGGGGCTCGGCAGCTACGCCGAGCGCGAGTTCGACTTCTTCCAGCCGCCCATCGTCTCGCAGCATCGCCCGACCGCGCTCGCGACCGACACGCAGGGGCACCTCTGGGCCGCGGGCCGCTACGGCCTGCTCCAGTTCGATGGAACGAGCTGGGCGCACTTCGATAGCGCGAGCGGCCTGCCGACCGACGATCTCCGCGACGTGGAGGTCGATGGTCAGGGGCAGGTCTGGCTGCTCACGCCCGACGCGCTGCTCGTGCTCGCGCCGAGTCGCTGAAGGCCGAGCACGCGACGAGAGCGACCGAGAGGTGCCCTCGCGCGGGGACACCTCTCTTCGCTCGGCGCGGAATCACTTCTTCGTCGGCGGCTTCGGCGGCAGAGACTTCGTCCCGAGCGCCGCAGCGGCCTCTTCGACCTCGTAGTCGAGCGTGAGGTCGGCGTACTCGCTCGCCTTCATCCCGAGCGCCTTGCCGACGCTCTTGATGTACTCGTCCTCGGCGAAGTCGATCTCTTCGTCGGCGTCGCGGATCGTGGCGCAGAGCTCGAGCAGCTTGCGGCCCTCGAGCTTGCTCGTCTTCTTCAGCTCGGCGACCGCCTTCTCGACGGAGAACTTCTTCGGATCGAAGGCGCCGATGCGCGCTTCGACCTCGCTCGGCAGCTCCTTGCCGCCGTGCAGCTCCTTCAAGAGATCGCGGACCGCGAGCACCTCGGTCCCGTCGCTCGTCCCGTCGGCGTGCGCCGCACCGAGAAGGATATCCGTCACCACCAACAAGCCCGCGTCTGCCATGGACAACTCCCCTCGAGAGGGCTGCGAGCCTACACGCGATCCGGCCACGGCGGATCCCGAAATCCACGCTCGCCCCCAGGCCCGGAGATCGTGTGTGGAGGACGGTGCAGGGATGAGGACAGGATGTGGATGGTTTTTCGTAAGTGGTTGGATCTGCGCTGGATTAGACAGGATCGGGTCCCATGCTAAGTTGTGGAGAGAGGAGCTTGGGTAGCAAACAGACGAGCCGTCCCCCCCCTGCATCGAGGCGCGCATCTTCGGCGCCTGCCGTGGGCTCGCTCGGTCCTTCGGACATCCTCCTCCAACGCGCGCTCGCGTCCACCGACGCCGACGAGCGCGCGCGGCTGGCCCGCGAGGCGCTCGCGCTCGACGACCCGCGGCGCTCGCCGGACACGACGTTCCTGCTCCTGCGGCAGCTCTATCTCGCCCACCTCGAGCACGAGCGCCACGAGCCCGCGATCGCCGTCGCGCGCGAGATGCTGGGCGTCGGCGTCTTCGCCGATCTGGCCCACAACGATCTCGGTCGCGTGCACGCCGCGCGGGGCGACTTCCGCGCGGCGATCGCCGCCCAGCGCGACGCGATCGCCGCGGCGCCGCCCGAGCGACGCAGCTTCCAGGCGTTCTTTCTCGCGACGCTCCAGCAGTTCTCGGGCGATCTGCGCGGCGCGATCGCGACGGTCGCGAAGGCCGAGCGCTGGGCGGGCCGCGATCGCCCGCTCGTGCGCGCGCTCGGAGCGCATCTGCGTCTCGAGGCCGGGCTCGCGGTGCCGAGCCTCGACGAGATCGTGCACGAGCTCTCGCGCTCGAAGGCTCGCGAGGGCTACGGCCAGTACCTGCTCGGCATGCTCGCGCACCAGATGGGCGATGCGCGGCGCGCGGGCGTGCACCTGCGGGCGTTCCTTCGACGCAATGCGGCGATCGAGCGGGCCAAGCGCATCACGCTGGAAGAAGAGCTGCGTCGCGCGCGCCGGATCCTCGCCGATCAAGCCGACTGAGCGCTCGGCCGAGCGGCGGCGAGCCTCGCGGTGAGTGGAATCCAGCGCTTCGCCGCTGCCGCAGCGCGTCGTGACTTCGCGTCACAGGAGTGACCGAACGATGACATACGTTGCCGAGGCCGCGGGCTATGACAGAAACCGGCCTCCTGGCCGGGCCGCGTGAAAAGCGTGGCCGTTCGCGTCTCCGAGGATCGCCACTCGGTAGCCGATCGTCGAAGTAGAGAAAGGACCCGGGCGCATGTCTTCTCCGAAGTGGGCCGAGCCGATTGCAGTCGTAGGTGTCTCGGCGCTCTTCCCAGGCTCGGTCGACAAGACAGGCTTCTGGCACGACATCCTCGCAGGTCGCGATCTCCTCAAGGAGATCCCCGAGTCGCACTGGCTGATCAGCGACTACTACGACGCCGATCCCAGCAAGCCGGACAAGACGTACGCCAAGCGCGGCGCGTTCCTCAGCGACGTCGGCTTCGATCCGATGGAGTGGGGCATCCCGCCGAGCATCGTTCCGCAGACGGACACGACGCAGCTGCTCGCGCTCATCGTCGCCAAGCAGGTGCTCGAGGACGCGGCGAAGGGGCAGTTCGCGTCGATGGACCGCAGCAAGATCAGCTGCATCCTCGGCGTCACGAGCGGTCAAGAGCTGATGGGCTCGATGGTCGCGCGCCTGCAGCGCCCGGTCTGGGTGAAGGCGCTCCGCGAGCAAGGCCTGCCCGAGAGCGAGGTCACCGCGATCTGCGATCGCATCTCGCAGAGCTACACGAAGTGGGAAGAGGCGAACTTCCCGGGCCTGCTCGGCAACGTCGTGGCCGGCCGCATCGCGAATCGACTCGACATCGGCGGCACCAACTGCGTGACCGACGCCGCGTGCGCGTCGACGTTCAGCGCGATGAGCATGGCCGTCAACGAGCTCGTCGTCGGCCAGTCGGACCTCGTGATCGCAGGCGGCTGCGACACGATGAACGACATCTTCATGTACATGTGCTTCAGCAAGACGCCGGCGCTCTCGCCGACCGGCGACTGCCGCCCGTTCAGCGCCGACGCCGACGGCACGATGCTGGGCGAAGGCATCGGCATGGTGGCGCTCAAGCGCCTCAGCGACGCCGAGAAGAACGGCGACCGCGTGTACGCCGTGCTGCGCGGCCTCGGCTCGAGCAGCGACGGCAAGGCGCTCAGCGTCTACGCGCCGCTCCCGAAGGGGCAGGCGAAGGCGATCCGCCGCGCGTACGACATCGCGGGCTACGGGCCGGACACGGTCGAGCTCGTCGAGGCGCACGGCACCGGCACGAAGGCGGGCGATGCGGCCGAGGTCGAGGGCCTGAACATGGTCTTCGGCGAGGCGGCGGAGAAGGCCAGCAAGCAGGGCCAGCACTGGTGCGCGCTCGGCAGCGTGAAGTCGCAGATCGGGCACACCAAGAGTGCGGCGGGCGCGGCGAGCTTCATCAAGGCCGTGATGGCGGTGCACCACAAGGTGCTGCCGCCCACGATCAAGATCAGCGCGCCGAACCCGAAGATGAAGATCGAGGAGAGCGCGTTCTATCTCTCCACGAAGGCGCGCCCGTGGATCCGCGGCAGCGATCATCCGCGCCGCGCGGGCATCTCGAGCTTCGGCTTCGGTGGGACGAACTTCCACCTCGCGCTCGAGGAGTACAAGGGCCCGGCCGAGGCGGCGCCGCGCTCGCGCGTGTCGTCGAGCGAGATGGTCGTGCTCACGGCGAGCGACCCGAGCACGCTGGCGAACGAGCTGCGCTCGATGGCCAAGAGCGTCGAGACGGCGCTCTCGCCGGCCGAGCGCCGGCACCACGAGGACGACACGACGGCGATGCTGCGCTTCCTCGCGCGGCACACGCAGGAAGGGCTCGATGCGCGCGCGGCGGCGCGCTGCGCGGTGGTCGCTTCGAGCGATCGCGAGCTCGTCGAGAAGCTGCGCGCGGCGGCGGAGAAGGTGGCAGCCGGCAAGCCCTTCGCGGCGCCGGGCGTGTACTTCGAGACCGGCGCGCACGAGGGCAAGGTCGGCTTCGTGTTCCCCGGCCAGGGCAGCCAGTACGTGGGGATGAGCGCGCCGATCGCGATGACGTGGGACGCGGCGCGCGCGCCCTTCGACGCGGCAGCCGACGTTCGCTTCGATGGAAAGACGGTGGGCGAGGTGGTGTTCCCGCCGCCGGCGCTCGACCTCGCGACCGAGAAGAAGCAGCAAGCCGAGATGACGGCGACCGAGTGGGCGCAGCCCGGGCTCGGCGTGGCGTCGCTCGCGTACCTGCGCTTGATGGACGCCATCGGCGTCATCCCGAGCGCGGTCGCCGGCCACAGCTTCGGCGAGGTGATGGCGCTCTGCGCGGCGGGCGCGATCGGCAGCAAGGACATGCTCGCCATCGCGCGCAAGCGCGGCGAGCTGATGCGCGACGCGGGCGCGTCGACGAAGGGCGCGATGACGGCGGTCGTCGCGAGCGCGGCGAAGCTCCGCCCGCTGATCGAGGGCAAGGGCGTCGTCGTCGCCAACGACAACGCGCCCGATCAGGCCGTGCTCAGCGGTCCGACCGAGGCGATCGAGGCGATCGAGAAGGAGCTCGGCAAGGCGGGGCTCACCTTCAAGCGTCTCGACGTGGCGACGGCGTTCCACTCGAGCGTCGTGAGCGATGCGACGGCGCCCTTCGCGAAGTTCCTCGAGGGCGTCTCGTTCGGGCTCACCAAGTGCGACGTGTTCGCGAGCGCGACCGCGAAGGCCTACCCGAGCGGCGGCAAGGAAGCGCGCGCGCAGCTCGCGCAGCAGCTCGCGCAGCCCGTGCGCTTCGTCGAGCAGATCGAGGCGATGTACGCGGCGGGCGTGCGCACGTTCGTCGAGGTCGGCCCGGGCTCGGTGCTCACGGGGCTCGTCGGCAAGATCCTCGGCGACCGCCCGCACCGCGCCATCGCGCTCGACAAGAAGGGGGCAGCCGATCTCGGCGCGTTCCAGCAGGGTCTCGCGCGCCTCGCGGTGAGCGGCCTGCCGGTGAAGCTCGGGGCGCTCTGGGCAGGCTTCGAGGTCGAGAGCGATCCGCGCACGCGGCCCAAGCCGAAGATGAAGCTGATGCTCAACGGCTCGAACTACGCCAAGCCCTATCCGCCGAAGGGCGGCGCGGCGGCGCTTCCGAAGCCGAACCCCGAGCGCCCGAAGAGCGCGCCGGTCGCGGCGTCGGTCGTGTCGGGCGGCGGCGGTGGGCTGCAGATGGTGGCGGCCTCGCCGGCGCCGAGCGCGCCGAAGTCGGTCGCGCCGAAGGCAGCGAACGGTACCAACGGGCACGGCCACGGCACGAACGGCACGAACGGCCACGTGCCCAAGGCGGTGGCGATGGCGCCCGCCGCGGCGCCGCGGACGGCGATGGCCATCGCGCCGGCGCCCGTACAGTCTTCCCTTCCGGTCTCCACCCGAACGAGCCCCACGATGACGCAGCAGTCGAACAAGCCCCCGATGCCTCCCAGCGCTCAGGTCGCGTGGATCCAGGCCTACCAAGAGTCGCAGCGGCAGACGGCCGAGGCGCACGCCGCGTTCGCGAAGTCGATGAGCGAGGCGCATGCTGCGTTCCTCCGCTCGGCCGAGACGAGCTTCGCGGGCCTCGCGAGCATGCTCGGCGGTGCGAGCGCGCTGCCGACCGCGCCGGCTGCGGCCTACGCGCCCGCGCCGAGCTACGCGCTCCCGCCGGCCGCGCCCGCGTACGTCGCGCCGCCTGCGCCCGCGTACGTTGCGCCCGCCGTGCCAGCGTACGTTGCGCCCGCGCCCGCGCCCATCGCCGCGCGTCCCGCGCCGGCGCCCGTCGCCGCGCCGGCCCCCGTCGCCGCGAAGGTGGCCGCGTCGAACGTCGATCTGATGCAGACGATGCTCGAGGTCGTCGCGCAGAAGACGGGCTACCCGGTCGAGATGATCGGCATGGAGATGGAGCTCGAGGCCGATCTCGGCATCGACTCGATCAAGCGCGTCGAGATCCTCGCGGCAGTGCGCGAGAAGGCGCCCGGCCTTCCGATCTCGATCCGGCCGCGCTCGGCGCGCTGCGCACGGTCGGCCAGATCGTGGAGCACCTGCAGAAGCACCTCCCCGCGTCGAGCGCGGCGCCGAAGGCCGCCGCTCCGTCGGCCGCGCCCGCAAAGGCCGCCGCGCCCGCGGCGAGCGGCGGCGGCAACGTCGACTTGATGAAGACGATGCTCGAGGTCGTCGCGCAGAAGACGGGCTATCCCGTCGAGATGATCGGCATGGAGATGGAGCTCGAGGCCGATCTCGGCATCGACTCGATCAAGCGCGTCGAGATCCTCGCGGCAGTGCGCGAGCAAGCGCCCGGCCTTCCGGACCTCGATCCGGCGGCGCTCGGTGCGCTGCGCACGGTCGGCCAGATCGTCGAGCATCTGCAGAAGCACCTGCCGGCCGGCAGCGCATCGGTCCCGACGAGCGCGGTCAGCGCTTTATCCCAGCCCGCGGCGGAGGCCGCCGCCGTCGACGAGATGGCGTCGGGCAAGCCCCACCGCTTCGTTCTCCGGGCCGTTCCACGCGCCGCCAGCGGCATCGTGGCCGCCTCGCTCTTCGAGGCCGAGAAGCTCGTCGTCACCGACGACGAGCGCGGCATCGCGCACGCGCTCGTCGCGGCGCTCGCCAAGCGCGGCGTGCGCGCCGAGGTCGTGCGTGAGGTCCCGGCGGACGCCGACGCTGCGATCGTGCTCGCGGGCCTGCGCGAGATGGCGACCGTCGATGCGGCGATCGCCACCGCACGCGAAGCATTCCGTGCGGCGCGCACGTTCGGCGCGCGCGCGAGCAAGAGTGGCGGCTTCTTCGTCACCGTGCAGGACACCGGCGGCGACTTCGGCCTGAGCGGCTGCGGTAGCGCGCCGATCCGCGCATGGGCCGGCGGGCACGCCGGTCTCGCGAAGACGGCCGCGCAGGAGTGGCCCAAGGCCGACGTGCGGGCGATCGACATCGCCTGCGGCGGTCACGCGGCCGAGCTCGTGGGCGAGGCGCTCGCCAGCGAGCTCGTCCACGGCAGCACCGACACCGAGGTGGGCCTCGCCGAGAACGGCGCGCGCATCGTGCTCGAGAGCGTGGCGGCCTCGATCCCGCGCTCGACCCCGGCGCTCGCGCCAGGCGACGTGGTGGTCGCGAGCGGCGGCGCCCGCGGCGTGACGGCGGCGACCCTGATCGCGCTCGCGCGCGAGACGAAGTGCCGCCTCGTGCTCCTCGGTCGCACGGCGCTCGAGGACGAGCCCGCGGCGGCGCGCGGCGTGAGCGGCGATGCGGCGCTGAAGAAGGCGTTGCTCGACGACGCGAAGGCGAGCGGCACGAAGGTGACGCCGGCCGAGCTCGGTAAGCGCGTCGAGCGCATCGTGAACGCGCGCGAGGTCCGCGCGACGATCGCCGCGATCGAGCAGGCGGGCGGCGCGGCGCGCTACCTCGCGGTCGACGTGCAGGACGCGGCGGCGCTCGCCAAGGCGCTCGACGACGTGCGCCACGCGTGGGGCGCGCCGATCTCGGGCCTCGTGCACGGCGCGGGCGTGCTCGCCGACAAGCTGATCGCGGAGAAGACCGACGCGGCCTTCGACAAGGTCTTCGACACGAAGGTGAACGGCCTGCGCGCGCTGCTCGCGGCGACGGGCAAGGATCCGCTCAAGGTCATCGGGCTCTTCTCGTCGGTCGCTGCGCGCGCCGGCAACCAGGGCCAGGTCGACTACGCGATGGCGAACGAGATCCTGAACAAGGTCGCGGGCGCCGAGGCGTCGCGGCGCGCAGCCGAGGGCGCGCGCTGCATCGTGAAGTCGTTCGGCTGGGGCCCGTGGGAAGGCGGCATGGTGACGCCGCAGCTCAAGGCGCACTTCGAGTCGCTGGGCGTGCCGCTGATCGCGCTCGATGCCGGCGCACGCTGGCTCGTGGACGAGCTCGCGAGCGGATCGGGGAGCGACGTCGAGCTCGTGCTCGGTGGCGAGCCCAAGCCGCTGAACGAGGGCGCGGCGGCGCCGGGCAGTGGCCCGAAGACCGAGCATCGCTTCGCGACGCACATCGATCGCAGCACGCATCCCTTCATCGCGAGCCACGTGGTGAAGGGCGGCGCGGTGCTCCCGGCCGTGAGCGCGCTCGAGCTCTGCGCGCGCGTGGCGACGGCCGTCGAGGCCGGGACCGTGAGCCGCGTGCGCGGGCTCGCGGTGCTGAAGGGCATCGTGCTCGCCGGCTACGAAGGCGCGGGGGACCGCTTCTTCGTCACCGCGACGCGGGGCGAGGGCGGCTCGGTGCAGGTGCTCCTCTCGAGCCCGCCGGCGAAGGGCAAGCCCGGCACGCCGCACTACCGCGCGACGGTCGAGCTCGATCCGACGCCCGCGGGCGTGCGCCCCGTGCCCGAGCTCGGCTCGCTGACGGCGCAGGACGACGTCGTCTACGACGGCTACGTCCTGTTCCACGGGCCGCTTCTCCACGCGATCGAGGCCGTGAAAGGCGAGAGCGCGCAGGGCATCGAGGGCACGCTCGCGTCCGCACGATCGCTCGGCTGGAGCGATCCGGCGGCGATCACCGACACGGCGCTTCTCGACGGCGCGCTGCAGCTCGCGGTGCTCTGGACCAAGCACGCGGTCGGCGGTGCCTCGCTGCCCACGGCGATCGGCGAGACGACGCTCCACGGCTCGCTGCCGGCCGCGGCGCGCGTGCGCTGCGTCGTGGTCGCCAAGGGTCACACCGAGAGCCGCGCGAGCTTCGATGCGTACCTCGTCGACCCGAGCGGCGTGCTCCTCGCGACGATGACGGGCGTGGACGTGCACGTGCTGCCCGGCAGCCGCGAAGAGGTCGCGGCGCGCCGCGCGACGGCCCGCGCCTGAAGGGCCGACACGAGATGTGTCGGAACCCTTCACTGCAGTTCGAGTTCCAGCGCGAAGGCGCTGGAACAGACAGCGGTTGACCCGTATTTCTGGTCAACCACTGAGAGGGTGACAGGAAACCTGTCGCCCTCTCTCGCGGAGCGATACGAGGGGGAGGCTCCATCGGGATTCACTCCCGATGGAGGGGGCCGCGTATCGGCCCCCGAGGACTGAGCGCGTCGAAGGATCGTCCGCGAGACGCTCGAGCGAGCGCCGCGGTGAGGCGGCGGAAACCCGGGCGCCCTCACTCGAGACCGAGCATCCTCGCGGTATGTCCTCGTCGTGGCGCCGCGTGGCTGCCGAGCCTCTCGTGCACTTCGTGGTCGTGGGCGCGCTGCTCGCGCTCCTCGACCACGTGCGCACACCCGAGGGCGCCTCCGAAGCTCCCCGCGCGATCACGGTCGACGACGGCGTACGTCGAGATCTCGCGGACGCGTTCCTCCACGAGCACGGGCACGCGCCCAGCGACGAAGAGCTCGCGCCGCTGGTCGACGACTGGGTCGACCAAGAGGTGCTCTATCGTGAGGGGCTCGTGCGCGGGCTCGACCAGGGCGACGCGCGCGTGCGGCAGCGCGTGGCGAGCCTGATGGAGGCGATCGTCGTCGCCGAGCATCCGGTGGCGGACCCGACGGAGGAAGAGGTGCGCGCGTACTTCGACGCGCACGCCGAGCGCTGGGCAGAAGAGGTCCGCGTGGACTTCGAGCACGTCTTCGTCGCCGGCTCGGACGAGGCGGCCGAGGCGCGCGCGAACGGCTACCTCGCGGACCTGCGCGCCGGCGCCTCGCCCATCGGCATGGGCGACTCGTTCACCGGCGGGCGCCACTACCGCGGGCGCCACCTCGACGATCTCTCGGAGTCGTTCGGTGCCGAGTTCGTCGTCGGGCTCGACACCGACGCGCTCGACGTGTGGACGCTGCATCGCTCGCGCTTCGGGCTGCACCTCGTTCGCATCGAGCAGCGCACGGCCGCGTCGGCGGCGGAGTACGAGCGCGCGCGCCCCGACGTCGAGCACGCGCTCCGCGAGGAGCGTCGCGCCGAGCGTGCGCGCCGGTCGATCGCCGCGCTGCGCGAGCACTGGGAGATCCTGGAGCGATGAGCGGCCGTGTGCGGGTGCTCGCCCTGGCCTCGGTCGCGCTCGTCGTGGCGATGGCGCGGCCCGCGCGCGCCCACGACAGCTCGCCCGGTGTGCTCGCGCTCGCACCGCGCGACGACGGCCGCTTCCTCGTCGGGTGGTCCCCGCCCGTCGACACGCGCCTGCCGGCCTCGCACCGCGTCGCGCCCGTGTTCCCGGCGCACTGCCGCGAGGAGGGCGGCGTGCTCGACTGCGGCGCGCGCGGCCTCGAGGGCGAGCTCGGCGTCGAGGGCCTCGAGGGCACGCGCCTGCGCGTCGTGCTCGTCGTCGAGCGCGAAGGCGAGGGCGCCCCGCCCTTCGAGGCCATGCTCGATGCCGGCACGCCACGGGTCGCGCTCTCGGCGCCCTCGTCGGGGGTCGGCGCCTGGATCGCGCTGGGGCTCGAGCACGTCCTCTTCGGCCTCGACCACCTCGCCTTCCTCGCGGGGCTCCTGCTCGTCTCGCGGATCGATCGACGCCTGCTCGGGACCGTCACCGCGTTCACGCTGGCGCATTCGCTCACGCTGGCCCTCGCGGTGCTCGACGTGGTGCGCGTGCACCCGCCGCTCGTCGAGGCGCTGATCGCGCTCTCCGTGCTGCTCGTCGCACGCGAGGCGCTGCGGAAGGCGCCCTCGTCGGTGCATCGTGCGCCTTGGGCCGTCGCCGGCTTCTTCGGTCTCGTGCACGGCCTCGGCCTGGCGGGCGCGCTGCGCGAGACGGCGCTGCCGAGCCACGCGCTCGTGCCCGCCCTCTTCGGCTTCAACGTCGGCGTCGAGCTCGGCCAGCTGGCGTTCGTCGGCGCCGCGCTGCTCGTGGTGCGCGCCGTGCGCGGGCGCCGCTGGGAGCCACGCGCGCGCACGACGCTCGTCTACGCGATCGGCATCGCCTCGGCGTACTGGCTCGTCGTCCGCGCGGCCCAGCTCGGCTGAGCGCGCTCTCGCACCGCAGGAGCGTCAGCGCGGCGCGGTACGGAACCGGCTCGTCTCGGTGCGGATCGTGTGCGTGCAGTCGGTGATCGTCGCGTACCACTCGTAGGTGCGGCCGGGCGCGAGGCCTCCGAACGTGGTGCGCACGTCGTCGCCCGAGACGACGGCGGGCAGCGCGCGGAAGGGCCCGCCCGCGCCCGAGAGATCCACGTGGAGCGTGAACTCGCTGTTCGCGTCGGTCTCCCAGCGATCGTGCGAGGGCGAGTAGCTGCGCACGGTGAGCTCGTCGTTCGCGGGCGAGAACTCCCAGAGGCGCAGGAAGCCGCCGCCGCCCTCGGCACGGCCTTGGTAGTCGGCGAGCATCGAGTCGATGCGGTGCCCTTGGTAGGTGTCGCTGCGCCGCTCCTCGTCGGCGACGTGGCCGCACGTCATCAGCTGCAGGTTCTGCACGCTGCGGAGCGCCGTGTAGATCGCCTGCCCCTGGGGCCCGAACTGGCCGGCCGAGTCGAGGATGTAGTGCGAGTTCACGATGCCGAACGCGCTCGGATGCGACTCGAGCACGCGGCGCGCCCACGCGGTGATCGCGGGATCCTGCGTCTCGTCGTAGCGCAGGCTCACGACCACGAACTCGAGCCCCGCGCCGTCGAAGGTGAACCAGTTCTCGTCGTTCGTGTCGCCGTAGTGCCCACCGTAGTAGGCGCGGCGCGCGAAGCGATCGACGCCGAAGACGCGGTGGTAGTTGGCGAGCGACGCTTCCTTCTCTTCGTGGTTTCCCACGCCGATGCCATAGGGCATGCCGTCGGGCAGATCGGCCGATTGCGCCTCGAGGATCGCCATCGCGCGGTCGGCGACGGTCCACTGCGAGGTCACGCGCCCGTCGTCGACGATGTCGCCGTTGTGGATCACCGCCGAGATCCGATAGGCCTCGCGCTGCTCCATGATCCAGCGCGTCTGATCGGCGAAGAAGTGCGTCGCGCGGTCGGGATGCGCCGTCGTCGGGCCCGTCGTGTAGTACTGCGTGTCGGGGAGCACCACGACGGCGAAGTCGTCGTCCTCGGTCAGCTCGCGCACGTGGAAGGTGACCTCGTACTGGTCGGCGTCGCCGACGAGCGCGAGGCGCAGCTCGGCCGCGTCGCCCTCGACGACCTCGGCGTTCTGCGGCGTGACCACGAGCGCGCTCGGCGGCTCGCCGTGATCGAGCACCGCGCCCGGGTGGATCCAGCTCGCGCCGACGATCGTGCCCGCGAGGTCGCTCGCCGTGTCGGGCGCGCCGCCGTCGCCTTCGTTCAGCGCCCAGCGGGCGACGAGCCCGTCCTCGCTCGGGATCGTGGTGCGCATCGCCGCGGCGATCTCGGCGCCCGTGCGCGCGTGATCCCAGACGCGGACCTCGTCGAGCGCGCCGTGCAGGCGGCCGGCGGCGGCGCCGTGCGAGTCGAGCGCGGTGCCGAGCGCGAAGTGCTGGATGCTGTCGGCGCGCGGCCGAGCGTTGCTCGTCGTCGCGCTGCCGTCCTGCACGCCGTCGAGGAACAGGCGCCACGTGTTGCCGTCGTACGTGGCCGCGACGTGGTGCCACTCGCCGATCGGCACCGTGGTGCGCCCCACGACCGGATGGTTTCCGCCGGTCGCCATGTCCTCGAAGTCGGCGCCGAGGACCTCGCCGAAGAAGCCGAAGGCGTAGTTGCAGTCGACGTTGCTGCCGTCGTCCTCGCCGCGCCCCTTGCCGGCGATCGGCACGAGCTGGAGACCGCCGACACCGGTGCCGGCCGCGGTGCCGGGGCCGTCGCGCCTCACCCACGCCTCGATCGTGAAGGTGGAGAGACCCAGCGCCGCGGTGGGGCCCATCGACACCTGATCGTCGACCCCGTCGAACGAGAGCGCGCTCGTGCTCTCGTCCGGGACGCAGGTGCTCGGGACGGCTGCGTCCTCGCGCGGCGCCGGGGCCGCATCGGCTGGCACCACGCTTCCATCGGAGGTCGGGCCTCCCGCGTCGCCGCCCATGCCGCGTGGCGAGGTCGCGGGCGTGGCGCAGCCCGCCAGAATTCCCAGGAGCCCGAGGGTCGAGGAGAAGCGCATCGTCGGGGACGTCGCAAACCTCGCGCCAACTCCGAGGGGCAGGGTTGCGGACTCGAGGCCGCAGTCGTCGCGATCCGACGCGTGGCCGTGCCGCGAGCCGGTGGGCCGGCGTAGAATCCCGATCGATGAGCGAGAAGGTCGAGAGCGGGGAGAGCCAGGAGAGGCCGAGGCGCGAGCGACGCAAGGCGCGGCGCAAGCGGCGGCTCGGCGCGCTGGGGCAGGTGATGAAGCGGGTCTCGGCGGGCGCGGAGAACGCGGCCGAGCTGATGCGCCTGGGCCGGCTCGGCACGCCCTACGTCGCGTCGTTCGACGTGGTGCGCGAGGAGCGCGTGTTCCGTCTGCGCCACTACAAGGGCTCGGCGCCGCTCGATCCGCGGCTCTGTCCGATCCTGCTCGTGCCGCCGCTGATGGTGACGAGCGAGGTCTACGACATCGCGCCCGACCTGAGCGCGGTGCAGATGCTGCTGCGTGCGGGGATCGACGTGTGGGTCACCGACTTCGGCGCGCCCGAGCGCGAGGCGGGCGGCATGGAGCGCACGCTCGACGACCACGTGCGCGCGGTCTCGACGTGCATCGACGAGATCGTCCAGCGCACGAAGAAGGACGTGCACCTCGCCGGCTACTCGCAGGGCGGCATGTTCGCCTACCAGGTCGCCGCGTGGCGCACGGCGGAGAGCAAGGGCGGCATCCGCTCGCTCGTCACGTTCGGCTCGCCGGTCGACATCCGCCGCAATCTGCCGCTGCCCACCGAGGTGGCGGGCCGCGTGATCGCCGGCGCGCGCATCGCGATCGAGAAGCCCCTCCAGGCGATCGAGGGCCTTCCCGGGTTTCTCACCTCGACCGGCTTCAAGCTCCTCTCGATCCGAAAAGAGGTCCAGCAGCTCGCCGAGTTCGTCCAGAACCTGCACGACCGCGAGGCGCTCGAGAAGCGCGAGAGCCGCCGGCGCTTCCTCGGTGGCGAGGGCTTCGTCGCCTGGCCCGGGCCGGCCTTCCGCACGTTCGTCGACGAGTTCATCGTGCACAACCGCCTCGCGAGCGGCGGCTTCGTGATCGAGGGCCGCACCGTGACGCTCGCGGAGGTCACGGCGCCCATCCTCTTCTTCGTCGGCACCAACGACGAGATCGCGCGCGCGGCGAGCGTGCGCGCCATCTCTCGCGCGGCGCCGCGCGCCGAGCAGCACGAGATCCCCGTGCGCGCCGGTCACTTCGGCATCGTCGTCGGCAGCAAGGCCAGCTCGATCACGTGGCCGAGCGTGATCGGATGGGTGAAGTGGAAGGACGGCGTCGCCGCGATGCCCGCCATCCTCGCGAAGGCCGCGCCCGCCGAGACGTCGGACGAGGACGACGACATCGACAGCTTCGATCCCGACGAGTCCTCGCTCGACGTCGAGGTCTTCCTCGACATCGCCGAGAGCGTGGGCGACGTGATCGTGCGGCGCGCCAACGGTGTGATGAAGGAGGCCGGGCACCTGCTCGACAACCTGCGCTGGCAGGTGCCGCGCCTGTCGCGCCTCCGCAAGATCGAGCCGCACACGCAGATCTCGATGGCGAAGGTGCTCAGCGAGCAGGCCGCCGCGATCCCCGATCACACCTTCTTCCTCTGGAACGGGCGCGCGTTCACCTACCGCGACGCGGATCGCCGCGTGACGAACGTGGCGCGCGGTCTCGTCGCGTGCGGCATCCGCAAGGGCACGAAGGTCGGCGTGCTCATGGAGGCGCGCCCGAGCTACCTCTCGATGGTCACCGCGCTGAACCGCATCGGCGCGGTCGCCGTGCTGCTCGCGCCCGACTCGACGCGCGTGACGCTCGATCAAGCGATCGCCGCCGCGGGCATCGAGGTCTTCGTCACCGATCCCGAGAACGCGACGCGGGCGCGTGCGGCGTTCGGCAAGGAAGTGCTCGTGCTCGGCGGCGGCCCGCCGCATCCGGGGCGCCCACCGCTGCCCGAGGGCGTGCGCGACATGGAGTCGATCGATCCCGACACCGTCGTGATGCCTCCCGACGTGGCGATCGATGCGGGGCGCGCCTCCGATCTCGCGATGATCATCTTCACCGCGGGCCGCACGCGCACCGGCGACCAGGTGCGCCCGGCGCGCATCACGAATCGTCGCTGGGCGTTCTCCGCGCTCGGCGCGGCGGCGGGGTGCGCACTGACGAGCGACGACACCGTGTACTGCTGTCTGCCGCTCACGCACGCGGCCGGCATGCTCGTCGCCACGGGCGGCGCGCTCATCGGCGGCTCGCGCCTCGCCCTCGCCAAGCGCTTCGACGAGAAGGCGTTCTGGCCGGACGTGCACCGCTACGGCGCCACGATCGTGTTCTACGCGGGCGAGATGCTGCGTGCGCTCGTCGATGCCGATCCGAGCGCGCTCGATGCGACCTATCCGGTCCGCCTCTTCGCCGGGAGCGGCATGCGCAAGAGCGTGTGGGAGCGCCTGCGGGCGCGCTTCCCGCGCGCGCAGGTGCTCGAGTTCTACGCGTCGACGGAAGGCAACGCCGTCCTCGCCAATCCCTCGGGGAAGAAGATCGGCTCGCTCGGCAAGGCCCTGCCGGGAAGCGCCGATCTCGCGCTCCTCGCGTGGTCGTTCGACGCAGAAGACTTCCGACGCGACGAGCGCGGCCAGCACATGGTGAGCGGCGTCGGCGAGCCCGGCGTGCTCGCTGCGCGCGTGGATCCCTCGGCCACGATGTCGAGCTTCGACGGCTACGAGGGCGACAAGAACGAGCGCTCCATCTTGCGCGGCGTCTTCGATCCGGGCGATGCGTGGTTCGTCACCGGCGACTTGATGCGGCGCGACGAAGAGGGCGACTACTGGCTCGTCGATCGCCTCTCGGACGTGGTGCGCACCGAGCAGGGGCCGATCCCCACGCTCGCGGTCGAGGACGCGCTCGAGACGTGTCGCAACGTGCGGACGGCCGTCGCGTACGGCGTCTCGCCCGGCGCGGGCCGTCCCGTGCTCTGCGCCACGGTGCTCACGCGGGACGGCACGCTCGATCCGGCCGCGCTCACCGAGGACGTGGTCTCGCGCCTCCCCGCCGCCAAGCGGCCACGCTTCGTCCGCGTCGCGCGCGCGATCCCGCTCACCGACGGCTACCGCCCCAAGAAGGCGGCGCTGAAGGAGCAGGGCACGACGGTGGCCGCGGGCGAGCAGCTCTTCACCTACGACGAGCGCGCGGAGCGCTACATGATCTCCACCCAGACCGCCCGCGCCGAGGGCGCGAGCGCGTGAGCCCTCACGCGTAGGCCACGAGCACGCAGGCGACCGCGGTCGAGAACGCGAGCAGCGGGAGCGCCCAGGTGAGGTAGCGGAACGTCTGCTCTTCCACGAAGTGGCCCGCGGCGCGCGAGACGATGCGGAAGCGGAAGACCAAGAGGTTCACGACGAGGCTCGCGGCGAGCGTCAGGTAGTTCAGCGCGAAGAGGCGCGAGACGGTGTTGTCGCCGACGCCGAGCATCGCGTTCTCGGAGCTCACGGTGAAGTTGAGGGCGATCACCGCGAAGAGGCCGCCCACGATCACGTTCGCCAGCTCGAACGCCTCGATCTTGAGCTCGCGCTCGTCGTAGCGGTCGAGCCACATCGCGAGCAGCGGGATCAGCAGCGACGCGAGCAGCGGGATGAAGATCAGTCCTGCCGCTGCTTTCACCAGAATCTCTCGCCGGGTCATCTCTCGCGCCTTCCTGGCGACCTCGTCCTGCAGCGCGTCCATCGCGTGCCTTACGGGCCGCCCAGCGGGCGGACATCTCTAAGTGCTCATGCCCCGGACATCTTCACTGCTTCCTACAGCCGCTTCCGCTGCCATTGACCCCAGTGAGCCCGCCGCGTTAGCGTGACGCTCGCACCCGTGGCCTTTCCGAGAGCCTCCCTTCTTCCGCTCGCCTTCGCTTCGCTCGCGCTCGCTGCGTCGGGGTGTGGGCCCGTTTGGTACACGGCCGAGGTCATCTCGGCGGGCTCCATCGTGGCCGAGGCCGAGCACGCGGATGCGGCCGACCACGCCGCCTACGAGTACTGGATCGCCCGCGAGTACCTCGAAAAGGCTCGGGAAGAGGCGGGGGGCGGCAGCTACGAGGACGCGATCCACTACGCGCAGGAAGCGCACCGCTACGGCGCCGAGGCGCGCGACCATGCGCGGGAGCGGATGCGCGACGATCTGCGCACCGACTCCGACGGGGGGCACGACTGATGCGGGGCGAGCTCCGCGTTCTCGCGGTCGTCGGCCTCTCCTTCGTGCTCGGTTGCGGGCAAGGGGCCATCTTGCGTGGCCGCATCTCCGGCACGCGCGAGATCGTCGACGAGGCCGAGCGCAACGGCGCGCGCAACTGCGCCCCGCGCGAGCTCGCCGTGGCCCGCGCGAACCTCGAGTTCGCCGAGCGCGAGATCGCCCAGGGCGATCCCATCCGCGCCCAGCAGCACTTCGATCTCGCCGAGCCGAATGCCCGCGCCGCGCTGCGCCTCACCGACGCCGAGCGTTGCCTCGAGCACGAAGACGCGCCGCCGCCGCCGCCGCCGCAGCCGGGCGACCGTGATGGCGACGGCATCCTCGATCCGGACGATCACTGCCCCGATCAGCCCGAGGATCGCGACGGCTACCAGGACGAGGACGGCTGCCCCGAGACGCAGGACTCGGACGGCGACGGCCTCGACGACGACCACGACCTCTGCCCGGCCGAGGCCGAGGACATGGACGGGTTCCAGGACTCGGACGGCTGCCCCGAGCTCGACAACGACGTCGACGGCATCATCGACGGCGGCGACCACTGCCCCGGCGAGCCGGAAGACATGGACGGCTTCCAGGACGCGGACGGCTGCCCCGATCGCGACAACGACGTCGATCACATCGACGACGCGGTCGACCAGTGCCCGAACGAGCCGGGCCTGCCGGCCGAGCAGGGCTGCCCGCGCGTGTACCAGGACGTCGAGGTGACGAGCGAGGGCATCGTCATCCACCAGCAGGTCTTCTTCGTCACCGATCGCGCGACGATCCGCCCGGAGAGCCACGCGATCCTCGACACCGTCGCGCAGGTCATGCGCGACTTCCCGGACATCACCATCGAGGTCCAGGGCCACACCGACAGCCGCGGCAACGACCGCCACAACATGCAGCTCTCGCAGGCGCGCGCAGACTCGGTGCGCACGTACCTCATGCAGCAGGGCATCTCGGGCGACCGCATGACCGCGGTCGGCTACGGCGAGACGATGCCGATCGAGGACAACGCGACGGATGCCGGCCGCAGCATGAACCGCCGCGTCGAGTTCCACCGCACGGACGGCCGCGCCAGTCACTGATCGGCCCGGCTCGAGCGCGTGGCGCTCGCGTCGGGTCGGGTCGGCGCCGAAGGAAGGGTGGGCTGCTCACCCGTCCCGGGCGGTGCGCGCGCGAAAAACGTCATCGGACGTGAGACGTTTCGACGGCCGAGCGACACCAAGGCGGCATGAAGCCAGGAGGTTTCTCGTCCGGGTCGCGCGCGCTCGTGCCTACACGCGCGCGTGCGGCTCTCCTGTCCGTCGCCGTTCTCGGCGTGAGCGGCTGCCCGTCGGCCGTCGGTCCGCCGAGCGACGATGCGAGCGCGTACGACGGCGGAATCGACGCGAGCGCGCTCGACGCCGGGAGCGACGCGAGCGCGTGCACGCCCACGAGCTGTGACGACGGGCTCTACTGCAACGGCATCGAGCAGTGCACGGGCGGCGCGTGCGTGGCGGGCACGGCGCCGTGCGCGGCGACGAGCTGCGACGAGGCCACCGATCGCTGCGCGTGCACGCCGCCGGACGCCGACGGCGATGGCGCGGCGGCCGTCGCGTGCGGCGGCACGGACTGCGACGACGCGAACGCGTTCCGGCATCCCGGTGCGCAAGAGGCGTGCGACGTGGCCGGCGTCGACGAGGACTGCGATCCGTCGACGTTCGGCTTCCGCGATCAGGACGGCGACGGCGCGGCCGACGCCGCGTGCTGCAACCACGAGGGCGGCGTCGACCGCTGCGGCACGGACTGCAACGACGCCGCGCCCGGCGTGAGCCCGACCTCGGTCGAGACCTGCAACACCGTGGACGACGACTGCGACGCGGCGACCGACGAGGGCGTGCGCGTCACGTGCTGGCTCGACGCCGACCACGACAGCTTCGCGCTCGCGGGCGCGATGCCCATGCAGCTCTGCGCGTGCGGCGCGGGGACGACGGCGACGAACCCCGCGATGATCGCCGATTGCGACGACATGGCGGCGGCGATCTCTCCCGCCGTGCCCGAGGTCTGCGGCAACGGCGTCGACGACGACTGCGACGGCGTGACCGACGTGGGCTCGGCGTGGTCGCCCGACTGCGACGCCGACGGCTTCGGGGATCCTGCGGGCGCGACGGTGACCTCGTGTGCGGCGCCGGGCACGCGCCCGCCGAGCTGCACCGAGGCGACGCCGAGCTGGTCGACCGACGCGCGCGACTGCAACGACCACGTGGCGACCGTGCGCCCGGGCGCGAACGACGTGTGCAACGGCGTCGACGACGACTGCAACCCGTCGACGGCCGACGGCGCGACGGATCCGGGCTGCGCGCCGGGCGTAGGGACGTGCTTCGCGGGGGCGTGCTGTCGTGGGTGCATCGCCGGCGGCGTCTGTCACGACGGCGCGGAATCGGAAGCGTGCGGCGCGCACGGCGGCGCGTGCGCGGACTGCGGCGGCTGCATCGCGTGCACCGCCGGTGTGTGCACCACTCCGTTCCCCGACACGACGGTCTGTCGCTCCGGCACCGGACGGTGCCTCGCGGGCGCGTGCTGCACGGGCTGCGTGAGCGGCAGCGCTTGCATGGCCGGCAGCGCTGGCGGCGCGTGCGGGTTCGAGGGCAACGCCTGCTCGAGCTGCGCGAGCTGCGACGCGGCGAGCGGGACGTGCACGAGCCTCGCCGGCGGCACCTGCGCGACGCCGATCGAGATCACGCTCGCCGCGGGCGAGACGATGGATCTCCCGGTCGACACCTGCAGTCTTCCGAACAGCCAGGACGCGACGGGGCATTGCGATGTGACCTGGAGCGGGCCCGACCCGCTGTCCGCGCCCGTCGGGACGCAGGACGTCGTGATCCGGGGCGCTGGGGGCCGCAGCATCGCCGTGCGGGTCGATACGGGCTGGTCGATCATGACGCTCGACGACCAGTGTGGAGAGTACTGGTGCACGAACCGAGGCATGGCGTGGGGAAGGGAGCCTTTCCTCATCGAACGGCTCGATGGCGGTTGCGGGCGCGTGACGCTGCACCTGACGGGTCGGTGATCGCCTCGACCTTCCGGCGACCCCATGGAACATTCGCCCGATCCATCGAGAGCTGCGGGGTCGAAAGCGCATGGCAGAGAAGAGGACGGGGGGACGCAACACGCAGATCCGGCGGAGCTCCCACCCGGGAGCCTGGCCGCGGCCGTCGCTGATGGAAGGCGCACGCGCGCTCGTGCTGGTGCTCGCGGCGCTCGTGACGAGCGGCTGCTCGGCGCCTGCGCCCGGGGCGGA
>JAXLYV010000011.1:0-216044 GCA_046351235.1 Sandaracinus sp. | reverse complement strand
GCAGCTCACGAACGAAGATCGCTTCGGCGCGACCGTCGCGCGCGAGTACGAGCGCTTCCTGCGCCAGCACGCTTGGTACGACTACGACTACGCCGACGCGCTCGCGCGCCTGTGGACCGAGGTGCCCTTCACGTGGAGCGCGCCCGTGCGCGCGATCGAGCGGCGCTACTGGCTCACCACCGAGTACCTCTTCAAGCTCGGCTACGCGCAGCTGCTGCGGGCGGCGAGCCACTCCACGTTCGACGCGGCGTCCTTCGAGGAGCGCACCGACTGTGTCGTGCGCGGCCTGCCCGAGGGCTTCTCGCTCCACGAAGGCGCGATGGAGATCGAAGAGCGCTGGGACGACGGCGCCGTGCTCGTGCGCCTGCCGCGCTACCAGGCCTTCCTCGGCGCGGCGCTGGACGTGGCCGATGCCGGCGCCACCTTCGAGGAGATCGCCGGCAACCAGGGCCGCATCCTCGTGTCGGTGCGCGCCGAGGTCGGATGGTCGCCGAGCGCCGGGCGCGTGCTGCGCCGCGACGAGATCGGCACGCAGCCGGGGCGCGAGCGCATCCTCTTCGACGTGGCGATCGCGGACCTCGCCAGCACGATCCGCGGCATGGCGCTCGTGCGCGCGGGCGAGCCCCACGGCGCCGGCCCCGAGCTCGAGCACGTCTACGACTTCTGACGCAGCCATCGCGCGGCGCGCGTGGCAAGCTCGGCGCGATGGCCAGCACGGGTGAAGCCGTCCCCACCTTGCGCGAGCTCGCGGCGATGGCCCACGAACAGAGCGCCGAGCAGCTCGTGGCGCGCTTCGGCGCGATCGCGCTCGTCGGGCCCGCCGCACCGCTCGGCGAGGCCGCGCCCGGCTTCCGGTACGCGACCGAGCACGGCCCGCGCACCGGCGGCGCGCCCCATCCGATGCAGAGCCTGCTCGACAGCGTCGTCTACGGCGTCGTGAAGCGGCAGCCCGGCGGGGCGTTCGCGTCGATCCTCGTCGTGGGTCGCGCGCCCAACAGCGACGTGTGGATCGACGACGCGCACGTCTCGAAGCTCCACGCGCGCATCGCCGTCGACGCGGCGCGCGGGCACGTGATCAGCGACGCGGGCTCGGCGAACGGCACCTTCGTCGACGACGTGCGTCTGGCCGAGCGCGCGGAGCGCGTGCTCGTCGAAGGCACGCGCGTCGCCTTCGGGGACCGCTCCTTCGTCGTGCGCGGTGTCGCGACGCTGCACGCGATGCTCGCTCGCTTTCCTCGCCCCTGACCCATGACGATGCGTTGGGACGATCTGCGCTTCGTGCTCGCGCTCGCCGAGGAGGGCTCGCTCGCGCGTGCGGGCAAGCGCCTCGAGGTCGATCACACGACCGTCGGTCGGCGTATCGAAGCAGCCGAGACGGCGCTGGGCGTTCGGCTCTTCACCCGCACGACGCGCGGCTACGTGGCGACGGCGGAGGCCGAGCAGCTGCTCGATCGCATCCGTAGCGTCGAAGAGAGCGTGCACGCGCTCGAGCGCGGCGCCGAGGCGCAGCAGGATCGAATCGACGGCGTCGTGCGCGTCACCTCGCCCGAGACCTTCGGCGTCAGCTACCTCGCGCCGCGCCTCGCCGCCCTCGGACGCGCGCATCCCCACCTCGCGATCGAGCTCGCGGCGGGCGGGAAGATCCTCGATCTGTCGCGACGCGAGGCAGACGTCGCCGTGCGCTTCTTCCGCTCCTCGCACGCGAGCCTCGCCGTGCGCCGCGTCGCCTACGTCGCGTGGGGGCTCTACGCCGCGCCCCAGGTCCTCGAGGCGCACCCGATCCGCAAGCCGGCGGATCTCGCGCGCCATCGGATCCTCACGTCGGGGAGCGCGCCGGGCGCGATCGAGGCGGCCTGGCTCGCGCGCCTGACCGAGGGGCAGCGGCCCGCGTTCGTGTGCGAGCTGACGATGGCGCTCCACGCGGCGGCGCGCGCCGGCGCCGGCGTGGCGGTGCTCCCGCGCTACCTCGGCGACGAAGATGCCGCGCTCCGCCACATCCCGATGCCGGACGAGCCGCGCGAGCCGGTGTGGCTGACGGTGCATCGAGATCTCTCGCGCGCCCCGCGCGTGCGCGTCACGCTCGACTTCCTCGCCGAGCGCATGAAAGAAGACCGCGCGCTGCTCGCCGGAGCCCGCTGACCTCGCTTCTTGCGGCGCTGGGCGCGGCGCGCGAGGATCGTGCGATGCCGGCCTCGCTCGCTCGCTTCTCGCTCGCGGCCCTCGCCCTGGCGACGCTCGCCACGGCGGGCTGCAACACGCCGCCTGCGGCGCCCGCTTCGTGCCGTTCCTCGCGCGATTGCTCGGGCGTGGGCCTCGTCTGCGATCCGGCCTCCTCGACCTGCGTCGAGTGCGTGGCCGACGTCGACTGCCTCGAGGCGAGCACGGTCTGCCGTGCGACGCATTGCGTGCCCGTCACGACGTGTCGGTCGAGCCGCGAGTGCCCGAACCAGGTCTGCGACACGGCGCTGGGCTACTGCGTCGACTGCCTCACCGACGTCGACTGCCCGACGGACCAGGTCTGCGAGAGCGCGACCTGCGTGGTGCCGCCGACGGCCTGCACGAGCGATCGCCAGTGCAGCGGCATGGGCCAGGTCTGCGACACCGCGGCCGCGATCTGCGTCGACTGCGTGCGTGACGCCGACTGCATCGCGGGCGGCTCGTGCGTGCAGCGCCACTGCGCGATCTTCCCCGACGCCGGCCCGCCGCCCTCCACCGACGAGGTCGACCTGCTCCTCATGATCGACAACTCGAACTCGATGACGGAAGAGCAGCAGTCGGTCGTGATCGAGATCCCGCGCGTCGTGCAGGTGCTGACGTCGGGCGATCGCGACGGGGACGGCACGCAGGACTTCGTGCCCGCGCGCTCGCTCCACATCGGGATCGTCGACTCCGACATGGGCCTGGGCTCGACGAGCGGGATCTCGACGTGCGATCCCGGGGTGGGCGACGACGGCCTCTTGCAGATCCGCGCACGGCAGGCGCTCGGGACCTGCCGCACCGACTACTCGAGCACCTACCCCGATCGCGTGTTCACGTTCGTCGAAGGCGGCGCCACCACGCCCGCGGCCTACGCGGGAGACGTGGGCTGCGTCGCGGCGCTCGGCACCGACGGCTGCGGGTTCGAGTTCGAGCTCGAGGCGCCGCTGAAGGCGCTCTCGCCCGCCCCGACCGCGACCGGAGCATCGCCGGTGAGCTGGACCGCGCCGGGCTACGTGCCGCCGGTCTTCGCGTCGGGCACCGGGCACGGCGTGGATCCCAGCACGAACGGGGCCTTCCTGCGCCCGACCTCGGTGCTCGCGATCGTGACCGTCAACGACGAGGACGACTGCTCGACCGACCACTACGAGATCTTCTCGCTGGACGAGACCACCGACCTCAATCTCCGCTGCCACGTCCATGCGGGCCAGCTCTTCCCGACGAGCCGCTACGTCGACGGCTTCCTCGGGCTGCGGACGAGCCCGTCGCGCCTCGTGTTCGCCTCGATCACCGGCGTCCCGCCCGATCTCTCGGGCGCGCCGCCGAGCGCGATTCTGGCGGACGCGCGCATGGTGGAGCGCGAAGATCCGGGCATGCCGGGGCGGCTCGTGCCGGTCTGCGTCTCGCCGGGAGGCCGCGGGGTCGCGACGCCTGCCGTGCGCATGACGCGCGTCGCGGAGGGGCTCGCGGAGCGTGGCGCGCACGTGACGGTCCAATCCATCTGCAACGACGACTACTCCGGTGCCTTCGACGTCGTCGTGCAGGCGCTCGCCGACGCGCTCTGACGTGAGAGCCACTGCCGTCCCCCCCGCGCGCCTCGTCACGCGGCAGGCCGAGGTCTCGCTGGTCGACGGCGCGTTGCGGCTCGTGGTGATCGCCGACACGCACGGGCGCCCGCATCCGCGCGCCGCCGAGCTCGTGCGCGCGCTCGCGCCCACGGCGATCCTGCACGCGGGCGACATCGGCGACCTCGCGGTGCTCGACACGTTCGGCGCGATCGCGAGGGTGATCGCCGTGCGGGGCAACATCGACGAGCACGCCCCCGATCTGCCCGACGTCGTCGCGATCGACGTTCGCTCGGGCGGCGCGAGCGTCTACCGCATCGCGCTGCTCCACATCGGCGTCTACGGCGCGAAGGTGCGCGGGGACGCCGCGAAGATCGCTCACGCGCAGGGCGCGAAGATGCTCGTCTGCGGCCACTCGCACGTCCCCTTCGTCGGTCGCGACAAGGGCCTCACCGTCTTCAATCCGGGCTCCATCGGGCCTCGACGCTTCGCGCTGCCGATCGTCTTCGGCGTGATCGAGATCGCGGAGGGACGCTTGACCGTGCACCACGTGGACGCCGAGACCGGCGAGCGGTGGGCCCCGCCGGGCTGAAGGCGCGCTCACCGCGGCGGTCGCGACGCTCGATGGCGCTCTCTCACGGGTCCCTCCTCGGCGAGGGGCTGCCCGCAGCCCTCGCCCACATGATTTCCGCCGAGCCGCGCGATCAGAGGTCGAAGGCCACGCCCGTGCGGAACATGATCATCAGGTCGTCCTGGTGGCGGATCCCGGTCTGGCCCTCCACGTGGCGATAGTCCGCCTCGAGCCCGAGGAGCAGCGCGTGCACGCGGACCTGGAAGCCCACCGCGCCGATGCCGCCCATGCCGCTCACCGGGACGTCGCGGTCGACGCAGCTCGAGTCGATCTGGCCGAAGAACCAGCTCGAGGGGCACTCGTAGTGGGCGCCGCCGGTGAGGTACACGAAGCCGGCCTCGAGGAGCACCGAGAGCTCCACGTGACGCCGCCGGAAGAACGCGAGGCGCTCCGAGAGGCGGAGGTCGAGGCCGTGGTTGCCGTAGCGAGTCTCGATGCCCGTGAAGGCGTGCGTGTAGCCCGCGGTGAGGCCGAGGCCCGACGAGGCGTGGCGGAGCGAGAGCGTCGCGCCGAAGTTCATGTCGCCCGAGTGCCCGCTCTCGGCGCCGGGGAGGCCCGCGGGGTCGGTCGCCGCCACCCAGCTCGCGCCGCCGCCGATGCGGCCCTGGATCTCCACCGTCACCGTCGGCGCGTGCGTGCCCGCGGCGCTCGGCTCCGGGGTCGCGCCGGGGCGATCCTGCGCCGAGGCGCTCGTCGCCAGCCCGAGACCGAACAGGAACGCGAGGATCGTGGCCGAGAAGGTGCGCATCGTCGTTTCTCCTGGCCCTCTCCAGAGCAGCCGCCGTTCCGACGAAAAGCGTCGCGAGATCGCGGGCCGTGCAACCCGGTCGTGCAGGCCGTTGCACGCTCGTCGGGGTGGTCCAGGCTGCTCGTTGCACACCATGCACGTCGACCCGAACGAAGCCCTTCCTGCGGGGCGCTCGCGCGAGACGCGCATCCGCCGCGACGCGCGCGGCCGGTGGTGGAACGGCGAGGACGAGATCACGCACCCGCTCCTCGTGCGGGCGTTCGACGCGTGGATCGAGCGCACCGACGACGGGCGCTACTGCCTGAAGAACGACATCAACTGGGCCTACGTCACGATCGAAGGCGCGCCGATCGACGTGCGCGCGTGTCGTCTCGAGCGCGCGGCCGATCGCGTGGTCGCGTGCCAGCTCGTCCTCTCGGACGGCCGCGAGGAGACGCTCGACGTCGGCACGCTGCGCGAGTCGAAGAGTGACGGGGTGCTCTACTGCGACGTCCGCGGAGGTACGATGCCCGCGCGCTTCGATGCGCACGCCGCGATGCAGCTCGAGGACGCGCTCGTCGAGAGCGAGCAGGGCGCGGCGATCCGGATCGGCGATCGCGCGATCGTCCCGCCGCGCGTCGGCGATCCGTTGCGCATGCCCGGCTGAAGCGCGCTACGGCGTCGCGTCGTCGCCCTCGGTCGGGCCCGTCGTGGCGAAGTCCGCGCCCGGCGAGACCGGCACCGTCGGCGCCGTGTGCAGGATCGCGACGATCGTGTGCATCGGCGCGATGCCGACCACCGCGTCGATCCGGATCTCGACGAAGTCGTCGAGCGCGCGCACGACTTGCGCGGGAACGATGCCGCCCGCGTGGGCCACGAGCACCCAGTCGTCCACGTCGAAGCTCGGCTCGGAGAGCGACGTCTCGAGCACCCAGATCTCGCGGCCGTCGTTGGTGTGCACGAGCATGTGCCCGTCGTAGGGGCCGTCGATCGTCTCGCCGAGCGTGTCGGCCTGCTGCCCGGCGATCGCGACCAGGCGCGTCTCCCGGATCGGAGGCGGTGCGGGCGGCGCGCCGCAGGCGGAACCGACGAGCGCGATGGAGAGGAGAGCGGCGAGCCTCGGCATGCGCGTACCGTCGCACGCGCGGGTACGGGGCGGTAGGCCTCTGGCGCCGGTCGCCGCGGAAGCGATGGCTCGGGCGCGGGGCGTCTGGTACATCGCTCCCCGATGGCCAGCGTTCCCGTCGCCCCTTCCCGTCGTCGCGCTACGCTCGAGCGCGCCGACGTGGTCGCCGCCGCGTTGGTCCTCCTGATCGGCGGGCCGCTCGTGTACTTGTTCGCGAGCGCGTTCGTGGACGGCGAGACGCGCCGCCACGAGGCTCCGCTCCGCGCGCTCTTCGGCTCGTCGATCTACGACCAGCTCGTGCACGGCGAGCCCATCCCGCAGCACTACCTCGGCAACGATCGCCTCGCGCCGGACTTCACGCTCACCGATCAGCACGGGCAGCCGTGGTCGCTGCACGATCATCGGGGCCACGTGGTCGTCATGAACTTCTGGACCACGACGTGCGGGCCTTGCGTCGAGGAGATGCCCACGCTCGTCGATCTCGCGCGCATCGCCGAGGACCGTGGCGACTTCGAGCTCGTCACGGTGTCGGTCGATCGCTCGTTCGATACCGTGCGGACGGTCGTCCCCGACGACGCGGGGCTCGTCGTGCTCCTCGACGCCGACCGCCACATCACGCGCGACGTCTACGGCACGCGCCTGTTCCCCGAGACGTGGATCATCGACCCGCGCGGCGTGATCCGCGCGCGCGTCGATGCGGCGCGCGACTGGGCGAGCGGGATCTCGCTCGACGCGATCCGCTCCTTCATGTGATGGCGCCGCGCGCGTGGCCCCCTCGGCCACGAGCTCGCCGGCATCGTCGTCTCGCCGCGTTCTTCGCGGCGGAGAGTGGCGCGCTCGCACGTCGGGCTCCGGGGCACGGGCGGCGACCGATTCAACTCGCCTTGGGGCGGGCGCGGCCGCCTCAAGGATCCATCCCGATCGGTCGAAGCCCTCTGCGTATGGGCTCCACGACCGAACCAGGGAAGGCACTCTTCGATCTGGCAGAGCTCACGCGCCGCGTCGGCGGCGACACCGAGCTCGCGCACGACGTGCTCGTCGCGGTGATCGACGACTCGCGGCGCCTGATGGTCGACATCGAGAGCGCCGCCGCGGCCCGCGACTCGCGCGCACTGCGCCACGCGGCGCACACGATGAAGGGATGCGTGGCCAACGTGGCTGCGATCGAGCTCGCGGCGCGCGCCGCCGAGCTCGAGGAATGCGCCGCGAAGAGCGACCTCACGGTCTGCGCGCCCTTGGTCGCCCCGCTGCGCGCGCTCTTCGAGCGCGTGCACGACGGCCTCGCCGCCGCGGCCAAGCGCTGAGCGAGCGCGCCGCCCGCCTCGGGTGGGACCGCCGCGTCGAATTAGGTTGCATACAATCCAATTGTGTACAATATAATCCGCATGACCCAGCCCACGAGCCCCACGCCCCTGCAGAAGACCCTCTACACCGCGCATGCGTCCGCCACGGGCGGACGCGAAGGGCGCATCAAGACCGACGACGGGACCCTCGACTTCCCGGTCGCCATGCCCAAGAGCCTCGGTGGCTCGGGCGGCGCCGGGACCAACCCCGAGCAGCTCTTCGCCGCCGGCTACGCCGCGTGCTTCGGCAGCGCGGTGGGCTTCGTGGCGCGCTCGAAGAAGCTCACCACGGGCCCCATCACGATCGACGCGAACGTGAGCATCGGCGCGATCGCCAGCGGTGGGTTCGGCCTCGCCGTCGAGCTCGTCGCGCATCTCCCCGAGCTCGACCGCGCGTCGGCCGAGGCGCTCGTCCAGGCCGCCCACCAGGTCTGCCCCTACTCGAACGCGACGCGCGGGAACATCGTCGTCGACATCAAGGTCGCCTGAGGAGACGCGCGGCCATGGGCGAGATCCGCGTCGGCGATCGCTTCCCCACCTTCGCGCTCCCCGATCAGAACGGGGAGACCTTCCGCTCGAGCGAAGCGCTCGAGAAGGGCCCGCTCGTCGTGTTCTTCTATCCGAAGGACGAGTCGCCCGGCTGCACGGCCGAGGTCTGCAGCTTCCGCGATGCGAGCAGCGAGTTCCTCGCCGCCGGAGCGCAGGTCGTCGGCATCTCGTCGGACGACGCCACGAGCCATCAGCGCTTCGCCACCAAGCACGCGGTCTCGTACCCGCTCCTGAGCGACAGCGGTGGCTCCCTCCGCCGTGAGCTCGGCGTGCCGCGCTCGATGTTCGGCATGATCGACGGCCGGGTCACCTACGTGATCGACTCGCAAGGCATCGTCCGACACCGCTACGATGCGCTGCTGCGCGCGACGCGCCACGTCGACGAAGCCCTCGCGACCGTGAGGTCGCTCGAGCCCTCCTCATGACCCACCCGAGAACGCCCCGACTCGACGACCAGCTCTGCTTCGCGCTGTACTCCGCGTCGCGGGCGTTCTCTCGCGCGTACGCGCCCCTGCTCGCCGAGCTCGGCCTCACCTACCCGCAGTACGTGGCGATGCTCGTCCTCTGGGAACAGGACGATCTCTCCGTGAGCGAGCTCGGAGCGCGCCTCGCGCTCGACTCGGGCACGCTCACGCCGCTCCTCAAGCGGCTCGAGGAGCAGGGCCTGGTCCGGCGTGCGCGCGATCCCGAGGACGAGCGCGTGCTGCGGATCCGGCTGACCCCCGCGGGCGAGAAGCTCTCGGAGAAGGCCGCCGAGGTCCCCGCGGCGCTCGCGTGTCGCGTGGGCCCGGACGGAGGTGTGCACGACCTTTCGCAGATCCGCGTCCTGCGCGACGCAGTGAAGCAGCTCACACGTGCGCTCGATGCGTCCGTGAGCTCGCCGGCGATGCCGGCGACGATCGCGAACGCCCCGCGAAGGCCGCGAAAGGCGCCCGCCCGCTGAGCCGTCGCCCCGCGCTCGGGACGCGCCCGTTCGACGGTTTGGACCGGTTTCTCGGGGATTGAACACGCACGCGATCGGCGTTACGACGCGGCGACCATGGCGCGGATGGCGAGCCGAGAAGCACAGAGGCTGCGCACGCGGAAGCGCATCTACGAGTCGGCGCTGGCGATCTTCCGGCGCGACGGCGTCGTGGAGTGTCGGACCGACGACATCGCGAGCGCGGCCGGCGTGAGCCGCGGCGCGTTCTACTTCCACTTCCCGACGAAGGAGCACGTGCTCCAGGAGCGCATGCGGGAAACGGAAGGGATGATCTGCGACAAGCTCGACGCGCTCGAGACGAGCGCGCCGATCGATCAGGTGCTGGCCACCGTCAATCGCGCGCTGGCCGAAATCTGGGAGCCCGATCCGAAGCTGCTTCCGGAGCTCGTCGCGGTGGCGCTCCGCGTGACGGCGCAGACGATGCACGACAAGGAGGCGACGCCGCTCCGCTCGCTCCTCGCGCGCCGCTTCGAGGAGGCCGGCGCGCGGGGCGAGCTCGGCACGCGCGTGCCGGCCTCGGTGCTCGGGGATCTCTACTTGGGCAACACGCTCGCCGGGATGCTCGCGTGGTACGGCAACCCGACGCTGCCGCTCGTGAGCGTCCTCGATGCCGTCACCGATCTCTTCTGGTCGGGCGCGCGTCATCCTCCGACGCCTCCCGCGCCGGCCGCAGTGCCGAAGGCGACGAAGAAGCGCTGAAGGCGCGCGTCACGCCGGGAAGAGCGCGCGCATCTTCATGGCGAGCGGCAAGCTGCCGCGCACCTTGCCTCCGCCCGTCGTGAACGCGCGCGTCCCGTCGAGCTCGCCGTTCACCACGCGCACGTAGGAGCGGGCATCGATCACGAGCGCGACGTTCGGCGCCGGATGCGCGCCGGGCACGATCTCGAGCGCTCCTTCGTGGACGCGCGCGTGGAACGTGCGCCCGCCCTCGCCGCCGAGCTCCCACTGGAACACCGCGTCGACGCCGCGCGCCGCGCTCGGCACGAAGCGCTCGGCGAGCGTGTCGAAGTACTCGGCCGCGTCTCGCACGGGGCGGCTCGCGGTCGGCGCCGGCGTGCTCGCGGGACGTGGGCTCGATCGCTCGGCCTCCACGCTCGCGGGATCGAGCGGATCCGGCGCCGGGCGTTGCTGTCGCCAGCGCGCCACCGCCTCGCGCACGCCGGACCACAAGCGCGCGAGCGGCACGTCGGGGCGGCGCGCCGTCGCGGGCTCCGCGGGCGAGGCCGGCGGCGCCTCGTCGCGTGCGGGCGCCGGTCTCTCGCCCGCCGCGCGGGTCGTGTGGAACTGCGTGCACCAGTGCCGGTAGCCGCCGATGGGACCGTCGCCCTTCGCGAGCTGTGGCCGCGCGAGGTATCGTTTGTTCTCCCAGATGGGAAAGTCCTTCGCGAAGTCCTCGACGTACGCGCGATGGAAGAGCTCGGCGAGCTCCTCGGTGAACGCCGGGTCGTCTCCCTCGCGGACGTGGACGATGCCGCGGATGTCGAAGTGCTCTTCGTCGACGGGCGTGACGTAGATCCGCTGCCGTGCGCGCACCTCCACGTTGCGCACGTGCGTCTGCACCACGACCCAGCCGAGGCCGCGCAGCGTCACCTCGAGGTGCACGTCGTTGACGAGATCGGGCATGCCGACCACGGCGCCCGGAGCCTCGAACTCGACCTCCACGCGCATGCGCTCGCCGTCCATCTCCGGCTTGCCGCGCAGGCGCGCGCCACGCCCGTCGTGGATCGGGCCGATGTGCGCGACGTCGACGGTGTTCTCGAAGATCTCCTGCGGATGCGTCGTCAGGCCCCGCCAGATCACCGTACGGCCGGGGGTCCAGCCGCTCTCGTCCAGCACGGGGAGCGACCAGGGCGCGCGGGTGCCGGTGGGATCGAAGAACGCGTGCACGACGCCGTTCTGCTCGAGCACCGGGAGAGTCTCGAGGCGTGCGGTCCGCGGGATGACGTCGCTGTAGGGAATCTCGCGGCACTCGCCGGACCCGTCGAAGCGCCACTTGTGGAACGGGCAGCGGATCGCGTCGCCCTCGACGACGCCGCCGCACCCGAGGTGGGCGCCGAGGTGCGGGCAATAGGCGCCAGCGACCGTCACGCGCCCCGACGCGCCCCGGAAGGCGACGAGCTCGCGGCCGAAGTAGCGCAGGGTGCGCACTTCGCCCGCGGGCAGGTCGCTCGAGAACGCGACGACGTACCAGCCGATGGGAATGCCGAGCGCGCCGAAGCGTGCGGGGGCGGGCGGGGAGAGCGGACGAGCGGGCTCGCGGACCTGAGGTGGGCTCATGGCTCGGCTCCGGGCAAGGCCTCGGCGCTCGGAGAGGAGGCCGGTGCCGGTGTGGGACGACGCAGCGGCAGGCGGGCGGCGAAGAGGCCGAGGCCGACGAGCGCGAGCGCGCTCCAGGCGATCCGCTCGGCCGCGTCGGCCATCCCGCCGCGCATCGCCTCGACGACGAGCACGAGGAACGAGGCGAGCGGGACGAGCCCGGCCGCGAGCGCGAGCATCGGCTCGAGCGGCCTGGGCTCTCCGCGCACCGCGAGCGCGAGCAGACCGCAGATCGCGATGTGCGCCGCGACGATCGCTCCCTCCGTGATCCCCAGCGCGTGCAGGGCGTGGAAGGGGAGGAAGCCGAGCACGCCCAGCACGATCACGAGCGAGCCGAGCGGCAGCGCGAGCAGGCCCGCGAGCGCGATCGGGCGCTTCTCGAGGCGCGGCCACGCCGTGCGCACGATGCCGACCGAGACGGCGCCGAAGATCAGGTACCAGTAGTACGAGGTCACCGGGACGCCGAGCCAGCGGAACGCGAGGTTCGGATCTCCGTCGAGCCAGCGCCACCAGCCGGTGGGCACGCCGGCGACGTCGAAGGGCACGTCGATGAGGCACATCGCGAGGCCGGCCACGAAGGCCTCGACCCAGCCCCGCGCGCCGAGGCGCTGCGCCAGCCAGGTGCCGCCGCACATGAAGGTGCCGTAGAGACCCGTCACGTAGAGCGGCAGCTGCCCGTCCACGAGCTGCACCGTGAAGCGCGCGTGCTCGTAGTTGTGGAGGAACGCGAACGCGACGAGCTCCATCTGCACGCCGTACGACGTGAGCACGAGCCACTCGAAGAGCGGCTTGCGGTCGCCCGCTCGCGCGCGAGCGATGGCCCGCCCGAGCACGAGGACGCTCGCGATCAGCACGGCCAGCTCGAGCACGAGCTGGTGCCACGGGCGCCCGAACGGGCTCGAGAGGGCGAGCAGGCCGAGGCTCGGATCTCTCACGGCTCCACCTCCTCGGGCGTCGGGACGCGCACGTCGGGGCTCGGGCTCTCGGACCGGCGCCCGGGATGCACCGTGCCGTGCAGGCGATCGAAGACCTGCGTGTGGTGCCCGTAGTTGCAGTGGAAGAAGACGTGGTGGTCGTCGTGGAAGCGGTTGCTCTCGTGGAGCGGCAGCGGCCAACGCGACTCGATGCCGGCGTGGTCGATCATGCCGACGAGATACGTGTAGGCGACGACGAGCACGTAGACGGCCCAGTGCACGGGCACGACGAGCGCCGGCAAGAGCACGAAGAACGCGAACACCAGGAACTCGATCGGGTGCACCGCGGTCGTGGTGAACACGATCGGCGCGACGTAGCGATGGTGCCAGCGGTGGATGTGCTTGAAGAGCCAGGGACGGTGCAGGAGCCGGTGGCTGTAGTAGAGCCCCGCGTCGATCACGAAGAACGTGACGACGCCGCTCGCGACGAGCCAGGGGAAGCCGAGCGCGAGCGGATCGAAGTAGAGCGACGAGTAGCCGCCCCGCAGCACGTGCCACGCGAAGGTGCCGCCGAGCACGGCGCCGATCGTCATGTTCAGCGAGCCGAGCCAGAACGCGCTGCGCGCGAGCGCGGGCGTCAGGAAGCGGCGCGGCTGGAGCTTCCACTCGGTGGCGCGATCGCGCCGGCGCCCGTAGTAGGCGTGATGGACGAGCCCGCCGACGCCCCAGAACGTCGCGAGCGAGAGGCCCACGGAGACGGCGATGCAGAGAGGGAGCGTCGCGTCCACGTGACCATCTGACGTTTGTCAGTGGCAATTGTCAATGACAAACGGATGTCAGTGAGCGCCTCGCGCTCCGTGCCCGTGGATCAGAGCGGGTCTTCGTCCCAGAGCAGCGGCGGCCGATGCCGGAGGAACGCGCGCACGGCGGCGGCGTCGCTGCTCGAGAGCTCGTCGAACTGGATGCCGATCCCCGGCGAGGTCTCGCACTCGAGCCCCCGTGTCCAGCGGACGGTCCCGCGCACGCGCACCTCGTGGTCGTTCGGGAGCGTGAAGACGAGATCGATCGAGCTGCCGCGCGGGATCGCCGCGTGCGTCGCGACGAAGAGGCCGCCTTCGCCGATGTCCTCGGTGAGGCCCGCGAAGAAGTGCGACTCGGAGTAGAGGCTCACGTCCACGGCGAGCCGCGTGCGCGGCGTCTTTCGGCGCTCGTCGTGCGGGACGAGGGAGTCGGTCTCGGGGGTGGCGATGTCGATCACGGGGTCCTCCAGTTCGATCAGATGCGGAAGCCGAGCGCAGCGCCCAGGGTCGGCCCGAACGCGTGTCGGGAGATCGCGTCGGCGAGGCCGCTCGCGACCTCGCTCATCGCGCGCTGCGTCGCCTCGTCGCCCGCGCCCCCGATCGTCACGTGACGATCGAAGGCATGGGCCCAGCCGACGGCGACGCGGAAGTAGACGTGCTCGATCGGCTCGCCTTGCCACGCGAGCTCGCCGTGGATGGCGTCGATCACGACGTCCAGCCCGGCCGGGCCCCCGAGCCCGCTCGAGCCCGCGAGCTGCGCCATGTCGAGCGAACGATGGGTCCAGAGCATCGCGTAGCTCACGTCGAGCTCGATGCCGGGCGTGCCCGCGGGGCGAAGGCCGAGCCCGGCCTCGAAGAGCACGGCGTCGTTCAGAAGCAGCGAAGCCATCTGGGCCGAGCCCTCGTCGTACACGGCGTAGCCGGTGCACACGTCGTTGATCGCGTCCACGTACGCGGCGGGCACGACGCCTCCGCCCACGCGGAACACGATGTGGCCCGGCACCTCGAAGCCGCCGACCGCGCCGACGACGAGTGGCAGGAGCGTCATCGCGTCGAGGTCGAGCGAGAACTCCGAGCGCGCTTCGTGGTGCGCGTCCGAGGTCGAGGCCGTCGGCGAGGCGAGCGTATGAGCGTCCTCGGGATCGTCGGCCCGAGCGATCGACGTCCCGGCGAGGCTCGTGCCGATCGCCACGAGCGCGAGGCTCGCGAGCACGGACCTCATGCGGCCCGCACCGACGAGGTGTTCCGCGCGGCGCCGCCCATCAGCCCCACGTAGGCACGGATGTCGGCCGCGGCATCCTCGGGCAGCGCGACGAACGCGAGACCGACGGCCTTCTGTCCGCGCCGGGTCCGCGCCCAGCGCGCCGTCGCCTCGATCGTGACCACGCGGCCGGAGCTCGGGAGCGGCAGCCGCACGTGCACGCGCTCGCCCTCCTTCACGCCGGCGTTCGTCACGACGAGCAGACCGCCCTCGGACAGGTCCTCGGTCCGACCGTCGGCCGGGCCCGCCTCGGCGAGGATGCGCACCGGCGTCACGAAGGGCGCGCGCGCGTACTGACGGCGCGTCGCCGGGTCGGGCTCGGAGGGCAGCTCGAGCAAGCGCAGCATCGAGGGCGCGCGCGGCACGGCCGCGGCGACCACGCGCGCGAGCGCATCGGCGCGCTGGAAGCGGTGCGCCGGATCGCGCGCGAGAGCCCGCATCACCGCCGCCTCGAGGGCGACGGGCACGTCGGGGCGCTTCTCGCGGATCGGCTTGGGCGGCTTGCCGGTGAGGAGGGTCGTCATCACGGCGCTCGCCGTGCCGGGGTAGGGCACATCGCCCACGAGGCACTCGTAGAGCGTCACGCCGAGCGCGTAGACGTCGGTCGCCGGCGAGGGCGGCGCTCCGTCGAGCAGCTGCTCGGGCGCCATGTACTCGACCGTGCCGAGGATCTCGCCCGACGAGGTGAGCTTGCGATCCACGATGTCGTGGTCGCCCGGCACGCTCGCGATGCCGAAGTCGATCAGCTTGAGCACGTCGCCGTGCTGCGTCGGGTCGCGGCCGACGAGCACGTTCTGCGGCTTCACGTCCCGATGGACGATCCCCCGGTCGTGGACGAACGAGAGCGACGTGCCGAGCTGGACCGCGATCTGCACGACCGACTCCACGTCGAGGCGCTGGCGCGCGACCACGAAGCTCTCGAGCGAGCGGCCTTCGATCATCTCGAGCGCGAGGTAGGAGCCGTGGATGGGGCAGCTTCCGGCGTCGAGCACCGAGGCGATGCCGGGATGGCGCACCATCGAGAGGGCGCGCGCCTCGCGCATCAAGCGCGCATGCACCATGGGCCACTCGAGCGCGGCGCTCGTGAGCGTCTTCAGCGCGACCGACGTGCGCAGCGCGACGTGCTGCGCTTCGTGCACGATCCCCATGCCGCCGCGCGCGATCTCGCGCTTGAGCTCGTAGCGGCGATCGACGATCGCGCCCGGGCCTGCCTCCATGAATCGGTCCTTCGGGGTCATCGCTCGCTCCTCTGCTCGGGGCGGCTGATGGCGCCCGGCACGAACTGACGCTGCGGGCGACCGAAGAGGTAGCCCTGCAGCAGATCGCAGCCGAGCGTCACGAGCGCGTCGCGCTCCGCCGGCGTCTCGACGCCTTCCGTCACGACCTCCATGCCGAGGTCACGACAGACCTGGCACATGCTCGCGACGAGCTGCTGCTTGGTGTGGCTCTCGTCGACGCCGCGCACGAGCGACATGTCGAGCTTCACCACCTCGGGCTCGAGCTTCGTCAGGCTCGTCAGGCCCGCATAGCCCGCGCCGAGATCGTCGATCGCCAGCTTGAAGCCGAGCGAGCGGAGCTTCGCGACGCGCTCCGCGAGATCGTCGACGTCGTCGAGCGAGGCGCGCTCGGTGACCTCGAGCACGATGCGCGAGGCGAAGGGCGCGAGGACGGACTTCGGGTCGTAGATCTCGTCGTCCGCGAGATCGTAGGCGTGCAGGTTGATGAAGATGCGCGCGTCGGGCGGGGCGCTCGGGAGCATGTCCGCGATGCGCCGCCGCACGGTCCGACCGAGCTCCCCCAAGCGGCCGAGCTTCTCGGCGGCGCCGAGCAGATCCGGCGGGCTGCGGAGCGAGACCTCGTCGGTGCGGAGCAGGGCCTCGTAGCCCACGGTCTTGCCGAGACGCGTCGACACGATCGGCTGGAACGCCATCCAGAGCGACGAGAGCGCGCTCTCGAAGCGCACCTCGAGGCCGGCGCGATCGGAGATGCGGTCGGCCGTGCGCCCGAGGACTCCGTCGGCCATGCGCTGGAGCGCCAAGAGGCCGTGCACGCGCGTCGCGCGCGTCACCACGTCGCGGAGGGCCGCCGGCGTGACCGGCTTGGTGAGGTAGGAGAACGCGCCGAAGTTCACGGCGTCCTGCGCGCTCTCGAGCGACGGGCAGCCGGTCACGAGAACGACGGGGACGTCGAGGTCCGTGGAGCGCACCGCCTTGAGCAGATCGATGCCGGAGAGGCCCGGCATGTCGATGTCGCTCACGATCGCCGTGAATTGCCCCGTCTTGAGCTCGCTGAGCGCGTCGTCCCCCGTGCCGACCGACGTGACGCGGTACTCGGGGGCGAGCACGCGCTCGTAGGCGCGGCGTACGAGGGTGTCGTCTTCGACGACGAGGACGCTGCTCGACAAGGGGACCTCCTGCGGGCCGGGATCGCGGGGCGACACACCCTCGGAACGGCGGTTCGTCGATGGATCTTGAGTGAGCCCGTACGGCCCGCTCCGGGGACGCCACCGGCTGTCGCGATGTGCCTCGGGCGATCGCTACCGAGAGAAGAGGTATGCGGTCGGTCGCGCCCCGGACGGGCTCGAGGCCTCGCGGGCGCCGCGATCGTGGGCCCCTGCCGAGATGCAGATCGATTTCGAGACGATGGCCTTCAGATCTCGACGCCGATCGGTCGATGCCTCGGGTAGCCGCCCCGCGCGGTGGAGGTTCCCGTGCACGCACATCCACACCGAAGGTGCTCGCTGCGCCTGCTCGCCCTCGTGGCGCTCGCCGGCCTCGCCGTGCTCCCGATCGTTCCCGCGCACGCGCGCGCCGACGAGCGATGGATGCTCTCGCTGGACGCCAGCGCTGCGCTCCCGCTCTCCGATCCCGACAGCTTCGCGTTCGGTGGCGGCGGCGGCGCTGGGGCGACCGGCATCCTCTCGTTCGACGACGTCTGGTCGGTCGCGGCCCGGGTCGACGGAGGCCTTCTCTCCGATGCGCCGCCTCCAGGCCGGCACCTGCAGGACCCGGCGGTCGGTGACTGGGCCACGCTCACACTCGCGCTCCGCCTGCGGCCGCTCGGCGATCTGTTCCACGAGGGACGTCGCACGACGGGCCCGGTGCTGGAGCTCGGTGCCGGGGGCGCCGTCACCGGCGATCGTGTGCGTCCCTCTCTCGACGGGAGCCTGGGGTGGGGCATCGCCGCGGGCGACGTGGTGCTGGTGCCGCAGGTCGGCGTCACGCACATCGTCGCGTGGGACGAGCCGCTCGGAGGCGTCGGCGCGGTCGTGGGCCGCGCAGGCCTCGGCATCGTCTTCTTCGACACGCCGCCGCCGGAGGAGGTGCTCGAGGTCCCGCCGGGCGATCGCGATCACGACGGTCTGCTCGATCAGGACGACTTCTGTCCGGACGAGCCCGAGGACGCCGACGACTTCCAGGACGACGACGGATGCCCCGATCTCGACGACGACCGCGACGGGATCCTCGACGTGGACGACGCCTGCCGGCTCGAGCCCGAGGACCTCGACGGTGACCGCGACGAGGACGGCTGCCCCGAGGATCCCGAGCCGAGCGATCGCGACGGCGATGGCTTCCTCGACCAGGACGACGCGTGCCCCGACGAGCCGGAGGTCGTCAACGGCATCGACGACGAGGACGGCTGTCCGGACGAAGGTCTCATCGTGCTCAGGGGCGATCGCGTGGTCCTCGATGATCGCGTCCTGTTCGACTACGACCGCGCGCGCGTCCGCCACGGCGCTCGCCCGATCCTCGAAGAGGTGCTCGCGCTGTTCCGCGCGCACCCCCAGTGGGACCGCGTGCGGATCGAAGGGCACACCGACGTCCGCGGCGAAGACGACTACAACCAGGTGCTCTCCGAGCGTCGTGCGCGCGCCGTGCGCGCCGTGCTCGTGTCGCTCGGCATGCACGACGACCAGATCGAGGTCGCCGCGTTCGGAGAGACGCGCCCCTACGACCTCGGCGAGGACGAAGAGGCGCACGCGCGCAACCGTCGCGTCGAGATCGTGATGATCGACGACACCGAGATCATCAGCCTCGGCCCGACTCCGCCGGCGGGTGCCGACGTCGAGGCGGCGCCGGCTTCGCAGGTCGAGCCGGAAGCGCCGCCAGCTCGCGCGGCGGAGCACCCCCGAAGGAGAGCGTCGCGCCGCCGAACGGCGATTGCGGCCGTGGATGGAGGATCGCGATGAGGAACGTGCTCGGCTCTACCGTGCTGCTCGTGTCCAGCGGCCTGCTCGCGCTCGGCTGCAGCTGCTCGGCGCTCGTCGACATTCCCTGCGAGCAGGGCTACGTCGCCTGCGAGCGCCAGTGCGTGCGGGTCTACGACGACCCGCTCCACTGCGGTGGCTGCGGTGTCGTGTGCCCGTCCGGCGTATGCACGGCCGGCGTCTGCGAAGGCGGGAGCGCCGGGGACGGCGGCTGGGAGCCGGGGGACGGGTCGGTGCGGTCCGACGCTGGCGCTCCGATCGATCCCGACGCTGGGGTCGCGCCCGACGGTGCGGCTGCCGACGCGTGGATCGCGCCGGGCGATGCGATGCCGGGCGACGCCGGAGTCGCCGCGCTCGATGCGTGGAGCGATGGAACCGACGCGTGGAGCGCCGATCGCGATGGGGGCGTGCCGGTCGACCTCGACGCTGCCGTGGACGACGCCGCGCTCTCGACCGAGGACGCTGCGATCTCGGCGACGGACGCGGGCGACACGATCCCGATCTGCGATCTCGGCGAGACGCCCTGCGGCAGCGACTGCGTGCTGCTCGGCAGCGACGCGACGCATTGTGGCGCCTGCGACGTGTCTTGCACGGCGAGCGAGGTCTGCAGCGCCGGAACGTGCGTCACGCGCTGCGATCCTGGGCTGACGGCGTGCGGTCGCGATTGCGTCGACACCACCACTTCCCCGATGAACTGCGGCGGGTGCGGCATCGTCTGTCCGACGGGCATCTGCGTCGACTCCGAGTGCGTCGCCGGTTACGCCGGTCACCTCGTGGTCATCGGTCACGACTACACCGCCGCGTTGCCTCCGATGGACGCCGTCCTCGGCAACGCCGTCCACCTCGGCACGCCCTCGATGCCGCGCGTCCTGCGCTATCGCGGTGCGGTGCGCGCGGCGAGCGCGCTCGGGATCGAGGCCTCGCTCGCGCGCGGGCGCCCCTTGGTCGTGGAGGAAACGGCCGATCCGTCGGCGGTGCCCGCGCTCCTGGCCGCGGACGACGTCTTCCTCGTCTATCCGCAGCCCGATGCGGCCGTCGAAGATCTCGAGGCGCTCGGCACGACCTGGTCGCGCGCGCTCACGACCTTCCTCGCGCGAGGGGGCACGATCGTCGCGCTCGACGCGCCGCCGAACGGCGAAGAGGACTCGGAGGGTGCGGTCGCGTGGCTCGCCGCGGCTGGCTTGGTGGACCTCGTTCCGCGTCGCAGCGCCACGGGCCAGGTCCTGACGGTGGTCGCGCCCGCGGACGCGCTCGCGGTCGGCCTTCCGCTGGCCTACCGCGCGCAGGTCGACAGCGTGCGCTGGTTCGGCTCGGACCTGCCGGCCGTGATCGCGGCGCCCGAGGGTGCGGTCGTGATGCACCGCACGGTCGTTCCCTGATCGGGTGAAGGGCGCAATCTCCGCTGCGGCAGTCGCGCCGACGCGGTATATTGCGCGAGGGGTTCGGTCGAACGTGGCTCTGAGCGTACTCGTGGTCGAGGACCATCCCGAGTTCGGGAAGGTCCTCGAGCGCCATCTCCGGAAGAACGGCGCGGAGGTGCTCGTCACGGACTCCGTGGACGAGGCCGTCGCGGCGCTCTCGCGCCCGGGTGGCTACCAAGCGATGCTGCTCGACATGTGGCTCCCGAACGGGCGGGGCCTCGACGTCCTCGACAAGCTCCCCCCGGGCGTGCCGCGTCCTGCCACGATCGTGATGACCGGCGAAGCGACGGTCGAGACCGCGGTCGGCGCCTTGAGAGTCGGCGCGATCGACTACCTGCTGAAGCCGTTCTCGATGGACGCGCTCGACGCCGCCCTCGCGCGCGTCGTCACCAAGGGGGCCTCTCCGCGTGAGCTCGGGGGCGATCCCGGCGCCGTCGAAGAGTGGCGCCGCCGCCACGCGCCCACGATGCTCGGCCAGGATCCGGCGCTGCGCCGCGTGTTCGAGGTGCTCGCGCGCGTCGCGCCGACCGACTGCTCCATCCTGGTGCAGGGCGAGACGGGGACCGGCAAGGAGCTCGTGGCGCGCGCGATCCACGCGGCGAGCGGCCGTGGCGGCGGCGCGTACGTGGCCGTCAACTGCGCGGCGATCCCCGAGCAGCTCATCGAGAGCGAGCTCTTCGGGCACGCGAAGGGCGCCTACACCGGCGCCGACAAGGCGCGCGTCGGGCGCTTCGCGCAGGCGCACGAGGGCACGCTCTTCCTCGACGAGGTCGGAGAGCTTCCGCTCGCAGTGCAAGCGAAGCTGCTGCGCGCCCTGCAGGAGCGCGAGATCATCCCGCTCGGCGACACGAAGGCGATTCCGGTCGACGCGCGCGTGGTGGCGGCCACCCACCGCGATCTCGAGGAGATGGTCGACAAGAAGCTGTTCCGCGAGGACTTGCTCTACCGCCTCGACGTGATCCGCGTGGAGCTCCCGCCCCTGCGGGCGCGGCGCGAGGACATCCCGATGCTCGTCGAGGCCTTCGTCGCGGACGTGAGCCGCAGGCGCGGTGCGAGCGTGGACGGAATCGACGTCCACGCGATGCAGGCGCTCATGGCCTATCACTGGCCCGGCAACGTGCGGCAGCTGCAGAACGCGGTGGAGCGCATGGTCCTGATGCGCGGGCAGGGCACGATCGGCCTCCAGGACCTGCCCGAGAAGATCCGCGGCAGCCGCAAAGAAGAAGAGGCTTCGAGCCTGGGCCTCGCCTCGCCGCCCCTGCCGGACGTCGGCATCGATCTGCGCGACGCCGTGGAGCGCTACGAGAACGCTCTGATCCGCCAGGCCCTCGAGCGGACCGGTGGCAACAAGAACCGGGCGGCGGCCCTCCTCAAGCTCAATCGCACGACGCTCGTCGAGAAGCTCAAGAAGCGGGGCTGGCTGTCCGCTACCGAGGATGACCCCGCGAACGGTCGTGACTGATCGCTTCGGGGTGCCCGGCGCGCCGGGCTGACGAAATTCCGTCTGGCCCACTCCACGGGCCCCGCGCGCCGAGACGCGTGCTGCCTGGGCTGCACGCCAGGCCTCCGCCGATCGTCGGCCTTTTGACTCCCCGTTTTCCGATCCCTGCCAAGGCTTTGACGCTGCGCCGCCGATCCGACGGGATCGCGAGCGATTCGTCGTCCCGGAAGGTTGGCAACGCCTTTGCTCTATCGGTGAGCGGAGGCGGAATGACGCTCAAGGTCTTGGTGGTCGAGGACTCGGCGGAGCTGCGTCGGGTGATCGAGCGACGGCTGCGGTCGCGCGGGGCCGACGTGGTGGCGACGGAGTCGGTGGAGACCGCCGTCGACGCGCTGACGCGCGATGGGGGCTTCCATCTGGTTCTGCTCGACGTGAACCTGCCGGAGGGCTCGGGCCTGCAGGTGCTCGAGCGCCTGCCGCGCGGCGTGCGCCCTCCTCCCACCATCGTCATGACGGGCGACGGCAGCATCGAGAACGCCGTCGGCGCGATGCGCGTGGGCGCCAAGGACTTCATCCTCAAGCCCTTCTCGCTCGAGGCGCTCGATGCCGCGATCGCGCGCGTGGTCGCCGGTCGCCCGAAGAGTCGCAGCGTCGAGGTGGCCGATCCGGACGGCGTCTCGGAGTGGCGCCGTCGCCACGCGCCGACGATGCTCGGCAAGAGCCCCGAGCTCGGCCGCGCCTTCGAGCTCATGCGCCGCATCGCCGACACCGACTGCGCCGTGCTCATCGATGGCGAGACGGGCACCGGCAAGGAGCTCGTGGCCCGCGCGATCCACTCGGGCAGTGACCGCGCGCGCGGCCCCTTCGTCGCGATCAACGCCGCGGCGATCCCCGAGCAGCTCATCGAGAGCGAGCTCTTCGGCCACAGCAAGGGCGCGTTCACGGGCGCCGCGGCTACGCGCACGGGCCGCTTCGTGGAGGCGAGCGGCGGCACGCTCTTCCTCGACGAGATCGGCGAGATGCCGCTCGCGCTCCAGGCCAAGCTCCTGCGCGCGCTGCAGGAGAAGGAGATCGTCCCGCTCGGCGACAGCAAGGCCGTGCCGGTCGACGTGCGCATCGTGGCGGCGACCAACCGCGACCTCGAGAAGATGGTGGAGGAGAAGCGCTTCCGCGAGGACCTGCTCTACCGGCTCGACGTGATCCGCATCGAGCTGCCGCCGCTCCGCAAGCGTCGCGGCGACGTGCCGCTCCTCGCGCAGGCGATGATCGAGGACACCAGCGCGCGTCGCGGCGCGCTCGTGACGGGCATCGAGCCGGATGCGCTCGCGGCGCTCGAGGCCTACGACTGGCCGGGCAACGTGCGTCAGTTCGCCAACGTGATCGAGCGCATGGTGATCCTGCGCGGCGAGGGGATGCTGACGCTCGCGGACGTGCCCGAGAAGGTGCGCCGCGCGCGGCCGGCGCCGAAGGCCGACGCGGATCTGCTCGTGCCGGAGCTGCCCGAAGAGGGCCTCGATCTGCGCGCGTGCGTGGAGCGCTTCGAGGGCTCGCTCATGCGCCAGGCGCTCGACCGCACGGGCTGGAACAAGAATCGCGCGGCCGCGATCCTGCACCTGAACCGCACGACGCTCGTGGAGAAGCTCAAGAAGCGCGGGTGGATGACCACCGACGACGAGGCGGCGGATCGGGCCGCGAGCTGACGGCCAGCACGCGCGATCGCGGGTCGTCAAGAGCAACAAAGGTGGCGCTCGCGGCGCCCTGCGAGGTCACGGGCCGGCCCGCGACGCGCGTGTTATGGAGCGCCGCGCGGAGGCCGACGGGCCCGCCGCGGGGAGGTGCTCGTGGCGCGTGGACGTTGGGCGCGGGCTGGTTCGCTCGCGGTGATCATGCTCGGGGCGTGCGTGCCCGAGACGGCGAGCTGCCCCACGGGGCTGACGCTCGCGGCCGATGGGCGCTGCGTCGCGGAGGCGGGCACGGTCGACGGCGGCTCGGGGCGTGACGCGGGTCGCGGTCCCGACGGCTGCGCGCTCCACGTCTACCATGTCGACGCCGATGGCGACGGCTTCGGCGACGACGCGAGCTCGGTCTACGCGTGCGAGATGCCCCTCGGTCACGTGGCGATGGGCGGCGACTGCGACGACGCTTGCGCGAGCTGTCATCCCGGCGCCACCGAGGCCTGCGAGGGCGCGCACGACGAGAACTGCGACGGGCGCGTCGACGAGATGTGCACGTGCGCCGAGGGCGCCACACAGGCCTGTGGCATGAGCGCGATGGCCCCGTGCCACCGCGGCACGCAGACGTGCAGCGGTGGGCGCTGGGGCTCGTGCATGGGCGCCGTCGATCCGCGCCCGGAGACGTGCAACACGATGGACGACGACTGCGACGGCAACGTCGACGAGTCGGTCGCGACGGCGATGTACTACGTCGACGCCGACGGCGACGGGCACGGCGCGATGGGCGGGACGCCGATGCTCGCGTGCGCACAGCCCGACGGCTACGCCGCGTCGAGCGACGACTGCGACGACACGAGCGCGATGCGCCACCCCGGCGCCGTGGAGGCGTGCAACGGCGCGGACGACGACTGCAACGGGACGGCCGACGACGGCGGCGGCTTCACGTGCGTCATGGGCGCGTCGGTCTCGTGCCCCACGAGCTGCGGCAGCACCGGCACGGGCACCTGCTCGGCGAGCTGCACGCTTCCGAGCGGCGCCGCGTGCGTGGTGCCGGCCGAGACCTGCAACGGTCTCGACGAGAACTGCGATCACCTCGTCGACGAAGGTCTCGGGATCGTCGGCGCGCCGGCGACGGTGACCTCGATCTCGAATCACTTCAGCCCGCACCTCGTCGGCCTGCCGACGGGCTTCGGCGTCGTGTACGCGACCGGGAGCAGTGGTCAGGCGACCTGGCAGACGATCACGAGCGCGGGAGGATCCCCGTCGTCGCCGTCTCCGCTCGGGACGGACACGACGAGCTTCACCTACGACTTCGACGCCGCGTTCGATGGCGCGCGTGTCGTGGTGGTCGGCCCGTCGGGCAGCGACTACGCGCTCTTCGCGTTCGATCCGGGGACCGGAGGCCGCGTGCTGCCGCTGTTCGTGCTCCCGCGTGGGACGTTGGTGGCGGTCACGTCGGTGCGGATCGCGCGCATCTCGAGCGGCAGCGTCACGGTCTACGGTGCGCTGCGCAACGGAACGGCCTGGCAGCTCCGCCGCTGGGTCCTGAACACGAGCGGCACGGTCGCGAACGTGATCGATCAGGACGACGTGGTCACCGACCTCGACGGGGTGCGCGCGTGGGCGGTGGTCGCGAGCGGGAGCGGGGAGATCCTCGTCTATCGCGACGCCGCGAACGACGACGTCGTTCTCCGCTCGGTCTCGATGGCGGGCGTCGCGGGCGCTGCGAGCGTGGTCCGGGCGGTGGCCGACGCGCCCGACACGAGCGCCGTAGGACTCGGCTTCCGCGATCCGAGCCTCGCGGTCGGCACGGCGAGCCCGCTCGCCGTGGTGATCGCCGGCGCGGCCGGCCGCGCGCTCCAGTATCTCCAGATCACGAGCCTCTCCTCGCCGATGGGCACGACGAGCGTGTCGCTTCCGGGGAGCTTCGGCGCGGCGATCGGTGGCCTCATTCCGCTGCGCAATCTCTGGGTCGCGGCGCCGGCGGGCGTGACGGGCGATGCGGGCCTCTTCTACGTGGCCGCGCTCGAGTTCGAGAGTGGCGGCGCGGGCCACTACGTGCTGCGCGCGTGGGAGGTCCGGAGCGGAGCGCCGCTCGATCCGCACGCGCTCACCGTCCCGAGCGAGACGGCGCTCACCAGCCTCTCGGACCTCACGATCGCGGCCAGCGGCACGAGCTTGCGCGTCGCCGAGCCCACGAGCACGGGCGGAATCGTCACCCGCCAGCTCGGCTGCCGCTAGAGTAGGCCGAGCGCGACCGACGACGATCTACGCAACGCGATCGGGCCCCCGCCGAGAAGGACGGCGGAGGTCGTCATGGAGATCGTTCGTTCGAGGATCGCGTGGGTGGTGGTCGTGGGGGCGCTCGGGAGCGGCTGTCAGCCGCAGACATCGTGCCCCTCGGGGCTCGTCGTCGGGGAGGGCGGCCGCTGCGTCGCCAGCGACGGCGGCGGGCTGCACGGAGACGGCGGTGGGCGTGACGCGGGCGTCGGCCCCGATGGCTGCGCGCTCCTTCCCTTCTACGGTGACGCCGATGGGGACGGGCACGGCGACCCGGGGGCGACGACCTACGCGTGCGCGATGCCCGAGGGCTTCGCCCCGAGCGGCGACGACTGCGACGACACGTGCATCGCCTGTCATCCGGGCGCGACCGAGATCTGCGGCGACGGCCGCGACCAGGACTGCGACGGCGTGGCCGACCAGGGATGCGGGTGCACGGCCGGCGCGAGCCAGCCCTGCGGCGCGAGCAGCGTCGGCGCCTGTCACCTCGGCACGCAGTCGTGCGAGGGCGGCACCTGGGGCGCGTGCGTGGGCGCGAGCTCGCCGAGCGCCGAGGTGTGCAACGCGATCGACGACGACTGCGACGGCTCGGTCGACGAAGATGCCGAGCCGATCGCCTTCTATCCCGACGCCGACGGCGACGGGCACGGTGACGCGGCGGGCACGGCCACGATGGCGTGCACGGCGCCGGCGGGCTTCGTCACGTCGCACGACGACTGCGACGACGCGAGCGCGATGCGTGCCCCCGGGCTCGTGGAGAGCTGCGACGCGATCGACAACGACTGCCACGGTGCGGCCGACGACACGTTCGCCTGCGTGCGCGGCGCCAGCGCGCCTTGCACCACGAGCTGCGGCACGCAGGGCACGGGCGCGTGCTCGGCGAGCTGCGCGCTCCCCACCGCCAGCGCGTGCACGCCGCCGGCGGAGACCTGCGACGGGCTCGATCAGGACTGCGACTTCATGGCCGACGAGGGGCTCGCGATCCTCGGCGCCGCGCAGACCGTCGCGACCGGTACGGGCTTCGACAACGTGCGCATCGTGCCGCTCGGGACCGGCTATCTGGTCCTCTATCGCACCACGGGCACGCCCTCGTCGGTGCTGGTGCAGGCGATCTCGAGCAGCGGTGCGCCGATGGGCGCCGCGGTCTCGCTCGGGACGAACGTCGCGCCGTATCAGTTCTCGGCACGCGCCAGCGGCTCTCACGTGCTCGTCGCGTGGGGCCAGCCGTCGTCGTTCCAGGCCGTCGTCGTCGGCGCGACGGGCACGCCGACCGGCGCGCCGATCACGCTGCCGCGGCCCTCGGGCACCTCGCTCATGGGGCCGCGCGTGGTCGTCACCGACTTCTCGGAGGCGACGATGCACGGCACGATCTTCCTCGGCATGCACGACACGATGGGCGGCCTCGTGCGCCGCGTCCGCGTGAACTTCTCGGGCACGCCGCCGGTCGTCGGCACCGCGATCGACGAGCGCACGGTGATCAACCGGATGCCGGAGAGCGCGCTCTCGGTGCAGTGGGACGCCATCACCACGGCCGACGCCGACTACGTGGCCGCGTACAGCACCTCGGGCCTCCTGCTGCTCCGCACGTCGAGCGGCGACGGTGTCGGCGGCACCACGAACGTCGCGACGCTCACGACCTCGTCGGTGGTGCCGGTGGGCGTCGCCCTCGCGGCGAGCGATGCGGCGAGGCCTTTCGCGGAGACGAACCCGCTCGCGATCGCCTGGCAGACGTCCGGTGGCGCGTACTTCCTCGAGTACACGGGCGCGGCCTCCCAGTCGTTCGTCGCGACGATCGTGGCGGGCGCCGTGGGCTCGCCCACCGCGCTGCTCTATCCGGACTGGATCGAGCTCGCGCCCGTCGCGAACGGCTCCGCGGCCGGCCCGCACGTCGGTCACTGGCTTCTCGCCGCGGCCGACCGCGCGCCCGGGAGCGACACCACGCGCTCGCTCGTGCGCGCCTGGGAGATCGTCCACGGGAGCGGCGGGACGACGGCGACCGCGCTCGCGATGCCGGCGGACGAGACGGCGGCGGCGCGCGAAGACCTCTCGCTCGCCTCGCTCGACGGGCACCTGCGCCTCGCCGAGCAGACCGCGACGGGGATCGTCACGCGGCAGCTCGGCTGCCGCTGAACCGAGCGGGATCACGAGCGCGCGAGGGGCGGGCGCCGGGGCGCTCGCCTCTTCGCGCTTCCCCGGCTCGCCGGCTCGACGCGCACGCGCACGCCGAGGATAGTCGCGCGATGGACGTCGTCATCGAGCGGCTCGGCGAGCTGGTGCGCACCCCGTCGGTCTCGGCCGTGCGCCCCGAGCTCGACATGCCCAACCGCGTCGTCGTCGATCTCCTCGCCGGATGGCTCGAGCACGAAGGGTTCGCCGTCGAGATCGTCGCCGTCGAGGACGGCGGCAAGAAGGCGAACCTCGTCGCGACGAAGGGGCGCGGGCCCGGTGGGCTCGTCCTCTCGGGCCACACCGACACCGTCCCCTTCGACGCGGGCAAGTGGCAGAGCGATCCCTTCCGGCTCACCGAGCGCGATGGGAATCTCTACGGCCTCGGCACGAGCGACATGAAGGGCTTCTTTCCCATCGCCATCGAGGCCGCGCGGCGCGTCGATGCGGGCACGCTGCGCGAGCCGCTGATCGTGCTGGCGACGTGCGACGAGGAGTGCGGCATGGCGGGGGCGCGCGCGCTCCTCGATGCGCGGAGGCCCAAGGCTCGCTCGGCGATCATCGGCGAGCCCACGAACCTCAAGCCCGTGCGCCTGCACAAGGGCGTCACGATGGGGCGCATCAAGCTCGTCGGGCGGAGCGGCCACTCGAGCGATCCCTCGCTCGGCCGGAGCGCGCTCGAGGGCATGCGCGTGGTGCTGAACGAGCTCGTGCGCCTGCGCGACGAGCTCGGCCTCGCGCACCGGAACGAGCGCCTCGCGCCGCCCGTGCCCACGATGAACCTCGGCAACGTCCACGGCGGCGACAACCCGAACCGCATCTGCGCCGAGTGCGAGCTGCAGTTCGATCTGCGCGTGCTCCCGGGGATGCACGACGCCGACGTGCTCCGCGAGCTGCGGGCGCGCATCGAGCGCGCGCTCGCCGGCAGCGAGCTCGTGATCGAGATGGACGAGCTGCATGCGGGCGTGCCGCCCTTCGAGACCCCGGCCGGCGCCGCGATCGTGAAGGCGGTCGAGGAGCTCACGGGCCACGCGGCCGAGGCCGTCTCGTTCGGCACCGAGGGGCCCTTCCTCAACGCACTCGGGATGGAGACGATCGTGCTCGGCCCCGGCGACATCGCGGTCGCCCACCAGCCGAACGAGTGCCTCCCCCGCGCGCGCATCGCGCCGATGATCGACCTGCTCGAGCGGACGATTCGCCGCTTGTGCGTGTGAAGGTGGCGCAGTCGTCGAATCGTTCCGCACGGGCGCGAGCGGTTGTATTAGCGTTCCCCTCGACGTGACCCAGGCCGCTTCTTCGTCCGCCCCTTCCTTCGTCGAGCTCTTCCGTCTCGCCGCGCCCTACGTGCACGCGCACCGCGGCCGCACCTTCGTCGTGATGTTCGGCGGTGAGGCGGTCGTCGATCACGACTTCCCGCATCTCGTGCAGGACCTCGCGCTCGTCCACTCGCTCGGCGTGCGTCTCGTGCTCGTCCACGGGAGCAAGCCGCAGATCGAGCGGCGCATGCGCGAGCGCAAGATCCCGCAGCGCTTCGCGGGCGACGTGCGCATCACCGATCGCGGCACGATGAGCTGCGTCGAGGACGCGGTCGGCAACATCCGCGGGCGCGTGGAGGGCCTGTTCTCGATGGGCCTTCCGAGCTCGCCGATGGCGAACGCGCGCCTGCGCGTGGCGTCGGGCAACTTCGTCACCGCGCGCCCGCGTGGCGTGCGCGACGGCGTGGACTTCCAGTTCACGGGCGGCATCCGGCGCATCGACGCCGACGCGATCCGGCAGCGCCTCGACTCGGGCGCGATCGTGCTCGTCTCGCCCCTCGGCTACTCGCCGACGGGCGAGATCTTCAACCTGCAGTCGCACGAGGTCGCGGCGGCGACGGCGGCGGCGCTCGCGGCCGACAAGCTGGTGGCGCTGGTCGAGGGCAAGGGCGTGGTCGACAAGCGCGGCCGCGCGATCCCGCAGATCACACCGAACGAGGCCGAGACGCTCGCCGCGACCGGCAAGCACCTGCACGCCGACGCGCGCAAGCACCTGAGCGCGGCGGCGCGCGCGTGCCGCGAGGGTGTCCGGCGCATCCACTTGGTGGAGCGGCGCGTGGACGGCGCGGTGCTGCAGGAGCTGTTCACGCGCGAGGGGCGCGGCACCCTCGTCACGCAAGAGGAGTACGAAGGGATCCGCTCGGCGCACACCGAGGACATTCCCGGCATCCTGTCCTTGCTCGGGCCGCTCGAGGACGCCGGGTTCCTCGTGCGCCGCAGCCGCGAGACGATCGAGCACGAGCTCGACCGCTTCGTGGTCGTCGAGCGCGATGGCCTGATCATCGGCACGGCCGCGCTCGAGCCCTTCGCCGAGGAGAAGACGGGCGAGCTCTACTGCCTGGCGGTCAACCCGCGCTATCGCGAGTCCGGCCGCGGCGAGCAGCTCGTCGAGTACGTGGTGGATCGCGCGCGGGCGATGGGGCTCGAGAGCCTCTTCGTGCTCACGACGCAGACCGCGCACTTCTTCCGCGAGCGCGGCTTCGTCCCGGCGACGGTGCGCGCGCTCCCGGCGGCGCGCCGGGAGCGATACGACCACCGGCGCCGCAGCAAGGTCCTGTTCCGCGAGCTGTGAGCTCGGAGGCCGGGATCACGGCGCGTGGCCTGCGCGGGCCACGCGCCTCTGCGAGATCTCGGCCGGAGGGGTCGGCGACCGCGGACCCGACGCCATCGCGTCGGCCGGCTCCGCCGGCACTCCTGCCGAGCTCACTTGTGGTGCTGGACCTGGTGGGCAGCGACCCACGCCGAGGCGCCGAGCTTCGGGTCGGCCCAGTCGACCGCGATCATGCCGTTCTGCATGCCGACGACGCGGCCCGGGAACCAGCCGCCGTGCTGCGGGTGCTGGGCCACCACGTTGGCGCCCATCGCGAACGTGCCGCCCTTGGCGTGCGGATCGAGCCCCGGCTTGTGAGGCTCGCCCTTGTGCACGTTCATGTCGTGGGGCTTGTGCGCGGCCATGTCCTTCTGATGCATCATGTCTTTCTGCTGCATCATCCCCTTCTGGGCGGACATGTCCTTGCCCATCATGGGCTGTTGCTGTCCCATCATGGGCTGTCCCATCATGGGCTGTCCCATCATGGGCTGTCCCATCATGGGCTGTTGCATCGGCTGCACCTGGTGCGGCTGCAGCCAGGTGGACTGGCCCAGGTTCGGGTCGTCCCAGTCGACGCCGATCATGCCATTCTGCAGCGCGACCACGCGGCCAGGATAGGCGCCCCCCATCGGGTGCTGCCCCATGACCTGCTGTCCCATCTGCGGCGGGCCCATCGGCGCCTGCATCATGGGCTGCCCCATCATGGGCTGTCCCATCATGGCTTGTCCCATCATGGGCTGTCCCATGCCCATTCCGGGCATCGCGCCGCCCATCACCTGCACGTCGGCGTTCGCGTGCTGATCGACCTCTCCCGGGATGTCGGCCGAGGCGCTCACGCGGTAGTCCACCTGCCCGCGCACCTCCGCGATCATCTGCGGCGGCAGCTGAATCGAGAACTGGAACGGGCACTGCTGGCCCGGCTGCGCCTGGAACGGTCCGCTCAGCGTCTGCTCCGGCACCACGTTCGTCGTCGACGATCCCGCCGGCGGCTTGCCCGGCACCGACGGCTGCTGCTGCGTCACCGTCAGGCGCACCTTGATGCTCGTCACGTTCTGCGCGCGCGTGCCGCCCGTGAACAAGACGATCCCCGAGAGCATGCCGCCCGGCTGCACCTGCGGCGTCTGCAGCTGCAACGTCAGCGACCCACCGCCCGCACCGAACATGTCGAAGAGTCCCATTCCCAGCCTCCCTCTTTCCTACGTCGTTCCGCTGCGCGCGGCGCGCGACCGCAGTACTACCACCGCGGCCTGCGCGGCCTGGCGCCGGCCCTCTGAAACGTCCTGACAGACCCACCCTGCGGCCCGCGCGCATCGGCGCGCGAACCGAACGGCGCCTACTGTACCATCGCGCTTCGTGCGGGGAGGCCCTCGGAGCATAGTGATTTTGTTCGCCCATCTTCGCCGCGTGCGCGTGCTCGCCGCCGTGCTCTTCGTGGTCTTCGGCACGCTTCCCAGCGCGGTCCGGGCGCAGTCGGAGGGCTTTCGCATCGATCGCTTCCGGCCCGGGCCCACCGGCGAGGACGGCCTCGGCGTCCAGTACGCACGGACGCTCGGCCACCTCGTGCCGAGCGTCGGCCTCGTGGTCGACTACGCGCACGACCCCTTGCTCGCCACCACGAGCGGCGGCGAGCGCGGGGAGATCGTCTCGCACCGCGTGCTCGCCCACGTGCAGGGCGCGCTGGGCCTCGGCGACTTCTTCGAGCTGCATCTGCGCGTGCCCGTCGCGTTCTCGGCGAGCGAAGAGCCGCTCGTGGGCGGTCTGCGCTTCGCGGCGCCCGACACCGTCGCGCTCGGCGATGGCGCCCTCGGCGCGTCCATCGCGCTCTACTCGGAGGGCCGCCTCGGTCTCTCGCTCGGCCTCGTGGCCGAAGCGCTCCTGCCCTGGGGCACGACCACGTCCTACGCGAGCGACACCGACTTCTCGGCGCGCGGCCAGTTCCTCTTCACCTACGCGCTGCGCGAGGCCACTTTCGCGCTGATGGTCGGCGGCCTCGGCCGCTTCGAGCGCCAGATCTCGGTGGCGCGCTCGGGCAGCGAGCTCGAGTACGCGGCGAGCGTCCTCCTTCCCGTGATCGCCGAGGTCGACCTGCTCGTGGAGGCGACGGGCGCCGTCGTGCTCACCGAGGGCCAGACGCATCCGGCGCCGATCGAGGCGATGGCCGGCGGCCGCTTCCGGCTCGGCGGCGGCTTCGCGCTCGAGGCCGCCGTGGGGCTGGGCTTCTCGCTCGCGCCCGGCACGCCCGACGTGCGCGCGCTGCTCGGCCTCGGCTGGGCCCCGCCGCCGCCGCCGCCCGGCGACTCCGATGGCGACGGCATGCTCGACCCCGTCGATGCGTGCCCCCACCAGGCCGAGGACGAAGACGGCTGGGACGATCACGACGGCTGCATCGATCCCGACGACGACGGCGACGGGTGGATCGACGAGGACGATCCCTGTCCGCGTGGCGCCGAGGACCGCGATGGGTTCGAGGACGCCGACGGTTGCCCCGATCTCGACGACGACGGCGACGCCATCCCGGACACCGAGGACCAGTGCCCGCGCCTGCCGGGCGCGGACTTCCAGCACGGTTGCCCGGTGCTCATCGAGGTCACCGCGGACCGCATGGCGTTCTCGTGGCCGATCGAGTGGATCGAGGGCTCGTCGGTCGTTCCGGTGAGCCTCGGTGGAGCGCTCGACGAGATGGCGGGCGCGATGCGCGTCGATCCGCGGCAGACGCGCTGGCGCATCGGCGTGCGCGCGGTGCCGGTGGGCCGGCGGGACGACGGGGCCGTGCTCGCCCAGGCGCGCGCCGAGGCGATCGCGGCGGCGCTCGTCGGGCGCGGCATCGACGCGAGCCGGCTCGAGGCCACGATGCTCCCCTCGACCGCGGCGAGCGAGGTCGAGATCACGAGCCAGGGAGCGACCACCGGCGGCGCCGCGCCCGCGCGCCCGGTCGCCCCCGAAGCGCCGCCGCCGGTGCAGCCATGAGGCGCGCGCTCTGGCTCGTCGCGCTCGTCGCGGGGGTCGCAGGCAGCCCGCGCTCGGCGGCAGCGCAGGCCGATCTCGTCACCGGCCTCGGCGGCCCGCTCGACTTCGGCGCCGGCGTGCTCGCGCGCGGCGACGACACCTCTTCGCCGATGGCGATCGATCTCTCGCCCACGTTCCCGAGCGGCATCGACTTCTACGGCGGCCACTACACGTCCGTCTTCCTCAACATGAACGGCAGCATCACGTTCGGGCGCGCGCTCGGCGCGTTCACGCCGGCATCCTTCCCGCTGCCGGCCTCGAGCGCGCCGATGATCGCCGCGTGGTGGGGTGACGTGGACACGCGCGGGGTTCCGGCCGAGCCCGACACGAACCTCGTCTACTACGGGGGCGACGCGAGCCACTTCGTCTTCACCTGGATCGACGTGGGCTATTTCGACTCGCACCTCGATCTGCGGAACGCGTTCCAGATCGTGCTCACGCCGGTGGTCGGCGGCGGGCCGGGCGCGTTCCTCGCCGAGCTCCGCTACCACCGCTGCGAGTGGACGACGGGCGATGCGCCCTCGAGCGGCGGGCACATGGGCCTCGGCGGTATCGCGGCGCAGGCGGGGTTCGACGCCGCGGACGGGATGCACTTCGTGATGCTCCCGGGCTCGCGCACCGCGGACGTGCTCGCCCTCTGCACGACGAGCAACGTGGGCGATCCCGGCGTCTGGGATCTGGCGAGCGAGGTCGCCGAGCCGGTGTGCGGCAACGGCCTGCGCGAGACGGGCGAGGCGTGCGACGACGGCAACCTCGAGCCTCACGACGGCTGCGACGAGAGCTGCCGAGAGGACACGCCTTGCTACACGCTGCTCGAGGATGGCGGCGCCCTCGTGCCCTTCGACGGGAGTTTCGAGACGGGGCTTCCCGACGGTGGCGTGGCGCTCGCGGCGTGCCCGTTCGACGCGGGCCCGCCCGACGCCGGGCCGATGGACGCCGGCCCGCCGGATGCGGGCGTCGACGGCGGGCGCCGCGGCGATGCAGGCACGCGCTTCGACGCCGGGCCGATGCGCGACGGCGGTCTCCGCGATGCGGGCCCGGTCTCGCACCCGACGATCGACGTCGTGGGCGGCGGCTGCGGCTGCCGCGCTGGCCGTCGACGGGGCGGCACGCTCGCGCTGGGGCTCGCCCTCGGTCTTGGCGCGCTCGTGCGCGCGCGTCAGCGATGGCGCGGCTGCGTGCAGACCTCGGGCGGTCGCTGACCTTCCTGCATGATGGCGTTGGCGATCTCGCCGATCGCCTCCGAGCACTGCGCGTCGCGGGCGCGGGCGAGCTGCGCACAACGCGCACGGGCGCCGCGGACTCCCGTGTAGCGAGCGACGAGCGAGCAACAGCGCACGGCGCGCTCGCAGGCCGCGGAGAGATGCGGCACGACGGTCGTCGGGGGCACGCCGGTCGGCGGCACGGTGGTCGTCGCCGGCACCGAGGCGGTGGTCGGCGGCACGCCCGTAGGGGGCACGCTGGTGACCGGAACGGCCGTGGCCGGCACCGTCGTCGCCGGCACCGTCGTCACCGGCGCCGTGCTCGCGGTGGGCGCGGTCGTCGTCGTCGGGCTCGCGCTCGCAGGCGGCGGTGGCGGAGGCGGCGGCGGCGGGTCGTGGCGCAGGCCACATCCGATCACGAGGGCCGTGAGGGCGAGCGCCATCGCGAAGCGCCGCGGTACCGAGAGCCCGGAGCCCTGCATCGCGCCCGAGCGTATCGCCGCAGGCCCTCGCACGCGAGATCGGAGCATGGCGCCGTCTACGGCGGCGCGCGCGGATCTCTTCCTCGTTTCGCCGCGGCCGCGACGGGTATGGTCTCGCTCATGCTCCTGCTTCCCGGTCTCGACGGCACGGCGACGCTCTGGGGGCCGCTGCTCGACGCGCTCGGGGAGGACGCACGCGGCGTCGAGCTCGCGCGCTACGACCCCGCGCAGAGCCGCTACGACGCGCTGCTCGAGGCGCTCGCTCCGCGGAGCGAGCCAGCGCTCGTGGTGGCGGAGTCGTTCGGTGGGCCGCTCGCGATCCGGCTGGCCGCGCGGGACCAGCGGGTGCGCGCGCTGGTGCTCGTCGCGAGCTTCGCGGTCGGGCCTCCGCTCGCTTCGCTCGCGCCGCTGATCGCGCTCGCGCCGCGCCCGCCCTCGCTCGCCCTGCGCCTCGCGATGCTCGGGCTCGCGGCGCCTCGAGAGCGGGTGCGCGAGCTCGCGGCGGCGGTGCGTGCCGTGCCGCGCGCGGTCGTGGCGGCGCGCGTCGCCGAGGTGGCGCGCGTCGACGTGCGGGCCGAGCTCCGTGCGCTGCGGATCCCGATCACGTGGATCGTCGCGACCCACGATCGCTTGGTCCCGCCGCCACGCGACGTTCCGGGCGACGTCGTCCCGATCGAGGGCCCGCACCTGCTCGCGCAGACGCGGCCGCACGAGGTCGCCGCGATCGCCCGTCGCGCCGCGCGCGCGCTCCGATGAGGAGCAGGGGTCAGGCGCTCGGTCGCGCCGAGACGGTGTGCCCGATCGCGATCGGCACGAAGCCGTTCGCGACCTGGAGGAGCACGAGCACGACCTCCGGGTACCAGCCGCGCATGAACGCGAAGAGCGAGGCGAGCAGGATCGCGTGCACGAGCCAGCCCGAGAAGATCGCGAGCGCGAGGCGCGCGCGCGTGAGCAGCCCCGCGCCGAGGAGCGTGCGGTAGGTCCACGCGCAGATCGGGACGAAGAGCACGACCGAGGTGACGAGGCCCGGGTTGTAGGTCTGCGTCCGGATCGCCGGCACGATGTGCGCGAGCGCGTTGATCGTCGGAATCGCCAGCACCGCGGCGCCGACCATCGCGCGACGTGGGCCGTAGAGGCCGGACGCGAGGCCGGCGATCCACACGGCGCACGGGTTCACGCCGAAGATGAACCACTCCGTGGCCGGGCAGTCCTCGACCGGGCCGGTCCAGCCGATCGTCCGGCAGAGGAAAGGTCGGAACGCATAGGCGCGGCCGACCGCGTCGATGCCGTGCTCCTCGAACTGGTGGAGGATGTAGATTGGGAGCGTCAGCCAGAGCAGCCACGCCGGATCGGAGAAGCGCGCGATCCACGGTTTTCCGGGCTGGGGCCGCGCGAGCATCACGGCGAGCATCGGGATCGCGATTGCGAGCCCCAGGTAGGGCCACCCGCGCAAGACGAGCTCCATCGCTCGACAGCATCGGCCATTCGCGCGGACGGCGGAAGGTGCAAGCGTGCCTCGCTCGCCCTCGACGCTGGGAAGGCGTGCGCGTCGCCGTGGTAGGAGAGCGCATGGGGACCTCTCGGCGTTTCACGCTCGTGCTCGTGGCGACCGGGCTCGCGGCCGGTTGCTGCTTCTTGCCGTCCGCGCCCGCGCCGAGCCCGGCTCCGACGCCGCCACGCATGCCCGTACCAGTGCCGGCACCGAGCGACGGACCGATGCTCGACTTCGACCCGGTGCTGCTCTCGCAGGTCGCGTGCGCGAGTCCCCAGGACGCGGAGAGCTGCGCGATCGCGACGGCGCTCGCGAGCGCGACCGCGTTCGAGGGCTGTCCCAGCGCCGGGCAGTCCACGTTTCTCGGAGTGATCCACGCGGCCGGTGGGGGCGCGCCGACGAGCGCGGTCCCGTTCTTCCTGCAGGTGCGGCCGGCGGCAGGTGCGGGCCCGGGCGCATGCGAGGCCTCGGCCCGGGTCTTGGTCGCGGAGTCGCCCGAGGAGCAGGCCGATCTCGACGCCGTGCTCGCCGCGCTGCGCGCGGGCCAGCCGCCGCCCGAGGGAAGCGGCGCCGTCGCCTATGCGCGAACGGCGGTCCCCGAGCGCGGCTATCACCCGCTGACGCGCACCACCGGCGTCTCGACGCTGCTCTTCGACGAGACGTCGCTGTTCCTCCGCTCGGCGCCCGGTCGCGTCCTCTTGGTCGAGCGCGGCGCGCCGCTCGTGGACTACCCGACGGCGCACATTCTCTCGAGCTTCGTCTTCGGCGAGCTCTGGCCGCTCCCGTGAGCGCGCTTCGCGCTAGGCGCTACGCGTAGCCGAGCACGAGCGCGCGCGCGAGCAGGTACCAGCCGTCGACCATCACGAAGAGGAGCAGCTTGAAAGGCAGGCTCACCTGCGTGGGGTTGAGCGAGGTGAGGCCGAGCGAGGTGAGCACGTTCGCGATCACGAGATCGACGACGAGGAACGGCAAGAAGATCAGAAAGCCGAGCTGAAAGGCCTCGCCGAGCTCGGTCACCACGAAGGCCGGCGCGACGACGAGCAGGTCGTGCTCGCCGATGTCCGCGCGCTGCGGCTCGGGCCGCGCCTGCCGCGCGAGATCGAGGAACAGGCCCCGCTCGCGCTCGCCCGCGTTGTGCTCGAGGAACGAGCGCAGCGGCTCGACGCCCGCGCGGACCGTGGTGATCACCTCGGAGGGCTGCGCGAGCGGCGCCGCGGGATCGATCGCCGTCGCGCTCGGCGCCGCTGCGTCGATCATCGCCGCGCCGACGGGCGCCATCACGTAGAGCGTGAGCAAGAGCGAGAACGCCGTGAGCACCGTGCCGCTCGGCACCTCGCCCGTGCCGAGCGCGTTCCGGAGCACCGAGAAGACGACCGAGATCTTCACGAAGCTCGTCGTCATCACGAAGACGAGCGGGATCGCCGCGATCAAGAGGAGCGCGAGGTACGGAGCGAGGCTCGCGTCGGTCGGCACGGCGGCGAGCATCGGTGCTCGCGCCTCCGCCGTCAAACGGCGCGCGCGAAGCTGCGTGCTCCGCCCGAGGGACCGGCGGTTCGTTCCCAGCCCTACGATCCGCAGCGCGCTTCCGACTCATACGCCCGACTTCTCGATCGAGCGTATGGCGATGCCCGCGAGCCGAGCGGTCGCGGATGCGCCGGATGGGCGCGGCGGTCGCGCGACGTCGGCGAGGCCGGTGTATGGTTGGCCGCCATGCGACGGACCGCCGCGCTCCTCGTGCTCTCGCTCTTCTCTCTCGTGCCGCTCGGCGCGAGCGCGCAGGCGGAGGGCGCGCCCTCGGTGCCGCCGATCATGGTGGCGGTGCTCGCGAGCGGGCGCGTGCCCGACGATCTGCCGGCCGCCGTGCAGACGGTGATCGTCGAAGGCGTGCGGCCGATGGCGGGAGGGCGGCGGGTGCTGGCGCTCGCCGTGCCCGAGCTCCGTGATCGGCTCGCGGCGTGCGCGGATGCCGCGTGCCAAGGGGCGTTCCTCGCCGAGTCGGGCGCGATCGGTGCCGTCGTCGCGCGTCTCTCTCGGCGCGGCGCGCGGGGAGACGTCACGGGCTCGCTCGAGATGATCGATCCCGTGAGCGGCGCGCCACGCCTCGCGCCGATCGCCTTCACCGTGGCCGATGCGGCCGCCGCGCCGGCCGCGCTCGCAGGGCCGATCGAGCAGCTCCGCGCAGCGATGTTCACGCCGCCCCCGCCGCCCTCGACGCTGCTCGTCACCGTGAACGTGGACGGCGCCGACGTGTCGATCGACGACGTCTCGGTGGGCCATTCGCCCGTCGCGGCGACGCGTGTCGCGCCGGGCGCGCATCGCGTCGACGTCGCGCGGGACGGCTACGCCGCGGCGCATCGACAGGTCGACGTCGCGCCGGGCGAGCAAGAGCGCCTCGACGTCTCGCTCGAGCCGCTCGACCCGGCGCTCGTCGCTGCGACCACCAGCTCCGCGCAACAGGCCGAGGCGGACCGCGCGGCGAGCGAGCCCCCGTGGTACGAGCAGTGGTACGTCTGGGTCGGCGTCGGCGCGGGCGTCGTCGTCGTCGCGGGCGTGATCGCGCTCGCGGTCGTGCTCTCGCAGCCGGCGCCGCAGCTCGACCCGATGGGCGTTCCGCTTCCCGGCATCCGCTTCTGAGGAGACCCGCATGCGATCTTCCTTCTCGCGTCGCTCTCTCTTCGCCGTCTCGCTCGCGGCCCTGCTCGCGCTCGTGCCGAGCTGCGCGAGCCCCACGGCGCCCGAGGGCTTCACGCTCGTCCTGCAGTTCACGAACGTGCGTGTCTCGTCGATCGAGGCGCTGCGCCTGACGTTCTCGCCCGTGGTGGAGAACATGCAGACGCCGCACTTCGTGGCCCCGATGCGTGGCACGTCGTTCGAGAACGGCGACATCCAGATCAGCGTCGACTCGGTGACGGGCCTGCTCACGATGGTGATCTCGCCGGAGTACGTCGCGGCGAACGCCACGACCGAAGCGGGCGAGCTCTCGCCGCGCCTCGAGATCGAGCTCTGGACCGACGACACGATGGCGCACATGGGCCCGCAGGTGCGAGCCACGGCGCAGCGCGGGAACACGCAGATCGCGACGGGCGTCGGCTACCTGCCCGAGTGGCCGCTCCCGCTCGGGGGCACGCGCACGATCGACGTGCCCTGCATGACGGGGCTCGAGGCGATGTGCAACGGGCAGTGATCGCGATCGCCGCCGTCTTGCTCGGCGGCTGCGTGCGGTACGGCAGCTACCCGATCACGCGCACGGTCGGCGGCGAGACGCGGCGAGGCGTGTTCGTCTCGCCGCCGCAGTACGAGAGCTTCGTGCGCGGTGAGCTCGCCTTCGCGCAGGGGGATTTCCGCGGCGCGGCCGAGGCCTACGAGCGCGCGCGTGCGAGCGGCGACGACGACGCGCTCCTCTGCGCGCGCCTGGCCGACGCGCGCGATCGCCAAGGGGATCGGGCCGGCGCCGAGCACGCGCTCGCCGACGGGGAGGCCCTCGATCCGCGCGCCGAGATCGTGTGGCGGACGCGCGGAGAGATCGCCGAGCGGCACGGCGAGCTCGAGCCGGCGATCGCCGCCTACGAGCGCGCGCACGACGCGGAGCCGGCGAGCGAAGAGCCGGTGCTCGCCCTCGCGCGCGTGCTCGCGCAGGCCGGCCACGACGACCGGGCCGCGAGCCTGCTGACCGACTACACGGCGCACGCCGAGACGCCGCTCGGCGCCGTGCGGGCCGCGCTCGCGCTGGCGATCGCGCGTGGCGATGCGGTGCGGATCGCCGACGCCGCCACCCGGCTGGTGCATCTCGCGCCCGGGCACGTGGACGAGATCGAGCAGGCGATCTCCGCGCTGCGAGCGCACGGCGAGGTCGTGATCGCGCAGCGCTTGCTCGCGGCCGTCCCGCCCCAGACGGTCGATCGCGAGCTGGCGATCGAGACCGCGATCGCGGCCCACGATCGCGCCGAGGCCGAGCGCCTGCTCGCCTTCCCGGAAGGCGACGATGCGCGCACGCTCGTCCGCGATGCCCGGCACTGGCTCGCGCTCGGGGACGCGGCGCGCGCGGCCGAGCTGGCCGAGGTGGCCCGCACGCGCACCGACGCGAGCGCAGAGGCCACGCTCGTGCTCGCCGACGCGCGGCTCGCGAGCGGTCGGGCGCCCGACGCCGCCGTGCTCTACGCGTCGATCGCTCCCGGGGCCTCGGTCTACGACGACGCGCGCGAGGGCCTGGCCCGCGCCCTCGCCGCCGGGGGCCTGCCGGCGCTCGGCGCCGAGGTGGCGGCCCACGCCGCGCGCTGATCGATCGTCACGTGGCGTGCGCGCGGCGCTCTCGGACGAGGCGGTGCGCGGGCACCAGGTCCTCGTGGGGTGCATCGACGCGCCGAATCGCGATCTCGCAGGACGTGCGCCCGGGCTCGGCCTGCGAGGCGAGCACCACGAAGCGCGCGCCGAGCGGCGCGACGAGCCCGCGGTCGTAGGCCATGAGCCGATGGCACGCCTCGAGATCGCCCGTGCCGCGCAAGGGGCAGCGCCCGCGGATCTCGCCGTAGGCGGTGTCGGTCGCCGGATCCACGCGCATGATGCGGCCGAACGGGCCCGCGCCCAGCAGGCGCTCCCACTCGCGGCCCAGCTCCTGCGCGCTCGGGCCGACGGTCGTGCGCGCCGGGCCTCGGATGGCGCGCGTGAGCCGGACGAAGAAGGGCGTCGCGACGCGCTCCTCCAGGGCGCGGAGGCTCGGCGAGCGCGTCATCGCGGCGTTGAGATCGAGGCCGACACGAAACGCGAGGCGGAGGAGGCGCTGCATCCCCCCATCCTGGCGCAGCCCTCGTCTCGGCCCAGTGGCAGGAACGACAACTTCGAGTCCATCCTAGCCACATGGCTCGCACGGCATGGGTGCTCGCGCTCCGAGGAGTGGCCGACGGGCCGATGGGGATCACGCTCGACGTGCTCGGCGCCGTGACGCGCATCGTGAAGAGTGGGCTCGTCCCCGCGCGCGAGGTGCTCCGCCCCTCGGTCGTCTCGATCGACGGCCGCTCCGCGAAGAGCGCCATGGGCCGCACCGTCGACGTCGATCTCGCCCTGAAGAAGGTGCGCCCGAACAAGCGCGACGTGGTGATCGTGCCGGGGCTCGGCTTCTCGACGCCGCGCGAGATCGACGAAGGGCTCGCGCGCGCCGACGTGCGCGAGGCTGCGCGATGGCTGGGGGACGAAGGCGCCCGCGCGGGGCTGCGCGGCGCGTCGTGCTCGGCCACGTTCGTGCTCGCCGCGTCGGGCGCGCTCGACGGTGGCGAGGCGACGACGACGTGGTGGCTCGGCCCGGCGTTCGCGCAGCGATTCCCCCGCATCGCGCTGCGGCAGGACCGGATGGTCGTCGCGTCGGGCGGCGTGCTCACGGCCGGCTCGGCGTTCGCGCACGCCGATCTCGTGCTCTCGATCGTCGGGCGCGCGCTCGGGCCCTCGCTAACGCAGCTCGCGGCACGCTACCTCGTGCTCGACGAGCGTCCCTCCCAAGCGCGCTACATGGTCCGCAGTCAGGTGCGGACGAGTGATCCCGCGATCCTCGCGGTCGAGCGTGCCGTGCTCGGCGCCCTCGACGAGACGCTCACGATCGAGCGGCTCGCACACGCGGCGCACACCTCGCCGCGCACGCTCGCGCGCCGCTTCCGCGACGTGCTCGGCACCACGCCGCTGCGCTTCGTGCACGGGATGAAGATGGAGCACGCGAGCCACCTGCTCGAGACCACCTCGGAGTCGGTCGAGGCGATCGCCGGCCGCGTGGGCTACGCCGATCCCGCCGCGTTCCGGCGCATCTTCCTGCGCGAGACGGGGCGCCGGCCGCGCGAGCTACGGGCCCGTCCGGTCGGCTCGGCACCGCTCCCGGGCCGCACGAGGCGCTTCACGCGCACGTGACGACCGCTCGCGGCCGGGCTCCGGCCGATCCCCCGCGAGAGCGCTACAACGGAAGGACCTCCATGTCGCCCGCCGTGATGCTGATCGAGCTGGCCGAGAAGATGGGCCTTCTCGCGGCAGCCGCGCTCGTGGCGGTGCTCTACGCGCCCCTCCGCAAGCGCTTGCTCGGCGCCGGCGAGCGCATCGACAAGCTCGCCGCCGCGCTCTTCGGGCTCTTGCTCTCGATCTGGGGCGCGAACCTCGGCTTCCGGTTCGCCAACGAGCACTTCAACGTGCGCGCGATCGGCGTGCTCATCGCCGCGATCCTGGGCGGCTGGAAGGCCGGGCTCATCGCGGGCCTCGGCGGCGGCCTCTTCTACGCGACGCAGGTCGACGAGGACACGGCGCCCTGGGTGCTCGTCGCCTCGGTGATCGACGGCGTGCTCGCCGGCCTGCTCGCCGAGCGCCGTCCGGCGTGGGTGCGCGATCCCCCGCGCGTGTTCGGGATCGCGCTCGCGATCCAGGCCGTGCACATCGTGATCGTCGGTGCGGGCCTGCTCGTGGCCGGCAATACCGAGCGCTATCTACCGGGCTGGCCGGCGCACGTCGTGAAGCTGCTCGTGAACGCGGCGGGCGTGACGCTCTTCGTGGCCGTGGCGCGGGTCGTCGTCTCGCGCGAGCGCGCCGCGGTCGAGCTCGTGGAGGCGCGCGCTGCCGCCGAGCACGCGACCCTCGAGTCGCTCCAGCGGCGCCTCGAGCCGCACTTCCTCTTCAACGCGCTGACCGCGATCCGCGCGACGATTCGCAAGGATCCCGAGCGCGCGCGCGAGCTCGTGGCCGACCTCGCCGATCTCTATCGCTACCTGCTCTCGCACCCGGACGACGCGCCGCTGCGCGCCGAGGTCGCGCACGCGCAGAGCTACGTCGCGATCGAGCGCGCGCGCCTCGGCGAGGACCGGCTCGCGCTGGACGTCGAGGTGCCGGAGGCGCTCGCCGCGCTGCCGATCCCCGCGCTCAGCATCCAGCCCCTCGTCGAGAACGCGATTCGTCACGGCGTCGCGCGGCGCGACGGAGCGGGCCACGTGTCGATCCGCGCCGCGCGCGAGGGCGACGTGCTCGTGCTCGAGGTGGTCGATCGCACCGAGGGCTCGCCCGTACCGTCGGAGAGCGCCGAGCGCGGGAGCGGCATCGCGCTCAAGACGCTGCGCGAGCGCCTGCTGCGTCGCTTCGGGCCCGAGGCCACGCTCGCGCTCGCGCTGCGTGCCGACGGCGCCACCGCGACGATGCGCCTGCCGATGGCCGCCGGTGCGCTCGCCGCGAAGGAAGGCACGAGCGCGGTGCGCGCTCCGGCGCTGGAGCAGGCGCGGCCATGACGAGGGAATGCGCGGCGCGGGACGAAGCGTCGATCCACGCGCGGGCGCAGAGCACGGGGAGCGGGAACCATGAGTCGGACCGGTGAGCTCGAAGGAACGGATCTCTTGCGTGCGATCGTCGTGGACGACGAGCCGCTCGCGCGCGACGAGCTGGGCTTCCTCCTCGCCGAGGCGGGCGGCGTCGAGGTCGTCGGGCAGGCGGGCGCGGCGGCCCGCGCGCTCGAGCTCGTGGACGAGCTCGCCCCGGACGTCGCCTTCGTCGATCTTCGCATGCCGGGGCCCGACGGCCTCGCGCTCGCCGAGGCGATCCACGCGCGGCACCCCGGGCTGCCGGTCGTCGTCGTCTCGGCCCACGACGAGGGCGCGATCCGCGGCTTCGAGGTCGGTGTCGTCGACTACCTGCTCAAGCCGGCGCGTCTGCCGCGCGTGAAGCAGGCCGTGGCGCGCGTGCGCGAGCGGCGCGCGGCGCTCGCCGCGGGGACGGCGGAGGCGGGGCTCGACGGCGCGCCCACGGGCGAGGTCCTCACCCGCCTCGCCGTCAAGCGCCGCGGGGCGCTCGTCGTGGTCGACATCGCCGACGTCGTCTGGTTCGAGATGAAGGACGAGCTCGTCTGGGCCGTCACCGAGACCGATCGATTCGCGCTCGACCTCACGCTCGCGGCGCTCGAGCAGCGCGTGCCCAAGAGCACGTTCTTCCGTTCGCACCGCGGCTATCTCGTGCGTCTCGATCGCATCAAGACGCTCGAGCCGAGCGGGGCCGGCACCTTCGACATGCTCTTGGCGCACCCCGACAAGCCCAAGGTGCCGCTCGCCCGCGAGCGCGCCCGCGTCCTGCGCGACCTGATCCCGATCGCCGGATGAAAAAGCCGCGTCCCGTGCGGCGTCACGGGCCCCGCAAGCTGCCCGTTCGTCGTTCTTGAGAGCCGCGCGTGCGCGTGGTAGCGCGGTCGTACGCCATGGCCGACTACTCTCTTCGTGTGTACGAGAACGTGCTCGAGATGCTCTCGAGCGCCGAGAACCCCACGCCCATCGTGCGGCTCTCCCGCGTGGTCCCGTTCCAGCACACGCGCGTCTACGCGAAGCTCGAGTGGTACAACCCCTTCGGCGCCGTGAAGGACCGTGTCGCGGCGAACCTGATCGCCGACGCCGAGCGCCGCGGCGAGAAGCTCGAGAACCTCGTCGAGCCCACCTCCGGCAACACCGGCATGGGCCTCGCGATGATGTCGAACGCGCGCGGCTACCACTTCACCGCCACGCTCTCGAACCAGATCCCGCTCGAGAAGCGCTCGGCGCTGCGCCTGTTCGGGACGAACCTCGTCGAGCTGAACGACGATCTCTGCCCGATGCCCGGCCAGCCCGAGGGCGCGATGGTCCGCGCGGCCACGATGGGCGAGCAGCCGGGCTGGAAGTCGCTCAACCAGTACAAGAACCCCGCGAACCCCGACGCGCACTACCGCACGACCGGCCCCGAGGTGTGGCGTCAGACGGGCGGCAAGATCACGCACTTCGTCGCCGGCCTCGGCACGTGCGGCACGATCACCGGCACGGGGCGCTTCCTCAAGGAGAAGAACCCCGCGATCAAGGTCATCGGCGCGCACCCGACGGACGGGCACGACATCCCCGGTGTGCGCAGCCGCAAGGCGCTCGCGCTCACCGACTTCTTCAAGCCCGAAGAGTACGACGGCGTCTACGAGATCACGGACGACGAGGCCTACGGCCTGAACAAGCGTCTGATCCAGGAGGACAGCATCATCGCCGGCCCCACGTGCGCGATGGCGCTCGCTGCGGCCTTCAAGGCCGTCCCCGACGAGCCGGGCAACCTGGTCGTCGTGATGTTCCCCGACAACGCGTTCAAGTACATCACGTCCTACCGCAAGCACCTGCCGGATCTCTTTCCGGCGGCCGCGCCGGCGGCAGCGGCGATCCCGTTCTCGGCGCAGCTCGAGGCGGCGGCGAAGTTCGCCGAGGCGGGCCCCGACATCGTCACCGCCGAGCAGGCGCGCGACATGGTCGCGAAGGGCGCGATGCTCCTCGACGTGCGCAACCCCGACGAGATCGAGAAGCAGAGCGTGCCCGGCACGGTCGACGTGCCGCTCGACACGCTGACGGCCGGCCCGACCGACGCCATCCCCTCCGATCCCGACGCACCGATCGTGGTGATGTGCGCGCGCGGGCGCCGCTCGGTCTACGGGATGCTGCTCCTGAAGTCGCTCGGCTACCGCAACGTGAAGAGCATGTGGGGCGGCATCGGGGCCTGGGCCGAGGCGGGGCTGCCGACGGCGAGCGGCAAGCGCTGACGCGGGGGCGCTCTGGGCCGTGAGGCGCCGATCACTGATCGGCTCGCCTCTCCGGCCCCTACCGTCCGCGCGCTCCGCGCGCTTCCGTCCGGGACCTCCGTGGCGAGCACTCTTTGCTGATCAGTCGATCAGATCGAAGCGCGCGTTGCCGATCTCGGGTGGGGTCGTCTCGCTCATCCCGACGCGCATGAACACGCGCCCGATGCAGCGCGACTCGGGCACGGGGCCGAACTCGCGGCTGTCCTCGCCGGTGTACGTGCGGTTGTCGTTCAAGAGATAGATGCCGTCGTAGTCCCCGACGGGGCGCAGGCGGAGCTGGCGGCCCTCCCGCTCGAAGACGAGGTGCGCATCGTTGCCGAGCGCTTCGACGCCCCAGCGCATCGGGACCTGCACGTGCTCGGCGCGATCGTAGTACTGGACGTCGCCCCGCCAATCGATCGCCGGGAACGTGCCTTCGATGCGGAGCCGCCCGCGATCGACGCCGATGTCGGCGCCGTTGCGCCCGATGACGCGGCCCATCACGAAGCGCGTGTCGTCCGTCGGATGGCGACAGAGCATCACGGCGCCGTGGTCCGCGTGGCTGTCTCTCCAGACGAGGACCGTGTCCCCGGCGAAGAGCGTCGGCGCCATGGCATCGTGGCCGACGACCACGATGTCGACGAACCAGGTCTTCAGGATGGCGGCCACCACGCCGAGCACCAGCACCACGATCCCGAGGAACTTCCAGCCTTGGCCCTTCATCCGCTCGCAGCGTAGCGCGCCGACCCGAAACGGGCGTGATTTGTCGCTGCCGGCGCTTGACCGCGATTTCCTGGTCGTGGGAAGGAGCAGGCCATGAAGCGCCAGCTCCTCCCCCTCCTGCTCCTGACCGCGGGTTTCCTGCTCGGCCGGGCCTCGCTCGAGACCTTCGCGTTCGCGCAGCCGACGACCGCCGGCGAGGGCGCCACCGAGGAGACGACGACGGTGCCCGAGGGGCAGCCGCGCTACCTCGCGGCGATGCGCGCCGAGCTCGCGGCGATGGGCATCGAGGATGCGGCCTGCGAGGCGACCGATGCGCAGCGCGCGCACTGCCGGCTCACGCAGTCGGGCGGCACCACGGACCGCGCCTACGAAGTGCACCTCGCGTACAGCGACGTCACCGACACGATCTACGCGTACATCGACCGCTACCTCGTCGCGCCCGGCGACGGCGAGCACACCGACGCGCTGATGCGCCGGCTCATGGAGCTCAACTGGACGATGCTGCTCGGCAAGTTCGAGTGGGATCCGACCGACGGCGAGGTTCGCCTCGCGATGGTGCTCAACACCGACTCGAACTTCGACCGTCGCGCGTTCCGCAGCACGGTCCGCGCGCTCACCGCGCTCGCCGATCGCCACTACGGCGAGCTGAACCGGCTGCGCGAGACGGGGCGATAGGTCTCGGCCGTCTACCGGCGGCGCTTCTTCTCGAGGAAGGGGATCCGATCGCGGATCTTCTCGGCCTGGCCGAGGAGCGCCGCGGCGCGACCGCCGTACTCCTTCACCATCCGCATCACGACGCCGTCGTCGCCGTCGCTCATCGGATCGAAGCCCGGATCGGCCGCGTGCGGCCCGTACATCTTCTCCATGAGCTCGAGGACGGTGGTCTTCACCATCCCGCGGAAGGGGACCTTCGCCATCATCCCGTACATCGCGGCGTTGCCGCGCGCGGGCAGGCCCGGATGCGTCTCGAGCCAGTGCATCGCGGTGCGCAGATCCTCGAGGTACTCGTCGACGATGCGCGCGTGGTTCGAGGTGACGGTGAGGTGGATGCAGTTCGGGCTCTGCATGCGGTCCACGGTCCAGTCGCGATCCTCGAGCTGATCGGCGAGCGCGAACACGTCGAGGCCGCTCTTGTCCGTCGTGCGGTACGCGACGATCGGCGCGTCGGGGCGCGCCACGATCTCGAGCCCGTCGATCGCCTCGATGCCGTCGATCAGGCGGCGCGCGGTCTTCATCGCTTCGCCCGCGTGGTGCTGATAGCCGTCCTCGCCGAGCGCCATCATCGCGGCCCACGCCGCCGCGATCGTGCCGCCCGGACGCGTGCCCGGCATGCTCGGCGAGATGTAGATGCCGCCCGGCCAGTCCGTCGAGACGAAGAACTGGTGCTTCAGGTAGCTCATGTCGCGGTAGGTGATCGTGGAGGCGCCCTTCGGCGCGAGGCCGTACTTGTGGATGTCGGCCGAGATGCTCGTCACGCCCGGCACGCGGAAGTCCCAGAGCGGCAGGTCCTGCCCGAGCCGCTCGAGCCAGGGCAGCACGAAGCCGCCCACGCACGCATCGACGTGGAAGGGGATCTTCTTGCGCTGTGCGAAGCGCCCGATCTCCTCGATCGGATCGATCACGCCGTGCGGGTACTGCGGCGCCGACGCCGCGATGAGCACCGTGCTCGGATCGACGAGGCTCTCGAGGTCGCGCACGTCGGCGCGCATGTCGCCACGTACGCGCGCGTAGCGGATCTCGACGCCGAAGTACGAGGCAGCCTTGTCGAACGCGACGTGGATCGTCTCGGGCACCACGATGTTGGGCTTGCCGAGGCGCTTGTTCTTGCTGCGCGCGCGGTCGCGCGCCGTCTTCACCGCGAGCAGGATCGACTCGGTGCCGCCGGTCGTCATGGTGCCGACGGCGCTCGGGCCGCCGTTCAGCATCGCGCAGGTCATGCGCACGACCTCGGCCTCCATGCGCCGCAGGCTCTGGAACGCCATCGGGTTGAGCGCGTTCTCGGCGAAGAAGAGGTTGTGCGCCTTCTCGAGGAAGGCGTGGTGCGCATCGCCCCCGTAGTAGACGAGGCTGAACACGCGCCCGCCCTTCCAGTCGGCGTCGCGCTCGCGGAGCGCGGACATCTGGGAGAGGATCTCTTCGTGCGGGACGCCGCGCGCGGGGATGGTGACGCTCATCGCGGGCGAAGCTACGACGCGGTGCCGCCTTTGGCGAGCGCGCGAGTCGAGGCCGTCAGCAGGCGAGCGAGAGGTTCAGGTACGCGGGATCTTCGGTGACCTCGCGCACCACGTAGGGGGCGAGCCACGCCGGGATCTCCGGCTCGCGATCGGGCGAGGGGAGCTCGATCTCGGCGAGCACCAGCTCCCGGTCGACGAAGACGTCGATCTCCCACGTGAGATCGGCCTCGGCGATGGCGTAGCGGTGCTTGCGCACGCGCTTGCCGGTCGTGAGCGACCAGAGCTTCTCGAAGACCTTCTGCGTGCAGGTCTCTTCGACCTCGATGCGCGCGACGCCCGTGCCGAGCTTCACCGTACGGATGTGCACGACGCCGGCGTCGGTCTCCTTGCGTCGCACGCGCTCGTGGAGGCGCTCGCCGGGCAGATAGCCCTGATCGATCTTGGCGAAGGGTCTTCCATCGAGGAGCGGCGGAGCGGCGCGCAAGAGGTACTTGCGCTCGATCTCCATGGGCAGGGTCGACCGGGGCGGCGCCTCGAGCGCGCTCGCGAGCGCCTCGAGCGTGCCGAGGATCTCGGTCAGGCCATTGCCCTGCACGTACTCGACGATCACCTCGCCGAGGATCCGCGCCTTGTCGGCGTGGGCCTCGCGCAGGAGCGAGGCCAGGCCCGGCTCTTCGCCCGCGAGCGGCTCGTCGAGCGCGCCCTCCTTCGTGGTCGCCGCTTGCGCGAGACGTCGCGCCCGGTCGAGCGCTTGGGCCTCCATCGCCTCGGTCAGCGCCTGCGTCCGCACCGCGAGATCGTTCAGCGTTCCGAGGCGCTCCTGCAGCACGCGCAGCGCGCGCGCGCCCTCGCGCGCCTCTTCGAGCTCTTGCTTGAGGGGCTCGACGAGGTAGCGGATGCGCTTGCCGTGGATGCGCGCCTCGTGCGCGATCGCTTCGTCCTCGATCGTTCGCACCGAGGCGAGCGCCGCCGAGAGCCGCGCCGTCTCCGAGCGCAGGTGCCGGGCGATGCGCTCGCCGAAGCGCGCCTGGATGCGATCGCCGACGAGCGAGCGTATCTCGCGGAAGTGGCCGAGATCGTCTCGGAGCTTCGGCAAGAGCTGCACGAGCTCGGGCACGAGCACGTCCTTGAGATCTTCGTAGGCCTCTTCCTTGCGCTCGGAGAGCGCGGCCGCCCACCAGCGTGCGCCCGCCCGCTCGGTCCAGTCGTGGCGACCGAGCTGCCCTTCGATCCACGCGAGCTGCACCTCGGCGTCACGCGCCTCGCCCGTGGCGCGGGCGATCGCACGCAGGCGCTTCTTCGCGCGCCGCTTCAGCGATTCCTCGAGCTCGTCACCGAAGAAGCGGATGATCGAGCGCAGACGGCGCAGCGCCACGCGCAGGTCGTGCAGCGCCTCCGGGTCGGTGCCCGCGAGAAGCTTCGCGGCCGCCTCGCTCGCTTCGTCCACGAAACCGATCGCCACGCGGCGCGCGCCTTCTTCGGGGCTCGTCTCGGAGAGCGGGACCGTCAGGAGCGTGATCACTCGGGCGTTGTACCCGATCTCCGGGAGCGCGCGCGTGACGTCACGCTCGGCTCCGCGTTATCGTCACCCGATGGAATCGACGGAAGCGACCGATCGCGCGATGGCAGGCTGGCTCGGGGCTCTCGGCAAGGCCGGCCTCCTGCTCGATCCCGAGAACGAGACCGGCCCCGGCTCGGTGGCGCAGTACGTCGTGGGAGAGCAGGCGATCGCGTCGCTGCGGGCGTTCTTCGCAGAAGCGTCGCCCGAGGTGCGCGATCGCGAGCGTCGCGCCGCGATCGAGGTCTGCATCTGGATGGTGCACGCCGATCGCCAGGTCGATCCCGAGGAAGTGGCGCTGCTCTCGGAGATCATCCGCAAGAGCGGCCTGCCCGAGGAGATCCAGGACGAGCTGGTCTCCGAGACCCACGAGCCGCCCTCGCTCGAGGGGATCGAAGAGCGCCTCACGCAGCCGACGCTGCGCGAGCTCTTGCTCGCCCTGAGCTGGGAGCTCGCCTCGATCGACGGCAACGTCGCACGGGCCGAGCGCGACTTCTTCACCGGTCTGAGCAAGCGCCTCGACGTGAAGCCGGCGCGCGCCGCCGAGATCCAGCGGGCGGTGGCCGAGCGCGTCGGATGAGCGGGCGCGCGCGGCGGTCCCGCGGGGGCCTCGCGATCTCGATCGCCGCGCTGGCGGCCGCGTGCGGGCCCGCAGCGGCGACTCCGGACGCGTCGTCGCCGCGCGACGCGGCCGTGCCGCACGACGCGGCACGCGCGGACGCGCCCTCGGCGGACGCGGGACCGATCGATCCCAGCTACGACGTGACGGGCGTGCCCTGCGACGTCGCCCGCGTGCTCGGCGAGCACTGCACGATCTGCCACACGCAGCCGCTCACGGGCGATGCGCCGTTCCCGCTCGTCACCTACGCCGAGATCACCGAGGAGCTGATCCCCGGGCAGGCGAGCTCGTCGATCGCGCCCATCGTCGCCGCGCAGATGCAGTCGGGCGCGATGCCCCCGGGCCCTGCGCCGCACGTGCCGACCGCGGACGCGCAGCTCGTGGCCGACTGGGTGAGCGCCGGCGCACCGCCCAACGCGGCGAGCTGTCCGCCGACCTCGCCCTACGAGGGAACGCGCGTCTGCACCTCGGGCGCGACGTGGACGCGCGGCGACGAGGCTTCACCGCTCATGCATCCGGGCGGCGCCTGCCTCGACTGCCATGCGCGGAGCGCGATGCCGCCCTCGCCGATGGGCACGCTCGCCGGCACCGTCTACGCGACGGTGCACGAGCCCGACGACTGCAACGGCGTGGCGGGCAGCGCCGCCGATCCGATCGTGGTGACGGTCCGTGGTCACGACGGCCAGCAGGTGCAGGCGACCGCAGACGAGGCCGGCAACTTCTACGCGACCGATCCGGTCGCGCTCCCGATCGAGTGGGCGACGGTGACGTACCAAGGCCGTACGCGCGCGATGGCGAGCCCGCAGCCGAGCGCCGACTGCAACGCGTGCCACACCGAGCGCGGCCTGTCCGGCGCGCCGGGCCGCATCGTGCTGCCCTGACGAACGGCGGTCTCGATCCGTGGTTGACCAGAAATACTGTTCACCACTGGCTGTTCCAGCGCATTCGCGCTGGAGCTCGAACTGCAGTGAAGGCTCCGACGCGTTTTGTGTCGGCCCTTCAGCGACGCGGCTTGGGCGTGGGTGGCGTCTGCATGAGGAGCGCGCTCGTCACGTCGTCCCACGCGTTCTTGTCGTCGAGCACGATCGAGGTGACGCGCTGGTGGAGCACGACCCGCTCGACCTTGGACGTCACGGCGGCGGCCTGCCGCTTGTCGGGCCGCTCGAACACGGCCTCGGTGCCCGGTACCGGGAAGGGACGCGCCACGTGGAGCGTCTTGCCGTAACGGCGCTGCCCGCCGGCCAGGCGCGCGCCGAGGTTCGAGTGCTTGGTGTCGCGCGTGCCCGTGCGTCGATCGATCACCGCGGTGCAGATCATGTTCGCGTCGACCAGGTAGAGCCGGTTCAGCGTCCAGATCTCGAGCATCACGTTCTGGGGAATCGGCATCGTCCCCGAGCTCGGCTCGTGCGTGTCGCGGTCGAAGACGATCTCGAGGGGTTGCACTTCCGGCGTGTCGGGAAACGCCTCGTGGAACGTCGTCCGGATCGTGTCTTTGATCGTCTTGACGTCGTCGTCCCAGGCGCCGCTCATGCAGAGACGATACACCCGAGCGGGCGCGGGTGGGATGCGGGAGGCCTCGCGCTACGATCGCGTCGTGGCGAGCGAACGTGATCGACAGAAAGCGGCGGCCGCAGCGTACGCGGCGGCCATGGTCGAGGCGGGGATGCGACTCGGTCTCGGCTCGGGCAGCACGGCGGCGCACGTGGTGCGCGCGCTCGGCCCGCGCGTGCGCGCGGGGATGAAGCTCGCGCGCGTCGTGAGCTCCTCGTCGGCGACGACGCGCCTCGCCGAGGCCGAAGGGATCTCGGTCGAGTCGCTCGACGCGGCACCGCTCGATCTCGTGATCGACGGTGCCGACGAGGTGGATCCGGCGCTGCGCATGATCAAAGGGGGCGGCGGCGCGCTGCTGCGCGAGAAGGTGCTCGCGCACGCGGCCGAGCGCGTGGTGATCGTCGTCGACGGACCGAAGCAAGTCGAGACGCTGGGACGCTTCCCCCTGCCGCTCGAGGTGCTTCCGTTCGCGACGAGCTTCGTGCTGCGTACGCTCGCCGATCTCTCGCCGCGCGTGCGCCTCGCCGCCGACGGACGCGAGGCCCGCACCGATCAGGACAACGCGCTCGTCGACTGTTCGATCGGGCGCATCGACGATCCCGAAGCGCTCGCGCAGCGGCTCGCGGCGATCCCCGGCGTGATCGAGCACGGGCTCTTCCTCGACGAGGCGGACCTCGTCGTGATCGGCCAGGACGAGGGCGTGCGCGTCGTGTCGCGCCCTCGCCGCGCGTGAGGTCCGCGGCGTGCGTGGTACGTTGAGGCCATGACGCGCGCTCTCCCCTTCGCTCTCGCGTGCCTCTGGATCGTCGGCTGCTCGTGCGCGAGCCCGCCGGCGCCACGGCGCGACGCAGGCCCCGGTGGCGATGCGGGGGTCGGCCGCGACGTGGGCACCGGGGGGCGCGATGCGGGCGCCGTCGACGCCACCTTCGTCGACATCGGCCCTGCGAGCGAGGAGGTCTGCGACGGCGTCGACAACGACCACGACGGCATCGTCGACAACGTCGATCGCGGGGGCGACGGCGTCTGCGACTGCCTGCGCATCGCCACGATCGGCACCGTCGGGTCGGCCGGCTCGAGCGGCGTGTTCGGGACCTGGCTCGACTCACGGAGCGACGTCGGCGCCGACGACCTCGGAAGCCAGGCGCTCACGCCGGAGCTGCTCGCGCCCTACCAGATCCTCCTCGCCCAGGACATCAGCGCCCGCACGTACTCGGCCGACGAGGTCGCCGCGCTCGAGGCGTGGATCCGGGCCGGCGGTGGCTTCATGACGCTCACCGGCTACGGCGGCGCGAGCGAGCCGAGCAACATCAACACGCTGCTCGCGCCGACCGGCATCCAGTACGCATCGGGCCTCGTGCTCTGCGGCTGCGGCTTCACGCTGCCGGTCGAGGGCTGGCACCCGCATCCGGTCTCGGACGGCATCACCCGCCTCGGCATGGACAACGGCTATCCGGTGATGGGCGCCGGCACCGTCGTCGCCGATCAGAGCGGCAACGATCTCCTGCGCGTCGTCGAGCTCGGCAGCGGCCACGTGATCGTGTGGGCCGACGAGTGGATCTCCTTCGACTCCGAGTGGACCGGCCACCCCGACTACCAGGTCGAGCGCTTCTGGCTGAACGCGCTCAAGTGGCTGAGCCCGCCCGCGGTCTGCCAGGTGCCGATCCTGATCTGACGGCCTCGATCGCGTGGCCGGAGGGCGCGAGACGTCGATCGGTCGTCCCTGGCCGCTCGCTCAAGCCGGCCGCTGCAGCGGCCAGCGGCCGCGCACGACGCGGACGACGAGCACGTAGACGACGAGCGCGACGACCCACGCGAGGTTCTCGTCGAGCCCGGCGGCGCGGCAGGCGTACTGGCTCGCGAAGAAGGCGCCGAGCGTGATCGGGATCGTCGCGAGCGAGCGCCACACGGCCTCGGCGCCGACCTCGAGACGCACGCCTCCCTGCGCCAGCGCGGCCCGCTCCTCCGGCGTCACGATCACCCAGGTGCTGCCGGTCGCGAGCTTGGCCACCCGGCGCGGATCGCTCGCCGCGGTGAGCGCGGTGTTCGCGAGGTGCGCGAAGCGGATCCCGATCGCGCGGCCCGCGTGGGGCGAGCCGCTCGCGAGCGCCTTCTGCGCGAAGCGGCGGGCCTCGTCGTCGGGCGCGCCGGGCACGCGGTGCCGCGCGAGGAAGTCGCTCCAGCGCGCGAGCTCGCCCTCGAGCGAGGCCGCGGGCCAGTCGGAAGAGAAGGTCTTGTCGGGGTCGAGCGCGGCGGCCATCGCCGGCCCTACATCGCGCGCGCCCTCAGTGCACGTCGAAGCTCGCCGACTCGAGGCGCGTGTCGCCGTCGCAGCGGCGGAAGACGAAACGATACGTTCCAGCGCCGGCCGGGCCACACTCTTCGCACGCGCACTGCGCATCGCCGACCATGCCGGTCCATGGCGCCGCGCGGAACGTGGTGCCGTTCGCCACCTCGACGCAGGCCGGCGGGTCGTTCTGCTCGCAGCTCTCGCGCAGAAAGAGACCCGAGGCTGCGATCTCGGACCACGTTCCGTCGGCCGCGCGACGCTCGACCGCGATCTCACGATGGAACGAGCGCGCGCCGCCGCTCTGGTTCGTGATCGCCAGTGCGTGCCCGCCGGGCACGGCGTCCACGCTCCACGAGAGCTCGGCATGGCTTGCCGAGCCGGGGGCGGGGGACGAGGCGCCGCACGCGGCCAGGCCCGCGAGCGCCGCGATGAGCGAGACGAGCCGGACCCTACGCCGCATGGACCCAGGATAGTCGACGGCGCGCCGCAGCACGACGCCGCCGGTGCTATGCACCTGCCGTGCGCTCGCTCGCCCTCGTTCTCGCGCTCGCGGCCGGATGTGGGGCTCGCGCGACGCCCACCGCGCCGGAGCGATCGGCCGACTGCGAGGCTTGCCTCGCGTCGGGAGGCACCTGGCAGCTCTCGAGCTGCACGCGCGACTGCGCCCTCGCCGACGCGGCGTGCTTCGTCGATCGTTGCCCGGGCCCGTGCGGCGCCGCCGGGTGCGGCGACTGCTTCTCCCGCGAGGCGTGCGAGCGCGCCGGATGCAGCTGGCAGATCGCTGGTGAAGCGATGTGGTGCCGCTGAGGGCGGCGTCTGCGCTGCGCGCCTCGGCGTGGCGCCGAGGCCCGCGCGGCGTCATAGCGGAGCGATGCACGCGCGCACGGTCTTCGAGAGCCCGACGGTTCGCGTGGTCGACTACTGCTGTGCGGCGGGCCCGATCCAGCGGCGCGGTCTCGCGGTGCTGAAGGAGACGCTCGAGGCGGGCTGACGGCGACGAACCGCGCGCGTGCGTGAATCCTTTCGCGGGGGCGCGGCTCCCACGAACGAGGCGCACGCCGTGCGCCGGGGAGGCCGCCATGGCGCGCGTCGTCGTTCTCGGAGCCGGGGTCGCGGGCCACACCGCGGCGCTCCTCTTGCGGCGGAACCTCGAGCGCCAGCACGAGGTCGTGGTCGTCACGCCGAACCGCAAGTGGAACTGGATCCCCTCGAACATCTGGGTGGGTGTGGGCGTGATGACGAAGGACGAGGTCACCTTCGATCTGCCGCCGGTGTACGAGAAACAAGGGATTCGCTACGAGCAGGCCAAGGCCGTCGAGCTCCATCCCGACGGATCGGCGGAGGTGGACGGGCCCTTCGTCGTCGTCGAGCGCACCGACGAGGCGCGGCGCGGTGAGCGTGACTCGCTGCGTTACGACTACCTCGTCAACGCGACGGGCCCGCGCCTCGACTTCGGCGCCACGCCGGGGCTCGGGCCGGAGGGGCACAGCCTCTCGGTGTGCACGGCCGACCACGCGATCGAGGCGAGCCGCCATCTGCACGAGGCCATCGAGCGCATGCGCGCGGGCGCCACGCAGACGCTGCTCGTCGGCACGGGTCACGGCACCTGCACGTGCCAGGGCGCGGCCTTCGAGTACGTCTTCAACGTCGAGCACGAGCTGCGGCGCGCGGGCGTCCGCGATCGCGCGCGCGTCGTGTTCATCACGAACGAGGCCGAGCTCGGCGACTTCGGCGTCGACGGCATGCAGCTCCAGACGGGCGGCTACGTCGTGCCGGGGAAGATCTTCGCCGAGTCGCTCTTCGCCGAGCGCGGCATCGAGTCCATCACCGGGGTCGCGGTGAAGTCGGTCGAGAAGGGCCTCGTGCGCTACGAGTCGCTCGACGGCGAAGAGCACACCTTCGCGTTCGACTTCGCGATGCTGCTTCCTCCGTTCAAGGGCGCGCAGCTGCGCGCGCTCGATCGCGCCGGGAACGACATCACGAGCGAGATGTTCGCGCCGAGCGGCTTCATGAAGGTCGACGCCGACTACGCGGCCAAGCCCTACGAGGAGTGGCGGCCCCAGGACTGGCCCAAGACGTACCAGTCTCCGCGGCACCCGAACGTGTTCGCCGCCGGCATCGCGTTCGCGCCGCCGCACGCGATCTCGCGGCCCCGCAAGTCGAAGAACGGCACGCTCGTCGCGCCCGCGCCGCCGCGCACCGGCATGCCCTCGGGGATCATGGGGCGCACGGTCGCGCTGAGCATCGTCGACATGATCCACGGCGCCGCGAAGCCCACGCACGCGGCTTCGCTCGCCGAGATGGGCGCCGCGTGCGTCGCGTCCGCCGGCGCGAGCGCCTGGAGTGGGACGGCCGCATCGATGACGATGTTCCCCGTCGTGCCCGACTACCAGCGCTATCCGGGCGTCGGTCGCGATCTACGGCACACGACCGGCGAGATCGGCTCGGCCGGGCACTGGATCAAGTCGATCCTGCACACGATGTTTCTCTACAAGGCCAAGGCCAAGCCCTTCTGGTGGCTCATCCCGGAGTGAAGACGATGCCCGAAGGCGAACGACACGAGCTCGCGCGGTTCACGATGAAGCCGGGAAGGCTGGTCCTCTTCCTGCGCACGTTCTTTCTCTATCAGGCGTGGCGCTTCGTCTGGGTGAACCTCCGGATGATCGTCATGGTGCTCAAGTCGCACGGGACCAGCCACCGTGGCTGAGCACGACGACGACGCGGCGCTCGCCGCCGAGCGTGCCGAGTCGGAGCGGCTGATGCTCTCGGGCCTCGCGATCGGCGCGCTCGACGTCGCCGCGATCGCGGTGCTGGGCGCGGGATGCCCGCTCTGCGTGGTGGGCGTCCCCGCGATCGTCGCGTGGGGCGCCTATCGACGCTGGAAGGTCCACGGCCAGGAGCGCGAGCTCGCGCGCCAGCGCGCCGCGACGCTGCTGGGCGGCGAGCCCGACGCTTCGGCGGAGCGCTGACGCGGGGGTGCGGCAGCGTGTCGCGCGACGTCGTGCCGCGTTGAGCGTGCTGCGCGAGGGTGTAGTCGTCGCCCCGATGGGCTCCGACGTTCCCTCGTCTCTCTCCCCGCGCGCGCACGCGCTCGCTCACTTCGTCCTCGTCGTCGTGGCGGCCGCGATCGGCGGTCTGCAGGCGTTGCTCGCCGGCCTCGCGGATGCGCACGAGGGGCCCGGCGCGGACGCCCTCGCGTCGCACGGGCTCGTCTCGTTCTACGTGGCGATGGTGCCGGCGCTGACGGGGATCGTCGGCAATCTCGTCGTGCCGCGCGCGCTCGGCGTGCGCGCGATGGCCTTGCCTCGGCTCGGCAGGGCGGGCGTCGTTCTCCACGCGCTCGGTCTCGTGCTCGCCGTGGTGGCGATGAGCGGCGGAGGCGTCCGCCCGGGCTGGCTCCTCACCGACGCGTACGACGCGGATCTGCACGACGCGCGCGTGCTCTGGCTCGGTGCGGCGATCGCGGCCATCACGCTCTCGGGCGCGCTCGCGTCGACGAGCTTGCTCGTGACGATGCAGCGTCGCGTCCTGGTAGAGCGCCACGCGCCGACCTCGGGGCTGGTCGGGCTCGCGATCGGGGCGGCGGCCCAGTGCGTGACGGCTCCGGCGATGGTGCTCGCCGTCGCGCTCGTCGTGCTCGAGCGCACCTTCCATCTCGGCGTCCTCGATGCTCACCTCGACGGCTCGGCGCTGCTGCTCCCGCACCTCGTCTGGTTCCACGTGCAATCGGTGCTCGTGGGCACGTTCGCCGCGTCGATCGGGCTCGCCGACGAGATCCTCGCCGAGGGCACGCTCGCCTCGCCGTCCGTGCCACCCCGGCGCTTGGTGGCGAGTCTCGTCGTGCTCGTCCTGGCGCACTCCTTCGCGGCGGCACTCGATCCGGGCGTGACGCCCGAGGGCGACCACCGCGTGCTGGCCTCGGGCGCGTTCCGGTTGCTCGCGGTGTCGCCGCTCCTGTGGATCGCCGTGCGGTGGCTCGGGCTGCTGCGTCGCGGCGCGCGCCTGACGACGTCGACGGTGTACGCGCTGGGGCTCGTCCCCGTCCTCGCGCTCGCGGCCCCCGCGCTCGTCGCGCTCTCCATCCCGGCCCTCGGACAGTTCCTCGCGGCCAGCTCGTTCGCCTCGGGCACGTTGCACCTCGTCGCGTCCGGCGCCGCTCTCGTCGTCCTGGCGGCGGCCCACCGACCGGGCTCGGTGCTCGCCCCGCGAGGAGTCGACGAGGACGCCGGCAGGCGCATCGCCGCGCTCGTGGTCGCGGGAGTGCTCGTCGCGTTCGTCCCCATGCTGATCCTCGGTGCCCGAGGAATGCCGAGCCCGATGCACCTCGGACCACAGGGCTCGCCTTGGCTCGCTCTGAGCGAGCTCGGGGGAGGGGGGCTCGTGGTGGGCGGCGCGCTCGCCATCGTGAACTTGCTCCGCCCGTGGCTGTCGTCGCTGCGAGGCGAAGCGCGCGCGGAGTGAGCGCGACGATCCCGTGGGAGGACCGAAGCCCACGCGATGGGGGGCGCCGATGGGCGGCTCGATTTGCGCCGAGGTATCCTCGTCTCGATGCGGGCCACGGTGATCTTCGTCGCGCTCGTCGTCGGCTGCGGTGCGAGCGGCTACGAGGCGGGTCGCGCCGGCTCGCCGATCGACCTCGTCACCGCCGCAGCCGCCGCGGTGCTCGCCGCGCGCGCGCCGGACCCCGAGCACGTGGCGCAGCCGCCCATCGAGGGGGTGAGCATCGGCTCCTCCGACGTTCCGCGCTTCTCGTGCACCACGACGAGCGGGACGAGCGACGTGATCCTCGCCGAGGACGACGGGGAGGCGCGCGCGATCTGCGAGCAGCTGGGGGACGAGCCGTGTCGCTGCGTGCTCGAAGCGCCCGACGCCGCGGTCGTCGGGCCTGGGGCCGCCCTCTGATCGGGAGTACCCTTCCTCTCGTGCGTCACGCGGCCACGGCCAAGGAAGAGCTCGTCGCGGGGGCGCGCGCGCTCTTGCCGCGCAGGAGGCTGGCTCGAGTGCTCGTGGCTGTGCTGCTCGGCGCGTGCGGCACGAGCCACGCGCCGAGCCCCGATGCGGCGTCCGCGGACGGTGGAGCCGACGCGGCGCGCGCCGAGGTGGGCCCGAGCGCACCCGATGCGTGGCTCGACCCGTCGCAGATCGGCCAGGTCGCGACGAGCTGTGGCGCTGCCGACCAAGGTCTCGTGCCCGTCGACTGCACGCGCGCGGGCGACGCCGACGCGTTCTGCGTCTTCGGCAACCACTGCGCGTGCACCGAGGGCTTCGTCTGCGAGCGTCCGGGCGCGATCGTCGCTTCCGAGTGCGAGCCCGGGTCGGTCTGTATCGCCGCGCCCTGAGCCTCGTCGCGACGCCGCGCTACGGGTGAACCACGTGCGGATCCGGCGCCGTGATGCGGGGCGCCGTCTCGCGCGGCGGGACGTCGGGGATCGTCGGCGAGGTCGATGTGCTGCCGGTGGCGCCCGTTCCGGTGGTACGAATCGGGCCGCTGACGCGCACGGGCGTGGTGCTCGTCGTCGTCGGCGGCGGCGTGGTCGTGGCCGAGCCGGTGCCCGTGCCGGTCGCGACCGTCGTCGTATCGACGCCGTGCGTCGCCGAGCTCGAGGCGGTCGTCGTGGTGCCCGTCGGCGCGCGCGGCGGAGTGGTGCTCGTCGTGGTCGTCATCGCCGTCCCCGAGGGCGCGGTGTGGACCGTGTCGGAGGTGTGCGGCGCCGTCGTCGTCATCGCCGAGCCGGAGGGCGTCGTCTGCACGGTCGTGCCGCTCGGAACCGTCGTGGTCGCCGTCGTCGTGGTCGAGGTCGTCCCGCTCGGATGCGTCACGGTCACGCCGGTCGGCGTGGTGGAGGTCGTCCCGGTCGGCCGCGCCGGCGTCACGGCGACGCTCGTGGTCGTGCTCGTCGAGGTGCTGCCGCTCGGCGCGGGGGTGACCGAGACTCCCGAGCCCGTGCTCGTCGAGGTGCTGCCGCTCGGCGCCGGAGCGACGACGACGCCCGAGCCGGTGCTCGTCGAGGTGCTGCCGCTCGGCGCGGGCGCGACGACGACGCCGGAGCCGGTCGAGGTGCCGGAGGGGGCCGGGGCGACGACGACGCCGGAGCCGGTCGAGGTGCCGGAGGGGGCCGGGGCGACGACGACGCCGCCGCTCTCGCGCGGCGGCTCGCTCACGACGACGCTGCCCTGCTGCGACGAGCCCCCGGCCGATCCGCTCGCGCGCGTGCCCACGTGGACCTCGGCTTCGGCGTGATAGCGACCCGCGCAGCCACCGAGCGCGACGAGCGCTCCGACGAGAACGACCCCAAGACGAGCGCGCATGATGCCTCCCGCGAACGATTCGCGTAGGCGGTATACCGCGCGCGCAGCGGCGCTGCGAGCATCGCGCTCGCCGTGGCGCCGTTGCGCGGTCGCGAACCCCCAGCTCAGCAGTGACGACCGCGGCCCGCGGGATCGTAGGGATCGCGGTCGCTGCAGCGATAGCCCTCGCCGTAGTAGCCGCCGCACCGCCGCCCGTAGCCCGCGCGATCGACGGGATCGGAGTCCGTGCAGCCGCGGATGCCGCGGTGGTAGCAGGCCTCGAGCACCATCGCGGCACCGGCCGCGCCCAGGAGCGTCATCGCCGAGCGACGACCCACGGGCTTGGTGGCGATCTCGTCCTCGCGAAGCCCCTTCTTCGACTCGTCGCGTCCCTTCGTCATGCCTGGCACTCCTCGGCCCGAGAGCCGGGCGCGCGCCTCCCGCGCGCCGCCGTCCCGGAGCTCACATCATTCCCCAGTGCCGGCCCGAGAGCCAAATCCAGATCGCGAGCCCGCTCCACCCGAAGAAGGTCAGCGCCCCGCCAGCGAGCGTGGTCACGCCCCGCCGCGGTGGCGGCACGTCGGGGTCCTCGGCCCCCGGGCCCGGGCGGCGCGCGGCCCAGAGCAGGGCGGGCCCGGCGATCGACGCGAGCGCCAGCACGATCGTCACGAGGTCGTCGTCGGCCATGCGCGTCCCTCCGTCGCGTGGCGAGATCCTCGCACGGGCGAACCGTGACGAGCGTCACTTCGCGGGCGCGTTCGGTGCGGATGCACACTCCATGAAGGTCGTGCTGGTGGGGGCGGACTTCGAGGAGAACCTCGGCGTCGGGATGATCGCGGCGGCGGCGATCGAGGCAGGGCACGAGGTGCGCATCGTGCCGTTCGACTGGCCCGAGGACGCGCCGCGTGTCGTCGAGCGCGTCGTGGCCGAGCGCCCGGAGGTGGTCGGGCTGAGCATCCAGTTCCAGCACCGGGCGGCCGAGCTCGTCGATCTCGCCGAGCGCCTGCGCGCCGCCGGATGCCGCGCGCACGTCACGAGCGGCGGGCAGTACCCGAGCCTCGCGTGGGAGCCGATGCTCGAGGCGCACCCGGCGATCGACTCGGCCGTGCTCTACGAGGGCGAGCGCTCGTTCGTGGCGCTGCTCGCGGCACTCGCCGATCGCACGCCGCTCGCGGACGTGCCGGGCTTGGCGCTCCGCGACGAGGCAGGCCGCGCGTTCCGCACGCAGGGCGCGCCGCTCACGCCCGACCTCGACACGCTCCCGTTCGCCGCGCGCTATCGCGCCCACGCGCGCCACGCCGGCATCCCGTTCATTCCCCTCATGGGCAGCCGCGGCTGCTGGGGCGCGTGCACGTACTGCGCGATCACCAGCTTCTACCGCGAGGCGCGCGCCTATGGCGGCGGCAAGACCCTGCGGCATCGCAGCCCCGACAACGTGGCCGCCGAGATGGCCGAGCTCTGGCACGAGGCGGGGCCGAGCCTGTTCTGCTTCCACGACGACAACTTCCTCTTCCCGCGCCCTGCCGACACGCTCGCGCGCCTGCGTGCGATCCGCGCCGGGCTCGATGCGCGCGGCGTCGGCAAGGCCGCGATGATCGGCAAGTGTCGGCCCGACTCGATGACGCCCGAGCTCGCGCGCGAGCTGCGTGCGCTCGGCGTGATCCGCCTCTACGTGGGCGTCGAGAACGCGAGCGAGGGCGGTTCGAGCCACCTCAACCGCCGCATGCAGACGACGCACGTGCGCGAGGCGCTGCGCGCCTGTCGCGAAGCGGGGATCTTCGTCTGTTACAACCTGCTCCTCTTCGAGCCCGACGCCACGATCGCCGACGTCGAAGAGAACCTCGCGTTCATGCGCGAGCACGCGGCGCACCCGGTGAACTTCTGCCGCGCCGAGCCCTACTACGGCACGCCGCTCCATCATCTGCTCGCCGCGCGCCACTCGATCGTCGGCAACCACCTCGGCTTCGGGTATCGGATCGAGGACGACGCCACCGAGCTGCTCTTCCGCGTGTGCGCGTCGGCGTTCCGGCAGCGCAACTTCGATCCCGCCGGCGTCGCGAACCGCACGATGGGGCTCGGCTACACCGCGAAGATCCTCGAGCACTTCTACGACGACCCGGATGGCAAGCGCACGCGGCTCGCCGCGCGGGCCGATGCGCTGACGAAGTCGATCTCGACCGAGACGGCCGACTTCCTCGAGACGGCGATCGCGCTCGTGAAGGGCACGCGCCCGAGCGACGAGGACACGATCGCGCGCCACACGGCGGTCCTCGGGCTCGCGATCGCCGCGGCCGATCGCCTGCGTCACGCCCAGCTCGATCTCCTCTACGCCGACATGGAGGCGTTCGGCGCGAGCGCGCGGAGCGCGCCCGTGAAGACGACGATGGCGCGCGCGGTCGACAAGATGGTGCGCCGCGCGATGCTCGGCGCCTCGATCGCCGCGCTCGTTCCGGCCTGCGACGGCTGCGGAGGCCAGCCGATGCCGGTCGATCCGCCGCCGCCGCCGATCACCGCGCCACCGCCCGATCCGGTGCCGCCGCCGACGACGCTGATGCCGCCGATGGATCCGGTGCCGCCCACGACCTTCGTGCCGCCGATCGTCGATCCGGCGCCGCCGCCCTGGCAGGGCGGGCCGCAGCTGCCGCCGCCGACGGTGATGCCGCCCGACCCTCCACCACCGCCCACGCGGATCATGCCGGTCGATCCGCCGCCGCGCCCGACCACCGTCGATCCCACGCGCAACGGGCGGCGCCCGCCGCCGCCGCCGCCCCCCGACCCGGTGCCCTCGCCGTCCGTGATGCCGGTGGATCCCGTGCCGGCGCCGACGTCGTTCCTCGGGGGCGCGTCGCGTCGCGCGCTCGCAGTGCTCGCGGATCACCGCGAGCGCGGTGCGCTGATCGATCAGTGGCGCGACACGACGGCCAAGCGCGCCGCGCGCTCGATCGATCTGCCGCTCGCCGAGCCTCCGCTCGTCTCGCTCGTCGCGCAGCACGTCGCAGGGGAGCTCCGCGTGATCCTCTCGGCGCCCGAGGGGGCGAGCATCCGCTGGGAGCACGACGAGGATGCCGCGACGCAGGGCGCGCTGGAGGTCGACGGCTCGGAGCGCTCGGCCACGTGGCGCCCGACCGAGGCGGGCGATCAGCTGCGGGTGGCCGTGCGCACACCAGGCGGCGTCACCGTCGCGGCGATCCGCGCCTGCGAGGTCTGAGCGCCGCGGTCCCGACGCCCGATCGCGTCGTGCTCTCGCGGTCCCGTTCCCGCTTGGGGCCTGCCCACACCGGCAGGGCCGGCCCCTCCCGCCGTGCCGCGTGATCCGAGGATCGCCTCAGGAGGGCGGGTGGGCGAGCCACGCCAGCGCTTCGGCGACGTAGTAGCGGCAGGCGAGCTCGTCGGCCGAGCCGAGCACCCCGGCCGCGACGCGCGAGCGCACGCTCGCCTCGAGCGCCCGCATCCGCTCGACGTGTGCTTGCACGGCGTTCGCGACCCGCGCGTCGAGATCGGCCCGCATCCATCGCACGGACCACTCGTACACCTGCGAAGGCGTCGTCGTTCCGGCGCTCAGCCCTGCGACGGCGCGGTCGTAGAGCTGATGGGCGAGCGCGCCGCGCGAGTCGTCCTGGGCGGCGGTGGGTGAAGCGAGGGCGAGCGCGAGAGCGAAGGCGAGCGCGAGCACGCGGGAGACGGTCATGCACCATCATGGCTCGAGATGTGCCCCCCGCGCCGCTCCTCGGGCGATGCGCCTCCGAGCCCGGGATCGGCGCGGGCCCGAGCTCTCTCGCTGCCAGCGTGTGGCGCGAGGAGGCGACCGCGCCTCCGAGCGCCGGGCGCGTGTAGCGAGCGGCCAGCGGCCGCGGTAGCGTCGTGCGCGATGCTCGTGAGCCGGAGCGAGTGGGCACACGGAGAGCTCGAGCTCTGCACGACGTTGGCCCTCGGCCGGGAGCTCCGAGCGCACTCGGTGCGGCGCCGGGTGCTCGCGTTCGACACCCGGTTCAGCCCGGGGAGCGCGCGCGAGCGCGACGTGGTGACGATCTACCTCGTCGTATCGGGCTGGATCGAGCCGCGCGGCAGCGCCCGGGTCGAGGGCCCTTCGGCATGGGTGCTGGCCGAGGACGAGTTCGAGCGTTGCCGCTCGGAGCGCTCGTTCCGAACCGGAGGCGAGCCGCTCGTGGCCGTCGACGTCTGCGTGCCTCGCACGCGCGTGCGCGTGCCGGTGGGGCTCGCGCGCGGGCCCGCGCCGGTCTCGCCCCCGGTCGTCGCCGCCGCCGCCTCGATGGACGCGGCTCGCACCGAGGAGGCGATCGGCGAGGCGTTCACCGGCTTGGCGCTCGCGCTCGCCGACGCCGGCTGGATCGACGCCGCGCTCGCGCGCGAGGCAGGGGAGGCCGAGCGACCTTCGACGCTGCGCCTCTGGCGCACCCTCACGCGCTTCTATTCGGCGCACGAGACGGGCGCGTACCTGCCAGCGCTGGCCGACGTCGCCGGCGTCTCGCTCCGCCAGCTCGAGCGCGACGCGGCCGACGTGCTCGAGCGCATCGGTCTCGGCGGCTTCCGGGCCACGCTGCGCACGCTCCGGCTCCGACGCGCCGTGACCCTGCTCAGCGCGCCTTCGCTTTCCGTCGAGGAGGTCGCGCGCATCGTCGGCTACGGCAGCAGCGACTCGCTCGGGCGCGCCTTTCGCGACGCCGGCTTGCCCTCGCCGAGCGTGGTCGCGAGCGAGCTCCGCCGCTGAGCGTTCGCGCGCGCGCGACTTCGGCTCACGCTTCTTTCCGTCGCGCCGCGCGAGCGATCGGCGCCCTCAGATCGGGGCGACGACGCAGACGCCGTCCACGCAGGACTCGCCTTCGCGGCAGTCGCCGTCCGAGCCGCAGCTCTGACGTCGCACGACGCTCGTCCACTGGGGGATGAAGCTCGAGCCGCTCGTGGGCTGCCCCGGGAGCAGGAAGGGCGGATGCGAGGGATCGAGCTCGGACGAGCCGGGGTCGAACGCCGCCATCCAGATCCGGCGCTCGCGCCCGCTCGGCTCCACGCCGTAGGCGAGGTCGCTCGTGAACGTGAGCCAGAAGAGGCGGTGCCCGTGGGTCAGGAAGATCTCGGGGCTCCAGCGCGGCATCGAGTCGAGGCTGCCGCGGCAGGCCTTCTCGAGCAGGTGGGGTGTCGCTCCGCTCCGCGTCGTGATCCACACGTGCGACTCCACGCCGCCGGGGCGCGTGCTCGGCGTGGTGCGCGAGAAGGCGATCCACTCCGAGTCGGGTGCGAAGCTCGGGAACTGGTCGCGCTCGGTGCCGCCGTCCGTGAGCTCGCGCGGCGTCCAGCTGCCCGCGCTCTCGTCGAAGAGCCAGAGCGCGCCGTTCGCGTCCGAAGCGGCCAGCGTCGCGCCGTCGGGGGACCAGTCGGGGGCCGCTCCGACCCCGAGGGTCGAGGGTGAGCCCGTACCGTCCGTGCGCACGATCGAGAGGGCCTGCGTCAGATCGGGCGACGGAATGCCGCCCACGATCATCTGCGTCGCGTCGGGAGAGAACGCGGCCATCTGTCCATCGATCCTCGTCGAGGCGGCGCGCGACGCGACGTCGACGATCGCGAGCGGGCCCTCGGTGCCGTATCCGATGGCGATCGTGCGCCCGTCGCGCGAGAGCGCGTGGCAGCCCACGCAGTGCCCGCTGGCGTCGCTCTCGTCGTAGTAGATCTCCGCCTGTCGGTGCGCGAGATCGAAGTCGTAGCGATGGATCGCCGCGGGATTCGTGGTCCAGTAGTAGAGGCCGCCGCGCACGGGCTCGTCGGTGAGCTCGAAGGCGATGGGCGCCGACTCGGTTCGCGTGGTGCCCGCGAGCGCGCGCACGCGCAGCGCGAAAGGGCCGCCGCCGCGGCGGGTGGCGAGCACCTGCCACATGGCGTCGCTCAGCGGCACCGCGCAGCCGCTGCCACGCGCCTCGCAGACGTCGTAGACGAGCAGGCACGCCTCTCCGTTCTGCTCGAAGCGGAGCTCGTACAGGTCGCGGTCGCCGGGCGCGAAGTGCACCTCGAGCCCACCGAGGTTCGGAGGCAAGAGCACGCCGTCGAGCGGATAGGCGAGGGTGAGCGAGCGCTCGTAGGTCGCATCGCTCGGGAAGCGATCGGGCGCGTCGGCCGGCGCCCCGGGGAGCACGAACACGGCGACCGCGGGCGAGGCGGCGTCCTCGGCGCTCGCGTCCTCTCGCGCTCCATCGGGCGGAGTGACCACCGCGGCATCGCGCTCGGCGGGGCGCGCATCTTCGCTCGGCGGCTCGCGCACCGTGCACGACGACGTCGCCGCGACGAGCACGGCCAGTGCGACGGCCGGGAGCCCCGATCCGGGTCGAGGTCCTCGCCACGTCACGGGTGCGGGGGAGCGTTGTTCCATCACGACCTCTCGAAGGCGCTCGCGGTGGGCTGCGGACCGGGCGCGCGCGATCACGCCACGAGTCGTGCGTCCTGCGCGACCACCATCGACACGTCGACGCGCAGGCTGCCGTCGCACTCGAGCGTGAGCCGATAGTGACGCAGGGGCGAGGACGCGGGACCCCCTGTCACGTTCCCGACCAGATCGAACTGCGATCCGTGGCAGCCGCAGCGCACCCCGGTCGCGCCGATGGTGCCGAGCGTGTTGAGGTCGCACTGCAGGTGGGTGCAGAGCGAGGTCATCGCATAGAGGCCGCCCGCGTCGCGCCCGATCATCACCGACGTGCGCGGGACCGAGTAGAGGCCCGCGGCGGCATACGCGCTGGCCATGCCCGCGTTCAGGCCGCGGGGCATGCACGGCGCGCCGGTGTCGGGCGCGCTCGCGGCGTCGTTCGGGCTCGCGGCGTCGGCCGCGCTCGCATCGTCCACGAGGTCTGCGTCCGCGCCGCTCGCGTCCACCGTGCCCGTCGCATCCGGGTCACCGCCGCCTCCGTCGCCCGCCGCTCCGTCGCGAGACGAGGCGTCGCGCCCGCCTTGGGCATTGCCGCTACAGCCCATGCCCGCGGCCACGATCGATCCCGCGAGCACCTGGAGGAAACGCCGCCGATCCGCCATCCGTCCGTGCTCCTGTGCGGCGCTCGTCGGGGGCCGCCGCCCGAGTATCGGGCCTCTTCTGCTTGGCGCCAACGGGCCATCGCGGAATCGTTCGCTCTGGGCGGTGGCACGCGCGTGCGTACGTTCGATTCGTGAGAGCCCTACACTTCGTTTCCCTCGTGGCCCTTCCGCTCGTCGCGTGCCTTCCGCACGGAAGCCAGGACCCGAGCGAGCCTGCGCCCACTCCCGTCGGCTTCGCGATCGGCACGCCGGTCACCGGCATGCTCGGGCCCGCTGGCGGCACGCTCGCTTCCGGCGACGGCGGGCTCACGCTGGTGGTCCCGGCCGGGGCGCTCGCGGCGCAGACCGAGCTCTCGATCGTCGAGGTGATGAGCTTCGCTCACGGCGCGATCGGCAGCAGCTACCTGATCACGCCAGAGGGCACCCACTTCGCCGTGCCGGCCACGCTGCGCTTCGCCGTGGACGAGAGCGGGCTCGTGCGCGGCGACGCCGCTTCGGTCGGCATCGCCTACCAGAGCGCCGACGGCCTGTGGCACTGGTCGACCCCGAGCTACGACGCGAGCACGCACACGATCTCCACCACGACCGACCACCTCAGCCCGTGGTCGATGGTCGAGGGCATCCAGCTGCTCCCCGGCGGCGCCACGGTGCCCGAAGGCGCGAGCCTCGGCCTCGCGATCGGCGTCTGCTACGCGCCGCCCTCCGACGGGAGCTCGCTCGGGCCGCTCGGCTACGTCTGCGACGAGTCGGGCGTCGCGCCGCTCGTCGACGTGAGCGAGTGGGCGGTGAACGGCATCCCCGGGGGCGACGCCACGGTCGGCACGATCGCGGGCAACGGGCAGTCGGCGACCTACACCGCGCCGAGCCACGCCCCGACGCCGCCGCTCGTGCGCGTCTCGGCGCGCGTGGCGGGCACGCCCTACGGCGGCACGGCCTACGTCTTCTCGAACATCGCGGTCGGCGTGCCGCATCCGCTCGCGGGCACCGTGACCGTGCGCCAGCCACAGAACGGCGTCGACTTCACCGTCACGTACCGCGTGGATCTGCCGATCGCCGACGACGGCGTCGACGAGACGAACTGGAGCGCGACGGGCACGGCGACGCTCTCGCCGACGCAGTTCATGGTGAACGACGCGAGCTGCGTGGCCGACATGTCCGAGCAGCCCGTCGACGAAGGCTACTTCCTGAAGGTGCGCAAGGATCCGATCCTCGCCGTTCGCTTCGCGGGGCTCACGGGCTGGAACTTCACGTGCACGGACCCGCGCGGAAACCAGTTTCCCTGGTACGTCGGGGTCTCGGGACAGACGGGGCGCGGCATCGGCTGCATCGCGTTCGACGACGCGCCCATCACCGACGACGAGAACATCGACACGCACTACGACGCGACGTGCTCGCCCATCGGTCCGGCGCAGATCACGTGGTCGCTCCACCGCTCGGACTGACCACGCTCCCGGCCCCGCGGAGCGTCACCCGGAAGCAGGCGCCTCCGAGCTCCTCGGAGCGCTCGACCTCGACGTCGCCTCCGTGCAGCTGCGCGCAGCTGCGCACCGAGACGAGCCCGAGGCCCGTGCCGTGCTCCTTGGTCGTGTAGAAGGGATCGAAGATGCGCTTGGCCGCGGCCTGGTCGAGGCCGGGGCCGTCGTCGTGCACGGCGATCGCGATCGCCTCGCCCTCGCGGCGGACGCGCACGAGCACGTGGCCGCCTGCGGGTGCCGCCTCGAGACCGTTCACGACGAGGTTCGAGACGATCTGCTGCACGAGGGTCGCGTAGACCTGACCGCGCTCGCCGGGGGCGAGGTCGCACGAGAGGTGGCGCCCTCGCGCGCTCGGGTGATGGTGCATGAGCTCGACGGAGTCGTGCACGAGCGTCGAGACGTCGAGGTCGCGCGCGGGCCCCGCGGCCGAGCTGCTGCGCCCGGCGCGGCTGAGGTCGTTCGCGAGCGCGCGCGCCTGCTCGGCCGAGGCGCGTAGATCGCGGAGGAACATCGCTCGGTCGGCGGGCGACGGATCGTCGGCGAGCAGGTCGGCGCTGGCGCCGATCACGGTCAGCACGTTCTTGAAGTCGTGCGCGATCGACGCCGCCAAGAGCCCCGGCAGCGCCTGTCGGTCCGCGCGTAGCTGCGCCTCGCGAGCGCGGGCCACGTCGTCGGCGCTGCGCAGCAGGCGCGCGAAGAGCGTGCGCGCCAGCACGAAGAGACCCAGGCCCGTGCAGAGCACGAACGCGATGCCCTTCATGCGCTCGAAGCTCTCGAGATCGTGGAGCGACGAGGCGAGCGCTGCCGCGATGCGGCCCGAGAGCACGATGTAGAGGCCCGCCGCGACCACGTACACGATGGCCATCGTCGCCGCGTAGCGCGTGGCCTTCGTGCTCGTCGATCCCGGATCCATCCCCGCCCATCGCTTGTACCGCAACGGAGGCCCGGCGTCGCGGAGGCTCGACGGGGACGCGCGCGGGAGCGTTGCGCGACGCCCAGGCGCGTGGGAACCCGGCGCGATGGCCACCGAGACCCCCGCCGATCGCGCGCGACACGCGCTCCTCGCGCTGCACAAGTCGATCATCGACGCGACGCGCGACGCGATCGAGAAGAGCGAGGGCGTGAAGCCGTCGCCGAACCAGCTGCTCCAGCGCCTCGTGTCGGCCCCCGAGCTCGCGTGGCTCGGCGCGCTCACTTCCCTCATCGTGCGGCTCGACGAGGCGATGGAGCCCGACGCGACCGAGAGCCCCGCTGCGGTCGTGGCGTATGCCGTCGATCTGCTCACGCCGGGCGACGAGGAGAGCACGCACGCGTTCAAGATCGGCTACGCCCGCGCGCTCCAGGACAGCCCGCACGTCGTGCTCGCGCACCGTGCGGCGATGCTGGCCCTGCGCGCGATCGCCTGAGCGAGCGTCGAGACACCGCGCTGGGGTCGCGGAGCTCGAGCCCCCCGGGGAGCGCGCGCGCGTCGGAGCCCGTCAGGGCGTGGGCGCGCCGGCCTCGCCGCGCTCGTGCACGACGCTCGCGCGGCCGACGATGAGCGAGTCGATCTCGCCGAGGTTCTCGACGTTCTTCTCGGTGTAGGGGAGGGCGTGGAGCAGGTAGCGCATCGCGTTGAGACGCGCGCGCTTCTTGCAGTCGCTCTTGATGACGGTCCACGGCGCGTCGGCCGTGTCGGTCGCGAAGAACATCGCCTCCTTCGCCTTCGTGTACTCGTCCCAGAGATCGAGCGAGGCCTTGTCGATCGGCGAGAGCTTCCACTGCTTGAGCGGGTGCTTCTCGCGCTCGCGGAAGCGGCGCCGCTGCTCGGAGCGGCTCACGGAGAACCAGAACTTGAACAGGTGGATGCCGCTCGCCGCGAGGTGCCGCTCGAACTCGGGCGCCTGCCGCATGAACTCGCGGTACTCGGCGTCGGTGCAGAAGCCCATCACGCGCTCGACGCCGGCGCGGTTGTACCAGGAGCGATCGAAGAGGACGATCTCGCCCCGCGTCGGCAGGTGCTCGGTGTAGCGCTGGAAGTACCACTGCCCGCGCTCGGCCTCGCTCGGCTTCTCGAGCGCCACGACGCGCGCGCCGCGCGGGTTCAAGTGCTCCATGAGGCGCTTGATGGTGCCGCCCTTGCCGGCGGCGTCGCGCCCCTCGAACAGGATCACGATGCGCTGGCCCGTCTCCTTCACCCACGCCTGCAGCTTCAGCAGCTCGACCTGGAGGCGGTACTTCGCGCGCTCGTAGCTCTTGCGGCGCATCAAGTACTTGTAGGGGTAGCCGCCGTCGCGCCAGTCGGCGGCGAGCTCGAGGTCGGTGTTGGTCCCGGCCTCGGAGGCGAGGCGTCGCTCGGCCTTCGTGAGCGAGCGACGGAGCACCTCGGCGTCGTCGGGAGAAGCGCCCTCGAGGACGGCCTCGAGCGTGCGTGCGAGCTCGGGGATGTCCGCGCGCCCGTGCTCGATCATGTCCTGCACGGCCGAGTGCAGCGCGACCGAGCGCGCCGCGACGTTGCGCTCCACGCGATCGCGCTCGAGCGAGGCCGGATCGAGCGCTGCCGGCACGTCGCCCTTCGCGACGGCGCGCGATCGGGCAGGACGGGCCTTGGCTCTGCTCGGGCGACGCTCGACCACCATGAGAGCGGCATAGACGCAGCGACCATGGCCGCCAGGCCACGCCCGCTCTTTTCGACTCCGTCAGTCCGACCAGCCGCGGACGAGCTTGCCGTCCTTCCATCGGAACGCGGAGAGCCCGTACTTCAGCTCGCGGCCCTCGCCGTCCTTCACGAAGCCCTCGTCACTGCCGAACACCCATCGGAAGTTGTCGAGCGAGAGCAGCATGAAGTCGAAGAACCACCAGAGGAAGAGCCCGCCCAGCGTGAGCCCCTTGGCGAGCGCGCTGCGCGGCTTGCCGAGGTACCAGCGATCGAGACCCAGGATGCCGGTCAGCGGAAAGGCGGCGAGGAAGAGCGCGATGGCTCGGTTCTTCTGCGGCATCGTCGTCGGGCCTCCGGAGCGCGAGTGGCTCGTGTCGCTCTCTCGTACGATGCGCGGCGGTGCTCCTCCCCGCGCGCGCGTCGATCATCGCTCGAACGCTTCGTCCCTCTCCGGGAGCGGCGCGGGGCGATAGGTCTCGGCGAAGGTGCGCATCATCTCGTCGAAGGGCAGGTCCAGATGGAGGCCGCGATCGCGCAGGTACTCCATGTAGCGATGTCCCGAGCCGTCGAAGGCGTGGAGCAGGGCGTCGGCGGTGCCGTCGAATTCGAGCGCCGGTACGCCGAAGCGTGTGCAGAGCTCGGCGTTGAAGGCGGGGCTGGCCTTGTGGACGGCGCCGTCGATCTCCATCGCGACGTAGCCGTGGAACACGAACAGGTCCGTCCCGAGAACCGCGAGAAGTTTCTCGCTCGCGAGGTGGTTCCTCACGTCGGCGAAGCCCAGCCACGCGGGGATGCCGGCCGCGCGCGCTGCGGCGCAGAGCGCGACCGCCTTCGGAACGCAGTACGCGCGCGGGCGCTCGAGGATGGTGCTCGCGACGTAGTCGGCCGGGTCGACCGTCATCGAGTACGGGTCGTAGCGGAGCCGGTCTCGCACCGCGGCGAACAGGCGCGCCGCGCGCTCGCGATCCCTCGTGGCATCGCCGCAGACTTCTCGTGCGAAGGCCTGCACGCGCGGGTGCGCGGCGTCGACGAAGCGCGTGGGGGCGAGGGCGGGGTGCACCTCGACGGTGTAGCGCATCAAGCCCCGGGCACGGCCCAGGAGCGGCGCACGCGGTAGCGCGTCGTCGCGTCCGCCGGGCGATCCACGTAGCGGCGGATCTGAACGCGATGGCGCGCGCCGACGACGAGCTGTCCGATCGTGCACACGGGCCACGAGAGGAGGATCTGGTCGGCGGGGAACGCGCCTTCCTCGACCTGGATCACGCGCGCGGTCACGTCGCGCGGCGTCGCGCCGTGGATTCCGCAGGGCGTCACCGGGGTGTCGTCGCGCGCGACGATCTCGACGACGAGCGTGAGCCGCTCGGTCGCCGACGAAGGCTGCGCGTGCGTGGCCGAGGTCGGGAGCGAGAGCGAGAGCGAGAGCGCCGCCGCGAGCGCGAAGAAGGACACGAGGAAGAAGCGCATCGACCTCCACGTTGCCACGAACGCGCGTTTCGTGACGTCGGCATCCTCACGCCAGGCGCGGCGCACCGCTACCGCCGCAGCGACTCGAAGTAGCGGCGCAGGCCCCACTCGTAGAGACGCTCGGGGAGGGCGGCTCGCGCGAACGCGCCGAGCGCGGCGTCGGTGCCGACGCGGTAGTAGCCGGCGGGGCGTCGCGCGGTGGCGGCGCGCACCACGGCATCGGCCACGCGCTGCGGGTCGGCGTGGTTCTGCGCGAGCATGCGGGCGACACCCCGCTCGAGCTTCTGGTTGTCGGCGTAGAAGGGGCTCGTCGGATCCGACGTGCGGCGCGCGATGCGGCGGTTCTGCGCGAAGATCGCCGTCTTGAACGTGCCCGGCGCGATCACGCTCACCGTGATCCCGAACCGGCGCGCCTCGATGCGTAGCGCCTCGGAGATCGCGTCGACGGCGGCCTTCGTCCCGCAGTAGCCCGAGAGCATCGGCGTCGGGAGGCGCCCGCCGGCCGACGACACGTTCACGATGCGGCCGCCGCCGCGCGCGCGCATGCCCGGCAGCACGGCCTGCGAGGTGCGCACGAGGCCGAGCAGGTTCGTCTCGAGCTGCTCGCGCAGCTCGGCGAGCGAGAGGTCCTCGAAGAGGCCGGCGACGGCGATGCCCGCGTTGTTCACGAGCACGTCGATGCCGCCCGCGGCGGCCTCGATGCCGCGCACGGCCTCGGTCACCGAGCGATCGTCGGTCACGTCGAGCGCGACCACCTCGAGATCCACGCCGGCCTTCGCGGCCGCGTCGTCGAGCGCGTCGCGGCGGTCGGGCGCGCGCATCGTCGCGTACACGCGGAAGCCCTCGCGCGCGAGCGAGACGGACGAGAGGAGACCGAAGCCGCTCGAGGCTCCGGTGACCACCGCGACGCGTGCGCGCTTCATGCCGTCTTCTCCAGGCGCGGCGCGACGACGCTCCGCGGGCTGCTCGTCGCGAGGGCCATCGCGGGCCGAAGGACCTGCGCGTGGAAGGGACCGCCGAAGAGCCGGCTCGGATCCCAACGTGCTTCGAGGCGCGCGAGCGCCGCGAGCGCCTCGCGGCTCGTCTCGGCGAGCGTGCGCGCGTCGGCGTAGACGCCCTTGCCCACGAGCACGCGCCCGCCGTGCTCGGCCGCGAGCGCGGCCTGCGCGGCGAGCAGCGTGCGCGCGCGATCTTCGTCCTCCGCGCGCGCGATCGGAACGGCCGTCGAGAATCGGAGTGCGTGGGCGCCTGCCGCCCCGCGCACCGCGACGACGTCGCATCCGATCGGCTGCACGTCGTGCACGCGGCAGAGGCGCTCGAAGCCGAGCGCGAGCGCGCTCGCGCGATCCTGCGCCCCGGGGCCGGCGTCGAAGGGCAGCTCGATCACTTGTTGCACGAGCGCGCCGAGGGCGAGCCCGAGCTGCGCGGCCTGCGCGCGGGCTGCCGTGCCCGCGTCCATGAAGAACGCGAAGTCCTCCGCGGCGTCGACGAAGTGATCGCCGTCGCCGTAGTACTGCTCGAAGATCACGCGCCAGAGCGCGCGGTTCAGCGCCGGCACGTGCAGGATCCGCTCGACGAGGCCGCGCATCGGATCGCGGCGGCGGTGGTTCATCATGCGGCGCGCGCGGGGCGCCCCGGTGTACGTGGAGTGGAAGAGGAGCGCGCCGCCGCCGGGGACGAGCAGGGCGTACGCGCCGCGCGGGTTGCGCGTCGAGGGCGGCGCCGAGAGCTCGAGCGCGAGATCGGCGAAGAGCCCACGCGCGTCGGGATGCTTGCGGGCGACGGTGCGCACGCGCAGCGAGCCGTCCTGCGCGGCGAGGTGGCGCGCGTCGATCAGCCGGTGCTCGACCGAGAGGGCCACCCCGAGCAGGCCCACGCTTCCCGGCAGCGCGCGGAACAGCTCCGCGTGCGGGCCCTGCCGATCGCACTCGAGGATCGCTCCGTCGGCCGTCATCAGGCGCACGCGCACGACGCCCTCGATCTCGCGCCCGAACGCCGACGAGAAGCGCGAGGCCGCGTCCGCCACGAGGGTGCCGCCGACCGAGGCCGCGCCGGTGGTCACGAGGTTCGGCAGCACCCACCCGCGCGGCACCGCCGCGTGCACGTCGGCCCAGCGCGCGCCGGCGCCCGCGGTGAGCGTGCCCTTCGCGAGGTCGACCTCGATCCGGTCGAGCGCCGACAGATCGATCACGACATCGTCGCCGACCGATTGCCCGTGCAGGCACTGCCCGCCGCCGCGGAGCGTGACCGTGCGGCCTTCGCTCCCCGCCCAGCGGAGCAGCCCGCGCAGCTCGTCCTCCGAGCGCGGCCGCGCACACTCGGCCTGCGCGCGCCGCAGGCCCGGGTAGTCCTCGAGCCATCGGCGCTCGGTCGGTACCGGCGCGGAGCGTGTCCTCCCCTCGAACGCCATCGTCGCGCCCGTCTATACTACACGCACCGAGCCCGACGTTGACCGAAGCCCGCTCTCGCAAGCTCCGCGGCGTGCGCGCCGGTCGTCTCGTCGGCACTGCGATGTGGGCGGCCGCCGTGGCGCGCGTCGCGCGCTGGGATGCGATCGCGAAGAGCCCGCGCCTCTTGCGTCGCGTACAAGAAGACACGCTCCTGGCCCACCTTCGCGCGGCGGCCCGCACCGAGATCGGGCGCGAGCACCATTTCGATCGGATCCGTAGCCACGCCGACTTCGCGCGCGAGGTGCCGGTGCGCAGGTACGCCGAGCTCGAGCCGCGTCTCGAGCGCATGCGGCGCGGCGCTCACGACGTGCTCCATCCGGGCCTCGTCCGATACTGGGGCCAGAGCTCGGGGACCTCGCACACGGCGGCGAAGAACAAGTTCCTTCCCATCTCGGCCGAGCAGATCCGATGGCAGCAGCTCGCCGGCTTCGACGTGCTCGCGCGCTACTTGGGGGTCTCGGGGGATCGCGATCTGCCCGGCGGCTACATGCTCGGGCTCTTTCCACCCTCCACGATCGAGCGTGTGGGCCCGGTCGGGATCGCGTCGAACCCCGGCATCATGCAGCGGCACCTTCCCTACCTCGCGCGCCGGATGCAGCTGCCGCGGCCGCCGATCCGCGACATCGCCGACTACGACGACAAGCTCGACGCGATCGCGGAGGCGTATCTCGACCACGACGTGCGGATGCTGAGTGGCACGACGTGCTGGTTCTCGGTGCTCTTCGATCGGCTGTTCGCGGCCGCGCGACGCCGAGGGATCGCCGCGCGCACGGTCGCCGATCTCTGGCCGAATCTGCGCGTGCTGCTCGGCGGCGGCGTGCCGGCCGAGCCCTACCGCGCGCTGATCGAGGCGCGCGTGGGCCGACCGGTCGCGATCTTCGAGAGCTACAGCGCGACCGAGGGCGGCTTCTTCGCTGCGGCAGAGAGGCCCTCGGATCCGTCGATGTTGATGATCCCCGACCGCGGCGTGTTCTTCGAATTCGTCGCGCGCGGCGAGGAGGGCGGGCGCCGCGTGCCGCTCTGGGAGGTCGAGCGCGGCGCCGACTACGCGGTCGTGCTCACGACGAGCTCGGGCCTGTTCGCGTACGCGATCGGCGACACCGTGCGCTTCGAAGAGACCTACCCGCATCGCATGCGCTTCGTGGGCCGTGCGGCGGGCGTGCTCTCCTTGACCCAGGAGCTCACGACCACGCTCGAGATCGAGCGGGCCGTGGCGCACGCGGCACGCGCGACGGGCAGCACGAGCGTCGACTTCGCGGCGACGAGCGAGGTCGGCGTCGAGGGCAGCGCGCTCGGGCGCTACGTGCTCTTCGTCGAGCTCGAGCCGCCGATCGACGATCTCGCCGCGTTCGCGCGGGCCTTCGACGAGGAGCTCTGCGCGCAGAACCGCGTGTACCGCGAGCACCGGCAGAAGGACGTCGCGATCCTCGGGCCGCGCGTGCACCTGCTCGCGCCGGGCGCGACGCAGCGCTTCATGCGGGACCTCGGGCAGTCGAGCTTCCAGCAGAAGTTCCCGCGCATCCTCGATCCCGTGCGGAGCGAGGCGCTGCGGCGCTACGCGGTCCGTTGAGCGTCAATCCATCGCGCCCGTGCGGAGCCACTCGCCGAAGCGCTCGCCCACCATCAGCGTCGGCAGGTTCGTGTTCGCCGACGGGATCGTCGGGAACACGCTCGCGTCGGCGACGAAGAGCCCCGTCACGCCGCGGACGCGCCCGCGCCCGTCGACCGCGGCGTCGAGCGAGCCCTCCGGGCCCATCGGCACGGTGCCGCACATGTGGAACGCCGTGCCGCTCGAGCGACCCACCCACGCCGAGAGCGCCTCGGGGTCCGAGAGCACCGACTTGATCGGCCACGCGAAGTCGGCGAGGCCGCGCATCGCGCGCGAGCTCGCGAGGCGGAGCGCGACCTCGAGCCCCTCGACGGCACGCCGTCGATCGTAGGGATCCGAGAGCACGTGGCCGATCATGTGCGGCCGCGCGTGCGGGTCGGCGCTCGGGAAGCGCAGCTCGGCGTGGCCGCGCGGCTTCTCGATGCACGCCATCAGCGTGAACAGGGGCGAGACGCCGTCGGGGAGCTGCAGGAACGAGCCAGGCTGGAGCAGCACGTCGTTCTCGGTGGGCGATCCCTCCGACGTATAGCGCAGACAGGTCTGGATCATCGGGTCGTGCACGCTGCACGCGCCCGAGCGCGGCACCATCACCATCACCACGCCCGGATGATCGAGCATGCGCTTGCCGAGGGCGGGCACGTCGGAGACGAGCGGGACGCCGAGGCGCTCCAGCTCGCGCCGCGGCCCGATCCCGGAGCGCAGCAGGATCCCCGGCGTCGCGACGGCGCCCGCGCAGAGCACGACGCGGCGGGTGGGGAGCACGCGGACCTCACCCCGTGCCTCGACCTCGAGGCCTTCGACACGGCGGTTCACGACGATCACGCGGCGCACCGTCACGTTCGGGCGGATCGAGAGGTTCTCGCGCGCGCGGACCTCCGGCGTGAGGTAGGCGCGCGCGGCGCTCACACGCTCGCCGTGCAGCAGGTTCATCGCGTGCGGCCCGTGGCCGGTGCCCGTCGGATCGTTGCTGTCGGGGCATGCGGGGTGGCCGAGCTCTTCCGAGGCGCCGAGGAAGGCCGACTGCCACGCGCACAGCTCTTCGGGGGCGAAGCGGCGGATCGGCATCGGGCCGTCCTGCCCGTGCCATTCGTTCCGCACGTCGAGATCGTTCTCGAGCCTCTTGAACGCGGGAAGACAGTGCGCCCACGACCACTCGGGGAGCCCGAGCGCCGCCCATTCGTCGTAGTCGGCGGGCTGCCCGCGGAGCGCGATGCAGGTGTTCACGGCCGACGAGCCGCCCACGACGCGACCGCGCGGCTGCGGCAAGAGGAGCGCGCCGGGCGTCGGGCGATAGCGGTAGCCCCAGTCGTGCGAGCGCAGCGCGTTGCGGGTTCCGTCGCGCAGATCGGCGGGCACGCTCGCGCGCGTCGGATAGTCGGGGCCGGCCTCGAGCAGCACGACGTGGCGCGCGGCGCGCTCGGTCGCGCGCGCGGCGATCACCGCGCCCGACGTCCCCGCGCCGACGACGTAGGTGGACTCGGGATCAGGCGTCATCGGCGGGCGCGACACGCTGCGCGCTCGGTCGCACGCCGGGCGAGACCTCGTCGGGCCAGTCCGTGCGGCGCCGGAGCCTCGGGCTCGCCAGCATCCGCGGGAACTTCACGGCCACGACGACGGCGTGCGCGAGCGAGTCGGTCAGGCGCTCGCGCAGCCGCGTGCGCGGATGGCCGTGCGCGTCGAGCCACTCCTCGTACGGCTCCCAGTGCGAGGGCTCGTCGCGCTCGATCACCTTGAAGATCTTCACGAGGTGATCGTCCGCGCGCACCAGCGGCGAGGCGAGGAACTCCTCGACCTGCCGCATGCCGCGCCGCTCGGTGAGCGCGATCGCGCGGCAGAGCTGGGCGAACTTCTCTTCGCTCGCGAGGATCGGCGTGGGCTCGAGGTCGTCGATCTCGCGGCCGAAGAACATCTGGATGATCTCGTCGATCTGGCCGATCTTGTCGACGGCGTAGGGCATCTCGCCGCGGCGCTCGAACCAGCGCCGGAACATGACGTAGTGCTTGTGCTCGTCGGCGCGGTGCTTCTCGACGCGCGCGATGAAGGGATCGCCCTCGGGGTACGAGGAGCGGATCGCCTCGAGGATGCGATCGAGCCCGGTGTAGCCCCGGTGCTCGTTGTAGAGGTACACGGAGCACAAGAGGTCGAGATATCGCTTCGCGATCCGCGCGCGTAGGCCGGTCTTCCTCATCGTCTCGTTCCGAGAGGAGCAGAGACGATTCGGATCGAAAGATCAAGGCGCGGCGAGGCGCGGCGCGTCGCAGCCCTCGCGCGCGTGGGCGCTGCTACCCTCCGCGCACCGTGACGCTGCTCGACGAGATCGCTCGCGCGATGCCGCGCCGTTCGTCACGGCGAGCGGCGCGCTTGCCGCCGGGCCCGAGCCTTCCACCGATCGCGCAGGGCGCGCTCTTCGTGCTCCGGATGCTGCCCTTCTTCGAGCGCTGCCGCGCGCGCTACGGCTCCACCTTCTCGCTGCGGATCCCGACGCAGCCTCCGATCGTCGTCTTCTCGGACGAGGCGCCCATCCGCGAGATCTTCGGCCTGCGTCCCGAGGACGTGAGCGTCGGGGCCGCGCTCGACTGGATGGAGCCCTTCGTCGGGCGCCACTCGCTGCTCCTGATGGACGGGGAGCGGCACCTGCGCGAGCGGCGCCTCCTGCTGCCGCCCTTCCACGGCTCCCGCATGCACGCGTACGGCGACGCGATCCGGGAGATCGCGCGCCGCGCGATGGACGAGTGGCCGCTCGAGCGCCTCTTCGCGATCGAGCCGGCCGCGCGCGCCATCACGCTCGACATCATCCTGCGCACGGTCTTCGGCGCCTCCGGTGCGGAGCTCGAGGCGCTGCGCCAGGCGGTGCTGGACGTGCTCGCGCAGTTCTCCGTCTTCAACATCGTGTCCGCGCTGCGCTTCGATCTCGGCGAGCTCACGCCCTGGGGCCGCTTCGTGGCGCGGCGCGCGGCGCTCGATCAGCTCCTCTTCCGGCTGATCCGCGAGCGCCGCGCCGCGGGCCCTCGGGATCGCGACGACGTGCTCACGATGCTGCTCGAGGCGCGCTACGAGGACGGGCAGCCGATGCGCGACGAGGAGCTGCGCGACGAGCTGATCACGCTCGTCGGGGCGGGGCACGAGACGAGCACCTCGGCGCTCGCGTGGGCGTTCCAGTGCCTCGCGCATCATCCCGATGCGCAGGCGCGCGCGCGGGCCGAGCTCGACGCCGCACCGAGCGAGCCGGCCGAGCTGCCGTGGATCGACGCGATCGTGAAGGAGACGCTGCGCTACCACGCCGTGTTCCCGCTCGTCGGTCGCGTGCTCCAGCGCCCGCAGACGATCGGCGGATGGGACCTGCCCGCCGGCACCCTCGTCTACGTGTCGATCCACCTCACGCATCGCAATCCGGCGCATTGGTCGCATCCCGAGCGCTTCGATCCCGAGCGCTTCCTCGACGCGCGCCCGCCCGCGTTCGGCTACCTCCCGTTCGGAGGTGGCTCGCGGCGCTGCATCGGGATGCAGTACGCGCTCTACGAGATGCGCGGGATCGTCGCCGAGGCGCTGCGCCGCTTCCGCATCGCGCCTGCGGGCGCCCCCGAGCCGGCGATCACGCACGGGCTCACGCTCGCGCCCTCGCGCGGTGCGCGCGTGCGGCTCTCGGCGCGCTGAAGGCGCTATCGCAGGGCGGCGATCGCGCGGGCGAGGTTCTCGTGGGCGCGCTCCTCGAGCGCGGCGCGCAGCGTCGGGGAACGGTAGATCGGATGGCGCGCGGCGAAGCGAGCGAGCACGGCGGCGCGCCCCGTGCGGAAGGCGTCGTCGCCGACGAACGCGTACTCCTCGCGGATCGCGCGCTCGAACGCGTCGTAGGGGGCGCGCTCTTCGCCGAGGATCGAGAGGTCCACGTCGATGACGAGCGCGGCATCGCCTCGGCCCTCGTGCGTACGGGTCGCTTCGATCGCCGCGGCGATCCGCTCGATCGCGGCAGGCGCGGCGCCCGCGAGCCGCTCGATCGCCAGGGCCGCGCTGCGCGCCTCGTTGTCGCTCGCGCGCGGATCGTAGATCGCGTCGTGGAAGAGCAGCGCCGCCAGCACCTCGCCCGGTCGCTCGGCCTCGGCGCGCACGGCGTCGAAGACGCGCAGGCACGCCTCGAGGTGAGAGAGGTCGTGGTAGCGCCGATGTGGCTCCGACCAGCGGCGAACGAGGTCGTCGAGCGTCGCGGGATCGGCGCGGAGGCCGAGCGCCCAGGCGCAGTCGCTCCACGCGCGGGCGATCGGCTCGGGCGCGGCGCGATCCGGGGGCCGCGCGCTCTGCTTCGTCTCCGCCATCGCTGCGTCCCCGAGTGTGCCTCTCCGCGCGAAGAGACGCGCAGCGAACTGCGACGCGTTGCATTTTGCGGCGCCGGCGCGCGGCGCGCGGGTCGAAGCGCGCGGAAACGGCGCTGCGCGGTCGAGGCGCGCGTCTTGCTCCGGGCTCGCTCATGCCGAGCACCGGAAGGCACGAGCGCGCGCGCCGACGCCCGCGCGCCCGGCGTCTGTCGCGCGTCCCGCGACCGCACGAGGGGACGAGCCTCGGGCCATCGGCACCGCTCGATCGCGAGAGCGCGGCCCTGCGCTCTCGCGGTCCGCGGACGCCGCCCGAGCAGCTCGCGCCCCTGGCTCCGATCGCGCCCGTGCCCCTCCGGCCCGTCGGCCTGCTCGACCGGATGGCGCACGCGGCGCGCGAGCTCGTCTGCGTCCTGCGCGGTCACGACCTCGAGATCCTCGAGCGGCGCTACGCCGCGACGCGCCGCAACGCGCTCCTCGGCGCGCTCGGTCGGTGCCGCCGCTGCTGCGTCGAGATCGACTGGCGCGAGCCGAGCGCCGGCCCCACCCATCGACCGGGCGGGCCGTGACCGCCGTGCCCCGAGGTTTCACGCTATGGACCCCGAGATGAGCCGTTCTTCCGGAGCCCCGCGAGGCATCGCGCTCGTCGTCGACGACGACCTCGCTGCGTGCGAGGTCCTCTCCGACGGGCTCACGCACCGCGGCTTCGAGGTCGTCTACCGGACCACGCTCTCCGACGCCGTCGCGTTCTTCGAGTCGAGCGCACCGTGCGACGTCGTGCTCACCGACCTGCGCCTCCGCGGCGCGAGCGGCCTCGACGTGGCGGCGCGCGCGCGCGCGCTCCGGCCGCACCTGCCCTGCGTGGTGATCACCGCGTTCGGATCCATCGAGGCCGCGCTCGAGGCCATCCGTGCGGGCGCCTACGACTTCATCACCAAGCCCTTCGAGATCGACGCCGTCGCGCTCACGCTCGACCGCGCGGTGCAGCGCCATCGGCTCGAGCGCGAGCTCGAGGCCCTGCGTCGCGGCGACCAGGAGGCGCCCTTCGCCGAGATGATCGGGGAGAGCCCGGCGATGCGCCGCGTCTTCGATCTCGTCACGCGCGTGGCCGACTCCGAGAGCACCGTGCTCATCACCGGCGAGAGCGGCACGGGGAAAGAGCTCGTCGCCCGCGCGCTCCACGCGCGCAGCACGCGCGCCTCCGCGCCCTTCGTCGCGCTGAACTGCGCGGCGATCCCCGAGACGCTCCTCGAGAGCGAGCTCTTCGGCCACGTGCGCGGCGCCTACACCGACGCGAAGTCCGACCGCGTGGGCCTCTTCGTGCGCGCCGGCGCGGGGACGCTCTTCCTCGACGAGATCGCCGACCTGCCGATGGCGATGCAGGCGAAGCTCTTGCGCGCCGTCCAGGAGCGCCGCGTGCGCCCGGTCGGGAGCGATCGCGAGATCGCGTTCGAGGCGCGCCTCGTCGCGGCGACGCACAAGGATCTCGAGGCCGAGGTCGCCGCCGGTCGCTTCCGCCAGGACCTCTTCTTCCGCATCCACGTGATCGAGGTCGCGCTGCCTCCGCTCCGCGCGCGCGGCAACGACGTGCTCGCGCTCGCCCATGCGTTCGTCGAGCGCCACGGCGCCCTCGCGCGGCGCCCGGCCCGTCTCTCCACCGAGGCGGCGAGCGCGCTCTCTCGCTACGAGTGGCCCGGCAACGTGCGCGAGCTCGAGAACACGATCGAGCGCGCGGTCGCGCTCTGCCGCGACGAAACGATCACGCTCGATGATCTGCCCGAGCGCATGCGCCGGCCCGAGGCGCCGGCCGTCCTCATCCGCGCCGACGAGCTCGGCGAGATCGTGCCGATGGAGGAGATGGAGCGCCGGTACGTGCTGCGCGTGATGACGCTCGTGCACGGCAACAAGACGCTCGCCGCGCAGATGCTCGGGATGGATCGCAGTACGCTCTACCGGAAGCTCGAGCGGTGGAACGCGAGCGAAAGCTGATCGCTCGCTCGTCCCCGATCGCTCGCGCGCCGACCCATGCGCCTCACCTCCAAGCTCAGCTTCGCGATCGGTCTCGGGATCGTGCTCGTCCTCGTGCTGAACGCGTGGGTGCGCTTGCGGAGCGAGTCGCAGGCTTACCGCTCGGACGTCGCGCGCGATCACGAGCTGCTCGCCCGCGGCATCGCGGTGGCCGTCGAGCGGACGTGGGCCGACGCCGGGGGTGAGCTCGGGCGCTCGCTCGTGGAGGAGCTCAACGCGCGCGAGGCGCACATCACGGTGCGCTTCGTCGGCACCGCCGAGGGCGGGCAGGCGCCGCGCGCGCCCGAGCTGATCCCCGAGGGCCGCGGCGTGCGCTCGGAGGTGCAGGGCGACGGGACCGACGCGCCCGGCATGCTGACGTACGCGCGCCTGCACCTGCCGAACGTCTCGGGCGTGGCGGCGATCGAGCTCTACGAGCCGCTCACGTCCGAAGGCGAGTTCCGCGATCACCTGCTCCTGCGCACGGTCGTGACGACGGCCACGCTCGTGCTCGTCTGCGTGCTGCTCACGCTCGGCTTCGGCATCTTCTTCGTCGCGCGCCCGATGCGAGCGCTCGTCGCGAAGGCCGAGCGCATCGGCGCCGGGGACCTCTCGGGTCGCCTCGAGATGAAGCAGAACGACGAAGTGCGCGACCTCGCCCGCGCGATCAACGAGATGACGGACCGGCTCGAGACGGCGCGCGAGCGTCTCGAGCGCGAGTCCGTCGCGCGTCTCGAGGCGCTCGATCAGCTTCGCCACGCCGATCGCCTCCGCACCGTCGGCGAGCTCGCCTCGGGCATCGCCCACGAGCTCGGCACGCCGCTCGCGGTCGTGCGCGCGCGCGGCGCGATGGTGGCGGCCGGGGAGGGCGACGCCGCGCGGACGCGGCAGGCGGGCGGCATCATCGTCGAGCACGCGGACCGCATGACGCAGGCGATCCGCAGCCTCCTCGACTTCGCTCGCCGTCGGCCCGCGGAGCGGCGGGCGGGCCAGCTCGGGCGCGTCGTCGATCAGGCCGTCCGGCTCGTGGAGCCGCTGGCGACGAAGGCCGACGTCGAGCTCGTCTGCGCGCCGGCGCCCCGCCTCGCGTTCGTGCTCGACGAGGGCCAGATGCAGCAGGCGATCGCCAACCTGCTGGTCAACGCGATCCACGCGGTGGGCAAGGGCGGCCACGTCCACGTCGCGGTGCGCGCGCTCCCGCTCGGCGCCGAGGTCATCGTCGAGGACGACGGCCCGGGCGTCGACGCGGCGAACGCCGAGCACGTTTTCGAGCCGTTCTTCACGACGAAGCCGGCGGGCGAGGGCACGGGCCTCGGGCTCACGGTGGCGCTCGGGATCGTGCGCGAGCACGGCGGCACGATCGAGGTCGCGCGGAGCGAGCTCGGTGGCGCGCGCTTCGTCGTGCGCTTGCCGGCCGATCCGCACGGCTCGACGCCGCGGAAGTTCCCGGACGAGCGTCCCGCGCCGAGCTGAAGTCGCGCGACGCTCAGCGACCGAGGAGCGCGAGCAGCTGCGGCTCGTCGATCACCTTCACGCCGAGCTGCTGCGCCTTCTCGAGCTTGCTGCCGGCCTCTTCGCCGGCGACGACGTAGTCGGTCTTCTTCGAGACGCTGCCCGAGATCTTGCCGCCCGCGTTCTTGATGAGCTCGCCCGCCTCGTCGCGCTTCAACGTCGGCAGCGTCCCGGTGAGCACGAAGGTCTTGCCGGCGACGCCCTCGACGGCGACGACCGTGGCGCTCGTGGCCTCGAGCGAGACGCCCGCCTTCGCCAGGCCCTCGAAGACCGCGCCGATCGCGTCGGTCGCGAGCGCGCCGAAGATCACGTCGGCGCTCTTCTTCGCCAGGCCCTCGATCGCGCCCGAGCCCTTCTCCGGCGCGACGGTCGCGACCGCCTCCGCGTCGCCCGCGACGTAGCGGCGCGCGAAGGCGAGCAGCTTGTCGGCGCTCCCGAAGGTGCGCGCCAGCTCCTCGCTCGTGCCCTCGCCGAGGAGCGGGATCGAGAGCGCGTAGAGGACCCGCGCGAGGCCTCGAGACTTCGCCGCCTCGATCGCCTTGATCACGTTCGACGCGCTCTTGTCGCCCATGCGCTCGAGCGAGGCGATGTCGTCCTTGGTGAGCGTGAAGATCTGGTGGGGCGCCTCGAGCCCGCGCTTCTCGATGAGCTGCGCGAGCGTGGACTCCCCGAGCCAGTCGATCTCCATCGCACGGCGCGAGGCGAAGTGCGTGAGGCGGCCCAGGCGCTGCGCGGGGCAGGCCGGGTTCGGGCAGCGCACGAAGATCTCCTCCACCACGACCTGGCTCCGGCAGGCCGGGCAGTGCGTGGGCCGCGCGAGCGGCGCGCTGCCCTCCGCGTGGCGCACGCTCTTGATGATCTGCGGGATGATGTCGCCGGCCTTCTCGATCTCGACGTCGTCGCCCTCGCGGATGTCCTTGCGCGCGACCTCGCTCCAGTTGTGGAGGCTCGAGCGCACCACGGTGGTTCCCGCGAGCTGCACGGGCGCCACGTGCGCGAGCGGCGTGAGCAGCCCGCTCTTGCCGACCGAGGCCTCGATCGAGAGCACCTTCGTCACCTTGCGCTCGGGCGGGAACTTGTAGGCGATGCCCCAGTGCGGATGGTGGCCCGTGCCGCCGAGCTGCGCGTAGTGCTTGAGCTCGTCGATCTTGATGACCATCCCGTCGATGTCGAACTCGAGCGCGCCGCGGCGGTGCGTGTAGCTCTCGCAGTGCGCGAGCACGCCGGCGGCATCGGGCACGACGCGCACGTGCTCGAGGTAGACGGGGGCTCCCGCCTCGGCGAGCATCTCGAGGATGCCGTGCTGCGTCGAGGGCATCGTCACGCCCTCGCTCCACGGCACCGAGTAGAGGAACGAAGAGAGCCCGACCTCCTCGAGCCCCTCGATCTCCTTGCGCTTGGCCATCCCCGCCGCGCCGTTCCGCGGGTTCGCGATGGTCTCGTGGCCGGCCCGCTCGAGCGCGGCGTTCCAGCGCTCGAAGGCGGCGCGGGGCCAGTAGATCTCGCCGCGGATCTCGATGTCGCCCCGGATCCCCTTCAGCGCGAGCGGCACCGCGCGTGCGCGCGAGAGCTGCTTGGTGACGTCGTCGCCCTTCTTGCCGTCGCCGCGCGTCACGGCACGCGCGAGCTTGCCGCCCTCGTAGTGGAGCGAGATCCCGATGCCGTCGATCTTCGGCTCGACGAAGAGCGGCAGCGGCGCGCCCGCGGCGAGCTCGAGATCCTCGCGGCGCCGCTCGATCCACTGGCCGAGCTGCTCGTCGATGGGGACGGCCTCGCCCTTGTTGTCCTTCTTGTTCGGCGTGAGCTTCTCGAGCGAGAGCATCGGCACGCGATGCACGACGACGACGAAGCCTTCCGTGTGATCGACACCCGGCTCGGCGTCCACGCGCTCGCTCTCGGGAACGTTCAGCGCGTCGGCGAGCTCGGCGTAGCGATCGGCGATCTCGTCGAAGGCGGCGTCGGAGATCTCCGGCTTGCCGGCGCGGTAGAGCGCCTCGTGGTGCTTGAACTTCTTGGCGAGATCGTCGAGCTCGGCGCGGAGCGCATCGTGGTCGTGCTGGGCCATGATCGGGGACGGATCGATCGCACCTTTCGTTTCGCCCTGGCAAGCGCCAAGCTGCCTCGTGTCGATGGCCCGCCGTCCGAAGAAGCGCCGTCCCCGCCTGCTCGAGTGGTATCGAGTCGATCGCACCGATCGCATCCGGCGCGTGCTCGTGCTCGCGTCGGCATTCGTGGTGACGGGCGCGCTGGTCGGCGCGTCCGCCGCGCGCTGGGTGGTCTGGCCGCTCGGCCTCGTGGCGCTCGCGCTCGTGATCACCGGCGGCGCGACCGCGATCGCGGGCCTCCGGCGCGAGCTGATGGAAGAGCGCTGGCTCGCGCTCCGCACCGACGGCCTGGTCTACGCGCGCGATGGCAAGACGCGCCGCATGCCTTGGCGCTTCGTCGAGCGCGTCGCGGTCGACGGGCGCGCGCTCGTCGTCACGTTGCGGAGCGGCAAGCGCGTGGAGATCCGCGATCGCTTCGCCGGGACCAACCGTGCCGCGCTCGAGAAGGCGATCGAGCGCGCGCGGCTCCGGACGGCCCACGGCTTGTTGCGCTGACGGCGAGCCCGGGCCGGCTCGAGCGTCCGCGCGCGCCGCGCGAGCACGGGCGGGCGAGGCTACGCCGCGCGGCGGCCCTCGGCGCGCGCGGCGAGCTGCTCGGCCGCGACCCAGACGAGGCCCATGATCGAGTGCTGCGGGTTCACGCCGAGGTTCGTCGGGAACACGCTCGCGTCCATCACGTAGAGGTTCTGGCGGCCGTGGACCGCGAGATCGGGGCCCACCACGCCGCGCTTGGGATCGCTCGAGGCGCACGCGGTGCCGAACAAGTGCGACGCGACCAGGTGCACCTGCGGGCGGCGGAGCGGCATCTTCTCGAGCGCGAGCATCTCGGCCTCCGAGCGCACGACCTCGGGGAAGCCGGCGATGCCCGGGTACACCTCGTCGGCGCCCGCCGCGAACATCATGCGGCCGGTGAGCACGAGCACCTCGCGGATCTTCGCGAGGTCGCGCTCGGTGGGCTCGTAGCGCACCGAGACGCCGTCGAGCCACGAGCTGCGCACGCGGCCCATCGCCTCCATGCGCACGTTGCCGCCCCACTGCGCGTAGTGGCCGAGCGACGAGAGACGCTCCTGCCAGGCCTTGCCCGCGCCCGGCAGGCGCGCCGCGAGCATGTCCGGCGGCAGCGCGAGCGCCTCGAGCTTGAAGCCGCGCTCGCGCATCGGGACCTCGTAGCCCTGCGAGGCGCCGAAGCCCATGTGGACGGGCGTCGGAAAACGGCCGACGACGGCGGCGCCCGGATGCGCCGAGAAGCGCTCGCCGAGCAGCGCGTGGCGGATCCCGCTCTTGGCGAGCAGGAGCGGCGTCCAGATCGCGCTCGCGGCGACGATCACGCCGTGACGCGCGCGCACCGAGAACGTGCCCGCCTTGCGACCCTGCTCGTCGTCGACGCGGCCGACGACACCCACGGCGCGCTGGCCCTCGAACACGATCTTCTCGGCGTGGCAGCGCGTGTGCAAGCGCGCGCCCTTGTCGATCGCGCGCGGCACGTAGCTCACGTCCATGCTCTGGCGCGCGCCGTTCGGGCAGCCCTGCAGGCACCGCTGCGAGCCCTTGCAGGCGCGGCTGTTGCGCACGATCACGTGGCCCGGAAGGCCGAGCTTCTCCGCCGCCTTCTGCATGAGCAGGTTGTTCTCGCCGGCGACCGACGCATCGGTCGGCCCGATCATCAGCTCGTCCTCGATGCGATCGAAGGCGCGGTCGAGCGCGCTCTGGCTCACGAGATCGCCGAGCCCGAACTCGCTCACCCACTGCCGCCGCACGTCCTCGGGCAGGCGCCAGATGATCCCGGAGTTCACCGCGGTCGATCCGCCCACGGCCTTGCCCTGCAAGAGCGGCATCGGCTGCAGGCTGTCGGTCGCGAGCGTCGCCATGCCGCGCACCGCGAGCGCCATCGCGTCCACGAGCTCGCGCGGGCGATCCTCGGGCTTGAGGAACGCGCCCTCCTCGATCATCACGAGCGAGTAGCCGGCCTCCGAGAGCACGCGCGCGGCCGTCGCGCCGCCGGCGCCGGTCCCCACGATCACGAAGTCCGCCTGATCCTCGAGCTTCATCGTCGGCATCGTCGTTCTCTCTCGTCTCGGGTCTCGGTCGTCTCTCGGTCGTCTCTCGGTCGGCTTCGCGCGTCAGGCCGCGAGCACGCGCAGGTGCGTCCGCCCGCTCTCGCGCGGGGGGGCGGTCTTCGCGGCGTCGTGCGCCGGATCGTCGTAGCTGGTGCGCGCGCGGAGCGAGCTCACGCGGAACATCGCCATGCACGCGACGAGCTTCACGAGCAGCGCCATCTCGCGGACGATGAACCAACGGTGGTCGAGCAAGCGCACCATCGCCTCGGCGCGCTCTTCGGCGCTCGCGCGCGCCAGCGTGCAGAGGCGGCCCAGCGTGAACACGGGCGCGAAGAAGAACGTGATCATCGAGACGACGATCCCGAGCCGCGCCTTGTCCGAGGCGGCGCTGAGGAAGCGGTCGAGGCCCTCGTTCCAGTCGACTTCGTTCGCGCCGATGGAGAAGCCGCTCGGCAGCGCGAGCGGCGCGAAGCTCGAGAGGACCACGGGCGCGAGCGAGCGTTCGATCGAGGTGAGCTTCATCGCGAGGTCTCCTTCTTCTCGTTCTCGCCCGTCTTCGCGGGCTTCTTCTTGCTGGCCGTGCGGCGCGGCGGCGGGAGCGGGGACGGGGACGCGCTCGAGGGCGCGGGGCGCATCTGCTCGAGCATCCCGATCGCCATCGCGATCCGGTCGAGCGTCGTGCGGTCGAGGCGGTGCAAGAGGCGTGCGGCGGTGAGGCGCGCGCGCTCGGCGTCGCGCGCCTCCATGCGATCGAGCAGGCGCCCGTACACGGCGAGCGTCGCCGGCGCGTTCGCGAAGAACGCGAGCTCGACGCCGCGGTTGCGCTCGATCGTCTTCTGCACCGTGTTGAAGAGCAGCTCGAAGGCGAGGTTCTTCGTGGAGCGCACGAGCATCCGCGCGAAGCCGAGGTCGGCCTGCATGAACGCGTGCGGATCGGAGAGCAGCGTCGCCAGGCGCGCCACCTGCGCACGCATCTCGCGCAGCTCGTCGATGCTCGCGCGCTCGGCCGCGATGCCGACCGCTTCGATCGCCACGGCGCGACGCAGCTCGAGGAGGCCGGAGACGACCTCGAGGCCCACGCGCTGGCCGGTGAGCGCGAGCTCGGCGAGGTGGCCGAGCAGCGCGACGTCGCCGTGCTCGCGGAAGTCGAGCACGCGCGTGCCCGAGCCGTGCACCGAGAGGACCAGCCCCTCGCTCGAGAGGCGCGTGAGCGCGGCGCGCAGCGTCAGTCGGCTCACCCCGAGCTGCTCGGAGAGCTCTCGCTCGCCCGGGAGCGTGGCGCCGGCCGCGTAGCGCCCGGTCAGGATCGCCGAGCGCAGCTTCTGGGCCGCCGTGGCCACCGCGCTCTCTTTGCTGTGCTCTTCGTTCGTCATGCGCAGACTGGTAGTACCAGTTGCCCATGTGGTAATACCACTCTGCTGCGTAGGCAAGTACGCACTGCGTTCGTGGCCGAACCGTGACGATCGAGGTCGCGGAGGGTCAGCGCTCGGCGAGCGGGTCGCCCAGGGAGCTGCCCTCCTCGGTCTCGTCGCAGGCGCAGGCGCCGCCCTCCGGCAGCTCGTTCATGGCGGCGCAGGTCGCGATGGCTCCGTCGCGAGAGCTCGCGGCGAGGCGCTGGGCTTCTTCTTCTCCGGGCACTCTGCACAGGTACGCGGGCTCGCCGCCGAAGGACGCGCTCGACGCCGCGGGTGCGGGCCTCGTGCCCGTCGCACCGCCCGAGCTCATTCCGTCGAGCGCGGCCTGGAGCATGGCTCGGTCGACCTCGGTTGCTGCCGTCGCGCTCGACCCGGTCGCGCCGAGCGCGCTCGCGATCGCCGTCGCGCAGCCCGCGCACGGGACGAGCGCGAGCGCCAGCACGACGGCGCAGAACGGACGGGGCAGCCCCACGAGCGGAGCGTACGTCCGCTCGCGCGGCGATCTGCCTCCGCCGTGAAAAGACCCGCGCGCCCGATCCATTCGAGCCGCGATGCTGGTAGCTTCGCGCCCATGACCGAGACCTTCCCGATCGATCTCCGCGCCCTGAAGCCCCTGACGCTCGACCCGCGCTCGACGACGATGACGGCCGAGCAGAAGGCCGCGCTCGTGCACAACGTGCAGCTCTGTCGCGACGCGATCGTGTTCTTCACGGCGCTCGCGGGCGCGCGCGGTCTCTCGGGCCACACGGGCGGCGCGTACGACACGGTTCCGGAGGTCCTGATCACGCGCGGCCTCATCGCCGGCGGCGCCCCGATCGTGCCGGTCTTCTACGACGAGGCCGGTCACCGCGTGGCGACGCAGTACCTGTTGAGCGTGCTCGACGGCTACATGCCCGCCGAGAAGCTCCTCCACTATCGCGAGTACGACAGCCAGCTCCCGGGGCACCCCGAGAAGCACCTCACGCCCGGCATCCACTTCAGCTCGGGCCGCCTCGGGCACATGTGGGCCTTCGTGAACGGCGTCGCGATGGCGAATCCCGGCAAGTCCATCGTGATGCTCGGCTCGGACGGGAGCCAGATGGAAGGCGACAACGCCGAGGCCGCGCGCCTCGCCGTGGGCCAGAAGCTGAACGTGAAGGTGCTCGTCGACGACAACGACGTCACGATCGCCGGCCACCCGCACGAGTACATGCCCGGCTACGACGTGGCGCAGACGCTCGCGGGGTACGGCCTCGTCACCGAGACGGTGCTCGGCGAGGATCTCGACGCGCTCTTCGTCGCGCTCACGCGTGCGTACGCGAACGAGGGCCCGCACGCCGTGATCGTGAAGCGCCCGATGGCGCCCAAGATCCCGCACGCCGAGGGCAGCCCGCACGCGCACGAGGTGCTCAAGGCCGACGTCGCCATCGCCTATCTCGAGGACCGCGGCCACGCCGCTGCCGTCGCGCTGATCAAGGGCGCGCAGAAGGCCGACAAGAGCCCGCTCACCTACCAGGGCAGCAGCGGCGCCGGGAAGAACCGCGACGACTTCGGCAAGATCGTCAACGAGCTGCTCGAGAAGAAGTCGCCCGAAGAGCGCGTGCGCACCGTGCGCGTGTTCGACAACGACCTCGAGGGCAGCTGCGGGCTGCACCACATCCGCAAGAAGTTCCCCGAGGTCTTCGTGCGCGGCGGGATCATGGAGCGCGGCAACTTCTCGGCGGCCGCGGGCTTCGGCGGCGAGCCCGGCAAGCAGGGCATCTTCGCGACGTTCTCGGCCTTCCTCGAGATGTGCATCAGCGAGATCACGATGTCGCGCCTGAACTACGCGAACGTGCTCGCGCACTTCAGCCACTCGGGTGTCGACGACATGGCGGACAACACCTGCCACTTCGGCATCAACTCGATGTTCGCCGACGGAGGCCTCACGCCCGGGCACGGCGAGGACACGACGCGCCTCTATTTCCCGGCCGACCAGCACCAGTTCGCGGCCTGCGTGAAGGCGATCTTCGAGGACCCGGGCCTTCGCTTCGTGTTCAGCACGCGCGCGCCGGTGCCGGACATCCTCGGCGAGGACGGAAAGCCCTTCTACGCCGGCAAGCCGTTCGAGAAGGAGAAGGACTCGATCGTCCGCGAGGCGAACGGCGGCGGCTACGTCGTCTCGTTCGGCGAGACGCTCTATCGCTCGCTCGACGCGGTGATTCGCCTCCAGGCGAGCGGCGTGAAGGTCGGCCTCGTGAACAAGGCGTGCCTGAACACGTACGACGAAGAGACGATGAAGAAGCTCGCGGCGGCGCCCTTCGTGCTCGTCGCCGAGGGCTTCAACGTGAAGACGGGCCTCGGCAGTCGCTTCGGATCGGCGCTCTTGCGCCGCGGCTTCCGCGGCCGCTACGACCACGTCGGCGTGCACAAGGAAGGCTCGGGCGGGCTCTGGCAGCAGATGGGCTACCAGGGCCTCGACCCGGCCGGCATCGAGGCGGCCGTCCGCAAGCTCGCGGGCTGAACGCGGACGGAACCGCGCGGCGTCGGCCCGAGCGGGCTCTCGTCAGAACGGGAACGAGAGCCCGGCCTCGCGCGCGCGCCGGCAGCGGCCCTCGCTCACGTCGGCCGCCACCACCGAGGGAGCGTCGATCACGAAGATCGCCGGGGCCCCCAGTGCGTAGGCCGGCCACGCGGGGCTCGTCGTCGGCGCGCCGCTGGTGACGAAGCTCGTCCACGAGGCGCGCATGGTCTGGGACACGGCGAGGTCGTCGGGGAAGCGCGAGGCCACCTCGCCGTCGGGCGCGAAGAGGTAGGCGAGCTCGATCCCGCGGAACGCGCCGACGCGATCCCCGAGTGGGCTCTGCGGGTGGCGCCGGAAGAGGTAGACGTACGCGGTCGACCCTCCTTCGGTCGCGGCGCGCGCGAGCTCCTCGGCCGGGCACACGTAGTACATCTCGCCTGCGGCGCGCTGGAACGCGGAAGGTGCGTCGGCCGCGATGCTGCGCGGCCAGATCGCGAGCGCCTCGGCTCCGCGCGGGGCGGCGATCACGCCGATGGCCCGGTCGTAGTTCGCGTCGGCCACGTGCGGGAGCGCGGGCGCGACCTGCGCGTCGGTCCCGACCAAGAGCGGGACGTGCACGTCCCCCCGACGCAGGCGCGCGGCCGCCGTCTCCGGGATCACCACGCCGTCGATCACCGGCCCGAAGGTCGGCACCGTCAGGTGACGCTCGCCGCGCGCGCCCGCGCGCACGAGCCGCTCGAGGTCGGCGACGCGCAAGCAGCTCGCGACGTCGGGCGCGTTGCCGCAGCCCGCGGCCTCCACGATCTGGCCGCCGCGCGCGTAGCCCGAGAGCCGACCGTCGATCCCCTCGTTCAGCGTGCGCCACGCCGAGCAGCCACCGGGGCTCGCGGCGATGGCGCGCGCGTAGAGGCCGTCGGCGAGCGGCGAAGCGATCAGCGCGCAGACCGACTCGCCGCCCGAGCCGTCGCCGACGATCGTGACGCGCGTCGGGTCGCCGCCCAGCGCAGCGATGTTGTCGCGGATCCACTCGAGCGCGACGATCTGGTCGCGGATGCCGTCGTTGCCGGTGGCGCCGCCGTTCTCGGCCGCGAGCGCGGGATGCGCGAGGAATCCGAGCGCGCCGAGCCGATACGAGACCTCGACGAGCACGATCTCGCCCTGCTGCACCACCGCGCTCGCGTGCAGCGGGAGGCGCGCGCCGAGGCCGCCGTGCTGGAACGAGCCGCCGTGGAAGTAGACCATCACGGGGCGCGCCGTTCCGTCGAGGTGGGTCCACACGTCGAGGTGCAGGCAGTCCTCGTCCCCGATCACCGCGCGCGGGGCTCCGCCCTCGCCCTCGTCGCGACGGATCGAGAGCTGCGGGCAGAGCGGCCCGGCGTGCGTCGCGTCGATCGTGTGCTCGGTGCGCGGCGCGCGAACGGGCGGCCGGAAGCGCGCGTCGCCGAGCGGCGGCAGCGCGTAGGGAATGTTCCGGAACGTGGCCGCGCCGCGCCGCGCGACACCGCGCAGGCGGCCGGCCGGCGTCTCGACCTCGAGCGTGCTGCCGGGGCCGGCGTCTTCCTCCTCGAGCACCTCGTCGTCGGTCGCCGCGACCTCGGTGTCGGGCGCGTCCGGCCGTGAGACCACGAAGCGCACGAGGAGCGCGATCCCCACGAGCGCGACGAGCAGCGCTGCGACTCCGCCGACGACCTTCACGCGAGCCTCCCCGCAGCGAGAGCGAGCGCATCGAGCGCGCGCGCGAGCGCACTCGGCGTCCGGGCCGCGCGGCGAGCCGTCGCGACCTTTCGCTCGAGGCGCGCGGCGACCGCTTCGAACTTCGCGAGCCGGTCGAGCACGATCGAGACGCCTTCCGGATCCGGCGCGCCCTGGCGCGCGCGCTCCGCGTGGTCGTGCACGAGGCTCACGTCGACCGCGAAGCCGAGGCTCGGATCGAGCGCCTCGCCGTATGCGAACGCGCTCGCCGTGAGCAGCGTGGAGGCCCGCGCGGGATCTCCCGTGCGATGGAGCGCGATGCCGAGCCACCGCCGCGCGAGGAGGCCGGGGAGGGGGTCGTGCTCGATGGCGCTCTTCACGGCGGGCTCGCTCAGCACGTCGCGTGCCTCGTCCCAGCGCTCGCACGCGACGAGCGCGCCGCCGAGCGACGTTCGCACCCAGCCCTCTTTCGCCGTGCCGCGCGGCCCGTCGGCCGCACACTCTTCGAGGGCGAGGTGGGCGTGCCGTTTCGCCTCGTCGAGGCGTCCCAGGCGCCCCAAGGCCTCGACCAGATAGGCGCGGCTCCGCGCGGCGTCGGTCGGCGTGCGCTCGAGCGTGATCACCAGCGCCTCTTCGAGTGGGACGAGCGCGGCCTCGTCGGCGCCGCGAGCCATCGCGACGAGGCCCTCGACGCCGAGCGCCTTCAGGAGCTCGCCGCGCATCCGAGCGCGCCGCGCGATCGCCACCGCGCGCCGCGCGGCGCGACCGGCCTCCGCGAGCCGGCCGCGGCTCCGCTCGAGCATCGCCTGCTGGCGCGCGAGGCGGCAGAGCGCGTCGTCCGGAACGCCGGCCCGCCCGATCGGGCTCGCCACGATCTCCAGCGCGAGCTCGATCGCGCGCGCGCTTCCCGCGATGTCTCCCAGGTGGCGCGAAGAGCCCGCGAGCTGGGCGAGCGCGTCCACGCGCAGATCGGGGCGACCGTCGGGCACGAGGGCGAGCGCGCGCGTCGTCGCCTCGCGCACCGCGCGCCAGCGATAGCCGCTCCATCCGTCGCGCGCGGCGCGCGCGGCCCGGGCGACCAACGCCTCCGGATCGCTCGTCGCCGAGCGCTCGCCGAGACACGCGCTTTCGAGCTCGTCGAGGGTCGAGACCCCGAGCGCCCCGGGGATGCCGGCGGCGTCGCTCGCCGCGCAGACGAAGGGGCTCGCGCCGATCTCCTGCGCGGCCGCGGCCTTCGCGCGCATGCTTCCCACCGAGACCACGCGCGCGCCCTCGAGCGCGCCCGTCACCACCGCGCCCGCCCGCACCGGGCGATCACGGAACAGCGCGAGCGCCGACACGAAGCAGGCGGCCGCGAGCGAGCGCCCGTCGACCACCGCGCCCTCGAGCGTCGCGCAGGGCACGAATCGGTAGCGACGCGCATCGGGCGGTGCGGGCAGGCGCGCGGCGGCGAGCGTGATCGCCTCGTGGCACGCGCCATCGGCCTCTTCGCCGAGCACGACGCGCGCGTCGAGCGGGTCGAAGGCGAGCTCGAACATGCGCACGACGGCGCGCCCGTCCTCCGTCACGAGCGGCACGCGCACGGCGTGGGGTGGCTTGGCCCGGCGCGCGGACTCGACGAGCTCGCGCGAGAGCCCCAGCGCGAGCGCTTCCCGCGCCTGCGCATCCGACAGCGACTCGGGATCGGCCGACGCGAGCGCGCGCTCGAGGCCGGCGCGCACGAAACGACGCTCGGCGATGCCCTGCGCAGCGCGCATGCGCGCGAGCCACGACGCGATCGCGCCTGCGGTCACGACGTCGCCCGTGCCCATCGGCGTGCGGCGGGCGCCGCTCAGGTGAGCAGCTGCTCGAGCAGCGCGAGGTTCTCGCGCTCTTCGTCGGAGATCGTGCCGTCGGCGGCGATGATCTCGCGGGCGGCGTTGAGGAAGATCGAGCGGTGCGCGTGCGGCACCTGGGCCGGATCGACCTCTTCGGCGCGCGGCGGAAGCTCGAGCCAGCGCTCGACCTGCTTGGCCTCGTCGGCATCGAGCCCGAGGCGCTGGACGAGCTTGTGCACCCAGCGTCGCTCCTGGTCGGCGATCTCGAGATCGGCCCAGGCGAACGAGCAGACGAACTTCATCAGCTGGAGGCGCTCTTCCTTCGGGAGCTTGGCGAGCTTCATGGTGCCGCGAGGATACTCGGCGAGACCCAGCCCGTCACGTCGGGAGAGCGCTGCCGAGCTCGGGCCCCCCTCTCGTGCGGGCCGTCCGGGCGAGCCCCCTCGGCGGATCACTGATCGGCTCGCCCACTCCGGGCCCTCCCGTCCGCGCGCTACGCCCGCTCCCGTCCGGGCCCTCCGGGGCGAGCACTCCTTGCCGACTACTCCGGCTCGACGACCTCGAGGACGAGGTTGCCCTCTTCCTTGAGCTGGATCTGGCAGCAGAGGCGCACGTCCTTGCCGTCGCCGAAGACCTCGAGCACGTCGAGCTCGTCGTCCTGCGCCTTGCTGAGGAGGTTGCCGCCCTCCTTCACGCGCACGCGGCAGGTGCCGCAGCTCGCCGAGCGACACGAGAAGGGGACCTCGGACTCGGGGTGCTCGTCGCAGACGTCGACGAGCGAAGCGCCCACCTTGACGTCGCAGGAGTAGCCGGACGGGAGAAAGCGGACCTTCGCCATGCGCGGCGGATATACGCGCCCCTCGCGTGGCGTCAACTCGCGGATTGCGCGCGCCCGGCCGGCGCGGCCATGATCGACGAGCACGATGGCCGACCTCGAAGACCACGCGATCCAGCGGGACGGGCGCTTCCTCTTCCGCCTCTTCCTGAGCCTCGCGGTCGCGACCGTCGCCGGCTTGTGGATCGCGAGCCATCTCACGAGCGACTCGACCGGCAGCTGCGCGGCATCGCTCTTCGGCGAGGCGCCACCGCCCTCCGCCACCACCGCTCCCTGACGCGGCTCAGGAAGGCGGGACCGCAAGGCAGTACGGGGACTCGCTCCGGTCGGCGCACACCACCTGGCCGGACGAGTCGCAGCCGGCGATCGTCCCGTCCACGAGCATGTGCCCGCCGCCGATCTGCGTCTCGTAGTGCGCGGTCGCGCCCGGGTCGTCGCAGACGGGCGTCGCGCTGGGATCGGTGCAGAGCGCGATCCGGCGCCCCGCCATGTCGACGGGCTGCGAGCAGGAGAGCGGCGGCGGCGAGGCGCAGCCCAGGATCGCGAAGGAGAGGACGAAGGCCGAGCGCCGCATCACCGAACCTTACGTCGTGACGGTCCCCACCGCCGCCGGGTCGGCGAAGAAGCGCTCCACGTCGGCGCGCGCGCGCGTGCGCGGCACGGGCGGGAGGCTCTCGAGGAAGCGCTGGCCGTAGCCTCGCTCCACGATCCGGCTGTCGAGGATCGCCACGACGCCGCGATCGCTCCGCGAGCGCACGAGCCGCCCGAAGCCCTGCTTGAGCGCGAGCGCGGCCGACGGCACGAGGTACTCCATGAACGCGTCCTGCCCCTCGGCCGCGAGCTTGCGCGTGCGCGCCTCGACGAGCGGATCGCTCGGCACGTCGAAGGGCAGTCGATCGACCACCACCAGACGCAGCGCCGATCCCGGCACGTCGACGCCCTCCCAGAAGCTCTGCGTGGCGAAGAGCACGCCGTGCTCGGCGGCGCGGAGCCAGTCGAGGAGCGCGCTCCGCGGCGCATCGCCCTGCGTCCGCACCGGGAGGCCCATCGCCCGGAGCGGCCCCGAGAGCGCGCGAGAGAGCTCCTGCATCGAGGCCTTCGACGTGCAGAGCACCAACGCGCCGCCGCCGCTCGCCCGCACGAGCGCGAGCGTCTCGTCCTTCGCGGCGCGCGCGAACTCGGGGCTGCGACGCTCGGGCATCTCGGGCAGATAGAGCAGCGCCTGCGTGGTCCAGTCGAAGGGCGAAGGCACGACGGCCTCGTCCACCTCGAAGTCGATCCCGAGCCGCGAGCGCACGAACCCGAAGTGGCCGCCGGTCGTCAGCGTCGCGCTCGTCAGCACCACCGCGCGCCGCTCGCCGAGCACCTCGCGCCGGAAGATCGACGACACGTCCACCGGCGTCGCGCCGAGCGTCACGCTGCGCCCTTCGCGGCCGACCCAGCCGACGCGCGTGCCGCTGCCGAGGTCGTCGATCGCGCCGATCGCCGTGCGTACCCGATCGCCACGCCGCGCGAGCTGCGCGATCGCTTCGCCCTCGTGCACCAGGCCGCGACAGAGCTCGGAGAGCGCCTCCACGGCGGCATCGAGCGCGTAGAGCGCGTCCTTGGCGGCGGGCGATCCGAGATCGGCGCCGATCGGCTGGCGCGTCTCGAAGGCGCTCCGCGGCAAGAGATCGAAGAAGTCCGCCGCGCGTACGTGGAGGGTGGCGACGGCGCGCTCGGCGGCGGTGTCGAAGGCGCCCGCCGCATCGAGCGCCCGCTCGGCGTCGCGCACGAGCGCCTCCAGGCGCGCGAGCGAGAGCGAGACGCCGAAGAACTGCGCGCACACGTCCTCGATCTGGTGCGCCTCGTCGAAGATCACGGCCTCGTAGTCGGGGAGCACGCTCGCCACGACGCGCCCGGCGCTGGCCTTGGCCTCGGCGCGCAGCGCCAGATCGGCGAAGAAGAGGTGGTGGTTCACGACCACGATGCGCGCGTCCTCGGCGCGCCGCCGCGCGCGCGTGACGAAGCACTCGTCGTGGTAGGCGCAGCGCGGGCCGATGCGCGTGTCGCTGCTGCTCTGGGTCGCGAGCACGGCCGGGTGATCCTCGGCCAGCTCGGCGAGCTCGCGCAGCTCGCCGGTGCGGCTCGTCTCGATCAGCTTCTCGAAGAGCGGCAGCGCGCGCGCGATCGCGCGATCGGTCACCGACTCGGCGCTGCGCACGAGCTCGGCGTGGCGGCGCCGGCACAGGTAGCTCGGCAGGCCCTTCAGCACCGCGATCGAGACGTCCTCGCCCAGCGCGCGCGCGAGCTGCGGCACGTCGCGCTCGGCGATCTGATCCTGCAGCGTCTTGGTCCCCGTCGAGACGACGACCTTCTTGCCCGAGAGGATCGCCGGCACGAGGTAGGCGAACGTCTTGCCGGTGCCGGTGCCGGCCTCGATCAGCGCCACGCCGTCGTGCGCGAGCGAGTCCTCGACGAGCGCGGCCATCTCGAGCTGTCCCTCGCGCAGCTCGTGTCCGGCGCGGCTCCGCGCGAGCGGCCCGTCCGCGCCGAGCACGTCGCGCGCCGCCCTCATCGCCGGATCACCGCCGCTTCACGTACAGGCGCGCGAGCTCGCCGAGGCTGCCCGCCATGCTCGGGAAGCGCAGCTTGCTCCCCGACACGTCGCGCCACGCGTGCACCGGCACCTCGAGGAAGTCCTTGTCCGTGAGGTGCGGCTCGTCGCCGAGGCGCCCGAGCAGGCGCGCCAGAAGCTCCACGTCGAAGACCCAGCGCGAGCCGAACGGGCGCGAGAGCGCGAGCTCGAGCGCGGGGCTCGTGCGGAACCACTTCGCGCCGCACTGCGTGTCGTACACGTTCGCATCGATCGCCTTCGACGCGAGCGTCGCGAACACGCGGCCGAGCACGTGCCGCACCGGCGAGCGCTGGATCTCGGTGCCGAGGCGCAGCACGCGCGAGCCGAGCACGACCTGGTGCGTGCCTTCTTCGAGCACCGAGAGCAGGCGCAGGATCTCGCGCGGCGGCGTCGCGAAGTCCGCGTCCGCGTAGCCGATCTGCACCGCGCCGCGCGCGATGCACGCGCGCATCCCCAGCCGCACCGCCTCGGCCTTGCCCGAGTTCTTCGCCAGGCGATGCGCGGTGACGTTCGCCGCGCCGAGCTCGGCCACGGCCCTCTCGAAGAGCGCGAACGTGCCGTCGGTCGAGCCGTCGTCGACCAAGAACAGGTGCACGTCGGGCCGGAGGCGGCGCAGCTCGCGCAGCGCCTCGAGCGGCAGGCGCTTCTCTTCGTTGTAGCAAGGCAGTACCAGCCCGCGCGTGATCGGAGCTCCGCCCGTCATCGGATCCTCCGCGCGAGCGCCCAGTACGAGAGGCCCGGCAGGCCCAGCCCCACGCGCGCGGCCCGCAAGGACAGCCGCGCGTCGAGCGCGAGCGCGCCCATCACGGTCGAGGTGATCCACGCCGGGCGGTCCCACGCGATCGCGCCCTCGCTCGCCGCCTTCGTCTCCGCACGGCGCCCGAGCCGCTGCCCGAGCTTCTCCACGGCGACCGCCGCCGCGCGCGGCGCCACGAGCGATCCGAACAGGCCTCCGCCCGTCTCGACGTCGAAGCCCGAGCGCCGCAGGAGCGCCTCGGCCTCGTGGTGCGCGTAGCGTCGGTGGTGGCGGAGCGCCACGTCGTGGCTCGACCAGAGCCAGCCGTAGGCCGGCACGCTGAACAAGAGGTGCCCTCCGATCGGCAGCCAGCTCTCGGCGATCGTGCGCACGAAGCCGCGATCGTCCTCCACGTGCTCGGCCACGTCGAGGGCGATCACCACGTCGAAGGTCTCGGCGGGCACCTCGCGCACGAAGCGCAGGCGCGGGTACAGGCGCGAGAGGCGCCCGACGACGGCCTCGTCGTAGCCGAGATCGGCGCACGTCACGCGCGCCTCCGGGCAGCGCGCCGCGAGCTCGCTCGCGAAGAACGCGTCGCCGGCCCCGAGATCCAGCACGCGCCCGCCCCGCGCGAGCCGCGACGCGAGCCGATCGACGAAGAACGCGCTCCGCGTTCGCTCCCAGGGATGGCGGCGTGCGCCTTCGAGCGGGCTCTCGGAGAGGTCCATGCAGCCTCCGCCTTATGCCGCGCTCCTCGGGCGGGCGCCATCCCCGGCGCGCCGCCATACTCGTCCACGCGATGTCTTGCGTTCGCCCGGCCGGTCTCGCCGTCTTCTCCGCGCTCGCGCTCTCGGCCATCCTTCCGAGCCGCGCCAGCGCCGCGCGCGTGCTCTTCGTCTCGGACGGTCACTCCGACGCGGCCATCGAGTCCGTGCTGCGGGGCGACGGTCACGACGTGACGCGCGTCGACGACGACTTCGTGAACGGCCTGAACGACACCCTCGAGGCCGATCTCTCCGGCTTCGACTGCGTCGTCTGGAGCGCCACCAACGACGGCACGGGCGCGCACCACACGGACTCCTTGGTGTTCTCGAATCTCGAGGGCTTCGTCGCCGATGGCGGCAGCGTCTTCGTCACGGGCGCGGGCTCGATCAGCCACGGGGACACGATGCTCGTCGACTTCCTCGGCGGCACGCGCGGAAACGCCTTCACGGGCGCGCCGGCCGAGGTCGTCGATCTGGAGACGAGCTTGACGACCGGCGTCGTCGACATCCGAGGCATCGTGCCGACCGACTACGCGCAGCAGGCCTCCGAGGCGCTCTCCGGCCTGCGCGACGACACGACGGTGATCGTGTCTGCGCGGCTGTTGCCGGCCGGTGCGCAGTGGAGCTTGCGCTCGCTCGGCTCCGGGCAGATCGCGTTCGTCGCCGGCATCGTCAACGTGGACGCCCAGTGGCTCATGGAGACGAGCGGCGCGGACGGGGCCTACAACGCAGCGCTGCGGAACTTCGTCGCCTCCTCCGAAGGCACGGCCTCGGCGCCGGGCGCGCCACGCGTCCGCTTCGCCGCTCCCTTCACGGCCGAAGAAGGCGCGGCGCTCCACGTCGAGGTGTCCGTGACCGACGACGAGGGAGACAGCACGACCTTCTCCTGGGACCTGGACGGCGACGGCACCTACGGTGAGCACCCGAACGAGGCTGCGATCGACGTCCCCGCCGGCACGACCGACGGCCCGAGCTCGTTCGTCGTCGCGGTCGAGGCGTCCGATGGCGTGCGCACGACCCGGCGATCGCGCGCGATCGCGGTCTCGAACGAGCCTCCGGCGATCGTGTCGCGGCCCCCGAGCCTCGCCGCGATCGGCCTGCACGTGCGCTATGCGCTCGACGTGCGCGATCCGGGCGGCGTGCACGATCCGCTCGCCTTCGACCTGCGCACGGGCCCGGCCACCGCCGTGGTCACGAGCGCGGGCGTCTTCGACTGGACGCCGGGCGAGGCCGAGGTGACGGCAGCGGGCACGATGCGATCGATCGCGATCGACGTCGCCGATGGGGACGGCGCGCAGGACAGCCAGCGGTGGTCGATGGTCGTCCTCGACGACCACGCGCCCACCGACCCCACGCTGCTCTTCCCGGTGATGGACGCGCCCGTGCTGCTCGACGGCCTCCGCCTCTCGATCGGAAACGCGTCCGATCTGGATGGCGATCCGATCTCGTACCGCTTCGAGCTCGACTCCTCCCCGGCCTTCGATTCGGTCGATCTGCAGCACGCCGACGCGGTGATGGGCAGCCCGACCGGGATCACGATCTACACGCCCGATCCTTCGGCCCTGCACGAAGGGCCCTGGTACTGGCGCGTGCGCGCCTCGGACGGCCGCGTGGAGACGTTCCCGGTCGGGGCGTCCTTCCAGATCGTCCCGGACCCGGCGACGTTCCCCGATGCCGGCGCGGATGCAGGGCCGGACGGCGGCACTGGCAGCCCGGGCGGCGGGACCTGCGCCTGTCGCGCCGGCGCGGGCCGCTCCTCGCCGCTCGCGGCCCTGGTCGGCGCCTTCGTGATCTCGGCGCTGGGCGTGGCCCGGCGCCGCCCCTCGCGCGCGCGGCGTTGACCCGTACAGGGGTGCGTGCTACACGCGCCGCGCTTTCGAGGGCCGGAAAACAGCGCGAATTCGCTCGCGCGGTCCCGGCGACCCGAAGCGCCCCGTCCTCACGACGGCCCCCGCGAAAGACATCGGACAGAAGCATGACGCAGACGGCAAACATCGGTCGGATCACGCAGGTCATCGGTCCCGTCGTGGACGTGGAATTCCCGCCGGGCGCGCTGCCGCAGCTGCTCACCGCGCTCCGCGTGTCCAACAAGGGCATCTCGGACGAGAAGGACAACCTCGTGCTCGAGGTCGCCCAGCACCTCGGCGAGGGCACGGTCCGCGCGGTCGCGATGGACACCACGGACGGCCTGGTCCGCGGCCAGGAAGTGAAGAACACGGGCTCGCCCATCACGATGCCGGTCGGCCCCGAGGCGCTCGGCCGCATCCTCAACGTCGTCGGCGAGCCGGTCGACGGCGGCCCGCGCGTCACGGCCAAGGAGAACTGGCCGATCCACCGTCCCGCCCCGCAGTTCGTCGAGCAGTCGACGAAGGTCGAGGTCTTCGAGACGGGCATCAAGGTCATCGACCTGCTCGCCCCGTATCGTAAGGGCGGCAAGATCGGCCTCTTCGGCGGCGCCGGCGTCGGTAAGACCGTCCTCATTCAGGAGCTCATCAACAACGTCGCCAAGGCGCACGGCGGCGTGAGCTGCTTCGCCGGCGTCGGTGAGCGCACGCGCGAGGGCACCGACCTCAAGATCGAGATGACGGAGTCGCTCCTCGAGACGGGCGAGCCGGTCATCACGAAGACGGCCCTCGTGTACGGCCAGATGAACGAGCCGCCGGGAGCGCGCGCCCGCGTCGCCCTCAGCGCGCTGACCGTCGCCGAGTACTTCCGCGACGTGCAGGGCCAGGACGTGCTCCTCTTCGTCGACAACATCTTCCGCTTCACGCAGGCGGGCTCGGAAGTGTCGGCCCTCCTCGGCCGCATCCCGAGCGCCGTCGGTTACCAGCCGACGCTCTCGACCGAGATGGGCGCCCTGCAGGAGCGCATCACCTCGACGAACAAGGGCTCCATCACGTCCGTGCAGGCGATCTACGTCCCGGCCGACGACCTCACGGACCCCGCGCCCGCGACGGCCTTCGCCCACCTCGACGCGACGACCGTGCTCTCGCGCGACATCGCGGCGCTCGGCATCTACCCGGCCGTCGACCCGCTCGACTCCACGAGCACGATGCTCTCGCCCGCCATCCTCGGCGAGCGCCACTACAACGTGGCGCGCCGCGTCCAGCAGACGCTCCAGAAGTACAAGGACCTGCAGGACATCATCGCCATCCTCGGCATGGACGAGCTCAGCGAGGACGATCGCCTCACGGTCGATCGCGCGCGCAAGATCCAGCGCTTCCTCTCGCAGCCCTTCTTCGTCGCGAAGGTCTTCACGGGCGCCGACGGCAAGTACGTCAAGCTCGAGGAGTCGATCAGCGGCTTCGAGGAGATCCTCTCGGGCGCGCTCGACCACATCCCGGAGCAGGCCTTCTACCTCAAGGGCAACATCGACGAGGTCAAGGCTGCCGCCGCCGAGATGAAGAGCTGAGGAGACGGCGATGGCCGACACCACGCTCACTCTCGAGGTCGCGACGCCGCTCGGGCTCGCGCTCAACACGTCGGCGGACAGCGTCCAGGCGCCGAGCGTGAACGGTGAGTTCGGCGTGCTGCCGGGCCACCTTCCGCTCCTCGCCGCGCTCAAGCCGGGCGTGCTCCGCTACCGCGCGTCGGGCCAGGTGCACGTGGCGGCGGTCAGCGCCGGCTTCGTCGAGGCGGGCTCCGACAAGGTGCTGATGCTCACGGACGCGTTCCTCGCGCCCAAGGACATCGACGAGAGCGCTGCGAAGGGCGATCTCGAGCGTGCCGAGGCCGACCTCGCGGGCTTCGGCCAGGAGTACGAGGGCCGCGACTACGAGGAGCTCCGCCGCCGCATCGACTGGGCGCGCGCGCGCCTCGACGCGAAGGCCGAGTCGAAGCGCTGACCTCCACCCGTGGGCCGGTCGCGTTTTGGCGCGGCCACCACCCATGGCCTAAGCTCGCGCTCATGTTGCGGTCGGGGATCCTCAGCTTGCTGCTGGCGCTCGCGCTGGTGGTTCCGTCCTGCGCGTATCCGCGCCGCTCGACTTCACTCTCGGAGGTCCACACGACCGCCGGAGGTCCGGGCGAGCCGTCGAACGTCTATTGGATGACGATCGTCAGCGCGCAGGTGCCGACGCGCAATCGAGGCAACTCCGACTGGGACGACGGGGCGGGCCCGCCCGATCCCTTCGTGCGCGTCTATCGCGACGAGACGCTCGTCTTCGAGTCGTCGACGCAGGACGACACCACGGCGCCTGCGTGGAACCAGACGCTCCCGCGGAACATCGAGATCCCGCCGAGCGCGTCGTTCCGGCTCGAGGTGTGGGATCGCGACGCCGTCGGCGCCGATCCGATCGGCATCTACCGCGGCCACGGGCGCCCGGGGAATGCGCTCCCCGGCGTCGAGGCGCGCATCCTGCTCGAGGGCGAGTCGTACCTGACGATCCGCCTCGACGAGCCCCATGCGCACCGCGGCATCGGCATCAGCGCCTTCGAGGTGCGCGGGGGCGAGCTCATGATCGTCTCGGTCGAGCCGCACTCGCCCGCCGGGCGCGCGGGCCTCACGGCGGGCGATCGCATCGTGTCGATCGGCGGCCGCACCGTCTCCGAGCTCGGCCAGCAGCAGGCGACGGGCGCGCTCTCGATGGCCTCCGAGCGGCACCAGACGCTGTCCGTCATCACGCACGGGCAGTCGCAGGCGCACGACGTCGAGCTCGACCACGGCTACGTCTGGCTGACGATGTGACGCGGACGTGAGGCTGCTCGCCGCCGTCGGCCTGCTCGCGCTCGGGGTCGCGTGCCTCGTGCCCGCGCGCGCCTCGGCGCAGATCGACGCGCAGATCACCTCGCGGCTGTTCCTCGGCGGCGGCGCCGAGCTGCCCGCGCAGCGGCCCGTGGCGGCGCTCTTCGACTTCGGCGCGCGCGCCGAGCTCTTGATCGGAGACGCCGCCGCACAGCGTTTTCGCATCGGCCCAGGCATCGACCTGCGCACGGCGACCTTCCGCACCTTCGAGGCCGCGGGCGGCGTCGCGGTGCTCCTTCCGCTCGGCTACGACTTCGCGATCGAGGCGATGGCGGGGGCCGGCTACGCCGCGCGCCCCGAGGGCCGCGACGGCGGCATCGCCGTGCTGACGCTCCGCGCCGCCTACCAGCCCTACGACCACTTCGACTGTTACACGCACGGCGTCGCGATCTACGCGACGGGACGCGCCGGGCTCGACGGGCAGACCTGGGAGGTCACGGGCGGCCTCGAGATCGACTTCGAGTTCCTTCTCGCCACCCCGATCGTCTACGTGATCACGGCGCTCTCGGGCCACGATCCGGACGAGCCCGCGGCGGCCCAGAGCGAGTAGAATCGGCGGCCCATCATGGCCGACACGATCCCGAAGCGATTCTTCGACCAGGTCCAGAAGCAGGCCGGCCGCAGCGCCTACCTCGTCAAGCGAACCGGCGTCTGGAAGGCCGCCACGTGGAACGAGTACGGCGCACAGGTCAGCCAGGCCGCGCGCGCGCTCGTGGCGCTCGGCTTCGAGCCGGGCCAGCGCGTGTGCATCCTCGGCTTCAACCGCCCCGAGTGGGTGATCCTCGATCTCGCGGCGATGTGCGCGGGCGGCGCGCCGGCGGGCATCTACACGACCTGCTCGCCCGACGAAGTGCAGTACATCGTCAGCCACGCCGAGGCGCCGCTCGTGCTCGTCGAGAACGAGATGCAGTGGCAGAAGCTCGAGAAGAAGCGCGACGCGCTCCCGGGCCTGAAGTACGTCGTCTTCATGGGCGGCACCACGCCGCCCAAGTCGCCCGAGGGCGGGCCGACGCTCTTCTCGTGGGAGGACTTCCTCGCGCGCGGCAGCGCCGTGCAGGAGAAGGAGATCCACGCGCGCGTCGAGGCGCTGAAGCCGGACGGGGTCGCGACGCTCATCTACACGTCGGGCACGACGGGCCCGCCGAAGGCCGTCATGCTCACGCACGACAACCTCGCGTGGACCTCGCGCATGCTCGCCGAGGTCACGAAGAACGGCCCGAGCGCGCGCACGCTGAGCTACCTGCCGCTCTCGCACATCGCCGAGCAGATGGTGACGATTCACGGCCCCATCACGGCCGGCGGCACCGTCTACTACGCCGAGTCGATCGACAAGCTCGCCGACAACATCAAGGAGTGCCGCCCCACGCTCTTCTTCGGCGTGCCGCGCATCTGGGAGAAGTTCCACGCGGCGATCGAAGGCAAGATGAAGCAGGCGACCGGCGCCAAGGCGCGCATCGCGAAGTGGGCGCGCGGCGTCGGCGCCGAGGTCTCGGCCCTGCGCGCGCGCGGAGGCGAGCCCACCGGCATGCTCGCGATCGAGCACCGGATCGCCACGCGCCTCGTGTTCGGGCCGCTCAAGGAGGCGCTCGGCCTCGATCAGGCGAGCTGCCTCGTCTCGGGCGCGGCGCCGATCGGCAAGGAGGTCATCGCGTTCTTCGCGAGCCTCGACCTCGGCATTCAGGAGATCTACGGGCAGAGCGAGGACTCCGGCCCCACGAGCTTCAACGTGCCGGGCCGCACCAAGCTCGGCTCGGTCGGGCCCGTGCTCCCCGGCGTGGACGTGAAGATCGCCGAGGACGGCGAGATCCTCGTGAAGGGTCGCAACGTCTTCCCCGGCTACCTCAAGGACGCCGCGGCGACGCGCGACACGATCACCGAGGACGGTTGGCTGCGGACCGGTGATCTCGGCCGCTTCGACGAGGAGGGCTTCCTCTTCATCACCGGCCGCAAGAAGGAGATCATCATCACGGCCGGCGGCAAGAACATCACGCCGAAGAACATCGAAGAGCTCGTGAAGCTCTGTCCGCTCGTCGCCGAGGTCGTCGTCATCGGCGACCGCAGGAAGTTCCTCTCGGCCCTCGTCTGGCTCGAGCCCGACGCCACCAAGAAGTGGATGGCCGAGCGCGGCGCGACCGGCGAGCCGCAGACGAACGCCGACGTGCGCGCGGAGGTGCAGCGCGCGATCGACGCCGCGAACGAGAAGCTCGCGAAGGTCGAGCAGGTGAAGAAGTTCTCGATCCAGGCGCGCCCGCTCTCGATCGAGACGGGCGAGCTGACGCCGACGCTCAAGGTGAAGCGCAACAAGGTCGCCGCCTCGTTCGCCGCCGAGATCGACGCGATGTACGAGGGCACCTCGGACGCGAGCTGACGCGGGCGCTCCGTGGTTGACCAGAAATCCTGGTCAACCACCGTCCGTTCCAGCGCATTCGCGCTGGAGCTCGAACTGCAGTGAAGGGCTCCGACACATCTTGTGTCGGCCCTTCAGCGCGGAAGCGTCGCGATCTGCTTGAGCAGGAGGTTCTCGAGGTAGGGGGCGCCATCGCGACCCGCGCGCGCGGCGCTCGTGATCTGCTCGGGTGAGCGCGCGCCGACGAGGGCCGCGCTGAGGAACGGGCTCGAGAGCACGACGCGGAGCGAGAGGTCGGCGAGGTCTCCGCCCGGGCTCATCTTCGTCAGCACCGCGACGCGCTCGAGGCGCGCGGCGAGCGAGGCCTCCGACCAGCGCTCTCGCCGGTGATCGTCGGGGCCGAACTTCGTCGACGCCGTGATCCGGCCGCCGAGCAGCCCGTAGGCGAGCGGCGAGCGCGCGAGCAGGCCCACGCCGTTCTCCTTGAGCGTCGGGAGCAGCTCCTCGACGTCGTCGGGCGCGAGCACGTTGAAGGGCAAGCAGATCGCCTGCGCGCCCTGTTTGATCGCGATGCGCGCGCCGTTCAGCGTGCCGGTGCTCACGCCCCACGCCCGCACCTTGCCCGACGCGATCGCCGTGCCGATGCCCTTCGCGAAGCGCTCGTTCTGGAGCGCGGCGTCGGGCGGATTGTGGAGCAGGACGACGTCCACCCAGTCGCGGCCGATGCGCTCGAGGCTGAGATCGATCGCCGCGTTCACCGCGATCGCGTCGAACTGACCGAGCACGCGGTCGCCGCTCTCGACTTGGCCGACCCGCGTGACGAGCACCGCGTCCGCGAGATTCTTCCCGAGCGCCTTGGCGGTGATCCGCTCGCTCGCTCCCCCTCCCCAGAGGGGCGCGAGGTCGAACGTGGTCACGCCCGCCTCCCAGGCCGCGCGAACCGTGTCCTCGAAGCGCTGCTCCGAGACGGGCCCGTACGCGCCACTCGAAAGGCCCCATGTTCCCAGGGCGATCTCGCTCAGCCGCACGTCGGTACGGCCCAAGAAGCGCGTTTGCATCGGACGACCGTCTGGCTCCCCGTGCGCGTTCGCGCAAGTCGGGACAACCTCCAGGCCGATGCGCGCCGAGCTCCCGGGGTTCTTGTCGCGGCACCGAGCGGGCTCGCTCGTCGCCACGGGCGCTTCCCCGCGCACGGTCGAGGACCTGCTCCGGGACGTCCACGCGCTCGCCCGCGCCCTTCCCGAAGACGTCGCGGGGGGCGAGGTCGTCCTCGTCGCGGACGACCGCTACCTCTTCGCAGCGGCCCTGATCGCCTGCACGTTGCGCGGCGCCGTCGTCGCCCTCCCGCCCAGCGCCCAGCCCGAGATGGTGCGCGAGATCCGCCACCGCGAGAACGTGCGCACGGTCCTCCACGACCGGCCCGGCATGATGGGCATCGACGTCGCGGCGATCGTGCACGCCGGGGAGCAGGGGGCGGCGCCCAGCTTCGCCTCGCTCCCACCTCTCGACCGCGCGCGGCCGATCGTCGACGTGTACACGAGCGGCACCACCGGCACGCCCACGCGCTGCCCCAAGACGGCGGGCCAGCTCGTCGGCGAGGCCGACACCCTGCGCGCGATGTTCGGCGTGAGCGCGTCCACGCCCATCCTGGCGACCGTCCCGCCGCATCACGTCTACGGCCTGCTCTTCGGCGTGCTCTTGCCGCTCGTCAGCGGTGCGCCCTTCGCGCGCGAGACGGTGCTGCACGGAGAGCCGCTCGCCGCGCTCGCACGACGCGACGGCGCACGCATCCTCGTCAGCGTCCCGGCGCACCTGCGCGCGCTGCGCTCGCTCGATCCCGGCGCGATGCCGCCCTTCGATCGCATCTTCTCGTCCGGCGCGCCGCTCCCGCGCGAGACCTACGACGACCTCGCGGCGCGCTTCGGCTGGCGCGTCACCTCCGCCTACGGCAGCTCGGAGACGGGCGGCATCGCGCACCGCTCGCATCCCGACGATCCGTGGACGCCCTTCGATGGCGTCGAGATCGTGGTCGGCGACGACGCGCGCCTGCTCGTGCGCTCGCCCTTCGTGGATCCGGGCGCGCCGCAGCCCTTCGCCACGAACGATCGCGTCGAGCGCGTGGGCGCGAACGGCTTCCAGCTCCTCGGCCGCATGGATGGCGTCCTGAAGATCGCCGGAACGCGCGTGTCGATCGCCGAGCTCGAGCATCGGTTGCTCGCCGTCCCGGGCATCGACGACGCGGCGGTGCTCGCGGTCGACGTCGGCGGGGCGCGTGGCACCGAGGTCTGGGCCGTCGTCGTCTCGAAGGAGCACCACGACGCCCGCAGCGTGCGCGCCGCGCTCCAGCCCTATCTCGAGCCCGTCGTGCTGCCGCGTCGCGTCCGCTGCGTGGACGCCCTGCCGCGCGATCAGAACGGCAAGGTCCGCCGCGCCGCGCTCGCCGCGCTCTTCGACTGACGAGCGTGCGATCGGCGGCGCGCGGCCGCCGTCAGAGCGTGGCCTGGAACTGCAGACGCACCGTCTGCGTCCCGCTCGAGCCGGTCCCGTCGTCGCGCCAGACGTCCGTGAACCAGAGCGAGAGCTTGAGCGGGTGTCCCTCGATGTACCAGTTGATGCCCGCCCCCGCCTCGTTCTGGTCGTTGATCGCGGAGACGACACCGCTCATCGAGCTGTCCCAGCTGCTCATCCGACGCAGCATGCCGACGCGGGCGACGATCTCCAGCGGGAGATCCCCCAGCAGGATGCCCGCCGTCGCATGCAGGCCGTAGCCGGTGCGCGGCGCCGTCGGCGTCGCGTACGGCATCATCGTCATCGGATCGAGCGCCGTGCCCTGGTGCCGCTGCGCCTGACGGAGCGACCACTCGCCGAGCAGCGAGAAGCCGTGCCACATGAACACGAAGTCGGCGGTGAACAGGTGCTGGTCGGTCGTGCCGCCGTCGACCGGGAGAAGGCCGATCGTCCCGCGGTCGAAGGGCGCGTGGTCGAGGAACGCGTAGCCCACACCGATCGAGAGCCGCGGATCGACGTTTCGCGCGAGGTCGCCCTGCGTGTAGTCGTTGAAGAACCCGAGCGGGTTCACGTCGACGCGCGCGTAGTAGCCGAGGTGCAGATCGGGCGCGAAAGGCATGTCGCGGCCCTGGGTGCTCATCACACCCGCGTAGTAGCGAAGCCAGCCGAGACCGAGGAAATCGCTCGATCGGAGCTCGATGGCGAACGTGCGGTCGAGGTTGAACTCGCCGTCGCCGAGCGAGCGATCGATGAACTGGTAGTTGGCGTCGCCGATCGTGAACGTCCGCGAGAAGGTCGGGATCATCTGGCCCACGCGCACGTTCAGCTCGCGCAGGTGGCGCAGCTCGACGTACCAGTCGAGGAGCGGGGACCAGCGGGGCGTGAAGCCGCTGAGCGTCGTCGGTGCGTTCGGCTGCGGGCCGACGCACGAGTTGCCGGCGAAGTTGTTCCCCATGTCGCTGCACGAGGGCGAGACGCCGAGCTGGAGCGTGAACCGGATGTTGGGGTCGAAGAGCGCTCCCTGGAAGTAGATGCGTGCCCGCCGTAGCTCGAAGTCGATCCCGGCGTCCTGCGCGTCCGGGTGGCGCACGCTCAGCAGGAACTGCGCGCGCGCGCGGACGATGAGCTCGAAGCGGCCATCGTTCGAGGTGATCTGCAGGCCTTGTCCAGCCTCGAAGTGCACGCGGACGTCGCCGGTCGCGGGCGTGGGGGACGCGGGCGCCGGAGGAGGCGGGGCCGTGGCGGGCACGATGGGGATCTCGGCGTCGGCCGCGGGCGTCGAGGCATCCGGCGTCGTGTCCGGATCGACCTGGTCCTGTTCCAGCTCGGCAGCACGCGCCCCTTCCGAGACGGGCGCGTCGGCCGGCGCCGCCTCCGTTCCCTCTTCGCCGCTCGGCGTCTCCGAAGGCGGTGTCTCCGGCTCAGGCGAGCTCTGCGCGCGGGCCCCCGCGTGAAACGCGAGCGTCGCAGCGGTGACGACGAAGAGAACCAGGTGACGGGCGAGCGTGCGGCGTGTGTCCACGCGGCCTGTTTGCCCACGCCATGTGACGCCCGTGTGACTTATTGGGATCGATCTCGGCGTCGTGTGACGTCCCTCGTTCCCGGAGCGTGAGGAAACCACCGATCGGCGTGGTCACGTCACGCGCGCGTCACATGGCCGGTGTATCGAAGGCCGTTCTCGCCGAACGGGAGTCAGCATGAAGCGAAGTCTCGCGTGGTCTCTTGGATGGTCGGTCGTCGTCGCGGTGATCGGTGTCGCGTGCAGCGGAGGCCACGGCCGCAGCGGCGGCGGAGGCGCCGCGCCGGAGAGCAGCGGCACGGGCGCGCCGGAGGCGACCGGCACCGGGCGCGGCGGGACCTTGAGCCTCAAGGGCTCCGACACGATGGTCATCCTCGCGCAGCGCTTCGCCGAGGGATACATGCACGCGCACGAAGGCGTCACGATCCAGGTCTCGGGCGGCGGCTCGGGCACCGGGATCGCGGCGCTCCTCGACGGCACGACCGACATCGCCGACTCGAGCCGCCCCATCAGCGAGCGCGAGACGGCCGATCTGCAGACGCGGCAGCACGCGGCGCCGCACGAGACGCGCGTGGCGATCGATGCGCTCGCGGTCTACGTGAACCAGGCCTCGACGGTGCAGTCGCTCTCGCTCGACCAGCTCCAGCAGATCTTCACGGGCGCCGTCACGAACTGGTCCGCCGTGGGCGGCCCCGATGCGCCGATCGTGCTGTACAGCCGCGAGAACAGCTCGGGCACGTACGCGTACTTCAAGGAGCACGTGCTCCACGGCGGCGACTTCGCGGCGCAGGCGCAGACGCTCCCGGGCACGGCGGCGGTCATCAACGCCATCAGCCACGACCCGAACGGCATCGGCTACGGCGGCATCGGCTACGCGGAGGGCGTGCGCGTGCTGCCCGTCTCGAGCGGCGGCGAGCCCGTCGCGCCGACGATGGAGAACGCGCTGAGTGGGAGCTACCCGATCTCGCGCTACCTCTTCATGTACACGGCCGGCGAGCCGAGCGGCCTCGCCGCCGACTTCCTGACCTGGGTCGTCTCGCCCGAGGGGCAGGCCTTCGTGGAGCAGGCCGGGTACTACCCGCTCCCGCGCGAGGGCGCGGGCACGGCGCCTGCCCCGACCACGGCGCCCGCCGACCCGGCGGCTCCCGCGCCCACCGACCCCGCGCCAGCGGCCCCCGCCACGACGGTCCCGCAGGAAGCCGCGTCGTCATGAGCTCGGGCGCGAGCGAGGTCAGCCCCCCGGTCGAGAGCACGCCCCGCGAGAGTGGCGAGCTCGCCCCGCCGCGCCCCTCGCGCGCACCTCGTCCGCGCCTGGGCACCTCGTTTCGCGCACCGCTCGCCGACCGCATCGCCGAGGGCGTGATCCGCACGCTCGCCTTCACCGCGATCGCCGCGATCGTCCTCATCTTCGTCTTCATCGCGAAGGAGGCGCTTCCGATCTTCTGGGAGCCCGACGCGCAGGCTCATTTCGGTGGGCTCGCCGCGCTCGTCGAGCCACGCATCTGGCCCGGCCACCACGACGCCGAGCTCCTGTGGCAGCCCGTCGGCGACGTCGCGAAGATGAACGTCGTCCCGCTCTTTCTCGGGACGCTGCGCGTCACCGTCCTCGCGCTCTTGATCGCCGTTCCGCTCGCGCTCCTCTCGGCGATCTACGTCTCGCAGTACGCGCCCCGACGCGCGCGAGAGATCCTCAAGCCCGCCATCGAGCTGCTCGCGAGCATCCCCAGCGTGGTGCTCGGCTTCTTCGCGCTCATGGTCGTCGCCACGATCGTCCAGGACGTCTTCGGGCTGACCTATCGGCTCAACGCGCTCGTCGCGGCGATCGGGCTCGCGATGGCGGTGGTCCCGCTCGTGTTCACCATCTCCGAAGATGCTCTGCGCGCCGTGCCGAAAGAGCTCGAGGCCGCCGCGCTCGCGCTCGGCGCGCGCAAGCACCAGGTCGTCATGCGCGTCGTGCTGCCGGCCGCGCTTCCGGGCATCGCGGCCGCCGTGATCCTCGGCCTCGGGCGTGCGATCGGCGAGACGATGGTGGTCCTCATGGCCTCGGGCAACGCCGCCGTGATGGACGTGCTCTCGCCCGGCGCGAGCGCCCGCACGGTGACGGCCACGATCGCCTCCGAGCTCGGCGAGGTCACGCAGGGCGATGCGCACTGGCGGGTGCTCTTCCTCCTCGGCGCGATCCTCTTCGTCATCACGTTCGTCCTGAACCGCGCCGGCGTGACGATCGTCGACCGCCTCCATCAGCGGCTCACCGCCGCCACGCGGGGCCGCTGATGCGCTACACGACCGCCGACTGGATCCTCGCCGGCGCTTCGCTGCTGGCCGTCACGATCGTGCTCGGCACGACGACCGTGCTCTTGCTCCAGGTCGGCATCGAGAGCGCCCCGCACCTCTCGCTCGCCTTCCTGAGCGAGTCGCCCACGGCGGACATGATGGGTGGCGGCATCTTCCCGGCGATCTACGGCACCGTCGTGCTCACGCTCCTGATGACGATCGTCGGCGTCCCGATCGGCGTCGCGACGGGCATCTATCTCTCGGAGTACGCGCCGGCGCGCTCGCCGATGGCCTCGCTCGTGCGCGCCGCGGTGCAGAACCTCGCCGGCGTCCCCTCGATCGTCTTCGGTCTCTTCGGCCTCGGCTTCTTCGTGATGTTCGTCGGCCGCGGCCTGGACGACGCGCTCTACGATCCGAGCGAGGGCCCGGTGTGGGGCCAGCCCGCCGTGATCTGGTCGTCGCTCACCCTCGCGGTGCTCACACTGCCCGTGGTCATCGTCACGACCGAAGAGGCGCTCCGGAACGTCCCGCGCGATCTGCGCATGGCGGCGATCGGCCTCGGTGCGACGCGCTTCCAGACGCTCACGCGCATCGTGCTCCCGAACGCATCGAGCGGCATCCTCACCGGCGTCATCCTCGCGGTGAGCCGCGGGGCCGGCGAAGTCGCGCCGATCATCTTCACGGGCGCTGCGAACTTCCTGCCTTATCTGCCGACGGATCTGCGCGACATGTACATGCACCTCGGCTACCACGTGTTCGCCCTCTCGACGCAGAGCCCGAACGTGGATCAAGCGCGGCCCGTGCTCTTCGCGACCGTGGCCGTGCTGCTCTTGCTCACGTTCTCGCTGAACCTCGGCGCGGTCGTCTTGCGCAGCCGCACGCGGGCGAAGTACGCAGCGTGATCGAGATGTCCTCAGCCCCCACCGAGTCGGAGCCGGCCCTCAAGGTCGACACGCGCGACGTCAACGTCTTCTACGGCGAGAAGCGCGCGATCTCCAAGGTCACGCTGCCCATCCTCGAGAACCGGGTGACCGCTCTCATCGGGCCGAGCGGCTGCGGCAAGTCGACGTTCCTGCGCACGCTCAACCGCATGAACGATCTCGTCGACGGCTGTCGCGTCGAGGGCCGCATCTTCTTGGACGGCGAGGACATCTACGCGCGCAACGTCGATCCGGTCGAGGTGCGCCGGCGCGTGGGCATGGTCTTCCAGCGCAGCAACCCCTTCCCGAAGAGCATCTTCGAGAACGTGGCCTTCGGCCTGCGCATCCACGGCGAGAAGCGCGAGGCGGTGCTCGCCGAGCGCGTCGAGAAGTCCCTGCGCGGGGCGGCCCTGTGGGACGAAGTGAAGGACCGCCTCGACGAGTCGGCGCTCGCGCTCTCCGGCGGCCAGCAGCAGCGCCTCTGCATCGCGCGCGCGCTCGCCATCGCGCCCGAGGTCATCCTCATGGACGAGCCCGCGTCGGCGCTCGATCCGATCGCGACCGCGCGCATCGAGGAGCTGATCCGCGAGCTCGCCAGCGAGTACACGATCGTGATCGTGACGCACTCGATGCAGCAGGCCGCGCGCGTCAGCGACTTCACCGCGTTCTTCTACATGGGCGAGCTCATCGAGCACGGCGTGACGAACGAGGTCTTCACGCGCCCGCGCGAGCGCCGCACCGAGGACTACATCACCGGCCGCTTCGGCTGAGCCTGGAGCGGTGCTCGCCCGGCGCCGTCGTCACGCGAGCGGGTCTTCCTGCTCGACCTCGACGGGGACTTCCTTCGCGCGCCGCTCGCTCTGCTGGCGCCGCACGAAGTCCACCATCACGTCGACGTAGGTGGCGAAACGCGGGCAGGTGGGCCCGTCCGCGCCGAGGATCTCCCGCGCGCCGCGGTCGTCGTAGGACACCTCGGTGGCGAGCTGCTCGAGGAACGCTCGCGGCACGTTCGCGAAGCGCTCGAGCCCCGGCGTTCGCAGGAGCGCCGTCGCGAGGTTCGTCGGCACCGAGCCACGCGGCGAGGGCCTGCCCGCCGAGTGCGCGATGAGCTCGAAGACCTCGCGGGCGGTCGCCGGGCGCGGGTCGACGAGATGGAACGTGCGCCCGATCGCGCGCGGATCGCGGGCGATGGCCGACCCCGCCTCCACGACGTAGTCGATCGGCACGACGTTCAGCGCCACGTCGCCGCTGCCCGGGAGCGGAACGCGCAGATCGACCGGCGTGCTGAGCATCAGCATCACGAGCAGATAGGGCCCCTCGAAGCGATCGATCTCACCCGTCGTCGAGTCGCCCACGAGGATCGAGGGGCGCAGGATCGTCACCGGGATCGACGGCGACGCGGCACGGACGAGGCGCTCGGCGTGCCAGCGCGTCTCCTCCACCACGTTGCGGAACGGCCCGTGGTCGACGTCGTCCTCGCGGACGACGCCCCGGCGCTTTCCGGACACGAGCGCGCTCGACCAGTGCACGAGGCGCTCGAGGTGCGCGGCCTCGCGCGCCAGCTCCAGGACCTCGCGCATGCCCTCGACGTTGAGGCGATGCGCAACCTCGCGCTCCACCCCCAGGTAGGTCGCGGCCGCGCAGTGGTGGATCACGTCCACGCTCGCCGCGAGATCGAGGAACTCCTTGCCGGAGAGACCCATGTCCATCGAGGCCACGTCGCCCTCGAGCAGGACGAGGCGTTTCCGATGCGCCGCCGGCAGCTCGCTCGCGATCTCTTCGGCGCGGCCGAGGAACTTCTCCTGAACGAGGCAGCGCACCTCGACGTCCGGGCTCTCCGCGAGCAGCTTGCGGGTCATCCGCGCGGCGAGAAAGCTCGTCGGGAACCCGGTGACGAGCGTCGTGCGTGGGGTGCGCGAGGCCATGGCCGATCCTCTCATCCGCCGAAGCGCGCGAGAAGCGCGGCGTGCACTTCGCGTGTCCGCGCCTCGAGGCTCGTGAGGTCCCCGTCGTTCCAGATCACGTGATCGGCGACGGCGATCTTCTTCTCGAGCGGGAACTGGGCGGCGAGCCGAGCCCGCGCGGCCGCCTCGTCGAGCCCGTCGCGAGCGCGGATCCGGGCGATCTGCACGTCTTCGGACGCCGCCACGACCACCAGCGCCTGCAGCATCTTGTAGGACCCGTTCTCCACCAGCAGCGCCGCCTCGTAGATCGCGAGCGCTTCGCCTCGCGAGGCAGCGGCCGCCATGAGCTGCATGCTCCGCGCGAGGATCCTCGGGTGCGTGATGGCCTCGAGCCGTTTGCGCGCGGTCGCGTCCTCGAAGACGACGGCGCCGAGCGTCTTGCGATCGAGCGATCCGTCCGCAGCGAGGACTCCTGCGCCGAAGGCCGTCACGATCTCCGCGAGGCCTTCGCTGCCGCGCTCGACGACCTCGCGCGCGACCTCGTCGGCGTCGATCACGCTCGCCCCGAGCGTGCGGAAGATCTTCCCGACCGTGCTCTTGCCCGACGCGATCCCGCCCGTGAGCCCCACGAATGCCGTCACGTCGACCTTCCTACCACGCGTCGGGCGGGGTACACCGACCGCATGCGAGCCGTCGTCCAGCGAGTGGCCAGCGCGTCGGTCGTGGTCGACGACGTGGTCGTCGGCGCGATCGATCGCGGCTTGCTCGTGTACCTGGGCGCCGAGAAGGACGACGCCGAGAGCGATCTCGCCTACGTGTGCGAGAAGATCGCGGGTCTGCGCATCTTCAGCGGCGAGGACGGCAAGATGAGCCTCGCCGTGGGCGACGTCGGCGGCGCGATCCTCGTGGTCTCGCAGTTCACGCTCTTCGGGGACGTGCGGCGCGGGCGCCGGCCTTCGTTCGACGCCGCCGCTTCGCCCGAGATCGCCGAGCGCCTCTACGAAGAGGCCGTGCGCCGCCTGCGCACCCTCGCGCCGAAGGTCGAGACGGGCCGCTTCCGCGCCCACATGCTCGTCCGGAGCGAGGGCGACGGGCCCGTGACCCTCCTGCTCGATAGCCGAAAGCGCTCCTGACCATGTCGATTCGCTACGAGATCCGCGCTGCAACCCGTGCCGACGAAGACGACCTCGTCGAGCTCGCCCGCTACCTCGACTCGGTGAACCTGCCGAACGATCGCGACACGATCGCCCACATCCTGACGCTCTCGGAGCAGAGCTTCGACGGGACCATCACCGATCCCCGCCGCGCCGAGTACGTCTTCGTGCTCCGGGATCTCCAGGAGAAGCGCGCGGTCGGCACCTCGATGATCATCGGGCAGCTGGGGCGCCGCGACGCGCCCTACATCTACTTCGACGTGCACACGGAGGAGCGCTACTCGGCCACGCTCGACCGTCATTTCGGCCATGAAGTGCTGTCGATCGGCTACTCGTACGACGGCCCGACCGAGATCGGCGGCCTCGTGGTCCATCCCGACGCGCGCCGCGCGCCCGAGCACCTCGGGATGCTCATCTCGTACGTGCGGTTTCTGTGGATCGCCTCTCACCGCGACCGCTGTCAGTCCCGCATCCTCGCCGAGCTGCTTCCGCCCCTCGAGCCGGACGGCACTTCCCACCTCTGGGAGGCCGTAGGGCGCCATTTCACCGGCCTCACCTACCGGGAGGCCGACCGCCTCTCGAAGAAGAACAAGGAGTTCATCCGGGGGCTCTTTCCCGACGGAGACATCTACGCCTCCCTGCTCCCGCCCGATGCCCAGGCCGTGATCGGGAAGGTCGGGGCGCAGACGCGTGGAGTAGAGAAACTGCTGAAACGAATCGGGTTTCGCTACTGGAACCGCGTGGACCCCTTCGACGGTGGCCCGCACTTCATCGCGCCCGTCGAAGAGATCACGCTCGTGCAGCGGACCGGCCGCGTGGAGGCACGCGCGGCGACCGCCGACCTCTCTCACACTGGGCGCTGCCTTCTGGCAGTCGAAGGGGCCAAAGCGCCATATTTCCGCGCGATTCCGACCCATTGTCGTGCGCTTTCCGGAGGCGCGGCCGTCGAGGTGCCCCGGGATGCCCTGGCCCATCTGGGGCTCGCCTCGGGGGCCCCCGCGATCGCACTCCCGCTCGACTGAGCAGGTGGCGCGCACGATTTTCGCGCGTAATTCCAGGCTCGAAACCGCAGCGAGGTCGATTTTCTCGCTCTCGCGTTTGACAGCCCAGGGCTCGATGCTAGATCCGGCGTCCCTCGAGCGACGAATCGAGTTTAGCCCCAGAAAACGGGCACTTCCGGTGCACGTGACGTCGGGCGAAAAGTCGAAAAAGAAGCAAAAGAGGAAGTTGAAAAAAAGTTCTTGACGCCGCGCTAGGAAAGAGTAGAAAGCGCGCCCCCACTGAAGAGCCGGTCCGAAGCGTACGGCTCAGCGAACAAGAGGATTCCGAGGTACAGGCCCCGAATCCCGATCGAGTCGCCGCGACGAAGAAAACGACGGCGAAACGAAGAAAAAAGTTGACGCGAACAGCGATGTTCGCTAGGCTCCTAAGCCCCCGAGACGGGCAGCCCCGCTGCCCCTCTCCTCGGTCCTTGAAAACCGAATCGGACGACTCCGTGATTGAGTTCACGGGTCCAGCATCTCGAAAGAGATGCAACGGCATCTCCCGAAGAGGGAGATGTTTCCGAGTACGAGCAACGAGCTCGATTCGTACGAGTCACTCCGCTGTTCAATCAGCACAGTGACTCGAGCACGAACCAGCTTGGGTCTCGCTCACAGTAGGCGGCTCTGCTTCGGCAGAGCTACCAAGATTCAACTGGAGAGTTTGATCCTGGCTCAGAGCGAACGTTAGCGGCGGGCCTAACACATGCAAGTCGAACGCGAAAGGGATTCGTCCCCGGTAGCGTGGCGTCCGGGTGAGTAACACGTAGGAAATCTTCCCTAGAGCGGGGGATAACGTCCCGAAAGGGACGCTAATACCGCATAAGCCCACGCCGACTCCGGTCGGAGAGGGAAAAGCTGGCCACTGTATACAAGCTAGCACTTTAGGATGATCCTGCGGCGCATCAGCTAGTTGGTGGGGTAATGGCCCACCAAGGCTAAGACGCGTAGCTGGTCTGAGAGGATGATCAGCCACACTGGCACTGAAACACGGGCCAGACTCCTACGGGAGGCAGCAGTGGGGAATATTGGACAATGGGCGCAAGCCTGATCCAGCCACGCCGCGTGAGTGATGAAGGCCTTCGGGTTGTAAAGCTCTGTGGGGAGGGACGAAAACGGCGCATAAGAAACGATGCGTCCTTGACGGTACCTCCTTAGCAAGCACCGGCTAACTCTGTGCCAGCAGCCGCGGTAATACAGAGGGTGCGAACGTTGCTCGGAATTACTGGGCGTAAAGCGCGTGTAGGCGGATCCGTAAGTCGGGCGTGAAATCCCCAGGCTCAACCTGGGAACTGCGCTCGAAACTGCGGGTCTTGAGTGTCGGAGAGGATGGCGGAATTCCTGGTGTAGAGGTGAAATTCGTAGATATCAGGAGGAACACCGGTGGCGAAGGCGGCCATCTGGACGACAACTGACGCTGAGACGCGAAAGCGTGGGGAGCAAACAGGATTAGATACCCTGGTAGTCCACGCCGTAAACGATGGGTGCTAGGTGTCTCGGGTATTGACCCCTGAGGTGCCGTAGCTAACGCGTTAAGCACCCCGCCTGGGAAGTACGGTCGCAAGACTAAAACTCAAAGGAATTGACGGGGGCCCGCACAAGCAGTGGAGCATGTGGTTTAATTCGACGCAACGCGCAGAACCTTACCCGGGCTAGAAAAGTACGGTAGTCGGTGGAAACACTGATTTGCTCGCAAGAGAGCCGTAATCCAGGTGCTGCATGGCTGTCGTCAGCTCGTGTCGTGAGATGTTGGGTTAAGTCCCGCAACGAGCGCAACCCTTGTCCTCAGTTGCCATCATTTAGTTGGGCACTCTGAGGAGACTGCCGGCGTCAAGCCGGAGGAAGGTGGGGATGACGTCAAGTCCTCATGGCCCTTATGTCCGGGGCTACACACGTGCTACAATGGTCGGTACAGAACGTCGCGTACCCGCGAGGGGAAGCCAATCGGCAAAAGCCGACCTCAGTACGGATTGCAGGCTGCAACTCGCCTGCATGAAGCCGGAATTGCTAGTAATCGCTGATCAGCAGGCAGCGGTGAATACGTTCCCGGGCCTTGTACACACCGCCCGTCACACCATGGGAGTCGACTGCTCCAGAAGTGGCTGCGCCAACCCGCAAGGGAGGCAAGTCCCCAAGGAGTGGTCGGTAACTGGGGTGAAGTCGTAACAAGGTAGCCGTAGGGGAACCTGCGGCTGGATCACCTCCTTTCTAAGGAGCGAATGCTGACTCTCGGCTCTTCGGAGCGACAGAGAGCAGCCAGCTCGGTCAAGCCCGTCGATCTCTAGTGGCCTCGAGCCACGAAATCACAAAAGTCGTCCGATCCGGTTTTCAGGGGCCGATACCGCCCGCCTGTGCGCACCGCGCGAGGCATGAAGAGGCGAATCGCTCCTTGAAACGATGGAACCCAACGCGCGCCACGATGCGCGCGTCCCCACATCGGGGCTATAGCTCAGGTGGTTAGAGCGCACCCCTGATAAGGGTGAGGTCGCTAGTTCGAGTCTAGCTAGCCCCACTCGATCAGATACGTCGGTTTCAGTGCCGGGGTTGTAGCTCAGCTGGGAGAGCACCGGCTTTGCAAGCCGGGGGTCACCGGTTCGATCCCGGTCAGCTCCATTCGGGTTCCATCACAGAGTCGTTCGCTGGTCTTCTCGCGCGAGCTCCGCTCCCGCCAGGAGACGAGGTAACGCCTCGACCCTCTTCGGAGGGTGCTCTCTGAAAACAGAATAAGGAAGTGTGTTGCTGAGGTCAGCAAGCCGTTCGAGGCTTGTCTGACATAGACGATCGTCTATGGCGCGACACCGTGGCGAGTCGAAAGGGCCCATCTTCGGATGGTCGTCTCTTGCGACGAACCCCGGTCTCGAGTCACGACGCGTGCCTTAGGGATATACGGTCAAGCTATAAAGGGCGCGTGGTGGATGCCTAGGGATTGGGAGGCGATGAAGGACGTGGACAGCTGCGATAAGCTTCGGGGAGCCGCTAACAGGCATTGATCCGGAGATTTCCGAATCGGGCAACCGGATGGCGATGAGCCATCAGCATCATGGTGAATACATAGCCATGGAGCAGCCAACCCGGGGAACTGAAACATCTAAGTACCCGGAGGAAAAGAAATCAACCGAGATTCCCCCAGTAGTGGCGAGCGAACGGGGAAGAGCCTAAACCGTCGTACGAAAGTACGGCGGGGTCGTGGGACCCCAACGTGGGAGAGTAGAGGTTAGTCGAACGGTCTGGAAAGGCCGGCCAGAGAGGGTGACAGCCCCGTACGCGAAAACCAAAGCTCCCCTAGGGTGTTCCCGAGTATCGCAGGGCACGAGCAACCCGGCGAGAATCTGGGGAGACCATTCTCCAAGGCTAAATACTACCCAATCACCGATAGTGCACAAGTACCGTGAGGGAAAGGTGAAAAGAACCCCGGCGAGGGGAGTGAAATAGTACCTGAAACCGCGCGTCTACAAGCAGTGGAAGCACTATGCCCGCAAGGGAATGTGCGACCGCGTACCTTTTGCATAATGGGCCTGCGAGTTGCGTTTCGTCGCAAGGTTAAGCCGATAGGTGTAGCCACAGGGAAACCGAGTCCTCACAGGGCGAATCAGTGGCGGGACGCAGACCCGAAACCTAGTGATCTACCCATGGCCAGGTTGAAGGGAGGGTAACACCTCCTGGAGGACCGAACCCACTAACGTTGAAAAGTTAGGGGATGAGCTGTGGGTGGGAGTGAAAGGCTAATCAAACTGGGAGATAGCTGGTTCTCCGCGAAATATATTGAGGTATAGTCTCGGACGAATTCCACCGGAGGTAGAGCACTGAATGGGCTAGGGGTCCTACCAGATTACCAAACCCAATCAAACTCCGAATGCCGGTGAGTACTATCCGGGAAACAGGCAGTGGGTGATAAGGTCCATTGCCGAGAGGGAAAGAGCCCAGATCGACAGCTAAGGCCCCAAAATCCGAACTAAGTGTAAAAGGATGTGGGAGCGCTCAGACAGCCAGGAGGTTGGCTTAGAAGCAGCCATCCTTTAAAGAAAGCGTAATAGCTCACTGGTCGAGCGAACCTGCGCCGAAAATATAACGGGGCTCAAGTTCGGTGCCGAAGCTTCGGGTTCTCGCAAGAGAGCGGTAGCGGAGTATTGTCAGGCAGATACACGGTGTACCGGCAAGGAGCACTAACGGGCCTGACAAGAGCTTATGCAGGCATGAGTAGCGATAAACAGAGTGAGAAACTCTGTCGCCGTAAGCCCAAGGTTTCCTGGGGAAGGATAATCCTCCCATGGGTTAGTCGGATCCTAAGCCGAGGCCGAAAGGCGTAGGTGATGGAAAGCAGGTTAATATTCCTGCACCATTGAGGACGGCGTTGAAGCGAGCAGGGACGGAGAAGGATATGCCAGGCCACCCGTTTGGTCGCGGTGGTTCAAGCAAGTAGGAGGATCCCGTAGGAGGCGACAGCCACAAACGCGGGGTCAACTCCGAGACGTGATGAGGTTGGTCTTCGGACCGAGAACCTGGTGATTCCATGCTTCCGAGAAAAGCTGCGCGCGGAGCCCCTTCAGTGTCCGTACCGCAAACCGACTCAGGTGGGCGGGGTGAATATCCCAAGGCGCGTGAGAGAACGCTGGCTAAGGAACTCGGCAAAATAGCACCGTAACTTCGGGAGAAGGTGTGCCTGCGGACGTGATGGAACTTGCTTCCTGAGCGTCTACAGGTCGCAGTGAAACGGGGGTTGCGACTGTTTACTAAAAACACAGGACTCTGCGAACACGCAAGTGGACGTATAGGGTCTGACGCCTGCCCGGTGCTGGAAGGTTAAGGGGAGGAGTTAGCGCAAGCGACGCTCCGAACCGAAGCCCCAGTAAACGGCGGCCGTAACTATAACGGTCCTAAGGTAGCGAAATTCCTTGTCGGGTAAGTTCCGACCTGCACGAATGGCGTAACGACATCCCCACTGTCTCGGCCAGCGACTCAGCGAAATTGTATCGGGGGTGAAGATACCCTCTTCCCGCGGCAAGACGGAAAGACCCCATGAACCTTTACTGCAACTTGACAGTGAGGCTCGGGACAATCTGCGTAGGATAGGTAGGAGACTTTGAAGTCGGGGTTCCGGCCTCGATGGAGTCAACGTTGAAATACTACCCTGGTTGTTCTGGGCTTCTAACCTAGGTCCCTCAGCGGGATCGGGGACACTGTCTGGTGGGCAGTTTGACTGGGGCGGTCGCCTCCCAAAAGGTAACGGAGGCGTGCGAAGGTACCCTCAGGCTGATTGGAAACCAGCCTTCGAGTGCAATGGCATAAGGGTGCTTAACTGTGAGACCGACAGGTCGAACAGGTGCGAAAGCAGGCCATAGTGATCCGGTGGTCCCGCATGGAAGGGCCATCGCTCATCGGACAAAAGGTACTCTGGGGATAACAGGCTGATCGCGCCTGAGAGTTCATATCGGCGGCGCGGTTTGGCACCTCGATGTCGGCTCATCGCATCCTGGGGCTGGAGCAGGTCCCAAGGGTTTGGCTGTTCGCCAATTAAAGCGGTACGCGAGCTGGGTTTAGAACGTCGTGAGACAGTTCGGTCCCTATCTGCCGTGGGCGCAGGATACTTGAGAGGAGCTGTTCATAGTACGAGAGGACCTGAACGGACGCACCTCCAGTGCTCCGGTTGTCACGCCAGTGGCATAGCCGGGTAGCTGAGTGCGGAACGGATAACCGCTGAAAGCATCTAAGCGGGAAGCCGGCCTCAAGACCAGGTATCCCGGGCCGCAAGGCCCCTGAAGGCCCCTTGTAGACTACGAGGTGATAGGCGGGAGGTGGAAGGGTTGTGAGACCCGGAGCTGACCCGTACTAATAGGCCGTGAGGCTTGACCTATCTCTAAGGCAAACGTCAGAATCGAGATCGGGGTTGGGAGTAAGAGCCGTTGCGCTGCTGCGAAGCAGAAACGAGCCGCTCTCGACCCCGCGGAGCTCGGACAACGAAACCGAGCGCGCGACACGAGAACCGCACGACAGGAGACTGCCGACGCGGCGCTCGACGTAAACGGTCGAGTGACACACTTCCAAATCTTCCGGTGGCAACGTCGGAGGGGCCATACCCGATCCCATCCCGAACTCGGAAGTCAAGCCCTCCAGAGCCGATGGTACTGCTCGCGTGAGTGAGTGGGAGAGTAGGACGCCGCCGGGTCTATCTTCGACCCCGCCTCGTGAAAACGAGGCGGGGTTCTTTTTTCCGTCTTGCGCTCGGCACCCGCTCGCGCCGAGCGCTGGCCCATTGCTGGCGCGCGTGAGTCCTGGTAGCCCGACATCCGCATGCGCATCGTGCGTCTCGAGCCGGGTCGGTCCTCCTACGAACGCGGCGCCGCCCATGGCGAGTCGCTGCGGCGGGAGATCGCCGAGATCGCGGCGATCCGTTCCGAGCTCTGCCGGAGCCAGGGGCTCTTTCGATCGGACGAGGAGCTGCTTCGAGTGGCGGAGCTCCATCTTCCGGTCCTGGAGCGCTACGATCTGCCCCTCCACGAGGAGCTGCAGGGAATCGCCGCCGGCTCGGGCCAATCCGCCGCCCGGATCGTCGTCCTCAATCACTATACCGATCTGAAGGACCTCGACCCCTCCACGGTGCTGCGAGGGGCGTCCTTCTCCGGACCCGCGGGGGAAATGGAGGACGATTGCTCCGCGATCGTCGCATCCACCGCCGAAGGCGGGCTGCTCGGCCAGACCTGGGACATGCACGGATCGGCCGCGCCCTACGTGGTGGCGCTGCACGTGCCGCGTCTCGAGGATCGGCCCGAGTGCTGGCTGCTCTCGATCGCCGGTTGTCTCGGCATGGCGGGCATGAACGAGCTCGGCGTCGGGATCACGATCAACAATCTGCGCAGCAACGACGCGCGGATCGGCCTCGTCTGGCCGGCGCTCGTGCGGCGCGTCCTCGTCGAGCGCACGGCGGAGGCCGGTCGGAAGATCGTGGCGTCTGCCCCGCTCGGGTCCGGGCACCACTACCTCGTGGCGGACGCGCAGCAGGCGTTCGGGATCGAGACGTCCGGCCGGCTCGCCGACACGTGGATGCATCTCGATCTGAGCGAGCCCGGTCGAGCCTTCCACCACGAGAACCACTGTCTCGGCGAAAAGATCGCGGCGGTGAGCTCGATCTCGCCCGTCTCCACGACGCTCGAGCGTCACGCCTGGCTCGAGAAGAGCCTCGCCGAGGCCCCCCTCCGCGGTCGAGACGACTTGTGGCAACGTCTCGGGTCCCACGAGGGGTTTCCACGCTCGATCTGCACGCATCTGGCGAGCGCCTCGGCCCCCCACGCGATGCAGACGTGCGCCGGCATCGTCATGAATCTGCGCGAGCGCAAGATGTGGGCGGTCGCCGGTTGCGTGCACGAGGGGCACCCGGAAGAGCTGGTCTACGAAGGAGCCCGAGCGTGAGCGAGCATCCGTTCTTCTTCACGTGGTCGGCGCAGCGAAGTGCCGTGCCGCAGGCGATCGTCGGGGGCGAGGGCGCGCGGCTGCGCACGGCCGACGGCGCCGAGTGGCTCGATTTCGCGTCGCTCTCGTACCAAGCCAACCTCGGGCACGGGAACCGCCGCATCATCGAGGCGATCAAGCGCCAGGCGGACGAGCTGCTCCTGACCACGCCGAGCGGCATCTTCCCGGCGAAGACCGAGCTCGCCAAGCGCCTGCTCGAGAAGGCGCCCCCCGGGTTCTCGAAGGTCTTCTTCACGCTCGGCGGCGCCGAAGCGACGGAAAACGCGCTGAAGATCGCCCGTATGGTCACGGGGCGCCACAAGCTCGTGTCCCGCTACCGCAGCTATCACGGCGCCTCCATGGGCGCGCTCTCGCTCAGCGGCGACTACCGCCGGCCGCCTCTCGAGCCGGGTCTCGTGGGGGTCGTCCACGTCCTCGACTGCTACGAGTCGCGGGTTCCGGGCGGCGGCGCGATCGTGGAAGGCGGCGGTTCTGCCGAGGCGATCGCCCGCACCCTCGAGCTCGAAGGCGCCAAGAGCGTTGCCGCGGTCTTCGTCGAGCCGGTTCCGGGCGCGAACGGAGTGCTCGTGCCGCCGGCGGGCTATTGGGACGCCCTGCGTGCCGCGTGTGACCGGCACGGCGCGCTCCTCGTCGCGGATTGTGTGCTCAACGGCTTCGGCCGGCTCGGGACCTACTACGGCTTCGAGGCGATCGGCGCGGCAGCGCCGGATCTCATCACGATCAGCAAGGGCCTGACCGGCGGCTACGCTCCGCTCGGGGCCGTCTTGGTCCACGATCGCGTGGCGCGTCACTTCGACGAGCACGTGCTGTACGCGGGCCTCACGTTCTACGGGCACCCGCTCGGAGTCGCCGCCGGCCTCGAGGCGGTCCGCGTTTACGACGACGAACGCCTCGTCGCGCGCGCGGCGGACCTCGGCACCCGTCTCGGCGCGACGCTCGCGGCGCTGCAGGATCGCCACCCCTCCCTGATCCCGCGCCTCCGCGGCCGAGGGCTCCTCTGGGGCCTCGAGCTCGACGTGGACGACGCCCGCTGGGCGCGGATCGAGCTCGAGCTCGGCAAGCGCCATCTCATGACGCACCCCAACAGGCGCATCCGGACGCTCATCGTGTCGCCGCCGCTCGTCATCCAGGAGACCGACCTCGATCGCGGCGCGCATCAGCTCGAAGAGGCGCTGGCCGCCTCCGCGTGAGCTTGCTCGCGTCGCGTTGGGCCGTGATTCCGGGTGGATGCGCGTTCCGCGCGGGGGACTATGCTCGCCCCGATGTCGATCGCCGGTGACTACGTCGGGGGCGCCTTCGTCGCCGCCCGCGGAGACGCTCTCGTCTCGCACAACCCTTCGAAGGAAGGGGCCGTCGTCGTCGAGACGACCTGGAGCCCCTCGCAGGTCGCCGTCGCGGTCGAGGCCGCGCGCGCGGCACAGCACGGCTGGTCCCGGCTCTCGTTCGACGAGCGATGGGCGGCCCTCGTCCGCTTCCGCTCGGTGATCGAGGCGCAGCGGGAGTCGCTGGCCGACGCGATCGTGCAGGAGATCGGCAAGATCCGATCGGAGGCGCGCACGGAGATCCAGACACTCATCGGCCGCTTCGACGTCACGGCCGGCGCCATCAAGAACGACCTGAAGGACGGCGTGCTGCCGGGCTTTCCGAACGAGGCGCTGCGGTGGCATCCGCACGGCGTCGTCGGCGTCATCGGGCCCTTCAATTTCCCGCTGCATCTCTGTCACGCGCACGTGATCCCCGCGCTGCTCCTCGGGAACACGGTCGTCATGAAGCCGAGCGAGCTCGCGCCGCTCTGTGGCATCCGCTACGCGGAGGCCGCGCATGCCGCCGGACTGCCCCCCGGCGTCCTCAACGTCGTCCAAGGCAAGGGCGCGACGGGCGCGGCCATGGTCGCGAACGCCCACGTGCACGGTCTCGCGTTCACCGGTAGCTGGCCGGTGGGGCGCCGCATCAGCGAGGCCGCGCTCGATCGGCCCGAGATGCTGGTCGCGCTCGAGATGGGTGGGAAGAACACCGCCATCGTCTGCGCCGACGCCGACGTCCGCCAGGCGGCGCACGAGATCGTCGTGGGCGGCTACCTCACCACCGGGCAGCGCTGCACCTGCACCGATCGCGTGCTCGTCCATCGCAGCAAGCAGAAGGCGCTCGTCGACGCGCTCCGGCCGCTCGTGCAGAGCCTGCGCTTCGGCGATCCCGACGATCCGAGCGCTTTCGCCGGCCCGCTGGCGAGCGAGGCCGGTCGCGACAAGCTCGAGCGCGCGATGCGCGCCGCCGAGGAGCGCGGTGCCGACGCCGTGGTCGAGAGCAAGCGCCTCGCGGGCGGCTCGTTCCTGTCGGCGTCGTTCCACGTGCTGCCCGATCGCGTCCACGAGATCACCGGGTACACGGACGTCGAGCTCTTCGGCCCCGACATCGGCATCGAGACCTTCGAGGACGACGACGAGGCCATCGCGCTCGTGAACGACTCGCCCTACGGGTTCGCGAACAGCATCTTCACGAGCGACGACGCGCGCTTCGATCGCTACTACCGCGGCACGCGCGTCGGGATCCTCAACCGCAATCGCTCGACGAACCAGGCGAGCCCGCGGCTGCCGTTCGGTGGGACGGGCCGGAGCGGCAACTTCCGTCCGGCGGGTAGCTTCGCCGCGCGCAACCTGGCGATCCCGGTCGCCGTGCAGTCGAACGTGGCGGGCGCGTTCCCCGTCCTGCCGGCGCTGCGGGCGGCGCTCGTCACGCCGGATCTCGACCAGCTCGAAGAGCGTCACGCGAGCGAAGAGGCCGCCGACGCGGCACGTACGCTCGTGGAAGCGCCGCGCCCGCTCGCGCTGCGTCGCCCGAAGGCGGGCGCGCTCCCGAAGTCGACTGCGCTGCTCGAGCGCTTCCACGCGAACGACCGCATCCCACGCGAGAAGAAGCCGCCGGTCTTCGATCATCTGCGCAGTCACGGCCCTTGGTACGTCTCGGTCGACGACGAGCCGCTCTCGGTGCTCGACGCGATGAGCCAGACGGCGACCCTGCCCTTCGGCTTCATGCACGAGTCCATGGCCCGCGCCTACGTCGACGGAGCCTTCGAGGACACGATGCTCCGGAGCCACGACCTGCTCGACGCCGAGGGCGCGGGCGCGCGGGTCGCGCAGGCCTACGCCACGACGTTGCGAGATCTCGTTCCCGGCTTCCCCACCGTGTGCTTCACCGCGTGCGGCGCCGAGGCGAACGAGAAGGCCTACGCGCTCGCGCGCGCGCACACGAGCGCGCTGGGCTGGAACGCCACCAAGCTCCTCGCGTTCGAGGGCAGCTTCCACGGGCGCACGCTGCTCTCGCTCTACGCGAGCCACTCGCCCGCCAAGCGCGTTCCCTTCGAGATCCCGGGCTACGAGGTCGACTTCGCGCCGTTCCCGCGCTTCGACGCCGCCGATCAGGGCGAGCCGGCCGAGCCGGAGGGCTTCCGCGAGCTCTGTGCTCGGGCCGCGATCGACGAGCTCGTCGCTCGCTTCGGCAGCTCGCCCGACGCACTGCTCGCCGCCGAGGTCGCCTCGCTCGCGTTCGTGGCGCGCCGCATCGCGGAGCACACGCACTTCGCCGTCGTGATCGAGCCGATGCAGAGCGAGGGCGGCGATCGCTATGCGAGCGCCCGCTTCCACCGCGCGCTGCGCCTCGTCACGCGCGCGCTGGGCGTGCCGCTCCTCGTGGACGAGGTTCAATGCGGCTTCGGCCTCGGCGGGCCCTTCGCCTGGCATACGAGCTTCGGATACGTGGACCGCGCGGGCGCGCCCGATCGGCCCGACGCCGTGATCTTCGCCAAGCGCGCCCAGGTCGGCGTCGTGATGAGCACGCTGGCGGACGTGGAGCCGACGCAGGCCTCGGCCGCCTCGCTCGTGCGGGGTCGCCTGCACGCGTCGCTGATCGCCGAGAGCGACGACGCACGGCGCGTCGAGGCGCTCGTGCGGCCGCGGCTCGAGCACCTCGCGCGCAGTTGGGGCCATCGCATCGCGCGCCCCAGGGCGCGGGGCTTCGCGCTGGCCTTCGATCTCGCGACGCCGGCCGAGCTCGACGCCTATCTCGGACAGCGCTTCTGGCGCGGGGCGATCGTGTTCGGCGCGGGCGACCGCACCGTGCGCTACCGGCTGAGCGCGGCGTTCGGCGAGAAGGAGATCGAGCTCCTCTTCCAGACGATCCGCCAGTCGCTCGCGTGGCTCGAAGCGCATCCGGCGAAGAAGCCACCCGAGTGGGAAGACCTCGACGCGCCGCGCGCCGCCGAGAGCGAGCAGGGCATCGTCGTGCGCGAGGCCAGCGCCTCGGAGGCCGACGCGCTCTTGCCGCAGATCCTGGCGCTCGAGATGCAGACCTACGAGCCCGCGCGGCGCGACCCCGAGCCGCGGCTGCGCGCCGGGCTCGAGGACGCGGACGGCGTGGCCATCGTCGCCGAGCGCACGGTGGACGGGCGCAAGGAGCTCGTCGGCTATGCGATCGGCGTCGCGCTGGAGCGCGTTCCCGAGATCCAAGGCCCCGACCGCGATCCCGCGCGTGGCCGTGCCGACACGATCTACTCGGTCGCGCTCACCGTCTCGAGCGCCGTGCGCGGCGCGGGCCTCGGCCGCCGCCTCAAGCATGCGCAGCTGCGCGCCGCGATGGCGAAGCGGAAGCCGGACGGCTCGCCTCGCTATCGCTACTGCGTGGGCCGCAACCGCCTCGGAGCGGCTGACGCGATGGTGCGCCTCAACGAGGCGCTCGGCGCGCACACGCTCTTCTCGATGGAAAAGGCCTACGACTCGGAGGGTACGGCGCGCTACTACCGGCAGCCGCTCCGGCCGCTCGCCGCGCACGATGCGCCGAACGGGCAGGCCGCCGTCGGTCTCTCGTCCGGTCTCGTGACGCCGCTCGCCGAGGCGCCGCGCTCGCTCGTGGCGGCCGAGCGCGAGGGCGCGCTCGCGGGCCCGACGATCCAGAAGATCACGCTCTGCAACTACATCACGCCGGCGATCGTCCGCGCGACGGAGTGGGCGGCGGCGATCGCGCCCGACCATCCGCATCTGTTCCTCACGTCGGGACGCGACGAGACGATCGACAAGACCGTCCGCATGCTGCGCTTCCATCGCAAGGAAGGGCGCGCGGTGATCGGGCTCGAGGGCGGCTACGTCGGGCACACGACGGCTTGCGCGCGCTCGATCAGCGATCCGCGCGTGCACCGTGGCGGGCCTGCGCACTTCGACTTCCCGCGCGTGCCGCATCCGGCGGAGGTCGGCGACGCGGCGGCGCTCGAGGCCCTGCGCTCGGTGATCGCGGGCGTGGGCGCGAAGTCGGTGCTCGGCATCGTCGTCGAGATGGTGCAGGAGCGCACGGGGCGAACGCTCAGCGATGCGTTCGTGCTCGCGCTCGGGGACGTGCGCCGCGAGACGGGCGTGCCGATCGTGCTCGTGGAGACCGCGAGCGCGTACTACCGCAGCGGCCGTGGCCCCTTCGCGAGCGCGGCGCTGCGCGAGATGCTGGTGCCGGACGCGCTCGTGTGGTGGACCGGCGGCCAGCTCGGGCTGGTGCACGTCACGAGCGCGCTCTACGTCGCCACGCCGCTCACGTTCGTCTCGACGTGGGACGGCGACGAGCTCGCGCTCGTCCAGGCGCATCATCAGCTGCGGGCGGCGCGCAAGATCGACGTCGCCACCTCGGCGGCGCTGCTCGATCGAGCACTCGCGCCGCTCGCGGGGGCCGGGCTCTCGGCGGCCGGGCTGGGCCTCTATCGCGTGATCCGGGGCGCGCGCGCGCCGGAGCTCGCGCGGCATCTCGCCGCGCGCGGCCTGCGCGTGCTGCCGCTGCCGGACGGCTCGCTGCCGATCGCGCCGCCGCTCGATCGGGCGCGCGCGGACGCCGAGGCGCTCGCCGCCGGAATCGCCGCCTTCGCGGCGCATTGAACCTCGAGCGATGCTGGCCCCATTCTTCGTGCCGCTGCCGTGACCGACCTCCCCACCACAGCCCGTGCCCCCTCGACGCCTGGTCTTGCGCGGACCGTGGTGATCGAGGCTTCGCGCGTGCTCGTCGTGGGGATCTGTCTCGGCGTGGGCTACGGCATCGTCGGCGGCGTTCCGGACGTCGGCGACTTCCGTGTGGCGGCGACCTGCACGCCGCCCGTCGAGCTCCACCCCGAGATCGGCTGGATCGAGCAGAACGACGCGCGCGCGCTCGTGGACGACACGGAGGTCGTCTTCGTCGACGCCCGCTCGCTCACCGACTACGAGGCGGGCCACATCCCGAACGCGATCGCGATGCCGATGGACACCGGCGCGATCGAGGCCTCGACCGCGGCGCTCGCGCTCGGGGCGCGCACCGTGGTCGCCTATTGCGACACGAACGACGACTGCGCGAGCAGCCGGCGGCTGGCGAGCCTGCTCGCCGAGGACGGCGCGCGCGACGTGCGCGTGCTCCGAGGCGGCATCCCCGAGTGGCTCTCGAACGACTTCCCCGCCGAGTCCGGTCCTTGTCGGGTGTGCCCATGACGAAGCTCCGCACATTCCTCGACTCTCCGCGCGGGCGCGCGCTCGTCGTCGTGCTGCGCCTCGTCGTCGCCGCCATCTTCCTGAGCGCGGCGATCCCGAAGATCGGCGATCCCACCTCGTTCGCGACCGACATCGACAACTACCGCTTCGTCCCCGACGCGCTGATCGGCCCGATGGCGGTCGGTCTCCCCTTGCTCGAGGCCCTCGTCGGCGTCGCCCTCGTCACCGGCGTGCACGCGCGCGGCGCTGCGCTGATCGCGAGCGGCATGCTGATCGCGTTCGCGATCGGCATGGTGCAGGCGATCGCGCGCGGCATCGATCTCGACTGCGGCTGCTTCGGGCACGTGGTCGAGACGCGCGTCAGCTGGCTCACCGTCACCCGCAACATGGCGCTCACGATCGCGTGCGCGCTCGTCGTGCTGGGCCCGGATCTGCCGCTCTGGCCGCTCCGGCGCTCCGCGGGCCTCACTCCTTCGTGATCGCCTTCGCGCGGCGCGTGCCGCCGCCGTTGCGCATCGCGAAGCGCACGACGCCGGGCAGGTGCTGGCCCAGGAACGCGCCGACCTTGCCGTGGCCCGTGAACACGAGCTCGGGCTTTCGCGCCGCGATCGCGCGCGCCATCACGCGCGCGGCCTGGTCGGCGGGCCACATCAGGTTCTTGGGCCGGCGATCCGGCCGCGAGGGGTCGTGTCGTCCCTGGTTGTCGACCTGCGCGATCTCGCTCTCGACGAAGCCCGGATGGATCACGGTCACGGCGATGCCGGTGTCGCTCAGCTCGATGTCGAGCGTCTGCCCGAGCGAGCGCAGCGCGGCCTTGCTCGCGCTGTAGGCGCCGACGTTCGGCGAGGGGACGAAGGCCGCCACGCTGCCGACGAGGACCACGCTGCCGCGCGTCTTCTCGAGCGCGTCGAGCGCGACCTTGGCCGTGAGCGCCGCGCCGACCACGTTCGTGTCGAGCTGCCGCCGCCAGTCGGCCGCGGTGAGCTTGCGGATGGAGCCGGAGACCGAGAAGCCCGCGTTCGCGACGGCGACGTCGAGCTTGCCGAGCTGTCCGACGATCGTCTTCACCGCCTCGTCGAGCGAGGCTTCGTCGGTGACGTCGCAGGGCACGGGCAGCGCGCGGCCGCCGCCGCTCTCGATCGCCCGCACGACCTCGTCGAGGTTGGCGCGCCGCCGCCCCGAGACGGCGATCGTGGCGCCCTGCCGCGAGAGCTCGATCGCGAGCGCCTTGCCGATGCCGCTGCCGGCACCGGTGATCCACACGACCTTCCCTTCGAAGCGCTTCGTCGCCATGGCGCGGGCATAGCATGCGCGGCGGTCTTCTCTTCTCGAACGAGGCCGCGATGTACTAGGGTCCGCCCGTGCATCGCCGGGGGCTCGAGGTCGTTCGGATCGGTTCGCTCGTCGCGCTCGTGGCGGCGGGCTGCGGCGGCGGCATGCGCCTCGGCGTCTCGAGCGCGCTCGATCGACGCGACGTGCCGGGGGCGATCGACGCGTACGAGCGCCTGCGCGAGAGCGATGGGGACGACGTCGCGCTGCTGACGCGCATCGCCTCGCTCCTGCTCGAGGACGCGGCGGCGTCGAGCGACGAGACGAGCCGCGAGGCGGCGCTCACGCAGCTCTCGCTCGCGGGCACGGTCGGAAGGCCCGTGCTCGAGCGCCTCGCGGAGGGCGGGTCGGTGCACGCGCTCGCGCTGCTCGCGCAGGTCGGCAGCGGCTCGGCGCGTGAGGCGTTGCGAGGCCGCGTCGGTGATCCGGACCCCGCGGTGCGCGCAGCAGCGGTGCTGGGGCTCTCGGCCGAGGCCGACCGCGCGCAGCTGATCACGCTGGCGACCGAGTCGTCGGCGCGCGTGCGCGCGGCAGCCTGCACGCGCCTCGCGGAGCTCGCGCCGGACAGCGATGCGCGCCTCGTGCTCGAGGAGCGCGCGCGGATCGATCCCGATCCGAGCGTCCGCGGTGCGGCCGTGCGCGCGCTTGGCGACTACGGCGCGTCGGCGGTCGCGCTGCTCCGCGAGCGGCTCTCGGATCCGATCGCCAGCGTGCGCATGGGCGCCGTCGCGGCGCTCCTGCATGCCGATCGCGACGGTGCGCGGGCCTCGCTCGCCTCGCTCTTCGAGATGCCGCCGAGCGCGCAGGGAATCGAGGCGGCGCGGTTGCTCGCGACGGCGGTCGATCGCGACGCGCCCCCCACCGATGCCGATGCCGAGCGCTCGCGTGCGTTCCTCGTCGGCGCGCTGTCGGCGACCGACGGCGCGTTGCGCGGGCAGGCGGCCGTCGCGCTCGTCACGCTACCGCACTCGGAGAGCCTCGATCGCGCCCTCACGGAGGCGCTCGCGCGCGAGCCCGACGCGACCGTGCGTCTGCAGATCGCGCGCGCGCTGATCACGAGCTCGGGTACCGAGCAAGGGGCGCACGAGGCGCTCGTCGCGCTCTCGACGGTGGACGCGTCGATGACCGCGCTCCAGGCCTCGATCGAGCTCGCGACGCGAGGCGATCACGACGCCGCGCTCCGCATCGAGCAGGCGATGCACGGCGCGGACATCCCGCTGCGTCGCACGGCCGCCCGCGCGCTCGCGCGCGACGCGATGGAGCCGGCCCGGGTCGCGCCGGCACTCGAGGATCCGGATGCGTCGGTGCGCATCGCCGCCGCCGGCGGCATCCTCGCGGCCGACGCCGCGAGCCAATAGGCGCGCGTCAGCTCGTGGGGAGGCTGGGCGGCGCGAGAGGTCCAGGCACCGGCAGCGCGCGCACGCAGCACTGCGCATCGCGGTGGATCGTGCTGCAGGAGAGCGGCTGCGAGGCCGAGGCCGTCTGCCCGGGGCAGGTGCAGTGGTTGCAGGCGACGGTGTCCGGGATGACGGGGCAGCAGCCGGCCGTGCTGCCCCCGAGGGCGCCGACGAGGGCGATCGCGCGCGCGAACCGGAGGTAGTGGGGCGGGGCGTGCGTGGGCTCGGGATCGTGGGCCATCGGCGGGTTTCGACCGCAGAGCATGACCGACCTTGGGCGCGCCGGGGAGGGTGGCCGCGGGGCTCGGCGCGGCCCATCCTCGGGCCCGGAGACCCTGCCGTGAATGCCGCTGCGCTGACCATCCCCACCGTCGACCTCGCCGACCTCGACCACCCCGAGCGGCGCGAGCGAGCGCTCGCCGCCATCCGTGAAGGGTTCGGGACCTACGGGCTCGTGTACGTCGCCAGCCACGGCGTCGGCGACGTCGCGCCGCTCTACGACCGATGGACGGCGCTGTGCGCGCGCTCGCCGGACGAGAAGCAGGCGCTCAACGCGAAGGAGATCTGGTACCAGCGCGGCTACACGCCGCCGAACACCGAGCAGGCCGTCGTCGCGCAGGGCCAGCCCGACTTCAAGGAGTGCTGGTTCTCGGCGCCCGAGCCGATCGCGCCCGAGCTGAAGGCGCAGTACCCGGAGATCTGCGCCGACAACGTGTGGCCCGCGGGGGACGATGCGTTCCGAGAGGCGTGCCTCGCGCGGGGTCACGAGCTGCACGTCGCCGGCGTGGCGCTGCTCCGTGGCGCGGCGATGGCGCTCGGGCTGCCGGAGAAGGCGTTCACCGCGAGCGCGGAGGGCGGCGCGCACGTGTTCCGCCTGCTCCGCTACCTGCCGCTCACCGAGTCGCAGACGAAGCACAACGCCGACCCGGCCACGAAGAACAAGATCCTCTGGGGCGAGGAGCACACCGACTTCAATCTGCTCACGCTGCTGCCGGGCGGGCGCTTCCACGATCCGAGCGGGAAGGTCGCGCCCTCGCCCGACGCCGGGAGCGGCCTCTACCTGCGCACGCGGCCGACGGCGGAGCACCCCGATGGAATCCTCGTCCGCGGCACGGCGCCCGCAGGCTGCATCGTGGCGCAGGTCGGGCAGATGCTCGAGATCCTCACGGGCGGGACCTTCCTCGCCACGCCGCACGTGATCACGCCGCCGCACACGCCGGGCTGGACGCGCCTCTCGGCCGCGCACTTCGTGCACGTGCACCCGCACACGATGCTCTTTCCGCTGCCGCGCTTCCGCGATGCGGCGAGCGTCGCGGCCTACAGCCCGCCCGTGCTCGCGGGCACCTACGCGCTCAAGACGCTCGTCGACATCGGCCTCGCGCCCCGCACGGCGATCGACAAGCTCGGCTATCGCCACTACGACCGGCTGGCGAAGATCCGCGGAGTGGCGTGAGCGGGCACGTTCCTCCGCCCGGTGGGCTCGGCGCCATCGCGCGCGGCAAGCCGCATCTGTTCGGCATGCGGCCGGAGGATCTCGTCGTCGCGCTCGAGCGCGAGGGCGTGCCGTGCACGATCACCGAGGCGCGTCGTGTGCTCGGGCACGTGCTCTCGAACGGTCGCGACGATCTCGCGCTCGGCAAGCCGCCGCGGCGCGAGGTGCTGCGCACCATCGAAGAGAAGCTCGATCGCACGCCGCTCGAGATCGTGGAGCGCGCCAAGGACGACTACGACGGCTTCGTGAAGTACCTGTTCCGGCACCCGGACGGTGCGCTCACCGAGGCGGTGCGCATCCCGCTCGAGAAGCCGCATCGCTTCACGCTCTGCCTGAGCTCGCAGGTGGGCTGCGCGATGCGCTGTACGTTCTGCGCCACGGGCGAGCTCGGCCTCATGCGCTCGCTCGCGGCGTGGGAGATGGTGGCGGCGTTCCGCGCGGTGCGCGACGAGGCCGTGCGCGAGGACGCGCGCCGGCGCGTGAGCGGCGCCGTGTTCATGGGGCAAGGCGAGCCGTTCCACAACTACGACGAGGTCATCCAGGCGGCGCGCGTGCTGAGCGATCCGTGCGGAGGGCGCATCGCGAAGGAAGCGATCACGATCTCGACCGTGGGCCTCGTGCCGCAGATCGAGCGCTACGCGCGCGAGGCGCAGCCCTACCGGCTCATCGTGTCCGTGACGAGCGCGATCGAGGAGAAGCGGCGCACGCTCTTGCCGGTCGCGGGGCGCTTCGCGCTGGACGATCTCGTGCGCGCGCTCGGGCAGGTCGCCGCGGCGACCGACGGAAAGCGCGTGACGCTCGCCTGGGTGCTCATGCAGGGCGTCAACCACGGCGAGGACGAGGTGGCGGCGCTTCGCGAGCGCTTCGCGAGCGTTCCGTTCCGCATCAACCTCATCGACGTGAACCGGCACGACGGGCGCTTCGAGCGCGCGAGCGATGCCGAGCGCGAGGAGCTCGTCGGCAAGCTGCGCGCGGCCGGCATCCCGACGATCCGCCGCTACTCCGGCGGCAAGAACAAGCATGCCGCGTGCGGAATGCTGGCGCGCGTGCACGGCAGCGAGACCGGCCCGAGCAACGAGGCGATGCCATGAAGAGCGAGCGAGAAGAGGTGCTGATCGTCGGCGCGGGGATCATGGGCTCGGCCATTGCCCGCGCTCTCGCCAAGGCGGGGCGCTCGGTGCGCGTGCTCGAGAAGAGCATCCCGGGCGCGGAGGCGTCGAGTGTCGCGGCGGGGATTCTCGCGCCGCTCGTGGAGCACGTGGACGGACCGCTCCGCGCGCTCGGGTGCGCGAGCCGCGACGCGTACGCGACCCTCGCGGACGAGCTCGCGACCGAGACAGGCCTCGACATCGGTTTCGTGCGTTGCGGTGTGCTCCAGCTCGGGGACGACGCGCGCGTTCCGCCGGGCGCGCGTGCGGAACGCGTCGAGGGCGCAGCGCTTCGTGCGCTCGCGCCGGGGCTCGCGCCCACGATCCCGAGCGCGCTCCACCTGCCGGACGAAGCGCAGGTCGAGTCGCCGAAGGTGCTGCGCGCGCTCGTCCGCTCGGCCGAGACGGCCGGCGCCCGCTTCACGAGCGGCACGGTCGTGCGGGGCCTCGTGCGCCGCGGCGATCGCATCGTCGGCGTGGAGACCGATCAGGGCGAGGTGCATGCGAGCGAGGTCGTGCTGGCAGCGGGCGCGTGGACCTCGCTCGTTCCGGGCCTGCCGCCGGCGCTCCGGAACGCGGTGCGCCCTGTGCGCGGGCAACTGGTGCGGGCGGAGCTGCGCGCGCCGGTGTGCCGGCCGATCGTGTTCGCCGCCCACGTCTATCTCGTGCCGCGACCGGACGGACGCGTGGTGTGTGGCGCGACGATGGAAGAGGCCGGGTTCGACAAGACGATCACGCTCGGCGCCGTCGCGACGCTCGCCTCGCACGCGGTCTCGGTGCTCCCCGCGCTGGCCACGGCACGCTTCGCCGAGGCCGACGTCTCGTTCCGTCCCGCCTCGATCGATGGCCTGCCCTTCATCGGTCCCTCGGGAATCGACGGGCTCACGATCGCGTCGGGCCACTTCCGGAACGGCATCCTGCTCGCGCCGGCGACGGCCGAGCTGCTCGCGGCGCAGCTCGCCGGCGCGAAGACCTCGCTCGATGCGCGTCCCTTCGATCCCCGGCGGCTCGCGGAGGCCTCGTCGTCGTGAGCGAGGTCCTTCCGAACGAGCGCCAGGTCGTCGCGAACGGCCTCTCGCACCACGTGCTCGAGTGGTCGCCGCCCGGCGCCCTGCGCACGATCCTGTGCTGCCACGGCTATCTCGACGTCGGCGCGAGCTGGGATCTCGTCGCGCAGCACCTCGTGCGCGCCGGCTTTCGCGTCGTGGCCTTCGACTTCCGCGGGCACGGCGGCAGCGAGTGGGTGAAGGCGGGCGGCTACTACCACTTCGCCGACTACGTCTTCGACCTCTCGGATCTCGCGCTCGCGGTGGCGCCCGATGGCTTCGACCTCGTCGGGCACTCGATGGGCGGCACCGTGTCGGCGATGTTCGCCGGGCTCAGGCCTCCGGGCCTGCGGCGGCTCGTGCTCGCCGAGGGCCTCGGTCCGCCGGAGTCCCCTCCGGATCACCTGCCCGATCGCATCGCCGAGTGGATCCACGGCGTGCGCAAGGTGCGGGCCTCGACGCCGCGGCCGCTCGCCGATCTCGACGAAGCGGTGCGGCGCCTGAGGAGCCAGCATCCCGACCTCGATGCGGAGCTCGGCCGCTGGGTCGCCGAGCGCAGCACGCGACGTGATGCCGAAGGAAGGCTCTTCTTCGCGTTCGATCCGCTCCATCGGACGCGCTCGCCGCTGCCGTTCCGCCTCGATCAGTTCCGCGCGCTGCTCTCCCGCATCCAGGCGCCCACGCTCTACGTCGCGGGCGAGCGGGGCTTTCGCCTCGCCGACGAGCGCGAGCGGCTCGGCGCGATCGCCGATCTGCGGATGCACGAGCTGCCCGACGTGGGGCACATGATGCACTGGCACGCGCCGGAGGCGTTCGCGCGCGAGATCGTGGCGCACGTCGGCGCTGCGCGCTGAGCTCGTCCCTCTTCTTCTTCGCACCGTTCTTCCGAGGAGCCTTGGATCCGATTCTCGATCCGCGTTGCTTGATGACCACCGAGGCGCTCGTCGTGGACGGCGCCAACGGCGTTTGTCACGAGCCGCGGCTCGAGGCGCGGCGCCCGCCGGGCGCGGCCTCGCTCTTCGCGCTCTTCTTCGTGGTCGGCGCGCTCTCGTGGTTCGCCCGCGATCGGATGCCGGTCGGCCTGCGGCGCGGCCTGCTGGTGCTCGCGCTCGCGGTGGCCGCCCTCCCGGGCTTCTGGGCGCTCCTGTCCGTGCGCGCCGACGCGCCGAGCCTCTCCGCGCGGAGCGCTCGGCGCCTCGCGCGCACGCACGACGAGATCGCCGCGTTCGCTACCGAGCACGAGTGCGCGTGGGTGCGGACCGAGGGCTCGATCGCGGCGCTCCCCGTGGCGCGCTTCGCGTTGGTCGGGCACCGCTGCGCCCATCCGGCGCCGATCGATCTCTTCGCCGACGCCCTCGAGAGCGGCTGCACCGAGGCCGAGGATGGCTCGCTCGCGTGCGGCACGGTGGACGACGACTCTCGGCTGCCCGAGCAGCGCCTGCCGCCTTCGCTGCCGCTCCCGCCCGATGCGCCGACGCGACGCGCGACGCCGAGCGACGAGGAGGGGCCGTGACCGCCGTGGTCCCGGTCCATCTCGCGCTCGTCGCGCTCTTCTTCGGCGCGGTTGCCGGTGGCGCGGTCACGTTCCGCGCGGGCCTCGGCGGCTCGCCCGCTGCGCTGCTCGTGCGCGCGCTGCTCGGCCTCGTGCTCCTCGCCGAGCTCGTCGTGCACCCGGCCCTCGGCGTGGGCGTCGCGATCTTCGTGGGCGCGGCGACCTGGCGCGCGCGCCGCACGCCCGAGCACGCGGAGAGCGAGCAGAGCTTCCGCGAGGCCTGGCGCTTGCCCGCGCCGGCGATCGCCGCGCTGCTCGTCACGCTCGTGGCGGCCGTGCTGCGACCGCCGGTCCCCTTCTTCTGGGACGAGAGCGTGTGGCTCTCGAAGGCACGCGTCGCGTGCGAGGGCGGCTCGGTGCTCATGGCGCGCGCGCTCGATGCGCAGTCGGATCTCGTGCCGCGCGGCTATCCGATCATCGCGGCCGTGCTCGAGGCGAGCTTCGCGCTGGGCAATCCTTCGGTGCCGTCGCTCGTCGCGGGCGGCACGGCGCTCGTGCTCTCCGCCGTCGCGCTCTACGTGTTCCTGCTCGCGCGCGCGGCGCGGGCTCCCTTCGAGCTCTGGGGGAGCCTCCTCGTGCTCGCGCTCACGCCCTTCTTCTGGGTGCATCTGCGCTCGGTACAGCTCGATCTGCCGATGGGCCTGCTGCTCGCGGCGCTCGTGCTGGCGGTGGAGCGCGCCGAGGCCGGTGATCGGCTCGGCTTTCCGGCGGCGGTGACGGCGGGGCTCTTGCTCGGGATCAAGGACGAAGGCCTGCTCGCGGCCCTCGCGGTCGCGGTGGCGCTGGGCACGCGCGGCGCCAACGGACGCGGGCGGCGTGCGGCGTGGTCGGCGTTCGTGGCGCTCGCGCTCTCGGTCGCGGTGTATCGGTGGCGGCTCTGGCTCGCGGGCAGCGCGAACGACGATCACTCGATCGGCACGCCGGCGCCTCGCCTCGCCTTCGCGATCGTGCTCGACGCGCTGCGCGATGCGAGCGACGTGCAGACCTGGGGCCTCGTGCCGGCGGTCGGCGTGGCGGCGATGCTCGCGTCGCTCCGCCGCTCGGTCGATCCGCGCGCGCGTCGCCTCTCGGTCGTGATCGCCGTCTACGCGCTCGGCCTGCTCGGCGCGTTGGTCCTCGGCCCGCCGCAGGTCCGCGACTTCGCGCTCGAGGGCACGTTGCTCGATCGCCTCGGCCTCGGCCTGCTGCCGGGCGTGGCGCTCCTCGTGCCGCGCTTGCTCGGGGTGCCCCGCGATCAGGGCGAGGGGAGCGTCGAGGGCGCGGCCGCGAGCGGCGGTGGGAGCACCTCGAAGAGCGAGCAGGGCGCCCCGTCGGCGTCCGGATAGAGGAAGAGCCAGCGGAAGCGATCGGGCCGCGCGCGCGCGAGGTCCGCGTGGACGCGCACCGGTGCCTCCGTGAGCGCGATGACGCGCACGTGCTCGTCGTCGACGAAGCGCACGAGCGCGTCGGCGCTCGTCAGGTCCTCGCCGAGGAACACCACACGCGCGCGCCCGTCGAGCGGATAGAGGCGCCCCGAGAGGCCGAAGCCCGGGTCGTAGCCGAAGGCCTCGCCGCGCCGCACGAGCGCGCGGGCGTCGGCGAAGCGCCCTTCGTACTCGTCCAGGCCGAACGCGTGCTCGCGCTCGCTCGCGCTCATGCCCACGAGCGAGAACAGCGGCGGGCCGCCGGCGGTGTAGCCCGGATACGCGAGCACGAGGCCCACGAGCGCGGCCAGCGTCGTGATGCCATCTCCGATGCGTCGCGCCTGCGCCGGCAAGAGCTCGGTCGCCGCGAGCGCCACCACGACGAGCCCGGCCGGGACCGCGAACGTGTAGCGCGCCCAGTACGCGCCGGGAGAGGCGAGCGTGGCGATCGAGAGCAGCACGACCGGGAAGGCCACGTAGCGCATGCGCGCGCGGAACGCGGCGGAGCGCGCGGCGGCGACCATCGTCGCGAGGGCCGCCGGCAAGAGCGCGATCGCGAAGAGCGGGCCGAAACCGCCGACGCGCATGTCGTAGACGTAGCGCTCGGGGAAGACCGTGGTCCACGACTCGAACAGGCGCATCGCCCAGCCGTGATCCCGCATCGGCGGGCGCAGCCCCATGCTCGCCAGCTCGTCCATCGTCGCGGGGCCCTCGAACGCGATCGGCCCGAGATGGAAGCGCACCGGGAAGATGGGATTGCCGTGGACGGCGAGGTTCTCGACGTACTTCCACGAGCCGATCGCGAGCACTCCCGCCACCGCGAGGATGGCCTCGCCGATGCGCCGCCGACGCCAGGCGCGCACGAGCACCATGAGGCACGCGATGGCGACGAGCACCGGCGCGGAGGGCTTGGTCCCGAGCGCGAGGCCGGCGGCGAGCGCGAAGCAGCCGAGCGAGACGGGCTCGATCGGCCCGGCCGCGTAGGCGAACGCGGCGACCGCGAGCGCCGCGTAGATCACGTCGACGTAGTTGGCGCAGAGCTGCAGCGCGAGGGCCGGCATCGCGAGCACCAGCATCCCGAGCGCGAGCCCGCGCGCCGTCGGCACGCCCGCGCGCCGCGCCCAGAGCGCGATCGAGAGCACGAGCAACGGCACGAAACAGAGCTGCCCGATCTCGAGGAAGGTGCCGTCGAGGAGCGAGAGGCGCAGGCCGATGAGGAACACGTCCCCGAGGTGCGGGTAGGTGTTCACGTAGTGCGCGCCCGAAGGGATCGGGCGCATCGTGCCGGCGCTGAGCGCGTCGAAGACGAAGGGGAGGTGGTAGCCGAGGCCGTCCCACGACCAGGGGACGAGCAGGTAGGCCGAGAGCAGAGCCAGGGCGATGCTTGCGAGTCCGACGAGCGAGGCCGCGAGCCAGATCGGTCGTCGCGCGACGGAGCCCAGCGTCTCGCGCAGCGCGAGGGCGTCTCCCACGAGCAAGTCGCGCCCGTCGTCGCCGGCGAGCGCGAGCGAGGCGAGGAGCAACGTACCGGCACCGACGAGGAAAGGAATCGGCGCGAGCAGACCGAAGGGCGAGAGCCCCTCGACCAGACCGATCGTCAGCGCGGGAAAGAGCAGGGAAGCCGCCGTCGCTCGCTCCAGCGCGGAGCGCTCCGGCATGAGCCGGGACACCGCGAGCAGGGCAGAGCCCGCGAGCAGGACGAACGCGAAGAGCACGGCCGGCGAGTATATCGATTCGGGCCGCGCCCACGGACAAAGCGGCGCAAGCGCGCGAGGACGCCTCGCCGACCACGGCCCCGGCTTCCCGAAAACGCGGCCGTTCTGTCGCGGCGTGCGAAGATCCGCGGCCCTGCCCCATGGCGCTCGTTCCCCGGCAAGAGCACGACCCTCGCGTCCGCACGGCGGCGCTCGGGCTCGCCGTGTTCGTCCCGCTCGCCGCGTACGTCGCCACGCTCTCGGGCAACGGTTACTGGCTCGACGCGGGCGAGCTGACGGCGTCGGCCGTCGATCTCGACGTGGCGCACCCGCCCGGGCATCCGCTCGCGGCGATGCTCGCGCATGCGGCGACGCTCGTGCCGCTGGGCTCGCTCGTCATGCGCGTGGCGTTCGCGCAGGCCGTCTGCGCGGCGCTCGCCTGCGGCTTCCTGTACGCGGCGATCGGAACCACCGTGCGCGCGCTCGGGGTCCACGACGATCGGCTCGCCGTTCCGATGGCGCTCGGCGCGAGCTGGATCACGGCGGGGGCCTACGGCTGGTGGCTTCAGGCGGTGCGGCCCGAGGTCTACGCGCTCCAAGCGCTGCTGATCGCGATCGCCATCGAGCGGATCATCGCGCTCGAGGCGGCGTGGCCGACGCGCGATCTCTCGCCGCTGCCGGTCGCCTCGCTCGCGCTCGGGCTCTCGCTCGCGAACCACCACTTCATGGGGTTCCTCTGCTTCCCGGCGGTCGCGCCCACGCTCGCCCGCGTCTATCGCGCGCGCGGCGCGCGGCCCGTCGTGATCTCGCTCGGGCTCGTCGCGACCGGTCTCGCGACGTACCTCTATCTCCCGATCCGAGCCTCGACCGATCCGCCGATGAACCTCGGGGATCCGACGAGCCTCTCGCGCTTCTATTGGGTCGTCTCCGCGCAGGCCTATCAGGGAACGCATGCGCTCCAGCCCGAGCCGCTCGGCGATCGCTTGCTCGACGTCGCGCTCTCACTCGTCGACAGCCTCCACCTCGCGCCGGTGCTGCTCGCGCTCGCGGGCGCGTACGTGCTCTTGCGGGCGCCGGGCGTGGTGCGCATCGGCTACGTGTGGATCGCGCTCGTGCTCTTCTCGTTCGTCGGGCGCGGCTGGCTCGGCTTCGTCCGCGGCAACCCCGATGCGCTCGGCTACCTGATGCCGGCGATGGCGGGCGTGGCCGCGATGGCCGTCTCGCTCGTGGCCGCAGTCGTCTCGACGCTCGGCGAGCGCGCCGTCGCGTCGCGCAAGAAGGGCGCGCCGCCGAGCATGCTGCTGCGGACCGCGGCGCTCCTCTGCGCGCTGCTCGGCGTGTTCCAGATCGTCGGCAGTCGCGCGCGGGCCTCGCTCGCGAGCTTCCACGCGACGGACGCGCTCGACGAGCTGCGGATTCGCGAGCTGCCGCCGCGCGCGGTGGTGCTCCTCTACGGGCCGCAGACGTGCTTCCGCTTCTTCGAGCTGCAGGCGACCGAGCACGTCCGGCCCGACGTGCGCATCGTGCCGATGCCCTTCCTCGAGTATCCGGGGACGATCGATGCGCTCGTGCGGCGCGAGCCGGCGCTCGCGGGCTTGTTGCGCACGCAGCTGCTCGAGGGCCAGCCGGCCGTCTCCGAGCTGCAGAGCCTCGCGACGACGCGGCCCGTGCTCGTCGAGCTGGACGTGCGCGTGCCGGTCGCGCTCCACGAGACGCTGCTTCCGGACACGGCGCTCTACGCCGTCGAGCCGGCGGGCACGACCGACGTCGACATCCGCAGCGCGTTCGGGCGACGCGCCGAGGCGCTCGAGGGGCTGCGCGTCGCGCTCGACAGCGACGCCAGCGACGCCGAGACGCGCAGCCAGCTCCTGTGGATCCACTACAACGACGCGCTCTACGCGGCCTCGGTCGGTCAGCGCGACGCGGCTCGGCTCTCGGTGTCGCGGGCGCTCTCCCTCTCGCCGCAGGCCCGGCAGCTCGTCGCGCTGCGGCGAGCGCTCGAGGTGGGGCGAGGCCCCATCGACCCGACGCCCTTCATGGTGGGCCAAGAGCAAGCGGCGCCGTGATCGAGCGCTCGGTCCGAGCCGTTTCGATTCGCACGGGGTGAGGCGCGTACGTACACTCCGGGGGCCCGAATGGACTACGAGCCTCATCCGCGCACCGAACAGCCCGCGACCGACGCCGACTCGGCGCCCGCCCCCCGCACGGGGCCCTTCGTGATCGAGCCGAGCGCGCTCGTCCGCGAGGTCGTCTTCCACGTGCCGGGCGCCTCCCGCGCGATGGAGCGCTTCCGGCTCGACTACTGCTGCGGCGGCGCGAAGTCGCTCGAGGCGATCTGTGCCGAGTCGCGGGTCGACGTCGGGCAGCTCCTCGTCGCGCTCGAAGAAGAGAAGGCCAAGGGCGGCGAGACCGATCAGCAGCTGCTCGACACGCCGCTCGAAGAGCTCGTCGCGCGCATCGAGCGCGAGCACCACGAGCGCTCGCGCAGCGAAGGCGTGCGCCTCTCGGCGCTGGCCGATCGCGCGGCGGCCGAGCACGGGGCCGCGATGCCCGGCCTCGTCGCGCTCGCCAAGGACGTGAAGCTGCTCTTCCACGAGCTCTTGCCGCACCTGAAGCAGGAAGAGCGCGTGCTCTTCCCTTACGTGCGCGAGCTCGAGGTCGCTGGGCGCGACAACAAGCCTGCGCCGGTCGCGCTCTTCGCGACGATCAAGCACGTGCTCGGCGACATGGAGCACGAGCACGAGGAGTGCGAGGTCGTCATGGCGCGCGTGCGCAAGAGCGCGGGCGACTTCGCGATGACCGACGCCACGCCGCCGGTCGTGCGCGAGCTCTACGAGGGCCTCGAGGCGCACGAGAAGGATCTCGTGCGGCACATGCACCTCGAGGGCAACGTCGTGTTCCCGCGCGCGGAGCGGCTCGAGACGAAGCTGCGCCGCGGCGCGCGGCGATGACGCTCTCTCGGGGCCTCGCGCTCGCTTCGGCGCTCGTCCTCCTCGCGTGCGGCAGCGACGCCGACCCGGCCTCACCGCCGGAGGCCGCGCCGAGCACGGCGAGCGTGGATCGATCGCCCGGCGAGCGCCCCGCTTCGCTCGTGGCCGAAGCGTCGTTCGACGGGGGGGACGCGGCGCTCTCCACGCTCATCGCGCGCTTGCCGCCGATCCCGGAGCGCGCCGGCCTGCCGAGCCGAATCGCGACGGTGCTCGATGGGCTGCTCGAGACGCCGGTCGCCATTCGCGCCCGCGTCGACGAGCGCTCCCCCTTGCGGCTGCTCGTGGCGCGCGTGGGCGATCGCCCGCGCTCGGCGGTCGCGGTGCGGCTCTCCTCGCCGGTGCCGATCGCCGATCGCCGGCCCGGTGGGCCACGCGGCGCCTGGCTCGTCGGCGAGCACGCCGCGGTCGACGACACGATCGCGGTGATCGCCGACGACGACGAGATGCTCGCGCTCTCGCTCGGCTACCTCGCATACACCGCGCTCCCGCGCGAGGGTGAGGCGGGGGCGCTCGTCGTCACGCTTCCGGCCGAGACCGTGGGCGGGACGGTGCGGGATGCGCTCGAGCGCGCCGTGCGCCAGCTGCGGGGGCAAGCGCTCGCCTCGGCGATGTCGGCGCGCGCGGCGCACGCCCGCCCGCCCGAGCTCGGCGATCCGGAGGCGCTCGTCTCGCTGCTCGCCGACGCCGTGCTCGCGCGGACCGCGTATCTCCCCGATCTCGGCGAGACGCGCCTCGCGCTGGCGCCCACCGCTTCGGGTCTCTCGCTGCGCGTCGAGGCCGACGTCACCGAGTCGAGCCCGCTCGCCGACGCATTGCGCGGCTACGTTCCGGTCGCGACCGGTCTCGTGACGGCGGCGCCCAGCGAGAGCGCCATCGTGATCGCGAGCGGCACGAGCCTCGCGGCTCGCCGCGAGAGTGCCGACGCGCTCGTCTTCGCGCTCACGGCGATCGCGGGAGATCGCCTCGCCGCTTCGGAGCGCGTGGGCCTCACCGACGCGTCCACGCGCATCGCCGAGATCCGAGGGCCCGAGGGCGCGCTGGCACTGGGCGTGGATGCGCAGGGCGCCGGCTTCGCGCTCGCGCTCACCCGCGGCGGCACCGACGCGGCCGCGCCCACGCCTTGGGGGCGAGCGTTCCCGTGGTCGACGGGCGCGCTCGCGACCTTGCTCGGGTGCGCTCCTGCGGCGCCGCGCGGAGGCCCGGACGTAGCGCTCTGTGCCGGCCGGAGCCTCGCGACGCGCGTGGGCGACGGCGCGCGGGCCGATGCGCTGGCAAGCGCGGCCGGCGCGCTCGCCGAGCACGCGCGGGATCGCCTGCTCACGGGCGCCACCGCCGAGAGCCCGGACCTCGCGCGCGACCTGTCCCCGCTCGATTCGCCCTTCTTTCTCGCCCTGATCCGCCCGCTTCGCGCGCTGCCGCTGCTCGCGCTGCTCGATCGCGCACCGGCGGCCGATCTTCCGCGCGGCGACGGCGCGCTCGTGCTCGCCTTCACGCACGATGCGCCACGCCTTCGGATCGACCTGCGCGCCAGCACGGCGGCGCTGGCGGATCTGGACGTCGTGCGCGGCCTGTTCGCCGAAGCGGGCGAGTCGGAGTAAGACGCGCCCATGCGTCACGGAGCGTGGGTCGCTCTCGTTCTCGTTCTCGGCGTCGGCTGCGGCGGAGGTAGCGCCTCGGCCATCACCACGCGCCCGACGGGGCCGGACGTGGGCGCGCCCGAGGGGGGAAACACGAACCACGTCGCCGAGGTCGAGGGCGAGGGCGACGATGCGGTCGCCACGTCGGGCGACGAGGCCGGCGTCTCCGTCACCGACGAGATCCTCGTCACCGGGCACGGCTTCACGCCGCAGGTCGTGGTGCGCGAAGGAACGGCGGGATCCGTCGACCCCGCCGCGGCCCGCGACGGCTCGTCGCTCGATCCCTCCGGGAGCTGCGTCGGCACGTTCCCCGCGTCGGCGCAGCACATCGTGAAGCTCGAGCGCTCGCTCGACGTGCTCCGCGTGCTGGTGCACAGCCCGAACAACGACCTCACGCTCGCCGTGCGCACGTCGGATGGCGCCTGGCACTGCAACGACGACTCGGGCGACCCGATGAACGGCCTGAACCCGACGGTCGAGCTCTACTCGCCGCCGCCCGGCATCATCGAGATCTGGGTCGGGACCTACAGCTCCTACTACACCGGGGCGCAGTACCGGCTCGGCGTGACCGAGCAGTTCGGCTACGCGTCCGACTTCCTCGGGCCCTGAGCGGCCTCGCGCGCCACGCGCTCACCACCCCGTAGCGGCTTGGATCGCGGCGACGAGGCGGCCCGCCATGTTCGCCTGCGTGGTCACGCCCGGGTGGTAGTCGCAGCCGATCCCGTCGGCGGCCGATTGCTCGTCGAATTCGACGATCGAGACGTGGCTGTCGCCGCGACCGGCCGCGCGCGTGACGACGTCCTGGAGGTATCCGCGGTGCGTCGCGTGGTCGCTGCCGCCGAGCATCGGGCTCGTTCCGAGCAGGATCACGGCGCTCGGATAGTGGCCGCGCAGCGTCTGCACGAACGCGTCGAGCGCATCGGCGAAGGGCGTGCCCGGATCCCCCATGGAGAAGTCGTTCGTGCCCAGCGTGATCACGACCACGTCCGGCGTGTACGAGTAGTCCCACGGATCGGTGTCGAACTCGGCGAGGCGGCGCGCGTAGAGCTCGGGCATCAGCGGGTCGGCCGCGCCGCCGTAGTTGCGGTAGACGCCGCGCCCCGAGTACGCGATCGCCGCGTGCGCGACACCGAGCGTGCGAGCCGCCACCGCGCCGTACGCGTCGGGCTCGCTCTCGGTGTCGGCGCTGAAGCTGCACGTCGGGACGTCGCCGAGCACACCGTACCCGCAGGTGATCGAGTCGCCGATGATCTCGACGAGGTGCGCGTAGGGCGGCGGAGACGGCACGAGCGTCGCGCCCGGGAAGCCGAGGAACTGCGTGCGCCCGAAGAACGACTCCGTGCGGCGCGCGATGCGCACGACGTGCTCGCCGTCGGTCAGGCCGCTCGCGAGGTCGTAGGTGGTCGGCCCGCCCATCGCATCGATCACGGGCTGGCGCACGTCGTCGATCCACACGTCGAAGAAGCTCTCGCCGCCGTCGTCGAGACGCACCGAGATCGACGTGCCGCGGAAGCGCGCGACGATCTGCGTGCCGGGCCATGCGAACCAGGGTGTGCTCGCGCCGTCCGAGAAGTCGAAGCGGCCGATGAAGTGCACGTCCGAGAGCGTGCCGCCCGCGTCGTTGCCACCGCTGCCCGCGTCGCTTCCGGTGCCGCCGTCGCGGCCGCCACCGTCGTTCATCGGTCCTGCGTCGCTGCTCGTTCCACCGTCCGCGGGCGGAGGAGGGCCGCCGTTGTCGCACGCGGCGAGGAGGAGGAGCGGAGCGCAGGCGAGCGTGACGAGGGAGGAGCGCATCGCGGCAGTGTCGCCGACCCGGGGCTCGGCGGGCGAGCGAATCTCGTCACGGCGCGGCGGGCGCAGGCGCGGTCCGCACCTCGAGCACGAAGGGCCCGGTCGAGGCGGAGTAGGGCCGCACGTCGACGTCGTAGCGGCCGGGCGCGAGCGTGGTGACGAGCCGCGCGTCGAGGTGCGGGCCGGAGTCGTCGTCTTCGTCGACCATGCGGCCCTCGTGCCGCAGCTCGAGGTAGACGTCGAGCCCCGAGCGCGTCGCGAGCGTGAGCTCGGTGGGCGCGTCGATCTCGAGCGCGTAGCGCGCGCGCGGACAGACGAGCGAGAGCTCTCCCTGCGTCTCACCGTCCGCGATCGCCACGCGCTCGGCGCACTCGCCGCGCCAGGGTGCTCCGCCCAGCAAGCTCGCGAGCGGCAGCGAGGCGAGACCGAGCGCGAGCGCCGGCCACACCCAGCGCGGCGGCTCGCGCGGCGTCATCCCCGCCGGCACGAGCGGCGGGACGTGCTCGGGGCTACCCGTCACGCGCCGCAGCAGCCATTCCACGGGCCCGCGCCGGAAGCGCGTGCGGTAGAGCGCCGCGAGCGGCAGCACGACGAGGACGAAGCCCACCCAGTAGACGAGCATCGTCTCGACCGGCATCGCGTGGCTCTGCCCGAGGAAGAAGCGCGGGATCCCGATCGCGAGGTGCGCGTGCACGAGGTAGAGCGAGAGCGCGAGCTGTCCCACGTTGCCGAGGCCCCGCACCATCCGGCTCGCGGGCCAGCGCGCCACGAGCTCGTGCGCGATCGCGATGATCGAGGTCGCGCTGCCGCACGCCGAGAGCACGTAGAACGCGCTCGGCGACCAGTCGGTGTGCACCAGGCCGAGCCACGACACGGCGGCGCTCGCGTCGCTGCCGACGAGCACCATCGCGATCGCCCGGCTCGCGATCTCGGTGGCCACCACGACGCCGAGCGCCCGCGCGAGCACGGTGTGGCGAAGCGCGGGCTCGCGCAGATCGAGCCGGCCGAGCCACATCCCCCAGAGCAGGAACGCGAGCCACGGGAAGATGGGATGCACGCCATCGACGAGCGCGTCGCGCAAGAGGCCCGGCACCGACACGTAGAGCAGCTTCAGCTCCGTGCCGAAGACCGGCGTCACGCGGATCTCGTAGAGCGGTGCCCACGCGCGCGCCTCTTCCGGGAACGCGATCTCGAGCAGCGCGCCCGAGACGCCGAAGGCGATGGCCGCGAGCAGGAGCGCGCGCGGCGAAGCGCGCAGGAAGAAGATCGCCGCGATCGACAGGTACCACGCGTAGAAGTGGAGGATGTCGATGTCCCAGTGCAGGAGGATCACGTTCACGGCGCCGAGGGACATCAGCACCGCCGCGCGCGCGAGCAGCGTCCGGCGGGCGAGCATCGGGTCGCCCCACGCCATGCGCGCGATGCCCACGCCGGCCAGCGTCACGAAGAGCGACGAGGCGCGCCCGCCCGGCACGTGCGCGAGCCAGCGCAGGAAGATCTCGCCCGGCCCTCCGTGCGGCGAGCCGAGGAGGTACACGCCGAAGTTGATCAGGACCATCCCGCAGATGGCGAACGCGCGCGCGACGTCGTAGCCCGGAACGCGCTCGTGCCGGTCCCCGGTCGGGGCGTCGGCAACGGGTAGCTCACTCGCTCGGGAGACCATCGCGGAGCGCGAGTATGCGCTGCCCCATGCCGGATGGCCGCGCTTTCGTGCTAGGAGGCCGCCCCATGCCGGTGCTCTTGGTGCGTCATGGAGAGGCCGTGGGATCGCAGGGCGACGATGCCCACCGCTACCTCACCTACAAGGGTCGCTCCGACACCCTCAAGGTCGGCCGCGCGCTGAAGGATCGCTCGATCACCGCGAGCCAGATCCTCGCGAGCCCTCTCGTGCGCGCCGTGCAGACCGCCGAGATCCTCGCGCACGTGCTCGGCTTCGACGGGATGATCGTCACCGATCCGGCCTTCGTTCCTGATGGCGACCCGGTCCTCGCGGCCCGGCGCATGCCGGTGAGCACCGGGACCACGATCGTGGTCTGTCACGAGCCGATCGTGCGCGGGATCGCGGCGCACCTCACGGGGCAGCCGCAGTTCCCCGGCTTCCGCACCAGCGGCTGCGTCTTGCTCGAGGGCACGCGCGTGACGCTCGCGCTCCACCCTGACAACGTCTGATCGGGGACGACGTCGGATCGGGGACGACGTCGGACCGGGCGTCACCAGAGGGTGAACGCGCGCTCCAGCCACTTGTCCTCGGTGGCGACGAGCAGCAGGTTCTTCAGCGTCACGTTCGCGGCGCGCACCGCCATGGCGACGATCGGCGAGCGCGTGATGATCGTCGAGTGCTCGACCGAGCGTGCGTTCCGCGCCGCCCAGCGCACGAGGTAGGCGGCCGTGATCGCCTCGAAGCCGGTCAGCTCGCGCCAGTCGTGCACGAAGCGGATCGGCGCGGCGAGCCGCAACGCCTCGTCCCCCGCCGAGAGCATCGTGACGCAGTGGCCGACCTCGAAGTGGCCGCGCGCGCGGCTCAAGAGCCAGCCGGGTCGGTCGATCCAGAGCTCCACCTTGCCGCGCTCCGTCTCGTGAACGTACTGCGGAGGCGTGCTGAAGGGGGCGTGCACGCGAAGCTCGTTCGCCCGTTCCTCGGACGAAACGCGCTCGCGCTTGAGGCGCGGCGCGCGAGGATCAGTCGAGGTCGCTGAAGATGCGGTCCCAGCGGATCGACTCGCCGCTCGACCAGTAGATCGCCTCGGCGCGGCCCTTCACGCGCCCGATCGGGATCATGCCGACGCGCGGGTTGCGGCTGTCGTTGCTGCGGTCGCGGTGGTCGCCGAGCACGAAGATGTGCCCCGGCGGGACCGTCTGCTCGGGCATCGACTCGTGCATCGCGAGCAGCGAGTGGCTCGTGCGCCACGTGCGGCCAGCGATGCCTTCCTCGACCCACTCGCAGTCGCTCGGGTTCTCCTCCGAGCTCGCATCCTCCTGGCAGGGGCCGAGCACGCGGATGCGGATCGACTCGCCGTTGCGGAAGACCTCGTCGTCGCGGATCTCGATGCGATCGCCGGGCGTGCCGATGACGCGCTTGACGATGTCGACGCCGTCGGCCGGGCTCTTCAGGATCACGACGTCGCCCGCGTCCGGCATGCCCCAGCTCACGACGGCGTCGTCGGTGAAGGGCAGGAAGAGGCCGAAGGGGAACTTGCTCACGACGACGCGGTCGCCGTCGAGGAGCGTGGGCTCCATCGAGGGGCCGTCGATCTCGAAGGCCTCGAAGAGGACGATGCGGATGAAGAACGCGAGCAGGAACGCGCCGAGGACGGTGCGGATCGTCGCGCCGATGCGGCCCTCTTCGGGCGGCGGGGCCGCCTTCGGCTTGGGCCGCGCCGTGGACCCGGAGCTGCTGGCCTCCGCGGGCTTCGTCTGCGCCGCGCTCTCCGCGCCGTCTTCGTTCTGCTGCGCTTCCTTGCTCATCCGTGCACCGTCGGGCCCAGCGGGAGATGCCCCACGATCTCGGCCTCGCGCGTGGCGAGCGTGGACAGACGCGTGCGCGTCTCGCCCTCGCCGAACCGCGCCTCGGCCGCGCCCACGAAGAGGCGGTAGTGCCTTGCCTCGGAGGCCATGAGCTCCTTGTAGAACGCGCGGAGCGAGGCGTCGTTCAGTCGCTCGGAGAGAAGCTTGAAGCGCTCGCAGCTGCGCGCCTCGACGAGCGCGGAGACGAGCAAGCGATCGAGCAGCGCCGGCTGGCCGCTCCGAGCCTCGTTCGCCGCGCGGCGCAGCATGACGACGTAGTCGTCCTGATCGGGTAAGGACAAGGTGCGGCCGCGCGCGCGCAGCCGCTCGTGCACCATCGCCACGTGCTCGCTCTCTTCCTGGGCGAGCGCGAGCAGCGGCGCGACGAGGTCGGGGGCCTCGCCTCCGAAGCGGGCCGCCAGCGAGAGCGCGCTCTGGGCTGCCTTCAGCTCGCAGTGGGCGTGGTCCTGCAGCAGGCGATCGAGATCCCGTTCGACGGCTTCGACCCAGGTCGGCAGCGTCGGCGTCAGCAGGCCGAGCATGAAAGGTGGCGCAAGCTAGGCGGGAGCGCCGGAAGGGTCAAGCTCGCGCGTGGGGCATCCACGCGCGGCCGCTCGGATGGGAATTCCTCCTTCGATTCGTGCCCTCCGCCCCGGATCCAAGTACCGTAGCGGTCGCGAGATGGAGGTGTCGAAGGAGCAGCTCGTGGAGGCCAAGCGCCTCATCGCCGAGCGTCGGTACGACGAGGCGGTGCGCGTCTCCCGGCGGGGCTTGCTCGGTGCCCCCGACCACGTCGAGCTGAGGCTCCTGCTCGGTGAGGCGCTGCTCGCGCAGGAGAAGTACGACGAGACGCGCGTCGAGATGCTCGCGCTGACGCGCCGGCATCCGGAGGCCGCGAGCGCGCATCGGATCCTCGGCGAGGCGTACCTGCGCGGCGGACAGATGGACAAGGCCAAGGAGGCCTTGCGCCAAGCGAGCGTGCGCGGTGACGCCGCGGCGGCCGATCTCTTGCGCGAGGCCGAGGGCGAGGCCTTCGTCGAGTCGCACACGATCGAGCGCTGGTTCGGCAGCGAAGAGCCGAAGACGATCGAGACGTCGCTGCCGCCGATCGAAGAAGAGGACACGCCGCCGCCGCGCAAGAACCCGATGCTCTTGCCGCAGTCGATCCGGGAGCCCTCGATCCAGGTCGATCCCTCGCTCGCGGCCGAAGCGTCGCTCGTGATTCGCGAGGGCGAGGCTGGCGGCGACACGCTGCCGGGCAAGAGCGCGGACACGACGCAGCCGATCGCGCCGGTGATCGTGCCGCCGACGGGCGCGCACGCGGGGCTGCAGGCGCTGCTCGCGCGCGTGACGCGGCCCTCGGAGCCGGCGCCGGCAATCGCGAAGAAGGCGATCGTCGTCCCGCCGCCCACGCGCGTGAGCGAGGCGTCGCGGCCCGACCTCGCGGCGAAGTCGTCGCCGGGGACGAGCTCCACGCCGGGCACCCGCTCGACGCCGGGCACGATCTCCACGCCGGGGGAGACGGCGGTCGCGCGTCCGGGCGCGTGGCAGCGCAGCTCGGCGGGCGGGGCCTCGGGCGTCAAGCGCGCGACGCTGCAGGGCACACCCTCGCCGCTCGCGAAGACGACGAGCCCGCTCACGAAGCCGAACGATGCGACGAAGAGCGCGGCCGCGAGCGCGTTCGGGGCCAGCCCGAGGAAGAAGCAGACGCTGCTCGGCGCGCCGAGCCCGCTCGCGCCGACGCCGACGGTGGCCAAGCCCGCGCCTCGCGCGCCGGAGCCCGCGCCTCGCGCGCTCGAGCCCGCGCCTCGCGCGCCGGAGCCTCGCGCGCCGGAGCCCGCGCCTCGCGCGCTCGAGCCCGCGCCAGCGTCGTCGTACGACGAGCCCTCGGAAGAGCTGCTCCGCACGAGCGAGCTCCCGCTCACCGAGGCGACCGATCCGGAGAAGCAAGGCGCGCCCTTGCTCGAGGACGAGGCGGACGTCACGGATGTGCTCCGCCGCGATGCGCCCGGGCTCGACGTGCAGATCGTGCCCGCTCCCGCTCCCGCGCGCGCCGCGCCGCCTGCGGCTGCGACGCGGACCTTCGCGCGTCCTGCGGCGGCTGCGCCTGCGCCTGCGCCCGCGCCGGCGCGTCCCCAGAAGACCACGCTCCTCGGCGTCGCCGCCGTCCCGCCGGTCGCCGCCGCGCCGCCGGCGTCCGCACCGCCGCGTGCCGCGCCGCCGCCGCGCTCGGCGCCTCCGCCGGCCTTCGACGACCTGGGCTCGGGCCCGCTCCCGCCCACGGAGCCCGAGATCGTCTCGCCTCCCCCGCAGCGCACGGCGCCGCCGCGCCCTTCGGCGCCGGCCCCCAGCGCGCCTCCTCCGCCTCCTCCGCCTCCTCCGCACTCCGTCGCCCCTCCTCCGCCTCCTCCGCCGCACTCGGTCGCGCCGCCCCCGCCCCCTCCGCGGCCCGTCCCGGCGATCGCGGTCCCGATCTCGGCCTCGCCGGTGAGCGCGCCGATGGGCACGCTCGATCAGCTCCCGACCGATCCGCGCGCTCGGCAGGCGCGACGCTCGCGCGAAGAGACGACCGCGTCGCGGCGCCTGCAGCGGCGCAACGGATGGGCGATCGGCGCCTCGGCGCTCCTGCTCGTGCTCGTGCTCGCGCTCGGAGGCTGGTACGTGATGCGCCGCCGCGCGGCGCAGGCGCTCGCGACCGATCTCGAGCACTTCAGCGACACGGGCCTGCGTGCGGACGTCGCCGATGCGCTCGAGCGGCTCGAGGGCGACGACTCTCCCGAGGCCGTCGCGCTCCGTGCTCGCTTGCTCGCGACGCGCGCGATCGAGCTCGGCATCGGCGACACGACCGATGCCGAGGTGCAGCTCGGCGGCCTCGACACGGCGGGCGGCGCGCTGCTCGATGCGCGGATCGCGCGCGCGCTGGTCTCGCTCGCGCGCGGCCACGCCGATCAGTCGGCGACGCTCCTCTCCGGCGTCGAGGGGAGCGGCGTCTCGCTCGCCGAGGCGCTCCACGCGCAAGCGCTCGCGCTCGAGGCGCTCGGGCAGGCCAGTGATGCGCACACGGCGGCCTCGCAGGCGGCGGCGCTCCGACCGGAGGCGCCGCGGCACGCGGCCCTCGTCGCGCGGCTCGCGCTCGCGCTCGGGGACACGGCCGGCGCTTCGCGTGCGCTCACCGTGGCCGGCGCCGACCGCTCTCCGCTGGTTCACCTCGTGCGCGCGCGCATGGCGCTCGCGGCGGGCGACGCGGTGACGGCCGAGGCGGATGCGCACGCGGTCCTCGACACGCTCCACGCCGAGGCGAGCCCGCACGACGAAGCCAGCGCGCAGCTCGTGCTCGCGCGCGCGGCCCTCTTGCGCGGCGATGCCGCGGCCGCGCGCACGGCCCTCGATGCCGCCGATCCGCTGCGGAGCCCGAGCGACGAGGCGATGGCCCTCGAGCTCGCCGAGGGCTACCTCGACGCGGGCGCTGCCGACGCGGCCGCGCGCATCACGAACGCGCTCCCCGCGGCGACCCTCTTCCCGGCCCGCCGCTCGACGGTGATCGTCCGCACTGCGCTCGCCGCCCACGATCTCGGCGCGGCCGACACCGCGCTCGCCTCGCTCGCGCCGGGGCCCGCGATGGACTTCCTGCGCGCGCAGGTCCGCGACGCGCAGGGCCGCGCCGACGAGGCGCGCGCGTTCTACGAGAGCGCGGCCACCGATCCATCCCTCGCGCAGCTGGCGCGCACGCGCGAGGGCGAGCTGCTCGTGCGCATCGGCCGGCCCACCGAGGCGCGCGCCGTGCTCGATCAGGCGCTGCGTGCGGCGCCGACCGATCCGCACGTCGCCGAGATCTTCGTGCGCGTGGCGCTCGCCGCCGGCGACGTGACGGGCGCCGATGCCGCGCTCGGGCCGGCGCTCGCCGCGCACCCGGAGTCCGGCCCGCTGCGCGCCGCGCATGCACGGATCGCGCTGCGCCGCGGGCACGCGGCCGAGGCGATGGCCGAGCTCTCGACGCTGGCGGCGGCCTCGCCGAGCGACCGCGACGTGCAGGAAGCGCTCGCGGCGGCGGCGCTCGCGAGCGGCAACACGGCGGTCGCGCGGAGCGCCTACGAGGCGGCGATCCGGCTCGAAGAGACGTCCGAGGCGCACCTCGGTCTCGCCGGCGTGCTCGCCGACGACGCGGCGTTCGACGACGCGCTCACCCACGTGACGCGGGCCGAAGCGCTCGCGCCGGGGAGCGCGGCGGCCGCGACGCGGCTTCGCGCGCGCATCGAGATGCTGCGTGGCACGGGCGCGGCGGGCCTGGCCACGGTGCGCGCCGCGGCCGACGCGGCGCCGCGTGACGCCGAGCTCTGGGCCTACCGCGCGGCGCTCGAAGTCCAGGCCGAGGCCTTCGGCGACGCGGACACCTCGGTGACGCGCGCGCTGCGCGTGGATCCGAACCAGCCCGAGGCGCTGCTCGTGCGCGCGCTGCTCGGGATCGAGGACGGCGATCTCGGCGGAGCGGCTCGCGCCGTGGATCGCGCCGAGCGCAGCGCGACGACGCGGGGCCTACCGCCCTCGTTCGCGGCACGCGTCGCGGCGATCCGGGGGCGCCTGCGCTTCGAGGCGGGGGACGAGCCCGATGCGGCGCGTCTCGGGCAGCAGGCGGTGGCGCTCGACGCGCACGCCGGGCTCGCGCACCTCTTGCTCGCCGACGTCGCGATCGCGACGCACGAAGACCCGGTGCCACACCTGCGCGCCGCGGTGCAAGGGACGGCGGCGCCGCCCGAGGCGATCGGCCGCCTCGCGATGCGCCTGCGCACGGGGGCCGAGGCCTGCAGCTTCGGACGGACCTACGTCGAGCGCGCCCCGACGGGCTACGACCGCGACGAGGTCGACGACGTGCTGCGGCACTGCCGCTGACCTTCGCGTCCCGCGCTCGAGCGCGCCGCGTCAGGAGGCGAGCAGGCGGAGCGCGCTCACGAGCGCGTCGTAGCGCTCGCGCCCGAGCTTCTTGCGGTACTCGGCCTCGATGGCGCGCTTGATCTCGACGGCGTCCTCGAGCGCCGCGAGGCCCCGCGCGGTGTAGACGACGCGCTTGGCGCGCCCGTCCGCCGGATCCGGCTCTCGCCGCACGATCCCGTCCGCCTCGAGCGAGTCGAGCAGCTGCTGCACGGCCTGCTTCGTCAGGCCCACGCGCGCGACGAGCGCCGTCTGGCTCATCCCCCGCGGATCGAGGTGCTGCGCCACGACCGCACGCGCATCGCCGTACCAGGCATGCCCGCGCGCGACCATCTCGGAGTGCAGGCGCTCGCGCCACGCCAGCGCCGCGCGCCACAGGTCGACCCCGACGTGCGCGGGCAGCAACGGATGAGCGTCGTCGCTCTTGTCGTCAATCTTCTTGACCATCGCGAAGGGCGCGCTAGGTAGTCAAGAGACTAGACGAGCTCGCGCGTCTCGGCACGCTCGCCGAGCGACCCGTCGAGGTGCGTCTCGGAGGAGGCTCCATGTCCGTGCTCGTGCCCGGCGCGCTCGCGCCGCAATTCACGCTCGAATCGCTCGATGGCTCATCGCGCTCGCTCGCGTCGTTCCGTGGCCGTCGCGTGCTGCTCGCGTTCCTCCGCAACGCGCGCTGCGCGGTCTGCAACCTCTGGGTCCACCAGACGGCGCACCGTGCGCCCGCGTGGGCCGAGGCGGGGCTCGACGTGGTCACCGTCTTCGAGTCGAGCGCGTCCCGACTGCGCGCGCAGTTCGACGCGAGGCGGCCACCCTTCGCGGTGCTCGCCGACCCGGACGGTGCGGTGCACGAGGCCTACGGCTCGCGCAGCGATCCCGAGCGCGTCGCGGCCGTCGTCCAGAGCGGCGCCGGCGAGCACGCGCTCGCGCGCGCGGCCGAGGCGGGCTTCGCCGCCGTGCAGGAGGAGGGCGCCAACTTCTTCCGTCTGCCGGCCGAGGTCCTCGTCGATGCGTACGGCCGCGTCGCGCGCGTGCACATCGCCGAGGCGGTCGTGGACCACCTTTCGCCCGACGAGATCGATGCCTTCGCCCGCGCGCGCTGAGCCGGCTGCCCTCGCGCGCGCCGCCCATGCGGCGATCTTTCGCGCGCGTTCGCCGATCTCGAGGCTCGGGCGGCGTTTTCGGGTACGTTACCGGAATGCGGCTCGACGCCGGCTTACGCACCGTGCTCACCGTGGCCGGCCTCTTCGTCGTGGTGGCCGGCCTGCGCGAGTCGAGCGGTCTCTTCCTGCCGCTCCTGACCGGCCTCTTCATCGCCGTCGTCTCGATGCCGGTGATGATCCTCCTCGAGCGCGCGAAGGTGCCACGCGTGCTCGCGATCTCGCTCACCGTGCTGCTCGACTTCACGGTGCTCGCGGGCGTGATCGCGCTCGTCGCCGGCTCGCTCTCGGGCTTCAACGAGGCGCTGCCGCGCTACCAGACGGCCATCGCGCAGCTCGCCACCACGACGGTCGACTTCGCGCACGAGCGCGGCATCCCGATCGAGCGCAGCGATCTGCAGAGCATCGGCGATCCCGGCTGGATCATGACGATCGTCGCGGACCTGTTCCGCGAGCTGACGAGCATCGTGTCGAGCATCGTGCTCGTGATGCTGCTCGTCGTGTTCATGCTCTTCGAGATCGCGCCCGGGGCCGGCAAGCTGCGCGTGCTGCTCGGAGGGCCGCACGCGGATCTGCACGGCCTCGCCGAGGCCGCGGGGCAGCTGCAGCGCTACCTCGTGGTGAAGACGTACCTCTCGGCCATCACGGGGACGCTCTGCGGCGTCTGGCTCGCGATCGTCGGCGTCGACTTCCCGCTCCTCTGGGGTCTGCTCACGTTCCTGCTCAACTACATCCCGTCGGTGGGCGCGGCGATCGCGGGCATCCCGCCGGTGCTCGTCGCGCTGCTCACCCTCGGGCCGGGCGCGGCGGCAGCGGCGTTGATCGGGTTCCTCGCCGTGAACTTCGTGATCGGCAACTTCTTCGAGCCCCGCATGATGGGCGTCGCGCTCGGGCTCTCGACGCTCGTCGTGTTCGTCTCGATGCTCTTCTGGGGTTGGCTCTGGGGCCCGCTCGGCGCGCTCTTCGCCGTGCCGCTCACGATGCTCCTTCGCAGCGCGCTCGCGGTGAGCGAGGAGACGCGCTGGCTCGCCGTGATGCTGAGCTCGAGCGAGTGGGTGGAGAAGCACCGCCGCGAGTGGGGCTGGCTCACGGCGGAGGAGCGCTCGTCGGGCGGCTTCCTCGCTTCGCCCGAGCCGAAAACGGAGAGCGAAGTGCTCCCGGTGCTCGCGCCGAAGGACGCGCCGCCCGCGTCGGGTGAGACGCCGCGCACGAGCGTGCCGCCGACCGGCGCGCCCACCTCCAAGAAGGCGACCGACTCCGATCAGGACGCCGCCGAGTAGCGCGCGCCGAGCGGCGGCTCACGGAGCGTGAGGCTCCCGGCGCTCGAGCGGTCTGCCGGGTGGGCGAGCGATCCGAACGAGGCCCTCGCTCGTAGCTCGAGACGTGGCACGCCTCGGTGCGGACGAGCGATTGGCGTTTGCGGCCGTTCGCGCGGCAGCCGCGAGCGGGCTCGACTCCATCGCGCTACGCGAGCGCGTGTCGCGCATCCTCGCTCGCTACCTCCGCGCCGACGCGTACTGCGCGATGGAGATCGATCCCGCGACGACGCTTCCGATCCACGACGTCAACCACGGCTGGCCGCGCGAGTACCTCGCGCCGCTGGTCGAAGAAGCGTTGTTCAAGTCGACGACGGCCGACACCGGACTGCTCACGCGCCACGCGCGCCGCGCGATCATCCTCGACGAGCTCGTGAAGGACGCGCGCCCGGAGCGCGACCCGTACTTCCAGTTCCACGTGCTCCCTTTCGGCTACCGGCACGAGATCCAGTTCATGTGCCTCTCGGGAGGGCTCCCGCGCGCGCTCTTCACGTTCGATCGTCGGGCCGAGAAGGGGACGTTCGAGGCGCGGCACCTGCGGCTGCTCGAGGCCGTCGCCCCTCACGTGGGCGCGGCGATGCACGCGGCCTGCGTGCGCGCGGCGCTCGCAGAGCGACCCGCGACCGACACCGGGGTCATCGTCCTCGGTCCCGACGGCGGCGTGGAGGTCGCGAACGCCGCGGCGCGGCGTCTTCTCGACGGCGCGCGCGACGCGCCACCGCCGCTCGCGCTTCGGGTGTTCCTCGGCCTCTTGCGGCGTGCGCTGCGCGAGAGGACGTCGCCCCTCGTGCGCACGCTCGACCTGAGCGATCCGGCGACGCATCGGAGCTATCGTGTCGTCGCCGAGCCGCTCACGAGCGAGGACGGTCGCCCGCGCATGATGGCGCTCCTCGAGCCCTCCCGGCCGATCGACAGCCACCTCGGCCTGCAGCGCCTCGGTCTGACCGAGCGCGAGGCGGCGGTGGTGATCGAGGTGCTCCGCGACGAGAGCCCGCTCTCGGTGGCCGACGTCCTCGGCTGCGCGCCCGCGACCGTGCAGCGTCACCTCAAGAACGTCTTCGCCAAGCTCGGCGTCGGATCGCGACGAGAGCTCGCGCTGCGCTTGATGGCCGGCGCGCCCAACGTGATGGCCGGTCCTGCGGGGCTGCCCTGAGCGGGGTATGTCGCCCGGACCGAGCACGTTCCATCGTCGACTCGTCGTGCGGAAGGGCCGCGCGACGAACGAGGAAGAGAACACGATGCAGACTGGCAATCAGGGAACGACGGCGGGCGAAGCGCTGGTCGCGAAAGTGCAGGCGCTGTACGCGGCCTTCGGGCGTGGCGACGTGGAGGCCATCGCCGCGATGACGCGGCCCGACGTCGAGTGGCGCTACGAGGTGGACTACCGACTTCCCGGCGTGCCGCCGACGCTTGGGCCCTTTCGCGGCCACGAGGGGGTGCGCGCGTACTTCGCCGCGGTCGGTGCGCACCTGGACGTGAAGAAGCTCGCGCCGGTGGCGTTTCTCGGTGCGCCGGGGCGCGTGGCGGTGCTGGCCGAGAAGCAGATCGACTTCCGCCGGACGGGGCGCGGCTACGGCGGCCTGCTCGTACATCTCTTCGAGTTCGATCCCGAGGGACGCATCGCGCGACACGTCCATTTCGACGACACGGCGACGATCCTCGCGGCTTGGGGAGACGACGCGAAGATCCAGATCGTGCAGCGCATCTACGAGGCGTTCGGCCAAGGTGACGTCGCGACGATCCTCTCGCTCGTCCACGAGGACGTCGACTGGGCTTCGTGCCCGGGCTCGACGGTCGCGCCCTGGCACGGCGTGATCCGTGGTAAGGCGGCGCTGCCGCGCTTCTTCGAGGCGCTGGGGCGGGTGCAGGTGACGCGCTTCGAGCCGACGATGTTCGCGGCGAACGGGACCGAGGTCACGTGCGTGATCCGCTTCGGCCTGCGGGTGCCCTCGACCGGAAAGTCCGGCGAGATGGAGATCCACCACCTCTGGCGCTTCCGCGATGGAAAGGTCGCGTACTACCGGGGCACGGAGGACACGGCGCTGACCGCGTCGCTCTTCGGCTGACGCGCCTCGCGGCCTCCGGACCGTCGACGGCGGCGAGCGTCGCCGTCGTCGCGGGGCTGCGGAGCCGTTGGGGCTGCTCTCGGCTCAGGGGGTCGTTGTCGCGGGCGGGGCCGTGCCCGTTCCCTCGCTCGCGCCCTCCGAGGCATCGCCCTCGAGGTGCAGCACGGTGCTCGCGCGCGCCGGCTCCGGCAGGAAGCGATCGAGCGAGCCCGTGACCCAGCCGAGCGCGATCGCGAGGAGCGCCACGACGAAGAGGTAGAAGCCCCAGGGCTTCTTCTCTTCGGCGAAGGGATCCGTCATCGAGAGCGAGCTGTTCTTCGGCAGCTCCGCGACCTTCGTGAGCGAGCCACCGAGCGGCACGTTCACGACGGCCTGCGCGTTCACGGCCCAGCCGTTCGCATCGAGGATCGGCCCGAGGTTGCGGCGGCGCAGCTTCAGCCACGCGACGGCCATCGAGGGACCGCTGATGCAGAGGACGAGGCCCACGATGCCGAGCGGCATCCAGATGCCGAGGCCGAAGAAGGCCTGGAGCAGCGCGCCGAGGGCGGCGGTGATGCCGCCGACGGCGACACCGAGAGCGGCGACCGTGCCGATGTCGAAGCCCCGCGGGCGTGCGATCTGGCTCGGCGCGTCTCCGGTGGCCGCCGCTCCCGCCGCGGCCTGCGTCGAGTCCACGCTGGTCGTGAGCGCGGCGTCCTGCGCGGCCTGCTCGTCGGCGGCGCGCTTGGCGATGCGCTCCTCGATCATGCGCAGGACCTTCTTGTACGGCGACCAGAACGCCTGGCGAACGCTGATCGGGTTGTCGATGATCTTCGTGACGGTCGCGTCCCAGTCGCCGCCCTTGCGGTCGTAGAAGACGCCGTTGCGGCCGACCATCAGGTTGTCGACGTCGCCGGCGGTCATCGCCGCCGCGATCTGCATCGTCTCGCCCTTGGCGTTCTTGCAGTCGCAGTAGAGCAGGTAGCTGTTCGCGAGCGGCGCCATCGTGGCGTGGCGGCCGGCGTCGTTCACGCGCACGACCAGCTCGCACGCGCGCTGATCGAGGTAGAGCGTGCCCACCTGGAACATCGCCGGCGCCTTGCGCGAGTAGAAGTCGCGGAAGCTGACGAAGTTGTTCACGAGCTCGATCAGATCGCGATAGAGGCGCACGATCTTCTCGACCGACTCGATCGCCTTCGCCTCGTCCTTCTTCGCGAGGTCGGCCTCGACGAGGCTCGCGAGCTTCTTGCGGACGTCCGGCGCGGCGAGCTCGGTGATGCGCGGCTCGCCCAGCTTCTCGACCTCGACGCCCGCCTTCTTGCCGGCCCAGTTGCCGTGCTCGACGAAGAGCGCCGCGAGCTGCCGCCACTCGGCGTCGGTGAGCGCGTCCTTGTTGCCGAGCTTCGGCTGCACCACCTTCGCGCGCAGATCCGCGAGGCGCGCCGCCCACGCGGGGTTCACGCCCTTCACGAGCGGGAGCGCCGCGTCGGCCGCGACGTGCGCGATCGGAAGGCGCTCGATCTCCGCCGACGTGACGTCGAGGTCCTTGGCCGCGAGCTCGAGGTAGGCCTTCTCCTCGCCGTTGATCGCGGCCAGCGCGCGCGCATCGAAGCTCGCCACGCGCACGCGCGCGAAGAAGTCGTCGACCTTCTTCTGCACCGCGGTGAACGCCGCGTAAGCTGCCGCCGTGCCGTCACCGAAGGGGCGAAGCCCTTCCTCGCGGCCGCGGGCCTTCCAGGCCTCGTAGGCGTCGATCTTCTCGAAGAACGCATCGAGGGTGGCCTTGCTGACGCCGGGCTCGCCGCCGCGGTCCTTCTCCGGCGTGGCCGTGCACGCGAGCACGTCCTTGATCCAGCCCTTCGTGGTGTCGTCGCTCGCGCTCGCGATCGGCACGATGCCGTCGCCGTTGAGCGCCTGCTTGTCGAACCCCTCGACGGCCTTGGTGACCTCGGCGACCGTGAGCTTCTTCGCGTCGCCCTTGCCGATGCTCGCGAGCAGCGTCTTGGCGGTCGCGACCAGGAGCTTGCCCTCGTCCGACTCGTCGTCGATCGCCGAGAGCGGCATTCCGTCTTTCCCCTTCACGAGGTCGTCCGGGTCCGCGACGACCTCGCACGCCCACTTCACCGCGGCGAGCAGCTCACGCGCGCGGATGCGGCCGTCCTTGTCGGTGTCCAGAAGGCGCAGGGTGCGCTCGTCGAACTCCACGCCCTGGATCGGGCAGGCGAGGGCAACCCACAGCTTCTGGTCGAGCTCGCCGAGGTTCTCGAGGTCGGCGCCCGACCCGATGACGACCTGATCGAAGCCCCCTGCGCGAACGAATTGCCAACGATGGGTCATTTTTCTCCCCTTAGCGACGCACGCATATCACGGATGCCCTGGGGCGCACGCGCTCAGGTCGGGTGTGCAACACCTTGCGCGATGCGCCTCGCCAGCCGACATTGAGCGGCCATGCGTTTTCCTCGGCTCGACTTCGCGACGCCCCGCAAGCTGCCCCGCGCGAGCGAGCTCGAGGGGCGCGTCGTGGTGCTCGACATCGCGTTCGCCGCGGAGGGCACGGGGACCAGCTTCGAGAAGGTCACCAAGAAGCTCATCGATGGCCTCGGCGCGCGCCTGGCGATGTGGGTCGACCACCACGATCACGCGCTGCACGCCGAGTACAAGAAGGACCCGCGCTTCGTGCTCGCGACGAAGGCCGAGCACGGCGCCTGCCCCGAGATGATCGACGAGGCGCTCGTCGCGCGCGCCGGCGTCGTGGACACGATCGTCTGTCATGGCGACTTCGACGGGCTCGCCTCGGCGGCGAAGTGGATCCGCGGCGGCGTGGAGCCCTATCCGGGCGCCGACGCCGACGCGCGCGCGATCGACACGCGCATGGGCACGCCGAGCCCGCGCGCCCAGGTGATCGATCGCGCGCTACGCGCCCGCATGCACGACGACGCGCTCAAGGGCCTCGTCGTGCGCTACTTCGCGAGCGGCGGCGAGGACGCGACGCTCTTCCGCGAGCTCGAGACGATCGCCGAGTCGGTGCGCGTGATGGAGGACAACGCGCGCCTGCTCGCCAAGCGCTACGCGCTGCACGGCGACACGGCGCTCTGCGACGTGCGTGGCAACTCGCTCACGTACGACAAGACGATCCTCCTCCTGCTCGGCCAGGAGCGCGCGCGCCTGGCCCTCGTGCACGACGACACGACCATCACGCTCGCGGCGCGCTTCGACTCGGGGATCGATCTGTTGAAGATGCTCGAGATCCAGGGCGGCATGCCCACGCGCGTCAGCGTGCCGGCCTCGCGCTTCGACGACGTGCTCGCGCGTCTCGTGAAGGCCGGGCTCGCGGCGCGCTGACGCAGCGACGACGCGCGGCGACGAGCGCACGGGAGCCGGCTGCGCTCACGCCTTCCCGACGACGAGCATGCGCGAGGGCATCTTCACGCTGCGGATCACCTTCGCGTCCGCGAAGCCCGCCTCGCGGAGCCAGGTGACGTAGTCGTCGCCGCGGAAGCAGGTCGAGGTCGAGGTGATGCGGAAGTAGAGCGCGAACGCGTCTCCTGCGGCGTCCGGCGTCGCATCGTCCGAGGGCGTCTCGATGTCGAAGATGCCGACGCTGCCGCCCGGCTTCATCGCCTTCTTCAGCCGCTTCAGGATGGCCACGTTCTCGGATGCCGGGAAGTGATGGAGGATGTTGCAGAGGAGCGCGACGTCGACGTCGCGACCGAAGTCGTCGGTGCGGAGATCGGCCTCCCGAAAGCCCACGACGTCGGTGTGGCCGAGGCTCTCGGCGATCTGGCGCGCGCGCGGGAGCGCCTCGGCGCGATCGAGGACGGTGGAGCGCAGCCCGGGGTGGGCGCGGCAGACGAGCGCGCCGACCAGGCCGTGCGCGCCCGCGATGTCGAGGCACGTCGTGGCGCCCGTCGGGACGGGGAGATGCTTGGCGACGAACCAGCCGAAGCCCCGTGCGTTCTCCACCATCGCGCGCTGATAGCTGTCCCACTCGTCCTTCGTGTGGTGGTCGTGGAAGTCGATGCCGGCTCCCGACTTCATGACGTCTTCGAGACGAGCCACCATCTCCCACTGCGGCAGGCCGTACTCGACGAACGCGCGGTAGGGCTCGCGCGCGGTCTTGCCGAAGTGGGCCTCTCCGAGCTTGCTGAGCGAGAACCGCCCGCCCGAGAGCTCGACGTATCCCATCGCGCGGACCACGCGCAGCACGAGCGCCGTGCACTCCGGGTCGAGCCCGCGCGCGCGCGCGAGGTCCTCGGCGCGCTGCGGCCCATCGGCGAGCGCCTCGAAGAGCCCGAGCCGCTCCGACGCGATGAACGCCCGCGCCTGGATGGGCCCGATCACCGTGTCGAGGATGGGCAGCGGCACGAGGCCCATCTTGAAGGCGATCCACTCGGGCGGACTGTCGGCAGCGGCCCCGTAGCGCATGCGTGCTCCTCTCGCAGAACGTCTCGACGCCACACTACGAGCGAGGCGAGGCTTCGGATCACGCGGGTCGCGCGGAGGCGCGACGCGGGGCTACGATGAGGCATGCGCAGCGCGGCGCTGACGCTCTTGCTCGTCGGTTGGGCGTCCTCGGCGATCGACGAATGAGCGCCGGGCTCCCTCGTCGCGCCGACGGGGGAGGCGCCCAGCTCGGAATCAACCCGCGGGCGGCTCGTCGCTCGCGGTGGGGGCCGGCGCGGGCACGAATGCGGGCGGCGGGGTGACGAGCGGCGGAGCGACGCGGCCGCGGAGCGCGTCGAGGCGCGCGAGGATGCGCTTGCGCATCGCGATGGCGAGGCCGATCAGGATCGCGACGCTGAGCGCGAGCGGCGCGAAGGGGCTCGCGCCGAGCCACGCGACGGCGAAGAAGACGAGCGCGAGGCCCGCGAGGGCGATGCCGCCGAGCGTGCTCACGCCGCGGCGCGTGACGGCGACGTGGCGTGCGGCGTTCGCGAAGCGATAGGTCGCGAGCTCGAACGGGCCTCCCTCGGGCACCACGACCGCGCTCGAGCGCGCCATCACGAGCCCGAGCACGCCGAGCCACGCGCCGATCGCGCCGAGCAGGCCGAGCAGCCAGCCGATCGCGATGCCCCAGCCGGACGCGTACGGGAACGAAGCGCTCACGGTCGCGCCGCTCTCGCCCACGAGCACGTCGTCGAACACGAAGCGCATCGTCTCGCTCGGGATGCGGATCACGGGGCCGGCGCCGCTCGCGGTGAACGCGTCGTAGGCGCCCGGCGTCGCCGCATACAGGCCACGATCGGAGAGCGCGAGGTCGCTGCGCGGCTCCGACCAGCGCGCATCGGCGGGCAGGTTCACTTCCCAGCTCGCGTGCGAGACGAGCAGGTCGGGGCGCGGCAGCTCCACCTCGAGGCGGCCGAGCAGACCGACGCGCGAGACCGGCGTCGCGATCGTGAGCTCGACCAGGAACGGATCGGCCGAGCGCGGCACGGTGACGAGGATCTCGGGGCGCTCGGCGCCCTCTTCGCTGGCGAGCGCGGGCGTCTCGGTGCGCCCGTTCACGCGCGCCGTCCACACCTCGGCGCCGGGCGGCAGCGCGATGCGGAGGAACTGCAGGCCCAGGTTGCGGACCGTCCACTGCACGGTCGTGACGGCGAGGCCTTCGCCCGTGACGAGCGTCTGGTAGCGGGCCTCGTCGATGGACGCGTCGCGCAGCGTCACCTCGGCATGGCGCGCCACGGCGAGCGCGAGCGTCGGGGCCGGCGTCGCGTGCGCGTAGCGGAAGGCGAGCAGGATCGGGCTCGCGCTGCGGAGCACCAGGTCCTCCGGCAGATCGCCCACGTCCATCGGCGACAGGCCCGTGGCCTCGCGTGCCGAGACCTCGACGGCGGCGGTCGCCTCGATGGCCACGCGGCCCTGCTCCACGTCGGCGCCCTCGAGGTGCGCCATCGGCGCGGCGACGTCGGTCTCGCCCGCGGCGCCCATGCGCTCCCAGCGCAGCTCGACGCGCACGTCGCCCTCCATCTCCTGCGTGAAGAAGAGGTGCACGCGCGCGTGACCGTCCGCGTCCTCGACGCGGTGCTCGCGGAGCGAGGGCGCCGACACCTCGAGCAGGCTCGCGCCTTCCGGGAGCGCGATGGAGAGCTCGGTGAGGGAGCCCGACTTCACGTGCACGTCGAACGCCGCGCTCGCGGTCGTGGTGACGTCGCCCAGCGTGACGAGCGTGTCGACGCGCGCATCGAAGCGGCCCTCCTCGTGGGGCCGCGGGTGGATCGTGGCGGCGACGTGCGGCGCGCCGCTCTCCGTCGACGCGGCGGTCCAGCGGAACACGTGGGCGATCGTCTGGTCGATCTCGGCGCGGACGCTCGCCGGGAGCTGGTTCTCGCCGACGCGCGCGGCCTCGCCCGTCTCCGTGGGCTCGAGCACGAGGTCGTGCGTCGCGAGCATCGCGAGCATGCCCGTCTGGCGCCACACGCCGCTCGCCGAGAGCAGCGGCACGTCGAAGGGCACCGGCTCGGCCGTGGGGCTCTCCGTGCGCAGGACGTCGAAGTCGATCGTCATCTCCACGGCACCCGAGACCTCGCGGTCGAGGAACACCGAGAGCGTGCGCGCGTCCGCGCCGTGCCCCTCGCTCACGCGCCAGTCGGCGACGGTCGCGACGTCGACGTTCACCGTGCTCACGTCGACGCCGGGCGGTACCGAGAGCTCGAAGCGGCTCGTCGCGCCGTGCGCCACGTCCCACGACGCGTGCACGCGGCCACGGAGCAGGCCCTCTTCCGCGCGGAGCACGTGCACGAGGGTCGCGCTCGCCCGCACCTCGACCTCGCCGGGCTCGCTCGCGCCGGCTGCGTCGGGCAGCGCTTCCGGCCACTCGAGGTGCACGCGATCCGTGAGCGGTACGTGGAAGACCGCGAGCGTCGTGGCGTGGCCCGTGCGTGCGCCACTCGCCTGGTGCGAGACGGCGACGGTCGGCGAGACGCGTAGGTCCTTGCCCTCGGGCAGCTCGATCTCGAAGCGAGAGACGGGCACCTCGGGGATCGCGATGTCGGCGCTCGGAAGGCCCGTGGAGACGTCGATCGGGATCTCGATGCTCGCGTGGACGGCGTGGCGACCGTGGCCGGCGACGATCGCGGCGAAGTGGCCGTCGATCACGCGGATGGGCGCGTCGTCGCCGTCGACGGTGACGCTGCCGAGCGCCACGTCGATCGGGAAGAGCGTGATCGGCACGGGCGCGTCGGAGCCGAGGTCGACGTCGAGGGCGACGTCGAAGCGCACGGCGTCTTCGCTCGTCCCCGCGAGCGAGAGCACGCCGTGGTACGTCGCGCGGCTCGGGGCGGCGATCTCGCTCGCGCCGAGCGCGCGCCACGCGAGCTGCGTCGCGCCGCCGCCCGGGACGGTCGCATCGATCGTCGTTCCGTCGCCGGCGCGCGAGCTGCGCACGCCGACGGCTGGCACCATCGCGGCATCGCTCGCCTCCGGCGGCAGCGTCGCGTGCACGTGCACCGAGGGCGCGGGCGGGAGCGGCAGCGCGACGGACGCCCCTTGCTCCGCGTGGCCGCCCTCGATCTGGTACGTGAGCGAGACGCGGTGCGCGCCGGCGCTCTCGGCGATCCACGCGAGGCCGCCGTCGACGCTCACGAGCGCGATCTCCTGGCCATCGACGGTCGCCGCATCGATCGCGGTGCCGGGCGGCAAGAGGATCGCCGCCGCGCCCTCGGCCGAGGCGCGCACGGTGAGCTGCGCGGTGGCGGTCGCCACGACACGGCCGCCTTCTTCGTGCACGTCGACCGTCACGTTGGCGACGCCGAGCGAGGCGGGCGGGACGGTGTGCGCGTGACTGCCGGTGAGGCGCTGCCACTCGTCGAGCGGCACCTGCACGCTGGCCTGCGACTGCGCGAGGGCCGGAGAAGGGAACGAGAGAGAAGGGATCGCGAGGACGCAGAACGCCATCGCGAGGGCCCGTCGGGCCCGCGTCGTGTCTCGGATCATGGTTCGCTTCTCCTGGGTTACGGAGTCGAGGCCTGGAGCTGGGGAACGAGCTGGCGGCGCGCGGCCGCGTAGTGGAGCGAGGCCGCGACGATCGGGCGATCGGTCGCGCCGTCGAGCGCGACGACGAAGCGGTCGAGGAGCGCCCGATCGGTCGTCGTGGACGCGACCCCCGACAGACCCGGGACCTCGGCGCGGGCTTGGTCGACCAGCGTGCGCGTGGCGACGAGGCGCGCGCGGGCCGATGCGACGTCGCCGCGATCCACGTCGGCCGCCGCCTCTTCGAGCGCGGCCGCCGTGTCGTGGCCGAGCCAGCTCGCGATCACGCGCAGCTCGTGCGGGCCGCGCGGCGCCGTGCCTGCCTCGAGCGCGAGCGCGGAGGACGCGGTGCCGTTGCCGAGCCGCACGAGATCCTTGAAGCGCACGTCGACGTCGAGCACGGGGCCGGGGCGCGCGACGAGGAGGTCGAGCACGATCGTGTGCGAGTCGCCCGCGTAGAACGAGGGCACGAGGATGCGCACGCCGCTGTCGTCGTCGTCGCGGTCCTGGCCGATGCCGAGGCGGCGCGCGAGCGACTGATCGATGGCGCGCTCGCTCTCGCGCGTCCGGCGGGTCTCTTCCTGGTCGAGGGCGTGCGAGCCGACGATGTCGACGAGCTGCACTCCCTCGGCGAGGCGCAGGCCAACGCGAAGCGCGCGGGCGACGAGGCGCGAGGCCTGCACGAGCTCTTCGCGCACCACGCGCGCCGCGTCGTCGTCGCCGAGCACGAGGCGGCGGCGGCCCTCCCCGGCGAGCGCGATCGCGTCGAGGCTCGCGGTGCTCGCTGCGGTGCCGATGCCGATCGCGGTCGTGGGGACACCCGCGACCGCGCCGAGGTGCAGCGCCTGGTCGACCGAGGCATCGTGCGCGCCGCTCGGCGTGACGAGGAGCGCGAGCCCGGCGCCGTCGTCCTCGGCGCTCACGGCCTCGAGGCCCGAGGCGAGCGCGTCCGAGAGCGAGACCGGGATCTGCTCGCCGGTGATCGTGCTCGCCGAAGCGAGGTGGCGCAGCGCGACCTCGACCTGGCCATGCCGCAGCACGCCGAGCGGCACGAGCGTGCCTCCGGCCGGGCCCGCGGCCGTGAGCACCACGCGGTCGCGCGGTGTGAGCGAGCGTGAGAGCGCCGCGAGGAGCGAGCGCAGGTGCTCGGTCTCGGGCTCGCCGAGGCCGCTCGTGCCGTCGACGACGAGCGCGATGCGCAGTGCGCCGCGGCGGCCGGCCGCCTGCTCGATGGCGCGGAGGGCGATCTCGACGCGAACGCGCGTCGGGCCTTCGATGGCGGCCGTGTCGGCGTGCACACCGATCGCGATCGCGCGGTCGGTCGGGGCGGCCACGGCGGGGGTGGTGGGCGATGCGCTCTCGGCGAGCGCCAGAGCGCTCGCGCCCCCGGCGAGCGGCGTGGTCGAGGCCGCGAGACGCGCGTGGAGCATCCGCAGGCTCGCATCGCCGGGGACGTACGTGTTGGACCACCAGCCCTCGCTGGGCGCGAAGGCGAGACCCGTCGTGGCGTGGGCGGCAAGCCACGCGGCCGGCACGTCCGCGATCGGTGGGCGCTCCTGCAACGTCAAGCGCGCCTGGAGGTCGTCGGACGCGAAGCGCCCATCGATCTCGCTCTGGTCGAGGGCGACGCCGCTCGGGCCCTGACGCTGGGCGCCCTCGAGAAGCCCATCGATGGCCTGTCCGCGGAGGCCCTGCATCGGCTCGCTCGGGGCCGTAGCGGGCCGCTCCTCGAAGTCGCCGACCGTGCGGTCTTGGTCGGCCGCTCGCGGCAGCAGCGTCGCGGTCGCGCCGACCGGCGCCCGCGATCCATCGTCGGCGCCCGACTCGTCGCGCCAATAGATCCCGCGGTCGGCCTCGGCGTTGGCGATCTCGCCGTTGGCGATCTCGTCGTCGCCATCGAGGGCGACCTGACCCTCGCCGGTCGTCGGGCCGCGTTGGCTGGCGGCGTAGCCGAGCGCCAGGAGGTCTGCCGACGTCGCGGGGTCCATGGGGCCGAGCTCGCCGCGCTCGTGGTGGTCGAGGCCGCCGCGACGGCCGAAGCTGCCCGATGCCGTCGGAACGTCCTCGCGCTCCTCCGGCGCGCTCGCCGCGATGGGCGCGGCCGGGCTCTGCCAGCCATCGCCCGACGTGGGCAGGCCGTTCACGACCTCGTCCGCGCCGCGGATCTTCGTCTTCACCGTGGCGCCGAAGGAGCGCCACGTCATCAGCCCGACCACCACGAGCAACGACGCCATGGCGAAGGCAGGGCCCAGGCCGAAGCGGCGCGGCGCGCTCTCGCCGCTCGAGGCGTCGCGCGACGCGGAGGGCGGCCTCGGCGGCGTGCCGACACCCAGCAGCCAGCGCACGAGCAAGACCGGCGCCGTGACGAGCGCTCCGAGCGCGCTGCCGAGCATGGCGAGCGCGGCAGCGAGGAGCGAGGGCGCCTCGACGTCCTCGCGCGGCTTCTCTTGCCGCTCCTCTTTCGCCGGCGGCGCCGCGAACGTGGCCGCCGTCGTCTCGGGGCTCTCGGCTCGCACGGCGGCGAGCGTCTTGTCGACGAGCGCGTCGGGCGCGTCGAGCGGCCCGAGCGCGGCCAGCGTTCCGTCGACCTCCTCGAGCGCGGCGAGCACCGAGCGGCACTCCAGGCAGCCGTCCACGTGCGCGCGCAGCTCGGCGGCGTCGTCCTCGTCCACGATCCGCGCGCGGACCTCTTCACAGGAGAGCGTCATCGCCCCTCCTCCCGCGCGGCGACCACGCCCGCGCGCACACGTGCCTCGGCGAGCGCGAGCCGCGCCCGACGCACGCGCGTCTTCACCGTGTCGACCGGCACCTCGAGCACGGCAGCGGCCTCGGCGAGCTCGAGCCCTTCGATCCCCGCGAGCACCAGCGCCTCGCGCTGCTCGAGCGGGAGCTTCTCCATCGCGCTCTCGAGCCACGCGAGCTGCTCGCGCGTCTCGAGCGCGCGCTCGGGTGAGACCTCGCCACCGACGGCGCGCTCTTGGGCGTCGTTGTCCAGCGTCGTGCCCTTGCGGACGGTGGCCTTCCGGAAGTGGCTACGCACGAGGTTCACGACGATGGTGAAGAGCCAGGGCGCGACCGGCCCGGTCGGCAGCTCGCTGCTCGCGCCAGGGCTCGCTGCGCGGTGCACGCGCAGGAAGGCCTCCTGGAACAAGTCATCGCGATCCGCCGGTCTCACGCCACACCTCGTCAGATAGCCGAACACCGGCGCGCGGAAGGCCGCCACCAATGCCGGGAACGCCTCGGGATCCCCCGCGCGATGTCGCTCGAGCAGGGCGCGATCGATCCCCGCGCCCAGGGCCGGGCGGGGGGCGCGCTCGGGCGAGCCGGCGTGCGTCGAAGGGCGCGCGCGCGAGGAGATCGCGATCACTCGCGCTCCGCCCACCCCACGCTCCTCTTCGGCTCCGTCCGCCGCCATCGCTGGCATCATCGCTCGCTTCTCGTCCGGTAGAACGTGCGGACCGGAAGGGCGGGTTCAGAAAAAGACGGGGCCGTGGCCCGGCGATTCCGATCGCGGGGCCGCAGCCCAGCGCGGGCTGTCGCAGTCCCTCTCCGCGGCCCTCTCCCGCCCCCGGCGGGAGAGGGAGTCGGCTGCCCTTCAGCGCGTGCGGCGGCGCGCGATCCAGAGCGCGAGCATCAGGCCGAGGCCGAGCGCGCCGGCTCCGCCCGAGCCACCGCCCGCCGCGCGGCAGCCGCAGCCGCCGCTCGTCGTCGGCGCTTCGGTCCCGCCGTCCGGCGACATCGAGGCATCGAGCATCGCCGCGTCACCGCCCATGCCCGCGTCCGGCGTGGTCGCGCCGGCGTCGCCCGTGCCGCCATCCGGCACGCCAGCGTCGCTCGGCGGTGGCTCCTCGGTGCAGCTCGGGCTGCAGCCGTCGCCCGCCATCGTGTTGGAGTCGTCGCACTCCTCCACGCCGTTCTCCACGAAGCCGTCGCCGCAGCTCGCGCTCTCGCAGCTCACGAGGCACGCATCGGTCTGGTCGGCGTTTCCGTCGTCGCACGTCTCGACGCCGGCCTGCACGAAGCCGTCGCCGCAGCTCGCCACGTGACAGCCCTGGACGCACGCGTCGTTGTCGAGCGCGTTGCCGTCGTCGCACGCCTCGAGGCCCGTGCGCACGAAGCCGTCGCCGCAGCGCGCCGAGAGGCAGGTGCCGAGGCAGGCGTCGAGGTTCGAGAGGTTGCCGTCGTCGCACTCCTCGCCGGGATCGACGGTGCCGTTGCCGCAGCTGGCGAGCGCGCAAGTGCTGCTGCAGCCGTCGCCGTCGCGCACGTTGCCGTCGTCACAGGCCTCGACGCCGGCGTGCAGGTGCCCATCGCCGCAGCTCGCCACGATGCAGCCCGCGATGCAGCCGTCGGTGTCGCTCGTGTTGCCGTCGTCACAGGCCTCGACGCCCGCGTGAACGAAGCCGTCGCCGCAGACCGCTGGCAAGCAGCTCGACGTGCAGCCGTCGGTCGGATCCGTGTTCCCGTCGTCGCACGTCTCGCCCGCCTGCACGATCGAGTCGCCGCAGCGCGCCGGCTGGCAGGCGTTCGTGCAGGTGTCGGTATCGACCATGTTGCCGTCGTCGCAGACCTCGCCCATCTGGATGAAGCCGTCCCCGCAGCGCGGGACGTGGCAGCTCGTGGTGCAGCCGTCGGTGTTGACGGCGTTGCCGTCGTCGCACTCCTCGCCCGCCTGCGTGATCCCGTCGCCGCACATCGCCGGCACGCAGCGGTTCGTGCAGGTGTCGGTGTCGACCCCGTTGCCGTCGTCGCAGGTCTCGCCGGGGCCGACGATGCCGTCGCCGCAGATCGCGACGTGGCAGGCGTTCGTGCACGTGTCGGTATTGCTGGCGTTGCCGTCGTCGCACTCCTCGACGCCCGCGCGCACGTAGCCGTCGCCGCAGAAGGCGCTCGCGCACGAGACGCACGCATCGGTGCTCGCCGCGTTTCCGTCGTCGCACTGCTCGACGCCGGCGCGCACCACGCCGTCGCCGCAGATCGCGAGGTGGCAGGTGTCGGTGCAGCCGTCGGTGGCGATCGTGTTCGCGTCGTCGCACTCCTCGACGCCCGCGCGCAGGAAGCCGTCGCCGCAGCGCGCCGTGAGGCACGCGCTCGTGCACGCGTCGGTGTCGATCGCGTTTCCGTCGTCGCACTGCTCGCCGCCGTTCGGCATGCCGTCCCCGCAGCGCGGGCCGGGGCCCGAGCACATGCCGTTGCAGTGGCCGTAGGTCCCGTTGAGCGGGCCGTCGTCGCAGACCTCGCCCGCGCCGAGCATGCCGTCGCCGCACACCGTCGCGCGCGCGTACTCGTAGGCGCCCATGTCGTAGGCGGCGCCGTTGATGCCGTCGCCGTCGAGCGGGCGCGGGCTGCCATCACGATCGCGCGTGGGCGCGCCGGTCGCCGTACCGGCGTCGATGCACGGGCTCGTGGCCGTCAGGTGCAGATCGGAGCCCGACACGTAGAGCGGGTTGATCGAGATCATTCCGGTGCCGGACGTCGCGCCGAAGTTGCCGTTCGAGTTCTGCCAGAAGTCCGAGTAGACGAGGTTGATCGAGGCGCCCGAGGCGTAGGCGCCGTAGCTCGAGTTGTTCGTCACGATCGAGTTGCGGACGACGACGGAGCCGCCGAAGGCGCGGATGGCGTTGCTGTTGCCGTAGAAGGTCGAGCTTCCGACGATGCTGCCGGTGCCTCCGTCGACGCGGAAGGCGTCGGCGTTGCCGGTGTAGATCGTGTTCTCGACGTCGATGCCGCCGGAGACGACGTAGGTGCCGCTCTGGCAGTTGCGGATGGTCATGCCGTCGGCGGAGGTGATGGCGCCGCCCTCGACGCGCAGGCCGTAGGACGCCTCTTCGAGGATCAGTCCGGCGAGCCGCGAGCCCGAGGCGCCGGGCAGGAAGACGACGCCGTACCAGGAGCTGCTGCTCGTGCCGCTGCTGGTGAGCGTGACGGGGCTCGCGCCGGTGCCGCTCGTGACGAGCGTGCCCTGCACGCGTAGCTCGGCGCGGCCGGTGTCGGCGTAGGCGCCCATGATGTCGCTCGTCGCGAACGTGAGCGTCGCGCCGGCGGCGAGCGTCAGCGTGACGCCGGGAGCGATCGTCAGGTCGCCGGGAACGCTCGTCGGGCTCGAGACGGTCGTGTCCGTCCAGAGCGTGCCGTAGAGGCCCGGCGTCGCGTCGCCCGTGTAGGGCAGCGCGCCGATGTCGGCGCCGGTGCTACCGGCGAAGCGGCAGGGCGAGCTCGAAGTGATCCGCAGGTTCGAGCCCGACACGTAGAGCGGGTTGACCTGGAGGTAGCCCGACCCGGTGGTCGCGCCGAAGTTGCCGTTCGAGTTCTGCCAGAAGTCCGAGTAGACGAGGTTGATCGAGGCGCCCGAGGCGTAGGCGCCGTAGCTCGAGTTGTTCGTCACGATCGAGTTGCGGACGACGACGGAGCCGCCGAAGGCGCGGATGGCGTTGCTGTTGCCGTAGAAGGTCGAGCTTCCGACGATGCTGCCGGTGCCTCCGTCGACGCGGAAGGCGTCGGCGTTGCCGGTGTAGATCGTGTTCTCGACGTCGATGCCGCCGGAGACGACGTAGGTGCCGCTCTGGCAGTTGCGGATGGTCATGCCGTCGGCGGAGGTGATGGCGCCGCCCTCGACGCGCAGGCCGTAGGACGCCTCTTCGAGGATCAGTCCGGCGAGCCGCGAGCCCGAGGCGCCGGGCAGGAAGACGACGCCGTACCAGGAGCTGCTGCTCGTGCCGCTGCTGGTGAGCGTGACGGGGCTCGCGCCGGTGCCGCTCGTGACGAGCGTGCCCTGCACGCGTAGCTCGGCGCGGCCGGTGTCGGCGTAGGCGCCCATGATGTCGCTCGTCGCGAACGTGAGCGTCGCGCCGGCGGCGAGCGTCAGCGTGACGCCGGGAGCGATCGTCAGGTCGCCGGGAACGCTCGTCGGGCTCGAGACGGTCGTGTCCGTCCAGAGCGTGCCGTAGAGGCCCGGCGTCGCGTCGCCCGTGTAGGGCAGCGCGCCGATGTCGGCGCCGGTGCTACCGGCGAAGCGGCAGGGCGAGCTCGAAGTGATCCGCAGGTTCGAGCCCGACACGTAGAGCGGGTTGACCTGGAGGTAGCCCGACCCGGTGGTCGCGCCGAAGTTGCCGTTCGAGTTCTGCCAGAAGTCCGAGTAGACGAGGTTGATCGAGGCGCCCGAGGCGTAGGCGCCGTAGCTCGAGTTGTTCGTCACGATCGAGTTGCGGACGACGACGGAGCCGCCGAAGGCGCGGATCGCGTTGCTGTTGCCGTACAACGTACAGGAGGTCACCGTCGCCGTTCCGCTGTCCACGCGGACCGCGTCGGCCTCGCCCGTGAAGATCGTTCCCGTGATCGTCGCGCTCCCGCCGGCCACGTAGGCGCCGCTCTGGCAGTTGCTCACCGTCGTCGTGTCGAGCGTGGGCGCGCCGTTCTCGGAGCGCACCGCGTAGGAGGCGTTCTGGATCGTCGCGCCCGCGATGGAGACGGACGAGCCGCTCATGGCGCGGATGCCGTACCAGGCCGACGAGCTCGTGCCCGTCTGCGCCGCGAACGAGACCGGCATCGCCGCCGTGCCGGTCACGGCCAGCGTGCCATTCACGATGAGCTCGACCCGGCCCGAGTCGGTGCCTGATCCGACGCCGTCGGTCGACGCGAATCTCACGACCGTGCCTGCCTGGATCGTGAGCGAGCCGCCCGCGAGAACGGTGATGTCGCCCTGCACGATGTACGGGCTGCCGGCGGGCGTCCACGTCTGGATCGCGATGTTGCCGCCCGGGACCATCGTCTGCGCCGACGCGCTCGGGGCGCCGGTGAGCCAGGCCGTGGCCGCGAGGGTGACGAAGGCGACGAGCGCACGAACGGAGAGAAGAGGCGAGCGCATGGATGGACCTCGGAAGAGAGGGCACACGGACAGAGGCACGCCGTGGCCCGAAGCGTGGCCGAACCCTGACACACGCCAGCCCGAACGGTACGGCGGAGCAGCGCGCTTCTTCCTCGGGACGGCCGCGGCGCGCGGGCGAACGTGAGAGGGGTCACCGCTTCGGGCGCCGGGCCGTGCTGGGCGGCCCGACCGAAATGAGGGAACATCGCTCGATGCTCTCTCGTGCGGTGCGGTCCCTCCCGCTCGTCGTCTTCGCGCTGCTCGTCTCGATCGCCGGATGCGCGTCGCCGCCCGGCTCGCTCGACTACGATGCCACGTACCAGCGCGATGGCGGGCCGCGCCCGATCTTCCGCAACTGCTCGGACCCCGACGCGTCGCTCGGCGACGGCGCGTGCGGCGAGGCGGGCACCTCGATGCCCGAGGACGCCGGGCCGCTCCCGGACACCGGGCCGCCGCCGCCGCCCTGCAACCAGATCACCTTCACGCTCGACGCGCCGAGCGCGAGCTCCGTGTGGATCACCGGCGACTGGCTCGCGAACGCGACCGGCACGTGGCCGACCTCGCCCGCCGAGGGTGCGCTCGTGATGACGCGCGATGCGGGGACGGGCCTCTGGAGCGCCACCACGCTCATCACGCCCTTCGGCCCGCACCGCTACAAGCTGATCGTGGACGGCGCGACACCGTGGATCGCCGATCCCGGCAACCCCGTGCGTGAGGCCGACGGCTTCGGCGGGTTCAACAGCATCGTCGACGTCTGCGGCGCGAGCTGCGGCGATCTCGACGAGGTCGACTGGCGCGACAGCGTCCTCTACTTCGTGATGACCGATCGCTTCCGCGACTCGGACGGCATGTCGATGCCGGTCTCGGGCGCGACCGACGGCGATGCGCGCACGGGCCCTAGCGGGCAGTACGAGGGCGGCGATCTGCGCGGCGTGACGATGGAGCTGCCGTACCTCGCCGATCTCGGCGTGACGGCGGTCTGGCTCTCGGCACCCTACGACAACCGCGACGTCGCTGGCGCGGCGACCGATCCCGGCAGCGACACGCACCTCTACTCCGGCTACCACGGCTACTGGCCCTCGCCGGCGGCGGTCGACTACGCCGCCGACGGCTCGCTCGCCTCGGGCTCGCCCACGCCGCGCGTGGAGCCGCGCATCGGCACGAGCGCGGACCTGCACGCGCTCGTCGACGGCGCGCACGCGACGATGGGCGCCGATGGGCACCCGATGCGCGTGCTCTTCGACTACGTGATGAAGCACGTCGACGACCAGAGCGGCCTCTTCGCGGCGCACCCGAGCTGGTTCATCCAGCCGGTGCGCACCTGCGCCGACGGGAACGTCTGGGACGACGCGTACTGGGGCACGCGCTGCGCGTTCACGAGCTACTTGCCGAGCTTCGACTACTACCAGGACGCGCCGCGCCACTGGTCGGTGAGCGACGCCGTGTGGTGGGCGCACGAGTACCACCTCGACGGCCTGCGTCTCGACGCCATCAAGCACGTGCCGCTCACCTGGCTCACCGACCTGCGCACGCGCACCGACGCGACGTTCACCGCGCCCGCGGGCGGGCGCTTCTACATGGTCGGCGAGACCTTCACCTACGACGACCGCAACCTGCTGCGGCGCTTCGTCGACCCGGACACGATGCTCGACGGGCAGTTCGACTTCCCGTTCAAGGCGCGCGCGTGCGAGGCGCTCTTCTCGCGCACGATGGGCCTCGACGCGTTCTCGACGTGGATGGACGACAACGATCAGTTCTACGGCGACGGCGCGCTCATGAGCACGTGGATCGGCAACCACGACATCCCGCGCGCGATCCACTTCGCGAGCGGTCAGATCGGCGACTGCCGCCAGGGAAGCTGGGTCGGCAACTCGTGGAGCCCGACGACCTACACGCAGCCGACCGACGCGGCGCCCTACGAGCGGCTCGCGCTCGCCTTCGCCGTGATGCTCACGAACGGTGGCGTGCCGATGATCTACTACGGCGACGAGATCGGCCTCGCGGGCGGCGGCGATCCCGACAACCGCCGCTCGATGCCGTGGAACGACGCCGCGCTGCTCGCGCCGCAGGTCACGCTGCGCAGTGCCGTGCGCGCGCTCGCGCACGCGCGCGCCGAGAACGAGGTGCTCGGTCGCGGCCGCCGCGTGACGCTCTCGGCGAACGCCGACACGTGGGTCTACCGTCGCACGGGCTGCACCGGCGCGAGCGACGTGATCGTCGCGATCAACCGCTCGGACACGGCACAGAGCGTGACGATCCCGGGCGGCAGCTACGACGATCTGATCGGCGGCGGCATGGCGAGCGGCGGGAGCACGTCGCTTCCGCCGCGGAGCTTCCGTCTCCTGCGCGCGCGTTGAGCGACGACCGGCCGAGGTCGCGTCGAGGGAATGGCGCGGCGCCTCGTCCCGCCTGCTGCGGGCGCCGCCGCTTCACTGTCTCGGCGCGGGAACGCCCTGAGCGGACATCAGCGTCACTCAAACGTGCTCGGAAGGGCGGGAGACGCGCACGAGAGCACCCACCTCCGCCGCGGATCCACTACAGTCGCCGCATCCCATGACGGGCCAGGCGGCGGCGGAGTCGAGCATCCCGATCGGGACGATCGTGGCCGGTCGTTTTCGGGTGGAGCGACCGCTCACCGAGGGCGGCATGGCGACGGTGTTCGTCGCCTCGGATCTGGAGGTGCCGGGCACCGAGCGCGCGCTGAAGATCATGGCGCCGCGCCTGCTCAACGACGACAAGAGCCGCGAGCGCTTCGAGCAAGAGGCGACGATCGGCTCGGTGCTCAAGCACCCGCACATCGTCGAGGTGCTGGGCGCGGGCGTCGATCCGGCGCTCGAGTCGCCGTGGATCGCGATGGAGCTTCTTCAGGGCGGCACCATCGCCGGCGTCCTGCGCGAGCGTGGGCCCTTTCCGCCCGACGAGGTTCGTGCGCTCTTTCTCCGCTTCGGCGCGGCGATGGCGGCGGCGCACTCGCGCGGCGTCGTGCATCGCGATCTGAAGCCCGAGAACGTCTTCCTCGAGGCGCGGCCGAACGAAGGGCTGCCCTTCACGCTCAAGGTGCTCGACTTCGGCATCGCGAAGGTCCGCAAGGACAACTCGATGAAGAACTCGCAGCTCATCGGCTCGCCGCTCTGGATGGCGCCCGAGCAGCTCTCCGCGGGCACCTCGATCGGGCCCTTCACCGACGTGTGGCCCTTCGGGCTGCTCGCGTTCTACGCGCTCACCGGAAAGTCGTACTGGCTCGTCGCGAACGAGGGCGCGATGAACCTGCCGAAGTTGCTCGCCGAGATCCTCGCCGCGGATCTGGTCGCGCCCACGGCGCGCGCGCGCCAGCTGGGCGTCGAGGTCACGTGGCCCGAGGCCTTCGACGCGTGGTTCCTGCGCTGCGTCGCGCGCGATCCTGCCGCGCGCTTCGCGACCGTCGGAGACGCGGCGGCCGAGCTCGACGTGGCGCTCACCGCGCGCGAGACGCGCGAAGAGGCCGACTCGGTCCCCTACCGCGCCACCGAGCCGGCGCCGATCCCCACGTACCCGCCGCCCGCCGTGCCGAAGGTCGATCTCGAGCCGGCGCCCTCCACGCCCGCGCCCGCGAAGTCGCGGGCCCCGTACGCGATGGTCGTCGGCGCGCTCGTGCTCCTCGCGGCCGCGCTCGCCGCGTGGCTGCGCTTCGGCAGCTGAGGGCGCGGCTCGCTCAGCCGAAGACGAGCGGCTCGTCTGGGCTGCGGTCGAGCACCTCGAGCCCGCCCGGCGTCGCGAGCACCGTCGCCTGCGCGCGCGCGCCGAGATCGTCGTCGTAGAGGCCCGGGTGCACGCTCCACGCGTGGTGGACGAGCGCGGCGCGCGTGTCCGGCAGCTCGACGGCGTCGAACGTGCAGGCCTCGCCCGAGAAGGGCACGGTGCCCACGTGGCTGCCCGTGCGATGACGGATCGCGCTCGTGCGATCGAGCTTCGCCGCCGCCGCGCGCGCAGCTTCGTCGACCTCGAAGCCGAGCACGCGCTCGCGCTTGCGGAGGCGCGCCTCGAGACGCTCGATCGCGGCCTCGCGCATCGCGCGGGCATCGCGCTGCAAGCGCTCGCCCACCTTGGAGGCGCCGCGCGTCAGCACGAAGCCCGCATGCACCACGGGGCCGAGGCCGCGTCGCGCGAAGAGATCCACCAGCACGTGCTCGCGCTCGCCGATCGTCGTGCCATCGGGCGCGCGCGGCCAGCTCCGCGTCGCCGTACCGGCCGCGACCATCGCATCGACGAGCACGAGGCCTCGCTCTTCCCCGAGCGCGCGCGCCTCGCGGGCGACGTCTCGCGGCGTGGCTCCGGCGCGCAGCTTCGCGGGCAGCGCCGCGCGCACCTCGGCGAGGGTCTTCACCGTCTCGCGTAGCGCGAGCAGCTCCGCCTCGCGCAGCGTGCCGACGTAGGCGTTCGCGAGATCGATCGAGGGGACCACCTTCCCGCCATAGCTCTCGACGAGGCCGACCGTGCCCGCCTCGACGCGGCTCACGTCGGGGCACGCGGCGATCGTCGCGTGCTCCATCGCGATCGTGCCGCGCGTGGGCAGGGTCCGCTCGAGGGCGCGCCGCAGATCGGCCCAGCTCGCGTAGCCGATCTGCTCGCCAGGCAGCTCCGGCATCGCGGCGAGCTCGAGCGCGTGCGCGATGAGCACCGGCATCCCGTCGGAGGGCAGCCAGTAGAAGAGGCGCCGGAGCGGCGCCGCGCGGCCCGTCTCCGGGCCGAGCCCGAGCGCGCGGAGCGCGAGCGCGTTCTGTCCGCGGTGGTCGGCGAGGAGCCAGCCCTCGAGCTTGGCCTCGCGCATCGCGAGCTGGATCTCGCCGAGGCGCTCGCTGACGAGCGGCGGCGGCAGTGCGGCGGCTTCGCCCTCGCTCACGAGATGCCCTCGGCCTTCGCGGCGGCGCGGGCCTCGTCCACCATCGCCTGCACGCGCGCGCGGATGACCTCGTCGGCGCCGTCGCGCTGCGTGGGGAAGGGCTCCGGGTCGCCGATCGCGACCCAGACGGGGTTCCGGCGCCGCGACAGGAAGCGGCGTGCGTGCGAGCCGAGGCTCTCTTCCGTGTACTCGGTGCCCGGAAGGTATGCGAGGCCCACCGGCACCACGTCCACCTCGAGGCCCTTCGCGGCGAGGAACGCGCCGCCCTTGAAGGGACGCACCTCGTCGCCGCCGTACGTCGTGCCCTCGGGGAAGATGAGGATCGTCTGCTTCTCGTCGAGCTGGCGGCGCATCGCGCGGATCGCCTGGGCGCCGCTGCGCCGGTCCTCGCGGTCGACGAAGATCGTGCCCATGCGGATCGCCGCGGTGCCCACCACGGGCGCGACACGCGTCTTGTGGTTCGCGAGGAAGTGGCCGTCGAAGAGCCACATCAGCGTGACGATGTCGAGCGGCGTGCGGTGATTGGCGACCACGAGCCGCGCGCGCGTCGCGTGGCGAGGTGGCAGAGCCCCGCGCACGAAGCGCGGCTGGATGCCGAGGATGCGGCGCGCGAGGATCGCCCACGCGTGCTTGGCGCGATCGATGATCACGCGGCGATCGCCGCGCCAGAAGATCGCGCGGACAGCCTCCCAGCCGACCGTCATCGGCGTCCACAGCATCATCGCGATCAGGCGCCAGGTACGGCGGAAGGCGGCGGCGAGACCTCGCGTCTCGGGCGGTCGCGCGTCGGCGCTCATCGTGCGCGCGACTCTCGCGCGACCGGTGGAGCGATTCAACCCTCTTTCGCCCGGCGATTCTCCTGCGTGCGGGCGCGGCGTGGCGGCCCACCACGCAGCACGAGCCCCCATGGGGCCGGCCCTTGGCAACGCGCGCCGCGCTTGCGACTCTCGCGCCAACCCGACGACGAGGAGCCCGCGCATGACGAACGACCAGCCCGCTGCCAGCACGCCCTTCACCAGCCCGTCCCGCGAGTACGAGTTCGACTCGGGCCAGAACCTCGTGATCGGGGAGCTCGCCGGGGCGATGCGCTTCGTCGGCACGGCCTCCGTGGTGTTCGCTCTCGTCGTGTGGGTCGTCGGCCTCGCGATCCTCTTCCTGGGCAACCCGGCCGGTCTCAGTCAGCTCGTGCAGGGCACGCTGATGTTCATCATCGGCGTCTGGACGCGCAGCGCGGCGCGCTCGTTCCAGCTCGTGGTCGACACCCAGGGCAACGACATCGGGAACATGATGACGGCGCTCGGGGAGCTGCGGCGGCTCTACAACCTCCAGAAGTGGGTGCTGATCCTCGCGATCGCGCTCATCGTGCTGGCGTTCATCGCGGGCTTCTTCCTCGCGATGGTGATGGGCGCGCGCGGGCACGGCTGACGCCGGCCGGCCAGCGATTCGACCGCACGCACCGCGCGATTCGGCTCACGCACGGCCGGCGCTTGTCGCGCGCGCCGGAGGCGGCGATGATTCGCGCGCGGGAGGCGAGCGTGGCCACGAAGAAGCAGTCTCCGAAGAAGAAGGCGGGCGCGAAGAAGAAGGCGGGCGCGAAGAAGAAGGCGGGCGCGAAGAAGAAGGCGGCGCCGCCGCGTCGGGCGGTTGCCAGCGCGGCGAAGAACGCGCCGGCGAAGAAGGCCGCGACGAAGAAAGCCCGCCCGGCACCGAAGAAGGCGAGGAGCACGCGCGGAACGTCCGCCGCGCGTGCGTCGAGCGCGAAGACGCGCGTGGCCGCGAAGCGACGGACGGCGGCGACGAAGAAAGCTGCTGCGAAGAAGAAGCCTCCCGCTCCCCTCCTCGCTCCGCGCGAGTCGCTGCGTCTCGAGACGAGCGTGCTCGCCTCGCCCGAGCGGGTGTACGCGGCGTGGATCGACAGTGGCGAGCACTCCGAGCTGACGGGGGGCGAGGCGACGATCGACGCGCGCGAGGGTGGCAAGCACAGCGCGTGGAGTGGCTACATCGAGGGGCGCTTCGTGACGCTCGAGCCGGGCAAGCGCCTCGTGATGTCGTGGCGCACGACCGAGTTCGACGAGGCCGATCCCGACTCGTTGCTCGAGGTCCGCTTCTCGCCCGACGGCGGCGGCACGCGCCTCGAGCTCGTGCACACCGACCTGCCGCCCGGGGGCGCCGAGAAGTACACGACCGGCTGGCGCGAATTCTACTTCGTCCCGATGGCGAAGTACTTCGGCTGATCGACTCCGTCTCTCGGGTCGTCAGAAAGCCGCAAGGTATCGCGCGTACCCATCTTCGTGCGCCGGATGGACCGGCCCAGGAGAAGAAGACGCCATGAACAAGCCCCTCGCCTCGCTGCTGACGGCCCTCACGCTCTCGCTCGCGGCGCCGGCCTTCGCGCAGACCACGGCGCCCGACGCGCCGGCCGCCGAGTGCCGCCACGGCCGCGGCCACTTCGCCGAGCGCATGCTCTCGCCCGAGGCGATGGAGCGCCGCATCGCGCGCATGACGGAGCATCTCTCGCTCGACGCGCACCAGGTCACAGAGCTGCGCGAGATCCTCACCGCGTCGCGCACCCAGGCCGAGAGCCTCCGCACCAGCACCACGACCACCGGCCCCGCGCGCCGCGAGGCGTTTCGCGCGCTGATGGAGCAGACCCGCACGCGCATCGACGCGATCCTGACCGACACGCAACGTGCCCAGTTCACCCAGATGCGCGAGCAGCGTCGGGCCCGCTTCGAGGCACGTCACGGCCACGGCCACGGTCGTCGCGGTGGCCCGGCGAGCTCGGGCGCCGATCCGCGCGGCATCTGACGACGCCGTTCGTCGTGTCCCCGCCCAGAGCCCGCTTCGCCACCGCGAGGCGGGCTCCTCGCGTTTCCGAGGGCCGCGCCCTTCGGAAAGAATCTCGCAAGGTATGCTGCGTATCTCTCTTCGTGAGCCGGATGGACCGGCTCGAGGAGAACGCCCCATGAAGATCTCGACCCTCGTCTCGCTCGCGCTCGCTTCGGCCTTCGTCCTCGGTGGCGCCGGGGCCGCCGCGGCGCAGGATCGGGGTCACCACCGTCGCGCTCCCGTCGTGGTCGTCACGCCCGCGCCCGCACCCGTCGTCGTGCACGTGCCGCCGGCCGCGCGCGCTCCCCGCATCGTGGCGCGCCCGCCCGTCGTCCGCCCGGTGCCGGTGGTCGTCGCTCCTGCGCCGGTGGTCGTCGCCCCGCGCGTGGATCTGCGCGAGGCCCGCATCGAGCACCGTCACGTGCGCCGTGAGGCGCGCCTCGAGCACCGCGAGATCCGCCGCGAGATGCGGCGCCACTGATCGGAGAGGATCGGCGTCGATGAGCCAGCGCATCCTCGTCGTCGAGGACGATCCCGACCTCGGAGCTCAGCTTCGCCGCGACCTCGGCAAGGCAGGCTTCGAGGTCCGCTGGCTCACGGACGGCGACGAAGCGCGGCGTGCGCGCCTCGACGACGTCGATCTCGTGATCCTCGACCTCATGCTCCCGGGAACCTACGGCCTCGACCTGCTCAAGATCTTCCGCAGCCAGAGCGAAGTGCCGGTGCTCGTGGTCACCGCGCGCGATCACACGGCCGACAAGGTGCGCGCGCTCGGCCTCGGCGCCGACGACTACGTCACCAAGCCTTTCTGGCCCGAGGAGCTGCTCGCGCGCATCAAGGCGCGCCTGCGCCGGCCCGAGCTGAAGAAGGACGGCGGCGGAAAGTCCGTGCGCGCGGGCGCGCTCGAGATCCGCGAGGGCGAGCATCGTGTGCTGCTCGACGGAGTGGCGGTGGAGCTGAGCCGCGCCGAGCTGGCGATCGTCTTCTCCCTCGCCCGCCGCGCCGGCCGCCCGGTGGAGCGGGCCACGATCGCCGAAGAAGCGCTCGACACCGAAGGCGACGGCGAGGCGCGCGGCCTCGACGTCCACGTCTCGCGCCTACGCAAGAAGCTCGGCGCCGAAGGCAAGCGCATCGCGACCGTATGGGGCATCGGCTACCGGCTCGAGACCGACGCGTGAGCGCGCGCTTCACGAGCCTGCGCTGGCGCGTGGCGATCGCCGTGATCGCGCTCGTCTTGCCGACGACGCTCGCGTTCTCGTTCTTCTCGTACCGCGTGCGCCGCGAAGCGCAGATCGAGACGGTCTACGAGAGCATCGTCGCGCGCATGGAGAACGGCGGCCGCGAGCGCTGCGAAGCGCACGCCGAGCTCACGCTTCCGCGTCGTCGCGGCCGTCGCATGCGCGCCGGGCTCCAGCTCGTCGCGCGCTACGACGCGTCGCTGCGCTCCGCCGATCCCGCAGCGCCGATCCTCTCGGAGGCGATCGCGGAGGCGTTCGAGGCCGGCGAGACCGCGGTGCTCGATCCGGACGGGCCGCGCGTGGCGCCGCGCATCGCGCTGCGCATGCCCTGGGACGAAGGGCCCTGCGCGGTCTTGCTGGTGCGGGCGCCGCGCGCCGCCGCGCTCGAGGGGATTCCGCGCGATCTCGCGCTCGCGCTCGCGGTCCTCGTGCTCGCGCTCGCGGCGGCCACGCTCGCGCTCGGGCCCCCGCTGCGGCGTCTCGGGCAGCTCTCGCGCGCGGTCCGCGCGAGCAGCAAGGCGGGCGCGCTCGAGGTGCCGGAGGGCACGCGCGGCGAGGACGAGATCGGTGTGCTGGCGGTGGCGCTGGCCGGGGCGGCCGCGCGCGATCGGGCGCACGTGACCGAGCTCGAGACGCGCGATCGCGCCCTGCGCGAGTACGTCGACGGGACCACGCACGATCTCGCGCTCCCGCTCACCGTGATCCAGGGGCACCTCGCGGCTCTCGGAGAGAGCGCGGAGCGCGGCGCTCCGGCCGACGCGGCCGACGTGCGCGGCGCCGCAGCATCGGCGAACTACCTCGCGCAGCTCTCGGCGAACCTCGCGGCGGCGGCGCGGCTCGAGGGCGGCGCGCCGGTCGAGAAGCGCAGCGTGGATCTCGGGCCGCTCGTGCAGCGCGTGCTCGACCGGCTCGCGCCCATCGCGCGCCATCGTCGTGTCGAGCTCGCGGCCGCGCTGCCGGACGCGCCGATCACGATCGACGGCGACGAGCTGCTCCTCGAGCGCGCGCTCGCGAACCTCGTCCACAACGCGATCCGTCATCGCGCGGCGTCGAGCGAGATCGGCCACGTCGCGGTGATCGTGGCAGGCGCGCCGCTCCGCATCACGGTGAAGAGCGACGGCACCGCCATCGACGACGAGGCGCTCGCCGCGCTGCGCGCCGGCACGGTGCCCGCCGATGTCGCGCGCACACGCGGCCGCGGCCTCGGGCTCTCGATCGTGCGCAAGGTCGCGGCGCTCCACGCCTTGCAGATGGGCTTCGCGCGGGGCGAGGGCGGCTCCCTCGAGGTCACGCTCTCCCGCGCCTGACGCGCAGGCCCTATTCGCAGCGCGTCGCGAGGGTCGGGAGCGCCGTGAGGAACGCGCAGAGGTCGGGGCTCGTCCACATGCGACGCGTGATGCAGGCCACGTGCTCGGCCGGCATGTCGAGGCAGCTCCGGCCGAGCGTGCCGTCGAGATCGCAGTCGGTCACGCATCGGCAGAGCTCGGAGGCGATCGCGCCACAGTCGACGTAGGGGCGCACTCCGATCAGCGCGGGCAGCGCGTCGCAGGCCGGCGAGATCACGAGGTCGGTCGAGGTGCTCGCGCGGCCGAAGTAATCCTCGAGGACCTCGGTCATCGAATGGCTGGCGGGCGGCGCGGCCGGGCAGTAGTCGGCGAACGTGAGGGCGCCGCGCGCGACGAGCTCGGGGCTCGCGCAGGCGAGGCGCTCGCTGAGCGTGTCGACGCCCGGCTCGGTGTCGCACACGCACATCGCCGTCTCGGCGCACGCCTCGTCCGAGCCCAGATCGATCTCGCAATGGATGGGCGTGCCGCCGCGCACGAATCCGAAGGTGCAGCGCCCGCCGGCGTCGAGCGCCGTCGCATCGGGCCCGAGCACGGCCGCATCCGCCCGCCGCGCCACCTCGCGCTCGTGCGCGAGGTGGCAGCCGCCGATCGCGACGCCGAGCACGAGCAGAACGGCGATCGCCTCGGACATCGACCGAGGGTACGGCGATCGAGGGCGCGGGGCACGAAGACCGCGTCGCTCAGAAGCGTGCGCGCAGATCGAGGACGAGCGAGAAGAGGACGTCGACCGTGGGGGCGAAGGTCACGATCGGGAGCGCCTCGATCGACGTGTCGAACGATCCGTTCGCCCAGCTGAAGCGCATGCCGCTCGCGAGGCGCGCATCGAAGACGAAGTCGCCACCCACGACCGTGTCGTAGCCCACGAACACCTGGTAGCGGCGCGCGTATCCATCGGGCCCGTCCCATCCGAGGCCGAGGCCCGGGGCCAGATAGAGCTCGAGCGCCACCACGCCGCCCGGATCGGCCCAGGCGCGAACGAAGAGCTCGTAGGCGACCCAGAGCCCGAGCCCCAAGCCCGCGTGCGGCAGACCGACGCCGCCGTCGATGGCCGAGCGCGCGTCGAGCTGCCAGCGGACGGCGAGCTCCGGCGCGAGATGGTACTGGTCGACGGTCGGAATCCCGACGTGACCGAGTGGCGCCACCGGCGCGCCGATGCGCAGCGAGACGCCGAACGGATGCGCGATCGGCGCGGCGTGCGCAGCGCTCGCCTCCTGCGCCGTGGCGGGCGCAGCCGCGAGCCAGACGAGCGCCAGCACGAGGAGGGACGCCGGCGCCTTCACGGGCATCCTCCTTCCATCGCGTCGATCCAGCTCTCGACCAGCGTGACGCCGCGCGCGTCGGTCAGCCGAGAGGGGCCCCGCGGCATGTGCACGAACGGATCGGTCGAGCGCATGCGTGCGATCATCGCGGAGCTCTGCGCGTCCCCCGGGACCAGGACCCGCGAGCGTCCGTCGACCGAGGCCGTGGGTCGACAGAGAGGGAGCGCTTCGGGCGCTCCGGTATGCGCGAGATCCCAGAAGACTTGCGTGCCGTCCGCGCTCGCGCCCTCCGCGTGGCAGAGGCCACAGTTCGCATCGAGGTACGAGCGCGCGCGGTCGTCGAGAGACGCGCCCGGATCGAAGGGGTCGACGAGGCGCTCGGACGAGCTCGGTCGCTCCGCGAGCAGGCCCATCGTGACGAAGCGGTCGAGCTGGCCGGGCACGTCGAGCTGCGAGGTGCGCATGCCCAGCGCGCGCTGCTGGTGGCAGTCGTGGCAGCGGCTCGTGCCCGGCACGTGGAAGATCTGGTCGTGCGCGGCGCCCTCGGCGTCGATCCAGTGGACCGGCACGCCGATCTCTCCGCCGACCGCCGTCGCATCGGTCTGCGCGTCGTTCCACAGATAGGTCGAGGCGAGATAGCCGGACGCCGTGCGGACGAGGAAGCGCGTCTCGATCAGGCGCTCGCCGAGGCTCGGATCGCGCTCGTCGATGGGGAACGAGAACGTCTTCACGAGGACGCTGCCGACCGGCAGGTCCCAGGTGTCGCCCTCGATTGCCGGTCGCGTGCCGGGCGGGAGCCACAGGAAGCGTCTCTTGCGCGCGCCGTCGGACCAGAGCGGCGCCACCACGTCGTAGGGGACGACCTCGCCCGCGGGGATCTGTGCCGCCGCCGGTGCCTCGAACACGTCGAGCGCCGCGAGGGACGAGGTGGGCGCGCCGCCGCCGAGCGGGGCCAGCGGGACGGGGGCATCGAGGCACCCAGAGAGAGCCCACGCGAGAGCGAGCCAGCGCCATCGGGTCATTGGTTCAATTTGCACAATCATTTGATTTGCGCAACCAAACGATCGAGGGCGGCCTCGGTCGGCTACAACGCGAGCGTGCCCCGGCCCCCGCGTCGCTCCGGCTCCAGCGATCTCGCCGACCGCTTCCAGCGGCTCATGGGCCTGCTCATGCGCACGGGCGCGGGCGAGAGCATGGCGCGAATGCAGGAGACGGGCGTCAGCTTCGCGCAGATGATCGTGCTCTACACGCTCCACGCGCGCGGCGCGGTCACCGTGTCGGCCATCGCCGAGCGCACGAAGCTCTCGCTTCCGACGGCGAGCCAGATGATCGAGCGGATGGTGCGGGACGGCCTCGTCTCGCGCGCGGAGAACCCCGACGATCGACGGTCTCGGCTCGTCCGCATCACGCCCCGCGGCGAGCAGCTGCTCGCCTCGCTCCACGACGATCGCCATCGCGAGCTCGCGGCCACGCTGGGCCTCTTGCCCGAGCCGGTCGCGGCGCGCTTCGGCGAGATCTTGGCCGAGGTCGCCACCGAGCTCGAGCACGCCATGGCGGAGAAGCTCCGCGGCGAAGCGCCGCGTGCGGAGAGGCGCGCGTACCTCGAGACGCTCGCGCGGGGCCGCACGCCTCGACGCTGAGGCCGGTCGCGAGCGCGCGCCGGGAGCGGCGGGCGAGATCGCCCGCGGATCGAGGCGTGTGCGACGCGCTCAGCGAGCGCGCCGTCGCCACCAGCGGAACGAGCCCTGGTCGCGGTAGTCGTCGTAGTTCGCGCGGATCCACGCATCGAGCTCGGGGAAGGTGTTGTCGCTCCCCGGCCCGTAGGGCCGCGCGCGATAGCCTCCCGTCGACTCGAGGATGAAGTAGGGCCGGCTGCGATCGAGCTCGTCGAGGAAGCGCTGACGCCAGCGACGGATCACCGGCAGGTCGGGCCGGTAGTAGAAGACGATGTCGAAGACGAAGGGCGTCGCCATCGGCACGTCGGCGCGCCACATCGCGTCCACGGCGCCGGTCACCGTCTCGAGCGGCTGCACGGTCTCGCCCGGCGGCACCTCCGCGCGCAGCTCCTCGGCCATCGCGACGGCCTCGTCGTTCTGGCCCGTCGCGTCCCAGGCGATCGCGTTCCACGCGCTGGGCCCCGCGATCGGATAGGCGACCAGGCCTGCGAGCGCGACGCGCGGCACGAGCGAGAGCGGCGCGCGATCGGGTAGATCGGTGACGAGGATCGCGCAGAGGATCCCGATCGCGAAGAACTCGGGGATCGACTGGTAGTGCCAGAACGTTCCCTGGATGAGGACGTACGCGAGCGAGCCGAGATAGAAGCCGATCGCGGGGCCGGCCGAGCTCTCTCGCGCCGCGCCGCGCCGGAACGCGCGGAGGAGCACCGGTGGAATCAAGAGCACGCCCAGGATCGGCGCATGCGTGCTCGGCTGGAGGAACAGCCACATGCGGCGCGTCCAGAGATTCGACGCGTCGACCGAGAAGTTCCACGTCCCCGACATCCGCCCGTAGAGCGGCAGGTACTCGCCGACCATCTCGAGCCACGCGGGCAACGCACCGCACGCCGCGAGCGCGAGGACGATGGCGACCGAGCTGCCGACCAGGATCCCGACGAACGTGGCGAGGCCTCGACGCGCGACGGGCGCCGACGTGCGCTGGAGCGCATCCCAGACGAAGGGCGCGAAGAGCAGCGCCGCGTGGAACTTCATCCAGAAGGCGAAGGTCGCGCAGGCGGCGGCGAGCGCCCATCGCCCGCGCGAGAGCTGCGCGCCCGTGAGCATCGAGAGCGCGAGCACGAACATCTCGCGCTGTAGGCAGTCGACGCCGGTCGCATAGAGATGCGTGACGACGAAGAGCGCCACGGCGATCGGCGCCGCCGCCGGCTGGCGAAGGCGGAACGCGCGGCGTGCGGCGACTCCGGAGATCACGACGAGGCTCGCGTCGACCACCCGATAGCCCACCTCGCTACCGATGAGTCGGTCCATCAGGCCATAGAGCACGTACGTCGCCGGCTGATTGAACTCGACGAGGTCGCGATAGAAGAGACGCTGTCCCGTGATGAAGAGACGCGCGGGATAGAGGACCATCGGCGCATCGAGGCGGAGGCCCCAGCGCAGCGCGTAGCCCAGCAAGCCGAGTGAGAAGATCGCGGCGCCGACGGCGACGGGCCAGCCGAGCGCGCGCCACGCGCGGTTCCAGACCCGCGCCCAGCCGGGCCGCCACGAGGCGAGCGGCAGCTGCGTGTCCGCGAGCCAGGCCACGCCCCAGATCGCGAGCGCCGCTGCCGCGTTGCGCACGCTCTCGCTCGTCTCCCAGGTCTGGCGGACCAGCCGGAAGGCATCGCCCTCGGCGCTCGAGAGCACGAGCACGAGCGCGGTCGCCGCGGCGAGCGTGGCGAAGCGCGCGAGGCGATCGTCGCGCCAGATCGCTCTCATTCGACGCCCCATCGCAGCTCGGAGAGACACGGCAGGCTGGCGAAGTGGCTGAGCGCGATGACGCGGAGCCGATCGCCGCGTGCGCGCGGCTCGAAGCGGAGCACGTCGGTCGCGATGCGCGTGAACTCGCCGTCGGCCGTCCAGACGCGGCGCTCTCCGTCGAAGAGCTCGACGCGCAGCGCGCGTGTCGCCGCGCTCCGATGCGGCAGGTTGTCGCCGTTGACGACCTCGACCCACGCGAAGGTGCGCGGCGAGCGGAAGTGCACGTCGACGTGCGAGGGCGTCTCGTCGGGAATCCAGTACGTCTCGGTGGAGCCGTCGACGAGGTTCTCGGCGAGGAACAGGAACGTGTACTGCGCCGTGGTGTTGCTCGCGGTGATCCTCGCGTCGCGCCGCCCGAGGCCGAGCGCGAGCACGGCGAGCAGCGCCCACGCGAGCGCCGGGACGATCCAGGCTCGTGCGCGAAGCCCCATCGACGGCCGCGTCTTAGCACGGGGAGCAGGCGCCCCGGCGTGAGCCACGCGTCAGAACGTCCCGGCCGCCTGGAGGCCGAGCGAGGCGAGGCCGCGCGCGTCGAGCGCTCCCGTGGGAAGAACGGCGAGGCCCGCACCGGCTCCGGCGCGCGTGGCGATCGAGCGCTGCGGGACGAAGAGGAGCGGCATCACGTAGCCGGTGACGAAGCCTACGGCGGCGCCGGCGAGCACGTCGGTGAGGTAGTGTTGATCGGCGAGCACGCGCAGCAAACCGACGATGGCCGCCGCCGCGACCGTCGAGCCACAGACGGTCGCGTCCGCGATGGCGTCGCCGTACGCCGCGCGCTCGAGGTGCATCGCGCACGAGAACCCGGCGCTCGCGAACGCGACCGCGGAGTGCCCGCTGTAGAAGCTCATGCCGGGCGAGGGCGGCGTGCACGACGAAGGATCGGTGCTCGGATCGCAGCCGACGGTGAGCGGGCGCGCGCGCGCCGCGGCCACCTTCACGAGCTCGTCGAGGCTCACCGTGATCCCGAGCGTGAGCGCGTACGCGGCGCTCGCTTGCCACGCGAGCGCGTCGTCCCCTTCGAGCATCGGCACGAGCAGCCCGTCGACGCCGCCGACGAACGCGACGAGCCCGAGCACGAGCGCATCGCTCGCGAGCCCGGCGCCGATGCGCCCGCTGCGATCCGGGAGCCGCAGCTCGTCGCGGACGGCGTCGTCGAAGGGGTTGCCACCCCAGCGCGGCACCGGCGTGGGATCGCCGAGCGTGAGCCCCACCGCGAGCCCGAGCGAGAGCGCCGCCGCGAAGGTGACGTGCGGCGCGTAGGGCGAGACCGGCGTGCGCGGGCGCGACTGGGCGAGCGCCGAGGTGGGCGCGAGCAGGAGCAGGAGCGCGAGGAGCGCGGTGCGCGAGAGGGGCACGGGCGTGGAGCGTCGCACGATCACGGGTAGCACCGGCGCGCGGTCGCGCGCCGAGGTCTCGACCGGAACGCAACGCTTCGCGGTGACGGCCGAGATCAGCGGAGCGGCCGCAGCGCCGAGCCCGAAGAAACAACGACCTGGGGTCGTATGGTGGTGGGCAGCGTCCGTTGATACTACCCGAGCGTGGGCTCGTGCCGCGCAGCGAGGCTCGTCGTCGTCCTGGTGCTCGTCGTGGCGTGCGGCTGCGCCATGGACCACGTGCGCGTGACGCCCGATGCGGCGGCACCCGACGCGTATTGCGCCTCGCCCGAGCGCTGCGACGGGAGCGACCAAGATTGCGACGGGCGGGTCGACGAGGACGCGCCCTGCGATTTCCCGAGCAGGGTGGGCGCGTGCATCGACGCGAGCTGCCGGCCCTTAGGCCCACGTCGGGCTCGATGGATGGAGGAATCGATGGCATTCTCTCGTGAAGCGAGCCGCTTGCGCGGAGACCTCAACCAGGGTCGGTCGCTTCCGCGGGCAGCGCCACGCTCGGGGTCTGTGCCCGGGGAACAGGTCCTGTACGCCCCGGCACAGGTCCTGTAGACACGCGCCATGGACGAGGCCCCGAGCGTCGCCGTTCTCGATGCCGTGCGCGCGGGCGATCTCCCTGCGCTCGCGGCCGCACTTGTGGCCGGTGCGCCGGACTCGGCGCGAGATCGCTACGGGCGCACAGCTCTGCATGTCGCCGTCAAGACCGCGCGGCGCGGCTGCATCGCCCCGCTCGTCGCCGCGGGCGCTGACCCGCTGCTCGCCGATCCTCGCGGAAGCTCGGCGTTCGATGCAGCGCTCGAAGAGGGCGATCCGACGCTGCTCGAAGCGATGAACGCTGCCGGTCGTGCACTGCCCACACTCACCCCGACTCGCCGTCTCGCGATCGCGGCCGGTGCCCCAGGGCTCGCGCGTTGGGTGTTGCAGCCCGGCGAAGGGCCACCGCCCGCAACGAAGGAGGAGACGGACTTCGTCGACGCGTGGGAGCTCGACGAAGAGCGCGCTCGCGCAACGCTGCCCGAGGGCGTGACGGCGAGTCTGCTGCACCTCATCGTCGACCGACACAACTGGGACAGCGACAACAACCTCATCGTTCGTGTCGTGGAGCATCCTCTCTGCACGGCCCTGACTGCGCGGCTCGCCTACGATCGCGGCGACTTGGGCTACTACGATCCGTCGGCAAGCGTCCCAGAGTGGCAGCGAGATGAGGTTCGATGGCAGGCGGACCTGTTTGCCGTCCTGCGCGCACGCTTCCCCGAGGTTCTCGATCCGCCCGAGTGACCTCCTTCGTGACGCCTCGTCGCGGGCATCGCGAGCGAGGTCGTCGCTCAGAATGAACCGCCCCGCTCAGGCCGGCCCGAGTCCGTCGGGGCCCACACGCGCTCGCCCGCGGAACGGCTCGCGGGAGCCGTGACCATCCACGGTGATCTGGCCGCGCCCGTCCTCCATGCGACGAGTGGGACGCGGCGCGGGCTCGTCGATCCGCGTGATCGGTCGTCGCGCCGACGGTCGAGCCGGCGAGTCTCTCCGTGACGCCCGTGCTCGCGCGGTCGATCACCCGCGAGTCGAAGCTCGCTTCAGCCTTGCGTTGAGCTGAGCCTCTCGAGCGCCCCAGCTCGGAGCGCTCGGCGCTCCCCGCTCAGATGCTGATCCCCGTCGCCTGATCCGGGCTCGTCTCTCGGATCGCGCGGTCGAGCGCTTCGGGGTCGAAGCCGCGGATCATCGTGCCGCGGAAGTCGATGATCGGGATGCTCGTCGTCGGGATCCCCGCCTCGGCGGCGCGGCGCTGCATCTGCGCGCGGGCTTCGGGCTCGCGCTCGATGTCGTGCTCCACGAACGGGATGTGGCGCGCGCGCAGGTACGCCTGCGCCTCGCGGCACGCGCCGCACCAGGACGCGCCGTAGATGATCACGTCGCTCGAGCCGCCGCCGCCCGTCTCGGTGTGGGCCTGCGCGACGTAGCTCGTCACGTGCTCCTCGAACGTCTCGCGCGGCAGCTGCCGCACCGTGTAGTTCCCGGCCTCGTCGGCCGTGCGCAGGTCGGCGACGAACACGTGGTCGGGGTCGCGCTCGTCGGGCGAGATCTCGAGCGAGTCCACGCGCACCTCGGCGCGGCGCTCGGTCGGGATCTCCGCGCGGCTCGTCGCCACGTGCGGGCCCGTCTCGTCGTACCAGGTGAGCATCAGGTCGTCGGCCGCGCCGTGCACCGCGAAGGGCGGCGTCACGATCTCGCCCGTCTCTTCCGCGCGCGTCTCGTTCGCCGTCGGCGCGCTCGCGCCCCCGCCGCTGCCGCACGCGATCGCCAGCCCGAGCGCCAGCGCCATCGATCCCCGCCGCCACCACGCCGTCATGGGGCGGAATTTGGAGCGCCGCGCGGCGCCGTCAACCGGCGAGCCTCGCCCGTAGACGCGCGCGCACCTCGTCCCAGGGCACGAGCTCGGCCTCGCCTCGCTCGATCGCGTCGATACGGCGCTGGATCTCGATGCGCCACTCGTTGGTCAGCTCCACCGGCTCGAGGCTCGCGCTCAACGCGTCGACCAACGCAGCGCGATCTTCCGCAGGCAGAGCCAGGGCCTCGTCCAAGAGCTTTCGTGCGGCTCCCACGGCGTCGAGCTTACGACGGCCGCGACCGAGAGGCGACTCCGGCCTTGCGCGCGATCTCGCGCTTGGGCATGGTCGGCCCCGATGCGCGCTTCGGTCGACGTCTGCGGGTGCTTTCCGACGGGCCGGCACTACCCCGGGATCGCCGATCGGCTGCGCGTGCTCGCGCGCGTGGTCGGGCTGGCGCGCGGGTTCGCGCCCGACACGGCGTGGGCGAGGGCATCCTTCGCGGTCATCGACTTCGAGACGACGGGGCTCGATCCCGAGGTCGATCGGATCCTCGAGATCGGCATCGCGGCGTTCGAGAACGGCGAGCTCGTGCTCTCGAAGAACTGGCTCGTGAACCCCACGATCCCGGTGCCGAAGGAGTCGAGCGACGTGCACGGCATCACCGACGAGATGCTGAAGGACGCGCCGCGCTTCCACGAGGTGGCGCACGAGCTGCGCGAGGCGCTCGCGGGGCGGATCCCGGTCGCCTACAACCACGGCTTCGACAGCCGCTTCCTGTGGGCCGAGCTGCGGCGCGCGGGCCTACCGACGCGGGGCGACGACGTGCCGCCCGCGTGGTCGGACGACGGCGTGTGGATCGATCCGCTCGTGTGGGCGCGCGAGATCCAGAAGGCCGAGAAGGGCTTCAAGCTGGTCGACGTCGCGGCGCGCCTCGGGGTCCCGCTCGAGACGGCGCACCGCGCGGCGTTCGACGCGGAGGCGACGGGGCGCGTGCTGCTCGCGCTCGCCGCGGCGATGCCCGAGCAGTACGGCGACGTGCTGCGCGTGCAGCCGCGCTACGCGGCGACGCAGGACGTCGAGAACGCCGGCTGGCGGCGCGGCTGATTCAGGAAAGCGGTCTTCGCATCACCTACGCGCGCTCGCTCACGCGGCCTTCCTCCGAATGGCGCGTGCTAAGACTCGCGCGCATGGGGACCGAGCGGTTCGAGGTCGGGGAGACGAAGGGCGCGGGCGACGAGCGGGTGATCGCGCTGCGCGTCCCCGTCGATTCACGCTTCTTCGAGGGGCACTTCGAGGGCATGCCGATGCTGCCCGGGGTCGCGCAGCTCGTGGCCATCGCGCACCGCGAGGGCGAGCGCGTGTTCGGCGCGCTCGGGGCGCCCACGCGTGTGAGTCGTCTCAAGTTCCAGGACACGATTCTCCCCGGCGATGCGCTCTCGCTCACGCTCCAGCGCGAGCCTGGCGCCCAGACGACGCTACGATTCCGCATCGAGCGGGTCCTGCCCGAAGGGCCGAAGGTCGCTTCGTCGGGGACCCTCACGTACGAGACCGAGACAGAAGGACGAGCATGAGCAGCCAGTACGATCAGGACGTCGTCATCCTCGGGGGAGGCCTCGCGGGCCTCACGCTCGCGCGGCAGCTGCGCCGCGAGATCCCCGGCGTGCGCGTGACGGTGGTCGAGCGGCAGAAGCGGCCCATCCCGGATGCGACGCACAAGGTCGGCGAGAGCTCGGTCGAGCTCAGCTCGCACTACTTCGGCGAGCGCCTCGGCCTCGGCCAGTACCTGCGCGACACGCACTACATCAAGAACGGCCTGCGCTTCTTCCCCGGCGGCGGCACCACGCACGCGCTCGAGGACCGCACCGAGATCGGGCCCCCGCAGCTCGCGAAAGTGCCCTCGTTCCAGCTCGATCGCGGCCGCCTCGAGCAGGACCTGCGCGGCATGATCGAGAAGGACGGCGCCACGCTCCTCGAAGGCTGGTCGGTCAAAGACGTCGCGCTCGACGGCGAGAACGGCCACGTCGTCTCCATCGAGACGCTCGGCGGCGATGCACAGAAGACCCTCCGTGCGCGCTGGGTCGTCGACGCGAGCGGCCGCCGCGCGATCCTGCGCAACAAGCTCGGCCTCACGGTGCCGAGCGGTCACGTCGCCAACGCGAGCTGGTGGCGCGTGCCCGGCAAGGTCGACGTGAAGGACCTCGTGCCCGAGAGCGTCACCGCGTGGCACGCGCGCGACTCCGAGCACATCCGTTGGTACTCGACCACGCACTTCATGGGCGAGGGTTACTGGCTCTGGTACATCCCGCTCGGCACCGGCCACATGTCGATCGGGATCGTGGTGCACGACTCGGTGCATCCCTTCGACACCATCCGCACCTACGAGCGCTCGCTCGAGTGGGTGAAGAAGCACGAGCCGCGCTGCTGGGAGCAGATCAAGGATCTGCCGATGGAGGACTTCCTCTGCCTCCGCCACTTCTCGCACGGCAGCAAGCAGGTCTTCTCGAAGGACCGCTGGTCGCTCGTCGGCGAGGCCGGCGTGTTCGCCGATCCCTTCTACTCGCCGGGCTCGGACTTCATCGCGATCGCGAACACGCTCACGACCGAGCTCGTGAAGGAAGACCTCGCGGGCACCGACTTCCGCCCGCGCGCCGAGTACTACGACAAGTTCTATCTGCGCTTCTTCGACGTCGCGACCGAGACGTACCGCAAGTCGGCGAAGGTGTACGGCGCGCCGAAGGCCCTGCCGGCGAAGATCTACTGGGACGACTTCAACTACTGGTCGTTCGTCTGTCAGTGGTTCTTCCAGAAGATCTACGCGCTCCCGGTGGAGGAGCAGCAGCGCTTCGAGCCGATCGCGGTCGGCTTCGCGAAGCTGCATTTCCGCGCGCAGAAGATCGTCGCCGAGTGGGCGGCGCGCGCGAACGACGAGACCGACGGTCAGGCGATCTACCTGCCGCCGATCCCGTCGATCCTCGCGAACCTCCACCTCGATCTCGAGAAGGCGATGACGCCCGCCGAGACGGCGGCGTACATGGAGGACAAGCTCGTCCTCGCCGAGGAGCTCGTGAACGAGATCTTCCTCCGCGCGCTCGTCTCGCTCGGGCCGAGCGCCGGCGCCGAGCTCGCGAAGGCCGTCGACTTCGCGTCGTGGAAGACCACGATCTCGCGCGCTCGCCTCGAGAGCGACGAGGCCGAGGGCGGCGCGCGTCGTCGTCAGCTCTCCGGCATCGCGCGCGACCTCGAGCGCTGCCTCGGCCGCGTGAAGAAGCACGAGAGCGTCGGCTCGCTCGCCCAGGTGTTCGACCAGGTCGCGCGCAGCGTCGGCGTGACGAGCGAGAGCGCGTCCCTGACCGTGTGACGCGGGCCTCGCCACGCGGCCGCGCTCGCGCCGCGTGGTACGATGAAAGCGTGGACCGCGACGCTCTCGTACGCACGCTCGCCGCTGCGCTCGCCCGCACCCACGTGCGGCTCGCCGTCCTCTTCGGCTCTCGTGCGCGCGGAACGGGGAGCGCAGCCTCCGATGTCGATCTCGCCGTGCTGGCACCGGGCGACCTCGATCGGATCGCGCTCTCCGTGCGGCTGGAGCGGGAGTCCGGCGTCCCGGTCGACGTGACCTCGCTCGAAGAGGCGCCCTACGCGCTCTTGCTCGAGGTGCTTCGAGACGGCGTCCTGGTCTTCGAGCGCGAGCCCGGGGCGCATGCGCGCTGGACCTCGCGCACTCTGTGTGAGCTCGAGACCGACCTTCCCAACCTCCGGCGCATGCAGCGCGGGTTCACGGCGCGGGTCGCGCGTGAAGGGCTCGGGGGCTGATGGTCCGCGCGGATCTCTTGCGGGCCAAGCTCGCCGAGCTCGCCGAACGGGCCGCGCGCGTGCGCAACCACCAGCGCCCGACCGTCGAAGCGTTGGGCGCCGATCGTGATGCGCTCGACGTGGTCTGCTTCAACCTCATGCTCGCGGTGCAGACGTGCTCGGACATCGCCGCGCACATCATCTCGGACGAAGGGTGGGCGGCGCCGTCGACGCTCGCCGGCGCGTTCGATCGGCTCGTCGAGCACGGGGTCGTCACGGCCGAGACGTGCGACGCCATGCGGCGCGCCGTTCGCTTCCGAAACGTCGTGGCGCACGGCTACGCGGCGCTCGACGTGCGTGCAGCGTTCGTGGCCTCGACGGCAGGCCTGCTCGATCTCGACTCGTTCGCGCGCGAGGTCGCCCGGTGGATCGAAGGGCGCGGAGCATGACGGCGCGCGCGGAGCTTCGACGCGTCGTTCTCGCGCTCGCGCTCGTCGTGCCGTGGGCGATCGCAGAGGCCCAGGAGGCGAGCCCGACCGCGCCCTCGCCCGACGTCGTCGCCACGCCCGGCGAGCCCGTCGACTTCGACATCGAGGAGACGAGCGGCGTCACGCGCAACCTGCGCGACCTGCGCGGGCGCATCGTCGTGATCTGGTACGAGGACCGCGATCACACGGACACGAACCACGCGCTCAAGCTCGAGCTGCACCAGTACATCGTCGACAACCACCTCGAGGGGCAGGTCACGAACTACGGCATCGCGAACGTGCACGGGATCGATGGCGTGGTGCGCGACATGGCCCGCACGGCCATTCGCGCGATGGCGGCGCAGTACGGGATCCAGATCCTCCTCGATTGGGAGGGCGTGATGCAGGCGGCGCCCTTCGACTGCGCCGATCACGAGGCGAACTTCCTCCTCGTCGATCGCCAGGGCCGTGTGCGTTATCGCCACGTCGGCGAGCTGATGGGCTCGCACCGGAGCGAGATGTACCGCGTGCTGCGACGGTTGCTGCACGAGCGGTAGCCGCGGAACGGGCCCGCGTGCATGATGAGTCGGTGACTTCGCCTCTCCGGAAGCTCTCGGTCGCCCTCGCGGCGCTCGCACTCACGGCGTGTCCGACCCAGCCCGCGACCGAGGATCCGCCCGATGCGTGGACCGCGGCGCTCGAGGACACGTTCGTCCCGACCGATCTCGTCACGCACGACGTGCGCATCATCGTGGAGCCGAGCGATAACGCCGCGATGCTCATCGCCGCGATCGACGGCGCGACGCAGTCGGTGCACATGACGATGTACCTGCTCACGTCACCGGACGTGATCGACGCGCTCGTCCGTGCGCACGGCCGAGGGCTCGACGTGCGCGTGGTGTTGAACCGCGACTTCCCGACCGGCGGCACCACGAACGACGACGCCTTCAACATGCTCGCGGCGGCCGGTATCGGTGTGCACTGGGCGCCCTCGCGTTACGCGCTCACGCACGAGAAGTGCGTCGTGATCGACGGCCGCGAGGCGTGGATCATGACGATGAACACGACGGTGAGCTCGCCCACCACGAACCGCGAGTACCTCGCGGTGGATCGCGAGCCGGTCGACGTGGCCGACGCGAACGCGATCTTCGAGGCCGACTATGCCGGGACCGACTTCCCGACGTACGCGGGGCCGCTCCTCCTCGCGCCGGTGAACGCCGAGGCGCGGCTCTACGGGCTGATCTCGCACGCGACGACGAGCATCGACGTGGAGTGCGAGGTCGTGAGCGACCGGAACATCGTGAACGCGCTCGTCGGCGCGGCCGGCCGCGGGGTCACGATCCGCGTGCTCGTGGACGGCGGCAGCACGAACCCCACGCAGACGACGGCGCTCACGAGCCTGATGGCGTCGGGGGTCGCGGTGCGCGAGCTCTCGACGCCCGACATCCACGCCAAGGCCATCGTCGTCGACGGCACGCTCGCCTACGTCGGCTCGATCAACCTCACCCAGCCCTCGATCGATCTGAACCGCGAGCTCGGCTTGATCACCGACGATCCCGACGCGGTGCACACGATCGCGACCACGATCGATCAGGACTTCGCGCGCGGTCGCGCGCCGTAGCGGGCGATCTCGAGCTGCGGCGCGTTCGGGAACGCGTCACGATGCGCCCGCGTGGCGCCGCCGACTCCGAAGACGATCGAGGCCTATTGGTCGCTCCCGGCGCCGGCACTCTTCGCCGCGCTCGGCTCGCGGCCCGAGGGGCTGAGCGACGAGGAGGCGTCCTCGCGCCGCGGCGGGCGTCCGCTCGCGCGCGCGGCGAGCCCCACGCTCGCGGCGCTGCGCGACCAGCTGAACAACCCGCTCGCGTGGCTCCTGCTCTTCGCGGCCTTCGTCTCGGCGGCGTCGTCCGACTTCACCGAGGCGAGCGTCATCGCGTCGATCCTCGTGCTCGGAGGGCTCGCGGGGTTTCTCGAGGGCCGGCGCGCGGGGCTCGCGGTCGAGGCGCTCCAAGCGCGTCTGTCCAAGCGCGCACGCGTGCGGCGAGGCGGCGTCGAGAGGACCCTCGCGCAGAGCGAGGTCGTGCCGGGCGACGTCGTGCTCGTCGCGCCGGGTAGCCTCGTTCCTGCCGACTGCGTCGTGCTCGAGGCGCGCGGCTGCTTCGCCGAGCAGGCGGCCCTCACGGGCGAGTCGTTCCCCATCGAGAAGACCGCGCGGCACTGCGCTGCCGACGCCGGTCTCGAGGCCCGTGCCAACGTGCTCTTCCTCGGCACGAGCGTGCGGAGCGGGCAGGCGACGCTGCTCGCCGTGCGCACGGGTGGCGACACCGAGCTCGGCACCCTCTCGAGGCACGTCGCCAAGCGGCCGCCGGTCACCGAGTTCGAGCGCGGCGTGCGCCGCTTCGGGCTGCTCCTCGTGCGCGTGATGCTCGTGCTCGCGCTCGTCGTCGCGGTGGCGAGCGTGCTCCGCGATCTCCCGATGCTCGAGTCGATGCTCTTCGCGATCGCGCTCGCGGTGGGCCTCGCGCCCGAGATGTTGCCGGCGATCCTCGCGGTCACGCTCTCGCACGGCGCCCGAGAGATGGCGAAGCAGGGCGTGATCGTGCGGCATCTCCCGGCGATCGAAAACCTCGGCAGCATGGACGTGCTCTGCACCGACAAGACGGGGACGCTCACGGTCGGCGTGGTCGAGCTCGAGCGCTCGCTCGACCCGGTGGGAGCCGAGAGCCCGCGGCCGCGCATGCTCGCCGCGCACAACGCGAAGGTGGAGGCCGGCAGCTCGAGCCCGCTCGATCAGGCGATCCTCGCCGCGGCCCCCGAGGTGGAGACCGCGCGCTCGCTCGGCTCGCTGCCCTTCGACTTCGAGCGCAAGCGCGTGAGCGTCGCGATCGAGCTCGAGGGCGCGCCCTCGCTGATCACGAAGGGCGCGCTCGATCGCGTGCTCGAGATCTGCGATCGCGTGCGGAGCGGCGGCGACGTGCTGCCGCTCGACGACGCCGGGCGCGATCGGCTCCACGCGGCGGTCCTCGCGCACGCGGCCCGCGGCGCGCGCGTGCTGGGCGTCGCGAGCAAGCCGCTCGAGGCTGCGCGGGCGCCGGCGATGGCGGACGAGGCCTCGATGATCTTCGAGGGGATGCTGACCTTCGCCGACGCGCCCAAGCCCGGCGTCGACGCCGCGCTCCAGGCGCTCGCGCGCCTCGGCGTGACCGTGAAGGTGATCACCGGCGATCACCGGGACGTGGCGCGCCACGTGGCCGAGGCGATCGGCCTCCGTGTCGAGGGCGTGCTCGGCGGTCGCGAGATCGCGGCGCTCGACGATGCCGCGCTCGCGGCGCGCGCCGAGACGACGACGATCTTCGCCGAGGTCGACCCCTCGCAGAAGGAGCGCATCGTGCAGGCGCTCCGCCGCGGGGACCACGTCGTGGGCTTCATGGGCGACGGGATCAACGACGCGCTCGCGCTGCACGTCGCCGACGTCGGCATCTCGGTCGACGGCGCGGTCGACGTCGCGCGCGAGGCGGCGGGCTTCGTGCTGCTCTCGAACGACCTCGGCGTGCTCGCGCGCGGCATCGCCGAGGGCCGCGTCACGTTCGCCAACACGCTGAAGTACGTGCTCACCACCGAGAGCGCGAACCTCGGGAACATGGTGACGATGGCGGGCGCATCGCTCTTCCTGCCCTTCTTGCCGCTGCTCGCGCAGCAGGTGCTCCTCAACAACTTCCTCTCGGATCTGCCGGCGATGGCGCTCGCGCGCGACGGCGTCGATCCCGAGATGGTGAGCACGCCGCGGCGCTGGGATCTCCGCTTCGTGCGCCGCTTCATGATCGCGTTCGGCCTGGTGAGCACCGCGTTCGATGCGCTCACGTTCTTCGTGCTCGCGCACGTGCTCGCCGTCCCGGTCGAGGGGTTCCGCACGGGCTGGTTCGTCGAGTCGCTCCTCACGGAGCTGCTCGTCGCGCTCGTCGTGCGCACGCGGCGCCCCTTCTGGAGGAGCCGCCCATCGAACGCGCTGCTCGCGCTGACGGGGGCGATCACCGTGATCGCGCTCGCGCTCCCGTACCTCCCGATCGGCGGATGGTTCGCGCTCGTCCCGCTCCCGCTCCCGGTGCTCGGCACGCTCGTGGCCATCACGCTCGGCTACGTGATGGCCGTCGAGCTGCTCAAGCGCGCGATCCTCGCGCGCCTCATGGGCTGATCGGCTCGCTCGCTCCGGCCCCTCCCGTACGCGCGCTGCGCGCGCTCCCGTCCGGGCCCTCCGGGGCGAGCACTCCTTGCAGGGGCCGATCAGCCGAAGTACTGGCAGCAGCCGGTGATGCAGAACTCGCCCGCCGGGCAGGCCGGGTCGGTCGGCAGGCCGCAGGGCTGGCGCGTCGCGGGGCAGCGCATCGGAACGCCCGAGTCGACCGGCGGAACGTACGCGTCGGGCGTCGCACCGTCCGGGTAGGGCGGCACGAACGCATCGACCGGCACCCCGGCGTCGGGCGACGGGAAGCAGTCGGCCGGCAGCGTGTCGCGACCGAAGCAGAGCTCGCAGTGCTCGCAGGTGTTCAGGCAGTCCGCCACCGGCGTGCACGGGCGGCACGACTGCGGATCGTCGAGCGAGTCGCGCGAGCAAGCGGGGTGGCCCGCGTCGGGCACCGAGCCGACGAAGACGTAGTCGCCCGAGCCCGGCGTCACCTCGCAGCAGCCGAAGCAGTCGCAGCCGTTCGGTGTGAGCGGGCCGCACGTCGTGTGGCACATCGCCGGCTGCGTCGGCGGGCACGTATTCGTGTTCGCGGCGGTCGCCGCGTCGTAGTCGCAGCGCGTGGTGCCGCCGGGGCCGCCGGGGTTCACGTCGGGGCTCAGCGGATCGCAGCGGTAGTCGTAGGTGCAGCCGTCGTTGCCGTTGCCGCCGTCCTGGTCGTAGAAGCAGTCGGCCGAGCAGTTCGTCAGCGAGATCCCGGGGATCATCGGATCGAAGCCAGCCTCGTTGTTGCCGCAGGGCCCGAGGCAGTCGGGATCTTCGGCGTCGATCAGGCCATCGGCGTCGTCGTCCAGGCAGTTGCCGCAGGCGTAGAGGTGCGACTGGCACATCGCCGGGTGGCAGCCGGGCGGGCCCACGTCGAAGCCGTTGCCGTCGAGGCCGGGCACCGAGGTGTCGTCGGCCGGAGCGTTCACGTCGAAGCCATTGCCGTCGATGGGCGGCGTCGAAGTGTCGAGCGGCGGCGCATTCACGTCGGCGCCGTTCCCGTCGAGGCCGGTTCCCGCGTCCATGGTCTGCGTGCCGGTGTCGCCGCCGGTGCTCTCCGTCGCGCAGGAACAACCGGCCGCGAGTGTGAGCGCGAGCGCGCACGAGACGAGTGCGAAGCGATGCATGGAGCCTCCTCGGATCGACGTTACCCCGAAACGCCGAAGCGGCGCGACCAAACGTCGAGCACCAGCAGGGCCCAGAGCGCCTTGGCATGATCGCCACGCCGCGCGGCGTGGGATCGCGCAAACGCCTGCGCAGTGGGGCGATCCAGCACGGACCAGATCGGGGAGTCCACGAGCATGGCGTCGAGACGCGGCGCGAGCGGCCCGCGCAGCCACGCGGCGAGCGGCACCGAGAAGCCGTGCTTGCCGCGCTCGAGGATCGCGCGTGGCAGCGCTCGCTCGCTCGCGCGGCGCAGGAGCCACTTGCCCGTGGAGCCGCGCACCTTGTCGCGCGAGGGAACGCGGCGTGCGAGCGCGACGACCTTCTCGTCGAGGAAGGGCGGGCGCGCCTCGAGCCCGTGCGTCATCGACGCGCGATCGACCTTCGTGAGCACCGAGCCAGGCATGTACGTGCGGAAGTCGAGCGCGCTCGCGATCGCGATCGGATCGGCGCCCTGCACCGGCTCGGAGAGCGTGGCGGGCGCTCGATAGCGAGCGCCCATCAGATCGCGAAGCGCCGGCACGTCGACCGCGCTCATCCAGCGCAGGTGGCGCGTCGCGACGTCGTCGTCCCAGCGGCCGAGGAAGCGCTTCACCTTCCAGTCGAGCGCCTGGTAGCCATCGCTCGCCGGGATGCGCTCGATCAGCGCACGCGCGCGCTCGCCGCGAAAGAGCGGCGTGATCGGCCGCAAGAGGCGCGCGTGGAGCACGTGCGCGCGATAGGTCGGATAGCCGCCGAAGAGCTCGTCGGCGCCGTCGCCGCCGAGCGCGACCTTCACGTGCTTGCTCGCGAGCCGGCAGAGCAGATCGGTCGGCACGATCGAGTGATCGCCGAGCGGCTCGTCGAGATGCCCCAGCACGCGGTCCACGTTCGCGAGCAGCGTGGGCGCATCGAGCTTCTCTTCGACGTGCTCGAGCCCGAGGTAGGCCGACATGCGGCGCGCGTGCGCGCTCTCGTCGAAGCTCGCGTCCTCGAACGCGATGCAGAAGGCCTGCAGGCGCGTCTTGCTGCGCTGCGCGGCGAGCGCCGCCACGCACGAGCTGTCGAGCCCGCCCGAGAGGAACACGCCGAGCGGCACGTCGCTCATGAGCTGCGACTGCACCGCGTCGCCGAGCGTGGCCCAGAGCTCTTCGGGCGTCGGTGGCGATCCGTCCGGCTCGGAGGAGGGAAGGTACGAGCGCCGCTCCCACGCGCGTCCGACGCGCCCGAGCATCTGCTCGCCCGGCGCGAGCTTCTCGACGCCCTCGATCAGCGTGTGCGGCGGGTGCGCGTAGTCGCTGAACAGGTACGACGCGAGCCCGGCATCGGAGATCTTCTTCCGGATCTCGGGCACCGCGAGCATCGCCGAGAGCTCGGACGCGAACGCGAGCCCGCCGCCCGGCAGCTGCGCGACGTAGAGCGGCTTGATGCCGAAGCGATCGCGCGCGAGCAGCACGGTGCCGTCGCGCTCGTCGAAGGCGCAGAACGCGAACATGCCGTGGAGCGCGGGCACGATGCGCTCGCCCCACGCGGCGAAGCCCGCGACGATCACCTCGGTGTCGCTCTGCGTCGCGAAGCGCACGCCTTCCTTCTCGAGGCGCGCGCGCGTCTTCACGTGGTCGTAGATCTCGCCGTTGAACGACACGATCGCGTGCCGCCGGGCGTCCTCCATCGGCTGCGCGCCGGTCGCGAGATCGACGATCGAGAGGCGCCGGTGCCCGAGCGTCGCCACGCGCCCGTTCGCGCGCCGCACCTCGATGCCGTGGCCGTCGGGGCCGCGGTGCGCGATCGCGTCGCACATCGCGCGCACGACGTCCTGCCGCGGCTCGCTCCCGATCAGGCCCGCGATCCCGCACATGGTGGCGCGCTACTCGCCCTGGCGCGGGAGCGCGCGCACGGCCGGGAAGCCGATGCGCCGGGCGATCGGGTAGGGCGCGCGGTTCTGCGACTCGAAGTACGTGCGCACGATCAGCTCGGCGAGCAGCCCCAGCCCCAGCGACTGCACGCCGAGCAGGCCGCTGATCAGTGCGATGTTGAAGAGCGGGTTGCGGTGCACCCACACGCCGTCCGCGATCTTCTCGTAGAGGACGAGCGCCGAGAGCACGGCGCCGAGGCCCATCATCGCGGCGCCCGCGCCACCGAACACGTAGATGGGCTTGGTGGCGTAGCGGCGCAGGAACCACACCGTGAGCAGATCGAGCAGCACCTTCACGGTGCGCGAGAGCCCGTACTTGCTGACGCCGGCGACGCGCGCGCGGTGCCCGACCTCGAGCTCGGTCACCCGCGCGCCCTGGCTCTCGGCGAGCGGCACGAGGAAGCGGTGCATCTCGCCGTAGAGGCGGATCTCGTCGGTGATCTCGCGCTCGTAGACCTTCAGCGAGCAGCCGAGGTCGTGGACCTTCGTCCCCGTGACCTTGCGGATGAACCAGTTCGCGATCCGCGAGGGGACCTTGCGCAAGAACATCCCGTCCTTGCGATCGCGGCGCCAGCCGGTGACGACGTCGAAGCCGTCGTCGAGCTTGGCGAGCAGGCGCGGGATGTCGGCCGGATCGTTCTGGCGATCGGCGTCCATCGTGGCCACGCGCCGCCCGCTCGCGTGGCGGAAGCCGGCGTCGAACGCCGCGGCCTGCCCGCAGTTGCGGCGGAAGAGCACCACGCGCAGCCAGGGCTTCTCCTTCGCGAGCTTCTCGAGCAGGTCGCGCGAGCCGTCTCGGCTTCCGTCGTCGACGGCGACGACCTCGAAGGTGATCTTCGCCGCGGTCAGCGCCTTCTCGATCTCGTCGAGGAGCGGGACGAGGTTGTCCTTCTCGTCGTAGATCGGCAGCACGACGGAGAGGTCGGGGACCGCCGGCTCGCGCGGGGCGCTCGCGTCCTTCGTCTCCGCTCTCTGCTCGGCGGCGCTCATGGGCGTCCTATCGTTGCAGGTGCGGGCGGATCTCGCCAATCCGCGGTCACGGGCAGGTGCGCTCGTAGATCACGATCGAGGGTCCGATGCGGGCCGCCTCCGGCGAGCTCGGCGACCACGGCCGCTGAAAGCCCCAGAGCGGCGAGTAGAAGTGGTCCTGGTCGTCCCACATCGCGTCGCAGTCGACGCCCTCGGGCTCGAAGCGCGCCGCCTCGCGATAGCAGGACGCCGGCGGGTCGTACGCCGCGAAGCGCGCCACCGGCTGCCCGCACGGCAGCCAGGGCTGGGCGACCATCATCCAGTGCGCCGTCGCCGACGGCGCGTTGTGGAGCAGGCCCCAGTACACGATGTCGGCCGCGAACGGATGCCAGCTCGCGGGGCGATCGGTGATGAGGCGGCTGCTGTCGCTCGCGCCCTGCAGGCGCAAGGCCGGCGGCGCGCCGAAGCTCGCCGGCAGCAGCTCCTCGCACCGATCGGCGACCCGATCGTGCACCGCGAGCGGCCGCGAGTAGCCGCCGACCACGTCGATCGGCTGGTCGTGCGCGTGGGCGCGCATCCAGGCCACGGCGCGCTCGCGCGTGTCGGGGCGCGCGAAGGCGGCCGTCATCTCGATCGAGCGCCAGGTCGGCTCGGCGGCGAGCACGATCACGAGCGCCGAGAACGCGAGCATGCGCCAGCGCGCATCGGCCTCGCTGCGCACGACCGTCTTCTCGCGCCGGCGCGCGAGCCAGCGGAACACGATCACGAGCAGGATCGCCGCGCCGACGCAGGCCGTCGGATGCGCCGGCATCGAGTAGCGCGCGAAGTAGAGCGTCGTGCGGCCGACCACGACGACCCAGAAGAAGATCGTCCAGAAGCCCACGAGGAACGTGGCCGGCGCGCGCCGCCGCCAGCCGATCGCGATGCACGCGAGCGCGCCGAGCCCCGCGACGATCGTGAGCGGCCAGCCCAGGCCGAAGGGGAACGAGACCCGCGCGTGCCGCGTGATGCCGTACTCGATCGGCACCTCGGTGTAGATCGAGAAGGCCCGCGGCGCGTTCGGGTCGTAGCGCAGCGCGACGCTCGTCACGCCGTTCGTGAAGTCGCTCGAGTGCGAGAGGAACGTCGGGTTCGTCGCGAGGAACGCGATCAGGAAGCCCGCGATGCCGAGCACCAGCGCGCCCACGTTCCGCGGCGCCGCGCCGTGCCGCGCGATGCGCACGCCGAGCGCGATCACCGGCACGATGCCGAAGGGCAGGCCGGCCCACTTGCTGCCGATGCCGAGGCCGAGGGCGATGCCGCAGGTGAAGAAGTCGATGAGCCAGCCGCGCTCGAGGCCGCGCGCGGCCGCCACGAACATCCACACCATGAAGAAGACGAGCGGCTGGTCGGAGACCGCGAAGTGCGCGTCGCGCGAGCTCAGCACGTCGACCGCGTAGAAGAGCCCGCTCGCGAGCGCGATCGCGTGCCGCTCGCTCGGCCCCATCCGGCGCGGCGCCGCGAGCCAGCCGAGGCGCATCACGAGCGCCACGGTCCCGACCGAGAAGCTCGCCGCGAGGATCCGCAGCGGGACGAGCAGCCGATCCGGCGCCAGCACGAACACGCAGCCGAGCGAGAGATCCTCGCCGTAGCGCCAGGCCCACCAGGCCCGCAGGCCCCGCTGCACCCAGTGGTGCGCCCGGAACCAGAGCTCGGGCCAGCCGCCCTCGGCGACGTGCGGGTTGTCGTCGCCGAACAGGCGCATCCCGATCTGGGCGAAGATCTCCTCGTCCGGCCGGGCCCATGGCGCGCTCTGGCCGAATTCCAGGCCGACGTAGCGCAGGACCGCGGCCAGCAGGATCACGGCGCCGTAGGCCAACGGCAGGCGATGCCTGCCGAGGAAGCCTCCGAGGGCACGTCCGAGACCGGCCATGAACGGCGGGCCCTAGCATGCAGGCTCGCCGCCCGGAAGCCCCGTCCCTTCCAGCGGTTCTTGATCGCCAGAACCCCGGATGGGTAGTATCCGGGCGGCTTCCCGTCCGGGGAGACGTCTGCGCGCGCGATCCCTCGGATCGCGCCACGAGGATTCATGCGATTTTTCCGACGCTTCAACCCCGTCCGCTCGCTCGCGCTGCTCTTGCTGGCGTCTCTCGCGCTCGGGGCCTGTGCCATCACGGAAGGCGACATCGAGGCCTGGCAGGGCACGGTGCGCGGCCCGGGCCGCATCGTCGCGGTGCTCAGCTCGCCTCGCTACCACGACGAGCTGCGCATTCGCGCGGGCCTCGCCCTGGTGGAGATGGACCGCCAGGACGTGGACGGCGTGACCGAGCTGCAGACGGTCGTCCGCGGTCTGCCGGAGGCGGATCGGACGCGCATCGTCGACGGGATGGCGCCCGGCCTGCTCGGGCTCATGCGCGGCGAAGGGGCGGCCGCCACGGCGACGCCGCCCGGCCCGAATGATCCGCCCCCCGCGATGCAGGTGCGCGCCAAGGACGCGGCGTTCCTCCTTCTCCAGTACGCCAGCCCGCCGGTGCGGCAGCAGATGACCGACGCCGTCGTCGGCTGGTTCACGGTCGACTTCAACGGCCGCAACCTCTCCGGCAACTTCAGCGCCGAGCAGGTCGTGCGGCAGCTCGGCGCGGCCGCGTGCGGTCAGCTCGTGGACGCGATGACCTCGCACCTGCCGCAGGCCGCGCTCGTGCAGATCGCGCTGCTCATCTCGCAGCTCGCCGACGACGCCACCAAGGCCCGCGCGGCCGACCGCATCGTGACCATCGAGCGCGAGATGGAAGGCGCCGAGTTCGGCACGTGGCTCCACGACCGCATCGCGAACCAGGCGACCGCCTCGGGCCGCACCATGACCGACGCGCAGCTCACGACGGCGACCGAGCTGAACCGCGAGCAGTTCATCACGACGGGCGCGCTGCCCGCGATGCACAACCTCGGCGACCAGACGGCGGTGCAGACGCGCCTCATGGAGATCGTGCAGCAGGCGACCGCGACGCCGCCGACCACCGCGGCGGCGCTCGAGACGCGGCGCGTGACCGCGCTGCAGGCGCTCGAGGGCCACACGCCCGCGACGGCGACCTCGACGCTGCTCGCGATCGGCCTCAGCGAGGCGACGCCGCCGCGCGTGCGCGACTACGCGTTCGACCGCGTCGCCGACTCGCACGACCGCACGGTCATCCCGCAGCTCTGGCCTCTCGCGACGCAGGTGAACGCGGAGAACGACCACGCGATCTGGCGCGTGCGCTGGCGCGTGGGCACGCTGCTGCTCACCCTCGGCGGCGCGGAGGTCGTGCAGGAGTGGTTCACGCGCCTGCCGGTCGGCGAGCACATCCGCTACGCGCGTGAAGAGCTGCACGGCTACGCCGAGCGCCTCGCGCAGATCCGCCCCGAGCCGACCGCGACGGTGCGCGCGCAGCTCGCTTCGCCCGACTGGGCGCACCAGGCGATCGCGCTCTACTACTTCGAACGGGCGGGCACCGAGGCGGATCTCCCGGCGCTCCAGGCGATGACGACGTCGACGCTGGCGACCCATGGTGATCACTGGGAGACGCACGGCACGATCGGCACGATCGCGACGGATGCGATCGCGGCGATCCGGGAGCGCGCGGCGAGCGCGTCGACGGCGACGACGCCCGCGGCTCCGAGCGCGCCGCCCGCGTCGGGCACGGCACCCGCCCCTGCGCCGGCGCACTGAGTGGCTGCGAACTGAGTGGCGGCGAACTGAGTGGCGGCGAACTGAGTGGCGGCGAACTGAGTGCGGCGAACTGAGCAGCGGCGAACTGAGTAGCGGCGCGGCCCCTTCGACTTCGATCCCATCCCCGAGGAGACAGAGCGTCCATGAACGACCAGAACAAGAAGACGCTGCGACAGTTCCAGTGCCGCGACTACCTCTGGGAGATCTTCGAGCAGATGAGCCAAGAGCTCGAGTGCTCGGTGGACTACCTGGTGAACGAGGCGATGCGGCAGTACGCGCGCTCGCGTAACTACGGTGGCCGCGCCGAGCCTACGGGCCAGGT
>JAXLYV010000010.1:0-251905 GCA_046351235.1 Sandaracinus sp. | reverse complement strand
GACGTAGCGGCGCTGCCCCTCGGCGTAGAGCGTGTCGAACGCGAGCGAGCTCTTGCCCGAGCCGCTCGGCCCGGTGAGCACGACCAGCGCGTTCTTCGGTAGGACGAGGTGGTCGACCTTCAGGTTGTGCTCGCGCGCTCCGACGATCTCGATGCGCTCGAGGCCCTCGCTCTTGGACTGCTTGTGCCTGCCGTTGCCGTTTCCGCTGCGCGCCACGGCGGCCGAGATAGCACGCCGGCTGACAATCGATTGTCAGGTTTCGCTGACGGTTTGGTCAGGTCCGGACGACGTGGCGTCGGCGTCGGCGCGCGATGGCCGCGAGCGCGACCATTCCGACCGCGAAGGCGTGAGCGCCTCTGCCCGGAGTCGCGTGCGCGACCGCGCAGCCGCCCGAGCTGGGGGCCGAGCACGTGAGCTCGAAGGCGACTTCGTTCGACGAGAGCGTCGCGTCGAGCCCGCGCAGCCTCCCTTCCATGCGCAACACGTGCTCGCCGGTCGTCGTGCCACCCGGGTTGGTCTGGCTCTCGAGCGGCGCGACACACGGTGCGTAGACGTAGTAGGGGCCGAGCCGTGGGTCGATTCCCGTCGACCACCCCCGGTCGTCGAGCATGGTGCCGAGCACGAGCGCGTCGCGCCACGGATCGAGCGCCGGGTCGAGAGCGATCTCGTAGGTCGCGACGGCCGAGCTGAGATCGCTCGTGCACGAGCCACGGTTGTCCCAGACGGCGACCGGCATGACCTGCGAGGTGCTGACGTCGAGCACGCCGAGCACGGTCGGCACGGGCGCGGCCTCCGTGATCTCGACGTCGGTCGAGGCCTCTTGCAGCGACGGAGAGCCGCCACACGCCAGCATCGCGCTCACGTGGAATCGGTCGCCCGGCTGCGCGTCGGGGAGCGCGAACACACCGTCGGGGCGCGTGACGTCGACGGTCGTCGTCGTCTCGACGCCGAGCCGCGTGCGCACGACGTCGACCGTCGACGTCGATCCAGCCGCGATCGCGACGAACGCGCCGTTCGCCGGCAGGTGAGCCCGTAGCGGAGCGGACGCGGCCGGTGTGAAACCGACGTAGCAAGCGATCGAGCACGCGAGCGCAGGGCGTGGCGCGCCGAGCACGAAGAGCATCGCGAATGCGAGAGTGAGAGCTCGGCGCATGGGAAACGATAGCGCCGTCAGACGTGCTCGTACCAGACGATGTCGAACGCGTGCGCGTGCTTGGCGTCGGCGTCGTGGTGCTGGCGGCGCACCTCGCGGAACCGGGTCTCGTCCCATTCGGGGAAGAACGCCTCGGCCTCCGGTGCGGCGTCCACGTGCGTGAGCGTCAGCTTCGTCGCGAGCGGCAAGAAGAGCGCGTAGATCTCGCCGCCGCCGATGATCATCACCTCGGGCGCGTCGCCTGCGGCGGCGAGCGCTTCGTCGACCGTGCGCACGACGGTGCAGCCCTCGATCGGCCCACACGTGCGCGAGAGCACGATGTTCTTCCGGTTCGGCAGGGGCTTACCGACCGTGTCGTAGGTCTTGCGCCCCTGCACGATGGGCTTGTGCAGCGTCTCGCGCTTGAAGTGCGCGAAGTCGTCGGGCAGGCGCCACGGCAAGCGGCCGTCGGCGTGGCCGATCGCGCGGTTCGTTCCGAGCGCGGCGATGAGCGTGATGTCCCGCGCCATCGCGCTCACACCGCGACGGGGGCCTTGATCGCCGGGTGCGGATCGTAGCCCTCGATCGCGAGGTGCTCGAAGCGCACGTCGTCGACGCGCGTGACGCTCGGATCGATCACGAGGCGCGGCAACGCGCGCGGCGCGCGCTTCAGCTGCTCGTCGGCCTGCTCGAGGTGGTTCAGATAGAGGTGCACGTCGCCGAAGCTGTGCACGAAGTCGCCGACCTCGAGCCCTACTTCGCGCGCGACGAGGTGCGTGAGCAGCGCGTAGCTCGCGAGGTTGAAGGGCACGCCGAGGAAGACGTCGGCGCTGCGCTGGTAGAGCTGGCAGCTCAGCTTGCCGTCGGCGACGTAGAACTGGAAGAGCGCGTGGCAGGGCTGGAGCGCCATCTTCGGCAGGTCCGCCACGTTCCACGCCGAGACCACGAGGCGCCGCGAGTCGGGGCTCTTCTTCAGATCGGCGATCACCTGCGCGATCTGATCGACCTCGCCGCCGTCGGGCTTCTTCCAGTGGCGCCACTGCACGCCGTAGACGGGCCCGAGCTCGCCGTTCGCGTCGGCCCACTCGTCCCAGATCGTGACGCCGTTCTCGCGCAGGTAGCGCACGTTCGTCTCGCCGCGCAGGAACCACAGGAGCTCGTGCGCGACGCTCTTCCAGTGGACCTTCTTCGTCGTCAGCAGCGGAAAGCCCTGCGCGAGATCGACGCGGATCTGCGCGCCGAAGAGCGAGAGCGTGCCGGTGCCCGTGCGATCGCCCTTCTTCGCGCCGCGTGTCCGGATGTCGTGCAGGAGCTCGAGGTACGAGCGCATCGCGAGTCTACCCTCTCTGCGCAGGCGGTCTGTCCGAGCGGGAACGGGGCAACGGCGATGGGCTCGACGTTGCGAAGGACGTACCCTCTCGCTCGCGAGCCGAGCGAGCGGAAGGGTGTGGGGCCCCGTGGGCGATTCACTCGGCACGGGGCGAGGGCCGCTCGGGCCCTCGCAGAGACTCAGTTCGTGACCGGCGCCGGGAACACGTGGCGCTCGCCGGGCTCGCCGACGAGATCCGCCAGGCCGATCTCGTTCTTGTCGTCGATCTCGTAGGGCAGGTAGCAAGAGACCGGCTCTTCCACGACGTGCTCCATCGAGATGGCGATCGCGGCGGTCGTGGCCTGCTCTTCCTCGTCCTCGAGCGTCACGTCGGCGACGATGGCGGTCGCCACGAGCTCGGCCGCCCGCTCCTTGAGCGAGGCACGGAGGCTCGCCACGACGGCGTCGGGATCGGGGGACTCGCCGTCGGCCGGCACGTCGCCGCCGTCCGAGCCGAGGTGCATGATCTCGCCGTCCTGGCGCAGCGCCAGCGCGAACGGATCGAACTCGCCGTGCTCGGCCAGGAGCTCGGCGGCGATCTCGACCGCGCCGTTCAGGAGCTCGTTGAGCTGGCCGCGCGGCGAGCTCGGATCGAGCTCCTCGCCGTCGTGCTCGTGGTCGCAGTTCTCGTCGTGCTCGTGATCGGAATCGTCGCCGTGGGCCATCGCCCGGCGACCTTAGACCCAAAGATCGCGCCGGTCGAACGGCGCCCGAGCCGAGGCCGGGCTACGAGCTCGAGGGCGCGCTCGGAGCCATCTCGGCGCCGATGTCCGTCACGTATTGCTGCGCGCGCTCGCGCTGCGGCGCGTTGCCCGGTGCGACCTCGAGGTAGCGCTGGAACATCTCGCGGGCGTGCGGGCGGTCGTCCATGAAGTCGGCGAGCAAGACGCCCATGTTGTAGAGCGCGCCCGCGTGCGTCGGCTGCGCGTCGAGCACGGCCTGGTAGGCGCGCCGCGCCTCGGCGTTGTGGCCCTGGCCGCGCAGCGCGATGCCGAGGTCGACGCGCGCGTCGAGGTTCTCGGGATCGGCGTCGACCACGGCCTGGTAGTGCTGCGCGGCGCCCGCGTAGTCGCCGGCGTGCAGCAGCACCGAGCCCTGGTTCAGGTGCGCCGGCGCGTAGCCCGCATCGAGCGCGATCGCGCGGTCGAACTCCTCGAAGGCGGCCTGCGTGTCGCCGCGCCCGAGCTGCACGAGGCCGAGGTCGTTGCGCAGCTCGGCCGTGTCGCCGAGATCGAGGGCTTTGCGGATCACGAGCTCGGCCACGTCGTACTGCTCGCGCGCGCGGTAGACGCGCCCCACCTCGGCGAGCGCGCGGGCGCTCGAGGGCTCGCGGATCAGCACTTCGCGCGCCTGCTCGAGCGCGCCATCGTAGTCACCGCGCTCGCGCAGGATCGTGGCGAGCGACATGCGGGCCGGCAGCTCGTCCGGATGCGTGCTCACGTAGCTGCGCAAGAGATCCGCCGCCGCGTCGCGATCACCGAGCGCGTGCCGGACCTCCGCGAGCGCGACGAGCACCTCGGACGCTTCGGGCGCCGCGGTGCGGGCCGTCTCGAACTGCGTCGCCGCCGCCTGCAGATCACCGCCGCGGCGGTCGAGCACGCCGAGCTGGTAGTGCGCCTCCCAGAGGCCCGGATCGATGCCGAGCGCGGTCTCGAAGTGATCGCGGGCGCGGCGCTCGGCCGCGCGGCCCGTGTGCTCCAGCTCCCGTACGCCGGCCTGGAACTCGCGGACGGCCTCGGGATCGAGCGCGGCCTGCTGGGTCGTGGGCGTGGTCGTCGTTTCCGTCTCGGCGGTGGCACCGCCACAGCCGGCGAGGGCGAGGAAGATCGCGAGACCGAGGCGAGGGCGCAGCACGGGCGCATCATACCAGACCACGTTGCGGAGGGGCCCGCTCTCGGCCATCACGTCGGGATGGAGCCGTCTTCGTTCGAGCGCGTGGGGGGCGAGGCGGGCCTTCGCGCGATCATCGAGGACTTCGTCCAGCGGACGACGACCGACCTGATGATCGGCTTCTTCTTCGCGCGGGTGAATCGGCAGCGCCTCGTGGAGATGGAGTACCAGCACGCGGCCGAGCACCTCGGGGCGGGCACGCGCTACGGGGGCCGCACGATGCGCGAGGCGCACGGCGCGCACCGCATCATGGGCGGCCACTTCGCGCGGCGGCGCGAGATCTTGCGGCAGACGCTGCTCGCCCACGGGGTGCCGGACGACGTGCGGGAGGCGTGGCTCGCCCACGTGGACGGGCTGCGCGGCGAGATCACGCCCGATCGGGGCAGCGAGTGTGCGGGCAGCGCGCGAGAGCGAGGATGAGATGAGCATGGGGGCACGTCGTCGAGTCGGTCTTTCGGGGCTCGCGCTCCTCTCGCTCGCGCTGGTCGGCGTGGGCTGCCGCCGCGTTCCCAACGCCGGGGCCTTCCAGGATGGCGGGCCGAACCCGTGCGCGGCGCAGCCGGCCGGCCTGATCTGCTACGGCACCGAAGCGACCCAGTGCGACGGCCACGGCGGTGCGGTCTCGCGCACCGACTGCGCCGCGTCGGGCCAGGTCTGCGCGCCCGACGTGGGCTGCCGCGTCTGCGTGCCGCGGCAGGTCAGCTGCGACGGGGAGACCGTGATCCTCTGCAACGACGACGGCAGCGCGCAGAGCACCGGGCCGACGTGCAACGTCGACGCGGGCCAGCACTGCAGCGTGGGCGGCTGCATGGATCTGTGCGCGCTCGCGGTGGCCGATCACTCCTACATCGGCTGCGAGTACTTCCCCACGGTGCTGCCGAACTCCGAGGTCGATTCGCGCTTCCACTTCGCCGTCGTCATCGCGAACCCGCAGCTGGTCCCGGCGCAGGTGACGATCCTCAAGGGGGAGGACGTGGTGGATCGCGTCGTGGTCGATCCCGGCGGGCTCGCGGTGCGCGAGCTCGAGTGGATCGCCGCGCTCCACGGGAGCTCGGACGCGCCCGGCTCGGTGCTCGTGCCCGACGGCGCCTATCACCTGGTGTCCGACGTCCCGGTCACCGTCACGCAGTTCGACGCGCTCGAGTACCAGCGCGACGCGACGTGCGACTCGCTCGCGCCCGAGAACGGCTGCTTCTCGTACACGAACGACGCCTCGCTGCTCTTGCCCTCGCACGTGCTCACGGGCAGCTATCTCGTGATGGCGCGCGCGACGCACGTGCTCGACGGCCGTGACCTGTCGGCCGGCACGACGAATCACAGCGCCTCGCCCGGCTTCGCGACGATCGTGAACGTCGAGGATCACGCGATCTCGGTGCTGGTGCACTCGACGGCCTACACGATGGCGTCGGCCGACGGGCTCGTCCCGGCGCTCAGCCCGGGGGAGGACCACGAGTTCACGCTCGGCATCGGTGACGTGCTCGTGCTCGCGTCCGCCGATCCGGGCACCACGTGCCCCGGCGAGACGAGCCAGGACACCAGCGCGACCCGCGAGTTCGACTACTGCAACGCCGGCCCCGAGTACGACCTCACCGGCACCGAGATCCGCAGCTACGAGCGCATCGCCGTCTTCGGCGGTCACAACTGTACCTTCGTCCCCTACAACCGCTGGGCCTGCGATCACCTCGAGGAGCAGCTCTTCCCCGTCGAGTCGATGGGACAGCAGCTCTTCGTGCCGGTCACGCACCCGCTGCGGATGGGCGAGCCGAACTTGCTCCGCGTGGTCGCGGCCGGCGAGACCGCCCGCGTGACGTTCACCCCGCCGCTCGAGGACGGGACCACGACCGTCGATCTCGTGCGCGGGCAGTACACCGAGCACGAGGTGCGCTCGGACGTCCTCGTGCAGGCCGACGCGCCGATCCTCGGGGCCCTCTACCTCGTCGGCCAGAACTACCTCGGCTTCGACACCGTCGCGACGAGCCGCTACGCGGTCGGCGATCCCGCCATGGCGCTCGTCGTGCCGACCGAGCAGTACCGTCGCAGCTACGAGTTCCTCGCGCCCGAGACGTACCCGCAGAGCTACGTCGGCGTCGCGATCCCCACGGGCGGGCAGATCTATCTCGACGGGGCGCCGATCACCGGGCAGCTCACGCCGAGCACGGCGATGATGAGCGTGGGCCAGATCCGCATCCCGACCGGGCCGCACTCGATCACGGGCGACCACGGCTTCGGCGTCTACGTCTACGGGTTCGGTAGCTACACGAGCTACTTCGTGCCGGGCGGCCTCGACTTCCGTCCGATCACGCCGCCGTTCTGATCTTCAGGGGCGCTGGGCGCGCCCCTCGCCAGACCGGCGGAGCCGGCTCTGGCTCACCCCGGCTCCGCCTCGTCGCTTCGCTCCTCGCGCGCGAGCGGGCGTCGCGATCGCCGTGGGCTCTTCGTCGCCGTTGCCGTCGGTCTCGCTCGCCAGGCTATCGCTCGTCTTCTCTTCAGGGGCGCTGGGCGCGCCCCTCGCCAGACCGGCGGAGCCGGCTCTGGCTCACCCCGGCTCCGCCTCGTCGCTTCGCTCCTCGCGCGCGAGCGGGCGTCGCGATCGCCGCGGGCTCTTCGTCGCCGTTGCCGTCGGTCTCGCTCGCCAGGCTATCGCTCGTCTTCTCTTCAGGGGCGCTGGGCGCGCCCCTCGCCAGACCGGCGGAGCCGGCTCTGGCTCACCCCGGCTCCGCCTCGTCGCTTCGCTCCTCGCGCGCGAGCGGGCGTCGCGATCGCCGTGGGCTCTTCGTCGCCGTTGCCGTCGGTCTCGCTCGCCAGGCTATCGCTCGTCTTCTTCAGGGGCGCTGGGCGCGCCCCTCGCCAGACCGGCGGAGCCGGCTCTGGCTCACCCCGGCTCCGCCTCGTCGCTTCGCTCCTCGCGCGCGAGCGGGCGTCGCGATCGCCGCGGGCTCTTCGTCGCCGTTGCCGTCGGTCTCGCTCGCCAGGCTATCGCTCGTCTTCTCTTCAGGGGCGCTGGGCGCGCCCCTCGCCAGACCGGCGGAGCCGGCTCTGGCTCACCCCGGCTCCGCCTCGTCGCTTCGCTCCTCGCGCGCGAGCGGGCGTCGCGATCGCCGCGGGCTCTTCGTCGCCGTTGCCGTCGGTCTCGCTCGCCAGGCTATCGCTCGTCTTCTCTTCAGGGGCGCTGGGCGCGCCCCTCGCCAGACCGGCGGAGCCGGCTCTGGCTCACCCCGGCTCCGCCTCGTCGCTTCGCTCCTCGCGCGCGAGACGGGGTCGCGATCGCCAGGCGCTCTTCGTCGCCGTTGCCTCTTTCGCACGCGCCAGGCCGTCGCCGGCGCGATCGCTTCACGCCACGCTCGCGGAGGCCTCGGCCGTCGGAGGCGCCGGGGCTCGGAGCAGCGCCTCCATGCGCGCGCGCACGATCGCCGCGCTCGCGCGCTCGGGCGGGATGGGTGCGCCGACGCGGATCGTGACGGGCGCGCGGAAGCGGCGCGGCGGCGTGCTCATGGGCTCGCCATGCGCGCGGCTCATCCAGCTGCCGAAGAGGCCGTCGACGACGACCGGGATCACCGGCACCGGGCGGTAGGCGACGATGCGCTCGAGGCCGGGGCGGATCTCGGAGAGCGATCCGTCCTCGCTCATGCGGCCCTCGGGGAACATCACGACGAGCTCACCGCGCGCGAGCGCCGCATCGATCGCCTCCATCGCTTCGGCCAGACGCGCGGGATCTTGCTTGGCAGGCGCGATCGGGATCACGCGGCAGGCGTGGAAGAAGGCGCGCAGCGCTGGATAGCGGAAGTGGTGCTGGTGCATCACGAAGCGCACCGGCCGGCCCATCGCGATCCCCGCGAAGAGGAAGTCGTGGAAGGCGACGTGGTTCGAGAGCACCAGCGCGGGCCCCTCGCGCGGCACGTTCTCGCGCCCTTCGATGCGCAGGCGATAGGCGCCGTGCAGGAGCGCGCTCGCCGTGTGACGCAGGCCGTTCATCCAGATCCGATACGCGAGGTCGTCGGGCATGCCCGAGCTCGCACGCACGTCGCGTACCGCGCCCCTGCGGCCCGATCTGCGAGCGCATGTGCAGCGCGCGCGTCATCGCGTGTGCAGACTTCTGCACGCACGCTGCGCGATCGGGGAGATCTCGGCCGATCCTGCGTGGCCGCGATCGTGCGTGAGCGCCGGGCATGCGCCCCTTCGTGCTCGTGCTGCTCGTGGCCGCGCTCTTCGCGCCGTCACTCGCGCGCGCCCAGGACGACGAGCCGGGGCCGCGCTCGGCGACCGAGGCGCCGCGCCGACATGGCGTGATGCACGAGCAGCTCGTGGGCCTGCTCAACCCGATGGGCGCCGAGCACCGGCTCGACTTCGCCTACCGCGCCGAGCTCGGGGACGACGACGACCTCTTCACGCAGGGCACGCACCTCGAGATCGGCGCCTCGACGGCGGTCTCGCCCGTCTACGCGTTCGGCGGCGGCTACGTACAGGTCTCGCCGCTCTCGTTCCTCGTCTTGCGAGGTGACGTCCAGGGCGCAGGGGTCTGGCCCATCGGCATGGACGGCGCCGGCTACTACGCCGTGCCGGGCTACGACGCCGAGGTCCAGAACGCCGCGCTGCCCGCCGATCGCGGCGGCTCGGCGCACGGCTGGCTCGCGCAGCTCACCGTCACGTTGCAGGGCGCGATCGATCTCGGCGGCGGCGCGCGCCTGCTCGGCGGCAGCGAGCTCGCGCTCGCGTTCGAGGAGATGGGCGACGCGCCCTACTACGACTCGATGAAGCACGACGCGATCATGGCGCGCGACGAGACGATCCTGCTCTCGAGCACGTTCGTCGGCGTGGAGCTGCCGGTCGCGAGCGATCTCGTGCTGCGCTGGGGCGCCTACGACGACCTGCGTGTCGTGCCGGCCTCCGGCTACGTGGGCCACCAGCTCGGCCCGCTCGCGATGCTCGAGTGGCACCACGTGACGCCCCAGGTCGCCTCGCTCGGCGTCTTCGCGCGCGGAGGCGGCTACACGCACCACCTCTATCGCGCCGGCGAGGCCACCGTGCTCGTCGGCCTCGCCATCGACTTCGACCTGGGAGACCTGCGATGAGAGAGCTCGCGCGACGCTACGCCTTCGGGGCCTCGGGCCTGGCCGACAACGTGATCGGGACCTTCCTCGGCGTTCACCTCGTCGTCTTCTACACGGACGTCGTGCACTTGAGCCCGCTCTGGGTGAGCGCGGGCATGGCGCTCGCCGTGGTGTGGAACGCGATCGCCGACCTCGCGATGGGGCGCCTCTCCGATCGCGCGCGCACGCGCTGGGGGCGCCGCCGGCCCTTCGTGCTCGCGGGCGCGCTCCCCGTCGGGCTCGCGTTCGTGATGCTGCTCCATCCGCCCGAGGCGCTCTCCGGAGCCGCGCTCGGCGCGTACTTCACCTTCGCGCTGCTCCTGCTCTTCTCGGCCAAGACGACGGTGCAGGTGCCGGCGCTCTCGCTCCTGCCCGAGCTCGCCGCGACCGATCGCGAGCGGACGGCGCTCGCGGCGGCGCGCGAGCAGCTGGGCAACGTGGGCGACCTCGTCGGCCTGCTCGTTCCGGTCGCGCTCCTGATCGCGCTCGGCGCCGATGCGCCCGAGGCGCCGGCGAGCCGCGCGCGCGAGGCCTTCGGCGATGCGTCCCTCGCGATGGGAGCGCTCGCGACGCTCGCGCTGCTCGTCACCTTCGCCGGCACGCGCGAGCGTCCCGAGGCACGCCCGGCGGCGCCGCTCTCGATGCGAGAAGCGCTCGTGGTCCTCCGTGCGCACGCGCCGTTCCGCGCCGTGCTCGCGGCCGCCGCGTGTGGCGCGCTCGCGCTCTCGTTCGTGCAGTCGCTGATCCTCTACGTGCTGATCCACGTCGTGCACGAGACCGACCCCGCGATGCACCTGGCGGCCTTCGTCGTGAACGTCGTCGGCGCGATCGCCTCGTACCCCCTCTGGACGCGCCTGGCGGCCCGGCGGGGCGTCGCGAGCGCGTTCCGCACGAGCCTCGGGCTCTCGAGCGTCGTGTTCGTGTCGGTGTTCGCGATCGGCCCCGGCGATCGCGCCGCGCTCGCGCTGGTGATGGCCTTCGCGGGCGCCGCGAACGTGGGCTTCTGGACGCTGCTCCACGCGCTCAACGCCGAGTGCGCCGCGATCGACACCGCGCGCTCCGGCGAGCGGCGCGAGGGATTGTTCATGGGCTTCTCGGCGCTCGTGAAGAAGCTCGCGATCGGCGGCGCGGGCGCGAGCGTGGGCCTCTGTCTCGCGCTCATCGGTTACACCGAGGGCGCCGCTCCGAGCGCGGCGGTGGTCTTCCGCCTCCAGCTGCTCTTCGCGGTGCCCACGACGCTGCTCGTGCTCGCCGCGCTCGGGGCCTTTCGTCACTACGGCCGCGAGGCCGAGCCCCGCGCCGCTCCTTCGCTCGTGGTGGACGATCAGCCTTCGACGTGAGAGCGTTCGCGCGCTCGCATGACCGACGTCCGCTCCATCACGCGCAGGGACGCCGTCTCGATGGCGATCGCCGGCGTCGTCGCGCTGATCCTCGGGCCCATCGTGACGCTGCTCGGCGCCGTCTTCCTCTTCGGGCTGATCCTCGGACCGATCCTCATCCTCGGCGGCCTCGTCGCGATGGGGGTGGGCGGCATCGGCCTCCTCTTTCCGATGACGCACTCGGCGGTGCGCAAGCTCGGCGCGTCGGGCCCGGAGCGCGAGGCGATGGTGCGCGCGATCGATGCGGAGCTCGCCTCGAGCGTGATCGCTCAGTACCGCCTCTCGAGCGGTGCCGTGCTCGTGGTGACCCCGAGCTTCTTCGTGATGCACGGGAGCGGCGTGATCCTCGCGCGACGCGAGGACCTGCTCTGGGCCTACTCGAAGGTCACCACCCACACGCGCTACGGCTTCACGACCGGGCGCACGAACGAGCTCTGCTTCGTCACGCGCCAGGACGAGCGGACGGTCGGCTCGCGCGGCCCCGAGGAAGCGGCGCCCGCGCTCGCCCTGTTCTCGATGGCGAGCCCGCGCGCGTTCGTCGGCTACCGCGACGAGCTGGCCGCGCTCGGCTCGCATGGTCTCGCCGCGCAGGTCGATCGCATTCCCTTCCAGCCGGGCGGTGCCCCGAGCGCGCCGGGCGCGGCGGCGTCTCCGTTCGCGCCGGGTGGCCCGCTCGGCGCCGTCCCCGGTCAGCCCTTCGCGCCGGGCGCGGCCGGTGGCGAGCCGGCGCCGCCCTCGAGCGCGTGGGGCTGGGCGCTCGCGATCGTCGGCGGCCTGCTGAGCGCGTTCGGCGTGCTCGTCGCGTTCTTCTTCGCCTGGGTCGCGTTGAACCCGCACGAGGCGCGCGACACGCAGTACGGCAGCTTCTTCGCGCTCTTCAGCCTCGTCGTCTGCGCGGGCCCCGGCGTCGTGGCGCTGGGCTTCGGCCTCTTCCGCCTGTACCAGCGCTACGCGAAGTGATCGCGGCGCGTCAGCCGCGCGGGGGCAGCGGGATCAGCCGCGAGGTCGTCTTCTGGTACTCCGCGTAGCGCGGGTACTTCTTCAGCGAGAGCTCCTCGGTGAAGTCGGTCGAGCCCTGGAAGAGGCCCGTGAGCACCACGGCGCCGAGCAGCGTCGGGTCGAGCGCGGTGCCGCTCGCGACGACGGCGAAGAGGCCGATCGTCCACCACATCGAGACCTCGCAGAAGAAGTTCGGGTGCCGCGAGAACCGGAACAGCCCCGACGTGAGGAACTCCTCCTTCGGCGTCTCGCCCCGCTCGCGCGCGGCCTTCTTCGCCTGCTGGAAGCGCCACTGCTGCTCGTCGGCGACGGTCTCGCCCACGAGCAGAGCGAGGAAGAGCGCCGCCGCGATCGCATCGACCACGCCGAAGGGCGTCTCGGGATGCTGCGCGGCGCGCCAGACGGGCAGCGTGATCCCGAGCAAGAGCGCGTTCTGGAAGCCCGCGATGAAGAAGACGTTGAACACCGCGAAGGCAGGCTTGCTCATCCGCTTGCGCAGCTCGGCCCAGCGGTAGTCCTCGCCCCCCTTCGCGTAGCCGCCCTTGCGCGCGAAGTTGAACGTGAGCCGCGCCGCCCAGAGCGTGATCAGCACGCTCGGCACCATCGTGCGCAGCGTGAAGCCGGCCGTCCACGCGAAGTACCAGGCGTAGCCCGCCGGGATGATCGACCAGATCCGATCGACCCACGAGTACTCGCTCGTGACGACGGAGAGCAGCCAACAGACGAGCGCGATCCCAGCGCAAGCGATCGCGGAAACGAGAAGAGGATCCAAACGACGGTCTCCTTTTCGGCTCAGTGCTCGACCAGATACTTCCAGCGTTTCGCGCTGGAGCTCGAACTGCGGTGGCGGGCTCCGACACGTCGCGTGCCGGCCCTTCGCTCACTTCACGCGCTTGGTGATGCGCGCGTGCCAGCTGTTGCCCTGCACGAACTCGAGGAAGAGCTCGCCGTCTCGGCCGCCCTTCACCATCGGGTCGGCCAGGCGCTGCATGTCGCCCTTGCGCCAGTAGTGCGCGATGTGCGGCAGCATCTGGTCGAAGATGATCGACTCGACGTTCTTCGGCGAGAGCTCGCGCAGGCGCCGGTAGTACTCGGTCTTGAAGGGCAGGCGCGTGAGCACCGGCCACGCCACGCGCGAGGTCACCTTCGCGAGCGTGTGCGTGGCGCCGATCGGCAGGCGCGATCCGACGAAGCGGAAGGCCTGGATCACCGGCAAGATGCGCTCGTTGCCCTCGTAGCCGTAGCACCAGAGGACGACGTCCCCGCCCGGCTTCACGCAGCGCCACATCGCTTCGAGCGCGCGCTCCGGCTCGGCGAGGTGATGCAGCACGCCGATGCACGTCACGCGATCGAAGAGCCCGCCGAGCGCCGCCGGGTCGAGGTCGTACGCGCTCATCTTCACGATCGCCGCGCGCGGGTTCCCCGCGAGGTTCTTGCGTGCCGAGCCGAGCGAGCCGTCGTCCACGTCGACGCCCGTCACGTGCGCGGCGCCGTTCTTCAGCATGAAGTAGGGGTTGCGGCCCATGCCGCAGCCCACGTCGAGCACGCGCTTGCCGGCGAAGCTCGGCAGGCCCGTCGAGCCCATCCAGCGCGCGAGCTGCGCCTCGTGCTCGGGCAGCACCTCGGCGTAGTTCGCCCACTCGTAGCCGAAGCGGTCGGTCGAGCCGAGCGCCACCCGTTCATCCGTCGTCGCCACGCGCGCTCTTTAGCAGACGCGCGCCGCCCCGCCTGGAGAGACGAGGGTGGTCCCGGACCTCTTCGGCGGCGCCCAGCCCCTTCCTACAGGATCAACGCGTGAGCCAGCGCCCGTCGCGCACGGTGAGCAGCGAGTAGGGGAACACCCACTGCAGGCCGATGAACGCGAAGAGCGCGTACTGCACGCCGTACACGAAGTCGGCCAGGCGGCTCGAGCGCAGGATCCACAGCGACTGCACCACCGCGCCGAGCACGAGGGAGACGCCGATCCCCGCGAGCGCCATCGGATCGTCGATCACGCGCGCCGCGAGCAGACCGAGGCTGAGCCAGGCGACCGGGTACTGGAGCAGCTCGAAGCCGATCTCGAGGGCCGGCCAGAGGCGGTCGCGCTCGCGCCACTTCGTGAAGAGCAGCGGCAGCATCACGAAGTCCTCGCGCAGGTTGCCGCGCTCCCAGCGGATCAGCATGCGCGCCATGCGCGAGAACGTCGTCGGCATGATCGTGCGCACGACGGCCGTGCGCTGGTAGACGGAGCGGAAGCCGCTGCGGAGCAGCCACGTCGTGAGCGCGCGGTCTTCGGCGATCGTGCACGGCTGGCCCAGGAACGTCTGCGTCGACCAGCTCTCGAGCACGCGATCGACCGCGCTCTTGCGGTACGCCGAGAGCGCGCCTGGCGTGCAGAGCACGGCGCCCGCCCGCGACTGCGCGGCGCGCGCGAGGTCGAAGGTCAGGAAGAAGCGCGCCGAGAGGATGCGCGTGAGCCAGTTCTCGTCGCGGTTCAGGACGAGCACGCGGCCGGCGACGGCGGCGATCTCCTCGTCGTCGATCATCGGCGCCACGATCGCGCGCAGGGCCGTCGGCTCGATCTTGCTGTCCGAGTCGACGCTGACGATCATCTCGCCTTCGGCGCGCTCGAAGCCGGTCTTGAGCGCCTCGCGCTTGCCGCCGTTCTTCGGCTGCCGGATCGGCGTGATGCGGCCCGGATGCGCAGCGGCGACGGCCTGGATGTGCTCCCAGGTGTCGTCCTTGGAGCCGTCGTCGATCGCCAGGATCTCGAGGCGATCGGCCGGGTAGTCGCTCGCGACCGCCGACTCGAGCGCGACCCGCACGTTCGCGCCCTCGTTGTACGCCGGCACGATCACGGTGAGCATCGGCAGGCGCGCATCGTCGTGCGAGGCGACCGGCTTGTAGCGGCCCGCCGCCACGCACGTGGCCACGAAGAAGGACGTGAGCGCGAGGCCGAAGGTCGTCACGATCGCGACGACCGCCGAGGGCGATCCCATCAGCGTCGTGACGACGCTGGCGGCGAGCGAGGTGCCGAACACCGCGAGCACGGCCACCGAGAACGCCACGCGCGAGGCGATCGCGGCGCGCGAGAGCGGCGCGTCCTCGGCGATCTTCGGGACCGTGCGGAGCTTGGCCCGGTCGATGAGGCGCTTGTGCGAGCCGTGCGCGGTGAGCGGCGTCGCGTCGGTGCGGGGAGCGAGGCGACTGCCCGCGACCGCGAGGAGGCGCGCGGAAGCGGCGCGCGTGCCCTCGGAGGCAGGGAGATCTTCGTCTTCGACGTCGGCGCTGCGGACGCGCTCTCGAGCGGGCTGTTGCATCTCGATTCCTTCGAAGTCGACCATCTCGCGCTCGCACGCGAGGGCCGACCTACTACCCCGAGAGCCGGGCTCCGTCGAACGTCCTCACCGTGAGATCGGCGTGGCGTGCGTCGGACGACCTCTCGGAAGACCTATTCAACGAGCGTTGGGGATTCCAACGCACCTCTCTCTGTATGGATGTGCAGTTGGTGGCCACCGAAGTGGCCACTCTCGGGCGCCGCGATCACCGCGAGACCCCAGTAGACGCCGTCGCGACGGATCGTCACTTCCGCCACGGGGCCTGAGGCCGGCCGTGGCAGGACGCTCAGCTCCCAGTCGTGAGGAGCGAGCGCGTCCTCGCCGTGTGGGACGGGAATGCGCACGAGCGCGGCAGTTCCGTGCCGGAGCGTCATCCCGTCCCGATCGAGCGTGAGCGACAAACGATTCTCTTCTTCTTCGCCGAGGAGTGCGATTCCGACCGACCCGTCTACCGCCTCGAGGTGCGCGCGCGTCCGAAGCACGAATGGCGCCAAGTGCTCGAGCGCGAGATCGCCTGTACGGGTGAGCAAGGGGTGCTCGTGGGAGAAGGCCGGCAGATCTACGTCGACTGCACGTCCCGCGTCCCCTCGGCGCACGAGATCTTCGGCCCAGAACATCTCGTCGGTGCGGGCAAAAGACGACAGCCAGCTCTCCTCGGCCACGGGCGTCCCCAGCTGGGACGTGTAGTGCGCGATCGACGCTCGTAGGGTGCGACCCGCGTCGTCACTGGGGATGCGGAGCGTCGGCGAATAGGCGTCGAGCGGCGGCGCGAAGGCGGGGAAGGGGGTGCCCTGGGTCGTCGGGATCGGCGGGCAGGGCTCCTGTCCGCTGCCGTTCGGCCAGCACGCGCCCTGGTGCACGATCGAGCGCAGGATGCGCGGCGGCGGGATCGCGGCGCGATCGATCGCCTGGCGCAGGAGCACGTACGTGCGCGCGTGATCGGGGTGCGTGTCGATCCCGTGGGCCGTGACGATCTCGGTCGGGCGCTCGCGCTTGAGCAGGCGCACGAGATCGTCGACGGGCCCGCTGGCGACGTAGGGGCCGGGCGCGCCGGTCTCGTGCGTGTGCACGTCGACGCCGAAAGCGCCGCGCTCGGCGTACGTGTGATCGCCGACGCCGCAGCTTCCGTCGGCGGCCGCGCGCGGGAGCGGGTCGAGCGGGACGGGGCCGAGCGCGTCGAGCCAGCCGTCGGGGTAGCCGAGGAAGTGCAAGTGATCTTCGGGGACGCCGAGCTCGGCGAGCGCCTCGACCGACTCCACCTGGCGCGCGTGCCCGTTGCGCGCGCAGGAGAGATCGCCGTTCGTCATCACGAGCACGGAGTAGGGCCGGCCTCGGCGCACGGCGTCGCGCAGGAGCTCGCCTGCCATCAGGACCTCGTCGTCGGGATGCGGCGCGAGCACCCAGAGGCGATCGTCGCTCGCGATCTCGGCGATCGCAGCGGTCGTGGCGGGCCGATCGTGCTCGGCGGCGCGCGCGCCCCCACAGCCCACGAGGAGAACCGCGAGAAAGAACGACGTGCGGCCGCCGCGAGCGGCGCGCGGGGCGCCCGAAAAGTTGATCATCGGAGGACGGGGAAGGTATCGCGGGTGCGGAGGGTGCGCATGAACGCGGCCGGGCTGAAGGGATTGATCGCGCAGGCTCGCTACGTCGCGGCGCGCCGGAGCCAGCGATTCTCGACCGGGCACTGCGTGCTCACGATGCTGGGGCAGGGGGACGACTCGGCGGCGATCCTCGTGCGCGCGGGCGTCTCGGAGACGGCGCTCGTCTCGGCCCTGAAGGTCGAGGGCGACGAGCCCTCCGCCGTGCTCGAGCGCGCGAGCGAGCGCGCCGGCAAGCTCGCGACCGAGACGCAGACCGCGCTCGGCACGCTGCACCTGCTCGCCGCGATCGCGCGCGAGCCGCAGAGCGCGGCGAGCCGCTGCTTCGAGCGCATGGGGGTTCCGATGAGCCGCGTGGAGGCCGACGTGCGCACGGCGCTCGGGCTCTCGACGCCGGCGCGCGCGCCGACGCTGCCGCCGCCGCCTGCGAGCCGCCTCGGCGTGCCGATGATGCGCGCGCCCTCGAGCGAGCTGCCGCCTGCGCGCCCGCGCCCGAACCGACGGATCGCGCCGGCGCTGCGGCCCGCGCCCGTCGAGACCCGCACCGCGGCGCCACCCGTCGCGACGCCGGCGCCGATCGCGGCAGCGCCCGCGGCCGAGCCGGCGACGCCCTTCGCCATCGACGCGCGCAAGTTCCCGCTGCTCGCGCAGATCGGCACGAACCTCACGGCGCAGGCCGCCGCCGGCGCGATCGATCCCGTGCTCGCGCGCGAGACCGAGCTCGAGCGCTTGCTCGACGTGATCTCGCGCCGTCGCGCCAACCATCCCTTGCTCGTGGGCCCGAGCGGCGTCGGCAAGACGGCGGTGGTGCACGCGCTCGCGCTCGCGGTCGCGCACGGCGCGCCGGAGACGAAGGCGCTCACGCGTCGCGTCGTCGTCGAGGTCTCGGCGGGCTCGCTCGTGTCGGGCACCGGCGTGCGCGGCGCGCTCTCCGAGAAGCTCCGCAAGCTCGCGGCGGAGGCCGAGGCCGCCGGCGACGTGATGCTCTTCTTCGACGACGTGCACGCGATCCTCGGCGGGCCCGAGAGCGACGGCGAGGTCGCGAGCGAGCTCAAGGCGCTCCTCGCGCGCGGCGAGGTCCCCTGCATCGCGGCGACGAGCGAGGCCGAGGCCAAGCGCTTCCTCGACCGTGACCCGGCGCTCGCGCGCCGCTTCTCGCTCTTGCCGATCGCCGAGCCCTCGCCGAAGGACGCGACCGCCATCCTGCGCGGCGTGATCCATCGCTACGAGGCGCACCACGGGCTCGCCTACCGCAGCGACGCGATCGCGGCTGCGGTCGAGCTCGCCGTGCGCTTCCTTCCCGAGAAGCAGCTGCCCGACAAGGCGCTCTCCGTGCTCGATCTCGCGGGCGCGCGCCTGCGCCGGAGCGGCGGCACGGTGGTCGACGTGCCCGCGGTCGCCCAGGTGATCGCCGAGCAAGCGCACGTGCCGGTCGAGCGCCTCCTGCTCCGCGACGCCGATCGACTGCTCGCGCTCGAGACGGTGCTCGAGGAGCGCGTCGTCGGCCAGCGGAGCGCGCTCGCCCGCATCTCGGACGCGCTGCGCAAGGGAGCCGCCGGCTTCCGCGGCAAGCGCCCGCTCGCGACGTTCCTCTTCCTCGGCACCACCGGCGTCGGCAAGACCGAGACGGCCAAGGCGATCGCCGAGGCGATGTTCGGTGAGGCCAACGTCGTGCGCTTCGACATGAGCGAGCTCAGCGAGTCGCACGCCGTCGCGCGGCTGCTCGGCGCCCCGCCCGGCTACGTCGGCCACGACGCCGGCGGTCAGCTCACGGAGGCCGTCCGTCGCCGTCCGTACTCGCTCGTGCTGCTCGACGAGATCGAGAAGGCGCACCCCGAGGTGCTGCTCTCGCTCCTTCCGCTGCTCGACGAGGGTCGCCTGACGGACGGCCGCGGCCGCACGGTGGACTTCACGAACACCGTGATCGTGCTGACCTCGAACCTCGGCGCCGACGCCGTGCGTGGCCCGGCCGCGATCGGCTTCGGGTCGACCCCGAGCGCTGCCGACCGCGCGCGCTCGCTCGAAGAGAAGGTGCTCGCCGCCGCGCGCCGGGCGATGCCGCCCGAGCTCTGGAACCGCCTCGACGAGCCGCTCGTCTTCTCGCCGCTCGGCCGCGAGGACGCGCTCGAGATCGCGCGCCGCATGCTGCGCGCGATCGGTGCGACGATGGAGCGCGAGCACGGCGTCACCGTGGTGGCCGAGACGAGCGCCCTCTCCGCGCTCGCCGACGCGGGTGGCTTCGATCCGGCGCTCGGCGCGCGCCCGATGCGCCGCGTCGTCTCGCGCCTGGTCGAGTCGCCGCTCGCGGCGCGCGTGCTCGCAGGTGACCTGCGGCGCGGCGACCGCGTCGTCTTGCGCGGCGAGGGCACGCGCGTGGCGCTCGAGTTCGACGACGCCGCGGAGATCGCCGGCGACGACGAGGTGGCGGCCGAGGAATGAACGCAGGGCGCAGCGGAAGAGCTCCCCGCTCTCCAGCCGCGCGCCGCGCCCGGTGCGTCAGCCGACGACGCTCTTCACGAACTGCTCGAGCGAGACCTTGCCGACGACGCGGCGGCCCTTGCCGTCGTAGGAGATGCGGCCGGCATCGAAGCCTTCGCTCATCTCGCGGTAGAGGCCCGCCATGTGCGCGCCCATGCCCATGCCGGTGAGCGTCGGGACCACGGCGTCGAAGGGCACCGAGATCGCCTTCACCTCACGGCCGAGCGCCGCGCCGAACGCGCGCGCCGCATCGGCGTACGAGGCGTCCTTCGGGCCCACGAGCTCGATCACGTCGTTCTTGGTGGGCGGCTCGAGGAGCGCGCGCGCGGCCGTCTCGCCGATGTCCTTGGTCGCGATCATCGGGAACGGGTAGTCGAGGTGCGTCGAGAACGCGGGCAGCACGCCCTGCGTCTTCATCGGGTGCAAGAGGCCCGCGAGGTTCTCGAGGAAGTACGCCGCGCGGATCGCGGTGAGGACGGTCCCGGGGATGTTGCCGAGGATGTTCTCGGCGTCGTGCACCGTCTTGATCGGGCCGGTCCCGTCCGGCAGCTGCGCGCCGACCGACGAGAGCAGCACCACGTGCGGCAGCTTCGTCGCGATCGCCGCCTCGCGGATCGCCTCGCTGCGCTTCTTGTTCTGCGCGCGCAGATCGGTCGCCGCCACGTCGGGCGGGAGCAGGACGTAGGCGCCCTTCGCGCCGCGGAACGCCTCCGTGAGCGCCTGCGCGTCGGAGACGTCGCCCTTCACGACCTTCGCGCCCTTCGCGGTGAGCGCCGCGACCTTCTGCGGATCCCGGACGAGGAGGCGAACCTCGTGGCCGGCGGCGAGAAGCGACTGCGCGACGACCGCGCCCGTGTGACCCGAGGCTCCGAGAATGGCGAACATGGTGGCGAGCTCCTGGGGAGCGGCCCGGTCGCCCCCGCGGCGAGCCGTGCGCTCCATCGATGAGAGCCACGATGGGGCCGCCCCCACCATGAGTCCAATCGATGATAAGCATCATCGTCATGAGCAACATCGATGACGTGGCGCTCGACGTGCCGCTCCTGCGCCTCTTCGACGCGCTGCTCGCCGAGGGCCACGTCACGCGCGCGGCCCAGCGCCTGCGGCTCACGCAGTCGGCGGCGAGCCACGGCCTCGCGCGCCTGCGGCGCTCGCTCGGCGACCCGCTCTTCGTCCGCGGGCCGCGCGGGGTCGTGCCGACCGATCGCGCGCGTGCGATCGGGCCCGAAGTGCGGCGGCTGCTCGACGGCGTCGAAGCGCTCGCGCGGCCCGCGGGGCCCTTCGATCCGAAGACGCTCGCACGCACGTTCGTGCTCGGCGGCGCGGACTACATGGAGATCCTGCTCTTGCCCGAGCTGCTGCGCCGCATCGCGCGCGAGGCGCCGGAGGTCGACCTCGCCTCGCGGCCCATCGCGGCCGATCCGGAGGCCGGGCTCGAGAGCGGCACGCTCGACCTCGCGATCGGTGTCTTCCCGAAGCCGGCGCCACGCCTCGTGGCGCGCAAGCTCTTCGAAGAGCGCTTCGTGTGCATGCTGCGCCGCGGCCATCCGGCGCTGAAGGAGCCGCTGACGATCGAGCGCTTCGCGGCGCTCCCGCACGTGCTCATCTCTCCGCGCGGTAGCGGCGGCGGCGTGGTCGACGAAGCGCTCGCCGCCCATCGCCTCAAGCGGCGCATCGCGGTCCGCACCTCGACGTTCCTCGCGGCGCCGCTCATCGCCTCGCAGAGCGACTGCGTCGTCACGCTGCCCGCGCGCATCGCCGCCGTCATGTCACGCGGGCGCAAGGTCGTGCTCGTGCCTCCGCCTCTGCGCGTGCCCGGCTTCACCGTGGGGATGCTCTTCCACGAGCGCAGTCGCGCCGACTTGGCGCATGCGTGGCTCCGGGCGCACGTCGCGGCGGCGGCCGAAGCGCTCGGAAAGGCGAGCTGATAGGCTGAGCGCGATGAGGCCGGTCGCTTCGTGGGCGAGCGTCTGGCTCGTGCTCTCGGTCGCGGCCATCGCATCGGCCCAGGAGCCGAGCGTCGAGACCGCGCGCCCGCTCGTGCCGGCGGCCGCGCTCACGCTCGAGGCGCCGGCGAGCTGCCCGACGAGCGACGTGCTCCGGAGCGAGATCGCGAGCCTCGTCGGCCGGCCTGCTGCCGACGTGATCCTGCCCGAGGGGCTCGACCCGCACGTCGTCATCCGCGCCGAGGGCGAGCGCTTCGTGCTCGAGATCCGGGACGGGGAGACGCAGCGCGCGCTGCGCGATGGCTCGTGCGCGGCGCTCATGCGGGCCGCCGCGCTGATCGTGGCGCTGCGCATCGACGCCGACACCGCCACCCTGGCGGCGGCCACGGCGGCCGAGCCTCCGGCGCCCCCTCCACCTCCTGATCCTCCCCCCGCCCCCGCGACGCCGCCCCGCCGTCGACATCATCCCTACGAAGGGGGCGCGCGCCTCGGCGACCCGCGCCTGCCGCGCCCGCTGCCGGCCTACGCGCTCGGTGCCGGCGTGCTGGTGGAGGGCGGGATCGTCCCGGCGATCACGGCCTCGTTCGCGCTCGACGGCGTCCTGCGCGTCGACCACTTCGAAGCGCGCCTGCGCCTGACTTACGTGACCGAGCAGGGCCAGCCCCAGAGCGTGGGCGTCTCGGCGTCGGCCGCGCTCGGGACGTTCCTCGCGTGCGGTCGCCCCTTCGATGCGCGCTTCGCCCTCGCGCTCTGCGGCGGTGTCGAGGCAGGTGCCCTGTTCGCGCGCTCCTACGGGGTGCTGCGTCCGGGGTCCGACGAGCCGTGGACCATGGCGGGGGTGCTCGGAGTGTGGCTACCCTTGATCCCGTGGCAGTCGCTCGACATCTCGCTCGGCGCCGAGGTCTGGGCCCGTCTGGTCCGGCCGGAGTTCGACGTGACGGGCGTCGGGGTCGTCTGGACCTCCGATCCCTGGGGCGCACGCTTCGGTCTTCTCCTGCACTGGGGGCTGTGAGGGTCGAGCGGACGTCGTTTTCGGTCGTGAGATCGGCCTGATGGGCGTGCGCGTCGAATCCGCGACGGAAGCCTTCTCGGGTGGCCACTCCGGCCACGTGGGCTCGTCCCCGTTCGCGCTCCTTCGAGGCTCCGACGACGCATCGTCCGGGGAGATGGCCCCCACTTCTTCTTCCCCTCGCTTGCGGCCCCCCGTGCCGCGCTTCGACGACGTGTACGAGCAGACCTTCGACTTCGCGTGGCGCAGTGCTCGACGTCTCGGCGTGGGGGCCCCGTCGATCGACGACGTGGTGCAGGACACGTTCGTCGTCGTTCACCGCCGGCTCGCCGAGTTCGAGGGCCGCTCGTCGCTCAAGACGTGGGTGTTCGGGATCCTGCTGCGTGTCGTCTCCGATCATCGCCGCTCGCTGCGGCGCAAGGGAGGCCTCTCGGAGCTGCCGCACGAGGACCTCTTGCCGAGCTCCGAGGCGAGCCCGGCCGAGACGCTCGAGAGGACGCAGGCCGCCGCGCTCGTGAACCGGCTGCTCGACGAGCTCGACGACGACAAGCGCGCCGTGTTCGTGCTCGCCGAGCTCGAAGAGGTGCCCGCGCCCGAGATCGCCGAGGTGCTCGGCGTCCCGACGAACACGGTGTACTCGCGCCTGCGCGCGGCCCGCGAGGCCTTCGACAAGGCGCTCGTCCGCCACCGCGCCCGCGAGCGCAACGACGCCGAGCGCGCGCGTGCCAAGGAGCGCCCATGAGCCAGCGCAACGACGGAGAGCTCTCGAAGGGCGCCCGCTCGCTCCTGGCACAGGCGCGTGGCGGCGACGAGCCCGCCGCCGCCGATCGCGAGCGCGTGCGTCGCGCGCTCGCCGTGGCACTGGCGGGGGGCACCGCGGGGGCTTCTGCGAGCGCGCTCGCGGCCAAGGCAACGGCCTCGGCGAGCGCCGGCACGGCCACCGGGACGTCCGTCGCCGGCGCCGGTGCAGCGACGGGCACCGGCGTGCTCGCCGGCGCGGCCGGCGCGAGCCTCGCTTCGAAGATCGCCATCGCCGTGGTCGCGATCGGCGTGGGCTCGACGGCGATCGTCGCGACGCGCGGGCTGATGGATCGCGGCCCGACGCCGGTCGCCCCGGCGGCGGTGGCCTCGGCCGGTCCGCGCGCAGCGGTGCCGCGTGCGGCGGAGGAAGTCCTCGCGCCGGTCGTGTCGGCCGCACCGATCGTCGAAGAGGCGGCACCGATCCCCGGAGACGTCGAGGGCGAGGTCGCGCTCGCGCAGGAGCCGGCCCTTCCGAGCGCGTCGAGCGCGCAGCCTGCGGCGCATCGGGCTCACGCCACGCGCCCGTCGCGGAGCGAAGAGACCGAGGCCTCGACGATGGAGGCCGAGCAGCGCTTGCTGCGCGACGCCGCGAGCACACTCCTCTCCGCCGAGAGCCGCCTGGCCGCGATCGATCGGCACGCGGCACGTTTCCCCGACGGCAACTTCGCCCCCGATCGTGAGCGCGCGCGCCGCGCGGCGGTGCGCGACCTCTGCCGTGAGCCGGCCCGCGCGCAGGCCTATCTCGCCGCGCATCCGAGCGGGACCAGCTCCGACCTCGTGCGGTCGACGTGCGCGAGCTCCACCGCGGACTGATCGCGGCGGCGCTCGCGGCGCTGGCTCTCGCGGTGCTCGGGACGACGCCGGCCTGCACGACCCGCGTCACGCTCGGCGAGGACGATCCCCACACCTATCCCGACGGCGCCGTGCGCATCCGGTGCGGGCTCATCGACTGTCCGCGCGGCACCGTCTGCTGCAACGCCGGCTGTGGGCTCTGCGCCATCCCGGGCATGTGCCCGAGCGCGTCGCTCACGTGCACCGACGGCACCTCCCAGTGCGGCGCCGATCTCGTCTCGCTGAGCGGCGGAGGCAGCTGTGTCGCCTGGGTGTGGAGCGGCGTCACGTGTGAGGCCGTGGTGGGCTGCGAGTGCACCGGGGCCTGCGAGCTGCTGCAGTCGACGTTCACCGGATGCATGGAGCAACACCGGAGCTGCTGGGCCGTCCCGTGCTGGAGCGAGGCCGATTGCGCTGCGGGATCGTTCTGCGCTCGCCAAGGCTGCGAGGCCCTCCCGGGCCTCTGCACGCTCGTGCCCGACTCGTGTGCGGACGAGCCGCACGTCGCGACCTGCGGCTGCGATGGCGTCGCCTACCTCTCGGAATGCGACGCCCACCAACACTCGGTCGGCGTGCGAGGGGGGCCGACGACGTGCGGCATCTGCAACCCGCCCGACATCACGATCACGACGGGCACCGGGCCGAGCTGCAACGCCTCGCTCGGCTGGAGCTGGGACGGCGTCTGCATCCCGCACACCGGCTGCGGGTGTAGCGGCGAGTGCGACCGGCTCGAGCGCACGGAGGCGGCGTGCTTGTCGCGCTATCGCGACGCGTGCCGCACGCTCTTCTCGTGCGGCGGTGTCTCCTGCCGACGCAACGTGGAGTACTGCGAGCTCGATGCGCCCGGCCGATGCGTCGCGCTCCCCCGCGCGTGCGAGATGGATCCCAGCTGCGCGTGCCTCGTGGCCGCGGGCCTCACGACGTCGACGTCGTGCAGCGACGACGGCGCCGGTGCGCTGCGCTTCACCACGCCGTGACGGCGCGGCTCACCAGCGCTTGAGCAGCTCGATCAGCGTGTCGTCGTCGACGAAGAGCTCGTCGACGTCGTCCGAGTCGACGATCGCGTTCGAGAGCTTGTTCGCGCGCTGCACGATCGGCCCCGGCCACTCGATCGCGCGCGCGACCGCCTCGACGAGATCCTTGCCCGGCTTGTCGGCGTGGAGCGCGAGCGCCTTCTTCTCGACCATCAGGTCGAGCAGGCGCTGGGCCGAGGCGCGGCCCGCCGCGGTCGCGGGGACGTCCTCGAGCTCGTCCTCGCTGCCCTCGTCCTCGTCGTCTTCGTCGTCGAGCGCGGCATCGGGGCCCTCGTCCTTCGGGTCGAGGTCTTCCTCCAGCTCATCGCTCTTCTTGGACTTCGGCACGCCGCCCTCGGTCGCCCGGGCTACTACGCGGAAGACGATTCGGCCAGGAAAAAAGCGCTGCCGGTCGTCCCTGGTGTTCATTCCTTGCCGATCGAGCCGAAAGGAGACGAGAATGGCGTGCCCGGAGGGGAAATGGCTTCCGCGAATGATCAGATCGTCTGCCACGTCTGCGGGTTCAAGAACGCGCCGACCGCCGAGCGCTGTGTCTCGTGCGGCGCGAAGATCGACGCCGTCCACGCCGACTACACGGCCGAAGAGGCCGCCGCGCGCGAGAACCAGCAGGAAGGCTTCTCCGTCGTCTGGGTGATGGCCGCGTTCGGCATCTACCTCGTGCTGCAGGCCGTGGTGCTCGGCCTGATGCCGATGGTGATCCCCAGCTTCGACCCCTTCGGCGGCTCGTCGGGCGCCGTCGCCGCGCTCGCGATCTCGTGCATCGTGTGGTTCTTCGGCGGCATCGTCGTGGGCTTCATCTCGCCCGGCAAGACGTTCCTCGAGCCGGCCGTCGGCGCCTGCCTCGCGTCGATCCCGACCGTCCTCTACACGATGTGGCAGGCGCCCGCGGGCCTCGACGTCGACTACCTGCAGACCGGCGTGCTGGCGTTGATGGGCATCATGATCTCGCTCTTCGGCGCCTTCCTCGGCGAGCGCGTGCAAGCGCGCACCCGCGGTCACGCGCCCGCCAAGCGGCGCTGAGCGCCGGCGCGCAGGGAGCTTCCGGCGTGCGCCGCGTAACACGGTGCGCGGAATGATCCCTTTGCTTCACGTGTAGTTCGATCGGGGAAACGAAGGCGGCGATCGCCCGGGGGCAACACCGCATCGGATCGAGCTAGGCTCTGCCCGCTTCGCCCTGCCCGCGCATCCGGGCCGCGCCGAGAGGAGCTCTCATGATCTACCTCTATTTGATCGCGCTCGTGGTCGGGGGCGGCCTGCTCACCGTCTCGATCGTGCTGGGCGGCCACGGCGATCACGACGTGCATGCGGAAGCCCTCGCGCCCGCGGGGCAAGAAGGCCCGCTCGGTGGCGCCGAGTCGTACTTCTTCTGGCTCGTCTCGGTCCGGTTCTGGACGTTCTTCGTCGCGTTCTTCGGCCTCACGGGCCTCGTGTTCGAGGGCCTCGGCCTCACGAGCGGATGGGGCACGTTGGCCGTCGCGGCGGCGACCGGTGCCATCGCGGGCGGCGGCGCGATGGCCGTGATCGGCAAGCTCACGAAGGACGATGCGAACAGCGCCGTGTCGAGCCGCGACTACATCGGCCGCACGGGTCGCGTGCTCGTGGGCTTCGGCCCCGGCCACGTGGGCAAGGTGCGCGTCGAGGTGAAGGGCTCGAGCGTGGATCTGCTCGCCGAGCCCGAGGACGATCGCACCTACTCGCCCGAGGACGAGGTGATCGTCGTCGAGATGCAGGGCCTGCACGCGAAGGTCTCGCACGTGCGTCCCTCGAATCCCCCCAGCAGCTGAACGATCCATCGCGACGAGCGAAGACGAGAAGAGAGAAGGGAACGAAACGACATGCAGGGATACGGATATCCGCCCTACCAGCCGCCTCCGCCCGACCCGGTGCCCTTCGATCCGATGTTCCTCTGGCTGATCGTCGGCGCGCTGATCCTCGCGGGGGTCCTCGCGCTGCTCTTCATCCAGTTCATGCGCAACTTCCTCTACATCGCGCGCCCCAACGAGGCGCTCGTGTTCAGCGGCAAGAAGAGCCGCACCGAGGAAGGCGGCGAGCTCGGCTACACGATCGTGAAGTCGGGGCACCGCGGCATCCGCTTGCCCTTCCTGCACACGGTCAACCGCCTCGACATGACGACGCAGTCGATCGACATCCTCGTCCAGAACGCCTACTCGCGCGGCAACATCGCGCTCGAGATCCACGCGATCGCGAACGTGAAGATCCACTCGGACGAGCGCTGGCTGCGCAACGCCGTCGAGCGCTTCCTCAACCGCGCGCGGAGCGAGATCGAGATCGTCGCCAAGCAGACGCTCGAGGGCGCGGTGCGCGAGGTCGTCGCCCAGCTCACGCCCGAAGAGGTGAACCAGGATCGCCTCAAGTTCGCCGAGAAGCTCATCCACGCCGCCGAGGACGATCTGCAGAAGCTCGGCCTCCAGCTCGACGTGCTGAAGATCCAGCACGTCTCCGACGCGACGGGCTACCTCAACTCCATCGGTCGCCCCGTGATCGCCGCCGCGCTCCGCGACGCGGAGAACGCCGAGAACCAGGCCGGGCAGGAGACGCAGCAGGCCCAGGCCGACGCGAGCCGCCGCGCCGAGGTCACGCGCGCCAACGCGCAGACGGCGATCCAGAAGAAGCAGAACGAGCTGCGCCAGATCAAGGCCCAGCTCGAGGGCGACGCGCAGGCCGTCGAGCGCGAGGCGGAGGCCGCCGCGAAGACCGCGCGCGCCCAGGCCGAGAAGGAGCTCCAGGGCTACCGCGCGGTGCTCGAGCAGAAGCGCCTCATGGCCGAGGTCGTCATCCCCTCGCAGATCCAGCAGCAGGCGCAGTCGATCCTCGCCAAGGGCCAGGCCGCGCCCACGATCGAGAACGGCGCGGCGCAGGTCGAGGTGCTCCGCGCGCTCAGCGAGGCGTGGGCCTCGATGGGCGCCGAGGCGCGCGAGATCTACGTGATCCAGCACCTCGAGCAGATCGTCGGCGCCGTCGTCACCAACGTCGAGGGCATCGACGTGGGCGAGGTGAACGTGCTCGACCAGGGCGATGGCCAAGCGCTCGCGAGCTACGCGGCGAGCTACCCGAAGATCGTCGCGAGCGTGATGAAGTCGCTCAAGGACTCCACGGGCGTCGACGTGCCCTCGATCCTCGCCGGCAACGCCTCGAAGGGAGGTGCGTGATGGGCTCGTTCCTGCTCGCGTGCTTCGCGCTGCTGATCATCCTGGGCGTCGCGGGCCTCGCCATCCTCGGCGTGATCCGCAACATCCTCTACGTCTGCGAGCCGAGCGAAGTGCTCGTGTTCTCGGGTCGCTCGCGCCAGCGCGCCGACGGAAAGACCGTCGGCTACCGCTTCGTGAAGGGCGGCCGCGCCACGCGCTGGCCGCTGCTCGAGACCGTCGATCGCATGGATCTGACGAACATGATCATCGAGCTGCAGGTGAAGGGCGCCTACTCGCGCAACGGCATCCCGCTCACCGTGCACGGCGTCGCCAACATCAAGGTGCCGGGCGAGGAGCCGCTCATCGACCAGGCGCTCGAGCGCTTCCTCGGCAAGACGCGGCAGGAGATCATGGAGATCGGCCGCGAGACGCTGGAGGGCAACCTCCGCGGCGTGCTCGCCGGCCTGACGCCCGAGCAGGTGAACCAGGACAAGGAGGCGTTCGCCTCGCGCCTCACCGAGGAGGCCGAGCACGATCTCTCGCACCTCGGGCTCGTGCTCGACACGCTGAAGATCCAGAACGTCACCGACGAGTCGGGCTACCTCGACGCCATCGGTCGCGTCGCGAGCGCGCAGATCCGCAAGCACGCCGTGATCGCCGAGGCGAGCGCGAAGGCCGACGCCGCCGAGCAGAAGTGGCGCAACACGATGAACGCCGAGGTCGGCAAGCTCGACGCGCAGATCCAGGTGGCGAGCGCCGAGAACGCGCGCCGCATCGCCGAGGCGCGCGCGCGACGCGAGGCCGTGATCGCCGAGCAGCAAGGCGAAGTGCAGGCGCTCATCGCGCAGACGCAGGCCGAGGTCTCGATGCAGGACGCGCGCATCGAGCAGGTGAAGCTGCAGCTCCAGGCCGACGTGATCCAGCCCGCCGAGGCCGCGCGCCAGCAGGCCGAGCAGAACGCGAAGGCGGCCGCCTCGCAGATCGTCGAGCAGGGCCGCGCCACCGCGAACGTGCTGAAGAACCTCGCGGCCACCTATCGCGGCAGCGGCACGAGCGCGCGCGACGTGCTCTTGATGCAGAAGCTCGTGCCGATGCTCGATCGCATCACGCAGTCGATGGGCAACGTGAAGATCGATCGCCTCACGGTGATCGGCGGCGGCGCGGGCGGCAGCGGCGGCAACCTCGCCGGGCAGCTCGTCTCGGCGAGCGAGCAGATCAAGGCCGCGACCGGCATCGACGTGCCGCAGATGGTGAAGGACCGCTTCGGTGCGCCGCCGAGCGTTCCCGCGCCGCCCGTGCAGCCCGCCGTGCGGCCGACGAGCGCCGGCCCGGCCCCGAAGCCGCTGTCGCAGCCGCCTCCGGGTCGCCTCCCGCCCGGCGTTCGCTGAGCACTGTTCGGCTCGCCCCGCTCCGCGCCCTCCCGCGGCTTCGCCGCTCCCGTCCGGGCACTCCGCGAGGCGAGCACTCCTGCTGATCGTGCGTTTCGCTCCGTCGTGAGCGATGCCCTACGCGCTGACTGTATGGAACGGGCGAAAACGGCGATTTGAGCGCCGTTTCGCTTGGGGCTCGCGCGGTCGTCGGGTAACTTTTCCCGATTGCCGTGACCACTCCGGTACCGTCCGCTCCGGTCGGTCCTCTGCTCCGCGCCTTGCTCGAGGCGCTGGAGAGCGTGGTCTCGCGCGACCAGACGAAGTTCCTGCTCCGGAACGCGCTCCTGATCGGCAAGCTGGAGCGCGTGCCCGAGCAGCCCGAGGCGTTCGCGCGCTTCGTGTACGGCCCGCTCACCGAGGCACTGCGCACCGCGGGCGACGGCGTCGCCGAGCTCGTCGTCGAGCAGCTCGGCTACGTGCTCCGGCTCGTCTCGCCCGCGCTGCGACGGCAAGCCACCGGCACCTCCGACGAGAGCGACGAGCTCTCGGGCGAGCGCGAGACGCTGCCGCCACCCGATCCGAAGTCGAGCGGCCCTCGGCGCACCGATCTCGCGACGGCGCTGCGCGAAGACGAGACGCCGCTCGTGGCGCCCGTGCTCTTTCCGGGGCGCGGCGCGAACGACAGCGGCACGCTGCCCAAGCGTCCGATCGCGCGCGTGACGAGCCCCGGAATTCCTGCCCGCGCGTCGTCTCCGTCGGGCGGCGGCGCGCGCTCCTCGCGGCCGAGCTACGAAGAGGTGCGCGCGTCGAGCTCCGGGCCGCGCGCGATCGCGACCGATGTGATCGTGGTGAGCTTCGACCCGAAGCTCGTGATGGACGTCGAGACGCGCATGGCCGGCCGGAGTCGCGTGCGCGCGGCCGTCACGGTCGAGGATCTGCGCGAGGCGCTCTCCCGCGTGGCGAGCCAGCGCATCGCGATCGTGCTCGACACGGGCGTGCCCTCGATCGACGTGGCGACCTTCGCGCGTCTCGGTAGCGAGCTGCCGGTCCACGCGCACGTCGTGCTCTGGGGCACCGACGAGCGGCAGCGGCAGCGCCTCGCCTCGCACTTCCCGCAGGCCCGCGCCTGGGTCGCGAGCGGCGGCGCCGAATCGCCGGTGGATCTGCTCCTCGCGACCGACAGCCGCTGACGAGTCTTTACTCGTTGACTGATTGCGGGCCCGAGCGGCGATCTTTTGTCGCGAAGAATCTCGCCTGTTTTCTCGACGACTTCACAGGGTCGTTTACAAGAATCGACGTTCGCACTTCTTGACGCAGCGCATTTCGTAAAGAATCTTCCGGGTCATGACGCAGCGCGATGAACGCGTGCGCGAGACGGGGACCGGAGCGGTGAGCCGATGACCGTGCGAATCCTGGGAGAGCTCGACGACGCGCGTCGCGAGATCCTGACCCCCGAGGCCCTCGCCTTCGTCGAGCGTCTCGTCCGCGCGTTCCGCCCCCGCATCGAGGAGCGTCTCGCTGCCCGCAAGGAGCGCCACGCGCGCTATGCGAAGGGCGAGCTCCCGGACTTCCTTCCCGAGACGAAGAGCATCCGCGAGGGCAGCTGGAAGTGCGCGCCGCTTCCGCCCGCGATCCTCGATCGCCGCGTCGAGATCACCGGGCCCGTCGACCGCAAGATGATCATCAACGCGCTCAACTCGGGCGCGAGCGTGTTCATGGCGGACTTCGAGGACGCCAACTCGCCGAGCTGGGCCAACTGCATCGACGGGCAGATCCACCTGCGCGACGCGGTGCGCCGCACCATCTCGTTCGCCTCGCCCGAGGGCAAGAGCTACGCGCTCGGCGAGAAGCTCGCGGTGCTCTTCGTGCGACCGCGGGGCTTTCACCTGATCGAGAAGCACGTCGAGGTCGACGGAAAGCCCGTTCCCGGGATGCTCGTCGACTTCGGGCTCTACTTCTTCCACAACGCCAAGGCGCTGCTCGCGCTCGGCCACGGCCCGTACTTCTACCTGCCGAAGATGGAGAGCCATCTCGAGGCTCGCGTGTGGAACGACGTCTTCGTCGCCGCGCAAGACGCGCTCGGGATTCCGCGCGGCACGATCAAGGCCACGTGCCTCGTCGAGACGCTCCCCGGCGCGTTCGAGATGGACGAGATCCTGCACGAGCTGCGCGATCACTCGGCGGGCCTGAACTGCGGGCGCTGGGACTACATCTTCTCGTACATCAAGACGTGTGCGGCCGACCCGACGCGCATCCTCCCGGATCGCGGCGAGGTGACGATGACGCAGCCGTTCCTGCGCGCGTACACGCGCCTCGTCATCAAGACCTGCCACCGCCGCGGCGTCTCCGCGATGGGCGGCATGGCCGCGCAGATCCCCGTGAAGGGCGATGAGGCCCGCAACGCGGCCGCGTTCGAGAAGGTCCGCCAGGACAAGCTCCGCGAGGCGAACGACGGCCACGACGGCACCTGGGTCGCGCACCCGGGCCTCGTGCCGGTCGCGAAGAAGGTGTTCGACGAGGCGATGCCCGGCCCGAACCAGATCGACTCGGGCAAGCAGATGGATCTCGTCGTGACGGCGGCCGAGCTGCTCGAAGCGCCGAAGGGCCCGAAGACCGAGGCGGCGCTCCGCCACAACGTGCGCGTCGGCGTGCAGTACCTCGAGGCGTGGCTGCGCGGCGCGGGCGCCGTGCCGCTCTACGACCTGATGGAGGACGCCGCGACGGCCGAGATCTCGCGCACGCAGATCTGGCAGTGGTGCCACTTCGGTGTCGCCTTGGACAGCGGCAAGCAGGTCACGCGTGACCTCGTCGCCAAGACGATCGACGAAGAGCTCGCCTCGTTCTCGGGCGGCCGCTTCGACGAAGCCAAGAAGATCTTCTTTCAGGTCGCCACCTCGGATCCCTACGTCGAGTTCCTCACGCTCCCTGCCTACGAAGCGCTGACGCGCTGATCGTTCGTTCGCGAAGGCTCTCGCATCGATCGCGCTAGGGCGATCGAGCGGCATCGTTTTGTCTCGTTCCGAACCCTTTCACGAAGGAAACGCCCCCATGAGCAGCATGCCCCCGTACGAGAAGGACACGGACTCGTTCGCGCACGAGCGCTGGAAGGGCGTCACCCGCCCGTACACCGAAGACCACGTGCGCAAGCTGCGTGGGCACCTGCGCATCGAGCACACGATCGCCGACTACGCCTCGCGCCGCCTCTGGAAGTCGATGAAGGAGAAGCCCTTCGTCCGCTCGCTCGGCGCGCTCACCGGCGGCCAGGCCGTGCAGATGGTCCGCGCGGGCCTCGAGGCGATCTATTGCTCGGGCTGGCAGGTCGCCGCCGACGCCAACACCGGCGCGCAGACCTACCCCGACCAGTCGCTCTACCCCGCCGACTCGGTGCCGAAGCTCGTCACGCGCATCAACAACGCCCTGCGCCGCGCCGATCAGATCGACTCGGTCGACAGCGTGCAGCGCCGCGACTACTTCGTGCCGATCGTCGCCGACGCCGAGGCCGGCTTCGGCGGCCCGCTCAACGCCTACGAGCTCATGAAGGGCATGATCGAGGCGGGCGCGGCTGGCGTTCACTTCGAGGACCAGCTCGCGTCCGAGAAGAAGTGCGGTCACCTCGGCGGCAAGGTGCTCGTCCCCACGTCGCAGTTCGAGCGCACGCTCATCGCGGCCCGCCTCGCGGCCGACGTCGCCGGCGTGCCCACCGTCCTCATCGCGCGCACCGACGCCGAGAGCGCCAAGCTCCTCACCTCCGACGTCGACGAGCGCGACAAGCCCTTCACCACCGGGCAGCGCACGGCCGAGGGCTACTACTACGTCAAGCAGGGCCTCGAGAGCTGCATCGCGCGCGGCAACGCGTACGCGAAGTACGCCGACCTGCTCTGGATGGAGACGAGCACGCCGGACCTCGAGGTGGCCAAGAAGTTCGCCGAGGGCGTGCTCAAGAACCACCCCGACAAGATGCTCGCCTACAACTGCAGCCCGTCCTTCAACTGGAAGAAGAACCTCGACGAGTCGACGATCGCCAAGTTCCAGAAGGAGCTCGGCGCGATGGGCTACAAGTTCCAGTTCGTCACGCTCGCCGGCTTCCACATGCTGAACTACGCCAGCTTCATGCTCTCGAGCGAGTACAACGAGCGCGGCATGTCGGCGTACTCGGAGCTGCAGCAGAACGAGTTCGCGGCGGAGAAGGTCGGCTACACGGCGACCAAGCACCAGCACGAGGTCGGCACCGGCTACTTCGACGTGATCAGCGAGCTCGTCTCGTCGGGCCAGAGCTCGACGACCGCGCTGAAGGGCTCGACCGAAGAGGCGCAGTTCCACTGATCGCGAGTCCGAGACGCGCACGCGCGTCCGATCTCGAGGCGGGCAGATCCTGTGCGGATCTGCCCGCTTCCATTTCGAGCCTCATTTTCCGTGGGATCCTGCTTTCGGGGCAGCGGCGCGCGGTCGTCACGATCTTTTTCGTTGACGGCCTAGAACATTTTCCTTCGACCCGCGTCAGGGAAGGCGCCATACCTCCGCGCCGTAGACGGGGACTCGGCGCCCGCATCCGGGCCGAAGGGCCGCGCTACGCGCAACGCACACGGACAAGCACATGGATAGACTGATCTCGACTCGCACTTCCCTCGTCACTCTCGGGCTCGGCGCCCTGGTCGCGCTGAGCGGCTGCCCGGGCCCTGCGACCACGACGCACACCGACACCGGCACGCCCGGCAACGACGCGGGCATGACCGGCAACGACGCCGGCCACGACGCGGGCACGCCCGGCAACGACACCGGCATGACCGGCAACGACACCGGCACGCCGGGCAACGACACCGGCATGACCGGCAACGACACCGGCATGCCGGGCAACGACGCCGCCACGGTGGGCAACGACACGGGCCCGATGACGGCGATCTGGGACGTCTGCGCCGAGGCCGTGGTGTTCGGTCAGGACGGCGAGGGCTGCTCCTTCACCGGCTCGTGCCTGGAGTGCGTGCTCACTCCTTCGCCCCGCACCGCGCTCTGCATGAGCGGTGGACACCTCCGCGTGCAGGCGGCCGGTGCCGGCGCCTGCGCGACGACGCCCGACGCGGGCACGACGACCTTCCCCGACACCGGCGTGGCTCCGCGCGACGCGGGTGCTGGCGCCGACGGCGGCCAGTGCAGCCCCCTCAGCATCGCGGCCCCGACCGCGCCGGCCTGTTCGCAGGCGGTCGTGAACTGCATCCAGGGCGGCGGCGATCTGAGCACGTGCGTCTCGGCCGAGCCGGCGTGCTTGAGCTGCGCGCAGCAGGACATCCAGTCCTGCGCGACGACGACGGGCGGCTGTGACGACGAGGCGGGCCTCGCGCTCTGCTGCTTCCAGGCGAACTGCCCCGACCAGAGCTGCACGACGACGACCTGCCAGACGCCGTGGAACAACTACGTCTCGTGCGTGGGCGCGACGACCTGCTCGCTCTCGGACGCGTGCTTCCCGGCCGCGCCGACCTGCCCGGCGCGCATCTGGACGGCGCCGACCGCGGTGAGCTGCACCACGGCCACGCTCACCTGCATCAACAACCTGCCGGCGACCGCCACGGGCGACGACGTGCAGGCGTGCCTCGATGCGGACACGACCGCGCCGGCGGGCACCTGCGGCACGTGCTGGAGCGACGGCCTCATCTCGTGCGTGACCGATGCGGGCCAGTGCACGCAGGAGCTCGGCGACGTGGTCTGCTGCCTCGACAACGCCTGCCCGGCGGGCTCGGCGGCGAACTGCCAGGACATGGCGCTCTCGACCGGCGGCGCGTGCGTGACGCTCTGGAACGGCTTCTTCGACTGCGTGGGCACGGCGCTGAACTCGCCGTCGCTCGACTGCAACTCGCACCTCGGCGTCTGCTTCCCCTGAAGTAGCTCCCGATCTCGACGAAGCGGCGCGCTCGGTCTCCGGGCGCGCCGTTTCTCTTTCCGTCGTCGGTCAGGGATGGGCGAGCGAGCGGCGCACGGTCTCGAACGCGCTCGGCGGCACCTCCCACGGGCGGTACGTGATCGCGCTCGGATCGACGCCCGCGATGGAGGTCGCGAGCGTCGCTGCGGCGACGAAGGTGCCGAGCTCGCTCGGGTGCGATCCGTCGCTCGAGTAGAGGTCGGCCTCGGGCAGGATCGCGGCGAGGCGCCGGAAGGTCGGGCCCACGGGCGCGATGGCGGCGCCGGTGCGCGCGGCGATCTCCGCGTACGTGCGATCGATGCGCGCCTGCATGTCCTCGGGGCCCGCCGCCTCGCCGACGCGATAGACGCGGTGACCGCTGCGGCGCGCCCACGTCTCGTAGAGCACGGCACGCGCGCCCGCGTGCTCGATCAGATCGGAGAAGCGCGTCGCCGCCTCGGTCATGCGCGCGCGATCGCGGTCGCGGAGCGGCGCGAGGCTGTGGCCCTGCAAGACGACGTGCGTGTAGCGCCCGTGCCCGAGGCGACGGCGCGCGATCCCCGAGCGCCAGTGGCGCCAGAGATCCCAGCCCGAGTGCGTGACCTCTTGCGTGTGCACGACGGTGCCTGGCGCGGCGGACTCGATGACCCGCCGCACGACGTGACGCAGCTGGTGGAAGTGCGTGTAGCTGTTGCCGATGAACAGGATGCGGATCACGCGTGCGGCACGCGTGGGCCGGGCCGCTTCCTGTGCGCGCGAGCCGCTCGCGCCGAGCACGAGGAAGAGAGCGGCCAGCAGGACTGCGAGGCGCGCGCGCACGGGATCATCGTAGCGACGTCCGGCCCCCGATGGGAAGCCGCGGCTGTGTCAGCCGGCGGCAGGTGGGGCATCCGGGTCGCTCATCTGGACCGCGACGGCGGCCGCGCGCTCGGCCTCGAGCGCGGAGGTGCGGCGCAAGTACGCATCCTCCCGCGCGAGCTCGGCCGCGCGCTCGGCCGCGTCGACGGCGGGCTGGCCTGGGAGCTCGACGCGCAGCTCCTCGACGAGCATCCGGATGGCCGCGGCGATCGGCAGTGCGAGCAGCGCGCCCACGAGCCCGAGGAGCGTGCCTCCCGCGAGCAGCGCGACGAGCACGATCGACGAGGGCAGGCGCAGCGCCGTGCCGTAGACGCGCGGCACGATCAGGCGGCTCTCGAGCTCCGAGTAGACGCACATGGTGACGAAGACCGTCGCGACCGCGCCGGCCCCGACCGGCACCGCCGCGAGCGCGGCCGGGATGATCGCGAAGAGCACGCCGACGTAGGGAAGGACGTCCATCATGCCGGCGAGAAAGGCCATCGGCAGCGGGCTCTCGACGCCGACGAGCGTCAGCAGCGCGTACGTGAAGCCCATGAGCAAGGTCGACGTGATCAACTGCCCGCGCACGAAGCCGCCGACGATGCGCTCGAGCTCCGCCGCCACCCGCGCAGCGCGGAGGTGATGACGGCGCGGCACGAGCGCGAACACGATCCCGCGCAGGCGATCACGATCGATCAGGAAGTAGAGCGCGAGCACGACCGTGCTGATCGCGTAGGTCGCGATCTCGAGCACTCGTGCGGAGACGACGAGGGCGACCTCGGTCGAGGCGCCGAAGAGCGACGCGTAGCGGACGGTGCGCACCCAGCGGGCGAGAGGCGCCGTGATCGGCCAGCTCGCGAGCGCTCGCGCGAGCTCGCTCCGCATCTCGGGCTCGCTCTCCGAGAGCGCCTGCAGCTGGTCGACGAGCGCGGGCGCCGTCAGGAAGAGGAGCGCGAGCACGACCGCAACCAAGCCGCCGAAAACGAGCGCGATCGCGAGCCCGCGCCGCACGCCGCGGCGCTCGAGACGCGTCACGAGCGGGCTGAGCGTCCCGGCGAGGATGGCGGCCGTCGCCAGCACGAGCACGACGGGGAAGAGCTGGACGAGCGCCCACGCGAGCGCGAGGCCGAGCGTGGCGAGAAGCATCGTGCGCGGCGCGATCGCCACGACGTGCTCGACCTTCGTGGTCTGCATGCCGGGGGCTCCGAGCAATGCGGATACCAAGCGCCGCTCGCGGAGCGTCAGGCGGCGGCGGCGCGGCGCTCGAGCACGCGATCGAAGATCGCGAGGACGGCGTCGAGCGGATCGGTCGTGTTCAGCTCGCGCCGGAGCGCGGCGCTGCCGGGCAGGCCCTTGAGGTAGCCCGGATAGTAGCGACGCATCGCTCGCACCGCGCGAAGCGCGCCGCGCTCTTCCACGGCGGCCATCAGGTGCTCGCGACAGAGACCCACGCGCTCTTCCACGCTCGGCTCGGGCAGGCTCTCGCCGCGCTCGATCTTCGCGCGTGCCTCGCGGAACACCCACGGGTGCTCGATCGCGTAGCGGCCGATCATCACGCCGTCGCAGCGCGTCTCTTCGAGTGCGCGGAGCGCGTCGTCGCCGCTCTTCACGTCTCCGTTCACGATCACGGGGACCTTCACGATCTCCCGCACGCGCGCGGCCCAGCTCCAGTCCGCGCTGCCGCTGTGGCCCATCTGCGCCGTGCGGCAGTGCAGCGTGATCGCGCGCACGCCCGCGTCCTCGAGGCGGCGCGCGAGGTCGAGGATGGGCATCTTCTCTTCGCCGCCCCAGCCGATGCGCGTCTTGACGGTGACCGGCAGCGAGACGCGCTCGACCACCATCTTCGCCATCGCGATCATCGCGTCGGGCTCGCGCAGCCACCCGGCGCCAGCCCCGCGGCGGGCGATCTTCGGCACCCAGCAGCCGCAGTTCACGTCGATCCACGCCGGGCCCGAGCGCTCGGCGACCTCGGCGGCCTCGGCGAGGCGATCGGCGTCCGAGCCGTAGATCTGGATCGCGGTGGGCTGATCACCGGGCAAGAGCTCGATCTTGTGCGCCGCCATCTTGCAGCCGCGGAGCAGGCCCTCGACGTTCACGAACTCGGTGACGCAGAGGTCGGCGCCGCGGTCGCGGCAGATCTTGCGGAAGACGGCGTCGGTCACGTCCTCCATGGGCGCGAGGATCACCGGCCGCGTGCGGAGCGCCGCGTCGAGATCGAAGCTGCCGGGAGCGCGCATGGCCGGATCGAACGTCATACGGATAGCCAGAGTGCTCGCCGCCGAGGCGAGCCGATCATACCGAGGGTCGACGGTGTACGCCGAAAGGAAAAGGCCGGCCACCCGAGGGTGACCGGCCTTCGCCGAGATCGAGGCGCCCGGAGGCGCGCTGCGATCAGTTGGCCGGGAGCGTCGCGGTGATGGCCGTGAAGCCCATGCCCGCCGAGATGGCGTCACACGTCATCGGATCGGCCGCCTGCGGGTCGAGGTCCGGCGGAACGACGCCCTCGATGGTCGCGCGGTCGACGTTCAGGCCGAGGTTCGCCGCGAGCATGACGACGTCGTCCACGAGGACCTTCGCGCCGAACTCGCCGCCCGTGATGCCCGTCGCGGTGATGCGGCCACCGAAGTGGACCTCGCGGAGGACGAGGTCGATCGACATGCCGCTCGCCTCGAAGTGCAGCGGAAGCTGCGAGGTGACGGCCGTGAGGCGGCCGCCCGCGATCGAGCCCGTCACCGAGTCGAGCTCCTGGAGGACCGCGAAGGTCTGACCCGCCGCGATGCCCGAGCACGTGCTGGCCGACGCCGACCAGTTGCAGGCGTTCGCCGCGTCGCCCGTGCAGTCCGCCTCGGCGGTGTGCGCCGCGCAGGCCGTGCTGACGGCCGGGGGCGTCGTGCTGGAGCAGGTGCCGCCCGTGCCCGACGCGGCCGCCGTCCAGTCACACGAGTTCGCGGTGTCACCCGTGCAGTCGGCCTCGGCCGTGTGCGCGTGGCAGGCCGTGCCCTGCTGGACCTGGCCGAGCACCGCGCGGACCTGCACCGACGAGTCGTCGGCGAAGCTGTTGATGTCCGAGACCTGGAGGATGAGGAGGATCTTACCCGCCTCGATCTGGTCGCGGATCGCGCCGTTCGCGCCATCGTCGCCCAGCATGCTGCCGAGGAAGCTCAGCGCGTTGACGAGCTGGTTGTCGACCGCCGTGTCGCCGGTGACGGGCGAGGTGTAGTCCGCCTGGTCCTGACAGGTGCCCGCGGGGCCGTCCATCATCCCGTCGAGGTCGAAGCCGTACGCCTGCGCCTGATCGTCCGTGTCCGTGTCGATCGCGCCGATCACGTACGTGATGGTCTGGGCCGGTGTGTTCGCGTCGGTCTGCGTGTTGTTCGCGTCCGTCGTGCCGTTACCGCCGTCCGGCGTCGCCGCCGTCGTGCCGCAGCCGGCCATGCTCACTCCCGCCATCGCCGAACAGAGAGCCAACGTCTTCCAGTTCATCCCGGTGCCTCCTATCTACAAGTGCAACGCCCGGGGCTCGACTCCCCGAATTCGGGCGCCGTGAATAACACGAGCGCCCGATGGCGTTCAAGAAGGGGTTCAGAGTAACCGACCGGGGCGCTCCGCGCGCAAGATCCTTTCGCGATCGCTCACGTGACATCGCTGTCCCGGGCATCCGTGTCGCGGACGCGCGCGTCGCGGCCCTAGAGGCCCTCGGCGACGAGCACCACGCCATGCTCGGAGGTCACGAAGATCTCTCCTGAATTCAGCCACGTGACGCCGCCGATGGGGCCCAGCCAGCCGGTGCGGGCGGCGCGGAGCGTCTGCCCGTCGTGGCTCGTCACGACGAGGCCGTGGGCGCCGCCCGCCACGAGCGCGCCGCCGGGGCCGGCGCCCGCCACGTAGAGATCCTCCACGAGGGGGTCGTCCGCGGGCGCGACGAGACGCGTGAAGGTGAGGCCGTCATCCGTCGAGCGAAGGACGATGCCTCCGGCTCCGACCATCCAGAACGTCCCCTCGTCACCCGCCACCACGGCGTCGAAGCGGCGCGCGTCGCTGCCGCTCTCGCGTGTCTCGATCGATCCTCCGGCGTCGCGCCGCACGTAGCGAGCGCCGGCGCCGGCGGCGAGCAGCGTGTGCGTCACGGGCGAGATCGCGAGCGCGTCGAGATCGGCGCGCGGCGTCGCGATCGCGCTCCACACGCCGCTCGCACCGCGCTCGGCGAGGCCGGTCTCGGTGATCGCGACGAGCGTCGATCCATCGCGCGCGAGCGCGCGCACGGCGCCGGGACCTGGCTCGCGCGTGATCCCGCCGCCCGCCGGCCCGGCGAGGCCGCGCGTGCTGGCGATCACGAGCGCATCGCCCGGGCCCACGATCGCGTCGACGAGCGCACCCTCGCCGAGCCGCGCGAGGCGGTCCCACTTGCCCGAGTCGTTCGTGCCGAACACGTCGCCCTCGAGCGAGGCCGCGCGCAGCGTTCCGTCGGGCATCGGCGTGAGCGCGAAGAGCGTGGCGTCCCACGGAAAGCGCACGGGCGTCCAGGTCGTCGAGCGCGGGCCGTTCTCGACGCGCAGGCCTCGATCGAGCCAGGCCCACGCTTCGGCCGCGAGCCATGCGGGGCTGCCGGCGCCGTCGTCGCGCGCGCGCACCACGGTGTCGAGGCCGGCCGTGTCGGCCGCGGCGCGCAGCGCGATCTGCGCGTCGATGCCCGGCGCGCGCGCGCCCGTCGAGAGGAACAGGCGCGCAAGCGTCGTGGGCGCGAGGTCGGGCGCGATCGACGGATCGAGATCCGTGAGCGCGAGGCCCGCCGGTGCGAGCGCCGCGCTCGACGCGAGCCAGGGGACGGCCAGCGCGGTGGCCGCACCGTCGGCCCACACGAAGACCCGAGCGGGATCGATCGCGCGCGCGTCGGCGAGGACGTGGACGGCCTGCTCGGCCCTCGCGCGATCGGCCGTCGAGGGAAGGCCGCCGGCCTCGCGCCACGGCGAGGTGTCGGCGGTGCCGGGCGCGAGCACGACGAGGACGATCCCCTCGCGGCTCACGAGCTCGTCCCACCCGGCGCGAGCGCTCTCGTCGGTCGCGAGCGCCACGACGAGCGCGCGCGTGCCGTCGCAGTGCGCCCCGGGCGGCGCGAGCCAACGAGCCGTGCCGCCGTCCAGCCCGAGCTCGCCGGTCGGCACCTCCAGCGGGCACGGCGTCGCCGCGTCCGCCGCGCTCGCCGCGTCCGGCGCGCCGCCCCCCGCATCGGTCGTCACCGACCGGCCACACCCGATCAGCGAGGCGATCGCGAGCGCGAGCGTCGAGCCGGCGAGCGTGCGCATCGCGGAGGTATGCCACGGCGCCTCGGCTACGGGCGCGGTCGCGCGAAATGCGCTACGCCCGGCGCTTCCCCATGACGAAACAATCCCTCTTCTTGGTCTTCGTCGCAGCGGCCCTGGTCGCCTGCGGCGGCAACGGCAACCCGGTGACGACGGACGCGGGCACCGCGGACAGCGGCAGCGACGGCGGCGGCGGCGGCGATGGTGGTCGCGACGCGGCGAGCGGCGGCAGCGTCTGCGACGCGCCGACGGCGGTCACGCTCGCGGCGGGCGCGCAGATGGTCACGGGCGACACGACCGGCCACACCACGGGCCTCGTGGGCCTCGGCGCGTGCGGCGGCCCGACCGATCAGCCGCAGCCGGCGGAGGTGGTCTACGCGCTCACGTTGCCGGGCACGGCGACGGACGACGTGGTCGTCTCGTACACGCTCGTCAACGACGGCACCGACGAGGCCTTCGACACGACCACGCAGATCCGCACGGCCTGTGGCACCACGCCGACCGCCGACGGCACCTGTTTCGACGACACCGACGGGACCGAGATCCGCAGTACCGGGGGATTCACCGCCATGGGTGGCTCGGTCGTCTACCTCGTCGTGACGGGCTATCGCCAGCCGGTCAACGGCGCGGTCAACGAGGGCGCGTTCCAGATCGACTTCACGACGTACGTGAACCCGACGGCGCCCACGTTCACGAGCGGCACCGCGACGATCATCGACGGCAACGACCTCGACGTGAGCATCATGGGCATGGACGCGCAGGGCGCGGCGCTCGGCATCCAGTACGCGTTCCTCGACGGCTCGGGCACGCCGATCGGGCTCGACATCGACGGCGATCCGTCGACGCCGGCCGTCTCGGATCTGCAGGGCGACTTCCGCCCGGCCGTGACGGGGATGACGACCTTCACGGGCGTCTATCGCGTGACGGGCCTCTCGGACTTCCCCGAGGTCGGCACGAACGCGGCCTCGCTCCGCGTCGCGATCTACAGCGACACGGGGCTCGTGAGCGCGCCCGAGGCGATGATCTCGATCACGCACGCGACCACGGTCCACGTGGGCGAGACCTGCGACGCGACGCACTTCTGCGGCGCGGGCGTGGAATGCACGGCGGGCGTCTGCACGGTCCCGGCGGGCGTCGACGCGCTCTGCGCGGCGGCGACGGCGATCACGCTCGATGCGCAGCAGATGGCGACGCAGCACGTGGCGTTCACGACCGCCGAGGGCCTGCTCGAGGGCGACTGCGCGGGCGCGGGCGGCGGCGGCGGCGACGAGCACGTCTACACGGTCACCGTGCCGGCGGGGAACTGGGACCTGATCGCGTCGACCACGCCGAACGGCACGATGGACCCGGACACGGTCGTCTACGTGCGCGACACGAACTGCGGCGACCCGACCTACGAGATCGCGTGCAACGACGACGCGATGATGGGCGTGCTCGCGTCGGCGATCGAGCTGCGCGACGTGGCGGCGGGCCCGCACTTCCTCGTCGTCGACGCGTGGGAGACGCTGACGGCGGCGGCGGAGACGGACCTCACGGTGCGCCTGCGTCCGGTGCTCGCGATGGGCGCGACGTGCGATCCGGCGGGCGTGACGAACCGCTGCGCGACGGCGCCCTGTCCGGCGACGGGCACGGCGGTCTGCCCCTGACGGGCGCTCGCTCGTGACGTGAATGCGGCCGCCGCGCGAGAGCTCGGCGGCCGTCTTCGTTCCGTCGTCGCGATCACGCGCCGCGATCGAGATCGTCGAGCGCGCGCAGCTCGTGCTCCACGTCCACGCGCCGCAGCTCGAGGCGCGCATCGCCGCCGGCGTCGAGGCGCTCGTGGGTGGCGGCGCGGCGATCGAGGGCGCGCACGCATCCGACGAGCACGTCGAGCCGCTCGCGCATCGCGCGCTCGAGGGCCTCGGCTCCCGCGAGCGTGCGACGGCGCGCGTCTCCGAGCTCGCCGAGGCGATCGAAGGCCGCGTCGAGCGCGCGCCGCTCGCTGCGGGTCGGACGATGGAGCGAGGTCGTCAGGCGTCGGCGCACCGCCACGGCCCGCAGGAGCGCGACGCGTGCGGCGCCACGGCTGCGCGCCGCCGTCGCCCGGAGCCGACCGGTGAGCGGATCGTCGGCGGGCACGAGCAGCGGAAGCCCGACGAGGAACGCGACGAAGAGGAGCGAGCCCACGAGGCGCTCGGGCCCGGCGTGCGTGCTCGCGGCGAGCACGGTGCCGCCGAGCGCTCCCGCGAGGAGGGCGGCGGAGGCGGCGAGCATCGCACCCGCGCGCGTGAACGATCGCACCACGCGCGGCCCGATCACGAGCGCGGTCCACGCGGCGCCCGCGGCGGCAGCGCTCGAGGGGCGCACGAGCGCGTAGCCCAGCGCGGCGCCTGCGCCGGCGAGCACGGCGTGGAGCGAGGGCCGCGTGGTGACGACCGAGGTGACGACGGCGAGCGCCACGAGGCCGAGCGCCGACGGGATGGGCGCGGCAGCGCGCAGCGCCTCGGCGACGAGCAGCGAGGCGCAGAGGAGCGCGGCGGACGCGAAGAGCTGCATCTCAGAACGCCTCGGCGAGGTCGACGCGCTCGGCCCGGCGCGCGAGACCGCCCGCGCGACCGGCCTCGCTCGCGGCGTCGTCGTGCTCGTACATCGAGCGCTCGGCGGCGCGGGCGCTGCGGCGCTGCGCGAGCATCGGCCGGGCGGCGGGCGCAGCCTGCTCGACCGCGGCGAGCGCCGCGAGGTTGTCGTCGGTGAGGCGCAGCGCTTCGTCCCGTCGCCCGGCGCGCCAGGCGGCGAGCGCCTGGTCTTGGCGTGCGTCGAGCACGGTCGCGTAGGCGTCGGCCCAGATCTCCTGATCGCGATGCGCGGCGAGCTCTTCCGCCGTCGCGACGCGCAGCAGCGAGGCCACGCCCTCGGCGCCGCGCGCGGTGCCGTCGCTCGTGCGATAGGCGAGGTGGACCGACGCGGCGGCCAGCGCGCCGACGTTGCCGGGCGCGGCAGTGAAGTGCAGCACGGCCTTGCGGCGCTCGCCCGCGAAGAGTGTTCCGATCGGCAGCCGCACGCGCTGGCCGCTGACGCTCGCGCTGGCGCCGTGCGCAGCGACGAACGAGAGATCGGCCGGGAGCGTGAGCTCGACCACGACGTCGTCGGCCACCGTCGCCGTGGCCTGCTCGAGCTCGCGAGCGAGGAAGGGCGCGAGCATCTCCTCGCGCTCGAGGAAGCCGTAGTTGCCGCGCCCCGATTCGGCGACGGACGTCATGAAGTGCTCGTCGTAGTCGATGCCGATGCCGAGGGCGCTCGTCGTCGTGCGCTCGTCGGCGCGCGCGGCGATGCGCGCCTGCACGGCGCCGAGGGGCTCGCCCGAGCCGTCGAGCCCGTCCGAGAGCAGCACCACGCGGCGCACGTGCGTCGTGGGCGCCTGCCCGAGCGTGCCGACGCCGAGGTCGAGGCCGAGCGGGATGTTCGTGCCGCCGCCGGCGGGGATGCCGCGGACACGCGCCGGAAGCGACGCGCGAAGGGCGGCGACGGGGGCGAGGGCCTGCACGACCTCGGCGCCGTCGTCGTAGACGACGAACGAGAGATAGTCCTCGTCGTGCATGCGCTCGAGGAGCGAGACGACGGCCTCCTCGGCCTGGACGAGCTTGGTGCCCGCCATCGAGCCCGAGTGATCGAGCACGACGGCGAGCGCGACCGGGCGGCGCGGCGCGGCCGCTCCGTCCGCGAGGCCCTCGAGGCGGAGCTCGGCGAAGACCTCGCTCGACCCCGAGGCGAGGAGCGCGCTCTCGCCGAACGCGAGCACTCCGTCGACGGCTGGCCCGTCGAGCTCGACGCGGCCCTGTGCATCGCCCGGCGCCGGGGGCGGCGTGGCCGCGGGGGCGGGCGGCGTTGCCTCGCGTGGCGTCGTCGTCGGCGTCGCGGCGGTCGCTTCCGGCGAGCGGAGCACGACGATGGCCCCGATCGCGCCCAACACCGCGAGAACGCCTACCGAGAGAGAGCTGCCCGACCGACGCCCGAGCCGAAGACGCATGAGACCTCCTCGCCCGCGCACGGGCCGAGGTCGGCACAGCGAGCATCGGGCCAGCGACGCGTCGTCGAATTCGGCCGAGATCTCGACGCGCCGCGAGGAGATGCGACGATCGATAGCATCCGAATGCTGCGTTTCGCTCGTCGTCAGCCGCGCCAGAGCGAGCGCGCGGGCGCGAGGAGCCAGCCTTCCTCGTCGAGGCGCGTGCCGCCCTCGCGGTCGGCCTGGAGGAAGAGCGCGCCGTCGAGGTCCACGAAGTCGGCGAGCGGTGTGAGCGCGAAGGCCGGCGCGATCGCGAGCGAGCTCGCGACCATGCACCCCACCACGACGTCGAGGCCCGCCTCGCGCGCCGTGTGGGCGTGCGCGAGCGCGCTCGTGAGCCCGCCGCTCTTGTCGAGCTTCACGTTCACCGCATCGTAGCGATCGGCGAGGGCCTCGAGCGAGGTCTCGCCGTGGAGCGACTCGTCGGCGCAGATCGGGACCGGCCGCGGCACCTGCCGCAGCAGCGCATCGCTCGCCGCGGGGAAGGGCTGCTCGAGCAGCACCACGGGCAGGCGCTCGAGGAGCGGCACGATCGCGCGATAGCGCGCCTCGTCGAGCCCTTCGTTCGCGTCGAGCCAGAGCTCGGCCTCGGGGCGCGCCGCGTGCACGGCCTCGAGGCGCGCCGCGTCCACGCCGTCCCCGGCGAGCTTCAGCTTCAAGAGATCGCCCGGGCAGCCTGCGGCCGCTCGCGCCATCGCCTCGGGCGCCGCGAGCGAGAGCGTGAGCGCCGATCGCACGCGCTCTTCGCGCGGCAGCGAGGGGCGACCGAGCCGGGCCTCGAGATCGTGGAGCGCGAGGTCGATTGCGTTGCGGAGCGCGCCCGCCGGCAGGAGCGACCGCAGCGCGTCGCGATCGGGAGGCTCTGCGAGCGAGCGCGCGTGCGCCTCGGCGAGCGCGAGGACCGAGCTCGCCGTCTCGCCGTAGCGCCCGTAGGGGACCGCCTCGCCGCGGCCCGTCGCGCCCTCGCGCGTGATCGACGCGACGAGCACCTCGGCGTGGGTCTTGGCGCCGCGCGCGATGCGGAACTCGCCGGCGATGGGAAAGCGCTCGATCGCGAGCGAGAGCGCGCCGATCGTCCGCCGGTCCTCGCTCATGCCTTCGCGCGCTTGCCCACGCGCGTGGCGACGAGGCCTCCGGCGAGGCAGCCGATCGGCGCCGAGAGCGCGTAGCCGATCGCGAACCAGCCGGGCATCGAGGAGAGCTCGCCCATCGCCGTCATCGCGTAGAAGCCGTTCAGCGCGCCGAGCGTCGCCGCGTGGGCGAACGGCGCACGCCCGGCGAGGCGAGCCGTGACGAGGCCCGCGAGCGCGCCGTTGACGGCCTCGGCCGCGAGCCAGAGCGCGAGGCCGTTCGTGGTCGGCGTGGCGTGCTCTCCCATCGGGTAGAGCGCGGGCGCGAGCGCGGGGAGCGTGAGCGAGGCCAAGAGGCCCAGCACGAACAGCAGCACGAACCCCGCGAGCACCGAGAGCGCGCTCCGCCCCGGCGAGATCGCGCCCTCGGCGGACACGGCGGGCGCAGAGCTGGGCGGGGTCGGCACGCGCCGGATATGCCGCGGCGAGACCGCGCGCGCCAACGGACCTCAGCCGATCATGCGCGCGCGCAGCTCGGGCGTGGGAATGCGGCACTCGTTCGTCTTGCCGAACCAGCGGTAGCGATTGCGCGCGATGAATTTGTAGACGACGTCGCGGATCGGGCGCGGCACGATCACGAAGGCGCGCGCGAGCCAGAACGGGAAGGTCATGTGCGAGGCGATGCGGAGCGCCGCCGTCGAGCGCTCGTAGGTGCGCCCGCCTTCCACGAGCACGATCGAGTCCGGGTCACCCTCGGGCACCGGCATCCCGTGCGCGGTGAGCAGCGCCCGGCCCGCGTCGGACTGGAGCGAGGCGAAGCGCAGCGCGTGGGTGCGGTCGTGATCGAGGATGAACTGCACCGCCCCGTTGCAGAGGTTGCAGACCCCGTCGAAGAGGACGACGGGCCCATCACTCGCGGCGGTGACCACGACGGGATATCTCACGCCTCGGGAGCGGGTTGGCAAGGGCTCGACGCCGCGAGGCCCTGCGTCGGCGCTCGCGGAGCCGTGTCGGCCGCCGATCCGGCCTCGGTAGAGCCTGCGCACCCCGTATCGGCCGCCGATCCGGCCTCGGTAGAGCCTGCGCCCCCCGTATCGGCCGCCGATCCGGTCTCGGTAGAGCCTGCGCACCCCGTATCGGCCGCCGATCCGGCCTCTGCAGGGCCGGTCCGTCACAGATCGCCGGCGGATACGCCCGGCGCAGCCTCTGCAGGACACGACTCCGCGGCCGATCCGGGACAGGACGGCGCGGCTCCCACGAAATCACGAGGCAAATCGAACGAGGGATTCACGGAAGCTTCAGCGCCCAGACACCATCCTCGCGGACGGCTGCGTACATCACCCGGTTGCGCGGATCGTAGGTCCAGAGTGTGACGCCGTGCTGGAAGGTGTGGGTCGTGTCCGCCGTCCACGTCGCGCCGTCGGTCTCCGGCGAGGTCTGGATGGAGCCGCCGCTGCCGCCGAGCATGTAGAGGCGGGCTCCGTCCCCGCCCACGCTGAAGTAGCCGTCGTACGGCCGCGTGCCGTCGGGCAATCGCTCCCAGTGCGCGCCGTTGTCGCTGCTGCGCGCGAGCCCGTTCCACGTGGCCGCATAGAGCACGCCCGCGGTCGAGTAGTACGTCTGGCTGCCGCCGTGGACCATCGGCTGGTCGAACACGTGCGTCCACGTAGCGCCCGCGTCGGTCGTGCGGAAATAGCCCTCGTTGCGGCCTCCGGGCTGCGTCATGTAGAGCCACGTGCTCCCGTCGCCGAGCCCATGGGCCGGGCTCGACAAGAAGAAGACGCTCCATCCGCCGTTGTCGGCGGCCTCGGGCACGGGGTGCGGCTCGCACCGCTCACCGCCGTCGAAGCACTCGACGACGCCCCCCGCGCATCCTCCCTCGCACGTCCACGGCGAGTGGAACGACACGAGGAAGTGACCGAAGTCGGCCGGGTCGACCTCCAGCCCGTAGATGTCGTCGGTCCCGCCGATCGACGGTCGGATGGCCTCGAACCCAGGGAAGCGCTCCCACGTCACGCCGCCGTCGAAGGTGCGGAACAGGCCGAACGCGTGCACGCCCTGCATCGTGTACATGTGATCGGGATCGGCCGGGTCGATGCGCAGGCGCTGGGGAATGGTGAGCCATTCTTCTCCGCGCAGCTCCCAGCTCGCGCCGCCGTCGGTGCTCCGCATGAAGCCGGCGCCGACCGCGTAGATCGTGCACGGGTCGGAGGGATCCACCTGCACCTCGTTGTAGAACGGGACCGGCTCGAAGTGCGGATCGGGGGGCGTGATCTCGGTCCAGACGCCGGGGACGAGCACGTTCTCGCAGTCGACCGGTGGCCGGTAGGCATCGACCGGCGGCGCATCACGGGCCACGGAGGCGTCGGGCGTCTCCACCGTGGCCGCATCGTGCCCGGAGCCATCGGGCGCCGAGCCATCGGCCGGCGAGACGGCGCCGTCCGTCGGGCTCGCGGGCGAGTCGCACGCGCCGAGCAACGCGAGCATCGCGTAGCAGAGCGTCGAGACTCGAAGCAGCTTCCGAGAGGGACGATCGCGGAGGAGGCGCGGGTGCATCCCCGAGACGCACGCATCCCCGGTGCCAGTGCGATCCAGCGCGCAATGCGCGTGCATCGAGCTCCGCGCTGGAGGGGCGCACACGGCCAGCGGGGGCCTCGGACCCCGCGAGGCGTGGCGCGGCGCATCTACTCGCGCGGCGCGCCGGCGTGGTAACTGCCGGCTCCGTGGCGCTCGTTCCGCTTCCGATCGACCCCTTTCTCGGCACGATCGCCGATCGGCTCGCGGCGCGCGGGGCGGTGGTGCTCGCGGCCGAGCCGGGCGCCGGCAAGACGACGCGCGTGCCGCGGGCGCTCCTGCTCGATCCTCGCTTCGGGGCGGGGCAGATCCTCGTGCTCGAGCCGCGGCGGATCGCGGCGCGCATGGCGGCCATGCGCGTGGCCGAGGAGCTCGGCGAGAAGATCGGCGAGCGCGTCGGCTACACGGTGCGCTTCGACGACGTCGGCGGCGCGCGCACGCGCCTCAAGTTCGTCACCGAGGGGATCCTGACGCGGCGCCTCGTCGCCGAGCCCACGCTGCCCGGGATCCGCGTGGTGGTGCTCGACGAGCTGCACGAGCGCTCGCTCCATGCCGACCTCGCGCTCGCGATGATCCGGCGCCTGCGCCGCGAGGCGCGGCCCGATCTCGCCGTGGTGGCGATGAGCGCGACGCTCGACAGCGCGCGCGTCGCCGCGTTCCTCGACGCCGAGACGGTCGAGGTGCCGGGCCGAGCCTATCGCGTGGAGATCGAGCACGCGGCGAGCAAGGACGATCGGCGCCTCGACGAGCAGGTCGCGAGCGCCTGCGCGCGATCGCTGCGCGAAGATCCCGAGGGCGACGTGCTCGTGTTCCTGCCGGGCGCGGGCGAGATCCGCCGCGCCGAAGAGAGCGTGCGCGGCTTCGCCGAGCGGGCCGGCGCCGACGTGCTGCCGCTCCACGGCGATCTGCCGCCGGCCGAGCAGGATCGCGCCGTGCGCCGGGGCGCGCGCCGCAAGGTGATCCTCTCGACGAACGTCGCCGAGACCTCGCTGACGATCGATGGTGTGACGACGGTCGTCGACTCGGGCCTGCACCGCCTCGCCAAGCACTCGCCCTGGTCGGGTCTGCCGGTGCTCGAGGTCGCGCCGATCTCGCAGGCCTCGGCGACGCAGCGCGCAGGCCGTGCGGGCCGCACGCGCGACGGGCGCGCGATCCGTCTCTACACGCGCTCGGATCTCGAGGGCCGGCCGCGCTTCGACGTGCCGGAGATCGCGCGCGTGGATCTCGCCGAGACGCTGCTCTCGCTCGCGAGCCTCGGCGTGCGCGACGCGCGGGCGTTTCCGTTCTTCGAGGCGCCGAGCACGGCGGCGATCGATGCCGCGCGATCGCTGCTCGAGCGCCTCCGCGCGATCGATGCGGACGGTGCGCTCACGACGGAGGGCGAGCACCTGCTCGCGCTGCCGATCCACCCGCGCCTCGGGCGCATCGTGCTCGCGGCGGCCGCCGACGGCTTGCGCGAGGACGGCGCCCTGCTCGCGGCCGTGCTCTCCGAGCGCGAGATCCGCGCGAGCCATCGGACGCGTTTCGGTGACCGCGGCGGCGTCGATCACCAGAGCGGGACGAGCGACGCGCTCGAGCGGATGGAGGCCCTCGCGGCGGCCTCGGCGAACGGTCTGACGAGCGGCAGCATGCGCAGCTACGACCTCGACCCGCGCGGCGCGCAGGCGGCCGTGCGCCTCCGCGATCAGATCGTGCGCGCGGCGCGCAAGCTGCGCCTCGGCGCGCCCGCCTACGCGCCCGACACCGACGCCGCGCTCCGCAAGGCCACGCTCGCGGGCTATCCGGATCGCGTCGGCAAGCGGCGCAAGAAGGGCGGCGCCGAGATCGTGCTCGCGGGCGGCGGCAGCGTGAAGCTCGCCGAGACGAGCGTCGTGCGCGACGCGATGCTGCTGAACGTCGTCGAGGCCGAGGAGGCGCGCGGGGGCGCCATCTGTCGCGTGGCCTCGGCGATCGAGCCCGAGTGGCTGCTCGAGCTGTTCCCCGAGCGCGTCACCGACCTGCGGGAGCTTCGATTCGACCTCGAGAAGGAGCGCCTCGAGCTCGTCACGGGTCTCGCGTACGACGGCATCGCGATCGACGAGTCGCGCGGCGATGCGGCCTACGCGCCCGGAGCCGCCGAGCGCTTGGCGAGCGAGGCCCTCTCGCGTGACCTCGGCCGCTTCCTCGATCGCGATCGGCTGGCGCAGCTGCGGCTGCGATCCGCGCTCGCGCGGCAGGCCGACGCGACGCTGCCGACGTTCGACGACGAGTCCGTGCGCGCGGCGATCGCGGCGGCGGCCGAGGGACGGCGCTCGCTCGCCGAGCTCGAGAAGGCCGACGTTCTCGGTGCGATGGAGGCCGCGCTCTCGCACCGCGATCGGACGCGCCTCGACGAGCTCGCCCCGACCCACGTCACGCTTCCCGGCCGCGCGAAGGTGCCGGTGACCTACGAGGTGGATCGCCCGCCCTGGATCGAGTCGCGCCTCCAGGACTTCTTCGGCCTCGCCGAGGGCCCGCGCGCCGGCAAGACGCCGATCGTCCTGCATCTCACGGCGCCCAACCACCGCGCCGTGCAGGTGACGACCGACCTCTCGGGCTTCTGGGACCGGCACTACCCGGCGGTTCGCAAGGAGCTGATGCGTCAGTACCCGCGGCACCACTGGCCCGAGGACCCGCGCACGGCGAGCCCGCGCAAGCCGCGCTGAGGAGCGTGGCTTGCTCGGCTGCGGCGCTCAGCGACCGAGGCGGCGGCGGGCGTCGCGGTAGCCGGGCGAGATCTGGAGCGCGCGCTCCCACGCGCGGCGCGCGCCGGCGGCGTCGCCCGAGGCCTGGAGCGTGTCGCCGAGGAGCACGTAGTTGCCGGCGTTCGGCGAGTGGCCTTCGGCGAGGCGCCGCGCCCACGTCGCCGCGGTGCGCGCGTCGTGACGGGCGAGGTGCACGCGCGCCAGGCCCGCCATCGCACGCGCGTTGTTCGGGGACATGCGCAGCACGTGCAGGTAGTCGGCCTCGGCTCCCTGCAGATCGCCGTGCGTGCGGCGGAAGTTCGCGCGGTTCACGAAGTACTGCGGATCGGTCGGGCTGAGCGCCTCGTGACCGTCGTCTTCTTCCTCTTCGTCGCCCTCGTCGGCGACGGTGGCGGGCGGCGGCGCGACCTCCGCGACGGTGGCGGGCGGCGGCGCGACCTCGGCGACCGTCGTGGGCGGCGGCGTGACCGTCGTCGTGGGCGGCGGGGCGGCCTCGGCGACCGTGGTGGGTGGGGCGACCTCGGCGACCGTGGTGGGCGGCGCGACCTCGGCGACCGTCGTCGGCGGCGCCGCGACCTCGGCGACCGTCGTGCTGGGCGGCGCTGCGATCGTCGTGGTGGGGGGCGCGCTCGGGGGCGGCGCGGTCGTCGTCACCGGGATCGCGAGCGTCGAGGTCGGCGTGGGGCCCTCGAGCGGCGTCGCCACCACGGGCGCCGAGCCGAACAGCCCCATGCGCCACGCGACGGCGCCACCGATCCCCACGAGCGCGAGCACCACGGCCCCCCCGACGAGCGCGATCGCTCCGCCGCGGCGCCGCGTGGGCAGCGCGAGATCGTCGTCCTCGTCGCGCGCAGGCGGGAGCGCGATCTGATCGGTCGCCTCGAGCGGCGGTCGCATCGCGTCCATCGGCGGCGCCGCGGGCGACGGCTCCGCGGCGGCGACCACGACCGGCGCGGGCGGCTCGGAGGGGGCGATCGACTCGAGCTCGGACGAGAGCAGCGCGTCCACGTTCGCCGCGGCCTCGGCGTCGCTCGGCGGCTCGAGCATGTCGGCGAGCGGCACGATGCGACCGGTCGGCGGCTCCTCGGCGTCGGTGCGGCCCTTCGCGACCGTGGGCGGCGGCAGCGCCACGACCGCCGGCTGCGTCTTCGCGAGCGCCATCGGCGGTGGGCGCGTCGGCTCCTTCGGCACCGCGCTCGGCGGCGGCACGATCGCGCTCGGCGGCGCGACGGGGATGTGCGCCGGGTCGACGGCGGGCGGCGGCGCGGCGGTCTTCTTCGCGCTCGCCGCCGTGCTCGGCGCCGGTACGGGGCGCAGGCCCGCCGGCACCGGAATGCCCATCTGCGTGACCTTGCGCGGCTGCGGCTTGGGCGGAGCTCCCGGCAGGCGCGCGGGCGCCGGGATCACCGGCTCGTTCGGCTTCACCGCGACCGAAGGCGTCGCGTCCTTGCGCTCGGCGGCCGTGCTCGCGGCGAGCGCGGCGCTCACCTCGCTCGGCACCTCCAGCGATCCCGGTGGCAGCGTGTGGCGCAGGCGATCGAGCAGGTTCTCGAGCTGGTTCACCAGCACGCGCGCGTCGGTCTCGCCCGAGGGCGGGCGCATCGAGCCGGGGCCGCTGCCGCCGGTGCCCGGATGGAGCGACGCGGGCCCGGCCGGCGGCGGGATCGAGGGCGTGATCGGGCTCGGCTCGCGATCGGCGGCCGCGATCGCGTCGTCGACCGGCGACATGACGTTCGCGACCGAGGGCGCCTCGCGCCGCTCGATCCGCACGCGCGCCGTCGCCAGGCCCACGCAGAGCGCGAGCGCCGCCGCGCCTTCGACCTTCGTGGGCTTGCCGCCGGGCGTCTCGGTCTGCGCCTCGCCGCGCGCGCCCACCACGAGGCCCTGCGCGAAGTCGATCTCCACGGTGGCGCGGCGATGGCGCACCGTCACGTGCACCGTCTGGCCGGCGCGCGCGATCGCGCGGAGCATGCGCGTCGGGCCCGTCGTCTCGAGGCGGACGTCGATCGGTCCTTTGCCGTCGCGGATGCGGTGCGTGAGGCTCTCGTCGGGCTCGACGAGCGGCAGCATGCCGGCCGCGAGGCGCGCGATGTCCGGCTCGGGCGTGTTCGCCTTCCACAGCTCTTCGCCGCGCGTGACCAGCAGGGCGGCCCAGCGCAGCCGCGCATCGGCGCGGATCTGCTGCATCGCCTGGCCGGCCCAGCCGCCGACGCCGCTCACGTCGACGAGGATCACGTCGGGATCGATCGCGCGCGCCTTCGCGAGGCCCACGCCCTCGCCGTCGATCACCACGACGTGCGCGCCGCGCTGGCGGAGCGCGACCACGAGATCGTCGGCGCGCGCGGGGCTGCGCTCCACGATGACGAGCCGTCGATCGCGGAAGAGCGCGGCGACGTCGAGCGTGCCCGAGGGCTCGTCGTCGAGCTTGAGCTCGGCGAGCTTGCCGGTGGACGCCTGCTGGAACTCCCAGCGCACGGTCTCCGACTGCGTCACCAGCGGGCGCAGGCGGTCCACGAGCTCTTCGATCGCTTGCGTCACCGGGCGATCGCCACGGAGCACGACGCGCTCGCTGCCGCCGCTCGCCGAGACGGCGAGCACGCCGCTCCGGAGCCGCCGCGCGAAGAGCTCGACGACCTCGTCGAGCGTCGCTTCGCCCAGATCGGTCGCGCCCTCCGACTTGCGCTCGGGCAGCTCGCGCGCGACCTCGGCGATGCGCTGCGCCATCTGATCGGCGCTCGCGCTCCGCGGCACGACCGCGACGGCGCCGAGCCGCGCGGCTTGCATGCGTTGGTCGAGGCCCGCGTCGTCCGAGAGGATCGCGACGGGGATCACGGCCGTGGCCACGGTGGCGGCGAGCTTCTCGAGCGTCGCGCGGCCCTCGTCGGCCGCCGCATCACCGACGAGCAGCACCAGGTCCGGCGCGTGCACGAACACGGCCTGCACGGCGTTGTCGGGATCGCCGATCTCGACCTGCACGCCGTGCCGATCGAGCGCCAGCGCGACCGCTTCGAGCATGGCCTCGCCACGGCCCACCGCGAGTATCGTGGGGCGGTCCTCGAGCGCACTGGGGGCGCTGGCGGTGGCGCGAACGTCTGCCTTGGCCAAGGCGAAAATCATATCGAACCGGACCGGGCCGGCGCGAGAAACGCGCATCCGGCCTCCCGCTCGTGGCAGGATGCCGCCGTGATTCGGCGCTCGAAGCAGCTCGTCTGGGCGGTGGGGATGTTCGCGATCGGTGTGGCGGCGTGCGGGCCGAGCGAGCCCGAGACGGCCGATCACGACACGAGCTCGGGGGCCGAGGAGCCACCGCCTCCCCCTCCGCCGCCGCCGCCCCCGCCTCCCGCGTCCGTGCACGTGATCCACGGATCGCCCGATCCGGGCCTCGCCACGTTCTCGATCGCGATCGACGACGGCGCGCCGGTGGTGCGGGATCTGGCGGCCGGGGCGGCGAGCGACGCGATCGAAGTCACGCCCGGCACGCACACGATCCATCTGCTCGGCGTGGCCTCGATCGAGACGGGCGAGGCGCCCGAGGTGATGGTGACGAGCGTCGAGGTGGCCTCGGGCTCGCATCCGATCTGGCTCGTGGCGGGCGAGCCCGCGGCCGAGCCGCCGCTCGCCGTGACCGTCCTCGACGAGAGCCAGGCCGCCGGCACCGAGGCGCGCATCGTCCACGGCATCGAGGGCGCGAGCGCGCTCGACGTCTGCGTCGGCGGCACCTCGATCGCCGCGGCGCTCGCACCGGGCGCGATCTCGGCGCTCGCGCCGATTCCCGAGGGCGCGGTGGCGCTCGATCTGCGTGCGGCGAACGATCAACCCTGCCACGGGCGCTCGATGGGCATCGCGCACGTGACGATCGCGCCCAGCGGCACGTACCTCGTCGTGCTCGCCGCGCACACCGCCCGCCGCGGCCGCCTCAACGGCAACGTCGTCGCGTGCACCGAGGGCGCGAGCGTCACCTGCACCTCGGCCGCGATCGGCACGCGCTGACGTCGGCAAAGAGTGCTCGCCCATGGCGGGCGAGCCGATCAACGTCGGCCAGGAGTGCTCGCCCCGAAGGGCCCGGACGGTAGCGGGCTCGTCCCGCGGACGGGAGGGCCCGTAGCGGGCGAGCCGATCAACGCAGCGTGAGCATCACCGTGCGCGTCTCGACGAGCGCGTCGCTCGCGTCGTAGAGGCGCACCACGAAGGTGCGCGTGCCGAGCATGGAGTACGTGTGCCGCACCGCGAGGCGCGTGCTGTGCGCGGTGCCGCTCGTGTCGTCCGTGACGGGCGTGCCGTCGGCGTCGACCTCGATCGCGGCGATGCCACTCGCGCGCTCGAGCCCGACCTCGAAGGTGCTCGTGTCGACCGGCCGCACGTAGACCGCGGCATCGGCGCGCGCCTGGAAGAGGCCCACGCCGTGATCGACCTCGGTGCCGCCCGCGTCGATCGCGCGCGCGCTGATCGCGTGGTCGAGGCCGTCGTCGCAGATCCCGGCACGCAGCGCGAACATGCCGCTCGTGGCGCGCGCGACGGTGCCGATCACGCGGCCGTCGGCCGAGTACTCGACCGAGCTCGTGGCCGAGGACGCGGAGGCCATGAAGACGTACTCGCCTCCGTCGAGCATCCAGCTGACGGCGAAGGGCTCGTGGGCCGGCGTGCCGCAGTCGGGCCCGAGCGGGAAGCCTTCGGTCGGCGACATGCGCAGGCGCGACTCGGTCTGCGGGCCGTAGGAGCCGTCCTCGGCGATGAGGTCCTCGGGGTGGTTGCGGTTCCAGAGCATCTGGAAGGCGAGCACCGAGCGGCCCGCGAGCGAGACGGTGCCGCCGCCCGTGTAGTCGAAGTGCACCAGGTCGCCCGCGCCGTGCCAGGTCCAGCCGTGCGCCTCGAGCGCGCTCCGCCACGCCGTGTACTCGCTCGTGTCGATCGCGAGGCCGCTCTCGTGCGGGCTCGTGCCGGGCGAGGCCGCGAGCGTGATGCCGCACGCGCCCATCTGGTACCAGCGATAGAGCATCAGCTGCTGCGGCAGCGTGCGGAGCGCGGAGTTGAGCGAGAGCGTGCCTCCGTGCGCGCGCACCGCGTCCTCGAGCCCGCTCGCCGCGGCGCTCTGCAGCCAAGGCACCACCGTGCTCGAGAGCGAGAGGCCGGCGATGCCGTCGATGCGCGTCATCGTGCCGGGCGCGAGGCAGTTGATCTGCTCGACGAGCTGCTCCGAGAGCGGCTCGGCGACCGCGGTGGAGCAGCCGACGGCGGAGACCGCCTGATCGACCGTCAGCGCTCCACGCGTCGAGGCCACCCCGAAGCACTCGCGCGGCGTGCCGCCGCCATCGCGGGGCGGCCCGGCATCGCCGAGGCTCGCAGCGTCGTCCTCGACGATCGGCGCTCCGTCGGCGTAGGTGCGCGGCACCACGCGCTCGCCGGTGCACCCGACGAGCGCGCCCGCCAGCGCCAGTGCGATCACCGCTGCGAAGACCCGCTTCACGACGTCTGACCATACCACTGGGAGCCGTAGGAACGGACTTGGCAAGCCTGAGCGGACGCGCGCACACAGGTTTTCGGGTGAAGACGTCACGACATTCGGTGGAGCTCGTGATGCTGCCCGTGCTCACGACGCCGGAGTGGAGCGCGACGGACTTCCACTGAAGGGGAACCTTCGCTGCAGCTCGAGCTCCCGCACGAATGCAGCGCCGGTTCGTCACGATCCGTCCCGGCGGCGTTCAGGGCCGACCTTCACGGCTCGACGCTCGGCGTGAGCGCGCAGACGTACGTCTGCCGCTCCTCGTCGAAGTGATCGCAGGGCATCACGACGAGCCCGCTCGCGCGACGAACACGCCCGGCGCCGCACCATGCGTACGTGCCCGGACGACCGAGGATCTCGGTGAAGCCCGGAAACACGTAGCGCTGCTCGGCCTCCACGCTCGCGCAGATCGTGTGGCCCGTGCAGACGTCCCCCGGAAGGACGACGCCGTCGAGGACGTCCTCGCACGCGCCCGGACGATCGAGGTCGGCGTCCTCGCTCGTGGCGAGCTCGGGGAGAAGGTCGTCTTCGACGCAGAGACGCACGTTCTCGCCGAGCTCGGGGGGCAGCGTGTACGACAGGCACCCGCTCGCCTCGATCGTCGGCTCGCTCCGCGGTGCGGGATCCGCCTCGTGCACCCGATTCAGAACGAGCCGACCGTCGCTGCAGTGAGCGGCCACGTCGAGATCGGTCTCCGCGATCGGCACGCGCTGGCCGCCGATCGTCTCCCAGCCGACGATCCCGGGAGGCAGCAGAGACGCGCACGACTCCGCGGTGCCGGTGACCTCGGGATCGAAGCTGCAGCGGTCCCCGGCGACACCTCGCTCGATGGCGGCCAAGCAGTCGTTCCACACGCCCCCGGGCGAGCGCGTCGAGAGCGTTTGCGGGTTGGGTTGCGGTGCGGCGACGCAGCCGACGAGCGAAGAGCCGAGAGCGAGCACGAGCGCGAAGTGGTGACGCATGATTGTCTCCGAGAGCGGCGGTGTGTGGCAGCACGCTCGCGTCATCGGGCCACGCCGGCCCCGAACCGGCTCAAGGTTCGCGTCGCGGTCACGCAGGTCAGGGCCAGAAGCTCGCGCCGAGTCGCACCGCGACGAAGAGCGAATCGATCGATGCGATCGGGGCGTCGAAGAACACGACGCGCAGCCCGTAGTCCCAGCCGACGTCGACGCACGCGCGGAGGCTGACGCGGGGAGCGAGCGCGAGGCTCATCCAGCCCCGGACGAACGCGCCCAGCACGAGCGCCGTGAGCTCGTCGCCCTGGTAGCCGGCCAAGCCCGAGACGGTACGACCCCACGCGGCGCCTCCTTCGGCGAACGCGCCGAGACCGGCGTCGAGCATCCCGTTGCTCAACCTCAGGGGAACGACGCCCACGCTCCCGAGCAAGAGCCCGAGCTGCGTGGCCGCGAGCCGGTTGGCGACCTCCGCACCGCCTCCCTCGATGGCCACGACGAGCCATTCGTAACGCACGTCGATCGCGACGCTGCCGATCGCCGTCGTGGCATCGATCGGGTGGACGCGTAGACCGCCCCCCACGCTCAGCTCGATGCTCGATCGGGTGCGCGAATCGACGGGAGGGGTCTCGCTCTCGGGGGGCGCAGGGTCGGCGCTCGCCACGGGTGGCGGGCTCTGCGCGGTCTCGTCCATGGTGTCCTCGACCTCTGCGTCGATCGAGGGTGGCCCGCCCTCGATGCGATCGAGAGAGTCGACGAGCTGAGTGACGACGAGCGCGACGACGCGCTCTCGCAGGTGTGGCTCCACCGCTTCGCTCTCGAGCTGACGCTCGATGCGGATCGCGAGAAGCGCGTCCTCGGCGACCACGTGAGTGGTGGGACCCGCGCACTCCACGCGGACCGTGCGCGCACCCTCGGGAGTGAGCGCCTCTCCCATCTCGAGGCTCAGCGCCGAGGCGAGGCCCGGCAGCTCGCAGCCGATCACCTCCAATCGATAGGTCGGCGCGACCCGTTGCGCGCTCCCTCGCGCGCCGCTGCCGACTCCCACGATCGTCAGCGCGAGCGCGAGCGTCCAACCTCTCCCACGCCTCACGGCGCCGGCGCCTCCGCTTCGTCCTCGGGGCCGAGGGGCTCGGCGAGCGCGGTCCGTGCGTCCTCCACGAGCGCTTCGGGAAGCGGCAGCGCGAGCGCGCGCTCGTACCAGCCGCGTGCCTCTCGCTCGCGACCCCGCGCGTGCATCAAGCGTGCGGTCGTGAAGGCTGCGATCCCGGCTTCCGGCGTGTCGGGATGGGTCTCGACGAGACGGCCGAGCAGAGCGATCGCTTCGTCTTCGCGGCCCTCGCGACGGAGCGTGTCGGCCTCGCTCAGCCACGCGGCAGCGCTCGGTGGTGCGGAGGCCGGCTCCACGCGCGCGTGCGATCGATCCTCCCCCCGTACGGCCGGCACGGAAGCGGCCGTGCTCGCTTCGGGGCTGGTGGCGCCGACCGACACGGGCTCGTCCGCGGCGCTCCCGATGTCGACGGTGAGCTCGTCTCCGGCGACGAGCCGACGCACGCCGTCGGGCACGCGAGGGCCACGTACGAGGACGACCCCACGCTCGACCCTCACGCGCAGCGATGCATCGCTCCGATCGACCTCGAACACGGTGCCGACCACTTCGACGCTCACGCCCGCCGCCTCCACGACCCAGTCGCGTGGCCCCCCAGGCGTGACCTCGAAGCGGGCGAGGCCGCGGACGAGATGGAGGGAGAGCTCGTCGGGCGCATTCTCGAGGACGTCGAGCTGCGCGCTCGGGCTCGTGACGATGCGCGAACGGTCGTCGAGCTCGATGACCTGCTCCCCCGTGACGTGGTCGAAGGCCTCGCCATCGGCGCGCCGGAGCAACGGCGCAGGTGCCCCCGCCACCGTGCTCGCCGAGGGCGGCGACGTGCTCGCGCTTCGCGCGGCCCACGCACCGATCACCACCGTCGCGGCCAGGCCCACCGCGAGCGCGACGCGTCGCCGCTCTCTGGCCCGGCCCAGGGCCGCGCGCCGGGCGCGCACCTGGGTCCACGCTGCGTCGAGCTCCGCGGCAGACACCGCATCACCCAGGGAACGCTCGATCGGCTCGTGCGGCTCGGGGCTCATCGCATGCCCTCCTGGTGGGTATAGGCATCGAGCGCGGCTTGGGCCGCCGCGATGTCGCGCTTCACGGTCGCGAGCGAGAGCGCACACAGTCGCGCCGTCTCGGGGAGTGTCTCGCCCTCGACGCGATGGAGCACCCATGCGATCCGCTGCCGCGCCGGCAGGGTCGCGAGCAGGGCCGAGATCCGCGCGAGCTCGACGCGCTGATCGGGCGACACCGACGCGGTCGCGAGCACGTCCAGGCCAGCGTCTTGTCGCGCGTGATCGCGGCCGAAGATCCGCCACCACCGCCGCCTTCGGAAGATGCGATGCACCTGGAAGACGGTACGCTGTCGCAGCCAGGGACGCAGCGCGGAGGGGTCGCGGAGCGAATGGAGCTCTTCGAGCGCGCTCACGAAGACATCCTGCATGACGTCCAACGCGTCACTTCGGCTTCCGAGCAGCCGCGCCGCGAGGTTCGCGACATCGGCCGCATGGCGCTGGTAGATCGCCGCCTCCGCCCACGCGTCCCGATCGCGCGCGCGCGCGACGAGCTCGGCGTCCGTCAGGCCGGGGCGCGCGCCGGGGCGCGTGCCGACCAGCGCGATCTGGGCTCCTCCACGGGTCATGTGTGCGTTGGGGGCCACGAGCGAGCTCCACCGGCTCACACTATCTTGCGTGAGCCGGTTCGGGGCGGCTGCGGCCCCGAGGTGGGCTGGAGCCATGCATCGAAACGTCGTTCTCGTCCTCGCCTCGATGGCGCTGCTCGGCGTGTCCGGGTGCCCGTCGCCGCAGGTGCTCGGCCTGACTCCCGTCCAGCGCAGCTCGGGCCTCTGGACGGAGTGTGCGCAGGCGATGGAGCGCGGGGTCTCCGGCGACCCGTGCACGTTCGCCGGAAGCTGTGCCGATGGCGCGTTCGGAGCACCTTCCAGGGCGGCCTATTGCCGCGCGGACGGCGAGCTGGTCGTGGCCACCAACCAGCGCGTCGCGACGGGGCCGCTCGAGCGCCCGCAGGTGCGCGAGGACGGGTGCTTGGAGCAGACGACGCTCGGCGCCACGATGCGCTCGTGCGTCGGCGACGAGATGCTGGGTGTGCCGAGCGACGCCATCGTCTTCGACATGGACGGGGCCGACGCCTGCGCGGCGCTCGCGACGGCGCCGCTCGGCGGGAGGTGCCGCGGGGCGACGACCTGTGTGGTCGGTCAGGTGGACGACATCGCGCAAAGCATCGAGGGCCGGACCCCGACCCTGCGGCCGGGCGTGCTCGGCTGGTGCCATCAGGGACGTCTGCGCACCGCCCCCGTGGTCGTGACGATGCCGTGCGTGCCGATCGAGAGCGGGGGCATCGTGAGCTGCGCCTGGTAGACGAGCGAGCGATCGCGACCCGAGGGCCGCGACCGATGTGACGTAGGCTGCGCGCGCATGCTCGTCACGATCCGTCCCGCGACGCCCTCCGACGCTCCGACCCTGCTCGCGCTCGTGCGCGCGCTCGCCGACTACGAGCGCGAGCCCGACGCGGTCGTGGCGACCGAGGCCGACTTCGTGCGCGCGCTCGGCGCCTCGCCCCCCGAGGCCGAGGCGTTGATCGCCGAGCAAGACGGGCACGCGCTCGGCTTCGCGCTCTACTTCGCGACGTGGAGCACGTGGCGCGGGCGGCCCGGGATCCACCTCGAAGATCTGTTCGTGCGGCCGGAGGCGCGCGGGCGTGGCCTCGGAAAGCGGCTGCTCACGGCGGTCGCGGCCGAGGCCGTGCGTCGCGGCTGCGCGCGCCTCGAGTGGCAGGTCCTCGACTGGAACGAGCCGGCGCGCGGCTTCTACCGCACGCTCGGCGCGCGCGAGCTCGCCACGTGGATCCCGATGCGCGTCGACGGCGAGGCGCTCGAGGCGCTCGCGCGCAGCTACTCGAGCTCGAGCGGCGCGAGGGGCGCGCCGTAGAGCGCCGTCCAGGCGCGCGAGGCGGCCTCCGCGAGGTCGGCCGAGGGCCGCTCGCGCAGCGCCTCGTAGATCTGCGCCAGACGCTCGCGCCGGATCGTGCGATCCACGACGAGCTCTTCGTGCGCGATCTCGAGCGCGTCGGCGAGCGCCTCGAAGAGGACGAGCGCCGCGTAGCACTCGGGCCGTCCCCAGTCGTTTCGGCTCATCGCGAACTGGATCACGTGCACGAGCACGGTGCGCACACGCTCGGGGTCGCGCGCGACCTGCGCCGTGTAGGCCGAGAGCTCGAGGTTGCTTCGCTCGGCGAGCTCGTTCACGGCGTCCTCGTGCTCGGTGCGGCCCACGTAGCGCGCGAGCGCGTCCGGCACGTGGAGCGCGGCGAGGTCCTGCTCGAAGTCGATGCGGTGCTGCGCCTCGTGGCGCGCGATCGAGTCGAGCGACGCCGTGCGCAGCGCCGTCCACGCGGCGCGCAGGCGCGGCTCCTCGAGGTCGTGCTGGGCGCTCCGTACGTCGCGGAGCGTGAACGGCGTGGCGCGCCCCGCGTACGCGGAGAGCGCTGCGACGTCGTAGTCGTACGCGTCGGGCTCGCGGAGCGCGCCGCCACCCGTCGCGATCTCGTGATCCAGCGCGTCGAGGGCCACGCGCCGCCGCACGATCGCGCTCGCGAGATCCAGCACGTCCCGCTCGGGCGCGAGCGTCGCCGCCTCGCGCCGGAGATCCACGTGGACCGACTCCTCGAAGCCGGTGATCCACGCGACATTCGTCTCGTGCTCGTAGCCGCGCACGATCACGCTCTCGTCCGTCGAGTGGATCGAGGGCAGCACGCGCTGCACGAGGAAGCGATCCACGCGCGCCGTGAGCACCAGCGCGACGCGCACGTCGGGCCGCGTGTAACCGAGCAGCGTCTGGTCGAACGAGAGCGTGTCGATGCGATCGAGATCGAGCGCCGTGATGCGCTGCTCGCCGCTCCGGTAGTGCCGGCGCTGCTCGATGGCGTAGCTCGATGCGAGCACGCGCTGGCGCTCGCGCGAGCGCACGAGGAGGGCATCGACGTAGTAGGGAATGCCCCCGCGCTCGAGCGCGGAGTCGAGCAGCACCATGCTGTTCGTCAGGTCGGCCGCGTCGGTGTCGTTGCCGCGCGCGGCGTAGGACTCGGCGTCGTCGAGGAAGCGCGCGAAGGCGTCGTGGCGCTCGGGCATCGTGCGATCGACGGCGGCGAGCACCGCGGCGTGGGTGCTCGCGACGTCGCGCGGGGCGGCGCGCTCGCTGCCGGCGGTGCGCGCATCGAGCGCGATCACCCAGTCGGGGATGGCGTGGGCGAAGATCTGGCGCGCGGGATCTTCCTCGGCGCGCGCCTCCTCCTCGGCTTGTTCCTCTTCCACCGGCGTGGGCGCCGGATCGGCGCGCCGCGTGAAGAAGTAGACCTGGAGCGCGGTGGTCACGAAGGGAGCGGCGACCGCCAGGCCCATGCCGAGCACGGCGGCGATCCCGGCGACCCACGCGCGCCCGCCGAGGCGCGCCCGATGCTCGGGATGGCGCGCGAGCAGGCTGAGCGTGCCCATGCCGGCCGCGACGCCGAAGATCGACGTGAGAAAGCAGGGATCGACCGCGAGCGCGATCACGCCGAGGGCGAGCGCCGAGCCGCTCGAGGCGAAGATCGCCTGGCTCGCGCGCTTCTCCTCCCGCTCGAGATCGGCGCGCGCGCTGCAGGCCGGACAGATCGGCTCGCCCTGATCGGAGAGGAGCGAGTCGTCGCCGACGAGGGCTCCACAGGTCGCGCAGCTGCGGCTCATCGAGCGAGAGGATACGCGCGGCCGACGCCACGCGGCACGACACGCGCCGCCTTCGGCGTGGCATCCTGCCTCCCGTGCCGGCCCCGTCGCCCCGTCCGCCGTTCGATGCGTGGCCCCTCCAGGCGCACGATCCGGCGTTCGGTCTCGCCTGGTACGCGCACCCGGCCGTGTTCGTCTCCCAGGCGCACATCGAGAGCGGCACGTTGCGCGCCGCCGAGCTCGTGCAGGGCTGGATCGACGACGTGCTCCGCGTGAAGGGCGACGAGATCCGCGCCGCGGGCGGTCTCTTCGTGTTCCACGACTGGCGCGGCGTCGGTGGCTACACGAGCGAGGCGCGTCGCTTCTACCTCTCGCGCATGCGCGCGCGGCCGCGTGACTATCTGCGGCACTCCGTCACCTGCATTCGCCCGCATCCGCTCTTCCGCATGGCGGTCGAGGCCGGCAACCTCGTCGCCGCGCTCACCGCGCGCGCGAAGGTCGAGCTCGCCGACGATCCCGCGCGCGTGATGGCCCAACACGGGATCCGCCCGCCCGCGCCGGGGGAGCGCTTTCCAGGAAAGGGTGGGACGTGACGAGTGGCTCGGTGGGGCTCGGTCAGCAGATCGGTCTCTCGTTCGGCTCGTTCCTCGGTCGCCAGATCGCGCTCGGCGCCTGTCGCGACGACGCGGCGAACGACGACTTCGAGCGCCGCCCCTTCCCGCTGCGCACCCAAGCGCTTCCACCGGCCGTCGACCTGCGCCCGTGGATGACGAAGGTCGAGGACCAGGGCGCCCTCGGCAGCTGCACCTCCAACGCGCTCGTGGGCGCGCTCGAGTACCTCGTGCGGCGCGAGACGGGCCGCGAGGTCGATCTCAGCCGCCTCTTCGTCTACTACAACCAGCGCCTCTGGGACGACTGCGTGCGCGACGACGCGGGCGCGGCGATCGCCGTCGGCATCCGCGTGCTCGCCCGGCTCGGCGTGCCCACCGAGCGCTCGTGGCCCTACGACCGGAACCTCTTCGCGGTGCAGCCGCCCGAAGAGGTCTATCGCGAGGCGAGCCAGTTCCAGGTGACGGATTGGTGGTCGTTGCCGATCGAGGCGGTCGCGATCCGCAGCTGCCTCGCGGCGGGCTTTCCGATCGTGTTCGGCACGCGCTGCACCGAGAGCTTCATGCACGTGCCGGCGAGCGGCGTCGTTCCCCTCCCTCGGGCGGGGGAGTCGGCGCAGTGGAAGCACGGGCGCCACGCGCTCTTGCTCGTCGGCTACGACGATGCGGCCCGCCACTTCGTGATCCGCAACTCGTGGGGCGCCGACTGGGGCGATCGCGGCTACGGATATCTGCCCTACGAGTGGGTGCTGAATCCCGAGTGGACGCGCTCGGCATGGGCGATCCGTCTCACCGAGCGCGCGGACCTCTCGCCGACCGTGAAGATCGATCCGCGCGCGCTGCCGGCGGCGCCGCCCTCGTCGGGCGCGCAGGCCTCGGGCGCGGTGGGCGCGATCGCGTCGATGGGCACGCAGCTCGCGGTCGGCATGATCACGGGCAGCGGCATGCTCGCGGGGCTCGCGGGCGGGCTCGTGCAGGGGATCACGCCCGGGATCACGGCGCGCGTGCGGGGGCGCGATGTCGGCGCCTTCGTGGGAGAGGACCGCAGCGCGGTGATCCTGAAGATGCTGCAGGCCCAGGGAAAGCCGCCGGCGCAGCTCGCGCGGATGCCGTGGGACGACGGGCTCGACGAGCGCGCGGTCGTGAGCGCGATCGGACCGACGACGCGCGCGCAGCTGTCCGTCGCGCCGGAGCCGCGCGCGAACGATCCGGTCGCTCCCGTCGCGGCGCCCGCGGCTCCGAGCCCCAAGCCGATCGCCGTCGCGCCGGCCGTGACGCCGAGCAAGCCCATCGCGCCCCCGCCGGCCAAGCCGATCGTGGCGCCGGTCGGGAACGAGATCCCCGAATCGATCCTCGCCGCGTGGCAGGCGGCGGGCGGAAAGGGCGGCCCGCTCGGGATGCCGATGCCGCCCGCGGGCGCGATGAGCGAGGGCGATGCGAGCGGCGTGGCGATGCGCTTCGCGAACGGCGGCGTCTTCGTGTGGGCCGGACAGAAGCCGATCGTGCTCTCCGGGCAAGACCGTCTCTTCGCGAGCTGGCTCGCAGCCGGCGCGGCGCGCTCGCCGGTCGGTTGGCCCACCCAGCCGCCGACGACGCTCGCGGATGGGATCGCGCGCGGCCTGCCCTGCGCGCGAGGTGCCATCTTCGATCACCCGCGCCTCGGCACGCACGCGATCCACGGCGTGCTCCATGCCTACTGGTGCTCGCTGGGCGGCATCCAGAGCGGCCTCGGCCTGCCGCTCGAGGACGCCGTCGTCCCGCTCGATCCGACGGCCTCGCAGACGATCCGCTTCGAGCACGGCACCTTGTCTTGGTCTCCGACCACCGGTCCCACCCGGTCCTGAGGGCTGCCCGCCTCCCTGGCGAGGCCCGTCCCTTGCGGTCCGGGCTCGTCTTCGCTACATACGCCGGCCCCTCTCACCCGTGCCGTCTCGGCCGGACCCCGGAGGGCCCCGAGGAAGCCATGAAGGACATCCACCCCGAGTATCTCGACGCCACCGTCACCTGCGCCTGCGGCAACGTCATCCAGACGAAGTCGACCCGCGGCTCGTTCAGCGTCGACGTCTGCTCCGCCTGCCACCCGTTCTTCACGGGCAAGCAGCGCATGATGGACACCGCCGGCCGCGTGGAGCGCTTCCGCAAGAAGTACGAAGGCGTGTCGAAGGAGCCGCGCGCGCCGAAGGCGAAGCCGGTCCGCAAGCCCAAGCCCGAGTGAGCGCCAAGCCGTACATCGGCGGACAGGCGGTCATCGAGGGCGTCATGATGCGCGCCCCCGAAGGCCTGTCCGTCGCCGTGCGGCGACCCGGCGGCACGATCGCCGTCCTCGAGGGCCAGCTCCCGAGCGAGCAGTCCGGCGTCCGCAAGATCCCGGGCCTGCGCGGCATCGCGACGCTCGTCGAGTCGATGTCGGTCGGCTATCGCGCGCTCTCGTTCTCGGCCTCGCAGCAAGAGACCGAAGAGACGCCGCCCTCGGCGGGCGCGAGCGCGCTGAGCATGCTCGCTGCCGCCGTGGTCGCCATGGCGAGCCTCGAGCCCGACGTCGGACCGGCGCCGAAGAAGAAGGACGAGGCCGCCGAGAAGCCGGCACCCTCGCTCACGCGCGAGGAGAAGCCCTCGATCGCGCAGCGCGGAGCGCTCGTGCTCTCCACGCTCTTCGCGCTCGGCCTCTTCATCGCGCTGCCGCAGGCGCTCACCGTGGGGCTCTCGCACGTCACGGGCCTGGCGCTCACGCCCGCCGACTGGCGCTTCCACGCGATCACCGGCGGCTTCAAGCTCGCCGTGCTCACCGGCTACCTCGTCGTCATCTCCCGCATCGAGGAGATCCGGCGCGTGTTCCACTATCACGGCGCCGAGCACAAGACGATCTACGCGTACGAGGCCGAGCTGCCGCTCACGGTCGAGAACGTGCGCAAGCAGAGCCCGCTGCATCCGCGCTGCGGTACGACGTTCCTCATCACCGTCGTGATCATCTCGGTCGTGCTCGGCTCGATCCTCACGCCGCTCGTCCTGCCCAACGCGACGGGCCTCGAGGGGCAGATCGAGACGCTCGCGCTCCGCATCTCGCTCCTGCCGCTCATCGCGGCGGTGAGCTACGAGCTGCAGCGCCTCTCGGCGCGTTACTGCACGACGGGCCCGCTGCGCGTGCTCCTCTATCCGGGCTTCCTCTTCCAGAAGATCACGACGCGCGAGCCCGACGATCGCCAGATCGAGGTCGCCATCGTCGCGATGCAGGCCGCGCGCACGAAGACGAAGGCCGAGGGCGTCTCGGCGTTCGACTCGTTCGCGAGCGCGTCCTCGCACTACGCCGCCTCCGCGGCTTGATCGCGGCGCATGCTCCCGGTCGACAAGCTGAAGAGCCTGAAGGCGCGGCACGCCGAGCTCGAAGAGATGCTCTGCGTGCCCGAGGTGATCGCGGACACCAAGCGCTACACGCTGCTGCGCCGCGAGCACGCCGAGCTCGGTGAGCTCGTGAAGGCCTTCGATGCCTGGGAGAAGGCCACCGCCGACCTCGCCGGCAACAAGGCGCTGCTCGCCGACGCCGAGATGCGCGCGATGGCCGAGGAGGAGATCCCCGGTCTCGAGAAGCAGATCGTGGCGCTCGAGAGCGAGCTCGAGACGCTGCTCCTGCCGCGCGATCCGAACGACGCGAAGAACACGATCCTCGAGATCCGCAGCGGCACGGGGGGCGAGGAAGCGGCGCTCTTCGCGGCCGACTTGTTCCGCATGTACTCGCGCTACGCGGACACGCGGGGCTGGAAGATCGAGGTGCTCAACACGAGCGAGGCGAGCGCCGGCGGTCTGAAGGAGATCGTCTGCAGCGTCACGGGCGACAAGGTCTACTCGTGGCTGCGCTTCGAGGGCGGCGTGCACCGCGTGCAGCGCGTGCCGGCGACCGAGAGCCAGGGCCGCATCCACACGTCCACCGCGACCGTCGCCGTGATGCCGGAGGCCGAAGAGGTCGACGTCGAGATCGCCGACAAGGACCTCGAGATCTCCATCGCCGCGAGCGGCGGCCCCGGGGGCCAGGGCGTGAACACCACGAACTCCGCCGTGCAGATCAAGCACGTGCCGACGGGGATCATCGTGAAGTGCCAGGACGAGCGCTCGCAGCTGAAGAACAAGGCGCGCGCACTGAAGGTGCTGCGCGCGCGCCTGCTCGAGCGCGAGCAGTCCGTGGCCGACGCGGCGCGCGCGAGCGAGCGCAAGGACATGGTCGGGAGCGGCGAGCGGAGCGAGAAGATCCGCACGTACAACTACCCGCAGAACCGCGTCACCGACCACCGCATCGGCCTCACGCTGCACAAGCTCGACGCCGTCGTGAACGGCGACCTCGACGAGCTCTTGAACGCCCTGCGCGCGAGCCACCAGGCCGCGCTCCTCGAAGCGCAGTCCAAGGCGAGCTGAGCCGGCACGAACCGCGCCGTCGGGCAGCACGATCCCACCCGCACGACCGGTGTGGCGGCGCGCACGCGCTGGTACCGTGGCGGGCCATGAACGAGCCCGAGATCCACGTCGAGAACCGCGAGTCGCTGGCCTATCTGCTCGCGGAGGCGTCGGAGATCGAGCACGGGCTCATGTGCTGTTATCTCTACGCGGCGTTCAGCTTGCGCGAGCAGCCGGCGCACTCGGAGAAGCAGCGCGACGCGATCGCGCGCTGGCGCAAGTCCATCACCGAGGTCGCCAAGGACGAGATGATCCATCTCGCGCTCGTCTCGAACGTCGCCAACGCGATCGGCGTGGCGCCGCACTTCGGCCGGCAGAACTTCCCGGTCGGACCGGGCTATCACCCGGCGGGCGTCGTCGTCTCGCTCGCGCCCTTCGGCAAGGGCACGATCGATCACTTCGTGTTCCTCGAGCGCCCGGAAGGCGTGGACGTGCCGGATGGCGACGGCTTCGCGCCCGCGCTCGCGTACGTGCGCGCGCCACGCCGCGGGCGCCTCGTGCCGAGCGCGCAGGACTACGGCACCGTCGGCCATCTCTACCGCGCGATCGAGCGCGGGCTCGCGCAGCTCGCCGAGCGCCTCGGCGAACAGGAGCTCTTCTCGGGCGATCCACGCCTGCAGGTCGATACGGCGCTCGTCGGCCTCGCGCAGGTCACGAAGGTCGTCGACCTCGCCTCGGCCGTCACGGCGATCGAGACGATCGTCACGCAGGGCGAGGGCGCGCGGGACGCCGACGCGACGTCGCACTACCGGCGCTTCGTCGCGATCCGCGACGAGCTCGCCGCGCTCCAGGCCGAGGATCCGAGCTTCGAGCCCGCAGCGGGCGTCGCGTGGAGCCCCGTGATGCGCAAGCCGCCGAAGGCCGACGGCCTCGTGTGGGTCGACCGCGAGCCGACCGCGAGCGTGCTCGACACCACGAACGCGCTCTACGGCCTGGCGCTGCGCGCGCTCGGCGTGATGTTCGCTCCGGCCTCGCTCCATCCGGGCGCGCGCGAGCTGGCGGCCGACACGATGGCGACGGCGATGATGGCGCTCACGCCGCTCGCGCGCCTGCTCTGCACGCTGCCGGCGAGCACCACGATCCCCGACGTCACGGCGGGGCTCACCTTCACGATGACGCGCAACCTCGAGCCGATGCCCGAGATGCGTGGCGCGTTCCGCGCGCTGCACGAGGCGGCGGCTGGCGTGGCGAGCGCGATACGCGAGCACGTCCTCCCGATCGACGGCTCGCTCGCGCGGCTCGCGACGACGATGGACGAGCTCGCCGTGCGCCTGCGCGATCAGTCGCGGCGCGTCCCGGTGGCGCTCGATGCGCCGGTCGCACCGGTCGCTGCGGCGAGCGCGCCGACCTCCACGATCACGGACGGTGTCGAAGAAGTGCGCGGCGAGAAGCTCGTGCTGCGCTTCGAAGGCCAGCGCTGCATCCACGCGCGCCACTGCGTGACGGCGACGCCAGGCGTGTTCCTCGCGAACGTGAAGGGCCCGTGGATTCATCCCGACGCCGCGCCGATCGACGACGTCGTGAGCGTGGCGCGCGCGTGCCCGTCCGGCGCGATCACCTACGAGCGCCTCGACGGCGGCGAGCCCGAGCGGCCGCCGCCGCGCAACGTCGTCCGCGTCCGCGAGAACGGCCCCTACGCCTTCGCCGCGAGCCTGAAGATCCGAGGCCAGCCCGACCGCATCCGCGCGACCCTCTGCCGCTGCGGCGCCTCGCAGAAGAAGCCCTACTGCGACGGCTCGCACGTCGCGGCGGGCTTCACGGCCACCGGCGAGCCCCCGACGCGCCCGAGCGAGCCGCTCCACGACGGCGCGCCCCTCGAGGTGCGGCCGCAGCCCGACGGCCCCCTCGCCCTCACCGGCCCGGTCGAGATCTGCTCCGGCACCGGCCGCACGGTCGATCGCCCCGTCCGCGCGTTCCTGTGTCGCTGCGGCGGCTCGGCGAACAAGCCGTTCTGCGACGGCACGCACGCCAAGATCGGCTTCCGCGCGCCCTGACGTCACGCCTTTGCGTCGCCCCCTGGACGCCACCCCTCGATCGCGGCTATCTCCGGTGCGTCGGTGTCCACGCCCCCCGAGAAGATCGGCCGCTACCAGGTCATCCGTTTGCTCGGGCAGGGCGCGATGGGCGCCGTCTATCTGGGTCGCGACCCCTCGCTCGATCGCGAGGTCGCGATCAAGACGATCAAGGAGCTCGATCTCCCCGAGGACACGAAGAAGCGCTTCCTCGAGCGCTTCCGCAACGAGGCCAAGGCGGCGGCGCGCCTGCACGACCCGACCATCGTGCAGGTCTTCGACGTCGGCGAGGACGCGTCGGTCGGCGGGCCCTTCCTCGTGCTCGAGTACGTGAAGGGCACCACGCTCAAGCACGTCTTGCGCGAGCGCGGGCCTCTCGCGCCGGAAGATCTCGTGGACGTCGCGCGCCAGGTCGCCCACGCGATCGATCTCGCGCACGAGCGCGGGATCATCCATCGCGACGTCAAGCCCGACAACATCCTCTTCGCCGAGGACGGGCGCGCCAAGCTCGCCGACTTCGGCGTCGCGCGCCTGCCCGATGCGGCGCTCACGAAGGAAGGGCAGTTCCTCGGCACGCCCTGCTACGCCGCGCCGGAGACGCTCACGGCGGGCAAGTACGGGCCGCGCACCGATCTGTTCTCGTTCGCCGCCGTGCTCTACGAGCTCGCGAGCGGCGCGCGTGCGTTCCCGGGCGACGACGCGATCTCGGTCGCCCACGCGGTGATCCACGACGACCCGCCGCCTCCGAGCACGGCGGGCAACGTGAAGATCCCCGCGCAGGTGGACGCGGCGATCATGCGAGGCCTCGACAAGCGCTCGGAGGCGCGTTTCGCGAGCGCGATGGAGCTCGCCGAGGCGGTCGAGCAAGCCTACGTCGATGCCGGCCTGCTCGCGCCGGTGACCGGCGAGCGCACGACGCAGACGCGCCCCACCTCCGAGGGCCCGGGTGGCGCCTTCTTCGCCGGCCTTCTGCTGGTGATCCTCGTCGTCGCGATCGGCGGTGTGCTCTGGCTCGGCGACTTCTCGCTCTTCGGGCCGGCGGTCGACGTCGCCGACGGCGCGCTGCCCGACGCCACGAGCACCAGCGCCGACGCGGGCGCCCGCGCGCGCCCGCGAGATGCTGGGGACGAGATCGACAGCGCGACGCCGCTCGACGACGCGGGGAGCGACGCGTGGTCCGACCCCGACACGGGGAGCGCCGCGCCCACGCTCTCGCGCCAAGAGCGCGAGGACATGGCGAAGGACGAGCTCGACGCCGCGCGCGCCTCGGTCGAGCGGCACGCGCTCGACGAGGCACGGCAGCATCTCGCGCGTGCTCGCGAGCTCGATCCGGAGTCGAGCGACCTCGAAGAGATCGAGGCGCTCATCGCCGCCGAGGCGCCCTGACGCCGCTCCGGCGTCGCGAGCGGTGCTCGCGCTCGGATGCTAGATCGCGCCGCGCATGAGCCCTTCCGATCGCGAGCTCGTGGTTCGTCCGATCGGCGTCGTGCGCAGCCCCTTCGTCGAGCTCGCCGAGGCGCCACGGCAGCCGCGCGCCGCCGAGGGCGTGCGCGGGCGGATCGAGCTCGCGCCGGGGATGGGGCTCGAGGACGCGGTCGAGGACCTCGTCGGATGGGACTACCTCTGGGTGATCTTCTGGTTCGATCGCTCGGTCGGGTGGAAGCCGAAGGTCACGCCGCCGCGGAGCGAGCGAAAGCGCGGCGTGCTGGCGACGCGCGCGCCGCACCGTCCCAACCCGATCGGCATGAGCGCGGTGAAGCTGCTCTCCGTGAGCGGCCTCGTGCTCGAGATCGAGGAGCTCGACCTCGTCGACGGCACGCCCGTGCTCGACCTCAAGCCCTACGTGCCGTGGACGGATGCGATCCCGAGCGCGAGGACGGGCTGGCTCGAGCCTCCGGAGGGCGCTCGACCCGGCGGTGAGCGCCCGGCCGATCCGCGACCGACGTGGAACGTGATCGTGGAGCCGCTCGCGGAGGCGCAGCTCACCTGGCTCCGTGAGCGCGGCTTCGATCTGCGCAAGCGCATCGTCGAGGCGCTCTCGCTCGGCCCGCAGCCGCACGCGTACCGGCGCATCAAGACCGATCGGCACGGCACCCGGATGAGCGTGAAGGAATGGAGCGCGCGCTTCGAGACGCGCGGCGATACCCTCGTCGTCGTGCGCATCGAGACCGGCCGCCGCGCCGCCGAGCTCCGCAAGCCGGGGAGCGAGCTGCACCTCGAGTTCGTCACCACCTTCGCGGGACCGACGTACGAATGACCCAGACGACGAAGACGAAGACGAAGACGAAGGCTCCGGCGCTCGCCGAAGGGCTCGTGCGCGGCGAGGACGGGGTCGTGCGGTGCTTCTGGGCCGGCTCCGACCCGGAGTATCTGCGCTACCACGACGAAGAGTGGGGCACGCCCACGCACGACGACCAGCGCCTCTTCGAGAAGCTCGTGCTGGAAGGGTTCCAGTCGGGGCTCTCGTGGATCACGATCCTCAAGAAGCGCCCGCGCTTCCGCGAGGTCTTCGCCGGCTTCGACCCGAAGAAGCTCGCGCGCTTCGGCGAGAAAGACGTGCAGCGCCTGCTCGGCGACGCCGGCATCGTGCGCCACCGCGGCAAGATCGAGGCGGCGATCCACAACGCCAGGGCCGCGAACGAGCTGATCGCGAAGGAAGGCTCGCTCGACACGTATCTCTGGTCGTTCGCGCCGCCCGAGAGCGAGCGCCCGCCGCGCATGCGCCTCTCGGACCTGCGCGCGATGGGCAAGACCGCGGCGTCGATCCGCCTGTCGAAGGACCTGAAGAAGCGCGGCTTCCGTTTCGTCGGGCCGACGACCTGCTACGCGCTGATGCAGGCGATGGGGATGGTCGACGACCACCTCGAGGGCTGCGCGCGGCGCGGCGCGCTCGGTCCCGGGCGCCCGCGGAAGCGGCGCTGAGCGATCGCGGGCGCCGTGGCTTTTCCAACGCATCCCGGCGATAACGATAGAAACCGACCGTGAGACGGGCCGACAAGCGGTCCGGGTGCTACATCGTCCGACCTTTCTCGACCAGGGAGGCTCCATGGCTGGCCGTCGTTTCGTTGCGGGCGCGCTGACTTCGCTCGCCGTCGTCTCTCTCCTCGTCACCGCCTCCGGCTGCGACTGCGCCGGGCCCAATGGCGGGCGCGTCACCGGTCGCGGCGACACGGGCCCGATCGTCGACGACGGCGGCACCCAGGCCGACACCGGCACGCCGGGCAACCCGGAGATGTGCGGCGACGGTCTCGACGACGACCTCGACGGCCGCATCGACGAAGGCTGCCAGTGCACGCCCGGCGCGCAGCAGCAGTGCTATCGCGGCGAGCGCACGCAGGCCGGGATCGGCGCCTGCCACTGGGGCACGCAGGACTGCGTCTCCACGATGGAGTTCGGCGTGTGGGACTCGTGCGGTGGCGACGGTGCTCCGGCGCCCGAGCGCTGCAACGGCATCGACGACAACTGCGATGGCCGCACCGACGAGGGCTGCGAGTGCCTCGAGGGCGACGCGCGCGACTGCTACACGGGTGATCCCGCCACGCGTGACGTGGGCTGGTGCTCGTCGGGCACGCAGGTCTGCATCGTCGACGCGAACGGCTCGCACTGGGACACGAACTGCGTCGACGAGCTCCTTCCCTCGCCCGAGGAGTGCGATGGCCTCTTCGACGACGACTGCGACGGCCTCATCGACGAGGGCTGCGCGTGCTCGGTCGGCGACTCGCGCCCCTGCTACGGCGGCCCCTCGGGCACGCGCGGCATCGGCGCTTGCCAGGACGGCACGCAGGACTGCGACGGCACCGGCTGGGGCGCCTGCGTCGGCGACGTGACGCCCGGGACCGAGGTCTGTGACGACTTCTCGGACGACGACTGCGACGGCGACACGGACTGCGCCGACAGCGACTGCGCGACCGACCCGGCGTGCTGCACGACGTTCGACGAGACCGTGCCGATCGTGCCGACGAGCACGGAGCTGCTCTTCGTCGTGGACCGCTCGGGCAGCATGGACTTCCCGGCGCAGGGCACTACGAACACGCGCTGGGTCGAGCTCGAGGGCGCGATGGGCAGCGTGCTTCCCTCGCTCGCGGACCTTCCGCTCGGCCTGCTCACCTTCCCGCTGCTCGACGGCACGAGCGAGCTCCGCAGCTGCATGGTGCCCTCGATGCCGGACATCCCGATCGCGCTCGGCACCGGCTCGGCGATCAGCGCGCGCCTGATCGCGGCCGACCCGCGCGGCGGCGACACGCCCACGCCGCAGGCCTTCATGGTGGCGGACACCTACCTGCGCTCGCACCCGAGCGCGATGACGCGCTTCGTGGTGCTCGCGACCGACGGCCTGCCCGAGCCGAACTGCGGCTCGACCGTGTCCGCGACGGTGACGGCGATCACCTCGCTCCGCACCTCGCTCGGCATCGACACGTTCGTGCTGGGCTTCGTGGGCCCGGACCGCAACGGCGACACCTCGGGCATCCCGGCGCTGCAGGCCGGCCTGAACCAGATGGCCGACGCCGGCGGGCGCGCGCGCTCGGGCTCGCTGCACTACTACGAGGCCGTCGACGGCGCGGCGTTCGAGCGCTCGCTCCGCGCGATCCTCGCCTCGGCCACCGACTGCAGCCTCGACCTGACGACGACGCCGGCTCGCCCGGGCTCGGTGGTCGTGCGCCAGAACGGCGTGGTGGTGCCGCGTGCGCTCTACACGATCACCGGCAACCACCTCACGTTCACGGGCGCGGCCTGCGACGCGATGCGCAGCGGCGCCGTGACGAGCGTCACCGCCAGCGACACGTGCGGCGGCTGAGCTGACCTGAAGGCGGCGGCTCTTCGCGCGCGACGCGAATCGAGCCCAGAGATGCGCGGCGCGCGCGGTAGGATGGCTGGATGAAGCCCCCTCCGCGCGCGCTCGCGTTCCGTCCCTCGCTGCTGGTCGCGCTCGCGAGCGCGTGGGGCCTCGTGGCGCTCGGATGTAGCAGCAGCCCGACGACTCCGGGGCGCTGCGCATCGAACGCCGATTGCCGCGGCGGGCAGCGCTGCGTCGACAGCCACTGCGAGGCCGCGCCCGATGCCGCGGGGACGGACGCCGGGATGGACGCCGCCGCATCGATCGACGATGCGGGCGCGGACGCGACGTCGGTCGACGCGTTCCGGGGCGATGCGCACTGCATCGTGGTCGGCTGCGCGGCGAGCGAGGCCTGCTTCAACGGCGTCGACGACGACTGCGACGACCACGTCGACGAAGGCTGCTCGTGCATCCCCGGCTCGACCGCGCGCTGCCTGCCCGGCCGCTTCGATCCGGCGGCGCCCTTCTGCGCGTGGGGGGAGATGACGTGCACGCCCTCGGGCGAGTTCGGCGTGTGGGGCGCGTGCGCGAGCGGCACCGGCGGCGACGCAGGCGCGGCTCCCTACGGCTGCCGGCGCATCGGCATCCTCGGCGCGCCGGGGGCGAACCCGAGCTCGAACTTCCAGGCCTGGCTCGAGATGCAGGGCGCGATCGCCACGCGCTTCCACGCCGAAGCGAGCCCGCCGCCGCTCGTGCGCGAGCAGCTCGAGGTCTTCGATCTCGTGATCGTCGATCAGGTGCGCCGCGACTACACCGTCGACGAGTCGAACGTGCTCGCCGACTGGGTGCGCGCGGGCGGCGGCCTCTTCGTGATGACGGGCCACACCGGCTCGATCGCGAGCGTGCACAACACGCTGCTCGTCTCGCTCGGCCCGAGCTACGACGTGGCGACGGGCCTGCTCAACGGCCCGGCGACCCTGCTCGCGAGCCCGATCACCGGCGACGGCGCGGGCGGCGTGCTGCCGCCCGTCACGTTCGCCGGCGGATTCCAGGTGCTCGTCCCGGGAACGCAGCCCGAGCTCGTTCCCTTCGCGCAGATCGGCAGCCACGTCGTCGGCGTGGTCGGCCCGTTCGGCGCGGGCCAGCTGGTCGTCTTCGGCGACGAGTGGATCGAGTTCGACAGCGAGTGGTCGACGATGCCGCCGATCGTCGCGCTCTGGACCAACTCCGTGCGCGCGCTCGCGCCCGATCAGCCGCTGATCGACGCCTGCCCGTAGGCGGGATCGGTCCGCGGCGCCCCCTTCCGTCCGCGCTCTGCCCGCTTCCGTCCGGGTCCTCCGGGGCGAGCACTCGTTGCGGTCACTCTCCCGCGCGCAGGAGCGCGAGCTCGGCCAGGAGCGGATGCGGCCCGAGCGGCTCGGCCACGACGAAGAGCGTGTGCGGATGGGCCGCCTGCGCGTCCGCGACCTGCTTGGGGATGTCCTCGCGCGAGTGGCGACCCGGCGCGAGGAAGTAGGGGACCACGACGATCTCCTTGGCGCCGGCCTCGACCATGGACGTCACGGCCTCGGCGAGCGTGGGGGGCGCGAGGTCCATGTGCGCATGCGCGACGATCACGCCTTCTCCCACGCGCGCGCGCACCAGCTCGACCACGGTCTCGAGCGAGGCATTCGCCTCCGCGGCCCGGCTCCCGTGATCGATCAGCACGATGGCACGCATGGTCTTCGCCCCTCGCCCGGACTCTGACGCGTTCGGTGCTTGTCGGAAAGGGCTCCCGCTTCGTACATTCCCCGGAACCGTGGGCTCCCCTCGTTGTCATCGAACGGCGAGGCGAGCTTGCCGCGCAGCGTGCACGAACTGTCGATGCTCGAGCACGCTGCGGCGGCGGCTGCGGGCTTCCACGTCCCCATGCCCGAAGGCTACGAAGAACAGCTGGTAGAGCGCCTCAAGCGGCGCGACGAGACGGCGTTCAACGAGCTGGTGCGGGCCTACGAGAAGCGCGTGTTCCGGCTCGTGCTCCGCATGCTCGGCGGCGACCGTGCCGAGGCCGAGGACGTCGCGCAGGACGTCTTCATCCAGGTCTTCAAGTCGATCGACAGCTTCCGCGGCGAGAGCAAGCTGAGCACGTGGATGTTCCGGGTCGCCACGAACCACTGCAAGAACCGGATCAAGTACCTGGACCGGCGCGCGCGCGGGAAGAAGGGCGAGCTCGACGAGCTGAGCGAGCACGGCGCGCTCGAGAGCGCCTCGATGTCGTCGAGCGCGACCGTGGCGCGCCCCGATCAGCAGGCCGAGGCCAACCAGATCGAGGCGATCGTGCGGGCCGCCATCGCCGAGCTCGACGAGGACCAGCGCGAGCTGGTGATCCTGCGCGACGTGGAGAACCTCAGCTACGAGGAGATCCAGCAGATCACGGGCCTGCCCGAGGGCACCGTGAAGTCGCGGCTGCACCGCGCGCGCTTGCAGCTCGCGAAGGCCGTGCAGCGCGCGAGCGAGCCGCGAGCCGCCGACGGTGGTACGAAGGGCGGCAAGCCATGAGCGCGAAGACGCCGGACGAGATTCGCGATCTCTTCAGCGCCGCGCTCGACGGCGAGCTGAGCGAGGCCGACAAGAAGGAGCTCGACGAGGCTCTGGCGTCGAGCGCCGAGCTCAAGGAAGAGTACGAGGCGTTCCGGTCGATCTTCCGCGGCGCCGCCGCGATCGCCGAGACGACCGACGCCGAGACCGATCTCAAAGAGCCCGAGCTGCTCAAGGGCGTGCAGGAGCGCCTGCACAAGCGCAGCAAGGGCCGCTACTACCGCGACCGCTTCTCGCGCGAGTCGAGCGGCCGCGGCGCCACGTGGCTGCTCGTGATCTTGATCGTGCTGCTCGTCGCGATCGTGATCGTGTCCTTGCAGAACATGGTCGTGATCGAGACCGGCGGCCCCAGCGCGCTACCGGCGCCGATGCCGACGTCGGCGGGCGCCGACAGCTGAGCCGGTCATGCCGCGTCGCAGGGGCGTCGTCGGCTCGGAAGCTCGCCAATCCGTCGCGAACGCTGCACAACACGCTCCGTGACCGAGCGCCTGTACTACGCCGATACGTTCCTCTTCGACTTCGACGCGAAGGTCGTCGCGCACGATCGCCTCGGCGACGCGGCGGCGGTCGTGCTCGATCGCAGCGCGTTCTATCCCGAGTCGGGTGGGCAGATGGCGGATCGCGGCACGCTCGGGTCGGCGCGCGTCGTGGACGTGCAGATCGACGACGCCGGGATCGTCCGGCACGCGATCGAGGGCGCGCTCCCCGAGATCGGCGCGACCGTCCGCTGCGTGATCGACGCGCCGAGGCGTCGGCAGTTCGCGGCGCTCCACACCGCGCAGCACATCCTCTCTCGTGCGCTCGTCGACGTGGCGAAGGCCGACACCGTCAGCTCGCGCCTCGGCGAGACGCTGGCCACGATCGACGTGAAAGAGACGCTCTCCGACGCGCGCGTGGCCGAGTGCGAGCGCATCGCGAACGACCTCGTCGACGCGAGCCGCGCCGTGCGCGCGTGGTTCCCGAGCGACGAGGAGCTGAAGATGCTGCCGATGCGGCGCGCGCCCAAGCAGAGCGAGAACATCCGCGTCGTCGAGGTCGCCGGCTTCGACGTCTCGCCCTGCGGCGGCACGCACGTCACGAGCACCGCGCAGATCGGCCTCGTGCGCGTGGTCGGCAGCGAGAAGTACAAGGGCGGCACGCGCGTCTCGTTCCACGCCGGCGCGCGCGCGCGCACGATGCTCTTCGGCGAGGACGATGCGCTCCGCGCGCTCGCGCGCTCGCTCGTGTGCGGCATCGACGCGGTGCCGGCGGGCGTCGAGCGCCTCCGCGCCGAGCTGACGGCGGCTCACGGGGAAGCGGGGCGCCTGCGCAGCGCGCTCGCCCAGCGCATCGCGGGCGACGCGACGAAGACCGCTGGCGATCGCATCGAGCTCGTGCTCGACGAGGGCGGGGTCGAGCTCGCGCAGAAGGTCGCCGCCGAGCTCACGAAGGAGGGCGCGCGCCTCGCGCTCGTCGCCGTGAAGACCGACGAGGGCGCGCACCTCGTCGTCGCCCGCGGCCCGGCGAGCACCGAGAACGCGGGCGCGATCGTGAAGGCGATCACCGCGGCCGCCGGCGGCAAGGGCGGCGGCCGCCCCGAGCGCGCCGAGGGCCGATTGCCCGCCGGCGCCGACGTCGCGACGCTGCTCCGCGGAGGTGCCGCGTGACGTTCGGCTCGATCGAGCTCGCGCGCCGCATCGATCTCGCCGCAGCCGAGATGCTGCGCGCGGTGGAGCGCGCCACGCCGGGGACCTTGACGATCCACGAGCTCGGGGACGGCGCCGTCGGCGCGATCGCGAGCGCGGAGTCCCCTTTCCAGAAGGTGATCGGCTGGGGCTGGGGCGACGAGGCGGAGCAACGCGAAGCGCTCGAGGCGCTCGAGCGCGCGGCCGCGGAGCGTGGGACGTCGGTCCCGGTCGAGCTCTCGGTCCTCGCCGACGCGGGCCGCGCCGCGATGCTCGAGGCGCGTGGGTACACGATCGCCGGCTTCGAGAACGTGCTCGGCCGTGCGGTCTCGAGCGCGGACGAAGGATCTTCGGCGCCGACGATCATGATCGAGCGCGTCGCCGCACACGACGAAGAGCTCTTCCTCGAGACGATGCTCGACGCCTTCGCGACGCCGGACGGCGAAGGCGTCCCGAGCCACGAGAGCTTCCCGCGGGAGCCGATCGCACGAGCCATGCGCGCGATGGCGCGCCCCTCGGCGCACCGCCGCTACCTCGCGCGCCTCGACGGGGTCGTCGCCGGCGCGGGCTCGCTCTGGCTCGGAGACGGAGTCGCCCAGCTCTCGGGCGCCGCGACGCTCCCCGCCTTTCGCCGCCGCGGCGTACAGACGGCGCTCCTCGCCGCGCGCCTGCGCGAAGCCCGCGCCGAAGGCTGCGAGCTCGCCACGATCACCACGCAGCCCGGCTCGCGCTCCCAGCGAAATGCCCAGGAGCGAGGCTTCTCGCTCCTCACGACGCGCGTGATCTTCGTGCGGCGCTCCTGACGCGCCTCGCCCGGGGAGCGGGGCGGTCAGAGCAAGTCGTGGATCTTCTCGGCCGCGCGGGTGGCCATCGCCATGATCGTGAGCTGCGGGTTCACGCCCAGCGGGCCCGAGACGGTGCTGCCGTCGACGATGAACAAGCCCGGAAGATCGTGGGCTTGGTGATTGAGGTCCACGACGCTCTTCTTCGGGTCGGGGCCCATCTTGCAGGTGCCGAGCGGGTGGTAGCTCGTGAGCAGGAGATCGCCGGCCGTGAGCTTGGTCTTCGTGAAGCGCTGGAAGTCCTTGCGCGAGTCGATGCTCGGCCAGCCGAAGATCGCCGGGTGGATGCGCTTGGCGCCGGCCGCCCAGCAGATCTCGCTCAGCTTCACGAGCGCGCGGTGATAGCGGTCCACGTCCTTCTGCGTGAGCTGGTAGTGCACGGCCGCCGAGCCGTCGTGCTCCACCAGCACGCGGCCCGTCGTCTGGTCGGCGATCAGGATCGCGAAGCCGCCCACGTGATCGAGGCCGTCCATGACCTCCATCAGGCGATCCCCACCGAAGGGGAACATCATCGAGGCATAGTTGATGTCGGCCTGTGCCGAGCTCAACAAGATGCCGTCTTTGACGAACTCGTCACATCCATATCCCTGGGGGATGTACTTCCGACCTTCGATGTTCTCGTCGAAGATCGCCGACAATCCGCCCGAGGGATGGAGCGTGAGGTTCTTGCCGAGCTGGCCGCTCGAGCCGCAGAGCCCCTGCCGCATCAGGAAGAAGGGCGTCGGCAGCGCGCCACCCGCCATGATCACGGCCTTGCCGCGCACGCGGATCGTCTTGCCGTTCGGGTCGACGCCCTCGATCCCGACCGCGCGCCCGTTCTCGATCAGCACCCGCTCGGCGCGCAGCTTCGTGAAGAGCAGCGAGCCCTTCTCGAGCGCCGGCGGCACGTAGCTGATGTTCGTGCTGCGGCGCGCGTCCGTGCGGCAGCCGAAGTCGCAGAAGCCCGAGCCCTCGCAGCCCGGCGCGTTGCGGTTGATCGTGAAGTGCGACCAGCCGAGCGCGTCGCAGCCGCGCGAGAAGATGTCGGCGATCTTGCCGATGAACTTCTTGTTCGCGGGCTCGACGCCGAGCGTCTTCTCCACGCGCTGGAAGTGCCGCTCCATCGCGTCCGGCGTGAAGTCGTCCGAGCGCGTCTCTTCGCACCAGCGATCGAGCACCCAGCTCGGCGTACGGAACGAGGTGCCTCCGTTGATGGCCGTCGAGCCACCCACCAATCGACCCATGAAGACGGGAAACAGGTTGTTTCCCGCCGACAACCCACCTCGATAGAACTCTTGATGTGCCTTGATCGACGATCCGGTGAACTCGTCACGACGGACCAAACGGCCTTCTTCCACGAAGACGACCGCATGTCCTTTGTCGGCGAGCTCCTTGCCCACCACGGCGCCACCGGCGCCCGTGCCGACCACGACGACGTCGCACTCGACGTCGCGCTCGCCCTCGTAGCTCGAGGCGTCGATCACCTGGCTCAGCCAGCGCGCCGGCTCGAGGTTCGTGACGACGTTCAGCTTGCCGCCGAGGCCCTCGTAGACGTCGCGCCGGTCGAAGTGCGTCATCTTCAGGCCGAACATGAACGCCGTGAGCGGGCCCCGGAGCGCCGGGTTGGCCTCCCAGCGCGCGAGCATCGCCTCCTGGCCCGCGTGGTCGAGGTCGCGGAAGCGCTTGCCCGTCCCGAGGATGGCCAGGTGATCGAAGAAGAGCGCGCTCTTTCCCCAGACCTTCGAGAGGTGCGGGAACGTGTGCTCGAGCAGGTCGACCGTGCGCAGGAGCGTGTCCTCGTCGGCGCGGCGCACCGTCTTTCCGCCGGGGATCAGCGCCTCGGCCAGCGCGAGCGCGGCCGCCCACTCGCTCGGGCCGTAGGGCCGCGGCGGCGGGGTCGAAGGGGCAGCGGCCCGCGCGCGGCGCGGGGCGGCAGGCGTGGCTCGCGGAGCCGGCTCGGGAAGGGCGACCGTCTCGTTCATACAGCGCCGTGAGTATGGGGATCTTCCGGCCGAGCGGCCAGGATCCGGGCCGCGGAAGCGTGCGTGCACTCCTGCGACGCCGGCTACGCGGTGCCTGCTGCCGCGTCGGGTTCGCAGCCCGATCGAGCGGGCGTCGCCGGTCTGCCTCGTCGCGCGGCCGCCGCATGACCCCTTGTCGAGGCAACCATTGCGCGACAAACGAGGTCTCAACCTCCTTGTCGAGACAACGTTTGCCCGCGGCCAACAGTTTTCGAAGTCGGTAATCGCGAGGTCGGCTGCGTACGATCCGACGCAGCGGAATTGCCGCGAGAAATACGCCGAATCTACGCACAACCGGGCTCGATTCGACAGCTCCGATCCTTTTGGCTACCGTGCCGGCCCCTCCGTGGGGCGGGGTGCGCTCTCCGCGCGCTCGACAGTCGATTTCTCGAGGTCCGAGCCTTGGCGAACCAAGTACGAGCGACGGCGGAAAGTTCCGCGCACTCCCCGGCCACGCGGGAGCGCGAAGGCGCGGTCGTCTCGTCGCGCAAGGACCACCACCTCGACGTGGTGCTGCAGCGTGACGTCGGCTCGCGCGGCCCTGCCGTCGGGCTGGGGCGCTACACGCTCGAGTACGACGCGCTCCCGGAGCTCGACCTCGAGAGTATCGACCTCGGCACCACGCTGCTCGGCAAGGCGCTCCGCGCGCCGATCATCGTCGGCGCGATGACGGGCGGCTCGGATCGCGCGGCCCTGGTGAACCAGCGGCTCGCGAAGGCGGCCGCGAAGGTCGGCATCGGGATGGCGCTCGGCTCGCAGCGGGCGATGCTGCTCAAGCCCGAGCTCACGCGCTCGTTCGCCGTGCGCGAGGACGCGCCCGCACTTCCTCTACTCTTCGGCAACGTCGGCGCCGTCCAGCTCAACTACGGCGTCGGCGCCCCCGAGATCGAGAAGATGGTGCGCTCGGTCGGGGCCGACGCGCTCAACTTCCACCTGAACCCGCTCCAAGAGGCGATCCAGCCCGAGGGCGACACCCGCTTCGCGGGCCTCGCCGCGAAGCTCCGCGAGACCGTCGCCGCACTGCCCTTCCCCTGCTTCGTCAAAGAGGTGGGCTCCGGGATCTCCGAGCGCACGGCGAACAAGCTCGCCACGCTCGGCCTCGCGGGCGTCGAGGTCGCTGGTGTCGGCGGCACCTCGTGGGCGCACGTCGAGGCGCATCGCGCGGCTCCGACCAGCGTGCACGCCGAGGTGGGCCGCCGGCTCGCCGGCTTCGGCGTCGACACGGCGAGCTCGCTCTCGATCACGCGCCGCGTGCTCGGCGATCGGGGCCTCGTGATCGCGTCGGGCGGCATCCGCAGCGGCATGGACGTGGCGGTCGCGCTCGCGCTCGGCGCCGACGCCGTCGCGCTCGCGGCCCCGCTCCTCGGCCCGGCGCACGAGAGCGACGAGGCGGTCGTGCGCGCCCTCGACACGATTCTCTACGAGCTGCGCGTGATCTGCTTCTGCACCGGCGCTCGTACCGTTTCCGATCTGAAGAACGTCCGCGTCCTCGACGCGGCAGGAGTCGCATGAGCGATCGCAAGCACCTCGAGAGCGAGCTTCCCGGCTTCTACAAGCTGCCGATGGAAGAGCGCCGCCAGCGCATCGCCGCGCTCACGGGCCTCGATCCCGCCGACGTCGTCGAGCTCGGCCCGATCGGTCACGAGAGCCACAAGGGCCTGACGACCGGCCACGCCGATCAGATGGTCGAGAACGCGCTCGGCATCCTCGGCATGCCGCTCGGCGTCTGCGTGAACATGCGCGTGGACGGCAAGGACTGGCTCCTGCCCATGGCGGTCGAGGAGCCCTCCGTCATCGCGGCGTGCAGCCACGCCTCCAAGCTGCTTCGCACCGGCGAGGGCATCCGAAGCCACGTCACGGCGCCGATCATGATCGGCCAGATCCAGGTGCTCGACGTGCCGGATCACGAGGCCGCGCGCCGCGCGATCCTCGCCGACAAGGAGTCGCTGCTCGCGCTCGCGAACTCGAACCACCCGGCGCTGCTCGCGGCCGGTGGCGGCGCGCTCGACATCGAGGTCGCCGATCTGCCGCGGCGCGAGGCGAACGATCCCTGCGGCGACATGATGGTCGTCCACGTCGTCGTCGACGTGCGCGACGCGATGGGCGCCAACGCCATCAACTCGATGTGCGAGCGCCTCGCCTCGCGCGTCGCGGCGCTCTCGGGCGGCCGCGTGGTGCTGCGCATCCTCTCGAACCTCAACGACCGGCGCCTCGTCACGGTCGAAGGTCGCGTGCCCTTCTCGGCGCTGAGTGAGAAGGGCGGCAAGGGCGGCCGCGAGCTCGCCAAGGGCATCGAAGAGGCGAGCGTGTTCGCCGAGCGCGACCCCTACCGCGCCACCACGCACAACAAGGGCATCATGAACGGCGTCGACGCCGTGCTGCTCGCGTTCGGGCAGGACTTCCGCGCGGTGGAAGCGGCCGCGCACGCGTACGCCGCGAAGGACGGGCGCTACACGGCCATGGCGCGCTGGCGCGTCGAGGGCGAGCACCTCGTCGGCCGGATGACGCTGCCGCTCGCGGTCGGCACGGTCGGCGGCGTGTTCAAGGTGCATCCGGTCGTGCAGGTCACGCGCAAGATCGCGCGCATCGAGTCGACCGCCGATCTCGCGCGCCTCACGGCAGCGGCAGGCCTCGCGCAGAACCTCGGGGCGCTCCGCGCGCTCGCGGCCGAAGGCATCCAGAGCGGGCACATGCGCCTGCACGCGCGCAACGTGGCGGTCGAGGCCGGCGCCGAGGGCGACGAGGTGCTCGAGGTCGCCACGCGCATCGCCGACGCCAAGCAGGTGAACGCGCGCGCCGCGGCCGAGGCGCTCAAGACGCTGCGCGCCGAGCGCGCGAAGATCGCGGCCGCCAAGCGCCCCGCCGTCGCGGCCACCCCCACGGGCCTCGTCATCGACTTCTCGAGCCGCACGCCGCTCGCCCGCAAGGGCCCGCAGCGCCCCAAGGTCCCCGTCATGCCCGAGGCCCGCGCGATGAGCGCCGAGCCGCGCGTGCAGGCGCCCGAGGCCGAACGTCCGCTCACGCTCTCCGGAGGCTCCATGATTCGCAAGCTGGGACAGGCCAAGACCGACGGGAACGGCCCCAACACGCCGCGCTCGTTCACCGGCAAGGTGTTCGTCACGGGCGCGACCTCGCACCTCGGCGCGAACCTCGTGCGGCGCTTGGTCGCCGACGGCAAGGACGTGCGCGTCCTCTTGCTCAAGGGCGAGTCGACCGAGGCCGTCGACGGCCTCGCGGTGGAGAAGGTCTACGGCGATCTGCGCGACATCGACTCGCTCGAGCGCGCGATGCACGGCTGCAAGCAGGCCTATCACGCGGCCGCGCTCGTCTCGCCGCTCGACGAGATCGGGCCGGCGCGCGAGCGCGAGCTCTTCGAGACGAAGGTGCGCGGCACCGAGAACCTGCTCCGCGTCGCGCTGCACCTCGGCTTCGAGCGCGTGGTCGTGAGCACGAGCTCCGGCGCCGACGCCGATCCCGAGGCGCTGCCGCACGCGCGGCTCGCGCAAGCGGTGGAGCTCGAGTGCCTGCAGGCGGTCGTCGAAGGGCTCGACGTCGTGCTCGCCGCGGGCGCCGTGATGGTCGGCCCGAACGACTACGCGATCTCGCGCATGGGGCGCCTGCTCGTCGACCACGCACAGGGGCGCCTGCGCGCGTACGTGCCGGGCGGCCTGCCGCTGCTCTCGGCGAGCGACGCGGCCGAGGGGCACGTGCGCACGATGGCGCGCGGCCGCATCGGACAGAAGTACGTGCTCGCGACGCAGTTCCTGACCGTCGACGAGATCATGGACGTGCTCGAGGAGGTGACGGGTCGCCGCCGCCCGCGCCTCAAGCTGCCCGTGAGCGTGATGGCGAGCGTCGCCGAGGTGACCTCGTTCCTCGCGCATCGCCTGCCGACCGAAGGCGCGCAGCCCTTCGGCCCCACGGCCGTGCGCGTGCTCGGGGAAGAGCGCAGCGCCGACATCGGCAAGGCCCGCAGCGAGCTCGGCTTCGAGCCGACCAGCCTCCGCCGCGCGCTCCACGACGCATACGCCGACCTCGCGCGCCGCGGTCTCGTCACGGCACGCGCCGGCGCGGGCGCCGAAGCCCCGCCGCCGCGCCGCACCGAGACGCTCGGTGGCGCGAGCACGCGCGCCGAAGGCGCCTGATCCCGCGCGAACGATCCCGCGCCCCGATCCACCGAAAGAGCGAGAGAGAGACCCCGATGAGCGCAGAGACCTCGAACGTGATCAAGGCCGACGTCGTCATCCTGGGCGCGGGCCCCTCGGGCACCGCCGCCGCCGCGCACCTCGGCACGCTCGGCGTGAAGAACGTGGTGCTCGTCGATCGCCACGACTTCCCGCGCGACAAGACGTGCGGCAGCGGCATCTCGCCGCGCGGCATCGAGACGCTCAAGCAGCTCGGCATCTGGGACGAGGTCGAGCCCCAGTCCTACAAGATCACCGGCATCCGCCTCGTCACGCCGGGCGGCCTCGAGAGCTGGCAGTCGGCCGGCGACGTCGCCGATGCGGTCGTCTGTCAGCGTCGCGTCCTCGATCACATCCTGCTCAAGAAGGCCGTCGCGCGCGGCACGACGTTCCTGCCGAACTTCGACGCGGTCGACGTGCTCACCGACGACGGCCGCATCGCGGGCATCCGCGCCAAGGACGGCCGCGAAGTGCGCGCGCGCTACACGCTCATCGCGGGCGGCTCGCACTGCCGCGTGGGCCTGCCCGAGCAGCGGCCCAAGCACGTCATCCAGGCGATCATGGGCTGGTGGGACGGCGTGCCCTTCAAGCCGGGCCACGTCGAGATGATCTTCGATCGGATGGTCGAGCCCTATTACGGCTGGCTGTTCCCGGAGAACGAGACGCGCGTCAACATCGGCATCTGCTACGAGGACAAGGACGGGCAGAAGAAGAACGCGCGCGAGCTGTTCCAGAAGTTCCTCGACGTGCACTACGCCGAGCGCCTGAAGAACGCGACGCAGATCGGCGGCTGGAAGGGCCACCCGGTCTTCTACTCGTACGAGATCGAGAAGCTCACGCGCCCGGGCGCGATCGTGATCGGCGAGTCGGGCCTGATGACGCACCCGGCGACGGCCGAGGGCATCTACCAGGGCATGAAGTCCGGGATGATGGGCGCCGAGGCGGTCGCCGACATCCTCTCCACGCGCAAGCGCGAGGCCGAGGCGTTCGTCGACTACGAGCGCAACTGCAACAAGGCCTTCCGCCTCTCGTTCCTCGGCGGGCGCGTGTTCCGCCGCATCGTTCGTACGAGCGCGCTCGACTGGATGATCAAGGCGAGCGAGCGGCCCGCGATCCAGTCGGTGACGGCGAAGATCATCGCCGCGCTCTGAGCGGTAGCCGAGCCCGAGAGGAGCCGCGATGAGCGCGAATCGATACGACGTCGTCGTCTGCGGGGCGGGCCCGGTGGGCTGCGTGGCCGCGCTCGCGTTCGCGCACCAGGGCAAGAGCGTGCTCTTGCTCGAGGCCGACCCGCGCGCCTCGGATCGGCTCGCGGGCGAGTGGCTCCACCCGAACGCGCTCGCGATCCTCGAGACGCTCGGCGTCGACCTCGCGCCGGCCGTGCCCTACGCGACCGGCAGCGGCTTCACGATCCACCCCGAGGACGGCAGCGAGCCGATCGTGCTGCCGTATCCGGCGGGCAAGGCGGGCTTCGCGTGCGAGCACGCGCTGCTCGTCGAGACGCTGCGCGCGCACGTGGAGGCGAGGGCCACGGTGGAGCTCGTCTCGTGGGCGCGCGTGCGCCGTATCGACGGGCAGGTCGTCACGTTCGAGGTCGAGCGCCCGAGCGGCGCGGCCCGCGGCGGCCGCGACCTCGCGGAGGGCCTGCACAGCGTGCGCGCCGATCTCGTGGTCGGCGCGACCGGGCGCGGCTCGCTCGATCAGACGGGCGCGAACGGCTCGACGTCGTTCGGCGGCAGCACTGCGGCGCGCGTCTTCTCGCGCACGATCGGCCTCTTGCTCGAGGACGTGCGCCTTCCCTTCGAAGGGCATCGCCACCTCTTCGTCGGCGCGCCCGGCCCGGTGATCGCGCAGCGCATCGGGCCGCGGAGCGTGCGCCTCTTGCTCGACGTGCCGCTCTCGATGGCGCTTCCGCCCGAGACCGCGCCCGCTTTCGCGCAGGGGGTCGAGGACGCGTACCGCTCGGTGCTCCCGAAGGACCTGCGCATCGCGTTCCGGCGCGCGCTCGCCGAGCGCCGCTTCCGCATCGCGGACAACGTGATGCACCCGCGCTCCGACTTCGGGCGCGAGGGGCTCGCGCTCGTGGGCGACGCGGTCGGCTCCCACCACCCGCTCACCGCGCTCGGCCTCACGATGGGCTTCGAGGACGCGATGGCGCTCTCGACGGCCGAGAGCGTCGCCTCGTACGCGCGCGAGCGCGCGCTCCGCACGCGCATCCCGGAGATGCTCGCGATCGCGCTCCACGAGGTCTTCGCCGATCACGCCACCTCGAGCACGGCGGTGCGGCAGGCCGTCTATCACCTCTTCCGCAAGCACCCGGGCGAGCGCCTGCGCACGATGGGCTTCCTCGTCGGCGAGGGTGGGCGCGCGCGCTTGGCAGGCTCGTTCCTCGGCACCGTCGCCTACGGCAGCAACGAGCTCGTGCGGCGTGGCCTCTTCGGCCCCTCGCCACGCGAGACCGCGGGCGCGATGGCCGATCTCGGCAAGCGCCTCGCGACGCTCCTCGCCGGCACCTACCACCTCACCGACGCGCTCTCCGCCGTGACCGAGCGGCGCCTCGCGACGCGCGTGCACGGCCCCTCGGCCGAGGATCGCTTCGGCGCGTTCCTGCGCGCCTCGCGCGGTGGCGCCGCCGTCGCGCCGCTCCCCGATCGCTCGCGCGATCCGCGCGGCACGATCGAGCGCGCGCTCGAGAAGAGCGTGCGCGCGCTCGTCGCCGAGCAAGACGAGGACGGCTCGTGGGAGGGCGAGGTCGTCTGGTGCCCGATGCTCGCCGCGCAGTACGTGCTGGCGATGCACGCGATGGGGCGCCCGCTCACGGCCGAGCGCCGGAAGAACGTCCTGCGCCACTTCGAGGACACGCGCCTCTCCGGCGGCGCGTGGGGCCTGCACGAGCTGAGCAAGCCCTACCTCTTCGTGACGATCCTCGTCTACGTCGCCGCGCGCCTGCTCGGGGTCGAGAAGAACGATCCGCTGCTCACGCGCGCCTACGAGTTCTTGCGCGCCGAGGGCGGCGCCGCGGCGGTGCCGAGCTGGGGAAAGCTCTGGCTCGCGATCGTCGGGCTCTACGAGTGGAAGGGCGTCGCGCCCGTGCCCGCCGAGGCGTGGCTCCTGCCCGAGTGGGTGCCCGCGCACCCGAGCCGCTACTACTGCCACACGCGCCTCATCTACATGGCGATGTCGACGGTCCAGGGCAGCCGCTTCGTCGCGCCGCTCACGCCGCGCGTGCTCGAGATGCGCGACGAGCTGTTCCCGGGCGGCTGGGAGAAGGTCGATTTCGACGCCGCGCGCTCGAGCCTGCGCGAGGACGATCTGCTCGTGCCGTGGACGAAGGCGCTCTCGGCCATCTACGCGGTGCTCGCCCGCTTCGAGCGCGTGCGCAGCCCCGAGGCGCGCGCGGGACTGCTCGCGAACCTACGCGAGCACATCCGCTACGAGCTGCGCAGCACGCACTACACGTGCATCTCGCCGGTGAGCGGCCTCTTGAACATGATCGCGCTCCACGCGGCCGATCCGAACGATCCCGATCTGCGGCTCGCGCTCGAGCACTTCGACGGCTGGATCTGGGAGGACGCCGAGAAGGGCGCGCGCGTCGCGGGCGCCCGCAGCGCGTCGTGGGACACGGGCTTCGCCGCGCAGGCGCTCGCCGCCGCGGCGCCGCACGTGGACGTGAAGAGCGCGCTCGTTCGCGCCGACGAGTTCCTCGCCTCGCAGCAGATCCAGCGCGGCACCGGGCGCGAGGCGCAGTACTACCGGATCGATCCGGCGGGCGGGTACTGCTTCGCCGGTGTCTGGCACGGCTGGCCGGTGAGCGACTGCACCGCCGAGGCGATCCTCGGCCGCATGGAGAGCAGCCACACGATCGGCACCGGGCGCGGGGCGAGCGCGAGCGAGCTGACGGCGGCCGTGCGCTTCATCCTCCGCACGCAGAACAGCGACGGCGGCTTCGGTAGCTACGAGGCGCGTCGCGTCGACGTCCCGCTCGAGTGGATGAACCCGGCGGAGATGTTCGCCGACTCGATGACGGAGAAGTCGTACGTCGAGTGCACCTCGTCGTGCGTCGCGGCGCTCGCGATGTTCCGCACGCGGCACCCGGGGATCCTCGCCGCCGAGGTCGATCGTGCGATCGCGCGCGGCGTGGAGTGCATCCGCAGCCAGCAGCGCGCCGACGGCTCGTGGCCGGCGATGTGGGGGGTGCACTTCATCTACGGCACGATGTTCGGCGTGCGCGGGCTCGTCGCGGCCGGCGTGCCTTCGCACGATCCGGCGATCCGGCGCGCGTGCGCGTGGCTGCTCGCGCGCCAGCGTCCCGATGGCGGCTGGGGCGAGCACTGGTCGAGCGGCGACGAGGATCGCTACGTCGAGCACACCGAGACGCAGACGACGCAGACGGCGTGGGCGCTGCTCACGCTCGCCGACGCCGAGGAGCCGGACTTCGCGGCGATGACGCGCGCGGCCTCGCTCCTCGCGCGGCGCCAGTCGGACGACGGCACGTGGCCCAAGCAGGATCCGGAGGGCGTGTTCTTCCGGTCGGCGCTGCTCGATTACGTGCTCTACCGCCGCTACTTCCCGGTCTGGGCGCTCGGCGCCTACGAGTCGCGCCGCAAGTCGCGCGCCGACGCGGCCGGCCTTCCCACCTCGTCACCGCAACCGACGTTGCACTGATTCCGCGCGCCGAGGGCTCGCTCGAGACGAGCTCGGCCCTTCGCCCCCCGTCGACCTTCTGTGAGATCCGGAGACGCCATGAAGAGCAACTACGACGTCGTCATCGCTGGTGGAGGCCCGGTCGGATGCGTGGCCGCGATCGCGTTCGCGCGCCGCGGCGCCTCCGTGCTGCTCGTCGAGGCCGATCCGAAGGTCTCGACACGCTTCGCGGGCGAGTGGCTGCATCCGCCCGCCGTCGGCGTGCTCGATCGGCTCCGCGTGGGGCGCCTCGAGAACGCGCACGCGCGCACCGGCTACGGCTTCGTGATCCTGCCCGACGACGGGACGCCGGGGATCGAGATGCCCTACACCGAGGGCACCGCGCTCGCCTGCGAGCACTCGGGGATCGTGGGCTCGCTCCGCGCCGTGGCGCAGTCGACCGCGGGCATCGAGTGGCTCCCCTACGCGCGCGTGAAGGACATCGACGGCCACGTCGTGCGGATCGAGCGCAAGGAAGGCGGCCCGCTCGACGTGCGCGCCGAGCGCATCGTGGGCGCCGACGGCCGCGCCTCGACGGTGCGCGAGAAGCTCGGCATCGCCGATCACGGGACGCTGCTCTCGTACATGGCGTCGGTGGAGCTGCACAACCTGACGCTCCCGGCCGAGGGCTTCGGCCACGTCGTGCTCGGCGGCCCCGGGCCCGCGCTCTTCTATCGCATCGCCGACGACCTCGTCCGCGGCTGCCTCGACGTGCCGATCTCCTACGGCGCCGGGGCGCGCGCGCCCTCGTTCATCTGGGACGCCTTCGCGCCCGTGCTGCCGCCGTCGATGAAGCCGGCCTTCCGCGCCGCGATCGAGAAGGGCCTGGCCGGCTGGGCCGCGAACCGCTTCCGCCCGCGCACGCACTTCGGCCGCGAGGCGGCGCCCGGTCGCGCGCAGGTCGCGCTGCTCGGCGACGCCGTCGGTCACGTGCACCCGATGACGGCCAACGGCATGACGCTCGGCTTCCTCGACGCCGAGGCGCTCGTCGCGTCGAGCTCGATCGCCGAGTACGCCGAGAAGCGACGCGCCTACGTGCCCGAGGTGCTGAGCAACGCGCTCTATCACTGCTTCCGCCGCGAGGACGAGAGCGCGGTGAACCTGCGCCGCGCGATGTTCCACACGCTGCGCGAGAGCGAAGGCGAGCGCCGCCGCACGATGTCGATCCTCGCCTCGCAGGATCTGCGCAAGCGCACCTTCTCGAGCGCGTTCGTGAAGATGGCGGGCCGCGCGCTCGGCGACACCGCGTCGAGCACGGCGAAGGCCGGTCACATCGGGCGCCTACCGAGCCAGATCGCCGGGCTCGCTGGCTGGATGCAGTGGCCGGCGGCGATGCTCGTCCCCTCGCGCGTGCGCGAGCGCTACCGTGCCGAGAGCTCGCCCTTCCATCCGATCCCGGCGCTCGCCGCGTTCGTGGGCGTCGATCCCAGCGCGACGGCGCCCGAGACGAAGACGGAGCGGCGCCCGGAGACGGACGTGGCGCTCGAGCCCGTGCTCGCCAAGGGGAGCGATGCGCTCGTCGTCGAGCTCGAGTCGATCGCGCAGAAGATGGGCACGATCCCCGATCGCGCGATCGCGATCCCCGGCATGCGCATGATGCGCGCGATCACGTCGCGCTCGATGCGGCCCGCGCTCGCGGCACGCATGACGATCGGCCGGCGCCGCCTGGCGCTCGAGGGCTTCGCGCGCCTCTTCGAGTCGGGCCCGCCGATCGAGACCGAGGCGCTCGCGGGCCTCGTCATCCTCCTGCTCGACGGCGCCGCGTGGGCCGAGACGCCCATCGCCGGGCTCGGCGACGCGGTGCGCACGCTGCTCACGATCGAGCGGCCGGGTGGCGGCTTCGCGCCGACGACCCAGGCGCAGGCGCCGACGCTCTTCGCGACGATGCTCGCGTGCCGCGCGCTCGACGTGGTGATCCGCCGCCGTCCGGACACGACGGATGCCCATCTCGAGGCCGTGCTCACGCGCACGGCGAGCTGGGTGCGGAGCCTGCAGCACGAGGACGGCTCGTTCGAGGGCAACGTGCTGTCCACCGCGTACGCCATGGAGGCGCTCGTGGCGGCCGAGGCGAACCCGGGCGATCCGGCGATGCGCCGCGCGACGAAGTTCCTCGAGCAGCGCCTGTCCGACGACGGCTTCTTCCACGACGGCGACGAGAGCGACGCCGTGCACGTCACGACGGCCGTGCTCGCCGCGCTCTCGCGCGCGAGCGTGCCGGCCGAGCCGCTGCGTCTGGCGGCGGCGCGCGCCCTCGCGACGCTCTTCGGCGAGGGCAAGGGCCTCGGCTGGAGCGAGACCGCCGAGATCGTCGAGGCGTTCGCCGCGTACGAGGCCTTCCGCGCCGGTCGCCCGACGGCAGCGCGGCAGCGCGGCCGTGCGGCGAAGGCGAGCGTGGCGCCCGAGGCGAGGAAGACCGAGGCGCGCACGCCGCCGGTGATCGCGGCCGACGACTGGGCCTTCTGCAAGAGCTCGCTCGAGGAAGTCTCGCGCACCTTCTCGCGACCGATCGCGCTCCTGCCGGGCCGGCTCGAGATCGCCGTCTCGCTCGGCTACTTGCTCTGCCGCATCGCCGACACGATCGAAGATCACCCGGCGGTCGGCGCGGACATCCGCGGCGATCTGTTCCGCACCTTCCTCGAGATCCTCGAGGGCGACCGCGATCCGTCCGATCTGACCAAGGGCTTCGATCCGGTCCCGGGCGACGACGCCGAGCTCGTGCTCGCGCGCGCGATGCCGACCGTGATGCGCGTGTTCCGCGCGCAGTCGCCGAGCACGATCGCCATCAGCACGCGCTGGGTGTGCGAGATGGCGCGCGGCATGGACCTCTACACGCGGCGTCAGCCGCAGGAAGACGGCTTCCTCGCGCTCTACACGGTCAGCGATCTCGATCGCTACTGCTACTACGTGGCCGGCACCGTCGGGCACATGCTCACCGAGCTCTTCGTCGACGAGATGAAGGAGAACGGCATGGACGAGCGCACGGCCGCCGCGCTCGAGAAGAAGCTGCGCGCCGATGCCGAGAGCTTCGCCGAGGGCCTGCAGCTCGTGAACATCCTCAAGGACGTCACCGACGACCGCGAGCGCAAGGTCTCGTTCATCCCGCGCACGTCGGCCTCGGCGGTCGGCCTCGAGATCCCCGAGCTCGTGCTCCCGGAGAACCGCCGCCGCGCGCACGCCGCCGTGGCGCCGCTCTTCGACCTCGCGCGCGAGCGCCTCGACGGCGCGCTCCGCTACGCGCTGGCGATCCCGAAGGACGAGGTCGGCATCCGCCTCTTCTGCCTGCTCCCGCTCTGGATGGCGGCACGCACGCTCGTGATGGCGCGCGGCAACGACGCGATGTTCGTGGCCGGCGCGCCGGTGAAGATCCGCCGTGACGAGGTCGAGGCGCTGATCCAGGAGTGCCTCGCGAACGTTTCGGACGACGCCGCGCTCGAGACGCGCTACGCCGCGCTCTATCGCGAAGATCCGCTGGTCGACCGCCGTCGTACCGCCTGAGCATCGAGGATCGACGTGACGACCACGACCCCCACGACGACGAGCACGAGGAGCGCAGTGAGCGACAAGGACTTCGTGACGGAAGTGCGCGAGGCGACCGACGCCTACCTCGCCGCGTTCTTCTCCGCGCGGCGCGCCGAGCTGCGCGCGAGCGCGCCCGAGGCGGAGCTGCTCTGCGCAGGGCTCGAAGATCTCACGATGCGCGGCGGGGCCAAGCGCCTTCGTCCAGCGGTGATGGTCGCGGCGCAGCGCGCGGTGCGCCCCGAGGCGCGCCTCACCGACGTGGTCGCGGCCTGCGCCGGCCTCGAGGTGCTGCAGTCGTACCTTCTCGTCCACGACGACTGGATGGACGGGGACCTCGAGCGCCGCGGTGGGCCCTCCGTCCACGTGATGCTCCGCCGCGAAGTGCAGGAGCAGCACCTGGGCGATGCGCTCGCGATCCTCGCGGGCGATCTCGGCAGCGCCTACGCGTGGGACCTCGTGCTCGAGAGCGCCGCGAAGGCGCCGAGCCCGGCGGCCGTGCTCTCGGTGTTCGCGCGCATGCAGCGCGACGTGGTCGCGGGCCAGGCGCTCGATCTGCGCGCGTCGAAGGACGTGACGCGCATGCAGCAGCTCAAGACCGGCAGCTACACGGTCGACGGGCCGCTCGCGCTCGGGGCCACGCTCGCCGGCGCGAGCGCGGCGCAGCTCGAGGGCCTCGCGAAGTTCGGCGTGCCGATCGGCGAGGCCTTCCAGGTGCGCGACGATCTGCTCGGCACCTTCGGCGACACGGCCGTCACCGGCAAGCCCGTCGGCAACGATCTCCGCGCCGGCAAGCGCACGGCGATCGTGCGCGAGGCCGAGACCACCGTCTCCGAGGCCGACCGCGCGGCCCTCACCCACGTCTTCGGCCGCGCCGAGGCGAGCGAGGCCGACATCCGCGCGGCGATGGCGATGCTCGAGCGCACCGGCGTGCGCGCGCGCGTCGAGACGCGTCTCGAGCAGCTGCTCGCCGAGGCGCTCGCCGCGCTCGACGCCGCGCCGATCGACGCCAAGGGCCGCGCGCTCTTGGCGGGCCTCGCGCGCAAGATCGCGCGTCGCGATCAATAGCGCAGCGCGGCAAGCGGCCTCGCCGGGCCGCCCGGGCGCCACAATCACCGTGGGTCTCGACGAAAGGGCCGAAGGCGCTTGCCGGTACCGTCGACTTCGCGCTATCCGGGGTAGCCAGGAAGAGGGGCTTTTCATGCGTAACCCGTTGGTTCGTCTCGGATCGTCGGTCGCCGTCCTCGCGCTCGCGTTCCTCGTACAGGTCGCGCCCGCCGCGGCCCAGCGCGGGATCCCGGTGAACATCGAGTCGGTGCCTCCGGGCGCGACCGTCTACCTCGACACGCCCGACGGGACGCCGCTCGGCACCACGCCGATCACCGCGGCGCGCATCACCTCGGGCGCGCACACGCTGATCTTCCGGATGCCGAACTTCGAGGAGGCGCGCCTCCAGATCACGGTGCTCCGCCGTCGCGAGACGTTCCGCGCCGTGCTGCGCGCGCTCGGGACGATCGAGGTCTCGGCCGGCAACGAAGGTGCGCGTGGCGCCACGGTCGTCATCGACGGTCAGCCTGCCGGCGCGCCGCTCGGCTCGCTGCCGGTGCGGGTGGACTCGCTCCCGCCGGGCCGCCACCAGATCGTGGCCCAGCACGAAGGCTACGTGCAGTTCGAGCAGTGGGTCGACGTGCAGGGCGGCCAGACGGTGCGCGTGACGGCGATGCTCGAGCGCGCGGCGCCGACGACGGGCTCGATCCTCGTCGACGCGGACGTGCGCGGCGCGCCGATCTTCCTCGACGGCCAGAGCACCGGCATGGCGACGACCACGGTCATCGACAACGTGCCGGTCGGAAACCACACGGTCGAGATCCGCGCCGACGGCCTGCCGCCCTACACGCAGACGATCATCGTGCAGCAGGGCCTGCGCGCCGAGGTGCACGCGACGATCCGCCCGGTGTCGACCGCGCCGACGACGGGCTCGATCGCGGTCATCACCGAGGCGCCGAACGCCGAGGTCCGCATCAACGGCACCTCGCTCGGTGCGGGGGTGTACTCGCGCGACGGCCTCGCGCCCGGCACGTACGTCGTGCAGGTGATCGCGCCCGGCTTCGACACGTTCGAGCAAGAGGTCACGGTCACGGCCGGCCAGACGACGAGCGTGCGCGCGCACATGAACGCGCCCCCGCAGCCGGTGAGCATCACGGTGATGGGCGCGAGCGGCGCCACCGTCGTGATCGACGGCGGCGAGGCGCACCCGGCGCCCTACGTGACGAGCACCATCGGGGCCGGCGTGCACGCGGTCATCGTCCACGCGGACGGCTACGACGACGTCTCGTTCACCTGCAACAACACGTCGGGCACGGCGGACGAGCAGGACTGCAACCGCCAGGTGCAGATGAGCGCGCAGGCCGTGCCGCTCCACGTCACGCTCGCGCACCCGGTCGAGGGCGGCGCGACGGTGACGATCGACGACCAGGAGGTCGGCCAGGCGCCCTACGAGGGCCGGCTCACGGTCGGTAACCACATCATCCAGGTCTCCGCGATCGGTCACGAGACCTACCGCCGCCAGCTCGTCGTCGACCTCGGCGGGGGCGACGTGAACATCGACGCCGACCTCGTCGACAGCTCGGTCGCGGCCTCCGCGGGAGCGACGACGCACTCGGCGCTTCCGACGCCAGTCGGTCACCCGTGGGTCGACGCCTCGCTCGGCTATCCGTACCTGCTCGAGGCCCGGCTCGGCATCGGCATCCACGAGCTCTTCGACGCCGGCTTCGCGATCCGCACGTTCGGTCGCCTCACGGAGTTCGAGGGCCGTGTGCGCTTCGGCGCGCGGGTCATCCGCCAGATCGCCCTCGGCGCGCAGGCGCGCTTCGGCGGCGGCATCGGCCCGAGCGTGGCGTTGTCGCGCCCCGGATTCATGAACGGCGGCAGCTGCGTCCCGTTCACCAACGGGACGACGGCGCAGCAGACGAACGAGCAGAACCTCGTCCCCTGCTCGGTCGCGAACTCGCAGCAGCAGGGCTACCCGGTCAACACGGCGTTCTTCTCGCTCGAAGGCGACATCAGCCTCCTGCTCGAGCCGATCGCCACGGTGACGCTCTGGCTCGGCCTCGACATCACGAGCGACGAGTACCCGGGCCATCCGCGCAGCGAGCACGTGTACCTCGAGAACGGCCCCGGCGGCTTGGCGGCCGACCCCGTGTGCTCCGATCGCGGCAACGGCATGGGCAGCATCACGCCGGGCGATGCGGGCGGTGGCCTGCTCTGCGAGCAGCAGCGCCAGACGATGGCGCGTGCACGCTTCGGCGGCGCGATCGAGTTCAACATCGACCAGAACTGGGGCGTCTGGGCGGTGTTCGAGGGCATCCTCGGGCAGACCGCGCCGACGCGCCGCGTGCTCGGCGGCTTCATCGCCGACGCGCAGGACATCCAGATCTATCCGCGCCTCGGCTTCACCTACAAGTTCTGATCGAGCGAGCGGCTTCCGATGCGTACGACGGTGCTCCTCTGTCTGGCGCTCGGTGTCTCCGTCGTGGCCGGTGGCTGCGGCGGGGACGACGAGCCGCACTTCCACACGCGCGCCTCGGCGCAGGATCGGGGCCGCGGCCACGGTCGCCCACCGCACGCGAGCACGGCCGACGAGGCGCCGCCGCCCACGACGCGCGTCGTGCCGCCGCCGAGCGCGGTGGGCCCCACGGTCCCGGTGCCGCCCGACCCGCGCTTGGCCAACCCGTCGGCGCTGACGGCGCGCGCGCCCGAGACGTTCGCCGTGGAGCTGACGACGACGGCGGGCACGATCGTCATCGACGTGACGCGCGCGTGGTCGCCGAACGGCGCCGACCGGTTCTACAACCTCGTGCAGAACGGCTTCTTCACCGACGTCGCGTTCTTCCGCGTCATCCAGGGCTTCATGGCCCAGGGCGGCATCCACGGAGACCCGGCGACGGCGCGCGCGTGGCAGTCGGCGCGCATCCCCGACGACTCCGCGGCGGGGCAGCACAACACGCGCGGCATGGTGAGCTTCGCGATGGCCGGCCCGAACAGCCGCACCACGCAGTTCTTCATCAACCTCGTCGACAACAGCCGCCTCGACCCGATGGGCTTCACGCCCTTCGGCCGCGTGCGCGACATGACCGCCGTCGACGCGCTCTACGCCGGCTACGGCGAGAGTGCGCCCGCAGGGCATGGCCCGCTCCAGGGGCGCATCCAGAGCGAGGGCAACGCATATCTGCGCGCGGAGTTCCCGAGCCTCAGCTACATCGTCTCGGCGCGCGTGTTGTGAGCGCCGATCTGCTCGCGCTCGTCCTGCTCTGCCCGCTCGCGTTCGCGCTGCAGCTCTTGCCGGGCCTCGGGCGCTTCTCGCAGCCGGGCGGTCTCGCCTGGGGCGTCAGCAACCGCGAGGCGCCCGTCGAGACGCCTGCGTGGGCGGCGCGAGCGCAGCGCGCGCACGCGAACCTGATGGAGAACCTGCCGCACTACGCGATCGTCGTGCTGATCGCGGTGCAGACGCAGCACACGAACGCGCTCACCGCGATGGCGGGCTGGGTGTTCCTCGGCGCGCGCGTCGCGCACGCGATCGTGTACATCGCCGGCATCACCTACGTGCGCACGGCGGCCTTCTACGTCGGTGTCGCCGCCGAGATCGCGATCGCGAGCCAGCTCTTCGGGTGACGGCGCGTGCCTCGCGTCCTCCGGCACCGAGCCTCCCGGCGCGCGCGGGGCCCGCGCTCGAACGGCACCCGATGCTAGACTCCTCGCATGGACCCGCGAGCGATGGCCGCGCGGGAGGAGCGAGAGACCGAGCGCTTCGCGCGGATGGCGCCCGAAGAGCGGCTCGCGCTCTTTCTCGAGCTCTGCGAGCTCACGGACCAGATCGTGCGGAACCGTCCGGACGCCGACGCGATCCGTGCGCCGGCGCCTCGCACCGCCGCCTCCGAGGCGCTCTGGCAACGCCTGATGGATCGAGAGCGTGAGCGGCGCGGGCGATAGCGTTCCGGAGGTCGTGGCCCGCCTCGTCGACGTGCTCGAGGCGCCAGGATGAGAAGGAGGGGGCATGGGGTGGAATGCGGTGCTGGTGAGTGACGTGGAGCTACCCGCGGATCGGATCGACGCGTGGCGAGCGCTCGCGATCTCGGACGCGAGCTTCCGGAGCTGGGGGCCGCTCACGGAGCGCACGCCCGGTGGCATCGGCGGCACCGTGGCGAGCGCGCTCGCGAGCCTCGAGCGTTTCGCGCGTGCGTGCGAGGAGGCGGGGACGGGCGACTGGCTCGAGCTCGGATGGGAGGGCGCGCGCCTCTCGATCCGCGGGTACCTGAACGAGGACGACTACCGCGCGATCGGCCGGGTGCTGGCGACCGTCGTGCGCATGGGCGAGAAGGTGGGCGCGCGCGGGCAGCTGCTCGTGCTCGCCGACGATGGCGCCGACGGCGAGCGCACGGTGCTCGAGGACGGCGGGAGCCGGCACGAGGCGATCGCGATGCACGAGGTCTTCGGCGGTGGCGCGTCGGGGCCCCTCGAGGTCGACTACGCGGCCGTGGTGAACGAGCTCTTCGAGCGCCGCGCGAGCGCGCCGCTCGAAGCGCCGCCGAGGAAGAAGAAGGCTGCGCCCGAGTCGGCTGCGCCGAAGAAGTCGGCTACGCCGAAGAAGGCCGCTGCGCCGAAGCAGTCTGCTGCGCCGAAGAAGTCTGCTGTGCCGAAGAAGTCGGCTGGCTCCAAGCGCGCGAAGAAGTCTGCTGCGCCGAAGAAGTCGGCTGCGCCGAAGAAGTCGGCTGCGTCGAAGAAGGCGACGGGCTCCAAGCGCGCGAAGAAGTAGCAGCGAGCGCCGCGAAGGCCTCCGCGCGTGTCAGCGCGTGAGGGGCGCGCCCGTCTTCTTCTTCACCTCGTCCTCGCTCACGCCGGGCGCGAGCTCGACGAGGCGGAAGCCCTCGTCGGTGACGTCGACCACCGCGAGCTCGGTGATCACGCGATCGACGCAGCCCTTCGCCGTGAGCGGGTAGTCGCAGCGCGCGACGAGCTTCGGCTCGCCGTCCTTGGTCGTGTGGGTCGTCATCACGAGGATGCGGCGCGCGCCCGACGCGAGATCCATCGCGCCGCCGATGCCCATCACCTTGCCGCCGGGGATCGCCCAGTTCGCGAGGTCGCCGTTCGCCGCGACCTGCATCGCGCCGAGGATCGCGAGGTCCACGTGGCCGCCGCGGATCATCCCGAACGACACCGCCGAGTCGAAGATCGATCCGCCGGGGACGATCGTGACCGTCTGCTTGCCGGCGTTGATGATCTGCGAGTCTTCCTCGCCCTCGAACGGGAAGGGGCCCATGCCGAGCAGGCCGTTCTCGCTGTGGAACCACACGCCGAGGCCCTCGGGCAGGTAGTCCGCCACGAGGGTCGGCAAGCCGATCCCGAGGTTCACGATCGTGCCCGGCGCGATCTCCTTCGCCGCGCGCGCCGCCATCTGCTCTTTGTTCCAGACCATCAGACGACCTTCTTCCGCGTGGTCTTGTACTCGAAGGCGTCCTCGTGCTCCGGCACGTGCACGATCGAGGACACGAAGATCCCCGGCAGGTGCACGTCGTCGGGATCGATCGCGCCGAGCGCCACCAGCTCGTCGCACTCGACGATCGAGTGCTTGGCGGCCGTGCACATCACGGGCGAGAAGTTCCGCGCGGTCCGGTAGAAGCGGAGGTTCCCGAACGCGTCGGCCTTCTTCGCGCGCACGAGCGCGAAGTCCGCGTGGAGCGCCGTCTCGAGCACGTGCTCGACGCCGCCGAAGACGCGCGTCTCTTTTCCTTCGGCCACCACGGTGCCCGCGCCCGTCGGCGTGAAGAACGCCGGGATGCCGGCGCCCGCCGCGCGGATGCGCTCGATGAAGGTTCCTTGCGGCGTCATCTCGACCTCGACCGTGCCCGCCGCCATCGCGCGGTGCAGCGCCTCGTTCGTGCCGATGTAGCTCCCGATGAAGCGGCGCACGATGCCGGCCTCGAGCCACGCGTTGAGCCCCTTGCCGAGGTTGCCCGCGTTGTTCGAGATCAGCGTCAGATCCTTCACGCCGCGCTTCACGACGCCGGCGATGAGCTGCTCGGCGTTGCCCGACAGGCCGAAGCCGCCGACCATGATTCGTGCGCCGTCGTGGATCTGCGCGAGCGCTTCCTCCACCGACCCGCGCACCTTGCTCTGGTGCTTTCCGACCTGCATCGAAGCGACTCTACCCAGGAATCGGCTCGGCGCGAGCTTCTGGCGCAATCGTGGCCGCCGGGCGGGCGCCCGCGGCGCGGCCTGGCTAAAGTGCGCCCCTTCGATGCGCTCGTTCCGGTCCCGGCTCCTGCTGACCATCGTGCTCTCCGCGCTCGTCGCGGCCGGCATCGGGGTGGCGATTCCGGTGCTGGCGGTCTCGCGTGCCGAGGCCGCGCTCGAGGCGCGCATGGGCGAAGGCTCGGACGCGCACGTCGGCGGTGCGCACGTGGGCCTCTCGAGCACGAACTTCGACGAGGTGTGGCTGACGCTCGAGGGCTCGGAAGCGCGCCTCGTGCACGTGACGGTGCGCGCGTCGCTCTTCGGGCTCGCGACCGAGGGCGCCAGCGCGGTGCACGAGGTGGAGATCGAGGGCGGCACCGTGTCGGTGGACGTGGCCTCGGCCGCGCGCCACCGCGCCGCGGCCTCGAGCGAGACCGGCAGCGCAGGCGCGAGCGAGGGGCGCGCGATCACGGTTCGCGACGTGGCGGTCTCGCTCCGCGAAGGCGCGACGGCGGACGAGCTCGCGCGCGCGCGCATCCACGAGGCGCGGTGGATCGACGGGATGCTCACGCTGAGCGCCGACGACGTCGCGGTGGGCGAGAACTCCATCCAACATCTCGAGCTCGATGCACAGCGCGGGGCGAGCGCGATCGAGCTCTCTCGCGTCGCGCTCGAGGGCGTGGTCGTCTCGGCCGACGCGGTCGAGGGCGCCGGGCCGATCGGACGCCTTCGCGCGGCGTGGCGCGGAGACGAGGCTGCTTCCGACCCCGTGCCCGATGCGCCCGATGCGCCCGGCGAGGCCGACGAGCCCGCGACACCCACGCTCGCCGAGCGCTTCGCCGCGCTCGAGGAGCATCTCGGGCCGACGTTCACCGCGGCGGTCGACGGGCTCACGGTGCGCCGCACGGTCGAGGGCGCTCCCCACGACGTGCTCGCGGGGCTCGAGGCCTCGCTCCGCCGCACGTCGAGCTCGGGCTTCGCCACCGAGGGCGAGGGGCAGCCCGAGGGCGGCGGGTCACTCTCGTGGAGCCTCGATCTCGATCCGCACGCGCCCTCGGCCAGCGGCACCGTGCGATTCGAGCGCGTCGCGCTCGCCACGTTCGTTCCTTTCCTTCCGTCGTCGATCCCGTTCTCGGCGCCCGAGCGCTCGCACGTCTCCGGCCACCTCGTGCTCGAGACGAGCGATCCCGATCTCCTGCACGCCGAGGGCACGCTGCGCGTCGAGGATCTCGCGCTCTCCCATCCGCGCATCGCCCCCGAGCCCGTCGGCGGCATCGGCTTCGCGCTCGAGGGGATGGCCGACTACGTGCCGAGCGCGCACCGCGTCGTGCTCTCCGAGCTCACGCTCTCGATGGGGCAGGCCCATGCTTCGCTCGGCGGCACGCTCGAGTGGGCCGACGATCACTACTTGATCGATGGGCGCGCCACGTTGCCGACGACGCGCTGCGAGGACGCGGTGCACGCGATCCCGCGGGATCTCTTGGGCGAGACGGCGTCGTTCCATCTGGCGGGGCAGATGGGCGGCGCGATCGCGGTGCACATCGACTCGCGCGATCTGCCGCACACGACGCTCTCGATCTCGGTGCCCAACGGCTGCGAGTTCACGGCCTGGCCGGCGATGGCCGACACGGCGCGCTTCGCGGGGCCCTTCGATCACCAGGTGCTCGAGCCCGACGGCACGACCTTCGAGATGACGACGGGCCCGGGCACCGAGGCCTGGACGCCGATCGCCGAGATCAGCCCCTTTCTCGTGCACGCGGTGCTCGCGCACGAAGACGCGAGCTTCTTCCGGCACGAGGGATTCGCCACGTGGGCCATCCGCGAGGCGCTGATCCGCGACCTCGAGGCCGGCCGCTACGTGGCCGGCGGCTCGACGATCACGATGCAGCTCGTGAAGAACGTGTTCCTTCATCGCGAGAAGACGCTCGCTCGCAAGATCCAGGAAGTGCTGCTCACGTGGTGGCTCGAGACGCACGTGGAGAAGGAGCAGCTGCTCGAGCTCTACCTGAACGTCATCGAGTACGGGCCCGGCGTGTACGGCATCCGGCACGCAGCCGAGCACTACTTCGGGCGCTCGCCCGCCGACCTCTCGCCGGCGGAGAGCGCGTTCCTCGCGCTGATCCTGCCGAACCCGCCGCAGTTCCACGAGATGTACGACGAGGGCGAGATCCCGCGCTCGTTCCGCAACCGCATCGCGACCTTCGTGCGCACGTGCGGTGCGCGCGGTCGCTACGACGAGGCCGCGGTCGCGTTCGGGGTCGCCGAGGCCGAGACGCTCTCCTTCCACCGCGAGGGGGATCCACCGCCGCCGCCGCGCGTCATCGAGGGCGCGGCGCAGGCGATCCCCGAGATCCAGTTCTTCTCCACCGTGCCGCTCTCGCAGCTCGCCGCCGCGAGTGATGCCGAGCTCGACGAGGGCGCGCCCGAGGGCGACGAGGAAGAGACGGACGACGAGGGCGGCGGCCTGGACACCTGGGAAGAAGACACGTGGAGCCCCTGATCCAGGGGATCGTGCGGCGACGCGTGATCGTCGTGCTCTCGCTCGTGGCGCTGACCGCGGCGATGGCGACGGCGATCCCGAGCCTTCGTGCCCGCTTCGCACCCGAAGATCTCGTCGCTCCCGACGAGGCGGCGCGCGCCGATGCCGAGCGCATCGCGCGCGAGCTCGGGTCGGACCAGACGCCGCTCCTCGTGGTGCTCGAGGCGGCGCCCGATGGCCGCACCACCGACGTGGCGCACCTCGTGTTCCTGCATCGCGTGGCGCGCGCGCTCGCCGCCGATGCGCACGTGGATCACGTCGAGGGCCCCACGACGACGCCGCTCCCCTTCACGGAGGCGATCGACACCGGCGACGACGCCACGCTCGACACGCTCGGCGACGAGAGCGCGCCCGATCTGGGCACGCCCGAGGAGCAGGAAGCGATCGCGTCCATCGTGGCGGCCGATCCGGGCCGCTTCCCGCTGGGCCTGATGTCGCTCGCCGAGCGGGGGCTCGAGCGCATCGTGATCGCGCCGCTCGTGCCCGCGGACGTCGATCCCACGGAGGCCGACGCGGCACGCCTCGAGGAGCGCCTCGCCGCCGAGCCCACACTGCGCCGGCGCCTCGTGAGCGACGACCGGCGCGTCGCGATCCTCGCGGTGATGCCGCGCGCCGACCTCTCGGACGGTGCGAGCGACGAGCTCGTGCGCCGAGCTCGCGCGATCGTGGCGCGCGAGGAAGCGCCGGAGGGCGCGCGCGTCTCGCTCTCGGGCTTGCCGTACCTGCGCGTCGTGATGCTCGAGGCGCTCCACGCCGATCAGCTCTTGCTCGTCCTTCTCGCGCTCGCGGGCAGCCTCGTCGTGCTCGTCTTGGGCATGCGCAGCGTGGCGGGCGTGCTGCTCCCGCTCGGGACCGTGGGCATCACGGTCGTGCTCACGGTGGGCGGCATGGCGCTCGCGGGCGTGCCGCTCGATCTGCTCACGAACATGATCCCGCCGCTGCTCGTGACGATCGGCCTCGCGGAGGCCGTGCACATGGTGCTCCGTTACGAGGAGGAGCTGCCGCTCGCCAAGGGCGATCGCGAAGAGGCGGCGATCGTCACGCTGCGCCACACGTGGCTCGCCTGCTTCGTGACGACCTTCACGACGGCCATCGGCTTCGGCGCGCTCGCGGTGTCGGACACCGAGGCGCTGCGTCGCTTCGGCGTCGTCGCCGGGCTCGCGAGCATGCTCGCCTACGGCGTGACGGTGCTCTTCGTGCCTGCGCTCTTGCCGACGCATCGCGCGCCCAAGCGCGCGGTGGCCGATCGCGCGCCCGATCTGCTCGACCGCGCGATCGACGCGCTCGCCCGCGGCGCCTCGGCCCGCCCGCAGGCCGTGCTCGCCGTGAGCGCCCTGCTCTTCGTGGGCTCGCTCGCGCTCGCGCGCGGCCTCGTGGTCGACAGCGCGCTGCTCGATCAGTTCGCGCTCGGCTCGGACGTCGCGCGCGTGACGCATCTGCTCGAGAGCGAGCTGGACGGCGTGCGACGCCTGACCGTCGAGGTGCGCGAGGACGCGCCCGCGGCGCACCCGTTCCACACCGCCGCGGGGCTCGAGGCGTTGCGGTCGATGAGCGCGCGCATCGCCGCCGAAGAAGGCGTGCTGCGTGTAGGCACCGTCTCGGACCTGGCCCTCTCGGCGCGCGCGCTCGTCGACCAGGACGATGCGAGCCGCGCCGAGCCGTTCCATTCCGATGCCGAGGTGGAGGGGCTCTTCGCGCTCCTCGCCGCCGACGGGCGCGAGCTCGACCACCTCGTCGCGAGCGATGGCAGCGCGGCGCGCATCGAGGTCTGCCTCGAGGATCGCGGCGCGGCGCGCATTCTCTCCATGATCGATCGAATCCGCAGCGACGCGAGCGCGCACGGCTTGCGCGTGGCCTTCGCCGGCGAGGCCTACGACGCTTCGCGCGGGCTCGACCGCATCCTGCGCTCGCTCGGCAGCTTCACCGGCGCGATCGTCCTCATCTTCGTGGTGATGACGCTCCTGTTCCGGAGCGTGCGCCTCGGCCTGCTCTCGCTCCCGCCGAACTTGCTCCCGCTCGCGATGACGCTCGCCTACATGGTGGTGCGCGGCATCCCGCTGCACGCCGCGACCGTGATCGTGTTCACCGTGACGGCGGGCCTGCTCGTGGACGGCGCGACGCACGTGATCGCGCGCTTCCGCGAGGAGCAGGAGCGCGGAGGCGACGCGCACGACGTCATGGTGCGCACGATGCAGACGAGCGGGCGCGGCGTCGTGCTCTCGTCGCTCACGCTGCTGCTCGGCTACGGCGCGCTGCTCTTCTCGCGCTTCGAGCCGGTGCGCCTCTTCGGCGAGCTCAGCGGCGTGGCCATCGGCCTCGCGCTCCTCGCGCAGCTGGTGCTCTTGCCCATGATGCTCGCGCGCTGGGCGATGCCGCGCCGCGAGGCACGGCCCACGCCGAATCCCGACGCCGAGCGCGCTCCGATCGCCGCCTCGGAGCCGTGACCGACGCCGTCAGAGCCCGGCGCGGCCCGCGAGCGTGATCTCCCAGTGCCCGTCGCTCGGGAAGACGTCGAACGTGGCGTCGAACCCGACGCTGTAGATCGCCGCGCCCGCGGCGAGCCGGATGCCGCCGTTGCGGTGCGAGGCGCTCGTGGGGCCCGACTCGAGCAGCTGGAAGACCGCGCCGAGGCCGGCCGAGAGCGCGGGCGGCACCACCATCGACCACGTCGTCGCCTCGATCAGCACCGCGAGGTTCGCCGTGTCGCGGAAGTTCGTCTCGATCGAGAGCCCGAGCACCAGGTAGTCGAGGATGCCGGCCTCGTAGCCCACGCGGCCGCGGAAGCTCCACGGGCCGTTCGCGGGGTCGATCTCGGCGCCGAGCGCGAGGTAGGGCCCGCCGTGGCGCACGGGATCGGGGCCGGTGCCCTCTTCGACGGTGATCTCCACGTCGGCCGGCGAGCGCGGGTCGTCGAGCTCGCGCAGGAGCACCTGCTCGCCGCCCTCGTCGGTTGCGACGAAGCGCGGGTCCGACGTGTGGAGCGTCCAACCGGCCGGCAGGCGCGCGCGCAGCTCGATCGATCCGAGCGAGGCGAAGTCGCGGCGCACCGGCCGGGTGTAGAGCAGGCGCCGGATCTCGTGGTGGATCGCCGTCGCGAGCAGCGGATGACGCGCGGTGAGCCCGTCGATCGTGCCGCCGATGCCGCCGCTCTGGTGCGGTGGCGCGAGGTCGAGGTGGCCGTGGAGCACGATCGCACGCTCGCCGCCGCCGGTGATCACGGCGTCGAAGGGGCGCACGGTCGGCGCCTCGCCTTCACTGCCGTCCTCGCCCGTCATCGTGAAGGGCGCGATCCGCTCGGTCGTGATGCTCACCGGCGCCGTGAACGGCTCGGCGCTCGGGTTGCCGATCGTGATCGTCACCGTCACGTCGCAGTCGAGCGAGGCCTCTCCCGCCAGATCGCACACGAGCTCGACACGCTCGCGGCGCACTTCGAGCGTGGTCTCCGTGCGCGTGCGCAGCGCGCCGAAGCGCGGCGCGGTCTCCTGCCGCGGCTGGGCGTGCGCGTACGCCGGCATCGCCGCGAGCGCGAAGAAGGCCGTCGTCAGGCCGAAAGAGAGCGAGTTCCTCCGCACCGGGCGCCACCATAGCGTGCGCGTGCCCCCCGGCCACGTTCCCCGCTTTGTTGACCAGAACGGCCCGAGACCGTTACTGGCGAGATCGCTGCACCATGTCGTCCCGCCTCGTCCGCGCCGCGCTCACGATCCGCAAGACGGCTCGCCGCGTCGTGGTCTTTCTGCTCGCGGCGATCTTCCTGCTGCTCCCCGTCCTCGGCGTGTTCCGGCCCGAAGGCCTCGGCCTCGAGCACCTCGGCGTCGCGCTCGCGTGGGCGGCGCTGCTCGCGAGCCGCGCGCACAAGCGCGCGAGCCAGAAGCCGGCCGAGGACGACGCGGGCAAGCGCGACGCGCTGCTCCGCGATCTGGAGATCGGCCTCATCCTCCTCGCGGGCACCCACGCCGCGATCCAGGCCTACGGCGGCCTCGAGGGCTCGCTCTATCCGCTCGTCTACGTGCTCGTCGCCTTCTTCGCCTCGTTCGCGGAGCGCCCGGCGGGCTCGATCCTCGTGCTGGGCGCGATCGCCTACGAGCTGGTGCTCTGGCTCGTCGCGCCCGCGGTCGACGCGCACCGCGCCGCGCTCCACGGCGTGTTCATCCTCTTCTTCGGCATCTTGAACCTGCTCTTCACGCGCGCCGAGATCGCGCGCGTGCGCGAGCGCAGCAACAAGGAGCGTGCGGCCGAGAAGCAGCGCCTCGCCGACGACGTGAAGCTCTTCCGTCTCGTCGGCGCGCCCAGCGTCGGCGTGGACGTGGCGACCAAGGGCCCCATCACCCAGGCCGCCGAGGGCGAGCAGGACGAGAAGGCCCATCGCGCGAGCATCGACGAGGTGCGTAGCTCCCTGTTCCACGTGCTCGAGCTCTTGAAGCGCACGCTCGAGCTGCACACGGTGGTCCTCTTGTTCTCGGCGCCCGACGGGCGCCTGCGCCTCGTCGAGCTCGTCACCGACTCGGACGACGTGGCCGACGGCCCCTTCGAGGCCGGCGCGGGCGCGGTCGGCGCGGTCGCGACGCGCGGCCTGACGATGAACCTCGAGCACCTCAAGCCCGGCTACAAGGGCCTCTGCTACTACCGCGGGCCCTCCACGGTCGGCGCGTTCCTCGGCGTGCCGGTGGTCGAGAACGGGCAGCTCCGCGGCGCGCTCTGCGTCGATCGGCTCGAGGACCGCTCGTTCTCGCCGCGCGAAGAGGAAGTCCTCAAGCACGCGGTCGGCGAGTGCCTCCGCGCGATCCGGAACGAGCGCGTCTTCGTCCAGCTCGAGCGCACCAAGCGCGAGCAGACGATGCTCTTCCGCGCCTCGCGCGAGCTCGGCGCCGCGCTCACCGAAGACCACGTGATCGAAGCGGGCCTGGGCGCCGCGTCGGGCCTGGCGCGCTACGACTTCGCCGCGATCACCGCCTGGGACGAGACGAAGTCGATGCACCGCGTCCTCGTCGCGATGGGCGAGGGCGCCGATCCGATCCGCGGGCTCTCGTTCAAGGACAACTCCTCGCTCGTAGCGATGGTGGTGAAGAACAAGCACTACCTCCCGTACCGCGGGGAGCTCGACGCGCGGCAGCAGATGCTCTTCACCGCCAAGACGCCGCTCGAGGGCATGCGCTCGGCGCTGGTGCTCCCGCTGATCGTGCGCGAAGAGGTGCTCGGCACGCTCGTCGTCGCCGCCAAGCGCCCGCACGCCTACGGCGACTCGGTGCGCCCGACGCTCGAGGTGCTGGGCAACCAGCTGGCGATCTCGCTCAGCAACGCCCGCGCGGTGAAGCGCCTCGAAGAGATGGCCACGACCGATGGCCTCACGGGCTGCCTCAACAAGCGCGCGTTCCTCACCGATCTCGAGTCGAAGATCCGCTCTGCGGCGCGCTTCAAGAAGAAGCTCTCCTTGATCGTGACCGACATCGACCACTTCAAGAGCGTCAACGACACCTACGGTCACGCGACCGGCGACGTGGTGATCAAGGAGCTCGGCGCGATCCTGATGCGCATGAAGCGCGAGACCGACCGCGTGGCGCGCTTCGGCGGCGAGGAGTTCTGCATCCTCTGCGAGGAGACCGACACCGAGGGCGCGATCCTGCTCGCCGAGCGCGTGCGCGAGGAGCTCGGCAAGACGGTGTTCCACACCGAGCTCGGCAAGCTGAAGGTCACGGCCTCGCTCGGCGTGGCCACGTTCCCGCACGACGCGGCCGACGAGAAGGGCCTCTTCGAGATCACCGACAAGGCGCTCTACGCCGCCAAGCACGGCGGGCGCAACCGCGTCTGCACGGTGAAGCACCTCGGCGCGCACGCCGCGGCGTGACCTCGCCCGCCTCCGTGGTTGCTGCGCACGTGTGGTGAGCCGCCGGCACGTGCTCCTCGTCGAGGACGGAGCTCTCTCCCTTTTCCGCCGTTCATCGCATCCCGGCGCATGGCCTGCGCCGCGAGGGACCCCGCCCGGGCGTGCGCGAAGTCCTCTGCCGCATCACGTGCGCGGCGTGCGGCACTCACCTCCGGCCCGCCTCCCGCGCGCGAGGAGGAATCTGTGCCGAATCATGTGGGCAGCGCGTCAGTCGCCGTCGGCGTCCAGCATCGCGACCGTTGCCGTGACACCCGCCGCACGCGCATGCGACGTGTCTCGGAGGCGCCAATCTGCGAGCATCGCACCGCGGGCACCGATGGACGACGTCGTCACGCAGATCGCCGCGAGATACGGCGGCCGCTTCGCCGAGGGGCGAGCCCACGCCGAGATCGCGGGCGTGCGCCTGCGCGCGCAGACGCTCGTCTCGAGCGGCGTCAGCGATACGTTCCTCGTCACGGCGCTCGTCGGACCCCTGCCGCGGCTCCTCTTGCGCCACGAGGTGAGCTCCGATCGCAGCGCCAAGCGCTGGCGCCTCGTGCGTGAGGTGCAGCTCGGTGATCCCGCGTTCGACGACCGCGTGTTCATCGACACGCGCCTTCCGGACGACGCCGCGCGCCACCTCCTCGGGCACGGCGACACGCGCGCGGCGGTGCTGCGCGCCCTCGCGGTCGCGCACGAGATCCGCTTCGACGAGAGCGGGCTCGAGGTGCACTACGTGTGCGGGAACGATCCCGACCTCGGGCGCGCGTCCGCGGTGGTCGAGGCGGCGGCCGCGCTCGCCCGCGCCTTGCCGCGTGACGCGGCGCGCTTCGCGAGCGATCGGCCGTGGATCGACCGCCTCGCAGTGCCGGCGATCCTCGGCTCGGTCGCCGGCTGCGTGGCCTTCGCGCTCGTGGCGGCCTTCGCCGACATGGCCTGGGCGCCGGTCGATGGATGGACGGCGGGCGCGTTGGGCGCGGCGGCGTCCATGATCGCGTGGCTGCCGCTCGCGCTCGTGCTCGTCGCCCTCGTGTGGGGCCGCTCGGATGCCCTGCGCGCGATTCCCCTCGTCCTGGTGCTGAGCGCCGTCTTCTGCGCGCCGCTCGGGCTCGCGCTCGTGCTCGGTCTCAACGGCGCGCTCGACCGAGCGCCGGCGCGGGACTACGTGCTGCCCGTGCGCGCGTCGCACGCCGGCGAGAGCGACGGCGAACCCTACGTGAGCGCGACCTTCGCGGACTTCCGCGATCCGGAAGGCACGATCACCCTCCGCTTCGAGGGCGACCACGCCGCTGGGCCCGGCGCGCGCGTCGCGCTGCGCGTCCACGACGGCGCGCTGGGCCTACCGTGGATCGAGAGCGCTTCGCTCCTCGACGGCCCATGACCGCCGCTCAGCGCGCGGGGGACTGACAACGCCAGCGGCCGAAGCCCTCGGAGACGAGGGTGTCGCCGCTCGAGCAGCTCGGGAGCAGGCCCTCGGCGCCCCACGGGGTGGACGACGGGCCGACGCAGCGCACGCGGCCCGAGGAGTCGGTCCCGAGCACCTCGTTCGCGTCGCAGCGCCGCAGCTCCACGTCCTCGGGGTCGATGCAGCGCAGGCGATTGCCGCCGTCGAACACGACGAGGTCGCCCGTGCTGCAGCTCGACGAGAGCGAGAGCCCGCGCTCCTGCGCCTGCGCCGTGGAAGTGCCGCGGGCTGCCCCGGTGGCGAGGGTCGCGCCCATCAGGGCGCCGAGGACGAGGAGGGTCGAGGCTTCCGTGATCCGCATGCCGGGAGGACGTCTCCTCCCCGCGGACGATTCAGTGCGCCGGATCGCTCGCGATCCTGAACGGACGCGCCCCGATCGATTCGGCTCCGTCCCGCGGCGGATTCGTCCGATGTCCACTCTGGCGGTTCTCGCGTTGGTGGAATCGCTTTTGGCGTACCAACGCGCGAAGCGATCTCGTTATCATCGGCTCGACTACAGCCGGGTGGGACGAGAGCGGTCCGGAGGTGGTCTCGGGAACATGGCGACGATGACGACGAAGACAGCGGCGAAATCGGCGAAGGACGCGTACCTCGGCAAAGTCGTCGCGGGGCGCTACCGGCTCGAGGCCCTGCTCGGCGAAGGCGGCATGGGCGTCGTGTACCGCGCGCGGCACGTGCTCATCGATCGCGTCGTCGCATTGAAGTTGATCCGCCCCGATCTGCGCGGCGAGACCCACCTGCGGGCCTGGATGCTGCGCGAAGCGCGCGCCGCCAACCGCGTCGATCACGCGCACATCGTCGAGATCCACGACGTCGGCGAGACCGAGGACGGCGAGCTCTATCTCGTCATGGAGTACCTCGTCGGTCAGTCGCTCTCGAGCGAGATCGGCAAGGGCCCGATGCCCGTCGCCCGCGCGACCGACATCCTCGAGCAGATGTGCGCCGCGCTCGCCCGCGCGCACGATCTCGGCGTCGTCCACCGCGACCTCAAGAGCGACAACATCATGTTGATCGTGAAGGGCGGTCGCCGCGACTTCGTGAAGATCCTCGACTTCGGCCTCGCCGCGCTCGCGCGCGATCCGCGCCTGGCGCCCAAGGGCGCGGTGTTCGGCACGCCCGAGTACATGGCGCCCGAGCAGGCGCGCGGCGACGACGCGATGCCCGTCAGCGACCTCTACGCGCTCGGCATCCTCTTCTACGAGATGTGCACGGGGCAGCTCCCGTTCCGCTCGAGCGATCGCGACACGCTGCTCGAGATGCAGAAGAGCGCGCCCGCGCCGCACCCGCGCGCGCTGGTGAAGGATCTGCCCGAGCAGGCCGAGAAGATCATCCTCAAGCTCCTCGAGAAGGACCCGAAGAACCGCTTCCGCGACGGCCACCATCTCCAGGAGGAGCTGAAGGCCTTCCAGCGCACGTTGCCCTCGACCTACGAGCTGCAGCCGAACGACGCGCCGCCGCCGGCCGCACCGCCGCCGCCGCCCGCGCAGACGCCGGGCGTGGTCGAGTGGTCGCGCCGCGCCGCGTATTTCTCGCGCATGATCGCGCGCGCGTACCCGAACGGTCGCGTGCCGGACGAGCTGCAGCAGGCGGGCGATCAGCTCTGGGAGGTCTCGGCGCGCGCGTCGCGTCTCGAGGGCGAGCTCGCGAGCCACCAGCGCAAGCTCGACGCCATCGAGCGTCGTGGTCGCGCGCTCCGTGCCGAGATCGGCCGTAAGGTGGAAGAGCTCGCCGAGGAAGAGTCGCGCACGCTGCGCGAAGCGGCGGCCGAGCGCGAGCGTGCGGCGCGCGTGAAGACGCGCATCGAGCAAGAGCGCTCCGCGTACGAAGCGGCCAGCCGCGAGACGCTGGCGTTCGAGCGCGCCGGAGACGGAGCGCGCTGGCGCGTGTCGTTCGAGCAAGCCACGGCGAGCCGCAGCAAGGCCGAGGTGCTCACCGACGTGCTCGCCGACCACGATCGCCGCGCGACGCAGAAGGAGCGCAGCGCCCAGGATCTGCGCCGTCAGATCGACGAGCTCCGCGCGCAACTGCAGCGCTACGGCGACGCGCTCGAGAACGACCTCGCCGCCGGCCGCGAGCGCATCGCTTCGCGCGTGAAGGAAGCGCTCGGGTACGAGAAGACGTTCACCGACGGCTCCTCGCTCCTGATGAACCACCTCAAGGGCCGCCCCGAGGTGAGCGAGCTGCTCGAAGAGATGCGCCGCGAGGACGCGAGCTTCCAGCTCGGCGCGAGCGGTCACCTGCGGGCCGATCAGACCGGCGCCTTCAAGGCGATGCCCGGCGGCTGATCGCCGCACGATTCGCGTCGACCTCCAGGCTCGCACCCTCAGGTCGGCATCGCGTCGATGCGACGCGAGAGCCGGTCGACGCCGATCGCGATCGCAGCGCCCAGAAGGGCGCCGGCGAGCACGTCGCTCGGCCAGTGCACGCCGGCGTAGAGGCGCGTGAGCGCGAGCAGCACCGCGCACGTCATCGCCACGCCGCCGGCCCGCGGGCCGTAGCGCAGCCCGATCCACGTGGCCCCGGCGACGCACGCTGCGGCGGTGCCCGAGGGAAACGAGAAGCTCGTGCGCGGCGGCACGGTGCCGAGCACGTGGAGAGAGTGCGAGAGCGCCTCGACCGTGCTGGGCCGCGCGCGACGCACGAGGGGCTTGATCACGCCATCGGCGACGAAGAGCGTGACGAAGAACGCGAGCCAGCCGTCGCGCATCGCGGCGAGGTCCTTCTTCGTGCGCCGCCAGGCGCCGAGCCCGGCGAGCACGACGAGGTAGCCGAAGAGGCCCCAGTCGGAGAGGAACGAGATCACGCCGTCGAGCGCCGGCGTGCGCAGCCCGTTCACGAAGAGGAGGACGGCTTCGTCCATCGCGCCCCGAGGATCTCGGGCCGGCCTAGAGGCCGAAGCGCACGCCGGCCTGCAGGCCCACGTGGTTCTGCGAGTCCACCGCGAAGCCGACGCCGATGCCCGCGCCCACGAGCACGACGCCGCCGATGATGATCCAGAAGAGGGGGTCACCCACGATGCCGGGGCCGCCGTCGCCGCCGCCGCCATCGCCACCGTCCCCATCGCCGCCACCGCCGCCGCCGCCGCCGCCGCCGCCGCCACTCGAAGCTGCGGCGGTCCGGCCGACGACGCGCGGCTCGTACTCGGTGCCGAGCAAGAGCAGCTGGTTGCCGTGCCCGTCGAGGCACTCGAGCCAGTACTCCATGCGGTCGGCCGACGACGCGCCGGTCGCGCGCGCCATGATCTCTTCGCCGGGCTCGTGCTCGCTGGTCGTGAACTCGACCTGGCCCTCGACGCGATAGTGGAGGCGTACCTGCGAGACGAGCTCGCGCGGGTCGCTCAGTGCGATGCGGAGCGCGCCGTACGCGCGGGCGAGCTGCACCTCGGCCCCGAGCCGGGCGCGCGCCGACACCGTCCCGCGCGCCTCGAGGAAGGGTGCGCGCAGGCGCGGCGGCACCGTGTCGTCGAGGCGCACGTCGGGGTCGATCGCGACCATCATCACGAACGCCTCGCGCGCGGCCGGGTTGTCACCGAGCGCAGCGTCGCTCACGCCGACGAGCTGGTAGGCGCGCACGAGCTGCGTCGGAGACAGCCCGCCCGCTTCGATCGCTTGCGTCGCGGCTTGGCGCGCGCTCTCGAAGTCGACGTTGCTGTAGGCCTGCTCGGCTTGGTCGAGCAGCTCGCTGCCCGTCTGGGCCGCGGCCGCCGAGGGCGCGAGCAGGAGCGCGAGCACGAGCACGAGCGCGCGGAGCATCTTCATGGCGTGCTCCCTGCGCAGCGCTGGTCCGCCGTGGAGCCGGGCGCGAGGTGCGCGGCGGTCACGGCATCGTCGTAGTCGGAGGTATCGGTCGGGAAGAGCTCGACGCGGATCTCGGGGCCACCCGGATAGGCCTGCGCCACCGAGCATCCGCCGAGGATGACGCCGTTCGTCGCGCGGCCGAGCACGATGAACGCGCTCGGATCGCCGCCGGGATCGGGGAGCACCGCGCGCCCCAGCAGGCTGCACGGCGTCAGGTTCGTGAAGCTCGCCGAGGCCGGCACATCCGCGCCTTGGACGGCGGCGTTGAGCAGCGTGGCGCATTGCGTGAGGTCACCGCCGAGCGGGACGACGTAGATGTCGACGTTGGTCGTCACGAGGAAGGCCTCCTGGGACGGGAAGCCGAGCGAGAGCGACACGGTCGGCGTGGCGCAGCTGCCGAGCGCGAGCGCCGCGAGAGAAAGGAGGAGAGGGTAGGTCGCGCGCTTCATGGCAGGGGGGTGAGGTCCGCGGCTTCCACGCGGGCGACTTCGGCGAAGTCGGCCGGCGAGCCGGTGATGCGCCAGATCTCGTAGGGAGCGACGGTGTCGCCGCTCTCGTCGAAGTCGATGGGGCCGCTGGCACCTTGGTAGTTCAGCGGGCGGACGGGGCTCGTGTGCAGCGAGGCGAGGGCGGTTCGCAGATCGCCCGCGTGCGCCACGCGCGTGCCGGTGCGGCCGCCCACGATGCGCAAGGCGTCGCGCACGTCGGCACCCTCGGTGTTGCCCGCGGACTCGATCGCGAGGAGCACGAGCGCGGTGGCGTCGTAGTAGCTCGACACGAAGTTCTCCGGCGCGTGGCCGTAGGCGGCGTCGTAGCGCGCGGCGAAGTCGTTGAACTCGGGCGTCGGCGGCGTGGTGAGGGGCGAGGCGCCCAGGAAGCCGGCGACGAGGGTGTCGGAGCCCGCCTCGGCGATGAAGTCGTCCGAGAACAGGCCGTCGGTGCCGATCCACTGCACGGTGGGCGGGCTCGAGAGCATCGCCCAGTCGCGCAAGATCACGCCGGCGTCCTGCGGGTAGGCGATGAGCGCGACGCAGTCGGGCGTCGCGTCCGCGATCCTCTGCACCTCGGTCGTGTAGCTCGGCTGCGCGGTCATGAAGGGCACGAAGGCGCCCACCGTGCCGTGCGCCATGAACAGCGTGCGGATCCCGCTCGCGAGCGGCATGCCGTAGGCGTCGTCCTGGTAGAGGATCGCGAGGCTCGTGCAGGCGGGGCTCGCGACCATCGTCGCGATGCGATCGACCACCTGCGCCTGGTAGCCGTCCGGCGGTGCGGTGCGGAAGAAGTAGCGATCGGTCGCGGGCAGGGCGAGGTTCGCGGCGGTGAGCGACGACGAGGTCGCCGAGCCGCTGATCTGCACGACGGGGTCGGCCGCCATCTGCACGACCTGCTGGTACACGCTGAGCGAGGCGGCGCTGCCCCCGTCGCCGATGATCGCGACGGCGCCCATGTCGAGGACCTCGCGTGCGGACTCGACGCCTGCTTGGGCATCGGTGCCGCTGTCGCGCACGAGCAGCTCCACGCGCCGCCCGCCGAGCAGACCGCCGGCAGCGTTCACCTCGGCGGCCGCGAGACGAACGCCCCGCACCCACGCCTGGCCGTCCTGCGCGAGACCGCCCGACTGCGGCAGCACGACGCCGATGCGGATCGGCTCGTCGACCGAGGCCGGGAGGCTGCGCCCACGGCAGCTCGGCAGCGCGAGCGCGAGACAGAGGACGAGCGCGAGGAGCGAAGCGAGGCGAGCCATGCGAACGCGCCGATGATAACAGCCCCGGCACGGGGAGCGCGAGGCGCGCTTTCTTGCGATCGCTCCGAGCGCCCAGCCACGATTCGGATCGCATGCTTCTCGTCGAACGCCGCCGCCGCCGCAGTGATCACCCCCAGGTCGCGCTCCGCTACCAGCTCGAGCACACCAAGGAGCGAGGGCGCCTCGAGGCGATCGTCCTCGCGAGCGAGGAGGGGCTGCCGGTCGCGGCGGCCGGGGATCCCGGCGTGTGCGCCGAGCTCGCGGCGGTCGCGCCCTGGCTCTCGCGCAGTGTGTTCTCGATGCCGCAGGCGCCGCTCCTGAACGGAGCAGAGCTGGCGTGCCGGCCGCTTCGCGTGCACGGGCAGAGCCTGTACCTGGTGACGGCGGGTGGCTCGGTCGCGCGCGACGCGCTGCTCTCGAGCAGCATCAGCGGGCTCGAGCGGATCCTCTGCCAGAACTAGGTTTCCAGGGGCGCTGGGCGCGCCCCTCGTCGGACCGGCGGAGCCGGCTCCTCCTCACCCCGGCTCCGCCTCGCTGCGCTCGCGAGCGAGGCGGGTCGTGCTGTGCGACCGCGTCGTCGTCGCCGCTTTCGCTCGCTCGGTTGCAGTCGCGTTCGTTTCCCGGCCGGCTCGACTGACCTCTTCGCGTCGAGCGCGGGGCGGGGCTCAGATGCCGCTCGACACGGCCCAGGGGCACTCGCCTTCGCCCTGGAAGTGGCCGAGCGTGCTCATCTGCGCGCGTACGAAGTCCCACGCGGTCTGGATGCCGTGACCGTCGATGCGCGGGCTGCCGGCCAGATCGTAGTGATTCGCCGTCGTGAACACGGCCGCGGCGCTCGTCGCCTCGAGCTCGGCCTGGGTCACCGTGCCGTCGTGGTCGGCGTCGCAGTTCGCGAGCCACTGCGCGCGGCGCTCCACGGTGCCCTCGGCGCCGGACGGGAACGTGTTGAACCAGAGGTGATCGCCGTGGAGCGTGACGTGCACCGAGGTGTCCGCCGAAGCGACGACCGCGACGCCGGCCATCTCATCCGGGCTCGAGCAGGGGCCGTAGTCGGTGGCGGCGGGAATGCAGAGCCGGAACGCGACGTGCGTCGCGGGCACGCAGGCGCTCGTCCCGACGCAGCTCTCACCGCTCGGGTTGTCGATCGCGCCGCCGACCAGGAACGTGCATCCGCCGGCGACCATCGCGTCGCGGTCGGCCGACGGCACGCTCGCATCGAGCGTCGCCGCCGCCGTCGCCGCGGGCGTGCGGAACGAGAGCACGTCCCAGCGCTGCGCCTCGAGCCCCGTGAAGTGCGCCAGCGTGAAGCCCGTGGCCGGCAGCGATGCGGCGTCCACGACGACCAGGCGCGTGTCGCGCTGCGAGGCGCCGGTCGCGCTCCGGCCGAGCTGCAGATCGCCGATCGTCGTGACGAACGTGTCGTAGCTCACCGACCAGCCGTCGATCACGTCTTCTTCGGCCGTCCCTGCGGCGAGGCCCCCGGTGATCGAATCCTCGGCCTCGAGCAGGATGGTCACGTCTCCCGTCGGCCCGGAGCTTCCGCCACAGGCCGTGCAGATCCCGATCGCGCACGCACAGGTCACCACCGTCTCGATCTTCATGGGCTCTCCTCGTCTCGGGCCATCCACTCGAACGTCGGCGTTTCTGCCGACGATAGGGCGATCACGACGCTCTGGTAGAGCGTGCTCGACTCCGGAACGATCACCGGATCGCCTGGAAGCGTCTCGAGCTCGGCGAAGTCGCTTCCCCCGAAGACCACCTCGGGATCGAAGCGCAAGGTGAGCGCATCGGGGCGCGCCGCGAGGCGATGCCGAACAGCGACGCCGTGCGCCGCGCTGATGCCGCTCGTCGACGGCACCACGTCGACGTCGATCACGAAGCGCGTGCGCACGCCGTTGCGCTCGGCGACCCCGGCGAAGTGCGCCGAGTGCCGACCGTCGACCGCGCCCGGATCGGGCGCCGGATCGGCGGCCGGCAGCAGCCACGAGATCCCGTAGTCGAACATCGCCGAGCGCACGGTGCCGTCGATCCCGGTGAGCGCGCCGAGCGGCTGCGGGCTGGGATCGAGCGCGTCGATCGTGCTCACGCTGCGTACCTCGGCGAGCGCCGTCGGGCAGAGGTCGAAGTCGGCGAAGGGCGTCGTGCAGAAGTACGCCGGGCCCCACGCGATACGCGCCTCGTCGAGCGTGATCGTGGCGTCGCGCACGACGAAGCTGCGGGTGCCCGTCCCGACGCCCGCGATCGGGACGCGGACGCTCGTGCGGCCCGGCTCCACGCACGCGGGAGCGGCGGAGGCCAGGAGCGTCACGACGAGGAGAGCGACGCGCTTCATTCGATCCTCACACCGAGCGTGCCGAGGATCGTCAGCGGCGCGCCCGCGGCGAACGAGCTCGCGGGCGTGCGCGAGGGGATCTGGCTCGGCGTCCAGTTCGACGCGAAGGCGTAGGCGGTCGCCGCGTAGCGCTGGTCGGTGAGGTTGAAGATCTCGACGGAGAGATCCACCGGCCCCCAGCCCACCCCTGCCGAGACGTCCAGAAGTGCGAACGCGGGCGAGCGATCGCCGTAGGGCAGCGGGCGCTCGCCGAGCATCGAGAAGCCGATCGCGCCGTGCAGACGCACCGGGAGGTCGGCGAGCGTCGCGATCTGCTCGTTCGCCGACACGTCGGCGCGGAACACGACCGGCGGCACGTAGGGCAGCGCCTGGCCCGCGACGTAGGGCGGTGCAGGATCCATCGCCGTCGCGTAGGGCGGCGCATCGAGCGTCGCGCGCACGTACGTCACCGAGAGCGCGCCGAGCAGCCACGACCACGGGCGCGTGACGAGGTAGAGCGCGCCACCGAGCCGCGTGCTCGGCCCGAGCGGCTCGAGGCGGCCTTCCTGCGGGTCGAACGCGACGTCGTTCGAGAGCGTCGTCACGTAGCCGGCGAGCGAGAGCTCGAGCTCATGGTGATCGCCGGTCGTGAAGCGCATCCCGAGATCGCCCGAGCGCACCTTCGCGAAGGGCGCGGTCTCACCGTCCGAGAGCGTGCGCGCCTGCGGCGAGCGATAGCCCTCGCCGTAGGAGAGAGAGAAGGTGAGGCCCGAGACCGGCGTGACCTCGAGGCTCGCGCGCGGTCCCGCGGCGATGCCGAGGGCCGTCCGGCGGAAGCCGGGGACGAACGTGTCGGGACGGAACGCGGGCGCGAAGTTGCCGAGCCGATCGTCGACGTCGAAGAAGAGCGCATCGACGCGCGCGCCGCCGCGCAGCCGCACGTACTCCGTCAGGTGCAGATCGAGATCGAGGAACGCGCCGACGTCGCCGCCGCGCAGATCCGCATCGACCCGCTGATCCCAGGTCTGGTTGTTCACCGCATCGAGCAGGTTCTGCTGCTGCGAGGTCAGATCGAGGCGGCCCGTCGCGCCGAGCTCGACGAAGATCGAGGCCCAGTCGAAGGGCGTGTAGCGCTCGCTGCGCCAGCGGCCGCGCAGGCCGATCGAGAACGCGGCGTTGCGCTGCTCGATCAGGTCGCCGCGCCCGCGCCACGTCGGATCGATGCGCGAGATCTGCGTGTAGCCCGTGTAGTTCGCTTGGAGGCGGAAGTCCGTGTACTGCGCCCAGATCCCGACCTCGCCGAAGGAGCCGCGCTGCCCGAGGACGTCGATCGCGGCCGAGACGAGGCCGCGGATCGAGAACGAGCTCTGCGCCGAGGCGGTCGCGTCGGGGTAGCTGCCGTAGAAGTCGACGCGGCCGGCGTCGACGTCGTCCTGGCGCAGGATCCCGGCCAGGCCGTAGCGAGCGCCGTAGAGCGCGGCCGTGAGGCGGAAGCGGACGTCGCCTTCGCCGCTCGACTCGTACTGGAACATCGCCGCGCCCGAGTCGCCGCCGCGGCGCACGCCGAAGCCGCTCGTGTGGCGATAGGTCACCGCGCCGAAGGTGCCGTCGCGCTCGCCCGTGGGCGCCCAGAGCAAGAGCTGGCGGAAGGTGTCGAACGAGCCGTAGGTGGTGCGCGAGACGAGGCCGCGGCGCTCGACGCCGAGATCGAAGGCGATCGAGCCGGCGGTCGCGAAGTCGCCCTGGTGCGGGTCGTAGACGCCCTCGGTCACGCGGATGGCCTGGACGGTCTCCGGGATGAGGAAGCCGAGATCGGCGTAGCCCTGGCCGTGGATGTGTGAGGGCTGGTTGAGCGGAACGCCGCCCATCGTGAGCTCGAGGTCCTGGCCGTGCTCGGCGTCGAAGCCGCGCAAGAAGATCGAGTGCGCGACGCCGTCGCCCTCGCCGCGCGCGACGTACACGCCGGGGGCCGAGGCGAGCAGATCGCCTGCGTCGCGGTGCGGTGCCGCGCCGATCACGTCGGCGGGGAGGGTGTAGTCGCTCGAAGCGCGCGGCGCGGCGGCCTCGCGGATGGGGTCGACCGAGCCGGTGGCGGAGTAGGTCGGCACGGAGGCCGCGTCGTCGTCGTCGTCGTCGGGCGCCGGAGCGTCGTCGAGGGGGCCTTCCTCCGCTTCCTCCGCTTCCTCGTCGTCGGCCGCGCTCTCGACGGGGCTCTCCACCTCGTCCTCGCTCTCGGTCGCCGTCTCGGTGCCGCTCGGGCTCTCGACGCTCGCGAGCGGTACCGTGAACTGCACCGCCACGCGCGCTCGTGCGCGGATCGCCTCGCCGTCGCGCCTCGCCGGCTCGAAGCGCCATGCGCGTACCGCCGCGATCGCGGCCTCCTCGAGCACCGGATCGTGCGCGCCGTCGGCGTGCGCCTCGCTGACCGTTCCGTCCGGCTCGACGGTGACGTGGAGAAAGACGGTGGGCTCCGCGCTCGGGCTCGCGCCCTCGGGCATCGCCGGCGAGCTGCCCTCGAGCACGTGCGGCGGCGTGAGCACCGGCTGCGCTGCCGCGAGCCCGGGTGCGACGAAGAGCGCCAGCCCGAGCCCGAACGCTGCCGCGATTCTCCGGCCGTCGAGCACGGCGGGTGTTAACGCACTCTTGTTGCAACTGCAAGCTCGTCGGATCTCGGCCGTGCCGCCCGGTCGATCCGCGTGGGACCCCTTGACCGCCCGGGGGGCTCTCCCCAGCTTTGGCCTCTTCTCGTGAAGACCATCCATTTCGTCTCGCTCGGCTGTCCGAAGAACCGCGTCGACACCGAGGTCATGCTCGGCGTCGCCGGCCTCTCGGACTACACGATCGTTCCCGAGCCCGAGGGCGCGGAGGTCGTCGTCGTCAACACGTGCGGCTTCATCGGCCCCGCGAAGGAAGAGTCGATCGACACGATCCTCCGGATGAGCGCGCTCAAGGAGCAGGGCAAGGTCGAGCGCCTCGTCGTCTCCGGCTGCCTCTCGCAGCGCTACCCCGAGCAGCTCGCCGACGAGATGCCCGAGGTCGATCACTTCCTCGGCTCGGGCGACATGCTCAAGCTCGGCGAGGTCCTCGCGAAGAAGAGCGCCGCCGCGCGCATGCTCGTCGGCAACCCCGCCGAGCAGCTCCTCAAGGCGAGCGATCCACGGCTTCCCTCGCTCGCGCGCCACTTCGCCTACGTGAAGATCGCCGAGGGCTGCTCGCGCAAGTGCGCCTTCTGCGCGATCCCCAGCTTCCGCGGCAAGCAACGCAGCCGCTCGATCGAGGACGTGGTGACCGAGTGCGAGCGCCTCGTCTCCGAGGGCGCCGTCGAGCTCAACCTGATCTCGCAGGACACGATCTCCTACGGGCGCGATCGGCACGACCATGGCGAGACGAACCTCGAGAAGCTGGTCGCGCGCCTGGCCGATCTGAAGGGCCTGCGCTGGCTGCGCGTCTTCTACCTCTATCCCGAGACGATGAAGGACGGCCTTCTCGATCTCTTCGCGAATCACCCGCGCGTGCTGCCCTACATCGACATGCCGCTTCAGCACGCGAGCGATCGCATGCTGAAGATCATGAAGCGCGGGCACGGCGTCGACCGCCAGAAGCGTGTCGTCGAGCGCCTGCGCGAGAAGGTGCCCGACGCGGTGATCCGCAGCGCTTTCATCGTCGGTCACCCCGGCGAGACCGACGAGGACTTCGAGGAGCTCGTCGAGTTCGTGAAGTGGGCCGAGCTCGATCGCGTCGCGGCCTTCCAGTACTCGCCCGAAGAAGACACGGCTGCCGGCGCGATGGCCGACGACGTCCCCGACAAGACGAAGAAGGCGCGCGCGCGCAAGCTGCTCGCCGCGCAGCGACCGATCTCGCGCCGGAAGACCAAGGCGCTGATCGGCCAGGAGCTCGACGTGCTCGTCGAGGGCCCCTCGAGCGAGAGCGAGTTCCTCCTCGAGGGCCGCTGGTGGGGCCAGGCGCCGGAGATCGACGGCAAGGTCGTGCTCACGAACGGCGAGGCCCAGGTCGGCGAGATCCGCAAGTGCCGCATCACCGACGCGGCCGAGCACGATCTCGTGGGCGATCTGGCCGACGATGCGGGCGTGCTCCCGGAGCGGCCGCCCGGCAGCAAGAAGCTCAAGGGTGGGGCGATCCGGCTGCGCACGATCGCGGGCTGAGGTCGGCTTCAAAGCTCGCGGCGCATGCGCTAGGTTCCGTCGGGGATGTCGGGCGCAGCATCGGCGACGTGGCTCGAGCGCTACCGCGGGCCGAGCTCGCTCCGCGAGGGGCGGCACTTCGATCTCGTCACGGCGACGCGCGCCGCCGATCGTGCCGCGGTCGTGGTGGTGCGGCCCGGGCCGGAGGCGCGGCCCGATCACGCGGCGAAGGTGCTCGGTGCGCTCGCGGCGGCGCACCGCGCGATCGCCCACCCGCGGGTCCCCGCGATCGGTCACGCCGCGCTCGAGGGGGAGCGCGTCTTCGTCGAGCTCGAGTGCGACGTGGCGATCGACGGCCGTGAGCTCGCGCGCGTGCTCTTCGAGCGCGGCGTGCGGCTGCCGTGGGCGCAGGCGATCGTGCTCCGCGACGCGTGGCGCGACGCGATGCAGGCCGCGCACGGCGCGGGCCACGTGCTCGGGCGCGCCTCGCTCGCGGATCTCTGGCTCTCGGCGGGTGCCGAGCGCTGGATCGTGGGCTTCGGCGGGCACGTCTCGCTCGCGCGCGACGACGGGGGCATCGACCCCGTGCTCGGCGCGATCGAGCCCTTCGACGTGGCGGCCGGCCTCGCGCCGACGCCCGCGAGCGACTTCGCGCTCTTGCTGCTGCTCGAGCGGGCGCTGATGGCCGTGAGCGATGCGCCGCGCGAGCTCTTGCGCGGGCTCGGCGGCGCGCCGAGCCGTGCGCTCGACGAGCGCCTCGCGCTCGAGCGGGACTTCCTCGCGCTGCGGCCGGCTTCGCGCCCGAGCTTCGCCGAGGGCGTCGCGCGTCTGGCGGCGATCGACGACGCGCTCGGTCTCGCGCCCGACGAAGACGGGCTCGCGCGGACGATCGAAGGCACGCTCGCCCGCAGCGCCGAGCGCGAAGTCCCAGCGCTCGCGCTCGTCGAGCCCACGGAGAGAGTGGTCACCGTCGACCAAGAGGGCGCGTGGGTCGACTCCGAGGCCGGGCGCACCACGCTCGGGCCTTCGCTCCGCGCGATCCTCGCGCATCTGCTCGAGCTGCGGCGCACGCAGCCGGGCAGGACGTGCACGCTCTGGGAGCTGCTCGAGGTCGGTTGGCCCGGCGAGCAGCCGCGCCCGGACTCCGGCGCGAACCGCGTGTACGCGGCGATCTCGCGCCTGCGCAAGCTGGGCTTGCTCGGAGCGCTCGAGTGGCACGAGGGCGGCTATCGCATCGCGCCGAGCGCGCCGCTCACGACCATCGGCTGAAGCCGGGCACCAGCACGGCCGAGAGGCGCTCGGGCCGCACCACGCGCTCGCGCGCCGCCCAGGCCGCGCCCTGCGCGCTGCCCGAGGCCAGATCGGCGCACGCGACGGCGAGGCCCAGGTCGTGCGCGGCCAGCGCTGCGCGTGCGCGTGCGAGCGTCTCCGCCGCGCTCGAGCGGCCCTCGATCGCCAGCGCCGAGGCCGCGAGCAGCGGGGCGAAGGCCCGCGCCCACGCACAGCCGTGCGCCGCGAGCCAGCGCTCACTCCGCCCGGCCACGAGGAGCCAGCGGGCGCGCGACAATCCCCGCTCGCGCGCCGCCAGCGCGAGCGCCGTCCATGCATCGAGCAGCCGCACGTGCACGCTCGTCCACTCGGTGCGCGACAGGAGCGAGATCGTCAGCTTCGCGCGATCGGCCTCCCAGCGCTGCCGTGCCTCGGGCGCGCGGCCTTCGTAGAGGAGCACGAGCACACGCCCGAGCAGATCCATGAAGTGCTGCACGACGTAGCCCGCCGCATCGAAGCCGCGCAGCGCACGATCGAGATCGTCGTGGGCGCGACCGGGGCGATCGGCGGCGAGCCAGCGCAGGATGGGCAGGCCCTGCGAGACGTTCGTGAGCGCGTAGCGATCGCCTCGTGCATCGGCGTCCGCGTGAAACGCGGCCGAGCGCACGGCGAGCGCGTCGAGCTCCCCCAGCATCGCGCGCGCCGCGAGCTCGAAGACCGCCAGCGTGCTGCTCTCCTTGAGCGTGCCGATCGTTCGCTCGCGGAAGAGCGAGCCCCCCGCGACGCAGTGGCCGAGCGCGGCGCGGAAGTGCCCGAGATGGAACTCGGTCAGCGCGCTCGCGGCCTCGACGCAGGCGCGCTCGTAGTCGCCGCCGTATCTCGTCGCGAGCGCCTCGCCCCGCGCGAGCCAGGCGCGCGTGCGGGCCTCGCCCCGCGAGCCCTCGTTCGCGGCGAACGCGGCCTGCCAGATCATGCACACCGCGAGGCGGCGCCCGTCGCCATGGGCGATCGCGCGCTCGAGCGCCTCGCTCATCAGATCGGCCGAGCGGAGCGAGTCCACGACCGAGAGCCCCATCGCGCCCGAGGCGCAGGCGTCGATGCGCGCGATCTCGCGTGGATCGAGCGCCTCGGGCGCGCGCGGCGAGAGCTCGGCCGAGGCTGCGCGCGCCAAGCGCCCGCGGCGGCGCAGCAGCGCGAAGAGCGCGCGGGCCGGCGCGCGCCGCACGGGGACGCCGGCCTGCGCGAGGACGTCGTCGAGCAGCGACGAGCCACGGCGGAAGTGGCCGGCGCGCAGGAACTGCTCGGAGGCGCGCCGCGTGAGATCGAGGCGCTCGCTCTCGGGCGCACGCTGGGCCGCGCGCTCGAACGCCTCGCCAGCCTCTTCGCTGCGGCCGGCGCCCACGAGCGCGTGGGCGAGCGCCACCCGGAGCGCGTGCGAGCGTGCGTCCGGATCGCGGTGCGCGAGCGCGAACGCGTAGAGCTCGGCGGCGCGCCCGAACGCGAGCTGCTCGGCCGCCTCCCCGGCGCCGACCTCGGCCAGGCTCGCGGCCTTCGCGAGCGCGCCACCCTCGCGGTAGTGCAGGCAGAGGCGCATCACGTCGAGCTCGCGGCGCTCCTCGAGCGCGCGGGCCAGCGCGAGGTGCAGGGCTCTTCGCCGCGCGCGCGGCACGCGCTCGGTCACGATCTCCCGCAGCCGATCGTGGTAGGGCGCGAGCTCGACGACGCCGCGCAGCGGCCGCTGGGCTCGGATCCAACGCCCGTCGGTGACCCGACGCAGCGTGCCGCCGTCGAGCGAGCGCTCGCCGTCGACCTCGCGCTGTACGTGCGTCGCGACCTCGAGCGCGATCGGATGCCCGGCGATCATGCAGACGTCGACGAGACCCTGCGCCGAGCCCGGCAAGAGCGAGAGGCGCGCCTCCACGGCCCGACGCGCGAGCTCGCCGACGTCGCCCTCGGTGCCGAGCGCATCGAGCGCGCCCGCGCCGCCGCGCGCGAGCACCTCGACGAGGAAGGGGCTTCCGCCTGCCGCACGCGCGATCCGCGGCGCGTCGTCGCTACCGACCACGAGCCTCGCCAGCGCCACCGTCGCCTCCGCGTCGAGCGGCGGCACCACGATCGGATCGCCGGCGAGCGCCTGCAGCACGTCTTCGAGCGCCCCTTCTTCGCGGTGCGCGATCACGATGGACAGAGGGCTCGCGCTCTCGGTGCGCGCCAGCTCGGAGAGCAGCGCGAGGCCGTCGGGATCGGCCCACTGCGCGTCGTCGAGCATCAGCACGGCGAACGATCCCGGCGCGGCATGCGCGATCGCCGCGCGCAGGGCCACGGCCACGCGGCGCCTCGCCTCGGCGGGCTCGACCCGCGCCTCGTCGCGCTCCGGGGGCGCGCTGCCGAGCGCGGTGGCGAGCACCGGGAACGCGGTCACGAGCGCGCGCGTGGAGGCCCGCAGCGTCTCGGTCTCGGGCGTCGAGGCGAGCGCGCGGGCGAGCGCGTCGACCGCGCCATCGAGGAGCGCGTAGGGGACCGTCTCGTTCTCCGAGGCGCGCCCGAGCAAGACGAGCGGCGGCGCGCTCCGGGCGCCGAGGCGCGCCCCGAGCGCAGCGAGCAAGGTGGACTTGCCGATCCCCGGCGCTCCGCGGAAGCGCACGATCCGCGGCGTGCCCGGCTGCGGCGCGAGCGCCTCTTCGAGCCGATCGAGCAGCGCCCTTCGACCGAGCTCCAGATCCGACCTCGCGATCTCGGAGGGCGGAGCGTCCACGAGCGGCGCCGAGGGCAGCCCGTCCTGGAGCGCCTCGCGCACGTGGCGGAGCGAGGGGCGCGCGCTCGGCTCGCGCGCGAGGAGCGCGTCGATCACCGAGGCGAGCGGCTCGGGCACGTCGGGCGCGTGCGCGCGCACGCGGGGCGGATCGCGCGTGAGCTTGTGCAGGGTGAGCTCGGCGCCGTGGACCTCGAAGGCGCGATGTCCCGTCGCGGCCTCGAAGAGCAGCACGCCGAGCGCGTACGCGTCGGAGGCGGCGCTCGAGGGCGCTCCCTCGAAGAGCTCGGGCGCCAGGTAGGCGGGCGTGCCCGCGAGCGAGGTCTCGAGGCGCTCGGCGATCGGGCGCGCGAGCCCGAAGTCGAGCAGGACGCCACGTCCTTCGTGGTCGACCCACGCGTTCGAGGGCTTGAGATCGCCGTGCAGGAGCCCGGCCGCGTGGAGCGCGTCGAGCCCCGCCACGAGCCCTGCGAGCGCCTCGCGCGCGCCGGGGCGGGCGAGGCGTCCTCCGTCGAGGAACGCGATCGCGTCTCGCCCGCGGACGAGCTCCATCGTGAAGAACCAGCTCGAGGCGGTGGCGAAGAGCTCGTGCAGCGCGACGACGTTCGGGTGCGAGAAGCCGGCGAGCACGCGGAACTCGCGCTTGAGCGCGACGAGGTCCTCGGGCGCGAAGCGGTACGGGATCTTGAGCGCGACCTCGATGCCGAAGCGCCGGTCGAAGACCCGGGCCACGCGCCCGAACCCACCGGCGCCGAGCAGCTCTTCGACGACGAAGCGCGCGGCGTGTCGCCCGAGCGCACTGCGAATGGACGGATCGACCCCCAAACGGCCTGGCCCTCGGCCCGAGCATGCCACTTGCCCGAGGCCACGACGTCGGTCATTCCGTCCGTCGTCGGAAAACGGCAGGCGGGTCCGGTGATGATGGATCGGCTCGCGCCTCCGGCCCCTCCCATCCGCGGGCGTTGCCCGCTCCCGTCCGGGTCCTCCACCGCGAGCACTCTTGTCTTGGTGAGCCCCCGCCAGCGCACGAGTGGTCGTGCGTCCCTTGTCCCGCCCCCATGGCGTGAGACCCGCGACGAGCGAGGCATTTCCATGTCTTCGCCTCGCGAAAGGGTCCGTCCATGAAGCTCAATCACCTCGATCTCCAGGTCCCCGACGTGCAGGAGACGGCCGCGTTCTTCGAGCGCTGGCTCTCGTTCACCCACGTCTCGAGCCGCACCTCGCCCGCGATCGCGATCCTGCGCGGCGAGGACGGCTTCACGCTCGTGATCCAGCGCCGCGCCGAGGGCGAGCGCTTCCCGGAGAATTTCCACGTCGGCTTCTTCGTCGACGAGCCGGTGGTGCTCGATTTCCACGCACGCGCGCGGGCGGCCGGCCTGTCCATCAGCGACGTGATCCGGAACGGCCGCGGCACGCTCACGTACCTGCGCGCGCCGGGCGAGATCCTGGTCGAGGTCAGCGCGCGCCCCGCCTGAAGTTTCGAGCGTGCGCGCGCCGCGTGTAGGATGCCCTCCATGCGCGCGCGCGTGCTCCTCGCTTCGCTCTTCGTTCTCCTCGCCGCGTGGGCGGCCGGCTGCGGCGGGCCCACCACGCTCGCGATGTACGGGCACACGATCGTGTACGAGGGCAACCACGAGCACGTGTCGATGACCTACGACGGGCGCGCGATCCCCGTGCGCTACGACCCGAGCCTCGGCGCCTACGTGGCGGCCGACTGCGACGTGGGGCCGGGCTCCACGCTCGATCTGCTCGCCGAGCAGGTCGCGGCCTCGCCCAATCAATGCACGCCGCGCACGCCGGAGCCGTGAGCTCGCCACGTCGACGCGACGGTTCGATGCTGGAGTGAGTAGAGCGCGCCCGCGAGGCCGCCCACGACCGGCAGCAAGAGTGCGCCGATCACGACGCCGATCGCGAGCCGCCACGGGAAGAGCGGCTTCACCGGCGGGAGCGCGCGGGCGCGCGAGATCTCGGAGAGCGGCGGCGGCGCGGCATCGTCGCGATAGCCCGGATCCTGGGGTCGCGCGCGCACCATGTCGGTGTCGACCACGAACGTCGCACCCGTCTCCCCTCGTACGCGCCGCGTGCCGCCCACGAAGCGCGAAACGCGTCAGGCCTCGGCCATGTTCCACGCGATGCGCGTGGCCATCATCATGACCGTGAGCTGCGGGTTCACGCCGAGGCTCGAGGGCAGGACGGATCCATCGGCGACGTAGAGATCGCGCACGTCCCAGCTCTTGCCCCACGCGTCGACGACGCCGTCCTGCGCGAGGCGGCTCATGCGGCACGTGCCGAGTGGGTGCTGCGAGGCGCACTCCATCTGCACGACCGGGATCGCATCGAGGTCGAGACGGCGGAACGCGTCGGGGGAGAAGCCGTCGGCGCCGAGGATCGGCAGGAACAGCTCGCGCGCGCCGGCCGCGAGGAAGGTCTCGCCGATCACGCGGATGCCGCGCCGTAGCGCCGCGAGATCGTGCGGCGAGCACCGATAGAACATGACGGGCTCGCGCCCGAAGGGATTGCGCACCACGAAGCCGCCGCCGTCGTCGTGCACCTGCGCGCCGAACATCGCGATGTGCGCGACCTGCTCGGCCAGGCGCGCGTGGCGCGGGCCGCTGCCCGGCATCGTCGCGGCGATCACGCTCGCGGGGATGAAGAGCGAGTTGAGGAGGAACCCGTCGTGCTCGAACGCCGTCGAGAAGGCGCTCTGCATCGCGCCCTCCCAGCCGCGCACTTCTTCGTCGAAGCGTGCGAACACGCGGCAGCCCGGGTGCAGCGTGAGGTTCCTGCCCACGTGGCCGCCGAGGCCGCCGATCCCGCTCGCGCGCAGAAGCGAGGCCGAGTGCACGCCGCCCGCGGCGACGACGACCTTCTTCGCGCGGATCGTGAAGCGGTCGCCGCGCGCGCCGTCGGGGCCGTTCGTCATGCGGCCGCGCACGCCGACGGCGCGATCGCCCTCGATCATCACGCGCTCGACGAGGCACTCCGACCACACGTCGGCGCCCGCGGCCATCGCACGCGGCAGGTAGCTCAGATCGACCGAGAGCTTGGCGGCGTGTGGGCAGCCGAAGTTGCAGCGGCCGCAGCCCTCGCAGCCGTCGGTGTTGCGGCGCATGGGCTCGACCTCGTAGCCCATCTTCGCGGCGCCCTCGCAGAAGAGCGCGGTCGAGCGCGAGCGCATGTGCACCGGCACTTCCTCGACGTGCATCGCCTTCTCGACGTGCGTGTAGTAGCGGTCGACGCCCGCGGGCGTGAGCTCCGCGAGGCCCATGTCCTCCGACCAGCGCTCGAGCACCTGATCGGCCACGCGGAAGCAGACGCCGCCCGTCACCACGGAGCTGCCTCCGACGACGCGGCCCATCGTGACGTTCACGGTCGGCGCGCCGCCGAGGCCGAACGCCGTCGTCATGCCGCCCTCGCGCCAGACGTGGCGCAGCGACTGGCTCTGCGTCATCGCGCCGTGGGTGCGCGCGGGGATCGCGCGGCCTTCTTCGACCACGATCACGCGCTTGCCGGCGAGCGCGAGCTCGGTCGCGACGACGGCGCCGCCGGCGCCCGAGCCCACGACGACCACGTCGCAGTCCAGCGCGAGCGGGCCGCGGTGCGCGCGGGCCGAGTGGATCGCGCCGCTCACGACGCCGTCTCCGCTTCGGAAGCCACGACGGGAAGCGCGCGCTTGCCGGCGCAGCGCTGATCCCAGCGGATCTCGGCGCGCGCGTCGGGATGCTCGTAGTAGACGAGGCTCGTCACGGCCTTCAGCCCGAAGAGCGCCAGCTGCGCCACCGGCGTGCGCTCGAGCGCCTCGAGCGCCTCGATGCGCTCGGCGATCGTCAGCGCCTCGAGGCGCGAGAAGGCGCGGCCCACGAGCAGCGGCGCCGCCCAGGTGGCGGTCCAGAGGCAGGCGAGGAAGAGCAGGCGCGCGCGCCCGCGCACGTGGCCGAAGAAGTCCGAGACCTCGGGCACGAAATCGTCGAGGCGCTCGCGCGGCACGGGCTCTCCGTCGCGCGAGAAGAACGCCTCGGCGAACGCGCGCACGTCGCGCTTGGCGCGCGGGGAGAGCCCATCCTTCTTCTCGATCGGCGCGATCTCGGTCTCGCTCACGGCGCGGCAGCATACCTTCGCGGAGCGGCGCCTTCCGTGAGAAAGAGTAGGCTCGCGAACGATGACGGCGCGCGTGACCGTGCTCGTGCTCTCGCTGCTCTGGGCGCTGCCCGCGCGCGCGCAAGAGACCGCAGGGGCCGCGGGGCGCACGGCGTCGCTCGGCTGGGCGCGCCTGCCCGGTGCGGAGGCGTGTCCGAGCACGCAGGCGATCGCGCAGGCGACCGAAGCGCTGCTCGGGCGCGCGGCCTTCGTCTCGCCGGCCGAGGCGGCGCTCGCGATCGAAGGGCGCGTCGAGCCGCAGGGCGCGGGATTTCGCGCGACGCTCGTCGTCAGCGATGCGGCGGGCGTCGCGATCGGGACGCGCGTGGTCGAGACCGAGGGCGCGTGCGACGCGTTGCTCGGGCCGCTCTCGATCGCGCTCGCCGTGCTGGTCGATCCCGATGCAGAGACGACCACGCCCACCCCCGATCCCGATCCCGCGCCGACGCCGACACCGCCTCCGGAGCCGCGCGTCGTCACGCAGGTCGTCACCGAGCGTGTCGAGGTGCCAGGTCCTCGCTGGCGCCTCGAGATCGACCTCGGCGCGGTGCTCTCGCTCGGTGCGACGGCCTTCGTGAGCGGTGGCGGTGAGCTCTACGTCTTCCTCACGCCGCCGGGGTTCGTGCCGATCGGCCTGCACGGCTGGGTCGTCCCGTTCTCGCGCGCGGAGCGTCCGATGGGCGCCTACGTCGACCAGCTCACCTCGTGGGCGGGCCTGTCGATCTGTCCGATCGCGGGGCGCGACGACACCTTCTCTCTCGCGGCCTGCGCGGGTCTCGACGTGGGCGGAGTGTTCGTGCTCGGGCAGTCGCAGATCACGCCGACCGAGCGCGAGCGAATCACCGGCGGGCTCGACGTGTCGGTGCGCGGGCGCGTGCGTCTGATCGGCCCGCTCTGGGCAGTGCTCTCGCTCGCGCTCCTCGTGCCTTTTCGTCAGGAGGGATTCTTCGGCACGGACGGCGCCCGCTACTACGGCCCCGAGCCGGTGGCGCTGATCGTCACGCTCGGGCCTTCGTTCGCCTTCGAGCCCTGAACTGAAGGGCGGGGCTCCGCTTTGGCACTGGCGTGCCGATCGCGACTCGGGCGATCGTGAAGCGCATGCACGCTCGTCTCGCCCTCCTGACGCTCGCGCTCGCGCTTCCCGGATGTAGTTGCGAGAGCGCCGCCGGATCGCCCGACGGAAGCCCGATCGGCCGCGACACCGGGCCCCGCCCCGACACGGGCCCGCTTCCGGACACGGGCCCCCGCCCCGATGCGGGCACCTCGCCACTCGGCGGCTGGTTCCGACACGGAGAGAACGCCGGCTACTACGGCGGCGGGATCGACGACTCCGAGAGCGCGATGCTCGCCGCCGCGGCGGGCTGCGACTCGCAGCGCGTCTCGCTCCCCGAGTCGTTCCTCGCGCAGTGGGGCGCCGACATCGAGCAGAGCGACTTCGACACGTATGCGTCGGTCGGCATGACCCACCTCGTCGTCTTCCTGACGAGCCCCACGCGCGCCCACTCGAGCGCGCCCGCGTCGGCCGCCGACTGGGAGCTCGCGCACTACGCGCCGACCAACCTCTACGAGCCCATCTTCCTCGCCGACGGCTCGGTGAACCCCGACAACTACTGGGCCGCCTACGTCGCGACCGTCGCCGAGCACTACGGCGATCAGATCGACATCTACGAGGTCTGGAACGAGCCCGACCAGGTGGGCCCGAACTGGCAGGCGACGCAGAGCTGGGGCACGAGCCCGCCCGCGCCCGGCGATCTCATCTGGTGGAACGACTCGATCTTCGCCTACGTGCGGATGCTGCGCGTGACGCACGAGGTGGTGCAGCGGCTCGATCCCACCGCCGCCGTCACGCCGGGCGGCATCGGCTACGCGAGCTACCTCTCGGCGCTGCTCCGCTACTCGGACGAGCCCACGGCGGGCGCGATCGACGCCGAGCACCCGGCGACCGGGTACGCGTACATGGACGTGCTCAGCTACCACTACTATCCGGTCTTCGCGCCGGGCAACTCCGACGTCGGCGCGGACGGACTGATCGAAGCGCGCGACGGCTACGACGCGGTCTTCACGGCAGCGGGCCTCGCGCCGCTTCCCTACGTCGTCACCGAGTCCGGCGCGCCGCGACGCATGGTCGGCACCACGCAGGGAAGCCCCGAGTACGCGCGCAATTACCTGCTCAAGATCATGACGCGCGGACACGCCGAGGGCCTGCTCGGGATCGACTGGTTCGCGCTCGGCGAGCCGGCCTCGCCCTCGACGAGCTTCGATGCGATGGGTCTCTACGAGAGCTACGCGAGCGCCACGATGGTGAGCGAGTGCGTGATCGACGACACCGGTGTCGCCTACGCCACGCTCGGCCATCACCTCCACGGCGCGCGCCACGATCCGAGCGCCGCGATCCCGAGTGGCGCCGAGGGCGCGGGCTTCGTCGCCGAGGACGGCGCCGAGGTGCTCGTGCTCTGGGCGCGGAACGAGACCGACGAGAGCGCGCACGCGAGCGTCTCGCTGTCGACCGACGCGAGCTGGGTCGAGCGGGCGTGGGACTGGTCGCGCACGCACGCCGAGACGACACGCACGCCGACGGGCGGCGCGATCGCGCTGGAGCTGACGAGCGCGCCGATCTTCCTGACCCGCGCGCCCTGATCGCGGGGCGGGGCGTTTGGTCTCGACGCGCGCGCGCGCGCACGCGATCCTGTCGTGCGATGTCCCCGGCGCCGCTCGTCGAGCTCTCCGATTCGATCCGTACCGCGCCCAGCTTCGACGATGCGGCGCGCGCGCTGCTCGCGTTCGGGCGACGCGCCATCGAGGAGACCCTCGGCCGCCCGCTGGCGCGCGGGCTCGTGCACGTGCGCTCCGACGCGACGGGCTATCGCGCGCTGTTCCGCGACGAGTGGCGCACGGGCGGGCGGGCCGGCTCGATCGCGCCCTCGGCCACGGTCTTCGGCCTGCTCGAGCGCGAGCACGGCGGCGTGGCGCTCGATCTGCGCGCCGTCCGCGGCCTGCGCATCGCCGACGGAGCCTCGCTCGACGTCGCGCGCTTCGTGCCCGCGTTCGATGCGGGGAGCAGCGTCCACCAGCTGCTCTCGCGCAACGTGACACACGTCGTCGCGCAGCCGCTCCCCGGCGCGCGCGGCGAGGTGCTCGGCATGGTGTGCTTCGAGGCCGAGTGGCCCACCGAGATCGGGCGCCCGCTCGACGTGGCCTCGCTGCGAGATCTGCTCGCGCTCGGCTCTCAGATCGCGGCGCCGCGCTTGGTCGCGCTCGCCGATGCCGCGCCTGCGCCGGTGACCGACGCGACGCCGGACGCGCTCTTGCCGGTGGTGGGCGCGCGGATGCGCGCGATCGTGGAGATGCTGCGCCTCTTCGCCGAGCAGGACGAGACGCTGCTCCTCTCGGGCCCCACGGGCGCCGGCAAGAGCCGCCTGGCCGCGTGGTGCCACGCACGCTCGCCGCGCGCCTCGCGCCCCTTCGAGACGGCGAACCTGCTCGCGCTGCCCGAGAGCCTGCAGATGGGCGAGCTCTTCGGCTGGCGCCGCGGCGCCTTCACCGGCGCCACGAGCGATCACGCGGGCCTGGTGTCGAGCGCCGATCGCGGCACGCTCTTCCTCGACGAGATCGACAAGCTCTCGCTCTCGGCGCAGGCGGGCCTCTTGCGCTTCCTCGAGACGCGCCGCTTCCTCGCGCTCGGCGCCTCCAAGGAAGAGCCCGCCGACGTGCGGGTCGTCGTCGGCACCAACGCGGATCTGCGCGCGCTCGTGAAGAGCGGGGCCTTCCGCGAGGACCTCTACTACCGCATCCACGTGCTCCCCGTGCGCGTGCCCTCGCTCGACGAGCGCCGCGACGAGATCGCCGGCTGGGCCGAGCACTTCCTCGCGCGACGGCACGCCTCGAGCGGCGCGGGTGGCACCGCGCGCATCGAGCCCGCGGGCCTGAGCGCGCTGAGCGAGCGCAAGTGGCCGGGCAACCTCCGGCAGCTCGACAACGTCGTGCGCCGCGCCTACGCGCTCGCGTGCGCGACCCCGGGCGCTCCGGTCGTCACGGCCGCGCACGTGGCGCGCGCGCTCTCGGTCGAGGGCGACGGCGAAGAGGCGTCGACCTCGCCGCCGACGAGCACGATCCAGACGCTCACCGACCTCGCCGAGCGCATCGTCGACGACGCGCTCGCCGCGCGGCGCCACGGCCTCGAGCTCGGCACGGAAGACCTCGACGTGCTCCGCGGGGCGGTGCTCCGCGCGGCGGCCGAGCGCCTGGGCTCGGTGAAGGACGCCTACCTCCTCTTCGGCGCGACCTCGCTCGTCGAGACGCGCAACCACACCAAGTCGCATCGCCGCGAGCTCGGGGCGCTCGAGGCGACGATCGCCAAGCTCGCGGCGATCGCCGATCTGAGCTCGGCAACGAGTGCTCGCCCCGGAGGGTCGGGACGGGAGCGGGCATAGCCCGCGGACGGTAGGTCCCGGAGCGGGCGAGCCGATCTGAGCTCGGCAACGAGTGCTCGCCCCGGAGGGTCCGAACGGGCGCGAGCCGATCTCCGCCGGCGCGAGTCGCGGCCGGCTCTGCGCGTCCGCGTCGTACGCGCCCCCTTTTCCGCTGCGTCCTCGTCGTACGCGCCACGGCGCTCCAGGCCGGGAGATCCCGCGGGAACGGGATGTGCTGATCGCGCCGGCGGAGGTCGCAGTTGGCACCGCACCGCATCGCTCTCTTCTCCCTGCTCGCGCTCGCCTCGGCCACGCTCGTCGCGCCGGTCGCTCGCGCCCAGACCGAGACGAGCACCCCCTCGACGCAGCACGTCGACGAGGATGCTCGCCTGCACTTCGAGCTAGGCCGTCGGGCTTTCGCGCGGGCCGACTACGAGCTGGCGGCGACCGAGTTCGAGGAGGCCTGGCGCCTCTCGGAGCGGCCCGAGCTGCACTACAACCTCTTCCTCGTCTATCACGAGCTCGACCGGGACGAGGACGCGCTCCGCGAGCTGCGCCTCTACATCCCGAGCGAGACCGACGCCGAGGTGCGCGAGCACCTCGAGCAGCGCGCCGCGCGGATCGAGCGCGCGCTCGCCGATCGCGTGGCGCCCGCCGAGGAGGCCGGCCCGCCGCCCGAGACGATCGATCTCGGAGAGACCGTGGTCGTGCCGGTCGAGGAGCCGCCGCCACCGCCGCCCGCCTCGCCCGCCTCGAGCGACTCGGACCTCCTCGTCGGTCTCGGCATCGCCGGCCTCGGGGCCGCCGCGATCGCGCTCGGCGTGACGATCGGAACGGGCGTGATGGCGCTCGATCAGCGGCACGCGCTCGACGCGAGCTGCGCCCCCTCGTGCTCGGGTGACGAGGTCGCCTCCACGCGGACGCTGGCGCTCGCCTCCGACGTGTCGCTCGGCGTCGCGGGGGCGCTCGGCATCGCGGGGGCGATCTTGCTGGGGGTCGGGATCGCATCGTCTTCGCCGTCGTCGAGCGAGAGCGCGACGCCGATCGTGGCGCCCGTCGTCACGCCCACGAGCGCGGCGCTCGTCGTCACGGGGGTGCTCTGATGCGCGGGCTCGTCCTCGTCTCGCTCGCGGCGCTGCTCGCGCTCGCCGGCGGCTGCTCCCTGATCGTCGACGTCGACTCCATCGTCGGCGATGCGGGCCACACCGACGCTTCGATCTCGGGCGACGGCGGCCCCGACGCATCGCGCGATGCCGGCCCGCGCGATGCGCGCGTCGATCTCGATGCACGACTTCCCGACGCGGGCCCGAGCGATGGCGGCGGCGCCGACGCGGGCAATCCCTGCGTGCCGAGCCCGTGCGCGCACGGAAGCTGCGACCCCTCCACCGGCTCGGCCGAGTGTGCGTGTGATCCGGGCTGGGACGGCCCGGCGTGCGACGTGGACGTCGACGAGTGCGCGACCGCGCCGTGCATGAACGGCGGCACCTGCACCGATGGGATCGACTCGTTCACGTGCGCCTGCGCCGACGGGTACACGGGCCCGACCTGCGCGACGAACATCGACGAGTGCGCTTCGCGCCCGTGCCTGAACGGCGGCACCTGCGCGGACGGCGTCGCGGCCTACGCGTGCACGTGCCCCGCGGGCTACGACGGAGCGCGCTGCGAGATCGACGTCGACGAGTGCGCCAGCGCGCCCTGCCGCAACGGCGGCACCTGCCACGACCTCGTGAACGACTTCCTCTGCGAGTGCACGGCCGGCTTCTCGGGCCGCACGTGCTCGGCGGACGTCTGCCTGCCGAGCCCGTGCCAGCACGGCGGCAGCTGCTCGCGCACGCCGACGGGCGACTTCGCCTGCGCGTGCCTGCCCGGCTACGGCGGCGTCACGTGCGCGACGAATCTCGACGACTGCGCGCCGAACCCGTGCCTCCACGGCGGCAGCTGCACCGACGGCATCGCCAGCTACACGTGCGACTGCCGGCCCGGCTACACCGGCGATCGCTGCGAGATCGACATCGACGATTGCGCCTCGGCGCCGTGCATGAACGGCGCGACGTGCCTCGACGGGGTCGCGAGCTTCACGTGCCGCTGCGCGACCGGCTTCGCGGGGATGCTCTGCGAGACGAACATCGACGACTGCACGCCGGATCCCTGCCTCAACGGCGGCGCCTGCAGCGACGGGATCGCGAGCTATTCGTGCAGCTGCCCGACCGGCTTCTCCGGCGCGCGCTGCGAGACGAACATCGACGACTGCACGCCGAACCCTTGCATGAACGGCGGCGGCTGCGTCGACGGGATCGCGAGCTACGCGTGCAACTGCCCGACGGGCTACACCGGCGCGCGCTGCGAGACGAACGTCGACGACTGCGCGCCGAACCCCTGCATGAACGGCGGCGCCTGCACCGACGGGATCGCGAGCTACACGTGCAGCTGCCCGAACGGGTTCACGGGCACGCGCTGCGAGATCAACATCAACGACTGCGCACCCAACCCGTGCATGAACGGCGGCATGTGCACCGATCGCGTCGCCGGCTACACGTGCAGCTGCGCGCCCGGCTTCACGGGCACGCGCTGCGAGACGAACATCAACGACTGCGCGCCGAACCCGTGCATGAACGGTGGCAGCTGCACCGACGGCGTCGCCAGCTACACGTGCAGCTGCGTCGGCGAGTGGAGCGGCACGCGATGCGAGACCGATCTGATCCCGCCGGGCCCGGTGACGGGCCTGGTGGCGACGGCGGGCGCGCTCCAGGTCGTGCTCACGTGGAACAACCCGACGGCCGCCGATCTCGCGGGCGTCACGGTGCGCCGCAGCACGACGGGCTTCCCCGCGACGCCGACCGCGGGCGTGGAGGCGTGCCGCGGTCCGCTCGTCTCGTGCACGGACACGGGGCTCGTGAGCGGCACCACGTACTACTACGCGGTCTTCGCATACGACACGTCGACGAACCATTCGACGAGCGCCACGGCGACCGCGCGGCCCTACACCTCGCGCACGGTCTACACGGCCAGTGCGAGCATCACCGTGCCGACGGGCGCGACGCAGCTCGTCGTGCGCGCGTGGGGCGCGGGTGGCGGCGGCGGGTTCCGCGCGGTGGGCGGCGGCGGCGGCTTCGCGAGCGCCACGGCGCCCGTCACGGCCGGCGCGAGCTATCGCGTCGTCGTCGGCGGCGCCGGTCGCTACGGCGTCGCGGGTGGCGGCGGCTACAACGGCACCGACGACATCGGGCGCGGCGGCTACGGCAACGGCTCGGACCTCTATCTCGGTGTGCTCGGCACGTATCGGCCGGGCGGTGGCGGGCAGCTCTCGGGCATCTACGCGATGCCCGCCGCGACACCGCCACGCGACGTCACGCGCTGGGTGGTGATCGCCGGTGGCGGTGGCGGTGGCGCCGGCAGCCAGACGCCTTCGCCCAATTCGGGCGGCGGTGGTGGTGGCGGAGCGAGCGGGCAGGCGGGCGCCGGCTCGAGCGCGGGCGGCGGCGGCGCCGACGGCGTCGGCGGCACGGGCGCGGGCAACACGGGCTACGGCCACGGCGACCCGGGCCTCGACTTCGGCGCGAGCGGCAACGGTGCGGGCTCGACGTGCGCGCCGACGGCGGGTGGCGGCTACAACAACTGCGGCGGTGGCGGCGGCGGCGGCTACGGGGGTGGCGGCTCGGGCGCCTACACGGCGGGCGCCGTCTCGGGCGGCGGCGGCGGCGGCGGCGGCTACGCGATCGTGGGCGGCTCGCGCGTCGGCAGCACGGGGCAGGCAGCGGCCTCGGCGAGCGACCCCGACTACCTCGGCGGCTTCGCGCGTGGCGGCGCCCAAGGTGCCGACGGCTCGGGCGGCCTCGTCGTCGTCTACTTCTATTGAGCTCCGCGGTGTCCGCGCGGCGCGATCAGAGAGGCTCGAGCACGACCTGGTAGCGCACGATGCCCGACCCCACGCCGGGCGCGAACCGGACCGCGGCGATCGCGCTCCGCACGCAGCTCCGCGTGGGGCTCGGCGTGAGGTCCAAGCCCGAGGGCTGCGCGACTCCCAACGGCGTCAGCGTGAACTGGAGCGTCTCGTCGAAGCGCGCGGGCCCACGGCAGGCGGCGAGGGCGGGGCGCGCGCGCGTCGCGATCTCGGCGACCAAGTCGGAGTCGGCGGCCCCCAGCGTCGAGGCGGTGATGGACACGCCGCCGCCCTCGGTCACCGTCGCGGGGACGGCCGCGGGGCCCGCGGGCTCGATCGCCGGCGGCGGCGCGACGGTCGCGGGGGGCGACGTCGCGATCGGCGCCGTGGGCGATCGCGGCGGCAGCGCGGGCACCGGCGCGGCGACCGTCGGGGGCGAGCCCGAGGTCGCGGGAGGATCGCCACCGAGCCACGCATCGATCTCGTTTCTCGCGAGCCACACGCCGACCAGCGTCAGCGCGAGCGCGGCGAACAGGCCGATCACGACCAGGCCCGCGAAGCCCGCGAGCACCGGCACCACGCGCGAGGGCCGCGATGCGGGTGCCGGCGCCGAGAGCGTCGAGGCGCCGAGGCTCGGGGCGGGCGGGCGAAAGCTCGTGCCCGAGGGCGTTCCCATCGAGACGCCCGGCGCGCCGGACACACCCTCGACGCGCGCGAGCGCGGCGTCGAGCTCCGCGGCGCTCTGCCAGCGCGCATCGGGATCGAGCGCGAGCGCCTTGTCGACGATCTCGGTGACGGCGCGCGGGACGTCGGGGGCGAGCTCGTGGAGCGGCCGCGGCGGCGCATCGAGCTTCTGCGCGATCAGCTGCTCGAGCGTGCGCGCCTCGCACGCCATGCGCCCGGAGAGCATCTCGTAGAGGACCGATCCGAGCGCGTGCAGGTCGGCGCGCGCGTCGACCGACTTCGAGCCGCGGAACTGCTCGGGCGCCATGTACTGGGGCGTCCCGAGCATCGTGCCCGTGCGCGTGAGCTCGTCGGCCGGCGACTCCACGCGCACCTTGCTGATCCCGAAGTCGAGGATCTTGGCGACCTCGCTCCCCTGCGCGTCCTTGGCGAGGAACACGTTCGCCGGCTTGAGGTCGCGGTGCACGATGCCCTGCGCGTGCGCGACGGAGAGGCCCGCGCAGATCTCGCGCGCGATGCGGATGGCGCGGTAGGTGGGGAGGCGCCCCCGCGCGAGGCGCGCCGCGAGGTCTTCACCGTCGAGCAGCTCCATCGCGATGAACGCGTTGCCGTCGCGTGTCTGGTCGGCGTCGAGCACCTGCACGACGTTCGGGCTCCCGAGCTGCGCCACGGCGCGCGCCTCGCGGAGGAAGCGCTCCATCACGGACGCGTTCGTGGCCCGCTCGCGGTGCAGCACCTTGAGGGCGACGGGCCGCCCGAGCACGACGTGGCGCCCTCGGTACACGGCCCCGAACGCGCCGCTTCCGAGCTCGCGCTCCACGACGTAGCGGTCGATGACCGGCAGCTCGCTCACGGCGCGCATCATAGCGGACGGGCGCACGCCGTCGCGCTCGCGTACGCTCGCCCGCGATGGCGCTCACGGCGACGATGCGGAAGTTCGAGATCGCGCTCTCCGACGTCGATCGCGGCGTCTACGAGACGTTGGATCTGCGCGTGGCGCAGCATCCGTCGGAGACCGATCGCTATCTCGTGACGCGCGTGCTCGCGCGCGCGCTCGAGCACGACGAAGGTGTGGACTTCACGAAGGGGCTCTCTGCCGCCGACGAGCCGGCGCTCTGGCGCCGCGACCTGCGCGGCGATCTCCTCGCGTGGATCGAGATCGGCGCGCCCACGCCCGAGCGCCTGCACCGTGCGCTCAAGGCCTGCGATCGCGTCGCCGTCTACGGCTCCTCGCGCATGGCCGAGCTCGCGCGCGCGGTCGCCGAGTTCGAGGCCCATCGTGCCAGCGAGCTCGCGGTCTTCGCGCTCGATCCGGCCGGGCTCGACCGGGTCGCGGCGACCCTCGACCGCAACAACCGCTGGGAGCTCTCGGTCTCGGGTGGGACGATCTACCTCACCGTCCAGGGCAAGCTCTTCGAGCTCGCCGTCGAGCGCGTGCCGATCCCCGTGGGAGGATGACTTCCGCCGTCCTCGGGCGGAGGATGGGGAGGTGACACCCAACGGAGCAGGTCCTGGTGACGACGCGCTCCCGTTCGCGGCGTTCTTCGAGACCGCGCCGGACGCGACCGTGATCGTCGACGGGGCGGGTCGCATCGTGCGCGTGAACGCCCAGCTCGAGCGCTTCTTCGGCTACACGCGCCAAGAGCTCGTCGGGCAGCCGATCGAGATGCTCGTGCCGGCGCGTTTCCGTGCCGCGCATCCTTCGCACCGCAACGGCTACTTCGACGCGCCGAGCCCGCGCGCGATGGGCTCGGGTCGCGAGCTCTTCGGGGTGCGCGCGGACGGCACCGAGATCCCGATCGAGATCAGCTTGAGCGCCGTGCGCACGGGGCCGGGCGCGCTCGTCGCGGCGGCGATCCGCGATCTGAGCGAGCGCAGGAGGGAGACCGCCCAGCGCGCGAGGCTCGCGGCGATCATCGAGTCGTCGAACGACGCGATCGTCGGCGAGTCGCTCGACGGCACGATCACCACGTGGAACGCGGGCGCCGAGCGCCTCTTCGGATGGGCGGCGAGCGAGGTGCTCGGGCGCTCGGCCACGATCCTCTCGCCGCCCGAGCGCTCGAGCGAGCATCGCCAGGTGCTCGCGCGCATCGAGCGCGGCGAGCGCGTGCCACCCTTCGAGACCGTGCGCGTGCGCAAGGACGGCGCCCGCATCCACGTGTCCATCGCGAGCTCGCCGGTCCACGACGCGACAGGGGCGCTCGTCGGGGCCTCGAAGGTCGCGCGCGACGTGACGGCGATGCACGAGGCACGCGCGCAGCTCGAAGAGGCACGCGACGCGGCCGAGCGCTCGAGCCGCGAGCTCGAAGCGTTCAGCTACTCGGTCGCGCACGACCTGCGCGCGCCGCTCCGGGGCATCAACGGCTTCAGCACGACGCTGCTCGAGGATCTCGGCCCGCGGCTCGATCCCGGTGAGCGCCGGTACCTCGAGCGCATCGCGGCGAGCGCATCGCGCATGGGCGAGGTGATCGATGCCCTGCTCGCGCTCGCCCGCGTCACGCGGACGGAGCTGCATCGCACGCGGGTCGATCTCGGGCCGCTCGCCGAGGCGATCGTCCAGGCGCTGCGAGAGAGCGAGCCGGCGCGAGACGTGCGTCTCGTGGTGGAGGGCGAGGTGACGGTGGACGCCGACCTCGCGCTCTCGCGCGTGCTCCTCGACAACCTGATCGGCAACGCGTGGAAATTCACGGCGCGCCGCGCGCCGGCCACGATCCGTCTGGGATCGCGGCGCGAGCCCGCCGGGGCGCCGGTGATCTTCGTCGCCGACGACGGAGCCGGCTTCGAGATGGCCTACGCCGATCGGCTCTTTCTCCCCTTTCAGCGCTTGCACGCGCCGAGCGAGTTCGGGGGTAGCGGGATCGGCCTCGCGACGGTGCGGCGCATCGTCGAGCGCCACGGGGGCCGCGTGTGGGCCGAGGGAGCGCCGGAGCGCGGCGCGACGTTCTTCTTCACCCTCGAGAGCGAGCGCCAGGGCGCGCGGCCCTGACCGCCACGATCACGAAGGTGGAGAGGTAGCACGCACCTCAGCGCGCGCGGGCGCGCACCACGGCGTCGAGCACGGCCTGGCGCCGCACGGGCTTGTCGAGCACCTCGCCGTGGAAGCGCGCGAGGAACTCGGTCGTGCGCCGCGAGAGCGTGCCGCCCGTCGTGAACACCAGGCGTGGGAGGATCTCCGGCGCGTTCAGGCTCGCCCACTCGTAGACGGCGGGCCCGTCCACGCTCGGCATCACGAGATCGCAGACCACGAGATCGAAGGTGCGCTCACCCGCGAGCAGATCGATCGCCGCCCGTCCCCCGTCGACCGTGACCACCCGGCAGCTGCGCGCCAGCGCGCGCGCGAAGGCCTCGAGCACCGGCAGCTCGTCGTCGACGAGGAGCACGCGCGGCTTCTCGGACGGCGCGATCGCGACGCGGGCCGAGGGCACCTCGAGCGGGCGCGGCGGGTGCAGCTCCGCTGGCGAGCGTGGGATCGTGAGGAAGAAGGTCGTGCCGCGCCCCGGCTCGCTCGCGTAGCGGAGCTTGCCCGCGTGCTGGGTGGCGATCTCGGCGCAGACCGAGAGGCCGAGGCCGCTGCCGCCCTCGTTCGTGCGCGTCGTGAAGAAGGGCTCGAACACGCGATCGCCCACTTCCGGTGCGATGCCCCATCCGGTGTCCGCGACGCGCAGCTCCCAGTACTCGCCGGCAGGCGCGACGTCGACCGAGACGCGATGCGCGCGCGGGTCCCCCTCGGGGATCGCCTGCGCCGCGTTCGCGAGGAGGTTCGTGACGAGCTGCACGAGGCGCGCGGCGTCGCCCACGACCACGGCGTCGGGCGGGCAGCGGACCTCGAGCTGTGCGCGGTAGGTGAGCTCGCGTCGGACGAGGCGTACGGCGTCCTCGACGACCTGCGCGAGCGTGACCCGCGTCAGGCGACCGCTCGTGCCGCGCGAGAGCCCGCGCAGCTCGCGGACGATCCGCGCGATGCGATCGACCCCCGCCGAGCTCTCGCGGCCGAGGCTGCGGGCGTCGCGGAGCGCCACGAGCACGTCGGGCGGAGCGCTCGTGGAGCGGGCCCAGCTCTCGACGAGCTCGAGGTGCTCGTCGACGGTGCCGAGGTTCGCGAGCACGCACGCCGCCGGCGCGCTGATCTCGTGGCCGATCGTCGACGAGAGCTGGCCGACGAGCGCGAGGCGCTCGGAGCGCTGGGCACGCCGGCGGTGCTCGGCCTCCACGCGATGCTCGCGATCGAGCTCATCGGCGAGCATGTTGATCGCCGTCGCGAGCCCGTCGAGCTCGCTCTCGCCGTCGCCCACGAAGATGCGCCGCGTGCGATCGCCGGCCGCGAGCGCGACGATCCCCTCGAGGATCTGCTCGAGGCGGGCCTCGTTCTCGACGCGCGGTCCCTTCGTCACGCGCTCTCCTCGCCCGCGAACTGGTGCAGCCACGCCTCGGCCTCGCGCTCGCACGTGAACGAGCGCGTCGGCGTCGCGGGACGGTTCACGTGGAGCAAGAACCGAGCGACGACGCGGCTCACGGGCGAGCCGACGACGAGCGCGACCGCCGAGCAGACGCGCTGGCCCTCGGGCCCGGTGAGGTAGGCGCGCGCCTCGGCGGACTGGGAGCGCACGTGGCGCAAGTCGACGAGCGCCGGGAGGCGGCGTCCGCCCACGAGGCGCAGGCTGAGCGCCACGTTCTCTCTCGCGTCCTGGTAGGTGACGTCCGCGTTCTGGTGGAAGCGCGCTCGCAGGATCTCGTCCACGTGGAACGAGCACGTGCGCGTCGCGCCCTCGACGACTGAGCGAGCGTGCACCTCTGCCACGGTCGGGAGAATGGAGCCAACGCGGTCGCGATCGCAAGACGAGACGTTCGCGACGCCTCGTGCGACCATGTTTCGGCGATGTCGACCACGAGCACGATCCTCCTCGTCGAGGACAACGAGGACGACGAGATCCTCACGCTGCGCGCGCTCAAGAAGAACCACATCGCCAACGAGGTGGTCGTGACCCGCGACGGCGCCGCGGCGCTCGACTACCTGTTCGGCCGTGGCGCCTGGGCCTCGCGGGATGCGAGCGCCGCTCCGCAGCTCGTGCTGCTCGATCTGAACCTACCGAAGGTGAGCGGCCTCGGCGTGCTGAAGGAGCTGCGCGCCGATCCGCGCCTGCGCGCGATGCCCGTCGTGGTGCTGACCTCGTCGAAGGAGGACGAGGACGTGATCGAGAGCTATCAGCTCGGCGCCAACAGCTACGTGCGCAAGCCGGTGGACTTCACGCAGTTCACCGAGGCCGTGCGCACGCTCGGCCTCTACTGGCTGGTGATCAACCACGTGCCCGGCAAGCCCTAGGGCCGGCGCGCGCGCCGTTGATCGCGCGCGCGAAAGGTGGGAGCTTCCGGATCGGAAGCGCGAGGCGAGCTGGTGCTGCCCTCGGTCTTCAAAACCGACGTAGGACGCGTTCCGCGCCCTGGGCGGGTTCGATTCCCGTGCGTTTCCGTGGAGCCGCGCCGAGGGCGGGCTCGATCCCACCGAGATGAAGCGACCGACGACGGAGACTGCGCGGAGGGACGCGCTGCGCGCGCTGCCGGCCGTGCACGCCGTGCTCGCCGAGCCCGAGGTGCGGGCGCTCGCCGAGCGCCACGGGCTCGCGCTCGTGACGCGTGCCGTCCGCGAGCGGATCGAGCACGCCCGCGCGTCGATCCTCGCCGGCGAGCCTCCGCCGGCGATCGACGGGGCGGCGATCGCCGAGCGGGCCCTCACGCTCGCCGCCGGCTCGCTCGTGCGCGTGCTGAACGCGACCGGCGTCGTCGTGCACACGAACCTCGGGCGCACCCCGCTCGCGCGCGAGGCGGTCCTCGCGATGGACCACCACGCCTCGGGCTACACGACGCTCGAGTACGACCTCGCGCGCGGGGAGCGCGGGCACCGCCACGTCCACGTGCGCGCGCTCCTCGTCGAGCTGACGGGCGCCGAGGACGCGATCGTCGTGAACAACAACGCGGCCGCCGTGATGCTCGTGCTCGGCACGCTCGCGGGCGGGCGCTCGGCGATCGTCAGCCGCGGCGAGCTCGTCGAGATCGGCGGCGGCTTCCGCATCCCGGACGTCGTGACGCAGGCGGGCGCGCGCCTGGTGGAGGTCGGCACGACGAACCGCACCCATCTTCGCGACTACGAGGACGCGATCGACGACGGGGCGGCCCTCCTCTTGAAGGTGCACCGCTCGAACTTCGAGGTGCGCGGGTTCGTCGCCGAGGTGAGCCTCGCGGAGCTCGCGGCGCTCGGCCGCGCGCGCGGGCTGCCGGTGGTCTACGACGCCGGCTCGGGCTGCATGCCGCCGCTCGCCTCGATCACGCGCGAGCCGAGCATCGAGGACGACGTGCGCGCCGGCGCCTCGCTCGTGTGCTTCTCGGGCGACAAGCTCCTCGGCGGCCCGCAGGCGGGCATCGTCGTGGGCGAGCGCGCGCTCGTCGAGCGGCTCCGGCGCTCGCCCCTCTACCGTGCGCTCCGGCCGGGCAAGCTCGAGCTCGCGGCGCTCGGCGCCACGCTCGAGCTCTGGCGCGACCGTCCCGAGGCGCTGCCGATCGTGCGCGCGCTGCGGCGCACGCCGGAAGAGCTCGAGGCGCGGGCGCGGGCGCTCGCGGCGCGTTGCGCGAGCGAAGGCGTGACGCTCGATACGATGCCGAGCGTGGGCCGCATCGGCGGCGGGGCGGCGCCCTCGGTCGAGCTCGCGAGCCACGCGCTCGTCGTTCGCGGCCCGCAGGCGAGCGCGCTCGCCGAGCGGCTCCGTCGGGGCTCGATCCCGGTGATCGCGCGGGTCGAGGACGACGCGGTGTGGCTCGATCTGCGCTGCGTCGAGCCGGACGACGACGACGCGCTCGCGGGCGCGCTCGCGCGAGCGCTGGCGTGAGCGGCCCCGTCCGCGGCGTGATCGGCACGGCCGGCCACGTCGACCACGGAAAGACCTCGCTCGTCCGCGCGCTCACCGGCGTGGACGGGGATCGGCTGCCCGAAGAGAAGCGCCGCGGCATCACGATCGACCTCGGCTTCGCGGCGTGGCGCGCGCCCGGCCTCGACGCGTCGATCGTCGACGTCCCGGGGCACGAGCGCTTCGTGCACACGATGGTCGCGGGCGCGGCGGGCATCGATGCCGTGATCCTCGTGGTCGCGGCCGACGACGGCGTGATGCCGCAGACGCGCGAGCACCTCGCGATCTGCACGCTGCTGGGCGTGCGTGCGGGCGTCGTCGCGGTGACGAAGCGCGATCTCGTCGACGACGAGATGCTGGCGCTCGGGCTCGCGGACGTGGAGGAGGCGGTTCGCGGGACCTTCCTCGAGCGCGCGGCGCGCGTGGCCGTGTCGGTGCGGGACGGGCGAGGCCTCGAGGCGCTCACCGAGGCGGTGCGCGACGTGCTGCGCGTGACGCCGCCGCACGCGCCCCACGCTCCGGCGTGGATGTCGATCGACCGCGCCTTCTCCAAGCACGGCCACGGCACCGTCGTGACGGGCACGCTCGTGCGCGGCACGATCGCGCGTGGGGGCGAGCTCGAGCTCGTGAGCGCTCGCGGCGCACGCCGCGTCACGGCGCGGAGCCTCGCGATCCACGGCGGCGAGGTGGAGCGTGCGTTGGCCGCGACGCGCCTCGCGGTGGGGCTGCGTGACGTGGACGTAGCGAGCGTGCCGCGCGGCGCGGTGCTCGCGGCGATCGGAGCCGCCGTGCCGACGCGCTCGCTCGACGTCGCCGTGCGCTGGCTCGAGGATCGGGAGAGCGCGCCGCGGGGGGATCTGGTGCTGCACGCCGGCGCCGCGCACGTGACGGCGCGCGCCCGCGTGCTCTCTCGAGCCTCCGCCGAGGGAGTGAGGAGGGTGCGCTTCACGTGCGAGGCGCCGATCGTGGTCGCGGCGGGCGATCGTGTCGTGATCCGCCGGCCCGAGCGCGCGCGCGACCGGACGATCGGCGGCGGCGAGGTGATCGATCCGCATCCCGCGCTCGCGCGCCCCGAGCGCTCGCCCGAGCCCTGGGTCGCGCCCTCGCTCGAGGAGCGCGTGCGCGCGATGGTGGCCGAGCTCGCCGCCGGCGCGACGCGCAGCACGCTGCTCGCACGCTTGCCGCCGGGCACCGAGATCGCTCCGATCCTCGAGGGCCTCGAGCGCGCGGGCGCGATCGTGCGCGGCGCGGGCGCGGGCGAGGTGCGCTTCCACGCCGCGAGCGAGCTCTCGCGGGCCCAGCGCGAGGTGCTCACCGCGCTCGCGGCCCATCACGCGGCGCATCCGGCCTCGCCTGGCGCCACGACGCACGAGCTCGCGGCCGCGGTGCCTGCGCCGTGGCGCCCGCTCGTGGCGCTGGCCGTCGGTGCGCTCGTCCGCGAGGGCGCGATCCGAGGGGGAGATCGCGTCGCGCTCCTCGGTCACGATGCGAGCGCGCTCGCCGCGCGCGTGCTCGCGCTCCACACGCGCGTCGGGCTCGCCGTGCCGAGCGAGGAGGCGATCGTCGCCGAGCTCGCGCTGCCGGCGCGGAGCTACCACGAGGCCGTGCGCGCGCTCGCCGAGGACGGCGCGCTCGTGCGCGTCCAGACGGGCCTCCACGTCGCCCGAAGCGCGCTCGACGCCCTCGTCGCGGCCGTCGCCACCTTCTTCGACACCCACGACGCGCTCGGCCCGGCCGACTTCAAGGCGCTCACGGGCCTCACCCGCAAGAACGCGATCGCCCTGCTCGAGTGGCTCGACCGCGAGGGCGTGACGCGCCGAGAGGGCGAGCAGCGCGTGCGGGGCGCAGCGCCGAAGCGTCCGTGAGGAACGGACCTCGCCACAACGGCAGCGGCGCCGGCGCGGGCCTGCGTGGTAGCGTGCGGGGGCCGTGGTGAAGAGCGGAAGAACCGTCGCGCAAGAGCTCGTCCTCGAGGTGGAGAAGGCGATCGAGGGCAAGCGCGAGGTCGTGACGCTCGCGGTCACGGCGCTGCTGGCGCGCGGCCACCTCTTGATCGAGGACGTGCCCGGCGTCGGCAAGACCACGCTCGCGCGCGCGCTCGCCAGCGCGGTCGGCGTCCCCTTCCGCCGCATCCAGTTCACGAGCGATCTCTTGCCGGCCGACGTGCTCGGCGGCTCGCTCTACGATCCGAAGAACGGAACGCTCGAGTTCCGGCCGGGGCCCGTGTTCACTTCGGTGCTGCTCGCGGACGAGGTGAACCGCACGACGCCGCGCACGCAGTCGGCGCTGCTCGAGGCGATGGACGAGCGAGCCGTGTCGATCGAGGGCGAGACGCGCCCGCTCCCGGAGCCCTTCTTCGTGGTCGCCACGCAGAACCCGGAGGAGTTCCACGGCACCTACCCGCTGCCCGAGTCGCAGCTCGATCGGTTCCTCTTGCGCGTCGCGATCGGCCATCCGCCGGCCGCGGTCGAGCGCAAGCTGCTCCGTGAGCGCGGCGCGAGCTCGCCGATCGACGCCGTGCGGCCGGTGGTCTCGCGCGACGAGCTGCTCGGCGCACAGCGCGAGGTCGACGAGGTGCGCGTGGACGACGTGGTGCTCGACTACGTCCACGAGATCGTGCTCGGCACGCGCAAGAGCCCCCTGCTCTCGCTCGGTGCTTCCACGCGCGCGGCGCTCGCGCTCGCGCGCGGCATCCGGGCCCACGCGCTGGCGCTCGGCCGCACGTTCGCGACGCCCGACGACGTGAAGGCGCTCGCGGTCCCGGCGCTCGCACATCGCGTGCGCCCGCGCGAGATGCCGGGCGATCGAGCCGTCGAGCGCGAGGTCGCCGCGCGCGCCGTGCGAGAGATCGTCGACGCCATCCCCGTGCCGATCTGATGGCCGAGAGCGCCGTCCGCGACTCGTCTTCGCGCCGCGGGGCTCCGCGCGATCGGGGCCGCGGCCTGCGCTTCACGCGCGAGGGGCGCGTCTTCGTGCTCGTCACGCTCGGGGTCGGCGCCGCCGCGGTGAACAGCGGCAACAACCTCCTCTACCTGGTGCTCGGCCTCATGCTGAGCCTGATCCTCGTCTCGGGCGTGCTCAGCGATCTGGTGCTCTTGCGCATCGCAGGTCGGCGCGTGCTCCCCACGCGCGCGTTCGCCGGCAGCCAAGCCCTCGTCGAGATCGTGATCGTGAACGAGAAGGAGCGCTTGCCGAGCTTCTCGCTCGAGGTCGAGGACCGCGCGCCCGAGGAGCCGACCGATCGGCGCTGCTACTTCCTGAAGGTCGAGGCGGCCGGAGAGCAGCGCGCGAGCTACCGGCGCGAGCTCGGCAAGCGCGGCGTCTTGCGCTTCGAGCTCCTGCGCGTCTCGACCCGCTATCCCTTCGGCCTCTTCGACAAATGGCGCGTGCTCGACGCGCCCGCCGAGCTGCTCGTCTTCCCGCGGATCGATCGCTCGGTCCGCTCGCCGCTGCTCGCCGCCACCGGCGCTGGCGCGCCCGACCGTGCCGTGCGCGGGCCGGGAATCGAGCCCGCCTCTCTCCGCGACTACCGCGTGGGCGACGAGGCCCGCAGCCTCCACGGCCGAAGGAGCGCGGCGCTCGGCCGCCTCGTGGTGCGCGAGCGCGAGCGCGAGGCGAGCCGCTCCATCGTGATCGCCTTCGACGACGCCCTCGGGCCGAGCCCGGATGCGGCGCTCCTCGAGCGCTTCGAGCAAGCGATCTCGCGCGTCGCGGGGCTCGTGGTCGCCGCGCACGAAGAGGGGGCCAGCGTCGTCGTGGTCGGTCGGAGCGGACGCTCGCCGCTCGCCACGCCCGGGGCCTCGCTCGATCCCGTGCTCGCGTGGCTCGCGCGCCTCGTCCCGCTCCCGCTCGAGCCGAGCACGCCCTTCGACGTCGCGCGGGCCGACGTCGTCGTGACGACGGCGCGCGGAGGCGAGCCGTGAGCTTCACGCGCTTGCACAAGCTGGTGACCTACGCGCTCGCCGGGCTCGGGCTCTCCGCGCTCGCGCTCGGTGGCGAGCTCGGCCCGCTCGCGGTCGGCGCGATCGTCCTGTTCACGATCGCCTCGTGGTGGTGCGAGGGCGAGCGCCTCGAGAGCCTGCGCTGGCAGCGGGGCATCACGATCGCGATGGTGCTCTGGTTCGTGATCGAGATCGCGCGCGGCGTCGGCGGCGCCCCGCTCCTGCCGCTCGCGCTCGAGACCTCGGCAGCGCTCCAGATCTCGCGCCTCGCGAGCCGGCGGCGCGCCGCCGAGCACCAGCAGATCGCGATCCTCGCGTTCCTGCACCTCTGCGCGGCGACGGTGCTCTCGACCGAGGTCACGTACGGCTTCTTGTTCTTCGGCTTCGTGGTGCTGGTGCCGTGGATGCTCGCGCTCACCCACCTTCGCGCCGAGATCGAGGGGCACTTCGCGCCGGCCGCCGCGCCGCCGGCCGATCGGGCCGCGACGCTCGCGCGCGTGCTGGCCTCGCGTCGCCTGGTCGGTCCCGGCTTTCTGCTCGGCACGGCGGCGATCGCGATCCCGCTCTTCCTCACCACGGCGATCCTCTTCGTCGCGTTCCCGCGCGTGGGCTTCGGCTTCCTCGGCGTTCCCGGCTCCATGGGATTGCACGTCGCCGGCTTCGGCTCGGACGTCACGCTCGGCGACGTCGGCACGATCGCCGACGACCCGACGGTCGTGATGCGGGTCGTGCCGCACGACGTCGACCTCGCGCATCCGCCCGCGCTCTTGCCCGTTCGATTCCGCGGGACCTCGTTCGACGCCTACGACGGCCGGCGCTGGACGCGCACCTTCCGCGGCGGCGAGCGCCTTCGCCGCTACGGCGACGAGCTCGCGATCACGCGGGCCGCGCGCGCGGGACGAGACGTCGCGTGGGACATCGTGCTCGAGCACATCGATCAGCCGGTCGTGTTCCTGCCGCCGCGTGCGGTCGCGATCGACGTGCCGCCGCGCTACTCCGCCGGCCTCGACGTGGGCCGCGATCTGACGCTCTACCCGGGCCTCGATCTACGCTACGAGGACCCCGACGCGCTCGGGCTGCACTACACCGTGTGGACCTCGCCGCACGACGAGCCGAGCCGCGAGCGCCTCGGCGAGGACGAGCTGCGTCGCTACCTGCAGCTGCCGGAGGGCCACGAGCGCCTCGCCGCCATCGCGCGCGAATGGACGGCGGGCGCGACGACCGATCGCGAGCGCGCCGAGCGCATCCTCGCCCACTTCGCTCGCCCGCCTTTCCGCTACTCGCGCGTGATGCCCGACGTGGGGGCCGAGCCGCCGCTCGTCGCTTTCCTCGAGCACGGTCACGTCGGCCACTGCGAGTACTTCGCGAGCGCGATGGCGATCTTGCTGCGGGAGGTGGGCGTGCCCTCGCGCAACGTGACCGGGTTCGTGACGGCGCACTACAACGCCTACGGCCGCTACTGGGCCGTGCGATCGGGCGATGCGCACGCGTGGGTCGAGGCCTTCCTGCCCGGCGAGGGATGGGTCACCTTCGATCCGACGCCGAGCACGGCCTTCGAGCCGTCCGCGAGCGAGCGCGTGCTCGCCGAGCTGCGCGCGCTGAGCGATGCGGTGCGCGCTCGCTGGGAAGAGTGGATCGTCGGCTACGACCTGCGCACGCAGCGGGATCTCGGCCGCCGGCTCGCTCGCTGGCTCGGCGGGATGAGCACCTCGAGCGAGCCGAGCGTGCGCCAGGCGACGGGCGAGACGAGCGCCGAGCGGCCCTCGCCGTGGCGAATCGCGATCCTCGTCGCGCTGGTGATCGTGCTGGGCATCGTCGTCGATCGCGTGTACCGGCGCCTCTTGCTCGGACGGCGCGCGCCGAGCGGGCGCGCGATCGAGGCGCGCGTGCAGCGCGTCGTCGCGCTCTACCAGGCCCTCGAGCGCGAGATGACGCGGCTGGGGACGCCGCGTCCTCCTTCGGCGACACCCGTCGAGCATGCGCGCGCGCTCGCGGCCCGCGGTGCGCCGCACGCCGCGATCGTCGAGCGAGTGACCGCGCGCTACGTCGATGCGCGCTTCGGCGGTGCCGTCCTCGAGCCGACGGAGCTCGCGGCGCTCGAGCGCGAGGTCCAGGGCCTGCGAGCGCTTTCCCGCGCGGCGTGATCGACGCGGCGTGGTCGGCGTGATCGGCCCTTCAGTCGCCGCCGTCGTCGTCCGAGGGATGCACGCCGTGGCGACGCGCCAGCTTGTGCAGGTACTTCCGGTCCATGTCGGCCGCGCGCGCGGCGGCCGAGATGTTCCCGCCGTGACGATCGAGCAGCCAGCTCACGTAGGCCTTCTCGAAGCCGGCCTCCCACTCCGCGCGCGTGTCGCGGTAGCTCTTGCCGGGCTCGAACGAGAATGCGAGCGGCCCTTCGTCCTTCGGCGCGACGGCGCCGGGCATGCCGACCGAGCCGATCTCCTTCTGACCGGTCGCGCGCGCCAGATACGCGGCGCGCTCGAGCACGTTGCGCAGCTCGCGCACGTTGCCCGGCCAGTCGTGGGCGCGCAGCGCGTCGAGCGCGCCCTTCGTGATCGCGCGCGGCGTCTGCCCGGTCGCGTCGAGCGAGGCGATGCTCTCGAGCAGCTTCTCGGCGAGCACGGGGATGTCGTCGCGGCGCTCGCGCAGCGGCGGCAGCTCCATGGGCACCACGGCGAGCCGGAAGTAGAGGTCTTCGCGGAACTTGCCGCGCTCGACCTCCATGCGGAGGTTGCGCTTGCTCGCGGCGATCACGCGGATGTCCACGCGGATCTCGCGGCTCCCGCCCACGCGCCGGAACGAGCGCTGCTCGAGCGCGCGCAAGAGCTTGGGCTGCAGATCGAGCGGGAGCTCGCCGATCTCGTCGAGGAAGAGCGTGCCGCCGTTGGCGAGCTCGAAGGCGCCCGCGCGCGAGGCCGTCGCGCCCGTGAAGGCGCCCTTCTCGTGCCCGAAGAGCTCGCTCTCGATGAGCGTGCCCACGACGGCACCACAATCGACCACCAGGAAGGGCTTGTTCTTGCGCGGCGAGATCGCGTGGATCGAGCGCGCGAGGACGTCCTTGCCGGTGCCGGTCTCGCCGCCGATGAGCACCGTCGCATCGCTCGGCCCCAGGCGCTCGGCCACCCCGAAGAGCTGCCGCATCGCGAGCGTGCTGCCCACGCACTCGCCGAAGCGCGTCGCCTCGCTCGGCAGGATCTCGATGCGCTCCGCGTAGGGGCGGACCTTGAGCTCGACCTTGCCGACGGTGACGACCATCCCCGGCTTGAGGACGCCCTCCTTGATCTCGACGCCGTCGAGCAGCGTGCCGTTCGTCGAGCCGAGGTCGACGAGGAGATAGCCGCGCCGGTCGCGCCGGATCTCGCAGTGCATGCGCGAGACGGTGTCGTCGCCGAGCGCGAGGTCGTTCTCGGCGCTCTTGCCGATGCGGAACACGTCGCCCGCGATCAAGCGCTCTTCGCCGCGTTGCGATCCCGAGAGCACGACGAGCGCGCAGCGCGGGAGCTCGAGGATGCGCGCGTCGTGCGCGTGCATCGTGCCGAGCGCGGTGCTCACGAGGCGGGCCTTTCGGCGAGGGTCGAAGGGAGTCGGAAAGAGGGCACGGACATGAGCGTCGAGGCCCGATGATACGACGCCCGCACCGCGCTGCTCTCGGCTTTTCGCGCGGGGCCCGGGCGCACGAGCCTCCCAGCGGACGGCGGGCTCAATCGTGGGCGAGCGCGAAGTCGATGGCCGCCCGGACGGCCGCGACCTGGGCCGCGTTGCACTGCGCGGGTGTGGCGCGTGGGCTGTCGGGATAGACCTCGGTCGTCGTGGTGAAGCGGGCGCCGCTCACGCTGGTGCAGAGGCCCAGCGTGCGCACCGCGTAGCGGATGACGCCCCGCGCGACGACGGGCGTGCCGATGAGCGTGCCGTCGGGATCGGCCGCGGCGATGTGCGTCACCTTCTCGACCGCGGCGATCACGGCCGCCTGGAACGCGGGCTGTGGATTCTCGGTGTCGTCGACGAGGTAGAAGCCGTCGGGGATCGTGCCGGGCTCGAAGGGCTTTCCGTCGCGCGCGGCGAGCGCAGGACGGAACTCGCTCTCGTCGGTGTCGGTCGTCTCGTGCAGATCGATGTGCATGCGGATCTGGCCGCGCAGTGGCGCGACGAGCCGCGTGACGGCGACCGACTCCGGCGCAGCGCCGTTCCCGAACGAGCGGTTCGGGTCCACCGCCTCCGCGTTCCAGCGCTGGATGCGCTCGTAGGCCCACGGGCTCACACAAGGAAGGACGAGCACGTTCGCGCGGCCCGCGTAGTCGGCGAGGTGGTCGGCGACGAACGCGAGCGCGCCGTGCACGCCGCTCGTCTCGTAGCCGTGCACGCCGCCCGTCACGAGCATCGTGGGCCGGCGCGCGTCCCAGCCGCGCGTGCGGATCGCGATCAGCGGAAAGACGCCGTCCGCGCCGGTGTCGAGCTCGGCGTGGGTCGTCACCTCGAAGTCGGCAAAGAGTGCTCGGCTCGCGGAGTGCCCGGACGGGAGCGCGCGGCGCGCGCGGACGGTAGGGGACGCAGCGAGGCGAGCCGAACATTGCTCGGCGAGTGGAGTGATCGCGGTGAGCACGTCGTCTGCGTAGCTGCGCTGCTTCTTCTGGCGGGCGCGCCACGCCGCGCGCGCGGCGGCGTCCCAGGGCGCGCCGGGCAAGCCGATCGGATAAGGCTGCGTGCTCATCGCGTCGAGCGTGGCGCTCGGGGTGGCGCGCGCAAGGCGCACCGCGCCGTCGCGTCGCGGCCGGCCCCGTGCCCACGACGACGGTGCACCCTCACTCGTGCATCGACACGACGACCACGCCCTCGCCCGGCGCCTCGAAGCTGCCCTCGCGCGTCTCGGCGTGACCGTCCTCGTAGGCGAGGTCCATCCGCACCTCGTAGCGGCCGGGGACGAGGTCGAGCGTGTCCTCGATGCGAGAGGGCGCACCGTCGGGAAAGCGGCGACGCGCCGTCAGCGCGGCCTGCTCCTCCGCCACGTACGAGAGCTCGATCGCGCGCACCTCGCGGTGGTGCGCACCGAGCTCGATCGCGAGGTGCGTCTCGCGCGGGACGGTATGTGCGAGATCGAGCCCGACCACGAGCACGAAGAGCACCAGCACCGCAGTCGCGATGCGGCGGCGATGCGTCTCGACGAAGGTGGTGAGCGTGGCCCACATGGCGCCCTGTCATACGAGCGATCGACCGCGCGCGCTCGCGCGGTATACGTCGCGCGTGATCTCCCTCGGCCGCCGCTCGCTCGGGATGCTGCTCGCCGCGGTGCTCTCGGCGTGTGGCCCCGCGCCCACGACGCATCCGCCGTCGGCGCCCGGCTGCTTGCCGCCCGAACGCGCCGTGCTCGGGACCTGGTCGCACGGGACGAGCGCGATGGAGCTCCGCGCGAACGGGTACATCTTGCGCGACTCGCTGGAAGGCACGTATCGCTGGACGGATCCGGGCCGCATCCAGATCGACGTGGGCGGCACGCACGAGGCCTACACGCTCGGGGTCTCGAACGTCGTGGCGATGCTCCTCGTCGACCCCGACGGGCACGGCGCGATCTGGACGCGCCTCTCGCCGGCGCCGCCGACCCCGGCGGTCTGCTACGACGTGCGCGGGAGCCTCGTCGGAGACTGGACCGACGGCGCAGTCGTGGAGCACTTCGGTGCCTCCGGCGAGTACCGGCGCGGTGCGGTGCGAGGGGAGTGGACTGCGACGGACGCGGGCGCCATCGAGCTGCGGGTCGGTCCCTACGTGCGCCGCCACCAGGTCGCGCTCGCCACGCCGTCCACGCTCGTGATCGTCCCGCAGGCCCTCGGCGCCGACGACTCGCGCGACATGCTGGAGGTGCTCCCGAGCGAGGCGCGCATCGAGACGCGCCTCAGCGGCCCCTGACGATCACGCGAAGACGGGGCTCGCCTCGGCCAGGCGTGGCGTCGGATGCAGTGCGAGCGCGTGCACCGAGAGATCGCGGGTCAGCTCGGGATGGAAGGTCGCGCCGACCACGGGCCCCTCTCGGACGAGGATCGGCTCGCCCTCGAGCGTCGCCAGGATCTCGACGCCTGGGCCGACGGCGGTGATCCGCGGCGCGCGGATGAGCAGCAGTGGATAGCGGTGCGCGTCGTCCCAGGCCTCCGACGAGTGCACCTGGCGTCCGCGCGCGTTGCGGCGGACCTCGACGTCGAGCAGCCCGAGCGAGCGCTGCACCGGATCGCGCACCGCGCGCGCGAGCAAGATGAGGCCTGCGCACGTCGCGAGGACCGGCGCGCCCGCGCGAACGAGCGCTACGAGCGCCACCTCGAGCGAGGGATCGCGCCGCAACAGATCGAGCATCACGGTGCTCTCCCCGCCGGGCAGCACGAGCGCATCCGCGGCCGAGAGATCGCGCGCGCTCCGCACCTCCACGGGCACGTCGCCCAGCGCGGCCACGGCGCGTGCGTGGGCTGCGAAGCCGCCCTGCAGGGCCAGGATGCCGACGCGCGCCATCACCAGCCTCGCGTCGCGAGCTGCTCGATCGGCGCGAGCTTCTTCGCCTCGCGCCCGCGCATCGCTTCGCCCAGGCCCGTGCTCGCGCGGAGCAGGCGCTCGAAGTCCTGCGGGTGCGCCGTCGCCTCCACGATCGCGGTTGCGCGGCGCAGCGGATCGGACGAGAGGAACACGCCGCTACCGACGAACACTGCCTCGGCGCCGAGCGCCATGCAGAGCGCGGCGTCGGCGGGCGTCGCGATGCCGCCGGCCGCGAACTCCGGCACCGGCAAGCGGCCCGTCTCCTTCACCGCGCGCACGAGCGCGAGCGGCGCGCCGAGCGCCTTCGCTTCGGCCGCGAGCTCTTCCTCGTCGAGCAGGCGAACGCGACGGATCTGCTCGCGCATCTTGCGCAGGTGCTTCACGGCCTCGGCCACGTCGCCCGTGCCGGCCTCGCCCTTGGTGCGGATCATCGCCGCGCCCTCGGCGATGCGGCGCAGCGCTTCGCCCAGGTCGGTCGCGCCGCACACGAAAGGCACGCGGAAGGCGTGCTTGTCGACGTGGTGCTTCTCGTCGGCGGGGGTGAGCACCTCCGACTCGTCGACGAAGTCGATCTCCATCGCCTCGAGGATGCGCGCCTCGACGAAGTGCCCGATGCGCACCTTCGCCATCACCGGGATCGAGACCGCGTCCTGGATCGCGGCGATGATCGAGGGATCGGTGGCGCGCGCGACGCCGCCCTCGGCGCGAATCTGCGCGGGCACGCGCTCGAGCGCCATCACGGCCGCCGCGCCCGCCTTCTCGGCGATCTTCGCCTGCGCCGCATCGACGACGTCGAGGATGACGCCGCCCTTCAACATCTCGGCGAGCCCGACCTTCGCCGCATAGGTGCTCTTCTGTTCGTGGGACATGGGGGCCTCTGAGAATGGGGACGTGGAGATGGAGAGGGAGACCGGGCGCACGTGAGCCGACCACGCGAGACGTCGTCTCCCGTGCGCGCGGAAAGGTGCGAGAGAGGGGGCAGGACCGGGGACGAGCGCGTGGCTGCGCGCGACGAGGCGTGTCCCTCGCGCGGAGTGGAGAGAGCGGAGGGAGCGGAGGAGCGCAGCGACGGAAGCGTACGTAGCGAACGCAGCGACGAAGCGGAGCGAGGGAGGGGCCCCAGCCGGTTTGGCCGGATGGGGAGGGCCGCGCATCGGCCCTCCAAGAATCACAGCATGCCGACCGACACGCTCTCCTGCGGGGCCTTGCCCTTCTTCTTCGAGAGCAGCGTCTCGATCGCCAGCGCGATGCGCTTGCCGCCCTCGACGAGGCGCCCTTCCTCCTCGTAGCAGAACGTGAGGCGCACTCCGGTGCTCGTGCCGTCCACGCCGTAGAGCACACCGGGGCTCACGAGCACACCGCGGCGGCGGCCCTCTTCGAACACCGCCTCGGGCGCGAGATCGCGGGGCAAGCGCAGCCAGATCGTGACGCCGCGGCTCGGCACGTCCCACTCGATCGCCTTCGGCATGTGCTTGTCGAGCGTCGACACCAGCACGTCGCGTCGCGCGCGGTAGGCGGCGCGCGCACGGCCGAGGTGCGGCACGAGGTAGCCACGCTCGAGGAACTCGGCGAGCGCGTGCTGGAGCAGCGTGCTCGTGCCGAGATCGGTCGTGTGCTTGAGCGCCACGAGGTGCTCGCGCAGCGAGGGCGGGCAGAGCACGAAGCCCACGCGCAGCGCGGGGATCAGCTTCTTGCTGTACGTGCCCACGTAGATCACCTCGCCGTCGAGAGCGCGCAGCGCCGGCGGCGGCGCGCCTCCGTCGAGCTCGAGGTCCGCGGCGTAGTCGTCCTCGATCAGCGGCACGCCCTGCTCGCGCGAGAAGCGCACGAGCTCGCGCCGACGCTCGGCACCGACGCACGTGCCCGTCGGGTTGCAGTGGTTGGTCTGTACGTAGAAGCCCTTGGCGCGCCCGCGGCCGGCGTTGAGGATCCCGCTGAGCACGGGGCCCTCGCGGTCGACCGGCACGCTCTCGAGCCGCGCGCCTGCCGCGGCGAAGATCCGGAGCGCGCCCGGGTACGTCATCTCTTGCGCGAGGATCGTGTCGCCCGGATCGACGAGCGCGCGCGCGACCACGTCGAGCGCTTGCTGGCTCCCGGTCGTCACCAGCACGTCCTCGGCGCGCGCCGGGACGCCCTGCCGCACGAGATCCTCGGCGATCCGCTCGCGCAGCCGGGGCACGCCCTCGTCGGGCGCGTAGCCCATCGCGCGCGCGCCGTGCGTCTTCATCACGTGATCGAGGCAGCGCCGGAACAGATCGTCCGGCACGAGGTCCGGGCTCGGCTGCATGCGCGTCAGGTTCACGAACTCGCCGCGCGCGACCTGCCGGCCGATGCGCCGGAAGCGCTCGAGCGGCTCGCTCTTGGCGCGCTCCGCGACGAGCGAGGCCCAGGGAAACGACGCTGCGGGCGCCGCCGGTGGGCTCTCGGCGCGCGAGGCCGGCGGAGCAGCCGCGGGCTGCGCGATGGCCGGCTTCACGTAGGTGCCGCGACCCACGGTGGACGAGACGAAGCCCGCGAGCTCGAGCTCGGCATAGGCGCGCACGATCGTGTTGCGGTGCGTGCCGAGCTCGCTGGCGAGCGTGCGCGTGGGCGGGAGACGGAAGCCGCCGGGGAAGGCGCCGGTCCGCGCGCGCTCCACGATCTGATCGAAGAGCTGCTGGTAGAGCGGCGTCTCGGAGCTCGGCTCGAGCCGGATTCCCAGGCTGCGTTGCGTCTCGTTTCCCTCGAGCGGTCTCGCCATCGTGCCCTCCTCGGTGAGCTCATCGTGGTGCGCGCGGGCCGCGCTCCGCCACGGACGAGGCCGCATTCCACGAAGGACCATTGTGGACCAATCTGGGTCGTAGACCAGTCCAATGTGGGACAATGGGCGTGCAGGTGGCGAGAGGATGCGCGCTTCCGGGGCGAAGCTCGCCTGCTACATTGGCGCGCCATGCTCTTCCGATCGGCCCTTTTCTGCCTGGTTCTCGCGGCGTTCGGCGCTGCGGGCTGCGTCACCGTCCACCCCTACCAGCGCGAGCTCCTGGCCCGGGCGTCGATGGACGGCTCGAGCGAGGACGGCGAGAACGCGTTCCGGGCGCACGTCCACGACTCCCGCGAGGGCGCGACGGGCGGTCACAGCTCCACCGGCGGCGGCTGCGGCTGCAACTGACGTGTCGCGCGCGCATTCCTCCACGCACGGGCTCCGGCTCGTCGCGCTCTTCGTGCTCGGCGCGTTCGCGCTCTCGATGCCGCTCGCGGCGCGCGCCGACGAGTCGTCGGGCCGCTGGACGGGCCAGGTCTCGCTCTGGGGCAACTACTACTGGGAGACCTCGACGCGCGTCGAGGCGCCGGGCGCTTCGTTCCGCCTCTCGAGCCCCGAGGGCATCGACATCCACGGCGAGTACCTGCTCGACGCGATCACGAGCGCGTCGGTCGCGGCCGGCGTCAGCTCCGACGTGCGCTTCACCGAGATCCGCAACCAGGGCTCGATCGGCTTCGGCCACGAATTCGATCTCGGCGGCGAGCAGCTGCGTCTCGACGTGAGCAGCCGCGTGAGCGTGGAGCCGGACTACGTCGCGACGGGCGTCACGCTCTCGGGCGTGCTCTCGATGGCCGAGCGATGCAGCCTGCTCGGCTTCTCGCTCGGCTACATCCACGACGACGTGGGCTCGGTGATCCAGGGCGCGGGCAGCGCGCTCTCCAATCGCGGCCGCGTGGGCCAGCTCGAGGGCGTGCAGGCGGGGATCTCGTTCACGCAGATCCTCGGGCCCACGAGCTACGCCGTGCTCGGCTACGACCTCGTCCACAACTACGGCTTCATCCAGAACGCGTACCGTCAGGTGCAGGTCGCGGGCGGCCTGACGCCCGAGCACCACCCGGCGCTGCGCACGCGGCACAGCTTCTACGGGCGCCTCGCGTGGATCGTCCCCGAGTCGGACACCGCGTTCCACTTGCTCTATCGCGTCTACGTCGACGACTGGGGCATCGGCGCGCTCACGCCGGAGGCCCGCATCTACCAGGGCGTCGGGCGGGGGGTGTACCTGCGCCTGCGCTACCGCTACTACAACCAGCTGCACGCGTTCTTCGCGCCGCCGATCGCCGGCTACTCGCTCACGGATCAGTTCGTGACGGCGGACCAGAAGATGATGGCGTTCGAGAACCACCTCTTCGGCCTGCACCTGCTCCTGCCTCTGCACTTCCTGTCGGAGACGCCGCTCGCGTTCCTCGAGCAGGGGCGCTTCATCCTGAGCGGCGACTACTACCTGCAGGGAAGCCGCTTCGGCGATGCCGTGATCGTGCAGGCGGGCGTCGAGGTCCCGTTCTAGTTCTTCAGGAGGGGCTGGGCGCCCCTCCTCGCGGGACCGGCGGAGCCGGATCCCGCTCACCACCTCTGCGCGTCGTCGCTTCGCTCCTCACCACCTCTGCGCGTCGTCGCTTCGCTCCTCGCGAGCGAAGAGCCTCGTCTCTTTCGGTCTTCACATCTGCGCCGGTGCTCTCGGATCGCGTCGACGGCCCGTTTCTCCTGGAGGCGCCTTGCTCGGGCTGGGCGCCCCTCCTCGCGGGACCGGCGGAGCCGGTCGCGTCACCGCGACGGAATCACGATCCCCGCCCATCACCGCGAATCGCGGGGGAGCTACTCGGAGAAGAAGCGCAGCGAGAGCGCGACGCTCCAGAGGCCCTGCGCGGTGCGGGCGTCGTCGTCGAGCGCGAGGCGCGTGGCGAGGCCGATCTGCGCGCCGGAGACGCGCGCTTCGGCTCCGACGACGAGGGCGAGCGCAGCGGCGTCGCGCTCGGTGAAGTGACCCGCCGACGCGTCGAGCTCGACGCCGAAGGCGAGCCAGCGCGTGGGCGTGAGGTCGGCGCCGAGCGCGCCGGCCCAGAGGCGTGCGCCGCTCGCGGCGGCGTCGAGCAGCGCGCCTTGCCGCGTCCGCAGCGTGAGCCACGGGTCGGGGCGCAGGCCCAGCTCCACGCTCGGCGCGAGGCGCACGCGCCCGAGGCTCTCGGGCTCCGCGCGCGTCGGGAGGAACGCGCTCGCGTCGATCGCGAGCGAGACGAGCCCGTCGTCGTGCAGGAGCGCGCCGATCCCGAGGAGGAGATCGAGGCTGCCGCGCCGGTCGACCGGTTGCGCGGCATGGAGCGCATCGCCCGCGGTCGCGAGCGAGAAGCGGAGCGGCACCTCGGGCACCTCGGCCGAGGCGCCGCCGCCCACGCGGACCTGCGGATCGCCGTCCGCCTCCGCGATCGCGCCCACGACCCACGCACCGAGCCCGCCGCGTCGCTCGTCGCGCAGCGCGAGCATCGAGGGCCAGGGCAGATCGCCGAGCGCGCTCTGCACGGCGTGATCTTCGCGCGGCGGGCGCGGCGGCGGGCGTGGCGCGGTCGTCGGCTCCGTCACGAGCGCTGGCGGCGCCTCCACGGCGAGCGGCACGGTCGCGAGATCGACGTAGGACGAGCCGACGCTCAGCGCGACCGTGAGCGAGGCCTGCTCGCCGGCGTCGATCGGCGTCGTCACCTCCGCCTCCAGCGCATCGCCGCGCGCGCGGAGCCGGCCGATCGCGAAGCCCTCGGGCCCGCGCAGCACGAGCACGTGCGCGGGTGGGAGCGGATCGCCCGCGAGCGTGAGCGTCACGATCGCGCTGCGATCGCGCACCAGCGTGCCCGTGAGCGAGATCGACGGCCGCGCGACCTCGACGTCCAGCATCGCGGGCTCGCCGAGGCCGGCCACGTCGCCGCACGCCACGACCGCCGCCCCCGCCTCCTCGAGCGTCACGATCGAGGACGGCGCGCCGTCCGCCACGCGACACGCGAGCCCCGGCGGCGCGACGAGCCACGTGCCCGGAAGCACCCGCGGCGCGCCGTGCTCGGGCAGCTCCGCGTCGAGCCCTCCAGGCGAGACCAGGCGTGCGAGCCGCACCGAGAACGCGCGCCACGGAGAGCGTCGACCCTCGAGGCCCTCGGCATCGAGCGAGGCGACCGACACGTAGACGACGGGATCGACGATCCCGTGCGCCTCGAATGCGCTCGCGTCGGCCGGCAGCGAGAGCGCCTGCACCAGATCGGCGCCGCGCGCGTCGCGCGCGATCTCCACGCGATAGCCGGCGGCGTGCTCGACCGGAACGAAGCCGCCGCGGAGCTCGGCCCCCGCACCCACGAAGCCCACGACGACGCCGCGCCGATCGGCGAGCCATCGCGGTGCGGCGAGCAGGCGCCGCGGCCGCGAGGGATGCTCGCCGCGGTGGACCACGACGCCCGAGTCGGGCGGCACCACCACGCGCTCGCCTTCGGCGGTGATCGCGGCGTCGCGGGTGCCGTGGTTGGCGACGAGGCTCGTGCCGTCGTCCTCGACGCGAACGACGCCCTCGCCCGGCAGGCTCGCGACGCCCGCCGCGGTCGCGACCTCCACGCGCGTTCCGTCGAGCTCGCCGAGCCGGCTCCGCAGCGCGCCGCGCTCGAGCTCGGCATGGGTCACCGTGCGCTCCACGAGGCGCCGGCGCCCACCGTAGACGATCACGAGCGTCCGCTCTCGCACGACGACGCGCGCACCGTCGCGGAACGAGAGCGCGGCGCTCGAGAGCTCGCCCGTGCGCACCTGCGTTCCACGCGCGAGCGCATCGCCTGCGTGCGCCGCCTCGAAGGCCTCGGCGCTCGGCGCGCGCCGCTCGACGACGTGCTCCGTCGAGGCGATCGAGGCGGGCGCGGGCGCATGGAGCGTCGTGCCCGGCACGAGATGGTGCGGCAGCGGCCCGAGCTCGGGGTTCGCCTCGTGCAGCGCCGTCAGGCCCGCGGCGCCCGCGCCGTAGAGGCGCTCTGCGATCGCTTCGCAGGTGTCGCCCTCCTGCACCGTGACGCTCGTCGTGCCCTCCTGCGCGTGCGCGCTCGTCGTCCATGCGAGCGCCAGCGCGAGGCCGGCGAGCGCCACGCGGGAGCGAGCTGCGCCGGCGTCGGCCCTCACCCGATCACGACCCTCGCCGCGCGCGATCCTTGGCCACGCGCCGCAGCTTGCGCGCGAGATCGGCGGCCACGAAAGGGCGTCCCACGACGTCGGCCGCGCCGGCGCGCAGGCAGGCGGCCAGGCGTGCGGGCACGAGCGCCCCGAGCCCCGCGACGACCGGCGGCCCGAGCCTGGCGAGGCGCCCGACGACCTCGTCGGTCGCGTCGGGCACGAGGATCACGGCGGCATCGGGCTCCGCCTCGTCGAGCGGATGCACGGCGATGCCGCTCGCCGCGAGCGCGACCGCGAGAGACGCGTCGATCGTGCCGGAGACGGCCACCTCGAGCGCGGCCTCGTCGACCGAGCGCGCGGTGGGTGCCGCGTCGATCATCCGCATCGCGCGCGGGCCGAGGTAGCCATCGACGCGCGCTCGCGCGCGGCCGCGCGCAGGATCGGGATCGAGCAGCGCGAGACGATCGCGCACCTCGGCCGCGGTGGGGCGCGCGTGATCGCGCTTGTCGAGCATGGCCCGCCGCAGCGCATCGAGCTCGACGGGCACGTCCAGCACCTCGGCCTCTCGGCGCAGCGGCGGCGGCGGCGCGTACATCTGGCGGGTGAGCACGTCGAGCTCGCCGCCCGTGAAGGGTGGCCGCCCCGTGATCAGCTCGTGCAGCACACAGCCGAGCGCGTACACGTCGGTCGCCGGGCCGACGCTCTCTCCGCGCGCTTGCTCGGGCGAGAGGTACTCGGGCGTGCCCACCACCACCCCCTCGCGCGTCATCCGCGCGCCGCGCTCGGTCGCGAGCGCGAACGCGAGGCCGAAGTCGAGCACGCGCGCACGCCCCGAGGCCTCGACGATCACGTTCTCGGGCTTGAGGTCGCGGTGCACGAGCCCGGCCTCGGCGGCGGCCGCGAGCACGTCGGCGAGCTGCGTCCCCAGCTCGATCGCGGCGGCCGTCGTGAGCGGCCCGCGCTCGATCCGCGCGCGCAGGCTCTCGCCGACCACGAGCTCCATCGCGAGGTACGCCGACGCCTCCTGCTCGCCGAAGCGGTGCTCGCCGAAGTCGAAGACGGCGACGGCGGAGGGATGCGCGAGCGTGCTCGCGATCTTCGCCTCGCGCTCGAAGCGCGCCCGCGAGCGCGCATCGCTCGCGAGCTCGGGTCGCAAGAGCTTCAGCGCGACCGCTCGGCCCATCGGCTCCTGGATCGCGCGGTAGACGACGCCCATGCCGCCCTGGCCGAGCACGCCCTCGACGCGGAAGCGCCCAGCGACGAGCGTGCCCGGCGCGAGCGCGGTGCTCACCACGCCACCTCGCAGAGCTCGACCGGCTCCTTGCGCCCGGCGAGCTCGCGCGCGCCGAGCGGCGTGACCTCGAAGTCGCCCGCGATCGCGTCGGCCGTCGCGCGGCTCACGAGGATCTGCTGCGGGCGCGCGATCGTCTCGAGGCGCGCGGCGACGTTCACCACGTCGCCGATCGCCGTGTACTCCATGCGCTCGCGCGAGCCCACGTTGCCCACCACCGCCTCGCCCGTGTGGATGCCGATCGCGAGGCGGACCTCGACGCCGTAGCGCTCTTTCCAGCCGGCGTTCGCGCTCTCGCAGAAGCGCGCCATGTCCTGCGCCGCGAGCACGGCGCGCCGCGCGTGATCGGCGTGCGCGCTGGGCGCGCCCCAGAGCGCCATGACGCAGTCGCCGATGAGCTTGTCGACCGTGCCGCCGTGCCGGAACACCGCCTCGGTGAGGAGCGTGAACAGCTCGTTGAGGAGCGAGACGACCTGCTCGGGCGGCAGGCGCTCGCTGAGCGGCGTGAACGCCACGACGTCGGCGAAGAGCACGGTGATCGGCACGCGCTGCCCACCGAGCTCCATGCTCTGCTCGCGACGCACGATCTTCTCCACGATCTCGGCGGGGAGGTAGCGGCCGAGATCGCTGCGGATCGCAGCCTCCTCGCGGGCGCGCTTCTCGGAGCGATCGAGCTCCTCGGCCGCATCGCCGAGGGCCTTGGCGAGCACGTCCATCTCGTCACCGGTCCGGACGGTGGGGCGCCGATCGAAGCGGCGCGCCGCGAGATCGCGCGTGAACGCGACGAGGGTGGCGATGGGCGCGGCCATGCGCTGCGCGAGGAGCCACGAGGCCGCGAAGGCGAGGACGAGCGCGGTGGCGATGGCGACGGCGACGATCGTGCGCGTCTCTCGGAGCGAGGCGAGGGCCACGTCGCGCGGCACGTCGGCGACCACGCGCCAGGGCCAGCGCTCGACACGCGCCACCGTGCGCAGCCACGCGCGCCCCGCGGCATCGACGTGCTCGCCGCTCTCGGAGCGGGCGCCCGGCGCAGGCGGCGCGTCGGCGATCACCGCGAGCGTCTCGGCCTCGGGCCCGCCCATCACCGCGCGGGAGCGCTCGTCGATCACCACGAGCGCGCCCTCGTCGCCCGCGAGCTGCACGCTCGCGAGGCGCGCGATCTCCTCGTCGATCGGCGCGAGCGAGACCGGCGCCGCCGCGAAGCCGGTCGCCGTCCCGCGCACCGAGAGCGGCACGACGAGGAGCACGCGCACCCCGCTCGCGTCCCGCGTCGCCGACGCGACGGCCGCGCCGTGGGCCCGCGCCTCGGCCCCGAGCGCGGCGTCGAGCACGTCCGGCGTCTCGACCGCGGCGGCCTCCTCCGAGCGCATCCGATCGATCAGCGCGCCGTCGGCGCCGTAGATCGCGACCACGTCGAGCTCGGGCGTCGCGTCGAGCAGCCGCAGCGCGAGCGCGAGGCGCGTGGGCTCGTCGAGCGAGGCGTCCGTCAGCGCTGCGCCGATCGCCCCGAGCGCGCGCTCGGTCCCTGCCGCGCGCGCGTCGATGTCGCCCGCGATCTCCTCGGCCAACGCGATCGCGAGCTGCTCGGTCGTGCTCTCGAGCTCTCGCTCGTTCACGTCGATCACCAGCCATCCGACGACGAGCAGCGGAACGGACGCGAAGGTGCTCGCGAGGAGCGCGAGCTTGAGCCGGAACGGAAAGCGCATCCCCGTTCCGAGAGCATGACACGAGGTAAGCTCGTCTCCGTGCCGCAGTCGACCGAGCCCTCGCGTGACGTGCCCGGGGTTCCCGTCCGGAGCTTGCGCGTCGAGGTCGTGGACGGCCCCGATCGCGGCAGCTCGGCCCTGAGCCGCGCCGAGACGCTCACGATCGGCACGGCGGAGGGCAACGATCTCGTCCTCACGGATCGCACGGTGTCGCGGTTCCACCTCGAGCTCGCGCGCGGCGAGGACGGCGTCGAGGTGCGCGACCTCGGCTCGACGAACGGCACGGGCTTCGAAGGTGCGCGCCTCTCACGCGCGTGGGTGCCGCCCGGCGCGGTGCTCGCGCTCGGCCACACGCGCGTGCGGGTCGACGACGACGCGCGCGTCACCGTGGAGCTCCACGAGGACGGCTCGTTCGGCGGCCTGGTCGGGCGCACGGCCGTGATGCGCCGCCTCATGGCGCGCGTGCGGAAGGCGGCCGCGAGCGACGTGGCCGTGCTCGTCGTCGGCGAGTCGGGCACCGGCAAGGAGCTCGTCGCGCGCGCGCTGCACGAAGAGAGCGCGCGCCACGCGGGGCCGCTCGTCACGGTGGACTGCGGCGCGCTCGCGCCGGCCCTCGTCGCGAGCGAGCTCTTCGGCCACGAGCGAGGCGCCTTCACCGGCGCCGACGCGCAGCACGTCGGCGCCTTCGAGCGCGCGCACCGCGGCACGCTCTTCCTCGACGAGATCGGCGAGCTCTCGGCGGAGCTGCAGCCCGTGCTGCTCGGGGCGCTCGAGCGCGGTCGCTTCCGGCGCGTCGGAGGCCGCAAGGACGTGGAGGTCGACGTGCGCGTCGTGGCGGCGACGCACCGCGATCTGCGCGGGGAGGTGAACGCCGGCTCGTTCCGGCTCGACCTCTACTACCGCCTCGCGGTGGTCACGCTGCTCGTGCCGCCGCTGCGTGAGCGCGCCGAGGACGTGCCGGTGCTCGTCGAGCACTTCCTGCGCGAGGCGGGCCACGAGGGCCCGGTGACGAGTGCCTTCGCGCCCGACGCGATGGCCTCGCTCGCGGCGCATCGCTGGCCGGGCAACGTGCGCGAGCTGCGCAACGTCGTCGAGGCCACGCTCGCGATGGGCGAGCCGCCGGTCTTCGAGACCGGAGCGAGGGTGAGCCCGGGCCAGCCGTCCGCCACCGCGTCGTACCAGGACGCGCGCCGCGAAGTGCTCGACGCGTTCGAGCGCGAGTTCGTCCGTGCCTTGCTCGCCCGCACGAAGGGCAACGTCTCGGCCGCGGCGCGTGAGGCACGGATGGACCGCACGTACTTGATCAAGCTCATCGCGCGCCACGGCCTCAAGGCCTCGGGCGATCCGTAGTCGGCCGGGCGTGCCCGCCCTGGACTCAGCGGGCGCGGCCCGCGGACGGCCGCGGGTGAGCCGATCGCGCCCGGTCGAGCCGGAGCGCGAATCGCTCGGGTATCGCGTCGTGCCCCAGAACCTGCGATGAGGTTCGTCGTCGCAGGACGGGCCGAAACAGCTCGACCCGGAGGTCGAGTGTCTCAGCGAGCTTCTAGCGAGCGAGGAGCTCGTCGACCGTGCTGGCCGTGAGCACGGCCTCGGCCCACCGATCGATTGCGGCCGCATCCGCGGCCCGGACGCGCTCGACCGCTTCGGGCGAGAGCGCAGGGAACTTCAACCGAAGCAGCTTGAGGAGGAGCTCGGCGCGCCCCTTCTCCATTCCCTTCTCGATGCCCTTGGCGAGGCCGATCTCTTCTCCCTGCTGCATCAGCTCTTTCGCCGTCGTCATGACCGTCTCCTCGCTGCTCGCATCGATCCGCCGCACCGCGGCCGCCACCACTTGCACGTCGACCGCTGGCTTCGCGTACAGAATGTACCTCACCAGCGTCTTCAGCGCGGCCGTGCCCTCGGGCTGGCGCATCACGCCGCGGATCCACGCGCCCCAGCTCGCCACCACGGCTGCGATATCGTCCGTTGCTCGCACGTCGCGAAGGGCTGCGAGCGCGAGCTTCGCCGCATCGGGCATCGGCCTCGCCCCGAGCGCCTCGTTGCTCAGACCTGCCAGATCATCGACCAGCACTCGGCACGTCGGCAGCCACCGCCCGATCGCGTCGCGCTCCGCCTCGCCGACGAAGTCGATCATCTCCGACAGGTCCCGCGGCGCGTGCCAGCCGGCGTCGACCTGAGCGAGGAGCACGGGGATCACCGGTGGCAGCCTCACACGCTTCGGCTCCGCCAAGAGCATCGCCTGCCACGTGCGGACGATGTACGAGAGCGCGCGAAGTGGCATCACCGGATCGACACTGCTCTGGTGCTCGAAGAGCAGATGCAGCCGCACCTCGCGTCCCTCCGCGAGCGACGCGCGCATGCGCACCGAGAACAGCAGATCCGTGAGCGTCTCGCGCAGCGCCTCGTCGACGAAGGAGCCCGGCTCGAGCCGGAGTGTGCTCCAGTCGACCAACGCCGAGATCTCCTTCGGCAGCACGCTGACCAGCTCGCCGCGTGCATTGGCCAGATCGGAGAACACCTCTTTGAAGAGCGCATCGTGGGGCCGTGCCGTCATCGACGCGAGGACGACGCGCCCGAGCACGGACTGACGCGGTCGCGCGCGAGCGCTTCTTCAATCGATACGCAACATGCGCATGGATCGTCCTACGCGCCGACGATCGCGCTCCACTCGGGTTGGTCCGACGACGGGCCTGACGCGACACTCGCTCACGTCCGTCAGAGCCAGCCGCGCCGTCGAAAGTAGGTGGTGAGCAGAGCGGCCGTCGCGCCCATGAGACCCAACGCCACGACGTAGCCGTAGCGCCAGTGCAGCTCGGGCATGACCTCGAAGTTCATCCCGTACAGACCCGCGATGAACGAGAGCGGCAACATGATGGTGCTCGAGAGCGTGACGGGGTGATCACGTTGGTTGAGGGAACCGAGACCAACGTGATCACGCGGCTCGGCGGGAGGGGCCCCACATCCGGCTTTGCCGGTGTGGGTGAGGGGCTGCGGGCAGCCCCTCGGGGGAAAGGAACAGCAAGGGAGCGACGCGATGAAGCGTCGCGACCGCCGCTGTGAGCACCTTCATCACCTCGTTCATCTTGTGCCCGTTGATCGAGACGTAGGCCTCGAGCGCGCCGTCCGCGAGCTCGCGCGCCCCCTCGATGCGCTCCGCGATCCGGACGAATCGATCGTGCACGTCCCGCAGAAAGGGGCGGACGTCGTCCGGGACGAGCCCCGAGTCGTCGCGCGCCAGCCGATCCAGGACGTCGCGCTGGTGCGTGCAAACGCTTCGGAGTCGGCGCAGTCGCTGCTTGGTAGCCGAGACCTGCTCGATCACGTGCGGTCCGGCCTTGCGCGTGATGCCCGCGTCGAGGGCCTCGGCCTCGGCCTCGAGCTCCGCCGCCAGCGGAGCGAACGTCTCGATGATCGCGGCGGCCAATCGATAGAGGACGTATGCGGGCCCACGACGCAGATCCGAGGGACGCCGTCGCATCGAGTCGAGCGCTGCGTCGAACGCAGCGGACTGCGCGGCTCGATTCGACACGATCCAGCTCGGGCCCAGCAGGAAGTCGTTGTCGTCCGTCTCGATCTCGTGAGGCCGCCCGCGCTCGTGCGGGACGATGCTCTCGAGCACGACGTATCCGGCGCCCTCGATGTGCTCGAGCTTCGGCAAGGGAGCATCGCCGAGCATGTCGGACACCGTGGCGGGGTGCGCTCCGAACGTGGCCTCCAGCAGGCCACGCTCACGCGGCCCTGGGCTCCACATGTCCACCCAGACCAGGTTGCGCGGGTCGGCGAGCAGGGCGCCGAGCTCGCCCTCGGTCGCTGGCCCCAGCTCGTCCTCGCCTGCCCGGAGCACGAGAATGCGCATTCCCATGGGTCGAGTACACGCCTCTCTGCATGCCTGTTCCGCGCGATCGACCGATTCGTCATCGACGTGCTCGGCACGAGACGTGCCGACCTCGACGCGTGAGTCCGCCTCGCGCGCAATCTGAGCAACGCACCGACGTCGGCGACGGGTCCTGATTCGTTTCGACGACTTGCGAATCGAGCAAGGCGAGCTGACCCACCCGGCGCCGTGGGCCTATCTGTTCGGCTCTCGAACCGAGGAGTCGAACACCGATGTCGAATGAACAGATGCGCTGGCTCTTGAAGGCCCTCCAGCCCGCGCGGTCGCTCGCCTCGTTCCCCGGAGGGCGCTCTCTCTCTCCGGAGACCCATGCAGCGCTGCTCGGCCTTCCGCCCGAGGCCTATGCGACCGAGCTCGACCGCATGAAGGCGGAGGCCGAGGAGGCTGCGCGCGAGCTGCTCGCCGATCCGGCCGTGGCCTCGATGGTCGACCGGCTCCCTCTTCGCGAGGGCGCCAAGGTCGTCGCGCTCGGAGACAGCTTGACCTCGGAGCCGCAGTCGTGGGCCGTGATCTTGAGTGAGCTCTTCCGCGCACGTCGTGCCGCCGACGGAATCTCCGTCGCGATCAGCGCCGTCGGTGGCGATACCACGACGCACGGCCTCGTGCGGCTGGGCGAGGTCGTCGGCCGAGAGCCCGACTGGGTGCTCGTCTTGCTCGGCACCAACGACGCACGGACGCAGGGCCCGCACCCGACCAAGACGCTCGTGCATCCCGAGGAGACGGCGCGCAACTTCCGGGAGCTGCGTCATCGGATCTCCACCGAGACCCGAGCACGCACCGTCTGGATCACACCGCCTGCCGTCGACGAGGCGAAGGTCGCGGCGCACGCAGGGCTGGCCCGTTTCGGAGTGCGCTTCCGAAACCAGGATCTCGCACGCGTCGCCGAGATCGTGCGCGGCGTCGACCGTGCGGTGATCGATGCGTTCTCCGCGCTCGGCACACCGCCCGCGGCCGATCTCCTCGTGGGAGATGGACTGCACTTCACGGTGGCGGGCCAGAGGCGACTGGCGCGCGAGGTGCTCGAGGGCTGGAGCAAGCTCGCATGAGACACCTGATCATCGGCGCGACGGGCAACATCGGCTCTCGTGTCACCGAGCGCCTCCTGGCGCGCGGCGAGCGGCCCTCGGTCTTCGTGCGCGATGCGAAGAAGGCCGCGTCTCTCTTCGGCGACCGCGTCGAGATCCGCGTGGGAGATCTCGACGAGCCAGGCGCGTCACTCGCCACCGCGCTCGCCGGGGTCGACGAAGTCTTCCTCGTCACCGATGGCCCCGATCTCGCCGTTCGTGATCGCGCCGTCGCGCTCGCCGCGAGAGCCGCCGGCGTCGGGCACCTCGTGAAGCTCTCCACGCTCGACGTGCACAGCGGCGTGGGGACGGGGCCCTGGCATGCCCGCGGCGAGCGTGCCCTGCGCGAGAGCGGTGTGGCGTTCACGTTCCTCCAGCCCGCTGGCTTCATGTCGAACGCGCTCGGCTGGTCGCGCTCGATCCGCGAGAGCGGCGTGCTCCGCACCTCCACGGGCAACGGGAAGATCGCGTTCATCCATCCCGACGACATCGCCGAGGTCGCGATCGCGGCGCTGACCACACGCGAGCACGCTGGGGAGGCGCTGGTCATCACCGGGCCCGAGGCGCTGAGCTACGGCGAGATGGCGGCAATCCTCGGCGGCGTGATCGGCAAGCCCGTTCGCTTCGAGGAGATCTCGGATCGGCAGGCGCACGCGGGCGTGGTGCGCTGGGCCGGGAAGGGCCCGTACGCGGACGCGCTCGTCGACATCTGGCGCGCCGTGCGTGAGGGGCGGCTCGCCACCGTCACGGACGGAGTGCCGCAGGTGCTGGGGAAAAGGGCGCGCTCGTTCGCGCAATGGGCCGACGAGAACGCGAGCGCATTTCAGTAGCGGCCTGGCGCGCTCCGAACCGAGCTCACGTAGAGGGCCACGGTGCGGAGGGCCTCGTCTCTGGCGCGGGCGCGCGTGCTCGCCTGCGCCTCGCGAGCCACTCCATGCACCAGCGCTCCCACCATCTTCGGAAGGACGAAGAGCATTCGCTCCGTCTCCTCGGCGGTATAGCGATCCTGTTGGGTGGGCGACAGCGCCCGCTCGAACGTGGATGCGAGGGCGCTCTCGAAGCCGTCGGTGCTCTGCGGCACGGCAACCGAGAGGACCTCGTGCAGCTCCGCTTCTTGCGCGTGCACGTCGGCGAGCCCCTCGACGAGCTGGCCCGTGAGCTCCTCGAACGAGGCCGCGGCGCAGTCGGTCATCGTCCGCTCGATCACGCGCCGCACACCATCGACGTGGCGGTCGTGCAGCGCGAGGAAGATGGCCTGCTTGTCGGGGAAGTACTGGTAGAGCGAGCCGATGCTCACGCCCGCCGCTGCAGCGACGCGGTTCGTGGTGATGGCGCCTGCGCCGTGTCGCCGCACCACGAGCTGCACCGCATCGAGCACGGCCTCCACGGTCTGCCGCGAGCGCTCCTGCTTGGGTGCCCGGCGCGTCGACGTTCTCTCGGTGGTCTTCATGGAGATCTCGGGCTTTCGGGGATTCTCTAGCATCGAGGGGTCGCCAGAACATGGGCTCGCGCTCGACGCCGAAGCGCCGCCGGCACGACGCATCGTCGACGAGGGAGCGCTGTCTCCGTCGCCGCAGGCTCTCGACGATGCCTCGGGATCTCGACGAAGCCTCGGAGGCCAGGTGAATCAGTACTCGGCGAAGAGGCTCGCACCCGCCGTGCAGGGTGCGCGCACGCCGGTGGGCGCGCCCGCGTTGCGCAGGATGACGATCTCCACGCGGCGGTTCGCGTCGCGGGCGGGCGTGCTCGTCCCGGGCTGCACCGGGCAGCGCTCGCCGTAGCCCATGCTCCGCATCCGCGCGGCCGGTACGCCGCGCGCGACCAGGCCGTCCACCACGGCGGCCGCGCGGTCGCGCGTGAGCTCGAGGTTGTACTCGTCGTTGCCGCGATCGTCGGCGTGGCCTTGGATCTCCACGAGCTCGATCTGCGGCACGGCGATCAGCGTCGCTGCGATCGCATCGAGGATGTGGAAGCTCTCGGGCAAGATCTCGGCGCTGTCGTAGGCGAACTGGATGCGCTCGAAGAGCGTGATGCCGCCCGTGCCGACGTCGAGGATGCCGTGGTCGGGGCAGCCGTCGTCGTCCTCCGTGCCGTTGTAGCTCTCGGGCTCGTTCGGACAGTCGTCGTCGACGTCGAGGATGCGATCGTCGTCGTTGTCGAGATCGGGGCAGCCGTCCGCGTCCTGCCAGCCATCGGCGTCTTCGGCGTCGTTCGGGCAGAGATCGTCCACGTCGAGGATCCCGTCGCGATCGTTGTCCTCGTCGGGGCAGCCGTCCTCGTCCTGCCAGCCGTCGTGGTCCTCGGGCTCGTCGGGGCAGCCGTCGTCGAGGTCGAGGATCCCGTCGCCGTCGCGATCGCCCTCGTCGCCCTCGGGGCAGCCGTCCGCGTCGGCGTCGCCGTCGCGATCCTCGGGGACGAGCCGGCACGCGTCGTCGACGTCGAGGATGCCGTCGCGATCGTCGTCCGTGTCGGGGCAGCCGTTCGCGTCGTCGAAGTCGTCGAAGTCCTCGGGCTCGCTCGGGCACTCGTCGTCGTCGTCGCGGTAGCCGTCGCCGTCGCGGTCGCCGATCGAGGGCTCGAGGACGAACGCGAGCATGCCGCGTACGTCGGCCGAGACGAGGCCTCCGATCGGCAGCGCGCCGCCACCCGAGAGCGCGAGGTAGCTGTTCCGGTCGACGAACAGACGCAGGCCGCCGATGGCCTCGAGCGAGGTGCCGCCCGGCACGCCGAGCGCGCCGAAGAGGCTCGCGCCGTACACGTCCACGACGAGCTCGATCGGCGAGTCGCCGAGGCGCACGCCGCCAGCGAGGCCGTAGGTGAGGTGCGGGCCGTAGGCGACGCTCGTCCCGCCCGCGACGCCGCACGTGACGGGGTTTCCGTCGCTCAGCGCGCACGTGGCCGCGCCGCTTCCGTTGATCGTCGTGTGGCCTCCGACGGGCACCGTCGGGGTGTCGCCGGGCCACAGGCGCGCGCCGAGCTGCGCGCCGAAGCGCACGAGGCGATCGGGGCGCCACTCGGCGGCGAGCATCGGCCAGAAGACGGTGCCCGTGTCGCCGACGAAGTGCGCGGGGGAGCCACTCGGGAGCTCCACCTGCAGTGCAGCGGCGAGCCCGAAGCCGCTCGAGCGCTCCGCGCGCACGAGGCGAACCTTCGTGTGGATCACGATGCCGCCGAAGCCTTGGTACGAGAGGCCGCTCGGCGTGGCGCTCTCGTCGTAGAGGCCGGGGATCGTGATGTTGCCGCCGGCCGCGAACGCGACCGGGATCTGCACGCCGACCTCGAGCAGGTTGAAGAGGCCCAGGTTCGCCTGCAGCGTGCCGGTCATCACGTAGTCGACCGCGCGCCCGCACAAGAGATCGCGCCCACAGCGCGCGGCCGGATCGGAGAGCGCGCTCGTGCCGCGATCGTCGGCGTTGACGAAGCCGTCGTAGGGCAAGAGGCCGAAGCCACCGTCGACGACGAGGCCGAGCGCGAAGTCGAGGTGGCCGAGCACGTCCGTGCCGTTGACCGAGAGAAAGCCGCGGCTGTCCATCGCGGGCCGATAGAGGTGCAGGTCCATGCCGCCGCGACCGGGGCCCAGCGCGGCGCTCTGGGCGCGCGCGAGCGAGGGCGCCGAGAGCGAGGCGAGGGCGATCAGGAGGAGCGGGAGAAGGCGCGGCATGCGCTCGCCCCATCAAGGCCCGCGCCAGGAAAACCGAGGCCTTTCGCGGCCGTAGCGGCGTCGGCTGCTGTCGTCTGTCGCCTGCAGTCGTCGTCTCCGAGCGACAAGCGACGAAAAACGCGCGCGGCTTCCAAAAACGAGCCTTGCTCGCCTCCACACACCCAGCCGAGGCTCGGAGGAGAGGACGGCGATGCAGAAGACGACGGGGATCTGGGTGGGCGCGGCGATGGCGCTCTGGGCGGGCTGCGGCACGAGCACGACGATCGAGCCGGCTGCCGATGCGGGAACGGACGCCTTCGCGACGGTCGACGCCGCCGCGACGCCGGACACCGGCAACGAGATCGACGCCGCGAGCGGCGACGACGCCGCGACGAGCCCCGACACGGGTGCGGGCTCCGACGCGGGCGGCGCGCGCGACGCGGCCTCGACGCGCGATATGGGCAGCGTCCTTCCGCCCGTCGACGGCGGCAATCCCTTCGGCGATGCCGGCGCGCTCGGCGACCCGGCGTGGGTGCCGCTCACCGTGCTCACCGACGGCTCGCACTGCGCGCCGCTCGACGCGTGTGGGGGCGATGTGACGGGCACCTGGGACGTCGCCGGCGGATGCTTCGAGGTGAACCTCTCGGCGATCGATCGCTGCCCGACGGCGGTGGCCTCGGCGAGCGGCCAGGCGCGCGGGCGCGTGACCTTCGATGGCGCGATCGCGCGCCGCGTCGCGCAGTCGGAGGTGGACGTGCAGGTCTACGTGCCGGCGATCTGCGCGCGCTTCGTGCCGGGCGGCTGCGCCGCCATCCAGACGCAGATCCAGATGGCGACGCCCGACGCCGCGTGCGTGACGCAGGCCGACACGAGCTGCCTCTGCCAGGCGCGGCAGCTCACCGTGATCGACGACACGGATGCGTACACGACCACCCCGACGCAGATCGTGGGCAGCGTGAAGCGCTGGGATTACTGCATCGCGGGCGACGCGCTCCGCTACGAGGACGCGACGCCGAGCGGCCCGCGAGAGCCGGGGATCATCGAGCTCGGCCGTCGCTGAGCGCGCTGCGGGAGGGTCGAGGAGAAATCGTGGCCGGCGATGGCTCAAGGCGTGACAGGAAACCTGTCGCGCCTTGTCCTACTCGAGCGAGAATCGCTCGGGTTTGGGGTTTGGAAGGAACCCGACAGGAGGATTCCTGTCGGGCCTTCAGGGCGCGTAGAGGGCGTCGAGCTCGAACGACACCCCCAGCGCCGTCAACGTGACGATGCCGCGGTCCTGCACGTCGGCGTAGTGCCAGCCGAGATCGGTTCGAGAGAAGACCTCGACGCGACGGCGGTCCTGCGAGACCAGCACGTAGTGGCGGAGCGAAGCGAGGCGCTGGTAGTCGGACCACTTGTCGCTGCGGTCGTAGAGCTCGGTGGACTCCGAGAGCACTTCGACGATGACCGTGGGGTTGATCGCGGCGTTGCGATCGATGGGTGAGGTCTCGAGTGGGCCACAGACGACCGTGAGGTCCGGGTAGGCCGCTCGATCGGCGGCCTCGATGCGAACGCGCAGATCGCTCGAATAGACGGTGCAACCACGGGCGCGAAGGACGGCGCCGAGCAGCTCCGCGAGCCGCGCGGGCAGGCGCGCGTGCTCGGGCGAGCCGCCGGTCATGGCGAAGATCGCGCCGCGAACGTACTCGTGCTTGCGCTCGGCGGCGGCGTCGAATGCGACGTACTCCGCGTACGTGACGCCACTCTTGATCGCCGGCTCGGCCACGATGGCAGCCTATCATGCGAGCGAAGGCTCATCCCGGGCGATGGGGGAGGCGAAGCGCGGCTTCTCACCGGCGCCCGAAGGGAGGCGGTGGCACGCGACGCCTCGTCGCCCTGATCAGCCGCGCGCGGCCACGCCGCGCCGGCGCGCGTCGACCTCGCGCCAGTCCGAGACGGGATCGCGCGGGTGCACCGGGCCGCGCAGCCGCGGCAGCGCGAAGGCCGCGTCGAAGTCGGTCACGCCGCCCGAGCGCACGTAGATCGTCTTGCGCGAGTAGGGCAGGAAGAAGATGCGGAAGGGAAAGAAGCTCTTCACCACCACCACGTCGGCGTCGCGCATCCGCAGGCCCATCTCGCGATAGAACGCGGGCTTCATCACGAGCGCCGGGCCCTCGACGAGCACCACGCGCACGCCGCTGTCCTCGAGGTCGATCCGCACGCGCTTGCCGAAGCCAGGATCCTCGCGCATCGCGCCGATGCGGCCGCGCACGACGAGCGGCGTGTGGCGCGACGGATCACGGCTGCCGCCGATCGCGCGCTCGATGCGCATGCCGATCGGCAGGCCGAAGAGCGCCCGCGCGCTCTCGGGATCCTGCACGGGCACGTAGCTGCGGAGCGTGGGCGCCTCGTCGCGGAGCGCGCGCAAGAGGCGCGTCGAGTCGCCGCTCGAGCCCGCGCTCACGACGTCGGACGCGTCGCTCATCACGACGCTGCCGGCGCGACGCGCCCAGCGCGCCTGCACCGCCTCGCGCACCGCCGTGTGCTCGTCGGGGAACGAAGGCGGCTGCTGATGGCGCACGGCCCAACAGGCTTCGGCGAGCTCGTCGGCGAGCGCGTTCGCCAGGCCCGGATCGCCATCGGTCGCGACGTACACGCTCCAGCCCACCTCGGGCGTGTCGAGCCACGGATGCACCGTGAACACGCTCGCATCGAGCACGCGCGGGTGCTTCTTCGGCAGGCGCGCGCAGCGCGACCAGATCGCGCGCATCGGCGGCAGGACGTCGAGCGTGGTGCCGCCGCCGAGCAGCATCGGCAGCGAGCGCCACGCGACGGTGGGCCGCACCTCGCCGCGCGCGGCGCGCACGAGCACGCTCGCCGCGCGCGCGCCCGTCGAGACGTGATCGCGGTGCGGGTTCGTGTGGTAGCCGCACAGCGTCGTGGCGAGCGCCACGCGACGTGCCGAGAGGTTCGCGTGCAGATCGAGCGAGGCGGTGATGGGCACGTCGCCGACCACGCCGCGCACGGCCTCGAGCAGGTCGCTCTCCGGGTCGTCGCGCCCGATCACGCCCATCGAGCCGTGGAGCGAGAGGAAGAGGCCGTCGATCTTCCCGAGGGCGCGCAGCTTCTCGAGCAGCGTGTCGCGCAACGCTTCGAAGCACGCCGGCTCGAGCGGCCCGGAGGGCACGGCCCACGCGCTCACGGTCGGCACGAGCTCCACGTCGCCCATCGCCGTGGCGCGATCGACGAAGCCGCGGATCTCGGCCTTCTTCAGGAACCCGGGCGCCTCGTCGCCGCCCTTGCCGACCGCCCGCGCGAGCGCATCGTCCTCCACGTAGTGCAGAGCGCGGAAGTCCGCGAGCGTCGTGCGCACCGGCGAGAGCGCGTTCGTCTCTTGCGCGATGCGGCCGTAGGCGAGGCGGACTTTCCTGGGCATGGGTCAGACCAGTCGGTTGATGCCGTTGAGCGCCGCGACGCGATACGCCTCGGCCATCGTGGGGTAGTTGAACGTGGTGTTCACGAAGTACATCACCGTGTTGGCCGCGCCGTGCTGCGCCATGATCGCCTGGCCGATGTGGACGATCTCGGCCGACTGATCGCCGAAGCAGTGGATGCCGAGGATCTGCAGCGTCTCGCGGTGGAAGAGGATCTTCAGCATCCCCACGGTGTTGCCGGTGATCTGGGCGCGCGCGAGCGAGCGGAAGAGCGAGTGGCCGACCTCGTAGGGCACGCCCGCTGCGGTGAGCTCGCGCTCGGTTTTTCCGAGGCTGCTGATCTCGGGCGAGGTGTAGATGCCCGTCGGCACGTTCTTCACCAGCTCCCAGTCGGCCTCGCCGTGCAGGGCCGCCGCGGCGGCGAAGCGGCCCTGGTCGTAGCTCGCCGAGGCGAGGCTCGGGTAGCCGATCACGTCGCCCGCGGCGTACACGTTCTCGACCTTGGTGCGGAAGCGCTCGTCCACCTGCAGGAGCCCGCGCGCGTCGGCGGTGAGGCCGATGTTGGCCAGGCCCAGGTCGTGCGTGTTGCCGCTCCGGCCCTGCGCCCAGAGCAGCACCTCGGCGCCGATCTTCTTGCCGCTCTTGAGGTGCAGGACGACGCGGTCGTCCGTGGTCTCGACGCGCTCGGCCTCTTCGTTGTGCCGGATCACGACGCCCTGGTCGCGCAGGTGGTAGGCGAGCGCGTCGATGATCTCGTCGTCGAGGAACGAGAGCAGCTTGTCGCGCGAGTTGACGAGGTTCACCTTCACGCCGAGGTTGCGGAAGATCGACGCGTACTCGCAGCCCACGACGCCGGCGCCGTAGATCGTGATCGAGTCGGGCGTGTGGTCGAGCTTCAGCACCGTGTCCGAGTCGAGGACGCGCGGGTGGGCGAAGTCGATCCCCGGCAGCGTCTCGGGCGTGGGCCGATAGGGCCGCGAGCCGACGGCGACGAGGATGCTGCGGCCTCGCACGCGCCGCGGCCCGGCCGTGGTCTTCACCTCGAGCTCGTTCGGCCCGGCGAACGACGCGTGGCCGCGGATCACCTCGACGTGGTTGCGCTCGTAGAAGTCGCGGCGCATCGCGACCTGCTTCGCGATGACGCCCTCCGCCGCGCGCAGCAGCTGCGGGAAGCCGGGCTTGACCTGCGCGGCGACGCTCGAGAAGAGCGGGCTCTTGCGCAGATCGAGGAACTGCCCGACCGAGTGGCGTAGCGCCTTGCTGGGAATCGTCGCCCAGTGCACGCAGCCGCCGCCCACGTCGCGGGCGCGCTCGATCACGGCGACGCTCGCGCCGTCCTTGGCGGCCTTCATCGCGGCGCCTTCGCCCGCGGGGCCGGATCCGATCACGACGAAGTCGAAGCTCTGCTCTCCGGGAACACTGCTCTCGCGCATCGATCCGCTCACTGCTTGCCGAGGATCGAGCGCAGCTCGCTCGCGCGCGTGGGCGTGACGCCGAGCTTGTCGGCGAGCATCCCGTAGAGGCCCGCCTCGGCGTCCTGCACGCGGCCGTCGGCCTTGGCGATCTGCCAGGTGAGCACGAGGAGCGCCTCGCGGAGCGCCGGGTGCGCGAGGCGCGGTGCGATGCCGTCGAGCGGCACGTCCTCGTCGACGTGCTTGCGCAGGCTGGCCTGCGCCTCTTCGTCGAGCTCGCTCAGCATCACGATGCGCTCGATCGCGTCGCGCTCCACGTCCCCGACCGCGCGATCGGCGCGCACGATCGCGATGCACGCCTCGATCACCGCGATGCGCGCGTCGCGGCTCGCGGCGGGGTCGGCGCTCGCGAACCAGTGCCGCAGATCGGCGAGCGCGGGGCCGCCCACGACCTTCTGGAGCAGCTTCGCGCTCTCTTCGTCCTCGCTTCCGACGAGCAAGCCGGTGGTGAGGATGCCGAGCCACCGCGCTGCTGCTTCGAGTCCGTGTTCCATCGCGCGGCACCTTATCACGCGCGCTCGGGCCCGACCGTCGGCGCGGGTGCTCGCACCGGAGGCCCGAGCGGGAGCCTGCGGACGGCCGGCCGGAGCGGACGGCCGGTCAGGGGCAGACGACGGGCGCGTGCGGCTGCGGATCGACGAACTGTGGCAACACCACGAAGCGCTCGGGCGCGCTCCGGGCCAGGCACGTCACGCGCGGGGCGCCGCGATCGAAGAGGATCGCGAGCGCGCTCGCCTCGGCGAGCATCGCGTGGTCGGTGTCGGAGTCGCCCGCCGCGAGCACGGGGCGCGGATCGCCCGGCTCGGTCGGGCCGAGCGCGCGCTCGACGGGCATCCCGAAGATCGCGTGACGGATCCAGAAGCGCTTGCCCTCGTCGAAGGGGATCAGCGGGCCGAGCGTGCCTTCGTAGGGATGGCCGAGCAGGGCGCGGCCGTCCTCGCCGCGCTCGAGGCGCGCGCCGATCACGTGGTCGGCCGCGATCCCGAGCCGGCGCGCGAAGGCGACGACGACGGGCTCGAACGATGCCGACACGATCCAGACGTCGAAGCCGGCGTCGCGCAGGCGACCGGCCAGCGCGCGCACCGGCTCCTGCAAGCGCACGAAGTCGTCGATCTCCGCACGGCCGATCCGCCGGCGCGCGCCGACGGGGCGATCGAGCGCGCGCGTGATCGTGCGCTCGGCGAGCGCGTCGACCTCGGCCGGCGAGAGGCCGGCGAACGCGCGCACCATCATCCCGTAGCTGCCGCGATAGCGCGGCCCGATCGCGGGCACGAAGGCAGGTGCGCCGTTCGCCGATCCGTCGAGGCCGAGCTCGCCGAGCGCGACGCGGCAGGCGCCCTCGTCGCGCGTCGACAAGCGTCCGTCGGTGCCTACCCGATCGGCGCACGCGATCGTGAGCGCCTGCGCGGCATCCTCGGTGAGCGCGCCCCACGCCCGCGGGCCCTCGGCCGGCCAGCGCACGAGGTCCTCGTCGAGGAGGGCCGCGAACGCGAGATCGCCGATGTCGCCGCGCGCGGTCGTGTTGTCCCAGTCCAGCACCGCGACGGGCGGGCGCGCTGCGTCGTAGCCCGCGCTGCCGCGCCCGTGGGCGGCGATCACGCGCTCGATCCGCGCTCGCGCGTCGTCCGGCCAGGTTTCGAGCATCGCTTCGTCCTCCGTGAGGGCCGCCCGGATCGGGGGGGCCGGCGCGCCCCCACACGCCACCACGAGCCCGATCCATGCCCAGAGGCCGCGTGTGTGGCGCACGGCCGCGAGCCTATCGCGCGAAGATCGCCCGCGGGAGGGAACGAACGCCGGGGGGCGGGTGTCGAGATCTCGTCGTACGCTCGCACGTCGGAAAGCTCGGATGGTCGATCCCACGGATCCTCTCGGCGCCCACGCCCACCCCGCGCCGCCGCCCGCCCACCCGGAGCGCGTGCGGCCCTCGGTCGTGATCGGCGCGCTCGCGATCCTCGTGCTCATCGTGGGGCTCGGCCTGCTCTTCGCCGACCTGCTGCAACGAGGACGGCCCGCTCGCTTCGCGCGTCTTCTCGCCGAGCGCGGGACGGTCGAGGCCGAGCTCGGCCAGGGGCGCGACGCGGGCGTTCCGCCCTCGCCCGCGGTGTCTCCCTCGCCGGGCCTGCACTTCGCGCTGGGCCCCGAGGCCCCGCCCGTCGAGGAAGCGGACGACCCGCAGCGCGTGGCCTCGCGGCGCTCGTTCGCGGACGGCGATGCCGGCGTGGGCGGCCCGCCCTTCGCCGAGACGTGGGTGCGCGGCACGCTGCGCTCGGTGGAAGGAAGCTCCTCGGCTCACGCGGGCGATGCCTGCTGGGTGCGCGTGCTGCCCGTCGGCGGCCAGGGCTACAACTGCCTCGTCCGCGTGACCTGCGGCGAGACGCTGCTCTATCCCGACGGCCCGCAGCAAGCCGGCTACGCTCCTTGCGAGCTCGACGCCGGCCACGTGGTACGCGGCACCGACACGAGCACCTCGGGGCGCGACGGGGATCCCACGCTCGACCTCGACCTCGAGCGCCGCGAGGTGCGGGTGGGCGATCGCACGCCGGTCGACGGCGATCCCTATTTCCAGCAGCTCGGGGGCCGCGGCATCCCGACCTTCTCGGCCGAGATCGCGCTCGAGCCACCCCGCGCCTGAGGAGGGCACCACGGGCCGAGCGTCCCGCGCGGGATCGGCGCGCGCGGCCGGTCTTTGTACTACGCTGCGCCCGCTCGCATGGGGCTCCGTTGTGATCAGTGCAAGACCGAGAACGCCGACGGCGCGCGTTTCTGCGCGAAGTGCGGTGCGGCGCTGATCGTCCCCCGCGAGAAGGACCCGCTCCTCGGCACCGTGATCGCAGGCCGCTTCCGCGTGCTGTCCGTGCTCGGCGAGGGCGGGATGGGCCGCGTCTACCGCGGCGAGCAGCAGATGGGGACCACGAGCCGTGCGGTCGCCATCAAGGTCCTCACGACCAGCCCCACCGACGAGAAGGCCGTCGCGCGCTTCCACCGCGAGTGCGCGACCGTGGTCTCGCTGCACCACCCGAACACGATCCGCTTCTACGACTTCGGCACGCTCCCCGATGGCCGCCTCTACATCGCGATGGAGCTCGTCGAGGGCCGCTCCTTGGCCAAGGCGATCGCCGAGGGCCCGCTGCCGTACGCGGTGGTCGATCGGCTCGTGATCGAGATCGGCGGCGCCCTCGCCGAGGCCCACCGGCGCGGGATCGTCCACCGCGACCTGAAGCCCGACAACGTGCTGCTCGCACAGCACGGAGAAGAAGGAGAGCACGCGAAGGTGCTCGACTTCGGCATCGCCAAGAACGCCCGCGAGGGCGACGCCGAGATCACCGCCGCCGGCACGATCGTCGGAACGCCCGCCTACATGAGCCCGGAGCAGCTGTCCGGGAAGGACGTGGACGAGCGCTCCGACGTGTACGCGCTCGGCCTCATGACCTACGAGATGCTCACCGGCGCGCGGCCGTTCTCCGGCTGCACGACACCCCTCGAGTGGGCGACGGCGCATCTGACCAAGACGCCGCGCCCCTTCGACGAGTTCCCCTCGACGCGCGTGCTGCCGATCGAGAAGCAGGCGGCCATCTTGCACGCGCTCGCGAAGGAGCCGGAGGACCGCACGACGAGCGCGCTGCGCTTCGTGGAGGAGCTCACCGGCACCGTGCGCACGAGCCAGCCCGCCACGCGATCGAGCGAGCGCGCGCCCCCGACGGGTGATGCGCCGACCGTGGCGGCCCGCACGCCGCGCGCCTCGGTCGGGACGGGCGCGAACATCACGCTGCCGCCCTCGCGCGGGCGCCTGGCGCTCTACGCGGTCGGCGCGGTCGCGATGACGGCCGTGGGCGCGGTCGCGATGGCGTCGGTGCTCGGCCCGCGCCCTCCCGACGCGACGACCCTGCGGCCGACCACGGTCGATGCGGGCGTGCCGCCGGACGTGGGCTCCGACGCGGGGCCGAGGATCGAGTGGGCGCGCGTCTTGACGGCCTCGTCGGGCGCCGACACCGAGACCTTCGCGCTCGGGCCTCCCGATGGCCGCTGCGCCGTGATCCGCTTCGGCGGCAAGCTCCTCTTCGAGCTCCCGCCCGAGGTCGCGCACACGACGGGCGGCACCGAGGCGCCGGACCTCGAGATCGTCGTGCGCGACGCGACCTCTCCCTATCGCGTCGAGGTCGGTCTCGAGCGGCACACGGACACGTACACGACGATCGCCTCCGACATCGTCGGCGTCACGCCGCTCGACGTCGACCAGTTCGACGTGCACGAGTTCCGCTACATCCGCGTGAAGAACGCCTCGCGCAGCTCGGTCGTCTGCGTCGACGCCGTCGGCGTCTTCGTCGACCGCTGAGAGGGTGACAGGAAACCTGTCGCCCTCTCTCGCGGGGGGCCGCGTATCGGCCCCCCGAGGACTGAGAGGGTGAGTGCGCCAGGAAAGCCTGGAGGAGGAGGAAGCGATGAGCGGATGATCGTCGCGGAAACCTCCTGAGGCGTCTGGCGGTCCTCGTTCCCGGAAGGGACGAGCTGCCTGGCAAAGCTGATCGCAGCCAGAAGCGAGTCTTGCGCGAGCCCCGTCCGCGAGGGCGGCCGCGAAGCGTAGACAGCGAGTGCGCGGGCCGCGTGGTGGAGCCCCGAAAGTCAGCAAACGTGGAGGCCGACGCCGTTCACACAGCGGAAGGCAGCACCGGAGCGCCCGACGATCATGGGCGCCGAGGCTCCACCGGGGTCGGAGAGCGGGGCACGTGCACACAGTGGCGCCCCAGGAACCTGGGAGGTCTCGTCACCTCCTCGTTCGAGCGGAGATCGGGCTCTCCGCACAACAAACCCGAGGCCTGCGTGAGCCGCGCATCGAGCGCGCAGGAGCCGCGAACGCGGAACACGAACACGACGCGCACACGAGGTACCGCCGAGCGAAGGAAACGAAGCTCGAAGCAGCATCGCGGGAAGGGTGACGAGAAGTCGGAGACGCCCGTTGTACCGATGACGCCGGGGAACTCGCCCCACGAGGACCCGGCCAGGGAAGGGGCGTCCGGAACATGGAACCGAACGAGGGAACGATGTCGGAGTCACTGAACTCTGGGAGCATCTCCACGAGACTCGCGCGGATAGCGGAGCTCGCGAGGAAGCATCCCGAGCGTGCGTTCATGTCGCTGCACCACGCGATCGACGTGGCGTGGCTACGTGAGGCGTACCGGCGCACGCGCAAGGACGCGGCGGTGGGCGTGGACGGGCAGTCGGCGGAGGAGTACGCGCGCGATCTCGAGAAGAACCTCGAGTCGCTGCTCGTGCGCTTCCGTACGGGCGCGTACCGAGCACCTCCCGTTCGACGCGTGCACATCCCGAAAGGCGACGGGCGCAGTACGCGCCCGATCGGCGTGCCGACGTTCGAGGACAAGATCCTCCAGCGCGCGGTCGCGATGCTCTTGGAGGCGATCTACGAGCAGGACTTCCATCCGGGCTCGTTCGGCTTCCGGCCGGGACGCAGCGCGCACGACGCGCTCGAAGTGCTGTGGAAAGAGATCATGTCGATGGGCGGCGCCTGGATTGTCGAGGTCGACATCCAGCGCTTCTTCGACACGCTCGACCACGGCGCCCTGCGCGGCTTTCTCGACGGGCGGGTGACGGACGGCGTGATTCGCCGTGCGATCGACAAGTGGCTGAAGGCAGGCGTGCTCGAGGACGGTGCGGTGACGCATCCGGACGAAGGCACGCCGCAGGGAGGCGTCATCTCGCCGATCCTCGCGAACGTGTATCTGCACGAGGTGCTCGACAGGTGGTTCGAGGCGGACGTGAAGCCGCGGCTGCGAGGCCATGCGTTTCTCGTCCGGTACGCGGACGACTTCGTGATCGCCTTCGCGGAGGAAGCGGACGCGAGGCGCGTGATGGACGTGCTGCCGAAGCGATTCGAGCGGTATGGCCTGACGCTGCACCCCGACAAGACGCGCCTCGTGAACTTCACGAGACCGCGACGCGACGGTGGTGACGACGAGGGCGATGGGCCCGGCAGCTTCGATCTGCTGGGCTTCAACCATCACTGGGGCCTCTCGCGAAAGGGGAACGTGGTCGTGCAGCGGACCACGATGCGCTCGCGCTTCACGCGGGCCATCGGTCGCGTACGCGATTGGTGCCGAATCAACCGGCACCTACCGATCGCCGAGCAGTGCAAGGCGCTCGGCCACAAGCTGCGCGGGCACTTCGGGTACTACGGCATCACCGGGAACTCGGAGGCGCTCTCGCGCTTCGCGTACGAAGTGGAGCGCGCCTGGCACAAGTGGCTCTGCCGTCGTTCGCAGAGACCGCACCTGCCGTGGGCGCGCTTCAACCTGCTGCTCGCCCGCTACCCGCTGCCGCCGCCACGCGTCGTGCACAGCGTGTTCGCGCCGAACGCAGCGAGCCCATGAGCCGAAGAGCCGGATGCGGGAAATCCGCACGTCCGGATCTGTGGGAGCGGCGGGGGCGAACCCCCGCCGCGACCCGACCAGGAAACCTGTCGCCCTCTCTCGCGGAGCGATACGAGGGGGAGGCTCCATCGGGATTCACTCCCGATGGAGGGGGCCGCGTATCGGCCCCCCGAGGAGTGAGGATCAGATCGCCAGCAGGGTGAGGAACGCGGCGCCGAAGGCGGTGAGCGGGATCGAGAAGTTGTCGTCGATCCGGCGCGAGAAGAGCTCGGCGAGGGCGCCGGCGATCGCGCCCACGAAGGCCGCGGCGAGCGTGGGCCCGAGGCCGATCTCGGGGTGGAAGATGCCCACGTAGCTCGCGGCGGCGAGGCCGCCCGAGACGACGAAGGCGAGCGATCCCTCGAGCGAGCGGCCGTTGACCAGGCGCACGCGGCCCCAGCGGCGCCCTACGATCGCGGCGATGGGATCGCCCACGCCGAGCACGACGAGCGCGATCGCGGCGGGCACGGCCTGCTGGCAGAGCGCCATCAAGAGGACCGCCACCGCGTACCAGGTCGCCGAGTTCACGCGGTGCGCCTCGTGGGGATGCGCGGTGCGCCCGAAGAGCGACATGCAGAACGTGTTGATGCGCGGATCGAGCCGCCGGCCGATCTCGAGCGAGAGGCCGAGGGCCGCGACGACTGCGGCGATGGCGATCGCCACGGTCCAGCTCGGCGCGAGCTCCAGCGCGAGCAGGGCGCTCGTGGCGCTCGTGAGGTGGAGCACGTTCCGCGCGTAGTTCGTCGGCCGAAGGCTCGGGACGTGGATGTCCTCGCGCTGCAGCGCGCGCACGATGCGCTCGTAGGTCGGCTGCACCTCTTGGCGAAGCGCCACCCAGTCGCTGCGCACGTCGCGCGTGGGCGCGTGCTGGTCGAGCAGCGCGTCGAGCGTCTTCAGCTCGCCGCCGAGCGGGGCCGGCTCGGCCTCGATCGTCGCGATCTTGCCGCGCACCGACGTGAGGCGCGTCCGCATCGACGCGAGGCGCTCGCGACGGAGGCGCCCACGGTCGAGCTCCGCGAAGAGCTCGTAGAGCTCTCGTGCGACGTCACGGCTGGTCTCGAGGGTGGCGGTCACGGCGTCGAAAGAGAACGCCACGGCGGGCGCTCGTGCAAGGAACAACCCTCACGCGACCGGCGCGATTCGGTCATGTTTTCGTCACGGCCACGCCGCGCCGCGTCAGGCGCGTCAGAAGGCCGCCGGTCCCGTTCGAGGATCGACGAAGCCAGCGCGCCGAGTCGCGTCCGCCACGCGGCCACGCGGGTGCTCGCATTCGCGATTCCAGGCCTCCCGCGCCTTTTCTTCGGCAGGCGCGCGCCGCACGATGCGCGCATGCGAGATGCGCTCCGTGGCTCGCGTCGCCCCGGCCTGTTCCAGATCCTCGAGTACACGTTCCGGCCCGAGCGCTACGTGCGCCGCAACGTCGCGCGCTTCGGCCCGCTGTTCCGGCTGAAGGGCCCGGTCGGCGAGATCGTGGCGACCGCATCGCCAGAGCACGCGCGGAAGATCTTCGCCGCCGATGCGGACACGTTCGGCACGCTCGGCACGGTGTCGCTGACGGGCATCCTCGGCGCGCGCTCGGTGCTCGTCACCGACGGCCCCGTGCATCGCAAGCAGCGCAAGCTCCTCACGCCGCCGCTGCACGGCCCGCGCCTGCGCGCCTTCGGCGAGCAGATGCAGGCGATCGCGCGCGAGCACGTGGCGACGCTGCGGCCCGGACAGCGGCTCGCGGCGCACGACCTCACCACCGAGTTCACGCTCGACGTGATCCTCCGGACGGTGTTCGGCGCGCAGAGCGCGAGCGAGGTCACCGCGCTGCGCCCGGTGGTGCTCGGCATGCTGGCCGGCTTCTCGCCGCTGGTGATCTTCACGCCGTTCCTGCAGAACCGGCTCTTCCCGCCGTACCGCGCGTATCGCGCCTCGCGCGCGCGCTTCGATCGCGCCATCGACGCGTTGATCGCCGCACGCCGCGCCGAGGCCGAGCCGCGCGAGGACGTGCTCACGCTCCTGCTCGCGGCCCGCTACGACGACGGCGCGCCCATGGACGACACCGAGATCCGCGATCAGCTGCTCACGCTGCTCCTCGCCGGGCACGAGACGACCGCGATCACGCTGGCGTGGGTGCTCGACTACGTGCTGCGCCGGCCGGAGCTGCTACGGCGGCTGCACGCCGAGATCGCCGGCGTGACCGATCCCGACGCGCTCGCGAAGCTGCCGCTGCTCGGCGCGGTGATCGACGAGACGATGCGCATCGCGCCGATCGTGACCGACGTGGCCCGCATCCCGAAGATCCCGTTCGAGCTCGAGCCAGGCATGGTCGTGCCGGCCGGCACGCCCATCATGGTGATGATCGAGGGCATTCACCGCGACGAGTCGATCTATCCCGACGCGCGCACGTACCGGCCCGAGCGCTTCCTCGAGCGCCGCTTCTCGCCGACCGAGTTCCTCCCCTTCGGCGGCGGCAGCCGACGCTGTCTCGGGGCCGCGTTCAGCGAGCACGAGGGCCGGATCTTCCTCGCGACGCTGCTCGAGCGCGTCGAGCTGCGGACGCTCCGCCCCGAGCTCTCCGAGCGCGTCCGCCGCAACATCACGATGGGCCCGAAGGACGGCGTCCCGATCGAGGTCACGGCGCTCCGTTGACGTCCGCGGCGAGCGGGCCTCAAGGGCAGGCGAAGCGATAGCGTCCGACGAACCCCACGAGCGCGGTCGGCGACGGATCGCCGATCGGGCCGGCGCCGAGATCGAGATCCGGCGACGCGAAGCCGCCGACGTCGAGCACGCCGTCCTCGTGCAGCACGGCCGAGTCGCCGGTCGCGAAGCGCGCCGGCGCGCAGTGGGAGCCGAGCTCCACGCCGTCCGGATCGAGCACGACGATCGGCAGACCCGCGCACGAGAACGGTCCCACGGAGGCGCCACCTTCGGAGATGCCGACGAGCGCGATCTCGCCGTGCGCGCCGCGCGCGATCCCACCGACTGCGTCGTACCCGGGGCCGCCGAGCAAGCGCGCATCGACGATCTCGAGCTGCTCGGAGAGCGTGACAACGAGGACGTCGGCGCTGCCGCGCACCGCGAGCCGAGCGCCGCCGACGTCGAGGTCTCCACGCGCGCTCGTCGCGACCACCCATCGGCGCTCGCTCGGCGCGGCGAGCAAGATGCGATCCCCGTCGAAGACCCCGCGTCCCTCGTCGGCGGCGCCACCGAAGCGGGCGGCGCGGGTCACGGCGCCGCGCGCGTCGACGAGCGCGACGGCGACGTCGAGCCCACCCTCGCTCGTGAACGAGCCCGCCGGGCCGAGGTCCACGGCGCCGGAGAAGGAGAACGCGACGAGCCACGATCCGTCGCCACGCGCGAGCACCGACACCGTCTCGGAGTCTTCGCTCGCGCCGAGCGGCGTCGTCCAGAGCATCCCGCCCGAAGCGTCCATGCGGGCGACGAGCGTCCGCGCGGTGCCGGGCGCGCCGAAGTCGAAGCCCGCGACGGTCACCGCGCCGTCGTCGTCGACCACGGCCGAGACGACCCGCACTCCGTCGATCGACGAGACGGTTCCGATCGCACCCGCGGCGTCGAACGTCACCACGTAGCTGCCCATCGTCTCGGGGATCGCGTGCCCCTCGACGTCGACTGCGACGCTCGCGTCTCCCGCGAGCGCGACGAACCCTGCGGGGCTGGTCGCGACGGCGAACACCCGACCCGCCGTGAAGCTGCGCCGCCACGCGACCACGCCGTCCGACGACGTACGCGCGACCCAGACCGGGCCCGTCAGATCCGAGTCGAGCGTGTGCGCGTCACCCACCCCGGCGCGCACGACGTCGCCGCCCGGCATCGGGGCGACCCACGCCTCGGTACCGGCGACGCGGCCTTCCTCGACGTGCAGGCCGCGGCAGGGCTCGCTCGCGCACGCGGCGAGAGAGACGCCGACCGCGAGCCAGCCCGTGAGCCATCGAGGCGGCCGAGCAGGAGGGAAGGAGCCGGAGGGAGAGTCGGCCTCGTCGCGCACTGGGGTAGCGTACGCCGCCCATGCGAGGGGAGGGGGGCGGACCCGGACCCCGCTCACCCCTCGTGAATCAGAACACCGGCACCTGCTCGTAGCAGCGGCCCATGTAACAGAACTCGCCGCCGCAATCCTGGTTGCCCGTGCAGCCCTGGCGCTCGATGTGCGTCACCCACTGCGCGATGTGGTTGCCGCTCTCGATGTTCTGGAACGGCAGGCGGATCGCCGGGTGGATCGGCTGCATGCCGGCGGCCGCGCGCGTCGGGTCGAAGGCCGCCATCCAGATCTGGAAACGCGCTTGATCGCCGTAGCGCAGGCCGTAGCCGCGCGCCGTCGCGTATGCGATCCAGAACAGGTCGTGCCCGTGGTCGTGATAGACCGTCGGGTCGAACTTCGGCCACGACGCGCACACGCCGTCGGCGGGGCGATCGGCAGGGCCGATGCCGCTGAGCTGGGTGGCGACGCCCGAGCCGTCGGCGGCGACGAACCACATCTCGGCGTCCGTGACGCAGTCGCCCGCGCCCATGCTCGAGTCGCTCGCGCCCATCGATCCGATGTTCGAGGGCGAGCGGTTGTAGACGACCCAGTTGCCGTCCGGCGAGTAGGTCGGGTGGTAGTTGTTGCCGCCGTCGGCCGCCGCGAGCACCGGGCCCGCGGTCCAGGTGCCGCCGCTCAGATCGACGCGGGCGATCGAGCCGCTCGTGACGGCAGGCGCTTCGATCGCCGGCCCGCCCGACACGCTCACGTACACGATGTGGTTTCCGTCCGGCGACCAGTCGGGCATCGACGAGACGCCCGAGGTGATGCCCATCTGGGTGATCGTGCCCGTCGTCGGGTCCATGATGTTCAGCCCGCGCGCCGCGCTCACGACGAGCTGCGCGTTGTCGGGGCTGAACGAGTAGAAGTTGGGCTGCTGCGGGAAGCCGCCGCCCATCATGGGCCGCCGCAGCAGGCGATTGCGCGAGGCGACGTCGAAGATCTGCAGCGTGCTCGTCGGGATGCCCGTGCCGACGGCGATGTGCGTGCCGTCGCGCGAGAGCGTGTGGCAGCCGACGCACATCGTGCCCGCGCCGGTCTGCGCGACGCCGAGGAAGCGCTCCTCGACCGCGCCCGGGACGCCGAACTCGTAGCGCATGATCGCGCCGCCCGCGGCGTTCCAGTAGTAGACGCCGCCCGTGATGTCCTCCTGGGCGACCTGCAGCGAGCGCGTCGCGGCGCTGCCGATGCGGCCGGCGGAGTCCGTGCCGGTGAGGCGATAGGTGGCCGTCTCACCGCGCGCGGCATCGGAGATCGCGGCCCACGTGTCGTGATCGGGCGCGAAGATGCAGCCGCCGCTCACGGCCTCGCCGCAGTCGAAGTAGACGCGCAGGACCACCGCGCTCGTCGTCACCTCGAGCCGGAACAGGTTCGATCCGTTCGGCATGAAGTGCAGCTCGAAGTGCTCGAGGTTCGGCGGGATCATCGCGCCGTCGTCGGGATAGACGATCGAGGGCGCGTTCGCCGGGTCGTCGGTGCCCTCGAAGCGCGTGGGCGCGTCGGTCGGCGCGCCGGGCCCGAGGATGTCGCGGTTGAGGTGGAGCGTGAGGCCCGTCGTGGCGCGCCGTGCGCCGAGCGACGCGATGATCGACGTGTGCCCGCCGCGGTCGGTGACCGAGGTGAAGTGCGAGCCCGTGAACGAGCCGAGGCTCGCCGCCGACCAGGTCACCATCGAGGTCACGTCGGCGAACGTCCCGTCGTCCTGCAGCTGCATCGCCGTGTAGTCGATCTCCACGGGCGCGCCCATGATCGTCGCCTCGTAGTCGAGCGGCGCGATCACCAGATCGCCCGTCATGGCGACGTGTGTGTCGGGGCGCAGCATGCCCCCGTCTTCTCCGGGCTGGGTGCCGCCGCTGTCGGGGCGGCCACCGCCGACGGTGCAGCCGGGAGCGAGAATCGATGCCAAGGCGAAGGTGCCGAGCGCGAGCAGCGAAAGACGAGGCATACGGGCGTTCTCCGTGAGCAAGGAAGTCAGGGTAACCGATGCAGCGCCGCGATCTTCAAGAGGGATCGTGCGCCTGGGCTGCGAACGGTCACACTGGGGCCCGATGGTCCGTGCGCTTCCTCCCGCTTTTCTGCTCATCGCCTTCTCGCTCGGGACGGCGCTCGGGGCTGCGTCCTGCGGCGGCTCGCGCGCGACGCCGACCGAGTCCGACATGGCGACGTGCAGCAACGCGCGGGACGACGACGGCGACGGCCTCGTCGACTGCCACGATCCGGCCTGCGGCATCTTCTCGTTCTGCAGCGCCCACGACGGTGGCGTCGACGCGGCGGCGGCGAGCGATGCGAACGTGGATGCGGGCGATGGCGGCACGTGCGGGCGCCCGCTCGACATCGTGCTCACGGTGGACGTCTCGACCTCGATGACGGGCGAGCTGGCGGCGATCGGAGACGGGATCAGCCACCTCTGGGACGTCGCGCACGAGGTCTCGGCCGATCCGCGGATCTCGCTCGTCGTGTTCGTCGACGACGTGCTCGCGGTGGACGGCACGCCTCCCTTCGCGGCCGACGGTGGCTGCATGCCCTTCACCAACGTCGAGGACCTTCGCACGCAGCTCGGGGCCTGGCAGACGTTCTGCGCGTCGAACCAGAGCCCGGTGAGCCACCTGCCGAACCAGGATTGCGCCGAGAACTCGCTCGACGCGATCGTGGCCGCGACGATGTGCCCCCTGCGCGACGGCTCGCGCCGCGTGCTCGTCCACGTCACCGACGACACCTTCGTCGAGCGCCCGGCCGTGCTCTCGGGCGAGTGGGGTGGCGGCGTGGTCGTGCAGTTCAACTACCTCGAGGCGACCACGGCGCTCGTCGATCGCGGCTTCCGCGTGGGCGTCTTCGGCGAGACCGGCGTCGGCGACGACTGCGGCGCAGGCCGGAGCCCGGACGTGGGGCGCGGCTTCAGCGGCCCCTTCGGCTCGATGTCGTCCTTGCCCGAGGTGACGAACGGACGCTTCTGGGATCTGCGCGAGGTGCGCGCCGGGCGCCTCGACATGGCGAGCGAGATCGAGAGCTGGCTCCGCCAGATCGCCTGCGAGTGACGGGTCGCTCGCTCGGCTCGAGCGAGCGACGGCGCCGGGGTGCTTGCGCACGCAAGGTTGTGGTGGCGGCCCGGGGGCGCGTACGATTTCCCGATGTCGTCGCGTCTTCGCCTCCTGATCGTCACCTCGTCGCTGCTCGCTGCGTGCGGAGGGGACCCGCCTCCGAGCGCGCCCGACGTGGGGGTCCCGGGCGATGCGAGCACCGACGCGAGCACGGACGCGTTCGCTCGCGCCGACGCGTGGCTTCCGCCCTGCGAGGCCACGCTCACGATCGAGACGGGCGACCCGGACGGTCATCCCGACCCGCTCGGCGCCGGGCCCACGGAGGCACGCGCGGGGCGCATCGACGCGAGCGAGCTACCGGCCTTCGACAGCGGCCTGCAGATCTGGGGCAGCGGCGAGCTCATCCTCGCCAACGATCGAATCGCGATCGCGATCGAGGATGCGGGGCCCTCCGATCTCTACGACCCTTGGGGCGGGCGCATCACGGGCATGGCGCGCGTCGAGGGTCACCACCTCGTCGATCCCAGCGACTTCGGGGAGTTCTTCGTGCTCACCGGGCGCTCGACGATCGTGACGCGCAGCGTGACGGTGATGAACGATGGATCGAACGGCGAGCCGGCCGTGATCCGCGCCGAGGGACCGGTCGCGCCGCTGCCCTTCTTCGACGCGATCGTGCACGACATCTTCGCCGATGCGCTGGACGACATGACGGGCGCCATCGACTACACGCTCGCGCCCGGCTCCGATCACGTCGACATCTCCATGACGTTCGCGAGCCCGCGCAATCGCGACGTCCGCATCCCGGTCATCTTGCACGGGTTCCTCTATGCGGATCGGATGCCGCCCTTCGTCGATGCGCGCGGCTTCGACCAGGCCAGCGTGACGTCGACCGAATGGATGGGCTTCGCCGACGAGCGGCACACGTCGTACGTCTACGAGCTACCGACCGGCGCGCTCTCGTCGATCGTCGCCGCGTCGGGGTTCAACGGGCGCCTGGCGCCGCCGCGCGTGATCCCGGCGTGCGCGGTGACCACCTTCCCGCACGCGCGCATCACGCTCGGCGGCCCGGGCGCGGACGGCGCGCTCGCGGCCCGTGCGCGCGAGCGTGCCGAGGCCCAGCGCGCGATCACCGGCGTGGTGCGCGAGCCCGACGGCTCGCCGGCCGAGAACGTGCGCGTCACCGCGCTGCGGGACGGAACCGGCGAGTGGATCACGCGCTCGAACCTGACGGGCCCCGACGGCGTCTACACGCTGCACGTGCCGATGGCCGACGCCGTGACGCTCGAGGCGGTGCGCACGAGCAACGGGCGCGCGCCGCAGGTCGCCGTGGCCGCGAGCGCGACGACGCAGGACCTCACGATGCCCCCGAGCGGCTTTCTCCACGTGTCGGTCACCGACGAGCTCGGCGAGCCGATCCCGGCACGCATCTCGGTGATCGCCGCGAGCGGGACGAGCTTCGAGGAGCCGCCCTCGATGTTCGGCGAAGAGGACGTGCCCGACGGGCGCGTCGCGGTCGCGTACGCGATCACGGGCGAGGCCACGGTGCGCGTGCCGGTCGGCACCTTCCGCGTCGTCGCCTCGCGCGGCTACGAGTGGGAGCTCGGCGAGGACGTGCTCACGGTCTCCGCCCACGGTGAGACCGCCAGCACGACGCTCGCGCTCGAGCACTCGGTCGACACCACGGGCGTGATGTGCGGCGACTTCCACGTGCACACGCGCCGCAGCGCCGACTCGGGCGACGACGCCACGACGAAGGTGCGCTCCGCGATCGCCGACGGGCTCGAGATCCCGGTGCGCTCCGACCACGAGTACGTGAACGACTTCCAGTCGATCATCGAGTCGCTCGGGATGCAGCACTACGCGCACGGGATCTGCTCGATCGAGATGACGTCGATGGAGCTCTGGGGGCACATGGGCGTGTTCCCCCTCGTCGAGGATCCGCTGGCGATCAACCGCGGCGCGCCCGCGTGGCAGGAGTACCCGACGCCCGCGCATCCCGAGGTGACGCTGCGGACGATGGGCCCGCACGAGGTCTTCGAGCAGGTGCGCGCGCGCCCCGAGCACCCGGCGATCATCATCAACCACCCGCACGGCGCGAAGAACTACTTCGGCTACGTGGGCTACGACCCGCTCACGGGCATGGTGACGCGCCAGGCGGACTGGGACGAGGAGTTCGATCTCGTCGAGGTCTTCAACGACAGCGGGTGGATCGCCAACCGCGATCGCACGGTGGCGGACTGGCTCTCGCTCCTCGATCACGGGCGGCGCGTGTTCGCCGTGGGCTCGAGCGACTCGCACGGCATCACCGGATCGCCGGTCGGCTACCCGCGCACGTGCATCGCGCTCGGCTCGGACGATCCGGCCGACGTGGACCCGCTGGTCGTGCGCGACGAGCTGAGCGCGGGCCACGCGACCATCTCGGGCGGCATCTACGTGACGACGCGCGTCGGCGAGGCGGGCTCGGGCGAGACCGCGGCAGGCCTCGGCGCGCGCACGAGCGTGCACGTGCACGTGGAGGCGGCGAGCTGGGTGGACGTGGACGCGCTCGACGTGGTCGTCGACGGTGAGACGGTGCAGACGATCGACATCCTCGCGAGCGATGGCGACCCCTCGCATCCGGCGACGCGCTTCGACCACGACGTCGACGTGGACGTGCGCGCGACCGGGTCCTACGTGATCGTCGCGGCCTACGGCGACACGCCGCTCGAGCCCGTGCACCGCGGGCGCATCCCCTTCGGCGTCGCGAACCCGATCTTCCTGATGCCCTGACGGCCGGCGCGGGCTCCTCCCGCGGCGCCGTCACTCCGCGAGGGCTTCGGCCATCCACACGAACGGCGCGAGCAGCGTGCGCGCCGCGCTCCGGCGATCCTCGTCGTCGCGAATCGCTTCGGCGAAGCTCGGGCCGACCTCGTAGTACGCCGCGACCAGCGCCCGGCCGAGCTCGTTCGACATCAGGTAGCGATCACGGAAGCGACGCAGCGCGCCCACCTCGGCCGCCATCGGCGAGCCGTAGGCCGCGGTCGCCACGAAGCAGGGCGAGACGGTCGTGAACTCGATCGCCGGCGTCGTGAACTCCGTCACCGCGATCGGGCCCGACGCGTTGCAGCCGTCGAGCGCGCGCACCGCGATCCAGTAGTGCGAGCTGAACGTGAGCTGCCCGATGTCGACCGAGATCGTCTGCCCCGGCGCGGCCGAGGTCGGGATCTCCACGGCCTGGCTCGCGAGGTTCGCCGCCTGCCCCGGCATCGCGCGCGTGAACGACTCGAGGTCCGTGATGGGCGTCTCGGAGAAGCGCAGCTCGTAGCGGGTCACGTGCTGGTCGTCGCTCGGCGCGACGAACGAGACGTGCGCCCAGTGATGGGCCTGGCGGCGATCGGAGTACTGCGTGACCGCGAAGCCTTCGATCGCGCCGGGCGGCGTGTTCTCGTCGCACATCACGGGCGGGATCACGCTCGCCGTCACGCGCGCACCGTCCACGATCTGCAAGCGATCGCCGCCGCTGCCGGGATGCGCGACGGGATCCATCGTGATCGAGCCGTCCATCTCGTGCATCTCGCCGCCGCTGGTGCCGCGCCCATCGACCGAGCCGTAGCCGGCCGGCATGAGCGTCGAGACCGTGGCGCCGTCCTCGTCGATCGCCACGTCCATGCGGTAGACGACCGAGGGCTGCCCTCGATACGAGTAGCCGAACCCGATGGCCCAGGTGTCCCACTGGCTGTAGTCGCTCGCGACCGGCGGCGCCGGGAACGTCTCGTTGGGATCGCCCTCGACGTTCGTCTCGACGTAGACCGTGTACGTGCCGGCCGGCCACTCGTCGGGGACGGTGAACACGATGTCGACGGGGCTTCCGGCGCGCGCGGTCGCCATCGTGACCGCGTCGATCTCGGGCATCACGCGGCGCGCGTCGGCGTCGTACAGGTCGACATCCGCACGATCGCGGCAGCCGGGATTGCTGCAGCGATGCACGTCGCGGCGCGGCGGGTAGAGGGAGAAGAGATCGAGCGGGTACTCGCCGCCGCCGTCCTCGATGATCGGCTCCGCGTAGCCGTTCGCGACGTCCTCGCTCGTGATGTAGCGGCCCTTGTCGCTGTTGAACACGCTCGCGCAGCTCATCGCGTCGAGCGCGCCTTGGCCCGAGCGGCTGCGGTCGAACGAGAGACAGAAGTAGTCGTCGCGCGTCGAGTCCTCGCTCGTTCGCGACGCGAAGCCCTCCGAGAGGCGGTTCTGGAAGATGACGCGGTGGAAGAGCTCGGCGCCGGGCGCGCTCGCGCGACGATGGCCCCACACCGGGAGCACGCCTTCGCGCCGGCCGTAGGGCCAGCGGTAGCCGCTGTTCATCTCCATCGCGCCGGGGCGGTTGCCGATGCCGTAGAGCGAGACGGCCTGGGTGATGCCGAGCGTGCGCAGGTAGACGCCGTCCGGGCTCTCGATCCACACGGCGAACTGCGCGCGCGGCGCGGCCGGGACGAAGTGCACGGACAGGATGCGCTGCGCAGAGGCTTGCGGAGCGAGGAGCCAGAGCGCGGCGGCGAGCACCGACGAAAAGGCAAGACGACGCATCGACGCAAGAATGACCGATCCCGAGCGAGCGCACCAAGCGAGTGCGCTCACGGGCGCGGGATCAGCGGCACTCGGGGAGGTCGGCCGTGCGCGCGAGCGCGTTGCGCTGGGCGTCGCACTCGCTCGCCTGGCCGCCTGCCCGAGCGGCGAGGTCTCCGCACGGAGTGTCGGGATCGACGTGGGCCCGGAAGGCCTCGCAGCACGTGACGAGGCGTGCGCACGCGTCCATCGCTGTACCTTGTTCTCCGGTGCGCGCGATCGGTGGTGGGGCCTGGGCTCCCGTGACCGGTGGCGGCGGCGGCGGGCTCGGGGGCGCCCCCGAGGCGATCGGCACGGCGGGCGCCGCGGGCAGAAAGCGGTCGAAGAGGCCGAACGCATACGCCCCGACGCCACCGGCCACGAGGACGACGCCGAGGAGCGCGAGCACGAGCCCCAGCGCGATCCAGACGCGAGCGCTCGAGGCGGGGGCCGCCGGCGCGAGGGAGGCGGACGGGCTCGGTGGTGTCGCGGGGGCCGGGATCGACGCGATGGGCGTCGCGCCCGCGGGTGGGGGCGTGGCGGTCGCGGGCGTCAGTCGCGAGGACGAGACCCGCGCGCGCACCTCGGCCAGCGCGCCGGCGAACGCGAGCGCCGTCGGAAAGCGCTTCGTGCGGTCCTTGTGCATCGCGCGCTCGATCACGCTCGCGAGCTCGGCCGGGATCGACGGGTCGATCGCATCGGCGCGCGGCGGCGTGTGCGTGAGCACGGCCTTCAGCGTCTCGGCGCCTTGCCCCGGGAACGGCCGCTGCCCCGTGACGCAGCACCAGAGCACGATCCCGGTCGCGTACACGTCGGTGCGCGGATCGCAGCCCTCGCCGCGCGCCTGCTCGGGCGCCATGAACATCGGCGTGCCGAGCACCGAGCCGAGCTTCGTCAGCCGTTGATAAGGCGCCGACTCCTTCAGCTGGGCGAGGCCGAAGTCGAGCACCTTCACGACCTCGCGCGCGCTCGCGCCCGCGCCGGTCGAGAGGATCATGAGGTTGCCGGGCTTGATGTCGCGGTGGACGATGCCCTCTTGGTGCGCGGCCGAGAGCCCGGCGAGCGCCTGCTCGATCCAATCGGCGGCGCGCAGCGGCTCGACCTTGCCCTTGCCATCGAGCTCGTCGGCGATCGTGCGGCCGACGAGGTGCTCCATCACGAGGTAGGGCGCGCCCTCGTGCTTGCCGAAGTCGAGCACCTGCACGATCGCCGGATGGGAGAGGCGCGCCGTGGCGCTCGCCTCGCGCTCGAAGCGCGCGAGGCAGACCTCGTCCTCGGCGAGCTCGGCGAGGAGGAACTTGATCGCGACGGTGCGCCCGAGCTTCTCGTCGATCGCGCGGTACACGGCGCCCATGCCGCCGCGCGCCACGAGCGTCTCGAGCACGTAGCGATCGGCGATGCGCGTCCCCGTCCGCAGCCCGGTCATGGCCGCGAGGCTATCACCGCCCGTGACGCCGCGTCGGCGCACCTTCGGTGAGCACGTAGACCTCGCCCGTCCGCCAGCTGGTCGCGTAGATCCGCAGCTCGGGGCCGGGGTGGATCGCCAGGCCCACGATCTGGTCCGCGCCCGGGACCTCGTGGCTTCGGTGGACGCGGTCCACGGTGTCGACGACCGAGACGTCGCTCGAGCCGAAGTTCGCGCTCGCGACCCAGCGCCCGTCGCTGCTCATGTCGATCGTGCGCGGGTTCCTGTGCAGCGTGCCGATGCCGAAGCGGCGGCCGGTCTGCGCGTCGTAGAAGCCGAGCGTGCCGAGCGAGCACGTGACGTAGACGGTGCGCGCGTCCGGCGAGAGGACGAGGTGGCGCGGGTACGCGCACGCCTCCCAGCGCGCGCTCTCTTCGCTCGCGCCGCTCGGGAAGACGTGGATGACGTTGCCGTCGAAGGCGGCGGCGAGGAGCGTTCCGTCGGGGCGCACCGCGAGGCCGCGCGGATGGCGCTCGGTCGGCAGGCGCCGCACCTCTTGCAGCGTGGCCGTGTCCACGACGCTCACGGAGCGATCGCCCCAGTCGGCGACGTAGAGCGTCCGCTCGTCGGGCGAGAGCGCCATGAACTTCGGGTGGCGCGCGGTGGTGACCTCGGCGCGCGGGCTGAGCGCGCACGGAGCGGCGGGCGTGGCCGAGGCGCAGGCGGCGAAGTCGAAGACCTCGACGACGTGACGGCGGAAGTTCGACACGTAGAGCGTGTGCCCGTCGCGCGTGAACACCGTCTCGACGGCGTTGCCGGGGAAGGTGAGCACGCCGACGCGCTCCATCGAGATCGCGTCGTAGACGTAGACGTTGTCGTGATCGGCGAAGCCGAAGTTGCAGACGACGACCCGCGTGCCGTCGGGGCTGACGTCGACGCTCTTGGGCTGCACGCCCGTGCGCACGACCTGCGAGACGTGCAGGGCCGGCCCGCCGTGCACGGTCTGGAACACGCCGGTGTGCGCGGGCACGCCGGCGTCTTGTCCCGAGATCGGGAGCGCGACGGAGAGAAGGAGGAGCAGCGACACGGCGAGGGCGGAGCGCTTCATGTGCCGACCCCCGTCGCGACCGGACGGCCCGTGCGCGTCCACTCCGAGAAGCTGCCGACGTAGAGCGAGGCGCCGGGCAGACCCGCGTGCTCCATCGCGAGCAGCAGGTGACACGCCGTGACGCCCGAGCCGCAGTAGACGACGGCCTCGCTCGGGGCATGCCCCGCGAGGAGGGCCTCGAAGCGCGCGCGCAGCTCGCTCGGGGATCGCATGCGCCCCTTCTCGTCGAGCGAGGCCTCGTGCGGCGCGCTCGTCGTGTGGGGGATGTGGCCGGGCCGCGGATCGAAGGGGTCGGCATCGCCGCGGTGGCGCGCCTCGCTGCGCGCATCGAGCACCGGCACGCTCGGCGCGGCCGAGAGCGCGTCCATGCGCGAGACGTCGACCGTCGGCCGCTGCCAGCCTTCGATGCGGATCGGCGTCGCGGCGGGCGTCGGCTTGCTCTCGCCGCTCTCGACCGGGAGCCCTTCGGCGAGCGCGGCAGCGAGCCCGCCATCGAGCACGCGCGCGTCGATCCCGCTCGCGCGGAGCATCCACCACGCGCGCGCCGCGGGGTTCGTGCCGTTCTTGTCGTCGTAGACGACGACGCGCGCGCCGGCCTTCACGCCGAGCTGCGCGAGCGTGCGCTGCCAGACGTCGAGCGGCGGCAGTGGATGACGGCCGCCGACGGCCGGATCGCCCGGCTGCGCGAGCTCGTGATCGCCGCTCACGAAGCGCGCGCTGGCGAGGTGCTGCGCACGGAAGCGCTCCCGCGCATCGGCGCCCGCGCGCGCGTCGAGGAGGAGAAGGCGTGAGTCGGCGAGCTCCTTGGCGAGCTCGGCGGGCGTGACGAGGGGGCTCTGCACGCGCGAACGATCCGCCGAGGCGCGCGGCGAGGCAAGGGCCCCCGGTGCCCTGGGAGCCGCCTCGCGTCGCCACGGTCGAGAGCACGGGACGGCGCGCCTGCGCGCGCAGCCACGGCGCTCGTCGTGCTCAGGGCCCCCAGCAGAAGTCGTCGGCGGCCGGGCTCGGCGGCGTGCTGTAGCTCATCAGCCCGGACAGCCCGGCGGTCGTGAGGGTGGTCGTTCCGGAGCCCGACGTCTCGTACGTGCCGTCTCGTCCTGCATCGACGCGCACCGTCACCGCCGTCCCGTTGACGCAGACCTCGACGTTCGGGCTCGTTCCGTAGCTGCCGCTGAGGATGCTCCCGATCGACATGACGGCCGGGTATTGATAGACCCACACGGAATCGAACTGACCGCTCGCGCCGTTGTCCTGCACGAGCGCGACGATGTAGGAGTCCGGCGCGGACCATCGCAGCACGCCGCCGGACGCCACGACCGAGTGCGATCCGTCGTGCAGCGCGGTCCAGCGGACGCAACCATTGGTCTGCGTGCTTCCATCCATCGTCGCCACGTGCGAGTAGGCACTGCCGGTCGTCGTGTCCCGCAGATGACCCGCGTCGATCGCCCAGTCACCCACGCGCTCGGTCCAGCCGGACACGACGGTGCCGTTCGCTCGATTGAAGTCGTCGCAGGTGGCGCTCATGAGGAAGCTCGCGGTGACGGTCATCGCCACGGTGACCGACACGATGCACGTGCCGGTGCCCGAGCAGGGGCCGGACCATCCCGTGAAGGAGGAGCCCAGGGCCGGAGCTGCGGTCAGCGTGACCATCGTGCCGTAGGCGTAGCTGGCGGTGCAGGTCGCACCGCAGGTGATGCCGGCGGGTGACGAGGTGACGACCCCCGCGCCGGTGCCGGTGCGCGCGACCGTGAGCGGGAAGGTCTGCAGCGAGAAGCCGGCGGTGACGGTCATCGCGGCGGTGACCGGGACCGTGCAGGTCCCGGTGCCCGAGCAGGGGCCGGACCATCCCGTGAAGGAGGAGCCCAGAGCCGGAGCTGCGGTCAGCGTGACCATCGTCCCGTAGGCGTAGCTGGCGGTACACGTCGCACCGCAGGTGATGCCGGCGGGCGACGAGGTGACGGTGCCCACGCCGGTTCCGGCGCGCGCGACGGTGAGCGCGAAGGTCTGTAGCGAGAAGCTGGCGGTGACGGTGGTCGCCGCGGTGATGGACACGGTGCACGTGCCGGTGCCCGTGCACGCGCCCGACCATCCATCGAAGGACGAGCCGAGGCCCGGAGCCGCGGTCAGCGTGACCATCGTGCCGTAGTCGAACGAGGCGGCGCACGTCGTGCCGCAATCGATGCCCGCGGGAGACGAGCTCACGATGCCCGCACCGCTGCCGGCCGTGACGACGGTGAGCGGGAAAGACTCGAGCGTGAACGTCGCGGTGACGGCGGTCGCGGCGTCGACCGTGACGACGCAGGGATCCGTGCCGGTGCAGGCGCCCGACCAGCCGGCGAACGTCGAGCCGGTGCTCGGAGCGGCCGTGAGCGTCACCGACGTGCCGTGCGGCACCGTCGTCGTGCACGTGGTGTGGCCCGCGCCGCAGTCGATGCCGGCGGGCGCCGAGGTCACGACGCCGGCGCCGGTCCCCTCGACCGTCACCTCGAGCGTCTCGTCGACGAGCCCGAAGTCGATGGTGACGTCGGTGACCGCCGCGACGCTCACGGTGCACGTGGACGCGGTGCCCGAGCACGCTCCGCCCCACCCGGCGATCGTCGAGCCCGCGGCGGGCGTCGCCGTGAGGACGACCATGGCACCGACGGAGAAGGGTGCCGAGCACGTGGCGCCGCAGTCGATGCCGGCGGGAGCCGACGCCACCGAGCCGCTGCCCGCGCCCGTCTTCGTGACCGACAGCGTGCCGACGACCGCGGCGTCGACGTTCGCATCGCTGCCGGCATCGTCGTGCGCGGCATCGGTCCCGCCATCGATCGCCGCCGCGTCGCTCGCCGCATCGCGGGCGCCGTCGAGCATCGCATCGCTCGCGCCCGCGTCGGACGCGCCGGTGTCGTCGATGCCCGCGGTCGGGCCGGCGCAGCCCGCGATCATGCCCAGCGCTCCGCCCAACGAAAGAACCCCCCACCACTTCACGACGCGCATGACCCCTCCACTGCTTTCGGCGCGACTATTCCACCTCGCCTCGGTCGCCGCATCCGATCGCGTGCGTTGCGCGGCACGAACGCGCGAATTCTCGCGCACGAGACGGCACCGCTACCGCAGCCAGAGCGTGACGAGCGCTCCCACGAGAGCGCCGAGCGCGACGAGCGCGATCCGGCCGAAGACCGAGGCACGGCTCCGAGGCGCCGAGATCTCGCGCACCGCGCCGTGCTCGACGTCGACCAGCAGGGCGCCGTCGACGTCGAACGCGAGGCAGTACTCGAGGAGCTGGCGGCGCGTCGGTGCGTGCGCGAGCGAGGGCGCGAGGGCACCGGTCTTCACCTCGGCGACGAAGCGCCGCTTTCCGCGCGAGACGAGGTAGTCGGCGCGCACGACGTGCTCGCTGCGCGCGCCATCGACGGAGAGCACGAGCGCGCCCGGTGCCTGCACGGCCTCGACGACGAACCCGCGCCGCTCGAGCAGCGCGCGGGCCGCGTCCTCCCCCGCGCGGGCCCGCGCGAAGCGCGCCCGCAGGCGCGCGCGTCGCACGACGAGCGCCACGCGCGAGACGGCCAGCGCGAGCAAGAGGCCCAGCGCGATGGCGAGCGACCAGCGCGGATCGTCCAGCAACGCCCGCACGATCACGTCGCGCGGCGAGGCGGGTCAAGTCTCCCGCGTCCGGAGCGCGCGTGCACGTTTCGTGCGCCGCTGCCCCAGCGACGTGCGTCCGCGAGCCCGATCCTCGCCTCCGCGATCTCGTCGATCGGGCCCCGGCCGCGGTCGGGGCTCGTGGATCGCAGGCCGATCGCGACGCCACGCCGACTCTGAACATCTGCTTCGTCACCCCGTGCGGGTGATTGACCGCCCGGCGCGTTCGCTGTCCGATGCGCTTCGTCGCGGCGTGTGCTGCGCGGGGGAGATCGACGCATGGCGTTCAAGGTCATCGCAGGCAAGTTCCACATCGTGGGGTATTCACCGGACGGCGACTCGGTCCGCTTCGCGGCCGACGACGTCAGCGAGCTCCTGGCGCTCAGTGGCCCCAAGCCGCCCAAGCTGAAGCAGGGCGACAAGGTGCAGCTGCGGCTCGAAGGAATCGACGCGCTGGAGACGCACTACACGCAAGGCCTCCCCGAGCTGAGCCACCAGCCGTCGGGCGCCGCCGAGTCGGCGCGTAGCCACCTGCTCGACGCGCTCGGGTTTCGCAACGTCGTGTGGAACGACACGAAGACGCGCGTCGTCAGCGCGGACAACGACGGCACCGATGGGTACATCGTGTCGCGCACGTTCGAGCAGAACCGACGGCCCGTCAGCTTCGCGTACACCGGCGATCCCGTCGCCGCCGGCCTCGGCAAACAGGTGTTCGTGGACGGCCCGCTCGTTGCGAAGAGCGTCAACTACGACATGCTCGCGAGCGGTCACGCCTATCCGACGTACTACGACGGAGTCTTCAAGGCGATCCGCGACCAGCTCGATCAGGGCGTCGACATCGGTCGCAACGCCGTGGGCGCGACGGTGTGGCCGATCGACGCGACGAAGACGGGCGTGACGATCCCGCCGTTCGCGAACGCGTCGGACCGCCACGCGCTCTTGCCGAAACTGTTCCGGCGTCTCGCGACGTACTTCAAGGAGGCCGACGACCTCTCGGGCTTCATCGCGTACCTCGAGGCCAGCCCCGACCTCTGCCTCTTCATCCCGAACGCCGAAGAGAGCAGCCTGCACAACTTCGTCGAGGTTCACGGAGATCGCGTGAAGATGACCTGCGATCCCGAGGACCTGATGTTCCACGAGAAGTGAGGAGGGATCGATGCCGGATCCTCTTCGCGTCCTCGTCGTCGCCAACAAGAGCTGGGAGTGTGATCCGATCGCAGGCGTGCTCTCGCATCGCGACGCGCGCTCGCCGAAGTTGCAGCCGCCGCAGCGCGGCTTCGACGTGCTCGAGCCGCGAAACCCCGATCCGGCAGCGCCGAAGTTCCGCGGCAACCCGCCGGCTCGGCCTCGGCTGGTGATGCGTCCGACGACGACCGAGCGGCTCGACGCCGAGCTCTGGTGCGTCGAGGACTGGATGTGCACCCAGCGGACGATCGGGCCCGACGGGACGCAGGTCATCCGGCCCGGCTCCTCGTCGAGCTACGAGAAGCTCGAGGGCTCTCTGCCGCAGATCGCCGCGCACGCGTTCGGCGGCGCGGCGCCCGACCTCGTCATCGCCACTGGCACGGCCGGAATCCCGGCCGCCGAGACGTTGAACGGATGCGTCACGATCGGCTCGCGGTGCTACGTGCACGATCCGTGGTCGGGTGCGCCGCCGCAGGAGATCGCACTACAGATCGCGAAGTACGGGCCGATGCTGGACGCGCAGCTCGCACCGTTCACGGGCGGCGTGATTCTCTCGCCGCGCCTGTCGCCCTCCCTCTTCCGCAGCATCTCCGCCGAGATGCGCTTCTCGGCCGAGGCGCGGTTTCTCGCGGTGCCGATCGCACCCGCGCACCCACCGCGCATCCTCGCCGGCCACGGCTACGCCGCGCTCAGCACCGTGAACATCAACGACTACGACGACTACATCTGGGCCGACGGGGAGACCCTCCGCTTGTTCGAAGCGGCCGTGCGCCAGCGGGAGATCGGCTCGATGGAGACGACCCACGCGCTCGTCCGGATCGCATGGCCGACGACACCCTTCCTCTTCGTGTCGGGGCTCACCGATCGCGTCCCGCTGTTCAACGCCGAGGTGACGCCGCGGAGCTACGCTCAGAACTTCGTCGCCGCCCACAATGCCGGTGTCGCGATCGCGCATCTCTTGCCGGAGCTCTCGCGGCTGCACCAGAGCGGAGAGCTCTGGGCGGCCTGACGGCGTCGAGCCCGTCCTAGGGAACCGAGACCAACGAGATCGGCAGCTCGGCGGACGGGCTCGCCCAGGCCTTCGATGGCGGCCTCGTCGACGACCCGACGAGGGCTGCTCTCAGGCCGAGGGCCTGCCGCTGCCCGCGTCGGGCGCCTGCGTGATCGTCTGAGGGCCGTGTGCCGGGCGGTCCCACGACGGGGGGAGCAGGGACGAGAACGGCGTGAGCGAGAGCCATCCGAGCGCCGCGGCGGCGGCCAGGCCGATCGTCGTGCCGAGGCGGCCGCGCGCCACGCGCGTGCTCGGCGTCAGCGCGAGCTCGATGGCCATCGCGAGCGCTTCGGCCGACGCGTAGCGCGCCGCGGGATCGCGGGCGATCGCGGTGCGCACCACCGGCTCGATCGCGAGCCACGTCGCATCGCTCGGGTCGACGCGGCCGATCAGCGGGTCGCCATCGAGCAGCGCCGCCGTCAGACGACCGAGCGGGTGCGCTTGCGGGTAGAGCGGCTCGAGCGCCACGAGCTCGAAGAGGCTCGCGCCGAGCGCGTACACGTCGCCGCTCGGATGCGCAGGGCGCCCGTCTCCGCGGGCGAGCTCGGGCGCGATGTAGCCGGGCGTGCCGACGATGAGCGCCGCGCCATCGGGCCGATCGCCCACGTGCGCCGCGAGCCCCCAGTCGACGATGTGCACCTCACCGCTCGCGCCGAGCATCAGGTTCTCGGGCTTGAGGTCGCGGTGCACGACGCCGCGGCGATGCGCGTGGTCGACGGCGCGACACGCGCGCGCGAACGCCCGGAGCAAGCCCGCGAGGTCGGCCTTCGGCGCCCGTCGCTCGCGGTGCGCGCGCAGCTCGTCGAGCACCGTCGCGAACGTGCGCCCCTGCACGCGCTCCATCGCGAACCAGGGCGTGCCGTCGGTGTCGACGCCGCGATCGAGAACGCGGGGCACCGAGCGGTGCGAGAGCGACGACTGCAGCATCACTTCCCGCTCGAAGAGCGCGGCGCTCGCCGCATCGCGGAGCGTCTTCAGGGCGACCTCGCGCCCCGACGCGATCTCGCGCGCGGCCCACACCTCGCCCATCGCGCCGCCGCCGAGGCGTGCGCCTCGCTCGTATCGGGGGGTGGCTCCATCCGCGCTCATGACGGCCCGAACGAGCACCAAGCGTGCCGTATTTCGGGCGCGCCTTTTTTCGCGACGAATCGCGAGACCGTGCCGTGGAATCACGATCCGGCGGGCCGCCGCGGCACCGCGCGAGTGTCCAGAGCGCCACGCCGTGCAGCGACCTGCACGAGTGCGGATCGGCCTCGGCCCCGGCGTCGGTGCGTGCTCCGGGATCCTCGTGATCGACGGCCTCGGCACCCTGCACTGACGCTCCTCGTTCACGTGCACGTCGGTCCAGTGAAGCGCGCCGACACGAAGAGCCTGCGGCGCTGCGTGTCGACCCAGTCGAGGGAGCGGTCGTCCTGCGCATCGCATGGGCGTCGCGCACCGTGCGGCGATCCACGCGAATCTCTCGCGCACCGGCCGCGCGCGGACGTATCGTGAGCCCATGCCTCGGCGACGTGCCTCCGCGAAGCCCGATCCTCGCCTCGGTGATCTCGTCGCTCGGGCCACGGCCGCCGGCACGAAGGTCGGCTTCGTCCGCTTCGGCGCGCCGAAGCTCACCGGGCTCGTCGAGCTCACGCCGGCTGCGGCGCGGCTCCTGACACCGTTTGCATCGGTTCCCTGCGGGGACGTCCTCGCGCTGCTCGAGGGGCTCGACGCGCACGCGTGGGTCGTCGTCTTCGGTGCCCACGGTGAGGCGCCGCGCGCGTTCCCGAGCGTGGCGAGCTTCGTCGCTTCGTGGGCGGCGAGCAAGACGGGCGTGCCGGATCTCGATGACGCCGAGGGCGGCGCATCGAGCGCCGAGCGCGCGAGGCTTCTCGGCGCACGCGGTCGCGGAGGTGCGCCGACGGCGCGCGCGGCCGAGAAGGTGGCCCGCTGGCTGTCGGCGAGCGCTCCGGCGCGCGCCTCCGCAGACCCGGCCGCGCTCGAGCGGATTCGAGCGCAGATCGAGCGTCTGGTGCTGCGCGAGGCGCGGCGCCTGCCGCCTCCCCTCCGCTGGACGCGCGGCCTCTACACGACCTATCGGCTCGAGTACGTGCGCGCGACCGGCACCGCGACGTGGATGGCCGGAATGCCGCGCCCGTTCCCCGAGCTCGCGCCGCTGCTCGAGGAGCTCGGGGGCACGTTCCAGCGCAAGAGCCCCGTGACCACCACCGCGTTCGCGACCGACGGGACGCTCTTCCCGGATCCACGCACGGCGATCCGCAAGCCCGCGCGCGTCTGAGCGCGCTTCGAGCGCGTGCTCGTCACACGATGGCCGGCGCGCTCGACCGGTTTTTCCGTCGATCCCCGTCACCGAACGCGCGTGCGCGCCGGGTCGGAGCGCGACCCGCATCGCCGCGGAGCTCGTCGCTCTGCCAGCACAAGGAGGCCTGCACCGCGACGATCGCGCTCCTGCGCGCAATCGCCTCCACCCACGATACGCTGCGCCCATGTTCCTCGGGATCAGTCACGTCGTCGTTCCGGTGCGGAGTCTCTCCCACGCGCTGCCCCTCTATCGCGACGTCCTGGGGTTCCCGCTGCGCGCCGGGGCCGAAGGATGGGCGGACGTGGACGGCGGCTCTCTGCTCGTCCGGCTCGTCGAGACGACGACCCACGACCGGCCCGCCTCGCTCCGCATCCAGGTGACGGACGTGGGCGCAGCCTCCCAGCGCCTCGCCGAGGCGGGCGCCGCGTGCGTGTATCCCACCGCACGCACCGAGCAGCTCACGCTCGAGGCGAGCCATCGCGACGCGGACGGGAACGGGCTGACGCTGTGGCGCACGCTGAGCGAGGACGAGTACGGCTTCGAGCCGCAGCTCCCGGTCGAGCGAGGCTGGGATCCCGACGCCGAGTCGCTGCTCCAGTCGCTCCTGAAGTCCGTCCCGGCGCTGTTCCGCGCCCTCGCGCGCTGGAAGATCGTCCGCGAGGCCGAGCGCCGCGCCGGCCCCACGGGGCGCGTCGACCGCGAGCTCGCCATCCGCTCGTTCATCAGCGCGCAGGCGCGGCCCAACCGCAAGCGCTTGATCGAGCCGCTCCGCGCGCACGGCATCGACCCCGCGCAGTACCGAGACGAGCTCGACGCCGACTGATCGGACGGCGCCTCGATCGAGCCCTAGGCGCCCGGTCGTCCACTCCACCGACGCGGGCGTTTCTCGCGCGCTGGGTGTCGCGTACGGCCTCGACCCGGCGACTCGCAGCTCGTGCACTCGTTCTCCGACCGCGTCACGCTCGTCCCAAGGCTCGCACGGCGGAGACGGCGGCGACCGCATGTCGATCACGCTCGGTACGCGCCGTGGTGAGCGCGCGAGGAATGCGCCCGCCCGGCGCGCCCGTTGACGACGCGCGAGCTGGGATGGAGGGTGCGTTCGTGGGTCGATGGATGGCGGCGTTGTTCATCGCGTCGTGCACGGGCTGCGCGGCGTCGCACACGCGGAGCACGGAGCTCGACGACTTCACGTCCGAGTACGCCGAGGCTTGGTGCACGCGCGTGGCCCGGTGCGGCAACGAGTGGTGGCTCGAGACGCAGCTCGGCGCGACGCTCGGCGACTGCCCGACACAGCTCGAGGCGCGCGTGGCCGAAAGCGACGTCGGAACGCGGGCCACCGCCGTGCACGAGGGGAGCGTCGTGTACCACCGCGAGCGCGTGGCCGCGTGCCTCGACGAGATCGCGACCGGGGACTGCTTCGGCCTCGGCGTCGATCCGTGCGACGCGGTGTTCGAGGGACGCCTGGCCGTCGGCGAGCCATGTGACATCGACGCGCAGTGCGTGAGCACCGCCCGCTGCGTCACCGAGCCTGGCGCGACGTGCCCGAGGGGCGTGTGTCGCTCGTTCCCGCAGGATGGCGAGGCCTGTCTCCGTACGACTTCGGATCGCACGCGGATGTGCGCGTCACGGAGCTACTGCGCCGTGCCGGACGGCGCGAGCGAGGGTACGTGCGCGCCGAGCCGCCAGCGCGGCGAGACGTGCGGCACGGCGCACGACGAGTGCTTCGGAGCGCTCGTCTGTGTGCCGGAGGCGCCTGGCGCGACGCGCGGCACCTGCGGCGCGCCCGTTCGCGGAGAGGGCGAAGCGTGTGGGATCGGCGGCTGCGCGCCCGGGCTCGTCTGCGGCACGGGCGGCCTGGGCCGCGTCTGCCGCCGGCCGCGCACCGACGGCACCTGCGAGTACGCTCCCTTCGGTCCCGAGGACTGTCCCACGGGTCAGCGATGCGACGCGACCGCCACGGCACCCGATGGACGCTGCGCGCCGTTCCCGAGCGAAGGCGAGACGTGCATCGATCGCTGCGCGTACCCCGTGAGCTGCGCGCGCGAGGCGAGCGGCGTCGGAGCCTGCATGCGGCTCCGTCGCGTCGGTGAGCCGTGCGCCTACGACGGCGCGTGCGAGGGAGGGCGCTGCACCGAGGGCGTGTGCACCGCGCCGAGGCTCTGCGCGGAGTGAGCCCACGCCGAGCGCGCCGAGCGCTCGAAGCAATGGTCGCGTCATCGACGCATCCGATCACCGGCCCCCTGCCAGGCGGACGAGGCGCCGTGCCCGCGATCGGCGGTCACGTCCGCTCGGCGACGCCCACGGGCTGGCGGCCGACCGTCCGGAGCCCATACTGCGGGCCCGTCGCCGGGCGCGGCTCGATCCGACGTGGAGTGTGCATGTGAGCGATTGGACTGCGACGGCGCTCGTGAGCGCGCTCATGATCGTGCTCGTCACGATCCCCGTGCTGACGCTGCGGTTCTCGCTGGGCCGCACGGGTGACGCGCGAGCGGAGATCGAGACCTGGGCCGAGCGGCGAGGCCTCGTGCGCACCCAGACGAGCGCGCTTCCGCCCGCGCTCGCGCGTGCGTACCCGAGCGCCGTGTCGTTCGACTGGCGCGGCGGCGCGCTCGCCGTGCACGCGCTGCCCTACCGGGGCGCGATCACGACGACGATCTGGGCTCGTCCGGTGCGAGGGCCGACGAGCGGTGGCGTCCACGCGCGACGTCGAGGTCTCGCGACGAGCGCGGCGGGCGAGCTGCGCGCGAGCGGGGATGGCCCGTTCGATGCTGCGTTCGAGGTGCACGGGGCGAGCGCGGCCGCCGTGAGCGCGATCCTCGATGCCGACGTGCGCCGCGCGCTCCTCGCCACGCCCGAGCTCGAGACGTTCGAATGGGACGGCGCGCGCTGGTCGATCACACTGCGCGGCAGGTCGTGGGAGCGCGGCCGCGCGCTCGTCGAGCAGGTGGCGTCGAGGGTGTGAGCGCGGTGAGAGACGTGGCCCACCCACGCCCGGCCCCCTCGCCCGAAGACGACCTGCCTCGGCCCGTCTGGGCGCTCTTCGGAGCGTTCCTGCTCGTGCCGGTGGTGCTCACCGTCGTGGCGCTCGACGCTCTCTCCGCCTGGGGCTGGGCGTGGTGGCTCTCGACGGCGACGCTCGCCGTCGGGCTCGTGAGCGCGCCGTGGCGCCGGCGGCGCGCGTGGGGGCCCACGCGTACGGGCGCGCTCGCGGTCGTGATCGTCGCGGTGCTCCGCCTCGTCGCGGGGGGTGTCTCGCCCGACGCGCGCCTGCTCGTGCTGCCGCACGGGGACGAGGCGCCCTGGCTCGATCGTCTCTTCGAGGAGCGCGACGCGACGATCGTCGGCGCGCGCCTGCTCTCGGGGGTCGCGTCCGCGGAGGAATTCCCGACCCTCGCGCCGCTCCTCGTGCCGGCGTACGACGCGATGGAGATCGAGCTCGGGCATCGCATGGGAAGCCACGTGCTCACGACGGCGCTGGTCGGAGATCGCGGCGACGCGTTCGCCGCGTTCGTCGTCGAGCCCGACACGGAGGCGCGCGGGAGCGTCGTCTTCCTCCACGGCACGGGCGGCAATCTGTTCGTCCTCTGCTGGCAGGTCGCGGTCGCGGCGCGCGCGGCGGGCCTGCGCACCGTCTGCCCTTCCACGGGCTTCGCCTCCGTGTGGTCGCGCTCGCACGGCGAGCGCATCGCACGCGCGGCGATCGGTTGGGCTCGTCGCGGTGACGTGACGATCCTCGCCGGGCTCTCGGGTGGCGCGATCGGTGCGAGCCGTCTCGCGCCGCGGCTGTCTCGCGAGATCGACGCGCTCGTGCTGCTCTCGGGCGCCGATCCGCGCGCGGACGATCCGGAGGTCCCGACCCTGATCGTGCAGGGCGCGCGCGACGGGATGATGCCGGCGAGGCTCGCGCGCGGCTACCGCGACGCGCACCCGACGCGCGTGCACTACGTGGAGCTCGAGGCGACGCACTTCATGCTCCTCGAACGGAGCACCGAGGTCCGCGCCGAGCTCACGCGCTTCTTCCTCGCGCGTCGCGATGCCTACGAGGCGGAGCGCGGGCGTTGACGCACGCCATCGGTGCGCGGCGTTCGACGCAGGCGACGAGGGGGGCTACGGGTGTGCGCTCGGGGAGCGGTGTGCGCGCCGCGCAGAGAAGGGAAGAGGTAGAGCGATGAGCGGAGGCGATGGGTTGGGCGGGCTCGCGCTCCTGCTCGGCATTCTCTTCGTGGTCATGGTGGCGCTGCCGGGCCTGGTGCTCGCGGCGCTCGCGTGGCGCGTGACGAGAGGGAGTCGCTGGCGCCCCCTCGCGGTGCCCGGCGGGCTCGTGCTCGGCGTCGCGGCGGGCCTCTTCGTGACCTTCTTCGTGGTGTTCGACGATCTCGGCACCGCGTGGATCGCTCGGCACAGCGCGCCGACGATCGAGCTCCACGTCTCGCCGAACGTCCACGGCCGCGTCGTCGTGCGCTTCGACGACCGCGACCCACCGCTCGTGGCCGAGCCTTCGGGCGTGTACGTCGTCGACGTGCCCGACACGGGGCGCGTGCGCACCGGCTCCTTTCCTTCGCGCGAGCGCGACACGATGTACGTGACCTACGTCGCGCGCTTGCCGGACGGAAGCCTCGCGCCCACGCAGCATCCGTTCTCGTCGATGGGCCCGGCCGCCACGTACTCCTGCGGAACCGTCTTCGTCGGCACGCCGGCCGAGCAAGAGGCCGACGAAGCGCGGCGCATGCGCGAGGACACGCTCTTCGACGACGAGGAGATCTGCGACGAGCTCGGCGTGGCCAGGTAGCGGCCGCGCCGCAGCCACGGCAGGCGTTAAACGCGATTATTCGGCGAGCCCGCACGGCCCTCGGTGCGCGCGTGCGTGGTAGCGAGGGCCATGCGCACGCGGACGGCTCTCGCTCTCGCTCTCGGGCTCACTTCCGGCTGCGCCCTCGCGCACACGCGCGGCGAGGGCGACGGCTCGGTCGTCACCGTGGGTGGCTCGGGCGGCACGGGCGCGTCGTCGTTCCTCGCCGTCGACGGCGCACACGCGTTCTTCCTGGACCGCGAAGCGCGCGCCGCACGCCTCGTCGCGCTCGGCCCGCAGCGCAGCGCGATGCGCTCGCTCGCCACCGCGGATCCCTACGTCTATCCGTGGGTCGCGAGCGAGGGCGGCGCCTTCTACTGGCTCGAAGTGCGCAGTGGGGGCCTCTCGGTCGTCGGCGCGCGCACCGACGTCCCCGCGCACCTCGTCGCGCAGGGAGACGTCGGCCCGGTGGGGATGACGGTCGCCGACGGGCACGTCTATTTCGGGCGACAGTCCTCGCGCGAGGGGCGCATCGATCTGCTCGAGGTCGACGTCGCGACGGGCAGCGAGCGCGTCCTCACCGACTGCGCCGGCATCCTCGGGATCGCGCTCGACGAGGACACGCTCTTCGCCACCACGTGCCGCGCCGCGGGCGGCGTCTGGAGCGTGCCCCGCGCGGGAGGGCGGCCCACGCCGATCGCCGAGAGCACGTTCTGTCCGTTCACGATCGCGCTCGACGACACGCGCGTGTTCTACATCGACACGTTCGGCGACGACGCGGGCGGCTTCGCCGTGATGGCCGTGCCGAAAGAGGGCGGCACGCCCGAGCGGCTGACCCACTCGGATGGGCTCGCCTTCGCGGTGCACGAGGGCTCGCTCTTCGCGCTCGACGGAGGTGCGCTCGTCGAGATCGCGCTCGACGGCTCGGGTCGTCGCGTGCGCGTGCCGCACGTCGAAGGCGGCGTCGGCGTGGCTGCCGACGGCGCGCACGTCTATTACACGGCGCGCACCCTCGAGGGTGGCCTCCGCCTCTACACGGTCGATCGCTGAGCAAAGCGAGGAGGGCTCGCGCTCGCGGGGAGCGGCCTCGGCCGGTCGAAACGAATTCTTCCGTGCGTGGCACATTTGCAGCACGAGACCACGCCTTCGGTCCCCCTCGCGCCGCGAATCTCTCGTCTATCATCGCGCGCGATGCGTCGCTCTCGACTCGCTTCCTTCGTGCTCGTGCTCGGCCTCGCAGCGTGTGGCTCCCCGGCCCCGACTTCCGATGGCGGCACGTCGTTGCTCGACGTCGGCGCGCCGTGCACGAGCGAGGGCGACTGTAGCGACGGCCTCTTCTGCAACGGCGCGGAGAGCTGCGTCGAAGGTCGCTGCGTGCGCGGCACGCCCGTGCGCTGCGACGACGGGATCGCCTGCACGACCGACGTGTGCTCCGAGCGCGACAGCGCCTGCCGCGCGCGCGTGCCCGACGTCGACGGCGACGGGCACGGCGATCTCGCGTGCGAGGACGCGACCGGCCAGGCGCTCGGCGACGACTGTGACGACGGCGACGCCGATCGATACCCGGGCAACGCCGAGCGCTGCGACGTGCTCGCGCACGACGAGGACTGCGACGAGGCGACGCACGGCGCCCGCGATCACGACGGCGACGGGCACGAGGACGTCGAGTGCTGCAACGGCACCGCGTGCGGCGACGACTGCGACGACGCGCACGCCGCTTCCCATCCGGGTGGCACCGAGGCGTGCAACCGCCTCGACGACGACTGCGACGGTACGATCGACGAGGACGCGAGCGCGCCGGGCTTCGTCGACGCGGACCGTGACGGCCGCGGCGATCCCGCGATGCCCACGAGCGCGTGCATCACGCGCGACGGCTTCTCCGTCTACGGCGACGACTGCGACGACTCGACGCCGGCGCGCAGCCCGACGCAGCCCGAGCTCTGCGACGCAGTCGACAACGACTGCGACGGGAACGTCGACGAGAGCGCGGGCGAGGTGAGCTGGTACGTCGATCGAGACGGCGACTCGTTCGGTGATCCGGGCGCGCCGACGCTCTCGTCGTGCGTGCCGCCGAGCGGCTACGTGCTGCGTGGCACCGACTGCGACGACGCGGCGGCCGGTCGCAATCCGCTCTCCACCGAGCTCTGCAACGGTGTCGACGACGACTGCGACGGTGTGTCCGACTACGAGATCGCGCCCGGCGATCTCGAGGACGACGACCTCGACGGCGTGCCCGACGCCGCGTGCGGCGCGCCCGTGCGCGACTGCGACGATCGCGACGCGAGCACCGGCCCCGGCCGCGCCGAGAGCTGCGACGGGCGCGACAACGACTGCGATGGCCGCATCGACGAGGCCGTGACGAGCGTCGTCTTCTATCGCGACGTCGACGGCGACGGCTTCGGCACGCCGCAGAGCACGGTGAGCGCGTGCTCGCCGCCGACGGGCTACGTGCGGCGCGGCGGCGACTGCGACGATGGCGACGTCGATCGCCATCCGCTGCTCCCCGAGCGCTGCGACGGAGTCGACGAGGACTGCGACGGCGCGACCGACGAGGGAGCCGTCACGAGCTGCGGCCCGCACGTGCGCGGCGCATGCATCGACGGCGCGTGCCGCGCGCTCGGCTGCGACTACGGATGGGGCGACTGCAACGCCACGGCCGGCTGCGAGACCGATCTCGCGACGAGCGTCGTGAGCTGCGGGCGCTGCGGGCAGACGTGCCGCGGCACGTGCGCCGGCGGTGTCTGCACGCCGCCGGGCTTCGACACGACGGGCCTCGTCGTGTGGCTCGACGCGGCCGACGGTCAGCTCGCCACGCTCGCCGATGGCGCACCGCTCGCTTCCTGGCCCAACCGCGCGGGCGGCACACCCCTGGTCGCGTTCGACGGCGCTCCCACGTACCGCGCTCGCAGCTCGTTCACCGCGCTGCCGTCGGTCACCTTCGACGGCGGCGGCGTGCGCACGGAGACGAGCCTCTTCGACACGCGCTTGCACACCATCTTCGTCGTCGCCTCGCTCACCGACACCGCCGAGGACGACCTCGTAGGCACCGACCTCTACATCGGTCCTACGGGCGAGACGCTCCTCATGAGCTACTCGTTCCGCGTGCGCGCGCACCTCTGGGGCGCGGGCGGGCTGACCTACATCGACAGCCCCGTCACCGTCGCCGCGCGCGTGCCACACGTGTTCGTGCAGGCGAGCGACGGCGTGACGCTCAGCCAGCGCCTCGACGGCGTGACGACCGGCAGCGCGGCGATCCCCGGCGGCGCCGCCTCGTCGCTGCAGCCGGTGCTCGTCGGGAGCCGCTGCGTCTCGTGCTACCCGTCGGGCCGCACGAACGGCGAGATCACCGAAGTGCTCGTGTTCCAGCGCGCGCTCGCGCCCGCCGAGATCGGCTCGGTCGAGGCCTACCTGCGGGCGCGCTGGGGCTTCTGACGGCGTCGATCGCGGGGCGGTAGACGGCGTTTGACGATGCGCGGTGGAGAAGCCACACCGCTCGCATGCGTGCTCGCATCGCTCTCAGCTTCGTGCTCGCTGCGGCGCTCCTGCCGGCGCCCGCGCTCGCACAGGACGAGGCGGCCCGCATCGCGGCGCCGATCATCGCGCCGCCGCCACCGCCGCCGCCCTCGGGCCCGACGAGCGCGACGCTCTCGGTATCGCTCCGCGATCTGGAGGGCGAGGCGCTCGCGAATCGCTTCGCGGATCTGCGCCTCTCTCATCGCCGCGCGCGCGAGACCGAGGGCTACGTGCTGCTCGCCTACGGCGCCGCCTCGATCGTGATGGGCGCGCTCGCCGCTGGCATCGGCTACCAGGACGAGCGCTGGCTCGGCTTCGGCCTCGGCTCGGCGGTCTGGGGCGTCTTGAACGCGGCATTCTGTCCGATCTTCTTCGACCTCGACGGGGGCACGCTGCGCCGGATCGAGGCCGATCGCGGCCTGCGCGGTGATGCCCTCGATCGAGCGCGCGAGGACTGGGCCGCCGCGCAGTACGGCACCGCGACCACGATCGCGGTGAACGCGGGCCTCGACATCTTCTACATCGCGACGGGCATCCTGCTCTTCGTGATCGCCGACCAGATGACGCCGGATCTGCAGTGGCTCGAGGGCTACGCCATCGCGATGACGGCGCAGGGTACGGGGCTTCTGGCCTTCGATCTCCCCACGTGGATCGCGGCCCAGCAGCGCGGCGACGAGACGCGCATGCTCTTCCGCGAAGAGGCCGAGGGCGAAGGGAGCGCAGAGTGAGCAAGAAGAAGCACACCGAGGAGGACGACGAGCGCGCGCCGGCACCGGCGCCGAAGGTCGGCACTTCCATGAAGGGCCTCCTCGCGGGCGTGAAGCTCGGCGGAAAGCCCGAGAGGGCCAAGCCGGCCGCGCCGCCCGCGAAGGCGGGGCCGCCCAAGCCGCGACCGAAGGCTGCCGCGATCGCGTCGGCGCCGGGTCGGCCGCGCCCTCCCGCGCCGCCGCCCCCGCCGCCCGAGACGAGCGCGCCCGTGCCGCTCGATGGCGCGCACGCGCGGCCGAGCGAGTCGCTCCGTGGGCACGACCGCACCGCGTTCTTCGACGCGATGGCGGGCGTGCGCGGCATCGGCGCGCGGCCGGGGGCGCCGCCGCCGCGCGCGACGTCCCTGAAGCTACCGGCGGCGCCGCCCGCGCCCGAGGTGCGCGAGGGAGATCTCGCCGCGCGCGCCCGCCTCGCCGCGCTCGTGACCGGAGGCCTTCGCTTCGAGCTGCGGCACGAGCAGGACTGGCACGCGGGCATGCGACACGACGCGCCGCGCGGCACGCTGGAGGCGCTCGCGAGCGCGATGCCCAGCAAGGACGCTTCGCTCGATCTGCACGGCGTGCGGGAAGCCGACGTCGAGGCGCGCGTCGCGAAGTTCGTGCGGCACGCGCACCAGCACGGGCTGCGCCGCGTGCGCGTCGTGCACGGCAAGGGCCTACACTCGGACGCGGCTGGCCCCGTGCTCGGCGACGCGGTGATCCGTGCGCTCACGCAGGGCTCGGCGGCGGCGTGGGTGCTCGCCTTCGTCACCGCGCCCGAGGCGCAGGGTGGCGCCGGCGCGATGCTCGTCGAGCTCACGAAGTAGCCGCGCTGCTCCCAGCGCCGCCGACGGATCCGAGCACCGCGCCCGAGCTCGCGCGGCGTCCGGTCAGACCACGCGCGCGAGCGCGGCGAGCGTGGCCTCGAGCGCGGCGCTCTCCTGGTCCGACTGCCGCAAGAAGCCCTCGATCGCTTCCATGCGATCGAGGGCGCGGTCGAGGGCGGCATCGCCTCCACGCTTGTAGGCGCCGAGGAGCACGAGGTCGCGCTTCTCTTCGTAGATCGACACGTGCTCGCGGAGCTTCGCGGCCGCGGCGAGGTGTGCGGGGCTCGCGATGCGCGGCCCGAGGCGCGAGAGCGACTCGCGCGGGTCGACGGCGGGGAAGCGGCCGCGGCTGGCGAGCGCGCGAGAGAGCACCACGTGACCATCGAGGATGCCGCGCACTTCGTCGGCGATCGGCTCCTCGAGGTCGCTGCCCTCGACGAGGACGGTGTAGATGCCGGTGATCGCACCGCGTGGGCTCGTGCCGCTCCGCTCGAGCAGCTGCGGCAGCTGCGCGAAGACGCTCGGTGGATAGCCGCGCCGTGCCGGCGGCTCGCCCGCCGCGAGCCCGACCTCGCGCGCCGCGCGGGCGAAGCGCGTGACGCTGTCGACGAGCAGCAGCACGCTCGCGCCCTGGTCGCGGAAGTGCTCGGCGATCGCGGTCGCGACGAATGCGCTCCGCATGCGCACGAGCGGCGGCGCGTCGCTCGTCGCCGCCACGACGACGCCTCGCGCGCGCCCCTCGGGGCCGAGGCCGTCTTCGAGGAACTCGACGACCTCGCGCCCACGCTCGCCGACGAGGCAGACGACGAAGACGTCGGCCGCCGCCTGCCGCGCGATCTGCGCGAGCAGCGTGCTCTTGCCGACACCGCTTCCGGAGAAGAGGCCGAGGCGCTGGCCCTCGCCCACGGGCGTGAGCGCATCGAGCACGCGCACGCCGAGCGGCAAGAGACGCGTCACGCGCGGCCGCTCGAGCGGGCTCGGCGGCGCGCGCAGCACCGGCACCGGCTCGCCGCGGAGTGGAGGACCGCCGTCGATCGGCTCGCCGAGGCCATCGAGCACGCGCCCGAGCAGATCGTCGCCGGCCCGCACGGTGAGGCCGTGCGCCGAGATCGAGACGCGGTCGCCGGGGCCGATGCCGGTGGCCGTGCCGAGCGGGAGCATCGTGGCGATCTCTCCGTCGAACGCGACCACCTCGGCCAGCACCGTGCCTCCGACGTCCTCGCTACCAGTCGATCGCGTGATCTCGGCGATCGCCCCGAGCCGAGCGCCCGGCGCGATTGCCCGCAGCGCGAGCCCGACCGCGCCGGTGACGCGCCCCTCGGTCGAGACGGGATCCACGTTCTTCAGCGCGGCAGAGAAGCGAGAGAGGTCGAGCGACATCGCCGCGCGATTCTACACCTCGCGCTCTGGACTTCCTCGGCGCGCCACCTCGTGTGAGGCTGCCGCCATGTCTCTCTCGCTCGAAGATCGCGTCGTCGTCGTCACCGGAGCCAGCGCGGGGATCGGCGCCGCGCTCGTGCCCGTGCTCGCCGCGCGGGGCGCGCGCGTCGTGATGGTCGCCCGCACCCAGTCGGCGCTCGAGGCCGTGCAGTCCGCGCTCCCCGATCCGAAGCAGACGCTCGTGGTGGTCGCCGACGTGACGCGGCGCGAGGACCACGCGCGCATCGTCGAGAGCGCGCTCGCGCACTTCGGGCACGTGGATGCGTGGGTGAACAACGCGGGGCGCGGCATCAGCCGCCTGCCGAGCGAGCTCACCGATGCCGACCTCGACGAGATGATGCTCGTGAACGTGAAGTCGGCGCTCTACGGCGTGCAGGCGATCCTCCCGCACTTCCGCGCTCGAAAGATCGGCCACGTCGTGAACGTCAGCTCGCTGCTCGGGCGCGTGCCGATCGCCACGATCCGCAGCGCCTACTCGGCGAGCAAGCACGCGCTCAACGCGCTCTCGGCGAATCTGCGCATGGAGCTCGCGCCCGAGAACATCGTCGTCTCGGTGGTGCATCCGGGCGTCGTCGCGACGGAGTTCGGCCTGCGCGCGCTCCACGGCGGCATGGACTCGCGGCGCATGCCGGGCGCGCAGTCGGCGGAAGAGGTCGCGACGGTGATCGCCGACGTGCTCGAGTCGCGGCGTGCCGACGTGTACACGCGTGACGGCGCCCGCGCGATGATCGCCGCGTACTACGCCGCCGAGGACATGGGCGAGGCCGAGAAGAAGCCGCCCTTCTCACGCTGAGATTCCAGCTCTCCCGCCTTCCGGGGCGAGCGCTCTCTGCCGATCACTCCTCGTCCTCTCCCTCGTCCATCTCCTCGGCCTCGCTCGCGCGCGCCCGGTCGGTCATGGCGACGAACGAGAGCGCATGGGTCAGCGAGCCGGCGACGAGCTCGTCGAACGTGTGGGTGCCCACGAGCGTGTCGGCATCGGGCGGCGTGCCGCGGCCCACGCCGATCACGAGCGCGCCCTCCGCGCTCGCAGCGAGCGTGAGCGCGTAGCTCGTCGTGCTCGGGGCCCCCGCGTCCGGCGGGTCGACCGGTCGACCGCCCTCGTCGTAGCAATCGACCTCGAGGTCGTCCTCCGACGCGTGCTGCGTCGCGAGCGCGAAGCACGCGAGCTCCGGCGTCGTGCGGCACACGATCGTGCGCACGTCTCGCGACGTGACGCGCGTCACCCCGGCGCAGGTCGGCGCGCCCGCGCCCTCGTCGTCGAAGCTGTCGTCGTCGAGGTACATCGTCGAAGCGACCTCGAAGTCCACGCGGACGAAGCGGTCGAGCGTGGTGATCCGCGCGCCCGAGATCGTGACGACGTCGCCGTGCTCCGTGCTCGCGTACTCGCCCGCGGCGAGCACGAGCCGGAAGCCATCGCCCTCGGGGCGCGCGACGATCACGTCCTGCTCGGTCGAGAGGAAGTCCGGCGTCGTGACGCCGTACAGCACGAGGCCGCTCCCTTCGGCGAGCACCTCCACGCGCGTCTCGTCGGTCGTGCGATCGGTGCTGCCGTCGTTGGCGAGGCCCGCGAGGCCGACGCGCATCGCGGTCTCGAGCGCCGTGCGGTCGCGTGCGTGGACGAGCATGGAGCGCGCGCCGACCTCGACGGGAACGCCTCCCATGGTCTCGCCCTCGCGGCCCTCCGCCGCGCGCGTGCTGGCACGGTGCAGGGCGCTCTCGACCGCGGCGTTGGGTCGCAGCGCGAGCGAGGCGCGAAAGTGATCGGCTGCGCCGACGAGGTCTCCACGCGCCTCGTCCACGAGGCCTCGGTTGTAGAGGCACTGGGCGAGCCGAGGGACGTCCGCACCTCGCTGCGCTCCCGGCGGGCCGAACGCGGCGAGCGCCGCGTCGATCCGCGTCGCCGCGAGCTCGGAGCGCCCCGCGCGATGGGCCACGAAGCCCGCCTCGCACATCAGACGCGGGTCGCTCGGAAGGACCGCCAGCACCTCGTCCAGCGCAGCGAGCGCGCCTTCGTGATCACCGGCGCGAACGGCGCGTCGTGCCTCGGCGAGCCGAGCGCGCGCGCGGGCGAGATCGGTCGCCGACGGGGTCGCACGCACGCGGCTCGTCGGCGGTGAGGGCGCGGCCGGATCCGGCGCGGGAGTGGGAGCGAGGACGGTCGAGGACGCGGGCGCGGCCAAGGGCGAGGGCGAGGCGCTCGAGGGCGGGCGGCTCGCTTCTCCGGAGCAAGCGAGGCTCACGAGCCCGAGCGCGACGAGGTGGAGCCTCCGCATCGGCCGAGCTTCGCACGGCGAGGGGAAGGCGCGCGCGTCCGCGCCGCGCTGGCGCATCGCAGCGCGCGCGGAGGCTCACGACGCGGCGGCGGGCGCCGAGGCCGCTCCGTTCCACACCAGCTCGGCGAGGAACGGGAGCGGCCAGAGCAGCAGGAACAGGTTCGGCGCCCACCACGCAGGATCGAAGTCGCCCGTGAGCGCCCAGAACGAGATCGCTTGCAGGCCCGAGATCGACGTGGCGACGAGCGAGACCGCGAGCAGGATGCGCGACGAGGAGGGGCAGCTCCGCGTGAGCGCGATCGACCCGAGGCCCGTGGCCGACACCACGAGATCGAGCGGCAGGAACGAGAGGTTCCACGCCATCACCGTCGCATCGTCGTAGCCGCGAAAGAGCCACTCTCGCGGGAGCACGTGCCCGAGCGTGAGCGCCCAGTAGACGAGAAAGCCCAGGTCCGTGACGAGGAGGAGCGTGCGGCGCGCCATGCGAATCGAGTAGCACGCTGCGCTCGCGGTGCGACGTCGAGGCGGAGGGCGCTCCGAGCGAATCGGCGTGTCCGATCATGTCAGGTGTCGAGCGTCGTGCCTCTGGCCAGGCTCCGAGCATGAAACGCGCAGTCACCGTCCTCGCTCTCCTCCTGCTCGCCGCGCCGGGATGTTCGACGCCGACGCCGTCCTCGCCGTCCGATGCGGGCCGCGACGCGGCTGGCTCCGACGGTGGCGCGCCCGACGCTCCCCTCTTCGGCGATGCCGGCACCGACGCCAGCGCCGTCGATGCTCCGGCCTTCGACGCCGATCCTCCGCGGTCCCTCGCGCCGCTCTCGACCTCGACCGCGTCCACGCGGCGCCCGACGTTCCACTGGGAGCTCGCGGCCGGCACCGATGGCGCGCACGTCGAGATCTGCAGCGACCGCGCGTGTGCCACGTCGATCACGTCCTTCGACGCGGTCGGCACGAGCGGCGCGCCGAGCGCGGACCTGCCGTCCGGCGTCGTGTTCTGGCGCCTCGCGTCGCGCGCGGGCAGCGCGACGGCGGTCCGCTTCGGCCCCGTGTGGGAGGTGTTCGTGCCGGTCGCCTCGTCGCCGACGGATACCTCGTCGGGGACGACGCTGGACGTCGATGGAGACGGCATCGCCGACGTGGCAGTCGGCGCGAACGCGAACGGCGGAAGCGTGCACGTGCTCGTGGGCGGCGGGACCCTCGGCACCGCGACGCCGATCACGATCCTCGGCTCGGACGGTGCCGCCCTCGGTACCGATGTGGCGAGCGCTGGCGACGTGGACGGCGACGGCTTCGGTGAGATCCTCGTGGGCAGCGGCGCGCACGTCTATCTGTTCGCGGGCGGCCCCGGCGACCTCGCGACGGCGCCGACCACGACGCTGGCTCCGCCGGAGAGCTCGGCGGCGTTCGGCACGTCGGTCGCGGGCGTGGGCGACGTGAACGGGGACGGCTACGGCGACGTGCTCGTCGGTGCCCACGACGTCGGCGGGAACGCGGGCGCTGCCTACGTCTACCTCGGTAGCGCGAGCGGCCTCGCGACGACTCCGGCGACGACGATCCACGGGCCGGCGGGCGCGTGGCTCGGCGTGTCGGTCGCGGGCGCGGGCGACGTGAACGGGGACGGCTTCGCCGACGTCGCGATCGGCGCGCATCGTGCGAGCGATCTGGCGGGTCGTGCGTACGTGCACCTCGGGAGCGCGACCGGCATCGCCGCGACGGCGTCGACCGACATCCCCGGCCCGGCGATCTTCCGCGGCATGTTCGGTGTCGGTGTGGCTGGCGCGGGCGACGTCGACGGCGACGGATTCGACGACGTGGTGGTCGTCGACGGGACGAGCCACGGCTACGTCTTCGAGGGCGGCGCGAGTGGGATCGGCACGACCGCGACCACGACGCTGGCGGTGGGATCGGCTGCGGCGCGCGGCGGCGCGCTCGCGGGCGCGGGCGACGTCGATGGGGACGGATTCGACGACGTCGCCTTCGGGAACGGCGAGCCGGGTGGCGGCACGGTGCTGGTGTTCCGCGGCTCGTCGTCGGGCGTAGGCACGAGCGCGACGTGGACGCTCGCGGACCCCGATGGCGCGAGCTCGTACTTCGGCTCGTCGGTCGCCGGCCTGGGTGACGTGAACGGTGACGGAGCGGCCGACCTCGGCGTCGGCGCCTTCGGTGTGACGTCGAGCACGGGCCGCGTCTACGTCTATCACGGCAGCACGACCGCGCTCGCGACGACGCCGAGCGACACGGTGCTCGGCACGCGCGCTGGTGGTCAGTTCGGCTGGGCGCTGCGTTGAGGACGCCTCCGGCGCGCTCGCGATGTCTCGGCATCGACGTGGCGCGCCGGGCCCACCGTTCAGTCGGGAAGCGGGTACAACGAGAGCGAGCCGCGGTCGTGCACGACGATCCCGTGCGTCGTCGCGTCCGCCGTCCAGGTCGGCGCGACCTGACACGCATCGAGGGTGTCCGACTGCGTGCGTGTCACGAGGCGTCGCTCGCCCGTCTCCACGTTCGTCGCGTACACGTCTCCAGCGATGCCGTCGGAATCGACGATCCAGGAGCGAGCCATCGTCGGAGAGCTGGCCGTCACGTCGCCCGCGACGGGGAGGGATCGAACGAGGGCTCCTTCGCGCGTGTAGACGAGCACGCCGCCACGGGCTGGCAAGATCACGTGCTCGCCGTCCTCGAGGACCCACCACGGGCTCGCGCTCGTCGTCCACGCGGCGCCACCGTCGCGCCGGCGCACGTTCGGGCGAGATCCCGAGGTCGTCTCGGTCGCGCTGACGTCGAAGTCGAAGTGCTCGGTGCGGCGGAGCGTTCGCGTTCCATCGCGACTGGGGGCGGCAAGCTCCGCTCCCGTCATCGCATCGAAGGCGTGGAGCGATTCGTCCTGTCCCGTGATCAAGATCTGGTGAGGGTCGAGGCTCACGTCACAGCACGTCTCTGCGTCGAGCGCGAGATGGAAGCGCGCTCCCTCGGGCCCGTAGGCCACCACCTCGTGCTCGAAATACAGGAGCCCGAGGTTGGCTTGGGTCGAGAGGTACCGGAGCCCCGCGGTCTCGAGTGGCGCGACGCGATGGGACGTCCCGTCGAGATCGACGAACCAGAGCGCCGTCAGGATGTCGTCGGGCTCGCGTGGCCCGCTCCACTCCGAGAGCACGATCGGCGCCCCGGGCGTTCGGTCCTCGACGAAGAGGAAGGCCCGCTCGTTCGGCGAGTCGAGCGTGACCTCACGAACGGTCTCGCCCTGCTCGTCGATCCACGCGAGAATGGCCGAGCCATCGCGGTCCGGGCGCCGAACGACGACTCCGTCGGGCGCGTCGGCGACGAGCTGGGCACCGCGCTCGGTGTGGAACGCCGTGCTTCCCTCGCCACATCGCACGGCGAAGCACATCGAGAGCTGGGCGGCGAGCAGGAGCGGGGCGACGGCGTGGCCTCGGGGCGTCGGCATCGCGCGCATCTTGCCTCGAAACGGGCGGCTCGACGCGGGCCCGCGCCGCGCTCTCGCGATCGGCGCGGGCGTCGTTCGCTGGAGAGGTCGGACGACCTACGCGGCGCGGCCGGAGCGCCCGACCTCGACGCCGTCGGCGCTCGATGTGCTCACGCGCTCGGCGGCGGCGCGCTCTCGCGCGGGCCCATCTGCGCGATCACCTGGCGGTACACGCGCTCGTGCAGGCGCGCGGGGCGTTCCCAGCCGTGGTCGGCGCCGATCGCGCGCACCTGCGCGGCGCGGAAGGCCGGCGCGTGGCCGAAGCTCGCCACCGCGCGCTGGATCGCGCCGAGCAGCGCCTCGGGCGTGCCCTCCTCGAACGAGAAGCCGTCGCCCGAGCGCAGCTGCGCGTCGCAGTCCACGACCGTGTCGGCGAAGAGGCCGATGCGGCGGCCGATCGGCAACGTCGCGTAGCGGTGCGCTTCCATCTGGAGCGTCGTGCGCGCGTCGTCGAGCGCGGGCACGATGGCCAGGTCGGCAGCGCCGAGCGCGCGATGCGCGAGCGCGTGATCGTCGGTGCTGCCCTGCGCCGTGCGCACGGCGACGCGATCGGGATAGCGCGCGGCGATCTCGGCGAGGCGCGCGCTCGACGTGCTCCCGGCGTCGTCGACGATGATCGCGAGCTGCACGTCGTTGCGCACGAGCTGGGGCGCGATGTCGGCGAGCTTGTCGAGGCCCGAGCGCGGCCCCGAGCCGCCCAGCACCACGGCGAGCGGCACGTCGCCCGCGACCTTGAGCCCGAGCTCCTGCTGGAGCGCGGCCTTGCAGCGCATCTTGCCGAAGGTGCCCTGGCCCCCGACGTCCATCGCATCGAAGCGCGTCGTCAGGTGCGGATCCGTCGCCGAGTTGAAGACGGCCGCGTCCACGCCGGGGACGATCCCGACGAGCGCGCCCTCGCGCGTCTTCAGCACGCCCTCGAGGCCGCCGCCCCCGCCGCGCTCGAGGAACGCCCGCAGGAACGAGGGGCCCGGAACCACGATGCGCCCCGCCGCGACGAGCCCCGCCTTCAGCGCCGACATCTTTCCGAAGAACTCGACACCGTCGATCGAGAAGAAGCTCGGCGCGAGCCCGAAGTGCGCGAGCGCGCCGCGCTCGTAGCGCCCGACCGAGTCCATGCTCGAGACCGTGAGCACGGTCGCGAGCGTCGAGAGCTCGCGATCCTCACGCAGCATCAGCGTGAGGGGCGCCGTCTGCCACTCGTGCACGTGCACCACGTCGGGTCGGCTCTCGCGGCGGCGCAAGAGCTCCATCGCGCCGCGCAGGAAGAAGCCCCAGCGCTTGCCGGCCCCCTCCGACTCGTCGGTCGCCGTGATGCCGGCGGCGAAGAGCTCTTCTTGGCCGAGGAAGAGCAGGTCCACGCCGCCCGAGGTGCGGCCCTCGTAGAGCGCGAGGCGCGTGCCCTCGACCTCGATGCGCGTGAGGCGCCGGCCGAGGTGGCGGGCCGTCGGATCGATCGACGCCCAGAGCGGCGCGACGACGGTGACCTTGTGACCGAGCGTGCGCAGCGCCTTGGCGAGCGCAGCGACCGCCTCGGCCGAAGGGGTCGTCTTGGCATAGGGAGCGATCTCGGAAGCGACGAGGACGATGTCCATGGGGCGCACCTTATATCACCGCGTCGTCGGGGCGCCCGCGCGGCGGGCCCGGATTCCCGTGAGAGCGGTCTCCGTTGACCTCCAGCGCACGAGCATCGAGCCTGGCCTCATGCGTCGTTGGGCCCTCCTTCTTCCTCTCCTCGCGCTCTCTTCGTCCCTCGTCTCGGCGCAGGCTCTACCGGATCGGCTCGCGCTCGAGCGCGACGCGGCGGCGACCGATCCGCGGCATGCCGCCACGTGGCACGGAGATCACGCGCGCTTGCTCGGGCCTGCCGCCTCCGACGTGCGGGTCTCGGCCGAGGGCGCGCACCTCGCGCTCGGCGGCCACGAGGTGCGCCTCGGCCTCGTCGGCGTGCATCGCGGCGCGCACGTTCTCCCGATCGGTGCGGGCCGCACGCGCGTCGTCGGCCCCGAAGTGCGCACCACGCGCGCGCCCGGCATCGAGGAGTGGTGGCGCTCGTTGCCGAGCGGGCTCGAGCACGGTGTCGACCTCGCGCATCGGCCGGGCGGCACGGGCGAGCTCGTGCTCGAGGTCGAGGCGCGCGGGCTGCGCGCGCGGCTCGAAGGAGACGACCGCGTCGTGCTCGAGGGCGGTCCCCAGCGCCTCGTCTACACCGGTCTCGTCGTGCGCGACGCCGAGGGCGCGCGCGTTCCCGCGCGCATGGACGTCGTGCGCGGGCGCATCGCGCTGCGGGTCGACGATCACGGCGCTCGCTACCCGCTCCGCGTCGATCCGATCGTGGCGAGCCTCGAGCAGACGCTCTCGCGCTCGCCGTGATCGCGCTCGGTCTCCGTCGCCGGCGCTGATCGCCAGGATGCGCATGCCGCGTCTCCGGGCCTCGGCCGCCGCGCTCGTGCTCGTGCTCGCCCTCGGGGGGTGCGAGCGCGAGGCGCCGGTCGTACCACCTTCTCCGCCCGCCGTGTCGGCGCTGCCCTCGTCGCCCTCGCCCGTGCCGCCCTCGCCGCCTTCCCCGCGAGACGCGTGGGGCATCGCCTCGCTCGGCGTGGAGCCCATCGTGATCGCGCCCTCGGCGACCGTTCCGTGCTTGCGCCCGGCGCTCGTGGTGGGGACCGCGGGCGCGTGGCGCCTCGAGGCCGCGCCCGTCCCGCTGCGAGGCCCGACGGACGACGCGCACCTCACGGAGACCTTGGAGCGCGAGACGCCGAGGGAATGGAGCGAGGGTTTCGTCGACGTCTACAACGGGCCCGGCGGCCCCGCGCACTTCGACTGGCTCCTCGGCCCGACGCCGCATGCGCTCGTCCTCGATCGGCGTCTCGACCTCGCCCGCCTGCGCGCCGTGCTCGCCGCGTTCTCGCGCTGGCGGGTCGCCCTCGCCGGCGTGGACGCCGCGGGCACGCCGCTCTGCTTCGCGATCGCGCCGCCCGACGTGTTCGCCGATCCCTTCGGCACCAACGACGACGGGAACGGTCGCGCCTACGACGCCGTCGCCGATCCGGACGGCGGCCTGCGCACCGATCGCGACGGCGTCCGCTTCGTGCCCGACGGCACGAGCGCGCCGTGGCCCGGGCAGAGCGGGGCGCGCATCGCGGTGCGCGTCCACCGGGATCGGGCGGCGCGCGTCGAGGCCCTGATCCGCGCCGCGGCGCGCGTGCCCTCGGACGATCGCTGGCCGGTGCTCGTGGGCGACTGACGGCGTCGATCACGCTCGTCGAGGGAAACGAGACACACGTGAACGAGAGTGCGACGCGATCGAGCGTCGCAGAGCCGTGACGCCCGCGCGCTGGCGGGATCGGCGTCAGCCGCCCAGCAGGCCCACGAGCGCGTCCCAGATCGCGATGCCCGCGCCCGTGATCGACTCGCCGGCCACCGCGCCGGAGGCAGCCGGGATGATGTAGCGGTCGGCCGAGGCCTTGTGGGCCTTGGCCCAGACGAACGCGATCACCGCGCCGATGAAGAACGAGAACGAGTTCTGGAAGTTGAGGACGAAGGCGAGCCCGAGGCCCATCGAGCTCGGGATCCACGTCTTCCACGTCTTCGGCGCGAGGCCTTCCAAGAGCCCGATCACGATGCCGATGACGGCGCCGCCGACGATCGCCATGCGCGCCGACTCGGGGATCGTCTCGACGCCCTGCGAGAGCGCCATCGCGACCGCGTACCACATGCTCGTCGCCGGCGAGTTGATGGCGTCGAGCGTCGCGCGGTCGGGCACCATCAGGTACCAGGCCGGCACGACCGCGAGCGTCCCGAAGATCACGCCCGTCGCCTGCGCGATGAACTGCTGGCGCGGGTTCGCGCCCAGCAGGTAGCCGCTCTTCAGATCCGTGAGCAGATCGGCCGAGGCGCCGGCCGCGCCCGACGTGATGCCGGCCGTCATCAGGTTCACGGTCGTGTTGCCCGGCGCGAGCACCGCGTAGATGAACTGCGTGATCTTGCCGAGCGGGCCGATCGGGGTCGTGTCGGTCTCGCCGGTCGCGCGGCACGCGACGAGCGAGATGAAGAACGAGAGTGCGACCGAGACGACGCCGAGGATCGGGTTGATCGAGAGCGAGAGCCAGCAGAGGGCCACCAGACCGAGCGTGATCGGGATCATCCCGAGCACGAACCAGCGCGTCGGGACCTCGAGCTCGTCGATCGCGTCGCTCGCGCCCTCCTTCGCGCCCGCCCGCCCCGCGCGCAGCTTCTGGAACGCCCGCAGGATCGTCCGCCAGCCGAGCGCGAACGCCGTCAGCCCGGAGGCCACGAGCATCGCGGTGCCGAACCAGAGGCTCCAGCGCGTCGTGCGCACGCCCAGCGTCACCGGGTGTCCGTCCACGTAGTAGAGGACGCGTCGCGATCCGTCGCGCGCGTGGATCACCTCCGGCTCGGCGAGCGTGATGCGGCTCGACGCGACGCCGTGCGCTTCGAGCTGCGTGCGGACCGCGTGGGCGCGCTCGGTCGCGAGGTGCATCGCCTCGGGCTCCTGCGCGTTCGCGTAGGCGTGCAGCTCGATCGGGGCCGTGTCGCTCACGGCGTTCAGCTGCGGGACGACCGCCTCGATCGCATGCGGATCGACCTCCGTGTGGCCGGGCGGGAAGTTCGTCGCGAGCGACATCGTCTCGACGTGCCCGTAGAACGTCTTTCCTTCCTCGTGCCACTCGGGCTGCGAGAGCGCGTAAGGCATGAGCACGGTCAGGTTCGTGAGCGCGCCGATGAACATCCACGTGCACACGCGGATGCCGACGATCATGCCGGCCGCGATCAAGAGCAGGCTCGGCTCGAAGCCCACGCCCATCATCATGTCGGCGGTGAACTGCGTGTCGCGGACGCGGAAGAGGCGGAACGTGAACGGCACGAGGCCCGGGATCCAGCCGAGCTTGTCGCGCACGAACGCGATGATCGCCCCGACCACCATCGAGCCGATGAGCGCGCGCGCCGCGAGCACCGACTCGGCACCCTTCGCGTAGAGCGAGCGCAGCGTCGCCGCGGCCGCGATCCCGGACGGGAAGGGCAGCTGCTCCTGGTTGATCATCTGGCGCTTCATCGGGATCGCGAGGAAGACGCCGAGCGCGCCGGTGAGGAACACCCAGGCGCCCACCGGGAGCCAGCCCAGGCGCTCGTCGTCGCCGCCGATGAGCAGCATCGCGCCGACGGCCGTCGCGAGCGTGCCGCCCGTCGAGTAGCCGGCGGCGCTCGCCGTCGACTGCATGCAGTTGTTCTCGAGCAGCGTCATCTGCGACAGGCCCGGGATCCGGCCCAGCACGCCCCAGATCGCGAACGCGAGCACGCCGCTCGTGATGGCGACACCGAACGACCAGCCCACGTGGAGCGTCGTGTACAGGTTCGCGAGGCTCATGAGCATGCCGAGCAAGCCGCCCGTGACGACCGCCCGCACCGTCAGCTGCGGCACACCGCGCTGGTAGTAGTGCTTCACCCACTCGGCGTCGCGCGTCTCCTCGGGGACGAGGGACAGGTCGGGAAGGCCTTCGGGAGTGCCGGTGCTCTCGGAGCCCTCGGCCGCGGTCGGTGCGCTCATGACCGCGCACGATCACCCGAAGCTCGCCGGGAATTCAAGCGTTACGGCCGGGAAGAGCGCTTCCGGAGCAGCCGCTCGAGGTGCTCGAGGCAGGCCCTCTCGTCCTGTGAGATGAGCTCGGTCGACATGACGCCACTCGAGACGCTGGTCCGCTGATGCTGCATCGCGGCGAGGGGGCTGTCGGTGAGCACCGCGCTCCCGCGGAAGTTGGCGTGGGCGGCGCTGTAGCGCTTGGCCTTCTCGAAGAGCTCGGTCGAGCCCGGGCTCAGCGGTTTGAGCCCGCGGATGTCGCAGAACACGCGATAGTCGGCCCCCGCGAACGCGTCGACCCCCCGGTCGTGTGCGAGCGCGAACGCCTGCATCTCGGCTTCGCCGATCACACCCTCGAGCCGCAGGCGCAAGAGACCTCGGCTCGCGTCGGGCTCGACCTTCCAGGGCATGACACTCATCCATGGCTCACGGCATTTTCCCGCGTCCACTTGAATCGGAGGTGCCTCTCTGTTCGGGGAGGATCCCGCGCGAGAGCCGTGTGCCTCGGCGTGCCGGCTACTCGTAGACCATCATCAGCGGGCCGGGGAAGAGCCAGCTCATCCCTTCGCGGAGACGATCGCGCCAGTTCTCCCAGTTGTGCCCGTCGCGTGCCTCGACGAACTTCACCTGCATGCCCGTCGCGTCGAGCAGCGGCACGAGCGAGCGGTTCTCGTAGATGAGCGACTCGTAGACGCCGCAGCTCACGAAGACGCGCTCGCTCATCGCCGTCGGGCTCTCGCGGAAGCGGTTCATGAACTCGACGACGCGATCGAAGAGTGGGCCGCGGCGGTTGCGGCGGCCGATGTCGGTGAACGCGAACGAGCCCGACTGCAGGAGCAGGCGCCCGTAGAAGCCCGGATAGCGCACGGCGGTCGAGAGCGACGCCACCCCGCCGAAGCTCGCGCCCATCAGGCAGCGCGCCTGCGGGCGATCGAGGATCGGCAGGCGACGCGTGAGATCCGGGATGAGCTCCTCGGTGAGGAACTTCGCGTGGCGCTCGTCGTCGGCGTACTCGCGCAGGCGATCGCTCGAGTCCGTGAAGACCACGATCATGTCCGGCACTTCGAGCCGGTGGATCAGGTTGTCGAGCACGTTCTTCATGCCCGCGTAGTTCAGGTAGTCGCGCCCGTCGTGCACCACGAGGAGTGGATAGCGGCGCGATTTGCGGAACCGCGCCGGTAGATAGAGGTGCCCGTGCGTCTCGCGTCCGAGCGCACGGCTGTGGAAGCCGAACGGCTCGAGGCGCCCCGAGCGCGAGATCGGATCGTGCCGCGTCCACTCGGGGACCGTGTAGCCCTCGCCGTACACGACCGAGTTCGCGCCGAAGGGATCGCGCGCGCGGTGCGGGTTCAGCGGGTCTTCGATCCACTGGCTGCCGCCCGAGCGGATGACCTCGAGCTTGTACTCGACGCGCGACTTCGGCGGGATCTCGAGCACGAGGTACCAGAGGTCCGTGCCCGGCACGCGCGCGCAGATGTTCGAGGCCTCGAGGCCGTAGATCCAGTGACGCACGTTCACGGCGTCCGCCTCGCCGCGGAAGACGAACGTGCAGTTGCGCCCCTCGATGAGCGGGAACTTGTGGGCGCCGAGGAAGGTCGAGACCTTGTCGGCGTTCGGCGCATCGGAGACGAAGGCTTCGATCGCGAGACGCATCAGACAGGGACCTCGCTTCCCCCACTGCTCGTGCTCTCGGGTCGCAGCGCCAGGTCGGCCTCGGCCGTCGCGCCGTCGGGCCAGCCCAGTCGATCGACCGAGCCGTTCTCGCGTAGGCGCTGCACCTTGAAGGGGCGCACGAACGCGAGGCCGTTGTACGTGATGTGCGCGCAGGCCGGCAGCGCGAGCGCGAGCGCCGGCGAGAAGCGACGCGCGAGGCGCGCCACGCGCTCGCCGTCGTCGAGCTGCAGGCGCTGCTCGGGCGCCGGAAGCGGCACCACGTCGGGGCAGAGCCCGAGCCCGCGATCGAGGATCTCTGCTGCGCCCGGGCCCTGCGGCGGGCTGTCGTGGAAGAGAACGACGCGCTCGCTGATGGCCATCGCACCGCCCGACCACGCGAGGATCGGCCGCCCCTTGAGGAGCTGATCCATGCCGAAGAGCTCGAGCCGGTTGAGCAGCGTCGCCACGTGGCCGCCCGCGATGGCGACCGCCGAGACCTCTTCGAGGATCTTCATCAGCTCGTCGCGCTCGGTACGCACCGCGTCGCGCTCGAGGGGCTTCCACTTCTCGTTCCACTCGGCGCGCTCGCGCGTGCACACCTCGAGGTGGCGGGCGTCGAGGTCGCGGATCATCTGGATCGAGGCGGCGCGCTCTTCTTCGAGGACGTCGGCGCCGGCCTTGCGCTGCTCGATCACGTGCGCGGCGTCGAGCTCGTGCTCGAGGCGGATGCGATAGAAGTCCTGCTTGAGCCGCATGCGCTCCTGGCGCATGCGGTGCGCCTCGCGCAGCTCCGGATCGGCCTTCCAGACCTTGTCGGCCCGCTCGTAGAGGCGGAGGTTGATCGTGTCGCCCTGCAGGTGCTCGTGCAGCTCCTGGTCCTCCGACTCGCGCTCCTGCCAGCCAGCCGTGATCGTGGCGATTCTCCCCGTGATGCCGACCGCCGCGGCCGCTGCGGCGAGCGTGGGATCGAAGCGCTGCGGCCCGAGCAGCACGATCGGGGGCGAAGCCGGGGGAATTCGCGAGCCGCGTCCGCGAGAGGCGCGTGCGGCAGGCGGGCGATCGGTCGGGGCTTTGGTGGGGCGCTTCACTTCGAGCGTCGGGGGAGGAGGGCCGGCGCACCTTACTACGGTCGTCGCTCTCGTCGAAAGACGCGCGATCGCCCCGGGTGCGCCCTCGGCGTGGAAGCGAGATCCGCCGCGCGCCGATCGAACTTCGGGGCCGATGTACTACGGTGCATCGGTGCGTCGAGACGTCACGCGCGTGGGCGCCGGCCGCCTCCTGCTCGAGCTCGCGCTCGGCATGGTGCTGGTCGAGCCGATGGGAGATGCCGCGCGCATCGCCGCGCTCGTGCTCGCGCTCGCGGCCTCGCTCGTCGCGCATCGCTGGCTCGCGGGGCGGCCTCGCAAGGCGTTCTACGGCGCACACGCGGCGATGCTCGGTGGTGCGATCGGCGTGCACCTGCCGATGCCGGCGCGCGAGCTCGTGCTCTCGGCGGCGCTCGGCTTCGCGATCGAGCTCTTGCACGTCGATCTCGTCGCGCGCCGGCGCATCTCCGAGCACCTCACCTCGTTCCGCGTTCCGTCGAGCTTGCTCGTGCGGCGGCTCGGCTCGTGTGTCGTGGCGGCGGCGGCCGCGCGCTTCGCACCGAGCGTGGAGGCGATGGGCGCGCATCCCTCGGGCCTCTTGCCGCTCCTTCTCGCGCTCGCGGCGATCGCGCTGCTCTCGGCCGGCTTCGGCGCGGGCCCGAGCCGCCCCGTCACGCGACCGCGCGACGCGCTCGCGTTCCTCGTGCTCGGCGCGCTGATGCTCGTCCCTCTCGAGCGCTTCTGGCTCCCTACGTGAGCCAGCGCGCGAGCGTGGGCCCGATCACGCGCGGGCTTCCGCGCAGCGCCTCGAGATCGCGCGCGCCCACGAGCAGCATCACGGCGCGCAGCGTGCGCTCGACCTCGTCGAGCCAGCGCCGGACCTCGGCGGCGCCGCCGCGCTCGTAGGCGGCGAGCACCGGGCGCGCGATGCCGGCCGCGTGCGCGCCGAGCGCGATGGCGCGCGCCACGTCGAGCCCGGTCTGGATCCCGCCCGTCGCGATCGGGACGAGGCCCTCGCGCGCGACGAGCGCCACCGAGGCGGCCGTCGGCACGCCCCAGTCCCAGAGCAGCTCGCCGAGCGCGCGCGCGTCCTCGTCCACGCCCGCCGCGCGCAGCGTCTCCACACCGACCCACGACGTGCCGCCGGCTCCCGACACGTCGACGGTGCGCACGCCCACGCCGCGCAGCCTGCGCGCGATCTCGCCGCTCACACCGCAGCCGGTCTCTTTCGCGGCGACGGGGCAAGGCAGCTCGCGCACGAGGCGCGCGAAGGTCTCGAGCCCGCCGCGGAAGTCCCGATCGCCCCCCGGCTGCACGAGCTCCTGGGCCGGGTTCATGTGCAGGAAGAGCGCGTCGGCGCCGACCTCGGAGACGAGCGCGGCCACCATGCTCGTGGGCTGATCGCGCGCGGCGATCACCCCGACGTTGCCGACGACGAGCGTGCTCGGCGCGACGTCGCGCACGCGGAACGTGCCCGCGCTCTCGGGTCGCTTCTGCATGGCGCGCTGGCTGCCGAGCGCGAAGCCGAGGCCGCGCTCTTCGGCGATCGCCGCCAGCGCCCGGTTGATCTCGCCCGCGCGCGGCGTGCCGCCCGTCATCGACGCGATGAGGAGCGGCGCCCGCAAGCGCTTTCCGAACAGGCGGGTGCCGAGGTCGACGTCCTCGAGCGCCAGCTCGGGGAGGGCGGCGTGCACGAGACCAACCTCTTCGAGCAGGGTCGTGCGCTGCCGGAAGGCGACGGCGTCGGTCGCCGCGAGCGCGAGGTGCTCGTCTTTGCGCCGCACGATGGCGTCGTCGGTCATCGTTCCTTGATACAGCGAGCCCGGAACGGGGTCGAGGTGCACGCGGAAGGGCCCTTTCCGGGCAGATCCTCGATTCGTCCCCTTGACCGGTTTTCGACAGAATCGCACGCTCGGCTCTCACGCATGGGGCAGCAAGCGAGCGCGCTCGAGAGCGAGCGAGACCGGCGACTGGGGATCGAGGGCGAGGCGCCGACCGGCTGGCTCGACGAGGTCCGCTCCGAGCTCGATGCCCACCTCGCGCGCTACTTCGACGAGCGGCGCATCTCGACGGCGCGCCTGGCGCAGTCGGCCACGCACGGCTCGGCACTTCTCGCGGCGGTCGAGGAGCTCACGATGCGCGGCGGCAAGCGGCTGCGCCCGGCGGTGCTCGTCGCCGCGATGACGGCGGTGCGCCCCGGCCGCGGCATCCGCGACGTGCTCGCGGCGTGCGCGTCGCTCGAGCTGATGCAGACGTACCTGCTCGTCCACGACGACTGGATGGACGGAGATCTCGTGCGGCGCGGCGGGCCCTCGGTCCACGCGCGCCTGCGGGACAGCCACGGCCCGCACGGCGATGCGCTGGCGATCCTCGCCGGCGATCTCGCCTCGACGCTGGCGTGGGAGCTGATGAACGACGCCGCGTGGCACACGGCGCGCGGGCGCGAGCTCGTGGGCACCTTCGCCCGCATCCATCAAGAGGTCGTGCTCGGCCAGGAGATGGATCTCGTCGGCTCGGACGACGTCTCGCGCATGCAGCGCTTGAAGACGGGGAGCTACACGGTCTCGGGACCGCTGCGCCTCGGCGCGCTGCTCGGCGATCCCACGGACGCGCAGCTCGCCGCGCTCGAGCGCTTCGGCGGGCCGCTCGGCGAGGCGTTCCAGATACGCGACGATCTGCTCGGCACGTTCGGCGACGCGCGCGAGGTCGGAAAGCCGATCGGCGGCGACCTGCGGACCGGCAAGCGGACGGCGATCGTGCGCGAGCTCGAAGACAGCGTGCCCGAGCGCGATCGCGCGCCGGTGCTGCGCGTGCTCGGCCGCGAGGCGAGCGAGAGCGAGCTCGAGGAGGCGCGCCGCGCGCTGATCGCGACGGGTGTGCGCGCGCGCGTCGAGGCGCGGCTCGAGCTCTTGCTCGACGAGGCCTGCTCGGCGCTCGAGGGCGGCGCGCTGCACGAGCCCGGGATCTCGATGCTCGCCGAGCTCGCCGGCGCGCTGACGTTCCGGCGCGCGTGAGGCGCTGACGTTCCGGCGTGAGGCGCTGACTTTCCGGCGTGAGGCGCCGCCTTCCGGCGTGAGGCGCTGGGCTTCGCCTGACGCGCCTTTCTCCCGCGCGCGCTCGTGGTATGGACGCGCCCGTGAGCGGCCGCGGCCAGGGAAAGGTGATCTTGCTCGGCGAGCACGCCGTCGTGCACGGCGTGCCGGCGCTCGCGGCGGCGCTCTCGCACGGCGCGACCGCGACGGCGACGACGAGCGATCGCGATCGCGATCGGCTGCGCATCGCCTCGTGGAACGTCGACCTCTCGCCCGACGACGATCTCCCGCTGGCGCGTGCCTTCGCGGCCGCGATCGCGGCTCGCGATCGGCGCGGCGCGATCGCCGTCGAGGCGAACGTCACGGTCCCCGGCGGCGCGGGCCTCGGCTCGTCGGCCGCGCTCGGTGTCGCCGTGATCCGCGCGATGGACGTGCTCGAGGGCGTCCACCGCACCGACGAGGACACGCAGCGCGTCGCGCTCGCGTGGGAGCGCGTGTTCCACGGCAATCCCTCGGGCATCGACACCGCGATGGCCATCGCCGGCGGTGTCGCGCTCTACCGGCGTCATCCCGCCGAGGGCCAGAAGCAGCTCGAGCGCATCACGCCGCGCGCGCCCATCACGCTCGTGGTCGCCCACAGCGGTGAGGGCGCGAGCACGCGCGCGATGGTCGAGTCGGTGGCGCGCCAGAAGGAGCGCGATCCCAAGCGCTTCGAGAAGACGCTCGGCGCGATCGAGGCGCTCGTCTCGAACGCGCGCGTCGCCCTCGAGGGCGGCGATCTGCGCGGGCTCGGGCAGCTCTTCGACATGAACCAGCAGCTGCTCTCGGCGTGGATGGTGTCCACTGCGACGCTCGAGGAGATGTGCGGTGCGGCGCGGAAGGCGGGAGCCCTCGGCGCCAAGCTCACGGGCGGCGGCGGTGGGGGCTGCATGATCGCGCTCGCGCCCAGCGCCGAGGCGGCCACGGAGATCCATCGCGTGCTCCTCGAGCACGGCAAGAAGGAAGCCTGGATCGTGACGGCCGGCGCGCCGCGCGAGACGACGGCGAAGGAAGCAGACGAATGAGCCAGGGAAAGGCCCGCGCGCGCGCGAACATCGCGCTCGCGAAGTACTGGGGCAAGAGCGACAAGACGCTGAACCTGCCGGCCGTGCCGAGCGTGAGCGTGACGCTCGAGCCGATGATCACCGAGACGGTCGTGCGCCTCGACGGCAAGGCCGAGCGCGACGTGCTCGTGCTCGGCGGCAGCGAGGCGAACGAGGGCGAGACGAAGCGCGCCGTGCGCGCGCTCGAGCGCATCCGAGAGGAAGCGGGCGCGAAGGACAAAGCGCGCGTCGAGAGCGTGAACCACTTTCCGACCGCCTCGGGCCTCGCCTCGAGCGCCTCGGGCTTCGCGGCGCTCGTGGCCGCCGCGCGCCGCGCCTACGGCCTGCCGCGCGATCCGCGCAAGGAGAGCGCGCTCGCGCGCTGGTGCAGCGCGTCGGCCGGGCGCTCCATCTACGGCGGCTTCGTCGAGCTCCCGGCCGGCATGCCCGGCGACGACGAGAACGCCGCGATCCAGCTCCACCCGGCCTCGCACTGGGATCTGCGCCTCACGGTCGCCGTGATCACCGAGGCGCGCAAGGACGTCGGCTCGACCGACGGCATGACGCTCAGCAAGGAGACGTCACCCTATTACCAGGCGTGGGTCGACGCGACGCCGGCGATGGCGGCCGCGATCCGCGACGCGATCGCTGCGCGCGACCTCTCGCGCCTCGGGCCGCTCGCCGAGCACTCGTTCGCGTCCATGCACGCGCTCGCGCTCTCGACGAGCCCGCCGACGATCTACTTCCAGCCGGCGAGCCTCGCCGCGCTCGCGACGGTGAAGAAGCTCCGCGAGAGCGGCGTGCCCGTGTTCGCGACGATGGACGCGGGCCCGCACGTGAAGGCGATCTCCTCGGCCGAGGACGCGCCGCGCGTGAAGAAGGCGCTGCTCGAGACCGCCGGCGTGCTGCGCGTGCTCGAAGCGCGCCCGGGCCCCGACGTCGAGGTCGAGTAGACCGGCGTCGCGTCGTTCGCCGCGGCAGCCGCGTCGATGGTGCGGCCGCCTACGATCCGAACTGGGGGAGCAGCGCGCGCACGCGGCGCAGGCCCGGGCGCAACAGGTGCTGCCGCACGGCGCTGGCCGCGGGCAAGAGGCCCTCCGGGAGCGGCCGGAACATCACCTCGAGGTGATCGTCGTCGGTCTCGAGGCCATAGGCCGTCACGACGGGCGTCACGAGCGAGAGCAGGCGCCGCACGCGCGGGTTGCCGGCGATCTTCTTGTCCTTCATCAGGTCGAGCACGATCTTGTTGTCGCGCGTCTCGACCACCGTCGGCGGCAGCGGCAGGTACTTCGCGAGATTGCCCGGCTTGCTCAGATCGAGCGCGCCCGACTTGATCAACGCCGCGACCGGCCCGACCGCGTCGCCCAGCACCTCGGCCCAGATCTCCTCGAGGCGCAGCTCGATGCGGATCTGCTCGGGCGTGATCACCATGCGGTCGATGTAGATCACGGCCGACGCGCGGAGAGGCGTGCTCATCGCGTCCACGGTGCCCGTGAAGCGGATCCCGGGCGGCACCTCGGTGAGGACCGGATCGGTGAGCTTGCCGCTCTTGGCCGCGCGCTCGAGGAGCCAGCGCAGCGCATCGATCGGCACGCCGACGCGCAGGCCGATCAGGTTCCAGATCGCGCGCGTGACTTCTTGGGGACGGCGACGGAGGTAGTCGCCTGCGGCTTCGATCACTTGCCTACGCATCGAGGGCATCGGCCGGAGAATACCGCCTCGTTCCGCGCGGATCGAGCCTGATCCCGCGGCGCGGTGCGTCATGCGTGCGAGCGGGCACGCGACGCGTGTTCAGCCAACCGTCAGACCTGGCCGGCGGCGCGGAGCGCGAGGATCGCGTCCGCCAGCGCCTCGTACTGGCTCGCGTCGTTGTAGCGCTGGGCCGAGACGCGCAGCACGCGGCTCCGCGGCGTGGGCCACGGGAACACCGGCACGCGGAAGCCTCGCGCGAAGAGCGCCTCGTAGAGCGGATCGCGGCCCCCCCCTGCGTCGGTGCGCTCTCCGAGCGGCAGCGCGACGAGCGTGCCGATCATGCTCTCGGGCGCGGGCGGCGCGATGCCGAGCTTCGTGGTCAGGATGCGGCGCGCCTCGAGCGCGAGCGCGCGGTTGCTCTCGCGGAGCGCCTCGAGCGAGCCGGCCATCGCCGCCATCGTGGCGGCCGACGCGCCGACGAGGAGCCAGGGCGCGAAGTCGTCGGTGCCCGTCCAGTCGAACTCGTCGTGCAGCGCGCCGCGCGAGGTCCGCGCCGTCAGACCGTGGCTGATGCACGTCGGGTGCAGGCCCGCGCGCCGATCCTCGCGCGCCCAGAGCATCGCCGCGCCCTTGGGCGCGCACATCCACTTGTGGAAGTTGCCCGTGTAGTACGAGGCGCCGAGCTCGCGCACCGCGAGCGGCACCATGCCGGGCGCGTGCGCGCCGTCGACGATCACCGCGGTGCCGCGCCCCTCGAGCAGGCGCACGATGTCCGCGATGGGGAACACGAGGCCGGTCGGGCTCGTGATGTGATCGACGAGGGCCAGGCGCACGTCCTTCGTCCACGCGCGATCGATCGCGTCGGTGACCTCGTCGGGGCTCGCGAGCGGAAAGGGCACGCGCGCGACGATGATGCGGGCGCCGGCGCGCCCGGCCCAGTGATCGAGCGCGTTCTTGCACGCCTGGTAGGCGTGATCGGTCGTGAGCACGGCGTCGCCCGCGCGGAGCGGGAACGACTGCAGGACGGCGTTCACGCCCATCGTCGCGTTGCGCACGAACACGAAGCCCGCCGGATCGGCGCCGACGAGCGCGGCGACCTCGTTCCGCGCCGCGTCGAGCCGCGCCTCGAGCCGATCGAAGACGCCGATCGGATCCGACTCCCACTCGCGTAGCATCGCTTCGTGGCGCTCGAGGATCACGCGCGGACAAGCGCCGAAGCTGCCGTGGTTGAGCATCACGATGTCTTCGCGCAGCACGAAGTGGCGGGCGTCGGGGCTCGTCATGGGCCCCAACCTACTCCCGTTCGAGGTCGTGCTACGAGCCCCTCGTGACCACGAGCGACGAGCTCTACCGAGCCCTCGGCCGCCTCCGGGACGCCGCGCGCGGCGTCGCCCAGCGCGACCGCGTGCGCGAGCTCGCCGACTGGCGCTCGGTCGAGACGTTCTTGCGGCGCAGCCGGTCGGCCGTGGGGCCGGACCACGACGACGTGGTGCAGGACGCGCTCGTCTCGATCGCCAAGCACGTGGGCACGCTCGAGGCCGACGAGCCGGGGGCGGCGGTCGCCTGGGTGACGCGCATCGTGCGGCACAAGAAGATCGATCACGCGCGCATGCGGGTGCGCCGCCTCGATCGGGTCGTGCTCGACGAGGCCGAGGCGAGCGCGCTGGACCGGCTGGAGCGCGACGACGGACGGGCGGTCGACGAGCGCGCGCTCGGCATGCTCGTGGAGGTCGTGGAGGAAGGCCTCACGGCGTACGTCGCGACGCTCTCGCTCCCGGCGCACGAGGCCCATCTGCGCCGGCTCCAGGCGCGGGCGACGCTGCATCGCGTGCTCGGCGAGAGCGTGGCGGATCTGCGGGCGATCCTCGCGCTCGACGAGTCCGTGGGGGTCGATCGGCTCTCGAAGTGGGTCGAGCGCGGCCGCCCGACGCTGGACGCGGCGCTCGAACGGATGATCCCGGCGCACGAGGCCGAGGCCGCGACGGTGCTCGAGGCCCTCCGCGAGGCCGTTCGAGCCCGGCGCAGCGACGCGGGTCTCTCCCGGCCTGCGCGACGCAAGCCCCTTCCGGGCGAGCCCGGCGAGTCGGACGCGGGTGAGCGCGCCGGAGAGGAGAGCTCCGAATGAGCGGCTCGGCCCACGCGCGTCTGCGCGCCTTGCTCTCGGCGGACGATCGGATCGAGGGCGGGAAGGGCGAGCGATCCCGGGCGCCCGATCCTCGCTCGGGCGGGGCGCGGCGCGCTCGCCGTCAGTCGGTCGGGCCAGCCGCCGTCCCCCCCGCATCGCGCATGGAAGAGGTGCTCACGTGACGAAGGATTTGCTCGCCGCCGACGGCTCGGCCGTGGCCCAGGCCTTCGAGCGCCTGGCCGCGGGCGCGCTCTCCCCCGAGGCCCCCCACGGCGTGGTGCTCGAGGCTGCGGCGATGGGGACGGCGGTGGCCGTGCTGGGCCTGCTCGATCGCGCTCCGTCGCGCGACAAGATGGCGGCCAAGGCGCGGCGCACGCTGCTCACGGTGGGGGCGCTCCGCTCGGGCGAGGGCGCCGTGGACGAGGACGCGCGGGACGCGCTCGAGCTGGCGATCGAGCAGGCGCGGCGTGGAGCGGGCTTGCTCGGCGGCGGCCCGCTCTCCGCGCTGGATGGCCCTCCTGCGCTCGAGCCCACGCCGGCCGACGTGGCGAAGCTGCTACGGGGCGCGCTCGATGGGCACGCCGCGGCCGACGTCGCGCTGCGCTTGCACCGCTCGGGTGCGCGGGATGCGTACGCCGCGTTCCTCCCGCAGCGCGAGGTCGTGCGGCGTCGCCTCGCCGCCGATGCGGCGCCGGCGATCCGAGATCCCGCGCAAGGTCGCTCGCTCGGCCGGGCCACGCTGGGCGCGGCGAGCCTCGAGGCCTATGCGTTCTCGGGGGCGATCGCGATCTACGCCGAGCCGGCGGTGGCGCTGACGCTGGTGTCGGTCGATGCGCCGCTCGCCGCCCGCCCGCGGGAGACGAATGGCTATCTCGAGCTCGCGCTCGAGGGGCAGCCCGCCTCGCTCACGCTCGAGCTCCGCGAGGGACAAGGAGAAGGCCGGATCGTCTGGTCGCTCGATCTCGAGGGGGCTCCTCCCCGCTGAGAGCCGCGATCGCGACCCGCCGGCGCTCGCTCGGCCGGTGCGCGCACGCTCCTGCCCGCACCGAGATCAGGTCGGCACGCGGATGCGATCGCTCGAGACCCACTCGTCCCAGGTGTCGGCGAAGCCGTCGTAGTGCACGAGGTGCACGCCGAGGCGCTGGTCGCGAATCGCGGCGGGATACCACTGGCCCTCCCAGCGCACTTCGACGCGCGTGCCGGCGGCGTAGGTGAGGGGCGCGTAGGGGCGCGTCTGGGAGACGTCGACCACGGCATCGGAGCTGCCGGTGTAGCCGTCGTAGTGCACGGCGAGCTGGGTGCCCGGCTGACCGATGATCGTGGCGGGCCACCAGGTGCCCTCGTCGAGCACTTCGAGGCGCTCGCCGTAGCGCACGCACGGCGGCGCGGCGGCGCCCGCGAGGCGGAACGTGCGCGGGAAATCGCTCGTGCACTGGACGTTCGCGAGCTGGCCGTCGGCGAAGGCCATCTCTTCTTCGACGAAACGCTCGAGGTCCGTCAGGGTGACCGACCCGTCGCGGTCGCGATCGGCGTTGGCGTCCCCGCCGAAGGCGGCGATCACGGCGTCGGTGAAGGTCCAGTTGCCGGTCGACGACTCGCTCGCGCTCGAAGCGCCGAAGCCGGCGCGCATCGGGCCGCCTCGGCGCGCCACGAGCGCGTCGGCGAGCGCGCCCGAGTAGCAGGTGTCCGCGAACGAGAGCGCGCGGCCCATCCCGCCGCGCTCGATCGCGCGTGCGATCTCGTCGTAGCCGAGGCACGTCCGGGCGCTGTCGTCGCCGGCGTCGAAGGGCACGGCGTAGCTCGCGCCCGCGTCGGTGCGGTCGCCGTGACCGGCCCAGTAGAAGACGAACGTGTCGTCGGGTCCGCACGCCGCGATCGATGCGGCGAGCGCCTCTCTCGCGCGGGCCAGCGTGGCCTGCTCGTCCACGAGGTACGTGATGCGCGAGCGCGGAACCCCGCGCGCGACGAGCGCCTCCACGAGCGCCTGGTCGCGTCGCTCCTCGGCGGGCATCGCGTCGTAGAGGTCGGCCCGCGCCCAGCGCAGGATGCCGACGGCGAGCACCACCGTCTGCGCCGGGACCCATTCCGTCGGCGCCGGCGACGCGAGCACGGCGCTCGTCGTCGGCGGAACCGTGCTCGGAGCCGAGGGGATCGGCGCTTCGAGCTCGCTCGGCAAGAAGCAACAGCCCGTCGCGCCGAGCGCGCCCAGGGCCAGCGTGCTGCGCAGAAACGACCGTCGCTTCACGTCCACACCGCGGCTCCGATCGAGACGACCACCCCGTGGCTCGTCCTGCTCTTCGTACGCACACCGGCTGCGGTTTCGTTCCTCGGTGGCGCGGGCCGAAAAAGAAACGGCCTCCCGAAGGAGGCCGTCTCGGAACGCGATCTCGATCCGCGGTCGCGGCGAGATCGACGCGCTTCAGCGCCAGTCGCGACGGCCGCCGCCACCACCGCGCTCGCCGCCGCGACCACCGCCGCCGCCGCCGCCGAAGCCACCACCGCCGCCGCCGCTGCGGGGCGCGCGCTCGGTCGCCGTGTCGACGCGGAGCGGGCGGCCGTCGAGGACGGTGCCGTTCGTGGCCTGGAGCGCCGCCGTCGCGGACGCCGCATCGGCGAACTCGACGAACGCGAAGCCGCGCGAGCGGCCCGTCTCGCGGTCCTCCATCAGCTTGACGCTCTGCGCGCCGTGGGGCGCGAAGAGGTCACGAAGGCCCTCTTCGCTGGTACGGAACGACAGATTCCCGACGAAAAGACGATTACCCATTTTCTCTCTCTCCTGACGCGGTCGGCTCGCCGTACCGCGTTCCCCCAAGAGCGAGAAAACGAGAGGCCAAACGTTACGCGGACGCCGCATGTTGGATCGGCCGCCGCCTCCGCGCTACGTGATTTTCGCCGCAGGGCACCTCGAGCGCGCGATCGAGCGCAGGCCTCGCCACGCGAAACACCCCAGAAAGGCCGGGGCACGTGCCTCCCGAGGCTCGCGCTCCCGCCGCGGGCGGGCCGCTCTCGTCCGGGGGGGTGACGGAACGACGACGGGCGCCGTCCGAGCCCGGACGACGCCCGCGTCGGCGCGGCGAGGCCGCGTCTCGCTCAGGGCAGCATGACGCCGCCGATGACGTGGACGACGCCGTTCGAGACCACGACGTCCGTCAGCACGATCGGCTGGCCGTCGATCGTCGGCGGCGTGACGGTCGGATCGAGACGCGCGGTGGCGCCGTTCAGCGTCGCGAGGTCCGTCGCGGTCGCGGGCAGGTCGGCCGCGAGCACCGGCGTCGTGAACGCGGTCGGGCTGAGCACGTGATAGAGGAGCACGTCACGCAGCTGCGCGGGCGTGAGCGTGGCGGTCGTCGAGGCGACGGCCGCGAACGCGTCGTTCGTCGGCGCGAAGACCGTGTAGGGCGCCTGGGCCGAGAGCGCGGCGGCCACCGTCGTGCCGTCCGTGAGGGGCGCAGCCGCGCCCACGGCGGTGAGCAGGCTGCTGAGGCCGGCCGCTTCGGCCGCCTGCGGGACGTTCATCGGGGTGATGACGTGGTCGATGACGTGGACGATGCCGTTCGTCGCGCGCACGTCGGCGAGGACGACCGTGGCCGTGTCGCCGTTGAGGTGCACGCCGCTCGTGGTGTCGAAGAGGATCGTCATGTTGTCGCCGTACTCGTTGGGCGAGAGCGAGGGCGCCATCGCGGGCACGCCCGTGCTGGGCACCGCGCCCGAGACGACGTGATAGAGCAGGACGGTGCGGAGCGCGTCGCCGGTGGGCGCGCCGGCGCCGAGCTCGGCGAAGGCGGCATTCGTCGGCGCGAAGACGGTGAAGGGGCCGGGGCCCGAGAGCGTCGTGGCGAGATCGACCGACCCGACCGCCGTCACCAGCGAGGTGAGCCCGGCGTAGGTCGCCAGCTGCGGGATCGTCGGGGGCAGGAGCACGCGATCGATCACGTGGATGATGCCGTTGCTGGCATCGATGTCGGCGAGCACGACGTTCGCGCCGCCGGTGATCGCGTTGCCGCCGTTGACGGTCACGCCGCCGGTCGTGCCCAGGATGATCGAGAGGTTCGCCAGCGTGGTCGCGGGGCCGGCCGTGATCGCGGAGCTGCGCACCTCGGTCGTGAGCGCGTGGTACTGCAGGATCTGCGTCAGCTGATCGAGCGGCATCGCGTCGATCATCGCGCGCGTGATCCCGGAGGCGGCGAAGGCGTCGTCGGTGGGCGCGAAGACGGTGAAGGTGCCATCGCCCGAGAGCGCATCGGCGAGGCCCGCGCGCGTCACGGCCGCGAGCAGGAGCGTGAAGCGGCCATCGGCCTGCGCGATCTCGGCGATCGACTGCGCGGGGGCTGCTGCATCGGCGCCCGCATCGGTGGCGCCGCCGTCGGTCGTCGTGGGACCGGTGTCGGCGGCGGGAGTCGTGGTCCCGTTGTCGCAGGCGGTGAGCGCCAGCGCGCACATCCAGCCGAGCGCGATCGCGCGAACGGAATTCAATCGAAGCTCAAGTGTCATCGGTCGTTCCTTTCTGATGGCCCCGTCGGGATCCCCCGACCGCCAGCCATCCTGGAGCGCGTCCACGTCGTGTCAAGGTTTTATCTGTACAAAGATCGACGCGGTGGCTCGGCGGTGGCATCGCGCCACGGCGACGGAGCCGGGATCGGCGCGATCCTGCGGCGAAATACCGCGGCCGCTCGGACGTAGACCTCGGCATGATCGCTTCGCCGAGCCTGATGCGTGCCTTCGTCTACGAGCGCTACGGCGAGCCCCGGGAGGTGATGCATCGGGTGCAGGTGCCGCTGCCCGACCCTGGGCCCGGTGCGATCCGCGTGCGGGTGTCGGCGAGCTCGATCAACGCGGCCGATCAGCGCCTCGCGCGCGCCGATCCCTTCCTCGCCCGCCTCGACAACGGCCTGTTCCGCCCGCGCAAGCGGCGCATCCTCGGGGCGGACGTCTGCGGCGTGGTCGACGCGATCGGCGAGGGCATCACGCGCTGGAAGGTCGGCGACGAGGTCTTCGGCTCTTCGATGGCGATGGGCGCGTTCGCCGAGGCGATGACGCTGCGCGAGGACGAGGTCACGCGGCGCCCGGCGGGCGTCTCCGTGCACGCGTGCGCGGCCGCGCCGCTCGCGGGAATCACGGCGATCCAGGCCGTGCGCGAGCGCGCGAAGCTCCGCAAGGGCCAACGCGTGCTCGTGATGGGGGCGGGCGGCGGCGTCGGCACGATGGTGGTGCAGCTCGCCAAGGCCTATGGCGCGCACGTCACGGCGCTCTGCGGCGCGGCGAGCGTCGCGCTCGTGCGCTCGCTCGGGGCCGACGAGGTCGTCGACCACGCCCGGGGCGCCGAGCCGAAGGGCTCGTTCGACGCCGTGCTCGGCGTCAACGGCTACCGCTCGCTCGCCACCTACCTCGCATGGCTCGAGCGCGGCGGCGTCTACGTCATGGTCGGCGGCAACAACCGGCAGATCTTCGAGGCGCTCTTGCTGGGCAAGCTCCGCTTCCTCGGCTCGGGCCGGCGCCTCGAGGTGCTCACCATCGACGAGCGCTTGCGCCGCCAGGACCTCGCGGAGCTGAGCGCGCTGCTCGCCGATGGCCGCGTGAAGCCGGTCGTCGAGCGTGTCGTGCCCTTCGCCGAGATCCCCGAGGCGATGAGCGCGGCGTGGGGCGGCCACGTGGGCGGCAAGATCGTCGTCGAGGTGGGCTGAGCGCGGCGCTCCCTCCACGTCGGCGAGCGTGATGTGTGGACCGATGCGCCCGAGCGCGGCGGAAGCGATGGACCGCCACTTCGAGTCAGGCCGGCCCGAGCCAGCGTGTGAGCGCCTCGCGTAGGCCGAGCACACCGCTCGTCGAGGCCCACGCGACGTAGCCGTCGGGCCGGATCAGCACGGCCGAGGGCGCGGGCACCTCGCCGACGGCGGGGAGCTGCCAGGGGCCCTCGTAGCGTGCCTCGCACGCGGTGAGACGAGCGCTCCAGGGCGAGGCCTCGCGCGCGGCGCCCGTGCTGGCGAGATCGACGAGCAGCGGCCGCGCGGCGTGGAGGAATGCGTACGTGCGGCGCGTCCCCTCGCTCGTCACGAGATCGAGATCCGGCATGCGCCGTCCGATCAGCGGATGTGCATCGCCGAGCGGATAGCGGAGGTCGAGCCCCGACATCTTCGCGGCGTAGCGACGCCGCGGCTCGTCGGTCGAGAGCAGGTCGGCCACCGCCTCGCGCGCGGCCTCGGTGCGTGCCTCGGCGCGGCTGAGCGCCGTCTGCGCCATGGTCGTCCGCAGCGTCTCGGCGATCACCGGATGACGCTCGTCGTGATAGCTGTCGAGGAGCGACGCCGGTGCCTCGCCGCGCACGACGGCGGCGAGCTTCCATCCCAGGTTGAACGCGTCGTGCACGCCGAGGTTGAGCCCCTGTCCGCCCATCGGCGAGTGCACGTGCGCCGCGTCCCCCGCGAGCAGCACGCGGCGCTCGCGGAGAGAAGAGGCCTGTCGCGTCCCGTCGGTGAAGCGCGAGATCCAGCCGCCCGGCTGCACGCCGAAGTCGGTTCCGTAGAGCCCGACGAGCGCGGTGCGCAGCTCGTCGAGCGAGGGCGAGTCACCGGAGCGCACCTCTTCTTCACGGAGCACGACGCGCACGCGCTTCCCGTCCTCCATTCGGCCCATCGCGTACGTGCCTTTGGCGTCGCGTCGCATGCCGGAGGCGGGCTCCTCGCTCATCTCGACCTCGGCGAGCAGGTAACTGACGGAGGGATCCCATCCGGGGAATCCGATCCCCGCCGTCTTGCGAACCAGGCTCCGGCCGCCGTCACAGCCGACGAGGTAGTGCGCGCGGAGCGTCTCGCCCGTGTCGAGCACGACGTCGACGCCTTCGTCGTCCTGCGAGAAGTCGACCACACGCTTTCCGCGCGAGAACGGCACGCCGAGCTCGCGTGCCCGGTCGGCGAGGATCTCCTCGATGCGCACTTGCCCGAGCGCGAGCCCGTAGGGGTGGCGCGTCGGGCAGTCCGAGAGATCGAGCGTCGCGCCCGCGAAGCTCGCGATCTGCATCGTTCGCCCCGCCGACAGGAAGCGATCGGCGATGCCGCGCTGATCGAAGAGCTCGAGGGTCCGGGCGTGGAAGCCGCCGGCCCGCGTTCCCGGGCTGGCCTGCGTCTCGCGTGGCTCGACCACCACGAGGTCGATCCCGGCGATGGCCAGCTCGGCAGCGAGCGTGAGCCCCGTCGGCCCGCCGCCCGCGATCACCACCGCGGGGCGCCCCGGCCCCGGCTCCGTCTTCGTCTTCTTGCTCATCCGAGTTTCCTCCTCGCGCGACCGCGTGAGGCCGGCACTCTGGCTCGGAGATACGGGCTTGTGGCAAGTGCCCCTCTCTGGCATATTCTGGTGCAGAGAAGACAAGGTATCTGCGGGTCGATGGATGTCGTTGTCTGCGACACCGTCTCTGCGACACCGTCTCTGCGACACCGTCTCTACGACACCGCCGCTGTTGGAGACACGGCCGTTT
>JAXLYV010000009.1:0-281431 GCA_046351235.1 Sandaracinus sp. | reverse complement strand
AGCGCGCCCTGCCCGTCGCGCTTCTCGACGAGCCGGTCGCCCGCATCCCACGTGTACGACGCGCGCAGGCGGCCGCCGCGGGTCACGGAGATCATGCGATCGGCGGCGTCGCGGCCGTACTCGGTGAGCACGCCGCGCGGATCGCGGTAGGTGCGCACCTCCTCGGTCGCCGTGTAGCTCCACTCGACGCGGCGCCCGATCGGATCGAGCGCGCGCGTCGCGAGCCTCCAGCCGTCGATCTCGATGCGCGTCTCACGGCGATCGCGATCGACGATCGAGACCACGTTTCCGGACGCGTCGCGGGCGAGCGTGGTGGCCCGTCCCTCGGCGTCGATCGCGCGCACGACACGTGCGCAGGCGTCGCGCTCGAGCGTGGGCGCACGAGGAGCGCGTGGCGTCGGCAGCGCCCAGGCCGCGAGCGCCTCGAGCGACGGCGCGATCGCGGACGGCACGCCCCCTTCCTCGGGCACGCCGAGGCGCGCGGCGTAGGTCTCCGGCAGCACGCGCGCGCGGGGCGAAAGGTCGTGCGGCCCCGGCTCGGGCGGCAGGACGTTCCCGAAGCGATCACGCCGGAACGCGAGGCCTCCGTCCGCGTCGTAGACGAGCTCGGTCACGCGCCCCGCCGCATCGCGCTCGCGCACGACGCGCAGCGTCTCGTCCTGCTCGCGGATCAGGAACGCGCCGTCCGAGCGCGCGACGTGCAGCACCGTCCCGTAGGCGTCGTACCGGATCGTCTCGACGAGACCGCTCGCATGCGTGACGCGCGTCTCGTTCTTCCCGTACGCGAGGTCACACGCCCATTCGCCGTCCTGCCCGCTCGTGTGGACGCAGCGCCCTTCGCCGTCGTATCGCCACACGAAGCGGTGCCCGCGCGGATCGCGCCACCCGACGAGCCGCCCGTCGGCGTCGTGGTCGAATCTCTCTTCGTGACCGCAGGCATCGCGCGCGGCGACGAGATGTCCTCCCTCGTAGGCGTACGAGGCGAGCTCGTGCCCGCGCGCGTCGGTGACGCGGTCGATTCTTCCGTGCGCGTCTCGCCGCACGACGAGCGAGCGCGCGCCGATGGACGCCGACGCGAACCGGCCGGCGCCATCGTGGCGGATGTCGATCCGTGCGTCGGGACGTCGAATCGCGATCAGGCGTGCCGCGCGCGCGCCGGGCGAGGCGACGAAGACCATCGTCTCGCCCTCGAACGAGATCTCGTAGCGTCCCTCGCCGAGACGCTCGGCGACGTAGCCGTCCAGCGCGACGCGGTCCTCGCCTCGAAACGGCGGGAAGTCCACCACGACGCCGCGCGCGTCCGTATAGCGGACGCGATGCCTCCACACCTCGAGCTCGCGCTCGAACGAGTGGCGCTGCGCGAGCCCGACATCACCGCTCCGCCGCCGCGCGCTGCTGTCGTAGCGACGCGCGAGAACGAGGCCGTCCCCGAGGTCGGCGTCGCGATGATCGGCGAGCACGCGGCCGGTCACCGCGTCGACCGGATGCCCGATCAGCGCGCACCAGACTGATCGCCCGCGCGCGCGCCGCATGCCGTAGAGCCGAACGCGCGCGCGGATCCGCCGTCCCCATCGAGTGCGCCCGGCCGCCGCCAGAATGTCGCTCGCATCGGGCAGCGGAAGCCCACCGATCATCACGAGCGGCAGAGAGCCGACGGGAACGAGCGTGCCCATCCCGGTCCCCGCGATCGTCGGCACTGCCCCGATCGTCGCGTGGGCTGCGGAGAGCGCGGCATCGGCGAGGCCCTGCGCGACACCGATCGTGGCCTGTGCCGCTTCTCCGATCTGTCGCAGCTCGGCCTCTTCGACGGCGACCTCGTTGCCGCCTGCATCGAGCGCGTCCACCCCGGCAGACACCGACGCAGCTCCATGAGCCACTGCGCTCGTGGCGATCGAGAGGAGCGCGAGAGCATTGAATGCGCCCGCCATCGAGCCGGCGCCCGATGGGATCCGGATCATCGGGCAGTGCTCGGTGAGGTCGCCGACGCGCGCCGCGCGTCGACCACCGACGAACACGGTCGCCGAGCCCGTGTAGGCCTTGAACGTCGGCGAGCCCATGCACGTCGGCGCGAAGCCGACGTCGCCCGTTCGCAGCACGGGCATGCCCCCGACGAGGACGTTCAACGCGCCGACCATGGCGGTCGGGCCGAAGCCAGGAAGCGGCGGCACCGGCGTGAAGTGCCAGTGGGGAAGACCGACGTGCAGCGACGAGCCGGGGTGCACCGGCGGCGCCGCGAATGCGCCGGTGGGCAACATGCTCGCCAGCGACGCGATGCCGACGTCGAGCATGTCCGTCGGAATCGACGGGAGCCCGAGCGCGGTCTGCACGACGAGATCAGGAACGCCGAAGATGCCTTGCGAGTCGGGAGGTCCGTCGAGAATCGCGAGGGGGCGCTCGGCAATCTCGGCCGCGAGCACCGTGAACACGCACGAGCCGTCGGGGCGCGGGAACCAGCTCCGCGCCCACTCCCAGATCGCCGAGTGCGAGGACGCGAACGACGGCGGGTGCGTCGCGTACGAAGGGACGTAGTCCGTCACGGCGCGTGTCCGTGGTGGCAGGCGTCGCCGTGGTGGTCTTCGAGCTCGTGCAGGCGCGAGCGAGCCGCTCGAACATCGAGCAGAGCGCCGTGAAGCTGGTGCGCATCGAGCGCGCGCGTGAGCGCATCGCGCTCGACCGACGCTAGCGACGCGAGACGTGCTGCCTGCGCGGCCCGAGCCCAGACCTCCGCTGCGTGGTCGAGAAGCCCGCGCGATCGAAGCGCCTCCCCACGGAAGACGAGCGCCTCTGCCACCCCGTGCGGAGAGCGCTGGACGGCGGCCATCCGCGCGGCGAGGTCGAAGCGAGCATCGGCCTCGACGTGATCACCGCGTCGCATCGCGAGGTGCCCCGCGAACATGGAGCCCGTGAGCACGGCGGCGGGGGCGCGCGCTTCCGCCGCGATCGCGACACCACGCGCGAACGCGACGTCGGCCTCGTCGAGACGATCGAGCTGCCAGAGCGCCGAGCCGGCGCCGATGGCCGCCAGCGCGCGACCTGCTCCATCGCCCAGTGCGTCGAAGAGCGCGCCGAGGCGGACGAGCGTGACGAGGGCCTCCTCCGCCCGACCGCACGCGATGTCGGTCATCGCGACGGTGAGCAGCGCGGTCGCACGCGTGGCGCCGTCGTTCGTGGGATCCTCTGCCTCCGCGGCGAACGCTTCCCTCATCGCCTCGGGCGAGCTGTCGATCACGAGCTCGAGCGCCGGCACCGCGAGCCCCGCGAGCGCCGCGCGGGCGTCGTGCGACGCCGTCTCCCGGACGATGACCTTCAGCCGGCCACCCGATCGCGTCGCGAGCGCGAAGAGCTCCTGCGCTGCGCGTCGATACTCGAGCCCAGCGCGCTCGAGAACGTGCGCCGGCACGAGCACCACGACGAGTCGGCTCCTCGCGACTCGGTGCACCTCGTCGGCGAGCCAGCCCACGCGCTCGAGCCACGCCGCGTGCTCCGGAGGTACGAGCTCTTCCGCGCTGGCGAACGCGGCGACCCAGGCGCTCGCTCGCTCGGCGAGCCCTGCGAGGCCGTCGAAGTCCTCGTTCAGAGGCAGGACGACGTCGTGGCTGCCGCGCTGCTCGACGAGCTCGAGGCCACCGAGGAGCATGGCGCACCCCTCGGCTGCACAGCGGACCACGAGCACGTGATGCTCGTCCTCGGAGACGAGCTCCTCGAGCTGGTCGGCGAGGGCCTCGATGCGCTTGCGCATGTGCCCTTGTCGGCGGCAGCCGCGCGGCGTTGCGTGGGGCCTCCCGGACCTGCGTCCTCGGCAGGAGTGCTAAGGTCGCCGGCGATGGCGGAAGACCTCGACCGGGCCCAGCCCCCGACGCGCGAGCTACGCGAGAAGGCGCCGACGAGCGCCATCTCGGTGACGCTCAAGGTGCCCTTCCACGACTGCGATCCGCTCTTCGTCGCGTGGCACGGCTGGTACTACAAGTACTTCGAGATCGCGCGCTGTGCGCTCTTCTCCGCGCACCGCATCGACGTGCCCGACATGATCCCGCTGAAGCTCGGCCTCTACGTGGTCGAGTCGCGCGCGCGGCACGTGGGCACGCTGCGCTACGGCGACGACTTCCGCGTCGCCGCGTGGTTCACCGAGTGGGAGACGCGCATCGGCGTCGCCTACGAGATCCAGAACCTCACCACGGGCAAGCGCGCCGCGCGCGGCAAGACGATGCTCGTCACGACCTCGCGCGCGCACCACGGGATGGGCGACGACGAGATGCTCTTCGAGACGCCGGCGGTGCTGAAAGAGCGCATCCTCGCGGGCCCCGTGCGGCAGGACGCCCCGCGATGAAGATCGGAGGCCCGACCCGCGTCGAAGGCGCGATGTCCCGGCGTCTCTGCCTCTTCGCGCTCGCGCTCGTGCTCTTCGCCGCCCGCCCCGTCTCTGCGCAGACCGCGCCCACGCTCGAGTCGGTGCTCGCCCGTTTCGCGCGGATCGAGGGGCTGACGCTCTCGTTCCACGAGGAGAAGCACATCGCGCTGCTCTCGACGCCGCTGACGACCGACGGGACGCTCGCCTACGCGCGGCCGGGGCGCCTCGCGCGGCGCGCGGGTGGGCAGATCGTGCTCATCGACGGCGCCACGCTGCGCATGTCGGACGGCGGGCACGAGCAGCACATCGACCTCGCCTCGCAGCCCATCGTGCGAAGCTTCGTCGACTCGTTCCGCTCGTTCCTCGCCGGCGACCGCGCGGCGATCGAGCAGAGCTACACCATCGGCTTCACCACGAGCGCCACCGGCTGGGCCATCACGCTCACGCCGCGCGCCGCGCCGCTCACGCAGTTCCTCGCACGCATCGAGTTCCGCGGCCACGGCGACGCGCTCGACGCGATGACGATGAGCGAGACGAGCGGCGACACGACGACGACGACGTTCTCGAACGTCGACGATCACCACCGCTTCACGAGCGACGAGAGCGCGCGCGTGTTCTCGCTGCGCTGATTCGCCGCCGCGGCCCGCGGACCTTCAGCTCCCGCCGACGTAGCCGAAGGCGATCGCGGTGATCGGATGCGAGCGCAGGAACGCGCTCTCGGGCAGCTCGGTCCAGTGGTGACCGCCGTCGGTGCTGCGGTAGAGGCGCTGCCGGTCGTACCAGGCACCCCAGCCGCCCGTGCCGACGAACGTGCCGGTGACCGGGCTGTACGCAGCGACCGCGATGTTCGCGTCGTTCGTGAAGCTCGTCCAGCTCGCGCCATCCGTGCTCTCGAAGCCCTCGTTGCCCGCGAAGAGCACGAACGAGTGGCCCGTCCACATCGGCCGCGTGATCTCGCCCGAGGCGGGGATCGTCGCGAGCTCCCAGTGATCGCCGCCGTCGGTCGAGCGGCAGACGACGTTGGTCCCCGACCACGCCTCGAGCCAGATGCCGCCGCCGATCTCGAGCCCGCGCGTGAAGCCGCGACACTCGGCCGGCAACGCCGTCGGATGCTGGTACGTGAGGCCCTGATCGCGGCTGATCGTAGTGTCGGCCCACGAGCCGTCGCCGACGGCGGTGAGGAGCGCGATGCGCCCGCCCATCACGTCGGCGTAGCCCACGCCGCGCGCGTTCGGCCAGGCGCCGTCGGGGATGTGATAGTCGGGCCAGGCGGCCGTCGAGTACGTCACGCCGCGATCGGTGGAGTAGCGCGGCGTCGCATCGCCCACGACGAGGCGATCGCCCGCCCACGCGATGCCGGCGAACGAGAAGTCACGCACGTCGTAGACGGGATCGCCCCACGTCACGCCGTCGTGACTGCGATAGAGGCGCGTGGGGTTGTCGCCCCAGCCGAACGACGCGTACACGTCGCCGCCGCCGAACGTGATCCCGGTCGCGGAGCCCGGATGGTGATCGCAGTCGATCCCGACGCAGCTCGCGGTGTCGTCGTCCGAGCGGTTGAACGGCCAGCTCGCGCCGTCGTCCATGCTCGTCGTGATGCGCGCGAACTTGCCGATCGCGACGAAGACCGGCGTGCCCGTCGGGCTCGCCGCGTCGCTCGGAGTCGTCGCGGCGTCGTCACCGGACGTCGTCCCGCCGTCGTGGCCCGGCCCGACGTCGGGGCGTGCGCCGTCGGTCGCGACCGTCGCGGCATCAGCCGTCCGCCCGCCGTCGGCGCCCGAGACCTCGGCCCCGGTGCAGCCGCTCACGGCGAGACAGCACGCGAAAAGCGCCCCGGCCCTCACGCGAGCAGCGCCCGGATGCCGCCCGAATTCGCCGAGGGCGCGCCCACCGAGGTCACGCTCACGCCCATCGCGTTCGCGAGCGAGGTGAACAGGTCGGCGTGCGACTGCCCGCGCCCGCTCCAGCGCGGCGAGATCCAGCGCAGCGGATCCCCGCTCGTGCGCGTGTTGCGGAACCACTGCCCCGTGCGCAGCGCGCCGCCGCAGCGACCGACGGTGTACCAGGGCATGCCCTGCAGGCAGTGGCTGCCGTCGGCGATCTGCGAGCAGAAGAGCACGACCGTGTGATCGAGCAGGCGCTGCCCGTCGCTCTCGGTGCGCATCGCGAGCTCGTCGAGCAAGAGACGCGCGCGCCGCGTGGTCGCGAGGTGCTGCTGGCGGATGACCTCGACGGCCGCCGGATCGCTCGAGAGCGGATGGCTCGGGTTCATCACCGCGTGGATGAGCCCGTGCGTGTCGGTGATGGGCATGCCGCCCATCGAGGCGTCGGTGAAGCGCGTGGGCGAGAAGCCGCACTCCACGTCGGGCGCGTCTTGGAGCTCGATCGAGACGACGCGCGTGACGTCGTTGTGGAGCGCCGCCGCGACGAGCTTCATGTCGAGATCGGTGTACGTCGCGTAGCGCGTGTCGGGCGTGACCGCGCCGAGCGGATCGAGGATCGAGCGGTCGGGCGGCGTCGCCGTGGAGCCGTCGCCGAGGGCGAGGCGCGCCTCGAGGTCGTTCAGCGTGTCGCGCTGCTGCTCGATCTTCCGGCGGTCCGCGCCCGTGAGGCGCGGCGTGAGCGCACCGTAGCGACCGCGCAGGAAGGAGAAGACCTCGCCGCGCCGCCGCACTTCGGCCTGGTGGGTCGTGTCGTCGACCGCACCGCCGGGAAAGCAACGATCGTAGACCTCGCCCGGATCCTCGAGGCGCGGGAGGATGCCGCTCGGTCCGGTGGCGCTCACCGAGCTCTCCGGGCTCGCGCCGTAGGCGATCTCGAGCGACGGCAGGAGCGTGACCGGTCCGCCGGCGTTGATCCCGGCGGCGATGATCTGATCGATCGTGGGCCCGCCGACCGTGCGCGCATCGATGCGGTGCGCCGCGCTCATCGCGTGCGTGCCGCCCTGGATGTGCGAGTTCGCGGGATCGGTCGGGTCGTCGTACTCGCTGAGGAAGTCGAGGTTCTCGAAGTAGTTGAGGTCGGCGCGATAGGGCGCGAGGTCACCGTGCAGATCGGTGTTCACGTCCCACTCGGTCGAGGTCGAGGCTGGCGCGCCCGCGCGGATCTGCGGCTCCCAGCGCCCGGGCATCGAGCCCGACTGCACGTAGAGGAACACGATGCGCTTGGGGATCGTGGGCCCGCCGGCGCGAGCGCGGCTGCCGGTGAAGATCATGGGCATCGCGGCGGCGGCCGCGCCCACGCCGAGCGTACGGAGGAGGTCTCGACGCGAGAGCTTCATGGGCTCACCTCGGTGGTGCGGAAGCGGAACGAAGGGCTCGTGACCATGCCGACGACGAGGTCCGGCAGATCGCCTCCCGAGCGCGCCATGCGATCGGCGAGCGCCTCGAGCTGGCAGCGATCGCCGCTCGTCTCGGTGCGGCCGAGCGCGTAGCGGTAGTAGTGCGCGATCGCGCAGGCCTCGACCTGCTCGCTCGGCGCGAGGCGCGCCACGAGGCCCATCGGGCCATCGAAGGCGCCGTCGGCATCACCGCCGGCGATCACGGTGCCGCTCGCATCGACCGGGTAGCCGTTGTCGGTGTCGCGCCAGCGGCCGAGCGCATCGTAGTTCTCGAAGCCGAACCCGACGCCGTCGATGCGCGCGTGGCACGACGCGCAGCGATGGGTGTGGCTCTGCTCCCACGCCTCGCGGCTCGTGTGCGGCATCGATCCGCTCGGCGGCGCCTGCACGATGTCGGCGCCCGGCGGCGGCGTGCCGGTGGGCGAGCAGAGCACGTGCTCGAGCACGAACGCGCCGCGGTAGATCGGCGAGTGCTGCGTGCGGTGGTCGCGCAGCGTGAGCCAGCCCGGCTGCGTGAGCACGCCTGCGCGCTGCGCCGGGTCGAGCTCGACGCGCACGAGCGCGCTCGATCCGGGTGGCGCGACACCGAAGATCGGGGCCGTGCGGTCGTTCACGTAGCCGTAGGAGCCGCCGAAGAGCGCCTCGAGCGTACGGTCCTCGAAGAAGGCGTCGGTGACGAAGTGCTCGAACGAGGCGTGCAGATCGTCGCGCAGCTCCGCGTCGAATTCGGGGAAGGTGGCCGGGTCGAGATCGAGGCTCGCCATGCGCCACGTCTGGAACCACTGCGCGTGCAGGTCGGCGATGGTGTCGCGCGCGCGCGGGTCGGCGAGCATGCGCTGCGTCTCGACCTCGATGCCCCTCTCGGTGTCGAGATCGCCGTGCGCCGCGGCCGTGAAGAGCGTGTCGTCCGGCATCGTGCGCCAGAGGAAGTACGAGAGGCGCGAGGCGACCTCGTAGCCATCGAGCGCGACCGTGCCGTGCGGCGCGGCCCGCCCGGGATCGCCGATCTCGGGGCGGTAGAGCATCTCGGGCGTGAGGAGCAGCGCGTGCACGAGCATCGCGACCGCGCCCTCGAGCCCCTCGACCGCGCGCTGCGTCTCCATCCAGGCCACGAGCTCGTCGTGCTGCGCCGTCGTGAGCGGGCGCCGCTGCGCGCGCATGCCGAGCGTGCTCACGATCTGCTCGGCGCACGCAGCGTCGTTCGTCGTGCAGGGAGCCCACGTCGCGAGGCTCGCGGCCGCCGCCACGCCGATCGACTGCGCTGCGCGGTAGTGCTGCTCGGTGAGGAGCGACGAGACCACCTGCCCGGACTGGTTGTTGTCGAAGCCGCCCACGCGGGTGTCGGCGGCGAGGGTGACGCTCGGCAGGGTCACGCCCGGGAAGAGGTCGGCGACCGTGCGCGCGTACTCGGTGGGCGTCAGGCGCCGGATGCCACCGCCGCCCGGCACCACCTGGTCGGCGTTGCAGGTCGTGGGCGTGATCGGCCCGTAGCCGGGAGGCCCGGAGACGCCCGGGTCCACCTCACCGAGGCATCCCGTCGCGAGAGCGCCCACGAGGCTGGCGCCCGCGATCCACCGCGTTCGAGGGGTCATCGTGCGTCGGTACCCCGAGGCCGGTGAGACGGCTCACCTCCCATCGAGGACGCGCGCAGCTACGGCGTCACTGGAGGCGCCACGCGGGAGAACGTGGTCCGGCGCTCGAGCGGGCCGATGCCGGTCTCCCCGAAGTCGTCGTCGCCCGTGCACCAGACCGTGCCGTCCTGCTTCTGGGCGCAGGTGAAGAAGCGCCCCGCCGAGACGCGCGCCCAGTCGGCCTCGGTGCCGATGCGCGTGGGCGTCTGCACGACCTCCACGTCGCCGGTGCCGAGCTGTCCCTCGATGTTGCGTCCCCAGCACCAGAGCTCGCCCGCGCGGACACCACAGGTGTGGAACGTGTCGGTCGAGAGCACGCTCCAGTCGGTGTGCGCGTCGACGAGCATCGGCTCGTACACGTCCACATCGGTCGGCAGGCCCACGGGCCCCGCGTGACCGTCCACCCGCGTGTCCCAGCCCCAGCACCAGAGCGTGCCGTCGGCCGCGATCGCACAGGTGTGGTTCTGCCCGGCGGCGACGTGGCGCCAGGTGGCGCTGCCGACGCGCATCGGCGTGCTCGTCTCGGCGAGCATGCCGGCGCCGAGCCCCTGCGCGCCGCCGTTGCGTCCCCAGCAGTAGAGCGCGCCGTCGGTCGTGATCGCGCAGGTGTGGCCCTGCCCGCACGAGGCCTCGGCCCACGTGAGCGAAGGACCGACGCGCACGGGCGCGCCCGGCGCGCTGCCTCCGCCGTCGCCCTGACCGAGCTCGCCTTCCGCGTTCGAGCCCCAGCACCAGAGCGAGGCGTCGTCGAGGACGGCGCAGCCGTGCGCGAAGCGGAACGCGAACTGCACCACCGGGCGTGGCAGCGAGATGGGGGTCGGCGCCCAGCGCGTCGCCGTGTCGCCCGTCGCGAGCTGGCGCGCGGAGTTGTCGCCGAAGCACGAGAGGCCGCCGCGCGTGCCGAGCAGGCACGTTGCGCCGTAGCCCGACGAGACCGCCACCCATTCGTCACCGACGTCGGCGCGCGTGGGCACGAGACGATCGACGCCGTCGGGCAGGCCGAGCTGTCCGGTCGCGTCGTGCCCCGTGCACCAGAGGGCGCCCGACAGCAGCATGCACGTGTGATCGACGCCGCACGAGAGGTCGTAGGCCATCGAGCTCACGGGCGCGTCGGCCACGGCGCCGTCGCGCGCGTGGACGAGCACGAAACGCTGATCGCACGCCGCGAGCGCGAGCGCGAGCGCGAGCAACGCGAGCCGCGTGAGCCGCGTCCTCAGGGCCACAGCTGCGCTCCGATCTCGACGAGCGCGAGCGGCCCGGCGATCGCGAGGACGTCCTCGACCGCATCGCTCGCGCGCGCCGACGCGAGAGGCGCGAGCACGAGCACGCCGACCTCGAGATCGACGGCATCGAGATGCACGCCGAGGCGGACGCCGCCTCCGGCGAGCGCGAAGAGCGCGAGCGTGCCCGTGGCGTCGAGGCCCTCCGCGCGTGCGTGGGCCTGGAGCGAGGCCCCTCCGAGCCGCGCGAGCCCGACGAGCGCGAGCCGGAACGTCTGCCCGGGATCGAGCAGTGGCGCGCCGAGCTCGAGATCGCCCGCGAAGAGCGCGCCATCGACCGATGCGCGCGGAGTCTGCTGCGGCACGAGCCCTGCGGCCGCCGCGCGCAATCCGAGCACGACGTGCGGATCGACGGCGAAGAGCACGCCGGCGCTCGCTCCCGGCGCGAGCAGCCGCTCGCCGACCAGCATCTCGGCGCGCACGGCGAGGCCGACCAGGTGCGGGGTGGTGGGCGGCGCGGGCGCGATGGACTCCTCGACGATCTGGGTGACCTCGGGGGGCGGCTCGCGCGCGGGAGGCGGCGCCGAGCGCATGGAGAGCTCGACCCACGAGGCGCGCAAGAGCTCGTCGCTGCCGGCCGCGATGAGCGTGCTCCACGTGTCGGGCTCTTCGTGCGCCAGCGCGAGCGAGCGCTCGACGAGCTTGGCCGTGAGGTGATCCTCGATCACGACGCGCACGGCGCTCGCGGCATCGGGGGCCGCGATGCGCACGGTCGCGATGCGCGACGAGGGCGCGTCGGTCTCGGTCAGCAGGCGCACGTGCCGCTCGCGCAGCATCGAGACGAGATCGGCCCAGACCTCGCCGCGCAGCCCCGGCTCCCACTCGCCCTCGAACGCGAGCACCACCGTGGGGGGCGTCTCCGGCTGCGCGCGAGCGAGCCCTGCGGGCGCCGCGACGAAGAACGAGGAGACGACGACGAGGCCGCAGAGCCTCGAGAGCCACGACACGCTCCCCACACTACATCACCGGTCGCGAATCGTGACGATTCGCGAACCGTGCGCCGCGCAGGGACGGCGGAAGCGCGACTGCACTTCGCAACGTGTCGCGACACGCGGCGCGCGCGGGACCGTGTTCTAATGTCGGGATGCCTTCGCCGACCCTTCCCGGGGCTCCGCACCGCTGGAGCCTCGAGGCCGCGCACGTCGCTCTGCTCTCGCTCTCGCTCGGGCTGATGCCCTCGTGCACCGACACGCCACCGCCAGCGGACGGCGGCGCGGACGCGAGCACCACGTGCGCGCGCGACGTCGACTGCGACGACGGCATCTTCTGCAACGGTACGGAGCACTGCATGCCGCTCGACGCGCACGCCGATGCCCAGGGCTGCGTCGCCAGCCCGCCGCCCTGCAGCACCGGGCACGTCTGCGACGAGACCGGGCAGCGCTGCGACGTCGACTGTGACGTCGCGAGCGACGCCGACGGCGACGGCGCGCTCGCGATCGCGTGTGGCGGCCAGGACTGCGCCGACGACGATGCGCAGCGCTACCCGGGGCGGGGCGAGCTCTGCGACGTCTCGAGCCACGACGAAGACTGCGACCCCTCGACGTTCGGCATGCGCGACCTCGACGGCGACGGCTTCACCGACGCCCGCTGCTGCAACGGCGCGGGCGGGAGCGCCCAGTGCGGAGACGACTGCGACGACACGCGACGGTCGGTGAGCCCCAACTCGCCCGACGTCTGCGATCACCTCGACGACGACTGCGACGGCGCGATCGACGAGGGCGTCAGCGTGTCGGGCTTCGTGGACGCCGACGCGGACGGCGCGGGTGATCCGAGCCGCCCGGTCATGGGCTGTTTCGGGGATCGAGGCTTCGTGGAGACGGCAGGCGACTGCGACGACACGAGCCCGGAGGCGCGCCCCGGGCTCGGCGAGGCCTGTGACGGAGTCGACAACGACTGCGACCCGGCGACCACGGACGCGTCCGACGCGGGCCCGCAGCCCTGGTACCGCGACGCCGATGGCGACGGATACGGGAGCGCGCTCGCGGCGCCGGTCGTGAGCTGCGCGAGGCCGAGCTCGACGAGCGGCAGCTACAGCCTCGCCGCCGGCGACTGCCGCGACGACGACGGCACGATCTCGCCGGTCGCGCCCGAGCTGTGCAACGCGCGCGACGACGACTGCGACGGCCGCGCGAACTTCGCGGTCGCGGGAGGCGGCTTCGAGGACGACGACGGCGACGGCGCCGCCGACGCGGCCTGTGGCGGCGACGACTGCGACGACCTCGACTGGCAGACGCGCCCGGGCGCTCCCGAGCTCGCCGATGGTCGCGACAACGACTGCGATGGAACCATCGACGAGGCGCCCGACCCGACGCGCTGGTACGAGGACGACGACGACGACGGCTACGGCAACGACGCGGTGACGATGCAGAGCGCGACGCCCGTCGCCGGCTACGTGCAGCGCGGCGGCGACTGCGTGCCCTACGACGGGACGATCCACCCGACCGCGCCCGAGATCTGCGACGGCATCGATCAGAACTGCGACGGCACGGCCGACGAAGGCCTGCTCTTGATGCTCTTTCCCGACGCCGACGGCGACGGCTACGGCGATGCGCACCGCACCGCCGTCACGAGCTGCTCGGAGGCGCCGGGCCTCGTGCACGACGCGAGCGACTGCGACGACACGAGCCCGCGCATCCATCCCGGCGCGCCCGATGCGTGCAACGACGTCGTCGACGGGAACTGCGACGGTCGCATCGACGACCGCACTTGCACGACGACGCCGGTGCTCTCGTTCCTCCGCACGAGCGTCGGTCGGCTCGAGCCTGCGTTCTCGACCACGCAGACGAGCTACACGCTCCACCTCGGCTTCACGAGCCCGCGCGTGACGGTCACGCCGTTCTGCACGAGCCTCGCGAGCGGCACGTGTGCGGTCGTCGACGGCACGAGCCGGAACGACGGCGTCGCCGCGAGCGCGTGGAGCGGCGACGACGGCGCGATGCACACGATCGTCGGCCCCGACGGGCGCAGCTACCAGGTGACGATCGCGCGCGAAGGCTGCCGCCTCGAGTACGTGCAGGCGCTCACCCCGCAGAGCGGGGCGACGTTCGGCAGCTCGCTCGCGGCGGACGGCCGCGACCTCGTCGTGGGCGCGTCACGCGAGACCTCGAGCGCCGGCACGAGCGGCGCAGGCGCCACGTACGTATACACGGTGCCGCTCGGAGGCGGCGTGCGCCCGATCGCCCGGCTCGTGCCCAGCGTGCAAGACGACGACGACCGGCTCGGGACCTCGACCGCGATCTGCGGCGACGACCTCTACGGCACCGCGTTCGGGGAGGACGGTGCGCTCGGGGCGCCGCTCACCGACAACTCGGCGCCTCAAGCGGGCGCCGTGCACCACTTCCGTCGTCGGCAGGGGCGATGGCAGTGGAGCGACGTCATGCGCGCGAGCATCACCGGCACCGAGTACGGGCGCGGCCTCGCGTGCGACCGGCAGAGCGGAAGCGTCGTCGTCAGCTCCCACTACGCGGTGATCGACGTCTTCGACGCGGCGGACACGACGACACCGCGCGCGAGCTGGACCGGGCCCGCTGGCTCGCTCTACGGGCAGACCGTCGGCATCGCGGGCGATCGCGTGATCGTGAGCGAGATGTGGACCGGAAACAACGAGGGCAGCGCGCGCGTGTACGGGCGCGACCTCGCCGCGAGCACGTACTCCCAGCTCCAGGTCGTCTCGCCCTTCGGCCAGGGCCCGTGGGACAACTTCGGCACCGCGATGGCGATGGACGGGAGCACCGTCGTCTTCGGCAGCCTGGAGGAGTCGGCGCTCGCGGGCATCTACGGCACGACGTACCCCGGCCTCGGCACGCCGGTCGCGGGATGCACGGGCCCCGAGCTCGACTACGGCGGCGTGTACGTCTTCGAGCGAGGCCCGAGCCAGTACGCGCTCGCGCACTACGTGAAGAGCCCGCGCCCGTACTGCAAGGACGACTTCGGGCGCGCGCTCGCGCTGCGCGACGACTTGCTGCTCGTCGGCGCCCCGCGCGAGGACACCGCGGGCACCGGCGTGAGCTTCGCGCCGCGCGCGAACCCGGGCGGCCCGGCCGACGCGGGCGGGGCGTATCTGTACGTGCGCGACGGGACGACCTGGGTGCTCGCGGCGCATCTCGAAGCGGATGTACGCGACGCATCGGACACGGCGGGCGCGGCCGTCGCGCTCGGCGACCACTTCCTCGCGTTCTCCGCGACGGGCGACGACAGCGGCGTCGCGGGGAGCCCGTCCGACGGCAGCGCGACGAACGCAGGCGCGGTCTGGGTGTGTAGCTGGGACTGACGAAGACGGGGGCGTCCGGGCCGTTCGCTTCAGAGCGCGAGCCCCGCGGCGGCCTCGCGCCACGCGGCCACGAGCGCCGTGCCTGCGATGTGCTGCTCGGTGGCGAGCCAGTGGCAGGCGTCGCCGACGGACGAGAACACGCGGATCTGACCCCGGCCCGTCATCAGGCGGATGAGCCCCGTGACCGCGCCGCGCACCAGAGCGCCCGCGAACCCATCGGCGAGCACCACCACCGCGGTCGGACCCGCGCGTCCCTGGTTCTTGGCGATCAGGTCGGTGAAGAAGCTGCGCACGCGCGGATCCACGCCGCCCGTCATGTCGCGACGCGCGACCACGTAGAGCAGCGAGCCGCGGAGCCCTTCGTCGAGCGCGCTCGACGCGAGCCCCTCGATCTCGCGCAGCTCGCCGTCGCTCGGCGGCCGCGTGAAGGCGGCGATGAGGATCGGCCGGAACGCCGCGACGACGTGCCCAGGGCTCTTCGACACGATCCGGAGCGTCAACGGCTCGTCCTTCACGGCGGCGCGAGTATGCGGCATGCGGGGCGCGGGGGCCCGTGGCGCGCGCGCAGCGGCAGGCGTTCAGTGGCAGGCGTCGGAGACGACCGCGGTGTGCACGCCGGCCGGGAACTCCGCGAGGTAGGCATCCCGCGCGCGCGCACAGGCGCTCGCGTGGCCCAGATGGCCCTGCGCCACGGCGAGGCGCGCCATCGCGTCCTCGCGATACGACGCCGCCGCGCGCCCGCGGATGGCGCGGCCGAGCGACTCGATCGCACCCTCGTCGTCGCCGAGCACGTCCATGCGCAGGCGCCCGAGCTCGAAGGCCACGACGCCGGCGCGAGGGTCCCGCGGGTGCTCGCGCAGGAGCGTCGCGTAGAGGCGCTCGGCCTCCGCCGGATCGCCGTCGCGCCGGGCGGTGCGGGCGGCCTCGAAGAGCGCGCGTGCGTCGCTCGTGGCCTCGCGCGGCGCGTGGGCCGGCGCCGGCGGGGCCTCCTCGGTCGCGATCGGCGAGACCTCCGACGGGAGCTCTTCGTCGGCCGAGGTCTCCGTGCCCGTCTCCGTCTCGACCTCGGGCGTGCTCGGCGTCGCGCCTCCGCTCCAGCTCTGCCCCGCCACCAACCGCGTCGTCTCGCTGCCGTGATGCACCTCGACGATGCCACGCTCCACGTCCACGCGGGCCGTGCCGTCCGCGTCGTTCCGCACCGTGAAGTGCGTGCCGACGACGACGACGCGCACGTCGCCCGCGCGCACCGTGAACGTGCGCCGCGGGTTGCGCGTGACCTCGAAGGTCGCGGCGCCGCGCGCGAGCACGACCTCGACGTCGCTCTCCTCGTCCGCCTCGGCGACCTCGAGGCGCGTGCCCGGCGAGAGCGCCACCTCGCTCCCGTCGACGAGGCGCGCCTCGCTCGCGCCCTCGCTCGTCTCGATCACCGAGCCCTCGGCGAGCGTGACCGTCGGCAGCTCCGCCGAGGTGCGACCGAGCGTGAAGATCAGCACCGCCGCTGCCGCCGCCGCCAGCACGCCCGCGCCAGCGAGCATGGGCCGAAGGCGTGCCGCGCGGATCGTCCCGGCGCGCACGGCCTTCCACTGGCGATCGTGCCGCGCCTCGTCGAGCGCGGGAGCCACGTGCTCTCCGAGCTTCGTCATGGCGCACCTCGCTCGAAGCGGACCGAGAGGAACGCGTCCGCGCGCTCGATGCGGCGCTTCACCGTCGCGAGCGAGAGCTCCATGCGCTCGGCGACCTCGGTGAGCTCGAGCCCCTCGACGCGGCGCAGGACGAGCGCGATGCGCTCCTCGGCGGGCAGCTCGTGGATCGCCGCGTACACACGCCGCAGCTCGGCCGCCACGTCGGCGGGCATGTCGGGGCGCACGATCTGATCGAGGTCGACGGGATCGGCGCGCCGCAGGCCGAGGCGCACCATCAGGCGGCGGCGGCGCAGGCGCTTGTGCGCCTGGCGCACCACGATCGAGCCGAGCCAGCTACCGAACGCGGCCGGCTCCGAGAGGCGATCGAGCGTCGTCAGCGCGACGACGAAGCAGTCCTGCACGAGATCGTCGAGCTCGGCGTCGACGCCGAGGAGCCGGAACGCGAGGCCGTTGGCCATGCGCGCGTGCCGCCGGTAGAGCGCTTCCTTCGCCCACTCGGCACCGCCGCGCGCCGCATCGACGAGCTGCGCATCGGAGGCAGGCGCCGCCGACGTGCCCTCGTTCTCGACCAGACGCAGGTGTGCGCGGGATGCGCTCATGACCTCGGGGTATTCGTACCCCGAGCCCGGCCGAACGGCTCAGTGGTTGACCAGAAATACTGGTCCACCACTGTCTGTTCCAGCGCATTCGCGCTGGAACTTGAACTGCAGTGAAGGGTTCCGACACATCTTGTGTCGGCCCTTCAGCGGCGCTCAGGCGGCAGCGTCCGGAGGTGGGATGGCGCCATACGCCGGCGCCACGCCGCCGCTGTCGACCGGCTGGACCCCACCGGCGTCCTCACGAATCGGTCCGCCGTACGCGGGCGCCGGGCCTCCACCGTCCTGATCGGTCGTGCCCGAGTCGCTCGGCGGGCCACCGTACATCGCCAGCATGCCGGCGTCGCTGCCGGCATCCGAGGGCGCGCCATACGCCGGCGCGACGCCGCCGTCCGTTCCACCGTCCTGCTGGGCGACGCCGGTGTCGGTCGTCGGCGGCGTCGTGGTCGTGCCGCAGGCCGCGACGCTCGTCGCCATCGCCGCGCCGAACGCGAACGTGGCCGCGCGCCCGAGGCGCTGGGTCGGCATCGGCCGCGAGGGCTCGCTCGCGAGCGCGAGCGAGGCGCCGCAGAACGGACAGCCGCTCTCGCTCTGGCGGACGTGACGGGCGCAGGACGGGCAGGGCAGTAGGCTCATGTTCGGTCGGCTCCTCGGGTCGAAAGAACGGGGCGGCGAAGAAGGCGCTACGGAGGTGGCGGTGCGCCGTAGTCGGCGTTGGAGGTCCCGGCATCGAAATCGCCGGCATCGTCGAAGATCGGCCCGCCGTAGAGGGTCATCGGCTCCCCGGCGTCGTTCTCGATCGCGGCATCGGCCGCCGGCGTGGCCGCGTCGGCCTGCGCCGTGCCGGTGTCGGGCGCTGGCGCGCCGTAGGCCGGCACCGCGTTGCCGCAGGCGCTCGCGCTCGTGGCGAGCGCGGCCGCGCCGAAGGTCACGAGCGCCGCGCGGCCGAGCCGCTCGGGCATCCGGCGCGTCGGCGCCGGTGGCAGCGTGATGCTCGCGGCACAGAACGGGCAGCTCGTCTCGGTGCGCCGAACGTGGCGCGCACAGGAAGGACACGGTGCGAGGGACATCGTCAGCGCTCCGGCGGCGTGGGGGGAGGAGGAGGCGCGCCGTAGAGCGCCTGCGTCCCCGAGTCGGGCAGCGCGCTGTCGACGGGCGGGCCGCCGTAGGCCGCCACGAGCCCGGAGTCGACCTCGACCGCTGCATCGACGGTGGCCGCATCGATCGGCGGGCCTCCGTACGCCGCATCGAACATCCCGACGTATGCATCGGCCCCGGCGTCGTTGCCGGAGGCATCGCTGCCCGGCGTGCTCGCCTGGCCGCAGCCGGCCGCGCTCATCGTGACCGCCGCGCCGAACGCGAAGGTCGCCGCGCGACCGAGGCGCTGCGAGGGCATGGGACGCGGCGCCGCTTCGGGCATCGCCGTCTGACAGAACGGGCACGTCGCCTCGGACACGCGGACGTGCCGTCGACAAGCAAGGCAAGGCTGGAGCGCGCTCATCGGGATCCTCCTCGAGAGAACGAGAGCCGAAGTGGCGAGAATGCCTCTCCGCTCGGCGACGAATCAAGCTGGGGAATTTCGCGGTCACGCGACCGGCGCGTCCTTGGGCTCCACGACGATCTCGAACTTGCCGTGATCGAAGGGCTCTCCGGGCGCCTCCTCGCGCTTGACCACGCGCTCGCGCAGCCCCTGGCGATCCATCTCGAGCGCGCGGTGGTGGCAGTACGGGTTGTTCCCGGCCTTGCCGAAGAGCACGAAGCTCGTCCACGTGCAGCCCGAGCGACACTCGTCGGCGTAGTAGCAAGTGCGGCAGAAGCCGCTCAGATCCTCGACCGTCCGATCGCGCGTGTAGCGCAGCGGCGCCGAGCGCTCCCAGATGTCCTTGAGCGTGTTGTCGCGGATGTTGCCGCCGGTCCACGCCTCGGTCGGCAGCGAGGGGCAGCCCTTGATCGCGCCGTCGGCCTCGATGCCGAGCGTGCTGCGCCCTGCTCCGCACGAGTACATGTGGCCGCGCGGCATCGTCCCGCGCAGCTGCGTCTCGTAGGGGCCGAAGTAGCCGATGTTGTTCCCCGGCCAGAGGCGCACGTTGAGCTCCTTGCAGCGCTCGGTGATCTTGCCGAGCCGCGGGAACAGCTCGAGCAAGTCGTAGGGCTGCAGCAGCACGTCGGGCTCGTCGGCGGCGCGGCCCATCGCGACCGTGAGCTGGATCTGCCAGCTGTGCAGGCCGAGCTTGCCGATCGTCTCGAGCACACCCTCGAGATGCGGGATCGAGAGGCGGTTGATCTGCGTGTTGCAGCTCACCGGGATCCCGGCCTCGCGCAGGTTCGCGATCGAGGCGAGCGCGCTCTGGTAGGAGCCCACGACGCCGCGCAGGCGATCGTGCGTCGCCTCGTCGCCGTCGAGCGAGATGCTCGCCGTGCGCAGCCCCGCCTTCTTGGCCGCCTGCGCGATCTCCTTCGTGATGCCGCGCCCGCCGCTCGTGAGGAGCGGAATCATCCCGTGCTTGGCGATGCGCTCGATGATCCGCGTCCAGTCGTCGCGCAGGTAGGCCTCGCCGCCGATGAGCGAGACCTCCTTCACCTGCATCGCGGCCATCTGATCGACGAGATCCAGGCACTCCTCGGTCGTGAGCTCGTCGGGCCGCGCCTTGCCGGCGCGCGAGCCGCAGTGACGGCAGGCGAGATCGCACGCGAGCGTGATCTCCCAGACCGCGTAGATGGGGCGCACGCGCTCGTCGATCGGGCGCACCTCGTCGGCGAGCGGGAGCTTGCGCTTGCCGGGCTTGGCGGTCGGCGCGAGCGGCAGGTGCCGCGGGCGCGGGGCTCTCGCGAGGCGCTCGCGCTCTTCGGGGGTGAGGGGACTGTTCGCCATGGGAGCCGAGCCTATCTCAGAACCGGTAGCCGACGGCGACGCGCGCCTCGGGCACGAAGCCGTAGTGGGTGATCGCGCTCGCGATGTCCGTCTCGAGCCGACCGACGACGGGGCTCGCGCTCCGCATGGCGTCGGGCACGTCGAGACGCGCGTTGGAAGCGACGGTGAAGCTGCCGCCGAGCGCGAGGCGGAGCACGAGGTGGTCGGCGATCACGAACGACCAGCCGAGCTCGGCCGACACGGCGTGGATGAGCACGTGGAGCGGCGCCGACTCGATCCCCGCGTAGGCGAACGACTGCCCCGAGAGCGCCTCGAGGGTGGCGCGGCTGAGGCTCGGATTGGAGACCATGAGCGTGTAGCCGGCGAGGATCTCGAGGCCTGCATCGGGCGCCGGGCGAAGGCCGGCCTGCAGGCGCAGCACGCCGGCGCTCGAGGCAATCGCGCCCACGACCGTCCGGCCCGTCTCGCCGCCGCCGTACGCCTGCACGAGATCGCCGAGGGCGCTGCCGTAGGGATTGCCGCCCGCCATCACGTCGAGGAGAAACCGCCCCGGCGTTTCGACCCGCACCTCGGCGCCGACCACCGTGGGCACGGCCGTCGCGGCCATCACGTCCAGCGCCCAGCCCGAGCTCGGAGCAGGCGCGGTCGGCGACGCGAGCGCTTCCGCCCGCTCGGTGCTTCCGCGCTCGGAAGGCTGCGCCGCGGCCGGATTCGCCAGCGATCCGAGGAGGATCGCCGCGATCGCCGCGAGCAACCGTGCCGGTCCGAGCCAATCGCGCATCACGGCGGGGCCGCAGCAGTGTCCGTGCCAGCCGATTCCCGGGCCCTCGGCCGGAATCGCGACGCCCTCCGGGGCGGGCGTTCCGAGTGGAGAAAGAGCCCTGAAATACTTCCTGCTCTTCACCCGTAGTCGGTTGCGAGCACCGATGCGCGCGTTCGCTTGGCCCTCCCCGCTCCTGCCTCTACCCTCGCTCACGCAGCCGTCCCTCGACGACGGCCGAGGGAAGCGAGCTCGCGGTCTGCCCACGCTCGAAGAACGCGCCGCGAGTGGCGACAAGCGGGCCCTCGAGCCCCTCGTGCGCGAGCATGCGCGCGCGATCGCCGAGCTCTGCCGCTGCCTCGCTGGCCCCGAGGACGGGCGCGACGCGGCGCAGGAGTCGCTCGAGAAAATCGTCGTCTCGATCCACCGCTTCGACCCGGCGAAGGGCACCTTCCGCGCGTGGGCTCTCGCGGTCGCGCGCAACACCTGCCGCGATCGCCTCCGCCGCCGCGGGCTCGAGAAGCGCCTCTTCATGCCCGAGACCGACGAGCCGCTCGAGCTGCCGGGCGACCAGCCCGACGTGGAGCGCACCGCGCTCGCGCGGATCGAGGCCGTGCGCCTCGCCGCCGCGCTCGAGACCTTGCCGGCGCCGATGAAGGCGGCGATCGTTCTGTTCCACGTGCACGAGTCGAGCTACGAGGAGATCGCCGCCGCGCTCGAGGTGCCGCTCGGCACCGTGATGACGTGGCTGCACCGCGGGCGAAAGCGCCTGCGCGTCGCGCTCGAGGGCGAGGCCGGCGGGGAGGCGACGCGATGAGCGCGAAGAAGCAGGCGAGCGCGCTCGCACCGCACGTGATCGAGGCGCTCGCGCACGACCGTCTCGATCTGCTCTCGCCGGCCGAGCGCGCCGAGATCGAGGTCGTCCGCGAGAGCGACGGCGACGCGCTCGAGCGCCTCGTGACGAGCGAGCGCGAGGGCTCGCTCTCGTTCTCGCGCGCGTTGCCCCGCGCGGTGGACGACGACTTCGACGTCGACGCGCTCGTCTCGTCGGCGATGGCGCGCGCCGAGACGAAGGCCGAGCGTGCCTCGAGCCGCACGCTCGCCATCGGCGCCACCCTCGGCGTGCTCTTCGCGGCGGTGAGCGGCTCGCTCGCGCTGGCGAGCGAGGGCGGCGGCACGCTCGACGCGTTCCGGCACGCGGCCTCGCTCACGCGCGCGGGGATGACGCTCACGCTCGCGACGGGGCGCGCGCTCGAAGGCGCGCCGGGCGGCGTCGCCGGGGTCGTGCTGGCGCTGCTCGCGATCGTGGCGGGGCTGGTGTGGCTCGGGCGGCGCGGCGAGATGCGCGGCGCGCTGCCGCTGCTCGCGATCGCCGCGCTGGCGCCCGGATCGGCGCACGCGTACGAGCTCGACGGAGCCTTGCCGGCCGATGGCGTCGTGCACGTCGACGTCGAGCACACGCCGCGCTCGGTCGCGCTCAGCGCGGCGGCGCGCTCGGCCGGTCTCGGGCTCGTCTACATGCTGCCCGAGGATCCCGAGGTGACGCTCCACGCCGACGGCGTGCCGCTCGCCGAGGTGCTCGCGGCGCTCGTCCCGGGCGAGGCGACGATCCACGCGACGCCGCACCTGCTCACGATCACGCCGGCCGATCCGACGCCGGCGAGCCCGACGGCCGACGTGCCCGCACCGGTCCAAGCGAGCGCGCCGCCCACGCCTCCTGCACCGCCTGCACTTCCGCCGATCGCGCCGAGCGCCGCGGCACCGGCTCCACCCGCGCCGCCCGCGCCGCCCGTTCGAGCACCGGTGCCGACGCGCAGCATCGAGCTGCAGGACCTGCTCACGTTCGGACAGGACGCCCACGTCGCCGCCGATCAGGAAGTGCGCGACGTGCTCACGATGGGGGGCGATGCGACGATCGACGGCCGCACCTACGGCAGCGTCGTCACGATGGGTGGTGATGCCGACGTCTCGGGCGTCGTCGTCGGCGACGTCGTCACGATGGGCGGCGACATCCACGTGCGCGATCACGGCGTGGTGCACGGCCGGCTCGACTCGCTCGGCGGGCGCGTGCAGGTCGACGGCGGCTCGAGCGCGATGACGCCGGGCGCGCCGCCCGCGGTCGCGATCGGCGGCCCGCCGCCCTGGGCGGCCCACGACGAGGGCGACGGCGACGGCGGCTTCGGCTTCGCGGTCCTCCGCTACTCGCTCTTGTTCCTGGCCTCGATCCTCTTCCTCGGCCTCGCGCCCGAGCGCTTCGCACGCGTGCAGCGCGCGGTGGTCGAGCGGCCCGTGCGCACGCTCGCCGCCGGCATCCTGGGCGTGCTCGCGAGCGCCATCGTGATGGTCGCGCTCTGCGTGAGCCTCGTCGGCATCCCGGTCGCGATCGTGCTCGCGATCCTCTCGCCGCTCGCCCTCGCCGCCGCGCTCGCGGTGATCGTGCCGGTGCTCGGCGCGATGCTCCCGATCCGGGCGCTCGAGGGCCGCCCGGTCGCGCGGCTCGCGGCCGGTGCGCTCACGCTCTTCGTCGTGACGCGCATCCCCGTGGTCGGCGGGATCGCCATCATGCTCGCGCTCCTCGCCGGCCTCGGCGCCCTCGCGGTCACCCGCTTCGGCGGCCGCGACGCAGGCGAGCACGGGATGTGACGGTTCGCCCACACGGCTCGCTCGCGCGTCGCGCAGCGCGAGACGGCGCGTAGGACACTCCGCGCGGGAGATCCGCCCGCCGGAGACACCGATGCACGAGGTGCGAGCCCTTCGCGATCGAGTGAACGAGCTTCTCGCGCAGCTGCGCGCCGCGAGCGCCCAGCACGCATCGAGCATCGCGCGCGTCCCGGAGACGTACCGCCTCGGCGCTCGAAACCTCGTCCACTACGTCACGCTGCGGCAGCACGACCTGCGGACGGTGCAGCGAGACCTGTCTCGCCTGGGGCTCTCGTCGCTCGGGCGGATCGAAGGGCGGGTCGAGAACACGCTCGAGAGCGTTCGCGATCGGCTGGACGACGTGCTCGGCGAGCCACATCGAAGCGGAGCCCCGAGCGCCGCCGAGCGGGGCCCGAGCTGGGACGAGGCCGAGGAGCGGCTCCAGTCCCACGCCGAGACGCTGCTCGGGCCGCGCCCACCCGAGCGCCGCGTCTCGATCATGGTCACGGCGCCCTCGGCGGCGGAGGTGACGGACGCTTGGATGGAGCGGCTGCTCGCCGCGGGGACGAACGTCTTGCGCATCAACGGCGCACACGAGGAAGCGAGGGCGTGGGAGCACGTGGTGAGCACGGCACGCCGCGCCGCGACGCGCCTCGACGCTCCGCTCCGCATCGTGGTGGACATGCCGGGGCCCAAGCTCCGCACGGTCGCGCTCGAGGAGGGCCCTCGGGTGCTCCGCTTCCACGCCGAGCGCGACGAGCTCGGGCGCACCGTGTCTCCCGCGCGCGTCGCGATCGGCGGGCCCTCCGCGTCGCTCGGCGAGCGCTCGCTCGCGCTGCCCGACGCCGTCGTGAGCGATCTGGAGATCGGGGACCGGCTCGCGTTCCGCGACGCGCGCGACAAGAAGCGCGCGCTCACGATCGTAGGCCGCGAGGACGCGCACGTCCTCGCCGAGACCGAAGAGACGGCCTACGTCGTGCCCGAGACGGAGCTGCGGCACGAGCGCGGCGGCGTCGAGCGAGCTCGGATCCGTCCCACGCACGTCCCGGCACGCCCGCATCGCATCCGCATCGACGTCGGCGACCGACTCGCGCTGGTCCGGCCCGGCGCGGCGCCGCCCTCGCATCTGCCGGCGCTCGGGCTCACGCTCGAAGAGGCGTTCGCGTCCCTCGGGCCGGGCCACCGCGTGCTCTTCGACGACGGTCACGCCGAGACCGTGGTCGAGGCGACCACGCCCACACACGCCGTGCTCCGCGTGACGCACGTCCGCTCGGCAGGGCTCGCGCTCGGCGGGGAGAAGGGCGTGAACCTCCCCGACACCGCGCTCGACGTGCCGCTGCTCGGCGAGGCCGACGAGCGCGCGCTCGCCTTCGCGCGCGACCACGCCGACGCGGTCGGCGCTTCGTTCGTGCGGAGCCCGGGCGACGTCCACGCGCTGCACGATCGTCTGCGGGCGATCGGCGCGGACCGGCTCGGCGTGATCTGGAAGATCGAGACCACCGGGGCGTTCGTCTCGCTCCCGGCGATCCTGCTCGCGGCGCTCGAGCGGGCGCCCGTCGGCGTGATGATCGCGCGCGGCGATCTCGCGATCGAAGCGGGCTACGAGCGCCTCGCCGAGCTCCAGGAAGAGATCCTCTGGCTCTCCGAGGCGGCGCACCTTCCGGTGGTGTGGGCCACGCAGGTGCTCGACGCGCACGCGCACACCGGCCGGCCGACGCGCGCCGAGATCACCGACGCCGCGATGGCCGGGCGCGCCGAGTGCGTGATGCTCAACAAGGGACCCTACGTCGTCGAGGCCGTGGAGGCGCTCGACGACATCCTGCGGCGCATGGAGCAGCACCAGTACAAGAAGCGGAACCTCTACCGGAAGCTCCACCTCTCGCTTCCCGCCTCCTGAGCGCGGGGCACGGAGCCGCGGGTCGCGTCGGTGGCGCCGCCCTCAGGCGGGTAGCCCCGCCACGATCTCTTCCGTGCGCGCCCAGAGCTTCTTGGCGAGCTCGGGATCGCGCGCGTCGGCGCGCGGCTTGGCGACGTTGCAGTTGCTCCAGTACTCCCCGGTGATGCCGGCCGCGCCGGGATTCGCCGCGAGGTAGGTCTCGGTCGCCGCGCCCTCGGGGATCGACTTCATCGCGATCACGCCGCCCACCGAGAGCGCGCCGCGCATGATCGGATTCATGTGCCGCCCGAGGTTGGTCTTGATGACGCCCGGGTGGAGCGCGTTCGCCGTCTTCTTCGTGCCCGCGAGGCGCTGCGCGAGCTCCTTGGCGAAGAGGATGTTCGCGATCTTCGACTGGCCGTAGAAGGCCCACGGCGAGTAGCCCTTCTTGCCGTCGAGGTTGTCGAACGCGATGCCGCCCGTGGGCGCGTTGCGATGCGCTTCGCTCGAGACGATCACCACGCGCGCGTCGTCGGTGAGCAGATCGAGCAGCCCGGTCACGAGCATGAAGTGGCCGACGTGGTTCGTGAAGAACTGGAGCTCGTAGCCGAACGCGGTCTCGAGCGTGGGCAGCGCCATGATGCCGGCGTTGGCCACGATGCCGTCGAGCTTCTGGCCCCGCTCGTGGAGCGACTTCACGGCCGCGCGCACCGACTTCGGATCGGAGAGCTCGCAGGCCAGGCCCGTGGTCTTGCCGGCGACGGTGCGGCCGGCCTCGCTCGCCTTCGTCTCGGTGCGCGCGCTGCCGATCACGTGCGCGCCGCGGAGTGCCAGCACGCGCATCGTCTCGAGCCCGAGCCCGGAGTTGCAGCCGGTGACGAGGAAGGTCTTGCCGGTGAGCGAGACGCCTTCGGTCACCTGCTCGGCGGTGGAGCCGTACCCGAACCCGTTCGCGCCCTTCGGCGCCAGCATCGAATAGAGCGACATGTCGCGTGTCTCCTCGGTGGGCGGGTATGCAGCATCGCGCGGAGGCGGTCCCGTGAACAACTGTTGCAACGCGATGCCCGCACGGCGGTGCCTTGGGCCGCGCATCGCGAACGGGTAGAACCGGTGCATGGGAGCTCGTGCCCTCACCATCTTCGCCGTGAGCGCGCTCGCGTCGGGTGTCTTCTTCACGCTCCTCGGCGTCGCACAGAACTGGCTCCCGATTCCGGACCTCGTCGTGAGGCTCGTCCTTCCCTGCATCGTGTCCGGAGTCGTCTTCACGATGGCGCTCGAGCGCTCCGGCACGAACGACGGGCGCGGCGCCTTCCTCGGCTGGCTCGTCTGGCTCGTCGTGATGCCTGCGGCGCACCTGCTCACGACGCTCCTCGATCCCTGGGGAGGCGCGAGCGCGTTCCCAGCCCAGGTGCTCGGCTTCGCTGCCGTACGCTCGCTGGTCTGGGTGTCGATCCCGCTGATCTGGGTGATCCGCGCGGCCGCGCGGGGGCCCGGGCGAGACCGGGGGGCCTGACAGCGTCGATCAGGTTGGTTGAGGGAACCGAAACCAACGTGATCGCGCGGCTCGGCGGGAGGGGCCCCACATCCGGCTTTGCCGGTGTGGGCGAGGGGCTGCGGGCAGCCCCTCGGGGGAAAGGAACAGCAAGAGAGCGACGCGATCAAGCGTCGCGACCGCCGCTGTGAGCCCGGCATCGCTCGGCGCGCGACTCGATCCGACTCGGCGCGACGCGCCACGCGGCTTCCGGCCGGCCGCGGCCCGCGTTATAGCTTGCGCCATGACCGCTTCGGGCTTCGCCGCCGTCGTTCTCGCCGCCGGACAGGGCACGCGCATGAAGAGCGCGCTGCCAAAGGTGCTCCACCGCGTGTGTGGATTGCCGATGGTCGCGCACGTGGTGCTCGCCGCGAAAGCGGCCGGCGCGAGCCGCGTGGTCGTGGTCGTCGGTCACGGGCGCGCCGAGGTGGAGAAGGACCTCGCCGCGCGCTTCGGCGCCGAGGTCACGACCGCGGTCCAGACCGAGCAGAAGGGCACCGGCCACGCCGCGCTCTCCGCGATGCCGGCGCTCGAGGGCCATCACGGCACCGTCGTGATCCTCGCCGGCGACACGCCGCTCCTTCCCGCCGAGGCGATCGCCGCGCTCGTGAAGGCGCGCGGCGATCGACCGCTCGCCGTGCTCACGAGCACGCTCGAGGATCCGACCGGCTACGGACGCATCCTGCGAGATGCCGCCGGCAACGCGATCGGGATCCGCGAGCACAAGGACGCGAGCGAGGCCGAGCGCGCCATCAAGGAGTGGAACACCGGCGTCTACGCCATCGACGCCGACTTCCTGCGCCGCGCGCTGCCGACGCTCGGCACGAACAACGCGCAGGGCGAGCTCTACCTCACGGATCTCGTGGAGCGCGCCGCGAAGGAAGGCGGCGCGGCGACGAGCCCCTGGCGCGCGAGCGACGTCGCGGGCGTGAACGACCGCGCGCAGCTCGCCGAGGTGGAAGAGGGGATGCGCCTGCGCATCGCGACGACCCACGCGCGGCGCGGCGTCACGATCCGCGACCCGAAGACCGCCTATCTCGACGCGACCGTGACGATCGGCGAGGACGCGACGATCGAGCCCAACGTGCACCTGCGCGGCAAGACCTCGATCGGCGCCGGCGCGCGCATCGACACCGGCACCGTGCTCACCGACGTCGTGGTGCACCCGCGCGCCGTGCTCAAGCCCTACACGATCGGCGAGAAGAGCGAGATCGGCGAGGCCGCGCAGATCGGCCCCTTCTCGCACCTGCGGCCCGAGAGCGTGCTCGCGGCGGACGTCCACATCGGGAACTTCGTCGAGACGAAGAAGACGCAGGTCGGCCGAGGCAGCAAGGCCAACCACCTCGCGTATCTCGGCGACGGCGTGATCGGCGAGGGCGTGAACGTCGGCGCCGGGACGATCTTCTGCAACTACGACGGCTACGCCAAGCACGTCACGGTGCTCGAGGACGGCGTCTTCATCGGCTCCGACTCGCAGCTGGTGGCACCGGTGAAGGTCGGCAAGAACGCGAACGTCGCCGCGGGCACCACCGTGACGATGGACGTGCCCGAGGATGCGCTCGCGATCAGCCGCACCAAGCAGTCGAACAAGGAAGGCGTGGCGGCGAAGCTGCGCGCGCGGATGAAGGCGAGCGCCGACGCGGCGAAGGCGGCGGCCAAGAAGTGAGCGGCCCGCGAGGCCCGCTTCGAGGGGCCTCGACCGCGAGCCGAAGGTCGGCCACGAAGAGCGGCATGAACCGCACCCTGTTCCTCGCCGTGCTCCTGACCGCCTGCGGCGGCGGCACCTCTTCCTCCTCGAGCTCCGAGCCCACGCCGGCCCAGACGGAGGCCGCCGGCTCGGAGAGCGGCTCGCCCGCCACCGCGGATCGGCCGACGATGACCGACGCCGAGTGCACCGCCGCGGGCGGCACCGTGGTCGGCGACATCGGCGACGGCGCGATCCATCGCCCCGAGTACCGCTGCGAGAACGGCCAGGCGCCGATCGGGACGATCCCGGTGGGCATCGAGGGATCCGTCTGCTGCGGCCCCTGAGGTCGGGCGCGCACGCGCTCGGCGGCGATCGCCTACGATGAGGCCATGACGCTCGACGCGATCGTCCTCGGCCTCGGCGTGATGGGCTCGGCTGCGCTCCATCGCATGGCGAAGGCGGGCCTGCGCGTCGCGGGGATCGATCGCTTCGACGTGCCGAATGCGATGGGCAGCTCGCACGGCGGCACGCGCGTGACGCGGAAGGCGTACTTCGAGGACGCGCGCTACGTGCCGCTCCTCGAGCGCAGCTGGGCCCTCGTGGCCGAGATGGAGAAGGAGCGCGGCGAGACGCTGCTGCTCCGCACCGGCGGTCTCTACTTCGGCGCGGCCGAGTCGGCCGGCGTGCGCGCCTCGCTCGAGGCCGCGCGCCGGCACGGGCTCGCGCACGAGTGGCTCGATGCGTCGGCGATCCGCCGGCGCTTCCCGATGTTCGCCCCCGAGGACGGCGAGGCCGGCGTCTTCGAGGACGATGCGGGCATCCTCTTCGCAGAGAAGCTCGTCACCGCGCAGATCGAGCTCGCGCTCGCGGCCGGCGCCAGCGTGCACGCGCGAGAGCGCGCGACGCACGTCGAGCTCGGCGCGGGCGGCGTGCGCGTCACCACCGATCGCGGCGCGCACCATGCCGAGCGACTCGTGGTGGCGCTCGGGCCCTGGTGGAACGAGCCGCTCGAGGGCCTGCCTCCGCTCGCGATCCCGCTGCGCGTCGAGCGGCAGGTGCAGCTCTGGCTCGCGCCGCGCGCGCCGGAGCTCTTCGCGCCCGAGCGCATGCCGGTGTTCCTGCGCTTCGGCGAGCCGACCGCGTTCTACGGCCTGCCACGCGCGGTGTGGCCCGGCGTGAAGATCTGCCGGCACCACGGCGGCGAGACCACGCGACCCGACGCGCTCGATCGGGACCTCCGCGAGAGCGACGAGGCCGCCGTGCGCGCGTTCGTGCGACGAACGATGCCGCTCGCCGACGGCCCGCTCCTCGGCGCGCGCGTGTGCATGTACACGAACACGCCCGACGAGAACTTCGTCGTCGGCGTGCACCCGGCCCACGCGCGCGTCCTCGTGATGGCCGGCTTCTCGGGCCACGGCTTCAAGCTCGCGCCCGCGATGGGCGAGCTCGTCGCCGAGCTCGCGACGCGGGGCGCGACCGAGCTCGATGCCTCTCTCTTCGACCCCTCGCGCGAAATGGACACTCCCGCGGAGTGAGGCGAGAGTGCCCACGGAGGGACCTTCTCGATGACTTCGAATCGCCTCGTGCTCCTCGCGCTCCTGCTGGCGGCCTGCAACACCCCGGCTCCTGCCACCGATGGTGGCGGCTCCGGCTCCGACACCGGCACGCCCGGCACCGACGCGGGCGTCAGCGCGGACGTGGCCGCGTGTCAGGCCGTCGCCGATCAGGTGATCGCGGCCTGCCGGGCCGAAGGCGGCGATGCCCAGCGCGAGTGCGCCTACGGCGTCTACCGCGCGATCTGCGCGGACGGTCGCACGTCCGTGATGACCGCGATGCTGAACTGCTTGCTCATGGACGGGTGCCAGACCTTCAGCGATCCCTCGGCCGCACGCGACTGCATCGATGGCGTCATCGCGGCGAACGGGAGCAGCGCGCAACAGGCCCTGAGCGCTCAGATCTGCACGTGCGATCCCGCCACGGCCGGCTGCCCCGATCGCCCGAGCGCCGCCGAGATCTTCGGGATGAGCGACGCGGACGCGATGACGATGACGACGTGCCTCCAAGCGAGCTGCGCCGATCCGAACGCGTGCATCGCGATGACGACGCACGGAAGTGCGCTCTTCGCCTGCTTCGCGTCCCCGTGAGGGCATGACCGGCGGCGTGACCGGCGCCTCGGGGCGAGTGACGGGGAGCCGCTGTCGACACGCGCGAGGCGCGCGTGGATCATCGCGAGATGACCGCCGCGCGCGCCCTCTCCGCTGCCCTCTTCCTCGTCGGGATCGCCGTCGCGCCCGCGCCTGCCGCGGCGCAGCCGCTGATCGCGGCGCCCGGGGATCCCGCCTACGACGCCGCGCTCGCCGATCGCATCGCGGCCTACTCCCGCGTCCAGGACTTCGTGACCTCGCTACCGGTCGGCTTCGGTCTCGAAGCACAGGTCGCCGATCCCGCCGATCGCGCCCTGATCGAGAGCTTCGTGGCGAGCGGGTCGACCGACTTCGCCGCCACGACGGGCCGGCATCCCTACGAGGTCGTCGACGGCTTCGGTGAGCAGGGCGACCTCGGCATGTTCGGTGGCGTGCAGGCCGCGGGCCTGGCGTGGCGCTACGTCGTGCTGCGCGATCGCGGCGGCTCGGCGCAGGAGGTGGGCGCCGCGCGCGACGCGCTCCTGCGCGCCGCGGAGGGGCTGCACTGGAGCACGGCGGTGACCGGCGTCCCGGGCGTGATCGTGCGCGGCATCATGCGCGTCACGCCCGAGCACGCGGGCGAGCCGGCGATCCCCGGCGAGACCTACACGACGGTGCCGCTCTTCGACGGCGCCGGGAACCCGCAGCCGGCGAACAAGGAGCCGACGTGGCGCGCACCGGCCGCGGGCTTTCCCTTCCTCGTCTGGCTCGACGACACGAGCAAGGACCAGGTCGACGGCTTCATCCTCGCGATGGGCGCCGCCTACGACGCGATGCGGGACGATCCGGCGATCGACCAAGCGCTCGTGACGCGCCTCCAGGGCGACTGCCTCGCGTTCGGCCGGCGCCTGCTCCAGCGCGTCGACGTGGGGGGCGGGCACATGGCAGACCTCGTGATCACCGACGCCGACGGGCGACCGACCTCGTTCCACGATCTGAGCGCCGAGGAGCTCGCACCCGGCGCCGTGTCGCCGCGGCCGGTGAACGGCTTCAACGGCCTCATGGCGCTCGGGATCCTGCGCACGCTCTATCACGTGACCGGCGACGCGGAGCTCGGACGCTTCTACTACCAGACGCTGATCGGCGATCGCGACTACCTGTCGAACATCGAGCGCACGGTCCACGCGATGTACCAGGGCGCGGCCACGAACTACTCGAACGTCAACATGGCGTTCGTCGCGATCTACGGCGTGCTGCGCTACGAGACGGACCCGACGATCCAGGCGCGCGTGCGCGGCATCCTCGAGACGGAGCTCTACGCGCCGGACCTGGATCGCGAGGCGCGCGGGCTGGCTCTGCCCTTCTTCGACCTCGAGTACGCTGGCTTCCGCACGGGCGGCCTCGGCGACGCGGCCGGGGCCACGGCGCGGAGCGATGCGCTCGCGACCCTCGGCGCGTATCCGGTGGCGCCGATCTGGAACGAGGCCGTGGTCAACTGCGACGACGCCGAGATCGCGGCGCACCGCTGCCTCGCGGTCGACGGCACGACGACGATCACGCTGCTCACCGCGGGCGGCCACAACGACATCCTCGTCGCCACCGATCCCGTGCCGCTCGCGGTGCGACCCTTCAGCGACTTCGAGCACCGCTCCGATCCGCACCGCGTGAACGGCGGCGCGTCGAGCACGCTCGATCCGGCCGGCGACATCGTGGCGGCCTACTGGCTCGGGCGGATGCTCGATGGCGCCGGCGGGAGCGCGAACGTCTCGCCGCACGCGCGCGAGGCGCTGCCGTGGACGCCCGCCTCCGAGCGCGACGCGGGCGTCGTGCGCGTCGACGCGGGCACCGACGCGAGCGCGAGCGACGCGGGCGAGGCGCCGGATGCCGCGAGCGCGGCGCCCGCACCGACGTCCGGATGTGGCTGTCGCGCGGGTACCGGCGGCACGCACGGTGGGCTCCTGCTCGCCGTGGCGCTCGCGCTTCGGTTTGCGATGAAGCGGCGGCGCGTGGCAACGTCCAAGCCGTCATGAGTCGCGCGCTTCTCCTCGTTCTCGCATCGTTTCTCGCCATCGCTTGCCTCGGCCAGAGCTCGACCGCGCTCGCGCAGACCATCACGGTGCACGACCTGACGGTCGACGGGGATCCGCCGCCGGACGAGTACCGCGCGATGCTCGATGCGGCGATCGCGCGCTCCGTGGTGCCGATCCGCGCCTGCTACGAGACCTCGCTCCGCACGCACGCGGGGCTGCGCGGCGATCTGCCGATGCGGCTCTGGGTGTCGGCCCGCCAGGTGATCCGCGTGACGCTCGAGTCGCACGTCGGCGACACCACGCTCGAGACCTGCGCACACGACCGCGTGCACGAGTTCACGCTGCCGCCCCAAGCGCCCGAAGGCGGCGCCGCGGTGCACTTCGTGATGACGTTCACGCCCGGCGCGACGACGACGGCGCCGCCCCCTCCGACGACGTCGATCATGACGCCCGTGCCGCCGAGCTCGGGCACGACGACGCCGACGACGACGCCCGCGCCCACGACGCCCCCGGCGCCGCCCGCCGTGACGGTCGCGGTCGATCGCGTGCGTGGCGCGCTCTCGCAGGAAGCGCTCGCGTACGTCTACGCGCACGCGGGCTTCGAGCAGTGCACCACGACACAGCACGGCACGGTGCCGGTCACGGTGAGCGTCACGGCTGCCGGTCGCGCCCGCGCGACGGCCGGCCGTGGAACGCTGCGCGATGCGGCGTACCGTCGCTGCATCGAGCAGCACGTCGCGGCGGCGACCCATCCGACGGCCTCGGCCTCGACGCGGCTGCGCGTGACCATCACGCGGCCCTAGTCCGTCGGCCCGGAAGCTCGATCCGCGCTCCGCGAGTCGACCTTCCGCACCGACGTGCTCGCGGAGAGGGCCACTGCGGGGCCCCACCGAGGAAGCGGCGAGAGTCGCCCCAACGCGGGGACCTCTTCGCGGGCCGGCCGTGCCGAGCGCGCGTCAGTGCGCGCTGCCGCCGCTCGTGGGCGGCGTGGGCGGGCTCTCGCCGCCGGTGCCGCGACGGAGGCCGTCGAGCGGGGCCGGCAGCGGGAGGGCCGCGCCCTCGTCGAGCTCGGCACCGACCTCGCGCAGCGGCGGGAACTCGACGTCGTTCAGGCGCGTGAGGCCCTCGTGCAGCTGCGCCGTCCACGTGTTGAAGATGTGGAGGTCGATCGCGGTCTGGTAGCCGCCCTGATAGGCCTCGAGCGCCTGCTCTTCGATCGGCACGATGAACGTGCCGAGCTGATCGCGGTACGCCTGGTCCTCTTCTTCGCTGAGGCCCTCGGGGATCGGGAAGTCGCGCAGCTGCGAGGCGAAGAGCTCGTAGCTCCGGCCGATCTGGAAGAGCGCCGCCGTGACCCACTCGGCGACGTGGAACTGCACGACGTCGGCGAAGGCCTCCGACGCGTCGCGGAGCAGGTTGCTCTTCTGGCGCAGGCGGTCCGAGAGCCCGTCGATGTCGCCGGCGATCTGGATCGCCTCGAAGCGCGCGAGGATCGCCTCGCCCTGCATGTACCGCGCTTGCGCGAGGAAGTAGTGGCCCGTGGCGCCGAGCCGTCGGAGCGAGCCTCGGCCTTGTCGCACGGCCTGCTGGAGCGCGCGATCGGCGCCCTCGCGATCGCCGGCCTGGATGAGCACCATCGCCAAGCGCGTCTGGGCTTCGACGTCGCGGTCGGGGTTGCGGCTCGCGCGCGCGTAGTCGGTGTAGATGCGCGCGGCGTCCTGCCAGCGGTGCGCGCCCTCGTGCGCGCGCGCCTGCATGAACGTGACCTCGCCCGCCGACTCGTGCTGCGGGAAGCGGCGCAGGAAGCTCGTCGCGGCGTCCACCGCGGCGTCCCAGTCCTCGGCCGCGAGGCGCAGAACGACCGCGTTGTAGAGCGCGTCGGCGCCGTGCTCGCCCTCGGGGAAACGCGTGCCGTAGGCCTCGTAGAAGCGCGCCGCATCGCGGAACTGCGCGATCGACTCGTACATCTGCGCGGCGTTCCACGCGCCGAGCGCGCCCTCGGTCGAGCCCGGGTAGCGATCGACGAGGTGGTCGTACACGCCGCTCGCACCGGTCAGATCGCCCGCCCGCTGCAGCTCGATGCCCGCGTTGTAGAGCGCCTGGCGCGCGCGCGGATCGTTCGGGAACTCGTCGGCGGCGTGCTGGTAGGCCGCGGCCGCGCCGTGGTGATCGTTCTGGCAAGCGAGCTGCTCGCCGCGCGCGAACGCGGCCTGCAGGATGAGCGTGTCGAGGCGCTGCTGCGACTCCGCGCTCTGGAAGGCCGGCGCGCTCTTGAGGCGCCGCGCCCACGTCTCGATGTTGCCGAAGTCGGCGGCGCGGTTGAACGAGTCGAGGATGAGCTCGCCCGCGTCGTGCGCGTAGTCGCTCTGCGGATAGCGCTCGAGGAGCTGACCGAAGAGGCGCACCGCAGGATCGTAGATCGCGCGGTCGTAGTAGAGGTGGCCCTGCCGGAAGAGGATCTCCGGGATGTCCGGATCGTTCGGGAAGTACTGGACGTAGAGCTCGATCGCCTCCGAGAAGTGGCGATCGTTGTCGGTCTCGGCGCAGGGATCTTCGGCCGCCGGCGTCTCGCTCCCGGCCGCGTCGTCGGCGCTCGTCGCGGCCGTCGTGCTCGTGGCCGTGGGGGTCGCCGTCGCGGTCGCCGTGGGCGCCGGCGTGGGCGCGGTCGTCGCCGCGCAGTTCACCGTGTGCGTCGCGGTGCCCGTGCCCGTCGTCGCCGGGCGCGCGGGCGGGGTCGGTGGCGTCGCGGTGCCGCGCGCCGCGGTGCAGGCCGCGAGCTGCGTCTCGCGCACGTGCTCGAAGGCGCCGATCGCGTTGTAGAGCGAGTCGCGCGTGTACTGCCCGGTGGGGTTCAGGCGCGCCGCGGCGAGGTACTCCGCGCCGGCCTCGGGGTACTGCTCGAGGCGGTGGAAGAGGATCTCGGCGCGATAGAAGTGCAGATCGTAGCTGTGCTCGCCGTCGGGGAAGTGCGCGAGGTAGAGCGCATAGCCCGCCGCCGCTTGCTCGAAGCGCGAGCGAAGATCGTTGCGCTGCCCGAGCTCGTGCCATCGCATCGCACGTACGCGGATCGCGCGCTCCACGCGCGCCGCGGCATCCGTGACCGCGTCGGGATCGGTCTGCTGCTGCGCCCAGGGCCCGCCGGGAAGGTAGTTGTCGGCGAGCGCGGTGAGCGCCTCGAGCGTGTGCGGGCCGTCGTCGACCGCGGCGTAGCCGGCGGCGATCTGCTGCTGCCAGTTCGGCGCGCGCGCATCGGCCGGGCTCATCTCGAGCAGGAGCTCGTAGGCCTGGATGCCGAAGTCGTAGCGCGCCTGGTCCATGTACGTGAGCGCCAGGCGCGTCAGCACCCGCTCGGCGTACTGCTCGCCGCCGATCTCCTGCAGGAAGCGGAAGACGTCGCGCGGCGTGTTGCTCTCGTCCTCGGTGAAGACCTGGATGAGGTAGTCGAGCGCCTCGCTCTGCAGATCGCGCAGGCGCCGGCGCTGCGCGCTCGAGAGGTGCCCGCGGTCGCGCCCGAGATCGAGCACCTGACGGAAACGGAGCGCCGCGTTCTGCGTCTGCCCCATGCGCCAGAGGCACCACGCGCTCTTGAAGAGCGCCATGTCGTACAGGTCCGAGTCGCGGAACTGCATGACCGCCTCGAACTCGGGCAGCGCCGCCTCGTAATTCATGTTCGCGAAGTCGGACTCCGCGAGCGCCATGTGCGCATCGGGCACGAAGCGGCTCTGTGGGAACTCGCGGAGGATCTGGCGGTAGAGGTCGAGCGCGCCCGGGAGGTTGCCCGTCTCGGTGAGCGCGTACGCCTTCATGTAGAGCACGAAGTCGTAGCGATCGTAGCCGCGATGCTGCGTGAGGATGCGGTCGTAGAGCGCGATCGCGGGCGTGTAGTCGACGATCGGCTCGGCGCCGCGGTTCTCTTCCGGCACCTGCTGCCAGGCCGCATACGCCGTGAGGTAGTTCGCGCGGGCCAGCTCCCAGCGCAGCTCCGCCAGGCGCAGGAGCGCGTCGGGCATCTCGACCGCGGTCTCGGGCTCTTCGCGGACGAACTCCTCGAGCAGCTGGATCGCCTGATCGCGGCGCTCGACGACGAGGCCCTCGCGCTCGTGGAGCAGGCGCGTGATCTCTTCGTTCTGCCACTCGTGCGCGGCCTCGCCGATCGCGTCGGGGCGCTCGCGCAGGTAGAGCGTCTCCTCGAGGTTGTCGGTCGTCTCCTCGTCGTCCTCTTGACCGCGGCGCGAGGTGGCCGTCTCGAGCTCGGGCTCGGTCGAGACCGTGCGCTCCGCGGTGGGCTCCTGGAAGCCCTCGACCGTCGAGCGCGGGCTCGAGGTGCCGACCGTGGTCGAGCTCGACGAGGTCGTCGTGCCGCCGCGCTCGCGGCGCTGCGCGACCGCCGTCGCGGGGATCGCGATCGCGAGGAGGATCGCCAGCGCGCGCGAGGCCCTCACGACGCGCCCTCCGTGCCGGAGGTCGCATCGGGCGCGTCGGGATCGAGATCCGCATCGGGATCGGTCGTCTCGCCGGCCGCGTCCTCGAGGTCCTCGACCTGGTGGTCGTCGCCCTCGTCCTCTTCGTACTCGTCGCGCCAGTACTCGCCCTCGAAGGGCCAGTACTCTTCGTCGTCGCGCAAGAGGCCCTGGATCCGCAGCGGATCCATGAGCTCGGCGGGGAAACGCCCGGCCGCGAGGCTCTCGATCTGGATCTCGATGCGGCGCTTGCTGCCCATCACCGCGTCGATGCGGCCGATGCGCGCGCGCCGCAGGCTGGACCCCAGGCGATCGCGCAGCTCTTCGAGCGCGCGGATGGCGGCCGCGTTCGCGGCCCCGACGAGGCGCCCCCGCACGTCGGCGGCGCGCGCCGAGAAGCGCGAGGTCACGGCGCGATCGTGGGTGAGCAGCGCGTCCACGTCCGTGCCGGCGGTCGCGCTCGTGTAGGCGGCCATCCCGACCTGCGCGTCGTGGAGCTGCGTCTCGAGCCGGTGCTCGCGCTCGCCGAGGTCGTGCAGCGTCTGCTCGATCGGCGCGATGCGATCGTTCGCGGCGCCCGCGCGGCGCATCGCGTCCACCTGCTCGGTCAGCGCGCGGAGCGCCTGCCGCGCGTTCGCGAGGTCCTGGCCGAGCTGCGCGATCTGATCGGGCTCGCTGTCGGCCTGCGCGACGGCCTCTTCGGGCGCGTCGGTGCCGTGCATGCGCACCGCGATCGCGCCGAGCTGATCGGAGACGCCCGCGGCGCGCGCGGCCTCGGCGTCGAGCGTGCGCACGTCCTGGTAGAGCCGATAGAACGTGGGATCGACGCGCAAAAGGCCGAGGAGCATCGTGCGCAGGTCCGGCGCCTCGACGGTGTCGCCCTCGGCGACGGGCTCGGGCGCGACTCCCTCGGCCGCCAAGAGGTCCTCGAAGATGCTCTCGCGCCGCGCCTCGCTCGCGAGGATGCGCTCGACCTCGTCGCGCAGCGGATCGAAGACCTCGCCGAAGCGCACGAAGAGACGATCGGCCTCCTCGAACTCGCAGCGATCGAGGTGCACGTAGCCGCGCAGGAGCGAGGCCTCGAGCACGTAGGGCGAGCTCGGGAAGCGCGCGCCGAGCTGGTCGAGCAGATCGATCGCCGTGTCGGCGTCGTGCCCCTCGTACATCGCCCACGCGGCCTCGAAGAGCGCCTCCGAGACGCGCTCGGAGTCGGCCGGCACCTGGAAGTAGTAGTAGAACGCGTCCTCGGCGCGATCGGGGCTCTCGTGCGCCACGCGGCCGAGCGCGAGCCACGTCAGATCGCGCAGCGCGAAGTAGCGCTGGTCCACGTAGAACGTGAAGCGATCGGTATCGCTCGTCGTCGCGATCGAGCAGAAGAGCGTCTCGGCGTCGGAGAGCGATCCGCGGCGCGTGGCGATCACGCCGCGCAGGTACTGGGCGTTCGCGTAGAAGCGCGAGCGGCGCGAGACATGCGCGAGCTCGGCCTCGGCGCCCGCATCGTCGCCCGCGTCGTAGCGCTCGCGGCCGCGCAGGTACCGGAGCTCGTTCTGCGCGTCGGGCGAGAGGCCCTCCTCGCCGATCGCCTCGAGCGCGTCGAGCACGCCCGGCAGATCGGCGCCCGCGAGGGCGATGTCGACGGCGCGGCGATAGGCCGGGCCGAAGTAGGGATCTTCGGTGCCGTGCGCGAGCACGCGCTCGGTGACGCGGAAGGCCGAGCGGAAGGCGCCGAGCTCGGCGAGCTCGCCCGCGAGCAGGTACTCCGCGTTCCGCATCTCTTCGGAGGACTCGAAGTCCGTGAAGCGCGGGCTCTCCGTGAGCTCGTAGAGGATGAGCGCGGCCGCGTCGTGCTGGCCGTCGAGCGCGAGCTCCTCGGCGCGCGCGAAATCGGCGCGCAGCTCTTCGATCGAGCCCGTCTCGGGCGCGACGAGGCGCCGCTCGGCGAGCGCCTGGTAGTAGGTCGCGAGATCGCCCGTCGTCGACGTCGACGCGGTAGACGACGACGCGGAAGACGACGGCGCCGTGGACTGGGCCGCGGCCCGCGCCCCGACGAGCGAGGGCGCGAGCGCGAGCGCGAGCACGAGGCCCGCGCGCCCGAACGACCTCTGCCAGCCGGCCCCGGTCACGTCCGCTTCACTCCAGCGCGCGCGTCGCGACGCGCACCCGCGTGTGGACGTCGTAGCGGCCTTCGCCGTCGTTCTGGAAGTGCTGTGCGATGTCCGAGTCGTCCTCGAGCACGATCCCCACTTCCGTGCGCCGGTCGCGCACGACGATGAAGCGGTAGGTGTCGCGCTGGACGTAGCGATACTCGGAGTCGGTCGCCGCGCGCTGCTCCATCGAGACGGTCAGCACGTGCGGGCCCGGGGCGAGCGCGCCCTCGTAGACCTGACGCCCGTCGCCGCCGCCCTCGATCTCGCCCTCGACGTGGAACACGGGCGTTCCGTCGAGCTCGAGCGAGAAGCTCGCGAGGCTCTGGTCGTCGCCCGCGCGGTCCTGGACGCTGATGGCGACGCGCGTCTGGAACAGCTCCTGGCCGAGCGTGGCCACGAGCTCGCGCGCGGCGACCATGTCGTCCATCAGCGCCGAGTAGTCGGCGCGCAGCGGCGAGAGATCCGGCGGCGTCGGCCCCACGTCGGCGCTGGCCGTCGAGGCCGGCGGCGGCGGCGCGGCCGCGGTCGAGGCCGTCGTGGTCGCGGTCGTGGTCGCGCTCGTCGAGGGCGGCGGCGCCGCGGGCGGCGTGGGCGAGCTCGTCGTGGTGGTGGGCGGCGGGGCCGCGGGAGGAGGCGGCGCCTCGGCGGGCGTCGCGGCTTCCTCGGCGAAGGGATCGGGCGGCGGGGCCGGTGCCTCTTCGGTCTGCGCCGTGGTGTGCGGCGGCCGGCGCGGCGTGCGGCGTCGCCCGCGCTGGGCCTCGGCGGCGCTGGGATGCGCCATCGCGACCAAGAGCGAGGCTGCCAAGGCCCACCCGACGAGGGCTCGCGTCATCACGCGTCCTCCTGCTCGATCTGCGCTGGTCATGAGGGCTCCCGGCATCAGAACTCGAACGGCAGGTACACGGCGAGGCCGAGCGTCGCCGTGAGGTTGTTGACGATCGACTGCGCGCCGAGCAGCTCCTGCTCGAGGATCTGATCGCGGATGTCGAGACGGATCTCGAACCACTCGGCGAAGAAGAACTTCACGCCGAAGCCGAAGCTGCCGGTGAGGCCGCGCGAGGTCGTGTTGTCGGTGATGCCGCCACCGATCGCGAAGTTGAAGTCGAAGCGGCCGATCTCGGCGCCGAACCAGCGCAGCTTGCCGTACGCGAGCGTCCAGATCAGGTGCGCCGTGTAGATGTAGACGGGCGCGTCGATGCGGACGAGCGTGATGCCGCGGTTCTGCTCGATGATGCGCACGAGCTCGCTCTCGGCGCGCGAGTAGCCGAAGCTCGCCTCGAGGCCGATGTCCTCGGTGACGTGATAGGTGAGGCTGCCGCCGACGAGGTAGCTCGCGCTGAGCAGATCGGCCGCATAGACGCCGCCGAACACCGAGAGCTCGAAGCGCCCCGCCTTCTGGAAGAGGCGCTCGCGCACACCGCGGTAGCGACGCCGCGCGTTCAGCTCGTCGCGAATCGCCTCGTCGATGCACTGCGCCGATCCGGTCGACGGGGCGACGAGGCTCGCCCACGAAGACGCGCGGTGTGCGGGGCTCGACGGCGCGAAGGCCGCCAGAATCGTGAGCAGGAGCGCCAGCCCGGAGGCCCACCCCAGCGCGCGGAGCGAGCGGAGGGCCCTCGAAGGCGAGCCCGTGCGAGAGCGGGCGCAGCCCGCGGACGGAAGAGAACGCCGCGAGGAGCCAATGATCACGCGCCGATTGGTACCGTTGTGGCGAACGTGGTGTCAACGCAGAACGTGCGGCGGGCAGGGTGCGAAATGGCCCTCGGAAAGCGAGAGCGGAAAGCACCGCGGCGTGCGACGCCGCGAGGTCGCGTGTGTGCGCATGTCGGGCGCGGCGGGCCCTCGGCGCTCATCCCCCGAAGGCGACGCTCATCCCCCGAAGGAGCCGAAGCGCACGACGGCGAGCGCCACCGCGACGATCGCGACGATCACGACGACCACGCCGGCCCACGTCCGCCACGTGCGCGACGGGGTGCCGCCGCTCGACGCCGGCGCGGCCACAGGATCGCTGAGCCGCGGGATCCGCTCGAGCGAGGTGCGCGGCTGCTCGATCTCGGGCACGGCCGGCGCGGCGGGCAAGCGCTCGAGCCCCTTGGCCACGTCCTCCAGCATGGAGGCGAGATCGGGATCGGGATCGGGCGGGCGCGGGCGATCGATCCGGATCGGCCCGCTCTCGCGCGGGATCGGCCGGTTGGAGAGGGGCGGTGCGCCCGCGCCCGGCGAGCTGTCGCGCGGCCCCTCGCGCGGCGGGGCGAAGGTCTTCATCGCCGCCGCGCCGCGCTTCTCGCGCGCGAGCTTCTGGAACTGCGCGATCTCGTCCGAGCTCTGGTGGCGCGTCGGCAGATCCTCGTCGAGATCGTAGATCGAGACCGCCTTCGGCGGCGTCACGTCGTCGAAGAGGTCGGGCTTCGACGTGCGCGCGGGCTCGGCGCCTTCGCGCGGGCGAGAGCTGACCCCGCTCGGGTCGCTCACGCGCCCCGACTCGAGGGCATCCGTTTCCTCGCTGCTGGTCGCGCGACCGGCCACGCGATCATTCTACGCGTTTCTCCGATTGCGGGAACGGGGAAAACACGCCGTCCAGCGCGGCGAACGCTCGCGTCGAAAGTGTCTCGCGAGCGTGTCCGAGGCGTTTCTCGCCGGTCGCGTACGGAACGATCGCGTCAGGCGAGGTAGCGCTCGCCGCCGTCGCACACGATCGTGACGACGCGCGCACCGGCCGGCAGGCCTCGCGCGACCTCGACCGCTGCGTGCACGTTCGCGCCCGAGCTCGGCCCGACCAGTAGGCCTTCTTCTTTCGCGAGCCGCCGCGCCATGCGATCGGCTGCGAGGTCGGTGACCGTGAGCACCTCGTCGAGCAGCGAGCGATCGAGCACCTCGGGCACGAAGCCTGCGCCGAGCCCCTGGATCCCGTGCAGCCCCGGACGGCCGCCCGTGAGCACCGCGGACGCGCGCGGCTCGACGCCGACGATGCGGATCTCCGGAAGGCGCTGCTTGAGCACGCGCCCCACGCCGGTGATCGTGCCGCCCGTGCCGATGCCGGTGACGAACGCGTCGATCTTGCCGCCGGTCGCCTTCCAGATCTCTTCGGCCGTCGTCTTCTCGTGCGCGAGCGGGTTCGCAGGGTTCACGAACTGCTGCGGCATGATCGAGTTCGGCGTCTCGGCGAGCAGTCGCTCGGCGCGCTCGACCGCGCCCGCCATGCCCTCTTGCGCGGGCGTCAGCACGACCTCGGCGCCGTACGCGCGCAAGATCTGGCGCCGCGAGACGCTCATGTCCTCGGGCATCACGAGCACGCAGCGGTAGCCGCGCACCGCCGCGATCATCGCGAGCGAGATGCCGGTGTTGCCGCTCGTGGCCTCGACGATCGTGGCGCCTTCCTTGATGCGGCCCTCGCGCTCGGCGGTGAGGATCATCTCGAGCGCCGGGCGATCCTTCACGCTGCCGGCCGGGTTCTGTCGCTCGAGCTTCGCGCAGACCTCGGCGCCCTTCGGCGGCGAGAGGCGCGGCAGGCGAACGAGGGGCGTGTGCCCCACCAGATCGAGCACACCGTCGTAGATCCGATCGTCCATCGAGAGTGCGCGACTCTACGCCCGGCGCGGCGCGTCGTCGATGCAGCGCAGAGGAGTGATAGGGTCGGCCGTATGTGGTTCCGCCTGAAGGATCTGGACGCGGGCTATCCCGCGCGCGCCCCACGCCGCTTCGTGATCGAGCGCGAGGTGGCGTGCTCGGCCGAGCGGCTCTTCGCGATGCTCGGCGACCCGAGCGAGTGGCCGCGCTGGTTCCCCGACATGCGCGCGATGCGCTGGATCAGCCCCGAGGGCGAGCGCGCGAAGGTCGGCGCGATCCGCCGCGCCGACACCGGCTCGGGCGACGTGATCGAGCACTTCGTCGCCTGGGAATCGCCGCGCCACATCGCGTTCTATGCCGAGAAGATGACGACCCCGCTCGCGACCGAGTTCTTCGAGGACTACGTGATCACGCCGCTCGGCGAGAGCCGCGCGCGCCTCACGTGGACCGTGGGCTACCAGCTGCGCCTGCCGCTCCGCCCGCTCGCGTTCCTGATCGTGCCGCGCTTCGCGAAGATGTTCGACGACGCCGGCGATGCGCTCGTGAAGCACGTCGCCGCGGGCGCGCCGCGCTGACGCGATCAGATCGGGCCCAGGTCGAGCTCGATCGAGCACCACGCGGCCAGCGTGAATTCGCCCGTGCGGATGGGATGGTACGTGTAGCCGCCTCCGCGCAGGCCCACCTCCAGCCACGGGATCTCGGGGACGAGGTGCGACCAGCCGAGGACGGCGACCGCGCCCGCCTGGTTGCCCGATCCGCCCGTCGCGAGGACGTGTCGATACGACTCGTAGCCGCCGATTCGAATCGAGGGTCCCCCCGTCAGCGCCATCGGGATCTCGAGCACGAGCACGCTGTCGTTGCCGAAGACGAGATCGGCGCGGCGCTGGATCTGGTCGACCTGGAGGTTCACGAAGTAGGCGCCCGGCCCGATCTCGGTGTGCTCGCCGAAGAAGGTGCTCTGCACGAGCAGCGCGAGGGGCTCGATCGGGAGGGTGGCCTGGAGCACCGTGACCGCGCGCAGCGTGTAGCCGGTGGCGCTCGTTCCGAGCGCGGCCGCGAGCGTGGTCTCGTTCCGCGGCGTGTCCGCCGAGGGCAGCGCGTAGTAGCCGGCGCCGTCGAGCGGCAGAGGCCAGTAGTCGATGCCCACCGCCTCGAGCCGGAACGAGACGAGGTTCATCGGCGTGAGCTGCACGTAGCCACCGCCCTGCACGTAGACGGGCGAGAGCGCCGCGAGCACGCCGACCTCGAGCTTCGCGCCGTCGAACCAGTCGCCGCTCCGCGGATAGAGAGGCACGCACGCCGCGCCGCGCGCCTGGATCTCCGCACCGAAGGGCACGAGCGAGAGACCGAGGGTCGCGCGCGCGAGCCAGCGCGGCGTCGCGCGATCGGCGCACGCGTGCGACTCCGCGCAGGCGACGCTCGGCGCCAGCACGACGAGCACGAGGACGGCGAGTCCGCCGCCGAGCATGCGGGCCATTCGATCCCCCTGAGGCCGGACCCCGCGCCGGTCAGTAACGGCGAGGATACGCGGCCCACGTCTCCGGCTGCAGCACTCCGTCGCGAACGAGGTGGATGCGCTCGAACTGGAAGAGCACGTCGCTGCTCACCGGGTGGTAGTAGATCCAGTCACCGTCCTCGATGTCGACGTCGGCCGCGACGGTGACGAGGCCCTGGTTCGGCACCCAGCTGCAGCCACTTCCTCCGCCGCCGGAGAGCGGCACGGGGCCCATCGACGGGTACGAGAAGTACGAGGCCCAGCCGCCGCCGTAGACGGTGACGCCGGTGCGCCCTCCGAAGAGGCGCGCGTTGGTCGCGGCATCGAAGAACGGGATCTCCGGCGGCGCGTCCGGCGCCCGATAGACGCGGAGCGCGGGCGCGGCGACGAAGATCGCCGGGGACAGATCGCCGAGGAAGTAGTCGGGGTACTCCCCGGGACGGAGCACGCCGCCGCCGGTGGCGACGTCGTTCACCGGCGTCGGGCGCGTCGGATCCGAGTAGAGCGGGTACGTGCTCGAGCCGCCGCTGTGGAAGAGGAAGTCGTCCGTGACGAGGCCCGAGAACTGCCCCACGAGCACGTCGACGAACTCCTGGAACTTGCTCGTCGCCTCGCTCCACGCCTCGATCACGCCTGCGGCGCTCGCCGTCGGCGAGTGGGCGACGTGACCGTCGTAGCCGAGCAGCCCGACGAGCTCGACTGCCGAGGCGCTCGATTGGAACGTCGCGAGCATCGGCGCGAGATCTGCGGGCTCGCGCAGCCCGCTTCTGCGCAGGCCGACGTCCAGCTCGATGGCGAGCCGCAAGCGCACGCCGAGAGCCCCCGCGAGAGCCACGAGCCCGGCGAGTCGGTCCGGGCCGTCGACGAGGAACGTCACGCGGCGCGCGGCGTCCGCCGGGCTCGCGCGGTCGCGGAGGAAGCGCTCGATGGCGCCCGGCAGGTGCGTCTTGCCGACGAGGACGTCGGCACCCGGGAACGCGTCGAGCAGCGGGCCGAGGAACGGGAGGTGCAGCACGAGGAAGTGCTCCGCCCCTTCCTGCTCGGCCACCTGCGTCACGTGGCGGAGCAGATCGATCGACGGGAGCGACTTCTCGACGATGCGAAACGCGTGGGGGCGAATGCCGCTGGCGATCGCGCGGACGTTCTCTTCGAGGCGATCGAGATCGACGAGCACCACCGGCGTGCCGACGGTCCGCGCGTCGAGCTGGCCCGAGAGCCCGTCGAAGTAGGTCGACGACGGATAGCGCAGCACCGGCGGGACGGGCGTGAACGGCGTGGGACAGCCCGTCCCCCCGTCGCCGGCGGGCGCGACGACACCACTCGGCGTGCAGCCGCCGAGGTACGCGGCCGAGCCAGCCGTGAGCGATGCGACGAAGCGGCGGCGTCCGAAGGCCATAACGTGCTCCTCCGGATCACATGGCGCGCGTGAGCGTCATCGCGACCGAGCCGTCCACGTCGGCGATGCGGTCCTCGAGCGTGAACGAGAGCTGGTTACCGCTGAGCGTGTACGCGCTCGTGCTCTCGGGCAGGCACACCACGGTCTGGGCGAATCCTGCGAGCGCGATGCAGTGCGCGCCGTCCTCGGCCGTGGAAGGCGCGCTTCCGGGGCTGGCCGTGATCGTCTCCGGCCGGAGCGTGAGCATGCCGTTCGCGGTGACGTAGGTGCCCGTCACGTGCATCTCGTCGGTGAGGACGTCCGCCGCGAGATCCATGTCGAGCGTGAAGCGCGAGGTCGCGGCGTCGAGATCGAGCACCGAGTCGATCGTGAGATCGAGCATCGGCAGAGGCGGCGACGGCAGGGGAATCGTGCTCGTGCCGGCGAAGGTGCCGTCGAGCGGCGCCTCGCTGGTGGCGCAGCCCACGAGCGAGACGGATCCGAGTGCCAGGCAGGTGACGAGAGCGCGAGTGGTGACGAGAGCGCGAGTGGTGACGAGAGCGCGGGTGATGTGCATGAGACCCCTCCAGCCCGCGACGAAGCGCAACGGTCGTGCCGCGCGTTTCGTGCGGGAATATCGGGCCATGCGTGCAGCGCCCTGCACATCGCGTGGCGGCGCCACGCGGTAGGACGTGCAGCGTGCTGCACACGCGACCGCCGACGCTCGGCCGGCGCGGAGCCGAGCGGTCGCGCGGCGAGCGCGCGCCATGAGATGCTCGCCGCATGCGCGCGTCACTCGCGGGGCTCGCTCTGGTGCTCGGGTGCGGCGGCGGTGGACCGGCGCTTCCCGCGCCCGCGCCTCCGGCGTCGGGGCCCACCGTGGAGGCCACGACGCACACGCCGGTGACCGAGACTGCCCCTGCGAGCTCCCCCGCGGCGGCGACGCCGCCGGCCGTGCTCGCCGAGAGCGCCGCGCTCGCATGGCCCGACGAGCCCGTGGCGTCGTTCACGCGCGTCGACGTCGACCTCGGCCATGGGCTGACGGCGCTCGTCGCACAGGACGGAAAGCCCCTCGTCGTCATCGGCCCCGATCGCTTCGTGGTGATCCCGAGCGACGGCACGACGCCGCTCCGCGCCTACGCGAACGAGCGGGGGCTCTCGACGCGCTGCGGCTCGTGGCGCGGCGTGGCCGTCGCCGGGGGCGCGTTCCTCACGTGCGCGAGCGACGAGACACTCGTCGCGCGCGATCTCGAGACGCTCGCCGTGCGCTGGGAGCGCCCATCGCCGGGCGACACGAACGACACGGCGGGCGAGGACGATACGTTCGTCGTGACCACGAGCGCGGGCTGGCTCGGGCTCGACGCCCGCTCCGGCGCGACGATCTGGGAGATCGCAGCCCCCTTCGAGCCCGCACCGCTCGTCGTGCACGGCACCGCGTTCGCGCTCACCCGCGCGGGCCTCGTGGGGCGCGACGCACGGACCGGCGAGCATCGATTCGACGTGGCCGCCGAAGACGGGCTCCTCGTGCCGATCCCGGGGCGAGGCGTCGTGCTCGAGTCGACCGCTTCCGCCGCCGCGCTGCGGCTGGTCGAGCCCGACGGCGCGGCGCGCGAGGTGCCGCTCGATGCGCCGTTCTTCTCCGAATCGCCCTCGGCGCTGCTCGAGGGCGAGACGCTCACGACGCTCGTGACGGTCGGGCGAGGGCAGCTCGAAGTGCGGCGCTACGACCTCGCGTCGCGCACGCGCACCGCACGCTCGGAGCCCTTCCATGCCGGGGGCTTCGAGCATCTCTACGCGCTCGGGCGACAGGTGCTCGTCGTGAACGGCCACGGAGCGCGGCTCCTCGACGCGGCGACGCTGGCGCAGCGCTGGCTCGGTGAGGCCGCCGGCGCCTGCACGAGCACGGCCGTGTGGCGCCCCACGGCGACGGCCGCTCCCGTGCTCGCGTGCCTGACGCTCGGCGAGCTCAGCCTCTTCGTCCCGAGCGCCGCGCCCGTGGAGCGCCATCGCGTACGAGTCTCGGGAACGACGCGCTGCCAGGGCGGCCCCGATCCCTCCTCGGTGCGCATCGAAGGCGTGCACGTGGAGACCGACCCGCGCGGCCACTACGAGGTCGACGTCGACGCGGACGACGACATCGACATCGTCGCGAGCGCCGTCGACACGCCCTCCGAGACCTCGTGCACGGGCTCGCGCTCGGTGCCCGTTCCGCCGGGAGCACGACGGATGCAGGTGGACGTCGACGAGACGTGGGAGACCTTCGACGCGTCGGGGCTCTGATCTCTGCCGGAGTGGTCCGCGGCGCGGACCCGACACCATCGTGTCGGCCCCCGGCTCGCCGGCGCTCCGGCCGAGCTCAGGCCGTGCGGCGCGCGAGGAAGTCGATGAGATCGATCTTCGTGACGACGCCGACGATCTTTCCTTCGTCGGTCACGATCGCCATGCGCGCATCGTTCAAGAGGCCCTGCAGGTTCTCGATGCTCGTGCGCGGCGAGACCGTCGCGTAGTCGCTCTCGGCGAGCGGGCCGACCGCGCTCTCGAGCGAGTGCTCGCCGCTCACGAGGTAGCGGAGCAGATCGACCTCGGCGACCGCGCCGACGAGCTTGCCGCCTTCGACCACCGGCAGCTGCGAGATGCCGTGCGCCTTCATGCGCGCGATCACGTCGCGCACGCGATCGGTGGGCTGCGCGGTGATGATCTCTTCGCTCTTGGTCTTCAGCAGATCCGCGACGACACCGAGGCCGGTGTTCTCGAGGAAGCCGTTCTCGCGCATCCACTCGTCGTTGAAGATCTTCGACAGATACTTCGCCGCCGAGTCCGGCAGCATGACGAGGATGTTCTCCTTCTTCTTCGTCTGCTGCGCGTACTTCAGCGCGCCCGCGACCGCCGCGCCGCAGCTGCCGCCGACGTAGAGCCCTTCGAGGCGCACGAGATCGCGCGTCGTGTGGAAGCACTCCTTGTCGTCGACGCGGATGATCTCGTCGAGGATCTTCAGGTTCATCGTGCTCGGGAAGAAGTCCTCGCCGATGCCCTCGACCATGTACGTGAAGGGCTTGGTGACGCGGCCGCTCTTCACGTAGTCGTAGTAGAGCGAGCCGACGGGATCGACGCCGACGACCTGGAGCGAGGGCTTCTTCTCCTTGAGGTACTTGCCCGTGCCCGAGATCGTGCCGCCCGTGCCCATGCCGGCGACGAGCACGTCGAGCTCGCCGCCCGTCTGCTCCCAGATCTCGGGGCCGGTCGAGCCGTAGTGGCCGAGGGGGTTGTCGAGGTTGTGGTACTGGTTGGCGTAGAACGCGTTCGGCGTCTCGTGCGCGAGGCGCTTGGCCACCTGGTAGTAGCTGCGCGGGTCGTCGGGCTCGACCGCCGCGGGGCAGACGACGACCTTCGCGCCGTAGGCCTTGAGCGACTGGATCTTCTCCGCCGACATCTTGTCGGGCATGACGAAGATGCACTTGTAGCCGCGCACCGCGGCGATCATCGCGATCGCCGCGCCGGTGTTGCCGCTCGTGGCCTCGACGATCGTGTGGCCCGGCTTGAGCTCGCCGCGCTTCTCGGCCTCGTCGAGCATGCGCAGGACCATGCGGTCCTTCATCGAGCCCGCGGGGTTCATGAACTCGCACTTCACGTAGAGGCTCGCGGGCAGGTCGGCGCCGATGCGCTCGAGCTTGATGATCGGCGTGCGACCGATGGCACCGAGAACGTTGGGAAGCGCACCCTTCATCAACTGCGTCACGGGATCCTCCGCGGAAAGCGGCGGCACTCTACTCGGTCGGCGGCAGGCCTGCATCGGCGGCCGACGACATGACAGCGTCGTGCTCGGAGACCTACGCTCGGGAGATGCGAATCCTCGCGCTCTCCGCGCTCTGCCTCTCCGCAGCCGCCTGCGACACACCTTCGGTTCCCCACGCCGCCGATGCCGCCGCGACGGATGCGCCGAGCTCCGACGCGCCGGCGCGGGACGTGGGCCCCTCGCCCGACGCCGCCCTCGACCGGTGCGGCTTCGACGGCGACCCGGCCGGGCTCACCGATCTCGCGACCACCGCGATCTGGCGGAGCGACTACGCGTTCGCAGAGATCTTCGACATGCCCGGGCTGGTGCTCACGGACTTCCGGAGCAACGCCCACGTCTTCGTGCGCTCGGACGCGGTCGTGCTCCGGCGCTTCTTGCTCGACCCGAGCGCGACGACCGGCGGCTACTACACGATCCGCACCGATGGCCGCGACCCGGGCGCCGGTCTGCTCGTGGAGAGCGGCACGATCACCGCGACCTCGGTCAGCGACGACGGCCCGCTCAAGGGCGTGCTCGTGGACGTGCCGGGGATGACGCTGCGGGACCTCGACATCTCCGGGAGCCACGACGGCATCTCGGTCGCAGCGGGGAACCTCTTGGTCGAGCACACCTGCATCCACGACCTCGGCACGAGCCCCACGGCGCACAACGACGGGATCGAGATCTACGGTGGCGCGCGCGTGGTGATCCGCGACGTCGTCATCGACAACCCGCACGACCAGACCTCGGCGATCAACATCACGAACGACTACGGCCCGATCGACGACGTGGTGATCGAGCACGCGCACCTCGCGGGCGGCGGCTACACGATCTACGTGCGCGGCGACGGGGCGAGTGGCGGCGCCGTGACGAACCTCCACTTCCGCGACGTGGTGATCGACCGGCCAGGCAGCTTCGGGGTGCTGAGTTACGAGGCGGCGCCCGGCGCGATCGTCGAGTGGGACGTGCGCGACGCCCAGGGACGGGCGATCCCGATGCCGTGAGGCGCTCTCGCGCGAGAGCGGCTATTCGGTCGTGGTCGTAGGCGCGCCGGCCGGCGCGTCCTCGGCCGCCTCGGCATCGAGCCGGTCGCGCACGGCGAGCACGCGCATCCCGAAGAGCGCCTCGGCCACCCACACGACCGGTGTCGAGACGCCGAGGATCAGCGCCCAGATCGCGAGCACGCGGCGCAGGCGCGGATCCTTGCGCGCGAGGTCGATGCCGCGCACGCCGAGGCCCATCCCGGCGAGCAAGAGCAGGATCGCCGTGGCGAGCAGCGCGCGGTGCGCGAGCTGCACGGCGTGGTCCTCTTCCGCGTACGTGAAGAGCGAGACGAGCATCCCGAGCGGCAGCACCCAGCTCACGAGCACCAGCGCGATCGCCGTCCGCCCGCGCGGCGTGGGCTCGGTGCGGAGCGGCGCGCTCGAGGCCGGCGCCTCCTCCGTCTCCACCTCGTCCGCATCGAACGCGCGCTTCTTGCTCACGTGGAGCGTTGTACCGCGTCTCGGTGCGGGCGACCGAGCCGAGACGCTCCTCGTACGGCTCGGGTACGCTCGGGCGATGCCGCGGATGGGCTCGATCCTCGTCGTCGTGCTCGTCGCGTGCGGCGGTCGCGCGGCACAGCCTCCCTATCGCAGCCCCGCGGCCGAGCCTGTCGCGCCGGTCTCGACGAGCGGGCTGCCCGAGGAAGATCTCCCCGCCGTCTGCGCCCAGCTCGATTCGTGCTGCCAGGAGCTCGGCGACGCGGTGGCGCCATGCCGTGAGTGGCCCGACACGCTGGCCATGGAAGGAGTGTCCGCGTACGTCTGCACGAACGTGGCGCGCGAGGTGCTGTCCGACCCTCGGGCCGGTTCGGCGTCGAGCTGCGGGCCGCTCTACGCGAGCGTGGAGACCGCGGTCCGCGCGCCGCTCGCGGAGAGCGAGGTGGTCTGCGGGGCCGACGAAGACTGCGTCGCGCTCGGCGCTGGACGCGTCGAGTGGTGCAACGCGGGCGGTGTGATCGTCGCCGCGAACCGCACCGCCGCGAGCGAAGTCCAGGCCCGCCTCGATGGGCTCGAGCTGCACGACATCGGCGACATGCCGAGCGTCTGCCCGCTCCCGCTCCCGCGCTGCGTGGCACACGCCTGCGAGCTCGAGTGGCGCTGGGCGAGCTGCTCGAGCGACGCCGAGTGCGTGCGGCTCGAGCAAGGTGGCGAAGGACACTCCCTCGCGAACGCGTGCCGCGCCGGGTCGGCCCAGCGCCTCGCGCGGGAGATCGATCCCACGGGCGAGCGCGGCCTCCCGCGCGTGAGCCGCGACGGGGTCGTCTGCGACGACGGCCGCTGCAGGCTCACCGAGAGCCTCGAGCCCTGATCCCTACCGAGCGCTTCTCGGGCTCCACTGCCAATCGATCGGATTCACCGTCGTCCAGAACGAGAAGGCGACGTCGGTGGAGAACGTGAGGTTCGGGCCGCCGTTCCCGTCGGCGCGAGATCGAAGGCCATCCCGAGGCGCTCCCCGAAGGCGACGACGCGGCCTCGCGGCGTGGAGCCGTCGAGCACCACGAGCGCGAGACCGAGCGCCGCGGCGCGCCTCAACGCGCGCTGCCGTCGAAGAACGTGCGCGCGTGCGCGTACGCGTCCATGCCGACCTGGCTGCCGAGGCGTCGTCCGACGTAGTCGTCGGGGATGATGTGGATGCCGCCGAAGATGCGCGACTGGCCCGCCTGATCGGCAGCGTCGTAGTAGGTCGCCCACTGCAGCTCGACGTCCACGCTCGGGCCGTCCTCGAACACGAGGTAGCTGCCGGCGGTGGTGTGGTAGGTGCCGAGGCCGCCCGGGAAGTACGGCGAGCCGGTGAACGCCGCGAGCACCTCGGCCGCCGCGCGGCTGAACGTGCTGTGGCCCGAGATGAAGCCCGGGAACGCGGGCGTCACGAACGTGCGCCGCTGATACGGGATCCAGTCGATCCCGCGGATCCAGCCCACGCCGCCGACCTCGGCCGCGCGATCGCCGGGCTCACCGCGCCAGCTGAGGACGGCGATCTGACCGATGGAGTGCCGCAGGTGCGCGTGGCGCTCGCCGGGCGCTGCGCTCTGCGCCGTGATCAGCTCGACCTCGCCGGGCACGAGGCGCAGGCCGTTCGGGTCGTAGTGCGGCATCGAGGGATCGCTCGACTGGCCGAGCGCCGCCATCGCGCGCACGAGCGAGATCGGTCGCACCGTCGTGAAGGCGCGCTTGATGCCCCACGCCGTGATGGCCGCGTCGTGCACCGCGCCGCCGACCGCGAGATAGAGGCGCACGTCCCACTCGAGGCGATCGAGCGGCGTGCCCAGCCCCTCGAAGCGGTGATCGCACATCGGCGAGTCGCTCACTTCGTTGGCGAGCACGAACCAGTGGCCCGGCGGCGTCTCCGAGCGCGGGCCGTCGGCCCAGAACTCGGCGAGCACGCGCGCGAAGTCGCCGCGCGGAACGCGGTTGGCTGCGTAGGGCGCCGAGGTGACGGGGTTCATCGGGTGGCCCGTGCCGTCGTCGGCGCCGAGCGTGTTGTTGCCGTAGGCGCCGGGCGAGATGTCGATCATCACGCCGTCGGTGTGATCGAGCACGGCCGAGCGATGCAGCAAGTCGGCGACCGCGTCGCGCATCGCGTCGGTGTCGTACGCGGGAGCCGGGCCGGGGTCGTGGTAGAGCGCGCCCGGCGAGGGGCGCGTCATCGCGAAGGGCGTGACCTCGCCCCACTGCGCGCCGATGTAGCCCTGCACACCGGCCATCGTGACGATGCCGTTCTGCGTCTCGGCCATCGCGAGGTTCAGCTGCTGCCAGTGGCTCGGGTCGGGGAGCGTCACGCCCGGCTGATCGACGATCAGCGGCGGGTTCGTGGGCATCCACATCGTCGTGTCGGCGTAGTTCATCGCCTCGTTCGCGCCGTCGTCCATCGTCGCCGCGATCACGGCCGCCGCGATGCGATTGCCCACGGCCGCCGGGCTGTCGCCGGTGGTGGTCGTGTTCTCCGGGTCGTAGCCGAGCACGCCCATGAACGCGTCGAAGCACGCGGCCGAGACGGGCCCGCCCGTCTGGTGCTCGTAGCGGTGCACGAGCACGCGGTACGCGGCGTAGCTGATCGCCTCCTCACGCGCGGCCTGCACGTCGGCCGCGGTGTTGCGCTCGGTGAAGAAGACGCCGTCCGCCGTCGTGTCGTAGGTCGCCCACGCGTCCCACATGGCCGCCGACAGGTGATAGAGGTTGCGCGCGTGCACACCCGGGCGCGGGATGTCGCGCCGGATCGCGCCGATGATCTGCTCGTTCCAGCGGCGCGCGATGGTGCCCGTGGGCTCCGGATCGACCTGCGCCGCGGGGCAGGTGACGGGCATGGGCGTCGAGCCGTCACCGACGCCACCGTCCATCGGGATCACCGGCGCGTAGGTCGCGACCGGCTCGCCGCGGTGGACGATCGCTCCGTGATCGAGATCCGTCGTGAGCACCGCGCCGCCGACGGCCCACTCACCACCCGAAGGATCGATCCACGCCGCGTGCAGGGACGCGACGTCGAGCGTGAGGCCCGTGTCGACCTCGCTCCACGCGCCGCCCGCGTTGCTCTGATAGACCGTGCCGGTCGCGCCGCACGCGCAGGCGTGGCCGTCGCGCACCGAGACGCCCTGCACGAGCGGTGCGAGCGCCGGCGAGACGTCGCGCGGCATGCCGTCGTGCGGGACCTCGAGGATCACGCCGTTCGAGAGGCCGCCGACGACGACCGCGTGGGTCGCATCGCCCGACACCGTGAAGAGCGTCGCCTGCGTGCCGGTCGGCAAGATCTCGAAGGGCGCGCCGCCCGTGCTGCGAAGGAGCACGCCGCGCGCGCCGACCACGTAGACGTGCCCGGCGCCGTCGCCCCAGACCTTGAAGAGACCGGGCGTGTTGCCGAGGGTGTCGGCCGGGATGGCGTCGGGGAGCGCCACGTCGGCCCAGTCGTTTCCGTCGAAGTGCCAGACGAATCCGTCGCGCGACGAGACGCTGCCGACGGCGTAGGCGTCGCTCGGGCTCGCGCCCCACACGCCGAAGATCGTGTACGACGCGATCCCGGGCACGGGCATGCGCGTGAAGGTCATCCCGTCGGTGGAGCGCAGGATCGTCGCGTTCGCGCCGCCCGCGTAGATCGTCCCGTCGGCGAAGACGTGCACCCACCAGAGCGTGCCGCGGGTACCGGTGGAGACGCGCGTCCAGCTCGTGCCGTCCCAGTGCAGGACGAGCGGGCCCGTTCCGTGGTCGGCGCCGACCGCCCAGACGTTCGTGGCGCTGGTGCCCGAGATGGAGAGCACGGCCTCGGGCAGGCCCGCGGACACGACCTGCCAGGGCGCGGACGCCGGCGACGGCGTCGGGCAGCCGGACGCGCTCGCACTCCAGAGCGCAGCGAGGAGAAGAAGAGGAAGAGAGCGGAAGGAGCGCGGCGCAGATCGACTCATGAGGCGGCCTCGTGCAAACGATACGCCGAACGCGGCGTGCCGCGAGAATCGTGGCAAGCTCGGTCCGTCGCGAGCGAGCCCGACCGTCATGCCGAGAATGACCACCAAGCCCGCCGACCCCACGCTCGCCGTGCTGAAGCAGATCCGCGACGCCGTGACACAGACGAACGAGCGCCTCGACCAGACCAACCAGCGCCTCGACCAGACCCACCAGCGCCTCGACCGGCTCGAGCACCGCCAGACGGAGACCGAGGTCCGCCTCGCCACCGAGCTCACGGCGGTGGTCGGCGCCGTGCACGAGCTGCGCGACACCCTGCTCGCCGATCGCGATCTACGGCGCACCGTCGACGACCACGAGCAGCGCCTCCGCGCCATCGAGCGCCGAACGGGCTGATCCACTCGGCGGGTGCGCGCGCGGTGCGCGTGATAGCGTGAGCCGAGCGGATGAAGACGATCGAAACGAACAAGGTGGCGGAGCCGAACGAGATCGTGCGCGGAGAGGTGGAGGTCGAGGACCCCGCGCTCTTGCTCTCGCTGAGCGGCACCGGGAACGAGAACCTCGCGGTGCTCAGCCGTGAGTTCGGCGTCGAGGCCGGCACGCGCGGCAACGTCATCCTGCTGCGCGGCCCGCGCGAGCTCGTGGCGGCGGCCGAGCGCGCGCTGCTCGAGGTGCTCTCCGTGCTCGGCGATGGAAAGCTCCGCGGTGGCGAGGTCGCGCGCAGCCTCCGCACGCTGCGGCAGCACCCCGACCTGAAGCTCGCCGAGCTCGTGAACGACGTGGTGCTCGCGACGCCGCGCAAGACGATCACGGCCAAGGGCGTGGCGCAGCAGCGCTACGTGAACGCGATCCGCCAGCACGACGTGGTCTTCGGCATCGGCCCGGCCGGCACCGGCAAGACCTACCTCGCGATGGCGATGGCCGTCCGCGCGCTGAGCGAGAAGCGCGTCAAGCGCATCGTGCTCACGCGCCCCGCGGTCGAGGCCGGCGAGAAGCTCGGGTTCCTGCCGGGCGATCTCGCCGAGAAGGTGAACCCGTACCTGCGCCCGCTCTACGACGCCCTGCACGACATGATGGACGTCGAGCGCGCCCAGGGGCTCGTCGAGCGCGGCGTCGTCGAGGTGGCGCCGCTCGCCTTCATGCGTGGCCGCACGCTGAACGACGCGTTCGTCATCCTCGACGAGGCGCAGAACGCGACGATCGAGCAGATGCGCATGTTCCTCACGCGCCTCGGGTTCGGCAGCAAGGCGATCGTCACCGGCGACGTGACGCAGGTGGACCTCCCGAACGGCGCGCGCAGCGGCCTGAGCGACGCGGTGCGCCTCTTGACGAACGTCGAGGGCATCAGCATCAACTTCTTCAGCGACGCCGACGTGGTGCGCCACCCGCTCGTCGCGCGCATCGTGCGCGCCTACGAGGCCCGCGATGCGCGGCGCGCCGAGGAAGAGTCGCCCGCACGCCCGCCCTACCGCGGCGAGCCGAACGAGGAGTGACGCGCGCGAGGGCGCGCTCCATCAGGGATCGCGATTCGTGAGCACGAATCGCCCCTGACTCCTCTCTCACGCGCGAGAAGCTTCGCGTGCGCTCGCTCAAGCTCGCCCTGCGGTCCGTGCCCGACGTGCGAGGCGGTCTGTTACAACCGGGCATGCGCTGGGACGAACGCGTCGTACTTCTCTGTTCGCTCGTGGTCGCCCTTCCCCTGGCCGGATGCGACGGCGGCTCGAGCACGAGCGGTGACGCCGGGCGCGTCGACGGCTCGCCCGACGCCGCGCTCGTCGCGTGCGCCACCGATCTCGACTGCGAGGACGGTCTGTTCTGCAACGGCGCGTCCACCTGCGCGGGCGGCCACTGCACGCCCGGCGTGCGCGTCTGCGACGACGGGATCGCGTGCACGAACGACTTCTGCAGCGAGGAGCGGCGCACCTGTCTCTCCACGCCCCCGGACGAAGACGGAGACGGCGTGCCGACGCGCGACTGCGTCGATGCGCTCGGCACCGCGCTCGGAACGGACTGCGACGACCACGACCCCGATCGCTTCCCCGGCAACCCCGAGCGCTGCGACACGCACGACGAGGACTGCGATCCGACCACGGTCGGCGGCGTCGACATGGACCTCGACGGGACGCTGCCGAGCTACTGCTGCAACCCCTCCCCCACCGCCGGCGCCCCCGCCGTGTGCGGCCTCGACTGCGACGACACGATGCCGAACATCTCGCGCCTCGCGACCGAGATCTGCGACATGCGCGACAACGACTGCGACGGCAACACCGACGAGAACGTGATGGTGATGTCGTGGCCCGACGCCGACGGCGACGGCTGGGGCGACGCCACCGCCACGCCCGAGGTGGGCTGCACGGTCGCGAGCTTCGCGGCCTCGGCAGGCGGCGACTGCGCCGACGACGACGACGCGATCCATCCGCGCGTCCCCGATCGCTGCAACGGCGTCGACGACGACTGCGACGGCAACGTCGACGAGAACGGCACCGTGCTCTGCGGCACGCACCTCGACACCTCGACCGTGGAGTGCATCGCGGGCCGCTGCGTGACGACGGGCTGCTCGGGCACCACGATCGACTGCAACGAGGACGGCGCGGACGGGTGCGAGGTCGACGTCTGCGGCGATCCCTCCCACTGCGGCTCGTGCGCGCGCGACTGTGGCACCCACGTGAGCGGATACTGCCGCGCCGGCGCGTGCGGCCTCTCCGGGATCGCCCCGGTGCAGGGCACGGTCGTCGATGCGATCACGGGCGCGCCGATCGCCGGCGCGCACGTGCAGTCCGTCGGCTACTGCCCGGTGCTCGACGCGATCACCGACGCCGCCGGGCACTACTCCTGGAACACCACCGGCACCCAGCTCGAATTCGTGCGCATCACGGCCACCGGCTACCCGACGCACGTCAACCCGTACACCGCGACCACGTCGATCTTCCCGCGCTCGCTCGTCGACGCCTGGCGCGCCGACCCCGACGCCGCGACGCCCGACGCGCCGAACCGCGCGATCCTGGTCGCCGACTCGCTCTCGGACGTGGGCGCGATGCACGACTCGCACGTGCGCGGGTCGAACGCGTCGATGGGAGGCGACCTCCTGCCCATGCCCATCGGCGGCCAGCGCGTCGTGTTCATGGGCGTCGTGCCCGGGTTCGTGCGAACCGGCGGCGGGTACGAGCTGGGTGGCGGCTGCGAGGCCTATTGCTCGCCCGAGCTGCGCGTCTGGATGGAGGCCGGCGCCGTCACCCACGTGGGCAGCTATTTCTGCGCGTTCGCCTGCTGATCGGCGGAGTCCTGTCGGGGAACGTGCCGTGATAGCCTCCCTCCGCTGGGATGGCCGATCACGACACCGAGATGAGCGACGTCTCCGCGATCGTGATCGCGCGCGCGCTCGAGACGGAGGCGCGCCTCGGCGAGAACGTCCGCATCGAGCTGCAGGGCACCGTCACCGAGGTGCAGCGCGGCGAGGCACTGATGCTCGCGATCGGCACGAGCGCCGTGCGGCGCGGCGCCCTCGAGCCCTACCTCCCGCGCATCGCGCCCGGGCACGCCGGCGTGCTCGTGATCGGAGAGCTGCCCGAGGGCTTCCTCGATCGCATGCCGGCGACCGCGGTGATCGCGCACCTGCCCGACCTCGCCTCGCCCGATCTCGTCTACCTCGCGGCCCTCGGCGTGCTCGATCGCGTCGAGCTGCGCCTCGCGTCGGAGCGCCGCTCGCGCTGGCTCAACCGCTATCGCTACGAGCTCGGCGAGATCATCGAGATCTCGCGCGCGATCTCGCAGGAGCGCGACATCGATCGTCTCCTCGGCCTCATCCTCGAGAAGAGCCGCTTCATCACCGGCGCCGACTCCGGGAGCGTCTACGTCGTCGAGACGAAGGGCACGGGCCCGAGCGCCGAGCGGCGCCTGCGCTTCAAGCTCTCGCAGAACGACTCGATCAGCTTCCAGTCGCGCGAGTTCACGATCCCGATGACGACGCGCTCGATCGCCGGCGCCGCCGCGGTCACGCGCAAGGTCATCAACATCCCGGACGTCTACGAGCTCATCCCGCCCGAGGGCGCCTCACCCGAGGCCGAGCACACGTCTCTGCTTCCGTCCGGCGAGATGCTCGCCAAGACCATCCGCGTCTTCAGCTTCGACCCCAGCTTCGACCGCAAGATCGGCTACCGCACGAAGTCGATGATCGCGGTGCCGATGATCAGCGCCGAGGACGACGTGATCGGCGTCATCCAGCTGATCAACAAGAAGCGCGAGCCGAAGAAGAAGCTCCAGCGCCCCGAGGACACGCTCGAAGAGGTGGTGCCCTTCGACCAGCGAAGCGAGGACCTGCTCGCGACGCTCGCCTCGCAGGCCTCCATCGCGCTCGAGAACGCGCTGCTCTACGACGAGATCCGGAAGATCTTCGACGGATTCGTCCGCGCCTCCGTGCAGGCGATCGAGCAGCGCGATCCCACGACGAGCGGTCACAGCTTCCGCGTGAGCCTCTTCTCGAACGGCCTCGCGCAGGCCGTCGACGCCGTCTCGAGCGGCCCCTACAAGGACACGAAGTTCTCGCGACGTGAGCTCAAGGAGCTCGAGTACGCGAGCCTCCTGCACGACTTCGGCAAGATCGGCGTGCGCGAAGAGGTCTTGGTGAAAGCCAAGAAGCTCTATCCGCAGCAGCTCGAGGGCATCCGCGCGCGCTTCGACTACGTGCTCCTGCAGCTCGAGAAGGAGCGCTTCGAGCGCAAGCTCGAGGCCATCCAGCGCGGCGGCGGCGAGATCGACCTGAGGCCCATCGACGCCGAGATCGAGCGGCGCAAGGCCGAGCTCGAGCAATCGTGGAAGGTCGTGACGGAGTCGAACGAGCCCACGGTCCTCAAGGAGGGCGAGTTCACGCGGATCATGGACATCGGGCAGCGCACGTACATCGACGCGTGCGGGCACGTGCAGCCGCTCCTGACGGCGAACGAGGTCACCTCGCTCCAGGTCACGAAGGGCTCGCTCAACGACGCCGAGATCGATCAGATCCGCTCGCACGTGGTGCACACCAAGGACTTCCTGTCGCGGATTCCCTGGGGCAAGAACTACGCGAACATCCCGGAGATCGCGGGCGCGCACCACGAGAAGCTGAACGGCCGCGGCTATCCGGCGGGGCTACCGGGCGACCTCATCCCGGTGCCCTCGAAGATCATGACGATCGCCGACATCTTCGACGCGCTCACGGCGCGCGACCGCCCGTACAAGAAGGCGATGCCGCTCGACCGCGCGCTCGCCATCCTCGGCTACGAGGTGAAGGACGGCCACATCGACGCCGAGCTCGTCCGCATCTTCACCGAGGCCGAGGTGTGGAAGGCCGCGGAGGAAGGCGCGAAGAGCTGACGCGCGCGGCGCGCCCGCTCACGGCAGGCACGCGGCGGAGCAGTCGTCCGAGCCGGGCGCGTAGTCGGCGCAGCGGTCGGCCGGCCAGAGCGACCACGTGCAGAAGTCGAGCGCGACGAAGCCCTCGATCGCCGTGAAGCTCTGGGGACCGTTTCCGCAATAACGCGGGACGGCGTGGCAGGTATCGCCCGAGGCGCTGAGGAAGCCGTCGTAGAAGACGCGATCGCCGATGCGGGCGCCCGAGCCGTCGAGCACGATCGCGCCGAACGCGTCGACGACGGACTCGCCGCGCGTGCAGGTCGCGGGCGAGGCCGGCGGGCTCGCGGTGACGTCCTCGACGCGGACGAGCACGCCATCCCACAGCCGGTGGAACGCGTCGTCGGACTGCTGCGCGAGCTGCGCGGCCTCGGCGGACGAGAGCACGTGCGGCGCGGGCGGCGTGGCGGTGCCGCGGCGCTCGATCGAGCACGTGTTGCCGAGCAGGCGCGTGCCGGTCGTGGCCGCGCCCGGCGTCGAGCCGCACGTGGTCGGCAGGAAGGTGCGGACCTCGCCGACGATGTCGAGGACGTCGCCCGGCACGAGGTCGTCGGGGATGAGCGAGCCGGTCGGGGTCATCCCGCGCACCGGACAGAACGCCGTGCTCCCGCCCGGCGGGATGGTCGCGTTGTCGCCGTAGCTCGTGACGAGGATGCCGGTGCCCGGCGCGGTCTCGGAGAGCGCGGGCGCCGAGACGAACACCGCCCAGAGGCAGGTGCCGGTCGTGACGCTGCGCTGGAGCAGGAAGGGCGGCGACATCGCGACCGCGCCCAGGACGGCGACCTGGGTCGCCTCGCCGACCGTGCCGTTCGTCAGGTCCTGGATCGGAGCGATCGTCGCGCCCGCCGCGCAGGCCGGGAGGTTCGCGTCGGAGCCGGCATCCGAAGGCGTGGACGCGTCGATGGCGCCGGTGTCGAGGGTCGAGAACGCATCGACGCTCACGCCGCCGTCCCGCACGTCGGCATCGACCTCACCACCGCACGAGCACGTGAGCCAGCCCGTTCCGTCCGCGTTGCAGCTCTGGGCGCCCTCGCCCGACGCGCACACACAACGCTGGGTGGAGCCGGGGTCGCACACGCGCGCCGCGGGGGTCGAGCAAGCGGGGACGGAGAGAGCACAGAGGAGCGAGCCGAGGGCGAGCGACGAACGACGGTGCAGCAGCATGGTTCCCTTGGAGTACGAGCGAGTGGGGCAGGAATCCCCTCCCGCCGACTCTTTCCACGTCGTCCGAGCGCCTGCACGTGCGTCAGCTCCCGTCGGGCCCGACGCACCAACCCTCGCCGCTGCAGAACAGTCCGGGCTCGCACGGTGCGCTCGGCCCGCACGGCGCGCGGCAGAGGCCCGCGCTGTCGCCGAGCGATACGCAGCGCGCGCCGGCGTGCTCGATGCACGCGTCGTCGCTCGTGCAGGGCTCGACGCAACGGCCCAGCCCTTCGCGCGTCCCGGCGAGCGCGTCGCAGACCTGACCACCGGCACAGGCTCCGAAGTCCGAGGGCGCGGCGCCCGCGATGCACAGGAAGTCGAGCGCGGTACACGTTCCGCGCCCCTCACCGACATCGCGGCAGGCGCTGCCTTCGGGGCAGCCACCGAGCGCGCCCCGCGCGCCGAGTCCGTCGCACGCGGGGAGGCATCGACGTTCGAGCGACATCGCGAGGCCGAAGGGCTCCTCGGTGCAGACCTCGTCTGCGTGACACTGCTCGCTCGTCGTGCACCTCCCCGTGCACACCGCCGTAGACCCCACGGAGCCGCAGGCGACGCCCGGAGCACAGTCCCGCGCGTCGTCACAACGCAAGAAGCAGAGCGGCGTGACCTCCGGCGTCCCGGGCACGACGCAGACCCCGCGGCCCTCGAAGCCGCACGAGCTCGCGTCGGCGGGATCGCAGCCGCGCGTCGCACACACGCCGCCGCTGCACGCATCGCCTTCGGCGCAGTCGGTGTCGAGCGTGCACCGCGTCCCGGCCGGCGGGCCCGCGAGCTCCGCGCGGACGCAGCGGCCGGTGAAGAAGTCGCAGCGATCCGCGCGGACGACGCGCGAGACCCAGGAGCCGTCGTAGGTGAAGCGGAGGGCCACCTGGCACTCCGCGTCGCGGGAGCAGGCCTCGAGACACACGAGCTCGTCGGGATCGCAGGTCGTTCCAGCGGGACAGTCGCCGCGGCCCGTGGGATCGAAGGTGCAGGTCGGACGACAGGCGCCGTGCGCGTAGTCGACGACGGCCGCGATCCCGCCGAGCTGCGCGACGAGGGGCGACTGTCCGACGCGCGCACTGCAACGCGCGCACGCGTCGCAGCCGGTCGGACGGCCTGGCGTACACAGCGAGACGCACGTCGATGGCGCGAAGACCGACGTGGGAACGTCGGGCTCGCTCGCCGAGACGCGCGCGAAGCCGGGATGGCTCGGATCGTCTTCGCCCGCGGGGACGCCGAAGACCGAGCGCACGGTGTCCAAGACCGCCGGAACGCGGCAGTCGCCCGCGCACGTCCGCGGATCGCAGGGCGCGATCGCGCGACAGCTCGGAGCATCGACGGCCGCCGCGTCTGGGATCGGGAAGACGAACGGCGCGTCTCGGCCCGCGTCGACGGGTGAGGGCCCGATCAGCCGCGGCCCCGAGGGCCCGCTGCAGCAGCAGCCGGGCGCGCTCGCGACGAGCGCGGCAGCGAGCACGACGACGGCGCCACGCGAGTCCACGGCGACGCTCGGAGGGGCCAGAAGCGTGCCCAGGGTCGAGCGTCTCGGAGAGGCCGCGCGTGTGCCGAGTCGTGCCCGATGCGCACGAACCGTGACCGAGCGTCACTCCCGCGCACCGGAGCCCCCCCGCCCGCGCCACGATCGGGCCGGCGTGGAGAATGCACGCGCTCGAGGACATGAGGGGGAGCGCTTCGCTGCTCGCGGCCACGTGTCTGCTCTCGGCGTGCGGCGTCGAGCTCCCCGGCGTCTACGAGTTCGAGACGTTCACGGATCGCAGCACGGGATCGGCCGTGCCCGCCGCGCCGCCGCCGCCGCTCGTGACGCCGGCGCGCGTCGACGTGTCGGTGCGAGAGCTCGTCTCCCCCGTCGCTCCGACGCTCGTCGATGGGCCGAGCGGGACGACGGGCCTCGCCCCCTACCGCACGGATGGCGCCCTCGGCTACACGCTCTTCGACTGGCTCGCGATCCGCCTCGTCGGAGGCATGGCCTACGGCACGCCGCGCGCGAGCGTCGCGCCGAACGTGCCGTTCTCCGAGCGCCCGGTGATGGTGGGCGGGATCGGCTGGGTGCTCGGCTACTGGGGAGATCCGACGTGGTCGATCACGTTCGAGCTCGACACGGAGCTCGCGCTCCTCACGGGAAGAGATCGCTACGACATCCAGGTCGGGCGATGCACCGAGTACCCGGGGCTGCTCGGCGGCTCGACGATCACGTGTGGCGGCACGTCGACGGGGCGCACCGCCGACTACGAGGGCTACTTCGGCGCCCCCACGCTCGGCACGACGCTCGACGTCGCCGTGACGCCCGTCCCCGTGCTCCGCTTCGGCTTCGGCGGCTCCATGCAGGGGATGATCTCGCGCGGTGTGCCCGGCAGCGCGCACTGGACGGCGGTCTTCGTCGGTCGCGCCTTCGTCGAGATCCACCACGAAGACTTCTACGTGGGGCTCGAGGGACAAGAGGCCTACTCGGGGACGATCGACTTCTGGCCGACCCTCGCGCTCACCGTCGGAGGGATCGTGCCCGAGGTCTCGGTCGACCACCGCGAGAGCTCGCCTCCCTCGGATCCCGCGTCGTGGCACGCGATCGTGTCCGAGCGGCTGCCGTGCGCGCCGCCTACGGACACCAGCCCGTCGCGCTGCGATCCGTGCCCGGGTTGCACAGGCTCTCCGGCGCGTGCGCGTAGTTCGCCTCCACGAACGCCGTGAGCGAGGGCGCATCGAGGCAGGTGGCCTCGTAGGTGTGGCCCCACGCGAGCGCCGCGAGCGGCGTCGAGAGATCGTGCGAGGGCATCACGACGAAGCGCGAGGGCCAGCTCTGATCGCGGCACGCGGGATCGAGCCCGTGCGCCGCGATCACGTCGGCGAAGGCCTGCTGGATCTGCGGCGCGGCGGCGCTCTCCGGGTCGTAGACGAGCACGACGGCGCCGTGCTCCATCGAGTGCACGACGAAGCCCCACGGGACCGGGGCGTCGTAGGTGAGGTAGTCGGCCCAGACCGGGTAGTGATCGCCGGCCGCGGGCGGCACGAACGTGTAGTCGATCGCGGCGCAGAGCGGGTCGTGGTTGCGCGAGCTCGAGCTCTGCACGGCCGTCGTCACGTCGCAGCTCGTGAAGGGCGCGATCGGGGCGGCCGCGGGATGCGTGACGACGACGTCCGATCGCGTGGTGGGGCTCGGGGCCGCGCAGCCGAGCGTGCCGAGGACGAGGCCGAGACGCGCGAGCGAGCGAGACGATGCGAACGGGTGGGAGAGCACGTGTGAGAGCGCATCTTGGGGCTATGCTCGCGCCGATGTCGAATCGGTCGCGCCTCCCGCTCCTCGCGCTGCTCGTGCTCTCGATCTGCGCGCCCACGTCGCGCGCGCTCGCGTGGCCCACGGTCGACGCGGAGAGCGGGCACCGCGTCACGATGCTGGGGGGGAGGTGGAGCCTGGCCCTGCCGGACGACACCTCGCTCTCGCCGACCACGGGCGGTCCCTCGGGCTTCCACGCGCCGCAGACGATCGACGGCATCGCGACGGTCAGCGCGCCGGAGGGCCACTTCGCGATCCGCGCGACCCTGCTCGAGACGACGCGGCCCGCCGATCTCGAGGCGGCCGTGCGCGCGACGCCCCCGCCGTGCGCGAGCCCGACCTACGGCACGCTCGGCGATCGCACGGACCTCGTCGTGATCCGCTGCACCGAGCCCTCCCCCGATGGCGCGCTGAGGCCCCTCGTCGGGTTCGCCGTGCACACCGACGGCTGGGTCGACCGGATCGAGACGCAGATCGAGGTGAGCACCGGCGCGAGCGAAGAGGCCCACGCGAGCGCCGTCGCGTACGCCGAGGCCGTGCTCGGCTCGCTCCGCGCCGAGACCGCAGAGCCCGACGTCGAGCGCGGCGCGGTCGCGCTCGCCGAGGTCTGCAACGATGCGCCGGACACGCTCGCGCTCGCCTTGCCCGAGGATTGGATCGCCACGCGCCAGACCGTCGGTGGAACGACGCTGATCCGCGCGACGCAGCTCACGCCGATGGGCGCGCCACGCGCGATGATCGCGATCGAGCTCTCGCCGGCAGGCACCGAGCCGCCGCGCGTGCCCGAAGGTGCCGGCGTGCTCCGCGACGGCTCTCTCCTCGGCGGCGCCGTGCGATGGCTCGTGGTCGAGAGCCCGTCCGATCCCGCGGGCCTGCGGCAGCTCGCGAGCGAGATCACGGTCGATTGCGGCGCGTCCGGCACGTGGGCGCGCGCACTGCGCATCTCGATCGGAGGCCCGCGCGAGCAGCTCGCGGAGGCGCAGACGATCACCGAGACGATCGCGCTCGGGAGCGAGCACGGTCGCCACGCGACGCTCGCCGCGGTGTCGAGCGAGGCGCCGGTCGAGCCGCCGCTGCCGCTCGAGGGCGACGCCGAGGGCGACGAGGCCGTGCGCGTGGGCCACCTCTGGTCGTACGCGATCGCCGGCGTGAGCATCGCGATGTTGATCGCGGCGCTCGTCCTGCGTGGCCGCAACACGCGGCCGAAGTGAGCGGGCACGCGCGTGTCCGACGAGGCGAAGACCGAAGAGCCGACCCCGCGCCGCGAGCGAGAAGCGCGACGCGAGGGCCGCGCGTGGCAGAGCCGCGATCTCGTGCTCGCCGCGGGCCTCGTCGCGCTCGGCGGGGCGCTGCGTCTCGAGCGTGACGCGATCGAAGGGGGCGCGCGCGCGCTCTTCGAGGACGGGCTCGCGCGGATCGCCGCGGGTTCGATCGCGCCGGCCGACGCGATCGCGAGCGCGCTCTCCGCGGTGGGCGTGCCCGTGCTCGCCGCGCTCGGCCTGCTCGTCGTCGCGACGACGGCCGCGAGCGCGATCCAGCTCGGCGGGCTCGTGGCGCCCGGCGCGCTCGCGCCCGACGCGAGGCGTCTCGATCCGAGCGCGCGCTTCGGCGGCACGGCAGCGCCGCGCGCGGCGAGCCAGCTCGGGATGACCCTGCTCCGGCTCGCGAGCGTCGGGATCGCGGTGACGCTCACGTTCCGCGAGGGCTTGCCGGGCATCGCCACGCTCTCGCGCCAGGCCCCGAGCGCCGCGCTCGGCGCTGCGCTCGCGATGATCGCCGCGCTCTTGCTCCGGAGCGGCCTCGCGCTCGCGGCCGTCGGCGTGCTCGATGCGGTGGTCGAGCGCGCGTGGCTGCGCGTGTCGCTGCGCATGAGCCGGCGCGAGGTCGAGCGCGAGCGACGCGAGACGGAGGGCGACGCGCACGTGCGGCGGGAGCGCGCCCGCGTGCGCGAGGAGCTGGCGCGCGCGAGCGACGTGGAAGAGACGCGCGCCGCCGCGCTCCTCGTCACCGAGGGCGAGGCGCTCGCCATCGCGCTCGCGTACGACGCGGCGGATCTCGAGGCGGTGCCCGTCGTCACCGCGATCGGCCGCGCCGAGGCGGCCGAGGCGATGCGCGAGGCCGCGCGCGAGACCGGTGTGCCCACGATCGAGGACGAGCCCTTGGCCGTCGCGCTCGCGATCGTCCCGCTGGGCCACCCGATCCCCGAGGCGCACTACGAGCCGGTCGCGCGCGCCCTTCGCACCGGAGCCCCGTGAGCAGCCCCGAGACGCCGATGCTCGTCGAGGTCGCGATCCCCGCGCCGCTGCGGCGCACGTTCACGTACGCCGTGCCCGATGCGCTCCGCGCCCGCGTGGAGATCGGCGCGCGCGTGGCCGTCCCCTTCGCGCGCCGCAAGGTGCCCGGCTTCGTCGTGGGGCTCGGCGCGACCGCCCCGGAAGGCGTGCGCGTGCTCTCGGTCGCGGGCGTGCTCGACGAGCGCCCGGTGTTCCCGGCCGAGCTCGCGTCGTTCCTCGTGGAGGCCGCGAGCTACTACCTTCATCCGATCGGCGAGGTGCTGCGCGCCGCCGCGCCCGGCCTCGATCGCGACGCCGTGCTCGGGCTGAAGAAGACCGGGTTCCTCTCGAGCTCGGGGGAGCTCCGCGCCGAGAAGCGCGTGAAGATCGATCGCGTACGCGTGCTGCGGCGCGTGGAGGGCGCCGCCGCGCCGGAGAAGCTCTCGGCCAAGGCGAGAGAGATCCTCGCGATCCTCGACGCCCGCGGGCGCCTCAGCGAGCCCGAGCTCTTCGAGCTGGTGCGCACGACGCGCAAGACCGTGGGCAAGCTCGTCGAGGCGGGTCTCCTCGCGATCGAGAAGGCCGAGGCGCCGCGCGATCCCTTCTTCGAGACGCAGGTCGCGCGCGACGTGCCGCCGGCGCTCCTGCCCGAGCAGGTGCACGCCGTCGACGCGATCGTCGCCGCGCAGCGCGAAGCAGCGGCCTCGACCTTTCTGCTCCACGGCGTCACCGGCTCGGGCAAGACCGAGGTGTACCTGCGCGCCATCGACGAGGCGCGCGCGCAGGGGCGCGGCGCGATCCTGCTCGTCCCCGAGATCGCGCTCACGCCGCAGCTCGTGGGCCGCTTCCGCGCACGCTTCGGCGACGACATCGCCGTGCTGCACAGCGGCCTCACGGAGCGCGAGTGGATGCGGATGTGGCAGGCGCTGCGGAGCGGCGAGGTCACGCTCGCGGTGGGCGCGCGCTCGGCGATCTTCGCGCCGGTGGCGAAGCTGGGGCTCGTCGTCGTCGACGAGGAGCACGACGGCTCCTACAAGCAAGAGGAGGGCTTCCGCTACCAGGCGCGCGACCTCGCGGTGCTGCGTGCGCATCGTGCCGGCGCCGTGTGCGTGCTCGGGAGCGCGACGCCCTCGCTCGAGAGCTACCAGGCGACCGAGACCGGCCGCTACAAGAAGCTCGTGCTGCGCGAGCGCGCCAACGCGCGCCCGCTGCCGCCGGTCGACATCGTCGACCTCTCGCGCACGGGCGCCGGGCCCACGCGCGACCCGCTGATCACGCTGCCGCTCCATCGCGCGCTCCAGAAGTGCCTGGCCGAGGGCCACCAGGCGGTGCTCTTCCTCAACCGCCGCGGGTTCGCGCCCTCCGTGCGCTGTGCGCAGTGCGAGCACGTGCAGCGCTGCCCGGCGTGCTCGGTCACGCTCACGGAGCATCGCCGCGCGGGGTCGCTCCGCTGCCACTACTGCGACTACGCGCAGCCGGCCGGAACCGCGTGCCAGGAGTGCGGCTCGCTCGAGCTCGTCACGATCGGCCTCGGCACCGAGAAGCTCGAGGACACGCTCGCGCAGGCGTTTCCGCTCGCCCGCATCGCGCGCCTCGATCGCGACGTGGCGACGGGCCAGGGCGTCGAGGCCGTGCTCGATCGCGTGCGCCGCCGCGAGGTCGACGTGCTCGTCGGCACGCAGATGGTGACCAAGGGGCACGACCTGCCGGGCGTCACGCTCGTCGGCGTGCTGCTCGCCGATCAGTCGCTCGCGTTCCCCGACTTCCGCGCCGCCGAGCGCACCTTCCAGCTGCTCACGCAGGTGGCCGGGCGCGCCGGACGCGCCGAGACGCCCGGCGAGGTGGTGCTGCAGACCTTCCAGCCGAAGGATCCGGCCATCCTCGCCGCCAAGCACCACTCGTACGACGCGTTCCTTCGCTCGGAGATGTCGTCCCGCAAGGATGCGCGCTATCCGCCCTTCGCGCGCCTCGCGGCCGTGCGCGTCGATGCCGCCGATCGCGTGGTCGCCGAGCGCACCGCCGCCATGCTCGCCGCCGTCGCCGGCGCGATGACCCTCGTGAAGACCGAGCGCGTCGACGTGCTCGGGCCGGCACCGGCGCCGATCGAGCGCCTCCGCGGCCGCTTCCGCTACCGATTCTTGCTGCGCTCGGCCGAGCGCCCTGCCCTGCGCGCGGTCGCGAGCGCCGTGCTCGCGCGCATCGAGGACGGGATCGGTGTGGCCCGCGCGAGCGTCGACATCGACCCCGTGAACATGCTCTGACGGCCCTGGCGCCGTCTCGATCGCGCCTTACGCTCGGGACATGAAGTCGCGGGCCCAAGAGCTCATCGACGAGGTGAAGGACGACGCGCGCTCGGACATGGGCCGCGTGCGCAAGGTCGTCGATCACCTGGCCGCGCGCCCGACGCTCGAGCTCGAGCTGATCGAGGAGATGGCGAGCGCCCTCGGTCGCGTGGAGAAGCGCCTGCGTGACGCCGTGAACGAGCTGCGCGCGATCGATCCCGAGCGCGAGCTCGCGCGCTACCGAGCGCAGCGAACGGTGGTGCTCGCGCGCCTGCGCGATCTCGTCATCCAGCGCGAGGCGCTCCACTTCCCGCCAGAGCCGCGCCTCGGCGACATGTACGGGATCCCGCCGGCGCGGTGACCCCCCCAGCAAGAGTGCTCGCCCACGGAGGGCCCGGACGGGAGCGGGGGGCGGGCTCTTCAATCGTGGCAGTACGCGTTCGCCGGTACCACGCCCGAGGCGAAGTGCGAGATCGGATGCCCCGGGGTGAACGCCGACCCATCGGTCGCGAGCGTCTCCCACGTATCGCCGTCGTCGCTGCGGAAGAAGCGCTGGTGCTCGTAGCCGCCGTTCCAGATCTCGTTCACGCCGACGAAGCCCCCCGCGACGGTCACGCCCACGATCGAGACGCCGACGCGCGTGCTCGCGGCCGAGGTCCACGTGACGCCGTCGAGGCTCGAGAAGTGCGCGAAGCCCGAGGCACCGTCGCCCCAGAAGTGGAACGCGTGCCCGTTCCACACGGGGCCCGCCGCGACCGAGCTCGCGACCGCGTGCGTCTGCCAGGTGCGGCCGCCATCGCTCGTGACGCACGCGCTGCCGTTCGAGCCGAGATGCACGGTGACGCCGCCGCCGCTCGCGAAGGTGCGGCCGTCGCACGCTGGCGCGTCGGGCCCGTGGAAGGTCGCAGCACGGTCGTCGGTCCAGCCGATCCCGTCGTCCGTGACGTAGACGATCGTGCCCATCGGGCCGTAGCTCGAGCTCGTCGCGGCGCGCACGTGGCCCACGTCCCAGCCGAGCTCGCCGCTCGACGCGGTCCAGCTCGCGCCGTCGTCGCTCGACAGGTAAGGCTGCGGTGTGCCCATGGCGACGAGCGCGTCGTCGAAGGCGACGAGGCCGTTGTAGGTCGCCTCGAACGAGGGCGACGGCACCTCCCACGTCACGCCGTCCACGCTGCGCTGCGTGCGCCCGGGCGTGCCCCAGCCGATCGCGCGGAAGAACGCGCCGTCGTGGAAGACGAGGCCCGTGGAGTTGCCCTCGTCGTGGTCGCACTCGAGGTAGCACGGGTTCGGCATCGTGTGGGCGGCGTCGAGGAACTCGGGCTCGGCGCCGTCGAGCTGGCCCCAGCAGCGCACGTCGGCTGCGGTCTCGAGGCGGTTCTCGATCCAGCTGCGGCCCTCGTCGCACGAGATCGTGGAGCGACCGCCGCGACCCACGGCGACGACCACGTCGACCATGCCCGGCGGCACCGTCCAAGCATCGGGCTCGCTCGCAGCATCGGACGTGGCACCGTCGGGGCCGACCGTGGCGGCGTCGCGGCCGGAGCTCGTCCCGCCGTCGCGGGCCGGGCCGGTGTCGGTCGGCGCGCTCGTCGCGCCGTCACATGCGGCGAAGGAAAGGGCGGAGAGCACCGCGAGGACGACCGAGGGGAACGACGGGCGGAGGGAGGTCACGGGCGGTAGTACCCCGAGCAGGCCCGCACGGCTCACCCCGAGGAAACGACGGCTGGCGCGGATCGCGGAACGACCGGCCGTCTCCGACGCGTAGAGAAAAGGTATGGAGCGCGACGAGAGGAAAGAGCGGCGGCAAGCGACGCAGAGGCGCTGGCTCTACGGAGGTCTCGCCGCGGCGCTCTCCCTGGTCGTGCTGGCGCGCGTGCTCCCGTTCCAGACACCCTTCCCGTGGCTCGTGGCCGAGAGCCTCGCGTTCTGGACGCTGATGCCGGCCTATCTCCTCGCCGCGGTCGCGTGGTGGCGCGGGCACCGCCGGATCGCCGGCTGGCTCGCGGTGATCGCGCTCGCGCATCTGGCCTGGAGCTTGGAAGGCGCGACGCGCGCCGAGGCCCACGCGGCCGCGCCGCCCTTCTTGCGCTTGGTGGACGCGAACCTGCTCGCGCCGCGCCCCGACCCGCGCCTCGCCGATGCGCTCCTCGCGCAGGACGCCGACGTGCTCGCCATCCAGGAGCTCTCGGACGAGTGGGCGGCCCTGCTCGACGAGCGCGGCGCGCGCGAGCGCTACCCCTACCGCGTGCTCGAGCCACATCCGCTCGACGAGGACTACTTCGGCATCGGCATCTACGCGCGCGTGCGGCTCGAGGGCGCGGCGATCGAGCCCCTCCCCGGCTGGCATCCGGTGCCGATCGCGCACGCCGACGTGGGGATCGACGGCCAGCTCGTGCGCATCTACTCGGTCCACACCGCGCCGCCCTCCAGCGCGCGCTGGGCCGAGATGTGGACGGCGCACATGGATGCGCTCGAAGAGCGCTTCCGGGACGACATCGCGCGCGGCGACACCGCGCTCGTGGCGGCGGGCGACTACAACGCGTCCCCCTTCAGCTTCGCGCACCGTCGCCTCGTCGCGCTCGGCCTGAGCGAAGCGCACGAGGCCGTGGGCCGCGGCAGCACGACGACCTGGCCCAACGGCGTCTTCACGCTACCGCCGATGCGCCTCGACCACGCCTACGTGCACGGCCTGCGCGTCGTGAGCGTGCGCGAGCTACCGGCGATCACGAGCGATCACTCGCCGCTCGTGATCGAGCTCGCGCGGGAGTGAGAGGGTGACAGGAAACCTGTCGCCCTCTCGCGCGGAGCGATACGAGGGGGAGGCTCCATCGGGATTCATTCCCGATGGAGGGGGCCGCGTATCGGCCCCCCGAGGACTGAGAGGGTGACAGGAAACCTGTCGCCCTCTCGCCGGAGCGATACGAGGGGGAGGCTCCATCGGGATTCATTCCCGATGGAGGGGGCCGCGTATCGGCCCCCGAAGACTGGGCGCGGATCGCTACGCTTGCGGACCAAGTCGGACCAGGTCATCGTCGTTGATGCGCGCGGTCAACATCCAGTACGCCAAGACCCATCTCAGTCGTCTGGTCGACGAGGCCGAGGCAGGCGAGCAGATCGTGATCGCGAAGGCCGGCCGCCGCTGCGTGCGCCTGGTCCCCGTGACGGCGGACGACGAGCCTCGGGAGCTCGGTCGCCTGCGGGGTCGGGTCCGTGTGGCCCGCGACTTCGATGCTCCGCTCGCGGAAATCGAGGCGCTCTTCGGCCTCGGCACCGCGCCCCGCGCGACCTCGAGCACCAAGAAGCGACGCCGCACGCGGGGCTCCCGGCCCTGATGCGCCTCCTCCTCGACACGCACGTGGTGCTCTGGGCGGTCTCCGAGCCGGAGCGTCTTTCCGAGCCCGCCCGGAAGGCGTTTCTCGCGCCGCGAAACACCCTCTACTTCAGCGTCGTGTCCGCGTGGGAGATGGAGATCAAGCGCTCCCTCGGCAAGCTCGACGTGCCGTCGAGCTTCGACGAGGAGCTGGCGCGCTTGCGCCTCGAGGAGCTTCCGGTGCGGCTCGCCCACACGCGCGGGCTCCGCGAGCTCCCGGACCATCACCGCGATCCGTTCGATCGCCTCCTGGTCGCGCAAGCACGCGCGGAGTCGCTGGTCATCGTCACCGCGGACCCGCTCGTCTCGCGCTATCCGGTCCGAACGATGCGTGCGGGGTGACCGTGGCGGTCGCGCGCGATCAGATCGCAGCGATCTGCATCACGACCGACGCGTAGTCGGGCACCTGCCGGCGCGTCGGCAGCGGGGGCGGCAGGCGCTGGATCGAGGCCGCGAGGATGGCGCGCTCGATCGGGCTCATGTCGATCAGGTGCAAGCCCAGGCCCTGGGGATGGTCGTCACGGCGGCGGCCCGCGGAGCGCCGCATCACCACGCTGCGCGCGTCGATCCACTGGCGCGTTCGCGGCGCCTGGAACGCCAGGAACACCTCTTCTCCCAGATCGAGATCGATGGTCTCGGTCGAGACGAAGCAGCCCTCGTCCGAGAGGTCGAGCAGCACGCCTCCGATGCGACGGAACCCGTTCTCGCGCACGGCTTCGCAAGGCACGTGCACGGCGTGGCGGCGGATCTCACGGCGTTGCGGCAACAGGAAGTCCAACATCGGGCGGGCTCCTCTCAGGGAATGGTCGTCACGCAGGGGCCGGAGGGGCGAGCCGTTCGATCCACCGGCTCGTCTTCTCTTTCTTCGAGTCGAAGCGTATCGGGGTGAATCGAGCGATCGCGAATTCCCGACAAGAGTGGTAACGGGAGGCCATGCGCCGGTTCTCCCAGAGCTCGCTCCTCTTCTCTCTCTGCGTCGGGGCCCTCGTGGCCTGTCATCCCCAGCAGGAGACGCACCTCGGCGGGTCGGTCGCGCCGGGCGACGAAGTGCGCGCGCCCACGCCCAGCGTTCCCGCCTATGCGAGCGCGCCGCCGGCCGGCGATCCGGTGATCGGCGGCGGCGATGCCGCGGGGGTCGTCGAGGGCGTGAACGCGGCCGCGGCCGGGCGCAGCATGTCGCTCACGGGCGACCCCCGCCTCGCGACGCTCGCCCAGCAGCTCAGCGACCACCTCGATCACGGCGGCGAGCCGCCGCCTTCCGAGGTCATCCAGTTCTTCGCGTGGAACCTCGGCCTCATCGAGCCCGTGCCGCACGTCCTCGTGCTCGGCCTGCCCGATCGCGTCTCGATCGCCGACCACGTGCAGCGCAGCATGGACCAGTTCCTGGGCCGCCAGCGCTACACGCACTGGGGCGGCATCATCCTGCCGCGCGGCGGCGTGTGGCTCGTCGTGATCGCGCTCTCCTCGCGCGACACCACGCTCGAGGACGTGCCGCGCGCCCCGCAGATGGGGCCGCTCGTGCTGCGCGGCACGCTCGGCGAGGGCTACTCGAACCCGATCGTGGCGATCCAGTCCCCCGAAGGCTCCACGCAGCGCATCCCCGGCGGCGCGGGCCCGACGTTCGATCTGCACGTGCCGATCGCGCACTCGGGCGAGCACCACGTGGAGCTGCTCGCCGACGGTCCGCACGGTGACTCGGTGATCGCGAACTTCCCCGTCTACGTGGGCGGATCGCCGCCGACCTCGATTCGCCTGCGCGCCGCGCCCAGCGAGACGAGCGGCAGCACCGACGTCGCGAGCGTGCACGACGAGCTCTTGCGGATGCTGAACGAGACGCGCCACGCCTCGGGCCTGCCGCCGCTCACGATCGACGCGCGCGCCGAAGCCGTCGCGATGGCGCACTCGGAGGACATGGTCGCGCACGGCTTCACGGGCCACCAGTCGCCGACGACCGGATCCCCCGCCGATCGCGTGCGCACCGCGGGCCTGCACAGCGGGCTCGTGCTCGAGAACATCGGCCGCGGCTACTCGGCGCAGGAGATCCACGACGGCCTCGTGGCGAGCCCCGGGCACCGCGCGAACCTGGTGAACGCCGACGCGAACGTGGTCGGCATCGGCGTGGTCGCCGACACGAGCGACGGGCGGACGGCGTTCGTCGCGACCGAGGTGTTCCTCCGCTTCGCGCAGCCGATCGACGTGGCCGCGGCGCCGCAGACCGTGCTCGACGCGATCAACCGCGCGCGCACCGCCCGCGGCGCGCGCACGGTGCAGATGGAGCCGAACCTGCAGCAGGCGGCCGACGCGGCGGCGCAGGAGTTCTTCACGACGCCGACGCTCACGACGCAGGACGCGGTCGATCACGCCTCGACGGCGATGCGCCGCTTCTCGCTCGCCTTCCGCCGCATCGGCGGCGTGATGGCGGTCGTCACGGTGCTCGACGAGGCGCTCGAGCTCGAGCCGAGCTTCCAGGAAGACGTCGACTACGTCGGCATCGGCGTCGCCCAGGGCAGCCGCCCCGACACCGGCGAGAACGCGATCGCCGTCGTCATCATGCTCGGCTGGGCACGGTGAGCGCCCCGCGCACGGCCGCGAAGGCCGCTCCGCCCAAGCAGCGCCGCGCGCTCTCGAACGTGGGCGGCCGCGTGCGCACGCACGGCGACCCGCGCTTGTCGGCGCTCTTCGCGCACGCGCTCGAGCGCACCGCGATCGAGGCGCCCGACGCGGGCACGCACGGCTTCCACGCGTGGCCGGCGCGGATGCACTGGGCGCTCCCCGCCACGATCCTCGGCGAGCTCGGCGTCGCCGGCAAGCGCGTGCTCGATCCCTTCGCGGGCGGCGGCACCGTGCTCGTCGAGGCGATGCGCGCCGGCGCGCGCGGGAGCGGGATCGATCTGAACCCGCTCTCGAGCCTCGTCGTCGAGGTGAAGTGCTCGCTGCGCACGCCCGCCGAGGGCCGCCGCTTCCTCGAGTCGGTCGCCGACGTGGCCGAGGCCTCGCTCGACCGCGTGCAGACGCGCACGCCCGCGAAGGCGCCGCTCTCGCGCGAGCAGGCGATGCTCTACGGTGGGCACATCCTCAAAGAGCTCGCGGGCCTGCTCGAAGAGATCGACCAGTGCGAGGACGTGCGCGATCAGCGCGCGATGCGCGCGGTGTTCTCGTCCTTGCTGGTGAAGCTCTCGAAGAAGAAGGCGGACACCTCGGAAGAGGTCGTCGACAAGCGCCTGCGCAAGGGGCTCTCGACCGAGCTCTTCGTGCGCAAGTCGGGCGAGCTCGTGCAGCGCTGGGCGGAGCTGCGCATGCACGCGCCGAAGGACGCCGAGGAGCCGCGCCTCTTCGTGGGCGATGCGCGCCGTGCGCCCGAGATCCTGGGCAAGGCGTATCGCGCCGATCTCGTGATGACCTCGCCGCCCTACGGCGGGACCTACGACTACGTCGCGCACCACGCGCTGCGCCTCGCGTGGCTGGGCCTGCCGGATCGGGACTTCTCGCGCAGCGAGCTCGGGGCGCGACGCTCGCTCCGCGGCGAAGAGGCGCAGCAGCGCTTCGACCGCGAGGTCCTCGAGATGCTCGGCGCGCTCCGCCGCGTGATGAAGGACGACGCGCTCGCCGTGATCGTCATCGGCGACGCCGAGCTCGGGCGCCTGCGCATCTCGCCGATCGATCAGCTCGATGCGCTCGCGCCGCGCGCGGGCCTGCGCTTGATCGCGGGCGCCTCGGAGGAGAAAGCGGACTTCCGCGGCGGCATCCCGCGCGAAGAGCACGTGCTCGCTCTCGTCGCCACGCGCTGAGCACTCCCGTGCCGTGCTGGTGACGGGCCAGGGGGGGCGCTGGCCTCGGCGCGGATCTCGTGCATGCTCGTCGTCTTCGGGCTGGGGCCCGAGAGGAGCTTGGGTCATGAAACGTTTTGCCGCCTTCGCCGCTGCGCTCGTCGCGCTGGCCACCGCCGGGACCGCGCACGCGCAGATCTCGATCAGCGCGCTCGAGAGCACGTACACGCAGGACTTCGACATGCTCTCGAGCATGTCGACTTCTTCGACGATGCCGGCCGGATGGGCGTTCAGCGAGAGCGGCTCCAACATGAACGCGACCTACTCGGTCGGCACCGGGAGCGGCACGACCGGCGACACGCTGAGCCTGGGCGTGGCCAGCTCGACCGAGCGAGCGCTCGGATCGCTGCGCAGCGGCTCGCTCGCTTCCATGTACGGTGCTCAGTTCACGAACGGCACGACGTCGACGATCGGCTCCGTGTCGATCGACTTCATGGGCGAGCAATGGCGTCTCGGCGTGTCTCCGCGTACCAGCCCAGACCGTCTCGACTTCCAGTACAGCACCGATGCGACCAGCCTGACGACGGGCACGTGGACCGACGTCGATGCGCTCGACTTCGCGAGCCCGGTGACGACGGGCGCGGTCGGCGCCCTCATGGGCAACGTGGATCCGAATCGCACGCACGTGGTCGGGACCGTGACCGTGTCTCTGGCACCCGCCGCGCGCCTGTGGATTCGCTTCGTCGACTTCGACGCGACCCCGGGCGCCGACGACGATCTCGCGGTCGACGACTTCCACCTCGTCGCGCACGGCGTCACGCCGCCGCCCGCCGTGGATCTCCAGAAGACGGTCAGCGCGCCGACGCCGGCGGGCCCGACCTCGGTGCTCACCTACACGATCGACGCCTCGCCCACCGGCGGGCAGGGCATCGCGAGCGGCGTGATCACGGACACGCTCCCCGCCGGCGTCACCGCGCTCGGCACCAACTTCACGCTCGACAGCACCGTCGGCGCGCCGACCACGCTCACGATCGCGGCCGACGCAGACGCCGGTGAGATCGTCGGCGGCGTCGTCACCGTGCGCGTCGGCGCGCTGCCCGTCGGCGACATCGCCGAGGTCAGCTTCCAGGTCTCGGTCGACTCGCGCACGACGGACGGAACGCTCGCGAACTCGGCGTCGATGACCTTCACGGGCGCGGTCTCCGGCACCGGCACCGCCACGAGCAACACGACGAGCACCAGCGTGGTCCGCTGCGTGACGAGCGCCTCGGGCACGATCCCGCTCTGCCAGGGCACGATCGCGGTCGACGTCTTCTTCGACGCGAACGAGAACGGCACGCGCGATCCGGGCGAGTCGGGCCTCACGGGCTGGGACGTGGCGCTCGATGGCGGCGCCGCGATGAACACGGGCGCGAGCGGCCTCGTGACGTTCGCCAACGTCGCGTCGGACACCGCGCACCCGCTGAGCGTGGTCGCGCCGACCGCGGCGGGCACGTGGAGCTTCACGGCGCCCGCCTCCGCGACGACGCCCTTCGCGACCACGACCACCGTGTCGATCGCGGTGACCTGCAGCTGCCCCGACGACGGCAACGCCTGCACGCCGCTGCCCGTCTGCAACGCCGGCGCGTGCGGCGCGACGCCGCCGGTCGACTGCGACGATCACAACGCGTGCACCACCGACTCGTGCGGCCCGAGCGGCTGCCTCCACGCGCCGCTCGGCGGCACCACCTGCAACGACGGCAACGCGAGCACGCGGAACGACGTCTGCTCGGCGTCCGGCGTCTGCGGCGGCACGGCGTACACGTGCACGCCCGGCACCTGCGAGGCGAGCTCGGTGCCGAACGGCGTCGACTGCACCATCACCTACGCCAGCGTCACCACGCCCTGCGGCCCCGCCCCGAGCGGCGACTGCGACGTGGCGGACCACTGCTCGGGCACCGACGGCACCTGCGTGAGCGCCGTGCAGCCCAGCACCTTCGTGTGCCGCCCGTCGATCGGCGACTGCGACGTCGAAGAGCGCTGCGACGGCGCGGCCACGAGCTGCCCTGCCGACGCCGTCGCCGGCACGACCACCGTCTGCCGCCCCTCGGTCGACGTCTCGTGCGATCCGGCCGAGAGCTGTGATGGCTCGGACGTCGACTGCCCGGCCGATCAGACGACCTGCGGCGCGATCGATGCCGGTGTGGACGCCGCGGTCGACGTCGACGCGGGCACGACCGACGACGCCGGCACCACCGAGGACGCGGGCACCACCACCGACGCGGGCTCCACCCCCGACGCCGGCACCACCAGTGATGGCGGCGCGCGTGACGGCAGCACGAGCGGCGACGGCGCGACCAACCGCGATGGCGGTGGGACCACCCCGCCGGTCGTCTCGAGCGGTTGCGGTTGCCGCGTCGGCGGCGGCGGCACGAATGCCGGCATGGCGCTCGTCTCGCTCGCGGTCCTCGGCCTCGTGATCGCGCGCCGGCGCCGCCGCTGAGCGCTCCGGAGGCGCGAGCTCCTCTCGCGCCTCGTCTCCCGACTCGACCCTTCGCCGGCCTCGCTGGCGGAGGGTCGAATCGCTTCGGGGCTCCCCGCGATGATGCGCCGGTCGAGGGAGCCGAAGCCAACGTGGTGATGCGCGGCGGGAGGGCCCCACATCCGGCTGTGGCGAGGGGCGAGAGCCACGGCGAGCGCGACGCGGTCGAGCGCCGCTCTCAGAACCGCGCGACGGGCTCGAGGCTCGCGCGCTCTCCGGTGCCCTCGCCGGCGAGGGCCAGGAAGACATCGATCGCGACGAGGACGAGGCCGAGCGCGCCGACCCCGATCGAGACGTTCGTGAGATCGCGGGAGAGCATCCCCTCGTCCCGCAGCGACGCCGTCGGGTCGTCGAGGTAGGCCGCGTGCAGATCGCTGGCCCGGATGCCGAAACCGATCGTGCCCCCGATGCCGGCCGCAGCCACGACACTTCCGGTCACGAGCAGCCACCCCACCCCGGCGGCCGGACGATGCGGCGCGGCGGGCGTGGGCGGCGTCGGAGGCGGAGAGCTCGCATCGGGCGCATCGGCGGGAGGCTCGGCCGACACGGCGGCCGGCGGCTCGATCACGAGGTGAACGGCCACGCTCGCGCCGCGCAGGCCGGAGACGTGCGCGCTCGCGCGGCCCGTCGCGTCCTCGATCGTCACGTCGTGGTCGCCGGGATCGACCGGGATCTCACAGGGCAGCGTGCACATCGGCGCATCGTCGATGCGCACGCTCGCGCCCGCGGGCTCGCCGTCGATCCGGAGCGTGACGAGCATCGCCCGAACGCGCTCCACCTGGGTCGTCGCGTCTCGACGTTGCGCGGGCGTCAGGCCCGCGGTCGCCGCCACCTCGACGAGCTCGCTCCACGCCTCGCGGAGGCGGCCGAGGCGCTCGAGCGACATCGCGATGTGGAAGCGCACCGTCGGATGCGGCGCGGCGTCGTACGCGGATCGGAACAGGCGCAGCGCCTCGAGGTAGTCGTCGTGCGAGAACGCCTGCTGCGCGTCGCGAAAGAGCTCGGCCGCACGCGCCTCGTCGTCCTGCGCGTCGGCGCGCGAGGCGCCGAGACAGAGCGCGAGCGAGAGCACGAAGGTGGCGAGGCTGCGCATCAGTACGGCGACCCCCAGAGTGAGCTCGTCTCCGGCGCCCCGCGTCGCGGACGCCGCGGTAGATCGAGCGTGGCTCCGTCGTCGCTCGCGTGCACCGTCCGCCGGGCGCGGCGCCCGTCGCGCGCCCGGAGCTCGAGCTCGGCGTCGCCCTCGTCCGAGAGGACGACGCGCAGGGGGCGCTCGGTCTGCTCGACGCCGGCGATGCGTACTGCGACGCCGCGCGCGACCTCGAGCTCGATCGTGCGCGGCGCGGGCGCGACCGCGACGGTCTCGCTCGAAGCGATCGGCGACGCGGGCGGCGGCGCGTCCGCGGAAGACGGCGGCGGAACGGCCGACGGCGGCGGAACGACCTCGGGCGGCGGCGTGGGGACGGCGATCACGGAACCGCCGACGCTCGGCGCAGGCGCGGCCGGCTCGGCGCGCGCGAGGTAGAGCCCGAGCGCGCCGAGCACCGGCACCAGCGCGAGCAGCCACGCGCGCCGCGAAGGTGACGTGGCCCGCGGCGTCGGCGCGAGCGGGGCCTTGGGCGCGCGCGCGGCGATCGTCTCGCTCTCGCTCGAGACCGCCGGGCGTGGCGCTGGCTCCGCGCGCTCGTCGCCTCTCGCGGCCGGAGCAGGCTCCGGCGCCGCCGTCACGGCACGCTCGCCGGTCTGCACTTCGTCGCGCGTACGGCTGCGCAGCGTGGCGAGCTGCGCTTCCAGCGCCTCGCGCTCTTCGGCGAAGCACTCGGTCATGTGCGCGGCCAGCGCCTCGCGCGCGTGCGGATCGCTCATCGCACGACGCAGAGCGCGCGCGACCTCGCTCATCGTCTCCGGGCGGCGCTTCGGATCGCGCTCGAGGCACTGCATCACGATCGCCGTGACCTCGCTCGGCACCTCGGCCGCCACCTCGTCGAGCTCGGGGATCGAGCCGTGGACGATCTGATAGAGCTTGGCCCCCGCGTCCGAGCCCGGGAACAGGCGGCGGATCGCCAGGACCTCCCAGGCCATCACACCGAACGCCCAGACGTCGACGCGCCGGTCGACGCCGTCGCTCGGATGAACGAGCTGCTCGGGCGCCAGATAGCCCACCTTCCCTTTGACCTCGCCCGTCTCGGTGCGCGTCAGTCGCCCGCGCGCGGCCGCGATGCCGAAGTCCACCAGCTTCACGACTCCGTCGTAGCCGATGTGCACGTTCTGCGGGCTGACGTCGCGATGGACCACCCCGAGCGGCGCGCCATCGGTCCCGCGCGCCTCGTGCGCGGCGTGCAAGCCCGTCGCGACCTCGGCGAGCACGTGCACGCGCAGCGCGATCGACGGCGGCGGCGCGTGCGTGACGACGCCCGCGAGCGACTTCCCGTCGAGCCACTCCATGACGAGCCAGGGCAGCCCGTCGTGCTGGCCCACGTCGAGCACTTTCACGACGTTCGGATGGTCGACGCACGAGGCGATGCGCGCCTCGTCGAGGAACATGTTCACGAAGCTCGTCTCGCCCGCGAGATGCGGGTGCATGACCTTCATCGCGAGCCGCCGCTCGAACCCGCCGAGACCGCGGCGCCGCACGAGCAGCACCTCGGCCATGCCTCCTTGGGCGACGGGCGCGACGACCTCGTAGTCGCCGACTCGCTCGCCGCTCTCGGGGAGCCGGCGTCGAGCGAGGATCGCGCGGCTCATCGCGGCGCCTCCACCACGAGGCCACGCGAGGTCCGCGCATCGCGCAGGTCCGTCGTCCCGAGGCCGCTCGGCCACACCACGCGCAGGTCGACGCGCGAGAGGCCGGGCGTCGCCATCGACGCCTCCAGCGCCTCGAGCTGCATGCTGCTCGACTGGATGACGCGCATGCCGACGAGCCCCTCTCCACGGCAGCCGCTCGCGGGGAGCATGCCGGGCACGAACGCGCAGACGCGCGCACCGACGCCTCGCGGGTTCCCCTCGGGCCCCCGCAGGCGCACGCGGAGCCAGGGCACGCCGCCGACGGTGTTGCGGAGCAGGAAGGCCTGCGTCAGCGACGAGGGCGCCACGTCCACGTCGCCGTCGCCCTCGAGATCGCCGACCGCGATGCGCCACGTGCCGCCGAGATCGTCGGCCGCGCCGAGGTCGCGCGTGTCGAGGTGCTCGAAGGCGAACGCAGCGCTGCCGCCGCTGGTCGTCGTCGCATTGCGGAGGAACTGCACGCGGCTCTCGTTCAACAGCACGTCGAGCCGGCCGTCGAGATCGAGATCGGCGATCGCGATCGTCGCGCCGGCGTTGCCGAAGTTCCACGCGCCGTCGTCGCCGACCCCGCCGAGGTCCGCGCCGGTGTGCGCGACGAGCGTGCCGTCGACGTTCTCGAGCACGGTCGCGTGGAGCGGCGTCGTCACGCCGTCGCGGAGAGTGAACACGTCCAGGTCGCCGTCGTCGTCGAGGTCCCCGAGCGCGAGCACGGCGACGAGGCTCAGCAGCTCGGGGTTCGTGAGCCCCTCGTCGTCCACGAGGCTCTGCCCCTCCAGACGCAGGAGGCGCGCGGGGCCGTCGGGGGGAGCGGCCAGCACCTCCGAGACGCCGTCGTCGTCGATGTCGACGATCCAGACGCGCTCGGTCCCGGTGAGCACGTCGGCCGCCGGCAGCTCGGTCAGTCGGGTGCCCCCGTTCGTCACGAGCAAGCGGCCCACTTGGTCGGGCGCGCTCGTGCCCGCGAGCACGACGTCGAGCCGGCCGTCTCCGTCGAGATCACCGACCGCGACCCCGCCCCCGCGCAGCTCGCCGTCGCCGCCGGGGACGAAGAACGTCTCCGTCGTCGTCCAGAGCGGCGTCCCCGCCTGGCCGCGCAGCGCCCGCCCCCCGTTGTCGCTCGGGGCGAGGAGATCGAAGTGCTCGTCCGCGAGCGGCACCAGTACGAAGGCCGCGGTCCCTTCGGCGCTGCCGGCCGTGCGGTCGCCGAGCCAAGCGCTCGTGACGTCGACGAGCTCGGGCGGGCCGCAGTCGGTGACGCGCGTCTCGAACGAGCGCGTCGTGGCGGGCACGATCGGTCCATCGCTCGCGAACAGATCGAGATCCGAGTCCCCGTCGAGATCCTCGAGCGCCGCACCGACGCTCGACGGAACCGTGCCCAGGGCCACGCGCTCGAGCCCGAGCGGCGCCGTCGGAGTCGCCGGACAGCGCGGGCCGAGACGATCGAGCAGGCGCGCATCGAACTCGAGCGTGCACGACGCGAGCAGGACCGCGTGCGCGACCCCGAGCACGAGCGCGCGCGTGCGCCGCGAGCTCGGCGACGGGCTCACCGCCCGGTCCCCCGCAGGCCGTGCCGCTCGAGCAGCGCCGTGAGGTAGTTGCGATCCATGCGCGCCGCGCGCGCCGCCGCGCGTACGTTACCGTTCACCTGCGTGAGCAGCGCCTCGAGATAGCGACGCTCGAAGCGCTCGGTGACGACGCGCCGCGCCTCGCGGTACGGCAAGCCGAGCGCCTGCGCCTCGACCTCTTCGCCGCTCGACGCGCTCCCCGAGGGCGGGAGCGCCGGCTCTTCGCCGAACGTGAGCGTCGCCACGACGTGGTTGCGCAGCTCGCGGACGTTGCCCTCCCAACGCCGGCGCGCGAGGCGCTCGATCGCGGCCTGATCGAAGAGCGCCGAGACCGGGCCGTCGTAGCCCTCCTCGCGCAGGAAGTGCTCGATGAGCACGGGGAGATCCTCGGTGCGCTCGCGGAGCGGCGGGAGCGAGAGCGTCACGACCGCCAGGCGATGATAGAGGTCGAGGCGGAACGAGCCGTCGTTGACGGCGCTGCGCAGGTCGCGGTGCGTCGCCGCGACGACGCGCAGATCGACGCTCACGTCCGCCGTGCCACCGACGCGGCGGAAGCGGTGCCGCTCGAGCGCGCCGAGCAGCGTGGGCTGCACCTCCCGCGGGAGCTCGCCGATCTCGTCGAGGAAGAGCGTCCCGCGGCTCGCGCGCTCGAAGGCGCCCTCGTGCTTGCGGTCGGCCCCCGTGAACGCGCCTCGCTCGTGGCCGAAGAGCTCGCTCGCGACGAGGTGCGCGGGGATGGCGCCGCAATCGACCGTGACGAAGGGGCCGTGAGCGCGCGGGCCGAGGTCGTGCATCGCGCGCGCGAGCAGCTCCTTGCCGGTGCCGGACTCGCCCTGGATCAGCACCGAGACGTCGCGCGTGGCGACGGTGCGCGCCGAGCCGAGCACGCGCCGCATCGCGGCCGATCGCGCGAGCACCCCGACGCCCGCGACGGCGACCGGCGCGTCGACCTGGGCCACCTCGCCGTGCTCCACCTGCAACGTCGTCGTGCCGATCCGGAGCGTGGTGCCGGGGAGCACGCGCACGCTCGCGTCCCGCAGCTCGACGGGCCCCACGCTCGTGCCATTCGTCGAGCCGAGGTCGCGCACGACGACGCGGTCGCCATCGCAGCGCACCTCGAGGTGATAGCGGCTGACGTGGTCGTCCTTCAGCACGAGGGCGTTGTCGGAGGCCGTGCCCACGGTGACGATCTCGCCGCGCGCCTCGAGCGGCTCCATCCCCGGCCCGCTGACGCGCAGCCAGACCTCCCGGATCGGAAAGCCCGGGCGCACCCCGACGGGCGCCGTCCTCTCGTCGAACATCTGGCCGCCAGCATAGCCGTCGCAGCGCGGCGTCGGGAGCCTCGAGACGCGGTCGCGGCGGGCTGGCTGCGTTTACCCCGCCATGGCTGCCTCCACACCGCCAGCGGTCCGCTGGGGGTGCTTCGAGGTCCGCGCGGATCGCGTGATCCGGCGCGGAGATCGCCATGGCACGTCGGGTGCTGAAGCCGGAGCCATGCTGCGACGAGCTCTCGGTCTCTGCATCGTTCTCGGGGCGAGCGCCTGTGTCGGCGACGTCGATGGTGGCACTGCCGGGCCGCGCGGGACCGGCGTCGGCGGGCCGCCGCCCACCAGCACGGCCACGGCACCGATTCGGCCCTCGTCCGTCCGCCGTCTGGGCCAGCTCGAGTACGACAACGCCGTCAACGACCTCCTCGGCACGACCGGCCACCCGTCCGCGGGCTTCGCGGGCGACGCGCGGATCGGCGGCTACACGACGAGCGGCGATCTCCGCGTCGATGCCGTGCTCGGCGATCAGTTCCGCATCGCCGCGGAGTCGCTCGCCACCGAAGCGGTCACGAGCCATCGCGGAGACGTCGTCCCGTGCAGCGACACCGACCCCGCGTGCCCGGCGACGTTCGTGAGCACGATCGCGACCCGCGCGTTCCGCCGCCCCGTGACGACCGAGGAGACGAACGCGCTCCTCGCGGTCTTCCACGTCGCGGCCGACGGCGCGACGTTCGACGACGGCGCGAACGCCGTGCTCCAGGCGATCCTGCAGTCCGCGTCGTTCCTCTACGTCCCGCAGATCGGGGTCGGCAGCGGAATGCGCTCGCTCGATGCGTACGAGACGGCGTCGGCGATGTCGTTCCTCCTCACGGCCGCGCCGCCCGATCGCGCGCTGCTCGACGCGGCCGCGAGCGACGGCCTGCGCACGGCGAGCCAGCGCGAGGCGCAGGCGCGACGGATCCTCGCCGAGGATCCGCGGGCGCGCCGACAGGTGACGCGCTTCGTGCGCGAGTGGCTGGGGATGGACAACCTCGACAACGTCGCGCGCACGGCCGAGAGCGGTGACTTCGTGGCCCTGCGCCCCGCGATGGAAGAGGAGACGCAGCGCTTCGTCGAGGCCGTGATCTTCGACGGCGACGGCCGCTTCGAGTCGCTCCTGACGGCCGACTTCACGTTCGCCGACGGTAGGCTCGCCGCCTTCTACGGCCTCGGTGGCGGCGATTCGTCGTGGGCGCGCCGGGACCTGAGCGGCAGCGGTCGGCGCGGCATCCTCACGCAGGCCGCGTTCCTCGCCGCGCACGCGCGCTCCGACTCGAGCTCGCCGGTCAAGCGCGGCGTCACGCTCCTCAGCCGCATTTTCTGCACGCCCATCCCGCTCCCGACCGGCGAGACCGCGCGCCGCGCGATGATGGACCCGCCCGACGCGACCACGACGCGCGGTCGCTTCGAGCAGCACTCGCGAGACGCCACGTGCGCGGCCTGTCACTCGCGCATCGATCCGATGGGCTTCGGCTTCGAGCACTTCGATCAGATCGGTGCCTACCGGAGCGAAGAGAACGGCGTCCCGGTGGATGCCACCGGAACGCTCGTCGGCACCGACGTCGACGGCCCCTTCGCGACGGTGGACGAGCTCGTGACGCGCATCAGCCAGAGCGAGCGCGCCCACACCTGCCTCGCGCGCAACGTCTACCGCTTCGCCTCGGGCTCGCTCGACAGCGGCCCGGAGGAGGCGTTCCTGCGTCGGTGGAGCGCGCTCCCCGCCGACCGGCGCACGTCCCTCGTCGAGATCCTCGTCGCGCTCGTCACGAGCGACGAATTCGTCCAGCGCACGGAGACCCCATGAGCCACGAGAAGACCCTTCGAACGCGCCGCTCGTTCCTCAAGGCCGTCGGCGCCGCCGCTGCCGCGCTGCCCTTCTACTCGATGCTCGAGAACCACGTGGTGCGCGCCCAGACGGGCATGCTCCCGCAGAAGTTCGTCGGCGTCGGCACCTTCCACGCCTGCTCGCAGCAGTTCTACGCGCGCCGCGCCGGTGAGACCGACACCACCTACGACATCGGCTACGCGGACTGCGGGCTCCGCCCCTTCGACGACGCGGCGAGCTACGGCTCGAGCTTCAAGAACGACCTCGTGATCTTCGAGGGGTTCGACTACGGCGTCGGCGAGATCGGCCCCGATGGGAGCCCGCTGCACGTCAACATGCACGGCGCGCTCGCCGTGTTCCTGACCGGGAGCTCGGCGAGCGGCGGCGCCGACACGAACTTCTCGATGCAGAACGAGTCGCTCGACCAGTACCTGGCCGCGCGATACGGCGGCGAGACGCGCTTCCGCTCCGTCCAGATGGCGGTCGAGAACGACTTCGGCGATCTCTCCTCGTCGAGCTGCGTCTCGTGTGGCCCGGGCGGCGCGCTGCTCGCCCGCCGGTCGAGCCCGGAGGAGATCTGGGACACGTACTTCGCCTCGCTCGTCGCGCCCGACGACGCAGCGGCGCGACGCCGGCGCCTCATCGGTGGCAGCGTCCTCGACTTCGTCGCCGGCGACCTCGGCCGCCTGAACGGCCGCCTCGGCGCCGCCGAGCGCGCGAAGCTCGACCAGCACCTCACGGTCGTGCGCGACATGGAGCGCCGTCTCTCGTCGACGACCTCGATGGGCTGCTCGATCCCGACGCGTCACGCCGAGCAGGGCAATCCCGACCCGGCCGACGACTACATCGTCTCGAACCAGTGGAACGGCGGCTCGCCCTACTTCGACCGCATCTGCGACTTCCAGATCGAGCTCTTGGCCCAGATGCTCATCTGCGACCTCACGCGCTTCGCGACGATCGTGATCTCCGGCTCGTCGGGCGAAGGCACCGACCCCGTGATGATGCCGCGCCTCGACGGCGGGGCCGGCGAAGAGCTCGCCGCGACGGGGACCGATCTCCAGATCCCGGCGAACTTCCACGACTCGATCGCGCACCTCTCGGGCGATCCGCGTCTCGAGGTGCAGCGCTCGGTCGCCAGCATGCAGCGTTACTACAACGGCAAGGTCGCGCGGCTCATGCAGCGCCTGCGCGAGGCCGATGCCCTCGACAGCACGCTGATCCTGGTGGGCAACGAGGGCGGCGACGGCGCCGGGCACTCGACCACGAACGTCCCGCTGCTGCTCGCCGGCGGCGCCCAGGGCGCGATCGCGATGGGCCGCCGCGTCGTGGCGCCGGGTCGCACGGCGCGCGTGGGCGAAGCGCCGAGCGGCGATCGGACCTCGCACAATCCGATCCTCGTCGGCATCGCGAACGCGTTCGGCGCCGACCTCGCGAGCTTCGGCACGTGCGCCGACCCCTCCTTGACGGCAGGCATCGATGGCCTCCTCTGAGGTGCGCGCGCGGATCGCGCTCTGCCTCGCGCTCTTCGGCGCGGCATGCACGGGGACCCCGTCCGGCACCGAGACCGACGGCGGCGCGCGCGATGCGGCTCCCACCGGCGACGCCGCGCGCGCGGGCGATACGGGACCGATCGCCGACGGCTCGGCTCCGCAGGGCGACGCGGCGCGCGCCGACGGCGGCACGACGGCGACGCCGAGCTGCCCGAGCGGCGCGATCCTCTGCGAGTCGTTCGAGGACGGGACCGCGCTCGACACGACGCGCTGGCGCTCGAGCGCGGACGACGGCGTCTTCGTGCTCGACGCGACGACCGCCGCCGACGGCGCGCGCTCGCTCCACATGCGCTACGGCCAGCCCTACGGCGCGACGGGCGAGCAGACGATCGTCACGCGCGATGGCATCGCCGCCCCCGGCGATCGCGTCTACGTGCGCGCCTATCTGCGCTTCGGCGACCTCTCGCTCCCGGGCGCGCATCCCTTCTTCATCACCGCGTTCGACGGCGATGCGTGGCTCGCGTTCGGATCGATCATCAACGACTTCGCGCTGATGGCGGTGGGCAATGGCCTCGACAACCCGCAGCCCTGGTACGAAGGCGGCACCGGGATGTGGCACCCGGGCAACGAGGACGGCGACGACACGCCCCTCACGGAGAACGGATTGAACGCCGGGGAGTGGTTCTGCGTCGAGGTGATGGCCTTCGGTGGCGCCGCCGATCCGGACACGGAGGAGGCGACCGTCTCGATCGACGGCGTGCCCATCCCGGACATGGTCGCGAACGACGAGCGCTGGGGCTTCCCGGCCGCCGCGCGCTGGTCTCCTCGCTACGACGGGACGCCGTGGGCATTCGGCGTCGAGAGCTTCGGCCCCGACAACGTCGCGCTCGACATCTGGTTCGACGCGATCGTGATCTCGAACGAGCCGATCGGCTGCGCCAGCGGTCGCTGACGCGCGCGTGGCTCGGCCTCGCCGAGGACGCGACTGCAGAGCGGCTGTGCCTTCGAGCGCGCCACCTTGCTCGCCCGCGTGCGCCGAGCGACAACGCTGAGCTCGAGTGCGTGGACGTGAGTGATCGACCCCGCGTCACGCGGGCTCGACACGCTCCAGGTTCGCGTAGATCTCGTCGAACGCGAGGGAGACGTCGATCGCCTCGAGCCGGATCTCGCCGCCGACGAAGAGGGTCAGGCTCCACTGATCGCTCGCGACACGGCGCCGGTGCTCGACGCGGCGCGTGCTCGGAAAGACCACCAGGTATTCCCGTAGCTCGGCGATCGTGGCGTAGTGGTCGAACTTGGCGCCGCGGTCGTAGTCGCCCGTCGAGTCGGAGACCACCTCGACGAGGACGCTCGGGTTGGTGAGCGCGTGCTCGTCGAGCGCGCCGACGCGCGGCTTGCCGCACACGACCGTCACGTCGGGATAGTGGAAGGACTGCGTGGCGGTCGTCTCGACTTTGCGCCCGTCTCCGAAGGGGAAGCATGGTCTGCCCTCGAGCTTCCGCGCGAGCGCCACGACCAGATTCGTCACGATCGCGTCATGGCGCAGCGAGGCACCCGCCATCGCGAACGCCTCGCCATTCACGTACTCCCAGCGCAGCTCCGAGCTGCGATCGAGCGCCACGTAGGCCTCGATGCTGAGCTTCCGCAAGTCTCTCGCTTCCACCCGAAGAGGCTACCACGCCGCTACGGCTGCGAGCCCCGAGCGCGCTCGACGGCTCCGTCGCCTGCTCGTCAGCGGTGGAACGCGAAGCGCAGGGCCTTGGGCAGGCGGCGGCGCCAGTCCTTCTCGCGGTGGCGGCCGCGGCGATCGGGGCGCCAGAGGATCTGCGCGGCGGGCAGCTTCGCGCCGAGCACGTCGGGCACGGCGCGGGCGCAGCGGATCATCGCCGGGCTCTCGCGGTAGCCCACGTCCACGTACGCGCGCGTGCCCGGCGCGTAGTGCGCGTGACGCAGCTCGTGGAGGAACGCGCGCGGCGAGACCCACATCGAAGGCGACATCGCGATCGCGCCGCGGAAGATCCGCGGATGGCGCGCCAGCGCGAGCAGGCTCGCGAGCCCGCCGAGGGAGCTACCTCCGATCACGCGCGCGTCGGGATCGAAGCGCAGACGTGCGTGATGCTCGACGGCGGGGAGCACGTCGTGCGTCACGAAGCGCAAGAAGGGATCCACGTGGTGCCAGAGCTCGTCGATGCGTCGCGCGTAGCCGTGATCGACGGCCACGATCACCGGCCGGCGCACCGTCTTGGGGAGGCGCGGGATCGCCTGGTGCGCGTGCCAGCCGCCCGCGTGGCTGCCCTCGTCCCCGAGCACGTTCTGTCCATCGAAGAGGAGCAGGAGCGGCGGCGCGGGCTCCGCGTCCCGTGGGATCGCCACGCGAACGCGTCGCGGCGCGCCGCCGTACGAAAGAACGAAGGACGAGACGGTCGTGGCGTGCATCGGAGCGCGAAGGAACCGAATTACGTTCGGCGCGCGCGAACATGGGACGAGAGCGCTCGAGATGCGAGCCACTCCTTCGTGCGGGCGTGTTACAAGAAACGCCGATGAGCGCGCGGCATCTGCTCCTCGACAGCCCCTCCCTCGGGCGACGAGCCCACGTCTGGACCTTCGGCTCGATCGGTCGACCCCTCGTCGTCTTTCCCTCCAACGCCGGTGTCGCCCACGAGTGGCAAGGCAGCGGCATGATCGACGCGCTCGGCCCGCTGATGGCCGAGGGGCGCCTCAAGATCTACTGCCCCGAGACGAACGTCTCGCGCTCGTTCTCGGGCGAGGGCAGCGTCGCGCACCGCATGGCGCATCACCGCGCCTACGAGCGCTTCGTGCTCGAGACGCTCGTGCCCTTCATCTACGAGGACTGCAACGGCGTGATGCCCATCGTGGCCACCGGCTGCAGCGTGGGCGCGCTCTACTCCTCGCTCTTCGTGCTGAAGTACCCCGAGGTCTTCCAGCGCGCGCTCTGCCTCTCGGGCCGCTATCGCACGAGCAAGTTCTTCGACCTCGGCCGGAGTGCCGGCGAAGCCGGCCGACACAATTATGTCGGGTCCGCTCACGCGGACCACACCGGTCGAGACGCCGGCGGTAACGACGACCTCTACTTCAACGACCCGCTCGCGTTCCTGCCGAACCTCTCCGGCGGCGCGCTCGAGCGCGTGCGGCGGCGCGTGCACCTCACGGTCGTCGTCGGTCGCGGCGCGCACGAGGACGGCTGCATCCCCGAGACGGCCGAGTTCGGGAGCTGGCTCGAGCGCAAGGGCATCCCGAACCACGTCTCGTTCTGGGGCAAGGACAGCGCGCACACGTATCCGTGGTGGCAGAAGCAGGCGCGCCACTACCTTTCCCAGATGTTCTGACGACGCGCGCTCCGCAGGCGCGTTCAACGTCACGCGATCCGCGATTCGCGGCCCCCTGCCCGTTCCTGCGCGCGAGCGCTTTCGGTACGCTGGCGCGATGGGGCTTCACCTTCGTCCGTACGCGCTCGCGCTCTGTTCCACCTTCTCGCTCTGCCTCGTCACGCTCACCGGCTGCGACTGCGCCGGCGGGCCCGCCACGACGACTTGCACCACGCGCGCCGACTGCCGCGCGGGCGAGAGCTGCATCGACGGGCGCTGCCAGCTCGTCCCCGACGGCGGGCCCACGCCCGACGCGCCGATGCGCGATGCCTTCACGGCCGACGCGCCGCTCGTGCTCCCCGACACCGGCGTCGATGCCGGCCCCACGTGCACGGGTGTCTCGTGCAACGTCGGCGAGCGCTGCGAGATCGTCGCCGGCGCCCCGTCGTGCGTGCCGAACGAGTGCGCGGACCTCACGTGCACGCCGACCGAGCGCTGCGAGCCCGCGCCCGTCGGCATGGGCCACGTCTGCGTCGACGTCTCGTGCACCGACTCGCTCGACTGCCCCGCGAGCGAGTACTGCAACGGCACGATCTGCGTGACCGACGTCTGCATGGGCGGCGAGCGCACCTGCGACGGCATGGGCCTGAGCATCTGCGCGGACGACGGCGGCGGCACCACCGTGCGCTACACGTGCGGCAGCACGACGCACTTCACGAGCGACTGCACGACCGACGCGCGCGGTGCCTACTGCCCGTGCGAGGACGACTGGGACTGCCCGGCGAGCACGCGCTGCGAGGTCGGCCGCTGCGAAGGGACCGGCGTCGCGCCCACGTGCCGCGTCGCGCCGGAGCCCTTCACCAGCGTGCTGCCCGTCCGCGAGATCAAGTGGGGCGGCACCAGCCAGGCGATGCGCAACGCCGTCGGCGCGCCCTTCCCCACCAGCTCGCAGGTCTCGGCCACGCCGCTCGTGGTGAACCTCGACGACGACAACGGCGACGGGCGCATCGACGAGCTCGACATCCCGGAGATCGTCTTCCAGACGTATTGCGGCACCGACGTCTCCACGAACGGCGCGCTGCGCGCCATCCACGGCGGCGGCGCGAGCCGAGGGCGCGACTTCTTCGCAGTGCTCGGGCCGACCACGACGTGGCACGAGGGCGATCCGCTCCCCGCCACGACGACGTGCGCGAACGGCGATCTGAACTCGACGTCCGCCATGGCCGCCGGCGACCTCGACGGCGACGGCGTCCCCGAGATCGTGTCCATCACCGAGAATTCGGGCATCGCGATCGTCTCCAACACCGGAACGCGCATCGCCACGTCGGCGAACAACCTCTGGACGGGCTACACCGACTCGTCGCCCTCGATCGCGAACCTCGATCACGCGGGGCTGCCCGAGATCGTCGTCGGCAACACGGTGATCACGCTGCGCCACGACACCGGGATGCCGCTGGCGATCCAGGACGTGTTCCGCGGCGGCACCGCCGTCATCGGCCGCAACGGTCAGGGCCCGATCTCGTGCGTCGGAGACGTCGCCGGCGACGAAGGGCTCGAGATCGTCGCGGGCAGCGCCGTCTATCGCCTGCCCACGCCGCCCGCGGGCGTGACGCGTCGCGCGGACTGCCCCGGGGGCAACACCTCGGCGTTCTGCACCGGCAACCTCGACCTCGTCTGGGACGGACAGACGGTGAATGGCGCCGCGATGGTGCCGAACGCGCAGCGTGACGGCTTCTGCGCGATCGCCGACGTGCTCGGCGCCGACCCCGTGGCCGCGCCCGGCCCGAGCAATCCGCTCGACGGCACGCCCGAGGTCGTCTTGGTCGCCGAGGGCTATCTCGTCATCTACTCGGGCGCGACGGGCACGCTGCGGCGCTTCATCAACCTCGGCGCCGGGGCCGACGGCGGCGCGCCGAACGTCGACGACTTCGACGGCGACGGCTTCCCCGAGGTCGGCACCGCGTTCGGCACGCGCTACATCGCGATCGATCTGCAGCCGCCGACCGCGATGTGCCCCGCGTGGCCAACCGCGTTCAGCGACACGGGGAGCGGCTTGCAGGGCAACCCGGCGCGCACGCCGCCCACCACCGCGTGCACGACCGACGCCGACTGCGGCGATCCCCAGTTCGTCTGCAACGAGACCGTGGGCCAGTGCGTCTGCCTGCACAACGGCTGGATGCGCGTCACCGAGGACGACTCGAGCCGCGTGACGGGCTCGACGCTCTTCGACTTCAACGGCGATGGCGGCGCCGAGGTCGTCTACAACGACGAGTGCTTCTTCCGCATCTACGACGGCCTGACGGGCGCGGTGTACTTCAAGCAACCGAGCTCGAGCCGCACGCGCATCGAGAACGCGGTCGTCGCCGACGTCGACAACGACGGCAACGCCGAGATCGTCTTCGGCAACAACAACGACACCAATTCCTGCAGCGCCGGACAGACCGGCAACGGCATCGAGGTCTGGGGCGACGCGAGCGACGCGTGGGTGAGCGCGCGCCGCATCTGGAACGAGCACGCCTACCACGTCACGAACGTGACCGAGTCGGCCGGGATCCCGCTCTTCGAGCCGCGCAGCTGGGCGAGCTACGCCGGGCGCTCGTACGACACCTACCGATCGCAGCCGCGCAGCTACGGCGTCGCGCCAGACCTCACGATCGGGCGCTTGCAAGCGAGCTCGCCCGATGCCGCGTGCGGCACGCTCGGTACGATGCTCGACATCGTCGTGCGCGTGGAGAACCGCGGCGATCTGCGCGTCGGCGCCGACACCTTGCTCACGTTCTACGGGGATTGGGCGGGCGCAGGCGAGCCGCTCTACGCCGACACGGCGATGACGCCGCTCACGGCCACGCTCGGCACGACGCTCGAGCCGGGCGGCTCGGCGCTCGTGACCGTGCACTACACGGGCGCGAACAACGGCCACGGCGCGCTGCCGGACATGGTGCGCGTGGTCGTGGACGAGCTGAACGGCGAGCGCGAGTGCCACGAGGACAACAACTCGCTCTCGATCCCGATCGACGGCGGCTCGACGGCGCCCGATCTCGCGGTGCACCTGGGCGCGGTGGGCGGCACGTGCCCGGCCCACACGTTCGTCACGACGATCGAGAACGTCGGCTCGGCGCCGGCGAGCGACGTCGTGGTGCGCTTCTACGTCGGCGATCCCGCGACGGGCGGCACGCCGATCCACGACGAGACGTTCCCCGGCCCGCTCGCGCCCGGCGGCATGTCGATGCGGACGGTGACGATCGATCCCTACCCGATCGGGCCCGACGCGATCGTGCACGTGGTCGTCGATCCGGACGACGTCGTGGCCGAGTGCAACGACGGCAACAACCAGGACCAGACCACGATGCGCGTCGGCTGCTCGGGCCTGATCTGAGCATGCGGGGGCGCGCTCTCTCCGTGCTCTTGCTCGCGGGCTCGCTCGGATGTGCCAGCGAGCCCGGCGCGCCCGTCGATGCCGCGCTGCCGGCGATCGACGCGGCCTCGGCGGACGCGGGGCGCGACGCGGCGCGCATCGACGCCGCGCGGAGCGATGCCGGTGCCGCGTACGGTCCGGCGATGCGCCTCGGCGCGCTGCCGAGCGTGCTCCCCGAGACGAGCGGCCTCGTCGCGAGCCGCGCCCACGCGGGCGTGCTCTGGGCCGAGAACGACTCCGGCAACCCGCCGAACGCCTTCGCCGTCGACGAGACGGGCGCGCTGCTCGCGACGATCACGCTGACGGGGGCGACGAACGTGGACTGGGAAGACATCGCGCTCGCGCCCGGAGCGAGCGGAGACGACCTCTACCTCGCCGACGTCGGCGACAACGCCGCACGCACGAGCGGCGGCACGTCGGGGCGCGCGAGCATCCGTCTCTACCGCCTCGCCGAGCCCGATCCTTCACTCGGCGACCAATCGCTCGCTGCCGAGGCGATCGAGCTTCGCTATCCCGCCGCGCCGCACGACTGCGAGGCGGTGTTCGTCGACCCGACGACGGGCGATGCGTGGCTCGTCACCAAGGAGGACACGGGGCTCGCGCACGTGATGGTCGCGCGCGCGCCGCTCTCCACGTCGGCGCCGACCACGCTCGAGGACGTGGGCACGCTCGATCTCGTGCTCGCGACCGCCGCCGACGTGCGACGCGATCGCAGCGCCGTGGTCGTGCGCGGCTACGGCGAGGTGCGCGTCTACGACGTCGTGGGGGGCGACTTCGTCGCTGCGCTCGGGAGCCCCACGTGGACGCGCGCGCCGAGCGGAGCGCCCGCCGAGGCGATCGCCTTCGCGTCGAACGACCGCGACCTCTTCACGGCGCCCGAGGGCGCCCTTGCCGGGCTGTTCCGGATCCCCGCGCCCGCGACGCCGTGACGGCTTCGATCACGCGCGCGGGCGCGCGAGATCGAAACGATCGAGGTTCATCACCTTCGTCCACGCGGCGACGAAGTCGGTGACCAGCTTCTTCGCGCCGTCGGCGCTCGCGTACACCTCGGCGATCGCGCGCAGCTCCGCGTGCGAGCCGAAGATCAGATCGACCCGCGTCGCGGTCCAGCGGAGCGCGCCGGTCGCGCGATCGCGGCCCTCGAAGAGCTCGCCCTTCTCCGACGTCGGCCTCCACACCGTGCGCATGTCGAGCAGGCTCACGAAGAAGTCGTTCGTCAGCGTGCCTGCGCGATCGGTGAAGACGCCGTGCTTGGCGCCACCCACGTTCGCGCCGAGCACGCGCAGACCGCCGACGAGCACCGTCATCTCGGGCGCCGTGAGCCCGAGCAGCTGCGCCTTGTCGACGAGGAGCGCCTCGACCGGGCCGGGCGCGGTCCCACGCACGTAGTTGCGGAAGCCGTCGGCGATCGGCTCGAGCGGCGCGAAGGAGGCCGCATCGGTCTGTTCGGCCGTCGCATCGCCGCGCCCGGGCGCGAAGGGAACCGTCACGTCCACGCCGGCCGCCTTCGCCGCCTGCTCCACGCCCACGTTGCCCGCGAGCACGATCAGATCCGCGAGGGAGACCTTCGCGCTCGACGCGGCCTGGATCCCCTCGAGGACCTTCAGCACCTTCGCGAGCTGTGCCGGCTGATTGGCCTCCCAGTCCTTCTGCGGCGCGAGCCGGATGCGCGCGCCGTTCGCGCCGCCGCGCTTGTCCGAGCCGCGGAACGTGGACGCGGAGGCCCACGCCGTGCCGACGAGCTCGGCGACGGTGAGGCCCGAGGCCGCGATGGCCGCCTTCAGCGTGCGCACGTCGGCCTCGCCGAGCGGCCCGGGCGCGGGCGGGATCGGGTCCTGCCAGATCAGTTCCTCCTTCGGCACCTCGGGCCCGAAGTAGCGAGAGCGCGGCCCCATGTCGCGGTGCGTGAGCTTGAGCCACGCGCGGGCGAACGCCTCGGCGAACTGCTCGGGATGCGCGAGGAAGCGGCGCGAGATCTTCTCGTAGGCCGGATCGAAGCGCAGCGAGAGATCCGTCGTGAGCATCGTGGGCAGCTTGTTCGCGCCGCCGTGCGCATCGGGGATCACGGGCGCCGCGCCCTTCGCGACCCACTGGTGCGCGCCCGCCGGGCTCTTGGTGAGCTCCCACTCGTAGCCGAAGAGGTTCTCGAAGAAGTGGTGGCTCCACTTCGTGGGCGTCTGCGTCCACGTGACCTCGAGGCCGCTCGTGATCGTGTCGGCGCCGAAGCCGCTGCCGTGCTCGTTCGCCCAGCCGAGGCCTTGCGCCTCGATTCCGGCGGCCTCCGGATCGGGGCCGACGTGCTTCGCGTCGGCCGCGCCGTGCGCCTTGCCGAAGGTGTGCCCGCCCGCGATGAGCGCGACGGTCTCCTCGTCGTCCATCGCCATGCGCGCGAACGTCTCGCGGATGTCGCGCGCCGCGAGGAGCGGGTCCGGGGTGCCGTTCGGCCCCTCGGGATTGACGTAGATGAGGCCCATCTGGACGGCGCCGAGCGGATTCTCGAGGTCGCGCTCGCCCGACGCCGGGTAGCGCGCGTCGCCCGCCAGCCACTTCTTCTCGGCGCCCCAGTAGACGTCCTCGTCGGGCTCCCACGTGTCGGCGCGGCCGAGCGCGAAGCCGGCCGTGCGCAGGCCCATCGACTCGAGCGCCACGTTGCCGGCGAGGATCAGGAGATCCGCCCACGAGATCTTCTGCCCGTACTTCTGCTTGATCGGCCAGAGCAGGCGGCGCGACTTGTCGATGTTCACGTTGTCGGGCCAGCTGTCGAGCGGCGCGAAGCGCTGCTGCCCGCGCCCGGCGCCGCCGCGGCCGTCGCCGACGCGATAGGTGCCGGCGCTGTGCCACGCCATGCGCACGAACTGCGGGCCGTAGTGGCCGAAGTCGGCCGGCCACCACGGCTGCGAGTCGGTCATCAGCGCGTGCAGGTCCTTCTTCAACGCCTCGTAGTCGAGCGTGGAGAGCTCGACCGTGTAGTCGAAGCCCGCGCCGAGTGGATCACTCAGCGAGGAGTGGGCGCGCAAGAGGCGCAAGTCGAGCTTGCTCGGCCACCAATCTGCGTTCTTCGCGCCGCCACCGACCACCGCGTGGTTGAAGGGGCACTTCGATCCCGTCGTCGTCATCGTCTCTTCCTCCGACGCTCAAGCTACGCGCGGCGCCGCGCGCGGCCCAAGACATCGTGGCGAAGCAGGCGATAGCCACCGACTATCGACGATCGCGCTTCTCGAGCGGCTCACCAATCGCCGTCGCGCACACCGAGCGCCTGGGCGAGCCGGCCCGCGAGGCGCTTCACGAGGCCCGGCTCGACGCTCTCCTCGGTCGAAGGCGCACCCTTCTGCGCGTCGATCTGCGCGATCGAGCGGACCGACGAGAGCGTGCTCGTCGGAGCGACCGTCGGCGCGTGCTCGTCGTAGAGCGAGAACCACGGCAGCCCCGCGGCCGCGTAGCTCTTCGCGCTGACGGGCGAGGTCGGCGGATCTTCGCCGGTGATCTCGCGCCAGAGCTCGCTGTTCACGAGGTGCACGAACACGCGCGACGAGCACGCCGTGTCCCACGCGTCGACCCCGTAGGCGTCGGGATAGACCTTCTGCTCCATGCGACCACCGGCCGCGAGGCCCATCGACGCCGCGCGCGCACGCGGCGCGCCCTGCGCGGGTGCCGCGCAGGCCATCGGCGACATCGGCATGCACCCCGACGCCGCGAATTCGCTGGCCACCATGCCGCGATACGGCGGCGGTGGCGGGATGCGCCCCGGCTTGGGCGCGAAGGCGCGCAGCTGGATGCCGCCGAAGCGCTCTTCGCCCGTCACCTGGCCCTCGACCGTGTAGCCCTGCCCGAGCGGCATCGCGACGAACTGACGGATCGTGCCCTTCCCCGACGCGATCCCGTCGAGCCAGGGCTGCACGCCGGTGACCACGTAGTTCTGCGGCTCGCTGCGGAGATCGGCGCCGAAGATGCCGCCACTGATCGCGCAGACCTTGCCGACGCCGATCTGGAGAGCGTGGGGGCTGCTGCCGCCGAACGAGAGCCAGAGCGCCTCGCGCTGGTACATCGGGAGGAACACGCCGCCGCGATCGCGCCAGTCGGCGGGCACGCGCGAGGCGTAGTCGTCCACGCGGCGCAGCGGGAACGCGCCGAGGCCGGGCGGCAGCGGATACGTCTTTCCGTCGTCGGGGATGCGCAGCGTGCGCTGGAACGTGAGGCGAACGCCTCCCACCTCGAGCACGCTGCCGCCCAGGATCCGCACCTCGTTCTCGTTCTTCGTCATGGCTCTTCGAGCTCCCTTCGTGGGATTCGACGAGGGGCTCCACCGCGCGTCACGCGGGCTCCGGAGCGATCGCGCAAGTGCGCGAGCCCTGGCCGCTTTTCGACGCGGACGAAGATCGCGTGTGACAGAATCGGGGCTCGTTCGTCCAATCCCGAGCCAGCCCCGTGGACGCCCCCTCCATCGACCTCGCGCTCCGTCACGCGCTCGGCAGCGGCGACACGAAGCTCGCCGCGCGCCTGCTCGTCGAGCACTACGCCGACGACGTGTACGCGACGTGCCGCGCGATGCTCCGCGACCGGACGCTGGCCGAAGATCTCGCGCAGGAGACCTTCGGCCGCGCCATCGTCGCGCTCGCAACCTTCCGCGGGGAGTCGTCGCCGCGCACGTGGCTGCTCTCGATCGCGCGCAACGGCTGCCTCGACGTGCTGCGCCGCCGCAACGCCTCGCCGATCGACGACACGAGCGAGGCCGAGCCCGACGCGCACGCGGCGAGCGTGCCGCTCGCGCTCGACACGATGATGTCGCGCGAAGATCTCGAGCGCGCGCTGGCGCCGCTCGGCGAGACGGAGCGCGCGATCGTCGTGCTGCACTTCGGGCACGGCGTCGGCTACCCCGAGCTCGCGCAGGCGTTCTCGCTCAAGGAAGGCGCCGTGCGCATGCGCATGTCGCGCGCGGTGGAGAAGATGCGCGCCGCGCTCGCCGCGCCCGAGGTCGCGCACGAAGTCTCGTTCGCCGCGCCGCGCCGCGCGGTACCGCAGGCACCGGCCGCCGCGCCCGCGCCCTACGTCCCACCGCCGAGCGGTGCCGCGCCGCCCGCACCTGCATCGGCAGGCGCGCCCCCTGCGCAAGACGCGCCGCCCAAGCGCGGCTGGTGGCCCTTCGGTCGCGAGCGCGTCCCATCGGGTGGCCCGCCGAGCGTGCCGCAGGCGCCGGCCGCTCGCGCGCGCGCCAGCGCCGCGCCGAGCATCGTCACGCGGCCCGCCTCGCCGCTCCGCGACAGCGCCCCCGACACGCTGCGCGCGCGCCTGCTCGCGCTCGTCGCGAGCGCGTGACGCTCAGGGAGCGAGCAGGATCGTGAGCGCCCAGAGCCCGCTCGCGGCCTGGTCGCTGACGGTCACCGACGAGGCGCCGAGCGAGAGGTCGAGCATCGGGTCGCGGTCGACCGCGCTCGTGCTCGTGTCGCGCATGACGAGCGCGCCGGCCGCATCCGTCGTGCAGTGCCCGTAGCCGCCGGTGCCGCTGCCGTAGAGCGTCTGATCCGCGCACGTGACGACGACGCGGCAGGTGGGCGCGCCATCCGTCACCGGATCGATCTGCACGCGGCAGCTCGCGCCCACCGCGACGGGCGCCGGCCCGAACGCGCTCGCCACGGTGCCGGTGTGCTCTTCGTGCACGACCCTCGCCGGCAGACCGGTCCCCCCCGCTGCGCAGGCGAGGACGTCGATCGGCTGGCCGCCGCTGGGCGTGAGCACGAGGTGCCCGAAGGTCCACGTGCCCGAGCGCTCGTCGGCGTCGAGCTCGAGCACGCCGCTCCCGCGCGATCCGGCCACGGGCATGCGCCAGCTCGCGCGGCCGTCGTCGTCCTCGGTCTCGGCGTTGCCGCACGAGAAGCCGACGTAGCTCTGCGTGATCGGCGCCCCGAGCGCCGCGGTGGCCGTCTGGCACTGCCCGACCAGCGCGAGCGCCGGCGGCCCGAAGCCCATGCACGAGGGCGCCGTGCCGAACGCGAGCACGCCCAGCGGCAGCGCGACGAGTCCGCCGAGCATGCGGAGGGCGCGCCGCAGAGGGCCCGGCGGAGGTGCCTCGTTGCGCTCGTTCCCGGGAGTCGGCATCACAGACCTCGCGGCTCGCCTTCCTTGCGCGGATCGCTCGCCGCCTCGATGCGCACGATCTCGCCCATGTCGTCGCGCACGAGCCGGATCGCCTGCACGTTCGCCGACGAGGGGACCGGCGCCGAGAGATCGTGCCCGCGCGCGGCGAGCGCGAGCGCGAGATCGGCCGGGAGCGCGATCTCGGTGCTGAGCGTCGCCGGCATGCCCTGATGATGCACCCGCGGGCGCGCCACCGCCGCGCCCAGATCGCCGTCGACGAAGAGCGCGAAGATCAGGACCTGCTCGACCGCCGTCACGATGCGGCTGCCGCCCGCGCCGCCCGCGCAGAGGATCGGCGCGCCGCGCGCGTCGAGCACGAGCGTGGGCGTCATCGTCGAGACCGGGCGATGGCCCGGGCCCGGCAGGTTCGCCGCACCGCCGACCAGCCCGAACGCGTTCGTCTCGCCGACCCCGCGCGCGAAGTCGTCCATCTCGTCGTTGAGCACCATGCCACCCGCCGTGAGGCGCGCACCGAAGGGGAGGTTCACCGTCGTGGTCATCGCCATCACGTTGCCCTCGGGGTCGGCGACGCAGAAGTGCGAGGTGCCGTGATCTTCGCCGCCCTCCGTCGCCGCCGGCGCCGGCCCCGGCAGCGGCATCGCCCAGTCCGCGGCGTCGTGGTGGCGGCGCGGATCGAAGCGCGCCGCGCGCGCGGCGATGCGGGCCTCGTCGAGCAGCGCCGCCACGGGGATCTCGGCGAAGTCGGGGTCGCCCGCGTAGGCCTGCCGGTCGTCGAAGGGGCCGATCCAGCTCTCGGCGAGCGCGTGACGAAGCGCGGCGCCCTCCTGCGGCGCGGGCATCCAGCGCTCGAGCATCGCGAGGCTCGCGAGGAGCGTGAAGCCGCCAGCCGAGGGCGGCGGCGCCGTGACGATGCGATGCCCGAAGCGCGTCGCCTCGAGCGGCGTGCGCTCGCGGACCTCGTACGCGGCCAGATCGGCGGCCGTGATCGTGCCGCCGTGATCGTGGACGACCCGCACGATCTCGCGCGCGATGGCGCCGCGGTAGAACGCGCGCGCACCGTGCGCGCCGAGCTCGTGGATCGTGCGGGCGAGCGCCGGGTTGCGGATCGTCGTGCCCTGCACGATCGGGCCCTCGGCGGGCAGGAACGTCGCGAGCACCGGATCGGCCGCGAGCTCGCGACGGAACGCGCCCGAGTAGTCGGCCATGCTGCGCGAGGCGGCGAAGCCCTCGCGCGCGAGCGCCTCGGCGGGCGCGACGATGTCGGCGCGGGGGACGCGGCCCGATCCGAAGCGTGTGAGGATCGCCTCGAGCCCGGCCGGCTCGCCCGGCACCGCGACGGCGAGGCCCCCCGTCTGCGAGCGCGCCGCCACCGCGGCGTCGTCGTCGCCCTCGCGGCGCGCGAAGGTCTCGGGCGTGGTCGCGGCCGGCGCGCGCTCGCGGAAGTCGAGGAACGTGAGCGAGTGATCCGACGCGCGGTAGTAGAGCGCGAAGCCGCCACCGCCGAGGCCGCTCGCCTCCGGGCTGACGACGCCGAGCGCGAGCGCCGTGGCGACGGCCGCGTCGGCCGCGTTGCCACCGGCCTGGAGGATCTCGGCACCCGCCGCCGAGGCGAGCGGGTGGTGCGCCGCGACCGCGTAGTGCTGGTAGCGACCGTAGGCCCGTGGCTCCTCACCGAAGTCGGGGGCGACGAGCGCCCGAACCGGCAGCGCGCCCGCACCGACGAAGAGGAGCGCCGCGAGCACGAAGAAGAGAGAGCGCCGCATCGCAGGGAGCGTAAGGGACGCGGCGGCGGCGGTCGACGCTGGCCGTGCGCGCGAGGCGGCCTTAGGCTCGGCGCGACATGCACATCGTCGTCATCATGGATCCGCCCGAGACCGTGCAGGTCGACGCGGACACCTCGTTCGCGCTCATGGAAGAGGCGCAGGCGCGCGGGCACCGCGTCGATCACACGGGGATCGCCGATCTCTTCTTCGCCGGCGGTCGCGTCGGCGCGCGCGTGCGGCGGGCCACGATGTCCCGTGCGGCGGGCACGCCGCCCATCACGCTCGGCGCGGCCGAGGACGTGTGGCTGGACGGCGTCGACGCCGTGCTGATGCGAAAAGACCCGCCCTTCGACGCCAACTATCTCTGGGCCACGCAGCTGCTCGAGCACGCGCGGGGCAAGACGCTCCTCGTCAACGATCCGCGCGCGCTGCGCGATGCGAACGAGAAGCTCTACGCGATGCACTTCCTCGCGTGCATGCCCGAGTCGCTCGTCTCGAACGACAAGGACCGCATCAAGCAGTTCGTGCGCATGCAGGGTGGCAAGGCCGTGATCAAGCCGCTCTCGGGCGCCGGCGGCGACGGCGTGTTCCTGCTCGAGGAGCGCGACCTGAACGTCAACCAGATCATCGAGACCGTCACGCTCGTGGGCCGTCGCGTGGCGATGGTGCAGGGCTATCTGCCGCGCGTGGTGGAGGGCGACAAGCGCATCCTGCTCCTGAACGGCGAGCCGCTCGGCGCGATCCTGCGCGTGCCGAAGAAGGACGACCTGCGGAGCAACATCCACGTCGGCGGCAGCGTCGTCGCGTGCGAGCTCGACGACGACGATCGCCGCATCGTGGCGACGGTCGCGCCGAAGCTGCGCGCGGACGGGCTCGTCTTCGTCGGCCTCGACGTGATCGGCGGCAAGCTCACCGAGGTGAACGTGACGAGCCCCACCGGCATCCAACAGATGTCGCGCCTCTCGGGCCAGAACCTCTCGGCGCGCGTGATCGACTGGCTCGAGGCGCATCGCATCCGTGCCTGAGAGGCCGCCCGCGCGCGTCCTGATCCTCGGCTGGCACGGGAGCACCGAGCGCCAGCTCCGCGCCATCGCGCGCTGGCACGAGGGCCGCGGCGCGCGCGCCGAGATCGTGATCACACCCACGTTCCGCACGATGGGCCTGCGCGGCGCATGGGCCGCGTTCGGCGAGGCGCTCGCGCGGAAGGTCGACGCCGGCGAGGGCGAGCTCGTGATCCACGCGTTCAGCAACGCGGGCTTCTGGACGATGTCGGCGCTGCTCGACGCGATGCACACGCGACCGACGCGCGTGATCGTCGACTCGGCGCCAGGCTTTCCCGCCGATCACATCAGCCCGCTCTTCACGGCGCGCTACGCGACGATGGCGATGCTCCCGAGCCTGCTCGCGCAGCTGAAGCGGCCGCCGCGCACGTTCCATCCGCTCTTGACGCCGCCGCTCGCGACCTTCTTCGCGGGCTGGCACCTGATCGCGCGCCGCCAGGTGCGCTTCATGGCGAGCGGCCAGTCGCGCGTGATCGCCAAGCTCGCGGGCGTGCCGCTGCTCGCGATCTGGAGCGACGCCGATGCGCTGATCCCGGAGGAGCACGTCGTGCGCTTCCTCGATCGCGCCGCGCAGGCGGGCGTACGCGTGGAGCGACTGCACTTCGAGGACAGCGCGCACGTGCGGCACTTCGTGCAGCATCGCGCCGAGTACTTCGAGCGGATCGCGCGCTTCCTCGACGCCTGACCTCGCTCGGCTCACGCGCTCACGGGCAGCGGAGCAACCTCACCGCGCGCACGCGCGTCGTCGCGTCGAAGTCGGGGTCGTTCGTCTGGTCGCCGACCGCGATCGTGCCGTTCGTCACGAAGCCCGTGCGCGAGAGCGCGGCGGCGCCGTCCCACGTGACGCTCGCGTTGCCGGCGGCGTCGACGGCGAGCCCGAGCGTGTGGAACGCGCCGTCGGTGACCGTCGTGGCGAACGAGCCGGTGTCGTCGGCCCAGCCGATCCGATCGGCATCGAGGTAGATCATCTGGTCGCGCTGGGCGGGGAGGCCGAAGGGCGGAGTGAACGAGCCGAGCACCGCGACGGCCGCATCGTCCGGGTTGTGGCGGTCGGTCGCGACGACCTCGAGCTCGACCTCGAGATGGAACGCCGCGCCGGGGACGAGAACGTCCGGCGCGTAGAGGAGCAGCTGACCACCCAGCCCCGCGCTGGTCGTGGTGACGAGCTCGGTGTCGCCCGTGCGGAGCGTGAGCGTCGCCGGCCCTTGCATCTGCGTCATCCACCCCTGCGCGCTCGGGTCGGCGCCGCCCACGAGGAGCGGCTGCGTGCACACGAACGCGTCGGGCACGAACGCGTCGGGCGCGAACGCGTCGTCCGCGAACGCGTCGCTCGCGAGCGCATCGGGCACGGGCGCGTCGCGGCTCTCTGCATCGATCGCCGAGGCATCCACTCCGGTGTCGCGGACGCCGGCATCCCCCGCCGCCGCATCCTCCCCGCCCGCACCACCGCCGCAGCCCGACACGAGGGCCAGAGCCAGACCGAGCCACGCCATGCGATCGTTCATCGACCGACATTAGTACGTCGGCCCGGAAGTTCGATCCGAGCGGGTCGCTTTCTGCTGCGGAAGGCGATGGCTCAGGACGGGATGCGGAGATTTCCGCGCGCCGTTGCCGCGCGCGTGCCGGGCGCGGCCAGGCTGAGCGTGCGCGGCTTGGCCGGCCCGCGGAAGCCGAGCAGGCGCCGGTGCTTGATCACCTCGGCGACCTCGGGAGGCACAGCCTGCTCCCAGCTCGCATCGCCCGTGCGGATCTTCTTCAGCACCTCGCGCGAGAAGATCGAGAGGCACGCGCGATCCACGTCCTCGAGCGAGCGGATGCAACCGGCGTCGAAGAGGTGGCCGTAGAGCTTGCGCAGGTGCGGCGCGATCTCGACGTTCTCCGCCGTCTCGAGCGCACCCGTCGCGCGGTCGAGGAGCGGGTAGACGTAGATGCGCAGGTCGTTCTTGAACAGACGCCCGAAGGACTCGAGGATGCCGCCCGGCAGCGCCTGGTAGTACTTCTCGTCGAAGAGCGATCGCAGGCTGCCAGCGCCCATCGTGATCGCGATGCGCTTCTTGGTGTGGCCGCCGAGGAACGCCGCGAGCCGGTAGTACTCGAAGTAGTCCGAGATGAGCACGGTGCGGCCCGACGCCGCGAGCATGTCGGCCCGCGCGAGGAAGTCGGCACGACACACCTCTTTTCCTTCCTCGCGCAGGTTGCGCATCGTGAGCTCCATCAGCTCCACGACCTCCTCGCCCTGGCCGAGCTCGGCCGCGAACGCGGCGCGCGCGCTGCGCATCATGTCGAGGTTCACGTTGCAGACGGGCTTGAAGCTGCCGCGCTCGACGAGGATGTTCTTCTTGTAGAGCACCTCGGAGGGCTGCAGCACCTTGCCCTTCGGATCGAACATCGCTGCGCCCGAGAGCCCGAGCTGCACGAGCTTCATGCTCATCAGGCGGTTGTCGACCTGACGGAACTCGATGCCGCTCAGCTCCACCATGTCGATCGCGATGCGGTCGGTGGTGAGACCGTCGAGCAGCGACTCGAGCAGGAGCTCGGGCTCGGCGTAGAGGAAGAACGCACCGTAGAGCAGGTTCACGCCGACGACGCCGAGCGCTTCCTGCTGGAGCGCGTTGGTGTTGTCGAGCATGCGCACGTGCAGGACGATCTGGCTGTCCACGTCGCCCGGCCGCGACTGGAAGCGCACGCCCATCCAGCCGTGGCAGTCGTTCGTGCCCGCGAAGTTGCGCGCCGAGACGGTGTCGGCGAACGCGAAGAACGCCGTGCCCTCACCGCGCGTCGAGGCGAGGCGCTCGAGGTTCAGCGCATGCTCGCGCGCGAGCATCGCTTCGAGGCGCTCGCGGCACACGTAGCGGTCGGTGCGGCCGTAGATCGCGTCGCTCACCTCCATGTCGTAGGCCGACATGCTCTTGGCGATCGTCCCGGCGGCGCCCCCGACACGGAAGAACCAGCGCACGACCTCCTGGCCGGCGCCGATCTCGGCGAAGGTGCCGTAGCGACGTGGGTCGAGGTTGATCTCGAGCGCCTTGGTGTGGGTGTCGGTGACCCGCGGGCGGGACGCAGTACGCATCGAGTCGGGGATCGACCGATGCCGCCCCGATCTTGAGAGCCGGTGTCGAGACGACGGGGCGGCGCCGCGGTTCGGCCCCGAGAGGCTTCGCCGCGTGCCGAGCGCGTTACGGCGACGAACATGCCGCTGCGAAGACCGAGGAGGTATCGCTCGCGCGAACGAAGCGAGCAAAGCTCGCGCAGGGAGCGTCGGAACGTCGCCGGTCGTGGGGCCCCGAGCCGATTCACTCGGTCGGGGCGGGGCCGCGTATCGGCCCCGATCAATAGAGGTACGGGAACATCCGGTACGGCACGCGCTTGCAGTACTCGTCCCAGTCGTCGCCGTACTTCTCCTTGCAGAGCTTGTGGTCGCGCCGCTCGCGGTTCACGAGCAGCGGCGCGAAGTAGAGGAAGTAGAAGTACGGCACCACGCTGCCGAAGCCACACGCGAGGCACCACGCGGCGGCCATCATCAGGTCGCCCATGTAGTTCGTGTGCCGCGCCAGCCCCCACCAGCCCGAGATCAGGAGCGAGGTCCCGCGCTTGGTCTTCAGCACCTTCGGCGGCTTGCCCCACACGTTCTTCGTCGGATCGCGCCGGAAGCGCTGCTTCTGCAGGTTCGCGTCGCGGAACACCACGTAGCCCGCGAAGTTCAGCACGAGCACGAGGACCACGGCCCAGCTCGGCATGGTCGACGGGCGCACGAGCAGGTACTGCTGCTGGAGCGTGAAGTTGAAGGGCATCCACGCGAGGAACGCGTGCGCGAGCATGAGCCCGTAGTTCTCGTAGATGATGTCGAGCATCGAGAGCAGGTTCGACTCGAACACGAAGAAGTCGACGATGTAGAAGAGCTGGCAGACGCTCACGACGATCATCGGCGTCGAGAGCGAGCCGGTCCGCTCGAGCTCGGCGGCGGGCAGGATCACCGCGAGCGCGCCCCACGTGCCCATGCCGACGTGCGACTCGAAGAAGAACTTCAGGTCGAAGAGACCGAAGCGCGGGTTGAGCACCGTGCCCATGAAGAAGTCGTAGGCGACGTTGCCACTCGAGCGCTCGAGCGCGCCGCGCCGGCGGCCCCACACGTAGAGCCAGATCGCCAGCGCGAAGGCCGCGAGCGTGGAGATCGTGAGCAGGGGCCCGAGCTCGAGCACGATCGTGCTCGCGCGGAAGAAGCCGGTGAAGAGCCCGAGCACGATCAGCGCGATCGACGCGAGGAACGCGAACAGGCCGTTCATCTTGTACTGGAGCCGCTCGCCGTTCGGGAGGGGCGCGCCCGTCACGATGGCGCCCGGCGAGACGAGCTGGAGCACGACCTGCAGGCCGATCCAGAGCGCGAAGATCGCGAGCGCGCGCGCGGTCGGCGCCGGGAACATCGCGATCACGTCGGCGAGCGAGGTGGGCAGCCAGAGCTGGCCCTCGTGGAGCGCGACCGCGGCCCACAGATAGAAGGTGATGGCCGGAACGAGCACGGTGAGCGCGCCCGCGCCCAAGGGGCCACCGAAGTGGTCGGCCGGAACGCGCTCGAGGCGCTCGCCCTCACCGGCGCTCGGAGTGGGATTCGTCAGGGTCGTGCTGCTCACGGGGCGCCGAGGATAGCCCCGGTTTCGGGCGCCGCCACGGGCGCGACGTCGCGGAGGCGGCGGCGGCGTGTTAGCTGCCGGGGATGCGACCGGGCCCGAGCGCCTCGCGTGATCTACGCTCCGCGCGAGGATCCACGATGAAGCGCGCGCTCCGTTCGTTCCTGGCTCTCGGTCTCTCCGCCTGCGGCGGCGCCCCGCCCGCCGCGTCGACGCCCGCTGCCGCGCACGACGCCCCCGTGATGCCGCACTTCGTCCCCTCGGAGGTGGCCGCCGTGCACGGCTCGTTCGTCGCGACGCTCGACCCGGCCGTCACGAGCTTCGGCGCGGCGCTGCTCGACGGGCGTCCCTGCGTCGCCGGTGGCTACTTCGGCACGCCGCACGACTACGATCGCGAAGGGCAGTCCTCGTCGTTCGCTTGTCTCGATGCGAGCGGCGCCTGGCAGCGGCACGCGCCGCTCGAGACGACGCTCCAGGGCTTCGCGCTCGTCGATCTGGGCTTCGGCCTCGCGCGCTGCGGTGGCTCGCGCATCGACAACGCGCCCGACGCGCGCACCGACATGCACTCGGTCTCCGCATGCGCCGCCTACGACGCCGCGGCCGACGCCTGGCACGAGATGTCGCCGATGCCCTCGCCGCGCTCGTCGTTCGATGCCGCCGTGCTCGACGGTCGGCTCTACGCGATCGGCGGCTGGAACATCGAGGGCGACCAGGATCACGCGACCTTCGACGCCACGATGGCGACCTACGACATCGACGCGAATACCTGGTCGGCCGAGCCTTCGCCGATCGCGCGCCGCGCGCTCGCGGTGGTGGCCACCTCGCACGCGATCGTGGCGATCGGCGGTCTCGAGGCGGGCCTGCACGTCTCGCGCGCGGTCGACGTCTTCGATCCCGCGGCGCACGCGTGGTCGCACGGCCCGGACTTCCCGGGCGAGGGCTTCGGCATGGCCGCCGTCGCGCAGGGGGACGCGATCTACGCGAGCGGCGCCGACGGCATGGTCTACCGCTGGAGCGTGGGCGAGCCGGCGTGGTCGCCCGTGCACGCGCTCGCGCAGCCGCGCTTCTTCCACCGCCTCTTGATCGTGGACGGCGCGCTCTGGGCGATCGGCGGCATCGGCGGCATGAGCATGGATGGACGCGCGACGTTGATCGAGAGCGTGCCGCTCGAGCCCGGCGTCGGCCCCGCGATCGGCTGGGCGGAGATCTCGTTCCCGGGCCGCGCGCGCAATCGCTTCGGCCTCTTCGCCGCGGGCGACGTGCTCTACGTGTTCGGCGGCAACGACAGCGCCGAGCAGCACGACTTCGCGCCCACGAATTTCGTCGACGAGGTCTTCCGCCTGCACGTGCCCTCGCTGCGTTGGTTCCCGCTCGCGCCGCTGCCCGAGGGACGCCAGTCGCTCGAGAGCGTGTGGCTCGACGAGGGGCACGTGCTCGCGCTCGGCGGCTTCGGCCACGACGGGCACGCGGCGCGCACCTTCGCCGACGGCTTCGCGATCGGCGAGGACGATCGCTTCACGATCGTGCGCGACGCGCTGCCGGCGGGGCGCACGCAGTTCGGCGCCACGGTGTTCGAGGGTGCCGTGTGGATCTTCGCGGGCCTCGTGTTCGACGAGAGCCTCCCCGAGGCCGAGCAGTTCACGCATCTCGACGACGTTCTCCGCTGCACCATCACGAACGGCACGATGGGCGCGTGCGAGACGATCGAGGCGCACCTGCCCGGCACGCGCCGCGCGTTCGCGGGCGCGCGCGTCGGCGACCACTTCTACCTGGTGGGCGGCATGCGCGACGGCTTCGCGCCGGTCGACGACTGCTTCGCCTTCGATCTCCACGCGCGCACGTTCGCGCCCTTCGCGTGCCCGGCGCACGTGCGCATCTCGGCGACGATGCTCGCCCACGAGGATCGCCTGGTGCTCGTCGGCGGCTCGGCCGGCGGGCCCGGTGGGCTCACCCAGGATCGCTCGGTCGAGGTCTACGACCCGGCGGCGGGCGCGTGGTCGACGGCGATCACCGAGCTCCCGTTCTCCACGCACCAAGGCCGCTGGGCGTTCGTCGGCGATCGGCTCGTGATGGTCTCGACGCAGGCCGAGGCCCACCGCGCGACGCTCGCGCTGGTGGCCCTGCCGTGAGCGAGAGCGCGCCGCCGCGCTACGCGCCCTACTACTGCGAAGAGAACGTGTGGTGGCTCGCGCAGCGCGTGCGCCCGGGCGAGACGCGCGCCGAGGTCGCGATCGTCACGAACGCGGCGCGGAGCGTGGTGTTCGCGGCGCAGCGCGCGAGCGAGGATGGCCTGCCGATCACGTGGGACTACCACGTCGTGCTCGCGTCGTTCTCGCCTCGCGGCACGGACGTCTGGGATCTCGACTGCACGCTCGGCATGCCGCTCCCCGCGCACGCGTGGATCGACGCGAGCTTCCCCGCTTCCGCTCCCGCTCGCCTCGCGCCGCGCTTCCGGGTCGTGCCGGCCGAGCGCTACGTCGCCGCGCTCGCGAGCGATCGCCACCACATGCGCGCGCCCGACGGCTCTTGGCTCGTCCCTCCGCCGCCCTGGGATCCGATCGGCGGCGGCCGGGACGAGCTCGCGCGCTGGCTCGACCTCGACGATCCGACCCATGGCGCGGCCATCGACCTTCGCGCGCTCCGCGACCGCTGGCGCTGAGGTTTGCGAGGCTCCCACGAGCCAAGGATCTCGTGCGACGCTGCGTCGGACGCCGATGCGACGCCATTCTCTTGGCCCGACGTGGGCACTGCTCTTGATCTCCGCATCTCTGGGCGCGTGTGCCTGCGGCGCGAGCGGGCCCGAGAGCCCGCCGCCCACGCCGGTCCCGCCCGCGCCGCCGCCTCCGCCACGCTACGAGGTGCACGAGTGGGGCCTGGTGCGCGGGACGATGAACGATCACCTGATGGTCTCGGGGCCGCACGCGCCCGAGCCGGTGCAGGTCGTCACCAAGCCGCTCCTCTACTTCCATCGCCTCGACGAGGGCGACGCGCCGCTCGTCGTCGACGTGCAGGTGACCATCCCCGACGGGCGCATCGTGGAGCACTGGCCACTGACCGGTCCGGTCGCGCCCAGCATCACGTGGGCGCAGGTGACGGTCGGCCGCGGCAGCTGCCACGGCGGCCGCTTTCCGTCGAGCGCCGAGGAGCCCTGCCTCTCGCTCCACGACAGCTGCGAGGCCGCCACGCTCGCGATGGTCGAGACGAACGACTCCGACTGCCTCACCTGGCCGATGCCACCGGGCGGCGACGGGCCGACCGAAGCGTGGAACCACCTCTTCTATCGCGGCGAGCGCGACACCGCGGCGCCGCTTCCGCTGCGGCTCGAGCCCCAGGCGGACGGCACGCTGCGCGTCACGTCGACCTCGAGCGATCCGATCCCGGGGCGCCTCATCCGCCTGCACCACGCGCGCGGAATGCCCGGCGCGACCGACGGCGTCGAGATCGCCGATCCGCCGGCTCCCGGCGCATCGATCGTGATGGGGGCGCCGAGCGCACCGTTCGCCAGCGGCGCCGAGGCGCTCGGCGCGAGCCTCTCGGCGGCCGGGCTCACCGCGGAAGAAGTCGCGGCCTTCCGACGCTCGTGGGACGAGCCGCTCTTCGGCGCCATGGGGATCTCCACGCGCGGGCCGAGCACCGAGGCCTCGATCACGACGGCCACGACGACGCCCGTGATGACCGCGACGCCGATGCCGGTCGCGACGCGATCGGTGCTCTACGTGCTGCCCGTCTCGAGCGCCGATCGCGTGGCGGAGCTCCACCTCACCCCCGCCCCGGAGCGCATCCAGCGGGCGATCGTGATGTGGATCGACGAGAACAGCGCGCCGTGAACGGCACGGGCCGGAGGTCTCGCGCACGAGCGTGGAGCCCCCGCCGGCGCCTCGGCCCCGACAAATCGACGTGGCGAGCCGTGCCGACGCAGGCCCGGTGCCGCCACGATCGACGACCGCGTCAGCGAATCGCGCGCTCGACGTAGAGCGCGAAGGGGATGCCTGCGAGCATGCCGACGATCGCCGAGGTGACGATGGCGGCGCCGAGGTTCTCTTGGAGCGCCGGGATGACGAGGGCCGCGGTGACGAGGACGCCGGTCAGAACGGGCCCGGCGAGCGTCCAGATGTAGAAGGCAGGTCGGTCGAGCACGGGAACCTCCGTGCGTGTGAGAGCCGGGGGCGCGGGGGAGGAGTCACCCGGAAGCCCCGGGGCGTGACGCATCGCACCTTTTCTTCTTCGACCGGCTCGCGGCGTGTCAGTCCGGCCGGAAGCCACCCGTCGTCGGGGCATGAGCGAGAGATCGGATGGGCAGGCCGACGGGCTCGGCGAGGCCGTGGTATGGGCGTCGGAGGCGAGCGTGGCGGAGCGAGGCCCCGAAAAGACCGAAGAAACGGACCGCGCGGCCGCGCGCGCGCCGGCGGGGACGCGGTTTGCGCTCCACCACGCCGACGCCGTCGCATGGCTACGGACGCTGCCCGACGCGTCGGTGGATCTCGTGGTGACGGATCCGCCCTACGAGTCGCTGGAGAAGCATCGCGCGGTCGGCACCACCACGCGCCTGTCCCACAGCAAGTCGTCCAGCAACGACTGGTTCACCGTGTTCCCCAACGCGCGCTTTCCCGAGCTCTTCGCGGAAGTGCACCGCGTGCTGAAGAAGAACGCGCACTTCTATCTCTACTGCGACCAGGAGACGGCGTTCGTCGCCAAGCCCGAGGGAGAGAAGGCCGGCTTCAAGTTCTGGAAGCCGCTCGTGTGGGACAAGGTCTCGATCGGGATGGGGTACCACTACCGCTCCCGTTACGAGCTCATCCTCTTCTTCGAGAAGGGGAAGCGGAAGCTCGCCGACCTCGGCATCGCCGATCTCATCCGCGAGAAGCGGATCCATCGCGGCTATCCGACCGAGAAGCCGGTGGCGGTCAGTCGCGTGCTGATCGAGCAGTCGAGCTCGCCGGGCGAGCTGGTGATCGATCCGTTCATGGGCACCGCGAGCGCGGGCGTCGCGGCCGTGCTGGGTGGCCGGCACTTCGGCGGGGCCGACATCAGCGAGAAGGCGATCGCGATCGCGGAAGAGCGGCTCGTCGGGGCGGGCGCCGAGCGCTGGGCGATGCCGACGCGGCCGATCGAGAGCCAGGTCGGCCAGCTCGCGCTGGCGATCGGCCGCGGCGAGCCGACCCGCGAGGAGTGAGCGCGTCGCTCGCGGGGACGGAGGGGACCGTGAGGTGGGTGCCTCGACGGCATCGCGCGGCGGGTGGTAGATCGCCGCGATGCACTCGGTCCTCATCGACGGTCTCCGCACTCCTTTCGGCAAGCACCGCGGCGCGCTCTCGAGCGTGCGGCCCGACGACCTCGCGGCGAAGGTGATCGAGGCGCTGCTGGCGCGGAACGAGGCCGCGCGGCGCGATCTGGCCGAGGTCATCCTCGGCTGCGCGAACCAAGCCGGTGAGGACAACCGGAACGTCGCGCGCATGGCGACCTTGCTCGCGGGGCTACCCGACGAGATCCCCGCCGTGACCGTGAACCGGCTCTGCGCCTCGGGGCTCGAGGCCGTGGTGCAGGCCGCGCGCTCGATCGAGACCGGTGACGCCGAGGTGGTCGTGGCGGGCGGCGTCGAGTCGATGACCCGGGCGCCTTACGTGATGGAGAAGGCGAGCGAGCCCTTCCCGCGCACGCCGCCGGCCGTCTACGACACGGCCCTCGGCTGGCGCTTCCCCAACGCGAAGATGGCCGAGCGCTTCCCGCTGCTCTCGATGGGCGAAACGGCCGAAGAGGTCGCCAAGGAGCACTCCATCTCCCGCGCCGATCAGGACGCGTTCGCCGTGGAGAGCCAGCGCCGCGCCGCGCGCGCGAGAGAGACCGGTGTGCTCGCCGGCGAGATCCTGCCGATCGCGCTCGCGCCAGCGAAGAAGGGCGCCGAGCCCGAGGTCGTGCAGCACGACGAGGGCATCCGCGCCGACACGACGCTCGAGGCGCTCGCCAAGCTCAAGCCCGTGTTCCGCAAGGACGGCACCGTCACGGCGGGCAACGCGTCGACCTTGAACGACGGGGCGGCGGCGCTGATCGTGGCGAGCTCGACCTGGGCCGAGAAGAACGGCATCAAGCCGCGGGCGCGCATCGTCGCGCGCGCCGCCGCGGGCGTGCATCCCTCGGTGATGGGCATCGGGCCGGTGCCGGCCACGCAGAAGGCGCTCGCGAAGGCGGGCCTCTCGGTGAAGGACCTCGACCGCGTGGAGCTCAACGAGGCGTTCGCGGCGCAGTCGCTCGCGTGCATCCGTGCGCTCGGCCTCGACCCGGCGAAGGTGAACGTGAACGGCGGCGCGATCGCGATCGGTCACCCGCTCGGCGCGAGCGGCGCGCGTCTCCTGCTCACGCTCGTGCGCGAGCTCGAGCGCTCGGGCGGCCGCTACGGCCTCGCGACGCTCTGCATCGGCGTGGGCCAGGGCCTCGCCGTGATCGTCGAGAGGCTCTGAACGCACCGTGGGGTGGGACGTCGCGATCGACGGGACGCTCGCGCTGAAGGATGCGCGGGCCGTGACGGCGCTGAAGAAGACGCCGTTCGTCGTCGCGCCCGCGCTCGCGAAGGCGCCCGCACCGTTCCATCTCGCGATCCACGCGCCGCCCGCGACGGTGGGTGACGCGATCGACGCGATCACGGACCGTGCCTTCACGTTCGCGGGCCGTGGTGGCCGGCTCGCGCTCTCGGGCGCGTGGGACGAGGACACGTTCCGAGACCGGGCCGCGACCCTCGCGAGCGTGCTCTCGCTCGCGGCCGAGCGCGGGGCAACGGGCGAGGTGAAGGTGGTCGCGCTGAGCGGCCCCGCGCTCGCGTTCCGGCTGACGCTCGGGGCGACGGGCATCGAGGTCGTGCAGCTTCCCGAGCGAGCGCACGCCCAGCTCGCGAATGCGCCCTGGGTGGCCGACGTGATGGAGCGCGCGGCGAGCGTGCTCGGATCGCCGTCCGCACCGGAGGCGGCGAGCGCGCGCGGCCCGATCGACGACGCCCTCGCTGCCCTGGCGGCGCTCGACGACGCCGCGCTCTTCGCGTGTGCGAGCGATCTGCCGCCGGGAGTGAGCGTGCGGGTGAAGGGTCGCCCCGTCGATCAGGCGTGGGCCCGTCCCACGGAGGCCTATCCCGACGGCGCCTCCTTGCGCGCGGCGCTCTTCGCGAAGCCGAAGAAGGGCCGCGGGCCCGCCGACGACGATTGGCGCGCGGCCTTCGCGCTCCCGGCGCTCGCGCGGCACGACGCGGCTCGGGCCGAGCCCCTGGCGATCGCGCTCCTCGCGAGCGACGCCCCCGACGGGCTCCGGCAGTCCGCCGCGCATGCCCTCGGGCACGCCCCGACCGACGCCGCGATCGACGCGCTCTTCGCCGCCCTCGGCACGCGCGCGCTCGCGGGGTTCGCGCTCGGGCGCAACGCACATCCGGCGATCGTGGCGCGCGCAATCGCCGCGCTCGACGATGCCGCCGTGCAGGCTCTGTATGCGCCCTCGCCGATCCCGGGCGCGTACATCGCGTCACGCTCCGGCGAGCTCGTGCTGCTGCTCCAAGCCAAGCAGAGCCCCGCGGCCGCGCCGCGCCTGCTCGAGATCTGGCGCCAGCGAGGGCGCTCGAGCGCCGCACCGCTGGTGGGCTCCGCGCTCGTCTCGATCGGCACACCCGACGCGCTCGCGGAGGTCGCGCAGGCGATGGGAGAGCTCGACGCGAGCCTCGGAAAGGTCGCCGCGCGGGCGTTCCTCGCGATCGATCCCGCGACGGCCTTCGAGCGCGCGCAGCCGCTCTTCGCGTCGACGTCGCCGACCGATCTGCGCGGCGCGGCCACGCTGCTCGGCGCGCTCACGGCCGACGCCACGCTCGACCCGCGCTGGCTCGCGCTCGCGCGCGCGGTTCCGCCGAAGTCGCCGGTTCATCGCGCTGCCACGTGGCTGCTCGAGCGCACGAAGGGCGGCGGATGACCGCGCGCGTTGGGCGAGCGACGCCAGCCTCGATCGCGTGGGTCTCGATCGCGCTGCCCTTGCTCGCCGCCGCGCCCCTCGCCTCGGCGCAGGACGAGACCGTCTGCGCGGACGTGGCCCTCCACATCGCCAAGCCCGCGACGGCGGAATGGACGGAGTGGCTCGGCATCGGCGGCGGCTGGGGCACGCTCGGCACGCCCGGCGAGCACGCGGATCTCGTGGTGCGCGCCGGCGGCGCCGTCGACTTCGAGCTCGGTCAGATCGGAAGCGCGCAGCAGTACGGAGGCCCGGTCGAGCTGAGGATGGGCCCGTGGGTCGGCGCCGACGGTACGTTCGGCGAGTCGGCGCGCGAGCCCCTCGTGGCGCTCGAGGGCGGCCTCTCGCTCGACGTGGGCCAGACGTCGCACGCGCAATGGGGCGACTTCGCGCTCCGTGTCGGCGCGGGCGTCGCGCTCGGCAGCCTCTACGCGGCGAGCACCACGGTCCCCTCGGGATCGATCACGCTCACGTGGGGCGTTCGCTCGGTGCCCGATCGCTACCGCTGGGGTGGCGGCTGCGTGACGGAGCGCGGGATCGAAGCGATCGACACCGGCGCTCCGGCGAGCGAGCACGCGCTCGCTTCGGGCGCGCGCCTCTTCGGCACCGTGCGCGTCGACGGCGACGCGGTCTACACGCTGCTCCTCGGCATCGAGCTCGAGCCGAGCTTCTTCTTCCCGCCGTATACTGACGGTCGTTGGATCGGCGCGCCGCCGTGAGCGCCCTCCGACCGGAACGTGAGTCGACCCGAATGCGCAAGCCCATCCCCCTGACCGGAGCGCAGTACGCGAACCTCGTCGCCTCCTACGTGGCGACGAACTTCGGCCACCGAGGCATCACGCTGTATCGCGAGGTCCCGCTCGGGAAGACGATCATCGGCAAGAACCGGCGCATCGACGTGCTCGTGATCGAGGAGTCGACGCGCGTGGCGCTCGCGCTCGAGTGCAAGTACCAGGACAGCGCCGGCACGGCCGACGAGAAGATCCCGTACGCCCTTCAGGATCTGCTCCAGCTCGGAATGCCGGTCTGTCTCGTGTACGCGGGGGACGGCTTCTCGGAGGGTATCCAGCACATGCTCGCGGCCTCGCCGATCGCCGCGCAGTGCATGCCCGATGCGCTGACGCTCGCGCCCACCGACGCGACGCGCGAGCTGGATGCCGCGCTGGCGATGACCTTCAAGTGGTGGGATCTCGTGGTTCGCGGGCGCGCGCCCTTCGATCCCAAGAAGCGGTGACGAGCGAAACGGCGCGCGGACGGCTCTCGGCGTCGCGTCCCCCGCCGGGGATGCGCGTGGTGCTCTCCGATCGCATCGAGGTCCTCTGGCAGGCGCTCGCCGAGCGCGTGCGTGCGCGCCCCGACCCCTTCGAGCGCCTCGTGATCGCGACGCCGAGCCGCGTCGTCGAGCGGCGAGCCGAGCTCTGGGCGGCGCGGTCGCTGGGGATCGCCGCCGCGCTCGATCATCAACGGCTCTCGCGCGAGCTCGAGCAGCGCGTCGCGAGCGCGACGGGCGGCTGCCGCGTGCTCGATGGCGTACGGATCGAGGCGCTGGTGCGCGAGGTGCTGCTGACCCCGGACCGGCTCACGCACCCCGCGCTCGCACCGGCGCGGCGCTACGTCGACGGAGATACGGCCGGAGAGAGCGCGCTCGGCGCCCCGAGCGTGCGGCGTGCGCTCCGCGAGCGGCGCGCGGTCGAGCTCGCCGCCCGCCTCGCACGGCTCTACGTCGCCTACACGCACGATCGGCCCGAGCTGGTTCGCGCGTGGCTCGGCCTCGAGCGAGCGAGCGCGCACACGCCGGGCACGCGGCCCGAGCTCGTGGAGAGCTGGCAGGGCGCGCTCCTGCGGACGGCGGTCGCGCTGCAAGAGGGCGCGCTCGTCTCGCTGGCGGAAGGGCCGGCGCTGCTCGAGCGCGCCGCGCCCGGCAGCTCGCTCGTGGTGCTGGGCTACTCGTTTCTCACGCGCCTCGAGCACACGATGCTGCGCGCGATCGCCGCGCACACCGACGTCCTCGTGCTCACCCCGACGCCCTGCGCCGAGTTCTGGGAGGACGCGCGGCGAGCCCGTGACGGCGCGCGCGCCGACGAGAGCGAGAGCCCGCTGCTCGCGTCGTGGGGCAAGGCCGCGCGTGAGCACGTGGCGATGCTGGACGCCGCGACCGACTACGCGAGCGAGCGCTCGTTCGCGCCCAGCGAGAGCGCGACGCGGCTCGCGCGCTTGCAGGCCTCGATCCGCGAGCGACGCCCCTACGAGCCGGGAGGCGACGACACGCGACCCGAGGGCACGTCGAGCACGGACCGCTCGCTCGTGCGCATCGCCGCGCCCTCGCGCCGCCGCGAGGTCGAGGTCGTGGCAGGCGAGATCTGGGCGCGCGTGCACGCGGCGGCGGCGGGCGAGCATCCACTCGCGTTCCCCGAGATCGCGGTCTGGGTCCCCTCGCGCGATCGCGATCTCTATCTGCCGCATCTCGAGGCCGTCTTCGGCGAGGCGCGGGACATCCCGTGGAGCGGCGTCGATCTCTCGCTCGCGGCGCGGAGCCGCGTGGTGGAGGCGCTGCTGCGTCTCGTGCAGCTCGTCCTCGAGGGACCCACGCGCTCGGGCCTGCTCGACGTGCTCGTGCATCCGCTCGTGCTCGCGCGCCTCCCCGCGGAGACCGACCCCGAGGCGATCGCGGCGGCCATCGATCGTCTCGGCGTCTTCTTCGGCGCGAGCGCGCGCGACGTGCCGGCCGCCTACCGGGGCGATCCGCGCGCGATCGATCTCGAGCAGGGCATCGAGCGTCTCGCGCTGGGCGAGGCGATGCTGGGCGAGCGCAGCGGCGAGACGCGCTTCTTCGAGCGCCCGCGAGAAGACGGCGCCGGCCTCGAGCGCTGGCTCCCGGAGGAGCTCGACCTCGACGGCGGCGCGAGCTTCGTCGTCCTCTTGCGCTCGCTCTGCGCCGACGTCTCGGCCGCGCGCGCCGCGTCGCTGCCCTTCGATGCCTGGGCGCGCTTCTTCGTCGCGCTCGCCGAGACCTACGTGGTGGCCGAGGGGGCCGAGCTCGCCGAGCTGCGGCGCGCGCTCGGGACGCTGCGCCTGCTCGGTGGGCCCACGCTCGAGGGCTCGGCCGAGGTGAGCTGCGCGATCGCTTGCGATCTCGCACGGCGGGCGCTCGAGTCGCTGCCCGCCGCCCGCGGCGCGAGCGAGCGTGGCGTGCTCGTGGGCGCGCTCGGCCCGCACCGCGCGAGCGACCACCGGCTCGTGTTCGTGCTCGGCCTCGGCGAGGGTTGCTTCCCGTCGCGCGAGCCGGAGACCGGGCTCGATCTGCGCGCGGGCGATCGGCGCGCCTCCGAGGTGAGCACGGACGATCGGGATCGGCTCGCGCTCCTCGAGGCCGTCGTCGCGGCACGCGAGGCGCTGGTCCTCTCGTGGGTCGCGCGCGACGAGCAGACGGGAGATGCGCTCGCGCCCGCCCACGTGCTGAGCGAGCTCGCCGAGGCCGTGCCCGGCACGCCGCTCGAGCGACCGCCGCTCCGGCGGCACGTCGCCCTCACCGAGACTGCGCCGGCCGACGCGGCCTCGATCGCGCTGCTCTCGTTCCCGGTGGCCGAGGAAGAAGCGCGGGCCCGCGCGCTCGGCGACCGCGAGCGCGAGCGCTGGTCGGGATCGCGGCGCCCACTCGCCGAGCTCGAGCGCGATCTCGAGGTGAGCGATCCGCGACGCGAAGTGCTTCATCTGCCGGCCGTTCCTGCACGCGCGCCCGATGCGAGCACGTCGCCGATCCGCGTGCGGATCGTCGAGCTCCAGCGCTTCCTCGACTGCCCGGTGCAAGCCGCGGCGCTGCGCTTGATCGCGGCCGACGAGGACGAGGACGAAGGGACGAAGGACGCCGAGCCCTTCGATCTGGCGGACCGCGCGCACGCCGATCTGGTGCGCGCGCTCGTCGTGGGCGCGCTGGGAGGCGGCGAGCGTGACGTGGAGCGGCTCGCGGCGTTGCGCGCGGCCCACGGGCAGTTCCCCTTCGGCTCCTTCGGCGCGCGGGCGCGCGAGCGCGCGAGAGAGGACGCCGAGCGCGTGCGCGAGGAGCTACGGCGCACGCGCCCGCGGGCGACGAGCGCCACCTCCGTGCGCTTCGGCGCCGGCCGCGAGAGCGAGACGGACACCTCGCGCGCGCTCGATCCGATCGCGCTCGGAGCGCTGCCGAGCGGGCGCGTGATCGAGCTCGTGGGCACGACCGCGCCGCTTCTTCCGGCCGCAGGCGGTGCCGAGGAGCCGCTGCGCTTCGATCTGGGGCGCGCACCGAGCGGGGAGCGGAAGCGGGTCGCCGAGCTCCGCTGGGCGCTGCGCGCCTTCCTCGATCACGCCGCGCTCGCGCTCGCGCCCGGTGCCGCCGCCGGCCGCCCTCGCCGTGCGCTCGTCGTCTCGCGCGATCGCACGCTCGAGATCGCGCTCGCGCCCGTGCGCGCCGATCTCGCGCGCAAGTGGCTCTTCGGCCTCGCGCGCGAGCTCGTGCTCGAGCCGCAGGTCGAGCTGATGCCGATCGAGTCGGTGCTGCGCGTCGCGCACGTGTTCGCCGGCGCGAGCAGCACGCTCGACGAAGAGCTGCGCCGCTCGATCGAGGTCGTGCGCGGCCCGAAGTGGGAAGGCGGGCGCAGCAAGTACGGGCCCGTGCGCGACGTGCTGACGCTGCCGGCGCCCGTGAGCCCCGCGCGCCTGGCCGGTGCGCGCTTCGGCCTCTTCTTCGCGCACCTCCGGAGCCCCGAGATCACGCGCGAGCGCGCCCGCGATCGGAGCGAGCCATGAGCGGCGAGCACGCGCCGCTCGTCGATCCGCGCGCCCACGCGGTGATCGAGGCCTCGGCCGGCACGGGCAAGACGTACACGCTCGAGCACCTCGTGCTCGACCTCGTGCGGCGCGGCACCGAGATCGAGCGCATCCTCGTGGTGACCTTCACCGAGAAGGCGACGCGCGAGATGCGCGTGCGCGTGCGCGACCGGCTCGCGGAGGGCGCGCGCACCGAGCCCGTGCTCGCGCGCGCGCTGGCCGCCTTCGATCGCGCGCCGATCTCCACGATCCACGGCTTCTGTCAGCGCCTGCTCGGCGAGCACGCGTTCGCCACCGGCCGCTCCTTCGAGGAGAGCCGCGTCGATGGTCGGAGCGCCTTCGCGCGCGCGCTGCGCACGGTGCTGCGCGAGGCACGCGGGGACGCGATGGCCGTGCTCGCCGCGTCGCTCGCGGTGCAGGGCTTGCCCGCGATCGAGCAGTGCTTGCTCTCGTTCCACCGAGAGACCTGCCCCGTCCATCCCGTCGTCTCGCTCGAGGCGGTGCGCGACGCGCTCGAGCCGGTGGCGCGCATCGAGGACGTCGAGGCCGTGGTGCGCGAGGTCCAGCACTGGCAGTCGCAGGCCCGCGTGCGCGTCGAGCTGCCGGCGCTGATCGCGCTCGCACGGCGCGCGCGGAGCGAGCCGCTGGAGGCGATCCTGCCGCCGCTCTTCGTGTGGGCGCAGGCGAGCGAGGGGCGAAAGCGCGCGCGCGACCGCATCGTCGTCTCCATCGCCGAGTCGCTCGCGCACGTGCCCGGCCTCGGCGATTCGCTCTCCACGCTGGCCCGCACGGTCCACTCCCCGGTGCCGCTCCTCGTGACGACGCTCCTGCCCGAGGTTCGGCGCGTCCTCGAGCGCGACAAGCGCGAGCAAGGGCTCTTCGACTACGACGACCTGCTCGAGCTCGTGCGCAGCGCGCTCCGCGGCCCCCGCGGAGACGAGCTCGTGCGCTCCGTGCGCGCTCGCTACCGCCACGCGCTCGTCGACGAGTTCCAGGACACCGACGAGCGACAGTGGGAGATCTTCGAGCGCCTCTTCGCGCACGGCACGGGCGAGCTCGCCCCCGGCGAGCGACCCAGCCTCGTCGTGATCGGCGATCCCAAGCAGGCCATCTACGGCTTCCGCGGCGCCGACGTGCACACTTACGACCGCGCCTGCCGCGAGCTCGAGGCGCGCGGTGCGGCGCGGGCGGTGCTCGATCGCTCGTTCCGCACGAGCGGCGCGCTGCTCGAGGCGATGCACGGGATCCTGCTGCCGCCCGCGGGCGCGCCGCCCTACTTCACCGGCGTCGTCCGCTACGAGGCGCCCGTGCGCGCGGCCCGCGAAGCGCTGCGCGTCACCGATGCCTCGGGCGCGAGCGTGCCGCCGCTGCGCCTGTTCCATCTCGTGTCGCGGAGCGAGCTCCGGATGAAGTCGTCGCGGCGCGCCCTCGCCGCCGCCTACGCCGCCGAGATCGAGCAGCTGCTCGACGGCTCGGTGCGCCTCGGCGACGAGAGCGGCTCGCGCGTGCTCGATGCTTCCGACGTCTTCGTCCTCACGCGCACCTCGACCGAGGGCGACGAGATCGGCGAGGCCCTCCGCGCGCGCAACATCCCTTACGCGTTCTTCCGCAAGGACGGCCTGTTCGCGACCGACGAGGCCAAGGACGTGCTCGACGTGCTCCGCGCGCTCGTCGCCCCGCGCGATCGGCGCGCCCGCCTGCGCGCCTACGCGACCGCCTTCTTCGCCGTGCCGCTCGAGCGCCTCCCCGACGCGACCGAGCTACCGGCCGAGCACGGCGTGCGGCGAGCCTTCGAGCGCCTGCTCGAGCTCTCGCGCCGTCGCGAGCTCGCGCCGCTCCTGCGCGCGATGGTCGACGAGACCGGCCTCGCGCAGCGCGAGCTCTACCTCCACGCGAGCGAGCGACGCCTCACGAACTACCTGCACGTCGTCGAGGTGCTGCTGCACCTCTCGCATCGCGGGCGCCTCTCGCTGCGCGATCTGAGCGAGCACCTCGCCGAGCTCGTCTCCGGCCGCGCGCGCGCCTCCGAGGACGAGGACATCCAGCGCCTGCCGAGCGAGCGCGCGGCGGTGCAGATCCTCACCATCCACAAGGCCAAGGGGCTCGAGGCCGCCGCGGTGTTCCTCTACGGCGGCCTCGGCCGTCCGCCGCCCTCGGAGCTCGAGCCCGTCGCGCTCCACGGCGAGGCCTCCGGCACGCCGGACGGCCGCTACGTGTGGGCCGGCCCGCTGCCCGAGGCCGAGAAGGCGCGCTTCAAGCTCGAAGAGGAGCAAGAAGCGCAGCGCCTCTACTACGTCGCGCTCACGCGCGCGGCGGCGCTGCTCTACGTGCCCTACGTCGGGCCGCGCCCGGGCGGCGATGCGACGGCCGGAGATGCGGTCGCCACCGAGCTCCGGATGCCGGGCCCCTACCGCGTCGTGAACGCGCAGCTCGCCCGCATGGTGAGATCGGGCCTCGATCCGGCCCTCGCGCTGCGGCGCGAGATCGACGTCGCCGACGCGCCGCCGATCGGCCGCGTCGCGCGCGACAAGATGCCCGAGCCGCCCGCGCCGCTCGCCCTGCCGCGCGTGCCCGAGGCGACGTTCGGCGTGCTCCGTCACGCGCTCGGCGGCGTCGAGGTCACCTCGTACTCGCGCATGAAGGCCGCGAAGGCCGACGAGGATCGCCGGCGCGAGCCCGCGATCGACGACGCCTTCCTCGAGCGCGGCGAGCTGCTCGGCGAGATCGGCGATCCCACGAGCGCGGGCGACGTGATGGCGCCGCTCGGCCCGACCGAAGAGGAGCTGCCCGGCGGCGCGGCCGTGGGCGTGATGGTCCACGAGATCCTCGAGCACGTGCCGATCGAGCGCGCGCGAGAGGGAACGCCCGAGGAGCTCGTCCACGACGAAGCGCTCCTCGAGATCGCGCGCGAGGCGGCGCATCGGAACGCGCTCTCCCCTTCGCTCGCGCCCGCCGCGCTCGCCATGGCGATCCGGGCGCTGCGCACGCCGCTCCGCGCGCCGGGCCTCGCGCTCCCGGAGGGCCTCGCGACTCCGTCGCGACGTCTCGTCGAGGTCGCGTTCGTGCATCCGATCCCCGAGCCCGACGCGAGCCGGGACCTCGAGCGCGGCTACGTGCGCGGTGTCGTGGACCTTCTCTTCGAGCACGACGACAAGCTCTGGGTGCTCGACTGGAAGTCGGATCGCCTCGAGCGCTACGACGAGCGCACCACGCGCGCGCACGTCGAGGCGAGCTACGAGGTGCAGGTGCGTCTCTACACGCTCGCGTGCACGCGCATGTTCGGGCTCGACGATCGCGCGCGCTACGAGGAGCGCTTCGGCGGCCTGCTCTACGTCTTCGTGCGCGGCCTCTCGCCCAGCGGGCACGGTGCGCTCTTCCTGCGCCCATCGTACGAGGACGTCGTGCGCTGGGAGCACGACCTCGCCAGCTCCGAGGCGCCGTGGGGCTATCCGCTCCCGCCGCGCCGCTCGCGCGTGGGCCTCGGCGCGCGCATCGAAGGGCCGCGGCTCGAGCGCGCGCACGAGGAGGACGGGCGATGAAGACCGCGACGCGCGTCGAGCTCACGCCCCTCGGGACCGCGTGGCAGCGGGCCGCGCTCGCGCGCCGGCCGGACCTGCCCTACCCGAGCGCGCTCGCCTCACGCCTCGCGCGCACCGAGCTCGGCACCGCGTCGCTCGGCCTCGCGTGGGAGCTCGTGCGCCTCGCGCGGCCCACGCCCGAGGATCCGCTCGGCGCGATCCTGCTCGTGCTCTCGCTCCTCGACGCGTGCGCGCGCGGCGCGACCGCGATCGCGCTCCCGGGCCACGCCGACGGCGCCACGGCGCGGGCCGAGCTGCTCGCGCGCGCGGCCGATCTCGGGCTCGACGCCGCCGAGCGGAGCGCGCTCGACGACGCGCTCCGTGCGCCCGAGCGCGCGCTCTGCTCGCTCGTCTCGAAGGGAGGCGACGCGCGCCCGTTCGTGCTCGCCGAGGAGCGGCTCGCGCTCGCGCGGCACGTCGCCCTCGAGGACCGGCTCGCGAGCGCGCTCGCGCTGCGTGCGCGGCGCCCCATCGTGCGCGACGCGAAGCTCGATGCGCGGATCGCCGCGGCCGGCGTGCTCGTCACCCCCGAGGGCCCCGTCCCGCTCGCCGAGGAGCAGATCGCCGCGATGCGCGCGGCCGTGCTCGGCCGGCAGGTCGTGATCGCGGGCGGCCCCGGCACCGGCAAGACCTCGATCGTCGCCGCGATCGTGCGCGCGCTCGCCGGAGGGGAAGCGCCTCTCGTCGCGCCCGAGTCGGTCGCGCTCGCGGCGCCCACGGGCAAGGCCGCCGATCGCATCTTCGCCTCGCTCTCGGCGACGCTCCGGAGCGACGCGGCCCTGCTCGCGCGCCTGGGGCGCGCCGAGACGCTGCATCGCTTGCTCGGCTATCGCCCCTCCGACGGCACCTTCACGTTCCACGCGCAGAACCCGCTTCCGCATCGCCTCGTCGTCGTCGACGAGGCCTCCATGCTCGACCTCGCGCTCGCCGAGCGCCTCGTGCGCGCGCTCTCGCCCGAGGCGCGCCTGGTGCTGCTCGGCGATCCCGATCAGCTGCCCTCGGTCGACCCCGGCGCCGTGCTCGCCGACCTCGTGCGCGGTCTCGAGGGCGGAGCGCCCAGCCCCGTGCCCATCGCGCGCCTGACGACGAGCCACCGCACGGACGCGCGAGATCCCGGCGGCGCCGAGGTCCGCCGCGCCGCCAGCGCTCTGCGCGAAGGGATGCTCGCGGCGAGCACGCTCCGTCTCGTCGCGGATCCGACCGAGGCGGCGCGGCATGCCTCCGGCGTCGGCCTCCATGCCGCGCGCCGCTCGACCGAGGCATTCCACACCGCCCTGTTCGCCACCTGGCTCGAGCCCGTCCTCGCGCTCGCCCACGCGCCCTTCGACCTCGCGCTCGAGGCCGACCGGCAGCGCCTCGATGCGTGCCTCGATCGGCTCTCGCGGATGCGCCTGCTCACCGTCACGCGCACGGGCGGGCCCTCGAGCGCGGAAGGCGTCAACGCGCGCCTCGGGCGCCTCGCGATCAGCCACGGCGGGCGGGAAGAGACGTTCGTCGCCGGCGAGCCCCTGCTCGCGCACCGCAACGACTACGACCGCGAGCTGCGCAACGGCGATCAAGGCATGGTGGCGCGCCTGCGCACGCCCGCGGGCGTGCTGCGGGCCGCCGTGTTCCGGCGCGCCGAGCGCTTCGTCCAGCACCCGCTCGACGCCGTGCTCGGCACCGTCGAGCGCGCCTACGCGACCACGGTCCACAAGGCCCAGGGCTCCGAGCACGATCACGTGGCGCTCGTCCTGCCGGACGAGGACGTTCCGCTCCTGTTGCGCCGCGAGCTGCTCTACACGGCCCTGACCCGGGCCCGAAAGTCCGCGATGATCCTGGGCGATCCCACGCTGCTCGAGCGCGGCGTGAAGCGCGCTTCGCACCGTGTGACGGGCCTCAGATCATCGATGCAGAGAGCCTCCGTCGGAAATGGACAAGGCGGGGGCGGGGATTAAGACTCGACGCGTCATGGCCACCTCCGACCACATCGACGCGAAGTACACGCACAGCGGCGCCCGTACGACGGGCCTGCTCCGGTACACGGCCGACCGCCGCACGGTCGGGTTCGTGATCACCTACTTCGTGCTCGTCACGATCGGGTACACGGTGGCGATGCCGTGGTGGGGCTCGGCGCTCCTCTGCGCGGCGATCTGCTTCCTCTCGTTCTTCTGTGCCGTCGCCACGCACAACACGGTGCACGCGCCCGTGTTCCGCAACCGCACGCACAACCGCATCTTCCAGATGCTCCTCTCGCTGACGTACGGCCACCCCGTCAGCATGTTCGTGCCGGGGCACAACCTCTCGCACCACAAGTACATGCAGACGCCGAAGGACCGGATGCGCACCGACAAGATGCGCTTCCGGTGGAACCTGCTGAACCAGCTCCTGTTCAACTTCGCGGTCGGCGGCGCGATCTTCAAGGACAACTACGAGTACGCGGTGCTGATGCGCACCCGCAAGCCCGCCTGGTACCGCCAGCTCATGCTCGAGCTCGGCGCGTACGCTGCGTTCCTCGCGATCACGCTCTTCGTCTCGGTGTGGCCGACGTTCGAGATCTGGAAGTTCCTCGTGTTCGTGGTCCTGCCGCACCAGTACGCGGTGTGGGGCATCGCCGGCATCAACTTCGTCCAGCACGACGGCTGCGACGGCGACTCGCCGTACAACCACTCGCGCAACTTCACGGGCAAGCTCGTGAACTGGTTCACGTTCAACAACGGCTTCCACGGCATCCACCACATCCACGCCGGCCTCCACTGGAGCCTCACGCCCGCGGCGCACGAGAAGGAGCTCAAGCCCTTCATGGATCCGCGCCTCGAGCAGAAGTCGCTGCTCCTGTTCCTCTTCAAGCAGTACATCTTCCCCGGCAAGCGCATGCGCTACGACGGCACGCCCGTGGTGCTCGGTCCGCCGCGCGAGGACGAGCCGTGGATCGACGGCGGCGTGAAGAGCGGCACGGTCAGCGCCGACGACTCGGAGTACGGCGCGGTCGTCTGATCGGCCCCGCGCTCGCTCGGAGTCGGCCGCCCCGAGGTCAGCGGCTCGCTCGGCCCGCCGGTCGGCTCGAGCGCCGCCGGGTCTCGCCGAGCAGCTCTCGCCCCGACGCATAGCGCGCCGCGCGCTCGGTCCACTCGAGCGCGCCGACGATCCACGCCCGCACGTCCTCGATCCATCCGGCCACCGCGACGTGATGCTGCGGGAAGCGCCGCAGCGCGCCGGCCGCGAGCGACTCGAGCACGACGACCTCTTCGTCGTGGACGCGCACGACCTCGTCGAGCGCCTGCTCGAGCGTCATGCCCTCGTGCTGGACGAGCACCGTCACGAGGTTGTTCGGATCGCCGGCGCGGCGCTCCTTGTCGTACGAGTAGAGGTCGTTCGCGCAGGCGATGATGCGCGCGGCCGCGTCGCGGAGCGCCTCGTGGCTCTCGTCGTGGCGGATCTCGGGCGGGAGCGGTGTGCCACGGAAGAGCTCGGCGAGGTCGAGCACCTGGAGCACGCCGATCGAGTGGACGCGCTGCGCGAGGTACTCGGCGCGTGTCGGCACGACGCCCCGCTGGCGGTAGGCCGTCTCCACGACGACTCCGTCGAGCCAGAAGCCGCGGAGCGACTCGCGGAAGCGGTCCATCCACACGTCGGACGCGCGCGCGCGCAGGCGCGTGGCGAGCTCGTCGAGCACCCGCACGTTGTTCGGCTCGCCCGGCCGCGCGGGCCTGCCGCCCACCACGTCGAGGTAGCCGCGGAAGACGTCGGCCACCGCGCCCGCGTCGTGCCCGTCGCGCGCCTCGTCGAGGCGATCGTCCTGCAGGAACACCCACGCGAGGAAGTCCGCCGCGAGCCGCCGATCTGCGTGCGACACGTCCGGGTAGGTGCACGCGACGAGCAGCCCGACCTGCACGCGGTCGAAGCGGGCGCGCGCGTGCGAGGCGAGCGCGAGACCACGATCGACGACCCACTGCCGCGTGGCCGCCTCCACCGCATCCGCATCGCCGGCGATGCGGACCGGCCACGCATAGTGCACCCACGAAGGTGCCGCGGCCGACGCCTGGCTCGGGGCCCCTTCCACGCTCGCGCTCGCACGGCTCGATGGGGACATGGCTGCCTCCTCGTGGGACGAACTGCGGTCTCGGATCGCTCGCTCTCGCTCAGGACCTTCGGCGGCGCGCGCGCACCTCGACGCGGCCCTCCGAGAGATCGACCTCGACCTCGTCGGTCATGCGGCGCACCGCGGCCGCCCCGACACCCAATCCCGCGCGCGGGCGCCCGTCCTCGCTGACGGCGATCCCGACGGTGCGGACCGAGGTCATCGCGCTCGCCAGCTCGGGCGTCGCGCGCGCGGGATTGCGAGCGCACACGACGAGATCGGGCGCGCGGAACGCGACCTCGACCTCGCCTCGCCCGGCGTGCCGCACGATGTTGGTCGCGAGCTCGCGGACGGCGATCCCGATCTCGGCCGTGGCGCGCGGCGCGAAGCCCTCGTCGCGCGCGAGCTGCATCGCCGCCGAGGCCGCCACGGACGCATCGGTCATCGTGACGATGGAGACGATCACGCGACCGTCGTCACGTGGGCGCACGACGGCGCTCCTTCCGCATCGTCTCGAGGTGCTGGAAGCACGCCCACAGCCCCTCCTTCAGGTTGCGGAGCGTGAGGACGCGCTTGAGGTCGACGTCGAGCTGCCCGAGCGTGAGCGCGATGTTGGAAGAGATGCCCGTGATCACGCAGAACGATCCGAGGAGCTGCGCGGCACGGATCATCCGGATCAGGTGATCGGCGGTCGAAGTGTCGACCACGTCGACGCCCGTGAGGTCGACGATCACGCAGCGCGCTCCCCCCGACGCGACGCGCCGGAGCAGGCGCTCGGTCATCTCCACCGAGCGCTGCGTGTCGACGATGCCGACGACCGGCAGCGCGACGATGTCGTCCCACACGTCGATGATCGGCACCGAGAGATCGGCGATCGCCGCGCGCTGGCGCTCGATCACGTCGAGGCGCTGCTGGTTGAGCTGCTGGTTCTCGCGGCGCGCCGCGGCGTACTCCTCGATGAAGATGTTGAACATCTCCTCGAAGGGCGCGAACTCGTCGACGTCCCCGACGGGGATCCGGATCCGGTCGAGGTCGGTCTCCCCGACCGAGAGAGAGCCGAGCGCCTCGGTGATGCGCGCGAGGCGCTCGCGGGAGATGGAGATCATCGGCGCTTCACTCATCGGCTGGGCTCCTCGGTGGCGGTCTCTTGGGACGAGAGGAAGCCGCGGAGCAGCGCGAGCGGGTCGATCTCGTCCATGGCGGCGATCCCGATCCCCACCGACTCCAGCGCTTCCTCGAGGTTCAGAACGGTGCGCTCGATGTCGAGCTCGAGCCCCATCGTCTCGATCGTCGCGGCGATCTCGGGGCTGAGACCGGAGAGCACGGTCGGCGTGCCCATGAGCCGTGCCCCGCGCGCGAGGCGCACGATCACCGAGCAGAAGTGGCTGTCCACCAGCCAGATCCCCGAGATGTCGACGATCAGGCTCCGCGCGCCGCGTCGCTCGACGTGCTGGAGGATCGACGCGCAGAGCAGCTCCGCCTCGTCGTCCTTGAAGTCGCCCTGGACGGGCACGACGACGTGGCCCCAGAGACGGAGGATGGGGGCGCGAACGAGGCTCTCGCCGATCACGACGTGATCTCCCCGACGACGAGCGTCGCGTCGTCGATGTCTTGCGCGAAGCGCGCGAAGAGGTCTTCACAGGCCGTCACGAGCGGCAGGTCGCGCACGCTGCGCAGATCGAGGCGTCGCGTGATCCCGTCGGTGAAGAGCGCGAAGCGCTCGCCCGCGGAGAGCCGAGCCTCGAACGCCCGCGCGCGGATCGCCGCCCCGCCGAGAACGCCACGCGAGAGCACGATGGGCGAGGCCGCGCCCGGCGTCCGCACCTCCACGTTGCCCACGCCGCAGCCGCGCAGGTGCCCGTCCTCGATCACGACGAGCGTGGCCGCGGCGCCTCGGGAGCCGCGCAGCGCAGCGTGGAGCGCCTCGATGAGCGACGCCGGGCCGACCGTGAGCGGCGTGGCCCCGAGCAGCTGCACCGCCTTCTGGGCCACCGCGTGCGCGACCGGGCCGTGCCCGAGCGCGTCGATCACCGCGACGAGCGCGCGCCCGCGCTCGCGTCGCACCAGCACCGCGTCGCCGTTCACCGACTCGCCGGCGCGCGGCCGCGAGCAGGCGTGCGTCGCGAGGGTCGTCACAGCGCGACCTCGGCCAGGACGCGCGTGCCGGAGGCGCCCGTCTCGATCTCGAAGCGCGACGCGAGGCGCTTGGTGCCGAGCAGGCCGCGCCCCATGCCCGTCTTGCTGCGGTGTCTTCCGGCGAGGATCTCGGGCAGGTTCGGGATGCCCGGCCCGCCGTCGATCACCACGATGCGCACGACGCGCGGCGTCTCGAGCACGCGCATCTCGATCGTGCCCCTCTGCGCGTAGCGGAGGACGTTCCGACCGAGCTCGCTCACGACCGTCGCGATCTTCTGGGCGACGTAGGAGGAGGCGCTCTCCTCGGCGGCCATCGAGCGCGCGAGCATGCGCGCGCGACCGAGGTCCTCGTCCGTCTCGAGCGGCAGCGTCGTGCCCGCGCGGGGCTGCGATCGCGGCCCGTCTCGCAGCCGATCCACGATGGCCTTCGCGCTCGCTGGCGCGACGAAGACCGAGAGCGAGGTCTCGAGCGCCGGAAGGAGCCGCGGGAGCTCGCTCGGCTCGAGGGTGTCCTCGTCGAGCCGGCTCACCGAGATCGCCCGTCGGAACACCGCCGCCGCATTGATCGGCGAGACGGAGTCCCTGAGCACCGCGAGCACCCGTTCCGCGACCGGCGACATGTCCGTGGCCCTCCCTCGACGCGCCCCGTGTCACGGCACGCCCGCCTCTCGCGCGCGCGGCGCCCACGCGGCGTGCGCGCTCCCTCGGCTCACGACTCGAGCTCGCCGACGATGCCCAGGGCCCACGTCTCGGCCGCCCCCTCGTCCTCGAAGAAGCCCGTCGCGATCTTGGTGTCACGCATCATGTTGATGGCGGTGACGACGAAGGTCGCGAGCGCGCGCGTGCGCATCGAGGCACGCACGAACGCGGCGGCGACGAGGGGAACTCCCTTGAAGCCCTCGGCGAACTTGCGCCGCGCGGGAGGCGACACTCCCGCGAGCTGCGCGGTGTCGCAGACGATCGCGAACGGGCGGCGCGACGTCTCGCGGCACAGATCCGTGATGCGCTGCGCGTGCTCCTCTTCGAGCGTCCCGACGTAGCGGAGCACCACGACCGAGGGCGGGTGCAGACGAAACGTGTGCTCTCCGATGTGAACGGTCGGATTCTCCATGGTGTCCAATCGCGACTAACACGGACGCCACGACGTCGAAACGCAAGAGTCCTTGCGCCACCCCTAGGGGTGACTTCGGAGCTGCACAGTTCCACGTCGAGCGTCGCGACGACGAGATGCGAGCGCGCTTGTCCCCCCGGAGGGAGGTCAAGCGTGCAATCTCCCTTGGTTTCGGCGGAGCGCTCGACTAGCTTGCGTGCGTGCCGGAATCGCGTCCGCCGACGCTGGTCCTCGTCGAGGACGACCCGATCCTCCGCGCCTCGTTGCGGCGCCAGATCAAGGCGTGGGGTTTCCACGTGATCGCTTGTGCCGACGGGAGCGAGGCGATGGCGGCGCTCCAGACTCCGGTGATCGACTACGTGCTCACCGACGTGTTCTTACCGGACATCGATGGAGTCGAGATCGTCAGAGCCGCATTGGCACGTTGGCCGCTCCCGCACGTCGTGGCGTGTAGTGGCGAATCGAGCACGCGAATCGCGTTCACCCTGGGCGAGCTCGGGACTCGGGCCTTCCTCGAGAAGCCCTTCGGCACGGAGGAGCTCCGCCGCGCGCTCTCGGTCGACACGTTCCCGCTCCCGCAGTTCGAGATCGGCCTGCGCGCCCACGTCGGCCACGCCGATCTCGAGGCCCTCTCGCGGCGCGTGCGGCACGCGATCCTGCGCGAGGCGCTCGCGGCCTCACGCGGCAATCGCACCGAGGCCGCGCGCATGCTCAACGTCACGCGGCAAGCCATCCAGTACATGCTGCGCCACGAGGCGCCGTTCGACGTCGACGAGGGCGAATGAGCGCTCCACCGACGTGAGCGGCGCCATCAACCGCCGGTCAGGCGCTTCTGGGCGCTCGGATCGCGATTGAGGTTGGCGACGAGCGGCAGGAGCACGGCGTTCGGCGTCCAGCCGGCGGAGGCCGCACCGATCTTGTTCGAGAAGCCGTGCACGATCACGCGACGTCCCGCGTGCATCGCGCGGTAGGCCTGCGCGGCGACGTCCGAGGCCCTCATCGTGCCCATCTTGAACAAGCGCGAGCCCTCCATGTCCGCCACCTTGCCGAACTCGGTCGCCGTCGCGCCCGGGCAGCTCAGCGTGCACGTGACGCCGGTGCCCTTCAGCTCGTGGCTGAGCGCCTGGCTCCACGACGTCACGTAGGCCTTCGTCGCGTAGTACGTGCTCATGAAGGGCCCCGGCTGGAAGCCCGCCGTCGAGCCGATGTTGAGGATGCGACCACGACCGCGCGCGATCATCCCCGGCAGGAACGCGTGCGTGAGCATCGTGAGCGCGGTGACGTTCACCTCGATCATGCCGCGCTCTTTCCCGGCGTCGTTCTGATCGAACCGGCCCGCCAGGCCGAAGCCGGCGTTGTTCACGAGGAAGTCGATCTCGAGGCGCCGCTCCCCGACGGCAGCGGCGATCGCCGCGGGCGCGCCGGGGTCCATCAGATCGGCCGCGATCGACTCGGCGCGGATACCGTGCTTCTCGCGGAGCTCCTTCGCGAGCGCCTCGAGGCGGTCGAGCCGACGGGCGACGAGCACGACGTCGTGCTCGTCCTCGGCGAAGAGCTTCGCGAATTCGGTTCCGAGACCGGCCGAAGCGCCGGTGACGAGAGCAGTGGCCATGGGATCACCTCGGGAGGCGCCGACGAGGCGCCGCGGCAACGAGCGGCGAGTCTCGCGCGCCCCCGTCCACGTTTCCATGACGAAGCGTGACGGAGTGCCGAAGAACACCCACCCGCGCGATCCCGGCGTGGGACGACGCGCGCTTGCCTGTAGTCTTCCCGCGTGGACTCCCGGCCCGTCACGCATGCCGCGACCGAGCTCGCTCGCCCACGCATGCGCCTCTTCGACGTCTCTTCGGACCTCGTCGACTTCGCGATCACCACCTTCGACGTCTCGCCCGAGGCGCTCGCCGCCAAGCTGCCCCCCGGCATCACGCCCGAGCGCGTGACCCTGCCCGACGGCCGCGAGCGCGCGCTCGTCTCGGCCGTGAGCTTCGTGAACACGCGCTTCTTCGTGGGCTACGCGCCCTTCGTGAAGCTCCGCTGCGCACAGACCAACTACCGCGCCTACGTGCGCCTGCGCGACGGGACGAGCGGCTGCTTCTTCTTCGCCACCCACCTCGATCACTTCCTCGTCTTCATGCCGCGCCATCTGTGGCGGATGCCCTGGTCGCGCTCGCACGTGAAGGCCGACGTGCGCTGGGACGGCGAGCGGCTCGAACGCTACGACTGGCGGGGCGAGGGCGGCGAAGGCGGCGAGCGCCTGCGCGTCCGCGGCACCGGCACCCCGCTCGGCACGCTGCCGGGCTTCGCGAGCGACGCCGACACGCAGCGCTTGCTGACCGCGCCGCTCCTCGGATGGCTCGTGCGCCGCGGAGGCTCCACGGTCGCGCACTACTCGGTGTGGCACGCGCCGCTCGCGCTCGAGCGCTGCGAGGTGGAGGAGGCGCGCTTCGAGTGCTGGGAGCGCCTCGGCCTCGTCGAGCCGGGGCAAGCGCCGCACTCGGTGCTCGCGCAGCGGCTGACGAAGTACCTGATCCTGCTGCCGCCCCACGCCGTCACCCTGCCCTGACGATTCGTGCTCCCTCGAGGCCGCGGCCGCGCTACGAAGGACGGCGATGGCCGAGACGAGCCCGCGCCCCAAGCCAGCCTGGTGGAAGCGCCTGCTGCTCGTGTTGCTCTCGACCGCGTTCTCGCTCGCGGTCGCCGAGCTCGCCGTGCGCGTGCTCGGCGTGACCGATCCGATCCTGCGCGACGTCGACCCCGTGCTCGGATGGGCGCCGATCCCGAGGGCCGACGGCTGGTGGACGCGCGAGGGGCGCGCGCACGTGCACATCACCGAGCACGGCTTCCGTGGCGTCGACGTGCCTCCCGGCCGCGCACCCGCCGGCACGCTGCGCATCGCGCTCGTCGGCGACAGCTACATCGAGGCGCGGCAGGTCGCGCTCGAGAGCACGCTCGGGGTGCGCCTCGAGGAGGAGCTCGCCCCCTGCCGGCCCGGCGCGCCGGTGGAGGTGCTGGCGTTCGGGGTCACCGGCTACGGCACGGCCCAGGAGTACCTCCTCTATCGCGAGCGCATCCGCGACTACCACCCCGACGTGCTCTTGCTCGCGTTCCTCACGGGAAACGACGTGGGCGACAACCGCGCCGACGTGCGCATGGACGACGACCCGAGCCCCTACTTCTCGCTCGGCCCGGACGGCTCGCTCGTGCTCGACGACTCGTTCCGCAGCTCGGCCCAGTACCGCGCACGCTCGGCGGACTCGGGCTGGCTCTGGTTCCGCCGCCACTCGCAGCTCGTGCGCGCGATCTACGCGATGCGCGGTCACGGCAACGGCGCCGCGCGCGGCGAGCTCGGGCTCGCCGACGAGATCTACGCGCCGCCGCCGAGCGAGGCGTGGCGCGACGCGTGGGCTCGCACGGAGGCGATCCTCGCGCAGTACGCGCGCGAAGCGCAGGGCGACGGCACGCGGTTCGAGGTCGTGACGCTGAGCAACGCGATCCAGGTCGATCCCGATCCCGCCGTTCGCGAGCGATATCGAGCGAGCGTGGGCTCGAGCGACCTCTTCTATCCCGATCGACGGATCGCGGACGCCGGGGCGCGCGACGGCTATCCGGTGCTGACCCTCGCGCCCACCTTGCTCGCCTACGCCGAGGAGCACCACGTGCAGCTGCACGGCTTCCCGAACACCACGATGGGCACGGGCCACTGGAACGAAGAAGGCCATCGCGTCGCCGCGACCGAGATCGCGCGCTGGCTCTGCCCGCAGCTGGCCGTCACGCGATGAGCGCGCCCCGTCGCGACGTGTTCCGCGCCGAGGCGCGCGCGTGGCTCGACGGAACGTCGGCGCCCCCGCACGCGAGCGTGATCACGTCGATGCCCGATCTCTCGGAGATGCGCGACGACGAGAGCGGCTTCGCCGAGGTACCGCGGGGCCTCCCGCGTTGGCGCGCGTGGTTCGTCGACACGGCGCGCCGGATCCTCCGCTGGGTGCCCGAGGACGGCATCGCGATGTTCTTCCAGAGCGACGTGCGCGTGGAAGGAGCGCTCGTCGACAAAGGCTATCTCGTGATGCGCGCCGCCGAAGAAGAGGGCGCACACGTCCTCTGGCACAAGATCGTCTGTCGCCGGCCGCCGGGATCGATCTCCCAGGGCCGCTCGGGCTATTCGCACCTGATCGCCGTCGTGCGCGGGCCGGTGCCCGCGATGCCGAGACCGGGGCCCGAAGTGATCGCCGACGCGGGGGAGATGATCTGGAGCCGGGCGATGGGGCTCGAGGCGTGCCGGCTCGCGTGTCGCTTCCTCGTCGAGAACACGGGCACGCGCGTCGTCGTCGATCCCTTCTGCGGCAAGGGCTCCGTGCTCGCGGTCGCCAACGCCATGGGCCTCGACGCGATCGGTGTCGAGCTCAGCGCGAAGCGCTGCAAGGCGGCGCGCCAGCTCTCGCTCCCGTCCGAGCCCACCCGCGCGAGCGCGCGCGGACGTCACCAGAGCGAATAGAGGAACGGCGTCGAGGCCTGGCCGGCGAAGATCACCACGCCCAGCAGGAAGAGCGTGAGGACGAGCGGCACGATCCAGTACACCTTGTTCTCGCGCGCGAACTGGAACAGGTGACCGAGGAGCGTTCCGAGATAGCCGAGGCGTCGCATCTTCGTCTCCTCAATCTGCCGCAAACGTGCGCCGAAAGCTCGCGCGGTTCGCGTAGCCCGGCTGGGCCTCGGCACGCAGCACGAAGGGCCCCATGGTGAGCACGTCCATCTCGGTGCCCATGAAGCAGCGATAGGCATCGTCGGGCGTGCAGACGATCGGCTCGCCGCGGACGTTGAAGCTCGTGTTGATCACCATCCCGCAGCCGGTCTTGTCGGCGAAGGCGGAGATCATCGCGTGGTAGCGCGGGTTCGTCTCGCGGTGGACGGTCTGGATGCGCGCGCTGTGATCGACGTGCGTGATCGCCGGCACGTCGCTGCGCGCGCGGTTCACCCACTCGAGCAGGTCGTCGTTGTGCGCGCGGCTCGCCTCGGTGCGCCGCTCGGGCCGCACGTCGGCGACGAGCAACATGTAGGGGCTCGCGCGGTCGAGCTCGAAGTAGTCGGCCGCGCGCTCGGCGAGCACGCTCGGCGCGAAGGGCCGGAACGACTCTCGCTGCTTGATCTTCAGGTTCATGATCGACTGCATCGTGGGCGAGCGCGGATCGCCCACGATCGATCGGTTGCCGAGCGCGCGCGGCCCGACCTCCATGCGCCCTTGGAAGAGGCCCACGACCTTCTGGTCGGCGATCGCCTGCGCGATCCGCTCGGCCCACGCCGCGTCGTCGTCGATCGTCTCGTAGACCCAGCCGCGCGCCTTCATCAGGCTCTCGATCTGATCGCGCGAGAACTCCGGGCCGAGATACGCGCCCTGCATGCGGTCGTGCGCGTCGTCGGCCGTGCGCGCGCCGCGACCGACGCCGTGGTAGGCCGCGTAGGCCGCGCCGATGGCGCCGCCCGCATCGCCGGCCGCCGGCTGGATCCACAGATCGTCGAACACACCCGCGCGCAGGAGGTGACCGTTCGCGACGCAGTTGAGCGCGACGCCGCCCGCCATGCAGAGGTGCTTCTTGCCGGTGACCTTCCGCGCGTGACGCGCGCTGCGGAGCACGACCTCTTCGCAGACCTCCTGGATGGACTTCGCGAGGTCCATGTCGCGCTTGGTGATGCGCTCGTCGGGCTTGCGCGCGCGGCCGCCGAAGAGCGCGGCGAAGCGATCGTTCGTCATCCGCTCTTCGTCGAGATAGCCGAAGTAGTCGAGGTCGAGGCGCAAGGAGCCGTCTTCCTTCAGGTCGACGAGCTTCTCGAGGATGAGCTTCGTGTACTTGCCCTCGCCGTAGGGCGCGAGGCCCATGAGCTTGTACTCGCCGCTGTTCACCTTGAAGCCGGTGAAGTAGGTGAACGCGCTGTAGAGAAGGCCCATCGAGTGCGGAAAACGCTGCTCCTCGACGAGGCGCAGCGTGCTGCCTTCGCCCACGCCGACGCTCGCGCAGGCCCACTCGCCCACGCCGTCGAGCGTGAGGACCGCGGCCTCGCGATAGGGAGACGGATAGAACGCGCTCGCCGCGTGCGAGAAGTGGTGCTCGGGAAAGCACACCTTCGGCGCGCGGCTCACGCCGAGCTTCGCGAGCTCGTCCTGGATCGTCGGCTCGATCCACAGCTTCTCGCGCAGCCAGAGGGGCACGGCGTGCACGAAGTTCCCGAAGCCACGCGGCGCGGTGCCGATCGCGGTCTCGAGGATGCGATGGAGCTTCAGGATCGGCTTGTCGTAGAAGGCGACGAGATCGAGATCCGCCCCTCCGGCCTCGGCCAGGCAGTAGCGCACGGCGTTCACGGGGAACGACTCGTCCGCCTTGAGGCGCGTGAAGCGCTCTTCCTGGGCGGCGGCGACGATGCGGCCGTCCTCGATCAAGCACGCGGCGGCGTCGTGGTACCAGCAGCTGATCCCGAGCACGCGCATCAGTAGGGCTTCTCGAGGTCGGCGGGGCGCGCGTGCGGCGACCAGTAGCTCGCGCGCGTGGGGTCGAAGCCGCGCGCCAGGCTGTCCTGCGCGCCGCGACGGAACAGCACGCGGAAAGGCCAGAGAAAGAGGAAGAACACGGGCGCGAGGAGCACCCACGCGAGCACGGTCCCCACGCCATGCCCCGCGCGATCGACGAGCCGCTCGAGCGCCGCGTAGCCCGTGCTGGGCGAGACGATCGCGAGGGCGAGCGTCAGGGTGCCCAGGCTCGCGGCGATCGAGCCCGCGATGAAGCGGCCGAAGAAGAAGAGCAGCGCGGCCACCGCGAGCGCGACGCCGCCGCGTAGGATCCCGCGCCGACGCAGCGCCGCGGCCTTCTGGGCGGCGAGGAGCGCGGCATCGACGGGCAAGGCGAAGGGCGCGGCCGCCTCCGGACGCCCTCGTACGACACGATCCACTGCGCTCACCGTCGAATCACTCCGACCCGTCTTACGTCTCTGGTCACGCCGATTCGCCGGAGCGTAGACGATGACCACCCCGTCCGTGTTCTCTCGTTCACCATCGTCCGCGTCCGCCGCTACCGTGACGACGGATCTACGGGCGGCAAGAGCGCCCCGGAGTATGCTGCGGCCCTCGATGTCGTCCGGCCGCAGCTGGCTCGCCTCCTATCTCGGCTCGTTCCGGGAGGCGCTCGAGAGCCGCAAGCGCATCGCGGCGCCGAGCCTTCCGCGCATCGTGCTCCCGGTCTCGGCGGTGCTGTTCGCGGTGATCCTGCTCTGCATCGCCGTGGCCCCCGAGGGCGACATCGACTTCCAGTTCCGCGAAGAGGAGGGCATCGTCACCTCGCTCTCGGCGATCTTCCTCGCGATGGCGAGCGCCTTCGCGGGCCTGTGCTGGCTGACCGAGGGCAAGCCCGGCCACGGCATCCGGCTCTGGTGGGCGCTCACGTGCATCGGCTTCTTCTTCTTCGCGTGCGACGAGCTGATGCGTTTCCACGAGCACGTCGGCACGTTCATGCGCCGCGAGATGTTCGGGCGGCCCTCGCACTTCTTCCGCAACTGGAACGACGTGATCGTCGTCGGCTACGGCATCGTCGCGCTGCCGGTGATCGGCTACTTCCTGCCGCGCATCCTGCGCCTGCCGCGCTACGTCGAGCTGCTCGCGATCGGCTTCTTCGCCTACGCGTTCCACACGCTCGTCGACGTGCTGCCGCACACCGACGATCCGATCGGCCGCTTCATGCAGTCGATCCCGTCGAGCATCCCGGAGGAGTCGGGCAAGCTCTTCGCGTCGAGCTTCTTCGCCGTCGCGATGTTCGTCGCGCAGCGCACGCTGAACCGGCAGCCGAGCGCCTTGCCGGTCCCGGTCGCGAGCGAAGGCGCGAGCGGCGAGCACCAGCGCGCGGCGTAGCCCCGCGCGGCCGGCGTCGCGCGCTACTCGCGGAAGTTCACGAACTGGAGCGGTAGCCCGAAGTCCTTGCCGCGCAGGAGCGCGATCGCGGCCTGCAGGTCGTCGCGGTTCTTGCCGCTCACGCGCACCAGGTCGCCCTGGATGGCGCCCTGCACCTTGAGCTTGCTCTCCTTGATCGTCTTCACGATCTCCTTGGCCTTCTCCATCTCGACGCCCTCCTTCAGCTTCACGAGCTGGCGGAAGGACTGGCCACCGGCGGCCTCGATCTTCTGCGGGTCGAGCGCCTTGAGCGAGACCTTGCGCTTGACGATCTTGTCTTCGAGCACGCCACGCGCGGCATCGAGCCGGTCTTCCGTGCTCGAGCGCAGGACGATGCCGTCCTGGTTCTTCTCGAGCGTCGTCGCGGTGTCCTTGAAGTCGTAGCGCTGAGCGACCTCCTTGGTCGCTTGCTGGAAGGCGTTCTCCACCTCGTGGTGGTCGAGCTTGCTGACGACGTCGAAGCTGGGCATCGCGCGATCATGCGCGAGCGAGGCCAGGGATCAAGCCTCGCCGTCCTCGGGATCCTTCTCCGCCGTCTCCTCCTTCTCGTCCGCGGGCGCCGGCACCGGCTCGGTGGCGGTCGTCGCCGTCGACGTCGCGGGCGCGGGCGCCGGGCTCACGGACGGCGCGTCGGGCGCGTGGCTCACGCGCCACGTGAGCACCCCGAGCACGAGGATCGCGAGCACGAGCACCGCCCAGAGCGCGAGCGTGCTCGTCCCCGTACGCTCCCAGAACGTGGGCTCGTGGAAGTCGGGGCTGGGCGCGAGCGCGCCCAGCGTGGCGACGTCGATCGGCACCGTGTCGAGCAGCCCCCGGATCGCCTCGATCTCGTAGGTCGGCGGCTCCGCGTCGTCGTCGCCCACGAGCACGCGGTAGTGGCCCGGTGGCGCGACGAGCACGACCTCCTGGGTCGGCAGAGCGAGCGTCGCCGAGCGAAAGCCGAGCGGCGCATCGCCGCCGTCGACCACCTCGAGCGTCATCGCCGTCACCGGTACGGTCACCATCCCCAGCGCGAGCGGCGAAGCATCGTCCGGATAGCGCGAGAGCGTCCCCGTCCAGAGCTGGACCGGATCCCCGCGCCCATCCGTTCCGTTCACCTCCGCCGTGCGCGAGACGAGCTGCGCCTCCGGATCGAGACGCAGCCCGGACGCGCTCACGCGCGGCGCGGGCAGTGTGATCGCGTACGTGGAGCGCTCGCCCTCGCGCACGGCGCCCCCGAGCGTGACCGGCAGCTCGAGCGGTGCGTGCTCGCGCAGCAGATACGGCCACTGCCGCCCCGCTTCGTCCACGATGCGGAGGTCGGCGAGATCCACGCGCGCCGCCCCGAGCACCGTCGCGTCGAGCACGAACGCGCTCACCCCCTCGGTCGCGCTCGCGACCTCGAGCGGCGCCACCAGCGCATGGCTCCCCGGCGGCACCGGCACGCCTGGCCGCTGCAAGCCCGCGAGCGCCGGCTCCTCGTTCCATGCCTGGCTCCGCTCGATCGGCCCGAGGATCGCCTCGACGGGCGGCGTCGATCCGTCGAGCGCGCGATCGACGGCCCACGAGCCGAGGAGCGCATCGAGGTCGTAGTGCGCCGCGCGCACGCGGCCGCCCCCGAGCCGGAGCGTGTCGGCCCCCTGGAAGTAGACGAGCGCCGGGCGCGAGAGCACCGCGCTCACCGCGAGATCGGCGAGCGGCGGGCTGTCGCCGTCCTCGAGGTGCACCGTGATCGTGGGCGTACGGATCGGCGGCACGCCGACGTCGAGGCCCTCGATCACGCGCTCTCCCGGCACGCGCCAGATGGAGCCGGCCGCCCCGCGTGGGACCTCCACCGTCACGTCGCGCACGAACGCGCCCGTGCTCGTGGTGAAGCGGAGCGCTTCGGGCGAGACGCCCTCGGGCCGCGCGAGCACGAGCGTGGTCTCGGTCCCGACGCGCGTCTGGGACACCATCGTGAGCGGGATCACGAGCTCCTCGGCGCTCCGCGGCGCCCGCGTCGCGACGAAGTGGAACGTGGGCTCGAGGTATCCGTCGGTGCCGCGCAGCTCCACGCGCACCACGGCCGCGGCCGGGTCCTCCACGTCGATCACGAGACCGTCACGACGAGGATCCGTCAGGCGGAACACGTCGCGATGACCGATCTCGCGCTCGGTGCCGTCCGCTTCGACCACCAGCACGCGCGCCGCCGTGACGAAGTGCGGCGCCGAGGTCCGCACCACGAGCTGCCACCGCGCCCGCGCAGGCGCCGCACCGGGCCCGGGGATCTCGTAGGTCTCGAGGTAGACGGTAGGCACGTGGAGCGGCCGCTCGAGCTCGTGTCGCGGCGTCTCGAGCACCGGCGCCTCGACGTCGAGCAAGGGCACTTCGTTGCTCGTGGTGCGCGAGGCGCTGTCGAGGATCCACGGCACCTCCACGCCACCGGCATAGAGACGCACGTCGGAGAGGTCGGCGCGACAGACGGCGAGCGCCTCGGCCGACAGCGAGAGCCGATGCGCGATGCTGGAGTCGTCGCGATCCTCGACGTGGGCGACGTGCGAGAAGAGGCGACCGACGTCGACGGGGCTGGCCGTCGGCGCCTGTGCGAGCGCGGACGGTGCCGCCAGCAGCGAGAAGAGAACGAGCGCGAGCGCGAGACGCTTCATCGAGGGCTCTCCGGGACGGGCGCGCGTCGGAAGACGAAGCGCTGGTAGAGGAGCGAGATCGAGAGGAGAGAGAACGCGAGGCCGACGAGCGCCGCGACGCGATAGAGGTCCTCGAGGTGCGCGAGGTCGTAGAGGAAGACCTTGAAGCACGTGACGATGACGAGCGCGAGGCTCGTCCAGCGCAGGCCCGAGCTCTGCCGCCACACGCCGAGCGCGAGCAGCGAGAGCGCGTACACCGCCCACGCGATCGAGATCGTCAGGTCGCGTGCCGGCATGTGCTCGGTCGGGATCGAGAGCGAGGGGCCGGTCGCGAACCAGTCGAAGATCGCGAGGTTGATCCACGCGAAGATCGTGAGGAGCGCGCCGGCGAAGAGCGTGCGCGCGAGCCAGGCCGTGCGCGACGGGTAGAGCGTCTGCTCGAGCGGACGCAGGCGCTCGGCCTCGATCGGCGCGAGCGCGAGGGTGCCCGCGATCATCGCGGCGGCGGGCACGAGATACGTGTACGCGATCCAGTTGACGATGCGGATCTCGCCGCGCGGGTAGTAGCCGAGCACGTACGGGTTCACGAGCAGGCGCACGGCGACGGCCACGAAGAGCGCCGCGGAGAGCCACTTGAGGCCCGCGTGATCGATGCGGCGGAAGAGCCAGAGCACGGCGGCCGCCTCGAGCGCCCAGCCGATCGTGATCCACTCGTTCGAGAGCTGGAGGGGGATCGCGAGCGTCACGAAGCCCGCCGTGATGGCGGCCGGCCACGCGAGCGCCGTGCGGCGTGCCGCCGCCTCTTCGGGACCACGCGTGCGCGCGAGCCAGAGCGAGCCGAGCGAGATCACGGCGAGTGAGACCGGGAGGATGCCGATCTGCGCCGTGCCGAAGGCGCGCGTCCACGCGGTCCGCAGCACGAAGAAGAAGAGCGGGCCGGCCATCGCCGAGGCGCGCCACGCCCAGGGATCGCGGCGGTAGCGCGCGCCACCGATCGCCGGCCAGATCGCGAACAGCACGACGGTCGCGCCGAGGATCGGCAGCGACGCGAGCGCGTCGTCGTGGGCCCCGCGCGTCACGACCGCCAGGGTCGCCGCGCTCGCCGACACCGCGAGCGAGGCCGCGCTCCAGGCGGGGGCGGCGCGACGGCTGGCCGCGAAGAGCACGAGCGCGGCGAGGGCGACTTGGCTCGCGAGCTCGATCGGGACCGAGCTCGACCACGCATCGAACGTGCGGAAGATCGCCAGCGTGAGCGCCGCGAGCGCGGCGCCGTGGTCGGCGCCGGCGCGGGCCTCGGGCGAGCGCGGGAGCAGCGCATAGATCTGGAAGAGCGCGACGAGGACCATCGAGAGCGCGCCCTGGAACGTGGCGCTCTCGGCCGGGCCGACGAGCTCGCACGCGAAGAGCTGCGCCGCGAGCGCCAGACCGGAGGCGACACCGATCAGGTGCCGGCCGGGCCGCTCGGCCTGGCGCGCCGCGACGATCGTCCCGACGACCGCGAACGCCTCGAAGGGCACGAGCGAGCACGACGCGCTCAGCGACGCCACCATCGCGAGGAAGAGGCCGCCGAAGAGCGAGAGCGACGCGGCGCTCGCGAGCGTCCCCGTCTCGCGATCGAGCTCGGAGCGCACGTGGAAGACCGCCGTGAGCACGAGGAGCGTGAGCACGAGCTCCCACGCGAGGCCGTCGTCGAGCGGATGGGTCGCCATCCAGACGAGCAGCACGCCGAGCGTGCTCGCCGCGGCCGCGAGCGCGAGGAAGGGCGCGCGCGTGCGCCACGCGACGACGAGCGCGCCGATCGAGAGCACGACGAGGAGCGCGCCCACGACCCACGCGTGCGCGGAGAGCACGTCGCGGCCGACGAAGGTGAGCGAGAGCAAGAACGGCAGGATCGTGGAGACGCCGGCGAGCCACGAGCGCTCGGCCTCGGCCTCTTCTTCGTGGCTCGCCGCCGGATCCTTCGCGCGGAGCGTCGCGAAGACGCCGTAGAGCACGGCGAAGCCGAGCACGATCACGATGCCGACGAGGCCGGTCTCGTTGCTCATGCGCGCGCTCATCCAGAGCAGCTGGTAGGCCGCCGTGCCGAAGAGCGAGAGCCAGGCGAGCGCCGGCCACTTCTTGCGATGGCTCAGCCAGAGCAGGCCCACGTCGAGCAAGAGCAGGTACGAGAAGAGCGGGACGGGATGGTCCTCGCCCGTCGAGAGCGCGAGCGGCGTGATGAACCCGCCGGCGAGACCGAGCACCGCCGTGGGAAGCGAGCTGCGACGTGCCGAGAGCGCGACGCACGCCCCGGTGACCGCGACCATGAGCGCGCCGGAGGCCCAGCTCGGGACGAGGTCGTAGATCGCGTGCGCGGCCCAGCTCGCCGTGTAGAGGATCGCGATGCCGGCACCGGCGACCCACCCGGAGAGCGCGGGCGCCTTCTCGCGCAGCGGCCACTCGGAGGCGACGACGCAGCCGAGGCCGACGAGCATGCCGAGCACGACACGCATCGCGGGCCCGATGAGGCCGTGCTCGATCGAGTACTCGAAGAAGTAGGCGCCCGCGATGGCGAGGACGATCGCGCCCGCCGCGGCGGCGCCGCGCACGCCGAGCCAGCGCTCGAGCCCGCCTTCTTCCGGAGGAGGCGGCGGCCCGGAAGGCGTCGCCTCGAGGGCCGCGCTCGGCGGAGGAGGAGCCGGAAGCTCGGCCGTCCAGGGAGTGGGCGCGGCCGGCGTCGCGATCGTGGCCGCGGCGGGCGTCGCGGGCGGGAGCGTCGCCTCGACCGCGGGCGTCGCGGCGGGCTCGCTCACCGCGATCGACGCGGCGGTCTCCGGCGCCGGCGTCGGCTCCGCGACCGGCGGCTCGGGCGCCACGGCCGCGCTCGGGGCAGCGGGTGCCTCGACCGGCGGCGACGGGGCGATCGGCGGCGCGACCTCCGCGATCGGCACGGTCGAGGGCGCCACCGGGCTCGTCACCGGGGCCGCCATCCGCGCCGCATCGAGGGCGTCGGCGCGCGCGCGCTCCGCGAGCCGCTCGATCACCTCGAGGCGCCTCGCGAGCGCTGCGAGCTCGCCCTTCGTCTCGGCCAGCTCGCGCTCGAGCTCGGGGATCCGTGGATCCTTCTTTCCCGCCTGGGACATCGCCCAGCCGATGAAGAAGAGGAAGCCCACGGGCGCTGCGCAGAAGAGCAGCCCCAGGAAGCCCACGATCAGATCATCGTCCATGCGCGCGGCCCCTCACGCTCGCTCCTACGCCGACGTGCCCCTCGTCCTCTGCGGCGTGACCGAACCGTGACGACGTATACCGAACCGTGACCATCGGGGGTGACGTATTGCGCGCCCCGTGCCGGCGAAAAACGCGCACGCACGGCCCAGCGTGCCGTTTTCCTCGGACGCCGTCGCCCTGCCCGTGCCCACGCTTCACGCCGCGTCGCGTCGTGCCGGAGCACGCACGCGAATCCTTTTCGCCCGTTCCCGACTCTCTCCGACGTGTCGACGATCGCCCGCTTCTCTCGCCCTTCGCTCGCGTGGGCCGCGCTCGCGCTGCTCCCGCTCGTCCTCCCCGCCTCGGCCCGCGCCGATGGCGAGCGCGTGCTCTTCTCGGCCGAGGCGAGCTACGTCGTGCCGACCGATCCGATCGCGACGCGACCGTTCGCGCCCGGCGGCGGAGTCTCCCTCGCGGCTCACTTCTCCCTCACGCAGTGGCTGATGCCGCTCGCGCGTGCGCGCGGCGCGCTGCTCGGCGCGGGCGATCGCACGCTCGGTCAGGGCGAGCTGGGCTCGCTGGGCTCGGTCCTGCTCGGGATCCGCTTTCGCCCGCGCGGCATCGCCCACCCCGAGGAGCCCTCGCGCGCCGGCTGTGTCTGGGGCGAGATCGACGCGGGCCTCGCGCTCTGGAACGGACGGCCCCTTCCCACCTTCGAGGCGGCCGTCGGCTTCCTCTTCCTCGCGGGCGACGTGGACGTCGGTCCCGCGTTCCGCTTCGTGCACCTCTGGCCGACCGCCGCGGCCGACGGCCCCGAGACGTTCCTCGTCACGGTCGGCCTCGAGCTGCTCTTCGGTGATGCGCGCTGACCCGGGAGCCGCCGCGCGAACCTTTTCCGCCGGGCTCGGCTCCCATCGGTGGAGGTTCCCGATGGCGACCGTCGCGATGGACATGTTGGGCTTCGAGGCTTCGCTCGAGAAAGAGGGCATCGTCCTCGTCGATTTCTGGGCGGAGTGGTGCGGCCCGTGCCGCGCGTTCGCGCCCATCTTCGAGGCGGCCTCCGCGCGCCACCCGGGCGTCACCTTCGCGAAGGTGGACACCGAGGCGAGCCCCGAGCTCGCGGGCGCGGTCGGCATCCGCGCGATTCCCACGCTGATGGCGTTCCGCGACGGAGTCCTCGTCTTCGAGCGCGCGGGCCTGCTCCCGGCCGCGGCGCTCGACGATCTCGTCGGGAAGATCCGCGCGCTCGACATGAGCGCTGTGAAGGCCGAGATCGCACGCGCCGAGAGCGCCGCGCGCGCCGAGACGCACGGCTGACGCCGCGCACCGACGAAGGAGACGCCCGCGTGACCCTCGTGCACTTGGCCAACGTCGCGATCTCGACGCTGGGCGGCGCCGCGTTCGGATACGGCTACTACCGCGTGGTGGGCTGCCGCTCGGGCGTGTGCCCGCTCACCTCGAGCGCGTGGCGCTCGACGCTCTACGGCGCCTTCATGGGCTTGCTCGCGAGCGCCACGTGATCCATCGGCTCCTACCATGAACGACGCCGCACGGTTCTGGGACGCGCGCTACGGCGAGCCGGGATTCGCGTACGGAGAGGCGCCCAACGACTTCGTCGTCGAGGTCGAGCCCTCGCTGCCGCGGGGCGGGCGCGTGCTCTGCCTCGCCGAGGGCGAAGGTCGCAACGCCGTGTTCCTCGCCTCGCGCGGCCACACCGTGCACGCCGTCGATCTCTCGGCCGTCGGTCTCGAGAAGGCGCGGGCGCTCGCGGCCCGTCGCGGCGTGACGATCACGACCGAGGTCGCCGATCTCGCGCGCTTCGCGATCGCGCCCGGCGCGTGGGACGCGATCGTCGCGATCTGGATGCACCTGCCCCAGCCCCTGCGCGCGCGCGTGCACGCGGACGCGGTCCGTGGGCTACGCGCAGGCGGCGCCTTCGTGATCGAAGCCTATCGGCCCGAGCAGCTGGCGCTCGGGACCGGAGGCCCACGCGAGCTCGCGATGCTCGTCTCGCCCGAGGACCTTCGTGCCGAGCTCGCAGGCCTCGCGCTCGATCGCTTCGAGGCCATCGAGCGCACGATCCACGAGGGCCCGTTCCACGACGGACGCAGCGCGGTCGTGCGCGTGCTCGCGCGCCGCGCCTGATCGCGGAGCGCTGCGGAATAAGGCACGTTAAGGGGGCCGCGGCGCGACGGCGTGCGATGCCTGCCCTCGTGACGACGCAGACGACGAGGCGACGTGCGAGGACGAGCGGGCCGGCCATCGCGCTCAGCATGACGATGGTGGGCTGCGCGCTCGCGCACGAGCCCGCCGTGACCACGAGCGACGGCGGCACGCCGCTCCCGAGCGATGGCAGCGCCGCGTGCGCCACCGGGCTCGCATGGCTCGACCGAGCGCCGATCGCGCTCACGCGCACTCGCTTCGCGCAGCCGGCGATCACCGGAGACGGCGACGGCTTCCTCGTCGTCACGAGCGATCGCCGTCCGGCCGGCATCGACTGCGCCGGCGCTCCGTGCGTCGCCGTCGAGCGCATCGCGCCCTCCGGCGCGGTGACCCGGGAGCAGGACGTCGCGCTCGGATCGGAGCGGCTCTGGCTCTTCGCGAGCACCGACCTCGCAGGCCGCGGTCACCTCGCGGCCGCGAGCCAGGCCCCGGCCACGGAGTGCTGCACGCAAGGTTGGACCGCGGGCACGCTCGTCTGGGGCGAGCCCGGCCGCCTGCATCGCACGGAGCTCGACACGTCCCGGGGCCTGGCGGCCGTGGCCCTCGACGGCGAGCGCGCGTGGATCGTCACCCACGGCTGGCGACCGGAGTCGACGATCGGCGAGGGATTCTCCTACCCGATCGAGCCACGGATCTCGATCGCCGAGGCCGACGGCAGCACGCACGAGGAGCGGCCCATCGACCCGACCGACGGCGAGATCTTCGCGCGCGCGTCGCTCTCGATCGCGGGCGCGAGCGACTGGATCCTCACCGAGGACTTCTACGGCCGCGCTCCCGGCGTCGCGAGCGCGGCCCAGGTCGGCTCGACCCTCGAGATCGAGGGGTGGTCCCCGCGATGCGCCCTCGTCGCCGAGCCCGCCGGATCGGCCGTGGTGGCGTGCGCGGTCGACGGGCATGTGCACGTGCTGCGCGTCGAGGACACCGGGGAGCGCACGTCGGGGCCTGCGCTCGAGGCCGACCCCGGCTGGCCGGCGCTGGCTCGCTCCGCCGACGGTGATCGCCTCGCGCTCGCCGTCGTCCACGGCGACGAGGTCGAGATCACGGTGCTCGGCCGATCGCTCGAGGTGCTCGCGCACGACGTGGCGCCGATCCCCCACGGTCTCGACGGGGCGTCGCTCGCGCTCGCGGCCGCCGCGGACGGCTCCTTCGCGCTGATGGCCGTCCCCTTCCCGCGCTCGAGCGACTTCGAGGCCGCCGAGCCCATCTGGGTGTCGCGCTTCCGCGTCTGCGGCGGCTGAGACTCCTCTCGGCCTGCGCCGAGGCCCGGGAAATGACCGAACCGTGACCGTGGTGGCCGAACCGTGACGGGCGTGCCTCCGCGCCCCGTGCTCGTTATTCTCTCGTGGTCGTGGCCCGCCGCACCGTCCGCTCGATCTCCGTGCCGATCACCTTCGGCGCGGTCACCGTGCCGCTCTCGGCCCTCTTGCTCGTGGGCTGGACCGTCTTCGTGGCGCGACGCATCACCGACGAGGGACAGGTCGTCGAGAACGTCTGGCTGCTCTCGCTCGGTATCGTCTCCTTCGTCGTGATCATGAGCGTCCTCGTGATGTTCACGATCTTCCTCGCCCGCGAGATCCTCGAGGTCCGCAAGCAGGACTCGTTCATCGACTCGGTCACGCACGAGCTGAAGTCGCCGCTCGCCTCGATCAAGCTCTGCCTCCAGACGCTCGATCGCGAGGGCATCCCGGAAGAGAAGCGCGACCGCCTGCGCAAGATGATGATGGACGACGTCGATCGGCTGACCTCGTTCATCGACGACGTGCTCCAGGCGAGCCGGCTCGCCCACGACGACGTCGTGGGCATGGCGCTCGAGGACGTGCCGCTCGCCGCGTTCGCGCGCCACGTCGTCGAGCACACGACGACGCGCCTCAAGCTGCCGGAGGGGGCCGTCACGATCCAGATCGCCGACGCGCTGGTCGCCTACACGGACCGCGCCGCGCTGGAGATCGTCCTCCGGAACCTCATCGACAACGCGGCGAAGTACTCGCGCGATCCGGTGCGCATCACGATCCGGGCGCGCCACGACGCGAAGGCCACGGTCCTCGAAGTGCAAGACGAGGGCATCGGCATCCCGAGGAGCGAGCTGAAGCGCATCTTCCACCGCTTCTATCGGGCGCCGGCCGAGAGCGTCCGCAAGCGCAAGGGCACGGGCCTCGGCCTCTTCGTCGTCTCGGCGCTCGTGCGCAACCTCGGCGGCACGGTCGAGGCCATGAGCGAGGGCGAGGGACGCGGATCGACCTTCGTGGTACGGCTGCCGCTGCAAGCGCCGCGCGCGGTGCCGGCCGCGGTGGAAGCGCGCGCGTAGCCACCGAACCGAGACGGGCGGAGGAGCATGGCGGACAACGGCAGCACGAGGCTCCTGGTCGTCGACGACGAAGAGCACCTCGCGATGGGCCTCAAGCTGAACCTCGAGCTCGAGGGCTACGAGGTGCAGGTCGCCCGCGACGGCCACGAGGCCGAGAAGCTCATCGCCGAAGGCCCCGGCTTCGGCGCGATCGTGCTCGACGTGATGCTCCCCGACTTCGACGGCTTCGAGCTCTGCGCGCGCCTGCGCGAGGCGGGCGACTACACGCCCGTCGTGATGCTCACCGCGCGCAGCGCCGCCGAGGATCGCGTGCGTGGCCTCGAGGTGGGCGCCGACGACTACCTCGTGAAGCCCTTCGAGCTCGACGAGCTGCTCGCGCGCGTCCGCTCGATGCTGCGGCGGCAGCAGTGGGATCGCCGCGGCGGCGGCGCGCCGCCGAAGGCCGACGCGACCGCGCACAAGGTCGTGCGCATCGGCGAGAGCACGGTCGACTTCGACAGCCACGAGGTCGTCGTGCGCGGCAAGCCCGTGAAGCTCACGCGCCTCGAGCTCGATCTGCTCCACTACTTCATCGAGCACCCGGGCGTGGTGATCTCGCGCAACACGCTCCTCGAGGACGTGTGGAAGCTGCGCAACTACTCGACCGCGCGCACCGTCGACAACTTCGTCTCGCGCCTCCGGCGGCACTTCGAGGACGACGTGCAGAATCCGCGGCACTTCGTGAGCGTGCGCGGCGCCGGCTACAAGTACGTGGCCTGAGGTCGGCCGCGACCGACGCGCCCCACGTTTTTCTTCGAACGACCCGCTGCGGTGCGGACACGGAGCGGAGAAGGCCTCGGCGGTCTTCTTCGCGACATGCCGAACATGCACACGATCTCGGGTACTTGGAGGATGAGCTGGGCGCAAACGCCCGCGCCCCGTCCTCGGCCGTTGCCCGCCCGCGAGGGATCCGACATGACGGGCGGGTTGGAGCGGCAGCCCACGAACGAGCTCGAGCTCGTGGCACGCGTCGTCCGCGGCGACGCGGCCGCGCTCGGGGCGACCTACGACGCGCACCACCACGTGGTGCGGGCCTTCGCCCGCCGGCTGACGGGCAGCGATGCGGCCGCCGAAGATCTGGTGCACGACGTCTTCGTCGCGCTGCCCTCGGCGCTGCGCGGTTTCGAGGGGCGCTCCTCGCTCCGCACGTTCCTGCTCTCGGTCGCGGTGAACCACGCGCGCAACGCGCGGCGCGCCACGGCGCGACGCCTGTCGGCGATGGAGCGCCTGCACGCCGAGCCCGACCACCGCCACACCGAGACGCCCGAAGAGGAGCGCGAGCGGCGCGAGCTGGCGGAGATGCTCTCGCGCGAGCTCGACGAGCTGCCGATGGACCAGCGCGTCGTCGTCGTGCTCTGCGTGCTCGAGGAGCGGACCTCGGGCGAAGCGGCCGAGATCGTGGGCGTCCCCGAGGCCACGGTCCGCACGCGCCTGTTCTATGCGCGGCGCAAGCTCCGCGAGGGGCTCGAGCGTAGGATGTCGAAGGAGGCACGCGTATGAAGAGCGATTCCGAAGAGACGCTCGACCGCGCGGCCGAAGCGCTCCGCGAGCACACCGAGGCGCCGGCCTCGGACGCGCAGGTGGCCGCGACGCGCGCCCGCATCCTGCGCACGCACGCGGCGCGCGCCTCGGGCGCACGTTCGCGCGCGACGATGTGGCTGGCGGCGGCGGCGGCGGCGTTCGTGCTGCTCGGCGGGCCGACGGCGTGGGCGCTCTGGACCGGGCGCCTCGACGCGTGGCTCGCGCCCAGCCCCGCGCCGACGGTGGCGCCACCCTCCTCGATCACGCTGCCGCTTCCTCCGACGGCGCCGGTGCCCGTGCCGCTGCCCGAGCCCGCGCCGGCGCCCGAGCCGGCACCGATGCCGATGCCCGAGACGATCACGCCGCCGAGCAGCACGGCCGTCTCCACCTCGCCGAGCGTTCCTTCGCCGAGCAGCGTCGAGCACGACGAGGTCGACCCCCGCGAGCGCGCGGCCTATCGCGCCGCGCATCGCCTGCACTTCGAGGAGCACGACGCGGAGGCCGCGCTCGCCGCGTGGGACGGCTACCTCGCGTCGTACCCGCGCGGGCGCTTCGCGCTCGAGGCGAGCTACAACCGCGCGCTCTGCTTCGTGCGCTTGGGCCGCACGGCCGAGGCCCGCGCCGCGCTCGCCCCCTTCGCAGCGGGCACGCACGGCGGCTACCGGCAGCACGAGGCGAGCGAGCTGCTCGCCGCGCTCGACGAGCGATGAAGCGCCCGCTCGGGATCGCGATCGCGCTCGGCCTCTGGCTCGTCGCCCTCACGGGCGAGGCGCAATCGCCTGCGCCGGTCCTGGTCGAGCTGGACGCGAGCACGGTCGGGCAGATCGATGGAGAAGCTCTCGCGATCGCGCTCGCGAACGAGCTGCACACACCGGTGGTCCTCGCGACGGAAGAGACGCCGCGCACCCGCGAGAGCCCCTGCTTGACGCTGCACGCGCTCGGACCGCGTCGCGTGCGCCTCGTGCTCGTGCGCCCCGACGGCTCGACGTTGCGTCGGACCTCGAGCGTGCACGCCGACGCCTCCGAGCGGCTCGCGACGATCGTCATCCTCGCGAGCAACCTCTTGCGTGACGAGTCGGGAGAGCTGCTCGCGATGCTGCGGCGCCGCGCCGTGCCCGAGCCGGCCGAGCCCGAGGTGCCCGTCAGCGAGCCCGAGAGCACGGAGCCTGCGCCCGAGAGCAGCGCGCCCGCGGTCGAGACGCCCGAGGGCGAGCCCGTCGCGAGCGAGACGATGGCGCCCACGCCGGAGAGCGAGACCACGAGCGTGGAAGCCACGCCCGTCTCCGAGCCCGCGCTCGCGCCTCCGACGCCGGTCGAGACGACGGTGGTGCCCACGGCGCCGGTCGAGGCCCCGCCCGCGCCGAGCGCGCCCCGTGATCCCTTCCTGCGCCTCGGTGCGAGCGGCCAGCTCGGCAGCGTGCCGCACGCGCGCGGCACCTACGACCTCGCATGGATCGCCGGCATCGACGTGATGTTCACGCCGCTCCCGTTCCTCGCCGTCGGGGTGCGCGCGCTCGGAGGTGGCTTCACGACGACGCGCGCGTGGTGCGTGGGCGGTGCGCCGTTCGTCGAGCTCGCGTGGCGCTTCGTCGACGTCCTCGATCTGCACGGCGGCGCCGGTGTCCATCTGCAGTACATCGCGCGCGACGCGACCTACGAGACGGCCGGCGTGGCGCCCGTCGTGATGGCCGGCGCGCGGGTGTACTTCGACCGCGTCGTCTCGCTCGCGCTCGAGACGGAGCTGCACTTCGCGGCGAGCAACGTGATCCACGTGGGCACGGACTTGTTGCCGCAGGGCGCGGTGTCGTGGACCGGCGGGCTCTCGCTCGCGTTCCACGTGTCCTGAGCACCGCCTCGTCCGCGCGCCGACGCACGGGCCGACGAATTCTTCGAACGGTCGGCGAGGTCGCGAACACCCCCGAGCGAGACCGCATCGCACCGGACGCGCGCGGCTCGGAGACCCACCATGGCACTCTCGCTACGCCTCTCGCTCCCGCTCTCGCTCTTGCTCTCGTGCGCGCTCTCGCTCGCCTCGGTGTCGCGCGCACGCGCCCAGGAGCCCGAGGTCGCTCCGGCCCCGTCGCCGATCATCCTCGTGCTGCCCGCCGTCGCCGCGCCCGACGCGGACTGCGCGCCGGAGTCGGAAGACGAAGCGGCGCCCGAGCTCGAGGTGCAGGAGCAGGCGCCCGCCGACGCGAGCGCGGTCGAAGGGCCGCTGACGCCGCGTCCGTTCCACCTCGGCCTCTCGGCGCTCGTCGGCACGGTCGACGCGCCGCACGGCATCGATCCCACCTGGATGTCGGGCCTCGACGTGGGGCTGCGCGTGACGCCGCGCGAGGACGCGTTCTTCTTCGTCGACGTGTCGCTCCGCCGGCTCACGCTCGGCGCGGCGGGCACGCTCGCCGGCGAGCGCTGGCAGGTCGGTGGCTCGCCGGCGGTCTCGGTGGGCGGCCGTGTGCTCGAGCGCCTCGAGATCTACGCAGAGGCGGGCGCCGCGATCCAGAACCGCTTCGGCGGTCAGGCCGGCAGCGCGATCGGCCTCGCGCCCTTCGCGGGCGGCGGCGTGCGCGTCTACCTCTTCGACTGGCTCAGCCTCGCCGTCGAGGGCGCGGCGCACGTCGTCGCGACGCACGGGTTCCTCCTCGGGATGCACGTCTTCCCGCAGGCATCGGCGTTCTTCCAGGGCGGGCTCGCGCTCGCCTTCCACATCGGCTGATGCCGCTCGCCCCGATTCGTTCCATCCTGAAAGGAGACTTCGCCATGCTTCGCCGCCCGCTCCTCGCGCTCTCGGTCCTCGGCCTCGTCGGCTGTACGTTCAACGTCTCGACGTTCGCGCGCGACGTCACGAGCGACCTCGACTCGGCGCCCACGCGCGTGCGCACCGACGTGGCGGGCCTGGCCGATCTCGGCGGCTTCGATCTCACGATCGAGGGCAGCCCCACGGCCACGAGCGCCTCGGCGACCGTCACGATCGCAGGCCTGCTCGGCTCGGGCGCGAGCGCCGACGACGCCGTGCGCAGCGTGCAGATCGCATGGCCCGAGGACACGACGTTCGCGGGCGGACGCCTCCTGAACGTGGGCTACTCGGGCTCTGCGCCGGAGACGATGTGGACCGAAGGGATGCGTGTGAGCGTCCCGAGCACGACGGCGCTCGACGTGAACGCAGGCTCCACCAGCGTCTTCGTGCGCGGCGTGAGCGCGGACATGCACATCGTGGCCGACTCCGGCTCGATCGACGTCGCCGACGCGGGGCACTTCGAGCTCGCGGCGACGAGCGGCTCGATCGCCGTCGCCGGCCACGACGGCCGCGCGACGTGCACGTCGGGCTCGATCGCGCTCAGGCTCACCGGCCCGGTCACGGCGCACGCGACGAGCGGCTCCATCGCCGGCCAGTTCGGCGGGGGCGGCGTCGCCGACGCGACGAGCGGCTCGGTCGACCTCGAGCTGGTGGGCCCGCTCGACCGCGACCTGACACTCGCGGCCGACTCGGGATCCATCCACCTCGTCGTCCCCGCCGGCACCTCGATGCGCGTCGAGACCCACACCGGCAGCGGCAGCTCGCACGTGCAGGTCGGCGGCGTGAACAGCGGCGACGACTTCACCGGCACGATCGGCGCGGGCGGCTTCCTCGTGCGCGCGACCACGGGCTCGGGCTCGATCACGATCACCGAGCGCTGAGAGGGTGACAGGAAACCTGTCGCCCTGGTACGAAAATGAAGGTCTAAGTGTCGAGAATGGCTCGATACCGATCTGGCGGTCGATCACCAGGCCGCGTCGGTCGGGAGCGACCCTTTGCCCGCGGACGCTCCGCGCGAACGACGGCGCTCCGCTCATCGCGTTCAAAGCCTCGCACCCGCCCGACGCTACCCATGAGGTGGAGCATCGCCGCTCGCGCTCGGAGCGCCACGCGTTTCAGGCCGTGGCCATCGACGCGCTCGAGGACGCCGTCGTGCTCGCGGGCAGCGCCCGCGGCTTGCTCAGGCCGGTGAGGCGGCCGAAGACCCAGTCGCTCACGAAGGTCGGCACGAGGCTCATCAGGATGGGCCCCATCGCGTTGTAGAACGGCGCGACGTAGCGCGCGCGCGGGAAGCGCGAGACCGAGGCCGCCTCGATCGCGCGGCACACGCTCTCCGGGCCCACCGCGAGACGCTGCTCGGCGCCCGCGCCCGCGCTCGCGACCTTCGCGAGCACCTCGTGGTAGGGCGAGCTCGGATCGGCGCCGTACTTCTGCACGTAGCTCATGCTCGTCGCGGTGAACTCGCTCTTGATGTAGCCCGGCTCGATCACCGACACCTTGATGCCGAAGCCCGCGAGCTCCATGCGCAGCGCGTCGCTCATCGCTTCCACGGCGTACTTCGTCGCGTGGTAAGCGCCGCCGAGCGGGAACGTCATGCGACCGCCGACGCTCGAGACGTTCACGATGCGGCCGCTGCGGCGCGCGCGCATCGCCGGCAGGAACGCGCGCGTGACCGCGAGCAGGCCGAAGACGTTGGTGTCGAACTGCGCGCGCACGTCGGCGTCGCTCAGCATCTCGAGCGGGCCGACGAGGCCGTAGCCCGCGTTGTTCACGAGCACGTCCACGCCGTGACCGTTCGTGAGGCGATCGACGACCTCCTTGGCGGAGTCGATCGAGGCCTGGCTCGTCACGTCCATCGCAACCGCGTCGAGGCCCGCGGCGCGCAGCTCGGCGAGCGCCTTCTCGTTGCGGCCGGTGCCGATCACGCGGTGGCCCTTCTTCTGGAGGTGGAGAGCGGCGGCCTTGCCGATGCCTGCGGTCGCGCCGGTGACGAGGATGACGAGGGAACGGGCCATGGTGGGATCTCCTTCGAGTGGTTTCGGGCGTAGAGCGGACTGAATGTTCATTCTGCGAGCGGACATGAATAAGCCGGCGCTGGCGTATGCCAGACACCGGCGGAATCAGGCGCGGAGCGCTTCCCAGGTGAGGGTCTCGAAGCGGTCCAGGACGTCAGGCGTGAGCTCGAGCCAGCCGGCGCGCGACGAGCGGATCAGCTGGATCAGCCCGCCCCAGACGATCGAGATCAGGAGCGCGGGATCCTCGTCGCGCGTCGTCTTCAGGAGGCGGCTCGCCCCGAGGATGGACTGGGCCATCGTCAGTACCCGGTTCTCCACCGCACGGCTCTCGTCGTCGAGATAGGGCGCGTGGTGGTGCAGCTCGAGAAAGTCGAACGCTTGCGGGTTCTTCTGCGCGAACGTGATCACGCCACGGAACACGTGGGACCACTGGGCGCGCGTGGACTTGTCGAGCGGGAAGTCGAGCGTGATCGCGTCGAGGAAGGCCATCTTCCAGCGGCGGTAGAGCGCGTTGACGAGCGCTTCCTTGCTCGCGAAGTAGCGGTAGATCGTCCCCGCGCCGACCTGCGCGCGCTCGGCGACGAGCGGAACGGGCGTCCCGTGGAAGCCACGCTCCGCAAAGAGCACGAGCGCCGCATCGAGAATGCGGTCGCGCTTGTCGCTCGTCGGCTCTGCGGTCGTGCTCGCGGTGGACACGGGATGAATGTTCATTCCGTAGCAAGCGCCTCGAGCTCGCGCAAGGAAAAATCAGCGCGCGCGGGCGCGGGGAGGTGGGCTGTCACCAGACACGGAGGCGAGTGGGGCTCGTCGTCTCCATCCCGTCGACGCTTCGCCGCAATGCGGCATCGTCTTCGCCGCGGTTTCCGTGTCGGTGACGCGGCCAGCCACGCACGGCTCCGGCGGCACGTGAGTTGCGCAGAATGCGGGCATGCGCAGTTCCGTCGCGTCTTGGCTCGCGATCCTCCTGGCGCTCGCCCTCCCGTCCTGTAGCCCGCGGTCGACAGGTCGCGGCGGCGCCGATCCGACATACTCGCTCGAGAGCTACTGTGCGGTCGCGAGCACGCCCGGTCTCTACGACTGGACCGGCGGCGCGCTCGTGGCGTGCCCGGGCCTGACGGCCGGCGGCTCGGACGATCCCGTCGACGGCAGCTCGTGCGCCGTCTCGACGATCGACGCGCAGGGCCAGCCGCACACGACCTCGTACACGAACGTGCGCGGCGCGCAGGTGCTCGCCGACGGGCGCGTGCTCGTGTGGAGCTTCGACGGCTCGCTCTCCATTCGCGGCAGCGCGAGCACGCTCGACGTCGCGCCCGTCGCGCTCGATCCCTGGCTCGATGCCTCGCGCAATCGCATCGCGTACGTGGCCCCTGCCGCGGGCGCGACCTCGCTCGAGGCCGGCGACGATCGTCGCGTCGTCGTCTACGACGTTCCCACCGCGAGCGAGCTCGAGGTCGCCGCCGACGCGACGGCCTCGGCGCCGGTGATCGTGCCCGGCACGAACGACGTGCTCTACGTCTCGAGCGCGGGAGAGGTGGCCGCGGTCTTCCGCGCGACGGCGTCGGTGGCGGCCGCCGAGCCGCAGCCCGACTCGTGCGCGAGCGGCCGTGAGGGCGACCCGACCGATCCGAACAGCGAGTGCACGCCGCCCGACACGACGGCGGCCTTCGTGCAGCTCACGAACACGACGCCCGAGATCCCGCAGACGAACGTGCCCGCGTTCGGACGGCAGCACCTGTTCGTCGGCGAGAGCGACACCGCTCGCCTCGTGTTCGCCGCGCCCGTCGAGACGGACCGCGGCATCGTCAGCGAGGTCTTCGCGCTCGATCCGCGCACCGGCGAGACGACGGACCTCGGGCCGGGCGCGTTCCCGCAGCGCGGGCCACAGGGCTCGGTGCTCGCACGAACCGGTGACGGCACGTGCACCGCCGTCCAGTACCTCGCGCCGGGAGCGCAGCCATGAGCCGCGCCCGCGCACGCTTCGCCGCGCAGCTCGCCGCGGTCCTCGCCTGCCTCTTCGTGCCGGCGTGCCAGCCCGCGTCGAACGAGGGCTTCACCGCCGCCGCCGAGGGTGATCTGCACGCGTCGTGCGCGTCGGGCGCGACGACGCGCGGCATCGACGTCTCCGTGTGGCAGGGCGCGATCGACTGGAACCGCGTCGCCTCGAGCGGCGTCGAGTTCGCGTTCATCCGCGTCTCGGACGGCATCCACTCGCGCGACAGCCGCTTCACGCAGAACTGGTCGGGCGCACGCTCGGCCGGCGTGCTGCGCGGCGCCTATCAGTTCTTCCGCGCCGGCCAGGACGTGAGCGCGCAGGCGAACATCATGATCGACGCGCTCCGCGCCGATCCGGGCGAGCTCGCGCCGGTGATCGACGTCGAGGCCGCCTCGATCCAGGGCCGCACCTCGTCGCAGGTCGTCTCCGAGGTGCTCCAGTGGATCCAGCTCGTCGGCAGCGCGACGGGCACGACGCCGATCATCTACACGGGCAGCTTCGTGACGGGCTCGAGCTCCGCGATGTACTCGCCCTACCCGCTCTGGCTCGCGGCGTACTTCAACGACTACTCGCCCTCGCACTGCCCGCGCGTGAACGACAACTGGGATCGTTGGACGTTCTGGCAGTACTCGGATCGCGGTCGCGTGCCCGGCATCTCGGGCAACGTCGACATGGATCTGTTCAACGGCACGACGGAAGACCTGATGGCGTTCGCGGGCGGCCACGCGCCGATGCCGCCGCCGCCGCCGCCGATCCAGACCGGCGCGCTCGCGTACCCGACCGACACGCACACCGTCAGCTCGTACGTGACGCACACGCAGGGCAGCGGCCTCGTGCGCTTCGACTGCCAGCGCATCACGCGCGCGAACCACAAGGGCACCGACTTCGCCGTGCCGCGCGGGACGCCCGTGCACGCCTCGGCGCCGGGCACCGTGATCCGCGCCGTCGACGGATGCCCGGAGGGCGTCGAGTCGTGCGGCGGCCAGTTCGGCAACCACGTGATCATCCAGCACGCCGACGGCCGCGCGACGCTCTACGCGCACATGACGCGTGGCACCGTGCGCGTGCACACGAACGACCACGTCGAGTGCGGCCAGGAGCTCGGCATGTCCGGCAACACCGGGCACTCCACCGGCCCGCACGTGCACTTCGAGGTGCGCGACGGCGTGACCGGCATCGGCAACTACTACCAGCGCGGCCCGACCGATCCCTTCGGCGGCCACTGCTCGTCGCAGCCGACCGATCTCTGGGGCGACGCGTGCCGCGCGACCGGCGAGCGCGACGACGCGCGCTACGTGAGCGCGACCTACCCGCGGCCTCTCACGGTCACGGCGGGCCAGACGATCACGCAGGCGTGGCGCCTCGAGAACACGGGCACCACGACCTGGAGCACGGCCGGCATGTACGTGCTCACGCGCACGGGCGGGCCGAGCCTCAACGGTCTCGCGCGGGTCGCCGTGCCCTCGAGCGTGGCGCCGCACGCACAGATGCGCTTCGAGGTGACGTTCCAGGCGCCGACCGAGCCCGGCACGTACACGGTCACCTACCAGATGTCGCACGGCACCGTGCAGTTCGGCGACATCGTGCAGTTCTCGATCATCGTCCCCGGTCCCGCCTCGTGCCGCTCTTCGACGCTCGGCCGCACGGTGCCCTCGGGCACCTGCGTGCAGGTCGCCTACGGCGGCTGCGCGCAGTCGAGCTGCGCTTGGTACGCGTGCACGAACGGCGCGTGGACCTGCACCCAGGAGAGCTCGTGCATGGGCGAGTCGTACGCGAACGACGCCTGCGCGCCGCCGCCGCCGCCGCCGAACGGCTGCATGGGCCTCGCGTGCGGCGACTGCGTGGCGAGCCCCGACTGCGCGTACTGCCCGGCCGACCACCAGTGCCACATGGCGAGCGACGCCGCGAGCTGCGACAGCGGCACCACCACCAACCCCGGCGCGTGCGACGAGTGCCACGAGGTCGGCGGGACGTGCGCCGATCGCTTCGAGTGCTGCGGCGCCGCCACCAACTCGAACATCGCGTGCATCCAGGGCTTCTGCGAGGACGTCACGATGTGCGAGATGAACGGTGACACCTGCAACCCGGGCGACACCAACACGCACTGCTGCGGCCTCGGCCTCTGCGGTGCGGACACGGGCGGCAACTTCGAGTGCTGCATGGTCCCCGGCTACGCGTGCACGCAGGACACCGACTGCTGCGGCTACGAGCGCTGCTCCGGCGGCCTCTGTCAGCCGCAGCCCATCGGCGCGAGCTGCATGAACACGCAGGAGTGCGAGGGCGCGAGCTACTGCCTCGACAACCACACCTGCGGCTTCTGATCTTCGCGACGCGCGCTCCTCGTATCCCCGACGCGAGGAGCGCGCTATCGTGGCGCGCGATGAGCGCCCGTCCTTCCCCCCTGGCGACGAGCCGCCCGTGAGCGCACGGCGGCGCATCGTGGTCGTCGGCGCGGGCGGGCAAGCGCGCGACATCGCGTGGCTGATCCAGGAGCTCGATCGTGCGGGGGCCGGGCTCGACTTCGTGGGCTTCGTCGTGACCGACACGTCGCGCCTGGGCCCGCACGACAGCGAAGTGCTCGGCGACTACGGCGCGCTCGACCGCGTGCGCCCCGACGCGCTCGCACTGGGAATCGGAACGCCCCGCGCGCGCCTGAAGGTCGCCGCCGATCTCGCCGCGCGATTTCCGCACGACGAGGAGCACTGGCCCGCGCTCGTGCACCCCTCGGTCGTGATCGATCGCGCGTCGCTGCGTCTCGCGCCCGGCGCGAGCCTGTGCGCCGGCAGCATGGGGTCCGTGAACATCACGCTCGCGCCCTTCGCGCTCGTGAACATCGGCATCACGCTCGGCCACGAGGCGCACGTCGGCGAGGGCTCGGTGGTCAACCACGGCGCGTCGATCTCCGGCGGCGTCGTGCTCGAGCGCGGAGTCCTCGTGGGCACCGGCGCGCGAGTGCTGCAGTACCTGACGGTGCACGAGGGCGCGACGGTCGGCGCCGGCGCCGTCGTCACGCGCGACGTCGCGCCCGGCGTGACGGTGGTCGGGATCCCCGCGCGCGAGCGCGGCGCGGAGCGCTGAAGCGCGAGACGGCTCGCAGTCCCGCGCAGCACGGCCGTCGCCTGCCTGTCACGAACCGTCGCGGAACGTGTCGCACGCGTCGAGCGACCCGGACTGGTAGCCCTGGTGCAGCCAATACGTGCGCTGCGCCGCCGAGCCGTGCGTGAACGAGTCGGGGCGCACGATCTGGCCGGCGCTTCGCTCGAGCGTGTCGTCTCCGACCGCGGTCGCCGCGCGCATCGCCTCATCCATGTCGCCGGGCTCGAGGAGCTGCCGGCGCGCCGTGGAGCGAGCCCACACACCGGCGTAGCAATCGGCCTGGAGCTCGAGCCGTACTGAGAGCGCGCTCGCGCGCGAAGGATCGCGCTGCTCTTCGTCGCGAACGCGCGCGTCGATCCCGAGCTGGTGCTGGACGTGGTGCCCGACCTCGTGCGCGAGCACGTACGCCTGCGCGAAGTCGCCGGGAGCGCCGAAGCGCGAGCGCAGCTCCCGATAGAACGAGAGGTCGATGTAGAGCTGCTCGTCGTTCGGACAGTAGAAGGGCCCGATGCCGGCGTCGGCGTCGCCGCAGCCGGTCGACGTCGCCTGCGTGAAGAGAACGAGGCGCGCGTCGCGCCACGGCTGCCCGCGTCGTTGGAAGTCGGCGCGCCAGGCCGCTTGCGCGTCGTCGAGCACGAACGAGACGAACTGCACGAGCTCGGCATCGGGATCCGATGACGGAGCGATCGGCGCGGCCTGCGGCGTCGAGCCAGCCGCATCGCCGCCGCCGAGCGCCGGCGAGAGCAGATCACGGCCGAACAGGAGGCTCAGCACGCCGAGCACGAGCAGACCTCCGAGCCCCATGGGCACGCCGACGCGCACGCCCCGCCCGCCTCCGTACGAAGGCGCGCCGCGCCGATCGATGACGTTGCCGCTCTTGTGACCTGCTTCCCAGCGCATGCGCTCCTCCTCGTGCTGCCCGGGCCCTCGTGCACTCGACGCGCCGCGCTCTGGCGCGATGCATGGGCCCTCGTCCGCGACGCTCGCGCACGGCTGAGGCGCAGCCGCACGAGGCACGCGCGCGTTCTCGCGAGTTCGCGTCGCCGTGATCGCGGGGGCGACGGGCACACGCGCTGCACGGACTGCTGGCACCGGGGCTCGAGGCGAGCCCACGTCACGAGGAGATCGTCATGTTCGAACAGATGCTCGGTTCCTTCCTCGGCTCGTCGCAGGGCCAAGCGGCCAAGGACGCCCTGCGCCAGCGCGGCGTCGACGACAGCCAGATGCAGCAGATCTTCGCAGCAGCGCTGCCGGCGGCCGCGGGCTCGCTCGAGCAGCAGGTCAGCAAGCAGGCGCCCGGCCAGAGCTCGGCCCTCGGAGCGTTCGACGTGCTCGGCGGGCACGCCGGCCAATCGTTCCTCATCGGTGCGGCGACCTCGATGCTGCGCGGCGAAGGCATGAGCGGCGCGCTGCGTGACGGCGCGGTGGGCGTCGTCGGAGGTCGCATCGGCGAGGCGCTCGCCTCGCGGCTGGGCATGGACTCGCGGCTCGCCAGCGGTCTCGGCGCGGCGATCGCGCCCTTCGTGCTGAGCTATGCGCAGGAGCAGCTCTCGGGTCATCCGGATGTCGTCGCGCAGCACGGGCGCACGCCCGAAGGTCAGGCGAAGTTCGACGCGAACCTCGCCGCGAAGCAGAGGATGGGCATCTCGCCCGGCGCGAGCGGCGGCAAGGGCGGTGGCTTCGGCGGCGGCGGCAAGAGCGGGTCGATGGACGATGGCTCGCGCGCGCAGGGCATGCAGAAGCCGAGCTACGGCGGGACGTCTCCCCAGCAGCCGATGCAGAAGCCGGGCTTCGGCGGAGCGGCCGAGCCGCCGATGCAGAAGCCGGGCTTCGGCGGGATGCCCGACGCGCAGGCACCGATGGGGAAGCCGGGCTACGGCGGCGAGGGCGGCTACGGCAAGCCCACCTACGACGGCGGCGCGCCGCAGAAGGGCGCGCAGAAGCCGGGCTACGGCGGCGCGCCGAACAAGGGCGGCTACACGAAGTAGCGTCGCGCTATCGGCGGGCGAACTGCGCGGCGCGCTCGGCCGGCATGCGCTGGTCGACGACGCCGCGCGCATCGCGGTTCTGCCACTCGACCATCCAGCCCGGGTACTCCTTCGGGAGCGCGCTCGCTTCGTCGAGCTTCGCGAGGTGCTCGGGCGCGATGGTCTCGTCGGCGGCCGCGAGGTTGTCGAGGAGCTGATCCTCGTTCTTCGCGCCGATGATCACGCTCGTGACGAACGGGCGCGTGAGGTGCCACGCGAGCGCGACGCGCGCGACCGACATGCCGCTCGCCGACGCCACCTCGCGGAGCGCCGCGAGCACGCGCGGCAGGCGCTCCATCTCCACCGGCGGGAAGTCGAACACCGCGCGCCGCGCGCCGTCGGGGCCCTTCTTCTCGGGATCGAACTTGCCGGACAGCAAGCCGCCCGCGAGCGGGCTCCACGGCAGCACCGCCACGCCGAGCGCCTCGCACATCGGCGCGATCTCCCGCTCGATGTCGCGACCGACGATCGAGTAGTAGACCTGCGCGCTCTGGAAGCGCGCGAGGCCGTTCTCTTCGGCGAAGGTGATCGCGCGGGCGGCGAGCCACGCCGGCAGGTTGCTGAAGCCCACGTAGCGCGCCTTGCCGGAGCGGACGACGTCGTCGAGCGCGCGCACGGTCTCCTCGATCGGCGTCGAGGGATCGAAGCCGTGGATCTGGTAGAGGTCGACGTGATCGAGCCGGAGGCGCCTCAGGCTGCCGTCGATGCTCGAGAGAATGTGCCCGCGCGAGAGGCCGACCTGGTTCACGCCCGGACCGACGCGCCCGCGGACCTTCGTCGCGACGACGATCTGCTCGCGCGGCCGTCCGAGCGCGGCGAGCGCGCCGCCGACGAGCGTCTCGGACTCACCCTCGGAGTACACGTCGGCGGTGTCGAGGAAGTTCACGCCGCGATCGAGCGCGAGGCCGATGAGCTTCTCGACCTCCTTGTGGCCGAGCGAGCCGATCGCCTGCCAGAACCCCTTGCCGCCGAACGTCATCGTGCCGAGGCAGAGCTCCGACACGTAGAGACCCGTCTTGCCGAGCGTGTGATAGCGCATGAGTCGCTCCCTCCGAGGTCGTGACTCTGCGCACCGCGCCCGGCCCCGCGTCAAGCGAGGCCGCCCGTTCGAGCGGGCGCCCCGATCAGAGGGCGAGCTCTTTGGCGGCGGTCGCGAAGACGTCGGCGAGCTCGCGGTAGAGCGCGGCGCCTTCCTTCGCGCTCGCGTCGGCCGGAGCGCCGAAGTACGCGTCCGGGCCGCCGGCCTCGAGGAAGGTCTTCTTGCCGTCTCGGATCGCTCGCGAGAGCGACGAGGGGTTCGCGGCGAGCGTCTTGGCGCGCTCGGTCTTCACGAGGCCCGGCTGCGCCGCGAGCACGAGGCTCGTCTCGTACGAGCCGGCGTGGCACGCGCCGCTCTTGAACTCTTCGCCGAGGCGCAGTGCGTGCGGCTTGCGCGTGACGTCGGGGAACGCCGCGCGCGCGCCCTTCGCGATCGCGGCCTCCATGCCGCCCTTCAGCGCTGCGAGGTTGTCGGGCTCGAGGTGCGCGTTGCAGATCACGACGCCGCGGAAGCCCGTGCGCATCGCGCCGAGGATCACGTCCCGCACGAGCGCCGTCGCGGTCTCGAGGGGAAGCGAGATCGTCCCGGGGAACTCGCTCGCGTACTCGGTCACGGCGTAGGCGAGCGGCGGCAGGACGAGCGCGCCCTTCCCTTCGTCTCGCAGCTGCCGCGCCGCGCGCTTGGCGGCCTCGCGCGAGATCACGACGTCGGTGGAGAGCGGCAGGTGCGGCCCGTGCGCCTCGGTCGCGCCCGTCGGCAGGAGCGCGACGCATCCCTGCGCGAGCACGTCGCGCGCTTCTTCGAACGTGAGATCGGCGAGCTCCAGCGAGGCCATGGCGTGGCTCTAACACGCCGCTTGGCTCCTCGACCACGCCGGAGCGCGCCAGCATTCTCGATCGGACGGCCGCCATGAAGATCCACATCCTCGACGACGTGTTCGACGTCCTGCGCACGCTCCCCTGCTTCGCCAAGCTGGCGGAGCACGACGTCACGATCTGGAACGATCACACGGACGACCAGGACGAGCTGGCGCGGCGCCTCGCCGACGCCGACTGTGTCGTGCTGATCCGCGAGCGCACGGCGCTCCGCGCGCCGCTCCTCGAGCGTCTGCCGAAGCTCCGCCTCGTCAGTCAACGCAGCGTCTACCCGCACATCGACGTCGAGGCGTGCACGCGGCTCGGCATCGTCGTGTCGTCGAACATGCACCCGGGAACGCCCTCGTACGCGGCCGCCGAGCTCACGTGGACGCTCGTGCTCGCCGCCACGCGCCGCTTGCCCGATCAAGTCGCGGCGCTGCGCGCAGGCCGCTGGCAGGCCGGGCTCGGCCACACGCTGCGCGACCAGACGCTCGCGATCCACGGCTACGGCCGCATCGGCAGCACCGTCGCGGGCTATGGGCGCGCGTTCGGGATGCGCGTCCGCGTGTGGGCGCGCGAGGCCGCGCGCGAGCGAGCGCGCACCGACGGTCACGCGCTCGCCGAGAGCCAGGAAGATCTCTACGCGCACGCGGACGTCCTCTCGCTCCACCTGCGGCTCGTGCCCGAGACACGCGGCATCGTCCGCGCCGAGCACCTCGCGCTCATGAAGCCGAGCGCCTTGCTCGTGAACACGAGCCGCGCCGGCCTGATCACTCCCGGCGCGCTCGTGGCTGCGCTCGATCGCGGCCGCCCGGGTCTGGCGGCGGTGGATGTCTTCGAGAAGGAGCCCGTGCTCGCGCCGCACGAAGATCCCATCGCATCGCATCCACGCGTGCTCGCGACGCCGCACGTCGGCTACGTCACCTTCGAGGAGTACGAGCTGCAGTTCGCGGACGTCTTCGATCAGATCGTCGCCTACGACCGGGGCACGCCCGTTCACGTCGTCAACCCGGGCGTGCTCGATCACCGCCGGGCCTGACGGAACGCGCGAGGCGCGCCACCTCTCGGCGGCGCGCCTCTTCGCGAGCCTCTCTCCGCGATCACGCCGGCGTGACGGTCACCGAGTGCGTGCACGCGCGGTAGATGGTGTCGCGCAGGCGGAGCGTGTACGTGCCGGGCGTCAGCTGGCGCTCGATCTGCGCGCTCGAGTTGGGGCCGCCGTACGAGTTGCTGTCGATCGAGGCGCCGTTCTGGATGAGCTCGATGCGCGAGGTGCACATCGACGAGTCGGTCGCGGCCGCATTGATGCGGTAGTTGCCGGGCGCCGTCACGTTGATCGTGATCTCGGCGCTCGCCTCGCGATCCCAATCGCCCGAGGGCGTCGTCACCGTCGTCGGCGGCGCGCCGGGCGCGATCGTGGCGGCCGCGGTGAACGGCGCCGGCTGCGTCACCGACACCTGCACGCTCGCCGCCGCGTGGTTGTACTCGTGGACCCGCACCGTGTACGTGCCCGCCGCGAGGAAGGTCGCCAGGCGCGCGTTGTAGCCGTCGCCGCTGTCCGAGTCGCTCGCGACCGTCCAGTCGTTGCTGTCGAGGATGGTGAGCTGCGCGTCGGCGGGCATCGCCACGGCGTCGAACTGGTACTCGCCCGGCGTCGCGACGGCGAAGGTCCAGCGCGGCGCGGCGGCGGCGGTCACCGTGACGGCCGGTGCACCGACGGCGATCGTGGTCGGGTTCGGGCCGCCCGAAGGCGCGGCACCGGTCGCCGGAGCGACGGCTCCGGTCGGATCGGCGGTGGGCGTCGCCGCACCATCGCTCGAGCCACCCATGCAGCAGCCACCGAGGACGAGCGAGGCGCCGAGCGCGAGCGAGAGCGGAAGCGTGATCGTCTTCATGATGGAATCTCCTCTTTTTCTCTTTCTTCTTCTTCTGGCTCGCAGCTCAGCTCGCGGGAGCGACCGAGACGGTCATCGGGCAGGAGTGACCCCACCAGTTGCGGATGCGGAGCGTGTAGTTGCCCGCGACGAGCGCGCGCTCGGCGGTCGCCGGCGTGCCCGAGCCGGAGTTCGAGATCGTGTAGCCCTCGACCTCCATGTTCCGGATCACCTGGATCTCGGGCGAGCAGTGCTCGTCGCTCGTGGCGGCCGTGATCGTGTAGTTGCCGGGGCTCGCCACGTTGAGCGCGACCTCGACGCTCGAGGCGCGCGACCAGTCCCCCTCGGGCGTGCTGATCGCCGCGGGCGCGGCGCCCGGCGCGATCGTGGCGACGGGCGTGAACGCGGGCGCCTGCGTGACCTGCACCGTCGCCGTCATCGGCCGGTACTGGTACTCGTAGGTGATGATCTGATAGGTGCCCGGCGCGAGGAACGCCGCGAGGCGCGCGTTCGTGCCGTCGCCCGAGTCGCTGTCGTCGGCGACGTAGCTGCCGTCGTGCATCAGGCGCAACTGCGCGTCCATGCCGCCTTGGGCGATCGCATCGATGATCACCTCCTGCGGCGTGTCGATCGTGAGGGTCAGGCTCGGGTCGGCCGCGATCTGGCCCGCGGACGCCGGGGCACCGGCCGTGAGCGCGGGCAGGGCTTGCGCGAGCGCCGTGCCGGCCAGGCCCACGAGCGCCATCGCCACGAGCATCGTTCCAATCTTCTTCATCTCTCTCCTCCGTGTTTCGCGCACCGCTCGGTGCGCCCATCGCCGTTTCGTTCCGGCGCCCTGGGTTACGGGGAAAGCGCCGTTCTTCCCACGGCGGGAGACGTCAAATGAGGTCAAACGGGGCCATGACGCGGCGTACGGAGGCCTGCCGGAGCGCGCGAATCGGCCCTGACCGAAGGCCCGGGGAGCGCGATGCGGGCTTCTGCTACGCTAGGCGCCATGGAACGCCCGCAGAGCATCGTCGGTCTCGCCCTCCACGCCGCCCGCCTTCGTTGGCAGGCGCTCACGCCGCGCGCACGGATGATCACCGTCGCGGCCGGCACGTTCTTCACGCTCGCGGCCGGCGCCGGTGCGATGCACGCGATGAGCGACTGCGGGAGCTGCTGCCACGGCGGCTGCCCCTCGCACGCGGCGGCGCAAGCGAGCCCCTGCCACCACTGACGGCGGTCGGAGGCGCTCGCTGCAGGGCCGACTCCCGGCCCTGCGAGCGCCCGACGCTCTCTCAGGTCTCTTCGCCGCCCGCGAGCTCGGGGAGCTTCCGGTAGATCGTGCGGGCCGAGATCCCGAGCAGCTGCGCGGCGAGCTGCTTGTCGCCGTGCGTGTGATCGAGCGTGGCCTTGATCACGCGGCGCTCGATCTCGTCGAGCGGCGTGCCCAGCGCGAAGCTCAGCTCCTGCGATCGTCGCTCGGCCTGCGCCACGTGCGACGGGAGATCGGCCGGCGAGAGCGCCGGGCCCTTGCCGAGCACCACGGCGCGCTCGATCACGTTCTCGAGCTCGCGCACGTTGCCCGGCCACGAGTAGCCGACGAGGAGGTCCATCGTCTCGCGGCTCGGCGTCATGCGCGGCTTGCCGTTCTTCTTGCAGTACACGTCGACGAAGTGGTCGACGAGCAGCGGCACGTCGCCCGAGCGGCTGCGCAGAGGCGGGCTCGTGATCGCGATCACGTTGAGCCGGTAGTAGAGGTCCTCGCGGAAGCGGCCCTCGGCCACGAGCTGCCTCAGATCCTTGTTCGTCGCCGCGATGAGCCGGAAGTCCGCGCGACGCGTCTTGCCGCCGAGCGGCTCGTACTCGCTCTCCTGGATCACGCGCAGCAGCTTCACCTGCACCGCGAGCGAGAGCTCCCCGATCTCGTCGAGGAAGAGCGTGCCGCCCTCGGCCTGCGCGATGCGACCGTCGCGCCGCGCGACCGCGCCCGTGAAGGCGCCCTTCTCGTAGCCGAAGAGCTCGCCCTCGACGATCGTCTCGGGAAGCGCCGCGAGGTTCACCGCGACGAACGCGCCCTTGCGACCGCTGCGATCGTGGATCGCGCGAGCGAGCAGCTCCTTGCCGGTGCCGCTCTCGCCGAGCACGAGCACGTTCGCCGTCGAGGGCGCGGCCTGCGTCGCGACCTCGAGCGCCGCGCGCAGCGCCGGAGAGCTACCGACGATCGAGCGCGAGCCCATCGACGACGACTTCAGCGCGCTCAGCTCCTCCTTGAGGTTCTTGTTCTCGGAGACGAGCGCGTGGCGCTCGAACGCCTTCTCCACGCACTTGACGATCTGCATGCGCTTGAGCGGCTTCTCGACGAAGTCGTAGGCGCCGGCGCGCATCGCCTCGACCGCCGTCTCGATCGTGCCGTACGCCGTCATCAAGACGACCTCGACGTCCGGCGCGACCGTCTCGAACGCCTTGAGCAGCTCGAGGCCGGTCATGCCGGGCATCATCAGGTCGGTCACGACCACGTGGACGCGGTGCGCGCGGCAGACGTCGAGCGCCTTGCGCCCCGAGTCGGCCGTCACCACGCGGTAGCCCTCGCGCACGAAGATGCGCTCGAGCGACTCGCGGTTGCTGTGCTCGTCGTCGACGACGAGCACCGTGCCCTTCGTGGAGACGGGCGCCGCCGCTTCCTTCGTGGTTTCGCCGTCGTCCCCTGTCGTCATGACAACCTCGCCGTCCGCCATGACATCATGACGAACGGCGACAGTTTGTCTATTCCGACCTCACGGGCCGGGGTCAGCTCTGGCTGGGCTTGGCCGCTTCGTGCTCGGCCGTGAGCGCGTCGGAGAGGCTCGAGAGGAGCTTGGCGGTCTTGGCGAGCGACGCCGCGCTCGTCTCGAGGGCCAGCTTGCCGATGGTCAGGCCGTGGCGCGCCCAGAGGCGGCCGAGATCGACGACGTCGTCGATCGCCTGATCGACGGCCTCGTCGGTCTTCGAGCGCGGCTCGGTGCTCGCGCCGGCGGGCGGCACGCTCTCGGTCGGGATCACGACGGTCTCGGGCTGCGTGCTCTCGTTCGACATGGGGACCTCGCTCGTGGGAAGGGGTGACGGGGAAAGGACCAAGAGAAGACACGACGGCGCCTCGCCTCTCGGAGAGAGACGCCGGGAGACGTCGAGAGACCCGCGCGCGGCTCAGACGCCGGGAGGGAGCAGACGACAGCGCGGCCCGAGAAGGACCTTCGGGCCCGGCTCGTCGCGCACACCACGACACGCTTCCGAGCCGCGCGGGAGGGCGCGGCCACAGACGGTGCACTTCTGATCGGCGATGAGCGCGAGGCGCTGCACGCCGAGGATCCCTTCGAGCTCCGGCGCCGCGTCGGGACACACGGGCTCGGCCTCCTTCGGAGGCTCGGGCGCGACGGGCGCGGGGGCCGGCGCCGGCTCGACGCGATCGCGGGCCGAGGTCTGCACCGCACCGCGCAGCGTCTCGCGCTGCTGATGGATGCGCGAGACGATGCCTTTCAGCTCGCCCTCGGCGCGCTCTCCGACGACCTCGACCGCGTCGACCGCGTCCTCGAGCACGGCCCGCACGAGGTTGGAGACCGGCATCCGAAGGGCGGTCGCGAGCCGCTTGAGCTCTTCCTCGAGCACCGCGGGCACGCGCGTGTGGAGCACGCGCTCCTTCTTCGGCGCCGCGTCGTCCTTCTCGGTCTTGTCCTCGTCGCTCACGAGGATGCTTGTGTCACGCCGTGAGACGCCATGCAAGAAGAATCTGAGTCACCGCGTGTTACATCGAAGTATGTAACTGAATTTAAACAGATTAATCGCGTGACACAAACTATCCAGCCGAGCTCTCCGCGAAGAAGAAGCGGGCGAGCTCCGCCTCTCGGGCGCGCGCGTCGCGCTCACCGAGCTCCATCAGGTCGCGCGCGAAGCCGCCGTCGAAGAGCAGGTAGCTCACGAGATCGGCGTCCGCGCCCTCGCCCAGATCGAGCAAGCGCAAGAGCGTGCGTCCGAGCAGCTTGCCGAAGCGCGCGCGGTGCGTGCGCAGGTGCGTCGCCGCGAGGCGCCCGATGTCCTCGCTCGGGTGGATCGCCAGCGCGTGGATGCGCTCGCGAGGCGCGCGACCCTGCGCCACGGCGCGCTCGTTGAGCTTCTCGACGAAGTCCGCGCCGTACGTCGCGATGCCGTCGTCGAGCATGCGGTTGACGCGCTCGAGCTCGTAGAAGTCGGCGTTCACGTGATCGAGCAGGAACGCGTTCATCATCTTGCCGAGCAGGAACGCGACGCCCGGGAACACGCCCGGCGCGAACGCGGGCACGGCAGGCGCGGTCGGCGCTGCGTTCAAGCCGATCACGAGCACCCGCCGCGCGCCGAGGTGGATGGCCGGCGACATCGGCGTGTTCAAGCGCAGGCCGCCGTCGACGAAGAGATCCCCGTGCACCGGCACCGGCGGGAACAGGATCGGAATCGCCGCGCTCGCGAGCACGTGCTCGGGCCCGATGCGATCGGCACGCACGACCATCGTGGGTGGCATGCCGCTGGGCAGCGGCACGTCGGGCGCGCGATCGACGAAGCACCAGGGCCGGCCCGTCGCCACGTGCGTCGCGCTGATCGTGAGCGCATGCAGGCGCCCGCGCCGCACGTTCCGCGCGAGATCGGCCCAGCGCATGTTCTGCCCGACGATCTTCGTCAGCGGCGTGACGTCGAAGATGCCGGCGCCGTCGTTGCCGCCCGAGAGCACGCGCGGCAAACGCGCTGCCTGGCCGACGCCGAAACCGAGCACCCGATCGAGCTCGAGCTCGCTCCAGAGCGCCGTGAGCCGCGCGATCCCGGGCGCCGGGTCGTGCACGACCGACGCGAGGTAAGCGCCGTTGATCGCGCCGACGCTGGTGCCGCTCACGATGTCGAGCTTCGGCGCGCCGAAGCGCTGGCTGAGCTCGCCGAAGAGGTACCGGAGCACGCCCGCCTCGTAGGCGCCGCGCGCACCGCCGCCCGAGAGGACGATCGCCGCCTTTCCCAGGTGGACCGAGGGAGGCGGCAGGCTCGCGCGACCGAAGGGCATCGTCATCGAAGCGTGCGCGATGCTACCGCAGGTCGGCGGCGCCGACGGCGGTTTCGCCGGGCCTGGAAACGGCGCGGCCGACCGCGCCACGTGCTGCACGTGCGCCCCGACGGGCGCGCGCCCTCAGAGCCAGCGGAACGCGAGCACGATCGACGCGAGGACGTAGAGCGCCGCCGCGGGCACGGCCTGACGCAGCAAGAGGCGGCTCGCGTGGGTCAGATATGCCTCGCGCGCGCGGTTCAACGTGCCGACGCCGAGCAGGAGTGGCGCGGCGGCGCCGGCCTCGCGATACGAGCGCGCCCGCTGCGCGACGGCCGGGAAGACGGCGAACGCCGGTGCGCCGTCGTCGAGCGCCACGTTGCCCGCGGCGCCCTCGAGCCGCTGCGCGCCCTCGGGGAGCGGCACGACGTACGCGCCGTGCTCGCCCTCGAAGCGCGCCGCACCGCGGACCTCGACGCGATCGTCCTCGAGCCACGCGATGCGCGCGCCCGGAGCGAGGCTGAGCTTGCCCAGCACGGCGCGCGGCGCTCCCGATCCGATCTCGCCCTCCCGATCGCTCGCGCCCAGCAGCGCTGCATGCGCTGACGTCCGCCGAATCCGCAAGGCCACGATGCCCGCGAGCAGCGTCGCGATCAGCGCGAAGGCGAGCGGCTCGGCCGCCCGCTCCTCGAAGCGATCCCCGAGCGTGTCGTCGAGCCGCGCGCCCTCGTCATCGACGTACACGACCGCGCGCTGCCCTCCGATCGCCCACGCATGGCGCCCTCGAAACCGCGTCTCGAGCACGCGTACGGCGCTGAAGCCGAGCCCGGAGATGCGGCCCGCGCCGCCGCCATCGGCGCGCGTGACGAGAACCTCGGCCGCCGCGTAGGGCGAGCCGCTCGGATGCACTTCCACCGCGAGCCCCGTGTCCGCGCGCAGCACGAGCCGCCCGTCGACGAGCGGCGCGTCGCGGAGCAGCGGCGGCGGCTCGCTCCACGGGCTCATCGGCATGGCGAACGAGAGGGCGAGCGCCAGGACGAAGCCCGACGCGGGCAGCGCGAGCCCGATCGCCAGCGCGCGCGTCGGCATCCCGAACGTGTCGGAGGGGCGGAGCCGGAGCACCTCGATCTCCGTCGCCGCTGCGAGCACGAGGTGCGAGATGCCGACGGTCACGATGGCGATGCCCTGGGCGACCATCGGATGGTCGGCGAGGAGGAGCCCGATCCCGACGCAGAGGAACGTCTGCAGCGCGATCTGCAGCGCGAGCGCGAGCAAGAGCGAGAGAGGCCGCGCGCGTAGGACCGCGAGCATGCGCGCGACTCCTTCCGCGAGCCCGGCGCGCACGCTCGCCGCCGCCACGGCCGTGCTCGCGAGCGCCGCGCCGCCGCAGACCATCGCGTGGATCGGCGCCAACGCCACGGTCGAGACGACCGCGGTCGCGACCGCGCCCCGCGACTCGCTCACCGTGATGGCGAGCGCCGTCGCGACGAGCATCATCAGCTGGGTCACGCCGTGCGCGACACCGGCGAGCGCCAGCACGCCCCATCCCGCTCCGCTCCGGTCCTCCTCGCGATCGAGCGCGACGCGGTAGCTCGTCACGAGCCACGTGCCGAGCAGTGGGATGCCCACGAGCACCATCGCGAACGGCACCGTCACGCCCGCGATCGCCCCACGCACCGCGAGGCCCGGCCGCGCGCGCAGGAGCAGCCCCGCGCGGCGCAGCACCGCGATCACGTCGGAGAGCGCGCTCGGCCCCGCTTGCACGCTTCGAGCGTACCGGCTTCTCGACCGGCTCGCCCACCGGTCCGTCGGCTCTGCGGCGGTCGCGACGCTCGATCGCGCCGCTCTCGCCGTTCCTTTCCCCGAGGGCTGCGCGCCACCCGTCGTCCACACCGCAGAGCGGGAGGTCGGGCTCCTGCCGCCGAGCCGCGCGATCGCATGGGTCTCGGCGCCCACGCGATCGACGCCGTCACGCCGGCGGGGCGTCGCCGAGCTCGGCGCGGATCGCGCGCACCACGGGGCTCGCGAGGTAGCGCTCGCGCAGATCCGGATCGCGCAGGTGCTCGGCGCGCGCGACCACGAAGCCCTCGGCGCGACGGGCGAGCGCGGCGCCGCGATCGGGATCACCCACGAGGCGCGCCGTGCGCGCGAGCCAGCCGAGCACGCGCTCGCCACGCTCCACCGGGCCCGAGCGCGTCGCACGATCGGCCTCGTCGAGGATCGCGCGCGCCTCGTCCTTCTCGCCGAGCTCGGCGAGCGCCAGCGCCTTGAGCGCCTTGCCGTGCAGCTCGTAGCCCGCCGTGCCCGCCGTGCGCGCGTGCCGCGTGGCCTCCTCGGCCGCGCCCGCCGCCGCGCGGAATTCCTTCGCCGCGAGGTGCCACTCGGCGCGCACCACACGCTCGTGCGCCATGTCGTTCGGATCGCCGAGGCGCGTCGCGATGCGCAGCGAGTCGTCGAGCGCGCGGCGCGCCTCCTCGAGCTCGCCCTTCTGCTCGAGCAAGATCTCCGCGAGCGCGGCCAGCGTGTCCGTGCGTGCGGGCAGGTCGTCGGCCCGATCGAAGACCTCGAGCGCGCGGTTGATGAGCTCGAGCGCGCGCTCGGTGTCGCCGAGCTCGCCGTGCATCTGCCCCACGTTGCTGCACTTGCGGCCCACGTAGATGCGGTCGCCCGCCGCGCGGTCGAGCACGATGCTCGCGCGGATGCAGGCGATGGCGTCCTCGAACGCGCCCTGGCTGCCGAGCGAGACGCCGATCAGGTTCAGCGCCGAGGCCTGGTGCCCCTTGTGCCCTTGGCGGCGCGAGATCGCCAGGCCCTCGGCCGCCGACTCGACGGCGCGATCGTAGGCGCCGTTGCGCCAGAGCAGGCTCGCCTTCTGCACGAGCGTCATGCCGCGCGCGCCGAGGTGCTCGTGATCGAGCCCGGCCCGCGCGAGCGCGCGATCGAAGGCCTCGAGCGCGCCTTCGGTGTCGCCCAGATCCCGGCGCAGCTGCCCGAGCAAGCGCAGCGACTCGACCTCCGCCGCGCGTGCGCCCGCCTCGATCGACGCGTCGAGCGCGCGCCGCAAGAGCGCCTCCACGCCCGCCGTGCGCGCCGCGTCGAGGTCGTGCCGCGCCAAGCGCGCGAACGCGAGCGCGATGCGCCCCGGATCGCGCTGCCGCTCGGCGATCTGCCGCATCGCCTCGAGCTCCACGCGCTGCTCGGCGCGCCGGCTCGCCACGCGCAGGATCTGCTCGCGCTCGGCGTGCAGCTCGAAGCGCTCCGGCGCGCTCTCCGGCATCAGCGCGAGCGCGCGCGCGAGGAACCGCAGCGCGTCCTTGTTCGAGTACGCGGCCCGCGCCGCGAGGCCCGCCGCGCGGTAGTAGCGCGCCGCCTCGATCGGCTCGAACGCGAGCTCGTGGTGCTTGGCGATGCGCGCCGGCGCCACGTGCGAGGGAAGCCCCGCGAGGTAGGCCGCCACGCGCCGGTGCATGCGCGCGCGATCGGCCGGATCGGCGCTCTCGTAGGCGACCTGCCGCGCCACGCCGCTCGCGAAGTCGAGCGCCACGCCCTCGCGCCGCACGACGAGGCCGCGCGTCTCGAGCTCCCGGAGCGAGGCGACCGCGTCGGTCCCCATCAGCTCGCTCACCTGCTGCTCGCGCAGGCCCGCGCCCACGACCGAGAGCCAGCGGAGCGTCACGCGCTCGCGATCGGGCAGATCGGCGATGCGGGCCGCGATCACGTCCTCGAGCGAGGCCGGCAGCGCGAAGGGGCCGGTGCCGCGCCGCACCACGCGCCGCGAAGGGCCCTCGCCCTCGACCGCGAGCACGCCGCGCTCGACGAGCGCATCGAGCAGCTCCTCGAGGAAGAAGGGATTGCCGCCCGCGCGCGACACGATCGCGTGCATCAGCTCGGGCGGCACCGAAGCGCCGTCGAAGTGGTGCACGATCAGCGCGCGCCGATCGTCGTCGGCCAGCTCGCCGAGCTCGATCCGCGGCACGCCGCGCAGGGCCTCCTCGAGGCGCGGATCGGGCCGCGACGAGATCACGATGAGGAGCGCGCGCTCGTAGGTCTGCGTCGCGAGCTTCACCAGGATGTCGCGGCTCGCGCCGTCGATGAACTGCGCCGAGTCGATCCAGAGGACGGTCGGCCCGCGGGTGGCGATCGCGCCGAGCAGATCGCGCACGGCGCGGGAGAGCAGCTGCGCGCGATCGCCCGCATCGCCCTCGCTGCTGCGACGCGTGCCGCCGAGGAGCGGCTCGAAGGCGAGGAGCGCGTTCTTCTGGCGCTCGGCGCCGGGGAGCGTCTTGCGCAGCCGATCGCGCAGCTGCGAGAGCGCCTGCTCGGGCGCGAGCTGCTCGGGGATCCCCGCCGCCTCGCGCACCAGATCGGCCACGGCCGCGTTCGGCACGTCGCTCGCGCCGAACGCGCAGTCGACGCGCAAGATCGTGGTCGACTCCGGAAGGCGCAGGAGCGCCGCCGACACGAGCGCCGTCTTGCCCACGCCGAGCTCGCCCACGAGCAAGAGCTGGCCGCTCTGCCGGGCGCCCTGGATCTCGGCGAAGAGCCCGGCGATCGCCTCGAGCTCGTGCGCACGCCCGAACAGGCCCACCTGCGTCGTGACGCTGCGCTGCTCGTCGGCGCGCTCGTCGCGCGTGCGGGCGCCGACCAGGCGATGCGCGCGCAGCGTGGTGCCGTCCTTCACGGTGATCTCGCGTCGGTCGTCGGCGAAGCCGAACACGCGCCGCGCGAGGCGGAAGACCTCACCGCTCGCGAGCACCTCGTCCATGCCGGCCGCGCGCGCGAGGTGCGAGGCCACGTCGTAGACCTCGTCGCTCGGCTCGTGCCGGAGGCGCCCCGGCCCGCCGCGCACGATCGTGACGGCGCCGCGCGAGAGCCCGAGCGAGGCGTGGAGCGGCACCATCGCGTCGGCCGAGAGGCCCGAGAGCGCCTCGAGCACGTCGAGCGCGAGGCGGCACGCGTGGAGCGGATCGTCGACCGTCGTGCGCCCGAGCCCGACCAGAATGCGGAACTCGCGCCGCGGCCCGGTCGCCGCGGGCCACTCGAGCACGGCGTCGTATTTGTACGCGATGTCCGAGAGCACGCGCCCCGCTTGCTCGGTGGGATCTTCGCGCCCCGTGTCGACCGAGTAGGCACCGCTGCCCGTCACGTTCGCGGGGTCGCTCTCGCCGCGCAAGTAGCCGCCGATCACCACGACGCCGCGCCGCTCGCGCACCTCGCGCTGCCCGGGCGAGGGCAGGCCGCTCGGCATGGAGAGCATCGTCGCCTCCATCGGCACGGGCGCTTCGACGAGCATCGTGGGCTCGCGCGGCGCGAGATCGCCGACGAACTTCTCGAGCTCGGTCAGATCGACGACCTCGTCCTGCTCGTGCAGCCAGCGGCTGAGCGCGCCCGAGAGCGAGCGCGCCGTCTGGTAGCGCTCCTCGCGATCGAAGCTCATCGCGCGCATCGCGATCGCCTCGAGCCCCGCCGGCACCTCGGGATCGACGGCGGTGGGCTTGGTGACCTTCCCGTCGCGGACCTGCTCGAGCACCTCCATGCCCTGGATGCCCGGGTACATGGCGCGGCCCATGAGGAGCTCGGCGAGCATCACGCCGAGCGAGTACACGTCGCTGCGGCGATCGACGCGCATCCCGCGCGCCTGCTCGGGCGACATGTACGAGAACTTCCCTTTGATGATGCCCGTTTCCTCGGTGATCATCCGCGCGCGCGCGATGCCGAAGTCGGCGATCTTCACGGCGCCCTCGTGCGAGACGAGCACGTTCTGCGGCGAGACGTCGCGGTGCACGATCTCCATCGGCACGCCCGACTCGTCCTTGCGGTTGTGCGCGTAGTCGAGCCCCTTGGCGACCTCGCTCACGACGAGCGCCGCGAGCGGATAGGGGATGCGCTGCCCGCGGCGCCGCGACGCCGAGATGAGCCGCCCGAGGTCCATCCCGTCGACGAACTCCATCGCGAGGAGCAGCTCCCCGCCGACCTGCTCGAAGCCGTAGACCTGGACGATGTTCGGATGGTTGAGGCGCAGCGCGAGCTTGGCCTCGTCGACGAACATGGAGAGGAACTTCGGCGAGCGCGCGAACCCCTCGAGGATGCGCTTGACGACGAGCACCTTCTCGAGCCCCTCGGCGCCGGTGGACTTCGCGAGGAAGACCTCGGCCATGCCGCCGGCCCCCAGGCGACGAAGGATCTTGTAGCGCCCGAGCGTGGCGGGCGGAGGTGACGTCGGCGTGGACAAGCGGAAGCGGCGCCGATGCTACCGCAGGTCGAGGCGCGCGTGCGCGACGGCCGTCGGTCGATCTCGGTACGCGGCTCGTCCTCACGGGCGAGCCACGACCATCGAGACCCCGGTCGTTTCCGAGCGTGGCCGCCTCACGTATGCTGGCGCGATGACCTCGCTTCGACCGTGGCTGTTGGGCGGCGGCTTCGCGCTGCTGCTCGCGTGTCCGCGCGTCCCAGAGGTCCCCCTCGACGGCGACGCCGCCGATGCAGCCGTGATCGACGCGCGGCCGAGCGACGCCTCCGAGAGCGATGCGAGCGTCGGCGACGCGGCAGGCTGCAGCGCCACCGAGCTCTGCAACGCGCTCGACGACGACTGCGATCGGGTCGTCGACGAGGAATGCACGTGCGGTGCATCGGCGCCGGTGCATTGGACGGAGCAGCTGGCCCCTCTGGAGGCGCCTTCGGCGGTGGTGGAGACGCCGCACGGAACGTTCGGCGGCATCTTCGGGGCCCACTCGCGGATCCAACGCATCGGTGCCGACGGCCTGCCCGTCGGGGACGCGGTGCCGATCGGGAGCCCGAGCCGCCGGCTCCTCATGGAGGCGCGTGGCGACGACGTCGCGCTCGTGCTCTTCGAGGAAGACGAGAGCGGGACAGCGATGGACGCGGTGCTGCGGCGATTCGACGCCGCGCGCGGGACGCTGGTCGGCGATCCGATCGTCCTCGCGCCGGCCACGGTGCCCATCGACCTCGTCGCGACCCCCACCGGGCACGCGCTCGCGATCGTCCGGCCGACCGGGGTCGAGGTCGTTCTCCTCGCTCCCGACGGATCGCTGGGAGCGCCGGCGACAGTGAGCACCGCGCTCGCCGGCAGCGCCGCGATCGCGAGCGACGGTGCCGATGGCCTCGCGTTGGCGCTCACCCAGCCCGACCTCGCGCAGGGCGTCGTGCTCCAGCGCTTGAGCGCGGCGCTCGCGCCGCTCGGCGCGCCGATCCCACTCGGCGTGTCGATGGGCGCCCGAGGAGTGTCGCTCGCGGGCGACGCCGACGGTTGGCTCGTCGGGTGGTCCGAGCCGCGGGATACGCCCGTGCCGGTCGGAGGGTCGCCGAGCCCGCACGCGCACCTGATTGCCCACGTCACGTCGCTCGGCGAGATCGACGTGACGCCCATCGAGGTGCAGAGAGTGCCGTTCTCGGACGCGCTCGCGATCCAGGTCGCGCTCGATCCCGCCGGCCGCTTCGGCGTGATGACGAACGACGTCGACCTGGACCTCTACGGTGCGCGCTTCTCGCTCTACGAGCCCGATGGAGCCCCCGCCATGGCGCCGGTCATCGTCGGCGACCTCGTCCTCGCAGGCGGGCACGCGTTCGTGTTCTCCCGCCCGCGCGGAGAGTTCGCCGCGCTCCTGCTCGGCTACTGGGACGGCACCGCCTCCTTCTGGCCCATCTGCGCACCCTGAGGGTGGTGTGGACGGCGGCGAGGGGCCGACCTGGGCCTCACGCGGGCAGCCAGTGCTGGCTGCACCAGTAGATCGCCGGGTAGGTCGCCGCCCAGGCGAGCACGAAGCGGTGGATGCCGATCACGTACGCGTTCGTCACGTGGAACATGCCTGCGAGCGCCGTGAATGCGAGGCACGCGCGCGGCCCCGCGAGCGCCATCGGGAACGCGCACTCGAACGCGATCACCGACCACGCGATCGCGCGCGACGCGAAGGGCCGGTCGATCAGCAGGCGAGGCAGCCCGGGCGAGCCGAAGATCGTCGAGCGCATGAACACCGAGAACGCTTCGCCGCTGCGCCAGCTCGCCGTCCGAAGCTTCACCCAGCCCGCGAGCAAGTAGGAGTTGCACGCCTGGAGCGCGATCCACCAGAGCGCGCCCACGCTCGCCAGTGGCGACGGCAGCAGCGTCGCGACGCAGAGCCCGCTCAGCACCACGAGGGTCATGAAGTCGCTGCCGCCGTTGAACGAGCCGCGGAAGCGCAGCGCGATCAGCAGGCTGCCGAGCCAGAGCAGCACCGCCGGCAGCGCGTGCGGTGCGATCACGATCCACACGGCGCACGCGATCCGCGTCGCCAGCACGAACGAGAACGCGCGCGGCCGCAGCAGCGCATCGAGCAGCCGCACGACGGGGCCGGGGAACACGCGCACGTCGGCACGCACGTCGCTCCACCGCCACACGCCGTCGTCCGCCATCACGCCGCGGAGGTGCCAGAGCTCGAGCGTGTGCAGCGCGATCGCGACGCCGAGGATGCGTGACACCCAAAGCAGCGTCTCGAACGCCGTCATGGGGAGAGCCGCAGCACCGGCGAGACCACCACGTCTTGTCCCTCTTCGATCGGCGCGCCCGCCATGACGCTCGTGACCTTGAGCTGGTAGCGCGAGGTCGCGCCCGCTCGCACGCGCGCCCGCAGCACGTACGCCGCCAGGTGCGTGGTGAGCCGATACGACGTCTGCTCGCTCAGCGTGTCCGCGTGCTCGTCCGCGTCGTGTAAGAGCTGCACGAGGAGCGAGTCGTAGGCGAGCCGCACGCTCGCCTCGGGATTCCACACGAGGTTCCACCAGCGGCGACGCGGCGTGGGCAGCGCGAGCTCCCACGCGCACGCCTCGAGGTCCGTGGCGTCATCGCTCGCCACACGCACCCAGAGCACCGGCACCTCGCCGATGTCGTCGAAGAAGCGCCACGAGGGAAAGAGCGCACGCAGCTGCTGCACCCACGCGCTCCGCACCGGAATCGTGCGCAGCGACGCGATGACCACGAGCGCGAGGACGTACGCGAAGAGGAGCGCCCCCGTCATCGAAGGATTCCCGACGCGGGTTGCGGCACGGTGTCATCGCTGCGGAGGCAGAGGCCGAGCACGATCTCGGCGACCGCGCCCTCGATCACCGCCAGCTCGCTCGCCGGCGCCTGGGCGGTGACGAGCACGACGGCATCGGCGTCGAGCCACACACGATGCCGGATCTGGTGCCACGCGACGCCGTCATGGGTGTACGCGAGACGCACGGAGTCTCCGCGCGCCGAGCGCTCGCGCCCCGCGTCTCGCATTCCCGCAGCCACGAACGCGTCGAGAGGAGGCGCATGGGCCGCGCCCCAGGGGCCCTGGACGTAGATCATCGCGTCGCGCGCCGCCGCCCCGTCGCGCGGCGTGAGCTCGCAAGGCCAGCTCACCGCCTCGTCGGTCGACCACGCGGACCAACGCGCGGGCAGAGGATGCTCGAGCGCGCGCGTCACGACGCGCCAGCGAGGCGACGGCGAGCGCTCGTCGTCGTCGACGAATTCGACCACGTCGCCGGCCTGGATCCCCGCCGGCTGAAAGGCGATGCGGTGCGCATCGCCGCCGCTCGGGTCGGGCACGACGAGCATCGAGCGCGCGCCGCCGGGCGCGTGGTGCACGAGCGCGATGCGGTCGTCGGGCCCCGCGAATGAGACGACCTCGAACGGAACGAGCGGGACGAGCACGAGCCCGTGCCCCGCGATCCACGCGCGCGCCGGCAGCGACATGTCGCAACTCTACGGCGAGCGAGGCGGCCGTGGCGCAACCATCGGAGCCCGCCGGCGTCGGCGCGCCGCGGCTCGGGCAAGCACGCCTCGCCGGTGTCTGACGTCTTGGCCGCCTACCCCAGCTCAGCTAGCTCGGACGCGAAGGAGATGACATCGCGACCGCTCGGAAGCTTCCTCCTCTTGATCTTGAGGAGAGCTGCGGCGGCATCGTATCGCGTGTCCCCGTCGCGAGTAGGATCCACCAAGATCGAGACGACGGATGCCAAGAACCGCGAGTCGGGAATGGTCTTCACCACCGCCAGAGCCGAGCCGAGCTCCTCGAGCGACGAGCTAGCAGGCTGCTGAAAAACCCGTGTCTGCGACCGCGACATCGGGCTTCGCCGCGGGCGCTTTTCGATGCTCGCGATGCTGTTGGCGGCTCGCCGCGTCTGGTCGCGGCTCACGCGGGGAGCAGCTTGGTCATCCTGAGCAGGTTGTACGCGGCGGCGGCGACGTGCGCGTAGAGCTGGGTGCGAGCAACGCCTCTGAATCTCGTTCGTCTGAAGCCACCGATGGTCTTCATCCATCCGAAGATCGACTCGATTCGGCGCTGAAGCTGCCCCGAGTTCGTGGACGGTTTGATTATGCAGCAAGCGAAGCGACCTTGGACTTCAATTCGAATTCGATCGGGCTCACGTAGTTGAGATGCGAGTGCCTCCGCTCGACGTTGTAGAAGCGCTCGATGTAGTCGCCGATGGAGGTCACGGCATCGGCCCGCGTAGCGTAGTCCTCGTCGTCGATGAGCTCGGCCTTGATGGTCGCGAAGAAGCTCTCGGCGACCGCGTTGTCCCAGCAGTCACCCTTGCGGCTCATGCTCTGCGCGATGCCGAGCGTCGTGAGCGCGCGTCGGTACTCCTCGCTCGCGTAGGGCGCTCCGCGGTCCGAGTGATGGACGAGCCCGCGAGGAGGTCTGCGCTGCGCGCTCGCCATCGCGAGAGCGGCGAGCGCGAGCTTCGTGTCGTTGGTGTCGCTCGTCGCCCAGCCGACGACGCGGCGCGCGAAGAGGTCGATGATCGCCGCGAGGTAGAGCCAGCCCTCGTGCGTCCAGACGTAGGTCACGTCGGTGACCCAGACCTCGTTCGGCGCGCTCGCGGTGAAGTCGCGCTCGAGCACGTTCGGCGAGATGGCCTCTGCATGTCGCGAGTCCGTCGTCGCGCGGTATCGACGTCTCCGCCGTGCGAACAGCCCGTTCTCGCGCATGAGCCGAGCGACGCGCTTGCGGCCGACGCGCACGCCGCGAGCGCGCAGGTCGGCGTGGATGCGCGGGCTGCCGTAGCGACCGCGGCTGCGTCGATGGACCGCCGCGACGTCGAGCGCGAGACGCGCGTCGCTCTTCGCGCGCTCGGGCTCGGGACGCGCGCGCCACGCGTAGAATCCGCTCGGCGAGACGCCGAGCACGCGACACAGCATCGCGACGGGGAAGGCCACCATCCGCGCGAGGATGAACGCGTACTTCATGCGTTCTCCTTCGCGAAGAAGGTGGCCGCCTGTTTTAGGATTTCGCGCTCCATGCGGAGCTGCTTGTTCTCGCGCCGCAGCTTGGCGAGCTCCTCACGCTCGGCCGTCGTCAGCGCGCCCGGCGCTCCGCGACCCGCGTCGACCTCCGCGCGGGCGTACCACTCGCGCAGCGACGTCTCCGTCAGGTCGAGGTCCTTCGCGACCTGCGTGATGCTGCGGTCGCCGACGTGGCAGAGCCGCACCGCCTCCGCCTTGAACTCCTCCGTGAACTTCCTTCGCGCTCGTCTCGACATCGAACACTCCTCGCGCATCTTCGCGCCATTCGGGGTGTCCACGAAACCGGGGGATCTTCACCTGGCGCATGCGCGGCGCCGTCGATCGAGAACCTCTTGCCAGCACACGGTCGGACCCGGACCATCGCGGCATGGGCTTCTTCGGTCCCACGCGCCAAGAACGACAGGCGGCCGCCGCAGCCGCGGTCGCACCCTACGGCTTTCGACTGATCCCGCCGGAGAACGAGCGGTTGAAGCTGCACCTCGCACCCTTCGCGCTGCACTCCGCGCCCGATCGGTGCGTCGCGAGCGCGTACGGGAAGATCGACCAAGCCGAGGTGTACGCGCTCGAGTACGACTACTCGTACCGCGACCAGGACGGCAACGAGCAGACGAGCTCGCAGATGATCGTGGCGGTCTACCACCCGCGCATCCTCGGAGGCGCGGCGTTCATGCCCGACATGAAGCAGTGGAGCGGCATCGCGGCGGCGCTCGATCTCATGCTCTGGGTGCCGCCCTTCACGTTCGTGAAGGCGCTCCAGCTCTTCTTCGAGGCGAAGAACCCCGATCGGGTGATCGGTCACGCCGAGTTCGACCGCCTCTACGTCGTGCGCGCCGCGAGCGACGCCGACGCCGCGCGCGCGATCCCGCCGAGGCTGCGCGAGACCGCGGTCCAGCTCGCGTTCCGCGGCACGGTCGAGCTGCGCGAGAACTTGCTGATCTACTCCGTGCAGGGCTGCCGCTTCGACGGCGACGGACTGCTCACTGCGCTGCGGTACGCGGCGCCGCTCACGCTCGCCGCGATGACGGACTCCGGCGCGGCGTACCGCTGAGCCGGCGCGCGAGCCGAGCGCCCGCGCGCCGGCCCCCGCATGAACGGCGCCTCGTCGCCCGCTCCGGCACGCGACTCAGCGGGCCGGCGCCGCCTCGTCGCGAAGCATCGCGTAGAGGTCGGTCACGCCCGGGTCGTGGCCCAGCTGCATGAGCAACGTCGTGACCTGGCCGCGGTGGTGCGTCTGGTGATTGAAGACGTGCGCGACGAGCCACCACAGCGGGGCCTCGGTGCGCTGTCCGCGTCGCGTGAAGACGAGCGGCGCCGCCAGCTGCTCCGCAGTGAGCGTGGCGACCCACGCGGCGAGCTCGTCGTCGGTCTTCGCGCGCTCGCGGCGCAGCTCGTCGAAGTCGGCGTAGAGCTCCTGATCGAGCGCGCGGATGCCCGGTGCCATGAAGCCCTCGGGCGCCGCGACGCCCTGGAAGCGCGCGAGCCAGATGCGATCGGCGAGGAGAAGGTGGTTGAGCGTCGCGTGGATCGACCCGAAGAACGCGCCCATGTCGCGCGTGCGTGCTTCGTCGGGCAGCGTGGCGACGAGCGCGTAGAGCTTGTCGTTCATCCAGCGGTTGTAGCGGGCGGACGCGGCCAGCCATTCGGTGCTCATCATGGTCGGCGGACGATAGGGCGCGCCGGGGCGAGCGCCAACGAGCCAATCGCGGCGAGCACCGGGCGCCCGCGGAGCCACCGGTCGAGACGCACCGCAGGCATCGCCGAGGAGAGCCGCTCGCGTCGGCGCCCTATCGCGCGCGCGCCGTTCCGGGCACGATGGGCGAGGTGAGCAGCCTGCGCATCTCTCTCGGTGTCTTCGTCGGGCTCTGCCTGGCGATCGGCGGCTGTTCCGAGGTGACCCCGCGGCGCGCCGCCGACGCTCGCGTCGATGCGCCGGGCCTCGACGCGAGCGCGCGCGACGCGTCGCGAGACGACGCCACCATCGACGCCTCCGACGTGCCCGACGTGAGCGCCGCATCCGACGCGCCCGTCTCGCCGGATGCGGTCTCGCTCGACGCAGGCCCGATCTGCCCGCCGCCCGGCGGCATCGACTGCTCGCCCGGCACGGGCACGGGCGAAGGGGACCAGTGCTACGCCGCGACGAGCTGCTTCCTGTCCGAAGTGCAGCGCGCGGTGAACGACGTCGTGCGCGATCACCCGGAGTGGTTCGACGCGAGCGCCGGGCCCACGCACGTGCTCCAGGTCGAGATGTACATGGACGCCGTGGTCGCGCTCCTGAACGCGCGCGATCTCTGCGCGATCCGCGACCCCAACGCCGGCGACGAGGTCGTCGTGAAGCTGAACAACGCCTACTCCGAGAACTTCGACATCCTCACGGCGAGCGAGGACGTTCGCTCCGGCGCCGGGATCTTCACCTCGCAGTGCGCGCCCGCGTGGTTCTGAAGCGGAGTGGGTTGGCGGTCGATCAGGAGAGCTCGGCGGCGATCATGTCGTCGAACCAGGGCCCGGGGCGATAGCCGGTGCTGCGGCCGAGCTCTTCGCCGGACCGATAGATGATCAGCGTCGGGGTCGCGCGCACGCCGAGCTCGGCGAGCAGCTCGGGCTCGGCGTCGGTCGAGATCTCGACGACCTTCACCTTCCCTGCGTAGCGCGTGGCGACGTCGACGAGGACGGGCTCCATCTTCTTGCACGGCCCGCACGCGGGGCCCCACACGTCGACGATCACCGGCGTCTCGCTCTTCTCGACCTCGCGCTCGAACGCGTCGCGATCGCGCACGCTGGTGGGTAGGACCTTGGGCGCGGCACCGAAGAGCTTGTCGAGAAGTCCCATGACGGAGGTGTGGGGCCCGCGGGTTGCGGCGTCGAGGTCGCCGAGGCTGCGGGCGTGCGCTTCGTCAGCGCCTGCGGGCGCGCCCCGGCGGCCGTGCCGGCGCGGGAGCGACGAGAGGTGGCTCCGGAAGCGCCATCAGCCCCATGAAGGCCCCCGGCTCGTCGACGCCCGACAAACCGATCGCGCGCGGGAGGTCCGCGTCCACGGGAAGCTCGGGCATCGGGCTCCGCAGGAATGCGTCGCCCGCCTCGCGCAGCACGGCGGCGGAGGTGGCGCTCCCCTCGAGACGCAGCGGTGCGGCCGGCGGCGGTACGGCCGCCCATGCGAGCGCCGCGCTGCCAGCGATGCCCGCGGCCACGCCCACGGCCCATCGACGGCGCCGGACGCTGCGCGCGCCGACCTCGCAGTCGGCGAACATCATCGTCCCGTCGGCGCGGTGATGGAGCCGCACGCAGAGACCGCGGCGCTGCTCGGCGTGCACCAGCGCCTCGGCCTCCCCGAGCGTCATCCGCGAGAGATCGAAGACCTTCTTCTCGCAGCGCGAGCAGTGACGCACCGCGCCCTCGCCCAGCATCGTCTCCCAGCGCTCGTCGCAAGGGCTCGCGATCCGCGACCGGGTGAGGAGCGGAAGACGGCGCCGGGCCGCGTCGCGACGATCCGCGTCGAGCTGCGCCAGCTCCCGCACGAGCTCGGCGCGCTCGTGATCGTCGGTCGTGGTCTCCACGCGCTCGGCGAGCGAGCGCCGACGCGCGAACGCCGCGACGTCGTCGTCACGGTAGGTCATGCGCGTCCGACACCGGTGACCGCGCGGAGTTCCCGGGATGCCGCCCCTTGATCCCACGACGCTGGGCCCGCAACCTCGGAGCATGCGCTGGGCGCTCGCGATCTCGCTCGTGATGCTCGGCGCCGGCGTGGCGCGCGCGCAGACCGATCTCGGCACGATCCGGGTGACGCGGCCTCCGCGCCCTGCCTCGGGCGACTTCGTCGTAGTCGATCGCCTGCCCGTGCCTCGCATCGACGCGAGCGAGGTACCCACCGCGGCGGCCGTGCCCTTGCTCCGATACTACGCCGCCACCGAGCTCCTCGTCGGCACGGCCGCCGAGCTCCGAAGCGGGCCTACGCCCGAGCGCGCGCAGGCGCTGCGCGCGGCGCTCCCCTCCTACGAGTCCGATCGCGCCGCGTGGCGCGAGCGGCTCATGGCCGTGCTCGACCGCGCCTTCGACACGCTCGGACGCGCCGCGCGGCTCGTGCTCGGTGAGCTGCGCTACGAGCTCGCCGCCGAAGCGGCGCTGGCAGAGCTCGATCGCTGCGAGGCGAGCGGCGACGACGCGTGCGTCGTGACGGCCGACGCCGCGCCCGCACGCCGCGCGTGGTCGCACGTCACGGGGAGCGACGCGCTCACGGCCCATGCGCTCTACCAGCGCGCCTACGTCGCCGCGCAAGAAGGCGATGCCGAGGCGCGCACGCTGATCGAGCAGGCGCTCGCGATCACGCCCGTCCCGGCCGAGCTCGAGCCGCGCCTCCACTTCATGCTGGGCGAGCTCCTCGCGCCTGACGATCCGCACGCCGCGCGCGAGTCGTTCGATCGATGCGCCGCGATCGCGTCGCCGTTCGCAGTGCACTGTGCGATCCGGAGCGCAGAGCTCGACCTCGCGCGCGGCCGCGGCGCGCGCGCCGTGGTGACGCTCGCGCCGTTCGTGGGCACGAGCGATCCGGCCGACGGGCTCGTGGCCGAGGCGCTGCTCTCGCTCGACGCGCCGTCGCTCCCGGAGCGCGTGCCCGCCGCCTCGCGGGCGGCGCTCCTCACGCTCGGCGGCGAGCGGCTCGCGAGCCTCGGACTCGGCACGCAGGCGCGCGCGTGGCTCGACGCGGCAGTGGCCCTCGAGCCCGCGCTCGGGCCGCGACGCGACGCGCTCGCGACGCCGCCGAGCGACACGCCCCAGGCCTGGCTCGCGCGGGCCGTGACGTACTGCCTGCACCGCGTCGATGCGTCGAGCGTGGTCGCGATCGACGTGAGCGCCCGGGTGACCGGACGCTCGCATGCGGTGCGCGCCCTGCGCGTGCGCGCGGCGAGCACCGACCTCGGCACGTGCCTCGCGCACGACGCGCCGTCCCCCGAGTCGCCGCTGCGCGGCTCGTTCCGCGCCTCGATCACGATCGAGCCTTGAGCGCCGCCGACCGAAGGAGCGGATCTCGCGCTACCTTCCGCACTCGTGACCGAGAGCGAGATCGACGCGGCGTACGGGCCGGTGCAAGCGAGCTACCGGGTGAGCCGCCGGAGCTGGCTGGTGGCAATCGGGATCTCGGTCGCGGCCGTCGTCGTGGGCGCGCTCATGGTCGGGGCCGCGCTGCTCTTCCACCGCGACGGCGAGCGCTCGTCGACGGAGCTCGGGCTCGGGCTCACGGGCGGCATCCTCGGCCTCCTGACGCCGCTCGTCGTCGCTCGCGCGACGTGGCAGTCGGCGGGGGACGTCCTCGAGCTGCGCGCGATGGGTGTCGTGCGCCGCTCGAAGGTGCTCGGGCTCAAGCACGTGCGCTACGCCGAGCTCGCGCGCATCGAGGAGCTACGTCGCGGCGAGCGCATGGTGCGCATGGACGTGCTCTCCGAGAGCGGCACGATGATGGGCCTGAGCGGCTACGAGCGCGACCCGCGCGCGCTCGCGGACGATCTCGAGCAGCGCGCGAGGAACGCGGGCGCGAGTGTGCGCCGCGAGCTGACCACGCACTGACGGCGCGCCGCGCCCGAGCCCTCGTCGGCGCGCCACCCTCTCACGGACGGCGAGGCCTTCGCCCGGAGGCGCGACCTCCCGTCAGCCAGGCTCGCCCATCAGCAGTCGGTTCTGCGGGGTGATCTCGGCGGGGATCGTCTGCGTGTGCACGGTGAAGCCGGCCGCACGAAGCCGTGCGGCGCGCGCGACGTCGACCGCGAGCGGGCCTTCGAGCCAGCCGCGCAGCCCGGCCGTGTCGCTCGCCCTCACGTCGTGACAGCACGGGAGCACCGCGACGCGCGTGCGGTGCGCGATCGCGAGGTCGAGCACGCGATCGGTGAGCGCGCCGCACGCGTGGACCGACACCAGCAGGTCGCCCGCGCGCACGTCGACGTCGTCGATGCGCTCGGCGCGGCGCAGGACGCGCCCCTGCAGACGTGGCCAGGTGCGCTCCATCGCTTCGCCGAGCGTGGCCGCGCTGGACGGCGTCTTCGGATCGATCGCGATCGCCTCGGGCGAGCTGTCGTCGAGCACGAGCAGCAGCTGCGCGAGCAAGCCGTGCCCCGCCGCGAGATCGAGCACGCGGCCACCGCGGAAGCGCCGGCGAACGCGACGCGCGACCTCCCACGCCTCGTAGAGCTCCTTGCGCGGCAGGCACTCGGCCGCGCACACGGTGCGCGCGATCTTGTCGAAGAGCGTGCCCTCGCCGAAGCGCTGCGCGTCGCGGAGCGTGAGGCGTGAGCGGCTACCGAGATCGTGAGGCACGCCCACCGGTTAGCGCCGTCGGCGCGCTCCGTCGATCGGTGTCGAAGAGCGCCGCGCGCTCACGCGGCGCGGGTCTCGGTCCACGCGGCCGGCGCGTGCTCTTCGAGCAGCTCGAGCGCAGCGGTGACCGCACGGCCGAGCTCGAGCGCAGCCTCGCGCGCGGCCTGGAGCGAGCCGTCGTCGTCCGCGAGCGCGAGCGCATCGCTCGCGGGGATCAGCAACGAGCGCACGCCGCGCATCACCTCGCGCTCGGCGAGGGCGAGGGACTCGGCACGCAGGCGATCCAGCTCGGCGCGCGCGCTCCGACCGGAGGAGGCCATGCCCGCGTACGCGCCCGCCGCGCCGAGCGCGCCGAAGCCGCCGAGCCAGAGCGCCGAGCGATGGCCGCTCGCCTCGCCGATGAGCATCGCGGTCGCGAAGATCGCGGTGAACGCCGTCGGCACCATCCACGTGTTCGACGAGGGACGCGCGTTGCGCGGCCAGCGCGCCGTGAAGGTTCCATCGGCCGCGAGGCTCGTGGTCCCGCCGCGCCCGAGCACGCGTGCCGCCGCGTAACGAAGACCGCGGCCACCTCCGCGCGCACCGCTCTCGGCACGCTGCCCGCGCCCCTCGCAGCGGAGCTCCACGAAGGCCTCGCGTGCATCGAGCGTGATCCTGATCTCGGTGCGGCCACGACGCAGCGCGTTCATCGCCGACTCCCACGCGAGCTCGCCGAGGTCACGCCGCTCGCCGAGGCCGAGCGCCCGCACCGACGCGTCCACGTGCAGCGTGCAACGCGCGTCGAGCCAGCGCGTGACGCGCGGAAGCTCCGTCTCGAGCACCTCGATCGGATGACCGAGCGCACCCTCCACGAGCGCGCGCACGCGCCCGACCATCGCGCGCACCGCCGGGCGCGCCGCCTCGTACGCGCTGGCCTCGACGAGGTGGGCCTGCAGCACGAGAACCGCGCCCGAGAGCCCGTCGTGGAGCGACATCGCGGCGCGCATGCCCGCGCCGGCCTCGCGCTGCGCTTCGAGGCGCGCGGCCTCGGCCTCGAGCGCGAGCCGGATCGCGTGGTCGGCGTCGCAGCGCCGTCCCCAGAGCAGCGCACCGATCACGACGAGCACGCCCGCGCCCAGCGCGTACGCGTACGACGCGAGCGAGGCCTCCGGCACGGCGAGCCCACGCATCGCGACGGGGATCAGCGCCACGATCGCGAGCGTGAGCGGCCGGCGGTGCGCGAAGAGCCACCCCAGGTTGATCGTCGCCGCGAGGAGGAAGGCGTACGCCGGCGAGAACGCGTACGAGGAGGTCGCTCCGAAGACGGAGCAGTAGATCACCGTCGCGTAGATCTCGAGATCACGCTCGCTCGAGACGGGCGCCGCGAAGCGGGCGTGCGTGCTGAAGAACGACGTGTAGCCGATCGAAGCGACGAGCCACGCCATCGTGACGCCCGCGACCCAGCCTGGGGTCGCGCCGGTGGAGCTGCGCCCCCAGGACGACTCGACGGCGAGCGCGAGCGCCACGCCCACGATCCCCGATCCGATGGCCGACGCCTGGGACGCGATTCGCCGGTACTCGTCGTCGGTGAGCACGGGAGCGGTGTCGGGAGGCGGCGCCACGGGGGCCGCGACTGTAGCTTCCTCGCGAGCGCCGTCGATCCTCGTGCAACACTCGGACGCGATGAGCGCGCGGAGAGCGATCGCGGTGATCGAGGACGAGCCCGAGGTGCGGCGCGCGCTGGCGACCGCGCTACGCGCGAACGACTACGACGTGCTCGAGCTCGACGACATCGGGGCCCTGCTCGCTGCGGCCGAGGCCGGCGCGCTCCCGCCGATCTTGCTGGCCGATCTCGATCTCGACGGGACGCGCGTCGTCGATGCGCTCCCGGCCGTCTTCGCACACGCGCCCGAGCTCTCGGTGGTCGCCGTCACCGGGCACGCGAGCGACGACTGGCTCTTTCCGGCGATCGAGGCCGGCTGCGTCGGATACGTGCTGAAGACGGAGGTGTTCACGCGGCTGGGCGAGGTGGCCCGGGAGGTCGAGCGCGGTGGCTCGCCGATGACGCGCGAGATCAGCCGGCGCCTGCTCGCGCGGCTGCGGGCGCCGAGCACGCGCGCGCAGCCGGGCCTGCTCTCCGAGCGGGAGCGCGAGGTGCTCGGCCTGCTCGCCGAGGGATACACGTACGAGCAGGTCGCGCTGCGCCTCGAGCTCTCGATCGACTCGGTGCGGACCTACGTACGGCGCACCTACGGCAAGCTCGGCGTGAGCACGAAGAGCGAGGCGACACGCCGCGCGATGCGCCTCGGCCTGATCGACTGACGTCGCTCCGAGCGGGCACGTCACCCATCCATGCGACCCCCGCGGCGGCGCGCAGCGTCGTGGGGATCGGCCGATGGTGGCGCCGCCCTCCGCGCCGCCCCGCGCGAGGCGCTCCGCGTCGCGTCGCACGTCGATGCGACTTCCGCGGCCCGGGTCGCGCCGCGACAGTCGCCGCCATGCGCACCTTCTTCTCCGTCCCTGCTCGTCCACTCGCGGCCTTCGCGCTCTTCGCGACCCTCGGCTGCAGCAGCCCGCAGCCCTCCTCGCCCGATGCATTCGCCGGCACCGATGCCGCGACGCCCGACGCCTCCGTCGCGCCCGATGCGTTCGCCGGCACCGATGCCGCGACGCCCGACGCCTTCGTCACGCCCGATGCCTTCGTCACGCCCGACGCCTTCGTCGCCCCCGACGCGGCGACTCCCGACACGCGCATCCTGGTCGTCGGGCGCCTCGCGAACGGCGCCCTCGAGGCGAGCTCGTTCTCGGCGCTGCTCGCCGACTGGGGCACGGCGCAGTTCGTCGCGGACCCGACGCTCGATCAGGCCTTTCTCTCCGTCTACGATCTCGTCGTCTTCGGCGACATGCAGAACGATCTGAGCGGGGGCGAGCGCGCCGCATTGCTCGTGTGGCTGACGCAGGGCGGCCGCGTGCTCGTGCTCGGCGGATACGCCGGCGCCGTCGCCGACCGCAACGAGATCCAGTCCATCGTGTCGATCCTCGGGATGCAGATCGACACCACGCGGGCGCCCATCATCGACTCGCCGCTCTTCGCGGCGGGCGCCGTCTCGCGCGGCACCCTCACGGCGCCGCCGATGGTGAACGGTGCAGACGCGTTCATGTCGCTGATGCCGCCCGGCACCTCGCCCGAGGTCGCCACTTCTGGCGGCACGACCGTGGCGGCGCGCTACGAGTCGGGCACCGGCGGCTCGGGCCGGGCGTTCGTCTGGCTCGACGAGTATGCGACCCTCGACGCGGGATGGAACACGAACGCGGAGGCCTTCTGGACGAACGTGCTCGGCTATCTGCTGGCCACTCCATGATCGCGCTGCGGCTGCACGCGCGGCCCCTCGCGTGGCTGGCCGCGCTCGCGGCCGCGGCATGGCCGTTCGGTGGCGCGGGGACAGCCGCTTGGCTGGGGATCGCCGCGCTCGCGGGCGGAGCACCCGTCGACGCGGCGTCGCTCCGCGCGGCGTTCTTCGAGATGCTCTTCTTCGATCCGGCAACCGTGCTCGGCCGCGCGGCGGCGGCCCTCGTGGGCTGGGTCGCGCTGGCGGTGCTCTCGCTCGACGTGGTGGACGGCAAGGGAGCGGGCCCCGAGGGCCCGATGCGGCTGCTCCGCACGCGCGCGATCGGAGCGGTCGCGACGGCGGCGGTGCTCGCGATCCCGGTCTACGGATGCGCGCTCGCGATCGACCAGGACGCGCTCGCCGCGCTCGGAGCGCTCGGAGCGGTGGCGCTCGGCGTCGTGCTCGCGACGGCCACGGCATGGCTCGCGCTCTCCGATCGCTTCGCGCTGCGTCGCTTCGACGTGGCGAGCGATCGACGCGCACAGGCGGACGCCGACGCGAAGTGGAACGCGCCCTACTACCTGAACACCGGCAGCCCCGGAAAGAGCCGACACAGCGTGTCGAGCGGCGCCGACCAGGCGGTGACGGATGGCGGCGCGAGCCTGCTGGGCGCGCGAGGCGTGGCGCTCGTGCTCGGATGGCTGGCGCTCGACACGCTGCGCGCCGCGATCGCGGCGAGCTTCGGTCCTTGGGTGGGCGCGGCCGCGGCCGTGGAGATCGCGCTGCTCGCGGCCGGCGTGTGCACGAGCGTGTTCGTGCGTCGGTGAGCCGGCGCGGAGATCACATGTCGCGGTAGCGCTTGGCGGCCGCGAGATCCCGCTTCAGCTCCTCCGCATTGCGCCGCGGGCCGTAGCCCGGGGTGTCGCGCTGGATGCGCCAGCCCTCGGCCAGCGGGCCGGCATCGACGGTGTCGAAGCCGAACGCGTCGAGCATCGCGGTGACGGTCGCCTTCGCGGTCGCGTCGTCGCCGGCGATGACGAGCGCGCGCCGATTCGGCGTGCCGCGCGGCTTGCCGTCGGTCGTGAGCTGCGCCGCGTAGATGTGGTTGAAGGCCTTCACGACCTTCGAGGCGGGCAGATGCGCCTGGAGCAGCTCGGCGGTGGTCGTGCGCTCTTCGTCGAGCGCCGCGATGTGACCATCGCGCTGCGGATAGTAGTTGTTCGTGTCGATCACGACCTTGCCGGCGAGCGGCGCGACCGGGATGCTCGCGATGTTCTTGAGCGGGATCGTCACCACGACGAGATCGCCCGCCGTCGCCGCCTCGAGCGGCGTCGCGGCGCGCGCCTTCGGCCCGAGCTCGCGGACGAGGTCGGCGAGCGTCTCCGGCCCGCGCGAGTTGCTGATCACCACGTCGTATCCGTTCGCGACCGCGAGCCGCGCGACCTGGCTTCCGATGTGTCCTGCCCCGATGAGCCCGAGCGTCGTCATGCCGCGACCCTAGGGCCGCGGCGGGCGAGGCGGAAGGGCGGCGTCCGAGAAAAGGGTGGCGCCCGGGCGTCGCGCACGCCGTCGCGCTCGCCTACGTGTCGGTGCCCACGTCCGAGTAGCGCTGCGCGGGCTGGTCGCCCACGAGCCAGTTGCCGGCCTGGTGGCGCTCGCGTGCGATCGACTCCGTCATGCCGATCGCATCGCGCGGAGCTTTCGCGATCGGGCTGCCGACGATCGCGAGATCTCCGTCGAGAAGCATGGCGTCGTCGGTGACGAGCCCGAAGGTCGACCTCCGCGCGACCTCGGCGAAGTCGATCGCCTTCGGCGAGACGCGCCAGTCGACGAGGCGCCAGTGGATCGAGAAGAGGCGCTCGCGCATCGCGTGGATCTCCTCGGGCGAGCGCAGACGCGGCGTGGCGATCGCCGGCGGTGGCGCCTGCAGGATCCCGAGCGCGCGCGCCAGGCGCGGCACCTCGACGACGCGATCGTGCGGCGGCAGCTCGATCGCGGACAGCGCCCACCCGAGCACCACGGCGCCCTCGAGACGCCAGGTGGCGTTCGTCGCGGCGCGCGCACCGAGCGCCCCGTGCGCGATCGAGAACATCGTCTCGCGCTCGTCGGGCTCGAGCTCGTGCTCCACGCCAGTCGCGACGAGCCAGGCGCGCAAGTCGTCGATCCAGGGCTGGCCCTGCTCGCGCGGCTCGCGCTCGGCGAAGGCGCGGGCGGCGAGCGCCGCGAGCACCCGCGCCCGGTCCGCCACACGATCGGCGCTCGGCGGCCCGGCCGGCGAGCCATCCTCGTCGCCGGCGTCCTCGTCGCGCGTGTCGGGCGGCGCCCCGTTCGGCGTGGCGAGGGGGCGCCCCTCCGCCTCGAAGAAGCCGCCCTGCGCGAAGACGAACGCGCCGAGCCCCTGCGCGAGCCCGCGTGCCGCATCGAGCGCCGGCTGCATCGGCAGGCCGCGCTCGACGAGCAAGCCGAGGATCGCGCGCACCTTCTCGACGCGAGGCAGGAGCGAGGGATCGTGGAGCGTGCACGCCGAGGCCACGTAGCCGGCGATGCCCTTCGCCTGCACGGCGACGTGCTGCGGGTCGTGCGAGAGGTTCGCGCGCATCGTGCCGCTGCCGACGCGCCACTCGAACGCTTCCGGCCGATCGGCGGCGCCCACGACCCGGACGGGGTGCCCGAGCGCAGCCTCGAGCTCGCGCGCGGTGGGCACGCGATCCACGTAGAGAGCGACTCCGAGCGGCGCGAGATCGAGCATGCGCGCAGGCTCGCGGCGCGGCGCGCGACTGTCAATCGCCCCGAGGGCCAGCGGCCCTACCGCCCCTCAGTCGAGCCCGGGCTCCTCCAGGATGTGCACGACCTCGCGCCCCTCGGCGCCGGTCTCCCACGCGTGCAGCAGCTCGTCCTCGATTCGCTCGCGCGAGGCGATGGCCACGCGGTGCTCCGGGCTCGGGGGCCGCTCGCGGTCGTGCTCGGCGTGCGGCCGGCCCTCGCTGCAGGCGCGGCACATCCAGTGGAGGGACGCCGTCCAGTCCTCGGCCACGGCGCCCTCGGACGCGACCCGATCACGGAGCGCACGCACGTCCTGGTCCGAGGCGACCCGCACCGTCACCACCGTCGTGGCGAACGGGGAGCGCTCGAGACACACGAGCGCATCGAACACCGAGACCTCGCGCCCCTTCCACGTGCGCTTCCCGCGCGGCTCGCCGTCGTGCAGCACGAGGTCGCGGTAGCGATGGCCGCTCTCGAGCATCGGAATGTTCGTCACGATCGCCCGCGCGGGATCGATGCGATCGCACCACACCACCTCTTGCGCATCGGGTGGACCGATCCGGATCGGCGTGAGGCCGAGAGCCATCTCCACGGGGCCATCTCCTGCCGGCAGCGCGATCCCGCATCCCGCCCAGCCGAGGCGCGCGGCCTCCCAGTCGCCCAGCGCGGTGCCGGCGACCCCGAGGTTCCAGTGCACGCCCGGATCGCGCGTCTCCCCACGCAGCGAGCGCGCGCGAAGGCACGCCTCACGACAGGCCGCCCAGTCGTGCGCGTGCTTGGCGGCCACCGCGAGATCGCACACGCATCGCGCGCTCCGCTACGCTCTTCTCGTGGACGAGAGTCACCCGCCCTCGGAGCCGCGCGAGAGCGACCTCGATCGCGTGCCCCTCGATGCGCTGCTCGCGCAGCTCTTCGCGGCGCAGCGCACCCTCTCGGCCGAGGACCTGAGCGCGCTCCGGACGCGCCCCGATCTCGCGAGCGCCGCCGAGCGCGCAGCGCTGCTCGAGCGCGCGGCGTCCTCCGACTCGAACGGGATGCTGCGCGTCGCGGACGAGCGCCTCGTGACGTGGCTCGTCGAAGCAGCGACGAAGGACCGATTCCAGAAGGCGAGGCCCTCGCTGCACCGCCTCTGGGCGGGGCGCGGCGCGCCGGCGCTCTCGGCGCTCGCGCGGAAGGGCCTCGAGAAGATGGGCGATCGCACGGCACGACAGGCCAAGCAGCTCGACGAAGCGCTCGCGGCAGGAGCCCTTCGTTGGGACGCGCACCACCCCTCGCCCCTCGCCGCCGCGGTCGCCGGGCAGTTCGAGCTCGCGCCGGAGACGGCCTTCGATCGCGTGGGGCACCTGCTCGCGCGCGAGAGCGCGGCGACCGAGACCGGCGCGGAGCTCGCGAAGGACGTGCTGTTCTACCTCGCACACCACGCGGCGGAATCGAGTGGCGAGCCTCGCTGGGTCGAGTCGCTCCGCGCGCTCGATGGGCACCGGCGGCTCGCCCTCTCGGTGCGGCGAGCGCTCGCCGCGCTCGAGGCCGTGCGCGGGCCTGGAGGCTGACCTTCAGCGGGCGACGAACGTCGGATCGACGTCGAGCCCGACGAAGAGCCGATCGACGAAGCGCTGGCTCGTGGTGAGCCCGCGCACCAGCGCGTCGAAGTCGGCCGCGACCCGCCGCGGGCGCTCACTGCCGCGCGCGAGGTAGTGCACCGTGCTCGAGGGAAGTCGCCAGAGGAAGAGGTCTCCGCCACCAGTGTCGGCGAACGCGAGGTAGCCTGGCGGCGAGCGGCGAGCGAGGGTCTCGAGCCGCACGCGCCCGCGCGGGCCCGGAGCATGCAGACGCACGAAGCCGAGCCACGTGCCGCCACCGTGCTTCGTGACGAAGCGCCGATAGCCGACCGGGAGCCGCACGCCGTGCGCGGCCTCGAACGCATCGAGCGCCGCCTCGCTCGTGGCCGGCCGCACGCCGGTCCGAGCGAGGGACGCGCGCTTCTTCGCCGGACGCGGGGCCGGCGCGGCCGAGATCTCGGGGCCGCCGACCTGGACGAAGCGCTCGGCGAGGAGCGCCTTCACGCGCGCATCGAACGCAGCACGGACCGCGGCCTCGGTCCGGAAGGTCGACGTGCTGCTCTGGCGGCCGCCGCCCACGCGCCCCGTCTTCGCGTTCTCGCCGCGACGCGAGCGCTGCCGAAGGATCAGGCCGTCGATCGCGACGTCGTGCGCGAGCACGCCACGGGACGTCTTCTTCTCGAATCGCACGTAGCGCGGCGGCATGCCGGCACTGTCGGCCGCTCGCGCGCGATCTGCAAGCGCGCGAGTAGGTCCGTGCCCGCGCTCAGCGGCAGTCGATCGTGACCGAGCCGCTGCAGCCGTTCACCTGCGTTCCGTTGGCTTGCAGCGTCATCGCGCAGGACGCCGACGTGGGCCCCGCGACCTGCGAGGTGCCGGCCGGGCACACGACCGAGCTCGCGGAGATGCCGACCGAGTACGGCAGCGAGGAGGTGCTGACGTTCTTGAAGGGTCCTTCGCCTCCCGATGCGCCCGCCGCGATCGAGTAGACTGGCCCGCTGTACGCCGAGAGCCCCGACTCGCTCGGTGTCACGGTCACGCCGCACGCCGACAGACCATAGGTGTTGGCGACGCTCACGCCCCAGCCGAGCGAGAGGCTGTAGGGGCCGCCCGGAGGCCCGCCGCCGCCGAGACCGCCCGCCGTGAGCGTGATGCGGCACGCGGGGCTCGGCCCGGGGGTGCAGCTCGCGGCCGTGTAGCTGCCGCTGAGCGTGCCGCTCGTGCACGTGCGGGTCTGTCCGTAGCAAGGACCGCCTGGGCTCGCGGAGAGGTACGCGGTGTTGGAGTAGCCGCTCGGCACGTCGCCCCACGGCGTGCCCGTGCAGCCGGGCGTGCACGACGTCGCCGTGAAGCTGCCGCTCATCGTCCCGTTCGTGCACGTGCGGGTCTCGGCCACGCACGCGCCCGAGGGCGACGACGACTGATAAGCCACGTTCGAGTAGCCGCTCGGAACGGTGCCCCACGGCGTGCCGGTGCAGCTCGCGAGACAGGTGCCACTTCCATTGCACATGCCGCCCGGGCACGGCGTGCCCGGCGGGGCGTTGGCCGAGAACGCGCACGAAGGCGCGCCCGAACCGCACTGGATCGCTCCCGTCGTGCAGGCGTTGCCCGTCGAGCACGACGCCCCGGGCGAGCACGGCGTGCAGGCGCCGCTGCCGTTGCACACGCCACCGGGGCACGGCGTGCCCGCCGTCACGTTGCCGCTCGCCACGCACATCGGAGCGCCGCTCCCGCACGCGATCGCGCCCGTCGTGCACGCGTTGCCCGTCGAGCACGACGCCCCGGGCGAGCACGGCGTGCAGGCGCCACTGCCGTTGCACACGCCACCGGGACACGAGGTGCCCGCGGGCGCGTTGCCGCTCGCCACGCACATCGGAGCGCCGCTCCCGCACGCGATCGCGCCCGTCGTGCACGCGTTGCCCGTGCTGCACGAGGCCCCCGTCGAGCACGGCGTGCAGGCGCCGCTGCCGTTGCACACGCCACCGGGACACGAGGTGCCGGCCGGCGCGTTGCCGCTCACCGTGCAGACGGGGGCGCCCGTGGAGCACGCGAGCGCGCCGGTCGTGCACGGGTCGCCGGTGCTGCACGAAGCGCCCGCAGCGCACGGAACGCACGCCCCCGCGCCACTGCAGACGCCCCCAGGACACGAGGTGCCGGCGGCGACGAGCCCGACGACGTTGCACACGGGCGCGCCCGTCGAGCAGTCGATCGTGGCCGTCGTGCACGGCTCGCTGGTCCTGCACGGCTCGCCCGCCGTGCATGCATTGCACGTCCCACTTCCGTCGCAGACGCCGGTCGGGCACGAGACCCCCGCGGGCAGGTGGCTCGCGACCACGCACACGGGAGCGCCGCTCGTGCACTCGATGCGACCGCTGTCGCACGCGCTCGGAGGCGTACACGCCTCTCCCGCGACGCAGGGCACGCAGGCGCCGGCGCCATCACACACGCCGCCGGTGCACGCGGTGCCCGCGGGCTCGTTGCCCGTCGCGCTGCACATCACGACGCCGTCCGGCCCGCACGCGGACGTGCCCGTGCGGCACTCTTCGCTCGGATCACACGCGCTGCCGGCCACGCACCCGCAGTGGCCGCTCGCATCGCAGGTGCCTCCGGAGCACGCCGTGCCCGGTGGGCTCAGCGCTCCGGCGACGCAGGTCGCGACGCCCTGCTCGCACGTCGTGCTTCCTTCGTGGCAGGCCTCGGCCGGCGTACACGACGCGCCCGGCGTGCAGACGATGCAGTGACCCGCGCCATCGCACGTCCCGTCGGTGCACGTCGCGCCGGCGGGCGCCGGGCCCGTCGCCGTGCAGACCGGCGCGCCCGAGGAACAGTCGGTCACGCCGGTGGTGCACGGATCGCCCGTGCTGCACGTGGCGCCCGGAACGCACGCGTCGCCACGGCCCCCATCGAGCGGCACCACGGCGTCGACGCCGGCGTCGTACGGGCCGGTATCGCGGGTCCCCGAGTCGATCCCTCCCGAGTCGCTCGCAGGCCGAGCGTCGGCTCCACCGGCATCTCTGGAGCTGTTGCCGTTGGGGCTCGCGCATCCCGGCGTCGAGGCCACGAGCGTCACGACCGCGAGCGCGAGCGGAGCGAGAGGAAGAAGAAGTGCGGTGCGGCGGAGGAGCGCGAGGTACGACATGAGACTTCCGTGGCGAGAGCCCTGCCGAGCGCCGCATCCATGCGACGCGATCGGAGCGACCGTTCGGGTCGCGGTCGCGCGTCGGGCGCGCGCTACCCCCTGCGAGACTGGACGATCCAGAGGAAGGCGCGACTTAAGCGCGTCTAAAATCGTGGTCCACGCTGTCTCGCCCGCGTTTCAACGCGGGTAGAACGCGCGCTGGAGAAAGCGCAGCCCGTCGAGGATCTGCTCGACGCGCGCATCGGAGAGCGCGCCGATCCGCGTTCCCAGCCGCGTCTTCTCGACCGACGAGATCTGCGACACGACGACGACGCTCTGCCTGGGAAGATCTCCCTCGCCCGGATCGAGGAGCACGTTCCCCGGCTCGCTCGCCTTGGCGAGGTTCGTCGTCAGCGCGCAGACGACGACCGTCGCGATGCGCGAGCGGTTGAAGACGTCTTCCTGCACGACGACGTGCGGATGCGAGTAGCTCGGCGCCGGGCCGCGCGAGTCGTCGGGCGCGATCCAGTAGAGCTCACCGCGAACAGGGCTCGGCGCGGGCATGCTCACGGCGCGTCGACGCCGCCGTCCTCGGGGGCCGGCGCGGGCGCGATCGGCACGTCGGCTCCGAAGTGCGTGCGCACGTAGGCGAGCACGGCGCGGCTGCGCTCCTCGCCCAGGATCCCTCGATGCGCGGGCATCGTGCCGATGTCGCCGGTGCGGCCGTCGAGGATCGAGACCAAGAGCTCGTCGTCCGGACGCGTGAGCGGGCCCTCCCGCGAAGTGAAGTCGGCGCCCGTGCGCGCGCCGGCGCCGCGGCCGTCGACGCCGTGGCACGCGATGCAGTGCGATCGGTAGGTCTCTTCGGCCGGATCGTCGGTCGGGATCTGGCGCTCGAGCTCCACGCGCGAGAGCGGCCACTGCGAAGGATCGTGGTCGGGCGCCGACACGCAGCCGGCGAGCGCGAGCGCGATCGCCGCGAGCACCGTGACCTCCGCGCGGCTCATCCGAGCATCTCCCGCACGTGCTCGGCGCCCCAGCTCGCGAGGCCGTAGATCGAGATCTGCGGGTTCACGCTGCACGAGGTCGGGAACACCGAGCCGTCGATCACGAACACGTCGTCGAGCGCGTGATGCCGCAGCGTCCGCGAGTCCACCACGCTCCGCGCCGGATCGGTGCCCATCGCGCAGCCGCCCATGCAGTGCGCCACGAACACCGGCACGCGGCCCGGCGCGAACTCGACGCGCTCGAGCATCGGATCGATCTGATCGTCGCTCGTCACGTACACGCCGTGGACCGTGAAGGCCTGGCGCGCGCCGGCTGCGAGCTGGATGCGCAGCACCGCCGCCGTCGCCGCGCGCAGGCCCTCGCTCAGCCGCGGCGTCCACGCGTAGTCGATCTGCGGGCGACCGTCGGGGGCGACCGTGATCGTCGCGCCCTCGTCGGGATCGTCCAGATCGAACCCGTCGTGACAGAGCGCGCCCGTGAGCGAGCTGTAGGGCAAGAGCTCGAGCATCGCCTGCCGCTCGGCGCCGAGGCCGGTGCCGAGGCTGCCCATCGACATCGGGAACATCGGCGCCCCCTCGAGCAGGAACGACATCCCGTCCTCACGCTGGACGAACTCGTCCGAGTAGACGTACTGCGGCGAGCCGACGAACGGATGCACGTGCTCGGCGTGCACGCCGACGCCGCCGATCGCCGGATGGAAGAACGTGCGCTTGCCGGTGCGCCCGCTCGGATCGATCCCCGAGCGCAGGAGGATCGCGGGCGTGTTGATCGCACCGCCGGCGAGCACCGTGGCCGCGGCGCGTACCGTGATCGTGTGGCTCGTGAGGCGATCGGTCCGCGGATCGCGCACGCGCGCGACCACGGCGCGGCCGTGGCGACCGTCGACCTCGATGCGCTCGACCCACGCGTTCGCGTACACGTCGGCGCCGCCGCGCACGGCGTCGGGAAGGAACGTGACCAGCATGCTCTGCTTGGCGTCGATCGCGCAGCCCATCCCGCAGTAGCCGGAGTGCGCGCAGTTCTTCACGTTGCGGAAGAGCAGATCCTTGTGCCAGCCGAGCGCCTCGAGGCCGCGCCAGGTGACGAGGTTGTTGCGGTTCACCTGGTCGAGGCGCATCTGCACGACGTTCAGACGCGCCTCGATGCGCTCCCAGTGCGGCACGAGCGCGGCGTGATCGAGCCCCTCGACGCCGTGGTGCTCGGCCCAGTACTGCATCACGCGCTCGGGCGTGCGGAAGCACGTCGTCCAGTTGACGACGGTGGTGCCGCCCACCGCGCGCCCCTGGAGGATCGCCATGCTCTGGTCGACCGTCGCGCGGCCGCCGCCCTCCTGGTAGAGGCGCGGGAACATGTTGCGCTCGGTGAGATCGAAGGTGCGGCTCTCGTGGAAGCCGCCGTCCTCGAGCATCACCACGCGCTTGCCGGCGGCCGTCAGGCGCTCGGCCACGACCGAGCCGCCCGCGCCCGTGCCGACGATGCAGACGTCGCACTCGATCGTGCGGTCCTCGGTCACGTGCGCGCCGGTGTAGATGCTCACGCGTCCTCTCCTCCCGGCGCGCGCAGCGAGGCGAGATCCACGAGCTGTCCCGCGTACGCCGCGCGGAACGCGACGGGCTCGGGCGGCCCCGGATAGCCGATCCCCGGCCAGGTGCGCGGGTCGCCGAAGTAGAGCGCCGTCACCAGCGAGCTCAGCGCGCGGAACACGGTGCGGCGCAGCGGCACGCGCGAGTCGCGCCACGCGCAGAGCACGGCATCCTGCGCCTCGGGATCGAGCTGCGTGAAGGGCCGCACGCGCTCGAAGAAGAGCGCGCCCGTCAGGCCGTTCTCGAAGAGCGCGAGCACCGACTTCACGTCGGCCGCAGTGCGGGGGTCGGCGCGCCAGAGCAGGCGATCGGCGAGCGAGGCGACGCCGATGGCGTCGGCCCCGGGCACGTCGGGCCCGGGCTGCGGGCACAGGCGCGCGGCGATCGCGGCGACGATCGCGCGCTCCTCCTGCGTGAGCACGAGCAGGAGCTCGGAGGGCGGGCTGCCGATGCGCGTGCTCTGGAGCGCGAGGCCCACGCCGCCGAGACCGAGCAAGAGCGCGCCACCGACGCCGCCGCGCAGGAGATTCCTTCGCGAGAAGAGCGCGAGGCTCGCGCGCGCACTTCCTTCGGTCGGGCTCTCGCGAGACATCGGTATGCGTCAGTGTCGAGCGCCGTGGCCGCGCGCGTCAACGCGCCGATGCGCGGCCCCGCACACGATCGGGCGCTCCCTCAGCGGTAGTAGACGACGTACGTCGTCAGATCGATGTCACCGGCCACGGGCGGCCCCGAGGCGCCGGTCGAGCCCTGGTAGGTGAGCGTGCTCTCGGCGCCGATCGTGACGAGGCTCGTGATGTCGGTGCGGATCGGTTGGACGGCCATGCCGGGGCACCAGTAGGCGCGCGACTGCTCCCAGTTGCCGAGCTGGCCGGGGATCACGCCGAGCGAGGCGCGCTGCGCGCAGCCGAAGGGCGAGCCGATCTCGTCGCGGTCGTAGCGGATCGTCGGCAGGGCCGTGCCGTTCACCGAGAAGGTGTGGCGATGGTCGCACCACTCGGCGCAGTTGTTCCCGCTGTCCTGGCCGTGGCCCGTGAGGAGCGTGACCAGCTCGACGCGCGTGGTCCCCGCGGGCGGCGTGAACGTGAAGGGCCCGTGGCTCGTGTTGTAGTCGGGCCCGAAGGTGCCGCCGACGTAGGCGCGCTCGGCGCCGCTCGCGCTCGGCGCCGCGCCGCCCGCCGAGCGGAAGCGCAGCGACACCGAGGCATGCCACTCGGTCGCGCGCTCCCAGTCCGGGCCGAGCTCGACGAAGAACGTGGCCTGGCCGCCCGCGCGCAGGAGACCGAGCATGGGCGAGGCCTCGAGCAGGTAGTGCTGTCGGCCGCGGCGCCAGTACGGCGTGATCCAGCGACCGACCTCGCGGCGATCGGTGCAGGCCTCGCCGTCGAGGCAGAGCTGCACGTCGGCGATGCGGTCCCACTCCGAGCACGCGAAGGGATTGCGCGCCTCGCAGTCCACGACGACGTCGATCTCGAGGGTGTCGAGGCTCGCCATCTCGCTCGCGCTCGGCAGCGTGACGGTCCGCGTGAAGGTGCGGAGCGTGGTCGTCTCGTCGACGAGCGAGACGATCGTGGCCTCGCTCGCCTGCGCGGTGAGGCGCGCCTCGAGCTCGCCGCGATAGTTGTAGAAGAGAGGCAGGTACGCAGCCATCCCCATGGTGGAGTTGTCGGTCGCAGCCACCGACTGGGCGAGGCTGTCGCCCGCGTCCCAGTGCTGCGCGCGATCGATGCCGAGCACCGTCGGTGCGGGCGGATAGGCCGTGCCGCGGCCACCGCCCACGTCGACGCCGGACGAGGGCGAGCTCGCGTACGCGATGTAGTCGGTGAGGAGCGCGCCGACGCTTCCGGCCGAGGTCGCGCGGTCGACGACGAAGTGGAAGCGCGTGCGCCAGAATTCGCGGTCGGCGGCGGGCGTCGAGCGGAAGTCGAACGACTCCTCGAGCAGAGCCGCCATCCGCGTGGCGAAGTCGCGACGCGCCGCCTCGTCGGCGGCGTCGCTGAGGAAGAAGTACTGCACGTTGCGCGGGCCCACGAGGAAGAGGTCGTCCGGCGCGCTGTTCGTGAACAGCCCGTCGTTCACGCCGGGAAAGCTCGTGAGGAACACGTAGCTCTCGCAGCCCGTCCACCGATCGCGCAGCCGCCACTCGGTGCCGTCGAGCTCGTGCACGGTGAAGTCGCCCGCGAGATCCCCGAACTGGTTGCCGCCGAGCGCCGTCGAGAAGGTGAAGCGTGGGATCGACATCTCGGCGCAGAAGTCGGGGCCCGTCGGCCCGGCATCCGCGCCGACGTCGAGCGCGAGCCATCCGTCATTGCCGACCGACGCGTCGGTGGCCGGCGCGGTGCTCTCGCAAGCAGCGAAGAGCGTCAGCGACGAGAGCGCGAGGGCGACCTTTGCGCGAGCAAGCATCCGAGCACGATACCCGAAAAGCCGAAGGGCGCGAGCCTCGGAGGCCGCGCCCTTCGGCTTTCCCGCCACGCGCCGGTGTCAGTCGGTGGCGGCGCTCGTGCCGGTCACGCCGTTCGTTCCCGCGTTGCCGAGAGAAGGGCCACCCGAGCCGCCCGAGCCTCCGCCGCCCGAGACCGGGAACGTGTTCGTGCCCGCGCCGTAGCCGCTCGCGCCGGAGACGTAGATGCCGTACGAGACGCCACCCGCACCGCCGCCGCCGCCACCGCCCTGCCCGCCGTTGCCACCCCCGCCACCGGTGCCGGCCGCGCCGCTGCAGAAGCACGCGCCCGTGCACGCGGCGCCGCCCGCCGCGCCGTTGCCCGCGACGCCACCGGCACCACCGCGTCCGCCGTTGCCGCCGGTCCCGCCGAAGCCGCGGTAGATGATGTTGTTCGCGATCACGGGATAGCTCGCCGTGTTCACCACGAAGATCGCGAACGAGCCGCCGCCCGCGAGGCCGCCGGTGCCTAGCGCACCACCGCATCCACCCGAGCCGCCGCCGCCACCGGTTCCGCCGAGATCGTCCACGCACGTGGCGTTGGCCTGGCCGCCGCCGCCGGCGGAGCCGCCGCCGCCGCCGCCGCCATTGCCAGCCGTGCCGCCGCCGCCACCGCTCGTGCCGACCCACTCGCTGGCGATCACGCTGCCCGTTGCGGACGCCGCACCGACGCCGGCCGCGCCATTCGAGCCATTCGCACCGAACGCCCCGTTCGAGCCGTTGTAGCTCTGGCCGCCCGTCGGGATGTTGCAGAGCGTGCAAGCCGCATTGGCCCAGCTGAGGTCGTAAGCGCGCGCGCCACCTGCACCGCCGCCCGTGCCGGATCCGGTGCCGCCGGCCGAGGAGCTGTGCGGCGTTCCGTCGTTCAGGGGCCGGCACACCGCGTTGCCGCCGGCGCCACCGCTGACGGATACACCGCCGCACGTCTGCGCGCCGCCGGCTCCGCCGAGCCGCGTCGTGGAGCAGTTCGTGCTCCCCGTTCCGATGGCGACGAGGCCCGGCGATCCGTTCGTGCCCGCAGCGCCGTCCGCGCCCGCACTTCCCGGGCCGCCCGGCGCGCCGTTGCCGGCGTAGACGACGTTGTTCTGGATCGAGAGCGCGCTCGTGCCGCCGCTCACGTAGATCGCGTACGAGTTGGCGCCCGGCGAGCTCGCGCTCGCCGCCTCGATGCTGAAGCCCTCGACGAGCGTCGCGCTCGTGATGTTCGTCGCGGTGATGGTACGGCGGTGACCCGCGCCCGTCGTGCCGCGGATCGTGGTGAGCGTCGTGGCGACGTGGCGCTCCCAGGTGTCGGCGCGATAGCCACCGAGGAGGCTCTGTCCGTTCACGAGGGTGACGTCCACGTTGTAGAGGCCGTCGGCGATGAGCACGCGCGTGCGGCTCGTCGCCGTCGCGCGCGACTGGCCGAACGCGATCGTGCGGCAGGGGTGGCGGCCTGCGCCGGTGCCGACCGGGCCGAGGCCGCAGGTGGCGTCGTCGGCGCTCATCGGGTCGTTCGTCGAGACGTAGATCGCGCTCGCGTCGAGCGTGAACTCGCAGCCGTCGTTCGGCACCGCGTTCAGGTCGAACGAGTTGGCGTTGCAGTTCATGACGCACGAGGCGCTGCTGCCGGAGACGTTGCAGGTCCCGAACGCGTTCGGGTGCGCGAAGATCATCGTGCAGTCGACACCGCACGCGCCGCAGTTCGTGTTCTGCGTGTACAGGCCCGAGCCGTTCACGAAGCCGTCGTCGACGGTGCCGTCGCAGTCGTCGTCGAGGTAGTTGCAGATCTCGCCGGTGCCCGTGACGACGGGCGCCGTGCAGGTCGTCGTGAGCTGGCTCGCCGCGCACACCGTGACGCCGCCGCGCAAGCAGACGCCGAGGCCGTTCGTGCACGCCGTGCCGAGGCCCGCGAAGGTCTCGTCGGTCGAGCCGTTGCAGTTGTTGTCGATGCCGTCGCAGCGCTCGGCCGAGGGCGAGCCCGGCGTCGCGTTGCAGATCGGCGGGCCGCTGCGGTTGGCCGGATTGCACACGAGCACGCCGATCGCCGAGCAGGCGCCGACGCCCGCCGAGCACGGGCCCGAGAGGCCCGCGAAGCCGTCGTCGATGGTGCCGTTGCAGTTGTTGTCGATTCCGTCGCAGAGCTCGGCCACCGGCGAGCCGGGCGTCGCGTTGCAGATCGGCGGGCCGCTGCGGTTGGCCGGGTTGCACACCAGCACGCCCGTCGCCGCGCACGCGCCGACGCCCGCCGAGCACGGGCCCGCGAGGCCCGCGAAGCCGTCGTCCACGGTGCCGTCGCAGTCGTTGTCGAGGCCGTCGCAGATCTCGGTGGTGGCGCCGCCCGGCATCGCGTTGCAGATGGGCGGCCCGCTGCGGTTGGCCGGGTTGCACACGAGCACGCCGGACGCCGCGCACTCGCCCACGCCTGCCGAGCACGGCCCGGCCAGGCCCGCGAAGCCCTCGTCCACGGTGCCGTTGCAGTTGTTGTCGATGCCGTCGCAGATCTCGGTCGTCGGCGAGCCCGGCGTCGCGCTGCAGATCGGCGCGCCGCTGCGGTTCGCCGGGTTGCACACGAACACGCCCGACGCGGTGCACGCGCCCACGCCGGCCGAGCACGGGCCCGCGAGGTTCGCGAAGCCCTCGTCGGTCGTGCCGTTGCAGTTGTTGTCGATGCCGTCGCAGATCTCGGTCCCCGGCGTGCCGGGCGTCGCATTGCAGATCGGCGCGCCGCTGCGGTTCGCCGGGTTGCACACGAGCACGCCGATCGCCGCGCACGCGCCGACGCCCGCCGAGCACGGCCCCGAGAGGCCGGCGAAGCCGTCGTCGACGTTGCCGTCGCAGTCGTTGTCGATGCCGTCGCAGATCTCGGTGCCCGGCGTGCCGGGCGTCGCGTTGCAGATCGGCGGGCCGCTGCGGTTCGCCGGGTTGCACACCAGCACGCCCGACTGCGTGCACGCGCCCACGCCCGCCGCGCACGGGCCGGCCAGACCCGCGAAGCCATCGTCCACGTTGCCGTCGCAGTCGTTGTCGAGACCGTCGCAGATCTCGGTCCCCGGCGTGCCCGGCGTCGCATTGCAGATCGGCGCGCCCGTGCGGTTCGCGGGGTTGCAGACGAACACGCCCGGGCGCGTGCAGGCGCCCACGCCCGCCGAGCAGGGTCCCGCGAGGTTCGCGAAGCCTTCGTCGGTGGTGCCGTTGCAGTCGTTGTCGAGACCGTCGCAGATCTCGGTCCCCGGCGTGCCCGGCGTCGCGTTGCAGATCGGCGGGCCCGAGCGGTCGGCCGCGTTGCAGACGAGGACGCCGATGCGGGTGCACGCGCCGGTGCCGGCCGAGCACGGGCCCGCGAGGCCCGCGAAGCCGTCGTCGACGTTGCCGTCGCAGTCGTTGTCGAGACCGTCGCAGAGCTCCGGCATCGAGCCCGCGGTGATCGTCGGCACGCAGGCGATGGCGCCCGACTGGCACTGCGCGGTGCCCGCCGAGCAGACGCCCGCGGCGCCCGTCGTGCAGGCGAAGCCGCCGCCCGGGTTGCCGTCGTCGACCGTGCCGTCGCAGTCGTCGTCGCGATCGTTGCAGAGCTCGGGGACGGGCCGCACCTCGCTCGTGCACGCGCCGAACGATCCGGCCGAGCAGGTCTGCGAGCCGGCCATGCAGAGGCCGACGCCCTCGGTGCCGACCGGGCCGCCGTAGCAGGGCTGCGTCAGCGCGCCGCCCGTCGAGCCTTCGTCGACCATGCCGTTGCAGTTGTCGTCGAGGCCGTTGCAGCTCTCGCCCATCGACATGAGGTTGGGCTGGCACTCGATCGCGCCGAGGTTGCAGTGCGTCGTGCCCGCCGAGCACGCGCCCGGCTGGCCCGTCGAGCAGACGACGCCGCCACCGGGGTTGCCGTCGTCGGGCGTCCCGTCGCAGTCGTCGTCCATGCCGTTGCAGCTCTCGGTGCCCGGACGCACTTCGCCGGTGCACGTGCCGAACGCGCCGCCCGAGCAGGTCTGCAGGCCCGCGGCGCAGATGCCGACGCCTTCCGTGCCCGTCGGGCCGCCGTAGCAGGGCTGCGTGAGCGCGCCGCCACTCGGCCCCTCGTCGAGGTTCGCGTCGCAGTCGTCGTCGAGGCCGTTGCACGTCTCGTCGCCGGCGGGCGTGGTGGGCTGACACGCGATGGCGCCGCTCACGCAGTGGCTGACACCGGGGCCGCACACGCCCGGCATGCCGGTGGAGCAGACCTGTCCGCTGCCGGGATCACCCTGGTCGATCATCCCATCGCAGTCGTTGTCGACGCCGTCGCAGACCTCGGTCGCCATCGGCGAGACGGAGGCGTTGTCGTCGTTGCAGTCGGTGCCGCGGCAGCCGATGCCGGCGCCGTAGCCGTCGTCGTCGTTGTCGATGCAGCAGGGCGCGCCCACCGGCGTGCAGACCGGGCCGGGGGTGGGCGTGATCACGCTGTTCAAGCAGTCGAAGCGACGCGGGCAGCTCGGGATCTCGGCGTCACAGCGCACGAGGCAGGCGAGCTGGCCGGTCGTCGCGAGCTGCACGCAGAACGAGTTCGCCGAGCAGTCGTCGTCGGTCGTGCACGCCGCGCACAAGAGGCCTCGCCCGCTGGCGTCGTTGCCGACGTCGGGGCTCGTGTCGGTCGGAGCGCCATCGCGCGCGGCGTCGCGCGATCCGTCGGACGCGTCCATGGAGCCGTCGAGGGCGCCCGAGTCGCGCACGCCGGCGTCGAAGCGCGTGCCCGTGTCGACCATGGGCACGGGAACACCCCAGCTCGAGGCGTCACAGCCCGCGACGAGCGCGAGCGCACCGAGCACACCGACCCACGACGCGCGCGAAGCAGCCATCCACACCTTCTCTCTCATGGCTTGCCTCCCCCGTGGCGCCGTCCGCGCCCGGTATCGACTGGCGCCGTGGGCGCTGCGCTCGCTTCTTCGGGACATCCGTCTTCGTCTTCGACGCCGTCGGCGTCCTCGGCCTGATCGGGGCACTGGTCGGCGTCGTCGGCCAAGCCATCGCCGTCGAAGTCCACTTCGGGGCAGCCGTCCTCGTCGCCGAAGCCATCGGTGTCCTCGGGCTCCGAGGGGCACTGGTCCTGGGCGTCGGGGATGTTGTCGCGATCGGCGTCGTCGTCGGGGCAGCCGTCCTCGTCGCGATCGCCGTCCATGTCCTCTGCCTGCGAGGGGCACGAGTCGTAGCCGTCCTGCACGCCGTCGCCGTCGGTGTCCACGTCGGGACAGCCGTCGCTGTCCTGGTCCTCGTCGATGTCCTCGGGCTCGTGCGGGCACTGGTCGTGCGCGTCGTCGATGCCGTCCTCGTCGTCGTCGAGCTCGGGGCAGCCGTCCGTGTCGTCGCTGCCGTCGGCGTCCTCGGCCTCGGACGGGCACGCGTCGCTCGCATCGCCGATGCCGTCGCCGTCGCTGTCGATCGAGATCGGCGCCCACATGAAGCCGCCGAGGGCACGCACGAGCGGCACGCCCACGCCGCTCACGAGGCCGGGGCCGATGCCGAGCGAGAACACCACGTCGTCGACGCGGAAGCGCGCGCCCACGCGGCCCTCGAGCCCGTTCGCGTCGGGGCGGCCGGTGAACGCGGAGGCGCCGGCGATCTCGGCGAAGACGTCGATGAGCGGCGTGACGTCGTAGCCGAGCGCCATCGCGTAGGTCAGCTGCGGATCGGTGCGCGCGTAGTAGAGCTGCTGCCGGTCGCGCCACACGCCGCCCAAATTCAGCGCGACGTGGAACCCCGCGCTCGCGAACTCGAGGACGGCGTGACCACCGAAGGTCGGCGTCTGATCGCCGAGGTAGTGTCCGGGCGAGATCAGGTGAGCCGTCGGCGCAGTGCCGTACGCGACGATCGCGAGGCGCAGGCCCGTGGGCGCGTCGTCGACGAGGTTCACCTTCACGTGCAGGCGCGGATCGGCGAGCGTGACGGCCGTACCGCCCGGCGCGAGCATCGGCTGGATGCCGGGGCCCGGCTCCATCAGCGAGTCGCCGACGGCGAGCGCGACGGGCACGACGAGCGCGATCTGCACGCGATCGAAGAGCGAGAACGTGCCGAAGACGTGCGCGACGCCGAGGTCGCTGACGATGTTCGTGCCGAGCGCGTGCCCGGAAGCATCGACCGCGGGCGCGCAGTTGCCGACGCCGTCACAGCTCTGCGGGTAGAGGCGCTCGGCGAGATAGCCGTAGTCGAGCACGAGGCCCGCCGATCCCGAGAGGTGACCGAAGACGCGGCCTCCGTCGGTGGAGAAGAAGTTCCCCGGGCCCGGCGCCGGCGAGAAGCGCACGGTGGAGAAGTCGTCGTGCGGCACCGTCTGCGCGGAGGCCCACGAGGGCAACATCCACAGCGCGGCGAGCGCCCAACATCCCGCGAGACCTCGACGCGTCCGGCGCATCCAACCTCCGCCGAGCCAGCGTACATCGACCGGGCGGGGCGCGTCTCTACACCGCACGCGCGTGCAGCCAGAGCGGACGCCGGTCGAGCCCGAGCCCGACGGAGGGCCCGAAGAGAGAAAGGGCGCGAGCCTCTCGGCCCACGCCCACTCCCCGCGCAACACTGCTCCCCGCTCGAGAAGCGCCACCTCGCTCGCGAGGAGCGAAGCGACGAGGCGGAGAGGAGGTGAGGCAGACCCGGCTCCGCCGGTCTGCCGAGGAGGGGCGCTCAGCCCCTCCTCAGGGAGTCAGTTCGACTCTTCGAACTCCGCGTCGATCACGTCGCCGGCGTCCTTCTTCTTTCCGCCGCCGCCCGCGCTCGGGCCACCACCGCCACCGGGCGCGCCCGGGCCGCCCGCGCCGCCGTACGCGGCCTGCGCCAGCTCGCCCATCGACTTCTCGAGCGCCGCCATGCCGCTCGCGATCGCATCGTGGTCTTCCTTCTCGATGGCCGAGCGAAGCGTCTTCACCTGGCCCTCGATGGTGGCGACCTTGTCGGCCGGGAGCTTGTCCTTGGCCTCCGCGAGCGCCTTCTCCACGCCGTAGCAGAGCTGGTCGGCCTTGTTGCGCGTCTCCACCTGCTCGCGGCGCTTCTTGTCCTCGGCCTCGTGCTCGGCGCCTTCCTTCACCATCTTGTCGATCTCGTCCTTCGAGAGGCCCGAGCCCGCCGTGACGGTGACGCGCTGATCCTTGCCGGTCGCTTCGTCCTTCGCCGTGACGGCGATGATGCCGTTCGCGTCGATGTCGAAGGTGACCTTGATCTTCGGCACGCCACGCGGCGCCGGCATGATGCCGTCGAGGCTGAAGCGGCCGAGCGTGCGGTTGTTGCGCGCCTCGGCGCGCTCGCCCTGCAGGATGTGGATCTCGACCTTCGGCTGGTTGTCGTCGGCGGTCGAGAAGGTCTCTTCCTTGCGGGTCGGGATCGTCGTGTTGCGCGGGATGAGGACCGTCATCACGCCGCCGAGCGTCTCGACGCCGAGCGAGAGCGGGGTGACGTCGAGCAGGACCATGTCCTTCACGTCGCCGCTGAGCACGCCGGCCTGGACCGCCGCGCCGACCGCGACGACCTCGTCCGGGTTCACGCCCTTGTGGGGCTCCTTGCCGAAGAACTTCTTCACGCGCTCCTGCACGAGCGGGATGCGCGTGCTGCCGCCGACGAGGACGACCTCGTCGATCTGCGAGGCGGTCTTGCCGGCGTCGGCGAGGGCGCGCTTGGTCGCCTCGAACGAGCGCTCGACGAGGTCCTCGATCATGCTCTCGAGCTTCGCGCGCGTGAGCTTGAGGTTCATGTGCTTGGGGCCCGACGCGTCCGCCGTCAGGAACGGCAGGTTCACGGTCGTCTCGAGCTTCGCGGAGAGCTCGATCTTCGCCTTCTCGGCCGCGTCCTTCAGACGCTGCAGGACCATCTTGTCCTTGCCGACGTCGATGCCGGTGTCCTTCTTGAACTCGGCGATCAGGTAGTCGATGATCTTGTGGTCGACGTCGTCGCCGCCGAGGTGCGTGTCGCCGTTCGTGCTGATGACCTGCACGACGTTGTCGCCGACCTCGAGCACCGAGATGTCGAACGTGCCGCCGCCGAAGTCGTAGACGGCGATGACCTCGTCGCTCTTCTTGTCGAGGCCGTACGCGAGCGCAGCCGCGGTCGGCTCGTTGACGATGCGCTTGACGTCGAGGCCCGCGATCTTGCCGGCGTCCTTCGTCGCCTGGCGCTGGCTGTCGTTGAAGTACGCGGGGACGGTGATGACCGCCTCGGTGACGGGCTCGCCGAGGTAGTTCTCGGCCGCCTTCTTCAGCTTGCGCAGCACGTGCGCCGAGACCTCGGGCGGCGAGAGCTCCTTGCCCTTCACGTCGAAGCCGCTGTCACCGTTCTTGCGGCGCAGGACCTTGAACGGGACGCGCTTGCTCTCCTCGGCGACTTCCTCGAAGCGGCGCCCCACGAAGCGCTTGGCCGAGTAGATCGTGCCCTCGGGGTTCGTGACCGCCTGACGCTTGGCGATGGTCCCGACCAGGACCTCGTCCTGATCGTCCCAGGCGACGACGGACGGCGTGATCCGGTCGCCCTCCTCGTTGACGATCACCTTGGGCTCCTTGCCCTCCATGATCGCGACCACGGAGTTCGTGGTTCCCAGGTCGATGCCGATGATCTTGCCCATGTGCGGTGTTCCTCTGCCCGGATGGATCCGGGCTCCTTCTGTCCGGCCGACGTCGAGGTCGGCGACGGATCGAGGGCGAAACTAACCACATGCCCCAGGCGGTCAACCCGGCCGGGTACGAGAAATGCCGGGGCGGGCAGCCGCAGGTCCCACGCCCCATGAAAATGGGCGGTTTCCGGAGGCTCCGGGCGCCTCAGCGCTCGTCCGACCCGCCCACCCGGAGGGCCCGCTCGATCTCGACGAGGGCCTGGAGCGCCTGCCGCGTGAGCGCGATGCGCTCGAGGGCGGCCTCGCGGGTGCTCACGTAGGCATCGACGAGCTCGAGGATGGACACCCGCGCCTCACGGTAGGCCGCGCCCATCTCGGCGCGCATGTCGGGGCCGATGGTCGTGACCGAGTCCGTGAAGCGGCTCGCCGCCTCGAGACGCTGGGCGGCCTCGCGGTGGGCCGCCTCGAGGCGCACGCCGGCCACGTAGGCGATCGCATCGGCTTGGTCCCGCAGCGCGTCGGCGCGCTGCTCGGCGGCGGGGATCGTGCCCTGACCGAAGTCGAGGATCGGCAAGGGGAGCGAGACGCCGAGGCCGAGGTCGAACTGGCCCGGGCCCTGGCCGAAGCCGCTCTGCACGCGGATCGCGAAGCCGGGAAAGACGGAGCGCTGGGCCACGTCGACCTCGGCCGCCGCCGAGCGAGCGCGCGCCCGCGCGGCGCGCAGATCGGCGCGGCTGCCCTCGAGGCGCTCGCGCAGGGAGGCCAGGTCCGGCAGCGTCGGGAGCACGTCGAGATCGATCGCGGGCCGCCCCACCAACCGGCTCGCCTCGGGGCCGACCGCCGCGTCGAGCGCCGCGCGCGCGCGGATGATGTCGGCCTCGCTCTGATCGACGAGCGCGACGGCCTCGGCACGGGCGATCGCGATGCGATGCGCGTCGTAGCGAGGCGCCGCGCCGCCCGCGACGCGCGCGTCGACGATCCGCTGCGAGGCCTCGAGCATCGCCGCCGAGTCGCGCGCGACGTCGACGGCCGCGTACGCCGCCGCGAGATCGATGCACGCGCTGCGCACGGCGAGCTCGAGCAGGGCTCGCACGGCCCCGCGCTCTTCGTGGACGGCGGCGAGCTCTTCGCGCATCGCGTGCGCGCGGGCGCCGGGCACGTCGCTCGTCTCGAGCATCTGCGAGAGCGAGAACACGCCGGTGCCCGCGGGGTCGTACGAGGACTGCACGACGCCGTAGTAGTAGTCGCCCGAGAGCACCGGATTGGTCCACAGGCCCGCCGTCGTGACGTCGGCCTCCGCGGCGCGCTCGCGGTGCTCGGCCTCGCTCAGGAGCACGTTGCCCGCGGCCATGGCATCGATCGCCTGATCCACCGTGAACGTCTGGGTCGGGGCGGGCGGCACGATCTCGGGCACGGGCGGAGCTGCGGCGTCCGACTGCGCGCGCGCGGGCGCGGGCACGAGCAGCGCGAGCGCGAGCAACGCGGGCAGCGCCCTTCGCGCGAGCTCGCCGGTGCCGAACGTCTCCGGCTCGGCCTCCGGCTCCTCCGGTGCAGGCGGCTCCGGCGGCGGCGGGGCCGGCCGCGGCGCGGCGCCCGTGTAGAGCACCGGCAAGAGGAAGAGCACGACCGGCATCGCGAGCAGGAGGCCGGCGACGATCGCGATCGCGAAGGGCCGCTGCGTCTCGCTGCCCATGGCGTGCGAGGTCGCGGCGGGGATCAGCCCGAAGAGCGCGAGCGCCGACGTGAGCAGCACGGGTCGGAACGCGACGCGCGCGCCGGCGAGCAGCGGGTCCTCCTCGTCTTGCGCGCGCGCCTCGTCGATGCGCGAGCAGAGCATCACGCCCGCGAGCACCATCTGCCCGAGCAGCGCGATGCAGCCCACGGCGCCGCTCACCGAGAAGTTCTCGCCCGCGAGGCGCAGGCCCGCGATCGCGGCGATCACCGCGAAGGGCAGAAAGCCCAGGATGAGCAGCGTCGGCCGCAGGCGGCGGAAGTTCAGGTAGAGCACGCCGAGGATCCCGAGCAGCGCGAGCGGCAGCGTGATCGCGAGCCGGTTCAGCGCGCGCGCCTGGTTCTCGAACTCGCCGCTCCACGTGACGTAGATCCCGTCCTCGCGCCCGAGCGCGTCGACCGCGTGCTGCGCGTCGGCGACCGTGCTCCCGAGATCACGCCCGCGGACGTTGAACTTCACGGCGAGGAAGCGCGAGAAGTCCTCGCGCCAGATCGCGCCCCGCCCGCGCGCGAGCTCGATGTGCGCGACCTCACCGAGCGTGATCTGCCGCGCGGGATCGCCGACCGTCAGGTGGCCGAGCGCCTCGGGATCGGCGCGCACCGCCTCGGGCAGCCGGAGCGAGACGTCGTAGTGACGCTCGCCGTCCCAGAGCTCGGTCGCCACCGCGCCGCCGAGCGCCATGCCGATCGTCTGCTGCACGTCGTCGACCGAGAGGCCGCGGCGGCCGAGCGCCTCGCGATCCACCTCGATGCGCAGCTGCGGCACCTCGCCCGCCTGGTAGAGCGCGAGGTCGGTGACGCCGTCGACGTGCGCGAGCGCGTCGCGGATCCGCTCGGCGCTCGCCTGCATCCGCTCGAGGTCGGTGCCGTGCACCTTCACGACGACCTGACCGATGATCCCGGAGATCGTCTCGAAGACGCGGTCGGTGATCGGCTGCGAGAAGTTGTACTGCACGCCCGGGATCTCCCCGAGGCTCGCGCGCATCTCGTGCTCGAGCGATTCGCGCGTGACGCCGGCGCGCCACCGATCTTCGGGCGCGAGCGCGACGAAGAACTCGATGTTGTTCGGGCCCTCGGCCTGCGTCGCGTGCTCGGGGCGGCCCACGTGCGAGAGCACGTCGGTGACCTCGGGCAGGGCGAGCAAGCGCTCGCGCACGTCGCTCGCCCGCACGCGCGTCTCGTCGAGCGAGATCGTCGAGGGGAAGATCGCGGTGATGTAGAAGCCGCCCTCGTCGAGCTCGGGCAGGAACTCGGTGCCGATGCCGGCCGCGTACGCGCCCATCCCCACGGCGCCGAGGAGCGCGACGCCGAGCACGACGAAGCGGATCGGTCGCACGCGCGCGAGGGCGTCGCGATAGCGGTCGGCGAGGTACGCGATCCAGCGGGGCTCACCGGCCGCGACGTCGTTGCTCAGGATCCACGACTCGAGCGCCGGCACGACGAGCATCGCGCAGAGCAGCGCCCCCAGGAGCGCGAAGGCGTAGGTGAACGCCATCGGCGCGAAGATGCGGCCTTCGACGCGCTGGAGCGTGAAGATCGGGCCGAGGGCCACGATGATGATCAGCATCGCGAAGGCCACCGGCTTGGCCACGCTCTGCACCGCGCGCTCGATCACGTCGCCCTTCGTCTCGCCGAGCGCGCGCGGGCGATGGAGCGCGTGGAGCGTCGCCTCGACCACGATGATCGCGCCGTCGACGAGGATCCCGAAGTCGATCGCGCCGAGGGAGATGAGGTTCGCCGGCAGCCCCATCGCGTGGATTCCGACGAACGCCGTCAGCATCGAGACCGGGATCACGATCGCGAGGATCACGAGCGCGCGGAAGCTGCGCAGGAAGAGATAGACGACGAAGAGGACGAGGCAGAGCCCCTCGATCAGGTTGTGCCCGACCGTGTGGAGCGTCGCCGAGACGAGCGTCGAGCGGTCGTAGAAGGTCACCATCCGCACGTCGGGCGGCAGCACCGAGTCGTTCAGCGTGGCGATGCGCTCGCGCAGCGCGTCGAGCACCACGCTCGGGTTCTCGCCGCGGCGCAGGAGCACGATGCCCTCGACGACCTCGTCGCGGTGCCCGCGGCCGACCGAGCCGCGGCGCGGCGTCGAGCCCTCGACGATGTCGGCGACGTCGCTCACGCGCACCGGCACGCCGTCGGCCTCGCGCACCACGGCCTGGCCGAGGTCGGTCGCATCGAGCGCGGTGCCGAGCCCACGCACGACGAACTCCTGCGCGCCGATGCGCACGTAGCCGCCGCCGGCGCTGGTGTTCGTCGCGGCGATCGCGTCGAAGATCTCCTGCACGGAGACGCCCGTCGCCGCCAGACGCGCCGGATCGATGCGCACCTGGAACTGCCGCTCGAAGCCGCCGAACGTGACGACGTCGGCCACGCCCGGCACCGCGCGCAGGCGCCGCTCGACGACGAAGTCCTGGATGGCGCGCAGCTCGCGGAGCGACCGCGGCCCTTCCAGCGTGTAGCGATAGATCTGCCCGACGGGCGTGGCCTGCGGCCCGATCGAGACCTCGGCGCCCTCGGGCAGCTCCGCGTCGCGCAGGCGCTCGCTCACCAGCGTGCGCCGCTCGAAGTCGGTGCCGTTCTCGTCGAAGGTCAGCCGCACGAGCGCGAGGCCGAACACGCTCACCGAGCGCATGTCGATCGTGCCTGGCGTGCCGGCGACCGCGCGCTCGATCTCCAGCGTGACGCGCCGCTCGACCTCTTCCGCGGCCTGCCCCGGATAGACGGCGACGATCTCGACCATCGGATCGGTGACGTCGGGGAAGGCCTCGATCGGGAGCTCGCGGAACGCGTGATAGCCATAGACGGCGAAGAGCGCCGTCGCCGCGAGCACGGCGTGCCAGTTCCGAACGGCGAGCTGCGAGATCCGGGCGATCAAGAGAGCTCCTCGAGAAGGACGAAGACGACGACGAGCACGGGGCTCCTCGTGCGAGGTGCTCCGCCTGGGACGAAGGCCGCGCGGGCCCTCGACGAGATGTCAGATGAGCTGGTCGAGCTCGCCGTCGAGCAAGACGGCGCCCTCCACCACGACCTCTTCGCCCGCCTGCACTCCGTCGACGATCACCTCGTCGCCGAGCACCGAGCCGGTGTGCACCGTGCGTCGCTCGAGGCGCCCATCCTCGCGGCGCACGATCACGACACGATCGTCGCGCCGCAAGAGCACGGCCGCGCGCGGCACCACGACCGCATCGCCCGAGCCGCTCGCCTGCACCTGCACGCGCGCCGTCATCTCGGGGCGGAAGCGCGGGTCCATCGCGGTGGGGTCGCAGGCGATCTCGGTCGTCCGCGTCGCGCGATCGACGCGCTGGATCACGCGCGTGACGACGCCTTCGAACGAGGCCCCGCCGAGCGCGCTCGCCGTGAAGCTGCACGAGGCCCCCGTCTGGAGCAGCGTGGCGTCACGCTCGGGGAACTGGGCGTAGAGCACGAGCTGCGTCGTGTCGCCGATGCTGAAGGCCGCGTCGGCGTCCTCGGGGGAGACGCGCTCGCCGGGCTCGATCGTCCGCGTGAGCACCTGGCCCGCGCCCGTCGCGCGGAGCTGGACGAGATCGCTGCCCGACGCGGTCGTGCGCGCGGCCGCGAGCGCCTCGCGGATGCCCGCCAGCTGCGCCTCGTTCGCCGTGAGCTCGCCCTGCACCTCGACGAGCTCGCGTGGCGACGCCGCGCCCTGCTCGATCAGGCGCTGCAGCCGCTCGGCCGAGTCGCGCTGGGCCGCGATCTGCGCCGAGAGGCCGCGCGACTCGGCGCGGAGGCGCGCGAGATCGCTCGAGCGGATCGTCGCGAGCGGCGTGCCCACGCGCACGTCGGCACCGGCCGCGACGAAGACGTCCTGCACGTAGCCGGCGAAGGGCACGCGAACGGTGTACGACGCGCCCGGCGCGAACCCGAGGCGCCCGAAGCCGACGAGCTGCGCCGAGACCCCCGACGTCGTCGCCCGCGCGGTCACGAGGTGGGAAGCGAGGTCGTCCCTCACGATCATCGCGCCGTCGTCGGCGAGCGCGTAGGGCGCCTCCTCGACGGGCGCGTCGGCCTGGACCTCGTGCTCACAGGCCGAGAGGGCGAGCGCGAAGGGCAGCACGGCCAGGGCGAGCGGAGCGAGGACGAGGGACGAGGGGCGCATCGGACGCCACTCGCAGTGCATGCTCGGTGCCAGACTCGATCCCGCAGAAGACGCGCATGTTTCGGGCGAGCGCGCGGCGCTCCGCGCAGTCCTTCGCCACACCGTCGCAGATTGCGATGCCCGGTCCGAGGGGATCGGCGCGCAGATCTCGGTCGATCCGAGCGGTGCGGCTCTCGGGGCGGATCGCCCCGAACGGCCCGTCTCGCCTCTACGCTCCGTCGCCTTCGACCCGTGCCGCCACGATGCGCGCGCCGCGGCGGACCACGCGCACGCGGCTGCCGGCCTCGGCTCCGTCGGGCGCCTTCACGCTCGCGAGGAGCACCTGGCCATCGCCGGTGGCGAGGCCCTCCACGGCGTCGAGCTCCGAGAGGAACTCGCGCACGAAGTCGTTGGCCGGCGCGCCGAGGAGCTGCTCCGGCGTGCCGAGCTGCTGGATCTTGCCGCGATGGATCACGGCGACGCGATCGGCGATCTCGAACGCCTCTTCTTGATCGTGCGTGACGAGCACGCTCGTGGTGCCGAGCTCGTCGTGGAGCGAGCGCAGGAATTTCCGCAGCTCGCGCCGCACGCGCGCATCGAGGGCGCCGAAGGGCTCGTCGAGGAGCAGCACCTTCGGCTCCACCGCGAGCGCGCGCGCGAGCGCCACGCGCTGCCGTTGGCCACCGCTGAGCTGCTCGGGGTAGCGGCCGGCGAGCCCCTCGAGCTGCACCATCTCGAGCAGGTGCTTCACGCGCTTCTGGATCTCGGCCTCGCTCGGGCGCGTGGCCTTCGGGCGCACGCGCAGGCCGAACGCGACGTTCTCGAGCACGCTCATCTCGCGGAAGAGCGCGAAGTGCTGGAACACGAAGCCCACGCCGCGCTCGTGCACGCCGGCGCGCGTCACGTCCGTGCCGCCGATCGTCACGGTCCCGCGATCGGGCGCCTCGAGCCCGGCGATCACGCGGAGCAGCGTGGTCTTGCCGCCGCCCGAGGGCCCGAGCAGCGCCACGAGCTCGCCGTCGCCGATCGTGATCGTGGCCTCGTCGATCGCCGGGTGCGCGCCGCCGAAGTGCTTGAAGACCTGGTCCACGGCGATCGTCATGCGGAAGCTCCGTCGAGGCGAAGGTGCGAGGCCCGCGCGCGCGCCTCGCGCACGCGATGCTCGAGGTAGGCCTTGCCCCCGAGCGTGACGAGGCCGGTGATCGCGAGGAGCGAGGCCGAAGCGAACGCCGCGCTCATGGCGTACTCGTGATAGAGCGCCTCGACGTGGAGCGGCAGCGTCTCGGTGTCGCCGCGCACGTTGCCGGAGACGACGTTCACCGCGCCGAACTCGCCCGCCGCGCGCGCCGCGGCGAGCACCATGCCGTAGAACAGCGCCCAGCGGATGCGCGGCAGCGTGATGCGCCACAGCGTCTGCCAGCCCGAGGCGCCGAGCGAGGCGGCCGCCTCTTCTTCATCGAGGCCGTCCGACTCGAGGAGCGGCACGATCTCGCGCGCGACGAAGGGGAGCGTGACGAAGAGCGTGGCGAGCACGACGCCCGGCACGGCGTAGAGGATGCGCACGTCGTGATCGCGCAGCACCTCGCCGAAGATCCCGCGCGCGCCGAAGAGGAGCACGAAGAGCAGGCCCGAGACGACGGGAGAGATCGCGAAGGGTAGATCGACGACCGTCGAGAGCAGCGTCTTGCCCGGGAAGTCGCCGCGCGCGAGCGCCCACGCGACCGCCACGCCGCAGACCGCTTGGATGGGCACCACGATCGCCACGACGAGGAGCGTGAGGCGCACGGCGGCGAGCGTGCCGGTGTCGGTGATCGCCTCGAGGTAGGCGCCGAGCCCTTGGTCGAAGGCGCGCGCGAAGACCACGACGAGCGGCATCACGAGCAAGAGCGACATCGAGGCGATCGCGAGGACGACGATCGACCACGCGGCGCCCTCGGGACGACGGCGGAGGCTCGACATCAGTGCCCCCTCCGCGGCGCGCCGAGCCCGCGCTCGGCGCGATGGAAGAGGAGCAGCAGGCCCACCGAGGCGGCGAGCAGGCCCGTGGCGACGATCGCGGCGCCCACGTAGTCGTACTCCTCGAGGTGCACGAGCACGAGCAGCGGCGCGATCTCGGTGCGCATCGGCACGTTGCCGGCGATGAACACGACCGAGCCGTACTCGCCGAGCGCGCGCGCGAACGCGAGGATCGCGCCTGCGGCGAGCGCGGGCCGGAGCGAGGGGAAGATGACGCGCCAGAACGTCGCCGCGCGCGAGGCCCCGAGCGAGAGCGCTGCTTCCTCGACCTCGCGTGGGAAGCTCTCGATCACCGGCTGCACCGTGCGCACCACGAAGGGCAGCGAGGTGAAGATCAGCGCCATCACGATCCCGGCGCGATGGAACGCGACCTCGATGCCGAGGGGCGCGAGCAGGCGGCCGAGAAGGCCATCCGGCGCGTAGAGCGCGGTGAGCGCGATGCCCGAGACGGCCGTCGGCATCGCGAACGGGAGATCGACGAGCGCGTCGAGCAGGCGGCGGCCCGGCACCTCGTAGCGCGTCAGCGTCCAGGCGATCGCGAGACCGACGGGCAGCGAGACGGCCGCGGCGAGCAGCGATGCGCCGAGGCTCAGCCCGTACGCGGCGAGCGTACGCGGCGCGGTCACGACCTCGAGGATGCGGTCGGCGTCGGCGCGCGCGACCACGAGGATCAGCGCGGAGATCGGCACCACGACGAGCAAGCCGAGAAAGATCACCGACGCGGCGATCGAGCCGCGCACGCCCGGCAGCGCGCGCGCGCGTCGCGAGCGCGGGCGAGCGGCTTCGCGCACCGGAGGAGCTTCCGCCACGACCTCGCTCACCGCCTCACTCCGCGGGCGCCGAGATGCGATCGAAGACGCCGCCCTCGGCGAAGTGCGTGGCCTGCGCGCGGCTCCAGCCGCCGAAGACCTCGTCGATCGTGAAGAGGCGCACGCTCGGCAGCTCGCCCGCGTGGTGGGCGAGCGCGGCCTCGTCGCGCACGCGATAGAAGTGGCTCGCCTCGATCTCCTGGGCCTCGGGCGTGTAGAGGAACGCGAGATAGCGATCGACGACGTCGGTGACGCCGTCGTGCTCGGCGTTGGCGTCGATGCGCGCGACGACGGGCTCGGCGAGGATGCTCTCCTCGGGCACGACGATCTCGAGATGCGCGTCGGGCATCTCGCGCAGGAGCATGTGCGCTTCGTTCTCCCACGTGAGGAGCACGTCGCCGATGTGGTTCTGAGCGAAGGTGGTCGAGGCGCCGCGCGCGCCCGAGTCGAGCACCGGCACGCGGCGGAACAGCTCGCGCACGAAGTCGGTCGCGCTCGCGTCGGTGCCGCCCGGCTGGCGCAGCGCCCAGCCGTAGGCCGCGAGATAGGCCCAGCGCGCGCCGCCCGAGGTGCGCGGGTTCGCGGTGACGATCTGCGTCTCGCCGTGCACGAGATCGCCGAAGCCGTGGATGCCGCGCGGGTTGCCCTGGCGCACGACCATCACGATGGTCGAGTAGAAGGGTGAGCCGTGGCTCGGCTGCCGGGTGGCCCAGTCGGCGGGCAGGAGCTCGTGGCCCTGCGTGACGATCGAGTCGACGTCCCACGCGAGCGCGAGGCTCACGACGTCGGCCGGAAGACCGTCGATCACGGCGCGCGCCTGACGACCCGATCCGCCGTGCGACATCTGCACCTCGACCGCGACCTGGTGCTCGGCGAGCTCGTGCGCGGCGAAAGCCCGGTTCACGTCCTCGAAGAGCTCGCGCGTCGGGTCGTAGGAAGCGTGCAGGAGCGTGACGTGCCGCGGCGCAGCCCCCGAGCCCGCGCCCGTCGCGGACGGTGTGCTGCCACCCCCGGAGCAGGCTGCCGCGAGCAGACCTAGAGAGAAGAGGAAGAAGGTGCGCGATCCCGTGCCCCAGAGCGTGCGAGCCATCGATGCACCGCGTCGCACTCGATGTGCCGGCGCTTCGCGGGCCGATACCGTCAAATACGATGGAAATCGCGGCAAGCCCGTGTCATTTGCTCGCTCATTCCATCATATTTGATGGATGAGCCTTCGAGATCGGATCCGCCCTACAACGGGCCCTGGAATTTCGAGGCATGGGGCGTGCTGGTCGCGCGGGCGTGGATGGCACCCGGATGAGTGAAGAGCGCGCACGGACGATCGAGCTCGAGCTGGCGGCATGGCGCGAAGCCTGCCGGCACCTCGACATCGAGGACTCCCTCGGGCGCATCGAGCCGATCGTCGCGAGCGCGCTCCCGATCGCCGCGATCGTCGTGCGCCGCTTCGATCCGGCACGCGCACGCCTCGAGACGGTCGCGGTCGCCGGGCAGCTCCCGAGCGCGCCGCCCGCGCTGACCGAGCTCGCGCCGAGCGAAGTGGCGAGCGCGCTGGCGCTCTTCGAGCAACCGCGCTTCGTGCCGGCGCAGTACGACCGCGCACACCCGCTCCTCGCCTCGCTCGAGCTCGGCACCGCCGCGGCGAGCGCGCTGCTCGGCGCCGTGCGCGACGAGCGCGGGCCGACGGGCTTCGTCCTGATCGTCGCGACCGCGACCTTCGATGCGGCAGCCGTCGCACGCGCCGCGGCGCTGCTCGAGCCGCTCGGCGTGGCGCTGGCGAACGACGAGCGCTTGCACGAGCTCGCGCGCCTGCGCGAGGCGGCCGAGGCCGACAACCGCGCGCTGCTCACGCGCCTCGGCCGGCAGTCGATCCTCGAGACCGTCGTCGGCGAGCGCGGGGGCCTTCGCCAGGTGATGGAGCGCGTCGCGCAGGTCGCCGACACCGACGTGCCGGTGCTCATCCTGGGCGAGACGGGCTCGGGCAAGGAGGTCATCGCGCGCGCGATCCACGAGCGCTCGCGCCGCCGCAGCGGCCCGATGGTGCGCGTGAACTGCGGCGCCATCCCCACCGACCTCGTCGACAGCGAGCTCTTCGGGCACGAGAAGGGCTCGTTCACCGGCGCGATCGCGACGCGCAAGGGTTGGTTCGAGCGCGCCGACGGCGGAACGCTCTTGCTCGACGAGGTGGGCGAGCTCCCGCTCGCCGCGCAGGTGCGCCTGCTCCGCATCCTGCAGGAAGGCACGCTCGAGCGCGTGGGCGGCGGCCGCACGATCCACGTCGACGTGCGCATCGTCGCCGCGACGCACCGCGATCTGCACCAGATGGTGCACGACCAGCAGTTCCGCGAGGACCTCTGGTACCGCCTCAGCGTGTTCCCGATGCGCCTGCCTTCGCTGCGCGAGCGTCCCGACGACATCCCGAAGCTCGCGGCGCACTTCGCCGCCAAGGTCGGCGAGCGCCTCGGCGGCACACCGCTCGTGCCGAGCGCGAGCGACCTCGAGCTGCTGCGCGCCTATCCGTGGCCCGGCAACGTGCGCGAGCTCGCGGCCGTCATCGAGCGGGCCGCGATCCTCGGTCACGCCAAGAAGCTGGACGTGGCCGCAGCGCTCGGTGCCGGGGCGCGCCCTGCGCTCGCCAGCTCGCCGCCGCCCGCGCCGGCGCGCGCTCCCACCGACGCGCCCGCGCCGCTCACCGAGTCGCTCGTGCTCGACGACGTCGTGCGCGCCCACCTCGAGCGCGTCCTCGGGCGCACCCACGGGCGCATCGAGGGCCCGCGCGGCGCCGCGGCGCTGCTCGGCATCAACCCGCACACGCTGCGCGCGCGCATGCGCAAGCTGAAGCTCGACTGGGCTCGCTTCCGCGGGCGCGACGCCGACTGACGGCGTCGATCACGTTGGTCGAGGGAACCGAAACCAACGTGCCCCTCGGGGGAGAGGACCCGCGAGAGCGCGACGCGATCGAGCGTCGCGACCGTCCATTTCGCCAGCCTCGGCGGTCGCGGAAGCGGCGCGTCTCGGCGCTTCGGGTAGTCTCGCCTCTCGTGTCGTTCGTCCTCCGATGGCTCTGGGCCTTCGTCTTCACCCAGCTCGTGGAGACGGGCATCTACGTGCAGGCGCTCCCCGGTCGCCCGACGCGCGAGCGCTTCGCCATCGCGCTCGGCGCGAGCGGGATCACCCACCCGATCGTGTGGTTCGTGATCCCCGACATCGGCAACGCGCTCGGGCTCTCGTGGTGGCCGACGGTCGCGATCGCCGAGACCTTCGCGGTCGTGGTCGAAGGGCTATGGCTCGCGGCGTTCGGCGTCCGGCGCGGGCTCGCGTGGTCGCTCTTCGCCAACGGCGTGAGCTTCTCGCTGGGCCTCGTCGGCTACGCGCTCCTGGGCTGGTGAGCGCAGCGCGACGACCGGGTCGAGCTTCGGCCACGGGTCGCGCCACACGCGCCAGAGCACGAGCACGCCGGCGGCGAAGAGCACGACCGCCGCGTAGTGCCCCGGGGTCAGCCCGAGGTAACGCGCGTCGCTCGTGTCGAGGTCGGTCGCCCGCAGGAAGTCGAGCCCGAAGCGCACGGGCGCGTAGAGCACCGGCAAGAGCCCGAGGAAGAGGCCCCGCGGTCGCTCCCGCCGCACGAGCACGAGGAAGAGCGGGATCACGGCCAGGCACCAGAGCACCTCGTAGAAGCCGAGGTCGTGGCGCACTTGGTAGGGCGGATAGCCGACCGCGTAGTCCTCGACCCCGAGGAAGAACGTGGTCACGCGCCCCGGGTGATCGTGGGTGACGAAGCAGCCGAGCCTCCCGAAGAGCCAGCCGAAGGGAAACGCGAAGGCGATCGGATCGGCCGCGACGCGGATCGAGGGATGCCCGCCGCCCTCGGTGCGGCGCTGCGCGCTCCAGATGCCGGCGCCGATCACCGCGCCGAGGAAGCCGCCGAACGACGAGATGCCGTTCCACACCTCGAGCACGAACCACGGGCGCTCGCGCACGACGTCGGGGTGGTAGGCGAGCGCGTCGAACACGTGCCCGACGAAGAACCCGCTCGTGATCACCCACGCGCTCAGCGCCGAGACGTCCATCGGATCGAGCCCCACGACGCGCGCGCGGCGCTCGGCGATCCACGCGCCCAGCACCACGCCGGCCGCGACGAGCAGGCCGAACGGATGGATCTGCACGTCGGGCGGGAAGTCGAGCGTGTGCCCGAAGATCTCGATCGGCGCGATCGCGGGAAGCGGGAAGACCCACGCGCTCGCCTGGAACCAAGGGATGTAGAGGTAGAGCGGCACGCGCGAGCCCGGGATCGTGGCGGGCGCGTCAGTCGACGTCTTGCATCAGCTCGAGCAGCTCGTCGGGCTCCACGAACTCGATGACGCGATGCACCTCGTTGCCTTCCGAGTCGTGGAGCACCACGAGCGGCAGGCCGCGCTGGTCGTAGCTCGCGAGGAGCGCGCGCCCCTCGGTCAGGTCGCGGCCGGGCGAGAGATCCACGTGCACCGCGACGAACCGGCCGCCCTCGGCCTGCACCCGCGGATCGCTGAAGGTGTTGCGCTCGAGCTCGCCGCACGCGCCGCACCAGCTCGCGCCGAAGTCGACGATGTACGGCGTGTGCGCCGCGCGGGCCTCGGCGATCGCGGTGTTCGCGTCCTCGCGCCAGTGCAGGCCCGGCGGCGCCGCGACGAGCCAGGCCGCGAACGCGAAGCCGCCGGCCACCGACGCCGCGATCCCCAGCGTCTTGCGTGCGCGGATCATCGTGCTCGGCTCGTGGTAGTCGAGGTGCACCGCGCCGAGCGCGAGGCCGACCACGACGAGCGCGATCGCCACGCCGAGGACCTCGGGCACGTGGTGGATGCTGCGGAAGCCCGGCAGGAACTCGCGCACGAAGTAGAGCGCCATCACGATCAGGAGCACGCCGAAGACGCTCTTGACGTAGTTCATCCAGGCGCCGCTCTTCGGGAGCGCCGCGGAGAACGTGCCGACCACGAAGAAGAGCGTGCCGAGGCCGAGCGAGTAGCAGGCCATCGCGGCGGCGCCGAACACCACGTCCTGCGTGTTCGCGATGTACGTGAGCAGGCCGATGAGGGCCGGGCCGGTGCAGGGCGCGGCCACGAAGGCGGAGACGAGCCCGAGCGCGAAGGCGCCGCGATGGCCGATGCCGCCGACCGACGCGAAGTAGTTCTGGAGCGAGGGCGGCAGGTTCAGCTCGAAGGCGCCGAACATGCTCGTCGAGAGCACCAGCAGGATGATCGCGATCGGGAAGACCACGAAGGGGCTCGCGAGCCAGGAGCCGAACGCCGCGCCCGTGAGCGGCACGATCACGCCGATGGGCGTGAAGAGCGCGACGATGCCGCCCACGAACGAGGTCGAGAGCAGCGCCGCCTCCGTGCGGCTCTTGGCCTGCTTGGCGCCGAACACGCTGACCGTGATCACGATCATCGGGTAGACGCAGGGCGTGAGCGCGGTCGCGAGGCCGACCAAGTAGATCAGCGGCAGGGCGACGAGGTAGTTGCCCGAGCCGAGCGCGCTCGTGAACGACTCGTTCACGCTGTCGAAGAAGTCCGCGTGCGCGACCGACGCGGGCCCCAGGACGGCCGCGGCGAGCGCGAAGAGCGAGAGCGACGAGAGCGCTGCGAAGCGCCGACCCGTGGAGGACATGGCGTGGATTATAGTGCGAGCCCGCCCACGTCCAGATGCAACCCCCTCCGCGCCGACCAGGGCCCCCGCGCCCTTCGCCCCGCCTCCAGAAGCCGCCGCTTCGCCTGCAGCCCACGACGCTGTGGGAGTACCCCTCCCAACACTACGGGGAGGGCGAGCAAGGCAGCTCTCGCTACGTGGGCGCGACGCCCTCGTGGGTGATCTGGAACCTGATCCAGCGCTACACCAAGCCCGGCGATCTCGTCGTCGATCCGATGTGCGGCTCCGGGACGACGATCGACGTCTGCAAGGACACGGGGCGCCGCGCGCGCGGCTTCGACGTCTCGCCCTCGCGGCCCGACATCGAGAAGGCCGACGCGCGCAAGATCCCGGTCGAGAAGAACGCAGCGCAGCTCGTCTTCATCGATCCGCCCTGGGGCGACCACATCGACTACTCGAAGGAGCCGGGCTGCATCGGCAAGCTCTCGGCGTACGACCCCCGCTACTACGAAGCGATGGGCCTGGTGCTCGAGGAGTGCACGCGCGTGCTCGCGCCCGGCGGGCACCTCGGGCTCTTCTGCTGCGACTACTTCGAGAAGAAGAAGGGCCTCGCGTGCGTGGGCTTCGAGCTCTTCGCGCTGGCGATCCGAGGTCTGCGGCCGGTCGACATCGTCACGGTCGTGCGGCACCACAAGACGCTGCAGATGGGGAACTACCGGCGCGCCGCGGAGGAAGGGAACTTCTTCCTGCGGGGCTTCAACTACCTCTTCATCCTCGAGAAGCCGGCCGCCCCCGGTCGTCGCTGAGGACACCGTGAACGCGCCAGGTGCGAACGGCCGATGACGATCGGGCGTTTCGCCTCGTGCCCTCCGATGGCGAAGGCGCGGATCACGCGAGAAATCCAGATCGGCGGGTACCCAACGCGCTGGCACTGCGTATGCTGCAGAGAGATGCGGAGGTGGCCATGCGCCGCACCACGATTCTCTCGTTCCTGGGCCTGATGCTCCTGGTTCTCACCTTCCTCCCGGGCTGCGGGACGTACGGCTACTACGGCCGTGGCAGCTATCGGAGCGGGTACTACCAGCGCGGCTACTACGGCACGACGTACCAGAGCGGGTACTACGGCGGCACCGGCTACTACGGCGGCACCGGCTACTACGGCAGTGGTCCCGTCGTCTACGGTCGTGGCGGCTACGGCCGCGGCTACGGCTCGAGCGGCGTGGTCGTCGCACCGAGCTCGCCCTCGGTCGTGGTGGCGCCGCCCCGCGGCGGCGGCGTGGTCGTCGCGCCGCCGAGCGGTGGTGGCGTGGTGGTCGCTCCTCCGCGTGGCGGTGGCGGCGTGGTCGTCTCCCCGCGCTGACGCGATCTCGGATCGGAATGCGCGCGCGGATCGAGCGCGTATGATCGCCGCGTGATCGGCGTCTACGACTCTGGCTTCGGCGGCCTCACGGTGCTCCGCGCGCTGCGCGACCGCCTGCCGCGCCACGACTTCGTCTACCTCGGCGACTCGGGGCGCGCGCCCTACGGCGGTCGCGACGCCGACACGATCCTCGACTTCTCCGAGCAGTGCGTCGAGCGCCTGTTCGAAGAAGGCTGCGCGCTCGTCGTCGTGGCCTGCCACACGGTCTCGTGCGTGGCGCTGCGGCACCTCCAGCAGCGCTACGCCCCGCGCAAGGACAGCCCGCGACGCATTCTCGGCGTGACGATCCCGGCCGCCGAAGAGGCCGTCCGCCTCAGCCGCGGGCACATCGCGATCCTCGGCACCGCGCGCACGATCGCGTCGCACACGTTCGAGGCCGAGATCGCCAAGCTGGGGCCGCACCGCGTGACGGCGCGCGCGGCGCCACTCCTCGCGCCGATCGTCGAAGAGGGCTGGGAGTCGACCGAGATCGCGCGCCTGGCCGTCGAGAAGTACGTGGCCGGCCTCGAGAGCGCCGACACGTTGCTCCTCGCGTGCACGCACTACCCGCTGCTCCTCGATGCCTTCCGCACCGTGGTGCCGAAGAGCGTCAACGTGCTCGACCCCGGGCCCGCCGTCGCCGCCGCGCTCGAGGGCTGGCTCGCACGGCATCCTGGCTTCGAGGCGCCGGGCACGGGCGCCCTGCGCGTGCTCTGCACCGGCGATCCGGAGACCTTCCGCCGCCACGGCGAGCGCATGCTCGGCGCGGCGCTGCCGACCGTGCAGCACGTCGCGCTCGTGAACGGCCGCCTCGCCCACCGCGAGCGGGTGGAGGTCACGCCCGGCCAGATCGTGCGCTCCTGACGGGAGCGCTCAGTCCTCGGGGGGCCGATACACGGCCCCCTCCATCGGGAGTGAATCCCGATGGAGCCTCCCCCTCGTATCGCTCCGCGAGAGAGGGCGACAGGGTTCCTGTCCGCCTCTCAGGCGTCGGTCAGCTCGCGTCGCAGCACCTTGCCGCGATCGTTGCGCGGCAGCGCGGCCACGAAGCGGACGATGCGCGGGAACTTGTAGCGCGCGAGCTTGCTCTTCGCGTGATCCTGGAGCGCCGCGATCATCGCATCGCTCGCTTCGTGCCCGTCGCGCAGCACCACGACGGCCTTCGGCACGCTCATGCCCTCGTCGTCGAGCGCGCCGACCACGGCGCACTCCTTCACCGCGGGGTGCGTCGCGAGGCAGTCCTCGATCTCGAGCGGCGAGACGAACATGCCGCGCACCTTGAGCATGTCGTCGCCACGGCCCGCGTAATAGAAGTACTCGCCCTCCTTCTTGAAGAGGTCGGCGCTCACGACCCAGTCGCCGCCCACGAACGTCGCCTTGCTCTTCTCTTGATCGCCGAAGTAGCAGAGCGCCGCGCTGTCGCCGCGGACCCACAAGCGGCCCATCTCGCCGTCGGCCACGTCGTTGCCGTCGGGGCCCACGATCCGCGCCTCGTAGCCCGGGACGAGGCGACCGAGCGAGGCCGGCTTCACGTCGCCCGGATAGTTCGAGACGTAGATGTGGAAGAGCTCGGCCGAGCCGATGCCGTCGAGGATCTCGCACCACCCGCGCGCACGCCATCGATCGTAGAGCGGCGGCGGCAGCGCCTCGCCCGCCGAGAGACACATGCGCAGCGACTTCAACGCGTGCTTCTCGGCGTCCGGATGATCGACCATCTGCCGGATCATCGCCGGGACGTTGCTGAGCACCGTGACACCGTGCTTCTCGATCTCGGCGAAGAGCTTCTCGGGCGTGGGCTTCTCGGGGAAGAAGACCGCGGTCGCGCCGAACGCGAACGGGAACATCAGGTTCGTGCCCGTCGCGTAGCCGAAGAAGAGGCGAGAGACGGAGAGGAAGACGTCGTCCTCGCGCAGCTTCAGGACGTGCTTCGGATAGCACTCGGTGTTGTAGGGGAAGTCGTGGTGGAAGTGGACCGCGCCCTTGGGCTTGCCGGTGGTGCCGCTCGTGAAGAGCCAGCCGGCGACGTCGTCGCGCGAGGTGTCCGCGTTGTCGGTGCGATCGGAGGCCATCGCGAGCACCTCGTCGAAGCGCTCGCCGCGCTCGGGGAGCGCGCCCTCCCCGACGATCCAGCGCACGCGGCATCGCGGGTGCCTGGCGAGCGCGGGCCCCAGGCGATCCATCACCGACGCGTGCGCGATCACGGCGCGCGCGCGCGTGTAGCCGAGCAAGTAGTCGAGGTCGTCCTCGGTGCCGAGCGGGTTGCCCATGCAGAACACGGCGCCCGCCTTGAGGATGCCGAACCAGCCCACCGCGAACTCGAGGCCGTCGGGCAGGAGCAGGAGCACGCGATCCTCGAGGTCGATCCCGCGGTCGCGCAGCGCGTGCGAGGCGCGGTTCGCGAGCGCCTGCACCTCGGCGTAGGTCCACGATCGATCGCCGACCTTCACCGCGATGCGCGCGCCCTTCCCTTCGCGGATGCGCGCGTCGAGGAACCAGTCGGCCATGTTGAAGCGCTCGGGGAACGTCGGGCGCACGAAATCGGCGGCGGTCGTCATGGGCCCGCGCACTCTACCAGCGGCGGCCCACGACCGAGCGTGCGCGTGTCGAGGGCGTGCGTAGGATCGGCACATGACGCCGGTGCGAGCGAAGGGAGTGAGCTTCCGGGGTGCGATGCAGCAGCTCGAGCGGAGGGGCGGCCGCGAGCTGCTCGACCGCGTGCTCGCGCGCGTCGGAGGCGAGGCCGGCGAAGCCCTGCGTCACGGCGCGGTCGTGAGCGGCGGCTGGTACCCGGCCGCGTGGTACGCCGCGCTGCTCGAGGCCGTCGAGGCCGAGCACCCGAGCGATCCCGACGCGATCCGCAGCCTCACGCGCGAGGCCGTCACGGAGGACTTCCGCACTATCTTCCGGCTGCTCTCGTGGGTCGTCAGCCCGGAGGCCGCCCTGCGCAACGCGGTGAAGATCATGGCGCGCTACTGGGAGGGCGGCCGCGTGGAGGTGCTCGAGGCGCGCGACGGCCACGTCCACTTCCTCTTCGCCGACTATCACGGCTTCACGCCGCAGATCTGGAGCGACGTCGTGGGCGGGATCGAGGCCGTGCTCGACCTGATGAAGGTGACGCGCGAGCGGATCGAGCCGCGCAACGTGAGCGGCGACGGCAGCCGCTGCGAGATGATCGTCTGCTACCGGACGACGTAGGCGGGCCGCGCAGGGAGATCGCACGCGACGGAAGCCACACGCCCGACGCCCGTGGTACATCCGGGCCATGGGGAAGACGTGGTGCGCTCGGGCGCTCGCGATCGCGAGCATCGTTCTGTCTCTGGGGGGCGCCGGATGCAATTCCGCTCCGCCCGCGACGCCGGACGCGGCGATGGCCGACGCCGCGACGACGTGCACGACCGACGCGGACTGCGACGACGATCGCTTCTGCAACGGCACCGAGACGTGCCGGCCGACCGCCGCCGCCGCCGACGAGCGAGGCTGCGTTCCGGACGACACGGCGCCCTGCGTCACGGGCCAGGTCTGCGACGAGTCCATGAACGCCTGCGTCACGCAGTGCTCGACCACCGAGGACGCCGACGGCGACGGTGCTCGCGCCACCGAGTGCGGCGGAGACGACTGCGACGACTCGGACGCGCATCGCTATCCGAGCAACGCCGAGCTCTGCGACGTCGACGGCCACGACGAGGACTGCAACCCGGCGACGTTCGGCGATCGCGACCTCGACGGTGACTCCATCGTCGACCTCTACTGCTGCAACGGCACGAACTGCGGCGAGGACTGCGACGACCTCCGCCGCGGCGTCTCGCCCGACTCGCCCGAGGTCTGCAACGGGCTCGACGACGACTGCGACGGCGCGGTCGACGAGGGTGTGCTCGTGCCCACGTGGCCCGACGAGGACCACGACCTGCACGGCGCGACCGGGGCGCCCGCCGTGATGCACTGCGCAGACACGTTCGGCTTCTCGGCGACGCAGGACGACTGCGTCGACACGAATCCCGCCATCCACGCGGCGCAGCTCGAGATCTGTGACGGCCTCGACAACGACTGCGACACCCGGATCGACGAAGCGCCCGTCGCCGTCACCTGGTACCTCGACGGCGACAGCGATGGCTACGGCTCGTCCGACCCCGCGACGACGCGCATCTCGTGCACGCCGCTCCCCGGCTACGCACTGCGCGCGACCGACTGCGACGACACGCGCGCCGGCGTCAGCCCCGGCACGCCCGAGGTCTGCGACGGCCTCGACAACGACTGCAACGGGCGGCCCGACTTCATCCTCGGCGCGCACGACACCGAGGACGACGACCTCGACGGCCACGCCGATCTCGCGTGCCCGAGCGGCGACGACTGCGACGACCGCGACCCGACGAGCTACCCGAGCGCGCTCGAGATCTGCGACCTACGCGACAACGACTGCAATCGCGCGGTCGACGACGGCTCGGCGATGGGCGCGTGGTGGATCGATCGCGACGGAGACACGTTCGGCGACGACCGCTCCGCGCCCGTGATGTCGTGCGCGCCGGTGCGCGGCCACGCGACGCGCAGCGGCGACTGCGACGACTCGAGCGCGGCGCGCCGGCCCGGCTCGACGGAGGTCTGCGACGGCTCGGACGACGACTGCGACGGCCGCATCGACGAGGGCAGCATTCGCGAGCCCTACTACCTCGACGGCGACGGCGACGGCCTCGGCGCGGGCGAGCCCGTGCTCGCGTGCGTGCGCCCGCTCGATCGCGTGGCGAACGCGAACGACTGCGACGACACGAACCACTCGGTCGGCGCGGCGTCGCTCTACTTCGTCGACGTCGACGGCGACACGTACGGCGATCCCACGCGCTCGGAGCTCGACTGCACGGCGCCGATGAACCGCGTCACGCGCGGCGGCGACTGCAACGACGCCGACGCGGCGGTTCGTCCCATGGGCACCGAGCACTGCGGCGGCGCCGACGAGGACTGCGACGGGCGCGTGGACGAAGACCCCGCGGCGAGCGCCGACTGCACCTTCCCGGGCGCGGTCGCGGCGTGCGTCGCCGGCGTCTGTGCCGTCTCGTCGTGCAGCACGGGGCGCGGCGACTGCGACACGACCATGCCCGGATGCGAGACGCTCACGGACACCGACGCCGCCAACTGCGGCATGTGCGGCCACGTCTGCATGGCAGGCGAGCGCTGCCGCGACGGCGAGTGCGCGCGCGTCGTCCAGCTCGCCGGCGGCTACGGGCACGTGTGCGCGCTGCTCGGGACCGGGCAGGTGGCGTGCTGGGGCGCGGGAAGCAACGGTCAGATGGGCAACGGCACGACGGCCGCGACCGCGCGGCCGCCGACGATGACCTCGCAGATGGTGCAGCTCGTCACCGGCGCGACGCTCGAGGATGCCATCGCGATCGCCAGCCACCCGAACGCGTACTTCACCTGCGCGCTGCGCGCGGGCGGGACGGTCGTCTGCTGGGGAGACAACGGCTCGCTCCAGTGCGGCAGCGACGCGCCGAGCACCCGCTCGGTGCGCGCCGTCACGATCCCGTCGCTCACCGACGTCGTCGCCATCGGGGTGGGCGAGGACCACGCGTGCGCAGCCCTGATGGACGGTGGCCTGCGCTGCTGGGGCTCGAACCAATTCGGCCAGCTCGGGACCGGAGCGATGACGCCCGCGACGAACGGCACCCCGCAGACGGTGGTGGAGAACGTCGGCGGCACTCCGATGCCCGTCACCGACGCGGTGCTGGTCGCGCCGCTGCGCTACTCGACCTGCTTCGTGCACCGAGGTGGCGCGAGCGTCTCCTGCTTCGGACGGGATGGCGTCGGCTCCGGCTGGCGCGGACAGCTCGGCCGTGGCCTGATCACGACGGGCAATTATCCGATCGCCGACCTGGCGCTGCTCCCGAGCGGCAGCATCGTCACGGAGATCTCGAGCGGTGGCGCCACGACCTACGAAGGATCCACGTGCGCGCGGCTCGCGAACGGACGCCTCCTCTGCTGGGGCGTCAACGGGGACGGAGAGATCTCGGCCACGCCCACGGTCGCGACGCCGCGCGAGATCAACGCCGCGCTCTTCACGAACGTCCAGCACGTGTGGATGGCACGCGGCGAGATCTTCGTCGCCTACGAGAACGCCTCGTTCGGGCCCCGCGTGGCCGCCGGCGGAGACGCGCACGTGCGTCTCGGCGTCGGCGCCACTTTCCCCCCGACGGGCGTCACGATGGACGTCGTCACGACGCCGGCCGGGTATCTGTCGGCTCCCCAGCAGATCGTCGGCGGAGGCAACTACAGCTGCGCGTTGCTGGAGAGCGGCTCGGTCTCGTGCTGGGGAACCGACGCGAACGTCTTCGGCGACGGGACGACCGCCGTGCGCAACGCGGTGCCGACGACGACGCTCGTCCCGAACCTGCCCTGATCTCGACCGGAGTGGTCCGCAACAACCGACCCGACGCAATTGCGTCGGCCGGCTCCGCCGGCACTCCTGCCGAGATCGCCCGCTTGGCCCATGGTGCGCGGCAGGCCTTGGTGTAGGCTGCGCGCGCCATGGATCAGGACTACCTCGCCCATCTCGAGCGCGAGCTCGCGAGCCTCAAGGAACAGGGCCTCTACAAGGCCGAGCGCGAGATCGCCACGCCGCAGAGCGCGCGCATCCGCACGAGCGACGGGCGCGAGGTCCTCAACTTCTGCGCGAACAACTACCTCGGCCTCGCCGACGACCCCACGCTGATCGCCGCCGCCAAGGCCGCGCTCGATCGCTGGGGCTACGGCATGGCGAGCGTGCGCTTCATCTGCGGCACGCAGTCGCTCCACAAGGAGCTCGAGGCGCGCCTCGCGAAGTTCCTCGGCACCGACGACGTGATCCTCTACTCGAGCTGCTTCGACGCCAACGGCGGCCTCTTCGAGGCGCTGCTCGGCGAAGAAGACGCCATCGTCAGCGACGCGCTCAACCACGCCTCCATCATCGACGGCGTGCGCCTCTCGAAGGCCAAGCGCTACCGCTACGCCAACGACGACCTCGCCGACCTCGAGACGCAGCTGAAGCAAGCGCGCGCGGACGGGGCCAAGCGCATCCTGATCGCGACCGACGGCGTCTTCTCGATGGACGGAATCGTCGCGCGCCTCGGGCCGATCTGCGATCTCGCCGATCGCTACGGCGCGATGACGATGGTCGACGACAGCCACGCCGTCGGCTTCGTGGGCGAGAAGGGCAAGGGCACGCACGAGCACTGCGGCGTGATGGGCCGGGTCGACATCCTCACGGGCACGCTCGGCAAGGCCCTCGGCGGCGCGAGCGGCGGCTACACCGCGGCGCGCAAGCCCATCGTGGAGTGGCTGCGGCAGCGCTCGCGCCCCTACCTCTTCTCGAACTCGCTCGCGCCGGCGATCGCCGCGACCTCGATCGCGTGCCTCGATCTGCTCGAGCAGGGCGACGAGCTGCGGGCGCGCCTCCGCAGCAACGCCACGCGCTTCCGCGAGGGCATGACGAAGGCGGGCTTCACCCTCGCGGGCGCCGGCCACCCGATCATCCCGGTGATGATCGGCGACGCGAAGGTCGCGAGCGAGATGGCGCAGCGCCTGCTCGCCGAGGGCATCTACGTGATCGGCTTCTCGTTCCCCGTCGTGCCGAAGGGCAAGGCGCGCATCCGCACGCAGATGAGCGCCGCGCACACGCCCGCGCAGATCGACCAGGTCGTGGCGGCCTTCACGAAGGTCGGCCGCGAGATGAAGATCGTCTGACGACGCCGAGCGCGCTCCGCTCCGGAGCGCCCTCTCGGCCCGCGCGTCGACCCCTGCGAGACCGGAGCGCGGCCCCGATCACGCCGAGGCGGATCGAGCAGCGATCGTCCGCTTGGGAACGAGCGCGAGCAGGCGCGGCGCGCACTCCTCGTCGGCGAGCAGGCCGAACGCCACCTTCGCAGCATGACGCACGCTGCCGGTGACCTCGACGTTTCCGAGGGGTGAGCGCACGAGCACGACGACGCGCTCGTTCGACTGGACCGGCGCCGCGCATTGCACGCGCAGGCCGAGACGCGAGACGTCCAGCACCATCGCCTCGTGCCGCTCGCCCCCCACGATCACCTCGGCGGGCAAGCGCACGGCGACCCGCTCGTCGCGCCGCAGGTGGGGCCCGAGCCGCCGTGCGAACTCGTCGGGCGTCTCCGTGGGCTCCATCAGCGGCAGATCGACGTCGGTCGGCGTCGCCCGCGGCGGCGGCTCGAAGGCCAGGACGTGCTCGGCGAGCGTCTCGAAGGCGCGGATCAGCGCGGGCTCGCAGCCAGGCCCGAGGATCGCGGGCTCGCGCGCCTGGATCGAGCTCTCCACCGAGCGCGACGGAGGCACGCCCGCGATCACCGGCGCATCGACGCCCAGGAACTCCGACGAGAGACGCGAGAGCGCGTGCACGGAGTGCTCGGACGCCGGCCCTGCGACGCGGTTGCCGACCCAGCGCGCCCCGAAGCGCGCGACCTGGAGGCGCACGCGCCGCGCGACGTCGGGGCGCTCGGCGCCGAGCCGATCGAGCCACGCGCTCATGCGGCTCGTGTCCTTGGTGTCGAAGGCGCGCGCCCAGTCTTCGGAGGCGCCGAGGCTGCGCGCGAGCGCGACCACTTCGCGAACGACGGCCGCCTTCAGGAAGCAGTAGGCGTTCTGGAGCGAGGTGAGCTCGGGCGTGGTCACGACGAGACGCAGGTCGCCGGCGAGGTAGAGGTCGAGCGTGTTGAACGCGGCGCCGGCCCCGACGTCGACGATCACCACCTCCGCGTCCAGCGAGCGGACGTGCCGCAGGAGCTTGAGCTTCTCTTGATGGCCGAGGTTCGCCGCGCCCGGCTGGCTCGTGCCGGGAATCAGCGAGAGGTGCGGCACGCGGGTGCCGATCATCGCTTCTTCGAGGCGGTGGATCTTGCGATCGATGAGCGCCTGCAGCGTCGGCCCGCGGCGATCGATGCCGAGCAGCGTGTGCAGCGTGGGCGTCCCGAGGTCGGCGTCGACGAGCACCGTGCGCATGCCGATCGAGGCGAGTGTCGTCGCGAGGTTCACCGAGACGACGCTCTTGCCGATGCCGCCCTTGCCTCCGCCGACGGAGACGCGAATCGGAGGTCGCTCACTCATCGTCGTGCTCCTCGTCCGCCGCGGGCTCTTCGGGCCTCTCGGCCTCGGGCTCGGGCTCGGGCGTGGCGACCGGGGCGAGGTCGACCGCGGGCGCAGCGCTCGCGTCGCCCACCACTCCGGCGTCCTCGGTCGCGGCCGCGCGGGCGCGCGTCAGCTCGGTGTCGTCGGGCGGCGGGAGCTCGCCGCGTGCGCTCGTCTGCTCGTGGCCGAGACGCACGGCCAGGATCGACAGACGGCGATTGCGCGGATCGAGAGGCGCGTCGAGATAGAGCAGATCGGAGTCGGCGTGAGCGACGACCGCGCGAATCTGGCCCTCGCGCACTCCGTGGGTCTCGAGGAACTCCCGTGCTTCTTCGGCACGACGGAACGAGAGATCCCAGTTGTCGTACTCGGACCCCGCCGGGAACGGGCGCGCGTCGGTGTGCCCGTGGATCTGCAGCTCGTTCGAGATCGAGCCGAGGATGGGGCCGAGCGACTGGAGGAACTCGCGGAGCGTCGGCGTGAGCTCGGAGCTCGCGAGCCCGAAGAGCAGGTCGTCGCCGCCGTCCGAGATCTGGATCAGGAGCCCATCCTCCTGGACCCGCACGTCGATCTGCTCGCGCAGCTCGGCCAGGCGCGGGTCCGCGAGGACCGCGAGGTCGAGCGCCTGCTCGATCTGGGTCGCGGTGCCCTCGAGGCGCGTCTGCTCGCCGAGGCGCGGCGAGCCGCCGCCGACCGTAGGACCGTGCCCGGACGGGACCGCGTCGCCGATCACGTGCCCGCTGCCGGAGAAGACGCCCGAGCGGAAGTAGTGGGCGAGCTCCGCGCGCGTGTTCTCGTCGGTCTGCGAGAGCAGCCAGAGCACCATGAAGAGCGCCATCATCGCGGTGACGAAGTCGGCATAAGCCACCTTCCACGCACCACCATGATGCCCGTGGCCACCACCCTTCTTCTTGATGATGATGACTTTGGGCTTGTCCTTGGCGCCTGCTTTGGCCACGTCAACCGCCTGACTTCAGCGACTTGAACGCTGCTTCCATGTCCTTCGAAGAAGGACGCTCGTCCGTGTAGATGGAGCGCCGCGCGAACTCGACGGCGAGCTCGGGCGTGTTGCCGCGCGCGGCCGCGAGGATGCCGTCCTTGATGCAGAGCAGGTAACGGTGGTGCGCGACGCCGGTCTGCTCGATGGCGGTCGCGATCGGGCCGATCACGCCGTAACAGAGCAGAATTCCGAGGAAGGTACCGACGAGCGCGGCGGCGACGTGGTGGCCGATCTCCTCGGGGCCGCCGTCGAGGTGGCTCATCGTGATGACGATGCCGAGAACGGCGGCGACGATGCCGAGGCCGGGGAGCGCGTCACCCGCCGTGCGGATGAGCGAGACCGGCTGGTGCTCTTCTTCGTGCATCGTCTCGAGATCCGCGTCGAAGAGCAGCATCAGATCTTCGGGCGAACAGCCATCGACGAGCTGACGCAGCGAGTCGACGAGGAAGTCGACCACGTGATGGTCTTTGAGGATCCCGGGGTACTTCGAGAAGATCGAGCTCTTGTGCGGATCGGCGAGGTGCTGCTCGAGCGCGAGCACGCCGTCGCGTCGCATCACCTGGAACAAGGAATAGAGGCACTTCAGGAGCTCGGTGTAGTCGCTCTGCGTCGGCGCCTTCGCCGTGAACGCTTTCTTCATCGCGGCGATGATGCGTTTGCCGGCCTTGCCGGGCGCCGAGATGATCAGCGTTCCGATCACGGCTCCGACGAGCACCACGAATTCGTTCGGCTGGATGAGGACTGGGAAAGGCCCGCCGGCCATCGCAAACCCGCCGAGCACGGCTGCGAAGACCACGATGAGGCCGACGATGGTCGTCATGCACGACGCAGCGGACGAACGGCGGGGGTGCTTGAGTTGATCCTCTCACGCGGGGTCCCACCCTCCCTGGCTCAAGGATCAGTCCGGATCGGTCGCTCCCGTCTGCGATGGACTCGTTCTCGTTGCCACCCCTCGTGGACCGGCCAGCGCGGGTGCTCGTCGCGATCGGCGACGAGACCGTGCGCGAGGTCGTGGCGGAGGCGCTGTCCTTCCGTGGCCACGTGGTCTGGCACGCCGAGGAGCTGCTCGGCCTGGTCGAGCGCGTCCGGGCCGCCAAGCCGGATCTGGTGCTCCTCGACACCTCCGTCGAGGACGGCGAGGCGATCGAGCTCTTGGGCGACATCCGCATGCTCGACCCGCTGCGGCTCGTTCCCGTCGTCCTCTTCTCTCCCGTTCCCACCGACGAGGATGAGGTCGTTCGCGGCCTCCTCGCCGGTGCCGACGACCACGTCCAGGGCGTCGGGCGCCTGCGCGAGCTCGTCGCGCGGATCGACGTACAGCTGCGAAATCGCCGCGATCGCGACCTCTTGCGCAGCGCGCAGAAGGAGCGCTCCCGCCTGCTCGACGACGCGCTCACCGATCCGCTCACGGGCGTCGGCAACCGCCGCGCCGCCGACCTGGCGCTCTCGCGGGCGCTCCTCGAGGCCCAGACGGCGCTCGTCATGGTGGTCGACGTCGACCACTTCAAGCGCGTCAACGACACCTTCGGCCACGCGGCCGGAGACGAGGTCCTTCGGGCGCTCGGGCGCGCGCTCGGGCGCCTCGCACGCGACGGAGACTCGATCGCCCGCTACGGCGGCGAGGAGTTCGTGGTCGTCATCCGCGACGCGCCGGAGCGCTCTCACCGCGCGATCACCGAGCGATTCCTGATCGGAATCCGCAACCTCCGCCTCGCCGGCACGGGCCCGCAGCGCATCACCGCGAGCATCGGCGCCGCCTCCTGGACGCGCGCCGGATGGTCGATCGTCCCCGGGGGCCCGCCCAGCGCCGCTCCTCCCGAGTGGGATGGCGCCGCAGGCGGCCACGCCCTCTTCGAGCTCGCCGACCGCTGCCTCTACCGCGCCAAGCGCAGCGGGCGCGACGCCATCGTGCTCGCGCGCGCTTCGCTCGACCCCGACGCCCCCGAGAGTGAGCTCGTGCTCGCCAGACCGACGGAGAACGCCGCATGAGAGACGAACGCCACCCTGCCTCCACGCCTGCGCGCGCGAGCACGGGCTACGAGGCCGCCCCGCCTCGGTCGCTGCCGGCGGCCCACGTTTCCGCGGCTCCCCGTGCCTCGATCGCGGGCGCCTCGGGCGCGCCGCGCGCTCCTTCGCTGCCGGGGGCGCTCGCCCGTCCGTCGAGCGATCCGCAGAAGGCCCCTCCCTCGCTCCCGGTCGCGCAGCGCCCCTCGCTCGCGAGCCGGAGCTCGCTGCCGAACCTGCGGGCGCGGCAGACGCCGCTCACCGGCACGCGCTCCACACCGCTGCCCCACGAGTCGCTGCGGGCCTCGCTCGTGGAGCTCGACCTCGAGACCGCGCTCCGCACGCAGGTGCTCTCGCGCAACGCGGACCTCCCCGTCTTGCCCGCGACCGCGATGGAAGCGCTGCGTCTGGTGCGCGATCCGCGCATGAGGACCGACGAGCTCTTGAGCGTGGTCGAGCAGGATCCGCCGCTCGCGGCCCGGATCCTGGCCGTCGCGAACTCGACCTACTACGCGCGGGGAAACGCGATCCGCAGCCTGCGCCAAGCCGTGGTGCGGCTGGGGCTGCACACGCTGCGCGACGTCATCTACATGGCCATCTACGCGAGCACGCTCTTCGATGCGCCGGGGCTCGTCGACGTGGTGCGCGAGACCTTCGAGCACAGCGTGATCGTGGCGCGCTTCGCCCAGCGGATGGCGCCGCACCTGGGCTTCGACGACGAGACCGCGTTCCTCGCGGGGCTGCTCCACGACGTGGGCAAGGCCCGCTGCTGCAAGGTCCTGGCGAAGCTGCCGCAAGCGAAGGGGAAGTCGCGCGAGGAGCTGATGCCGCTCATCGACTCCCTCCACGAGAAGGCCGGCGCCGCGCTGGCGCGCGCGTGGAACCTGCCCGACGAGGTGGCGCAGGCCTGCGAGTCGCACCACCAGCCGAAGAACGCGTTCGGAACGCTGATCTGCGCCGCAGACGCCGTCGCCCACGCGCTCGACGACCCCCCCGAGACCGTCGACCTCGACGTCCTCGACGAGAAGACCCAGCGCGTCGGCATGAGCGCCCAGGAAGCGCTCGAGCTCTTCGGCCCGATGCGCGCCGAGATGGCCGCGCGCGCGAGCGCGATGCCCTGAGCCGCCCACGGAACGCGATGCGAAAGGAGGAGGTGACGTAGCGCCGATGCGATAGGAACCCCGTCGAGATCACGGGGAAAATTGCGTGCACTCCGGGGCCCGGAGGGAACGCGCCGGCCGGGCGGGCGAGCGATCGCCGCGCCGCGCTGGGCGCATGCCCTCAAGGGTTTCCGTCCGTCGACCGATGGGTTGGGGGACAGCGACGCGGCTCGAAAGGAATCGAGACGACGTCGACGTCGGCGGGCCAGGACGGCCCGTCTTCCCAGCGGTCCTCGGACCGACACTCACGGAGGAGTGCCCCCATGATCAGCATCAACACGAACGTCGCCTCGATCAACGCGCAGCGGAACCTGTCGAAGTCCCAGATGCACCTGCAGAGCAACTACGGTCGGCTCTCGACCGGCCTGCGCATCAACCAGGCCGCCGACGACGCAGCCGGCCTCGCCATCAGCGAGCGCCTCAAGTCGCAGATCCGCTCGATGAGCCAGGCCGAGCGCAACGGCAACGACGGCATCTCGCTCCTGCAGACGGCGGAAGGCGCGATGAACGAGATCTCGGGCGTGCTCACCCGCATCCGCGAGCTCTCGGTCCAGTCGGCCAACGGCACGCTGGGCACCGCCGAGCGCCAGTACATCGACAACGAGAAGACGGCGCTCCTGGCCGAGATCGACCGCATCGCCGCGGCCACCGACTTCAACGGCACGAACCTGCTCAACGGCGGTGGCGCGGGCGTGACCTTCACGTTCCAGATCGGCACGCACGGGACGGCGGCCGACACCATCTCGGCGACCATCACGGACATGACCACGGGCACGCTCGCCGGTGGCGCCCTCGCGACGGTGGACCTCACGACGCAGGCGGGCGCGCAGTCTGCGCTCGACACGCTCGACCAGGCGATCGACGGAGTCTCCACGGCCCGCGCCGCGCTCGGCACCGCGCAGAACCGCCTCCAGGTCACCATCGCGAACCTGGGCAACGCGCGAGAGAACCTGTCGGCCGCGAACTCGCGCATCGCCGACGTGGACGTCGCGAGCGAGACGGCCGACATGACCCGGAACAACATCCTTCAGCAGTCCGGCGTCGCCGTGCTCGCGCAGGCGAACCAGATGCCGCAGGTGGCGCTGAAGCTCCTCGGCGGCAACTGACGAAGACGGCTCGAGCCCGGCCGAAGGCGCCGGGCTCGAGCCGAGACGACCTCGAAAGCGAGAGCGAAGAAACGAAAGCGCTCAACTCCCACTCTCCCGCGGACGAGATATCTAGTCAGGAGATACGCAATCACGAGCCGTCGAGCGAGACGGCGAGTCGATTGCTTATGTCCCGGCAGCGGGCCAGGCAGGCCTGATTGCCTATCTCGTCTCTCACGGAGGAGAGTGCTCTCATGTCGATCAGCATCAATTCGAACGTCTCGTCCCTCAACGCGCAGCGCAACCTCAACAAGACCCAGCAGTCGTTGCAGGGGAACCTGAGCCGTTTGTCGACCGGTCTCCGCATCAACTCGGCGGCCGACGACGCTGCGGGTCTCGCGATCAGCGAGCGCTTCAAGGCGCAGATCTCGAGCCTGAACCAGGCCTCGCGCAACGCGAACGACGGCATCTCGCTGCTCCAGACCGCGGAAGGCGCGCTCAACGAGATCAGCGGCGTGCTGACGCGCATGCGCGAGCTCGCGACCCAGTCCGCCAACGGCACGCTCACCACGAGCGACCGCGGGTTCATCGACGACGAGGCGCAGTCGCTCTCGAGCGAGATCGACCGCATCAGCTCGGTGACGAACTTCAACGGCACCAAGCTGCTCGACGGCACGTTCAACCAGGACCTGCAGGTCGGCGTGCACAACACGGCGAACGACCGCATCAACGTGACGATCGGCGCGACCGACTTCGCGACGATCGCGGGCGCGGCGATCGACCTCACCACGGCGGGCGGCGCCCAGTCGGCGCTCGACACGCTCGACACGGCGATCGACGCGGTCTCGACGGTCCGCGCTTCGCTCGGCACCACGCAGAACCGCCTCCAGGTCTCGATCTCGAACCTCGGCTCGGCCGCGGAGAACATGTCGGCCGCCAACTCGCGCATCCGTGACGTCGACGTCGCCCAGGAGACGGCCGAGATGACCCGGAACAACATCCTCATGCAGGCGGGCGTGTCGGTGCTCGCGCAGGCGAACCAGTCGCCGCAGGTGGCACTGAAGCTGCTTCAGGGTTGATCCGCGTGACCTGACGCGGAGCCCGTAGCGTGATGCTCGAGGCCCTGGCGCGGATCACCGCGCCGGGGCTTCGTGCTTTTTCCCCGCGATCGGCTCGAGAGGAGGAGACGGCATGGCCAGTACGAGCGGAATCACCTTCAGCGGCCTCGCGAGCGGCCTCGATACCTCCTCGATCATCAAGCAGTTGGTCCAGGTCGAGAGCCTGCCGATCACGCGGATGCAGACCCAGCAGTCCGCGATCGACGCCAAGTCCAAGAAGCTCACCGCGCTGCAGACGACGCTCGACGACCTGCGCAACGCGGCGCTGGCCCTCGACACGCGCACCGAGGCCCTGCCGACGAAGGCCACGAGCTCGAATTCCGCAGTGTTCTCCGCGAGCGCGACCGGTGGCGCCTCCCTCGGAACGTACCGCGTCCACGTCGACCACCTCGCGAGCGCGGCCCGCGTGTACTCCGATGCGTTCACCGACCCCGACACCGCGGGCATCTTCGGCACGGGCACGCTCAGCCTCCAGGTCGGCTCTACCTCCTACGACGTCGACGTGACCTCGACCGACACCCTCGACACCGTCATGTCGAAGATCAACTCGTCGGGGGCGCCGGTGACGGCCGGCATGCTCTACGACGGGAGCGGTTGGCGCTTGGCGGTCTCCGGCCAGGGCACGGGATCTGCCAACGCCCTGACGATCTCCGAAGGAGGCTTGACGCTGGGCCTCTCGAGCCCGGGCAACGTCGCCTCGCAGGCGCAGGATGCCCAGTTCCAGATCGACGGGCACACGCTGACGCGATCGACGAACGTGGTCGCGGACGCGATCAAGGGCGTGACGATCGAGCTGACCGGCGCCTCCGCGAGCGCGACCGAGGATCGCATCACGGTCGGCAGCGACCCGAGCGCGCTGCAGGCGTCGGTGCAGAAGCTCGTCGACGCCTACAACAAGGTCAACTCGTTCATCTCGAGCGAGGAGAGCTGGACCGGGAACGCGAAGGACGCGGCGAGCCTGAACGGAGACGCGACGCTGCGATCGGTCCAGGCGCGCCTGCGCTCGGCGTTCCTCAACCCGGTCGTCGGCGCGACGGGCAAGTACACGACGCTCGCGAGCCTCGGGATCTCCACGCAGAAGGACGGCTCGCTCACGCTCGACACGGCGAAGCTGGCGACCGCGCTCGGCAACGCGCCCGACGCCGTGGCCGCGGTGCTGGGCCGCGACGGCACGGGTGCGATGACGATGATCGCGCAGGCGGCCGACGTGTTCACGAACTCGACGAGCGGCGAGATCACGCAGCGCCTGAGCTCGATGAGCAAGCAGCGCCGCCAGATCGACGATCGCATCGCGCAGATGCAGGCGCGCATCGATCAGTACCAGACCCTCCTCACGAACCAGTTCGCGACGCTCGAGACCACGATGAGCGGGCTCAAGAGCCAAGGCGACCAGATCACCGCCGCGCTCGACGCGCTCAGCGGGACGTCGAGCAAGAAGTAAAGGTGATTCCCGTTTCGGCCGCTCTACGGGCCGAGCGCTCCCACACGAGGACGGACTCTCATGTCGTTTGCGGCCCTGCAGTACCAAAACGCGCGCGTCACCACGGCTTCGCCCATCGCGATCGTCGTCTCGCTGTACGACGGCGCGATCCGCTTCCTGCGCGAGGCGATCACGCATCACGGGCGGGGCGACATCGCCAAGCGCGGCCTCTCGCTGTCGCGCGCGCACGCGATCGTGAGCGAGCTGGCGATCACGCTCGATCACGAGCGGGCGCCCGAGATGGCCGCCGAGCTCACGCGCCTGTACGACTTCGTGCTCCGCTGCATCGGGGATGCGACGGCGAAGGCCGATCCGAGCCTGGTTCTTCCGGCGATCGACGTGCTCGAGCGGTTGCGCTCGGCGTGGTCCGAGCTCGCCAAGCGGGGAGGCTGAGATGAAGACCAAGAGTGATCGCTATCTCTCGCTCTCGGGCCTCATCGAGAAGCTCGAAGCGCTCGCCACCGAGCTGCCGGAGGAGCCCTCGCTCGAGAGCCTCGCGAGCTACGTGGAGGCGCGCAAGCCCTTCGCCGAGGCGCTCGCCGGGCTGGAGGTCGAGGAGCTGACGAGCGGCGAGAAGCGCTCGCTCTCGACGCGCCTGCGCAAGGTGCTCGAGCGCGATCAGGCGCTCGTGACGGCGCTCTTCGCGCTGCGCGACGACGTGAGCCGCCAGCTGCGCATGGCGGCGAGCGCGCGCACCGCGATGCGCGGCTACGCGAGCCCCGACGAGACCGCGCGCGTGATGCGCAAGACCGCCTGACGAAGAGGCCGCCGGCACGCGTCGTGCTCTCTCTCGACGCATGACTCGACGGCTCCTTCCGTGGGTGGCGCTCGCATGGCTCGCCGCTCTCTTCGTTCCCGAGCGCGCGCTCGCCGAGCGGCACTTCGCCATCGACGCGCGCGGCGGCTCGGGCCTCTCGATCGGCGGCGGCGACGGCCAGGCGAGCATGCGCCACACGCCGACGTACGTGGAGGCCGGGCTCCACTCCTGGACCGACGACGAGGCCGTGGTGCTGGGCGGCTCGCTCCGCGTGGAGGTCGAAGGCCGCGCCAGCATCGGCGGCGTCGTGCGCGCGGGCTTTCGGTGGGAGAGCGGGATGCTCGAGCTGCGGCCCTCGATCGGCCTCGCCGCGATCCTCGCGCCCTACACGCTCGTGGGCCCCGAAGCGGGGCTGATGGTGCTCGCGCGGATCGCGCCGCCGCTCGCGCTGGTGGTGCAGCTCGCGGTGGATGGTTGGGTGTTCGGGAGCGACCTCGCGCCGGGGACGGCGCTGGTCATGGTGAACGGAGCGGGTGGTGTCGAGATCACTCTCTGATCGGGCGGTGACGGCGATCGCGATCGCGGTCGCGTCCCTCGGGCTCTTCGCCTGCGAGGGCGACACCTGCGTCCGCCAGAGCGACTGCACGTCCGGCTTCAGCTGCCAGATGGGGCACTGCCGCTCGACGACGGATGCCGCCGGTGAGGACGGCGCGACCAGCGCCGACGCGGGCCGCGATGCGGGATCGTCGACCGACGCGAGCGCGAGCGACGCTGCGGCCGACGCGGCGCGTGACGCGGGCCGAGACACCGGCGTGGATACGGGCAGCTGATCGGCTCGCCCGCTCAGGACGCGACGAAGAGCGCGAGCGCGGTCAGCACCAGCACGACCGGCGTGAGCCAGGCGCCGAGCACGAAGGCCTCGGCGTTCGAGACCTGCGCGCCCTCGCGACGCGCGAGGGTGAGGACGAGCATCGTCGCGAGCGAGCCGAAGGGCGTGACGGTCGAGCCGACGTCGGTCCCGACGAGCGCCGCGAGCACGCTCGCGGGATCGCTCGGCGCTTGCGTCAGCACCGTGCGCGCGATGAGCGCCGCGGGCAGGTTGTTGATGAGGTTCGAGCCGAGCGCCGCGCCGCCCGCGACGCCGAAGATGCGTGCGAGCGAGCCAGGCTCGGTCGCCGCGAGCCAGCCACCCGCGATCTCGACGACGCCGAGCCGCTCGACGCCTCGGATCGCGACGAAGAGACCGAGCACGAAGGGAACGACGCCCCACGAGACCTCGAGCGCGGTGCGCGCCTCGACGCGGCGAGCGCGCAGGCCCGCGATCGTGACGAGCCCCGCGCCGATGCTGGCCACGACCCACGGCGGCGCGCCCGTCCACGGCGAGAGGAAACAGCCCGCGAGGACGAGCGCGAGGACCACGACGCTCGCGCGGAAGAAAGCGCGGTCCGGGATCGACGCCGCAGCGTCGCGCAGGCGCGACCGATCGAACGACGCCGGCAGCACGCGCCGGTAGCGCGCTCGGAGCAAGCCGTAGGTGGCGATCAGTGCGACGAGCTGCGGCACCAGCATGCGCGCCGTGTAGCCCGCGAAGGAGAGCTCGAAGGCCTCGGCGAAGAGCAGGTTCGTCAGGTTGCTCACCGGCAGGACGAGCGAGCCCACGTTCGAGACGAGCGCGGTCGCGAGCACGAAGGGCGCCGCCGGCAGATCGAGGCGCCGCACGAGCACGACGACGATGGGCGTGAGCACGACGGCCGTGGTGTCGAGCGAGAGCACGGCCGTGACGAGCGCACCGAGGACGAACGTGTTGCGGAACAGAGCCCGCGTGTCGCCGCCCGCGAGCTGCGCGCACCAGGCCGCGGCCCACTCGAAGAAGCCGCTCTTGGCCACGACGTGCGAGAGCCAGAGCATCGCCGCCAAGAAGATCATCACGCGCGCGCTCGACCGGACGACGTCGAGCGCGTCGCCCACCGACACGATCCCGAGGACGAGCATCAGCGCGGCGGCGAGCACCGTCCACCAGGCTTCGCTCGCGCCGCGCGGGCGCACGACGACGAGCACCATCATCGTCGCGAAGATCAGCAGCGCCGGGATCGCCATCGCCGAGATGCCGTCTTCTTGCGCAGGCTGGCGCCGCCGGCCAGCCGAGATGCGAGCGCACGAGGGATACGTGCCCCCGGCCCGCGTACGCTGGAGCGATGAAGCGCGCGTCGGCGATCGTCCTGTCCCTCCTCGCGCTCGCGAGCTGCGGTGGCTCGGAAGCGGCCTCGCCGCCCACCACCGCGCAGCCGACCGCAGCGAGCGAGGCCCCGCGCAGTGCCTCGGCCCCGAGCCCGACGGCGCTCGCCGCGTGCCGGCCGGCGACCGCCGACGAGGCCGCCGCCGTGGCTGCGGCCGAGCGCTTCGTGGCCGAGCAGGGCTACACGGACGCGCCGGTGCCCGACGACGTGGAGATCCGGCCCGAGGGCATCGAGCCGGGAAGCACCCGCGCGGAGCGGATCCAATTCCGCCACGGCACGCTCGAGCCGCACGCGCTCGGCGTGTTTCCGCACGAGCCGGGCGCTGCGGTCACCGTGGTGTTTCGCTACCGGGCGGCCGAGCGGGCCCAGCGTGACGTCGGCCGCGCGGTCGTGCTCGAGCAGGGCGATCAGCCGACCCACATCGTTCACCAGGACGCGCTCCTCGACCACGCCGAGGCCCTCTGCCCGAACGGCGGATGAGCCACGCGCGCCGGTGTCGCGCCGTGATATGACCCCCTCGACATGCCACCTCGGCGCCTCCGCCCCATCGACTCGCGCGTCTCGCTGATCGTCGACGGCGCGGAGCTCGAGGCGCAGCGGGGCGAGCCGATCGCGATCTCGCTCTGGGCCGCGGGGCGCCTCGTGCTCGGTCGCAGCGTGAAGTACCACCGGCCGCGGGGCGCGACGTGCCTGTCGGGGGGATGCGACGGCTGCGTGATGCGCGTCGGTGGCGCGCCCAGCGTGCGCACCTGCCGTACGCCCGCCCGTCACGGCACGACGGTCGACACGCAGAACGTGATCGGCACGGCCGAGCTCGATCTGCTCGCGGCGACCGACTTCGTGTTCCCGGAAGGGATGAACCACCACGAGATGTTCACGTGGAGCCGGCCGATCAACCGCGCGATGCAGGAGATCGCGCGGCACGTGGCCGGCGTCGGGACGCTTCCCGACGAGCCGCGCGCGCCCGCCCCGGTCGAACGACTGGCGGTCGACGTCTGCGTGGTCGGCGCCGGTCCGGCCGGGCGCGCGTGCGCCGAGGCGCTCGTGCGCGCGGGCGTGAGCGTCGTGGCGGTCGACGAAGAGGACGCCGTCGGCACCGCGAGCTTCCCGCTCCGCGCGCGCACGAGCGCGATCGGCGTCTTCGACGAGACGAACGGCGCGCGCTGGGTCCTCGCGTCGGGCGACGCCAGCGTGATCGTGATCGTGCCGAAGGTGCTGGTGCTCGCGACCGGCCGCGCCGAAGGCAGCGAGGCCTTCGCGGGCAACGATCTCCCCGGCGTGATCGCGCTCGAGGCGGCCGAGCGCCTGTTCGCGGCCGGCGTTCTTCCCGGCGAGCGCCCGGTGATCGCCGGCGCGAGCGAGCGCGCCACGGCCCTCGTGCAACGCTTCGCCCAGGCCGGCGTGAGCGCGCGCCTCGTGCCGCGCGAGAGCGTGATCCGCGCCCGCGGACGCTCGTCGATCCGCCTGGTCGATCTGCGCGAGGGCGGCGCGACGCCGTGCGACGTGCTCGTCGTCGAGGGCCGGCGCAGCGCGCGCTACGAGCTCGCCTCGCAGGCCGGCGCCGAGGTGCGCTTCGACGGCGAGGTCTTCGACGTCGTGACCACGGGCGAGGCCGGTGAGACGCGTCATCCGCGCGTCTTCGTCGCCGGCTCGGCTGCGCGCGCGGTGGGCTCGGCGGCGCACGGCGCGCGCGTCGCCGCGCGCGTGCAGGAGGTGCTCGGTGGCTGACAAGACCTTCGTCTGTCGCTGCGAGGACGTGACGCGCCACGAGGTCGAAGAGGCCGTCGCGCTCGGGCATCGCGATCTCGAGTCGGTGAAGCGCTACACGGGCCTCGGCACCGGGCTCTGCCAGGGAAAGCAGTGCGTGGCCCTCGCCTCGCGCCTCGTGACCGAGCTCTCGGGCGAGCGCGTGCAGCAGCCCATCACGCCGCGGCCGCTCCTACACCCGACGCGCCTCGCGGATCTCGCGCGCCTGCTCGACGGCGACGGAGAGGAAGAGGCGCCGTGAGCGAGACGACGCACGCGCGCACCGTGATCGTGGGCGGCGGCATCATGGGCCTCGCCATCGCGTGGAACCTCGCCAAGCTCGGAGAGGAGCGCATCGTCGTCCTCGAGCGCAGCTACCTCACGAGCGGCGCCTCGGGCCGCAACGGCGGCGGCGTGCGCGCGCAGTGGTCGAGCGCGATCAACGTGCGCCTCATGAAGCGCTCGCTCGCGCTCTGCGCCGCGTTCGCGACCGAGATGCGCATCAACGTCTGGTTCCGCCGCGGCGGCTACCTCTTCCTCGCGCGCGACGAGGCACGCGCCAAGAGCCTCGCGAGCGCCGTCGAGATCCAGCGCGACAACGGCCTCGCCACGCGGATGATCACGCCCGCCGAGGCCAAGGAGATCGTGCCCGAGCTCGACGCCTCGCGCTTCGTCGCGGCGAGCTTCAACCACGAGGACGGCGTGGTCTTCCCGTGGCCCTTCGTGTGGGGCTACGCGCGGGCCGCGCGTGCGCTCGGCGTGGAGCTCCGCACGCACACCCCCGTCACCGGCCTCGTGACCGAGGGCGCGCGCGTGCGCGGTGTCGTCACCGCGAAGGGCGAGACGATCCGCGCCGAGCGCGTGCTGGTGTGCGCGGGCGCGTGGAGCCCGGAGATCACGCGCATGGTCGGCGTGGATCTGCCGAGCCACCCGCACCGCCACGAGATCTGCTCGACCGAGCCGCTCAAGCCCTTCCTCGGCCCGCTCGTGGGCGATCTCTCGGATGGCCTCTACTTCTCGCAGTCCGCGCGCGGCGAGATCGTGGGCGGCATCTCCAACGAAGAGGTGCCGGACGGGATCGACCAGCGCTCGAGCGCGCGCTTCCTCGGCCTCTACGCGCGGGCGCTGACCCGCGTCGCGCCGATCCTCGGCGACGTGAAGATCCTGCGGCAGTGGGCGGGCTGCTACGACCTGACGCCCGACAAGAGCCCGCTCGTAGGCGAGGTCGACGAGGCGCCCGGCCTCTACCTCGCGAGCGGCTTCATGGGCCACGGCTTCATGATGGCGCCGGTGATGGGCGAGCTCTACGCGCGCCACCTGGTGCTCGGCGAAGAGAAGGAGCTCTTCGACCGCTGGAACCTGCGCCGCTACCGCGAGGGCAAGCTGCTCGACGAGAGCATGATCCTCGGCTGAGGCCCCCGCTACGCTGCGCGCGCCGCCGATGGTAGGTTCTCGTGATGCGCATCCTGGCTGGGGTCCTGGGGCTCTCTTCTTCTCTGGTCGTGATCGGGTGTGGCGGCTCTTCGCCGGCCACCGACGCGGCGAGCCACGACGGCGGAACGAGCGTCGACGCCGTTGCGAGCGACACCGGCTCGTCGATCGACGCGTTTGCGCTCGACACGTCGATGCCGATCGACGCGTCGACGGCCGACGTCCCCGCGCTGCAGCACACGGTGACGCTGGTGGTGACCGGCAATGGATCGGTGTCGCTCGCGGATGGCACGACCTGTCCGCTGGATTGCGTTCTCGGAGTCGACGACGGCACGTCGCTCACCCTCACCGCCGCGGCGGTAGGCGGCAGCGTGCTGGACGGCTGGGATGGCCCGTGTGCCTCGGCGCGCGGAGCGTGCACCTTCGAGGTCACGAGCGACGTCACGCTCACGGCCACGTTCGTCGATGGGTGGACCTGCGACCCCGGCTTCTACGGGGACGGGACGTGCGACTGCGGCTGCGGTCTCTACGACCGCCTGGACTGCGCGGATCGCGACCTCGCGTCGTGCGAGTTCTGCGACAACCTCGGCTCCTGCAACACCGCGTCGTGCCCGGGCACGATCGACCCGAGCGACACCACACGCTGCCTCTGACCCGCGCCCGGATGCGTGCTCAGGGATCGGCGAGGTCGATCGAGATCGACGTCGCCGTGATCGAGACCACGTCGAGCGCGCCGTCGCCGTTCATGTCGACGAACTGCGCGCCGGACGTGAGGCCCGTGTCGAGATCGCGCGTGAACGCGCCCGTGCCGTCGGCAGCGCGGAAGAGCACGTAGGGCGTTCCGGCCGTGAACCCGAAGTTGAAGAGGTCGCTCGCACCGTCGTGGTCGACGTCGACGAGCGTCACCGGGCCGGGGAACGCGGTCACCGTGACGGGGCTCGTCGCCACGAGCGCCGTCCCCATCCAGCGCACGACCTGCAGGCGCACCGGGAAGACCATCACGCCATGCACGAGGTCGAGATCGCCGTCCGCGTCGATGTCGCCGAGCGCGCCGAGGTTCGGGAACTGCGTCGTGAGCATCGCGCGCGTGCCGAAGCCGCCACCGCCATCTCCGAGGGCGATCGACACGTTGTCCGTCGAGGTGTCGTGCAGGAGCACCGCGTCGGTGCGCCCGTCGTCGTCCACGTCGCCGAGCAAGATCTGACGAACCTCGGCGCCGCAGTCGAAGGGCGTCCCGGCCGTGAAGTGCGCGCTCCCGTCGTTGAAGAAGGGCGTGCACTCGGTCGCGGCCGTGCTCGCCACGAGATCGAGGTCGGCGTCGCCGTCCACGCGGCCGGCCGCGAGCACGAAGCCGGGGACGGGGCTCGAGATCGCCGCACCGAAATGGCCCGCGCCGTCGTTCGGGAGCACGTCGACGGAGGCCGCCCGCGGCAAGAGCAGCTCGGCCTCCGGCCCGCCGCGCAGATCGAGCAGCTGCCCGAGCTCGGTCGCGTGCGTGTCGAAAGGCGCGCCGAGGGTTCCGTCTCCCGCGTTCGGGAAGAGCTGGACGTGACCGTCGAGGAGCACGAGCACGTCGCGATCACCGTCGCCGTCGCCGTCCGCGATCCCCGCGCCCGCGAAGGTTCCGGTGAGCGCGGTGAGAACGGGCGCATGGCCCGGGCAGTACTCGTGGAAGTCGACCAGACCGTCGCCGCACACCTCCGTACCGAGGCAGTCGGCGCGACAGCCGTCGCCCGGATCGGTGTTGCCGTCGTCGCAGACCTCGCCCACGTCCATCGCGTGGTTGCCGCAGAGCGAGACGAAGGCATCCGGCTCGACGAAGGCATCCGGCGCGACGAACGCGTCGGCTTCGGCGACGGCGTCCGCGGGAACGGATGCGTCCTCGGGGACGAAGCCGTCGATCTGGATGCCCACGTCCGTGCTCGGGCCCACGCCCGTGTCGGCGAGCACGGCCGCGTCCTCGCCGGGCGCGGGCGCGGGCGTCGTGCACCCCGCTCCGATCACGCCGAACGCCATTCCCCACGCGAGCTCCACCCCAAGTCGTCGCATCGGGCGATGGTGCCCGGCATCGGCGCCGTGGCCAAGCGCCGCAGGAATGCACCGTGCGATGCGCCGACGAGCGCGCGATGACGCGGGGCTCGGCCGCGAACCGACGGAGGTCACGTGCCGCTCCTGAACATCCGTCACCCGGATTCGTGGCCTCCGCGCCACGGAGAGGTTAAGAGCACGGGCTTCCGGAATCGCCGGCACCCCGCCGGAGGTTCGCGAGCCTCGGAACCGTCGTGAGCCAGTTCAGGCGACTCAGAGATGCGGCCATCGCGATCTTGCTGCTCGCGTTGCCGTTCTTCGTGCTGAACGCGAACCTGCGCGAGCCGGGGCGCGAGAACTTCTACGACCAGCCGATCCTGGACGCCTCGGCGCCGTTCCAGTCGCTGGCGACGTCGGTCGCCGCGGCGGTGAGCGACGTGCTCGACGACTACGTCTATCTGGTCGAGGTGCAGGAGGAGAACGACCGCCTGCGCACCCGCCTGGCCCGCCTCGAGCAAGAGCACGAGACGCTGACGGCCGAGGCCCTCGAGAACCGGCGCCTGCGCTCCCTCCTCTCGCTCCGCGAGCGCATCGGCGGCCAGGTCATCGCCGCGCAGGTCATCGGGCGCGACGTCTCGCCCTTCTTCCGCGTCACGCGGGTCGAGGTCGACCGCGGCGAGCGCGACCACGTGCGCGAGGGCATGCCCGTCATCGCCTCGCGCGGCCTCGTCGGCCAGGTGAGCCGCCCCATCGGCGGCCGCTACGCCGACGTGATGCTCGTGATCGACAACCGCTGCGCCGTGGACGTCGTCGTCCAGCGCACGGGCTCGCGCGGCATGCTGCGCGGCACGGGCGAGGACGACCGCTACATGGCGCGCATCGAGTACCTCGGGCGCGACGACGAGGTGCGCGTCGGCGACCTCGTGCACACGAGCGGCCTCGGCCAGCGCTTCCCGGCCTCCATCCTCGTCGGCCGCATCACGCGCATCGTGCGCGCCGACTCCGGCATGTTCCAGGAGGTCGAGGTCGCGCCGGCGGTCGACTTCTCCACGCTCGACGAGGTGCTCATCCTCGAGAGCGGCTCGCGCGCCGAGGCCACGGCGCAGGTCGAGGACGACGACGACGTCCCGCTGACCGGGGAGCCCTGAGCCCGTGAAGAACGTCGTCCACCTCGCGTTCGGGCTCGGCCTCCTGCTCGCGCAGGCGGCGCTGGCGACCACGCTGCCGCTCCATCCTTTCGTGCCGCTCTTGCTCCTGCCGATCGCGATCTATCTCGGGGTCGATCCCGACGTGCAGCTGCTGCGCGGCGCGGCGCTCTCGTTCGTGCTCGGCTACTTCGCCGACGAGGTCGGCGGCGTGCCGACGGGCCTGACGACCTTCGTGCTCGTCGCCACCTTCCTCGCCACGCGCGGCGCGGGCATCCGCCTCACGCTGCGCGGCGCGCCCTTCCAGATGGGCCTCGTCTTCGTCATCTCCCTGATCGCGAGCGGCACCACGCTGGCGCTCCGCGCGATCTTCCAGCCGCCGGAAGCGTTCCCGCTGGTGATGCCGCCCGCGGGCGTGCTCGGCTGGATCGTGCGCCTCTTCGCCGGCGACGGCTCGCGCCTCGGCAGCGTGGTGGCGCACGCCACGACGATGATCGCGTCGGCGATGGCCACGAGCCTCGCGGCGCCGCCGATCTTCGCGGCCGTCCGCCGCATCGAGCGCATCTCGCAGCGCGCGCGCCGCAGCGCCTCCGAAGGCACGGTGGTGACGCCGTGAGCCTGCTCTCCGTTCGCCGCGAGGTCGGCGAGTTCCGCAAGCGCTACAAGTGGATGGCGGCGTTCGTCGTGATCGTGTTCACGGGCCTCGCGGCGCGCATGATGGACCTGCAGGTCATCGAGCACGCGCATTACGCCGAGATCGCGCGCGAGAACGTGACCAAGACGCTGCCGCTCCGCGCGACGCGCGGCGTGATCCGCGACACCGAGGGGCGCGTCATCGTCACGAACCGGCCGAGCTACGACGTGTATCTCACGCCCTCGCGCCTGCGCGACGGCGACGTCGAGCGCCTCGAGTCGCTGATGGGCCTGTCCGAAGAAGCGCGCGCCCACTTCGAGCAGCGCCTCTCCGAGATCCCCGAGCGTCGGCTCACGCACCAGATCCGCTTCTTCACGGACATCTCACGCGAGTCGCTCGCCGCGCTCGAGACGCACGAGCAGGACTTCGTCGACGACCACGGCCACAGCCCCCTCGACGTGGTCGTCTCTCCGGTGCGCACCTATCCGTACCGGGCGCTCGGCGCGCACGCGATCGGCTACCTCAACGAGCTGCGACCCGAGGAGCTCGCGGAGCTCCGCGGTGCCGGCTACCACCTCGGCGATCTCGTCGGCCGCACCGGCCTCGAGCGCGCGTGGGAGAGCCTGCTGCGCGGCCGCCGCGGCTATCGTCGCGTGCTCGTCGACGACGACGTGGAGATCGACCCCGCCCTGCTCGCCGACGATCGGCCCGAGCTGGTCGAGCCCGTGCCGGGGCGCGACGTGACGCTCACGCTCGACATGGAGCTGATGCGCATCATCGAGCGCGCCTTCCGCGGGCGCGCCTCGGGCGCGGCGGTCGTCGTGGACGTGCGCACCGGCGCCGTGCGCGCGCTCTTCAGCAAGCCGAGCTACGACCCGGAGATCTTCACCGCCGGGCTCTCGCGCGAAGAGTACGCGGAGCTGCGCGACGATCCCTTCCGGCCGCTGATCGACAAGACGATCTACGAGACGTACTTCCCGGCCTCGACGTTCAAGCCCTTCGCCGCGCTCGCGGCGCTGCAAGACGGGCTCATCGATCCGAGCGAGCGCGTGGAGTGCACGGGCCAGTACTCGATCGGCACCGGCGCCGGCGCGCGCCACCCGCGCTGCACCGGCGTGCACGGCGAGGTCGACATGCGCCTCGGCCTCGTGCAGTCGTGCAACATCTACTTCTATCACCTCGCGGAAGTGGTCGGCATCGACCGCCTCGCGCACATGGCGCAGGACTTCGGGCTCGGGCGCCGCTGCGGCATCGGCATCAACAGCGAGGCGAGCGGCTTCATCCCCACGCGCGAGTGGTACGAGAGCCACCACGCGTGGCAGGGCGGTCTCGCGCTCAACACGGCCATCGGTCAGGGCGACACGCGCGTCACGCTCGTGCAGCTGGCGATGGCGTACGCGGCCATCGCCAACGGCGGCACCCTGTACGTGCCGCAGCTCGTCGAGCGCGTCTCGGCGCCCGACGGAACCACGGTCGAAGAGTTCCAGCCGCGCGTGCGCCGGCGCGTGCACGTCGACCCCGAGCACCTCGCCTACGTGATCGACTCGCTCTACGGCGTCGTCAACGACGAGATCGGCACCGCCCACCAGGCGCGCCTCGATCACCCGGGCGACGTCACCATCGCCGGCAAGACGGGCACCGCGCAGATCGGCGGCCGCATCCGCTCGGAGGAAGAAGCGACGCGGGCCGCCTACGAGCGCCGTGCCCACGCGTGGTTCGCCGGCTTCGCGCCGGTGGAGGACCCCGAGGTCGCGATCGTCGTCCTCGTCGAGCACGGCGGCTCCGGCGGCCGCTTCGCCGCGCCGATCGCCGTCCAGATCCTCCAGGAGTACCTGGGCGGGCGCGAGCAGGCGACGACGGCCGAGGCCGACGTCACGCGCACGGCGGGGGCCCACTGATGGCCCAGCTCGGCAAGGGCATCCGCGATCAGTTCGACTGGCCGCTCTTCGTCACCGCGTCGGCGATCGCCGTGCTCGGCGTCACGAACCTCTACTCGGCCACGAGCGCCTCGTCGCGCATCGCGCTCGCCGACCTCTACATCCAGCAGATCTACTGGCTCGTGCTGGGCGCCGGCGTCGCCGTGCTCGTCGCGGCCATCGACTACCGGCACTACGAGCGCTTCGGCTGGTTCGCGTACGGCGCCGGCATCGTTCTGCTGGTGCTGGTGTTCCTGCTCGCGCCCGAGGTGCGCGGCTCCCAACGATGGATCCGCATCGGCGCGTTCTCGCTCCAACCGAGCGAGCTGATGAAGGTCTTCTTGATCATCGCGCTCGCCAAGCACCTGCACAACGACCCGAAGACCGAAGGACGCACGCTGCGCGATCTCGTGGTGCCGGGGCTCATCCTGGCCGTGCCGATGCTGCTCATCGTGCGGCAGCCCGACCTCGGGACCGCGCTGATGTGCGCGTTCATCTTCGCCAGCATCATGCTGCTCACGAACCTGAAGTGGCGCTCGTTCGTGACGCTCGTCGGCACGTTCGTGGTGAGCGCGGTGCCGATCTGGGTATTCGGCCTGCGCGACTACCAGCGGACCCGCTTCCTCTCGTACTTCGACATGCTCTTCGGCGAGAACCCCGACATCCTCGGCGACGGCTGGCACACCTACCAGTCGCTCGTCGCGATCGGCTCGGGCGGTGTCACGGGGCAGGGCTTCATGCAGGGCACGCAGAGCCAGTTCCAGTTCCTGCCCGACCGCCACACCGACTTCCCGTTCAGCGTGTGGGCCGAGGAGCGCGGCTTCCTCGGCGTGATCCTCCTGCTCGGCCTCTACGTGTTCCTGATCCTGTGGGGCCTGCGCATCGCGTACACCGCGAAGGATCGCTTCGGCGCCGTGCTCGCCGTCGGCGTGAGCGCCTTCTTCTTCTGGCACTCGGCGATCAACCTGGGGATGGTGTGCGGGCTCTTGCCGGTCGTCGGCATCACGCTGCCTCTGTTCAGCTACGGCGGCTCGAGCGTGCTCACGAGCATGACGGGCATCGGCCTCTTGATGAACGTCTCCATCCGAAGGTTGAGCTTCTGACATGACCCACACACCGCTCGCGCTCGTCTTGCTCGCCTTCGTCAGCGGTTGCAGCTGCGCCGCGAGCCACGAGCTCGATGCCGCGCCGGGTCGCGACACGGGCGGCGCCGAGGACGCGCTCGGGGCCGAGGACGCCGCGCCCAGCGGAGACGACGCGGCCTCGCCCGCGGACGCCGTGGTGCCCATGGACGCGCCGCGCGCCGACACCGGCGCGTGCACCGACGACGCGCGTGAAGAGGACGACACGCTCGCGGCCGGGCTCGCGCAGGATCCGATCTACGACCTCGACGGCCACACCGAGCTCACCGCGCTCACGGCGTGCCCCGGCGACGACGACTGGTTTCACGGCTACGCCGACTGCTGCGACAACGCGCTCGGGGCCGACCTCACCTGGAGCGCGGCCGAGGGATCGCTCGAGCTCGAGATCGTCGCGCCCGACGGCTCCGCCTGGCCCGTCGACGACATCGTCACCGAGGCGGGCCACGCGCGGCGGGTCGAGACGAGCACGGCCGAGGGCCGCGACTTCCTCGTCCACGTCCACAACCCGGGCAGCGCGCCGGTGCGCTACGACGTGACCGTGCTCGCGCGCGTCTTCGGGCCGTAGTCGCCGCCGAAGCTGCGCAAGAGGGCGACCTTCGTCTCGACCCCGGTCGTGGCCGGCGGCACGGCCTCGGGGTGCGCGCGCGACCACGCGGTGAAGGGATCGAGGTGGTCCATGCCGAGGAGGAGCGCGCGGAGCGTGGCGACGCGATAGAGGCGCCCGCGATCGAGCGGCGCGCCGGCGAGCGCCGTCACGTTCCCGTCGGCGTCGACGGCGGCCCGATCGTCGATCTGCAGGAAGCCGCCGCTCGAGCGCCGCTCGGTGCGCGAGAAGCGGACCGCATCGGCGATCACGCCGCCCGGGATCACGGCGAGCACGATCTCGTTGTCGAACGGGATCTCCTCGCGGAGATCGGCGTACGTGAGCCGCTCGCGCCGCTCCACGTCGCCGCGGAGGCCTCCGCCGTTGAAGAGCGCCACGTCGGCCGCGAGCACGTCGCGCAGGCGCGAGCAGACGAAGGTCCCGAAGCTCGTGGACGCCGTGCGTGAGCCCTTCGACGAGAGGGCCTCGTGCGGCGCGAGCGTGCACAGGGTGCGCGCCTCGAGCGCGCGCACCCTCGTCAGGTGCGACTCGACGCGCGCGCGCATGGCCGCGTCTTCTTCGTACGAGACGACGGGCTCGAGGCGCGCCGTCGCCCTCACGCGCGGCGCCTGCCCGGGGATGCCCTCGACGACGACCTCGGCCACGATCGCCGAGGTGGCGTTCATCGGCGCCTTCGCGAGGGGCGCGCGATGGCTCGGCTCGAGGAAGCCATCGTGCTCGTGACCGCCGAGCACCAGATCGACGATGCCCGCCTCGGCGAGCGCGCGATCGAGCGGCATCGGCTGATGCGTCAGCGCGACGATCGCCGCGCAGCCCTCCGCGCGCAGCCGGCTCGCCTCGCGCGCGAGCCCGACCGCGGTCGCTTCGAAGACCGCGCCCTCGAAGGGCGGGCGGCGGTAGAGCGTGGGGTCGCCCTCGAGCGCGCCGACGAGGCCCACCCGGAACGCACCGATCTCGACGACGTCGCTCGGCTGATGACGCACGGAGAGCCCGCGCACGTTCGAGACGAGCACTTTCGCGTGCAGCTCTTCGAGCCGCGCGCGCAGGTCCGCCATCTCGAGCTCGTCCTCGTGGTTGCCGAGCGTGACGTGCGTGACGCCGAGCGCGTTCATGCAGTCGACCATCCCGCGCCCCTGATCGAGGCTCGAGAGCAGGCTCGGCGCGAGGAAGTCGCCAGAGAGGGTGACGAGGAGCGCGTCGGCCGGATCGCTCGTGCGCAGCGTGTGGATCAGCGTCGCGAGGCGCGGGAGGTGCGTCAGGACGTAGACGTCGTTGATCGCGACGATGCGGAGGCGCGCGGCGCTCATGAACGGCGCGAACCATAGCGCGTGGTAAACGCAGGGCGATGAGCGAGGGCGTAGAGGAACGGGCAGGCGGGCCCGAGAGCGATCCGCTCACCGACGACGCGATCACCTCGCGCTACCGCGTCTTTCAGCGCGTCCGCGGCCATCGCTACTCGCTCGACGACGTCACGGTCGCCTGGGAGGCCGCGCGCGCGCGGCCCGGCGCGAAGCGCGCGATCGATCTCGGCACGGGCCTCGGGTCGGTCGTGATCATGCTCGCGCACGCGCTGCCCGAGGCCGAGCTCGCCGCGGTGGAGGCGCAGGAGATCTCGTTCGCGCTCCTCCAGCGGAACCTCGCGCGCAACGGTCTCGAGGCCCGCGTGCGCGCGCACCACGGCGACCTGCGCGAAGTCGACCGCTACGCGTACCTCGGGCGCGGCTTCGATCTCGTGACCGGCACGCCCCCGTACTTCCCGAAGGAGACGGTGACGCTCCCGCCGGACTCGCAGCGGGCGCACGCCCGAGTCGAGCTGCGAGGCGGCGTCGAGAGCTACCTCGCGGCCGCCGCGGAGCTCGTCGCGGACGACGGCCTCGTGGTGCTCTGCGCCGATGCGCAGCGACCCGGGCGCGTGATCGAAGGAGCGCGCGCCGCGGGCCTCTCGCCGCGCACGCGTCGCGACATCGTGCCGCGCGAAGGAAAGAACGCCCTCGTCGGCGTCTGGACGCTGGACCGCCGCGGCGGCGCGCTCGAGCGACTCCCCGATCTCGTCGCGCGGGACGCACAGGGAGCGCGCACGCCCGTCCAGCACGAGCTGCGCGCGTTCTTCGGCCTCGCGATCGACGACCCGAACGCGAGCCCCACGCTCCGCGCCCGCAAGGGCGCTCCCGGCTCGCGCGAGGTCGACGTGCCCCGCGCGATCGCCACCGACGACGAGATCTCGGCAGGAGCTCCGGCGGAGCCGGCCGACGCAATTGCGCCGGGTCCGCCGTCGCCGACCACTCCGGTCGAGATCAATCGCCGAAGGTGATGCCCATCGCGCGGGCGGTCTGCACGAGCTGGCCGTTCGGATCGACGCGCTTGGGCTTCGCCGTCGCTTCCGCGAGCGGCACCGACACGATCTGGCCGTCGCGGAGCGACACCATGCGGCCGAACTGCTTGGCGGCGACGAGGTCCGCCGCCGCGTGGCCGTAGCGCGTGCCGAGCACGCGATCGACCGGCGTGGGGCTGCCACCGCGCTGCACGTGGCCGAGCACCGTCACGCGGACGTCGGCGTGGATCCGCTCCGCGAGCGCATCGGCGGCGCGCGGGCCGGCGCCGACGAGCCGGCGCATCTCTCCGGGCCGCGCCGCGAGCGCGCTCGCTTCGCCCTCGGCCGGGATCGCTCCCTCGGCGATCACGACGATCGAGTACACGAGCCCCTCTCGCTTGCGTCGCGCGACCATCTCGGCGAGCGGCTCGATGCGATACGGGATCTCCGGGATCAGGATCGCGTCGGCGCCGCCCGCGAGCCCGGCGTGGAGCGCGATCCATCCGGCATCGCGGCCCATGACCTCCACGAACATCACGCGATCGTGGCTCGCCGCCGTGTCGCGCACGCGATCGATCGCCTCCATCGCGGTGTGCACCGCCGTGTCGAAGCCGAAGGTCTGGTCGGTCGCGCCGAGATCGTTGTCGATCGTCTTGGGCACGCCGACGATCGGCAGGCCCAGGTCGGAGAGCTTGCGCGCGATGTGCATCGAGCCATCCCCACCGACGCTGATGAGCGCATCGAGCCCGACGAGCTCGAAGTTCTCGAGGACCTTCTTGGTCACGTCGACGAGCACGGTCTTGCCTTGTGCGTCGACGGTCGGGTAGCGGAAGGGATCGCAGCGGTTCGAGGTGCCGAGGAGCGTGCCGCCACGCTCGAGCACGTTCCGCACGTCCCGCACCGAGAGCCAGCGGTTGCCGTCGGGCGAGCGGTAGTCGAGATCGATGAGGCCGGAGAACGCGTCCTCGATGCCGAAGACCTCGAAGCCGTGCCGCTCGATGCCGATCGTCACGGCCGCGCGGATGACCGCGTTCAAGCCCGGACAATCGCCTCCACCCGTGAGAATCCCGACGCGCATGTGAGGCGAAAGACTACTACCCTGCGCAGGCGAGGACGACCTCGACGTGTGATCGTCCCCGCGTTGGCGCGCCGTGGCCTCCCTGCCAGGCTCGCGCACGGCACGCGACGATGACGACGGCTCGAGAGACGATCGAAGGTGTGCTCGACGGCCCGCGCGTGCTCGAGCACGGCGAGAGCGAGACGCGCTGGGCCGTGACGCATGCGCGTGCACGAGACGAGCTCGCCGCCCGCGCTCGGCTCGCGGCCCACCCACTCGTCGGCGATGCCGAAGTCACCCTCCGCGAGGGAGCGCTGATTTTCCCGCGGCTCGAACGGATGGAGCTCGAGGACGCGGTGCCCGGGCTGCTCGAGGCCTGCCGCGACGTCGAGCACCGAGAGGGGACGACGCGCGCGCTTCTCGAGGAGCTGAGCGGGCCGGTGGATGCGGCGCGGGCGCTCGGTCGCGCGGGGCTCTCGCGCTCGCGGGTGGATCGCTTCCTCGCGCGCACGATCACGATCGCGCTGCCGCGGGGCCCCGATCTCGGGGGCCTGATGCCCGGCGCCGTGTGGCGGGCGGGCGATCGCCCGCTCGCGCTCTCGGTGCGCCACGGCCGCGCGCTCGGACATCCGGTGATCGATCTCGCTTCGCTCGCGCTCCGCGCCGAGCTCGACACGAGCGAGGCGTATCGACGAGCCGGTGGAGACGACGAGGGCTTCGCGCTCGCGCTCCTGCACCAGGCGCTCCGCGAGCTCGCGAGCGAGCGACGAGACGAGGCGCGCCTCGCGCTGCGCGAGCGCATCGCGGCCCTCGTGGAGCGCTTCCTGCCGCACGAGCCCGCGCGCGTGACGCTCTCGGTCGAAGCGCCCGCGTTCTTGCCGCGCTCGCTCTTCGCACCGCTCGGCGAGGTGGACGCGAGCCACGCGCGCCGCGTCCTGCGCGACTGGCACGGCCTGGCGGTGGGCGGCGAGACGATCGAGGTGCGCGTGACACCGGAGCTCGCTCGGCCCGCGCGCACGTTTCCCTTCGAGCCCGCGCGCGAGCGGCGTGCGCGGCTCTTCTCGCGCTTCGCGGAGGGCATCGCCTACGACGACGAGGGGCTCTTCTCGGCCACCCCCGAGGCGCTCGCAGACGCGCTCGTCGCCGGCCTCTCGGGCGTGGTGATCGATGCGACGGCCGGGATCGGCAGCCTCACGCTCGCGCTCGCGCGCTCGCCCGCGGTGGAGCGCGTCGTCGCGATCGACCTCGACGCGCGGCGTCTGGCGATGGCCCAGCACAACGCGCGCCTCTACGGCGTCGAGGGCCGGATCGAGTTCCGCGTCGGCGATGCGCGCGCGCTCGTGCCGGCGATCGCGCACGACGCGCTCGTGATCGATCCGCCCTGGGGCGGGCGCGACTACGATCGGCAGCGCGTGACCCTCGAGACCTTGCCGATGGATCTGCGCCCGCTGCTCGCAGCGAGCCCGCGCGTGGTGCTGAAGCTGCCGCGGAGCTTCGACGTGCGCACGCTGCCACCGGGCTTCGAGATCACGGCCGGGATCGACGCGCGCGGCGTCCTGAAGATGCTCGTCGCGCGCCGTGGCGTGACCGTTCCCGGAGAGAGCGCGCGATGAAGAAGCCCCCGCAGGACCACACCAGCACGGCGAGCGCGGACGGCAGCTACGCGATGCGGCCCATCGCGATCGCGCACAGCCCCTATCGCGAGCGCTTCGGCGCGCCGCACCAAGCCGCCACCGTGCGCGGGACGCGCGCGCGCGCCGACGCCGAGGGGTCGATCGAGCTCTTGCCGCACGTGCCGGTCGAGACGCTGCTCCACCTCGAAGGCTTCGACTACGTCTGGGCGATCTACGTCTTCCACCTGAATCGCGGCTACCGCCCGACCGTGAAGCCGCCGCGCACGCCCGACGTCGCGCACGGCGTGCTCGCGACGCGCGCGCCGCACCGCCCCAACCCGATCGGCCTCTCGGCGCTGCGTCTCGTCCGGATCGAGGGTCGCGTGATCCACGTGCGCGGGATCGATCTGCTCGACGGAACGCCAGTGCTCGACCTGAAGCCTTATTTGCCCTACGCGGACGCGTTCCCGGACGCGAGCGCGGGCTGGGTGGACGAAGCCGGCGGGAGCCCCGAGCGCGAGCGCGACGACGCCGAGCCCTGGGACACCTGAGCGACGGCTCAGCGCGCGTCGGCGATGGCGTCCGCGGCGTGCGTGACGAGCGTTCGCGCCAGCGCGGGCGTGGCCGCGACCGCCACGATCGCCAGCACGGCCGCCACGAGCTGCCGGAGAGCGCGGGTGCGCCGGTCGCGCTGGAGCTCGTTCGCGTCGATCAACCGGCCGCGGAACGAATCGGGAGCGAGCGCGCGGGGATACGGCGCCCTGGTGAGGCGATTCAGCTCGACGCGCGCCGGGGTGTTCGGTCCGTGCATCCGCGGGGTCATGCCTCGGCTGCAGCAAACGTCGTGCTCACGACCACGCCTCGTTTTCTTCCGATCTCCGAGGCGCTCGTGTGCGCGGGCGCCGCACGCGCGCCAGCGAGCGACACGACACAGCCCGCGCCGGGGTGCGATGATGCGGGCGTCATGGCCGCTGGCCCGTCTCCGTCTCTCTCGCTTCCGGCGGTCGCCGCGCACCTCGCCGTCGCGCGCACGCAGCGCGAAGCGCGCGAGCGCATCCTCGACCACTTGGCCGAGGTGCTGCCGCACGAGGCCGCGGCGATCCACGCGATGTCGCCGCGTGTTCCGCTGGAGACCGGCGTGTTCCGCGGGCTCGAGGTCGCGGCGTTCGCATCGTCCTTGCCGCGCTGGGACGAGCTCGCCGTGGAGCTCGCGCCGCTGCGCGAGCACGCGTTCCGGCATCGCGGCGTGGCGGCCGATCACGAGGTCCTCACACCCGCCGCGCGGGGCTACCGACTCTGGCGCGAGAGTGTGCTCGTGCCCCAGAAGCTCAAGACGCTCGCCCTGGTGCACTTCGTCGTCGGCGGCGTCGCGCGTGCCGTGCTCGGCGTCGGCCGGCGCAAGGCCGATCGCTTCACGGAGGCCGAGCTCGAGCTCCTGCGCGATCTCGCGCCCACGTACGCGCTCGCCGACCTCGCGCTCGGGGGCCTGGAGAAGGCGGCCGGCGCGAACATGCCGGTGCGCCTCGTCTGTCAGGACCAGCGCCTGACCGCACGACAGCGCGAGATCGTGGAGCACGTGGCGCTCGGCCACACGAACGCCGAGATCGCCGAGGCGCTCTCGCTCTCGCCCAACACGCTCCGCAACCACCTCGCGACGATCTTCGCCAAGCTCGGCGCGTCGAACCGCGCCGAGGTCGTGCGGCTCGCCGTGCTCCTGCCGCCTGCCGCGCCAGTCAGCGGGTGAAGTACACGTTGTGGCGCCCCTCGATCTCCACCGTGCCCGACGCCTCGTTCCCCGTGACGTGGAAGTCGAACGGCACGGGGATCTCGAGCGGCGTGCGGAAGCACTCGGTCGCGGTGCACTGACAGGCGGGAGCGACTCCTCCGCAGAGCGCGAGCCGGCCGCAGTCCTCGTGGATCTCCTCGCCGGTGTCGGGGTCGACCGTGTAGCAGTATCCGTCGCGCGCACCGAAGCTCGTGCTCTCGCCCGCACAACCGTACGCACCGGCGCCTTGCGCGACCGGATATTGGAGGCTGCACCACCGCGACCAGAGCGTGATGCGGTCCACCGAGATCTGGACGCGCGCACCGCTGACGACGGCTCCGTAGAACGGATAACCGTGCCCCTCGGCGATGTAGTCGAGGGCGCCCTGCAGGCCCACGGGCAGGCCCGGCGGATACCCCACGTTCGGATCGGTCGCCGGGGGCAGCTCGTCGCCGTCGCCGAAGTACACGAGCCCGGTCGTGCCGCTCGAGTCGAGCACGACGCGCACGGCGTCCGATCCGGATGGGAACGTGTACGCCTCGATGTAGCCGGTCCACGTGCCGCCGAGTCCATCGCCAGGGGTGCCTACGTCGGCCGCCGGATGGACGCCCGCGTCGCGGAAGCCGGCGTCGGGGCGCGGGCCGGCGTCGATCGGTGGGGGTGGCCCGGTGTCCTCGTTTCCACTTCCCGTACCGCCGTCGCGACCCTCGCCCGCATCGACGCTCGCGTCGAACGGGGAGCCGTGGCTCTCACCACAGGCCGCGATCACGGGGGCGCAGAGAACGAGCACGAGGAGCGAGATCGATCGACGCATGATGCCTCTCTCGCGGCGCCAGCCGCGCCACGCGAGGTGGCCGCCACTCGTCCGTTCCGTCGTGGAATCGCGAGCGCGCGAGCCGCGTCGCGCGGGCCTGGGCGCGACCGTCTTTCGCGTGATCGGCGACCGATGCACGGTGCCTCGTGGCGTGCGGGGTCGAGCCATGCGCGAGCGCGCTCGCACCAGCGCGCTCAGGGTGTGAGCAGGAGCTTGCCGACGACCTTGCCGGCGCGCGACCTCTCGTGCGCGCGCTCGGCCTCGAGCAACGGAAAACGCTCTTCGATGATCGCCTCGAGCTTGCCGGTCGCGAGCGCGTCCACGAGCGGGAGCAGGCGCGCGCGCGTGGGCGCGCCCAGCACCGTCTTCACCGACGGGAGGAACGCGATCGACAACACGTCGGCGGGGCGCACCACGATCAGCTCCACGTGGCCCTTCGGCGCGAGCAGCGCACGGCACTTGCCGAGCGCGTAGGTCGCCGTGCCGACCGCGTGGAGGATCACGTCGAAGGGCCCGTGCGCGCGCGCCGCCTCGAGCGGGTCGCCCTTGCCGTAGTCGATCGCCGTCGCGCCGAGGCGCTCGACCACCCCGACGTTGCGCGCCGAGCAGACGCCGAACGCCTTCGCGCCGAGCATCCGCGCGAGCTGGAGCCCGAAGAGTCCCACGCCACCCGAAGCGCCGAGCACGAGCACGCGCGAGAGCGGCCCGGCCCCGCGGCGGCGATGCTCGGTGAGGCCGATCCACGGCGTGACGGCGGCGACCGGCAGGCACGCGGCCGCCTCGTACGAGACACTCGCGGGGAGCTCCACGACCTGGTCGGGCCGCGCGATCACCTCGTCGGCGTAGCTGCCGCGCTGCCGGCGCGAGAAGTTCGTGCCCCCGACGACGCGCGTCCCGACGGCGATCGGGCCGCCGGCGGGGCCGACCTCGACCACCTCGCCCGCGAAGTCGATCCCCGCGACGAAGGGCGAGCCCGGGCCGATGAAGCGATACGCGAGGTGCAGCGGCCCGCCTTCGCGCATCTTCCAGTCGACCGGGTTCACGCCGATCGCGCGGGTCCGGATGCGCAGCTCGTCGCCGCGGAGCACGCGCGAGGGCAGCTCGAGCGGCGCGAGCGGATCGCGATGCGAGCGCGAGGTCATCACCAACATCGACGGGTCCTCCCGGCGCGGTTCTAACACGCGTGGCATGGTGGGCGCGTGCGCAGCGCCGCCGATCGATCCGAGCCGACGCTCGCCGAGCGCATGAAGGACGTGCGCGCGATCGGGCGCCTCGCGTGGATCGGCGTGCGACCGGCGCGCGAGACACCGATGCGCGTGATCGAGCGCGCCACGGTGATCACCGGCCGCGGGCTCGAAGGGGATCGCGCGACGCGCGGCGCGATCCCGAGCGGCAAGCGCCACGTCACGCTGATCCAGGCCGAGCACCTGCCGGTGATCGCAGCGCTGCTCGGCCGGGCCGAGGTCTCGCCCGAGCTCTTGCGGCGCAATCTCGTGGTGTCGGGCATCAACCTCGTCGCGCTCAAGACGCTCCGCTTCCGCATCGGCGAGCACGCCCTGCTCGAGGGCACTGGCCCCTGCGAGCCCTGCGCGAAGATGGACGCGGCGCTCGGCGAGGGAGGCTTCCAGGCGATGCGCGGCCACGGGGGCCTGACGGCGCGCGTGATCGAGGGCGGCGAGATCGCGATCGGGGACACGATCCGCGTCGCCTGACATCCGCGTCGCCTGACACGGCACGTGGTTCGCATGGGCCCACGTCGCTGCGCCGCCGTGTGCCGCGCGCTCACCCCATGCAAGCACGCACCGCCCTTCTCCACTCCCTCGCCGTGGCCTCGCTCTCGCTCGCGGGCTGCGGCCTCGCCTACAACCCGCCGTCCACGCACGACGCTGGCCCGACGGGCGACGCTTCGCCCGTGGAGTGCCACCCCGGCGATCCGCCGCCGTGGGGGTGCTTCATCGAGTACGGCAACCACGTCTGCGGCGACGTCGAGACGCCCGCCGAGTGCGTCGACGGCGCGTGGCGGTGCCCGGGGGGCGGCGGCGAGTGCTGGTGCTCCGGGCTCGAGGTGCACGGCCCCTTCTGCGTGTGCACGCCGACCGGTTGGTCGTGCCCGCCCGAGATCGACGCGGGCGTCGCGGACGCGGGCGCCGTGTGCCCGGCGGATCCGACCGCCGCCGTCGGCAGCGCCTGCAGCCACGAAGGGCAGAGCTGCGGCGACTGTCCCGGCCCGTGCAGCTTCTGTCAGCTGCTGATCTGCCAGGGCGGCGTCTGGCAGAGCGTGGAGGTGCTCCCGGACTGTCAGCCCACGTTCGACTGCGGCCCCACCTCGTGCGTGCGGAGCAGCGAGTACTGCGTCCACACACTCTCGGACATCGGCGGCGTCCCCGACGACTACCGATGCCAGCCGATGCCCGCCGGCTGCTCCTCGTGCGACTGCCTCGCGACGACGGGCGGGCCCTGGGGCCCTTCCTGCACCGACGACGGCGCCGGCGCCGTCACGCTCGTGCAGGGCGGGGGCTGATCCGGCTCGCGGCCCGCGCGGAGGCGCGTGATAGCCTCGGCCATGCGCCGCAGTCGCTCTCGTCCGCGCACCGCCGCCCTCTCCTTCCACCTCGGTCTCGCTCTCGGCGTCGCCAGCGCGAGTGGCTGTGGCTCTCCCCCGCCGGCCACCGGCTGTCGCTCCACGAGCGAGTGCACCGGTGGCCTGGTCTGCATCGACGCGCACTGCGTGGCGCGACCGGACGCCAGCGTGGACGCCGCGAGCACCAGCGACGCCGCATGCGCGTGCACGGCGGGCGAGAGCTGCGCGAGCGGCCGCTGCCTCCCCGACTGCGGCGATCCGACGTCGGTCGCCTGCGAGGGGACGGACGAGTGCGACTACGCCACCGGGCGCTGCGTGCCCGCGGGCACGGCGGGCCTCTCGGGCCCGGGCGTGACGTGCGGCGCGAGCGGGCCGCGCTGCCTCCCTGGCGCGGAGTGCTCGCCGACCGGCGTCTGCGAGCCGGCGCCACCGTGCATCGCCGTGCACTGCAACGCGGACCGCAGTCTCTGCTGGGGCGCGAGCTGCGCGAGCACGCGCCCCGTCGCCTCCTGCACACCGGCCCCCCTCACGCGCCTCCAGCAGGACGATTTCCTCCGCGGCGGCGACAACGGCATCACCGACATCGAGCTCGACGACGCGTGCAACGCCTACGGCGTCACCGTGGTCTCGGGCCCCGACTACCTCCGCCAGGTCAGCCCCGACGGAACGCTCACCGTGACCACGGGCGTCACCAACCTGAACATGGGCGAGGTCGCCGTCTTGCGGCCCTACTCGAGCGAGTTCGGCACCGAGCCGGGCGAGGTCGCGCTCACCTACACGTGCTGCGTGAGCTGCGGCTGCCAGGGAACGGATCCGCAGGGCGTGGCGCACCTCGATCGCGCGACGAGCATGCTCCCGATGGTCGTGACGGCGACCCCGACGAGCGGCAGCGGCCCCTTCGGCATGGGCGTGCTCGACTCGGGCCCCTACGGGCTGACGTGGGGCCGCGATCGCACGCTCTATGTCGGCAACGTGACGAGCGACGGTGACCTCGTGCGCGCCGATCTCGACGGCGGCACGAGCGACACGATCGTCGCGAGCTTCGGGGCCCGCGTGTACGCGACGGCGACCTTCGACGGGAGCTCGCTGCTCGTCGCGCTCGCCGACGGGCGCATCGAGCGCGTCTCGACCGACGGGTCCCACGAGACGACCTGGACGGCCGTGACACCGGCCGCGACCAGCCTCGTGCGCGATCCCTTCTCGGGCGTCGTCTACGTCTCGCTCGCCGACGGAAGCGTGCGCACCTTCACCGCCGACGCCAGCGCCTCCGAGGAGCTCGCGCCCGGCGGCACGCCTGGTCGGCTCGCGTACTCGCCCGACGGCGCGCTCTACTATCTGCGCACGAGCTTCGGGCACGGCATCACGCTCGAGCGCTTCGAGCTGCCGACCACGCTCTGACGGGCTCGGCCCTTCAGCCGACGACGACGCGATTGCGGCCGCCGCCCTTGGCGGCGTAGAGCGCTTCGTCGGCGCGTGCGAGGAGCGAAGCGACGTCCTCGTTCTCGCGCTCGCTCTCGAGCGCGGCCGCACCGATGCTGACGGTGAACGGGATCTTCTGGCCCTCGTGCTCGACGGCGAGCGCCTGGACGTCGCCGCGGATGCGCTCGGCGACGGCCGCGGCGTTCGTCTTCGCGATGCCGCGCAACACCACGATGAACTCTTCGCCGCCGTAGCGCGCGACGACGTCTTCCTCGCGCATCGAGGCGAGCAGGAGCTTGCCGAGCGCGACGAGCACGGCGTCACCGCCCGCGTGGCCGAAGGTGTCGTTCACCTTCTTGAAGTGATCGGCGTCGACGAAGAGCAGGCTCAGCGCCGTGCCGTGGCGCTTGGCGTACGCGACCTCGGCCGCGAGGCGCTCGTCGAGGTGGTGGCGGTTGTAGACGCCCGTGAGCTTGTCGCGGACCGTCGCCTCGTAGAGACGCTTCTGCTCCTCGATGACCGCGTCGTCCTGCAGCTCGAAGCGCAGCACGATGTCCTTGCCGAGCTGGATGCTCGCGCCGGGCTCGAGGAACGATGGCTCGCTGAGCCGGCGGCCGTCGACGAAGGTGCCGTTGGTGCTCTTCAGATCCTCGATCGCGTACTTGCCCGCGAGCCGGAAGAAGCGCGCGTGGCGACGCGAGAGCGAGTCGTCGTCGATCGCGTACGAGGCCTCGGTCGTGCGGCCGAGGACGAAGTCCTGCCCTTCGCCGATCACGATCATCGATCCCGGGCGCGGCCCCGTGACGATGACGAGGACACCGCGTCGCGAGCTCACCTGGCCCGGCTGCGTCACGGGCTGGACGGCGACCTGCATGGTCGCTTGGGGATTGCGGCGCGGCCTGTCCATTCGTTGGGATCAACGCTACCGAAGGAGGGCGGCAGATACCAGCCTCTCCGTTGGGGGCGGATCCCCCGCGGGAATCGGCGTCGGCGAGAGCACGCTGGTTCCGCTCGGTCGGCCTGGGTACGCTGCCGATCTCGAGCACCGCGCGTGGAAACGAGCGACATGGCCGGACAGCGAGATGTCGTGACGGGTGCGTCGACACCCACCACGACGGCCCCCGCATCGAGCGTCCTCTCCGATGCGCTCGCGATCGCCCGCTACCACATCGTGCTCGTCGCGATGGTCGCCTGCGTCGCGTTCGGATGGATCGAGACCGGCGAGCGCATGCTCGGGGTGGCGCTCGTGTGCGGGCTCGACTGGTTCCTCGTGAACCTGATGAACCGCATCACCGACATCGCCGAGGACAGCGCCAACGGCATCGCCGGCACGTCGCGGGTGGCGCGGCATCGACGCGCGCTCACGATCTTCGCGATCGTGCTGCTCGTCGGCTCGCTGGTGCTCGTGCACCTCGTGTGGCCGGCGCTGACGCCGTGGCGCGTCGCGGTCCAGATCATCGGGCTCGGATACAACTACCCGATCGTCCCGACGCCGCGCGGCTTCTCGCGCTTCAAGGAGATGTACTTCTGGAAGAACTTCGGCTCGTCGGTGCTCTTCGTGCTGACGTGCTTCGTGTACCCGCTCGCGGTGGCGGAGCGCACGGCGAGCTGGGGCACGATCGTGACGCTCGCGCTCTTCTTCGTCCCCTTCGAGCTCACCTACGAGATCCTCTACGACCTGCGTGATCTCGAGGGCGACCGACGCGAGGGCGTGCCTACCTATCCGGTCGTGCACGGCCCCGAGCGCGCGCGGCAGATCATCGACGGCCTCTTGATCGCGTCCACCGCGGTGCTCGTGATCGGGCTCGCGACCGGCTCCATCGGAGCACGCGAGGGCCTGATGCTCGCGGCGCCGGCGATCCAGCTCGCCTTCTATCGCCCGCGCTTGAAGCGCGGGCTCACGGCGCACGACTGCATCGTGCTCACGCACCTCGGGAGCGCTCAGGTCGCGCTCTGGATCGTGGGCACCTATCTCTGGGAGCGCGCCGGGCTGCCGGCGAACGTCTACCTCGTGGGTTGAGGCGCCGTCGGTAGACGCGTCGCGAGCACGTAGGGGATCGCGACGCACGCGACGTGGATCCAGAGCCGGACGTCGCTCGGCGCGGTCGTGAGGAGGAGCGCGAAGAAGAGCAGCGCCGCGAAGATGCGCGGCCAGGCCACGGCGAAGGGGATCGCGCCTCCCGCGCGACGCGTGCGCACGACGACCAGGGCGAGCCCGACGCCGAGCGCGACGAGCGCGACCATCGAAGCGTCGCCGAGCGCGCCGCGCAGCGCCCACTTCAAGAGCGCCCACCAGCTCACGACGATCAGCCCGTGCGCGACGAGCGGCGCCACGGCGATCACCGCCGCGCGCGCGAGCCCCTTCGGATCGCGACCGAGCCAGAGATCGGCGCCGAAGGCGAAGAAGCCCCAGCCGAGGATCCCGAGCACGGGCACGCCCAGGTGCCCGCCCTCGGCCCACGACCAGAGCCCGGCACGGACGGCGAGCACCTCCACGAGGGAAGCATCCACCACCACCACCGCGCCCACGATCGCGGCGTGCCGCACGCCGCGCGCGCTCGGAAAGAGCCCGGTGGCCACGTCTCTCGCCGAGAGGATCACGAGCGGCCAGATCGCCGGCACGAGGATCGGCACGTCCACGACGCGCGCGTCCCACGCGCTCGCGTACGAGTAGTAGCGGTAGGCGGTGATCGCGCTCTCTTCGCCGATCCAGCCCGCGAGAGCGAGGAGCACGTAGTCACCGAGGAGAGAGCGCGCATCGCGCCCCTTGGCCATCGCCGCGAGCGTGACGGCGACGAGGACGACGCAAGCGATCTCGAAAATGCGAATCGACATCGACGGAAGGGCCCGCTCGAAATTTCGATCGGGAGTACTACGGTATCGCCGTGTCGCGCATCTGGCGCATTCTCGCGATGGCGGGCCTGTTCGCCCTGTTCTTCTTCGGGAGCCCGATCCTCGCGCTCACGATCTTCCCCACGTTGCGCCTCACCTCGCGCGATCGGGACACGTACCGCGCGCGCTGCACCGCGCTCCTCGGGCGCGGCATCGCGCTCATCCTGTGGGCGGCGCGCTTCACGGGCGTCGTGCGCGCCGAGATCACGCCGCCGCCGGTCGATCGGTCGCGGCCCTACGTGATGATCTCGAACCACCCGACCTTCGTCGACATGATCCTGCTGATGGGCGCCTTCCGCGAGCTGACCTGCGTGACGAAGGGGAGCTGGTCCAAGCACTGGGCGCTCGGGCGCCTACTCCGCTCGACGAACTACCTCCCCGGCCCGGGCAGCGGCCAGCCCGAGAGCGAGGACATGCTGGGCTCGATGGTGACGCACCTCTCGGCCGGCTATCCGCTGCTCGTCTTTCCCGAGGGCCAGCGCTCGATGAAGGACCAGCTGCGCCGCTTCCGGCGTGGCGCGGTCGAGGCGGCGGTCGCCGCGAACGTGCCCATCGTGCCGGTCTTCCTCGCGCTCTCGCGCCCCTACCTCACCAAGGACGTCCCGCTCTGGCGTCCGCCGCGCGTCGCGCCGACCTACACCACCGAGTGGCTCGGCACGATCGACCCGGCCGACTTCGGGCACGACGGAAAGCGCATCCACGAGCACCTCGTGGCGCTCTACGACGCGCGCTTCGAGAAGCAGCTCGCGATGCACCGGGCGCTCGCCGCGTGAGCCTCACCGGCGTGCGCGCCGGATCGGAGCTGCGCGAAATCACCGGTCGCGAATCGTGACGATTCGCGAAGGGAGGACGTCCCCGTCCTCCGTCGGCAGCCCGAGTGAATCGGTCTGCCTCACCCTCCTGTCCGTCGCGACGCTGCATTCGCGAGTGATTCGTGGTGATCACGAATCACTCTCGCTCATTGAGGCCTCGGGCCGCGCAGGTGCGCTCTGCGCGCTGCTCGCGATCGTCGGCGGGGGTGGCGGCGGCGGCGCCGCCCAGAAGTCGTAGAAGTTGAACCAGTTGTCGGGCGCGAGCTTCGTGTAGTGCTCGAGGCGCTCGGCATAGCGGCGCACCACCTCGCGGAGCGCGCCGTCGCGGTCCTTGCGCGGAAGATCGATCTTGTCGGCGAAGGGCTCGCAGTAGAGGTCGTAGCGCTTGCTTCCGTGGCTGAGCCCGAAGGTCAGGTACACGGGGCACTTCAACATCGAGGCGAGCAGGAACGGCCCCGCCGGGAACGAGGCCTCGGCGCCGAGGAAGGGCACGCGCACGACGCGGCCGCCGCTCGCGCCCGCCGGCACGCGATCGCCCATGATCGCCACGATCGCGCCCTGCTCCACGAGCTCGCGCACGCGCAGCATCGAGTCGAGCCCGCCTTCCGGATCGAGCTGCACGAGCTTCGCGGCGCCCGCCGGGTCGAGCTGCTCGAGCGCCTCGTTCAACATGCGCGCGTTCTTCGTGTAGACGACGGCGTAGAGCGGCAGCCGCTCGTTCTCGCTCTGGCCGCGCATCGCGTAGAAGCTGCCCACGTGGCCACCGAGGAGAATCGCGCCCTTCTTCCCGTCGCGCAGCGCCGAGAGGTAGTGCTGGCCCGTGCACGTGATCTCGAAGAGCTTCGTCTTGCCGCGCACGAAGAAGAACGCATCGAGCGTGCAGAAGACGAAGCGCAAGAGGTGCGCGTAGACCTGGCCGAAGCTCGCCTCGGCGCCGCCGCGCAGGTGCGCGTAGTAGCCGCGGATCGCGCCGCGCACCCTCGGCGACGTGAGCACGTAGTAGAGCGTGACGACGCGCGCGATGAGCCGCCCGAGCCCGCGACCGAGGAAGGTCGTGATGAGGACGGTGAGGCGGATCGCGAAGACGCCGCCGCGCTCGCGCGCATCGAGCCATCCCTCCGGCCGCGCGGGCGGCGTGGGCGGCCGCGCGCCCGCGGGGGGCGGCGTGGCGCTCGCCTCCCCGCTCGTCATGGCGAGGGCAGCGCCAGCGGGCGCCGGAAGATCAGGTGCATCATGCGCCGCCACATCAAGCGCGTGTGCATCTTGGCGATGAGCCAGTTGTCCTCGAACGCCCGCCAGTGCGAGACGCCGCCTTCGGCCGCCGTGAAGTAGCGCACGCGCGTCGGCACGTGGATGAAGCGCAGCCCTTGCCAGGCGAGACGCACGACGATCTCGGGATCGAAGTCCATCCGATTGCCGATCGTGTGCGTGTCGAGCGAGGCCTGGATCGGATAGACGCGAAAGCCGCAGAGCGGGTCGCCTACGCGATCGTCGCCGACCTCGCGCCGCGTCCAGAAGATCGTGATGCGGCGCATGATCATGCGGTGGCGCGGCGCCGTCTCGTCGAACACCGGCTGACCGAGGATCACCGCGTCGGGGTTCTTCTCGGCGATCTCGAGGAACTTCCGCACGTCGTCGAGCGCGTGCTGCCCGTCGGCGTCGACCTGGATGGCGTGCGTGAAGCCATGCTCCAGCGCGAGCTCGAAACCGGTCTTCATCGCGCCGCCCTTGCCACCGTTCACGGCGCGGCGCGTGACGATCGCGAGCTTCTCTTCACCGAGCTTCTCGACCTCGCGGCGGTTGGCCTCGCCGCTCGCGTCGTCGACCACGACCACGTCCGGGAGGATCGTGCGAACGGCCATCACGACGTCGCGGATCGTCCGCGGGTTGTCGTAGGTGGGGATCAGAACGCAGGGCCGGAACGGGCTCATGGCGGAAGCGAGCGGGCCTATACCATCGGCCCGCGGGTCGAGCGACTGCCGGACGGGCCCCGCCGCCGGGAGCCAGATCCTTTTCCGCGGCCGTCCGTCGAAGCGAGCCGGAGGTTCTCCATGCGTTCTCCGTGGGCGGCGCTCGTCGCGCTCTGGTCGCTCTGCGTCTTCTCGTCCCCGGCCGCGGCCCAGCCCGGCGCGGGCCAATGGGTCGGAGGCGCGCCGATGCAGACGCGCGTCGCCGTCGGTGCCTCCGGCGAGGCGTGGGTCGGCGTGTGGGTCGACGCGCCCGCCACGACCCCCACGGTGATCGCGCACGTGCCGATGGCCGTCTCGCTCGTGGTGGACACCTCTGGATCGATGGCCGGGCCGAAGATCGAGAACGCGCGGCTGGCCGCGGCGGCGCTGATCGAGTCGCTCTCCGACGGCGACATCGTCTCGGTCTACGGCTTCGCGACGAGCGTCACCGAGATCGCACCCCCGACGGTCCTCGGCCCCGCGAGCCGCGGCATGCTGCTCTCGAACGTCGCGCACCTCGTCGCGGGCGGCGGCACGAACCTCGAAGGAGGCCTGCGCGCGGGCGTCTCGCGCATGGCGGGCGCCCCGGCGACGCACCCCACGCGCCGCGTCTTCATCATCTCGGACGGCCTGGCGAACGTCGGCATCACCGATCCGCGCCAGCTCGGCTACCTCGCCGCGGCCGCGACCGAGGTCGGCACGCAGGTGACCGCGATCGGCGTCGGCTACGACTACGACCCGTCCACGCTCAGCCAGCTCGCCGTGCAGAGCGCGGGCCGCATGCACCACCTCGGCTCGCCCGAGCAGATGGGCCCGATCCTCGAGACGGAGCTGTCGTGGATGGCGCGCTCGGTCGCGCTCGGCGCGGTGCTCGAGGTGCGGCCGGCGACGGGCGTGGTGATCCTCGAGGCGGCCACCACGGGCGCGGTGATCGAGGGCGGTGTGCTCCGGCTGCCGCTCGGCGCGATCACCGCGGGCCAGCGCCGCGAGCTGCTCTTCCGCGTGCGGATGCCCACCACGCGCATCGGCGCCACCCCGCTCGCGACGGCGAGCCTGCGCTACGGAAGCCCCGATGGAGCCACGACGGGCACGCAGAGCGCGTCGCTCTCGCTCGAGGTGGCCCGCGATGCCTCCGGCGCGTCGGCCTCGCCGCGCGTCGCCGCGATGCTCGCTCAGCACGAGGCCAGCGAGGCCGAGCGCGCGGCCGCGACGCTCCTCGAGCAGGGCCGCCGCGAGGAAGCGATCGCGCGCCTCGACGCCGCGCGCACCGCGGTGGCGACGACGACCACGCAGTACGACTTCGCCGACGAGGAGGTCGCCGGCGCCCTCGAGGCACGACGCGCCGAGCTCGACTCCGCCGTGAGCGGCGCGCGCGCCGCCACCACCTCGAGCGCGATGCACGAGCGCAGCTACGAGCTGCAGGCCGCGCCGATGACCGCCGACGGGTATTGATCGTTCGCGCTCTTCACACGAGGAGCTCGCCGCGGAGGATCGTACGCGCGTGGCCGCGGAGCTTCACGCGTGCGCCCACCGTCTCCACCCCGACGACACCGCCACGGGCGCTGCACTGCACGCCCGTGAGCGCATTCCGTCCGAGGCGCGCAGCCCAGAAGGGCGCGAGCGCGCAGTGGGCGCTCCCGGTGACCGGATCCTCGTCGACGCCGACGGAGGGCGCGAAGAAGCGCGAGACGAAGTCCACGGTGCGATCGTCGCAGCGTGCGGTGAGGATCACGGCGCGCATCGGCAGCGCGAGCAGCGCGCGGAAGTCGGGGCGCGCCTCGCGCACGTGGAGCTCGCTCGAGGTGACGACGAGCAGATCGGAGCGAGCCTGCCAGACCTCGGCGATCGGCACGCCGAGCGCGGGCCCGAGCTCCGCCGTGAGGGTCGGCGCCGAGACGGGGAGCGCGGGGAAGTCGAGCTCGAGCATGCCTCGCGGCCCCGGGCCGGCGGTGAGCGTCCCGCTTCGAGTCTGGAACCTGATCGTGGCGTCCTCCGCGACGCGGCCCGTCTCGCGCAGCACGTGGGCGGTCGCGAGCGTCGCGTGACCGCAGAGATCGACCTCGGTCGTGGGCGTGAGCCAGCGCAGCGCGTACGAGCCGTCTGCCGCGGGCACGGCGAACGCCGTCTCCGAGTTCCGCATCTCGGCCGCGATCTTGGGCAGGAGCGCGGGCGCGAGCGGCGCGTCCGTGACGACGACACCCGCGGGGTTGCCGCGGAAGGCCTCGGTGGTGAACGCATCGACGACGTGGATGGGAACGGCCATGCGGAAGAGCTTGGGCAGACGCCCGGCCGCGTCGACGTCCGCCAGCGCAAAACGCACGGGACGCTCGATCGCGCGCGGGCTCGGGGCAGAAATCCCGGTTGGGCGGGCGTACGATCCCAGCGAGCATGCGTGCCTCGCTCGTCGTTCTCTCGCTCGCCTCGCTCCTCGCCTGCGGCGGGGAGGCGTCCGGTGTGACGACGCGTCCGACCGCGACCATTGCCGCGGCGCCCGCACCTCCGACGAGCGCAGCGACGCCAACGAGCACTGCGCCCGAGACGAGCACCGCGCCCGCGCCGAGCACCGCGGTCGACCCCTCCGTCGTCGCGGCGCCGCCGAGCCCGGCTCCTCCGGCACCCGCCGCCCCCGTCGCCGGCTCGCTGCGCATTGTGCTGGTCGCTTCCCACGAGCTGCTCGGCTCCGAGCGCGCGTCGGTCGACGCGCTCGCCGAGCTGCTGCGCGGGCGCGGCGCCGACGTCACGGTCGAGCTCGCCGACGGGGCCACGACCACCGCCGTTCAGGGCTGGAGCACGGCGCCGATCGGCGCCTGGCCGGCGCAGCTCGCCGGGATCGAGACCGCCGTCGTGCTGCCGCTCGCACCGCCGACGACCCGCGAGGACGGCCAGCGCGTCGGCGCCGGCGTCGGCAGCGACGTGCTCGTGGCGCGTGCCGGCGCCGCCGAGCCGCGGCTTCGCGTCCAGCTCGAGCCCGGCGCCGCCTGGCCGCTCGACGCCTCCCTGATCGACCGCGTCGTGGGCCCGGCGGCGACCGGGAGGGTGGCCCGATGAGAGCGCTCGCACCGATCGCACTGTTCGTCCTCTCGCTCGCGGTCCTCGGCGCGCCGCCCTCCGCGCGCGCGGGCGATCGCCAGCTCGAGCTCACGCTGGTCGACGTCTCTCCGCGCGGCACGCCCGGCTCGAGCGCATGCATGGCGGCCGTCTCCGCCGAGATCCGCCAGGACTACGTCGACCTGCGACCGATGACGCAGGCGCGCCTACTCCGCACGCTCGGCCTCGCCACCGGGAGCGACTACACGACGTGGACCTCCGCCGCCTTCAACGACGCCGAGGGCTATCCGCGCATCACCGAGTCGGTGGCCCTCGTCGACTGCCGCCCCGACGAGCGGCGCGTCACCGTGCGCGTCTTCCCGCCGAACGACCACGCGGCGCAGATCGACCTGCGCGACGTCGAGCTCGACGACGCCCATCAGCACTGGGTCGGCACGCTCGTGCTCTCCCTCGCGTGGATGGGCTTCTCGCCCTGAGAGGGTGACAGGAAACCTGTCGCCCTCTCTCGCGGAGCGATGCGGGGGGGACGCTCCATCGGGATTCACTCCCGATGGAGGGGGCCGCGTATCGGCCCCCCGAGGACTGAGTACCGCGTACCGCGAGTGGGCGCCCAGATCGGCGCCGCGGCGCCCGTCGGGC
>JAXLYV010000008.1:0-368920 GCA_046351235.1 Sandaracinus sp. | reverse complement strand
CGACCGCGTCACCGACGCGCGCGGTCTCGAGCTCGCCTCGTACGCCTACGAGGGAGGACATCTCGTCGCCGCGCGCGATGCCAGCGGTCACGAAGAGCGATTCGACCACGACGCCGACGGTCGGCTCGTCGGGTGGCGCGATCCGCGCGGGCACCGCTTCGTGTGGCGATACGACGGCGAAGGGCGTTGCGTCCACACGAGCGGGCAGGGCGGCGAGTGGGCGTGTGACCTCGCGTACGGGAAGAACGAGACGCGCGTCACGCATGCGAGCGGCCTCGTCGAGACGATCCGGTACGACGCCTACGGCACGGTGCTGCACGTCGCGCGCTCGGACGGCGCGTTCCTGATCCGCGAGCAGGACGAGACGTTGCGCGTCGTGCGCGAGCGCGATGCGGCGGGGCGCGTGACCGACCTCGTCTACGACGCGGACGGAGGCCTCGCGTTCCGGCGTGATCGCTTCGGGAACGTCCTGCCGCCCGAGCCGAGCCCGCGCGATCTGTCGCCGCGCGCGCGCGTGCTGCCGGAGACGCACGCCGCGCGCCTCGGTGTGCCCACGGAAGGCGCCGCGCCGCTCGCGATCGCGCCGTCGCTCGCGGCGCTCGCGGCCTGGGCGCTGCCGACGCCACGCGCTCCTCGCGCGCCCACGCTCGAGCGCGACGCCTGCGCGCGCGTCGTGCGCGCGATCGACGCCGAGGGCCGCGCCACCACGCTCGCCCGCGACGCGTCCGGAAACGTGGTCTCGATCGTCGATCGCGATCGCCGCGAGACGCGCACGGAGATCGACGGCTGGAAGCTCCCGACGCGCGCGATCGATCCGATCGGGCGCCGCGTCGAGTGGAGCTACACGGCGACCGAGGAGGTGCGCACCTACCGCGATCCGCGCGGTGTGCTCACCGAGTACGGCCGCGACGCCGCCGATCGCATGATCTCCGTGACCCGCGGCGGCCGCCTGCGCGCGTCGTACACGTGGGATGCGGGCGACCGGCTCGTCGAGAAGCGCGACGGGCAGGGCGCGCTCGTCCTGCGGGTCTCCCCACGCGCGAACGCGCTCCCGGGCCGCATCGCGCTCACCGAGGGCGGCACGATCGAGCTCGACTACGACGCGCGCGGGCGCGTCGCGCGCGCGAAGCTCGGCGAGCACGACGCGCGCCTCGAGCGTGACGACGACGGCACGATCCTCTTCGATCGCATCGGCGCGCGCGGCCTGCGGCGCTGGCGCCTCGGCGCGCGCGAGGTCACCTCGCTCTTCGAGCGCTTCGAGACCGAGATCTCCCGCGAGGGCGAGCGCGTGATCGTGCGGGGCCCGACCGGCGCGCTCAGCTCGTTCGCGCTCGGCGGCGGCCGCTTCGCGCGCCGGCTCGCGAACGGGACCGAGGACGTCCTCGCGATCGATGCGGAGGGACGGCTCGAAGGGCGCCTCGCGCATCGCCGGGATCGCGACGGCGCGCTCTCCTCGTGGGCCGTTCGCTACGAGCGGAGCGGCGAGGGCGACGTCCTCTCGGTCTGGGACACCGCGCGCGGCGAGCGCCGCTTCGAGATCGACGCGGCGCATCGCCTCGAGGCCGAGCACGACGAGCAGGGCACTCGTCACGTCTTCACCCACGACGAGGCCGACGACCTCCTCGCCATCGGTGGGCGCTCGCTCGCCTACCACGTGGGCCTCCTCGTGCGCGCCGGGCACGAGACGCTCACGCACGACGCGCGCGACCGCCTCTCCGTGCGTGAGGACGAGCGCGCTCGGCGCACCCGCTACGCCTACGACGACCTCGATCAGCTCGTTCGCGTCGACCTTCCCGACGGCCGGATCTGGCGCGGCAGCTACGACGGCCTCGGGCGCCTGCGCCGCTTCGGCATCGAAGGCGCGGAGAAGGAGCTCTTCTGGGACGGCGATCGCCTCGCCGCCGAGGTCGGCGCCGAGGGCGCGCTCCGCGTGCACCTCTATTCCGACGCGCGCGCGCTGATCCCGTTCGGCTTCGTCGACTACGAGAGCGAGCACGCCGCGCCCGAGAGCGGGAAGGCCTACTACGTCTTCCACGACGCGTCGGGGATGCCGACGCAGATCGAGGACGCCGAGGGCCGCATCGTGTGGTGGGCCGATCGCGTCGATCCGTACGGCGCGATCACGCTGCACGCGGGCGCCGAGATCGACTACGCGCTCCGCTGGCCGGGCCACGTCTTCGATCGCGCGCTCGGCCTGCACCACAACCGCTTCCGCGCCTACGACCCCGGGCTCGGCCGCTACCTCCAGCCCGATCCGCTCGGCCACGCGGGCAGCCCCCACAGCCTCTACGCGTACGCCCCCAACCCGCTCGTCGACGTCGACGTGCTCGGCCTCACGTGTGACCCGAGCCCGATCCACGAGGGCGAGGAGCCGCACGAAGGGCATCCGCTCCACGAAGATGCTCCGGGCACACGGCGCAACGTCATCGGCCGCCTCATCGATGCGATCACGGGCCGGTACGTCGACGATCCGCGCGCGGCTGGCGATCGTCGACCGAACGTGCGGAGGACGCGCACGGAGATCACGGACGGCCACGAGGCCAGGCTCGATCCCGCGCGCGAGCCGGTTCGCGGCCTCCTCGCGCGTCGGAGGGCCGCGCTCGACGAAGCACGCGCGGCGCGCACGCGCGGCGACGAGGCGAGCGAGCGATCGGCGATGGCGCGCGCGCGCAGGGCCTCCGAGGATCTCGGGGACGCGGCTGCCGACGCCGAGGTGAGGCGCCGGTTTCCGGAGGCCGAGCTCCTCTACGCGGGGCGCGGCCCGGGCACGTTCGACCGCGTCTACGACCTGGGTGGAGGACCACCTCGGCGAACGCTCGTCGTGGAGGCGAAGGGGGGAGGCGCGCGAGAGACGTCGGCGCGTGCCTTCGGAGGGGACCTCGTGGAGCAGGGCACCCCGGAATATCGCGGGGCGACCGCGCTCGAGATGAACCGCGTCGGCAGCGCGACCGGGAACGACCGGATGCGGGATGCTGGTCGGGCGGTGCTGACCTCCGGCGACGACACGTACTATCTGGCGGTCTCGCAGCCGCTCGACTCTCACGGCGATCTCGCCGCCATTCGGGTTTACGGCTACGGGGCTTCGGTTCGCACCGGCGCGGCACCCGGCGCCCCGCGCGGCCCTCCCAGCTCGCATCCCTGACGCAACGCCCGCCACCTCCTGCCGATACCGAGCCCATGACGACGACCTCCGTTCCCGCACACTCCATTCGTCGCCCTCCGCCGCTTTCGAGGGACGTCATCCTCGAGGAGCTCGAGGCCAACCTGCCGACGCAGCTTCCCGGAATGCCGACCCTCGGAGCCGCGGCCGCGATGCTCCTCACGAGCGAGCTCCCGAGCGCGCTCTTCCACGACGATCGCGCGCTGTTCCGTCGAGGTCTCTCGGCGCTCGTGGACGTCTCGGTCGCGGTCTGGACGACGACCGAGCGTCGCGGACCTGTCCGCTTCGGTTTCGACGGCACACCCCTCACCGGTGAGGGAGGTCCCGTCCATTGGTCGTGCACCGACGGGTACTGGGTCGACAGCGTGCTCAGGGCGCTCCTCTTGCGTCGGGCCGACGCGGTGTCGCACGCGCTGGCGTTTCCGCCCGAGCTGCTCGGGCGCGCCTCGCGGCTCGAGCGTGACGCCTACCGCCCAGCGCTCTTCCGCGCGCTCCGGTCGCTCTTGTCGGAGACGCCGGTGCTCGCGGGCGGGGCCATCGCCGAGGCGCAGCGACTGACGGATCCTGCGATCGCGACCATCGGCGGGCCGCGATGGGCGCGGCTCGCGCGGGGAGAGCTCGACGTGATGGCGTCGATCGCGCGCCGCGATGCGGCCGCCTTCACGAGCAGCATGGCCACCGCGCTGGAGGCGCATCGCGCGCTCTTCGGACGCGGGCGCGAGCGCAGCTACGTCGACTGCTTCTACGCGTTCCGGCTCATGGGCCTGGCCGCGCTCGCGATCGACCGCGGCCTGCCATTCGAGATCGATTGCGCGTACGTGCCGGCGTGGCTCGTCCAGGGAGGTGTGTGATGGCCAGCTTCGAAGTGCTCAGCGTGGATCTCGCGAAGCTCGAGCGCGCCGTCGGATCGAGGGACAGCGCGCTCGTCCAGACGATCGCGCAGGATGAAGATCCCCCGGAGCTGCGCGATGCGATGCGCGCGATCCTCGTCGAAGGCAGGCGCCCGTTCCGAGGGGACTCGTACTCGCTCGCGCGGGTCACCCTGCGAATGGGACGCGTGCTCGGTCGCCGCATCAACGGCAACACCTGCGATCTCCTCTCACAAGAGGCGCTCGATCGCGTCGCGGCCGTCGAGACGTCGCTGCGTCTGGGCGTTCGCTTCGAGGAGCTGCTCGCGACCGATGTCGTGCCCATCGCTGGCCTGCCGATCGACGAGGAGATGCGCTTCGGCGTGATCTCCGCCGACCGCATCCGTGCGGGCTTCGCAGAGTGGTCGCGCGCACGTCCCGCCGATGCCGACGACGACGACGCCGATGGGATCTGCGCCGAGATGCTCGACTGGCTCGAGGTGGCCTCGCTTCGTGGCGAGTCGCTCGTCGGCGTCTTCTGGCCCTGAAGCCCGGCCGCGATCTTCAGTAGGTCGGGCCGGTCTCGAAGTCGATCTCGCCGATCGGGAGCTCGTCCCGACGGTACATCCCGAGCACGGTGACGATGTCCACGTCCATGCGGCGGTCGGCCGTGTTCATCGGGACCTTCGTGCGGATCGCGTCGCGCATCTCGACGCTCTTCGGGTGGCAGTAGCGCTCGCCGCGCAGGTCCACGGCCTGCGCGACCGTGAGCGCGTGGATCGCGCCGATCGTCTCGACGAGGTCGAGCACGCGCACGCACTCGCGCGCGCTGATCGTGCCCATCGACACCTTGTCCTGGTTGTAGCTCTCGGTGCTGCGCGAGAAGACGCTCGCCGGCATGCTCATCTTGAGCGCCTCGGCGGCGAGCGCGCTCGCGCTGATCTCCATCGCCTTGAAGCCGTGGTGCGTCGGGCGGTCGGGGCCCTTGCGCGAGACGAGGTTCGCCGGAAGGCCCGCGTTCGTCGCGGGGTTGCAGAGCATGCCGACCTGGCGGTCGAGCAGGTCGCCCACGTTCGCGACGACGTTCTTCAGCGTGTCGGTCACGAGGCACGCGTGGCCGCCGTAGAAGTTGCCGCCGTGCATCACGCGGCCCTCGGGCGCCTCGGGCCCGACGCCCTCGATGATCGGGTTGTCGTTGATGCCGTGCAGCTCCGTCTCGAGCATCTGCCGCGTCCACGGCAGGCAATCGAGCACGAGGCCGGCGACGTGCGGCGCGCAGCGGATCGAGTAGCGGTCCTGCACGCGCGCGGGCGGGTTCTGCTGGTGCACGCGCTCGCGGATCCAGCGCGCGAGCACGCGCTGGCCCGGATGCGGCTTCAGCTCGTGGATGCGGTCGTCGAAGTGCGCGGCGACGCCGTGCAGCACGTCGGACGCCATCGCGGTGAGCGTGGCGGTGAAGCGCGCGAGCTTGCGGGCGCGCATCCACGAGAGGCAACCGAGCGCGCTCATCACGCTCGTGCCGTTCATGATCGCGAGCGACTCCTTGGGCCGTAGCGTGAGCGGCGCGATGCCGAGCGCGCGATGGCCCTCCATCGCGTCGACCTGCTTGCCCTCGAGCCAGGCCTCGCGCTCACCGACGAGCAGCGCGCCGACATAGGAGAGAGGTGTGAGATCGCCGCTCGCGCCGACCGAGCCTTCCTCGGGAATGCAGGGGAGCAGGCCCCGGTCGACGAAGAGGCAGAGCCGATCGAGCAGCTCCTGGCGCACGCCCGAGTAGCCGCGCGAGAGCGAGGAGGCGCGCACGGCGGTGATGGCGGCGGCCTCGCGGGCGCCGAAGATCGCTCCCGTTCCGCACCCGTGATAGCGGACGAGGTTGAGCGGCATCTGCTCGGCGACCTCGGGTGAGACCTGGAACTCGACCGACGCGCCGAACCCCGTGGTGACGCCGTAGATCGTGTGGCCGTTCTTCAGCGCGTCCTCGATGAACTTCGAGCCCGCCGCGATGCGCGCGCGCAGCTCGGCGTCCTCGTCGATGGCGATGCTCGCGCGTCCGTCGGCGATCGCGCACACGGCCTCGATCGTCAGCGGCGTCTTGCCCAAGAGAACCGTCGGTCTCATCGCGCGAGGATGTGTCACGCGCCCGCGGACGCGTCGAGAGCCAGGACCGGGAGCGCGCGCACACCGGACCCCGCTCCGCGGCCGTGGCGTCGGCACCGCCAGCGGCCGTACATTCGACGCGATGCGCACGGCTTCTCGGGGATCGGAGCGCTCCCCTCGTGGGCCCGGTGAGACCGGACCGTCCTCACGCTCCCTCCGCGCGACGTCGATCGCGCGCTCGGTGGCCGCGGCACTGCTCGTCGCGCTCTCGACGGGCTGTGGTAGTGGCGCAACGCCCTCGTCGACGACGCGCGAGCCTGCACCGGAGACGCGAGCGGTCGCGCCTTGGTCGTTCTCGATCCCCGCCGTGGCCGGCGTGAGCTCGCCGGATGATGCGGCGCGCGACGGCGACGCGTGGGTGCTCGCGTTCGGCCGCGTGCGGGTGCGCGTCTCCGAGAGCGAGACGGCGGTGGCCGAGGACGCACCGGCGACGGACATCCTCGGCATCGTCCACCTCGGCGAGCGCTGGCTCTTCGTCACGCGCGGCGGCGAGGTGCTCGTGGCGAGCACGCCGCTCGGCACGCTGAGCGTGCTCGGCGCGATGGACGGACAGCGTCTCGGGGCGATCGTCGGGCGGACGGGACGGCTCGCCGTGCTCGACGCGCGCGGCACGCTCTACGTCGCGACCGACGATGCGCTCGAGCGCGTGCCCACCGACGCTCCGGTCGTCGACGCAGTGTTCTCGGACGCCGATCGCGGCGTGCGGATCGACGCGAGCGGGCGCGTCCTGCAGACGGCGGACGCCGGCGCGCACTGGACCGAGGTCGCGCTCCCGCCGGACGCGGGCTTTCCGGCGGTCGTCTTCCAGGACGAGGGTGAGCGAATCGTCAGCACCGACTTGGCGCGCGACTTCGTCCTGTCGGCGGACGGTGCGCTGCGGGAGCTGAGCGATGCGGAGGTCGACGAGCGCTTCGCCCCCGACGCGCACGCCGAGACGGGGCCCAGCGACGCGCTCGTCGCACGGGCGCAGGCGCGCGCGCAGATCGGCGGGACGCTCCGCACGGGTGTGTCGGCGTCGGGTCGCGTGCTCGTCTCCGACGGGAGCGACCACGGGCACGTCGTGCCGGATGGACCCTCCCTCGCGCTCCCCGAGGCATACGTTCCGATCTCGTGGTGGGGAGAGCGGCTCGTCTACGCGTCGAACGGCGTCTGGTACGAGAGCGATGGGGCGAGCGCGTTCACGCCGATGCGTTGGCAGTCGCCGGGGGACGCGATCGTCGACCCCAGCGGGCACCGCTGGGTGATGCGCGGCCGCTGCCCGAGCGCGCCCTACCGAGCACCGGCGTCGGCGGGAAGCGAGGACGACGACGAGGCCGACGACGACGAGGCCGACGACGACGACGAAGCGGACGACGAGGCCGACGACGACGAGGCGAACGAGCGGGACTACGACGCCGAGCGCGCGACGATCTGCGTCGTCGAGGACGATCACCCGCGCGCGATCGCCATCGACTCTCTCTGGGAGCTCGTCGGGATCTCGGGCGACACGCTCTACGTCGACATCGACGCGCAGGACGGGATGCGTCTCGTGTCGGTCGATCTCGCGACGGGCGTGTCGACGGTCCTCTCGGATCCGCCGCTCTTCCGCGGCGGCGTCACGGAGGACGGCATCCTCTTCGGCAACGGAGGGAGCGACGAGAGCCCTTGGCGGATCGGGCCTCCGGGCGCGATGGTCGAGCTCTCGCTCCCCGGCCCGACCGACCGCACCACGCGCGACGATCGTCCGCAGGTGGTCGCGATCGATCGGGATCACGTCGTCGCGTCCCTCGGTCACGACGTGTGGGTCTCGACGGACGGCGGCCACACGTTCACCGAGGCGCCGGCGCCCACGGCTCGCGCGGAGAGGCGGCTCACGCCCGAGCGTTGCGGCGCGCGCGCGTGCGACCTCGGTGACGTGATCTGGGCGCCCGAGAGCCTCGACGTGCTGCCGCGCGTGTCGATCGTCCACGCTGCCGGCGCGCCGCTGCTCGATCGCTACGAAGACGGTGAGCGCGCGCTGCCCGATCTCGCCGTCGGCTGCGACGTGCCTCAGCCGTGGAGCGGCCACCCGCTCGTGCCGATGCTGCCGTCGAGGCAGGGACGCCGCTCTCTGTTCGCCCTCGGAGCGCTCGAGATCGCCGGATCCCCCGCGACCTCGTGGACCGACGGTGACCTCTCGGGGCGTCTCTCCGGGTACGACACGACGGGCGCGTTCGACGTGCCGATCGTCCGTGGTCGCGTCGCGCCCGTGCACGCGATCGCGGGCGTGCGCGCGACGCACGTCACCACCTCGCTGCTCGCCGCGACGCGCTCGGTGGCCGTGCTCGCGCGCGCGCGCTTGGGCGACGGCCGCGAGGAGTCGGATCTCGTCGCCGTCGGCCCGGGGCTCGCGCCCACGGTCGTGGGGCCGCTCGGCGAGCTCGCGCGGACGTTCTCGTTCGCTCCCGAGCCGCGTGGAGCGCTCCCACTCGCGGACGGGTCGATCGCCGTCCACGTGAGCGTGAGCGGCGCGGGCTGGGACGCCGTGAGCTACCGGCCGGACGTGATCGTCCGCGTCGCTCCCGACGGCACTCGCAGCATCCACCGCTTCGAGTCCGGCACCGTGCGCACGACGCGCCTGCTCGCGCGCGATGCGAGCGGCCGGCCCGGCCTGCTCGTGGTGCGTCGCGGCCGCAGCGACTTCCTCGGCCTCGACGGGAGCGTTCGCGGCCCGTTGTCCGCGCTCCCGGGATCGCTCGCGGGGGTCTGCGGTGCGCGCGCCCCGGACGACGTCGACCTCGTGCTCCCGGGCGGTTCCGACTCGAATCATCTCCATCTCCAGACGCGGACGGATGCGCCGTACACGTCGGCGACCTTCGTCGCGACGCTCCGCGCCGACGGCAGCGCGTGCCTGCGCGAGGGATGGGCGCAGGTCTCGCGCGGGCCGCTGAGCCCCGTGAACGAGCAGGAGCTCGACTTCGTGCGCGGCCCGATCGTCTTTTCGGCCGAGGGTGGTCAGCTCGTCGGTCACGAGCTCGCGGCCGATGGGACGGCAACGGCCGCCTTCTCGTGCGAGCTGCCCGAGGAGCACGAGGTGCGCCCGGGCACGACGCGCATCGCGGTGGCGCCGCTCGTGGGGGGCGATCTCTCGCTCGCGATCGAGCGCGAGGGCTCGGTGGTGCTCGGGCGATTGCACGGCACGACCTGGGACACGACGCGCGTCGCGACGGAACGCGAGATCGAAGAGGGCGAGATGTGGGCGCTCGCGCGCGACGCGAGCGAGCCGACCGTGGCGCGTGGCGCCGCGCGCGTCACGCGTGCGGGGGTGGTGCCCGAGGACGGGCTCGTCGGCATCGCGGGCGCGACGCGCTTCGTCTTCGAGACGCCGGGCGAAGGCGACGGCCAGGGCGAGCGCGTGCGGGGCCTCGTGGCGATCCGTGCCGACGGCACGCGCACCACGCCGCTCGCGCTCGGCGAACGGATCGCGCTCGGCGTGGTCGCCTCGGAAGCGGGAAGCGGCCGCGCGGCGGACGCGCTCGCGGGCGTGCTCTTCACCGCGGAGATGGTGCTCGACGTCGACTACTTCACGCTCGGCAACGCACGGGTGCAGCGCATCGAGCTCGGCGCGGGCGGCCTCTCCATCGGCTCCGCGGTGCCAGGCTCTCTCGAGGGCTCGGTCCTCGCGAACGGGGATCGTCTCGCGTGGCTTCGACGCGTGCCGCGAGCGCGCGATGCGCGCGGCGAAGATCTGCCCGTGACGCTCGAGCTTCTCGCGCTCGACGGCCCGACGCCCGCGCGCCTCGGGCCGACGCTCGCCGGCAGCCAGCGCTGGGTCGAGCCCGTCGCGCTCGCGGCGTTCGTCGGCGCTGCGACGACGCGCGTGGCGTATCTCGACGGCACGACGATGCATGCGCCGACGCACGCGCGCGTCGTCGAGCTGCGTGACGGCGCCTGGTGGGACGTGGCGCCGCCGCTCCCGATCGACGGCACGGTGGCGGCCTGGCTCGACGCGGCGAGCGCGATCGTCGTCACGTCGGAGGGGGCCGCCGCGCGGCTCGTGGATGGCGCGTGGACACCGATCCCGTTCTCGCTCCCGGCGCCTGCGGCGCGACCACCCGCGCCGTAGCGCGCGCTCACGAGCTCTCGCGGGGCGAGGGTCGGAGCGTCGATCTACGTCCGCGACGCCTCGGTCTTCCCTCCGGTCCCCCCCAAAAAAACTCGGTCACAAGGGCCCGAGACGCGGTCACATGGGGGGTGATGCTAGCTGCCTCCGCACCCCTGCCAGCGCCGGAAGACCCGGTGCTGCTCGCCATCACCCAGGGAGCCTATCGCGACGCGATCGTGCTCTGCATCCGCGCTCACGGCGCTTCGCTCGGTCGCCTCTGCATGGCGATGCTCGGCTCCCAAGCCGAGGCCGACGAGTGCGTCCAGGAAGTGCTGATCGCGGCGCACGACGGCTTCCGCGAGTTCCGGCACGAGGGCACGGTGCGCGCGTGGCTCTTCGGGATCGCGCGGCGCATGTGCGCGCGGCGTCTCGAGATGCGCGGGCGGCGGGAGCGAAGGCTGCGCCTCGTGCACGACGCGAGCGAGGCATCGCGGCTTCCCGACGAGATCTTCGAGCAGAAGCGGCGCGCCGAGCGCGTTCGCTGGGCGCTCGAAGAGCTGAAGCCGAGCGAGCGGGACGCGGTGGTGATGCGTTATCAGGCGGGCCTCGACTACGCGGAGATCGCGGTGGCCTGCGGGATCGACGAGGCGGCGGCGCGCAAGCGCGTGAGCCGGGGCCTCGCACGGATGAAAGAGCTCCTGGGCGCGGAGGTCGAGCGATGAGCACGCAGACGGATAAGATGGAAAGGTTCCTCGACGATCTCGGCCCGATCGTCGACGGCGATCGCGCGGCGATCGCGCGCCACGCGGACTTCATGGCCGACGACGACCGCGCGCGGGATCTGCGCCACGACGCCGAAGAAGCGGCCGACGCGCTCGCGCACGGCGGCGACGACTGGGTGATGCCCGCCGATCTCGAGGCGCGCGTGCTCGGTGCGATCGACGCGAAGGCGGCGGGCGGCGCGAGCTTCACGCCCGAGCGCACCACGCAGCCCGGCTTCGACGACGCGAAGCTCGCGGCGCCGGTCGTCGCGAGCGTCACCGCTCCGGCGACGCCCGCGCCGAGCGCGACCGTGCCCGTCACGATCGCGACGGTGGCCAGCGCTCCCGCGCCCGAGGCCGTCGAGGCCGAAGGCGAAGAGAGCGCGGCCGAGCCGGAGGCCGCCGACGTGGCCCCGGTCGTCTCGCTCGCCGAGGCGCGCGCGGCGAAGACCGACGACGGAAAGCGCGAGCCGACGACGCGCAAGAGCGGCCTCGGCCGCGTCATCGTCCTCTTCTCCACGCTCTCGGTGCTCGGCATCGCGGCGGCCGCGGCGTTCGCCTTCTGGCCTCCGTCGGGCACCGACGAGGGCGCGACGACGACCACGCCGATCGCGAACGGCGTCACCGGCACGCTCGCACAGGTCGTGCGCGCCGCGGCCGGCGAGACCGGCACGGGCGTCGAGATCCAGCCTCCGGGCGGCACCTACGCGCCGCTCGCGCTCGGCGCGGAGATCCCCTCGGGCTCCACCGTGCGCACCGACGAGCGCACGCGCGCGCGCCTCACGCTCTCGGACGGCTCGGAGCTCGTCCTCAACCACACGACCGAGCTGCTCTTCGACGCCGCGCAGCCGCGCCACTTCGACGTGCACGAGGGCGAGATCGTCGCCGACGTCGCACACCTCGACGAGGGACCGCAGGCCGTGTTCCGCACGCCGACCGGCCACGTGAACGTGGTCGGCACCGAGTTCGTGCTCTCGGCCGCCGACTCCGTCTCCAGCGTGCGCGTCACGCGCGGCAAGGTCCGCGTCGGCGGCGCGAGCGGCGGCCCCGAGGTCGACGTCGACGTCGGCGAAGAGGGCCTGCTCCGCCAGGGCCGTGCCCCCGAGGTCGCGCCGACGATCGATCTCGCGCGCGCCGTCTCGTGGGCGACGCTCGAGGACAACGGCGCCGAGCACGACACGGAGTCGACCGTCCCCGGCATCGGCTCGCTCCGTGCGCGCCGCCCCGGCGAGAGCCAGGATCGCGAGCGCCCGCTCTTCGTCGCCTCGCAGCACGTGCGCGTGCGCATCGCGGGCAACGTCGCGCGCACCGAGGTCGAGCAGGTCTTCCAGAACGACTCGGGCGATCAGCTCGAGGGCACCTACCGCTTCCCGCTCCCGGCCGATGCGCGCATCTCGCGCCTCGCGCTCGAGGTCGACGGACAGATGCAGGAAGGCGCGTTCGTCGCGCGCAACCGCGCGGCGGCGATCTGGCGCGGCGTGATCCGTCACGCGACGCCCGTGGCGCACCGCGATCCGCACGAGGAGTACGTGTGGGTCCCCGGGCCCTGGCGCGATCCGGCCCTGCTCGAGTGGCAGCGCGGTGGCAACTTCGAGCTGCGCATCTTCCCGATCCCCGCGCACGGCTCGCGGCGCGTCGTCATCGCCTACACGCAGGTCGTGCAGGCGACGCCGGAAGGCCGCCGCTACGTGTACCCGCTCGCGCACTCGCGCGATGGCTCGCTCCGCATCGGCGATCTCGACCTCGACGTGCGCGTCGCGGGTGGCCACGGGGCCCAGGCGCGCGGCTACGCGCTCGATGCGAGCGATGCCGACGGCGCGCGCGTGATGCACTACGCGGCGCGCGACTTCCTCCCGGCCGGCGACGTGATCGTCGACTACGAGCGCCCCGAGGGCGAGGGCGAGCTCTCGTCGTGGACCTATGCGGGCCCCGCCGCCACGCCGCCGCCCGATCACGCCCGCGAGCAGGACGAGGACGTGGTCGCCGCGCAGCGCCAGCTCGCGGCCGACGGTCGCGGCTACGTGGCCTTCGCGCTGCGCCCGCGCCTCCCGGCGCGCACCGAGGGCCGCCCGCACGACTACGTGCTCGTCCTCGACTCCTCGCAGTCGATGGTGGGCGAGCGCTGGCAGCGCGCGAGCACCATCGCAGCCGGCATCGTCGCCGAGATGGATCGGCGCGACCGCTTCCGCGTGCTCGCGTGCGATCTCGACTGCGCCGAGTACGTCGGCGAGAACGGCGGCAACGGCGGCGCGGCCTCGCGCGGCAGCTTCCGCACGCCGAGCTCGGGCGAGGTCGCCGCGCTCACGAGCTGGCTCGGCCAGATCGAGCCGGCGGGCGCGAGCGATCTCGTGCGCACGCTGCGCGAGGCGAGCCACGTCACGGGCCGTGCGCCGACGAGCGGCGAGGACGCCCGCGACGTGCACGTCGTCTACGTGGGCGACGGCATCGCGTCGATGGGCCACCGCGGCATGAGCGCGCTGCGCACGGCGGCCGAGGGGCTCGTGACGAGCGAGCACGTCGTGCTCACGACGGTCGGCATCGGCGAGGAGGCCGATGCGACGGCGCTCTCGGCGATCGCACGCGCGGGCGGCGGCCACTACGTCGCCTTCGTCCCGGGCGAGCGCGCCGCGAGCACGGCGCTCTCGGTGCTGGAGACGACCTACGGCGTCTCGCTGCGCGATCCCGAGATCACGCTGCCCGAGGGCCTCTCCGAGATGGCGCCCGCGCAGCTGCCGACGATCCGCGCTGGCGAAGAAGTGGTGATCGTGGCGCGCATGGAGCGCCCCGACGTCGCGGGCAACGTGGTGCTCCACGGCTCGGTCGGCGGCCAGCCCTTCGAGCAGACCTACCCGGTCCAGCTCACCTCGACGAGCGCCGCGGGCAACCTCTTCGTGCCGGCGCTCTGGGCCGCGGGGACGATCGATCGCCTCGAGCTGGAGGGCCGCGGCGAGGACGAGGCGCGCATCATCGCGCTCTCGCGCGCCTACTCCGTGATGAGCCACCACACCTCGCTGCTCGTGCTCGAGAGCGAGGCGATGTACCGCGCCTTCGGCGTCGACCAGACGCAGCAGACCGCGCAGTGGACCGGCGACGAAGACGCCGAGGGCGACACCTCCGAGGGCGAGCAGCAGGTGATGGACGAGCTGCAGTCGCAGGCGCTCGCCGCCGCGGTGGGCGAGAGCGCCGGCGGCCTCGGCACCCTCGATCTGACCGGCGCCGGCGTGGGCGGGGGCGGGATCGGCGACCAAGGCATCGGCCACGGTGCGGGCAGCGGGGTCGGGAGCGGCTACGGCGGCGGCGGCGGTCGCTCGCGCAGCAGCAGCGGCAGCCTGCGTGACGATGCCGAGCCCGACACCGATTCCGCGTCGGCACATGCCGAGGCGCGGCGGGCGGCCGGCCCCAGCGCTTCCGCCGCCACCGCGACCGCGGCGCCTCCGGCCGTCGCGCAGCGTCCGATGGCCGAGTCGGCTGCGGACATCGCGGTGCCCAGCGCACCGATGCCGCGCTCGCCGATGGGCCAGTGGATGCATCGCGTCTACTACCGGGTCGGCGACGTCACCGCGCAGGGCCAGGCGAGCCAGCGCGAAATCCAGCAGGCCAGCGACGCGGAGGCGAGCCTGCGCCTCGCGCCGGACAGCCGGGACCGCCACCGGGCCGCGATTCGTGCCCTCTCGCGCGTCGGTCGTGTCGACCGCGCGCTCGACATCGCCGACGAGTGGATCGCCCGCGATCGTCTCGACGTGGAGGCGCTCGTGGCGCGCGCCGACGTGCTCGGTCGCATGGGCCGGCGCGACGAAGCGATCCGCGTCCTCTCGGGTGTGCTCGATCTGCGCCCCGGCGATGCCGCGATGCTCGCGCGCCTGGCCGACGCGTTCGATCGCGCGGGTGACGCCGAGCGCGCTTGCGCGGTGCGCATCTCGAGCGCCGACGCGACGCTCACCGACGCCGCTCTCGTGGGGGCCGCCCTCCGCTGCGAGCGCACCCTCGGCCAGCGCACGCTCGCCGACGCGCTGCTCGCCTCGGTCCCGGACGAGCGCGTGCGGAACCGTGCGAGCGACCTCGCCGACGACGCGCCGAGCGCGCGCGGCAGCCACCAGGACCTGTCGATCGACGCGACCTGGAACGGCGCGACCGACCTCGACGTCACCATCGTCGCCCCGGATGGGACGCGCCTCTCGTGGATGGGCGGGCGCACGACCGTCGTGGGCTCCGACACGGCGGCGCTCGGCCGCGAGCACCTCGGCCTGCGCAGCGCGCCGGTCGGCTCGTACGTGATCGAGATCGCCCGTACCGACGCGGCGCCCGGCGCCACGCCCGCGCAGCTCGGCCGGCCGATCACGGGCGAGCTCCGCATCCGCGCGCTCGACGACACGATGACCGTGCCCTTCCGCCTCGATGGCGCGCGCGTCGAGGTGGCCCGCGCCCGAATCCACCGCGAGTCGCGGCTCGAGCCCGTGCGCTGAGCAGGCCGGCCGCCCGGCCGAGCGACGATACGGCCGTCCGCCCTCCCGGCGGCGGCCGTGTCGTTTCGGGACGGCGCGCGAAATCCCGCACGAATACTTCCCACGCTCGGCGCGCGAGAGCAGGATGAAGAAGTGCGCGCGAAGACTCTCCTCGCCCTCGCCACCCTCCTGCTCACCTTCGCCCTCGCGTTGCCGCGAGGTCACGGACAGACCACGTCGTCGGACGTGATCACGCCGGACGTGCGCCAGTCGCACGGCCTGTACTTCACGGCGACGTTCGTGCGGGACAACGGGCCCGATGGTGTCGTGCAGACGCTCCAGGGCGCGCGCATGGACACCGCCGTCCTCGATCTCAAGGACGCCGCCGGTCGCGTGAACTACGACACGCACATCCCGGAGCTCGAGGCGCACGAGACGAACATGCAGGGCGACGTCGGTGCGCTCGTCGCGCGTCTGCACGCGGAGCACTTGCGCGCCGTGGCGCGCATCGTCTGCTTCAACGATCCGCTCACCGCCGTCGAGCATCCCGATCGCGCGATCATGGACGGGCGCCCTCGGCACCAGGACGAGGTGTGGGTGAGCTGGGGCACGGGAGGCCAGTGGCTCGACCCGTGGGACAGCCGCAACCACGACATGATCGTGACGCTCGCGACCGAGGCCGCGGCGCTCGGCTTCGACGAAGTCCAGCTCGACTACATCCGCTTCCCCGTCGACGACGGCACCGAGTTCGCTTCGTACCCGCACGAGCGGCACGACGTCGATCGACGCCACCTCTTGCTGGGCCTGCTCGAGCGCGTCGATGCCGCGATCGACGTGCCGCTCGGAGTCGACGTGTTCGGCATCCAGGCCTACTGGGCCGGCGACTCTTCGGGCCTCGGGCAGGACCTCGCGCTCTGGTCCTCGCACGTCGACGTGTACACGCCGATGCTCTACATGAACTCGATGCGCGACTGGAGCGTGGGCTCCGAGCATCGCGCGCGCTCGCTCGTGCAGCGCGGGGTGCACCGTCTGCGCGAGCGCCTCGGCGAGCGTCCGGTGATCCGGCCTTTCCTCCAGGCTTTCGAGCAGGGCGCCGACACGTTCGACGAAGACTTCATCGCCGAGCAGCTGCAGGGCGCGCGCTTCGGTGGCGCCGATGGCTACTTGTTCTGGCATCCGGGCTCGATCTTCTCGGTCGTGCGTCGCGCGGTGAGCCTGCACGGCCCGGCGCACTGGCTCCGCGAGTTCCCGCTGCGCGACGAGGACTGAAGGGGCCTTTCGCGGCAGCTCGAGCTCCAGCGCGAATACACCTTCTGGTCGAGCACCGAGCGCATCCTCGGATCGAGTAGGCTGCGCCGATGTTCCGCCGCGCTGCCTTCGTGCTCGTCCTCTCGGTCCCCACACTCGCCGCGGCCGGCTGCGACGGAGGCGGGTCGCCGACGAGCGATGCGGCGAGCGTCGACGCGGCGGCGGTGGATACGTCGGTGCCGGGAGCGGACGGCGGCCCGGCGATCGATGGGTCGAGGCTCGATGCCTCGGGACCGCTCGACGCTGCGCTGCCGGTCGACGCCGCGACGTCGGTCGACGCTGCGACGCCGGTCGATGCCTTCGCGGGCGTCGATGGTGGCGGCAGCGCGTGCGGCACCGCGCGCCCCGCGCTCGATGCGACGAGCGGCACCGAGGGGCTCGTGATCGCGCGCGATGGCACGATCTACTACTCCGTGCGGGGTGGGGTTGCGCGCCTCGCGCCGGACGGCACGCTCGACGAGGCCTGGCTGCGCGTCGCGACCGGGGCGACGATCTGGGGCCTCGCACTGGACGCGAGCCAGACGCACCTGTTCATCGCGCACGCGAGCGGAGGCGAGGTGCGTGTCGCCACGGGCCTCTCGGGCACGCCCACCAGCACGCGCCTCGCGGTGGTCGCGCAGCCGAACGGCGTGACCGTCGGTCCGGACGGCTTCGTCTACGTCTCGGACTTCGCCGGGGACGCCGTGCTCGCGATCGATCCGACGACCGGCGCTTCGACGACTGTCACGACCTCCGACATCGCGGGCGCCGACGGCGTCGCATTCACCGACGATGGGCACTTGCTCGTGACCTCGTACTCGAACGGAAACGTCGTCTCGCTCGCGCTCGATGCCGCGCGCCACGAGACGAGCCGCACGATCGTCGCGACCTCCGTCCCGAGCGCCGACGGCGTGGCCGTCGACGAGAACGGCGTCCTCTACGTGGGCGGCGGCTCGCGCGTCTACCGCATCGGCACGAGCGGCACGCCGGACACGACGCTCCAGATGGGCCAGCCCGGCACCGCGAACCTCGAGTGGGGCGCGGGAGCGCTCGATTGCCACGACCTCTACGTCGCCACGGGCGGAGGGCTCACGCGCATCGCGCTCGACGTGGGTCAGCGCGCCGTGCCCTGGCATTGAACGCCGAGACCCGGCGTATCATCGCGCGGTGACGTTCCGCATCACCGTCCTCGAAGAAGGCAAAGACGCTCTCGGCAACGCGACGGCCGAGGAGCTGCCCGCGATCCTGGCGAATCCCAAGAACGTCGTGTGGGTCGACATGTGGGACCCGGACGAGCCGGAGAAGCGGCTGCTCGCGAGCGTGTTCCACATCCACTCGATCCTGATCGAGGACATGCTCGCCGACTCGCCGACTCCGAAGGTCGAGCGCTTTCCGGACTACCTCTATCTCGTGTTCCACGCGCTCCAGGACGGCTGCGAGAAGAAGGGCGTCGTCGACACCTACGACTGCGACTTCTTCGTGGGCGCCAACTGGCTCGTCTCGAGCCATCCGAAGGACAGCGTCGCGGCGGCGGCGGCGTACGAGATGGTGAAGCGCAAGCCCACCGAGCTCCGCAAGGGCGCGGCGTACGTCGCGTACCTGATGGTCGAGGACATCACCGAGCGCTTCTTGCCGCTCATGGACCGGCTCGATCAGGACATCGATCACCTCGAGACCGACATCCTCCACGGTACCGGGCCGCACCTGCTCGAGCAGGTCTTCGCGATGAAGCGCACGCTCCAGCGCCTGCGGCGCGTGGGCCTGCACCAGAAGGAGATCCTGAACCGGCTCGGCCGCGGCGACTTCGCGCTGATCCCCGAGGAGACGCGGCCCTTCTTCCGCGACGCCTACGATCACTTCGTCCGCGTCGTCGATCTCGGCGACAGCTTCCGCGAGATCGTGAACGGGGCGCTCGAAGCCTACATCTCGCTCAACGGCCACCGCATGAACGAGGTGATGAAGGTGCTCACGCTCTCGAGCACCATCATGCTGCCGCTCACGTTCATCGCCGGGCTCTACGGGATGAACTTCGACGTCATGCCCGAGCTGCACTGGCGCTACGGCTACTTCGTCGCGATCGGCACGATGGCGGTCACGGCGGTGGGGCTCGTCGCCTTCTTCAAGCGGAAGCGCTGGCTGTGAGGTCCGCCGCTTCGTGGTCGAGGGCGGCGCGTCGGGGTAGGATCGCCGCGATGTCGTTTCGCTTGTCGTGTGCGCTCGGCCTGCTCGCGCTCGTGGTCTCTCCGGTCTCCGCGCAGTCTTCGACGCCGGCGGACGCGCACGAGCCGACCGATGCGGAGCTCGCCGAGGCGCGGCACAGCTTCGAGGTGGCGACGCAGGCGTTCGACGCCGGCGACTACGAGACGGCGGCGACCGAGTTCCGCACCGCGCTCGCCCTCTCCGGCGAGCCCGACCTCTACTTCAACATCTATCTGTCCGAGGAGCGCGCGGGGAACCTCCCGCCCGCGGCCGAGGCGCTCGGTCAGTACCTCGAGCACGGCGCGATGGACGACGAGCAGCGAACGCTCCTCACCGGAAGGCTCGAGCGGCTGCGCGCACGCATCGCATCGCACGCCCCTGCGCCCGCGGTGGCCGAGGAGCCGCAGGCGCTCCACGCGAGCCCGCTCGCGACGGCCGAGGCCTCGCCGCCGCCCGACGCGCCGCCGCCGTCGCCACCGCCGCGCACCGTCGTCGTCACGAGCCCACCGATCGCGCCGATCGTGCTGATGGCGCTCGGCGGCGCGCTGCTCGTGAACTTCGGCGTGTTCGCGGGGCTCTCGACGGCCGAGAACGATCGGCTCGCGACGACCTGCGGCCGCAGCTGCACCTCGGACCAGGTCTCGGCGCTGAACACGTACGACATCGTCGCCGACGCGAGCTGGATCGCGGGGGCGACGCTCGGCGTGCTCGGCCTCGTGCTCTTCTTCGTGCTTCCGGCAGACAGCCACGAGGAGCCGGCACCCGTCGCGCTCGCGCCCTGGCTCTCCCCGCAAGGCGGCGGGCTCACGATCGGAGGCCGGCTGTGAGGCGCGTGCTCGTCTCGCTGGCCTTCGCGGCCGCGCTGTCCGGATGCTTGCTCGTGAACCCGCCCAGCGGCCGCATGAACGGTGGCGACGGGGGAGCGGCGCTCGCGCCGATCCCGATCGACGAGCTGTGCTTGCGGGTGGCCCAGGCGGCGTGCGGCGCCTACCAGGACTGTTGCACGATCGAGCCGCGCGTGGCGCTCGCCGACTGCGTCAACGCCGTCTCCGCGAGCTGCAGCCGGGACGTCTATCCGATCGTGCGTGATCCGGTGGCCGGATACGATCCGATCGTGGCGGCCGAGGTGATCGCCGAAGGAAGAGCCATCGCCGCGCGCGATTGCAGCACGGACATCATCGCTTGGTACAACTCGCGAAACGGCCTCTTGCGCGTGATGCAGGGGACGGTCGGCGATGGGATGTCGTGCGACGTGGGGGACAACCCGCTCGCGAAGTACTTCTCGTGCACGAACCCCGAGTTCGGCTGCATCGCGCAGACCGGCGGCACCTTCAACTGCCTCGCGCGGCGCCCCGCCGGTCAGCCCTGCTTCACCGAGCAGGACTGCGTGGAGGCGGACTTCTGCCAGGGCGGCTTTCCGCTCGTCGGTGTCCCGGGAACGTGTGCCCTTCGTCTCGGCGTCGGCGAGACGTGCAACGCGGACGGCGACTGCGAGACGCGCGCGTGCAACACCCAGGTGACGCCGCACGTCTGCCTGGACCTCACGCAGGACATCGCGTACTGCGGCTTCGGCGCGAACTGACCGGCCGTTGCGCGCGGGCGCGCCGCGCGTACGTCGATCCCGGCGTGGGTGCGCTCGTCGCCCTCCACGCTCGGAGGTGCCCGTGCTCGAGCGAATCGTGTGTGCGACCGACTTCGGGGAAGCCTCGCGCAGCGCCGTGCGGCTCGCGGCCTCCCTCTCCCGCGCGACCGGTGCATCGATCGACCTGGTGCACGCCTGGAACGTCTCGGGCGAGCTGCCGCGCGAGCGCGCGTCCCTTCGGCAAGAAGTGGTCGCCGCCTCGCGCGAGGCTGGGCACACGCGCCTCGAGGCCGCCGTCGCGGAGCTCGCGGCGGAGGGCGTGAAGGCCGTGCCCGCGCTGATCGAGGGCATCCCCGATCGGGCGATCCGCGAGTACGCCGCCACGCGGCAGGCCAGCGTCATCGTGGTCGGGACCCGCGCCGACGCGCGCGTCGCGCATGCCCTCATCGGCAGTGTCGCCGAGCGCTTGATGCGCAGCTCCGAGGTGCCGGTGCTGGTCGTGCCGCAAGGGCTCGCCATGGCCGCCGGCGCGCGCTTCGCGCCGGGCGAGATCCTCGTGCCGACCGACCTCTCTCCCGGAAGCGGCGAGGTGCTTCGCATGGCCCTCTCGCTCGCGGCCCAAGTCGGGGCGCGGGTCGTGCTGCTCCACGCGTGGGACGTGCCGCCCTACTTCCTCGAGGACGGCGAAGCGCTCCGCCGCACCGAGAAGCGGATCCCCGAGCACGTCGCCGCCTGGCTCGAGGAGACCTTCGACGACTCGCTCTCCGGGGTCGAACGGAGCGTCGTGCGCGGCAGCCCGCACGAGGTCATCGCCGACGCCGTGCGCACGCGGCGCCCGGGATTGGTGATGATGGCGACCGCGGGTCGCGCCGGGCTCGAGCGCTTCATGCTCGGCTCGGTCACCGAGCGCGCGGTGCGCACGCTCGGCTGCCCAGTTCTCACCATCCGCCGCGTGCCCGTGTAGCGCTTCGCGATCTCGCTCGCGCCCCGCCGACCGCACGAGCAGGTATGCTCTCGCGGGTGTGGCGTGCGGCAGCGCTCGGGCTCGGCTCCGCCCTGATCTTCTCGCTCGCGTTTCCTCCCTTCGAGCTCGCGCCGCTGTCGTGGATCGCGCTCGTGCCGCTCTTCGCCGTGGTGCTGCGTCGGGGCGCGACCGAGCGCGAGATCGCGTGGGCCGGCGGCACCTTCGGCTTCGTGGTCTTCGCCCTCGGCCTGCGCTGGTTCTTCCAGGTCTTCGGCTTCCCCGCGCTCACGCTGTGGGCGTTCCTCGCGTGGCTCGGAGCGCGCACGCTCTGGCTCGCGTGGCGCGCGGGCCAGCGCTGGGGGGACCGGGCGCTCGTGCTCGCGCTGCCGATCTTCTGGGTGGGCCTCGAGCACTTCCGGAGCGAGTGCTGGTTCCTGAAGTTCGGCTGGATCACGCCGGGCTACGCGCAAGCGAGCGATCCGCGCGTGCTCCAGGTGGCCGAGCTCGTCGGCGTCTACGGCCTCTCGTTCGTCGTCGTCCTGACGAGCGCGCTCGCCGCGTGGTCGCTCGTGCGCGCGGAGGCGCCGCGTCGCACGCGCCTCTTCGCCGCGCTCGCGCTGCCGCTCACCTACGGCGTGCTCGCCGCGTACGGGGGGCACCGGATGGCCGAGCTCGAGCCTGCGCTCGCGAGCGATCCGCCGATCTCGGTCGCGCTCGTCCAGTACGAGACCAATCGCTTCGAGGACGCCGAGGCGTTGCTCTCGGAGCGCGTGCCCGCGGGCACCCAGCTCGTCGTGTTCCCCGAGCTCGGCGCGGTCACGCGCGAAGGGCGCCTCACGTGGCTCGACGCGCGCGCCGACGATCTCGCTGCCCACGCCCGCAACCATCGGGCGGTCCTCGTGGTGGGCGGCGAGCGCGAGGCGCCGGGCGGCAACCCGATCACCGACTTCTTCAACACGCTGGCGATCTTCGACCCGCGCGCCGAGGCGCCGACGTACTACACGAAGGCCGAGCCCGTGCCGCTCTTCGCCGACGGCGTGCCCTCGGACGACGTGCACGCCTACGACACCTCGCTCGGGCGCCTCGGCTTCGCCATCTGTTACGACTTCACGCACCCGCACGTGGTCGACGCGCTCGTCCCCTCGCGCGCCTTCGTGGTCGCGAGCGGCGACCTCGCGTCGTGGACCGAGCTCCAGCACGCGCAGCACGCGCTCGTGACGCACGTGCGCGCCGTCGAGCATCGCCGATGGGTCGCCCGCGCGACGAGCTCGGGCTACTCCCAAATCGTCGATCCGCTCGGGCGCGTCACCGCCCAGCTCGGCTTCGGCGAGACGAGCGTGCTCGCGGGGACGATTCGCCTGCGCGACGACACCACGCTCTACGACCTCGTCGGCCTCTGGCCCGCGCGCGCCGCGCTCGTGGCGTGGGTGGCGATGATCGCGCTCGAGCTGTCGACCTGGTGGCGCTCGCGCCGCGCTCGGCGTCAGAGCCCGAGGCCGTAGCGGACGGTCAGCGTGCTCTCGACGCGCTGGCCGGTCGTGAGCAGGTACGACGCGCTCTCGAAGCTCGGCGCGCCGAGCGTGCCGCGCGCGTCGTGGCCGAAGCCGTAGCCTTCCTGCGGGAGGCCGAGGCCATCGGTGTGCATGCGGCCGTTGCCGTCCTCGTCGTGCAGGAACGCGAAGGCGTAGCGGCCGGGCCCGGGCGCGCGGATCACGCAGCGCGCGGTGCCCTCGCGGATCGGCGCGCGACAGGTGGCGACCTGTCCGCCCTCGTGCGTCCAGACGCGCGGGTCGGCGTAGATGCCGCCGGCCACGTAGCCCGTGTCGTTGCGCAGGCCGTGGACGACGAACACCAGGGTGGGGGCCTCGTCCTGCGCGAGCGCGGGAGCGGCAAGCAAGGCCACGAACAATGCGGGGATGAAGAACCGGGTGCGCATGGCGCTACGCAGCATGACCGAGAACTGCGAAGCGCGGGAGGCACCTTCGTACGAGTTTACGTATTTGCAACGAAATAGGTCGACCGGTGAGCGGTGCGCCGGGATCGCCGGGCTCTCGACGGCGGCTCAGCGGGTGACGGCGGCGTGCTTGCGCTCGCCGACCAGGTAGCTCGCGATCTCGGCCAAAGCGTCGAGATCGTGGACGTCCTGGTCGAGCACCGGGACCTCGACGTAGAGGACGTCTTGGCCGCCGTGGGTCTCGAGCCGATCGCACTCGAGGCGGTCGGCCACGGCCTGCAGGCGCGCGTCGTCGAGCGCGCGGCGCATCCGCCCCACGAGGCGCGGCGCATCGGCCCCGGGCGTCATCGTCTTGGTCGCCTCGGCCTCGAGGGCGCTCGTCGGCTCGCTGGGCTCGGCGACGAGCGGGTGCACCTGGTTCACCACGAAGGCGTCGCGCGGCATGCCGCTCTCGCGCAGGCGCTCCGAGAAGAAGATCGCCTCGTCGACCGAGAGCGGCGCCGGGCTCGTCACGATCACGAACGCGACCTCTTCGCTCCGCAACGTGCTCGCGACCTCTTCGGCTCGCTTGCGGAACCCACCGAAGAGATCGTTGAAGTCGGAGACGAAGTGCGCGACCTGCTCGATGAAGCCGGCGCCGGTGAACTTGCTGAGGCCTGCGAGCACGACCTTGGCGCCCTTCGTCAGGAGGCTCAGCGAGAAGCTGCGCTTCTCTCCCTGGACCGTCTGCGTCAGCCAGCGCATCGCCGGCGAGTCGACGAGGCCCGCGAGGCGCTCGGGCGCGTCGAGGAAGTCGAGCGCGTTCGAGGTCGGCGGCGTGTCGAGGACGACCAGGTCGTAGCGCGGGTCGCGCCGCACGGCGTGGAGCTTCTCCATCGCCATGTACTCCTGCGTGCCGGCGAGCGACGTGGAGATGTACTGGTAGAGGCGGTTGCCGAGGATGCGGTCGGCGCGCTCGCGGCTCGAGGCCGTGGTGCGCACGAGCTCGTCGAACGTGCGCTTGGTGTCGAGCATCATCGCCGAGAGCGAGCCCGTGAGCGTGAGGCCCTGCTTGGCGAAGAGCTCGGCCGGCACGGCCTGCTCCTGCTCCGTCATCGCCGCGAGGCCGAGGCTGTTGGCGAGGCGCTTGGCGGGGTCGATCGTCAGGCAGAGCACGCGCCGCCCGTGCATCGCGGCGTGGAGCGCGAGCGCGGCGGCCGTGGTGGTCTTGCCGACGCCACCCGAGCCGACGCACACCACGACGCGGTGCCCGCGCACGATCTCGGCGAGGCTGGCCGCCGCTGGGGTCTTCGAGGTCATCGGCGCTCGATGCTCCGCGGGCGATGCAGGCTACGCACTACGGCGCCGGTTGCGCGTCACGCAGCCGCCAGTACCACTGCCCACCGTCGATGTCGACGTGCACGACGGTGCAGCCCGCCTCGTCGAGCCCATCGAGCTGGACGACGGTCGCGAGCTGACCGACGTACTGCATCATCTCGTCGGCCCAGTTGGTGTCGTCCTGCACGAACGCGCCCTGGCCGTCGGGGCCCGTGTAGGGGCTGTGCGCGCCGAGCAGGATGCGCGAGCCCAGCGTGATGCCGCCGTACTCGGCGGTCGACTGGCCACACGCGGTCGGCCACGACTGGATCCCGCTCCACGCGGGCGTCGTGGGCGCGGTCCCGCCCTGGAGGACGGTCATGTCGCGCACGCGCCAGTAGAAGCCGCCGCCATCGGCGTCGACGTGCACGATCGGGCAGCCCTGCTCGTCGACGCCGACGAGCTCCGTGATGTGCGCGGCCTGGCCGACGTAGGGCGCCATCTCGTCGGCCCAGTTCGCGTCGCCGTTCACCTCGCGGTGCTGGCCGAGCACGACCTGCGCACCGAGCGCGATCGGATCCCACACGATCTGCGCGTCGGTGAGACCGCACGCCTGCGGGCCCGGCGTGCCGCCCGTGCCGAAGATGCCGATCGAGCCCGGCGGGCGGCCGTGGTCGGTGGTGACGCCGAGGCTCGGCGTGTAGGTCGTCGACGGGTCGTAGGCATCGCCGCTCCCGGCGGGCGAGAGATCGCGGACGCGCCAGAACCACGCCTGGCCGTCGACGTCGACGCGCACGCCGGGGCAGCCCTCGGCGTCGAGGCCGCCCGGCTGCACCACGTGCGCCGTGCGACCGACGAACTGCGCCATGTCGTCGGCCCAGTTCGTGTCGCCCTCGAAGCTGCGGTGGCGGCCGAGCACCACGGTCGCGCCGACGGTCGCCGCGCCGTAGTTGGGCGCCATCTCCGACTGGTGGCAGGTCTGCGGGAACGCGTCCGACGGGATCACCTCGGCCGGCAGCGGCTGCAGGTCGGTGCCGATGCCGAGATCCCGCACGCGCCAGAAGCGCACGCTGCCGTCGACGTCCACGCGCACGCCCGGGCAGCCCTGCGCGTCGACGCCGCTCAAGCGCGTGACGTGGGCGGCGCGGCCGAGGTAGCGCTCCATCGCGGGATCCCAGTTGTCGTCGCCGCGCACGAGGCGATGGCGCTGCAGCGTGACGACCGAGCCGACGACGAGCTCTCCGTAGTCGGCGGTCGCCTCCGTCATCCCGCAGTGCTCGGGGGCGCGGCCGGGCGGAGGGCGCGGCGGTGCCGGGCGTGGCGCCGCCCCGGAGCCCGTGCTCGCGGCCGTGGACGAGGTGGAGAAGGGCGACTGCGCGAGCGCGACGCCGGGAACCGCGAGGGCCACGAGGGCCGGGAGAAAGGCGCGACCGAACATGCGTGGCGCATCGTATCCCGAAGGCGCGCGCGCGGCACGGAGCACGGTCCGGCGCTCGGTTTGACGAGACCCGGTCTCGTGCATTACAGGTTGAAGCATCGTGCTGCCCAGCACTTCCGCGCGAAACGCTCAGCCTGTCGCCGCCGCGAACGCGGTCGGCCGTTGGCTTTGGCGTCTGCCGGAGGTGGCCCTCGGGTCGGCAGCACGCTCCTGACGCGTTCTCCGTTCCTGGGCTCCACCTCCGGCGTCGCCGGCGGTGGATCGCTCGGGATCGTCGTCGGCTGCGCCTCACTCCACGAGGCCACGCATGCGATCGACGATCTCTTCGTTCCCCTTCGACGTCCCCGCGGATCTGGACACGCCGGTGTCCGCGTTCCGCAAGCTCGCGCCCTTCCGGCCGCGCTATCTGCTCGAGTCCGTCGAGGGCGGTGAGCGCCTCGGGCGCTACAGCTTCCTCGGGTTCGGGGATGCGCTCGAGGTGCGGCTCGAGGACGGCGTGCTCGCGGTCGGCGGTGATCGCGCTCCGGCCGCGGACGGCGCGGCGCTCCTCGACGCGCTTCGCGCGGCGCTCGCACGGGCACCGAGGCCGCGGGCCGGGGAGGCGAAGCTTCCCTTCTCGGGTGGGCTCGTCGGTGCGGCGGCCTTCGAGCTCGCGCGGCGCTTCGTGCGCGTGCGCGATCCGCGACACGCGCTCGTGGGCCCCGAGCTCGCGCTCGTCGCGACGCGCTCGGTGCTCGTCTTCGATCACGTCGCGCGCCGCGTCGCGGTGCTGCACGACGGAGACGAGGTCGAGCGCGCCTCGCTGCGACGCGAGGTGCTCGCCGCGCTGCGCGGGCCGCTCGCGCCCGTGCGCGTGCGGGCGCGCATCGGGACGCCGAAGGCCTCGATGGACGATGCGACGCTCACGCGCGCGATCGAGCGCGCGCAGGACCACATCCGCGCGGGCGACGTGTTCCAGCTCGTGCTCTCGCTCGCGCACGAGGGCGAGGCCGAGCTCGATCCCTTCGAGGTGTATCGCGCGCTCCGGCTGACGAATCCCTCGCCGTACTCGTTCTTCTGCGACCTCGGGGACGTGCAGCTCGCGGGAAGCTCGCCCGAGGCGCTGGTGCGGCTCGAGGGACGCACCGCGCACCTCAGGCCGATCGCGGGGACGCGCCGTCGTGGCGAGACGCCGGTCGCCGACGAGGCGCTCGCGCGCGAGCTGCTCGCGGACGACAAGGAGCACGCCGAGCACGTGATGCTCGTCGACCTCGCGCGCAACGACGCGGGGCGCGTGGCCGAGATCGGCTCCGTCGTCGTCGAGCCCTACCGCACGGTCGAGCGCTACAGCCACGTCATGCACACGGTGAGCGGCGTCCGCGCGACGCTCGCCGAGGGCAAGGACGGCTTCGACCTCTTCGCCGCGGCCTTCCCGGCCGGCACGGTGAGCGGCGCGCCGAAGGCCCGCGCGCTCGAGCTCATCGATGCGCTCGAGCCCTCCGCGCGAGGCTTCTACGCCGGCACGGTCGGCTACTTCGGTCACGGCGCCGCGTGCGACCACGCGCTGACCATCCGCTCGATCGCGCTCTCGCGCGGTCGCTATCGCTACCAAGCCGGCGCCGGGATCGTGGAGGCGAGCCGGCCCGCGGCCGAGATCGCCGAGATGCGCGCGAAGGCGGCCGTGATGGAGGGCGCGATGCGTCTCGTCGAGGAGGGGCTCTGACCATGGGCCACGCCTTCGTCCTCGTGGTCGACAACCACGACTCGTTCACGTTCAACTTGGTGCAGGCGCTCGGCATGCTCGGCGCGCGCGTCGAGGTCGTCACGAGCGACCGCATCGAGCTCGGCGCGCTCGTCGCACGCCGTCCGACGCACGTCGTGATCTCGCCCGGGCCCGGGCGCCCCGAGGAGGCAGGCGCGTCGCTGCCGATCGCGCGCGCTGCGCTCGAGGGTGGGCTCGGCGAGGCGCGCCTGCTCGGCGTGTGCCTCGGGCATCAATGCCTCGGGCTCGCGGCGGGCGCGCGCGTGATCGCCGCCCAGAGGCTCGTGCACGGGCGCGCGAGCACGATCGCGCACGACGGCGTCGGGATCTTCGCGGGCCTGCCCGCGGCGCTCTCGGTCGGGCGCTACCACTCGCTCGCGGTCGAAGAGGCGTCGTTGCCGCGCTCGCTCGTAGTGAGCGCGCGCGCCGCCGACGGCGAAGTGATGGCGCTGCGCCACGAGTCCGGGCGGTTGGACGGCGTGCAGTTCCACCCGGAGAGCATCCTGACGCCCGAGGGACCCGCGCTGCTCGCGCGCTTCGTGAACGGAGGTGCGCGATGAGCGCGCTCGTCGATCGGGTGATCGCCGGCGAGGTGCTCGAGGAGGCAGCCGCCGAAGCGCTGATGGACGCGCTCGCGACGACGGATCTCGCGCCGGCGCGCGTGGGCGCGATGCTGCTCGCGCTGCGGGCGCGGGGCGAGACGGTGAGTGAGGTCGTGGGCTTCGCGCGCTCTCTCCGGAGGCACGCGCGCGTGCCGGCGATCGCCGGCGCGGAGCGTGCGGCCGACACGTGCGGCACCGGAGGAGACGGCGCGGGCAGCCTCAACCTGTCGACGGCGGCGGCGCTGCTCGCGGCAGCGTGCGGCGCGCCGATCGTCAAGCACGGCAATCGCTCCGTTTCGAGCCGCGCCGGGAGCGCCGACGTGCTCGAGGCGCTCGGCGTCGTCTTGCCTGCCGACGAGGCGCTCGCGGCCACGCTCTTCGCGGAGACGCGCTTCACGTTTCTCTTCGCGCCGCGCCACCACCCGGCGCTCGCGCGCGTGATGCCCGTGCGGCGTGCGCTCGGGGTGCGCACGATCTTCAACCTGCTCGGCCCGCTCGTGAGCCCGATGGCGCCGCGCTTCCAGGTGGCGGGAGCCTACGATCTCGCCGCGGCGCGCACGATCGCCGAGGCGCTCGCGCGGCTGGGCGTCGAGCGCGCGCTCGTGATCCACGGTGCCGGCGGCTGGGACGAGCCGACGCCGCTCGGGCCCTTCGTGGCGATCGAGGTCGAGGGCACGCGCGTCACCGAGACGGTGCGCGATCCGCTCGCGCTCGGGATGGCGCGCTGCACCGAGGCGCCGCTCCGCGGAGGCGATGCGCAGACGAACGCGCGGCGCATGCGCGCGGTGCTCGAGGGAGTGGAGCGCGGCGCGCATCGCGACGCCGTCGTGCTCGGCGCGGCGCTCGTGCTCGAGGTCGGCGGCCACGTGCGCGACGCGCGTGAGGGCGTCGCCGTGGCGCGCGAGGCGCTCGATCGCGGCGAGGGAGAGCACGTGCTCGCCCAGGTGATCGAGACGAGCCGCGGCGCGCAGCGCGGGGAGGCAGCCCATGTCTGAGCGCGGAGAGGACTTCCTCGAGATCATGGGGTGTGCGAGCCGCGCGCGCGTGACGGCGCTGGAGAGCGGACGCGAGGCGCTCTTCGCGCTCGCGGCACGCACGCCTCGACCCTTGCCCTGGAGGCTCGAGCCGCCGGCCATCGTCGCCGAGATCAAGCCGCGGGCGCCCTCGGCGGGCGCGCTCGGCAGCGCCGATCCCGCGCGCGCCCTCGCGTACGCGGCGGGCGGCGCCGCGTGCGTCTCGGTGCTCACCGAGCCGACGCGCTTCGACGGCTCGCTCGAGGACCTCGCGCGGATCGCCGAGGCGCTGCGGCCGCTCGGCGTGCCGGCGATGCGGAAGGACTTCCTCGTCGATCCGGTGCAGCTCGCCGAGGCACGCATCGCGGGCGCGAGCGGCGCGCTGCTCGTGGTGCGGATGCTCGACGACGCCGCGCTCGACGCGATGACGCGCACGGCCGCCTCGCTCGGGCTCTTCGTGCTGCTCGAGGCCTTCGACGAGGAGGATCTCGCCCGTGCGGCAGGCGCCGCGTGCGGCACCGCGCTCGTCGGCGTGAACGCGCGCGATCTACGCACGCTCGCGATCGACCCCGAGCGGCACGCGCGCCTCGCGCACGCGCTGCCGAAGGGCCTGCCTTCGATCGCCGAGAGCGGGATCACCACCGCCGCCGAGGTGCAGCGCGCGATCGCGCTCGGCTACGCGGGCGCGCTCGTCGGGACGGCGCTCATGCGCGCGAGCGATCCGAGCGCGGCGGTGCGCGCACTGCGGGCGCCGGCGTGTGCGGAAGGAGCCGCGCCATGCGCGTGAAGATCTGCGGCCTGCGCGAGGAGCGTCACGTCGAGGCGGCCATCGAGGCGGGCGCGAGCGCCATCGGGCTCGTGCTCGCGCCCTCGCCGCGGCAGGTCTCGATCGCGCGCGCGCGGGCGCTCGCCGCGCACGCTGGCGATCGCGTCGAGCGCGTCGCCGTGCTGCGCACCTTCTCTCCCGACGCCTTCGCGCTCGCCGCGGCCGCCGGATGCACGCACTTGCAGGTGAGCGGCGCGCGCCAGGGCGGCTCGCTGCCGCTCGTGCCGGCCGTCCACGACGGTGTCGACGCCGAGGGCGAGCTCGCGCTCGTCCGCACGCTGGCGCCCATCGTGCTCTTCGATGCGCCCCGGCCCGGCAGCGGGACCCTCCCGTCGCTCGAGCGCGCAGCCCGTCTCGCGCGCCTCCACCCGCTCGTGCTGGCCGGGGGGCTCGACGCCGACAACGTCGCCGATGCCATCGCTCACGTGCGGCCGTACGGCGTCGACGTCTCTTCCGGGGTCGAGCGGGCCCCGGGCGAGAAGTCCGTCGAGCGCATCCACGCGTTCGTGCGCGCCGCCCTCCGTGCGCTCGATCTGCTCTCTGCCCCGCGCCCCGAGGTCTCGTCATGTCCTTGAGCTCGTTCGTCGTCTCGTCCACCTCGCCTCTCTCGTCCCCCGTGCGCTTCGCCGATCTGCCGGATGCGCGCGGCCGCTTCGGCCCCTTCGGCGGTCGCTTCGTTCCCGAGACGCTCGTGCCCGCGATCGAGCGCCTCGAGCGGGGCGCGGTCGCGGCGCTCGCCGATGCCTCGTTCCGGCAGGCGCTCGCGGCCGAGCTGCGCGACTTCGTCGGACGCCCGACCGCGCTCACGCCCGCGCGTCGGCTCGGTGCCGAGCTCGGCGCCGAGATCTGGCTCAAGCGCGAGGACCTCGCCCACACGGGCGCGCACAAGATCAACAACGCCGTGGGCCAGGCGCTCCTCGCGCAGCGTCTCGGCGCCCGCCGCGTCGTGGCCGAGACCGGCGCGGGCCAGCACGGCGTCGCCACCGCCGCCGCCTGCGCGCGGCTCGGCCTGCCTTGTGTCGTGTACATGGGCGCGGTCGACGTCGCGCGGCAGGCACCGAACGTCGATCGCATGCGGCGTCTCGGCGCCGAGGTCGTCTCCGTCACGGCGGGCGATGCGACGCTGCGCGCCGCGATCGACGAGGCGATGCGCGACTGGGTCTCCGATCCCGAGAGCACCTACTACCTGCTCGGCTCGGTCGTCGGCCCGCATCCCTATCCCTGGCTCGTGCGCGAGCTGCAGGCGGTGATCGGCCGCGAGGCGCGCGCGCAGCTGCTCGAGCGCACGGGCGCGCTTCCCGACGCCGTGCTCGCCTGCGTCGGCGGCGGCTCGAACGCGATCGGTCTGTTCCACGCGTTCCTCGACGATGCGAGCGTCGAGATCCGCGGCGTCGAGGCGGGCGGCGTCGGCACGAGCGCGGGCGAGCACGCGGCCACGATCGCGCGCGGGCGCGCCGGCGTGCTCCACGGCTGCCACACGCTCCTGCTCCAGGACGAGCACGGCCAGGTCGCGCGCACGCGCTCGGTCTCGGCCGGGCTCGACTACGCCGCGGTGGGTCCCGAGCACGCGTACCTCCACTCGGTCGGCCGCGTCCGGTACGAGAGCGTCTCCGACGACGAGGCGCTCGCGGCGCTCGATCGGCTCTGCCGCACCGAGGGCATCCTGCCGGCGCTCGAGTCCTCGCACGCGCTCGCCGCGGCGATTCGGCTCGCGAAGTCGAGGCCTGGCGCGCGCCTCCTCGTCGGCCTCTCGGGCCGCGGCGACAAGGATCTGCCGACGCTGCTCGCGCGCGGAGGTGCGCGATGACGGCCGCGAAGCTCGAAGCGGCGCTCGCGCGGCCCACGCCCGCGATCGTGGCGTACCTGACGGCGTGGTTCCCCGACGAGGCGCGCTTCTTCGCGGCCTTCGATGCGCTCGAGCAGAGCGCCGACGCGATCGAGATCGGCGTGCCGTTCAGCGATCCCATGGCCGACGGCCCGGTGATCCAGCGCGCGAGCCACGTCGCGCTCGCCGCGGGCGCCACGCTCGATCGCCTGCTCACGCGGCTCGAGCAGCGCGCGCCCGAGCGCCCGCGCATCCTGATGAGCTACCTCAACCCGCTGCTCGCGCTGCCGGAGGACGTGCTCGCGCCGAGGCTCGCACGCGCCGGGATCAGCGCGCTCGTCGTGCCGGATCTCCCCTACGAAGAGAGCGGAGCGCTCGCGGCGGCGCTGGCGGTCGAAGAGATCGCGCTCGCGCCGATGGTGACGCCGCTCACCCACCCCGACCGGCTCGCCACGATGGCCGCGACCGCGCGCGGCTTCGTCTATGCCGTGACGCGCACGGGCACGACCGGCGCCGGCATCGCCGACCCGGAGGCCGTGGCGCGCCATCTCGCCCGCGTGCGCGCCGCGAGCCGCGCGCCGGTGCTCGCCGGGTTCGGCGTCCGCGCGCGGAGCGACGTCGCCGCGCTCTGTCCGCCGGCGGACGGCGTGGTCGTGGGCACCGCCATCGTCGAGGCGATCGAGCGCGGAGAGGACCTCGCCGCGTGGATCGCGCGCCTGCGCTGATCGCGCGCCTGCGCTGATCGCGCTCCTCCCGGGCCTGCCGATTCTTTGACGCCCCGGGGCCTCCGACCGATCTTCGACCTCGGAGGAGTGTCTCGTTTGGCCCGCAAGCACGCCGTAGCGCCCGCACCCGCCATCGACGACGACGACGTCGGTCTCGGTGAGACCACGCTGTCCGATCCCGAGCCGCGACGGCACGAGATCCTGGGCATCGTCGTCCTCTCGCTCACCGTGCTCGTCGCCCTCTCCATCGCGTCGTACGACGCGCGGGGCGGCGACGACTGGATCGGCGTGCTCGGCGTCTGGATCGCCGGCGTGCTCGCCTCGGCGTTCGGCATCGCGGCGTGGGTCGTGCCGGTCGAGCTCGGCCTGCTCTCGGCGCGCCTCTTCGGCAAGCACGTGCGCCCGATCGGCGCGGGGCGCCTCGCGTCGGTGCTCGTGGTGGTGCTGGTCGGCTGCGCGATGCTCCACCTCGCCATGCCGGACGAGACGGTGCTCGGCGGTCACCTGCCGGGAGGCGCGATCGGCGAGGTCATCGGCGAGGTCTTGCGCTCGCTGCTCGGGCTCGTCGGCGCGTTCGTCGTCTGCACGACGGTGCTCCTGCTCACCTTGATCCTGCGCACCTCGCTCTCGATCGTCGGCACGACGCAGCGCCTCGTGCAGGTCTTGCGGACGGCGGCGCAGCGCGTGGCCGAGTGGGCGCGCTCGCTCGTCGACGCGTTCCGCGAGGCGCGCGAGATCGAGCGCAAGGAGCGGGAGGCCGAGGCCGAGCGGAACAAGCCGCGCATCGTCACCAGCGCCGGTGAGGTCGTGGCCGCCCCGCGCGAGTCGCTCGTCGAGGGCCACGACACGCCGGTCGATCTGCCGAGCGAGGCGCCGCCCAAGCGTGCCCGCAAGAAGAGCGCGGCGAAGGACGAGCCGAGCGAGGTGCCGGCGGCCGCCGACGTCGACGCGGAAGCGATCGCGGCCGTCGTCGTGGACGGCGACGACAACGCGCCCGCCAAGCTCGGGCAGAGCGCCTCGGAGCCGCCGAAGGGTCGCGCGCGCGCGGCCGCGCCCAAGGACGACAAGGAAGCCGAGGGCCCCAAGCCGCCGGCCCGCGCGATGCCCACGATCGTGGCGCCGACGAAGGCTGCGCCGGCGCCGACCGTCGTGAAGATGGAGCCGCCGCCGCTCCCCAAGCAGAAGGGCGTGTTCCTCCTGCCGCCGACGGGCCTGCTCGACCCGCCGCCGCCCGGCGAGCTGATCATCGACGCCAAGCTCCTGCGCGAGAACGCCGAGAAGCTCGTGCAGAAGCTCGAGAGCTACGGCGTGCGCGGCCGCGTCGACGAGATCCACCCCGGCCCCGTCGTCACGATGTACGAGTTCGAGCCCGCCCCGGGCACGAAGATCTCGCGCATCCAGGCGCTCAGCAACGATCTCGCGATGGCGCTCGCCGCGCAGAAGGTCCGCATCGTCGCCCCGATCCCCGAGAAGGAGCGCGTCGGCTTCGAGCTACCGAACAAGCACCGCCAGATGGTCTCGCTGCGCGAGATCCTCGAAGCGCCCGGCTGGAACGAGAGCAAGGCCGCGCTCCCGGTCGCGTTCGGGAAGGACATCGCCGGCAAGCCCGTCTACGGCGATCTCGCGAAGATGCCGCACTTGCTCGTCGCCGGCGCGACGGGCGCCGGCAAGAGCGTCGGCCTCAACGTGATGCTCACCTCGCTCCTCATGAAGCGCACGCCCGACGAGGTGCGCATGCTCATGATCGACCCGAAGGTGGTCGAGCTCGCGGTGTTCGACGCGATCCCGCACATGCTGCTGCCGGTCGTCACCGACATGAAGAAGGCTTCGCTCGCGCTGCGCTGGGCGGTCGACGAGATGGAGCGCCGCTACCAGATGTTCGCCGACGCGGGCGCGCGGAACATCGTCACGTACAACGAGCGCGTCGAGAAGGTGATCGCGGGCGAGCTCGCGCCCGAGAAGCTCTCGCCGAAGAAGGCGGGCAAGCAGATCGCGCAGGGCATCGACGGCGAGGAAGTGCTGCTGAATCCGTCGGACGACGAGCACGCCGATCCGCTGCCGATGCCGACGAAGCTCCCCTACATCGTCGTCGTCGTCGACGAGTTCGCCGACCTGATGATGGTCGCGGCCAAGGACGTCGAGGCCGCGATCGCGCGCCTCGCGCAGAAGGCGCGCGCCGCGGGCATCCACGTGATCCTCGCGACGCAGCGCCCGAGCGTCGACGTCATCACCGGCATGATCAAGGCGAACTTCCCGGCCCGCATCGCCTTCAAGGTGAGCCAGCGCCAGGACAGCCAGACGATCATCAACCAGAACGGCGCCGAGCACCTGCTCGGGCAGGGCGACATGCTCATGCTGCCGCCGGGCGCGAGCGATCTGAAGCGCGTGCACTCGGCGTACATCGGCGAGCACGAGGTGCAGGTCGTGACCGACCACCTGCGCGCGCAGGGCAAGCCCGTCTACGACGAGCGCATCGTCGCGCCGCGCGACGACGAAGAGGGGGAGGGCGGCGAGGAGGGCGGCCTGCCGAAGAGCGACGATCCGCTCTACGACAAAGCCGTCGCGGCCGTGGTCGCCGCCGGCTACTGCTCGATCTCGCACCTGCAGCGGCAGCTCGGCGTCGGCTACAACAAGGCCGCCAAGCTCGTCGAGCAGATGGAGAAGGAAGGCGTCGTCGGCGCCGCGAGCGGCAAGGCCGGCGGCCGCCGCGAGGTGCTCGTCAGCGCGATCTGACGCGTTTCGCGGCGACCAGCGGTCCCGCTCGACGTGGACCGGTGTGGAAGGACGCCGCCGGCGTGCGACCCTTCGCCGGTGGACGAGATCCTGAAGCGCGTCCTGCGGGAGGCAGGGCCCGAAGCGATGGTCGAGGCGCTCGCGGAGCGCCTGAGCCCGAGCGACCTCTCGTCGCTCCTCCTCGAGGTCGCCGCGCGGCGCGCCGCCGCGCGCACGCCGGCCGAGGTGCGTCGGCAGTACGAGAGCGATCGCTTCGTGCGCCCCGGCACCGCCGATGCGCTGCTCGCGAACGCGCTCGAGCGTGCGGCGCTCGAGACGGCGGCGGCGCGCGGGTTCTCGCCGATCCTTCCCTCGCCGCTCGCGCCGCTCGCGGCCTGCGCATCGGTCGCGACGGTGTCGCAGAACAAGATCGTGAGCACGATGCGGGGCACGGAGGTGGCGTCGGACACCTCGAACCTGCTCGCCCTCGAGGCGTCCGTGCGTCGCGCGGCCGATCCGAGCGGTCCCGTCGTCTCGCTCTGTGCGAGCCAGCGCGTCGTGCGCGCACAGCCGCTCGCGCGTCCCGAGTTCCGCCCGCACTTCCACCTCTTCGTCACCGTCGCGGCGGGGCGTGATCCCGGTGGGCGCACGTTCGAGGCGCGCGAGGTCGAGCGCGCGCTCGTCGTGCAGCTCGACCTGGTGCGCGCGCTCGCCGCCCGTGGTCATCGCTGCGAGCACGCGATCGTCGCGCTCTCGCCCGATCGCACGCACACGCCGGTGGCCGAGCGCGTCGCGGCCGCGCTCGGAGGGCGCTTTCCGGGCGTCCCCGTCGAGATCGACGGCGCGCGTATCGCGAAGAGCGGCTACTACCGCGGCCTCTGTTTCGGCCTGTGGATCCAGCGCGAGAGCGATCGCTTTCCGCTCGGCGACGGCGGGCTCACCGACTGGGTCGCGAAGCTCACCTCGAGCCGCAAGGAGCGCTGTCTCGTCGGCGCGGTGGGGCTCGAGGCGCTCGCGAGCGCGCTCGGACCGCGATGAGCGGAACGACGCGCCCTCTCGACGGCGCTGGCGCTCGTCGGCTTCGCGGCGAACTCGCTCCTCTGTCGGCTCGCGCTGGCGCAGGCGGGGCGGATCGATGCCGCGACGTTCACCGGCGTGCGCATCCTGTCCGGCGCGCTCGTCCTCGTGCTGCTGGCGCGCGGTCGGGCGCGTGCGCACGGCGACCTCGCCTCGGCGGCGTGGCTCTTCGCGTATGCGCTCCCGTTCTCGCTCGCGTACGTGCGCGTCGGCGGCGCGACGGGCGCGCTGCTCCTGTTCGGTGCCGTGCAGCTCACGATGTTCGGGGCCGCGATCGTACGAGGCGAGCGGCCCGGCGCGCGCACGTACGTGGGGCTCCTGGCCGCAGCGGCGGGGCTCGTCGTGCTGGTGCTGCCGGGGGCGCGCGCACCGGATCTCGTGGGCACGGGGCTGATGCTCGCGGCGGGAACCGCATGGGGTGCCTATTCGCTGCGCGGGCGGGGCGCGACGGACGCGCTCGGCGCGACGGCCGGCAACTTCGTGCGCGCGGCGCCTCTCGCGCTCGGGGCATGGGCGATCGCGTGGGCGAACGGAGCGACGCTCGCGAGCCCGCTCGGCTTGGCGCTCGCGGCGGCCTCCGGGGCGCTCGCGTCGGGGATCGGCTATGCGCTGTGGTACGCCGTGATGCCTTCGCTCGGCGCCACGCGCGCCGCGATCGTGCAGCTCTCCGTGCCGGTGATCGCTGCGCTCGGGGCCGTGCCGATCCTCGGCGAGACGCTGGGGCTGCGCTGGCTCGTCGCCGGCGGGCTCGTGCTCGCCGGCATCTCGGTCGCGATCACGAGCCGCGCGCCCGCGAGGCGCTGACGCGCGTCAGTGGTTGTCGGTGTCGAAGGGGCTCGGCGTCATGACCGTCGCCTCGCCCTCGAGATCGCCGACGTCGAGCTCGGGATGCGCGTCGTGCAGCGGCGACTGCGCAGCGGGCTGCGGCTGCGGCTGCGGGTACGGGCGCGGTGCGGGGACCGCGTGCGGCTGCGGGTAGGGCTGCGGCGCCGGTGCGGCGAACTGCGGCTGGGGCTGCGGCTGCGGATAGGGGCGCGGTGCCGGGATCACTTGCGGCTGCGGCTGCGGCGCGGGCGCAGCGAACTGGGGCTGCGGCTGCGGGTAGGGCTGCGGCGCGGGCGCGGCGAACTGGGGCTGCGGTTGCGGGTAGGGCTGCGGGGCGGGCGCAGCGAACTGGGGCTGCGGCTGCGGGTAGGGCTGCGGCGCGGGCGCAGCGAACTGGGGCTGCGGCTGCGGGTAGGGCTGCGGCGCGGGCGCAGCGAACTGGGGCTGCGGCTGCGGGTAGGGCTGCGGCGCGGGCGCAGCGAACTGGGGCTGCGGCTGCGGATACGGTCGCGGCGCCGGGACCGCGAACTGCGGCTGCGAAGGCGGCGGCGCTCCGAACGACTGCGGCGGTGGCTGCGGTGCCGGCGCGACGAACTGCGCTTGCGGTGCGGGCGCGACGAACGGCCCCTGCGGCTGCGGCCCGGGCGCGACGAACTGCGACTGCGGCCCGCCGAACTGCGACTGCGGCCCGCCGAACTGCGGCTGCGGTGCGGGTGCTCCGAACTGCGGGCCGGGCTGCGGCCCGGGCGCGACGAACGCTGCCGGCGCGGGCGCAGGCCCACCGGCCCCGCCCGGCACCGGCCCGAAGCCCGGCTGCGCGGGCGCGCCCGCGAACGCCACGGCCACCGCGGCCGCCGCGGGAACGAGCTGGATGCCCATCGCGCCGAAGTCGACGCCCGAGAGCACGTTGCGCAGCGGCGCCGGCGCGAACGCCGGGTTCACGCCCTGATGCCGCTCGCACTCGCGCGTCCACATGTAGAAGCACGTGTAGTACGTGCTCTTCAGGTAGGCCGCGATCGCCCACGTCGCGTTCAGGATCACCAGCGAGAAGGCCAGCCCGAGCAGCGGGCTGATGGGCCACAGGATGCGGTAGCCCACGAACGAGACGAGCACGAAGCCCACCATGCTGATGAGCGAGGTCGCGAGGCCGATGCCCACGTAGCCCACGCCGATCTGCGTCGGGTCCTTCTCGGCGAGCTCCTTGCTGCGCTTGAACGCCGCGCCGAAGCCGATCCCCTCGATGATCATCGAGGGCATGATCACGAACGTGGCCGTGCTCCAGAAGCTGCGGATGATCTGGAGCAGCGGCCGCAGCATGTGCAGGCGCCGCTGGCTCAGCACCTGCACCGCGAAGTCGAGCAGGCCGCTCACGACTGCGAAGACGAGGATGCCGACGACCGCCTTCATCGTGCGCTTGAACGCCGAGCCGAGCGTCGCGTTCCCGGTCGTCTGCTCCTCGTAGACCATCGCGGTGTTCAGCCCGCCCGCGAAGTAGTCGATGAAGTAGAGCGCCGAGAGGCCGACCGGCATGAGCATCGTCGCGAGGCCGTCGGAGACGAACATCGAGACGACGATCAGGAGCGCGTTCACCGGCACCGCGAGCGCGATGTTCATCACGAGCGGCGCGAAGAGGACCGGCTTCTTGCGGGCGCCCTCGAGGACCTGCTTGGCGAACCCGAAGACGTGCGTGTACTGGCTGAACATGGGGCGCAAAACGTGGCTCAGAAGGGCCGATCGCGGTAGGGCAAATCGCGCCGATGCGCTCCGAGTGGATCCGCGATCAGCCCTCGGGCCGGTGCGCCTCGTAGATCGCGTCGCGCCACGCGAGCAGGTCGGCGAAGTCGGCGGCGAGCTTCGGATTCGTGAAGCCGTCGCGGCTGGCCTTGCCGAGCTTGAGGCCGAAGCGCGGGGGCGTGACGAAGGCGAGCATCTGGGTGGCTGCGATGTCGGCGAACGAGAAGCGCGGCAAGAGGGTCTTCGGCGTGCCCGGCGACTCCGACCGCGTGATCGCGGCGCGCAGCGCATCGAGGCCGTCGCGCGCGATCCGCTCGTGCTCCGCGAGCGAGCGCGCACTCCCGCGGTACTTGCGCAACGTGCGCTGGACGCCGGTGCGCCCCACGACCGTCGCGAGGCCGCCGAGCGCGTTGCGGATGCCGCGCGGCACGAGCTCGCGCAAGGCCTCGGGGCTCTCGAGCGTGCGATGGAGCGAGAGCACCCGACCCGCCTCGAGCACGCGCTCGCTGCGATCGATCCATTCGGCGATCTCGCGCGAAGCATCGCCGGGGAACAAGCGCGCTCCGTCCTGGGTCCCGTGCTCGTCCGCGAATCGCGCGATGTCGGCCGAGTCGGCGTACACGCGGCCGGCGTCGTCGGTCAGGACGGGGACGGTCACCGTCCCGCGCCACCGTCCGGTCTTCATGCGCAGCGCCGGCTCGCCGATCAGCGGCTGGTAGATCCGGTAGCGATAGGGCACGCCACGCACGTCGAGGGCCCACTTCGCCTTCTCGGTCCACGGAGAGTACGGGAGGCCGAGCAGCTCATTCATCCGTGCGTTGTACCGTGGCGCGCGCGGAGTCGGGACTCGCGTTCCGGCCGCTTTGCCCGCGTCGCGCCGGGCGCGTTAGAGTGCCGCCCCATGCGCCGGATCGCCGTTCTCGCCCTCTTCGCCCTTCTCGTGCTCGTCCCTGCGTGCGGAGGCGGCGGCCAGTACGGCTACGCCCACGAGTACAGCACGATCGACGGCGAGGACGCGTACCTGCGCCGTACGGTCGACGCCAGCTACGAAGAGGTGCGGCGCCTGCGCCCCGGCGAGCGGCCCTTCGTCGGTTGGTTCGGCGTCGTCGTCGAGGAGCCCGCGGCGGACGGAGACGCGACGCGCCTCGTGCTCTCGCTCCGCGCGCACCAGGATCGGCATCTCTGCTCCACCTCGAGCAGTGACTCGTGCCGCGTCACCGTCTCCGAGCGCGAGATCGGGCGCTTCGTCGCGCGCGTGCACGTGCGGCCCGAGGACGGCGCCGCGGGGCGCACGCGCCTGCAGGTGGGCTCGCTCGTACGCGTCTACGGCGTCTCGCCCGGCAACGACGAGAGCGAGCAGCCCATCGTCGAGGCCGAGTGGTATCGCCACTGGCCGCCGCACTACTTCGTGACCACGGCCGCGGCCTCGAGCATGCGGCGGTGAGCGAGCGCTGGGAGGAGCTCGGCCGTACGGGCGCGGTCCTCTACGGAGCCGTCGGCGGCATCTGGGTGATGATCCTCCACGCGCCCTCGGCCGAGGCCGACATGCGCGCCGCCGGCCCGGCGCTCGCGAAGATGCGCGAGCTCGAGCCGAAGGGCTTCCCTTCGCTCACGTGGGTGCTCTCGTCGGCCGGGCTCAGCATGGACGGCCCGGCACGCAGAGCGGCCGCCGAGGTGACCGATGCCTACGCGCAGTGGAACATCGCGCGGGCGACGCTGATCGAGGGCAAGGGCTTCCAGGCGGCCACCGTGCGCGCGATCGTCTCGGGCATCGACATGCTCTCGCGCGCGAAGTCTCCGACGAGCGTCCATGGCCATCTCGACGAGAGCGTGGCTTGGTGCGTCGCGCACCGTGCCCAGGGTGCGGTCGATCGCACGACGCCGCCCGACGTGATCGTCCGGGCGCTGCACGCGGCGCGCGCGGGCGTCGGCGGCTGAGCCGGCAGCCGAGCCCGCGTCAGCCGTCTTCGACCATCGCGCGGAGACGATCGAGCGCTCGGTCCCAGCTCGCGCTGATCCGATCGAGCTCGGCGCGCGCATCGTCGAGGCGCTCGGGGGCGAGCTCCCAGATGCGCTCGCGCCCGCGCGTCGCGCTCTTCACGAGGCCCGCGTCCTCGAGCACGGCGAGGTGCTTGGTCACCGCTTGCCGCGTCACGTCCGACTTCTCGGTCAGCCGCGTGATCGACATCGGCCCCTTCTGCCCGAGCCGCAGCACGAGCGAGAGACGCGTCGGGTCGCCGAGCGCGGCGAAGAGTGGCGCTGCCTCAGCCGCCGACATGTCGACCCAGCGTGGTAGCGAAGTGTGTCCAGCCGCCCTCGTGCGCATCGAACGCGGCTGCGCGGCGGTCGTCTGGGAGCCCTGCGAAGCCGGACTCGGTGATCGTGATGCGAACGCCACGGGGCGTCTCGTCGATTCGCAGCTCGACACGTGTCGGCGCCTCGCGTGAGTAGTCGCGCTCCTGATCCTTCGTGAAGGGGTGCCAGGTCCAACTCACGACGCCTCGTGCTTCGTCGAGCGTCTCGATCGTCATCTCCACGCGGTGCCCGCCGCGCTCGGTCGCGATCCCCACGGTCGTCTGGCCGACCACGAAGGGGCCGTCGATCGCCAGGCCGAACCAGCCCGCGAGCTCGCGGCTGTCCGCGATCGCTCTCCACACCCGCGCGCGCGATGCCTTCACGTCGATCGCGCGCACGATCCGATCGCGGTCCAGGACGAACTTCGCGACACGCTCGATCTGGATGCTCCACCCTTGATCGTTCATGCGGAAAGCCACCTCGCGACGCTCGCGCGGGATTCGATCGAAGCCGGACTCGACGATCGTCAGGCGCGTGCCGCCGGGGATCTCGGCGAGCCCGAATTCCACGAGGGTCATCGGCTCCTTCGCGTAGTCGCGCTCCCGATCGACGGCGTAGGGATGCCAGCGATACGAGAAGAGCGACTCGGGCTCGATCTTCTCGACGAGGAGCGTGAAGCGGAAGCCCTCGTACTTGCCCTTCGTCGTGATCGTGCCGTGCAGTGTCCCTCCGGGGACGAAGGGGCCGTCGAGCGCGAGCTCGAACCAGCTACCGAACTCGGCGCTGTCGGTGATGGCCTTCCAGACACGCGCGCGCGGCGCCTTCAGGTCCAGGGTCTTCTCGATCCGATCGGTCGAGCGCTCCGTCGTCGTCTCCATGCGCAACCTCCTGGTTGCTTATGGATCGCGCGTGAGCAGATGTGCAACCAAAAAGTTGCGCGACGGGAGGGCTCGCTCTACGCCTTCGCGGCGCGCCGCAGTGCGCGCCGCCGCTCGGCTGCGGGCGGGCGAAGGCCAGCCACGACGATCGACGTGTAGCGCTCGGCGGCGACGCGCGGGGACGCACCGGCACGGGCCGCCAGCTCGATGCCGCACACGAGGCGCCGGAAGTCGTCGACGGCGAGGTCGGATCGGATCACGCCCGTCGCGCGAGCCCGGGCGACCACTTCTTCCAGCCTCTTCTCGATCGCCCGTGCGGTCTCGGGTGCGTCGAGCAACGCGCGCGCGACGAGCGGCTGGTGCAGGACCATCGACACGCTCTCTTCGAGGAGCCGCGCGATGGCCCGCGCCGGATCCGGGTCGCTCGCCGCGTCCTCGACGACGCGCCGGAAGGCGTCGAGCGGAGCCTCGGCGAGCGCGCCGGCGAGCGCGGCCGCACTCTCGAAATGCCGGTAGACCGTGCCGACACCGACGCCGGCCTCCTTCGCCAGCGCGTTGAAGCTCGGCACCTCACCGTGCTTCGCCATCGTTCGGGCGACGGTGAGCAGATGCGCTCGATTCTGCTGCGCGTCCGACCGCTTCGAGACCATCGACGAGAGGATACCTCGTCGCGTCGCGCCGGGCCGGGCTTGCGGTCGGAGCAAAACGGATTATGTATCCGTTTCATGACGGACATCGTGGTGACGGGCGCGAACAGTGGGATCGGTTTCGAGGCGGCGCTCCGGCTCGCCGGAGGCGGCGCGCGCGTCGTGCTCGCCGTGCGAGACGAGCAACGCGGTGCAGCGGCACGCGCGGCGATCCTCGCGGCGCATCCGTCGGCCGAGGTGTCCGTCGCGCGCGTGGACCTGACTGATCTCGACTCGGTGCGCGCGCTCGCGAAGGCGCTCCCGCGCGTCGACGTCCTCGTGAACAACGCGGGGATCGGCACCGCGCCGCTCGTCCGGTCGCGGGAGGGAGTCGTCTCCCAGTTCGCGGCGAACCATCTCGGTCATTTCCTGCTCACCGCGCTGCTCTGGCCGAAGCTCACGAGCGCGGTCGACGGGCGCGTCGTGACGGTGGGGTCCGGGTTCGGACGGCGCGGAACGCTCGATCTCTCGAACCTCGACGCCTCGCGCGGCTACTCGCAGGGCGGCGCGTACGTCCAGAGCAAGCTCGCGAACACGCTCTTCGCGGCGGAGCTGTCGCGGCGCGCCGAGGCCGCCGGTGCCTCGGTGAAGAGCGTCCTCGTCCATCCCGGAGTCGCCGCGACGGAGATGCAGCGCAAGCCGACGGGGCTCTTGGGCGTGCTCGCGCGGACCGTCCGCGCGCTCCTCGCGCGCAGCGCCGAGAACGGAGCGCGCCCCACGGTCCTCGCCGCGACGGGCGCCGACGTGAAGAGCGGGGAGGTCTATGGGCCGGGGCGATGGGCGAGTGATCCGGCGCGCCGCGAAGAGCGCTGGCCGGCGATGGAGGATCGCGACGGCGCCCGCGCGCTCTGGGAGCGCTCCGAGGCGCTCACCGGCACGCGGTTCCTCTGAAGTGTGGAAGAGAGGCGCCGCCTCGCGGCGACGCCTCCCTTCCACACGGGACGCCCGATCCAAGCGGGTGTCCGACTGACCGACGCGTCAGACCCGGTACATCGTCACGACGCAGGCGCCGCCGAGACCGAGGTTGTGCTGGAGCGCGACCTTCGCGTTCGGGACCTGGCGCTCGCCGGCCTGGCCGCGGAGGTGCCACACGAGCTCGGTGCACTGCGCCAGGCCCGTGGCGCCGAGCGGGTGGCCCTTGCTCAGGAGGCCGCCGCTCGGGTTCGTGACCCACTTGCCGCCGAACGTGTTGTCGTTGTCCCAGATCATCTTCTCGGCCTCGCCTTCCTTCGCGAGGCCCAGGCCCTCGTAGGTCAGCACTTCGTTGGCCGTGAAGCAGTCGTGGAGCTCCACGACCTGCACGTCCTTCGGGCCGAGGCCCGCCTGCTCGTAGACCTTCGCGGCCGCCGTCTTCGTCATGTCGTAGCCGACCATCTTGATCATCGACTTCTCTTCGAAGCTCGACGGGTAGTCGGTCGTCATCGCCTGGCCGGCGATCCACACGGGATTCGTGATGCCCTTCTTCTTCGCGAAATCGTCGCTCGCGAGGATCGCGGCGGCGGCGCCACACGTGGGCGGGCAGCACTGGTAGCGCGTGAGCGGATCGAAGACCTCGGGCGAGGCGAGGATCTCGTCCACCGAGTAGGTCTCCTGGAAGAGGGCGTAGGGGTTCTTCGATGCGTGCTTGCGCGCCTTCTCGGCGACCTTCGCGAACGTCTCGCGCTTGGTGCCGTACTTCCAGCGGTACTCGCGGCCCGCGCCGCCGAACATCTGCGCGGCGCCCGGCGCGCCCGTCACGCCCTGCACCTCGTTCATCACGTTCGCGTGCTTGTCGAGCGGGTTCGTGCGGTCGTTCCACTGCGCTTCCAGCGCGCCCTTCTTCATCTGCTCGAAGCCGACGGCGAGCACGCACTCGGCGATGCCGCCCTCGATCATCTGCTTGGCGAGCATGAGCGCGCTCGAGCCGGTCGAGCAGTTGTTGTTCACGTTGAACACCGGGATGCCGGTCAGGCCCACCTCGTAGACGGCGCGCTGGCCGCACGTCGAGTCGCCGTAGACGTAGCCGGCGATCGCCTGCTCCACGTCCTGGAACTCGACGCCCGCGTCCTTCATCGCGTTCCGGATCGCGCCGGCCGCCATCACGTTGTACTCGTCGCTCGCGCCGGGCTTCTGGAACTTCACCATGCCCACGCCGATCACGTTCACTCTACGACCCATGGCTAACCTCCGGTGACTGTTGGAGCCCGAGGACGTAGCGGAGCGCCGCGTCCACTTTCGATTGCGTGTCGGCCGAGACGCGGCCGAGACGTCTGCTGAGGTCCTCTCGCGGAATCGCGAAGGTGTGGATGCCCACGGCGACCGACGGTTGCGGCAGCCCCGTGCCGCGCGTGCCGACGTGGACGTTCCCCGGGAGCTCTTTGCGACGAAGATTCGTCGTGAAGGGCGTCACGAGCACCGTGTCGGCGGCGCTCTCGTTGATCCGATCGCGCTGCACGACGAGCACCGGTCGCGGGTAGCCCGCCTCCGAGCCTCGGGGCGCGGGGAGGTCCGCCCACCAGACCTCGCCTCGCAGGACGGGCTTGCGTGTCATCGCTTCTTCTCGTTCTTCGCGAGCAATCGCGCGGAGCGACGCGATGCCGCGCGCACGAAGGCCGTCGTGTCGTCGTCCGGGTCGCCGTAGCGCGACGAGCGTGTGCCGTCCGCATAGGCCTCGTCGTACGCACGCGTCACCCACGAGTCGTCATCCGCTCGCGCGTAGGCGTCGAGCGCTCGCGCATAGAGCTCGCTGCGCGAGACGCCGAGGCGCTTGGCCTGGGCATCTGCGCGCAGGAAGATGGGATCCGGAATGGAGACGGCGGTCTTCATGACTCGAGTATGACCTCGGTCATACCCCGGCTCAACCCAGCTTGCTCAGGAAGGTGAGGCGCGAGGCGAGGTGCGCGTCTCCGTCGAGACGAACCTTGCCGTGCTGATAGAAGCTCTGCAGCTGCCCGTTCGAGGCGGCGAGCGCGGCGAGGTTGTCGTCGCTGAGCGTGAGCACGACGTCGGCCTTGTCGGCCTTGCCCTGCTTCACGGAGCCGGCGCCGTTCTTGAGGTCGATCGTCCAGACGCCGTCCGGATCCTTCACGCGGAGCTCGACGACGGCGCCGACCTCCTTCGCGAGGCTCGCGTTGTCGGCGATGCGCTTGCCGATCCTCTCGACGATGCCGGGCGCCTTCGCGGCGGCGCTCGACGCAGCCGCCGCCGCCGGAGCCGCCGCCGCTGCGCCACCACCACCGCCGCCGCCCGCGCGCGCCTTCGCCGCCGCGAGCACGTCGTTCGGGTCGACGTTCTTGAGCACCGGCGCGAGCTTCTGCGAGGCCATCACGTTGCCGGTGATCTTCAGCTTGCCGGTCGTGAAGAGCTTCATCGCGTCGGCCTTGCCGGCCACCATGTCCATGAAGTCGGCGTCGCTGATCTCGAAGACGCACTCGGCCGGGACCGACTCGCCCTTGGCGACCGCGCCGTTTCCGTTCTTGAGATCGAGCGTCCAGACCGCGTCGGGATTGCGCAGCTTGAACTGGAACACGGTCTTGGCCGCCGCGACCGCGTCCGCGCCCTTCTTGCCGAGGAAGGCGCCGATGCCGGCGAACACGTCCGCGCTGTTCGGCGTCGCGTCGGCAGCCGGTGCCGCCGCCGCGGCCGGGGCGCCACCACCACCACCGCTCACGCCCGCGCGCTTCTGCGCCGCGGCCATCACGTCCTTCGGGTCGACCTTCTTCAGGATCGGCCCGAGCTTCTGCGAGGCCATCACGTTGCCGCCGATCTTGAGCTTGCCGGTCGTGAAGAGCTTCATGGGATCGGCCTTGCCGCTGACCATGTCCATGAAGTCGGCGTCCGAGATCTCGAAGGTGCACTCGGCGGGCACGGGCGATCCCTGCGCGACGAGGCCGGCGCCGTTCTTCAGGTCGAGCGTCCACTCGCTCGTCGGGTTGCTCAGCTTGAAGCCGAACACCGTCTTGGCCTGCGCGACCGCGTCGGCGCCGTTCTTCGCGACGAAGGCCTTGATGCCCTCGAACACGTCGGCGCTGTTCGGCTCGACGCTCGCTGCGGCCGCCGCCGGCGCGCCACCTCCGCCACCGCCGCTCGCGCCCGCGCGCTTCTGCGCCGCCGCCATCACGTCGTTCGGATCGACCTTCTTCAGGATCGGCCCGAGCTTCTGCGAGGCCATCACGTTGCCGCCGATCTTGAGCTTGCCGGTCGTGAAGAGCTTCATGGGGTCGGCCTTGCCGCTGACCATGTCCATGAAGTCGGCGTCCGAGATCTCGAACGTGCACTCGGCCGGCACGGGCGAGCCCTGCGCCACCAAGCCGGTCCCGTTCTTCAGATCGAGCGTCCACTCGCTGTTCGGGTTGCTCAGCTTGAAGCCGAACACCGTCTTGGCCTGCCCGACGGCGTCCGCACCGTTCTTCGCGACGAAGGCCTTGATGCCCTCGAAGACGTCGGCGCTGTTCGGCACCACGGGTCCTCCGCCGCCGCCCGCGCTCGCCGCGGCCGCCGCCTTCGGCTTCTCCTTGGCCTTGGGGATCTCCTCGTAGAGCTCGATCGCGGCGTTGCTGATCACGACCTTGTCGCGGTCCTTGCTCTTCACGCGGAACAGGATCTTGTTCTTCCCGTCCTTCCACATCTCGGTGACGATCGTCTCGCCCGGGAGCACCGGATCGGCGAAGCGCACCTTGATGCTCTTGAAGAAGCGATAGTCACCGTTCGGCGCGAACGCGCTCAGCACGTGGCGCGCGGCGTAGCCGAAGGTGCAGAGGCCGTGGAGGATCGGCTGCGCGAAGCCGAATGCCTTCGCGAAGCCCGGATCGGCGTGCAGCGGGTTCCAGTCGCCGCTCAGGCGATAGAGGAGCGCCTGGTTCGCGTGGATCTTCTGCTCGACCGTCTTGTCGGCCGCGCGCTCCGGCGGCGCGTTGAGGTTCTTCTCGTCCGGCCCGCGGTCGCCGCCCCAGCCGCCCGCGCCCTTGGCGAACGTGCTGATCTCGTTCTTCACGAGGAGGTTGCCGTCCTCGTCGTAGGTGTCGATCGCGGTGACGATGACCGCGCCGCCCTTCTTGCCGCCCTCGCTGCCCTTGTCCCAGATCTGCGAGATGCGCGCCTTGTGCGTGAGCTTCTGCTTGAGCGGCAGCGGGCGCAGGATCTCCGTGTACTGCTCGCCGTGCAGCACGCGATCGAGGCCGTACTTGAGGCCGGGGGCCTGCTTGCCCTCCTTGCCCATGGTGAGGATGCAGTTGATCGCCGGGATCACGCCGTAGGTCGGCGCCGCGACCATGCCCTCGCCGTGCAGCTCGTAGACGAGCTTGAGGTCCGACGCGTTCGTCGGATCTTCGGCCGCGCCGATGCCGAGCGCGTAGAGCGCGAGGTCGCGCTCGTCGTACTTGCTCGTCATGTCGGGGAACTGGTAGCCGAGCGCCGCGTCGACATCGACGAGGGCGTTGCCGCCCTTGCTCGGGCCGGCATTCACGTTGTCCATGATCGGCTCCATGGACGCGTTGATGTTCGCCGGGTGCGTGCTCTCGGCGAAGCTCGTGACCTCGCCCCACGAAGCGTCCACGTCCTCGGCGCTCACCGGCCGGCCGAGGCGGAACATCTTGCCCTTCGTGCGCTCCCAGCGGAGCTTCGAGTAGAAGCCGCCGCCGACCTCGTAGAGGCCGCCGCCGTCCTCGTGGCTCTCGTGGCAGAGCTTCACGACGAGCGCCGTGACGTACTCGACCTTCAGCGCCTCGAGCAGGTTCGCGGGCAGCACGGTCTCGGTCATGCGCGAGCCGGCGATCGGCGCGATCGTGTTCACGATCACGTTGTTCTTCTTGCCCTCGATCGCCAGCGTGCTGCCGAAGCCGTAGAGGCCGAGCTTGGCCATCGAGTAGTTGGCCTGGCCGAAGTTGCCGTAGATGCCGGCCGCGCTGCTCGTCATGATGATGCGGCCGTACTTCTGCTCGCGCATGATCGGCCACGCCGCGTAGCTGCACTTGAAGGCGCCCTTCACGTGCACGCGGTAGACGAGGTCCCAGTCGGCCTCGGTCATCTTCTGGAACGAGACGTCGCGCAGGATGCCGGCGTTGTTGATCAGCACGTCGATGCGCCCGAAGGCGTCGACGGCCGTCTTGATGATCTTGTCGCCGTCCTCGACCGAGTCGTAGTTGGCCACGGCGGTGCCGCCCGCGGCCTTGATCTCGTCGACGACCTTGTCGGCGGCCGCGCTGCCCTTGCCCTCGCCGTTGAACGCGCCGCCGAGATCGTTGACGACGACCTTCGCGCCGCGCCGACCGAATTCGAGCGCATGCGAGCGACCGAGGCCGTTGCCCGCGCCCGTGACGACCACGACCTTCCCGTCGAACCGGAGATCCTTGCTCATCGATCGCTCCTCTTTCTCTTCGCCTGCAGGCCCTCGCGGGTCCCGCGTCTGCTCACGCCGCGTTGATTTGTTTCGCGGGGAGATATTTCGGACGCGAAAGATTCGATCGCGCGGCGGCCGGGGTCAAGAGCGTCCGGCGCGTGTCGCTGAGGTTTCCCACGGCGGCGCGAGCGCGCCGATCGAATAGGATGGCCCGATGACGCGCGGTCTCGTCGGTCTCGGGCTCGTCCTATACCTATTTCTCTGTGTCGGCTGCGAGTGCGGCGGCTCCCCCGTGGGGACCCGCCACTGCACCACCAGCGCCGATTGTCCCTCGGGCCAGGTGTGCCTCGACTCGGTGTGCACGGCGCCCCGCGACGGCGGGCGTGCAGACGGGTCGCTCCCGGACGCGACCTTCGTCGATGCTCCGCGCGGCGACACGCCCTCGACGCTGACGATCGATCCGCCGAGCCCGACGATCGACACCGACGGCACGCCCCAGACGCTGCAGCTCCATGCGCTGCTCGACGGGCGCGAGGTCACGGGCGCGAGCTGGCTCGTGGACGACGTCGTCGTCGGCACGATCTCGCCCGGCGGCCTCTACACCGCGCGCGGGCTCGTGGCCGGCGTCTCGCACGTCACCGCGCGCTACGGCGCCTACGAGGCGACGACCGACGTGACCGTCACCGTGCACGCGACGCAGAACCCGGGTGGCGTCGCGCCGGACGTGCAGACGATGCTGCGTGGCGGCGGTGCGGCCGACGGGAGCTTCCGCTGGCTCTATCCCTACGACGCGACCGTCTTCCCGCGCGGCCTCGCGGCGCCCGTGCTCCAGCTCGCGGGCGGCGCCGATGCGACGCGTGTGACGATCGACATCGAGGAATCGGGCTTCCACTACGAAGGATTCTTCGCTGCGAGCACGCCAGTGCAGATCACGCTGCCGACCGACGTGTGGAACGGCGCGACCGCGAGCGCGGGCGCCGGCCAGCACGTGAACGTGGGCGTCACGAAGATCGCGGGCGGCGCCGTCACGGGCCCGGCGCGCGAGCACTACCTCGTCGCGCAAGGACGGCTGACGGGGAGCATCTACTACAACAGCTACAACTCCCACCTCGCGGGCGGCGGCGCGATCCTGCGCGTGCGTTTCGGCCAAGACGTCGAGCTCGTGCAGGGAGGCTGCGCCGTCTGTCACTCGGTGAGCGCGAACGGCCAGCGCATCGCGACGGGCCTGAGCTGGAGTGGCAGCGCGACGATCACGGGCACCGGCAACCCGATGCAGAGCGGCACGGTGAACATCGGCGCGGCCGGCCCGCCCACCGCGGCATGGACCGATCCCGACGGGCGGCGCTACTCGTTCGGCGCGCTCACGCCGGATGGCGCCTGGGTGCTCAGCAACGCCGTGCCGCCCGACAACCGCATCCGCGGCCTCTCGGGCGCGATGACCTCGCAGATCTGGGACGCGGCGACGGGCGCGATGGTGCCGGCGCCGAGCTTCACGAGCCAGGTGCAGTACGCCGTCACGCCGCAGTTCGCGCCGGACGGCTCGGCGCTCGCGTTCAGCTGGTTCCAAGATCCGAGCGTCGCCAACGGGCGCGTGCTCACCGTGATGTCCTTCGACGGCGCGATGTCGCCGCCGGTCTTCGGTGCGCCACGCCGCGTGTACACGGCGGACGCGTCGCACGTCGCGGGCTGGCCGAGCTTCCTGCCGGATGGGCACGCCGTGCTCTTCGGCGAGGCGCAGGGCTTCGACACCTCGACGGGCGCGGGCGCGGGCCGGCCGAACAACCCGGTCTACGGCGACGTGCACCTCGTGGACCTCACGAGCTGCGACGGGAGCGGCGAGAGCTGCGCGATGTCGACGCTCGAGGCGCTCAACGGCTACTCGGGTGGCTCGTTCTATCTGCCCTACGGCGAGGGCGAAGAGGCCCACTCGAACTTCGAGCCCACCGTGCTGCCGGTCGCGATCGGCGGCTACTACTGGGTCGTCTTCACGAGCCGCCGCGCCTACGGCAACACCATCGCGCCGGGTGGCACGGTGCCCGGCGGCGAGGATCGCTGGGGCACGACCGACGGCGCCGGCGGCGAGCACCCGAGCGTGCGCAAGAAGCTGTGGATCGCGGCGATCGACATGTCGGGCGCGCCCGGCTCCGACCGGTCGCACCCGGCGTTCTATCTCTCGGGCCAGGAGCTCGAGAGCGGCAACATGCGCGGCTTCGCGGCGCTCGATCCCTGCCGCGCCGACGGCGCGAGCTGCGAGTCGGCGGCCGACTGCTGCGGCGGCTTCTGCCGCCAGACGGACACCGGCGCCGACGGGACGCCGATCCTCCAGTGCGTCCCGCCGCCGGGCGGCTGCTCGCAGGAGCTCGAGACCTGCGAGACGAGCGCCGACTGCTGCGACGTGACGCGTGGCACGCAGTGCATCAACGGCCGCTGCGCGCAGCCCGTCCTCGGCTGAGCCGCGAAGGCGGGCAGACCCGCCTCAGCCTCGGCTCGTGGTCACGGAGTTTCGTGAAAGTCGATCCGACGCAGGAGATCCTCGAACTCTGCACGGTGCGTGTCGTGGTGCTCCACACGGGACGCGTAGCCGAACATCACGAGCATCGGCCAACCGTCCTGTGCGTCGGGTGAGTAGGGTCGAACGGAGGGTGTCCAGCGGGCCATCGGCCGCGCGAGAACAATCGTCACTCGCTCGCCCTGATGGCTCGCGTCGGCCTCGCGCTGGTCGAGCGATACGATGTCGAACGTCACCCAGTACCCCGGGACGCCATCGACGGTGACCGGGCCTTCCTCGCGAAGCACGGTGGCGTTACGCCGTGCCGTGACGACCTGGGCCGACCAGTCGACCTCGAAGTAGCTCGCGCCACCCACGCGATCGACGAAGTCGTGCGCCACGACCTCGAGGTCTCGGTCCGCGGCGCGGGACGGGACCGGAGTCGTCTGTGCGAACAGGAGTGTCCCGTCGCTCCGGTGGCTGTACCGGAGATCGTAGCGCTCGACCACCTGCGCTCGCTCGGAGCGCCCGTCGTCGTTCTCGTCGAGATGGAGGGAGCGGGTGTACTCGGGCGTCCACTTGGCGTCGCCGACTCCGGACTCGGTGAGCTGAAAGTTCTCCAGCGTCCACGCGTCCGACATCACGTCGCGGCGCCCGTCGACGTAGTCGATGCGGTAGTGATCGCGTACGAGATAGAACGCATCGTCGCCGAACGCTCCGACGCGCGTGGCGTGATGGCAGCCAGCGAGGAAGAGCCCGGCCAGGACGATCGACCACACGAGGCGCGAGATCATTCGAACACCCACGCCGCGAAGAGGGAGGCGCCGAAGACCAGCGGCTCTGCGCCGACCGCCAGGTCCGGGTGAGCAACGTAGGAACGGATGTTCGACCGGTACGAGAGTCCCGACACGACCGCTACGCCGATCTCGAGCGACCTCGGCTCGGTCAGCCGCGCGGCGATCTCGAATCGGCCGAGCGCGCTCGGCGCCACGCCGCCGGGGGTGATCGCCACACCCCCTTCCCCGCCTGCGCGAAAGACCATGACGTCCGCGAAATCGATCCCGAAGAGCGCGCGAGCGCCGAGGGTCGCCCCGCCCAAGAGCGAGTCGCCGACCCATTCCTCCGGGACGTACGCGAAGTAGCCGGCGATGCGAAAGGTCTGGTCGCTGTCGATCGTGACATCGAGCATCGCGGCCGCCCCGAGGAGAGCGTCGACGGCGACGCCGTACATCGGAAACAGAGCCACGCCGGCATCGGCCTGCAGCCCGAAGTGAAGGTCGCCGCGCGGGCGCCGGATCCAGGTGCCCAGCGCCTCGTTGTCCCACGGCGCATCGTGGGGAGCCCCGAACGAGCGCGCCGTGGACCAGCGCGTGGGTGGGACCGGAGTAGGATCACTGGCGATCGGCGTGTCGGGCGGAGCGACCGGTGTCGTAGCGACGGCCAGGGGTGCTTCCGCCGCCGGTCCGTCGGAGAAGCTCACCGAGGCGATCTCGCCGGCACTGATCGTTCGCGTCGTGCCGTCCGAGAGGGTGATGACGAGCCGCCGTCCGGGCTCGTATTCCGTCACCGTTCCTCGTAGCCGTCCGCCGTTCGAGAGCACGACGAGGTCCGTGGACTGGGCCGAGACCTGCGGCGCGGTGGCCCACAGCACCAAGGCGAGTACCCCCGAGAGCAGGCGCATCGCGGGGAGCATCGGAAGCGACGCCGAGAAAATCAAGCGACGACCGCCCCGCGTCGAGCGCTCGGTAGCTTTCTTGGTGGGCCCTCGTCAGGGGGCATAGGGTCGGCCCATGCGCGCCTCCCTCGCCCTCGTGGTCCTCTTCCTCGGCGGCTGCACCTTGATGCAGAACCTCCGGCCCGAGAACCGGCTGGCGGACATCGTCTACCAGTTCAACGACGAGACGCGCTGGCACCGCATCGACCTCGCGGCGCAGCGCTGCGCGGGGCGCTACCGGCTTCCCTTCGTGCGCAGCCACGCGCGCTGGGGGCACGACATCGCGATCGGCGACGCCGAGGTCACGAACCTCGCGCTGGGCACGGGCGAGAACGGCGCCGACGCCCAGTCGCTCGTCACCTACCAGTGGATCGACAACGCCACGATGGAGCTGCACTCGACGACGGTCCGCCAGGACTGGCACGGCGAGGGCGAGGGCTTCCAGCTCATCGCCGAGCTCGTCGTGGCCGGCGAGCCCGAGATCTTCGAGGAGGTCGAGGGCGGCCCGCAGACCCTCGAGGACGCGATGGCCGAGGACGCCGCGATGCTGAACACCGACGGGCTCGACGCGACCACGCCCGAGGCCGGCACGGTGGTCCGCTCGCCGCAGCGGCACCGCGACAGCCAGGGCATGCTGGTTCAGTAGCTCCCGCACGAGAGCGGGGCGTCGCGATCAGGGCGCGTCGAGCACGACCGGCACCGCGCGCAGGCCGAGGCCGACGGAGACCGAGGCGCACGTGCCGCCGCTCGTGTCGGGGTCGAGGTCCGGCCCGAGCACCATCACGAGCTCCTGTCGGGTGAGTGAGCCGCCGCCGGTCGCCATCGCGAGGGCGAGGGCGTCGTCCACGGTGATCGAGCCACCCACGTTGGCCTCGGCGAGCCCGCGCGGCGTGAGGGCCCCTCGGACGCGCACGTCGTGGAGCGTCGCCTCCGGGTAGAGGTCGCCGAGGGTCACCGAGAGCGTGTCGAGCTCGAACGAGAGCACGCCCCCCGCGATCGCGCCGTGCACCGTCGCGAGCGTCGTGCCCGGCGTCACCATCGCGCCGGCGGCGATCGCGCCGTCGCTGCCGAGCGGGAGGGCCGATCCGCTGCTCGCCGTGGCGATCGTCACCGTCACGTCGGGGTCGGTCGTCGCGTCGTCGATGCCCGCGATCTGCAGCGTCCGCAGCCAGTCTCCTCGCGCGAGCGCCTCGTCGATCGCCGCCTGCAGCGTGCGGCGCTGGTTCTGGTCGTAGGTCAGGTCGAAGAGGGCCACGCCGAGCGTGCCGAAGCGGTTGTCCACGCCGGGCTCTCCGGCCGGCCCGAAGTCGTCGTAGGTCTCGTCGCAGCGATCGGCCGGGGTGTCGCTCACCATGCCGTCGAGGTCGAAGCCGTAGACCTTGCCGATCGCGGTGTCCGGATGCCGTGTCGCGACGTGGGAGACGGCGAGCGTCATGCTCGGCGGCAGCGGCTCTGGGCCGCTCGCGCCCGGAGTGCAGCCGATCGACCACAATCCGAGTGCCACTCCGAGCAACACACCGCGCGAACCGACGTGATTTCGAGTCATGCCCCTCGCGTAGCGAGGGCCGTGCCCACGATCACGCTGCGCGGATCACTCCGCCGGGTCGGGCTCGGCCGGCTGGATCGCGCGGGCGGCGAGCAGCACGGCGCCGGGCTTGGCCTTCGGGCCCCGGGCCTTGGTCGCCTGCACCGTGGGGTCGCTCGACGCGTAGGGCTGCATCGGCTGCATGCCGGCGTCCTCGAGGAGCTGGCGGTCGGCGCTCACGTCGGGGTTGCCCGTCGTCAGCAGCTTCTCGCCGTAGAAGATCGAGCTCGCGCCGGCCATGAAGCAGAGGATCTGGGCCTCGCGGCTGAGCTCGGTGCGGCCGGCGCTCAGGCGCACCTGGGTCTTCGGCATCACGATCCGGGCCGTGGCGATCGCGCGCACCAGATCGAGCGAGTCCACCTTCGGCTGCGCCGAGAGCGGCGTGCCCTCGACCGGGACCAGCGCGTTGATCGGCACGCTTCCCGGGTGCGGGTCGAGCGAGGCGAGCGTCCGGATCAGCTCGCAGCGGTCCTCGATGGACTCGCCCATCCCGAGGATGCCGCCGCAGCACACGCTGATGCCCGCCTTCACCACGCGCGAGATCGTCTGCAGGCGCTCGTCGTAGGTGCGGGTCGTGATGATCTCGCCGTAGTACTCGCGCGAGGTGTCGAGGTTGTGGTTGTAGGCGGTCAGGCCGGCCTCGGCGAGCGCCTTGGCCTGGTCGTCGTCGAGCATGCCGAGCGTCGCGCAGGCCTCGAGGCCGAGCTCGCGCACGCCGCGCACCATGTCGAGCACGCGGTCGAAGGCGGGGCCGTTCTTGGCGTCGCGCCAGGCCGCGCCCATGCAGAAGCGCGTGCTGCCGGCCTCGCGGGCCTTGCGCGCCGCGCCGAGCACTTCTTCCACCGTGAGCAGGCGCTCGGCGTGGACCTCGGTCTCGTACTTGGACGACTGCGGGCAGTACGCGCAGTCCTCCTGGCAGCCGCCCGTCTTCACGGAGAGCAGCGTGCAGAGCTGGACCTGATCGGGCGGATGGTTGGCCCGGTGCACCGTCTGGGCGCGGAGCAGGAGCTCGGTCAGCGGCAGCGCGTGGATCGCCTGGATCTCTTCGAGGGTCCAGTCGTGGCGGGGGGTGAGGTCATCTCGCTGCTGCATCGGCGCTCCTCTAGGGCTCGATGGAGTACCAGGCCAGGGCCCCGACGCAACGCTGGCAGACGGCATCCCGAAGAAGATCGACTTCTTGCTCGCCGAGCCCTAAGGTCCGGCCCGTGCAGCGCGGCTCCCCGGGGGAAGGCACCGAAGCGCCCGTCGCCATCGAGGGACCGCCGCCGCTGGCGCGCCTCGCGGCGGTGATGGCGCTCGTCGACCTGTTCTGGAACCGCGTCGTCGTCCGCGTCCTGGCCGTGGCCGACGAGGAGGCCGCGGTCGCGCTCCAGCGCTCGGGCGTGTTCCCGCGCAATCTCGCGGCCGTGGCCGGGCTGATCTGTCTGGTGGCGGGCCTGTTCGGGTTTCTCCGGATGGCAGGCTACAGCGGCCTCGTTCGCCGCCTCGCCCTCTCGTCGGTCGCCGGGATCCTGCTCTCGACCTTCGTGCTCGCGCTCGTGATCGTGAAGGAGCAGGTGCCGATCTACGTGGTCGTGGCGGCGCTGGCCGGCACCAACGTGCTCGTCCTCTTGGTGGGCAGCGTGGCGGTGCAGTACCGGGCGGGGGCCCGGCGCGCGGCCGCCCTGCTGGTGACGGCGAGCGGTGCGCTGTTCATCCTGATGCTCGTCTCTCTCACGCTCCGCCCCATCGCCGAGTCGACGGTGGCCGGTCCCATCGGCCTCTTCTGCCACCACGCCGGCGAGCTCGTCTGGCACGCGCTGCCCTTGGCCGGTCTCGTGGCGCTCTGGCGCTCGCACGCGGGCTCGCCTGCGTCGGAAGGGCCGCCTCTCGGCGTGCCGGGCCGCGTGATCGCCGTGCTCGTCACGCTCGCCACCGTGCTGTCGGCGCTGCTCCTCGAGCGCCACCTGCATGCGCATCGGTTCTCCACGCTGGTCTACGGCGCGCTCCGGCTCACCTTGCTGCCGGAGTCGGTCTCCTGGCTCAACGGCCTCGCGGTAGGCGCCGCCCTGGCGGTCTCGGGCTACGGCCTCCTCTCGCGGCATCCGGGGCGCGTCCAGCTCGGCGCGGGCGTCGCGCTCTGGCTCGCGGGCGGCTTCGCGCCCCGTGCCCCCGGGCAGCTGCTCGACTTCGCGCTCGCCGCCGTGCTCCTCGCCCGGGCCGCGCAGGCCGCGACGCCCGAAGGGCGTGCCCGCGCGCGGATTCCGTGGTCGAACGTGTCGAAGGAGGACGCGGAAGCGGCGCGCGCCCCCCTCGATCCTGGCTGATCGCTTCCGCGCCCGGCGCTCGGGGCGCCGTTCGATCAATCGCCCGCGGCCTCGACCGTGCTCAGGTCGAGCTGGAAGTCGACCGTCGTGTCCGTCCCCGCCGTGACCGCGACCGGCCGCGCGAGCACGAGCGGCGCCGACATTCTCGGACGCTCGCCCGGAGAGCTCCCGCTCTCCGACTCGGTGCCACCCGATCTACGCACTCCCTGGTGCCAGACACGGAGTGTGTATTGCCCCGGTGGGATCCCCGTGAGTCGGAATCGCCCGTCCTCGGTGGTCACCTGAACGTACGGATGGTCGAGCACGTGAACCCATCCGAGGATCCACGGGTGACCGGCGTCGTCGACGATGGAGGCGACGCCGGTGTGCTCGGCCGTCGCGCTCGCGCGCATGCCGCGCGAGGGCAGGCCGAGGTCGAGCCACGTGGCTCCCCCGGTCGCCGAGCTCGGCTGGACCGAGCCGAGGTGGACCCAGGCGAGGTGGACGTTGTGCAGGAGGTCCTCGTCGTCGACGATGGTCAGCGTCGCGCCGACGGGCATCGCGAGCACGGTGGGGCTCACGTCGCAGCCCGAGAAGCGCACCTCGAAAGGCCCTTCGGGAAGCGCCCTTCCTTCCGTGATTCCGTCGAGATACACGACGGCATCGGCGACGCCCCCGTGGGGGCCGATCCGCAGCGCGGGCAGCGCGCGCTCGGCGCCACAGACGCTCGCGTGCTGGAGCACGCGCGTCATCACCACGTCGGGCCGCGCGCCCATCCACACCACCGAGCCGGAGAGCGTCGCGCCGTTCACCACCTCGGTGACGCGATAGCCGGAGGGAAGCGCCCGAGGCGCCCTCCGCGTCGCGCCCGAATGGTCGGTGTCTCCCCCGTCGCATCCCCATGCGAAGAGCGAGATGCAGCCGATCACGAGTGCGATGTGCAGTCCATACGAGACAGACATCGATCGAGACCTTGATCGCCATTAGCACAACACGTTGGTCATCGATCCATTTGTGTGAGTGGTGATCGAAAAAAAATGATCACCGCTCGCGTGCGTGTCTCGATTTCCGCCGAAAGGCGCGCGCGCGTCGCACGCGTCGTCGCACGTCGATCGAATTGCGCGCGTGGGATCGCATCGGTGCGAGCGAGCACGCACTGCGATCGATGCTCACCGCGCGCGTCGATCGCGCGCGCGGATGCGCACGAGCCTTCGCGTGGCGGTCGCGCCCGTCTCGAAATCCGACACGTCGCGGCGTGCGACGCGGTCAGCGCTGGAGCGTGCGGACGGCGGCCGCGATGCGCTCGAGGCCGGTCTGGATCTGCGCCTGCGATGCGGCGTAGGAGAGGCGCACGTAGCCGGGGGCTCCGAAGGCGGTCCCCGGGACCACGGCGACCCGGGCCGCCTCGAGCAGCCAACCGGTGACGTCGACGTCGTCCGAGAGCGTCTTCCCTTCGGCGGTCTTCGCCCCGATCAGCCCCTGCACCGACGGGAAAGCGTAGAACGCGCCCTCGGGCTTGCGGCAGCGGATTCCGGGGATCGCGTTCAGCCCGTCCACCATCTTGGCGCGGCGGGCGGCGAACTCCGCCACCATCGCGTCGAGCGCCTCGCGGGTGCTGCCGAGCGCCGCGATCGTCGCGTACTGGGCGACCGTCGTCGGGCTCGAGGTCGCCTGGCTCTCGAGCATCTCGCACGCCGCCGAGATCGAGCGCGACGCCAGGGCCCAGCCGATGCGCCAGCCGGTCATCGCGTAGGTCTTGCTGGCCCCGTCCACGATGATGAGGCGCTCTTTCAGGTCGGGCGCCACCGTGAGCAGGCTCTTCTGGACGAACCCGTCGTAGACGATCTGGCCGTAGATCTCGTCCACCACGACCCAGATCGGGTGCCGGCGCAGCACCTCGGCGAGCGCTCGCAGGCTCGCCTCGTCGTACGCGGCGCCCGTGGGGTTGCTCGGGGTACAGAGGATCAGGACCTTGGTGCGCGGGCCGATGGCCGCCTCGAGCGCCTCGGGCGTGAGCCGGAAGCCGTGTGCCTCGTCGGTCGGAACGATCTTCGGCACGCCGCCCACGAGAATGACCTGCTCGGGGTAGCTCACCCAGTAGGGCGCCGGGATGATGGCCTCGTCGCCCGGGTCGAGCAGGGCGAGGGCCAGGTCGAAGAGCGACTGCTTGGCGCCGGTCGAGACGACGATCTCTTCCGGGTCGTGGGCGACGCCGCGCCGCCGGAGCGAGTCGGCCGCGATGGCCTCCCGGAGCGGCGTGACGCCGCGGACGCGCGTGTAGCGGGTCGCGCCCTTGTCGAGCGCCGCCTTGGCCGCGTCGCGGATGGCCACCGGCGTGTCGAAGTCCGGCTCGCCGAGCCCGAACGAGAGCACGTCGACCCCCGACGCCTTGAGCGCCGCCGCGCGATCGGCGATCGCGATGGTCGCCGACGGCGCGATCGTCGAGAGGCGGTGCGCGAGCGGGAGGGTGCGGAGGGCGTCGGCCACGGCGCGCCTCTTATCATCCGCGCGCGGGCCGAGCCATGCCGCATCCGCGATCTTCCGCGGTCCGCGGGGGCCGCCGAATTCGATTCGGCTCGCCCGCTCCGGTCCCTGCCGTCCGCGGGCAGCGCCCGCCCCCGTCCGGTCCCACCGGGGCGAGCACTCCCGTTCAGCCCAAGCTGCCCGGGATGGCCGGCACCACGATGTAGACCTCGCGCGTGTCGAGCACGGTGCTCGAGCCGCTCGTGACGTCGATCCGCGCATGGAAGAGCGTGGTGTGGGTCTCGCCCTCGAAGAAGTCGTTCCGGAACGTGATCCGGAACAAAACGCGGGTTCCCGGCACCACGCCGAAGAAGGCGGAAGCGTCGTAGCGGAGGACGGCCTCCTCGTGGGTCGTCCCGGACGGCTCGGTCCAGCACGGCTCGACCCCTTCGTTGCAGGCCGGTGTGCGGTCGAAGACGAACCGGCGCTCGTCGATCTGCTCCGGGTCGGTGGAGTCGCCCCGGACCCGGGTCGAGATGTCGAGCGGAACGCGCCGCGCGATGGTGTCGATGGCGCCCACGATGGTGTCGGAGAACGTCGCGTGATCGGCGTCGTTGGGCAGGTCGTAGACGAGGTCGTTGCCCCCGAGGTCGATGGAGCCCGTGCGGTGTGCCGTCTGGCGCATGAACCAACACGGCGAGCCCGAGCAGTTGCCGGTGCAGCCGGCCGGCGCGGTCACCGTCGCGCAGCGGCGCATCGCGGCGTTGACGCCGACGTACCGGGCGCCGCGCGTCACCATCTCGTCCACGGCGTCGTTCCACGTGGGCGCGTCGGGCGAGAAGCCGACGTAGTCGTCGCAGTCGTCCGCCGGCCCGTTGTGCTGACAGATGTCCGAGAAGTGCACGATGATCGGCATCGCGCCCTCGCGGAAGCAGGGCGCGCCCCATCCGGTGCCGAGGCACTGGTCGGCGTAGCGCGGCATCGTGTAGCTCGCGCTTCCCGAGGTCCATCGGCCGCCGGTGCCCTGCATGATCTCGTAGAGCGCGACGGTCCCCGACTCGGGCCCGTCGCCGCCGCCGTCGGCGCAGGTCGGGCAGAACGCCGCGTCGAGCGCGGCCCGGAGGTCGGCGACGTGGTCGGGCGGCGTCATGCGAATCGAGAGGCGGAACGGCTCGTCCGCGCTGCCGCCGTAGCGACCGAAGGGCATGTCCTGGTGGCCGCCCGCCCCGACCCAGACGTCGGGGATCGACATGACGATCCGGTCGAGGATGCCGGTCCCCGGCTGGGTGACCGTCGCGCGCACGTTGTTGAGCGTGCCGCCCATCGACCCCGTGGTGTCCGAGAGGAAGAAGACGTCCGCGACCCGGATCGTCGTTCCGAAGTCGAGGTCCCGCGTCACGGGCGCGGCCTGGTACGGCAGGATCACGTAGAAGTCCTCGGCGGGGATGCGGCAGCTCGCGTTGCGTGCGCAGTCGCAGTGCTCGCCCGTGGCGCCATCCGGACAGACACCGGGCGTCAGGACGTAGGCGCCTTCGGCGAGGTCGGGGAGGCCGTCGTCGTCGGTGTCGACGTCGCACGGATCGGTGCCTACGCGACGCTCGTCGCCGTCGCCCAGGCCGTCGTTGTCCGAGTCGGGATCGAGGTAGTCGACCGCGCCGTCGGGCGCGACCCGGGGCGAGGGGTCCTGGATCGCGGTCGGGTCGATCTCGTTCGCGCACTGGACCGGAGGCGTGTCGAGCAGCGCGTCGCCGGCCTCGTCGGCGTCGGGGACGAGGTCGCCGTCGCTGTCGAGGTCCTGGAAGTTGCCGAGGTCGTCGTGGTCGGCGTCGAGGGTGCCTTCCTGGGCGTCGCGGATCGTGTCGCCGTCGCTGTCGAGATCGCGCGCGTCCACCTCGCCGTCGTCGTCGGTGTCCACGCAGCCGGGCGTGCGCCCGCACTCGGTGGCGTTCTGGATTCCGTCCCCGTCCACGTCGAGGTCGAGCCCGTCGCGGGTGCCGTCTCCGTCGAGGTCCCCGGTCTGGCCGACGTCGGGGACGCCGTCGCCGTTGCCGTCCACGTCGGCGAAGTCGGGGACTCCGTCTCCGTCCGAGTCGACGGGCGGGGTGGTGCAGTCGGCGTCGCCTGCCTCGGCCGCGTCGGCCACGCCGTCCGCATCGGAGTCGGTATCGGTCGCGTTGGGTGTTCCGTCGCGATCCACGTCGAGGTCGGGGGTGCCGTCCCCGTCGACGTCCACGACGAGCTCGTCGGAGGAGAGGATGGTGTCGCCATCGGGATCGACGGCCGGCCCGCAGTGGGCCGCGCCGTCCACGCTGCCCGTGGCGTCGGACGGGGACGCCGGGACCGTGCACCCCGCGAGCGCCAGGACGAGGGAGAAGAAAGGAGGCGCGAGCCGGGCCCTCGGGGTCATCGGACCTCTCGGAGCGCGAAGTGGCTCCATCGGAGGAAAGAGGAGTGAAGGCAGCGCAGCGCGCTGCCCGAGGATTGTAGTGGCCGCTCTCGGGCTCGCCAACGCGCGGTGTTTTCGCTCCGAGCACGGAGGCGACAGGCTGACGCGACTTTGCGTTTTGGCCCGTTCTGCGTTGACAGCCGGGCCCGCTTGGACTAACCGGGGGCTCCGAGCAGCGGGCCTCAGGGGCGGGCAATCGGGGCGTGCTGCGGAAGGGTTCGAAGGAGACGATCATGGATCGACGGTTCGATGGCTCGACTTCGGCACAGCGGGCGCTCCTCGTGGCGCTCTCGCTCGGCGCGGGGTCCCTCTTCGTGGGCTGCGGCCCGACGTACCCGAACTGCGACAACGACGAGCAGTGCCACGAAGGCGAGTTCTGCGTGAACGGCCACTGCGAGGACTGCCGCGACGATTCGCAGTGCCCCACGGGCCAGATGTGCGAGTCGAACGATTGCGTGCCGATCCCCGGCTGGTGCAACAGCGACGCGGACTGCCCGGCCGATCAGATGTGCGAGCGCAACCACTGCGTGCCGCGCCCGGTCGAGACGCCGATCGACACGACGCCGCCGCCCCCGCAGGAGTGCCAGCTCCAGCCCGTGTACTTCGCGTTCGACGAGAGCACGCTCGACGACACGGCGCGCAGCGCCCTCTCGTCGGACCGCTCGTGCATGACCGAGCGCAGCATCACGCAGATCCAGATCACCGGCATGACCGATCCGCGTGGCACGGAGGAGTACAACATGGCGCTCGGCGATCGCCGCGCCCGTGCGACGCGTGACCAGCTGCAGCGCCTCGGCGTCGAGCGTCGCGCGATCACCACGCGCTCGGTCGGCGAAGAGATGGCGACGGGCTCGGACGAGTACGGCTGGTCGCGCGACCGCCGCTCCGAGATCGCGCCGCGCTGATCGCGGTGGGCTGATCGCGGTGGGCTCATCGCCGGTCGGCTGATCGCGAAGGCCGCGAGCGATCGCGGACCATGCTAGGAAAAGGGCGCTTCGGCGCCCTTTTTCGTTTCTGGAGCGGGGAGAGAACCGGTGAGCAAGCTCGGACGAACGGCAACGCTTCTCGGCATCGCGCTCGTCGCGAGCGCGTTGAGCGGCTGCTTCCTGTGGACGAGCGCCGACCAGGGTGCGGACCTGACGCGCCGGATGGAGGCCCTCGAAGGCCGCGTGACGGCGGTCGAGCCCTCCGTGGGCGAGATCGAGACCATCAAGGGTCAGGTGGCGACGCTCGAGGACGTGCGCCGCGGCTCCGAGCTCGCGACGCGGACGAGCGCCGACACGGGCGCGCAGGTCGAGGAGCTCGCGCAGCAGATCGCGATGCAGGAAGGCACGATCGCCGAGCTCCAGCACGAGCTCCAGCGCATGCAGGAGGAGCTCGTCGAGCAGCAGACCGACTACGAGGCGCGCATGAAGAAGCTCGCGCGCCGCGCCGGCGTGGACATGCCGCTCGACGACGCCGAGGTGCCGGCGGGGGCCGACGAGAACTTCCACGCGGCGCAGACGGCCTACGAAGCGCGCGAGTACTCGACGGCGCGGGCGCTCTACCGTGCGTTCATCCAGCGCCACCACGACGATGCGCGCGCCGACGACGCGCAGTACTTCGTCGGGCAGAGCTACCTGATGGAGGACCGCCCGGCGACCGCGCTCGGCGAGCTGCGCCACGTGGTGGCCGACTACCAGAGCGGCGATCGGGTGCCCTACGCGCTCTTGTCGATGGCCGACGCGTTCTACCGCCTGCACGCCTGCGGCGACGCGACGACCTCGCTCCAGGCGCTGATCCGCGGCTTCGCGCGCTCGCCCGTCATCGGCGACGCGCGCGCGAGGCTGCGCGACGTGCAGCACGCGCCGGCCGGCTACTGCCAGGACGCGGCGTCGGCGTCGCACTGAGCGTCGCGATCCTGTCGCGCGCGTCGCGATCAATCCTCGTGCGCGGTCGCACCGCAGGGCGACCAGACTCTGCGGGTCGGTGGGCTCGCGGCATCCGGAGATGCGAGCCAATCGCGCAGGATCGTGATCGCAGCGTCGCGGTCGTGGGGCGTGGCTGCGGCCACGAACGGCGGAGCGCCCTCGAATGCGTCCGAGAGGCCGGCCGCCCACTCGTCGCGCTCTCGCCACGGCCAGCGCCCCTCGAGCGCTGCTTCTTCGCGATGTCCGGAACTGGAGCCATCGTCCGTCTCGATCTCGACCCAGTTCGCTCGCGACGTGATCGTCCCCACACGGAGCTCAGATCGAAGGTGAGCGTCGATCGCGTCGCGGATCTCGGGGACCGCGAGAAGCGTCCGTGACCACCCGTAGCGGCGTGGGGGCGAGTCCAGCCCGAGCTCGGACCGACCCCGTGATCCGCGCGCCAACAAGCCGCGGACCGCTGCGTCGACGCGGGGGCGATCTCGATGTGCGACAAGCAGCTCGAGCGCCTCGGACGTCAGCTCCGCGGGAGTCGTCGCGAGAGCCTCGGCGTACTCGTCGATGACGTCTGTGGCCCCTGCGGCGAGCGCGAAGCGAACCGCGCCTACGACACACGGGCACGCGTCCCCTACCGAGACCGCGGCGGCGCAACGCCGTGCCAGCCCGCTGATCGGGGCCGCCGCGGCCGCCGCGTCCCAGGTTGCGAGCGCATTCGCGACGCTGCACGCGCTCTCCCCGAGTCCAACGTTTGGGTCGAGGCGGCGCACGAGGAGCTCGGTGACCGATGGTCCCGTCCGAGACCGAAGCGGCTCTCCCAGCATCCTCGCTGGCTGGTCCGCTCGGCAACTCGGGAGGGAGAGCAAGAGCGAGGAGCCGACGGTCTCATCCAAGCGCGCGTCGCTCACGAGAGCGAGCGCCGCCTCCGCCCACGCTCTGTGCGAGGCGCCGTCGTCGGCGAGGACCGTGAACATGCGGTCCGCGCGCGACTGGCCTCGTGTCGACTCCCAAACGGCTCGGATCGCCGCCGCCACGCTAGCCCTCGCCTCGGGGCCGTCGTTGGTGAGATCACAGCCGGTGCAGGCGACGTCGAAGACGGACCAGTCGAGGATGTTTGCGATCGCGACGTATGCCGCTTCGTAGGTGGCGAGGATCGTGCGGGTCGGCGCAAAGTCTCGGAAGAAATGGACCGATCGCGTGGACCCGTCGCCGTGCTCGAGCACTTCGAGTAGCGGATCGATCGCGGCCTCACCGCGGGAGATGATCGCGCGTACGATCGGGTCGTCCGCGAGGTCGACGCCGCCCGGTTGGCCTTGCTGGCGCGCGTCGACCTCGCCGAGGGCTCCGATCAACACTTCGAGCGGAACGTCGGCGAGGTCGGCGTCCCGCGGATCTCCAAGAACCACAAGACGTGTCGCAGCGGCGCTCCGCCGCGCGAGCTCGGCCGCGAGCAGCGGACGCAGCTCGTGCATCGTCCCGCTGCGGACGAGCGGTGCGTCCGCGGGCATGGGAGAGATGCGATCGACGAGCGCGAGCGATCGCCGCGCCTGGCCGTCGGCGCCGCGGAGGTACGCGAAGAAGGCGTGCTCCTCTTCGTGGTACGCCCACGCAGCGACGAGCGACGACTCGGAGGGCGGGTAAGTCTCGGGGTACCGGTGAGCACGGCCCCACGCGACGAGCTCGTCCAGCGCCGTGGCCGATCCGAGCCTCGTTGCGAGCATAGCGAGCAGCGCCGGTGGCCCTGGAGACACGCACTCCGCCGAGCCCCGGCAATAGACTTCCCCCGCGGGGTCGAGCACGCGGGCGATCTCGGCGAGGGGGTCGTCCACGTCACCGACCTCGAGCAACGGTCGCACCACGCCGTCCCAGCCGATCGCGCTCGGAGGATCCCCGGGAATCACGAACATGCTCGCTTCGACCCGGGCGCCGTCGCTCCAGACGCTCCCAGTCAGCACGACGACGTGTCGGTACTCGCATCCTCGTGGATCGGGAAAGCCGCGTGCAAAGAGCGCGCTCACGGTGTCTGCCCATGCGGGGTCCGTCCCATCCGCCGGGATCCACGGCGCCTCCTGCATGGGTGGCGTCGGGGGCGCAAACGTCGCCTCGGTCGGTGCGAGGACCGCCTCGGCCCAGTCCGGGCTGCGCGTCGGTGCCGTCACGGGCTCGCTCGTGCCGATCTGCGGTGGCAGCTCGGTCGTGCGCTGCGACGCGGCGGCTCCGCACGCCGCGAGGCAGATCGAGAGCGTCATTGAGCCCATCAAAGCATCGCGCATGCGTCCATGATCCTCGGTGAGCGGTCGGACACAAGAGATCTGCGCTCAGGGTCGCGAGGGCGGGAACCAGAGCGGCGATCGCGTGCCCTACGCGCTCTTGTCGATGGCCGACGCGTTCTACCGCCTGCACGCCTGCGGCGACGCGACGACCTCGCTCCAGGCGCTGATCCGCGGCTTCGCGCGCTCGCCCGTCATCGGCGACGCGCGCGCGAGGCTGCGCGACGTGCAGCACGCGCCGGCCGGCTACTGCCAGGACGCAGCGTCGGCGTCGCACTGAGGTCCGGGCGGGGCGTCTCCCGGCACCGAGCGCCCCGTCACGTGCTCGTCACGCTCGCCACGGGGCGTCCGTGCACTATGCTGGCGCCGCTCGTCACCGATGCGCACGCTGGAAGTCCCGTCGTTCTCGCTCGTGTTGTTGATCGGCTCGTCGGGCTCGGGGAAGAGCTCGTTCGCGCGCGCGCGGTTCCGGCCGACCGAGATCGTGTCGTCCGACCACTACCGCGGGGTCGTGCGCGACGACGAGACCGACATGGAGGGCAGCGCCGACGCCTACGAGATCTTCCACCTCGTGGTCGACAAGCGCCTCGGCGCGCGCCGCTTCACGGTCGTCGACGCGACGAACGTGCGCGCGCGCGATCGCGCGCCGCTGCTCGCCAGGGCCAAGCGCTTCGGCGCGCCCGCGATCGGCCTCGTGCTCGACGTGGACGGGCCGACCTGCGTGGCGCGCAACGACGCGCGCGGCGATCGGCCCAACAGCCGCATCTACGTGCTGCGACAGCAAGAGGCGATGCGCGCGTCACTGCCGTCGCTCGCGAGCGAGGGCTTCGCGGCCGTGCACGTGCTCGGCGCGAGCGAGATCGACGCGCTCGAGATCCGGCGTACGTAGGCGTGTGGCGTGCGGCTCGCGCTACCATGCGCGGCCCGTGCTCCTCACGATCACCACGACCCACGCGCCGGCGACGGACCTCGGGCATCTGCTCCGCAAGAGCCCGTTCGCCGAGGCGCCGCACGAGATCCCGCTCTCGTACGGGCGCGCGCTCGTCTTCTATCCGGAAGCGAGCGAGGCGCGGTGCACGGCGGCGCTGGTGGTCGAGCTCGATCCGATCGCGCTCGTGCGAGGCCGCGGGCCGGACGGGGAGGGCGCGCCGCTCGCGCACTACGTCAACGATCGCCCGTACGCGGCCTCGTCGTTCCTGGCCGTCGCGATCGGGGCGGCCTTCTCGTCCGCGCTCGCCGGCAAGGCGCCCGAGCGGCCCGCGCTCGCCGAGACCGCGATCCCGCTCGAGGCGCGCGTCTCGTCGGTGCGCTGCCCGAGCGAGCCGACGGTGCGCTCGTTCTTCGAGCCGCTCGGCTACGAGGTGTCGATCGAGAGGAACGCGCTCGACGACGCGCACCCGGCCTGGGGCGTGGCGCCGACCGCGACGCTCGTGCTGCGCGGCTCGGTGCGCCTCCGGGATCTGCTCGCGCACCTCGTGGTGCTGATCCCGGCGCTCGACGGGCAGACGCACTACTGGGTCGGTGAGGACGAGGTCGAGAAGCTGCTGCGTCGCGGCGAGGGCTGGCTCGCGGCGCATCCCGCGCGCGAGGTGATCTCGCACGGCTATCTGCGTCGCCAGCGACGCCTCGCGCGGCTCGCGCTCGAGCGCCTGCTCGACGAAGAGGGCGTCGAGGAGGAGCGCGAGGCCGAGGACCGCGACGAGGAGGGGATCGAGCAGCCGATGCGCCTCGGCGAGCGCCGCGTCGAGGCCGTGCTCGAGGTGCTGCGCGCCGCGGGCACCCGATCGGTCGTCGATCTCGGCTGCGGCAGCGGCCGCTTCGTGCGCGCGGCGCTGAAGGAGCGCTCGCTCGAGCGCATCGTCGGGGTCGACGTGTCGAGCGCTGCGCTCGCGGTGGGCGAAGCGCGCATGGAGAAGAAGCTCTCGGAGGCCGATCGCGCGCGCGTGTTCTTGCTCCTCGGCTCGATCGTCTACCGCGATCGCCGTCTCGACGGTCTCGACGCGGCGGTGTGCATCGAGGTGATCGAGCACCTCGATCCGGATCGCATTCCCTTCTTCGTGGAGAACGTCTTCGGCGCGATGCGCCCGCGCCTCGTCGTCGTGACGACGCCGAACGTGGAGGCGAACGCGAAGATGCCGGGGCTCGCGCCCGGCCGGATGCGGCATCGCGATCACCGCTTCGAGTGGACGCGCGACGAGCTCGTCGGCTTCTCGGCCGGCGTTGCGCGGGCCCACGGCTACGACGTGCGCTTCGCCGGCATCGGCGACGAGGACCCCATCGTCGGCGCACCGACGCAGATGGCGATCTTCACGAGAAGGGAAGGTGCGTCGTGAGCGCCGAGCCGCGCGTGCTCGACGTCCCCGCGCTCTCGCTCGTCGTGCTCGTCGGCACCTCCGGCGCCGGCAAGAGCACGTTCGCGCGCAGCCGCTTCGCGCCCACCGAGGTGCTCTCGAGCGACTTCTTCCGCGCGATGGTGCGCGACGACGAGACGAACATGCAGGCCACGGCCGACGCGTTCGAGCTCCTGCATCTCGCGGCCGCCAAGCGCCTCGCGGCCGGGCTCCTGACGGTGATCGACGCGACGAACGTGCAGGCGCAGGACCGCGCGCCCTTGCTCGCGCTCGCCAAGCGCTACCACGCGATGCCGGTCGCCATCGTCCTCGACGTCGATCCCGACCTCTGCGTCGCGCGCAACGACGCGCGGCCCGAGCGCGCCGGCAGCCGCGGTTGGGTGATGCGCCAGCACGGGAACCTCCGACGCAGCGTCGGGCGTAGCACCAAGCTCCTCGAGCGCGAGGGCTTCCGCTACGCGTACCTGCTCGCGGGCGAAGAAGCGATCGCGTCGGCGACGATCCGGCGCACCAAGCTCTACGCCGATCGGCGTGAGGAGCGGGGGCCCTTCGACATCATCGGCGACGTGCACGGCTGCTACGACGAGCTCGTCCGTCTCCTCGCCGAGCTCGGCTACCGCGAGGAGGCGGGCTTCCGACATCCCGAGGGAAGGCGCGTCGTCTTCGTCGGCGATCTCGTCGACCGCGGGCCACGCTCGGTCGACTGCCTGCGCCTCGTGATGCGCCTCACTGCGAGCGGCGTCGCGCTGGCGGTGCCCGGCAACCACGACGTGAAGCTCGCGAAGTGGCTCCGCGGCCGCAGCGTGAAGGTGGGCCACGGCCTCGAGCGCACGATCGCCGAGATGGAGAGCGTCGACGCGGACGAGCGCGCGCGCATGGCCGGCTTCGTCGACGACCTCGTCTCGCACCTCGTGCTCGAGGGCGGGCAGCTCGTGATCGCGCACGCCGGGATGCGCGCGGACCTGCAGATGCGCGCCTCCGGCGTCGTGCGCGAGTTCGCGCTCTACGGCGAGACCACGGGCGAGGTCGACGCGTTCGGACTTCCCGTGCGCGCCGACTGGGCCGCGGTCTATCGCGGCGCGGCGACCGTCGTGTACGGCCACACGCCGGTGCTCGAGGCCGAGTGGCTCAACCGCACGATCTGCATCGACACGGGCTGCGTCTTCGGCGGCAAGCTCACGGCGCTGCGCTGGCCCGAGCGCGACCTCGTCTCGGTGCCGGCGGCGCGCGTCTACTACGAGCCAGTGCGCCCGCTCGCTGCGCCCCATGCGACGCTCGGCGCGCAGCAGGCCCACGACGCACTGCTCGACCTCGGCGATCTGCTCGGCAAGCGCATCGTGACGACCGAGCACGTCCGTGCGATCGCGCTCTCGAGCGAGCAGATCGCGGCGGCGCTCGAGGTGACGAGCCGCTTCTGCGCGAGCCCGCGCTGGCTCGTGCACCTGCCGCCCACGATGTCGCCCGTCGAGACGAGCACGCGCGAGGGCACGCTCGAGCACCCTGCCGAGGCCTTCGCGTACTTCGGCAAGCACGGTGTGAGCGAGGTCGTGTGCCAGGAGAAGCACATGGGCTCGCGCGCCATCGTGATCGTGTGCCGCGACGAGGCCGCGGCGCGCGCGAAATTCGCGGTGGAGGGCGAGGACGGCATCGTGCTGACGCGGACGGGCCGGCGCTTCTTCGACGATCGCGCGATCGAGCGCGTCGTGATCGAGCGCGTGCGGGCCGCCGTGGAGGGCGCGGGCCTCTTCGACGAGCTCCGCACCGATTTCGTCGTCCTCGACGGCGAGCTCATGCCCTGGTCGGCCAAGGCGCAGGAGCTCGTCGAGCGGCAGTACGCGGCCGTGGGCGCGGCGAGCGCGCAGACGCTCGGTGACCTCCGCGCCGTGCTCGCGTCGGCGCGCGCGAACGGGCGCGCCCAGCCCGCGCTCGAGGCCCGAGTCGAAGAGCGGGCGCGCGCATCGCGCTCGTTCGTCGAGGCCTATCGCCGCTACGTGTGGCCCGTCGTGTCGGCGGACGATCTGCGCCTCGCGCTCTTCCACGTGCTCGCGGTCGAGGGGCGCGTGCTCGCGACCGAGCCGCACGACCAGCACCTCGCGCTCGTCGATCGGATGCGCGCGAGTGATCCCTCGGGCCTGCTCCATCCCACCCGCACCTTGCGCGTGCGGCCGGGCGATGCGGGCTCGGAGGCCGAGGGCGCGGCATGGTGGGAAGCGCTCGTGGCGGCCGGTGGCGAGGGCATGGTGGTCAAGCCGCTCGCCAACGCCGTGCGCGGCCCGAAGGGATGGGTGCAGCCGGCGCTCAAGGTCCGCGGCCCGAGCTACCTGCGTCTGATCTACGGGCCCGAGTACGATCGCCCCGAGAACCTCGCGCGTCTGCGCCGGCGTGCCGTGGGCACGAAGCGCGCGCTCGCGAGCCGCGAGTGGGCGCTCGGCATCGAAGGGCTCCGTCGCTTCGTCGCGCGCGAGCCGCTGCGTCGCGTCCACGAGTGCGCCCTCGCGGTGCTCGCGCTCGAGAGCGATCCCGTCGACCCGCGTCTGTGAGGGCGCGGGAAGGCGGGCCGTCTTCCACGGTATGCTCTGTCGCGTGCTGCGGGAGAGGCGCTGGTTCGAGGCACCGGAGCTCGACGCGTGGAGCTCGGGCGTCGAGCTACGCACGCCCTTCCTGCGCTTCTGCGTGCAGAGCTCGCGCAACGTGTCGACCGACTGGGGCGTGGTGGAGCGCGCGGTGCCCTTCGTCCACCGGATGTCGCGCCCTGGGCTCTCGCTCGTGCTCGCGGGCCGCGGGCGCTTCGACGAGCACGGACGGCACCACGAAGTGCGCACGGGAGACCTCGCGCTGAGCGATCAGCGCCAGCTCGGCACCGAGGCCTACGCCGGTACGGCGTCCCGGCTGCTCGCGCTCGAGTGGGATCCGCGCGTGATGGGCGCGGGCCGTGACGGCTCGGTGGGGATCGATCGCATCGACCCGCGCACCCTCGCGGGGCTCGCGGACTGCGCGAGCCGCCTCGAGCGGGCGCCGACCGACGCGCACGCTCGTGCAGCGGCGATCGAGATCGTGCAGCGCCTGCGCGCGCTCGGGCTGCCGCTCGCCCGCATCGACGCCGGCGTTCTGGAGCGCGCCGGCGACGAGAGCGAGCAGCGCCTCGCCGACGCGCTCGGACAGAGCCTCTCGCGCCTGCGCGAGCACCCGGATCTCGAGGACGTGAGCGGCGAGCTCGGCTGGAGCACGCGCCTCGTGAACCGGCGCGTCGGCGACATGGTTGCGCGTTACGGTATCCCCTGGGACGGCTGGCGCGCGATGCTGCGGAGCTTCCGCCTCACCACCGCGCTCCGGCTACTCTCGGTGCCCGGCGCGACGACCGAGGGCGTGGCCAAGCTCACGGGCTTCCGCTCGCCCTCGGCGCTCTGCCACGCCTTCTACAAGGCCGGGCTGCCCTCGCCGGGCGCGTTCGTGCGCGCGGCGAAAGTGGACGTGCTCGCGGGCTGGTCGGCGTTTGCGGCGCCCGCGCCGGCACCCACGGAGATCGTCGCGCCGGCGGCCTGAGCGAGATTGCTCTTTTCGGAACGAGGCTCGACGTCCGGCGCCGGCCTCGGCAGGATCGCCCCCATGGAAGACGCGATCGTCCTCGAGATGCGGCGCCGGGTACGCCGCCACATGCTGACCTCGTTCTTCGGCGCCATCGGCATGCTCGCCGTGGCCGCGCTCGGTGCAGGCGCGATCCGCGCCATCGGCGGCGACGCGGCGTGGGTGCCGCAGGCCACCGGGATCGCGGGCATCGTCGCGATTCTCTTCATCCCGGTGATCGGCTGGACGTCGACCTTCTTCAACCTGCGCTGTCCGAGCTGCAACGGCTTCGTGGCCTGGCAGGTCAGCGCCAAGTACTCGGCGTTCGGCGCGATGGCGAGCAATCAGTGCCGCCACTGCGGCGTCACGATCTTCGCGCCCAGCGCGACGCGGCGCTTCTTCTTCGTGATCGCGATGATCGCGATCGGCTTCGGAATCGCGGCCGCGGTCATGGGCGCGATGCTCTCGAGGGGCCAGATGCATCACGATCCGGCGCCTGCGAGCGCCGCGCCCTGACGGCAGAGTGCGCGCAGCCGGATCGGCCACGGCCCCGGGCCCGAGCTGCGGGTCAGGGCAGCTGTTCGTTCAGGTAGGCGGGATTCGTCGTGAAGCCGACGGTGGCGGTCGGCACTTCCCCTGCGTGGAACGTGCCGACGTAGATCTGGTGCACGCCCGCCGGGAAGTCGGCTTCGACGGCCGGGTTCGGGTAGCCGCCGCCGTCGTCGTTGCAGAGCACGCGGCCGTCGGCGAGGCGCACGGCGAGGGTCGTGTCGGCGGTCGAGCGCACGAGCACGCGCAGGCCGTAGATCGGCGTCGTGGTCGTGAGCGTGACGTTCGGCACCATGCCGATGTTGCCCGCGCAGTAGACGTCGGGCGTCGCCATCGTCGAGGCGGGCACCGAGCCGCCGGCGATCGTCGCGACGGTCGTCGGATCGGGCAGGAACCCCGCTCCGAGCGTCACGCTCTGCGTGCCGGCGGCGGGCGCCGCCATCGGCGCGACGGCGGGCGCGACCGCGAGCGAGGGCGCCGGCGCGGCCGGGTCGGCGCTCGGCAGGTAGCAGCAGCCGCTCGCGGCGGCGGAGGCGGCGACGGAGGCGCCGAGCAGGAGCGAGGAGAGCGAGCGGTGCGAGAGCGAGAGCATGGGAAGGTCCTTTCGTGAGCGGCTGTCTGCGCCCCACGAAGTACGGGATCGCTCCCGTCTGCTCCCGTCAAACGAGGTCAAACGATCGCCGGGAGCTCGCGCGCGAGCCCCTTGCGCCCTCAATGGCTGGCGCCGGTCGGCGGCACCACGGACCACACGGCGAGCGCGCGCCGGAGCGTGCGCGGCGGCGGATCGAAGGTCAGCGTGGCCACGTCGTCGTCGAGCGACTCCGGAAGGAAGTACACGAACGCCTCGCGCGGCGGCGGCGTGCGCTCGGCCATCTCGCCGTCGCGGCCGAAGAGCGCGTCGCCCCACGCCGAGAGGAACACCGCCACCTCCTGGTCGGTGAGGCCGAGGGCCTGCGCCGAGCGACGGATGCCCGCCCGCCCTGCGGCCGTCGTGCTCGCGACCACGATCTCCTCCGCCATCGGCGTCTCCACGAGATCCTCGGCGCCCGCTTGCGCGGCGAAGTCGCTCCCGACGATCACGCTCTGGTGCGGCCCCGGCGGCGCGGCCGTCAGCGTCTCGGAGCGCGCCATCTCGCTGCGAATCCGAACGAGCACGCCCGGGATCTCGACGTCGCTCTCGTTCGTCACCGAGATCTCGCCCGCCGTGCTGCCCGGCACGCGCTCGAAGCGCAGTGGGGGCGTGAAGCGCGTCACGCGCCCGCGATAGAACAGGAAGCCCTCGCTCGCGCTGCCGACGGTGACGCAGGCGGCCTCGTGGGTGCGCACGGCCGCGAGGCTCGTCGTCTCGCAGCTCTCGCCCGCGGGCAACGCGGCACAGGGCGCCTCGGTCGCGCTCGGCAGCGGCGCCGGCGGACAGCTCGCCGTCGGGTCGATGCGCACGTCGGTCCAGGTGACCGACTCGCCGAAGGGCACGAGCGGCCACGCCTCGGCGATCGTCCCGCCCGGGATCGACGCGACGACCGAGCGCAGGGTGACCGGCGCGCTCGCGTGGAAGTAGAGAACCGGCTTCTCGACCGCCATCGGCACGAACGAGATCGGGGGTGCCGCCGCGCCGAGCGTGAGCACGTCGCCGTCCCCCGCGCGCAGGAGCCCCCACTCGTGCACCTCGTAGTCCGCGCTGCCCGGCGGGCTGGCCGCGGGCGTCGTCGTCGTGGCGGGCGAGGTGGGCGGAGGCGACTCGGCCGCGGGCGCGCCGCATGCGCACCCGAGCGCCGTCGACGCGACGAAGGAGAGACGGAAGAGCACGCGAGGCGTGGCGCGACGAGGCATGGTCCCCCTTTCGACGTACGAGGATCGCCCGCGATCCTACCCTCGCACCCTCACTCGCCGGCGACGAGGCGATCCACGTCGCGCAGCAGATCATCGAGGCCGTCGCCCGTCGTGCGGTACAGGCCGCGGCAGCCGCCGCTCGCGTCGAAGAGCATGACGTTCGAGCCGTGCAGCACGTCGTAGCCGCCCTCGGGCAGCTCGTGGCGCGTCGGCTCCGGCATCAGAAAGCCGCGCTGGATCGTCGCGCGCACCGTGTCGGGGCTGCCGGTGAGGAAGTGCCAGCGCGCAGCGTCGTGGCGGAATCTCCCCGCGAACTCGTGCATGCGGGCCGGCGTGTCGGCCTCCGGATCGACGCTGATCGACACGAGCTGCACGCGATCGCCGTGGTGCGCCGTGCGCTCCTCGATGTTCGCGAGCTGCGAGGCCAGCGTGGGGCAGATCGTCGTGCACGTCGTGTAGAGGAAGCTCGCGATCCAGACGTGCCCCGTGAGCTCGCTCGAGGCGAAGGGCTGACCGTCGTCGCCCGTCAGCTCGAAGCTCGGCACGTGGAAGAGCACGCGCAGCGGCTCCTCGCCCTCGCCGCACGCGAAGACGAGCGCGGCGACCGCGAGCGTCGCCCCCGCGAGCGAGATCGCGCCCCGTCGCGCCATGCTCAGGCCGTCGCCAGGTCGATCGCGAGCGCGCCGAAGAGGAGCGGCAGGTACACGATCGACGCGATGAACACCGCGCGTGCCCAGCGATTGTCGACCACGCTCGCGCGCAGGCCCGACACGCAGAGCGCCGCGAAGAGCACGCCGCCGATCCCCATCGCCCAGAGATACACGCTGCCGGCGATGCCGAGCGGCACCAGCATCAGGCTCATCGGCACGAGCGCGCCCGCGTAGGCGATCGCGTGGATCTTCGTCACCGCGTTGCCGCGCACGCTCGGCAGCACCTTGATGCCGGCCTTGGCGTACTCGTTCTGGCGGAACATCGAGATCGCGAGGAAGTGCGGCAGCTGCCAGAGGAAGAGAATCCCGAACAGCACGAGGCCCGGGATCTCGAGGTGGCCCGTGGCCGCCGTCCAGCCCATGAGCGGCGGCATCGCGCCGGGGATCGAGCCGACGAGGAGCGCCTTGGGCGAGCGCTGCTTCATCGGCGTGTAGATCAGCACGTACGAGACGAGCGCGATCGCGGCGAGGAACCCGGTGATCGGGTTCACCATCAACGTGAGCAGCGGGACGCTGATCACGCCGAGCGCGAGCCCGAACCAGAGCGCGGTGCTCGCCGAGATGCGCCCGGCCGGGAGCGGGCGGTTCTTCGTGCGCGCCATGTGCGCGTCGAGATCGCGCTCCCACCAGCAGTTCAGCGCGTTCGCGCTCGAGACGACGAGCGCCGTGCCGAGGATCGCGATGAGCGAGGCCACCGGATCGAGCGAGCCGGTGCGGCCGCGCGCCAGCCAGAGCCCGCCCGCCGTCGTGAGGATCACGAAGAACGTGATCCGCGGCTTCGTCAGCGCGACGAGGTCGCGGACGAGCTCGGCGGGCCGGACGGCCGCCTCACGGGACGCGTTCTGGGCAACGGCAGTGGTCATCGGGCGACGCGAAAAACGGCCAGTTGTTACGCCTCTCTCCGGGAAAGGTCAATGCGTCCCCGCACGCCCTCGCCGAGATCGCAGGCCGGTGCTGCGGAAACGAGCCCGGGGCGGGCCCGTGGCGGAGACCCGTGGCGGAGACCCGTGGCGGAGACCCGTGGCGGAGACCCGTGGCGGAGACCCGTGGCGGAGACCCGTGGCGGAGACCCGTGGCGGAGACCCGTGGCGGAGACCCGTGACGGAGATCAGTGGAGGAAAACCGCCGCGACGAGAGCGAGCGTGCCCACCACCGCGAGGAGCGCACCCACCCCCAAGACGACGAGCGCCGCTCGCGACGAGAACATCCCGTCGACGACGGGCGGGGGCGCCGGCGCGGGCGGCTGCGGGGCCGGCGCGTAGGCCTGGGCCGGCTGCGCTTGCGCGGGCTGCGCCACCGGAGGCTGCGCGTAGGAGACCGCCGACTGCGCCGGTGCCTGCATCGCCGGCATCTGCGGGGGCGGTGGGGTCGAGGGCATCGCGGGCGGCGGCGGCTGCGAGAGCGGCCGCGCGATGGAGTCGCGGAGCGCCTGCGCCAGCTCGTTGGCCGACTGGTAGCGATCTTGGGGGCGCTTGGCGAGCGCCTTGTCGATCGCCGCCTCGAGCGCCGCCGGGAACTGCCGGTTCGGCGCCCGCTTGCTCATCGGCATGGGCGGCTCTTTGATGTGCTTCTGGATGAACTCCATCGGCTGCGCCGCGTCGAACGGCAGCTTGCCCGTCAGGAGCTCGTACATGATCACGCCGAGCGAGTAGATGTCGCTGCGGCCGTCGAGCTTCTCGCCGCGCGCTTGCTCGGGCGACATGAACTCGGGCGTGCCGAAGACCATGCCTTCCTGCGTGAGGATGAGCGAGCCGGGGCGCATCTCGCGCTCCGTGACCTTCGCGAGGCCGAAGTCGAGCACCTTCGGGTAGTCGGCGATGCCGCCGAGGTTCGTGAGGAAGATGTTCTCGGGCTTCAGATCGCGGTGCACGATGCCCTGCGCATGCGCCTCGGCGAGCGCGCCGCAGACCTGCCCCATCACGGCGACCGCGCGCTCGGGCGTCATCGGCCCCTCGGCGCGGACGGTCTGCGCGAGGTTCTTGCCCGCGAGGTACTCCATCACGAAGTAGCAGGCGCCGTCCTCGAGCTGCCCGTAGAGGTAGACCTTCGCGGTGTTCGGGTGCTGGAGGTGGCTCATCGCGCGCGCCTCGCGGCGGAAGCGCGAGACGAGATCGGGGCGCGAGAGGTAACGCGGGTGGAGGATCTTCACCGCGACGAAGCGCCGCATGTCGGGCTGCTCCGCCTTGTAGACGGAGCCCATCCCGCCGGACCCGATCTTCTCGAGGATGCGGAACTGATTCGCGATCTCTCGCCCGACGTAGGGATCGGCCGCCACGGGCGCGAGAATACCAACAAGGGCCGCAATTGAAAGGGAAGCCGGACGATCGGGCGTCCCGAGCGTGCGCCGACTCCCAGCCGACGATCCCCTCCCCGCCCGCGGCGCGGCCCGCCCGCAACGCCTCGCCGCCAGTCGTGATCGAGGCGATGTGGCTGGATCCGAGCCGCCGATTCGCGTAGGGCTCGCGCGTGGGCCATCCGTTCGAAGGCGTGCCGCGCCTGACGCGCGAGGAAGTGCGCGCCGGCAATGCCCTGGCCCGGGGGCTCGGGGGGCTCGATCGGGCGGCGGCGCTCTCGGACGTCGCGGCCGTCCTCGGCGCCGAGGTGCACGCTCGGACGATGCCCCTGACGGTCGAGCGGGCCGAAGCGGCCGCTGATCGCGCCGGCGTAGGGGTCGGGCTCGTGCTCGCGGGTCTCGAGGCCCGCGCCGTCTTCGTGCTCGCGCCGGCGATCGCGCGCGTCGTCGCCGATCGGGCGGTGGGCGGTACGGGCGCCGACGTCGCGCTGGGCCCGGCGCCGCTCTCGCGCGGCGAGGCGGGCCTGGTGGGCTACGTGCTCGGCCGCGCGCTCGCGCGGGCGGGCGCGCCGATGTCCTTGCTCGATACCGCGCCGGCGCGCGACGTGCTGCGCGGCTGGGGCCCGGCGCGTATCGGCTGCGTTGCCTTCGAGCTGCGCGTCGCCGAGGCGATCGGGCACGGCGCGCTCTACGTCTCGCTCGCCGCGCTCCCGGCGATCGCGCCCGCGGCCCGCGCGATCGATCCGACGCTCCCGGTGCGTGCCTCGCTGCGCGTCGGCCGCGCGATCCTCTCCGGCGCGGCGTGCGCGGCGCTCCTTCCCGGCGACGTGCTCATCCCCGACGAGCTCGGGCTCGACCCGCGCATCGCCCGCACCGGGCGCGGCGAGCTCGTGATCGCCCGATCGGCCCGCCGCTTCGAGCTCGCGCTCGCGGACGGCACCTGGCGCGTGGCCCGCGCCCTCGGATCTCCGGCGCCACGCGCGCCCACCCGCCCTCGTCGTAGAAAGGACGTCCCGATGCAGCCCAGCGACAGCGACACCCGTGAGAGCCTCTCCGACGTCGAGATCGAGCTCTCGATCGAGCTCGCGCGGCTCGAGATGCCCGTGGCCGAGGTGGCCGCGCTCGCGCCGGGTGTCGTCGTCACCACCGGCCGCCTCGTCGGTGAGCGCGTCGCCGTGCGCGCCGGCGAGCGCGTGATCGCGTGGGGCGAGGTCGTGGACGTCGAGGGCGAGGTCGGCGTGCGGATCACCGAGATCCCGACACGGTGATTGACCGCGAGCCCGCTTCCCTGCGACACCTTCCCATCGTGCGCGCAGCGTCGTGGTGGTGCTCGATCGCTCTCGGCGTGCTCGCCGTGGTGCTCACGCACGCCTCGGTCGCACGCGCGGATCGCCCCGATCTGACGCAAGGGCGTGGCCTGGTCTGGGGCGCGAGCGCGACGGTGCCGATCCTGCTCGGCGACGTGCGCTACGTGGAGAACGGCGCGCCCGCGAGCGTCGTCGCGCCCGGCTTCGGGGTCGATGCGCACATCGGCTGGGAATTCGAGGGCGGCTTCCGTGCCGAGATCGTGGCCGACGTCGACGGGCACGCCGTCACCGATCAGGTCCCGCTCGCGCGCTACCGCTTCGGCGCCCAGGCGCGGCTCACGCTCGACGTCGGCTCCGACTTCTATCCGCTCTTCGCGGTGGGGGTCGCCTGCGCGCTCTTCAATCGCAACACCTCGCTCGGTGCCACGCTCGACGTGCGCGGCATGGTCGGCGGCGGCTGGTGGGCCGCGCCCTGGTTCGCGATCGAGGTCTCGCTCGCCGCCGACGTGGCCTTCCCCGGCTGGGCCTTCACCGACACGACCGCGATGCTCACGCCGATGATCGGCGTCGACATCAGCTTCTGAGCGGCGCCGCGACGCTCACGTCGTCGACGCGCCGCACGAGGAGCCACGCGCCGAGCGCGACCACGACGAGGGCCAGCAGCTGGTAGTAGCTGAGGCCCGCGAAGGGGCGCGGCACGTCGCGCACGAGCTCGAGCAGGAAGCGCACGACGCCGTAGCTCGCGAGGTAGGCCGCGAAGTGACGACGCCGCAGCCATCCTCGCTTCGCGCCGATCACGAGCGCGATCGCGGACAGGCCATGGAAGCAAGCCTCCACCCACGAGGCCGGAAAGCGTGGCTCGCCGTGGAGCGCGAGAGAGAGCAGGGCGAAGGGCGAGCGCGCGTCGATCACGACGCCGGGGCAGCAGCCGGCGATCACGCAGCCGAGGCGCCCGAACGTGAGCGCGACGGCGAGCGGGGCGGCGAAGCGGTCGCCGGTCGGCGCACGGAAGCCGACGACCTTCTTCGCGATCTCCACCGCGAGCGTGCCGCCGAGCAAGCCGCCGAGCACGGTGCGACCGCCGAGGCGCGCGAGGCCGTCGGGCGTGGGCGGCGCGAGGCCGAAGAGATCGGCGGGCGCCTCGAAGAGATAGGCGCCGAGCACGCCGCCCCCGAGCGCCGCGATGCGCACCGTGCGCGCCACCTCGGGCGGGATGCCGTCGTCCTTCGGCAGCGCGCGCGCGAGCAGCGCCGCCGCGAAGACGCCGAGCGCGACGCAGAAGGCGTACGCCGCGCTCATCGTGTGAGCGTGCGCTGCTGCCCGTGCCGCGCGCGCAGCGGCACGAGCGTCTCGGTCTCGAGCGCGTCGCGATAGAGCACGTTGTACGTGTCGAAGGGCATCACGCGCTGCCCGTCCGGATGCGGGATGTGCACGCAGGCCTTGCGCACACTGCGCAGGTCCATCGTGTGCCGATCGAGGAACTGCATCACGATCACGCGGAACACGCGGTCGTAGCCGAGCGTGGGCACGCCCTGCACCTGGGGCAGACAACAGAGCAGCGTCTGCAGCGACTCGCTCGCGCTCTCGGGCCCGTGCGCGGTGCTGAACGTGGCGAAGAGCTTCTGCGCGACCTCGCGCTGGAACGCCTTGTCGCCCTCGTAGACGATCGTGTTCTTCCCCGCCGAGAGCAGCGTCTCGGGGCGCACGTAGCGCGTGAGCGGCACGAGCGAGCCGTCGTCTTGCTTCAGCGCGTACGCCATCGCGAGGCAGTCGGGGTGGCAGGGCACGGGCAGCACGTCCTCGGGCGCGAAGACCGGGAACTGCTCGTAGATCCGGCGGCGTACCTCGGAGACCGTGAGCCGGTGGAGCTGCGCGTCCGGCGGCGCGCCCTCGGCCTGGACGTGGCGCCCCGCGTCCTGCACGGGCTGCAGCGTCACGCCGCGCACCGAGCGCCGGCTCGCGGCGAAGCGCAGGATGTCGCCGATCTCGTCGTCGTTCAGGCCGCGCCGCAGCGTGACGACGAGCGTGGTGGAGAGGTTCAGGCGGTCGAGCGTCTCGAGCGCCTCCATGCGCAAGGCGCGCAGATCGGCGCCGCGCAGCTCCTGGAGGACCTCGTTCCGGAGCGAGTCGAACTGCAGGTAGACCTCGAAGCGCGGCGCGTACGCGGCGAGCTTCTCGGCGAAGCCGGGCTCCTTCGCGATGCGCAGGCCGTTCGTGTTCAGCATCAGGTGCCGGATCGGGCGCCGGCGGCACGCGTCGAGGATCGCGAAGAAGTCGGGGTGCGTGGTGGGCTCGCCGCCCGAGATCTGCACGACGTCGGGCTCGCCTTCGTTCTTCACGATGCGGTCGAGCATCTTCTCGATGGTCTCGAGGGAGCGATGCGTGGTGCGCTCGGGGCCGCTCGACGCGTAGCAGGTCGGGCAGCGCAGGTTGCAGTGATCGGTCACCTCGAGCACCGACACGCACCCGTGCTGCTCGTGGTCGGGGCAGATGCCGCAATCGTAGGGGCAGCCGTGCTGGACGCCCGTGTTGGGGTGCTCGACCTGCTCGGGCGGCTTGAGGAAGACCTCGCGCGTGAGCTTGAACCACGCGACGTCGTCGGCGATCAGCACGCGCTCGACGCCGTGGTCGGGGCAGCGCTTCTGCAGGTAGACGCGGCCGTCCTCGATCAGCTCCTTGGCGTCGACGACGCGCAGGCAGCGCCCGCAGAGCGCGCGCGTCGCGCCGTAGAAGACGTAGGGCCGGGTCTTGCGATCCACCCGCGCACGCTAACACGCCGCTCCGTGCAGCCGTCCTGAGGTAGAGTCGCCCGATGCACGGCGACATCGAAGGGATGCTCACGGCGGTGGGCATGGTGCTCTGCCCGGCCATCGCGGGCGCGGGCGCCGTCGCCGGCGCGCTGTCGATCCATCGTCAGCAGCAGGCCTCGCAGCAGCGCTCGACGGGGACCACGATCGCGATCGTGATCCTCTCGCTGGTCGGGGCGCTCCTTCTCGTCGCGGCGCTCGCGCTGGGCGCCTGCTGGGGAGTCATCCTGATGGACGGCGGGCTGCGCGGCCTCTGATCGCCGGAGGGCCGGGCGGGCTCGCCTCAGGCCTTGAGCTTGCGCAGCGTCGTGTCGAGGTAGCTCAGCGCCAGGCGCCGCTGCTCGGGCTGATCGAACGAGGTGCACTCCACGTGCGTCCGCGCGCGCTCGAGCGCTGCGAGCGCATCGCCGAGGTCGATCGCGTCGGGGAGCGCCGCGAGGTCGGCCTCGAGGCCGCGCTGCACGTCGGGCAGCGAGGCGAGCGCCGTGACCGCGCGATGCAGCGAGCGCATCGCCTCGACCTTCTTGGCGATCCCGCTGCGGATCGCCGGATCGCAGACGAAGTGACGCAGCGGGCCCTTCGCTCCGTCGAGACCCTCGCCGGTGAGCACGTACTCGCCGCAGCGATCGCAGAGGCCCAGGCTCGGGCGCGCCGCCGGTGGTGGCGGCGGACGAACGTCCGACACCGTGCTGCCCTTCCGGAAGAAGCCGCTGTTCGTCACGTCGTGCTTCCCTCGCGAACCGAGTCGGCTCTCCGTCGAATCGTACGTCCACCGGCGCGCGCCGCTTCCGTCCGACTCTTCTTCGACGCTGCTCTTTTCCTTCAAGGTAGCGGACCCGCGACCCTCACGCTCCCTTGGGTCGAGAAGAGCGCGACTTCGTCGATCTTTCGGGTTGCGCGTAGCCGGCGAGCTCCCTGGCGAGGTGGTCGGCGACGTGGCGCACGCGCTCCACGCGGCGGAGGTCCTCGTGCATCACGACCCACGCATCGAGCTGGAAGCGGACGGAAGGAAGGACGCGCACGAGCGGCACCGGCGCGCGCGCGAGCGGCACTTGGCAGATGCCGATGCCGAGACCCGCACGCACGGCAGCGAGCGCTGCGACGTCGTCGTCGGTGCGCAGCGCGAAGTCGCGCGCCGTGAGCGGGATCCCCGCAGCGGCCAGCCCCTCGAGCGCGAAGCGCGAGCGATCGGGACCGATGACCGCGTGTGCCGTCAGGTCGGCCGTCCTCTTCGGCGCGGGGTGCGCCTCGAGGTACGGCGCGGTTGCGAACAGGCCGATCTCGATCGTGCCGGCCAGACGGCGAATCAGGCTCTTCTGCGCGGGCGCGACCATGCGCACGGCGACGTCGGCCTCGCGGCGGAGCAGGTCCTGGTTGCGATCGTCGAGCGCGAGCTCGATCTGGAGGTCGGGCGCTTCACGCCGCAGGCGCGCGAAGATCGCGGGGAGGACCTCGATGCCGATCACGCGGCTCGCGGTGACGCGCACCGTGCCCCTCCGGTCGCTCGTCGGCGCCGAGGCGGTGCGGACCAGGGCCCGCGCGCTCGCGGCGATCGCCTCCGCGTGCGGGAGCGCCGCCTGCGCGAGCTCGGTGGGCGACAGACCGTTCGGCGCCCGGGTGAAGAGCGTGCCGCCCAACGCGTCCTCGAGCGCCTCGATCTGGCGACGCACCGTGGGCTGCGCGACGCGGAGCGCGCGCGAGGCGCCGGAGAGGCTGCCGGTCTGCATGACGGCGAGGAAGGCCCCGAAGAGGTCCCACGAGGGCTCGGTCGGCGTGCTCATCAAGAAATGATGAGCGGATGAACACATTCGTACAATGTTCGCAAGCGCGGATCGGGGCCAGGATCGCTTCGTGCGGTCGGCGCTGCCGGCCCGAAAAGGAGCTCCGCCATGACCACGATGCCCTCGCTCGCGTCCCTCGCCTCGTTCGCCCGCACCCCCTCGCGGGCCGATGCCCTCCCGTTTCCCGGCGGCGCCGCCGGGGCCCCGCGCGTCTTGCTGCGCCTCGAGGGCGCGCTCGTCCTCGTGCTCGCCACGCTCGCCTACGCGCACCTCGGCCTCGCCGGGTGGGGGCCTCTTCGCCGCCTGCTTCCTCGCGCCCGACCTCGCGTTCCTCGGCTACCTCGCCGGGCCCCGTCTGGGCGCGATCGCCTACAACACGACGCACTCCACGCTGGGCTACGCCGGGCTCGCGGCCCTCGGCGTCGTCCTCGGCGCGCCGACGCTGCTCGCTCTCGCGCTGATCGGCGTCGCGCACGTGGGCTTCGATCGCATGCTCGGCTACGGCCTGAAGTACGGCAGCGCGTTCGGGCACACCCACCTCGGGGTCGTCGGCCGCGACCGTTGAGCGGCGGTGTCGTGCCCGCGCTCAAGGCGCGTCGAAGCGGACGAGCGCGAACGGGTCGGTGCTCCCGCCGAACGCGAAGCGCACCGACTGCCCGTTGAGCAGGTAGTCGCCGTCCGGCGTGTGGATCACGTCGGTCATCCCGGCGGGCACGTCGACCTCGCTCGCGATCGTCGCCGCCGACCAGTCGCCGAGCGTGGGCGTGAGCACGTCGACCTCGCTCGTGAGGGCGACGACGAGACGACCGCCCGAGAGCGTCATCCCGTCGGCGCCGCTCGCCGCCGGCGTGAAGTCGCCGAAGGTGCCGTCGATGGCGACGTCGGCGATGTGGCCGTCCGCGAGGTCGATGCGCACGAGGCGCGAGGGGAGATAGATCAAGACGAGCAGCGCGCTCTGGTCGGGGAGCACGACGATCGCGTTCTCGCCCACGACGGCGGCGTCGAGCAGGTCGTCCTCGATCAGCGTCTGCACCGGCCCGGTCTCGGTGAGGTGATACACGCGCGGGCTCTCGCGATCGGTGACGTAGGCGCTCCCGTCTGCGGCCACGGCGACGTCGGTGCACGTCGCGCGCACGCCCACGCGGCTCAGATCGCGGCGCGCGACGCGCATGCCGGTGTCGAGATCGAAGATCCAGATCCAGCCGGCGTAGGGCGGGGTCTCGCTCGTGGTCTCGCGCTGGTCGTCCATCGCGCAGACCCAGAGGCGACGGCGCGCGACGTCGACGTCCATGCCGAGCGACCACCACGTGCCGGGCGCGGTCTCGGTGAACACGACGGTCTCGTCGCCCGTGGTGCGCGAGACGCGGTGCACGCTGCCATCGCCCAGGCTTCCGACGTAGAACGCGTCACCCGTCGGATCGTACGTACCGCCCTCGGGGAACGTCGCCTCGAGCGGGTAGCGCGCCAAGCCAGGAGGCAGGCCACCGTCGGCGCGAGACGCGTCGACCTCCACGGCGTCGGGCGCCGCCCAGGCATCGGTCGCCGTCTCGGCGTCGGTCGTGGCGGCGTCGGTCGTGCTGGCTGCGTCGTTCGCGACCACGCTCTCGGAGCTGCAAGCCGAGGCGAGAGCGAGCGCGATCGGGAGAGCGGCGAAGCGAGCTTGCATGGGCGGGAAGCTGGGAGCCCGTCGCCGCGTGCGCACGTCGCATCGCTGCGAACGGTCGTCGCATTCTCGCGACGATCGCTCGCGACGCTCGAGCGTGTTCTTGGGCCTGTCGCAGGGGTGCTTTCCGTCGAGTCCTCTCGGGGTGAGGGGAGCGCGGTCCGGGCGCTCCCTCGCCTCTCGGTCAGCCCGAGCCCGGGATCCCCGTGAGGTGCTCCGCGAGCACGCTCGTCAGCGCGGCCACGCGCGGCAGCTTGCGGCGCGACTCGTGCGTCAGCACCCACGCCGTGCGGCCGAGGCGATCGACCGGCGCGTGCCCGCGCTTGATCTCCACCAGCTCCGGGTGGAGCGCGCCGAGGGGACGCGGGAGCAGCGCGACGCCGACGCCGGCGCGCACGAGCTCGATCACCGCGGTCCGCGAGCTCGCGCGGACGGCCACCGGCTGGGCGTGTCGCGTCTCCCACACGCCCTCGGGGGTCGAGCCGTGCTCGGGGCCGAGCACGACCCAGCGGAGCGGCTCGCTGCGGGCCGCCTGCTCGCGCCCGTACACGCCGAAGTGGAAGCGGAAGAGCCGCCGGCCCCAGCACTCGCTCGGCGTTCGCTCCATCACGCCGACGGCGACGTCCACCTCGCGACGGCGCACGCTCGGCCCCGCGTTGCCGAGGTGCAGCTGCACGCCGAGGCCCGGGTGCAGCTCGGCGAACGCCGCGAGCGGCCGCACGAGGAAGGGCAGCATTCCCTCCACCGTCGTGAGGCTCACCTCGCCCGTCAGCGCGCCCTGCTCGCGTCGCACGTCGGCGAGGGCCCCGTCGATCTCCCCGCGTACGCGCTCGGCCGTCCGCGCGAGCGCGCTCGCTGGCTCCGTGAGCGCCGTCGGGCCCACGCCCCGCACGAGCAAGCGCGTGCCGGTCGACGCCTCGAGCGCTGCCACGCGTCGGTAGAGCGTGGAGGCCGTGATCCCGAGCTCGCGCGCCGCGCGCCGCACGTCGCCGTGCCGCGCCAGCGCCTCGAGACAGCGCAGATCGTCCCAGCTCGGTGTGCTCACTGGGCCGGGAGCAGCTTGCCCGGGTTGAGCACGCCCTTCGGGTCCATCTCGCGCTTCATCGCGCCGAGCAGCTGCATGCCCACGGCGCCCTTCTCCGCGGGGAGCCAGTGCGCGTGGTCGGCGCCCACGCCGTGGTGATGGCTGATGGTGCCGGCGGTCTCGCTGATCGCCTTCGACGCCGCTTCCTTCGCGCTGCGCCACTGCTCGATGGCCCGGGCGTCATCGCGCTCGAAGAGGTACGTGAAGTAGAGCGAGCAGCCGTCGAGGTAGCTGTGAGAGACGTGCGTCATCACGATCGCGCGCCGGTTCTCCTTCGCGAGCGCGCCGACCAGCGCCTCGCGTACCGCGCGCGCCAGGCGCGGCACGTTCGCCCACTCGGTGCTCGTCTCGAGCGTGTCGATGCCGAGGCCGTGGTCGAGCATCGGGTCGCGCAGGAGGGGCATCTCGAATCGTCGCTTCCACCACGACTTGCCGGGGCTGCCGCCCACGAAGAGGCCGCCTTCCTTCGTCGCGATCGCGCGCGCGCGCGCCAGCCGGTGCGCCACGTCGTGCTCGTCGCCCTCGAGGGCGAGCATCAGCACGCACTTGTCCTCGTAGCCGATCACGCCGAGGCCCTTCTCGGCCAGGGCCTGCACGCGCGAGGGCTCGATCACGTGCCGGAACGCGCCGAAGAAGTGCGTCTCGTCGCGATCGGAGAGCCGCATCATCGCGGCGCCGACCTCTTCTTGGACGAGGCGACGCACGGCGCGCACGCCGTCCTCGAATTCCTTGTAGAGGAAGGCGACGATGACGCGCTTCTCCGCCACGCGATGGAGCTTGAAGGTCGCCTCCGTGAGGATGCCGAGCGCGCCCTCGGAGCCGCAGACGACCTGGTTCAGGCTCGGGCCGGCGGCCGAGGCAGGGAAGGGCTTGGTGACGAGCACACCGCGTGGCGTCGCGACGCGCGCCGCGACGAGCCACTTGTCGGCCGTGCCGTAGCGGTTGCTCATCTGCCCGGCGCCGCGCGCGGCGATCCAGCCGCCGAGGGTCGAGTACTCGAACGACTGCGGGAAGTGACCGAGCGTGAAGCCCGTGCGGCCGAGCTCGTCCTCGAGCGCGGGGCCGTAGATGCCGGCCTGGGCGCGGCCGGTGTGCGAGGTGCCGTCGACCTCGAGCAGGCGCGCCATCCGCGTCGTGTCGAGCGTGACGACCGCGCGGCCGTCGGGCGAGCTCGCCTCGACGCCGCCGACCACGCTCGAGCCGCCGCCGAAGGGGACGATCGCGAAGCCGTGCTCTTCGGCGGCGCGCAGCACGGCGAGCACCTCGGCCTCCGACTCCGGATAGACGACGGCGTCGGGCGCCCACTTCGTGAGATCTCCCGCGCGCAGGCGGATCATGTCGTAGTAGCTGCGGCCGAGCGCGTGCAGGGCGCGCTCGAACGCGTCGGTCTTCACGCGATCGCTCGCCGTCGCGGCGGCGAGCGCGCCCCGCGCGGCCTCGCTCAGGCGGATCGCGGGTAGCTGCACCTTCGAGAGCGGCACCGAAGGCGTCTCCGGGAGCGAGCGCAGCCCGAGCGCCTCGGCCACGAACTTCCAGAGCGCGGCGTCGCGGCCGTGCGTCTCGAAGCGGGCGTCCTTGGTTCCCCAACCGTTCCAGCGCAGCTCGTCGCGGCGATAACGCATGGGCGCTGGTTAGCACGTCCCCTCGACGAAGAGTGCTCGCGGGATCTCGACCAGGCCCGTCCCTCACCCCGGATCGTGCCGCCGGTGGGCGACCTTGGGCGCGCGGACCTTCGGCGTGCCTGCGCGTGCTTTCAGCGTCACCACGACCTTCGCGAAGGGCACGCCCACCGGGCAGGCGCGCTCGAGGCGCGCGAGGTCGCCCTTCTCGAGGTGCACGAGCCAGCCCGCGGTCGCGTCGAGGTCCTCGATCGAGCGCCCGAACGCGAGCGGGAGCTCGCTCGGCCCGCGGAGCTCGGTGCGCACGACCTTCCCGTACGCGTCGAACGCCGCATCGCAGGCGCCGCAGGCGACGCACTTGCCCAGCGCGCGGAGCGCCTCGGTCTCTTCGCGCCGGAGCGGGGCCGGTCCCGACAATCCGGGCAGGGCCAACGGCGGCGCGCGACCCAGCCAGCGAAGCACGTAGCTCCGCGCGGTCGCCCAAAGCAGCCAGAGACGCGTCAGGAAAGACACTTCCGCGGACCCTGCCTCCGAAGCGCGCCTTGACGCAACCCCCACGCGCCGCATAGTGGCGATGCGCTCAATCAGAGTGACAACGGTCAGGGCCGCCCGCTGGGTTCGTTTTTCTCCGCGGCCTTGGAGACACAATCACATGATCATGGTTCCGGTGGCTTCCAAGGCTCTCGACACGTCTCGCAACGACACACGGGTCCTGATCGAGCGCTACTCCGAGGCGAACGTCCCGACCGAGTACGGCACGTTCCGCGTCGTGGTCTATCGCGAGCACCGCGGATCGAACGTGTTCGACGAGCACGTGGCCATGGTCATGGGCGACGTGCGCGGCCCCGACGTCCTCGTCCGCGTCCACAGCGAGTGCCTCACCGGCGAGGTCATGCACTCGCTCAAGTGCGACTGCCGCGAGCAGCTCGATCGCGGGATGCGTGCCGTCGCCGCCGAGAAGCGCGGCGTCGTGATGTACCTGCGCCAGGAGGGCCGCGGCATCGGCCTCGGCGAGAAGATCCGCGCCTACGCGCTGCAGGAGCGCGGCGCCGACACGGTGGACGCGAACCGCATGCTCGGCCTGCCCGACGATGCGCGCCGCTATCACGTGGCGGCGTTCATGTGCCGCGACCTCGGCATCACGTCGATGCAGCTGCTCACGAACAACCCCGACAAGGTGCGGAAGCTCCGCGCCGAAGGGATTCCCGTGCACCAGCGCGTGCCGGTCTACATCGAGCCGAACCCGCACAACGTCGGCTACCTGCTCACCAAGAGCCGCCGGATGGAGCATCAGCTCGACATCGAGGGCGCCGAGCAGAACGAGGACGTGATCGACGCCGCGGTCGGCAGCGACGCGAAGTCGGAGTAGCCGGGCGCGATCCACCGGGCGTCCGCTCCAGCGCATTCGCGCGGGCGCTCGAGCTCAGTTCGAGTTGCGCCAGCGCTCGCGATCGTGCGCCTCGCGCAGCTGCATCGCGGGCTCCTGCGAGAGCAGCGTCCAGCGCTCTTCCAGCGTGGTCGCCTCCAGCAGGGCCTGGCGGCGCGCCGGATCGCGGACGAGCGCGTCGGCGATCAGATCGAGCACGCGGCCACTGCTTCCCGTCACGCGCGGCGGCGGGATCGGCGTCGACGATGCTCGCGGCAGGCGCTCGAGCATCGCTCGCATCCGATCGGCGAGCACACGCCACGCCACCTCGTCGCCCACCACGTCGGCGATCGTCTCGGCGCGCGCGCGGCGGAACGGAGGCACGAAGGGCAGCTCGTGCAGCCGCACGCGCTGCGTGCCCTCGAGGATGAGATCGAAGGTGCCGTCGGGGTTGCCGCGGTGCGAGACGATCCGACCGGCGCCGGCGACCTCGCAGATCGCAGGTCTGCCTTCGTAGTCCTTCTCGAAGCCGGGCTTCAGCTGCGCGATCGCGATCGCGCGCGGCCCCTTCTCGAGGCAGTGCCGCATCATCGCGCGGTAGCGCGGCTCGAACAGGTGCAGGCCCATCGACACGCCCGGGAAGAGCACGGCGCTCGGCAGCGGGAACACCGGCAGCTCGGCGAGCTCGTCGTCCGTGAGCAGCGGTGTCTCGGGCGGGATCACGTCGAGGGCTCGCTCTTGCCGGCGATCGCGAGCGCGGAGAGCAGCTCGGCGCGCATCGCCGCGTCCTTCTGCGCCGCGCCGGCGAAGGCGGTGGTGACCGCGCGCGCGCCGTGCCGGCGATCGCCGCGGGCCGTCATGCAGGCGGGCGAGAGATCCACGACGACGCCGGCGCCCCGCGCGCCCAGGTGCGCGACGAGCGCGTCGGCGACGTTCTGCCCGAGGTCTTCTTGGAGCGCGAAGCGACGCGCGTAGCAGTCCACGAGGCGCGCCACGGCGCCGAGGCCCACCACGCCGTCGCCCGGCCAGTAGCCCACGTGCGTGACGCCGGTCGCCGGGAGCAGGTGGTGCGGGCACATCGTCGTCGTCGCGACGCTCGTCACCAGCACCAGGCCCGGCGCGCGAGAGCTCGCGCGGTCGGCGAGGATCTCCTTCGGGTCGAGGTCGTAGCCGGACAGCAGATCGTTCGCGTAGGCCTCGGCCACGCGCGGGCCCGTGCCCGCGAGCTCGGGATCGCCTTCGGGCGCACCGACGGCGGCCAGAAAATCCTCGATCGCTCGCGCCGCGCGCGCGAGATCGATCTTCCGCGCTCGGGGCACGCTCACTTCCCCCAGAGGAGACGCATCGCGCGCGGCAGATCCTCGCGCTCCATCACGTCGCAGCCGCCGCACTGGTGGGTGAACGTGCCCTTGTGCTCGCAGCTCCCGCACTCGCGGACGACTGCGACCATCGACGAGAGCTCGTCGCGCAGGCGGCGCAGCACGACGATCTTCCGCTGCAGATCGGCCACGCGCGCCTCGAGCGTCGCCGTCATGCGCACGCTCGCTTCGGTGGCGGAGCCGCAGCGGCCCTTGAGCGCGAACAGCTCCTTGATGTCCTGGATCGAGAGGCCTGCCTCGCGCAGGTCCATGATCAGCTGCAGCTTCTCGCGCTGCGCCGGATCGTACATGCGGTGGCCGCCCTCGCTGCGGGTCGAGGGCTCCACGAGGCCGGTCTCTTCGTAGAAGCGGACGGTGCGCAGCGTGGTCTCGCACGCGCGCGCGAGATCGCCGGTGGACAGGAAGTCGGCGGAGAGCGCGCAGGGCGGCTTGCTGGCGCAAGGCTCGGCCTTGTCGGCGCAGGGCTCGGCCTTCTCGGCGCAGGGATCGAGAAGGATCGGTGTCGCGGTCTCGCCGCTGCGAGGCGCGACCTCTTCCTCACCGTTCCTCTTCGTCAGCGTCGTCACGAGGGCACCGCTCCAACGACTTTTACATAGGAACCGGGGCGGGATCCTGTCAAGCCGTGGTCGGACGCAACGCCTGCTCGGGGGGACCGATATCCGGGCAGGTCGATCCAGGTGGCGGCGCGCTTGCCGTGGCCGGGATGCGTCCGATAGGCTCGGAGGCGTCAGATGAGCGATCCCGTCCAGAGAAAAGGCCCCGGAGGGGTCCAGGGCCCCGCCGAGGGGAGCGCCCCGGCCGGCGCGGGCGCTGCGTTCCGGGCTGCGGGCCAGGAAGGCGCGACGGAGGCCGGATCGGCCCAGAGCGGCGAGATCGCGGCGATCGCGCGGGAGATCCGGGCTGGGACGCTCGATCCGGCGGCGGCGGTCGAGCGGCTCGTGCAGCGGGCGCTCGAGAGCAAGACGGCGGCGGGGCTGCCGCCTGCCCAGAAGGCGCGACTGGCCGAGATCCTGCGGGCCCAGCTGGCCCAGGATCCCACGCTCCAGGCGCTCCAGCGCGATCTCGCGGGCTGACGCAGCCTTCCCCGATCCACGATCGAAGTGCTCGCCCCCTCCGGCCCCTTCCGTCCGCGGGCTTCGCCCGCTTCCGTCCGGGTCCTGCGAGGGCGAGCACTGATTGCTGTGATCGAACGGCTCGCCCCCTCCGGCCCCTTCCGTCCGCGGGCTTCGCCCGCTTCCGTCCGGGTCCTGCGAGGGCGAGCACTTATTGCTGTGATCATACTTGCGCCCCCTCGGGCCTCATGACAGAACGGCGGCCCTTTCGAAGGTGGCCCCTTGAGCACGTCCAGCAATCAGAACGGTACGACCCCGGCCGCGCCCGCTCAGAACGGTGCAGGCCCGCAAGCCACGACCTCCGTCAACGGCGACGCCATCCAGTGCAAGCCGGTCGAGGTCATCGTCGGTGACAAGGGCGTCGAGCGCGCCATCAAGCACCTCAAGCGCAAGATGGCCGCCGAGGGCGTCCTTCGCGAGCTGAAGCGCCGCCGGCACTACATGAAGCCGTCGGTGAAGCGCCGGAAGAAGGAGTCGGAGGCCGCGCGCCGCCGTCGCAAGCGCGAGAAGCAGCAGCTCATGGTGAAGTGAGCCGCGCGGCGTGAGCGAGAGCTCGCGCCGTGTCGTCGAGACAGCGGCTCGTCGAGACACCGTCTCGCCGAAGTGAATCTCGCCGAAGTGAAGAGCCCCGTTGCGTGAGCAGCGGGGCTTTTCCGTTTCTTCCGCAGCCCGGCCGGCCCGGTCTCGACCTGCGCGCGATCGCTCAACGTCCCGGGATCGGGATGTGGATCGGCGTGCCACCGCCGAGGTCGATCGCGATGCCTTGGCCGTCGACCGTGGGCTCGGGCAGTGGCGCGCGACCAGGTGTCCACGAGCGCGCGACTTGCTCGACGATCGGCGCGCGCACGAGCGAGGGCGGGTGCGTCGAGAGGAACACGAGCGGGAGCGAGTCGGTGGTCATCTCGCCGAGATGACGGAACGTGTCGAGCGAGAGCAGCGCGCCCTCGTCCGACCAGTGTCCGCCCGCGCGCTCGTGACCGGCCTCGAGCACGCTCGTGATGCCCCACATGTCGGCCTCGACCTCGAAGGGCTGCTCGAGCGGAGGCGCCGTGTCGGCGAGCTCGCGCTGGAGGGCCTCGGCCTGGGCCGCGCTCGCCGCGCCACCGGGCGCGCAGCCGGTGTGGCCGCGGTAGTGGTGCGCCATCTCGTGGCCGAGGATGAAGGCCACCTGCTCGTCGAAGAGCTGCCGCTGGCGCGCGAGCTTGCGCGGATCGGTCGCGAGCGGGCCGCTGGCTTGGCCGGGCGCGAGGCCGCGGATCGAGCCTCGTCGGATCATGTCCAGGATCGAGCTCGCGTAGGTCTCGTAGGTATTCGTGCCCGCGAGCTCGTCGTAGGCGCGCGCCTCGGCGGTGGCGGCGCAGATCACGAGCATCGGCGTCGTGATCATGATCATCGGCGCGCGCGAGGCGGGCGCGCAGCCGGCGGCGGCGTTCGGCTCGACCGGATCGTCGACGATGTGGAAGGGCACGTGCTCGACGCGCGCGCGGTGCTCGGGCGGGAGATGCGAGCGCACTTCATCGATCACCGACGTGACCTCGGTGCGCAGGAAGGGCATCGTCATCGCGCCGCTCGCGTCGGTGCTGCCGGGCGGTGCGGGCGCGAGCGTCGCGTAGTCGGGCGGCGGATCGTGGCTGAGGAGCGAGTCCCCAGGCGAAGGAAGGCTCGTCGGGAGCCCCGAGGGCAGACCGCTCGGCAGGCCCGGGATCGTGGTCGGGATCGGCAGGCCCGAAGGCAGCGTGGTCGGAATCCCCGGCGGCAGGCCCGGGATCGAGGTCGGGATCGGGATCGGCATCGCGATGGGTGTCGGCGGCGGCGGCGCGACCGGCATCGGCGTCGGCGGCGGCGGGCGCTCGAAGGGGCTCGGGATCACCCCGCACGCGCAGAGCAGGCCGAGCAAGGCGAGGCTCGCGAGGAGCGTGAGGAGAAAGCGCCGGGGAGAGCGGGGCGAAGCGCGCATCGCCGGCATCTTACGCCCGCGCGCGGCAGACCTCGATGCGCGATGCGCTCCGTGGTCGACGAGAAATACGGGTCGACCACCGTGCGCTCCAGCGCATTCGCGCCGGAGCTCGTGTCGGCCTTCAGGGCAGGCAGGCGTCGAGGGTGGCGCCGCCCGTCGAGGTGAGCGACGTGCACGACAGGCCCGTGTAGCAGTCGCTCGGCTGGGCGCAGCGCGCGACGCAGAAGAACGTGGTGGTCGCGTCGTGCGCGAGCGCGATGCACGCGCCGTCGTCCGGGCAGTCCGCGTCCGTCGTGCAACCGCTCGTGCAGAACGTACCGCCCGCGCTCGTTCCGTCGTCGCGCGTGTAGACGACCTCGGTGCAGGCGCCCATCGCGCATCCGGTGTCGCCGCCGCAGCGCGCGTAGGGCGGCGCGCTCGCGCAGGCCGCGAGACCGAGGACGAGCACGAGGCCGGGCACCGATCGCATCGCGCGGACTCTACGATCGGAGGGGGAGGCGTGACGAATCGAAACGCGCGCAGGTCGCGCTTCCGGCCGGCGGCGCCGATCCCGTAGGCTGCCGCTCCACGTACCACGGAGGAGGAGCCTCATGCCGCTCGATCACTACGTCACCCTCGGTCGCTCGGGCTTGCGCGTCTCGCCCTTCTGTCTCGGCACGATGACCTTCGGCGAGGACTGGGGCTGGGGCTCGAGCGTGAAGGAGTCGGAGGCCATCCTCGATGCGTTCCTCGCGCGCGGCGGCAACTTCATCGACACCGCGAACGCCTACACGAAGGGCCACTCCGAGAAGATCCTCGGCGATCACATCGGCCGCCACCCGAGCAAGCGCGACCGCGTCGTGATCGCGACGAAGTTCCTCAGCAACCTCTACCGCGGCGATCCGAACGGCGGCGGCGCGAGCCGCAAGGCGATCGTGCACCAGCTGGAGAGCTCGCTCCGGCGGCTCTCGACGAGCTACGTCGATCTCTACTGGATGCACGCCTACGATCCGTCGACGCCGATCGACGAGACGATGCGCGCGCTCGACGATCTCGTGCGCGACGGCAAGGTCCGCTACGTGGGCTTCTCCGACACGCCGGCCTGGAAGTGCACCGAGGCGCAGATGCTCGCGCGCATGCACGGCTGGGCGCCGCTCGTCGCGCTGCAGATCGAGTACTCGCTCCTCGAGCGCACGGTGGAGGGCGAGCTCGTGCCGATGGCGCGCGAGATGGGGATGGGCATCACCCCCTGGTCGCCGCTGAAGAGCGGCGTGCTCAGCGGGAAGTACAAGCGCGAGGGCCACGGCCAGCACGAGGCGGGGCGTGGCGCGTGGGCGACGGGCGCGCTCGGCGATCGCACCTACGACCTGCTGGAGGCGATGGAGGGGATCGCGAAGGATCTCGAGACGACGGTCTCGCGCGTGGCGATCGCGTGGGTGCAGGGTCGGCCGGGCGTCACCTCGACGATCCTCGGCGCGCGCACGCTCGCGCAGCTCGAGGACAACCTCGCCGCGATCGACGTGAAGCTGCGCGAGGCCGACGTCGCCAAGCTCGACGCGATGACGAAGCCCAAGCTGAACTTCCCCGCCGACTTCAACGCGAACGGTGCGGCGTTCTATCACGGCGGCACGACCATCAACGGCCGCTCGGCGCCGCCCTGGCCGCTCTCGCCGGCGAGCGATACCGAGCGCTACTGATCGCGTGAGATCCGCCGTGCCGGAGCTCCGACGTGGCGGAGCGCCGCCCCTTCCCGAGCGAGATCGCGCGCGATCGCCGCGGCCGGGCCGGAAACCGCGGGAACGAGCTCGCTCCGCGGCGCGTGGCCCAGCCGACGCCCTACGGCGCAGGCGCGAGCGCGCCCTGCACGCGCTCGGCGTAGGCGCCGCCCGGAAAGCGCTGCGCGTAGAGCGTCGCGGCGGCGCGCGCCTCGCTCGCGCGGCCCGAGGCCGCGAGCGAGACGACCGACTCGGCGAGCGCGTCCTCGGCGAGCACCGCGTCGGGGTCACGGCGATACGCGGCCGCGAACGCGTCGGCGGCGTCGCTCTCGTGCCCGCGGCTGCGCTCCACGCGCGCGAGCATGAACTCGTAGGTCGCGGCGCGCGGGTCGCCGGCGGAGGCGTCGATCGCGGCGTGGAGCGCGCGGGCGGCATCCTCCCAGCGCCGCTCGCGACGTGCGATCCCGGCCTCGGCGAGCAAGGCATCGATCGAGGGCGGCGGAGCGTGGCTCGTCGCGCTCGGTCGCGCGCTGCCCGTGCGTGCGGACGTCGCGGCGGTGGTCTCGGCGCTCTCGCTGCTCGGCGGCGTCTCGCCGACCGCCGGAGCGCCCTCGGTCGCCGCGGCGCTCTCGGCGTCGGACGGCGTCGCGGTGGCGGGCGGGGCCTCGGCGTGCGCCGCGCCATCGATGCGCAGCGACTCACCGCGCACGAGCATCGTGCTCTCGCCGCCGCGCCGCACCTCGACGCGCCCGTCTTCCACGTCGACGTCCACGCGCGCGCCCTCGCGGCGCACCACGAAGCGCGTGCCGCGCACGATCACCTCGACCGTGCCGCAGGCGACGACGAACGCGCGCGCCGGCCGGTGGCTCACCACGTAGCGCGCCTCGCCGGCCGCGTGATCGATCCGCACCTCGGTCGCGGCGTCGGTCACCACCGAGACCTGCGCGCCGTGGGTCAGCTCGACGATCGAGCCGTCGTGCAGCGCGAGCCGCCCGCCCGCCGGCGCGACGGCCAGTGCGGGCGCGGGCGATGCGGGCGCCTCGCTCGCCCACGGGCGCGTGCGCGCGACGAAGGCGGCTACGACGATCGCGGCGGCGGCCGCGAAGGAGACGGCCACGCGCTGCCGCCGTGCCCTGCGTCGCTCGCTCTCGTCGCGAGCGGCCAGCACGCGCGCGAGCACGCGCCGCTCGCGCACCTCGTCCCAGGCGGGCTCTGCCGTGCGCGCCTTCTCGAGCTCTCCGCTCACGGCTCTCCTCCTCGCGCTCGGTGCCCGCGCCTCTCCAGGATGTCCTCGGCCTCCGCGATGCGGCGCTTCACCGTCGCGAGCGACACGTCCAGCATCGCCGCGACCTCGGGCAGCGTCATTCCTTCGATCACGTGGAGCGTCCACGGGATGCGGCGCTCGGGCGAAACGGCGGAGAGCGCCTCGTAGAGCGCGAACGCCTCGCCTTCGACGGCTGGCGCGCTCGCGCGGGGCGCGCCGAGCGAGAAGAGCGACGCGAGCCAGCGCTGCCGCTGCCGGCGCCCGATGCGGCGCGCGACCTTGCGCGCCACGATCGCGCCCAGGAAGGCGCGGAAGGTGGCCGGGTCGCGCACGCTCGCGAGGGCGGCGTGGGCGTCCACGAACGTCTCCTGCACCACGTCGTCGAGCTCGATCTCGTCGCCGAAGAGCCGGAAGGCGATCCCGGCCACGTAGCGGGCGTGGCGTCGATAGAGCATCGAGAACGCGCGATCGTCGCCTGCCGCCGCCCGCGCGATGAGCGCGGCGTCGTCGTCGGGGACCTGGGTCAGGCGGGGCGCGGCGCTCACGTTCTCTCGACTCGGTGGTGACGGGCCGGCGCGATCGGCTCAGGAAAATGCATCGGGCGGGGGCATCCCCGTCGATTCCGAGCTTTACTCTGCTCCGTGAGGCCGGGCTCGACGCGCTCGCTCGTGCCGGTGCTGCTCTTCTGGGCAGTGCTTCCGGCTGCCGCATCCGCACAAGCGCACGTCGACGCGACGGGCTGCGCAGAGGCAGGCCTCGACCAGGCAGCCATCGAGGCGGGCCTCGAGATCGAGCTCGCCGACGCCGCCGAGGCGCTCTCCGGTGGAAGCACGGTGATCGCGCTCGCGTGCGGCGCCGAGGGCGTGCGGATCGAGGTCGGCGACGCGATCACCGACAAGCGCGTGATTCGCACGGTGGCGATGCCGACCGTCGATCGCGAGCGCGTGATCACCCTCGCGATCGCGCAGCTCGTGCTCACGAGCTGGCTCGAGCTCCTGGTCGCTCCCCGCGCAGGGCCCGAGGCCGACGCTGCCGAGACGGTCGCTCGCGAGGCGGTGCGCGAGGCCGACGAGCCTGCGCCCGAGCAGGGGGCCGACGCGCCCGAGCCGTTGCCGCCGCCCGAGACGGAGACGTCCGTCGACGCGCCGGCCGAGCTCGCGCCGCCCCCGTGGCGCCAGCCCCTCACGGCGGAGGGCGCTCTCGACGTCGGCGCGCGTGTGCGCCTCGAGGGCGAGAGCCTCGTCGCGGTGTCGACCGCGCTGCGCGGCCAGCTCGTCGTGGAGCAGCTCGTGCTCGTCGGGCTCCGTGCGGGCTTCGAGTGGAGCCGCGCGTTCCGCGATCGCGGCACGGTCGACACCTACGGCGCTAGCCTCGCGCTCCGTGCGGGCCTCCGCTCGCCGCGCATCGGATCCTTCTTCGTCGACGGCGCGGTCGAGCTCGGTGCCGATCTCGTCGCCTACGAGGGTCGCCCGAGCGATCCCAGCGCCGTGCAGGGCGGCACGACCGTCTCGATCTCGGGCGAAGGGCTCGTCGAGCTCGCGCCCTCGTTCCGCGCCGACGCGCTGATCGTGGCGTTTCCCCTCGCGATCGGCGCGCTCGTGCTCGTCCCCGACGCGGTCGTCACCGGCGAGCGATCCGTCGTGATGGGCGGCGCCGTCTTCTCCGCCGGGCTGCGTGTTGCGATCGCGCCGTGACGCGCCCGCGATTTTTCTGAGCCGACCTGGGGTCGAGCGCGCCACTGACGCACGGACCACGCTTCCGGGAGACCCACGCATGCGCGCCCCCTCGCTTCGCTTCCTCTCTTCCGCGCTCGCTTCGCTGCTCGCCGTCGGTTGCAGCACCGGGGGAGCGGTGCTCGACGATCGCGACGCCGGCGACGGCGGTCCCCGCGACGGCGCGCCCGCCGATGGAGGCGCCGACGCGCCGATCTTCGCCGACGCCACGCCCGACGCCGTCGTGCCCGACGCGGGACCGCCCTGCGAGACGACCGATCCGACGCCGCCCGCCGATCCGATCGGTGGCGCGTGGGCCGATCGCTTCGCGAACCCTGGCGTGGCCGGCGATCTGCCGATGGTCGAGGCCTTCGCCTTCGGCGCGGACGACGTGGTGTACGTAGGCGGCTCGTTCACCGGCGTCGGCTACCAGCCCGCCTCGAACGTGGGCGTCTGGGACGGCGGCACCGGCTGGGCTGCGCTCGGCGACGGCCTCCCAGGCCGCGTCCACGCGCTCGCCGTCGATGCCTCCGGTCACCTGTGGGCCGCACACGCGGGCGCGGGCGAGTACGACACGACGCATCTCTCGCGCTTCGACGGAACGAGCTGGACGCTCGTCGCCGACGCCGACGGCTCGATCCAAGCGCTCGCGACGATCGGCGACGTGATCTACGCGGGCGGGTCGTTCACGCGCATCGGCGGGGTCGGCGCGCAAGGCGTGGCGCGGCTCGAGGGCGGCACGTGGTCGGGGTGGAGCGAGCTCGCGCCGGACGGGGCCATCGAAGCGATCAGCGCCGTCGCGGCCGACGACGTGTGCATCGGCGGACAGTTCACGACGCTCGGCGCCCTGAGCGCGCGCAGCGCGGCGTGCTGGAACGGCACCGCGTGGGAGGCGCGCTCGCTCAATCTCGAGTTCTACCGCGGCGTCTTCGCGCTCGCGCGCGAGCCCGGCACCGGAACGCTCTTCGCCGCGGGCGACTTCATGCTCGACGACACGGGCGTCAACGGCGGCAGCATCGCGCGCTGGGTGACCGATCACTGGGAGCTCGTCGGCGGCGGCGTGATGAGCGAGCTCGGGCCCGGGTCCACGAAGGAGGCGCGTGGCCTCGGCTTCGCGCACGGCGATCTCTTCGTCACCGGCGCGTTCGCGCTGGTCGACCCGGCCAATCCGCGCCCCGTGAACGCGGCGGCGCGCTGGGACGGCACGCAGTGGAACGACCTCGGTGGCCTCTTCGCGGAGGTGGGTTTCGGCATCGACACCACCAACTCGGTCGCCCTCGGCGTCGGCCCCGACGGTAGCGTGTACTTTGGCGGCCGCTTCACGCGCGCGGGCTCGCTCCGCGTCGGGCACGTCGTGCGGTGGGACGGCACGTACTTCAGCGCGCTGCGCACCCCGGGCGAGCGCTACGAGGGCATCGGCGGCACGGTGAACGCGCTCGCGCGGCAGGGCAGCTGCGCGACGTACGTGGGCGGCACCTTCGAGTACGCGGGAGAGGTGCGCGCGAACGGCATCGCGCGCTATACGCGGGCGGGCGGCTACGAGGCGCTCGGCGACGGCGTGAGCGGTACCGTGCTCGACATCGCGATCGCCGACGACGGCACGGTGGTGGCCGGCGGCGACTTCGTCGACCCCGGCGCCGGCAGCGCGTTCCGCGGCATCGCGTACTGGGACGGAACCGCGTGGCGTGGCTTCGGCGGCGGGCTCGACGGGACCGTGTACGGCGTCGCGATCCCCGATCGCGCGCTCGACGAGCCCTTCACCGTGATCGCGGCCGGCACGATGACCGTCTCGGGCAGCACGCCGATCCACGGCGTCGGTCGATGGGACGGCACGCAGTGGGTCGATCTCGGGGCCGGCTTGGTCGGCTATCCGTACTCGTGGGATCCGACGATGCGCAGCTCGCCGACGCTCTACGACGTGGTGCTCGATCCCGCGACGGGAGACGTGATCATCGGTGGCTCGTTCGCCGAGGTCGGCGAGGGCGACGCGCACGTCGTCACGAACAACGTCGCGCGCTGGGACGGAACGAGCTGGCACGCGTACGGGAGCGGCGTCGGAGACGACTTCGGCTCGGTCCTGCACCTCACGTTCTGGAACGGGCAGCTGGTCGCGACCGGCAGCTTCCACCTCGAGGGCAGCACCGTCCCGGCGGCGCGCTGGGACGGAACGGCGTGGCAACCGCTCGGCACGAGCGGCCCCGACGGCTACGCGATCGCGGCCGCCGAGCCGGTCGGCCCCGGGCTCTACGCCGGCGGCGTCTTCGATCTCGACGGCCACGCGGAGCACGTCGCGTATTTCGACGGCACGACGTGGAGCCCGCTCGGCGCGGGACTGAGCGACGCGGTGAACGCGCTCGTCTACGCGCCGGAGGGCTTGTACGTGGGCGGCGGGTTCGACCGCGCCGGCACCTCGGCCGCGGTCGGCATCGCGCTCTACGCGACGGCGCCCTGAGGCACGCGTGCGGCGCGCACTGACATTGCTCGCGCTCGTGCTCGTGGCTTGCACCGAGCGACGCGGCGGGCCGGACGTGGGGGGACCCGAGGGCGATGCGGGGCCGCCGGTCGTCGGCCTCGCGCTCGAGCCCGCCGAGGCCACGCTCGTGAGCGTCGAGGGATCGACGCCGGGCGTGACGCTGCACGCGTGGCTCACCGACGCGAGCGGCACGCGCCACGAGGTGACGCCGAGCCGCTGGGAGGCGAGCGAGACGCGCGTGCTCGGCGGCACGGGCCCGAGCTTCGTCGCCACGGCGCTGGCCGGCGGCGCGGTGACCGTGCGCGCGCGCTACCACGACGAGGCGCTCGGCGATCTCGAGGCCACCGCGAGCGTGCGGGTCCGCGTCGAGCGCACGCTGCCCCCCGCGGCGGGGCTGCCGGTCGACCTCGGCGATCGCTTCGAGGGCTTGCCGGTCGTCGACATGCCCTTCGATGCGGCCTCGATCGAGTACCCGATCGACGGCGCGCGCATGCCGAACAACGTCGTCGCGCCCGTCGTGCAGTGGTACCCGCGCGGCGGGATCGGCGATGCGTATCGCGTCGTCGTCTCCTCGCCTTTCGTATCGATCACGACGTACACGCTGCACGCCGGCCCCGCGTTCCGCTGGAGCCATGCGCTCGACGCGGCCGGCTGGCAGCTCGTGGCGGACAGCACGCGCGGCGGTCCCGTCGCGATCTCGGTCGATCGCCTGCCGGTCGGCGGCACCTCGATCGTGCGCGGCACGCCGGTCGAGGTGTGGCTGAGCGAGGACGGCCTCTTCGGCTCGCTCTACTACTGGCAGGTCCGCGTCGATCCGCAGGCGAGCGACGTGCTCCAGCTCGACGCCGCGAGCGGTCGCCGCGAGAGCGTGTTCTCCACCGAGCCGGGGCACTGCGTCGGCTGCCACTCGCTCGACGCGCAGGGCCGCCGGCTCGCCGCGACGATGGACGGGCGATCGATCCGCTGGGTCACGACCTTCGTCGATCTCGCGAGCGACGTTCGGCCGCGCCGCGATCTGTTCCCGCCGATCGATCCCGGCTACCGCTTCCTCTCGTTCGCGCCCGATCGCGAGCGGGCGCTCGCGAGCACGGTGAGCGCGAGCGACGACCTGCTCTCGACCCTCGTGCTCGTCGACACCACGAACGGTCACGCCGTGCCCGCGACGGGCCTCCCGACGGAGAGCGCGGGCTATCCCGCGTGGGCACCCGACGGAGCGCGCGTGGCGTGGATGGAGGGCGGCGGCGACGGCCCGCTCGGCACGCGCGCGGCGACGCAGATCGTCGTCGCGAGCGCGAGCGCGGGTGATGCCTTCGGCACGAGCACGGTCGTGCACGATGGCGCGACCCTCGAGACGAGCTCGCCCGAGGGTGGGGTGACCGACTCGCGGCCGACGTGGTCGCCCGATGGTCGCTTCTTGGTGTTCGCGCACGGGACCTCGTCGATCTCCGCCGCAACCGCCGCGGAGGGCGGCGAGGTCCCGCGTGCGGGCCTCTACTTGATCGACGCGAGCGGCGGCGACGCCGTGCGCCTCGATCGGGGCATGGGGCCCGAGGGCCCGGTGGACGCGTTCTGGCCGGTGTTCTCGCCGTTCGCGACCGAAGAGGCCGACGGCACCCGCCTGTTCTGGCTCGCGTTCTACTCGCGCGCCGACTACGGCAACGATCGCGAGGGCACGGCGGGGACCGGGCGTCGCCAGCTCTGGGTGATGGCGATCGATCCCGATCGCGTCGCGAGCGGCGAGGACCCGTCGTTCGCACCCTACTGGCTACCGGGCCAGGACACGCACGCCGACGACATCGCCGCGCTCTGGGCGCGCACGGCGTGCAAGCCACGCGGCGAGAGCTGCACGAGCTCGGGCGAGTGCTGCTCCGGCGAGTGCCGCGCCGCCGATCCGGATCACCCGGACGCGCTCACGTGCGAGCCGCCGAGCACGTGTCGCCCGCGCGGCGCCTCGTGCGATCAGGCGAGCGACTGCTGTGCGGGCACCTGCGAGCTCGGTGTCTGCGGCTACCAGGTGCCGTTCTGATGCGCGCGCTCGTCCTCTTCTCGCTCGCGCTCTCGCTGGCCGCCTCGTCGTGCGTGGTGCGGAACGAGCCGCCGCTCGCCGACCGCGACGCCGCCTCCGGCAGTGACGCCTCGCGCGACGCGGGCCCGATCGACGTGCCCTTTGCGTGCGTCCCCGACGTGCCCGGCTGCTTCGGCACCACGCACTACCGCTGCGGCGCGGACGGCCGCTCGCGCACCGACGAGATGGCGTGCCCCGAGGCCTGCGATCCGCGCCTCGGCTGCGTCGCCTGCGTCCCCGACTCGCGTCGCTGCGAAGGCACCGTGTCGAGCGTCTGCCTGCCCGACGGCTCGGGCTACCGCTTCGGTCGCGACTGCGCCGACTGGCGCGTCGCGTGTGGCGCCGGTGGATACTGCGAGGACGACTGCGCGCGCGCCGAGGCGAGCCGCAGCTACGTCGGCTGCGAGTACTACGCCTCGCCGCTCGCGAACGAGGGCTCGCGGCCGGGCCCGCGCGACTTCGACTTCCGCGTCGTGCTCGCCAATCCCGCGCCGATGCCCACCGAGGTCACCATCACGCGTGGCAACGTGCTCCTCGCGCGCGAGGTGCTCGTGCCGGGCGCGATCGTCGACGTCGTGCTCCCTTGGATCGAGGCGGCTTCGTTCCCCTTCGACGGCAGCACCTTCGAGAGCCACGTCACGCCGGACGCGGGCTATCGGGTACGCTCGAGCCGCCCGATCATCGCGACTCAGTTCAACCCCTTCCAGTACGCGCGCGGCCTGCTCCACTCGTTCTCGAACGACGCGTCGCTGCTCCTGCCGGTGCACGCGCTCGGGCAGGACCACGTCGTGATCACGTACCCGCCACTTTCGATCGGCTCGGGCTCGGTCAGCACCAGGCTCCCGGGCTACGTCGCGATCGTCGGCGTCACGCCCGAGCCGGCGGCGGTCACCGTCGTGTCGCCGGTCGCGATCGCCGCCGACGCCTCGGGACGATGGGCCGAGACACCGGCCGGCACAGCGCTCACGTTCGTGCTCGCGCGGGGCGAGCTCGCGCAGCTCACGCCGACGGTCCCGCCGCACTGCGACGAGACCCGTCCCGTGCACACCGGGTCCGACGACGGGGACTTCACTTGCTTCGAGGCCGCGCACGACCTGAGCGGCGCCCGCGTGACGAGCGATCGCCCGATCGCGGTCTACGCCGGTCACGCCTGCGCGTTCGTGCCCTTCGACGTCGCCGCCTGTGACCACTTCGAGGAGAGCCTACCGCCCGTCCCCACGTGGGGACGACGCTTCGAGACGGTGCCGTTCGGGGACCCCGCGCTCCATCCCGTGAACTTCCTGCGTATCGTCGGCACGGAGGCGGGCACGCACCTCGTGCTCGATCCGCCGCCTGCCGGAAGCCCGAGCGAGATCGACCTCGCGCCGCTCGTACCGCTCGATCTCACGATCGACGGGCCGCTCGCCATCACCGCGAGCGCGCCGATCGAGGTCGCCCAGTTCCTGCTCGGTCAGAACCTCGAGACGCCGCCGCTGCCGAGGGGCGATCCCGCGTTGACGCTGCTCGTCCCGCGCGAGCAGAACCGCATCGACTACGAGCTCGTGACGCCGACGTCCTACTCGCCGGTCGTGAACGGGCAGTCGTGGCTCGTCGTCTCCCGCGATCTCGGCGCCACGATCACGCTCGACGGGAGCGCGATCGGCGCGCCGTTCACGAGGGTCGGCGACCGCGAGATCGCGGTCGTGCCGGTCGAGGGCGGCGCGCACCGCGCGACGGGCACCTCGCCCTTCGGTCTCGTCGCGTTCGGCCTCGGCACGTACACGTCCTACGCGTATCCGGCGGGGCTCGATCTGCGCATCGCGCCTCAATAGTCGGTGAGTGTGCGCGGGCGGGCCGGGCGTCCTATCCTCGCCGTCTCGCATGCTCGCTCGTCGCTCGTCCGCGGTGCTCTTCCTCCTCTTCTCTCTGATCACCGCGTGCGGCGGCACGGGAGGCGGCGACTCCACGATGCCGCTCGCGCGGCGCACGGTGGACGACGACAGCTACGGAGAGGTTCGCCGCCTCTATCTCGTGCTCGCGCCCGACGATCCGATCCGGGCCGAGGTGCGCGAGCGGCTCGTGGCGCACCTGGCGCGCCGCTCCGATGCGCTCGTCGCGGCCGAGGACTACGACGGCGTGGTCTCGCTGCTCGGCGAGATGACGTCTCTGCTCGCGCCGGCGGATCTCGCGCCGGGGGGCTCGGTGCCGGAGGCCGTTCGCCCGCTCGCACGCTTCCTCGTGGACGCCGGCTCGCGCCGCGGGGACGAGGCTCGCGTGCTCGCCGGGCTCCTGCTGCTGATCCGCATCGCGGGCGACGACGCGCAGCTTCGTGCGGAGTACGAGCGCGTGGCGACGTGGGGGCACGATGCCCGCCTCGGCGCGCCCGGGACGCCTCCGCCGGCCTTCGAGCATCTCTTCGACGGCGCGGTCGGCATCCTCGACGTCTGGGAGGAGCACGCGCGGCTCTGCCCGGCGCCCGAGGTGCTCGAGCGCATGAGCACCCTCCTCGTCGAGGTCGCGACGGCTTTCCAGGGCGGCACGATCACCGAGGGCTTCGCGCCGCGCCTCTCGCCGATCTCGCAGGACGAGCTGCGCTTCGTCGATGCGCTGCTCGAGCGCACGCCGCTCGAGGTGGCCGCCGTCTGGCTCGCGCAGGGCGACCTCGAGGGCGCGCGCGCCCACCTGCGCGCCATGGACGACCGCACGGGCGTCGAGGCGAGCGTGCGTCGCGTGATCGAGACGGCGATGCAGACGGACGACGAGGGCGCGACGGCGCTCTTCGAGCTCGCGCGCGCCTACCACGACGTGCACGCGCCGACCTCGCAGGCGCTCTGCCGCCTCGGCGTGCGCATGCACCCGGCCGACGCGCGCTTCCCGCTCTGCCTCGCGCGCCTCACGAGCGCGAGCGGCGAGATCGGCGAGGGCACGGCGTGGTACCGCGAGGCGGTCCGGCTCGCGCCCGACCAGCGCAGCGTGTACGACGAGGCGCTCACGCACCTGGCGCAGTCGCTCGAGGTGGTGGCGGTCGACGAGTCGTCGAGCACGGTCGGGCAGATGCGGCAGATCGGCCGCGACGCCGAGGCGATCCTCGCCGAGCGCACGGCGCGCTGGCCGGGCGAGCCCGCGGACGTGACGCTCGCGCAGATCCGCTACTCGATCGGCCGCGCCGAGATGATGACGGGCAACCTGGTCGAGGCGCGCGCCTCGTTCGAGGCGAGCCTCGCCGACACGCCCTCGCGCGGCGCGCTCGAGGGCCTCGCCTCGCTGGCGATCCACACCGGCGATCCCGAGGGCGCGCTCGGCTATCTGCAGCAGGCGATGGATCGCCTCACGCAGCAGGGCCGCGACGGGCAGCTCGAGCGCGCGGCGTTGCTCGAGGCCCAGGGCGAGGCCCATCGCATCGCGGGCCGCACGGAGCCGTCGCAGGCCGCCTATCGCCAGGCGCTCGAGATCTACCGCAGCCTGGTCGACACCGACGACGAGGTGGAGGCGGCGCTCGTGCACGTGCGCCTCGGCACGCTGGTGCGGCGCCTCGGAGAGCGCGCGGCCTCGGACCGCGAGTACCGCCTCGCGATGGACGCGGCGCCCGAGTCGCACGAGCCCTTCGTGGAGATCCTCGCGCACTTGGTCGTCGACGGCCCCGATCACGGTCTGGCCGACGCCACGTTCCGCGCGGCGCGCATGGGCTCGCACCTCGAGGACGCGTGGAAGGTGTACTTCGCGCTCTGGGTGCAGCTGATCGCGTTCCTCGATGGGCACGCGGCGAGCCCCGACGCCGAAGAGCTGCTCGCCGCGCAGGCGACGCACGACGGCTGGCACGCGCAGCTCGCCGCGCTCGGTGCGGGCACGACGACGTACGAGCAGGCGCTCGCCGCGGCGAGCACGCCCGGCCAGCGCTGCGAGGCGCACTTCTACGCGGGCGCACGCGCGCTCGCGCTCGGCGACACCGCGCGCGCGCGCACCGCGTTCCAGGCCTCGCTCGAGACGCACATGGTCGGCTACCTCGAGTACACGATGGCCGAGGAGCTACTCCGAACGATGTGAGCGTGCCGCCGCGTCAGCGGTGGCAGAGGACGATGGCGCCGACGTAGTTGCCTCGGTCGCTGAGCCCGCCGCCGCCGACGACCTCCCAGCCAGATGGGACCGTGACCGTGTGGCCCGGATCGGGCGCTTCGATCGAGCTGTCGTCCCGCGTGTCCAGGCTTTCCTGCCGCGCAACGATACAGCGCGTATAGGTCGTGCTCGTCTGCGCCGCGACGGGCCGCGCCCCGAAACACTGCGCGCCCACGACCACGCCGCCGAGCGCGACACCACCCACCACCAGCGCCAGTTTCCAATCCGTCATCGATTCCTCCGCGTGGGAGGATACGCAATCGCGCGCGCTCTTCGCGCGGCGAGACGCCTCACCCTTGGTGTACGCTCGCGGCGTGGGCGGGCTGATCTGCATCGTCTCCGTGTTCTTCGTGGTGATGTTCGTCATCGCGACCTCCGCTGGCCGCGCCGGGCAGGGCGGAGGCGGCTTCTTCGGCGGCGGCGCGTACTCGCTCGAGCAGACGGGCACGCCGGCGCGCGGGATCATGCTCTCGGTCTCGAGCACCGGGACGCGCTCGCGCAACGGCCAGGTCCGCTACGACCTGCGCAACGCGCGCGTCGACGTGGAGCCGGTCGGCGGCCAGCCCTACGTGGTGAACACCACGCTCTACATCCCGAGCTCGCTCGTGCGCGACGTGCTGCCGGGCTCGACCATGGAGCTTCGCGTCTCTTCGTCCGATCCGTCGCGCATGCTCGTGATCGGCCCGGACGTGGGATACGCGCAAGGAAACGTGAGGACGTCGTGACCCGGAGGAAGCGTTGAGCAAGGTCGTCCAGTGCGACAGCTGCGGAGCGGCGATGAGGCCGACCGCCGATGGTCGTGTCTACGTGTGCGAGTACTGCCGCTCCCAGAAGCAGGTCGGTATCGACGGAGCGCAGCTCGCGCACGGCCTCCGGCTCGACACGACCAACGTGAGCCAGTTCCTGCACGATCTGTCGTCGGCGCTCCACCAGGCGATGCCCGACAAGACGCGCATCCAGCACGAGGGCGGGCGCCTCTCGCTCTTCGAGCTCAACCTCGACCCGCACGTGTTCCTCGCGATGCGGCAGCCCACCGGCGTCTACGTCGCGCAGTACAAGAAGCTCGTGCGCGGCGTCGCGCTGAAGACGAAGACGCTCTCGATCGACGTGTGGGTGAACGACCTGACCCACTCGATCGCGAGCCACGCGAACGACAACGCGCGCGTCGCCGGCGTCCTGAGCCGGCTCAAGGGAGGCTGATCGATGGAGCAGGCACACAGGCGCAGAGAGCTGCACGACCTGCCCGAGCACGCGCGCGAGCGCTTGCACGAGATGCGGGAGCATCATTTCTTCACGAGCGACCTCTCGGTCAGCGAGTTCCTGCTCGTGAAGGAAGCCGGCTTCCAGCCCCTCGGCCTCGTGATGGGCTCGAGCATCTTCAACATCGGCCTGCAGCAGATCCGCGCGCACGTGAACGAGGAGCTCGTCACGATGACGCAGGCGCTCTACAGCGCGCGCGAGCTCGCGATGGTGCGCATGGAGGAAGAGGCGCACGAGCTCGGCGCCGACGGCATCGTCGCCGTGCGCCTGACGCTCAACGTGCACGCGTGGGGCGCGAACGTGATCGAGTTCATGGCCATCGGCACCGCCGTGAAGAGCGATCGCCCCGGCTTCCGCGGCCCCGAGAACCGCCCCTTCACGAGCGACCTCTCGGGCCAGGACTTCTGGACGCTGCTCGAGGCCGGCTACCGCCCGCTCGGCTTCGTGATGGGCAACTGCGTGTACAACGTAGGCCAGGGCCAGGTCGGCCAGCAGGTGACCGAGAGCCGCGAGCTCGTCGGCCCGACGCAGGCGCTCTACGACGCGCGCGAGCTCGCGATGGAGCGCATGCAGGTCGAGGCCGAGGCGCTCGGCGCGCAGGGCATCGTCGGCGTCGTGATCGACGAGAACAACCATACGTGGGGCCCGACGGTGCTCGAGTTCAGCGCGGTCGGCACGGCGGTCGTTCCCATCCGCGACGATCACCACATCGAGCGTCCGGCCCTGATCCTCAGCGTCGGAGACTGAGCATGTCGGTCCTCCGGCAGCGGCCTCCGATCGACATCCGCGAGAGCCTCCGGCGTGTGGCGGCGGGCGGCATCCCGCTGCGCGCCGAGGAGCGTCTCGAAGAAGAGCGTGGCGCGCACGCGCGCTTGTTCACGAGCGATCTCTCCGTGCCCGAGTACCTGCTCGCGCGCGACGTGAACTGCCATCCCATCTCCCAGGTGATGGGCAGCTCCATCTTCCACGTCGGTCAGATCCCCGACTACAAGGGCAAGACGAGCGAGATCACCGTCATCAGCGAGGCGCACCGCGAGTCGCGGCGGCGTGCGCTCGCGCGCCTCTACCAAGAGGCGCGCCTCGTCGGGGCCGACGCCGTGGTGGGCGTGCACCTGCGCGATCGCATGATCACGATGGGCGCACGCGGCAAGGGCGGCGACGACGGCGGCGAGATCCTCGAGTTCACGGTGGTCGGCACCGCGGTGCGCGCGCCGTGGATCACGCACGCGCCGAACGATCCGATCATCACCGATCTCTCGGGGCAGGATCTCTGGGCGCTCGGGCAAGAGGGGTTCGAGCCCTGCGGCTTCCTCTTCGAGTTCTGCCGCTACCACGTCTGGCACGTCACGGGCGGTGTCGGCAACGGCACGCTCGAGCTCGATCAGGCGAGCAACGCCGTGGAGAAGGCGCGCAGCATCGCGTCGAACGGCATCATCCGACAGGCGCAGCAGTACGGCGCCGAGTTCGTGATCGGGAGCGACCTCACCGTGAAGGTGAAGGAAGTGCCTTGCGGCTACGGTGGCTGCCAGCTCGACGATCTCGACGTCGACGTGAGCTGGTTCGGCACGGGCGTGCGGCGCATGCGGCAGCGCGAGGCGCAGCGCGCGCACGGCATCCCGCCGCTGATCTTGTCGATGATGCCGCTCGGCCGGCGCCACGACGACGTGATCGACGCCGAGGACGACGAGTCGGACATCGAGATCGCCGCCGAGGAGGCCGAAGAGATGGCCCTCGAGCGCGACGAGGACGCGGGGGAGGGCTGAGTGAGCGATCATCGCCAGCATCCGGCGGATCTGCCGCGTCACGCGATCGAGCGTCTGACCGACGCGCGCGAGCGCCACTTCTTCACGAGCGATCTGAGCGTCAACGAGTTCCTGCTCGTGCGCGAGGCCGGCTTCGAGCCCGTCGGCATGGTGATGGGCACGTCCATCTACCAGGTCTCGACGCAGCTCCCGTCGCTGCGCTCGGGCGAGCCGGGGCGCGAGCTCGTCGACACGACGCGCGCGCTCTATCACGCGCGCGAGCTCGCGATGAACCGCATGGAAGAAGAGGCCGACGAGCTCGACGCCGACGGCATCATCGGCGTGCGCCTCACGGTGAACCTCGCGCTCGATCCGAAGCGCCTCGAGTTCCAGCAGTACCGGGCGTGGTCGAAGTGGTCCAAGAAGCTCGGCTTCCGGCGGCCGCCCACGCGCGTGGGCTTGTCCTGGGGTCAGATTCCGCCGGCCGGCTGGTGGGACGGCTGGCGCCAGGTCGCCGACGAGCAGTGGCAGCAGTACGGCCGCCGGATGGCGTGGGCGCAGCTGCCGCTCGCGCCGTGGCAGCAGCCGCAGAGCCGCGCGAGCTATTCGTTCGGATCGAACACCGCGGAGTTCATCGCGATCGGCACGGCCGTGCGTCACCGGACGCGGCCGGGCACGTTCAGGAACCGCGCGAACAAGCCCTTCCAGTCCGATCTCTCGGGCCAGGACTTCTGGATGCTCATCCGCTGCGGCTTCCGGCCGGTGGGCTTCGTGATGGGCAACTGCGTCTACTACGTGCCGCCGCAGCTCCTGCGCGCGCAGCAGAACCGCAGCTACGAGCTGCCCGAGTACACGCACGCGCTCTACGACGCGCGCGAGCTCGCGATCGAGCGTCTGCAGGACGAGGCCGAGGCGCTCGGCGCGACGGGCATCGTGGGCGTGACGGTCGCCGAGCGCGAGCACGCGTGGCGCACGAACCCGTGGAACGTCGGTAACGCCGCGCTCGACACCGGCGAGGTGATCGAGCTCTTCGTCATCGGCACGGCCGTGGTGCCCGGCGAGCCGGCGGAGCTGCCGGATCCCTTCCTCGTGCTCTCGGCGAACCCGCCCGTGGTGAAGAAGAAGGAGGGCGAAGAATGACGACGCCCGCCCTCAGCGAGCTCGGCGTCACCGAGTTCCTCGCGCTCGCGCGCATCGGCTTCTTGCCGCGGGGCCTCGTGATCGGCTCGAGCGTGTTCGCCGCCGGCTCGCAGTACGACTGGACCGTGCAGACGGCCGAGATCCAGAACCTGAGCCACGCGATGAGGCAGGCGCGCCATCTCGCGATCCAGCGCATGCGCAAGCAGGCGCAGCAGCTCGGCGCCGAGGGCGTCGTCGACGTGCGACTCGAGGTCGAGCACCACGTGTGGCGGGGCGCGCGGCAGGTGGCCAAGTGCGTGGCGGTGGGCACGGCCGTGAGCTTCGATCCGCGGCACGCGCCGCAGGCGATCCAGGGCTCGCCGAGCCTGCGCCTGTCGAACGGGCAGCCCTTCGACAGCGATCTCTCGGGCGGCGAGTTCGTCACGCTGCTCACGGCGGGCTACCGGCCGATCACGGTCGCGATGGGCAACTGCGTGTACGGCCTCGACCCGCGCACGCTGCGCGAGTTCCGCGACAAGGACATGGAGATCGGCCCGTTCACGAAGGCCTTCTTCGATGCGCGCGAGCTCGCGATGGAGCGCCTCCAGCAGGATCTCTTCCGCCACTGGCCGAAGGGCTCGCCCGATGCGCCGGTGGGGATCGTCGGCATGACCGTGGACGAGGCGACCTACGGCGGCGCGGGCGCCTCGGGCCCGCCGATCGTCGAGTTCACCGCGCTCGGCACCGCGATCGCGCCGCTCCACCCGCAGGACCCGCGCCGCGCGCCCACGCCGCCGCGCCCGAAGCTGGTGGTCCCGCTCGATCGCTGATCAGCCGCGTCGCTTCGGGCTTCTTGGCGAGCGCTCGGGCTCGCCGCCGATCGCGAGCGCGCGGATCTCGGCGGGCGCCGGCCGCGCCTCGAAGCGGCGGTCGCGCAGATCGACCACGACGCGCGCCTTCGAGAGGTCGAGCACGGTGCGCTTCAGGCGGTGCATCACGCCGTCCTTCGCGAAGAGCAGGTCGCCCGAGCGATCCCAGTCGGCCCACTCGGCGCGCCCGAGGTCGAGCACGACGCCGCTCCCCCCGCGCACGACGCGGTGCTCGACGACGTACCAGTCGCCGTTCTTCTCGCCGATGCCGAGGATGCGCATGCGCAGCTCGAGGTCGCGCTCGGTCGGCGAGGCGCGGCCCCACTCGGCGGGCTCCTCGTAGGCGAACATCACGTTCTTCCGCGAGCCTTGGCCCTTGCCCTTGCCCGGCGACACCACGCGCCAGCCGTCGCGCGACAGACGTGCGTCCCAGATCGGCCGGTCCTCGCCGCCACCGCCCCCGCCGAGCTGGCGTACCGTGAGATCCTTCGGCACGCGGCTCTCGGGCGTCTCGATCGAGCGGCTCCAGAAGCCCTGGATCGAGAGCGTACGGTCGTCGTCGAAGAGCCCGCCGCCGCCCCACGCGCTCCCGTTCGGCCAGATCGCCTGCGCCGTCCACCACGGCGGCGTCGAGAGCGCGGTCCAGCTCGTGAGCGGCTTACGCGATGGATCGGCTCGCCCACTCCGGTCCCTACCGTCCGCGGGCTGCGCCCGCTCCCGTCCGGGGCCTCCGGAGCGAGCACTCGTGGCCGACCACTGTGCTGCGAAGTACACGAGCCGCGTTCCGTTCGGCGAGAGGTCACCGCGCCGCTCGTAGACACGCCCGCGCAGCCACTGACCTTCCTCCACGCGATCGGTGTCGGTGTGCCAGAGGCAGAGCAAGACGTGATCGCTCGGGCCGCGTCGGAAGATCACCGCGCGCCGCGCCGAGCGCGCGAGGATCGCGTAGAGCCGGCACTTCGCCGCGGGCGTGCTCACGTACGGAGTGTGGCGCGCGGGTGCTCGTCCTTGGCAAGCGCGCCGTGCGATGATCGATCGTCATGTCGCTCCGCGCCCTCGCTCTCGCGCTTCTCGGCAGTCTGGCGCTCGCGGCGCCGGCGCGCGCCGACACCACGCTGACCTTCGACGGCGACGTCCCGACCGGCGTCGCGTACTTCTCGATCCCCTTCACCGTGCCGGCGGGCGTCGCGGAGATCGAGGTGCGCCACGACGATCTCTCGAGCACGAACATCCTCGACTGGGGCCTGCTCGATCCGAGCGGCGGCTTCCGCGGCTACGGCGGCGGCAACACCGAGCCCGCCATCGTGAACGCCGCGGCGGCCTCGCGGAGCTATCTGCCGGGCCCGCTTCCGGCCGGCGAGTGGTCGGTCTACGTGGGCGAGGCGCGCGTCACGGAGCTGCCCGCGCACTACCACGTCGAGGTCGTGCTCCGCGACGCCGTCACGCTCGCGGCCCAGCCCGAGCGCACGCCCTACGTGCCGAGCGCCGCGCTCTCCACGGAGGCGCGCTGGTACGCGGGCGATTTCCACGTGCACTCGCGCGAGAGCGGCGATGCGCGCCCGAGCCTCGACGAGATCGCGACCTACGCCGAGTCCCGCGGCCTCGATTTCGTGATGATCAGCGATCACAACACGGTCTCACAGCTCGAGCTCTACGCCGACGTGCAGGCGCGTCATCCGAGCCTGCTCTTCGTGCCCGGCGTCGAGGTCACGATGTACGAGGGCCATGCGATGAGCATGGGCGGCACGACGTGGATCGATCATCGGCTCGGGCTCGATGGGCGCACGATCGAGCAGATCGCCGCCGACGTGCACGACGACGGCGCGCTCTTCTCGATCAACCACCCGGCGCTGATGCTCGGCGATCTCTGCATCGGCTGCGGCTGGCGCGCGGCGCTCGACGGCGGCCAGGTCGATGCGATGGAGGTGCAGACCGGCGCGTATCACGTCACCGGCACGCTCTTCTACGCGCGGGTCGTCTCGAGCTGGGAGGACTTCCTGCTCGCGGGCCATCACGTCGTCGCCGTGGGCGGCAGCGACGACCACTCGGCGGGCACGGGCACCGGCAGCTTCGACAGCCCGATCGGGTCCCCGACCACGATGGTGTGGGCGAGCGAGCTGAGCGCCGCCGCGATCCTCGAGGGCGTGCGCCGCGGCCGAACCGTGGTGAAGCTCGAAGGGCCCGACGATCCGATGGTCGAGCTCGGCTCGCCCGATCTCGATCCCGCGGCGACCGACACGATCCACGCCGATGCCACGACGATGCACGTGCGCGTCACGGGCGCGCCGATGGGCGCGACGCTGCGCTTCGTGCGCGACGGGATCCCGCAGCCCGCGATGGACGTCGTCGGGAGCGACTGGGAGCACGACGAGCCCTTCGTGGCGGGCGCGGGCGAGAGCTTCGTGCGCGCGGAGCTGCTCGTGGGGGCCCGGCCGCGCGTGGTGACCAACCACGTGTACCTCGTCCCGGTCACGCCGGGCGGCCCGGACTCCGGCGTGGTGCCCGATGCCGGCGCGCGCGACGCGGCGACACCGGACGCCGCGGACATCGACGCGGACGCGGTCGCGCGCGTCCCTGCGGGCGGAGCCGGCTGCAGCGCGAGCGCGTCGGGTCACGGCGGCCTCGCGTCGCTCGCGCTCGTGGCGCTCGCGATCGCCACGCGGGAGCGCATGCGGCGCCGCTGAGCGTCAGAGCAAGCGCCCGAGCGAGACGCCGATCGCGAGCATCACGATCGCGACGATCACGGCGAGCGCGATCCACGGGGCGAGCGCGCGCGCGAGCGTCCCGCGGCTCGGCGCGGCGCGCTCCGGCGGTCGCGCGAAGGTCTCGGTCGGCTCGGCCGTGCGCGCGGGTCGAGCGATCGATGCCGTGACGACGCTGCCGCCGAGCGCGGGCGCGGAAGCAGGACCGGCGGGCGCGAGGCCCTCGGCGACGACCGTCGGCGTCGCGCGGATCTCGGCTGGCGAAGGCGCCAGGCGCGGTGAGGGTGCAGCAGCGACGGGCGGCATCGCCGGCGGCGGGCTCGCCAGCGTCGTGCGCACGCTCTCGTCGCCGCGGCCCCGGATCACCGTGGGCTGCTCGGGGATTGCGTCGCTCTTGCTCCTCGCCCGCGCGCGCTCGAGCGCGTCGGAGGCGGCGTCGCTGATCTCGATCGGCGCGGCCGGCGTGTCGCTCGGTCGCGAGGGCGCATCACTCGGCCTCGGCGGCAGATCGCTGAAGCGCGCGTCGATCATCGAGCCGCGCTCGCGCCAGGCCACGTCGAAGGCGTCGCCGCCCGGATCGAAGCGCAGCCCCTGCGCGAACGGCTCGAGCGCCTCCGCCATCTCGCGCACGGTCGGAAAGCGGGACTTCGGGCTCGCGCTCATCGCGCGCATCACCACGTCGCAGAGCGCCGCGGGCAGATCGGGGCGCAGCTCCTCGATCGGCGTCGGCTTGGTGTCGACCACCTTGGCGAAGAGCGCCGAGAGCGACTCGGCGTCGAAGGGCACGCGATGGCCGAGCGCTTCGTAGAGCATCACGCCGATCGCGTACACGTCGGCGCGCGCGTCCACGCTGCGGCTGTCGGCGATCTGCTCGGGCGCCATGTAGTACGGGCTGCCGATGAACACGCCGGCGGCGGTCAGCTCGCCGCCGTCGCTCGTCGTGCGCTTGAGCTTGCTGATCCCGAAGTCGAGGACCTTGGCGCCGCCGGGGCGCCCTCGCGACGGCGGGCAGAGGAACACGTTCTCGGGCTTGAGGTCGCGATGCACGATGCCGAGCTCGTGCGCCGCCGCGACACCCCGCATCAGCGTCACGAAGATCCGTGCGATCGCCGGGACACCGAGATCGTGGCGCGCCAGCGCCGCCGAGAGCAGCTCGCCCTCGAGCCGCTCCATGACGAGGTAGTACGTGCCCCGATCGCGCCCGGCATCGAGGATCTCGACGACGTTCGGGTGCTTCACCGAGGCCGCCGCCCGCGCCTCGCGCAGGAAGCGCTGCGCGTTCGTGACGTCGAGCGCGACGTGCGGGTGCATCCACTTGATGGCGACGGGGCGGCCCGTGTACTCGTGCGTCGCGGCGTAGACGATCCCGGCGGCGCCGGTGCCGAGCACGCTCTCGACCACGTAGCGATGGTCGATGCGATCTCCGGCGGCGGGCTGGGTCGCGAGCGAGTCGCTCTCGCGAGCGGCGGCGGTCACGCGGCCAGCCTATCACGCGGCCCCCCGCGAGGAGTGCTCCGCCCGGAGGGCCCGGACCGTCGCGGGCGCCGGCGTGCTCGTCGGCGAAGGCCGGTCAATCGAAGCGGTAGCCGATGCGCAGCGCCCCACCGAAGACGACGGCGCCGCTGCCGTTCGTCATCACCCCGAGCTCGGGGAGGGCGAGCTCGAAGTAGAGGTGGTCGATCGGGTTCCAGCTCATCACCGCGCCGGCGCGCACGAGGAAGCCGACGTCGCGCGGGCCCTGGAAGGCGATCGAGAGCCCGAGCTCGACGATGGCGCCGATGTGGATCCGCTCGACGAAGGGCGTGAACTGGTAGGTCGCGCCGAGCACGAGGTCGAGGCCGGCGCCGAGGCCGAAGAACACGTCCGCGCCGCCGCGCAGCTCGAGGCCGCCCGTGCCGTCGATGACGCGGCCCACGCGCGCCTGCACGAGGCCGAGCGCGCCGCCGTCCGGCACGTGCGGGTTGTGCGCGCCGTACTGGAACGCGCCGCCGCCCTCGCCGCCGAGCTGGATCATCCACGCGCCGTCGGCACCGTAGAGCGGGCGCTGCTCCCACGCGTGCGCCGCGGCCTCGGCCGCCTCGCGCGCGGCCTGCTCTTCGCGCTGGCGCTGCTCGTCGGCGAGGCGCTGGGCCTCGGCCTCGTCCGCGCGTCGCTGCGCCTCCGCGGCGGCCGCGGCGTCGGCCTCCGCCTGGTGCTGGCGGTCGAGCTCGGCCTGACGCGCCGCGGCCTCGGCGGCCTCGCGGCGCGCGCGCTCGGCGTCGGTCTCTTCGGCCGACAGGCGCAGCGCGTCGTCGCCGAGACCTTCCGCGCGGATCATGCTCCCGAGCACGTCGCGCAGGCGCGCGTCCTCGTCGTCGTAGAGCACGTCGACGTAGAGCTCTTCGACGCGATCGGCATCGACGCTGAAGACCCAGACGTGCAGGTGGTAGTGGCCCGGGCTCGGCTCGATGTCGGCGAGCACGACGTACACGGCGCTCGACGCGTGCGCGGCCGCCTCGAACTCGGTGCTCGTCGTGGGCCGGGTGCCGCTGCCGTCGACGATCGTGTGGCCGAGGCCGGTGATGGTCTGGCGCAGGTGCGTCTGCGCGACGGTCAGCGTCGACCCGGTGGCGGTGCCGCCGACCGGGTAGAGCTCCACGACATCGGCCCGAGCCTGCGCCGCCGTGAGCCACGCGAGGCACGCGAACGTGAACGCAGCGAGCGACGATCGAGAACGAGCCTTCACGCGTGCACCCACCTTCGCGGCCATCGAGCCAGGATGTAGCGCAACCAGCAACGAGCGCGCCAACTCCTGGCCGCGGGAGCCCCGCCGGATGTCTACGGCATTCGAGCGGGTGCCACACTCTCGGGCGCGCTATCCTGCACAGGTGGTCACCAATCTCGCCGATCCCGATCGCGAGCCCACCGACGAGGAGCTCGAGGCGCTCTCACGAGAGGCGTTTGCCGGCGTGAGCGCCGCGCACGATCGCGCGCTGCTCGCGCTCCGCGCGCGCATCGAGGAGGAGAGCGCTCGTGTGCTCGCGGCGCTCGCACAACGGCGTCGCCCTTCGACGCGATGAGCCCCGTCCTGCTCGTCATCGCGGGCCCGAACGGATCCGGCAAGACGACCATCACCAGCACCCATCAGGTGGCGCGTGCCAGCGTCTCGAACGCGGCGATGACCTCGGGCGGGGCCTGCACGAGCTCGATCAGCACGCCCGAGCCCCCGATCGGGTGCGCCTCGTCGCCCTTCGGGTGCACGAAGGTCACGTCGTGGCCGGCGGCGCCCTTGCGGATGCCGCCCGGCGCGAAGCGCACGCCGTTCGCGTCGAGCCACTTCACGGCGGCCGCCAGGTCGTCGACCCAGAGGCCCACGTGGTTGAGCGCGGGATCGTGCACGCGCGGGCGCTTGTCGGGATCGACGGGCTGCATCAGGTCGATCTCGACCGCGAAGGCGCCCTTGCCGGCGAGCACGATGTCCTCGTCGACGTTCTCGCGCTCGCTGCGGAACGTGCCGACGCGCGGCAGGCCCAGCGTGTCGACCCAGAGCTTGGCGAGCGCGCCCTTGTCGAGGCCGCCGATGGCGATCTGCTGCACGCCCAGGATCCGGAACGGACGATCGGTCATGCCCATCGCTTACGCCCGCGCGGCGCGCGATCAAGGCTGCGGGTCGATCGCGAGCGCGAGCGTCGTGCGCAGGTCGTCGTGGTCCAGCGTCACGAGGACGACGTCGACCTCCTCGGGCCCTCGCCCACGCACGAGCCGCGCCGTGCCGGCCTCGCAAGGGCCGAGCGTGGGCAGGCGGATCGCGCGCATCTCGGCCTCCGGCATCGCGCGCTCGGCAGGGAGCGCGAGCGCCGGCTCCCCCTCGCGCTCGACCCAGGCGCCCACCACGCTCGTATCGCCGCGGACCTGCGAGAACACCGTCTCCTCGAGCGCGCTGCGCGAGCGCCAGGCGCCGCCGGCGCTCGCCACGCGATGAGCCCAGCGATCGAAGCGCGTGACGCGCTCGGCGTGGGGCGCCACGAGCGCCCCCAGCGCCGAGCTCCGTTCGGCCCCGCTCGGGCCCCCGTCACACGCGGTGAGTGACGCGAGCGCGAACAACGCTAAGCTCGCCCCCTGGATCACCGTGGCTCTGATCGAGTTCCGCAACGTGAAGAAGGCCTTCGGCCCGAAGGTGGTGTACGAGGATCTGAACCTCGACGTCCACAAGGGCGAGTCGCTCACGATCATCGGCGGCTCGGGCATGGGCAAGAGCGTCATGCTCAAGCTGCTCATCGGCCTGCTCCGCAGTGACGGCGGCACGATCACCTTCGACGGGCGTCGCATCGATACGCTGCACGAGCGCGAGTACGCCGGCGTGCGGCGGCGCATCGGCATGCTCTTCCAGGGCGCGGCGCTCTTCGACTCGCTGAGCGTCCGCGACAACGTCGCCTACGGCCTGCGCGAGCACTTCCGCCTGACCGAGAAAGAGATCACGGAGAAGGTCCGGCGGGCGATCGCCGACGTGGGCCTGCCCGACGTGACGCGGATGATGCCCGCGGAGCTATCGGGCGGGCAGCGCAAGCGCGTGGCCCTCGCCCGCGTGATCGCGCTCGAGCCCGAGGTGCTGCTCTACGACGAGCCCACGACCGGCCTCGACCCCGTGAGCACCGAGAAGGTGAACACCCTGATCACCGAGACCAAGCGCCTCAAGGACGTCACGTCCATCGTGGTGAGCCACGACATGGCGAGCGCGCTCGACATCAGCGACCGCATCGCGATGGTCCACAAGGGCTACATCATCTACGCCGGCACGCCCGACGAGATCCGCCGCGCCGACGATCCACGCGTGCGCGACTTCATCGAGGGCAACGCGCCCGCCGACGACGACGTCGCCACGCTGCTCCGCTACGGCGGCTGACGGCGCCCGCGCGCGCCGGCTCAGGGCGCAGGGCTCGAGGGCTCGGTGCTCTCGGCGCCCTCGGGCGTGACCACGCCGCTCTCGACGCGCGGCGCGGGGTCGCGGGGCTCGTCCTCGCGGAGCGAGTAGCGCACCAGCGCGCGCAGGATGTCGTTGCGCTCCACGTTACCGACGATGCGGCGGACGTCCTCGTAGATCGACGGATCGGTGAGCAGGCCGCCGAGCGTGCCGCGGCCGGCGCGGATGTCGGCCACGATCGAGCGCAGATCGCCGCTCATCGCCGTCAGGTTCGAGATCAGATCGCCCGCCGAGTCGCCGTAGAGCAGCTCGTGCGCGTTGCCGTCGCCGGTGCGCACGTCGCGCAGGATCGTCGCCGCTTCGCCGGCCGTGTCGGCGAGGTTCGTCACGAGGCGCGTGCCCTGCTCGCCGTAGATGATCTCGTGCACGGTGCCGTCGCCGTCGCGGATCTCGCCGGTGATCGCGCGCACGTTGCGGGCGGTGGCGGCGAGCTCGCTCGAGGTGGTCTGGAGCGAGCGCAGCGTGCTCTGCACTTGGTCGGCCATCTCGGGGTCGCTGATCAGGCGGTGCACCGTGCCGTCGTCCTCGCGCACCATGCGCGTGAGCTCGGCGATGTTGTGCGCGATCGCCTGCACGTCGGCGCGGAACTGCTCGTCGGCGAGCGTCTCGGTGAGCTCGCGGACGTTCTCGATCGCGGGGCGCGCATCGGAGATCGCCGCCTGGGCCGCGGCCATGATGCCGTTCGCCTCCGAGGCCTCGACCTCGGAGCCGTCGGGCAGGGGCTCGCCCGTGCCGGGAGAGATGTCGATCAGGCCGTCGCCGAGCAGGCCCTTGCTGCCGATCGTCGCGATGCTCGCGCCGGTGTGGGCGGGGTCCTCGGGGTGCGCGACCGGGCCGGTGACGAAGTGGGCCTCCGTGGCGCGAACCGCGAAGCGCACCTGCGCCCGGCCGTCGGCGCGGAACGTGACGGTCTCCACCGTGCCGACGTCGATGCCCGACATGCGCACGGGGGAGCCGGGGCGCAGGCCCGACGCCGTGGAGAACGTGGCGGTGTAGTGGTTGCGCGACTCGAACATCGAGCTGCGGCTTCCGAGCGCGAAGACGACGATGAAGCCGACGATCAGCGCGACGGTGACGAAGATGCCGACCCGAAGCTCGGTGGAGCGCCCCTGCACGACCCCGGTTGTAGCGGAGCGCGTGCGTACGCGCACCAGCGATCTCCGATCGGTGGCCGCGATGGCACGGCGACGGAGTTGACGGCTCCGCGGCGATGCCTAGTTTCGGCTCGTCGACACGAGAGCAGCGGCGAGAGAGGCCCGGGGGCACCGTGGCTTCTTTTCCGCTGGCCCGACGCACGACGGGCGCGCCATCCGGGCAGGGTGGGGCGCACGGCGGCAGGGATGCGCTCGCCCGCGAGCGGCTCTCGCTTCCGAGAACCCGCACCCTCAGGAGAACCACCATGCTGACCCGCTTCGATCCCTTCGCCGAGCTCAACCGTTTCCAGCGCGAGGTCTCGCGCTCCTTCGAGCCGAACGGCTGGATGCCGGCCGTCGACATCTTCGAGGACAAGGAGTCCATCCAGGTCCGCGCCGAGATCCCCGGCGTGAAGAACGAGGACGTGAAGGTCGACGTCGAGAACAACATCCTCACGCTCCGCGGCGATCGGAAGCTCGAGAACGAGGACAAGAAGGACGGCTACCACCGCATCGAGCGCTTCTACGGCTCCTTCACGCGCCAGTTCATGCTGCCGCGCACCGTCGACGCCGAGCACATCGACGCGCAGCTGAAGGACGGCGTGCTCACCGTTCGCATCCCGAAGAAGGCCGAGGTCAAGCCGCGCTCGATCTCCGTCAAGAGCTGAGCGGACCGACGCCCCCCGAAACGCCCGAGGCAGGACGAGCTCTCGTCCTGCCTCGTCGCGTTTTCTCGGGGGCGGCGCGCGCTCGGCGCGCCCGTCCTCAGTTCCCGTTCGCGCGCGGGCGCGCGCTGGGGCGCTGGCTCTTGCGCGCCGACTCCGGCGCGGGCGCGAAGGCCTCGTCGATGAGCTGGTGCTGCTCGAGCTTGTGCGCCTCTTCCGAGCCGGTGGCCGGGCTCGCGCTCTCGACGCGCGAGACGCAGCGGAGCGGCAGCCGGTTCTCGAGGATCGCGGGCAGGCGCGCGTTGATGAAGAACCACGCGCCGCTGTTCCACGGCTCTTCCTGGCACCACACGAGGTCGGTGCCGTCGGCGTAGGCCGAGAACACCTCGCGGATCTCCTCGGTGCGCAGCGGGTAGAGCTGCTCGAAGCGCACGATGGCCACGTCGTCGCGGCCCTCGGCCTTCCGCTTCGCGGCGAGCTCGTAGTAGACCTTGCCGCTGCACGCGATCACGCGCTTGGCCTTCTTCGGCGCGATCTCCTTGTCGGCGATGATGCGCTGGAACTCGCCGTTCGCGAGGTCGTCGAGCGTGCACGCCGCGTCCTCGCTGCGGAACAAGCTCTTCGGCGACATCACGACGAGGGGCTTGCGCCACTGGCGCTTCACCTGGCGGCGCAGCGCGTGGAAGATCTGCGCGGCCGTCGTGAGGTTCACGACCTGGATGTTGTCCTCGGCGGCGAGCGCGAGGAAGCGCTCGAGGCGCGCGCTCGAGTGCTCGGGGCCGCCGCCCTCGAAGCCGTGCGGCAAGAGCATCACGAGGCCGCTCAGCCGGTGCCACTTGTCTTCGGAGCTGACGATGAACTGGTCGATGATGACCTGCGCGCCGTTGGCGAAGTCGCCGAACTGCGCTTCCCAGATCACGAGGCCCTCGGGCCGATCGAGCGAGTAGCCCCACTCGTAGCCGAGCACGCCCTGCTCGCTGAGCGCCGAGTCGTAGATCTCGATCCCCGCCTGCGTGCGGCTCAGCAGGCGCCCGACGTTCTTGAGCGGCATGTACTTCTCGCCCGTCTTCGTGTCGTGGACGACCGAGTGGCGATGGCCGAACGTGCCGCGCTGCGAGTCCTGGCCGGTGAGGCGCACCGGGTGCCCTTCGAGGAGCATCGAGGCGTAGGCGAGGTTCTCGGCGATGCCCCACTTGAGGGTCTTGCCGCTCGCGGCCGCCACGTACTCGTCGCAGCGCGCCTGGATCTGGCGCATCGGCGCGAACCCGCTCGGCAGCGTCGCGAGCGACTTCGCGATCGCCACGAGCGTGTCCTTGTCGACGGCGGTCTTGGCGTCGGGCACGCCGAGCTCCGGCCCACCCACGAAGCCCTGCCAGACGCCCGTGCCGGCGCTCGGCTCGTAGCGGTGCTTGCTCTTGCGCACCTCGTCCTGCGCGCGCACGAGGCGCTCGCGGCGATCCACGAGCAGCGCCTCCACCTCGGCCTCGGTCGCGCGGCCCGCCGCGACGAGCTTCTTCGCGTAGATCTTGCGCGGCGTCTCCTTCGCGTCGATCCGCTGGTACATGAGCGGGTTCGTGAAGCGCGGCTCGTCGCCCTCGTTGTGGCCGTACTTGCGGTAGCAGTAGAGGTCGATGCAGACGTCCTTCGCGTAGCGCTGGCGGTACTCGGCCGCGAGGCGCGCCACGTGCGCGACCGCCTCCGCGTCGTCGCCGTTCACGTGGAAGACCGGGCAGCGCAGCATGCGGATGAGATCCGTGCAGTAGCGCGTGCTGCGCGCGTCCTCGACCGGCGTCGTGTAGCCGATCTGGTTGTTGATCACGACGTGGACCGTGCCGCCCGTCGAGTAGCCGTTGAGGTAGGCGAGGTTGATCGTCTCGGCGACGACGCCCTGGCCGATGAAGGCCGCATCGCCGTGGATGAGCAGGGGCAGCACGCGCTTGCGGGCGCTGTCGCCGCGGCGCTCTTGCTTGGCGCGCACGCGGCCCTCGACGACCGGGTTCACGAACTCGAGGTGGCTCGGGTTGAACGAGAGCGTGAGGTGGACGTTCTTGCCGCCGATCACGCGGTCGGTGGAGTACCCGAGGTGGTACTTCACGTCGCCGCGCCCCTTCATGCGCTCGGCCTCGAAGTCGTCGAAGATGGAGAAGAGGTCGCCGGCCGGCAGCCCCATCACGTTCACGAGGACGTTCAGGCGCCCGCGGTGCGCCATGCCGACGACGACCTCTTCGATCCCGAGCGCGGCGGCCTTCTCCACGATGATGTCGCAGAGCGGCACGGTCGCGTCTCCGCCCTCGAGCGAGAAGCGCTTCTTCTTCACGTAGGCCTTGTCGATGAAGGTCTCCCAGACCTCGGCCTCGGTGAGCTTGGCGAGCAGGTAGTGCTGCTCTTCCCGGCTGAACGCCGGCTGGTTGAGGATCGACTCCATCTTCGTCTGGAGCCAGTCGCGCTCTTCGGGATCCTCGATCTGCGTGACCTCGACGCCGATCGACTTGCAGTAGGTCTCGCTGAGCCGGCGCTGGATCTCTTCCAGCGTCAGCTGCTGCGCCATCGCGTTGAAGACCGTCTTCGGATCGACGCCGCCGAGGCCGAAGCTCTCGAGCGAGATGTCGAAGGGCGGCTTGGGCAGCATGCCGAGCGGATCGAGATCGGCGAAGAGGTGCCCGCGCACGCGGTACGCGTTGACCATCGCCGAGACGCGCGCCTGGAGCTCGGTCGCGGCCTTCGTCTCGGGGCCGGGGGGGAACGAGACGCGCGGTGCGGCCGGCGCGGCCAGGCCGCTCACGGTCGTCAGGCCCGCGCTCGTGACCACGCCCGCGGGCGTGGTGCCGTTGCTGGTGCGCGCGGCGGCCGGGATCTGGCCGGCCGAGCTCTTGCGGGGCGGCACCAGCTCTTCGTCGAGCGAGTCGAAGTAGCGCTGCCAGCTCTCGGGCACGGCCGAGGGGTTCTCGCGGTACTTGAGGTAGAGCTCCTCGACGAGACCCTGATTGACGCCAAAATCCTGAGACATCGTGTGGTTGCCTCTGCTCTCCGCCTCGTTCTGCCGAGGTCGGGCAAGGCGCGCGCAGCCGCTGCGCGCGAAGGACGAGGATGGTACCGCGGGCCGCGGGGGGCTTCCACCAAACGCTTGCTTTTCCCGTCGCGCGGCCGACTAAATCCGTGCCAACGAGCCCATCGGACGGTCCGCGTGAGCGCCATACCTTCTTCTTTCGTCCTCGTCGTCAACCCGCGCGCCGGTGCAGGCCGGGCGGAACGGCGCCTCCCTGCGCTCGAGCGCGCGATGCGTGCGCGCAAGCTCGACTACCGGCTGGCGCTCACCGAGCGGGCGGGGGACGCGACCACGATCGTGCGCGAGGCGCTCGAGAAGGGCGCCGAGGGCATCGCGGTGGTGGGCGGCGACGGCACGCTCAGCGAGGCGACGAACGGCTTCTTCCGCCCGGACGGCTCGCTCGTTCCCACGCAGGCGTGGCTCGGTCCGATCTCGTGCGGCACGGGGGGCGACTTCCGCAAGACGCTCGCCGCGACGAACGCGAGCGGCAGCGATGCCGCGATCGAGGCGCTCGTCGATCGCTTGATCGCCAGCACGGCGCGCCCCGTCGACGTCGGCTGGCTCGAGCTCGTCGGCAACGACGGCCAGAAGCGCGGGCGCGCGTTCCTCAACATCGCCAGCTTCGGCCTCGGCGGCCTCGTCGATCGCCTCGTGAACGACGCGCCCAAGTGGATGGGCGGCGGCGCCGCCTTCTTCGTCGGCTCGCTGCGCGCGGCCGCGCGCTACGAGAGCCAGCGCGTGCGCATCACCGTGGACGGCGAGCTCCCGCGCGAGACCTCGATCGCCAACCTCGCGGTCGCCAACGGGCGCTTCTTCGGTGGCGGCATGCAGATCGCGCCGCGCGCCGAGCTCGACGACGGGCTCTTCGACATCGTCGGCCTCGAGAACGTCGACTTCGCCCAGCAGCTGCGCCTCGCGCCGCATCTCTACGCCGGCACGCTGCTCGGCAAGCGCGGCGTGACCTACACGCGCGGCAAGGTCGTCGTGGCCGAGCCCGTCGATCCCGCCGAGCACGTGCTCCTCGACGTGGACGGAGAAGCGCCGGGGCGCCTGCCCGCGCGCTTCGAGATCCGGCCCGGCGCGCTGCGTCTGCGCGGATGATGCGCCGGATCGCTCGGCGATCCCGATGAGGCGCGCGCTCGGCATCGGCGCGCTCGCCGGGCTCTGCATCGGCCTCGCGGGCATGCCGGAGCAGGCGTTCTGGCTCGCGTGGCTCGGGCCGGGGCTCCTGCTCGTGGGGCTCGAGCCCACGAGCGGCGCGCTCGTGCGGCCGCGGGTGGCGATCGTGCTCGGGCTCGCGTGCGGCCTCTCGTGCAACGCGTGGACGATGCGCTGGGCGATCGAGCTCTTCGAGCGCTACGCGTACCTGCCGTGGCCCGCGGCGCTGGGCCTCTCGATCCTGCTCTGGCTCGGGCAGTCGGCGCCGTGGGCGTTCGGCCTCGGGCTCGCGGCGGCGCTGCGGCCGCGGCGCGCGTGGGCCGTGCTGCCGATCGCGCTGACCGTGAGCGCGTCGCTCGTGCCGATGATCTTCCCGTGGCGGCCGGGCGTCTCGCAGACCGGGTGGCTGCCCTTCGTGCAGTGCGCGGAGCTCGGCGGCCCGCCGCTCGTCGATCTGCTCTTCCTCGGCGGCGCGATCGCCGCGATGCAGGCGTTGCGGAGGCGCGATCGAAGCGCTGCGCTGGTGGCGGCGCTCTGTCTTCTGCTGCCGCTCGCGTGGGGAACGGCGCGCCTGGCCACGCTGCGCGAGGAGCGCGCGCACTGGCCGCTCCTGCGCGTGGGGCTCCTGCAGCACGGCCTCGGCATCGAGGAGCGCATCGACGGCTCGCGCACGCTGAGCGATCACCAGGCGATGCGCCGCAGCACGGCCGCGCTCGAGCGTGAAGGAGCCGAGCTCGTGGTGTGGCCGGAGTCGGCTTACGGGTTCGGCTGGCAGCGCGACTGGGTCGACGATCCCGTGGGCGAGGACGGCTTCTTCCACGACGGCGTGCACGGCCCGCTGCTGGTCGGCGCGATCACCTCGACGTGGTCGCGCCTGTGGAACTCGGTGCTCGCGATCGAGGACGGACGCGTCACGGGGATCGCCGACAAGGTGCACCTGATGGCGTTCACGGAGGAGGTGCCGCTCTGGGACGAGCTGCCGCCGCTCCAGCAGCTCGTCTCGCGCGGGCTGATGCGCGGCACCGTGGAGTCCGAGGTGCTGCGCGTGGGCGGCGTGCACGTGGGCATCCTCAACTGCTTCGAAGACCTCGTGCCCGAGCACGCGCGCGCGCTCACGGGCCTCGGTGCCGAGCTGCTCTCGAACCACACGAACGACGCCTGGTTCGGCGACACGACGGCGCCGCACATGCACCGCTTCTTGTCGACGATGCGGGCGATCGAGACGCGGCGCGATCTGGTGCGCGTCGTCGGCACCGGGCCGAGCGGCCTCACGAGCGCGCTCGGTGAGCGCGACGAGGGAACGCCGACGTTCGTGGCCGCGACCCGGATCGTGGAGGCCCGCCTCGGCACGGAGATCACACCCTGGGTGAGGTACGGCGACCTCGTCACCACGCCGCTCGCGGTCGCGCTCGTCTTGCTGGCGCTGCACGCGGCGCGTCGCGCGCGGTGGCAGAGCGCGTAGGGCGACCCGGGCGGCCCTCCCCATCGCGTCCCGCGATCACTGCGTCAGCGCGGACGCGATCCGGCCCGGAGCCGACACGGGTGGGCCCGAAATCACTGCGGAAACGGGCGTCGACCACGAGGCACGCGGGCTGCGACGAGCCCGCGGCATGTCTTTCGAGAAGAACGTCTGCGCCGCCGCTCTCGCTTCCCTGATCTTCACGACCGCGTGCGATCCCGCCGCGCGGACGCCGATGCCGATCCCGGCGCCGCGCGATGCGGGGGTGACGACGGACGCCGCCCAGGCCCGTGCGGCCGAGCCGCCCACGCCGGTCGCGCCCACGTGCGAGATGCGCATCGCCGAGCGCCACCTCGCGGCGCCCAGCGCGCGTCACCTCGCGTACGTCGATTCGCTGCCCGAGGTGCTCGTGCGCGCCCAGATCGATCCGGTCCTCTTCCTTCGCTGGCCCGACGCCACGCCGCCGAGCGCCCCCACCGCCGCGCTCCGGCGCGAGCTCGACACCGCCGCGCATCCGACGCGCGCGCTCCGCGATTTCCTCGCCGCGCATCCGAGCCGCGCGCTGCGTCGGGAGGTGCTCCTCGAGGGCGGCTACTTCTTCTCGGATCGCCCGGCGCTCGCCAGCGCGCTCTCCGCGCAGGTGCAGCTCACCACGCTCTTCGACGCGCCGCGCATCTACCGCTCGCGCGACGGCGTGGTGGACGTGCTCGACCGCACCGATCGCGACGCCGACGAGCCCGGCTACCTCGAGGCCGACGGGTCGCTCGCGCGCCTGCGCCTGAACGACCGCGTGAGCGAGAGCGCGGACGCGCTCGCCGATCCGCTCGGCCTCGATCTCGAGGTCGTGCGCGAAGAGACCGGCGCGCTGCGCACGATCCCGACCGCCATCGGCGACGACGCCGCCGCGCTCGATCTGGTGTTCCCCGACGGCACGCGCCGTCCCTCGCTCGCCGTGCTGGCGAACGGCCGCACGGAGATCGCCTGCATCGGTGGCGCGCCCGAGACGCTCGACGCGACGCGGGCGGATGCCTCGGCGTTCTGGGCGCGCCATCACGCGCTCGTGCGGGCGGCGCAAGCGCTGGTGGACGAGGCGCCGCGCTTCGACGAGCCGATGGACGAGCCGGAGGGCGTGCAGGAGGACGGTCAGCTGCGAGGCGCGTGGCTGGCCGCGTACCTCGCGGGCGAGACGACGTTCGTCTACGGCACGGTCGAGTACCCGGTGTTCGACGAGCAGGGCCGGCCGATCCCGCCCGAGGTGTGCATCGACTTCGTGCTCGACGCGTGGCAGCGCGGTGGCGGGACGTGGTTCCGCGGCGAGGGCGAGGCGCCGGGCCGCACGCACGGGTCGCTCGACCTCGCGCCGGCGGGGCCTCTTCCGCGGCGCAGCCTCGAGAACCTGCTCGACTACGCGAGCGGCGAGGGCGCGGTGCTCGATCGCTTCGACGTCGAGAGCGAGAACCTCGTCCCGCTCGCGCGCGGCGCCGCGTACGCGCACGCGATCGCCCGCAGCGCCGACGCGTTCCGCGAGGGTGACGCGCTCGTCGTCTACGGCCTGCGCTTGCAGGACATGCGCAACCACCACCACGCGCTGCTCGTGCTCCGCACCGATCCGATGACCGGCGTGCCGATGGTCGTCGCGGACAACCAGGGACGCCCGGCGCTCCGCACGCTGACGAGCGCGATGCAGGCGGCACCGCTGCGCTCCATCGCCCATCGCCTCCGGCTCGACCTCGTGGCGCTCGAAGAGGCCCGCGCCAACGGTGTCGACGGGCCCGGCTGAGAGCGCGGCGGTCGAGCGCGGTCGCGCTGCGCCTCAGGCGTCGACGTACGGGATCGGCCTCGCGCGGAGGAAGGCGTGCACCTCCCCGAAGTTCGCGACGTGCTGCGGGATGAGCCAGATCGGCGGATGTCCTTCGACCTCGAGCTCGGTGCGCCAGACGACGCGGTGACCGAGCCGCGTACGCGCGTGGCGATCGGTGATGCGGCGCACCTGCGACCACGCGACCTCGCGCCCGTCGCGCAGGCCGATGCCGAGGTCGGAGACGTAGGCGAGCGTGCCCCTCGTGCGCGCGCGCAGGTAGAGGCCGACGGCCACCGCGATGACGGCGAACAGGAAGAGGCCGATCAACGCGCCGGCGAGCCGGCCGCGCGCGAGCTCGCCGAGCGCGATGGCCAGGCTGCATCCGCCCACCCCGAGGCCGAGGAACGCGGCGGTGATGGCTTGGGCGACGCCGCCGCGCTTCACGTCGATTCGGTTCATCGGATGCCTCCCCTGCACGTAACCGTACCTCGTCTTCGGCGCGCGGGTCTCGCTGGCCCTCCGCGCCGCGCGTCGCGTACGGTGAGGCTCGATGGCTCGTTGGTCGGCACCGCAGAGCTGGCTTCGCGCGGCGATGCTCGTCGTGATCGCGCTCGTCGCGCTCGGGAACGCGCTCGAGTGGGTCGATCCCGATCTCTGGATTCCGTTCGTGTGCATCATCGCCGTGATGGGGATCGGCACGCATGGCGGCGTGCTCGACACGCTGCCCTTCGTGGTGATGGAGCTCGGCGTCGTGCTCGTGCTCGGCGTCGCGACGTTCTCGGGCTCGCGCGACTTCGTCTGGGCCGCGTCGGTGGCGGTCAGCATCCTCGCGCTCGGCAAGATCGCCGTGCTGCGCCTCGGGACGGGCGAGCTCACCGCGGCGGCCGCACCTCCGAAGAAGGACGCGGCCGCGACGAAGGAAGAGACGCCGCGCTGATGCGCGCGCGGCCGGGCTACTCCTTGGTCGCTTGCCCGACGAACCAGTCCTCGCGATCGCGGAACAGCACGTTGAAGGTCGTGAGCGATCCGTAGCAGGCGGTGATGTACTGCTGGATCTGCACCTTCTCGTCGTCGGCGAGGCCCTTGCTCGAGTTCACCTTCTGCTCGAGCACGCGGAGCTTGTCGCGCAGCATCACGATCTTGTGGAAGAAGGCCTCCACCGGGATCTCCTTCGGCTGCGTGCCGTCTTTGCCCGGCTTGATCACGAGCTGCCCGCCGCGCCAGCGCTCGCCGAGCTGCGTGTCGCCTACGCCGAGCTCTTCGCGGATCACGTCCCGGAGCACCCTGCGGAATTCGTCGAGGTCCATGTCGAGATCGATCTCCTTCGGTAGCGGCGCGCGCGCCGGCACGTCGTCTTCGGCGTCTTCCCGCATGCGGCGCGGCATGCCGGCGACCTTCTTGCGCTCGAGGGCCTTCGCGAACGAGGCGCCCTTCGGCTTGTGATGCGTGCAGGTCGCCGTGTCCTTGAGCGGCGGCGGCCAGCACTTGAGCATGCACTCGCCCTCTTCGCCGCCGTCCTCGCGCTCGCGCAGCGCGACGAAGAACGAGCAACTTCCACAGCGGCCGGAGAGGTCACGCTCCATCGAGGGCGCGACTGTACCAAAAGGAAAGGGCACCGGGGATCGGTGCCCGCTTCCTCGGTCGGACCGGAGCGCGCGACGCTATCGGCGCTGCCAGCGACCACGCACGAACACCCAGCCGTGGCCGCGCCGCTCCCAGTGATGCGGGCGCCAGTGATGGCCGTGGCGCGGGCGCGCCCAGTGGCCTTCGACCCAGACGTGGTCCCGACCGGTCCAGCGGTAGTAGCCGTCGATCCAGACGGCCCCGTCGAAGGGTGCCGGCGGCTGCACGATCACCGGCGGCGGCGGCGGCGGCACCGGCACCACGACGCGGACGCGCGGGCGTGGCGCGACGACGACTGGCGGCGGCGGCGGCGCGACCACGACGGGCGGCGCGACGATCGGCGGTAGCGGCGGCGTCACGATGATGGCCTGCGCCGAGGTGCTCGAGGCCGTGCCGAGCCCGGCGAGCCCGAGCGCGAGGGCGATCGAGAGACGAGAGATCTGCATGGAGAAAGCTCCTTTCTTTCCCGCGACGCGGCAGCGGGCCTCGCCTTCGCGGTCGCAACCGAGGTGCCAGCGATCCAAGGGGCTCCGCGGTGCCCGACTGTCCTTCGCGCGTCACGGCGGCGCATTGCCGCCCGCACGGGGGCCACCCGACGTGACACCGCGCACCATGCGAGACGCGTTGCCACGCGAGCGCGGCGCCCCAGCCCACGATCCCGATGGTGCGAGGCGTGCAGTCACGCGCGGCATGCCTCCGACCCCCGCGCGAGCCTTCGTCGCGTCCGCCGCTGCGTCGTCCACGCCTTCGCGTGCGCTCGTCGCCGAGATCCGCCGCCGCATCCTGCCGGAGCTCGCCGAGATCGCACGCGCCGGACGCGCCGAGGGCGACGGCATTCCTCCACTCGACCCTCTGCGGCGCCTGGTGCGGCGCATGCGGGGCTCGCGCAGAGCGCAGCGCGCTTCGGCGATCGAGGCGCTCGTCTCGCTGCTCGAGGACGACGACGATCTGCGCGAAGGCGCGCGCGCGTTCGGCGCGCGGCTCGTGTCGTCGTCGCATCTCAGCTCGGCGCTCGCGGACCTGGGCCTGCTCCCCGCGCACGGCTTCTTCGCGGAGCTCCGGCAGCGCCTCGCGACACGCTGGCTGCCCTCGCATCGGCCCCCGCACGATCTCGCGGAGATTCTGCAGACGGTCTTCGATCCGCCCGACGCCGAGTGGGTGAGCGCGCTCGACGATGGAACGCTGTCGCGGCTGATCGCCGCGTTCGCGCCGAACGATCCGAGAGCGCTCGCGGCGCTTCGGCATGGCGTCGCACGCGCCGTGGACCTGCTCGCACATCGGCTCGCGGCCGCGGGGGAGGACCCCATCTTGCTGGACGCGGCGCCGGACGCGATCGACTACGAGTCGCCCTTCCTCGCGCAGGCCGAGCAGGTGCTTGCCGTGACGCGCGCGCTGCGCGTCGTGCATGGTCTCGAGCCGGCGCCGACGACGACGCCGATCGAGCCGGCGTCCGCGGAGGCGAGCGACGAGACGGCGCGGCATGCGCGCGTGCTGCTCCAACAGTGCACCGAGAGCGTCGCGCGGATCCGCAAGCGCGCGCCCAAGACGGGCGCCACCATCCGGCTCACCTACGAGCTCGAGCGGATCGAAGATCTCGTCGCGCGCTTGCGCCTCTTGCTCGACACGCTCTCGGAAGACGAGGCGAGCCGCGAGCTCGCGCTGCGCACGCTGCTGCGGCAGCTCGTGACCGCGCAGGCCGAGGCCGAGCAGGTGACTCCGCTCCTGCGCCGCGGCTCCTACCTCGTGGCGAGCGAGATCGCCTCCCACGCCGGGCGCACCGGCGAGCACTACATCGCGCGCACGCGTGGCGAGTACGGCGGCATGTGGCTCGCGGCGGGCGGCGCCGGTCTCGTGGTCGCGATCCTGGCCTGCCTCAAGGTCGGCATCGCGGCGCTGCACGCGCCGCCGCTGGTCGAGGCCGCGCTGTTCTCGCTGAACTACGCAGCCGGCTTCGTGCTCGTCCAGCTCCTCGGGATGACGATCGCGACCAAGCAGCCGGCCATGACCGCCGCGGCCCTCGCCGGCTCGGTCGATGGCGCGCGCCCGAAGGACACGCGCCCGCTCGTCGAGACCATCCAGTGTCTGGTGCGCAGCCAGCTCGCGGCGATCCTCGGCAACTGCCTGGTCGCGCTGCCGGCCGCCCTGGCGCTCTCGTGGGCCTTCGCAGCGCTCACGGGCTCGCCGGTCGCGTCGGTCGAGAAGGCGCACCATCTCGCGCTCGACGTCGATCCGATCCACTCGCTCGCGATCCCCCACGCGGCGATCACCGGCGTCTGGCTCACGCTCTCGGGCATCGTCGCCGGCTACGCTTCGAGCTCCGTGATCGCGCGCCACGTGCCGGAGCGGATCCGGCGCAGTGCCTCGCTCGCTCGTCGCATCGGCGCTCGGGGCGTGGAGCGGCTCGCGAGCTTCGTCGAGACGCGCTCCGGCGCGGTCACGGGATCGATCGTGCTCGGCGTGCTGCTCGGCAGCACGGGGACGATCGGGCAGCTGATCGGGCTGCCCATCGACATCCGCCACGTGAGCTTCGCGTCGGCCAACTTCGGTCTCGCGATCGCTACGCTCGGGATCGAGCACGTGGATCTGCCGCTCTCGATCGCCGGCATCGTGGGGATCGGGGCGACGAACCTGCTCGTGAGCTTCTCGCTCTCGCTCGGGCTGGCCCTCCATGCGCGGCGCGCGCGACTGCGGGACGTGCCGACGCTCGCGCGAGATCTCGCGGTGAGCGCGCTGCGCGAGCTGCCGTCGTGGATCCTGCCGGTGGGCGCGAGCGCGGCGCCGGCGAGCGTGGTCGAGCGCGTCTGACGACGGGCCACGTCGAGGAGGGCTTCACGAGCGCGCCGACACCCCGCAGGGCGACGCCGAGCCGGCGGCCGATCGCGAGAAACTCGCCGACGGCCGCCTGATCGATCAGCGCGTGCGCGCGGCCTCGGCCTCGAGCGCGAGCCGCGCGCATTCTCGCAACGTGTCGAGCACGCCCACTCCCTGCGTCGCGATGGCCTCGACCGTCCGCGCCGGCGCGCCGAAGGCGGCGTCGAGCGCGGCCCGTGGGAGCGCGCTCGGCAGATCCCGCTTGTTGTACTGGCGCACGAGCGGCACTTCGCCGAGCGCGCGACCGGTCGTGCGCTGCGAGGTCTCCGCGAGCTCGCGCGCGCTCTCGATCGCGTGCGCCAGGCGCGCGGCCTGCGTGTCGACCACGTGCACCACGGCGTCGGCGCCTCGCAGGATCGTCTCGCGCGAAGCGTCGTAGACGACCGCGCCCGGAATCGTGCGGAGCGCGAGCCGCACCGGCCTTCCGCGCAGGGACGCGAGGGACTCGGGCCGCATCGAGAACGAGAGCAGGCGCCCGCGTGCGTCGGCGATCGACTCCATCGCCGAGCGCCGTTCGGGCGGCGTGTGCGCGAAGACGTGCTGCAGGTTCGTCGTCTTTCCCGAGAGCCCGACGCCCCAGTAGACGATCTCGAGGACGATCTCGCCGCCACGCTCGTACATCGGCGGAGGATCGTAGCGCCGCGTCAGGCGAGCGGAAGGAAGACGACCACGATCGCGCCGGGCGCGCCGTCCTCGAGGGTCGCCTCCCCGCCGTGCGCGCGCGCCAGCTCGCGGACGAGCGCGAGGCCGAGGCCGGTCCCTGGCTGGTGCGCCGTCTCGGGTCGCTCGACCCGATAGAAGCGCTCGAACACGCGCTCGCGCTCCTTCTCCGGGATGCCGGGCCCGCGATCGCGCACGCGGATCTCGACGCCCGCGCGCTCTTCACGACGCGCACGCAAGAGCGCGACGTCGATGCGCTTCTCGTCGCTCTTCGCCGCGTACTTGAGCGCGTTGTCGATCGCGTTCGTCACGATCTGCTCGATCGCGGCGGAATCGAACGCGAGCTCGAGGGTCTCGTCCGGAACCGTGAGCCCCAGCTCGAAGCCCTTGCCGCGCGCGTGGCCGCGCTGGCTCTCCACGACGTCCGAGAGGCGCGCCCCGAGATCGGCGCGCGTCGCACGGAGCGGGCGCCGGCCCTCCTCGAGCCGCGAGATCTCGAGCACGTTCTCGACGAGGCGCGCGAGGCGCACGCTCTCGGTGACGAGCTCGGCGTGGACCTTGCCGCGCCGCTCTTCGGTGACGAGGCCCTCGTCCAGCATCTCGGCGTGCATGCGCAGCGTGGTCAGCGGCGTGCGCAGCTCGTGGCTCACGGCGGAGACGAACGCGCTCTTCTGGCGCGCGAGCTCGGCCGCGCGCGCGGCGTTTCGCAGGATCAGCGCCACTGCCAGGCCGGCGAGCACGAGCAGCAGGACGAGCGCGGCGACCTGCAGGGCGAGCGCCCGGTCGAGCGCGCGCTCGCGGGCCTCGAGCGGGGCGAGCGGCGCGCAGAGCTCGACGTCGGGCAAGAGCGCGCTGGCGCTCGCGCGGGAGGCGCAGCGGGCGCTCGCATCGTGCGCGACGACGGTGGGCGCGTCCTCGGCGACGGCGCGCGCGATCGTGTCGGGCACCCAGGTGTGGACGATGCGCTCGCGATCGAGCACGACGGCGTCGAGCACGCGCTCGCCGTCGTGGGAGACGACGCGCGAGAGCACGAGCGCGCCGTCGAGATCGCGCAGCGTCATCGGCGTGTAGGCGACCTCGATCTCGCCCTGGACGAGCGGGGGCAGCGAGGGCGCCGCGGGGAGGCCCGAGGGCAGCTGCACCGAGCCGGTGCTCGGGACGTCGGCGCGGGCCATCGCGCTCGCGACGTCGCGCCGGGACACGCGCGGGATCGCGCGGCCGCGCGACTGCACGCGCTCGTACGCGGCGACGTCGCCCGACTGCGCCTGGACGATGTCACTCGCGATCAGGTTGCCGATCGCGTTCAAGCCCACGTCGCTGCCGGGCACGGGGCTCGCCGTGCGCGCGACGAGGCCCCCCGCGTGCGCCGTTCCGAGCTCGGCCCGCAGCGTGGCGCGCGCATCTTCCCCGAGCGCGTCGAGCACGCGTCGCGCGCGCTCGGTCGCGGGGCCGGGATCGACGGAGTAGGGCGTTCGCACCGTTCCGTCGGGGTCGAGCTCGAGCCAGCCCACGATGCGCGGATCGCCCGCCTCGCCGGCGAGCGGCGAGACCGCGACCGGATCGGTGAGCGCGAGCACGTCGGGCGGCGAGTAATAGTGGCTGTAGACGTAGAAGGGGCGCTCGTCCTCGCGTGCCACGAGCTCGCGCAGGCCCGCATCGACCGCCGAGCGCGCGCGATCGAGCGCTGCTGCGAGCCGCGCACGCTCCTCGTCGAGGCGTGCCTCGCGCTCGCGCACGGAGCTGTAGAGCCAGCCTGCCGCGAGCAGCAGCACCGGCAGCAGGGCCGCGAGCACCGGCCCCACGGCGCGTCGCGCCGCGCTCATCGCCCGCTCGGCTCGAGGCGGTAGCCGAGACCGCGCACGGTCGAGATCCAGCGCTCGGCCCCCTCGATCGCGCGCAGCTTCGCGCGCAGCTGCTGCACGTGGACGTCGATCGTGCGCGTGCGGATCGTTCCGTCGCGGTAGCCCCACACGTCGACGAGCAGCGCCTCGCGCGTGACCGTCGTCGGGGCGCGCTCGGCGAGGTAGGCGAGGAACATCGTCTCGCGCAGCGTGAGGGTCACGGTGACGCTCGCGCGGCTCACCTCGTGGCGGTCGACGTCGAGCACCGCTTCCCCGATCGGCAGGCGCTTGGCGGCGCCGGACGCGCGCGGCCGACGCAAGAGGCCCTTCGCGCGCGCGACGAGCTCTCGGATCGCGAAGGGCTTGGTCACGTAGTCGTCGGCGCCGGACTCGAGGCCGAGCACCACGTCTTCCTCGGCGCCCTTCGCGGTGAGCACGAGCACCGGGACGTCGTTCCCCCGCGCGCGCAGGCGCCGCAGCACCTCGAGCCCCGAGAGAGAAGGCAGCATCAGATCGAGGACGACGAGCTCGAAGCGCTCGCGCGCGAGGAGCGCGTCGGCGAGGGAGCCGTCCGCCGCGCGCGTGGGCGCGAAGCCGCTCGCGCCGAAGAGGCTCTCGAGCCCGTCGAGGATCGCGGGCTCGTCCTCGACGATCAGCACGCGCGGCAGGGGGTCGAGCTCGGTCATCGCTTGCCGGTAGGGTGACATCGGCGCGCCTCACACGACCAGCGGCGGCGTCTCTTCCGGGCGCACCGACACGCCGAAGCGCCGGCCGGGCCCGCCGGTGGCGCCCGCGCGGTGCGCGCGGCGGATCGACGCGACGTCACCCGGGAGCCGGGCATCGAGCCGCGCGCTCGCGCGCTCCACGAGGGCCGGCGGAAGCGTCTCGCGCAGGAGCGCCTCGAGCGCGCGGCCGGCGGCGTAGTGGCGCACCTCGTCGGCGAGCAGCGTCGAGAGCGCGGCGCGCACCGCGGGATCGGTCGTGGCATCGCGGTAGACGCGCATGCACGCGACCGACTCGCCTTCGCCGATCACGAGCTCGCGCACGACGATCTCGAGCGCGCGCTCCTCGCGCGAGCCCTCCCACGCCGGCAGCTCGAGGTCCTCGAGGTCGATCGCGAGCGCGTCGAGCGAGCCGAACCAGGAGGCGACCTCGGCGCAGAGGCGCGTGTGCCGGAGCTCGTCACCGATCAGGCGCTGCACCGTGGCGAGCGCGGCGTAGGGCGCGCGGATCGCGGCGAGGTGCCCGAGCAGCTCGGTGAACACGACGACCGAGCGGTACTCGTCCACGATGCGGACGGCCCAGCCGAAGCACGCGGCGTCGCGCTCTTCGTCGCTCACGCCCGTGAGGTCTGGCCGAAGCGCGGCGTCGTGCGAGGAGGGGTCGGCCCGCCCGCTCCGCTCTCGTCCGCGTCCTCCGCTGCGCGCCGTGGGGGCCGGGGACTGCGCCTCCAGATCGCGCACGAAGCGAGCGAGCACGCCGCGGCCTTCCTCGAGACGGATCACGCGCCCGTCCCCGAGCGCGTGCTCGACGGCGGAGGTGGCGTTGGCGCGGGGCGCACGCGCTGCACGCGCTCCCGGTCGCCGGTGCCCCACTCGGGGCAGGAGCGCGTTCGACAGCGCGGGCGCGGGTCCGGCGGCGGCGACGGAACGCCCGCGTCGTCGGCGCGGGCAGCGCCGGGCGCGAGGAGCAGGGCCGAGAGGACGAGGGCACGCGGGTCGAGTCGGAGCGCCATGCTCGGATGTGCGCCGGGCACGGTTCCGTCGCCCGTAAGACTTCGGTAAAGGCGGCTTTGACGCAGGCCTTACCGGCGATCTCCGCGCCCGCGGCCACGCTGCGAGCGAGGAGACGAGACATGCGAAAGCGAGCAGCTCGGTGCTGGGTGTGGCTCTGGATGATCGGCATGGCCGCGTGCGGGCCGGACGCGCGCCTCGCGGAGCAGGACGTGCCGTCCGAGGCCTCCGCGGGCGGAGACGGGGCGACGCTCGCCGATCTGGCGGCGCTCGCCGTCGATGCGGACGCGAGCGTGTCGGACGCGGCGATCGTGCGTCTGCGTGCGGCGGGGCCGGAAGGTCTCGCGGCCCTGCTCGAGGCGCACGCGACCGAGGTCGAGCGGCTGCGCACGGAGCCGCTCGCGGACGACGCGCACGCGCTCGAGGAGCTGCGCCAGGACGAGGCGCTCGGCCGGCTGCGGCGCGCGCTCGATCGCGTGGCCGCGCAGCGCGATGCCTTCGCGAGCGGGCTCTTCTGGTACACCGATCTCGCCGCAGCGCAGGCCGAAGCGGCGCGCCGCGATCGACCGATCCTCTCCCTGCGCCTGCTCGGTCGCCTCGACGAGGAGGCCTCGTGTGCCAACAGCCGCTTCTTCCGCTGGCTGCTCTATCCCGATCCGCGCGTGCGCGAGGCGCTCGCAGGGTACGTGCTCCACTGGTCGAGCGAGCGCCCGGCGCCGCACGTGACGATCGACATGGGCGATGGCCGCACGATCGAGCGCACCATCACCGGCAACAGCGTGCACTACGTGCTCGACGCCTCGGGCCACGTCGTCGACGCGATCGCGGGCCTCCACACGCCGGAGGACTTCGTGGCGCGCCTCGAGGAGAGCGCCGCGCTCGCCGAGCGCTGCGGCGTGCGCTTCGCCGACGCGAGCTGCCTCGCGAGCGCTCACCGCGCGATGCTCGAGGCGACGCACGCGAGCTGGGATCAGCTGCGCACCGGGCCGGCCCTGGGCGCAGGCTTGGTCGTCGAGCCGCCCTTCGTTCTCCCCAGCTGGGACGAGCTCGTGCAGCGGGATGTACCCGCGCCGGCGCTGCCGTCGGCCGCGCTCGCGATGCCGCTCACGATCGGCAAGGCAGCGATCGAGATGCCGCTCCTGCGCATGCTGGGCGCCGCCGAGGCGCCCGAGGCACCGCCACCCCTTCCGTGGCGTGAGCTCGCCCGTGTCATCTCGCGCTACGACGCCTCGGGCCTCTCGCCGGCGTCGGTCGCGCTCGCTCGTCTCAAGACCGGGAGCACGGAAGACGTGACCCTCGCACGTGCGACCGCCGAGCGCGCGCTCGCCGACACGCTGCTCGCTCGCTACACGCACGAGCGCCGCTTCCACGCGTGGCTCGCCGAGGGCGCGACGCCCAACGACTTCGACTCGATCAACGCGCGCGTCTACGCGGAGCTCTTCCTCACGCCCGCGAGCGATCCTTGGCTCGGCCTCCGCGCGGAGACCGAGTGGGACGTCCTCGAGGTCGAGGGCTCGACCGACGGGCGGAACTGACGCGCTCGTCTCAAGGCTCGATGAGCAAGCCGCCTTCGGCGCCGAAGCCCTGGCCGTCGTGGATCGCGTCGACCTGGATCGCCGCGGTCCACGCCACGGCGAGCGTGAGCGAGACACGCGTGCCGCCGCACTCGTCCTGCCAGCAGATCGGAAAGCGCAGCCCCGTGGACGGCTGCAGCCAGAGCGTCGTGTGCGGCGTGAGCATCGTGGTCACGCCGTTGTCGTCGGTGACGAGCTCGGTGCTCGCGTCGAGCGGCGTCGAGATCTGCAGGCGCGCCGCGAAGAACGGGATCACGTACGGGTTCTCGTACGCGAGGATCGCGCCGAGATCGCCGCCGAAGAACGAGCCCCACGGGCCTGCGCCGAAGCCGATGCCACCGGTGAACGCGAGCACGTCGAGAACGCGGTGCTTCACGCCCACGTGGCCCGCGGCGAAGAACGGGCTCCGCCCGCGCTGGCTCACGGCGTCGGACCACGCGAACGAGCCCTCGGCCTGGAGCTCCACGTCGCGCGCGACACCGATGCCGACGCCGCCCGTCCCGGTGCCGAGCTCGCCGCCCCAGCCATCGGTGTGGATGCCGCCGCCCGCGCGGATCCCGACGTGCCCTTCGCGCACGGTCTCGGCGGTCTCGAGCGGAAGCGTGCGCGTCGGCGCCGACACGGCGATGGGCGAGCAAGCGGTGGCGAGCGCCGCGAGCGCGGCGAGCCCGATGCGATGCGGGGTCATGCCCAGGCTGCTCGCAACGCACGGGCCATCGCGATCGCACGTGAATTCCCGGTGCGCGCACGCGCGCGTTGCGGATGGGCCACACGGAGCTTCCCGCCTGTGCCTCCGGCTCACGCGGTTGCACGAAGGGCTTGCGCGAGGGCGCACGACCGAGGACGGTAGCGGCCCGGCGCGCGATCGGGCGCGCTGCGGTAGGAGGCTCTCGATGGGTAGGACGATTCGGCGCGTGACGACAGGAGTGCTCACCCTGGAGGGCTCGGACGGAAGCGCGCGCAGCGCGCGGACGGGAGAGACCGTAGGGGTGAGCCGATGATCCGCCGGATTGCGGTCCTCGGCTCGGGCGTGATGGGCAGCGGCATCGCCGCGCACATGGCGAACGCGGGCTACGAGGTGCTTCTCCTCGACATCGCCCCGAAGGATCCGAAGGCACCGCGCAATGGCGTCGCCGCGGCGGCGCTCGCGGGCCTCGCGAAGCTCAAGCCCGCCGCGTTCTTCCACCCGAGCAACGCCAAGCTCGTGAGCGTGGGCAACCTCGACGACGATCTCGCCAAGGCCGGCGAGTGCGATCTGATCATCGAGGCGATCGTCGAGCGCCTCGACATCAAGCGCGGCCTCTTCGAGAAGCTCGAGAAGGTGGTCCAGCCGCACACGATCGTGGCGTCGAACACCAGCGGCCTGCGCATCCACGACATGGTCGAGGGTCGCAGCGAGCGCTTCAAGAAGCAGTTCCTCGTGATGCACTTCTTCAACCCGGTTCGCTACATGAAGCTCCTCGAGCTCGTGGCGGGCCCGGAGACCGATCCGAAGACGGTCGAGACGATCGCGACGCTCGGTCGCGACGCGCTCGGCAAGGGCATCGTCGTCGGCAAGGACACGCCGAACTTCGTGGGCAACCGCATCGGCGCGCACTCGATGATGGCGGTCATCCACCTGATGCTCGAGACGGGCCTCGCGCCCGAGGACGTCGACAACATCACGGGCTCGCCGATGGGCCACCCGAAGAGCGCCTCGTTCCGCACCGCCGACCTCGTCGGCCTCGACACCTTCGTCCACGTCGCCGACAACTGCTTCAAGGCGCTCACGGGCGACGAGGACCGCGCGGTCTTCGAGGTGCCGGCCTACATCCGCACGATGGTCGAGAAGGGCCAGCTCGGGAACAAGACCAAGGGCGGCTTCTACAAGAAGAACAAGGCCGAGACCGAGACGCTCGACCCGAAGACGGGCGCCTACCGCGCCAAGGGCGGCAGCGAGGACGTCGCGAAGGCGACCAAGAAGATCGCGAAGATCGAAGACCCGGCCGAGCGCGTGAAGGCGCTCGTCGCGACGCCGGGGATCGTCGGCGAGTTCGCGTGGAAGGCGCTGAGCCGCTCGCTGGCGTACTCGGCGCGTCGCATCGGCGAGATCACGGACGACGTGGTCGCCGTCGATGACGCGATGAAGTGGGGATACAACTGGGAGCTCGGGCCCTTCGAGACGTGGGACGCGCTCGGCTTCCGCGAGACCACCGAGCGGATGAAGAAGGAAGGCATCGCGCTGCCGAAGAGCATCGACGCGATGCTCGAGAAGGGCGCGACCGGGTTCTACAAGGAAGGAACCGTCTGGGATCTCGGCAAGGGCGCGTACGTCGAGCGCAAGACCGACGCGCGCGAGCTGCCGCTGAGCAAGGTGCGCCGCGGCAGCGCGCCAGTGCTCGCGAACCCGGGCGCCGAGGCGTGGGATCTGGGCGACGGCGTGCTCGGCATCACCTTCAAGACGAAGGCGAACAGCATCGACCCGGACGTGATCTCGATGCTGCACGAGGCGTCGGCGAAGGCCGAGGACGACTTCCGCGCGATCGTGATCGCCAACGAGGGCGAGCACTTCTGTGTGGGCGCGAACCTCTTCGGCGTCGTGATGGCGGCGGGCCAGAAGCAGTGGGACCAGCTGCGCACGATGATCAAGGGCTACCAGAGCGCGACGCAGCGCCTGAAGTACGCGCGCGTGCCGGTCGTCGCCGCGCCCTACGGCATGACGCTCGGTGGCGGTCTCGAGCTCTGCTACGGCGCGGACGCGACGCAGGCGGCGGCCGAGACCTACGCCGGCCTCGTCGAGGTCGGCGTGGGCCTCATCCCCGGCGGCGCGGGCACGATGAACATGCTCTGGCGCGCGATGGACGGCATCGTGCAGGGCGCGACCGTCGACACCTACGCGATCGTCACGCAGGTGTTCAAGAACATCGCCCTCGCGAACGTCGCGACGAGCGCGGTCGAAGCGCAGCACTACGGCTACTTCAAGAAGGGCGACGGGATCAGCTTCGATCGCGCGCGCCAGCTGCACGAGGCGAAGAAGCGCGCCATCGGCCTGGCCGAGAGCGGCTACCACCCGCCGATCCCGCGCGCGTACGTGCTCCCCGGCGAGAACGGCATCGCGACGCTCGGCATGATGATCGACACGCTCGTCGCCGGCGGCTACGCGAGCGCGCACGACGCGCTGATCGCGCGCAAGCTCGCCGTGGTGCTCTGCGGCGGCTCTAGCGGCCACACGCACGAGGTGACCGAGCAGGAAGTGCTCGACCACGAGTGCGAGGCGTTCCTGTCGCTCTGCGGCGAAGCGAAGAGCCAGGAGCGCATGCAGTACATGCTGATGAACAACCGCCCGCTGCGGAACTAGCGGGCGCTCTCGGGCGGATCCGAAAAAGGCAGGAGCGATGGCTCCTGCCCTTCTTCGTGTGCGAGACGGAGCCGTCAGTCGAACGGCAGGATCATCGGTCGCGCGCCGGGGCGCGTGTACACGGTGACCTCGCGGCCGTAGAGCGCGGCGTCGGCCATGTTCGTGACGAGGAGCTCGTCGAAGGGCGTGAACGTCGTGCCCTGCACGCTCACGCGCGACTGCGTCATCGACACGCGGCGCGCTTGCACGATGCGGCCCACGTGCGGTGCGCCCTCGGACAGCATGCGCATCACGCTCTCGTAGGTCGCGCGGCGATGGAGGAAGATCGCCAGCTGGATCAGCCCCACCATGGCGGCGAGCGCGAGCACGAAGAGGCCCGCCGTCGGGAGCACGGCGAAGAGCACGGCGCTCGGATCAGGGTCGCGGCCGAGCATCGCCGCCTCCCCGATCCCGACCACGCCGAGGATGGCGAGCGGGATGCAGCCCACGCTCACGCCGATGATCCACCAGAGCAGGACCGCGCCGTTGCGCTCTGCGGCCCGGCGCGCGATCGCGTCGGCGTCCGTGGTGGAAGGGCGCCTCGCGGCGGTCTGCGGCAGGTACTGCATCGTCGTCATCCTAGTACGACGAACCGGAGCTTCGATCCGGGGCGTCGGACGCGCTCGTCGCTCGCGGCCCGCTCCGCCTGGGACGTTCCCCACGCCAACGCGCGCTGGCTCACATCCCGCGCAGGAGGGCGAGCGGATCGCCCTCGGTCACGACGCCGCTGTGCGCCGTGACGATGGCCGTCACGAGGGCGTGCTCGTGCTCGAGGCGATCGGCGAGCGCGTGCATCGACGCGACGTTCTGCGCTTGGTCCTCGGTGAAGATCCACGGCGCCGCGACCAGCGTGCCCTCGCTCGTGAGCGAGGCGCTGTCCCCGACGAAGAGCACACCGTCGACGAGGTACGCCGCGCTGCCGGCCGTGTGCCCCGGCACGGCGAACACCTCGATCTCGGCGTTCTCGCGGCGAACGGTTGCGCCGTCCTCGAGCGGATGGTCGACCGTCAGCCCGGTGGGCGAGGCGCTCGCGACCCAGCCGATCGGCCCGCGCGGGCCTTCGTGGCCCTCGGCCTGCGCCACGTCGGCGGCGAGCGCGTAGACGTCGGCGTGGCGGAACTGCGCGCAGCCCGCCACGTGATCGCGGTGACCGTGCGTCAGCAGGATCGTGCTGACGTCGTCGGGCCCGAGATGGTGACGAGCGAGCGCGCGCAGGATCGACGCGGCCGCGGGATCGTTGCCGCAGTCGACGAGCGCGACGTGCCCCTCGCCCAGGTCGACGATCGCGGCGCTCACGTAGCCGTCCTGCACGATCTCCACGGTCGCGCCGACGTGCTCGCCGTCCTCGATCGCGGCGAGTCCCCCGAAGGTGCTGTATCCGAGGCCCGCCACGAGCAGCACCAGCGAGACGAGCACGATCCCGACCACGCGCAGGGCACGGGATCGGCGTCGGGGAGCAGCCATCCGGCCCTCCTAACAGACGGGCGGCGCTCGTGCGAAGTGCGCAGCACTTCTTCGCGACCTGCGCTACGTTGCCGCCCATGACGAACGTCGTGATCGTGGATGCGGTTCGCTCGGCGGTGGGTCGTGCAACGAAGGGCTCGCTCGCGCTGCGGCGCCCCGACGAGCTGGCGGCCGAGGTGATCCGCGGCCTGATGGCGCGCAACCCGGGCGTGAAGGCCGAAGAGGTCGAGGACCTCGTGCTCGGCTGCGCGATGCCCGAGGGCGAGCAGGGCTTGAACGTGGCGCGGCCGGTCGGGCTGCTCGCGGGGCTCCCGGAGAGCTCCGGCGCCGTCACGATCAACCGCTTCTGCAGCTCGGGCTTGCAGGCGATCGCGATGGCGGCGGGCGAGATCCTCGTCGGCTCGAGCGACACCGTGATCGCGGGCGGCGTCGAGTCGATGACGATGGTGCCGATGACCGGCTACAAGCTCAGCGCCTCGCCCGAGGTGATGAGCGACTTCCCGGCCGTGTACACGCCGATGGGCATCACGGCGGAGAACGTCGCGGCCAAGTTCGGCATCACGCGCGAGCAGCAGGACGCGTTCGCCCTCGCGAGCCAGAAGAAGGCGGCCGAGGCGATCGAGAAGAAGAAGTTCGAGGCCGAGATCGTCGAGGTCCACGGCATCAAGTTCAGCGCGCACGTCGACGGCAAGGACGAGGAGCGCCAGAAGTTCTCCTTCGTGCGCGACGAGCTGCCGCGCCCCGACACGACGGCCGAGGGCCTCGCCGCGCTCAAGCCGGCGTTCAGCGCGAAGGGCTCGGTCACGGCCGGCAATGCCTCGCCGCTCTCGGACGGCGCGGCCGCCGCGATCGTGATGAGCGAGGCCAAGGCCCAGAAGCTCGGCGTGAAGCCCCTCGGCTGGTTCCGCCACTTCGTCACCGTCGGCGTCGATCCGGCCATCATGGGCATCGGGCCGCTGCCCGCCGTGCAGAAGCTCCTCGCGAAGACGGGCCTCACGATGAAGGACATCGACCTCGTGGAGATGAACGAGGCGTTCGCGTCGCAGTCGATCTACTGCGCGCGCGAGCTCGGGATCCCCGACGAGAAGCTGAACGTGAACGGCGGCGCGATCGCGCTCGGCCACCCGCTCGGCTGCACGGGCGCCAAGCTCACGGCGACGCTGCTCCACGAGCTCAAGCGCCGCGGCGGTCGCTACGGCATCGTCACGATGTGCATCGGCGGCGGTCAGGGCGCGGCCGGTCTCTTCGAGCTCGCGAAGTGACATGACGGCGACTCGCGGGATCGTGATGGGCGCGCTCTTCGCGGGCGCGTTCTCGGCCGTCGGCTGTTCGAACGGAGGGACCGGTGGCGACGGTGGCCCGGCGCCCGGGACCGACGCGGCGCCCGACTGCTACGCGACCTGCCGCACCACGACGACCGCCGCGTGCGAGTGCTCGCTGCCTTGCCGCGGAGAGCTGATCCAGGCGACCTGCACCGCGCAGACCTGCAGCTGCACCGTCGACGGCGCGGCCACCCGCACCTATCCCTTCACCACGTGCGATCCGTTCGTGTTCGCCGACGGCTGCACCGGCACGCCGCGCCCCGACGCGGGTGGGGGCGGGGACGCGGGGGCGGGGACCGACGCGGGCACTGGAGCGGACGATGCGGGCAGCGGCGCGGACGATGCGAGCAGCGGAGCGGACGCCGCGCTCCCGCCCGCCTCGTACGTGACCGACACGCGCACGATCGTCTCGAGCGGCATCTCGCGCACGTACCTGCTCGCGGCGCCGAGCGACGTCGCGAGCCGCAGCGGCCTCCCGCTCGTCTTCGCGCTGCACGGCGACGGAGGCACGGGTGCGGGGATCCGTACGTCCCTCGGGCTCGAAGCCCACGGGCCGGCGGCGGGCGCGGTCTACGTCTACCCCGACGCGCCAGGTGGCTCGTTCGAGTACTGGACCCACGACGGGCGCACGCGCGAAGCGCAGTTCGTGACCGACGTGATCGCGGCCCTTTCCGCCGAGGTCTCGATCGACACGACGCGCGTGATGGTCACCGGCTTCAGCGGTGGCGCGACGATGGCGAACGCGCTCGGCTGCCTGCTCGGCCCGAGCGTGATCCGCGGGCTCGGCCTGCACTCCGGCACGCTCTACTCGGTCGACGATGCGGGTGGAAACCCCGAGTTCACGTACACCGCCGAGGGCGGCGTCAGCTGCGTGCTCCCGGACGCGCTCTTCGTCTGGGGCCAGAGCGACACGACCAGCGGCGTGTCGTTCGCCGATGGCCAGAGCGTTCGCGACAACTACCTCGCCACGGCGAGCTGCGACGCGACGACGACGGACGGTCCGATCACTCCCTGCGTGACGTACGACGGCTGCTCGCACGGGGTCGCGTGGTGCGCCATCGCCGGCATGGGCCACGCCGTGTGGCCGAGCGCCGGCGAGGCGATGTGGGACTTCTTCCAGACCCTGCCCTGACGAGACGATGACCGAACCGCGCGAGAGCAAGAAGAAGGTCTCCCTCACCGGCGTCAAGCCGACCCACTCGGCGCCTCATCTGGGGAACTACCTCGGCGCGATCCGCCCGGCGCTGCGCCTGGCCGACGCGTTCGACGGGATGTACTTCATCGCCGACTACCACGCGCTCACCACGATGCGCGATCCGAAGGCGCTCCACGCCTCGGTGTACGACGTGACGGCGACGTGGCTCGCGTGCGGGCTCGATCCGTCGCGCACGATCCTCTATCGGCAGTCGGCGATCCCCGAGGTCTTCGAGCTCGCCTGGGTTCTCTCGTGCGTCGTGGCGACGGGGCAGCTCGAGCGCGGGCACGCCTACAAGGCGGCGATCGATGCGGGCGAGGCGCCGAACGCCGGCGTCTTCTACTACCCGGTGCTGATGGCGGCCGACATCGTGCTCTACGACTGCGACGTCGTGCCGGTCGGTCAGGACCAGCGGCAGCACGTCGAGATCGCGCGCGACATGGCCGAGCGGGTGAACCACCTGTGGGGCGCGGGCACTCTCGTGGTTCCGGAGGTGCACCTCTCGGACGCGCCGCTCGTGCCGGGGCTCGACGGAAAGAAGATGAGCAAGAGCCAGGGAAACAGCGTCCCGCTCTTCGACGAGGCCAAGGCGCTGCGCAAGACGGTGATGAAGTTCGTGACCGGGAGCGAGCCGCTCGAGGCGCCCAAGCCGAGCGACGGCACGACCGTGTTCGAGCTCTACAAGCTGGTCGCGACCGAGCCCGAGGTGCAGGCGATGCGTGAGAAGCTCGCGGCCGGCGGCGCGTACGGCTGGGGCCACGCCAAGCAGGACCTCTACGAGGCCCTCGAGCGCGAGCTCGGCCCCAAGCGCGAGATCTACCGAGCGCTGCGCGCCGACGAGGCCAAGCTCGACGCCCTGCTCGAAGAGGGCGCCGAGAAGGCGCGCGTCATCGCGCGGCGCACCCTCGCGCGTGTGCGCGCGGCGATCGGCATCACGCGCTGACGCGGGAGGTCGGGGTGGGCCCGAGCCCAGTCCATTCAGGCTTTCTGCGCGCTCGCGGCACGACGCACACCGGTCCCCGTGAGCGCCCGCACGAGCCCGGGCGCGCGTGCCGTTGATCCCGTCCGCAAAAAGTGAGAAGTACGACTTCTCACTTTGATCGGGGGGCTCCATGCGACGTCCGGCGCTGCTTCTTCTCGTCCTCGTCCTCGCGGGCCTCGCGCTCACGGGCTGCGGCTCCACCACGACGTCGAGCCCCGGCGATCGCGATGCGGGTGGCAACCCCGTCGACTCGGGCTCCGCGAGCGTCGACGCCGCGGTCGTGCCCGGGGACGACGCGGGCACGCAGACCGGCGACGACGCCGGCACGCAGCCAGGCGACGACGCTGCGGTCCTCCCGGGCGACGACGCCGCGGTCACGCCCGGCGACGACGCAGGCACCGTCACGCCCGGTGGGCCCGACAGCGCAGGCCCCTACGTCGTCACGCGCACCAGCACGATGCGAACGGGCTCGACCGTCGTCGCGTACGTACCGACCCTGGGCGCCGGAGCGCGCGTGCCGCTCGTCGTCTTCAAGCACGGCTTCCAGCTCTCCAGCGCCAACTACGCGACCACGCTCCAGCGCATCGCCACGCACGGCTTCGTGGTGCTCGGCGTCGACACGCGCAGCGGCCTGATCGGGGGCCCCACGAACATCGACGAGCGCGACGCGATGATCCGCGCGATCGACTGGGCCCTCTCGGACGCTCCCTTCGCGGCCAGCGTCGACGGCGCGCACATCGCCGTGATGGGGCACAGCCGCGGCGGCAAGGTTGCCGTGCTGGCCGCGGCGGCCGACGCGCGCGTGACGGCGGCGCTGCTGCTCGATCCCGTCAACGGCTGCGGCCCCGGCTCGCCCTACAGCGCGAGCTGCCCCGACGCGCGGATCGGTGCTGCCGCTCTCACCATCCCGGTCGGCGTGATGGGGGAGACCAACGACGCCACCGGTGGCTTCATGCCCTGCGCGCCGACGGCCCAGAACTACACGACGATCTACGGCGCGCTCACCTCGTCGTGGGCGGTCCAGTGGACCTTCGCCGACGCGGTCCACATGACCTTCACCGACGACGGGGGCGGCTCGGCCGGCACCTTCTGCGCGCGCGAGCCGGCGAACGTCGACGTGTTGCGCGCCGACATCCGTGCGATGAGCGTCGCGTTCGTGCGCTATCATCTGCGCGGCGAGGCGGACATGGCGGCGTGGCTCACCGGGAGCTCGGTTCCGAGCAGCGCCGCGACGGTCGGTCCCTGATGGCGCCTACGCGACGCGCGCGTGCCTCGGCGGCACCGTCCCCCACCGTCGCGGCGCCGCCTGCGCGCCGCGTGAAGATGTCGGTGCTCGCGCGCATGAGCGGGGTCCCCGCCGCGACCATCAAGCACTACGTGAATGCGGGCCTGCTCCCCGAGCCCACGCGTACCGGGCGCAACATGGCGTACTACGACGTGTCGGCGGTCGATCGCGTGCAGCGCATCAAGCAGCTGCAGCGCACGCGCTTTCTGCCGCTGAAGGTCATCCGCGACGTGCTCGACGGCGCCGAGGCCGATCCCGACGAGACGGTCGCTGCGTCCATCGCGCGGGTGCTCGCGCACGAGCCCAAGCCCGATCGGCGCACGCGCGCGGAGCTCGTGCGCGCGGGCCTTCCCTCCGAGCAGCTCGCGTGGCTCGAGCGCCTGGGCCTCGTGCGTGCGCGACGCGACGGCGCGCGCGAGGTCTTCGAGGGCGACGACCTCGAGATCCTGCGGGTGCTCGGCGCGGCGCGGAAGGCCGGCCTCGACCCCGAGATGCTCCCGCTCGAGGTGCTCGGCGAGTACGCGCAGGCGCTCGGCGCGCTCGTGCGGGCCGAGCTCCAGGTGTTCCGCCAAGGCGTGCTGCCCCGCGCGGGCGAGAAGCTCCCGGAGCTGACCGAGGCGGCGACCGAGCTCAGCGAGAAGCTGGTGGTGCTCCTGCGCCGCAAGATGCTCTTGCCGACGCTCGAGGCGCTCGTCGCCGAGGCCCGCGCGGCAGAGCGCCCCGCGGCTCGGCCGCGCGGGCGCGGAGAGAAGAAGTCCCTCAGCGGTTGACCCGAAGCACGGGTCGACCGCGGTCTGTCCCAGCGCATTCGCGCTGGAGCTCGAGCTGCCGTGAAGGGCGCCGACACATCTCGTGTCGGCCCTTCAGCGGAACGTGATGGCGATGTCGGCCGACACGGTGCCGATCGCGGCATGCACGGTGCCGCTGCCGGTGCCCGAGGTGCGGACCTTCGCAGTCCCGCCTGCGGCCGGCGTCGAGCCGAACAGGTCGTCGCTCACGACGCTGATCGTGCCGACGGACCCGGCATTCATCGACCAGATGACGGCGCGCGTCGTGAGGAGCGGGTTGCCGCTCGCGTCGTCGACCCGGCACGCGAGCGTCGTGGAGGTGACCGTCTCGCCGGGCGACGAGACGATGTCGATCGTGCTCTCCGCGACGAGGCCCGCGAAGGCGAGGTCGCGCGTGGTCGCGTTGCTGAGGCGCCCGCAGCGCATCGCGGCCGGCGCCACGATCGTGAAGTGCGCGCGGTCGATCTCGCTTCCGTCGGCCGCGATCACGCGCACGGCGTAGGTCCCGGCCGTCCCGCTCCCGATGCTGGCGCGCAGGTAGGTGCCGCCGTCGTCGGTCGACTCGCTGATCCCGGTGACGTCGAGGCCGGCGTCGCCCTGGAGCGTGGCGCCGACGAGGCTCACGAGGCCGCGCGGACGGATCTCCACGGTCGGCGCGGCGCCCGTCGCGAGGCGCGTGCCGAGGTCGCACTCGTCGCCGAAGAGGCCGTCGCCACACAGGCCATCCGAGATGAACCACGTGGTGTGCGCCTGGTCGCCGATGGTGCGGGGCGGCGCGAGGCTCGAGCCGCCGCCGAAGCAGCCGGGCAAGAGGCCCAGGGCGAGCACGAAAGGAAGCGAGCGAAGGATCGAGCGCATGAGAGCCTCCAGCAGGATCGAAGTGGACGTGCTCGAGGGAGCAGACGACGTGCCAGCGCGTCGGGCCCCGGATCTTCGCAGGAAGCCGCATCGGGCGCAGCCGGGCACGTCGCAGGTGTGAATCACGCGCACGCCCGGCGGCGGAGGCCCATTTCGGGCCGGCAGACCGCGCGCGCCGGTACTACCCTGCCGCCCCATGCCGGACTTCGCGTACGAGGATCTTCTCCCGATCGGTCACGACGACACCACGCCCTGGCGCAAGCTCACGAGCGATCACGTCTCGCGCCTCGACGCGGGCGGCCTCTCGCTCGTGCGCGTCGACCGCGCCGCGCTCACCACGCTCACGCGGCAAGCGATGCACGACATCGCGCATCTGTTGCGCCCGGCGCACCTCGCGCAGCTCGCGAAGATCCTCGCCGATCCCGAGGCCTCGCCGAACGATCGCTTCGTGGCGCTCGATCTGCTGAAGAACGCCAACATCGCCGCCGGGGGCGTCTTGCCGATGTGCCAGGACACCGGCACCGCGATCGTGATGGGCAAGAAGGGCCAGCGCGTGATCACCGCGGGCGCCGACCACGCCGACGAAGAGGCGATCGCGCGTGGCGTGTTCGAGACCTACGCGAAGGACAACCTCCGCTACTCGCAGCTCGCGCCGCTCTCGCTCTACGAAGAGAAGAACACCGGCAACAACCTCCCGGCGCAGATCGAGATCTTCTCGACGAGCGGCGAGCACCACCACGAGGACGAGTACCGCTTCCTGTTCATGGCCAAGGGCGGTGGCTCGGCGAACAAGAGCTACCTCTACCAGGAGACGAAGGCGCTCCTGAACGAGAAGAGCCTCATGGCTTTCCTCGACGAGAAGCTGCGCGGCCTCGGCACCGCGGCGTGCCCGCCCTACCACCTCGCGATCGTGATCGGCGGCACGAGCGCCGAGCACACGCTGAAGACGGCCAAGCTCGCGAGCGCGAAGTACCTCGACGCGTTGCCGACGACCGGCGCGATGACGGCGCGCGGCTTCCGCGATCTCGAGATGGAGGCGAAGGTCCACGCGCTCACGCAGAAGCTCGGCATCGGAGCGCAGTTCGGCGGCAAGTACTTCTGCCACGACGTGCGCGTGGTGCGCCTGCCGCGCCACGGCGCGAGCTGCCCGGTGGGCATCGCCGTGAGCTGCTCGGCCGATCGCCAGGTGCTCGGCAAGATCACGAGCGAGGGCGTGTTCCTCGAGCAGCTCGAGACCGACCCCGCGAAGTACCTGCCCGACGCCACGCACGCGCAGCTGGGCGGCGAGGTGGTCGCGATCGACCTGAATCGGCCGATGAGCGAGGTGCGCGCGACGCTCGCGAAGCACCCCATCAAGACCCGGCTCTCGCTCACGGGCACGCTCGTGGTCGCGCGGGACATCGCGCACGCGAAGCTCAAGGAGCGCATCGATCGCGGCGAGGGCCTGCCCGACTACATGAAGCAGTTCGCGGTGTACTACGCGGGCCCGGCCAAGACCCCGACCGGGATGGCGAGCGGCAGCTTCGGGCCGACGACCGCCGGGCGGATGGACAGCTACGTCGACGCGCTGATGGAAGCCGGCGGCAGCTTCGTGATGCTCGCGAAGGGCAACCGCAGCAAGCAGGTGACCGACGCGTGCAAGAAGCACGGCGGCTTCTACCTCGGCTCCATCGGCGGCCCGGCCGCGCGCCTGGCGCAGGACTGCATCAAGAAGGTCGAGGTGCTCGACTATCCCGAGCTCGGGATGGAGGCGATCTGGAAGATCGAGGTCGTCGACTTCCCGGCCTTCGTCGTCGTCGACGACAAGGGGAACGACTTCTTCGCGGGGCTTTCGGGCGCGCCGAGCGGCAAGGGCCTGCCGCTCGCGCACTGATCGGCGAGCCGTGCTCCGCGCTGCCAGCGAGAGCGACGTCCCGGCGATCGCCGCGATCTACCGGGCGAGCTCCACGGCGCGCGAGCCCGACGAGATCGACGACGCGCTCGTGCTCTCCATGGTGCGCGATGCGTGCACGCGCGGCATCGCGCTCGTGGCCCTCGAGGGCGAGCGCGTGGTCGGCTTCGTGCTCGGGCCGCGGCATCCGGTGCGACGCTGCCGGCACGTGATGACCAGCGTGCTCGTGTGCGTGGAAGCGGACGCGCGCGGCCGTGGCGTGGGCCGCGCGCTCATGGAGGGTCTCGTCGACGCCGCGCGCGCGAGCGATTGGTGCGAGCGGATCGAATTCCACGTGCGCGCCTCGAACGAGGTCGCGATCGCGCTCTACGAGTCGCTCGGGTTCGTGGTCGAAGGCAGGCTGCGCGAACGGGTGGAGACGCCGAGCGGGCGCGTCGACGATCTGCTCATGGCGATGCTGCTGCCGCGCCGCTGAGGGCGCGGCACCGCGCGCGCCTCAGTGGTGATCGCCCTCGTGGTCGTCGTCGCCGTCGTGGTGGCCGCAGTCGTGGTCGTGATCGCCTTCGTGGTGATCGCAGCCCTCGTGCCCGTGCTCGCCGTCGTGCCCGTGCTCGCCTTCGTGGTGCTCGTGGCCCTGTCCGTAGGCGAGCTCCATCACCCCGTGGAAGCGCGCGTGCAGCCCTTCGAGCCGCTGCTCGACCTCGGGGCCGCTCGCGCCGCACTCGGCGACGAGCGCGTCGGAGGCGCTCACGAGCTCGGTCGTCTCGTCGTTCCAGTGCGAGCCGTCGACCCCGGCGGGCGGCGAGGCGGCGTGCACGGCCGCCGAGCGATCGTGCAGCTCGCTCGCGTGCTCGCAGGCAGCGGCCGCGCGCGTCGCGCCGGCTTCGGCGTGGAACACGGGCGCGAGCACGTCGTGCAGCGCGTCGATCTCGGCGACGCGCGCCATCTCGTGGCCGTGCGCGTGCTCGGCGTGGGTGTCTCCCTGGGCCGCGCCGCCACCACAGGCCACGAGCACGAGCGCCGAGAGAGAAGCGAGGAACCATCGGGTCTTGGACATGGCGCGGACCCTACCAGAAGGGCTCGTCTCGGGCCCGACCTCGCCGTGCGTCGAGGCACCTCCCGGTTCGGTCGACCCGGTCCCGTCCGCGGCGGGCTACGCTGGGCAGGATGGCTCTGCGCGTCGTCCTCTTCTTCGCGGCCATCCTGCTCGCGACCGCGGGCTCGTCGGTGTACCTCGTGCGCCGGATCCGAGAGCTCGTCCCGCTGCCGGGCGCGCGCGGCCGTGTGCTCGGCTGGGCGCTCTTCTTGCCGAGCACGCTGCCGCTCGCGCGCTTCGTCGGCCCGGCCGAGGAGTGGCTCGTGGTCGCCTCGGTGATCGGCTTCTCCACGTGGCTCGCCTGCATGCTCGCGACGGCGCTCTTGCTCGTGGTGGACACGCTCGCGTGGCTCGGGCGCCGCGTCGAGCGCTGGTGGACGCGCCGCTCGGCCGAGACGGCGACTCCCCCAGCGCCGTCCGAGCCGCACGCCGCCGCGGCAGAGCCGATGCCCCGCCGCGAGATGCTGCGCCGCGTGGCGATCGGGGCCTCGCTCGCCACCGGAGCGGGCACCTCGGCGTACGGCTTCGCGCTCGGTCGCCACGACTACGTGCTCGAGGAAGTCCCCGTTCGCCTCTCGCGCCTGCCGCGCGCGCTCGACGGGTACACGATCGCGCAGCTCTCCGACGTGCACGTCGGCACCTTCGTGGGCCGCCCCGAGCTCGAGGTCGCGCGCGCGATGCTGCGAAGGGCCCGCGCCGATCTGATCGTGCTGACGGGAGATCTCGTCGATCACGATCCGCGCTACCTGCCGGATCTCGGCGTGCTGCTGCGCGCGATCGCCGACGTCGGTGCACGCGACGGTGTCGTCGCCGTGCTCGGCAACCACGACTACTACACGGGCGAGAGCGAGGTCGCCGCCACGCTGCGCGCCGCGGGCGTGCGCGTGCTGCGCAACGCCTCCACGACGATCGGCGATGCCGGTGGCCGCTTCGCGCTCGTCGGTGTCGACGACGTCTGGGCGCCTCGCTACGGCTACGGTGTCGGCGCCGACCTGCCGCGCGCGCTCGAGGGCGTCGACACCGACCTCGCCAAGATCCTCCTCTGCCACAACCCCGAGGAGTTCGCGCGCATGGCGCCGCACGTGGATCTACAGCTCAGCGGGCACACACACGGCGGGCAGGTGAGCCCGATCGTGCAGCCGGCGGCGCTCGTGCTGCCCTACGTCGCCGGCCGCTACCGCGAGGGCGACGCGCAGCTCTACGTGAACCGCGGCTTCGGCACCGCGGGGCCGCCCGCGCGCATCGGCAGCGCTCCCGAGGTCACCCGCATCACGCTCGTCGCGGGCTGAAGGCGCGGGGACTCAATGAGGCATCTGCGAGGCGAGGTAGGCGATGAAGCCGCCGGTCGTCGCGAGGCTCACGATCAGCGCGAGGATGATCACGAGGCCGGTCGGGAACCCACCTTCGTTGGACATGCAGACCCTCCGACATGGGTCATTCATGCCCCATGCCGCGGGCGTTCCCGGCGGAATCGCCTCGCGCGCGCAAGACGTGCGCGACGCGCGCGGCGGCCCTGCACTCGGTGCGTGCGCGCCGCGGCCGCGACGCCGATCAGAAGAGCCCGATCAGGTACGCGATCGCGCTCGCGTGCGCGGTGAACGTCACGAGGGCGAGCAGTCGCACCACCGGCGGCCAGGTCTCGTCGGTCTCGGGGCTCGCGGGCGGCATCGACGGCATCTCGTCCTCCGCGCTTGCCCATACACGGCGCATGCCGCGCGAGATCTCGGCAGCAATCGCCGACGTGGCGAACGAGATGCGCGCGCGGCGCAAGCTCTGCGCGCCCCGTCAGGTCGGCGCCGCGCTCCGATAGGGGCCGGCGACCGAGAGCCCGCGTGCGCGATCGATGCGCTCGACGAGCGCACGAGCGTCGCTCTCCGAGCGGCACGGCAGATCGATCGTGCGCACGACGAGTGTCGCATCCGGCACCAGCTGCACCCGCACGCTGGTGCCGCCGGCGCGGGCAGAGGCGACGAGCGAGAGGGCGATCGCCTCTTCGGGCTCACCGTCGCGGAAGATCACGAGCCCGCGCTCGCGCACCTCGGCGCGCGCGTGCGCGGCCTCGACCAGCGCGATCCCGATCCATCCGCCCAGGAAGAGAAGCAGCATTCCGAGGACCACCGGGCTCGCGGCGGCGAAGCGCGCGGCCGAGAGGCGCCACACCTCTTCGAAGAACCCGCCCTCGAGGGCCTGCGGCGAGATCCACGTGACCCTCGCCCCCGGCGCGCCGAGAAAGGGTCGCGCGAGCCACGAGAGCTGGGCTCCGGCGAGCAGCTGCGTTGCCATCCACGCGACCACCACGCGCCGTGCGAGAGCACGCCGCGCGACCAGACGCACGACGAGCCGCAGCAGCGCGAGCACGCCGGAGATGCCCGCGATCGCGATCGCCAGCGTGTGCGCGAGCACCAGCGACTGCGCGATCGCCGCCGCGCCGGTCGTCTCGGCGGGCGGCAGCGAGAGCACGAGCACGATCGCCACCGGCGCGAGCGCGCCGAGGAGCATCGCCGTCACCGCGAGCGAGACGAGGATCGCCACGATCGACTGTGCGGCGGCGAGGCGCGCTCCCAGCAGAGGTGCGAGCACCGCGCTCGAGGCCGCGGTGAGCGCGGCGACGCCGAGCAGCACGAAGGGCAGCTTCAGCGCCGAGACGAGCGCCTGCTCGGGCCCGCGCCAGAGGCCGAACGCCGTGCCGTACGCCGCGCCGCCGAGCAGGATGGCGACGAGCGCGCCGCGGGCGATCTCGCCCAGGCGCTCGCCGCGCCGGATCCGCCCCACGAATTCCTCGTCGAGCGCGAGCAGCGCGCGGGCGGTGACACGCGCGGACATCAGCGGCCCAGGCAGTCGAAGAGGTGCTCGAGGAAGAACGTGCGCGGCTCGGGCCAGAGGCCCTCGAAGGGCCCGACGAGCGGTCGCAGCGTGGTCGCGAGCTGGAGCGCGACCATCACGAAGAGGAAGCTCCACGCGCCGAGGCCGCGTAGCGGCGCGCTCGATCCCGCGCGGAGCGCGCGCCGTACGAGCCCGAGGCCGAGCGAGGCGGCCACGAGGAACACGACGAGATAGAGCGTGCCGGCGAGCGCGAGCGAGCTGGTCGCCGCCGAGAGCACCCACGCGATCGGCGCGAGCGCGAGCCCGAGCACGGCGGCCAGGGCCATCCCCATGGCGAGCGCGCTCGCCGTCTCGCGGACCGGCTGGGCGCCGCCACCGAGCGCGGTGAGGACGTGCAGGCTCGGCCAACAGACGAGCGCCGTCACGCCGGTCAGCGCGATCAGCTTCAGCGGCACGATCGCCAGCTGCGGCCCGCCCGACCACGTCGCGAGCGCGAGGCCGGTGAGGGCGAGCGAGGCGAGGGTGACGAGCGTCGTCGCGCCCCACGCGCGGCCCTCGCCGAGCGCGGCGAGCAGGCGCCCCGGCGAGCGCAGCAGGGCGTCGAGCACGGCGCCGGGCGTCGTCTCCTCGAGCTCTTCCGGCGCGGGGTCCGGCGGCGGCTCACCGGTCGCGCGGGGCGGCGCAGGCGGGCGCGCGGGGTCGAAGTGGCTCGGCGTCGGTGCGGCGGCGGGGCTCTCGAAAGAGTGGGCAGTCATGGATCCTCCGCGACCACGACGAACGACCGGGAGGATTCCTTTCCGCGGCCGGGCGAACGGTCGAGGAGGCGGGGTGATCGGTCGCGTGGCCATCGCGCGGCGGCCGACGCATGCTCGGCCGCGATGAAGATCGTCACGTGGAACGTGAACGGGATCCGTGCGCGCGAGGCCCAGCTCCAGGAGCTCGTCGACACCCAGAAGCCCGACGTGATCTGCCTCCAGGAGACGAAGGCGACGCTCGAGCAGGTGCCGCCCACGCTCGTCGAGCTGCCGGGCTACTGGTGCTACTGGCACGGCGAGAAGGGCTACTCGGGCGTCGCGTTGCACCTCGCGAAGTCGGCGTTCCCGGCGCGCCCGGAGTACTTCCATCCCGACTTCGACCACGAGCACCGCATCGTGTGCGCGCGCATCGGGCCTCGCGTGCTCGCGTCGATGTACGTGCCGAACGGCGGCAAGGACTTCGCCGCCAAGCAGCGCTTCCTCGACGCGCTCGATCTCTTCGTGAAGGCGGGCCACGCGCGCGGCGACGAGCTCGTGCTCTGTGGCGACTACAACGTCGCGCGCGAGCGACGCGACGTGCATCCTTCGCTCCAGAAGGAACAGGAGATCGGCCAGACGCCCGGCGAGCGCGCGAAGTTCGCCGGCCTGCTCGCCGAGGGCCTGGTCGACCTCGGTCGCCACTTCGCGCCCGACGACGATCGCCTCTACACGTGGTGGGCGCCGTGGCGGAACCTGCGGCAGAAGAACGTGGGCTGGCGCCTCGACTACGTGCTCGCGAGCGAGCCGGTCGCGAAGAAGGCCACCTCGTGCACGGCGTCCCGCGAGTTCGGGACGAGCGACCACGGCCCGGTCACGGCGGTCTTCGACGAGTGAGAGGGTGACAGGAGACCTGTCGCCCTCTCTCGCGGAGCGATACGAGGGGGAGGCTCCGTCGGGATTCACTCCCGATGGAGGGGGCCGCGTATCGGCCCCGAGGACTGAGCGCGCGGCGCTCGGCCGCGCCACGTCACAACAGGCAGATCATCGAGGTCGTGCAGCGCGCCGGGACGAAGCTGTCGCAGCAGATGCGGCCGCTCGTGCACTGGCCGCCGGCCGCGAGGCACGCGCCCGAGGCGTTGCACTGGTAGTTGCCGCATTGGTACGAGGTGTCGACGCAGCTCGTGCCCGCGGGCGCCTGCGGACAGGGCGCCATCTCGGTGCGCGGCGCGCTCGCGTTGCAGCTCCCCGCGCCGCAGACGTAGTCGGTGCAGGTGCGCGACTGCATCTGCCCGGTCGCGTTGCAGTCACCGGTGTAGTCGCACGTCCCCGTGAAGGCGCCGCACGACGAGGCCATGCAGGGGATGCCGTCGCGGCTCGTGAGCGAGCAGCCCTGCGTCTCGTCGTAGGCGCCGCCGAGCCCGCACGAGCCGCCCGAGCAGACCATGTCGCGGCACGAGCGCGTCTGCATGCCGGCGGTCGAGCACGGATCACCCGTCGCGGCGTTGCATGCGCCGAACGAGCCGCACGAGGTGCCGCCGCACGAGACGCCGTCCTGCGAGGCACGGCCGCAGCCCTGGGTCTCGGTCGAGGGCGTCGCGACGCACGAGCTGCCCTGGCAGTGGAAGGTCTGCACGGTGCGGCTCTGCGTGCCCGAGGCCGTGCACACGTCGGCGAACTCGCACGCGCCGTAGGCGCCCACGATGGGCGCCGGGCACTCCGCGTCGGAGCCGCAGGAGCCACAGCGGTGTTGGGTCTCGTCGCACGCGGCGCCGCCGCAGGGATCGCCGGAGTGGATGCTGCAGCTTCCGCTGCCGCACAGGTCGGTGCCGTTGCAGAACGATCCGTCGTCGCAGCCGTTCGAGTTGGCGACGATCGAGCAGCTGCCGTCGGCGTTGCACACCGGATCGGTGCAGGCGTTCCCGTCGTCGGGGCAGCCCGCGGAGTGACAGTCGCCGCCGCCATCGGGCAGCGGGCCGGTATCGGGCAGCGGCCCGGTGTCGGGCAGCGGCCCGGTGTCGGGCAGCGGCCCCGTGTCGGGACGTGGGCCCGCGTCCATGCCGCCGTCGCGCGCCACGCCGGCGTCGATCACGCGCGGCGGGATGCCGGTCCAGTCGACCGGGGTCGTGTCGATGGGCTCGCAGCCGTGGTCGCCGCAGGTCTGATCGGTGGCGCACGTCGTCGTCGCGCAGGAGCGCCAGAGCACGAGGTGGATCGTGCGCGTCTGTCCCTGCACGAGCGTGACGCGCGCGGTACGCGAGACGAGCGTGCTCGCGCCGTGCAGGCCCGTCGCCGTGATGGTGACGGGCCCGAGCGCGGCACCCGAGGGCATCAGCGTGAGCGTGTACGGCAGGCTCGCGGCGCTCACCATGGTCTGGCGCTGGCGATGATGCGTGCCGTCGGGCGCGAGCACGTCGACGTCGATCTCGTCGAGCTGCGCCGGCACGTCGTAGTCGGTGTCGATGACGACGATCAGCTCGGTGAGCGGCTGCGTGCCGCATCCCGAGGTCGTGAGACCGAGCGCGGCCCACGCGAGCGCGCCCCAGGCCAAGGCAGTTCCGCCGTACTTCATGCGGTTCACGAAGGACAGCGTGCCCCCGATCGGGGCCGTGGGGCAAGGCGCGACGCCTCTCTACGTCACTCGAAGAGGGCGACGATCGGGTCGAGCACGGAGCGCGCCGCAGCGCGCCGCTCTTCCGAGCCGCGCACCCAGTCGGCCAGGCTCGGGCCGATCTCGTAGTAGGCGCGGACCAGGGCCCGCCCGACCGCGCTCGGCATCAGGTAGCGGTCGCGCGCGCGGCGCAAGACGCCGATGCGCGCATCGAGCGGCGAGCCGTACGCGGCCGTCGCGACGAAGCAGGGCGAGACGGTCGTGAAGTGGATCGCCGTCGTCTCGAGCTCGGCCGAGGCGATCGCGCCCGCTGCGTGGCACTCGTCGTAGGCGCGCACGCCCACGTAGTAGGTGGAGCTCGGCAGCAGGTGCCCGATGTCGAAGGTGACCGTGTCTCCGGGCGCGCCGTCGACCGGCACCGTGAGCGCCTGGTCCTCGAGCGTCGCCGCGCTCGCCGGCCGGGCCGCTGCGAACGAAGCCGCGTCCACGATCGGCGCCGTGCCCACGCGCACCTCGTAGCTGACCAGGCCGCGCGCGATCTCGGGCGCGACGAACGAGACGTGCGCCCACTCGTGCGAGTGGCGCGCGTCGTCCACCGCGTGGGCCGTCACCATCGTGGGCGCATCGGGCGTCATCGCGATCGTGCAGCGGCCGACGCAGGTGCCGTCGGGGCCACACTGGAGCGGCGTCGCGCACTCGGCGCCGCCCGTGCACTGCATGCCGCACTGGGGAGGCGGATCGTCGCTGAGGCAGGGGTCGAGGACCGGCACCGTCACGCGCAGGCGCACGCCGTCGTCCGGGCTCGCGCGCAGGCGATCGGCGCCACTGCCCGGGTGGCCCGCGGGATCGTCGACCATCCCGCTGCCGTCCATCGGGATCACGTCGCCGCTCAGGCCGTAGAGATCGCCGTGGCCGGCCGGCTGCGACGCCGTGTAGACGCCGTCGCTCGTGCCGCCGCCGCCGAGCGTGAACGGCACGCGGTAGAGCACCGAGGGCTGGCCGCGGTAGGGCCCGCCGTAGTCGCAGCCGCCTTGGCTGATCGCGTAGCAGTCCCACGCGCCCGAGGGCCCGCTCGGGGAGTCGCGCTGCCAGTCGGGCGGCGCGAAGTCGAACTCGGTCGCGGCCTCGACGAAGACCACGTACTCGCCGTCGGCCCAGTCGTCGGGGACGTCGAACGTGTAGGAATAGAGCTGATCGCGCGGCGGCGTCGCCATCGTGACGGCGTCGAGGTCCGGCATCACGCGCGCGCGCTCGGCGGGGAACGCCGAGATGTCGTCGTGATCGTGGTGGTGGTCCGCGCACTCCTCGCAGTAGGGCACCGGCGTCGTCACGTCGCCGCGCGGCGGATAGAGCGAGTCGACCGTCATCGTGCGCATGTGCGCGCTGCCGGGCGCGTCCTCGAAAGGCTCGGCATACGACGCCGCGGCGTCCGCCTCCGTCATGAAGCGGCCCTTGTTGCTGTTGAACACGCTCGCGCAGCTGACGGCATCGACGGTCTCGTGCCCGCGGAACGAGAGACAGAAGAAGTGGTCCGGCGTGTTGAAGTACTCGTCCCCTGCGCGTGAGGCGTAGCCCTCGGGGCGCTCGACGAAGATCACGCGCCGCCACGCGACCCCGCTCGCCTCGTAGCGGCGGTGTGCCCAGATCGGCAGCACGCCCTCGCGGCGCCCGTAGGGCCAGTGGTAGCCGGAGTCCATCTGCATCGCGCCGGGGCGGTTGCCGATGCCGCGGTACGCGACGGCGTCCGTGAGGCGCAGCGTGCGGAACACCGAGCCGTCGGCGCTCTCGATCCAGATCGCGAGCTGCGTGCGGACCGTCGGTGTCAGCTCGACGGTGACCGTCCGCTGTTGGGCGCCGGCGAGCCGCGGCGAAGCGACGAGCAGAGAGAAGAGGAGCGCGAGCGAGAGCGCGCGGCCACTGCGCATGGAGGGAACGGTAGCATGCGATCCGCGGCGCCTTCGAGCGTGCCCGGGCCGATCCGCTCAGGGCGGAGGCGCGTGGGCCTCGGTCAGATAGGTCTCGATCGTCGACAGATCGAGGAACGTGGGCACGTGCCGTGCGATCCGCAGCACGTTGACGAGCGCCCGCGGCCCACGCCCGAACAGGCGCAGCGTGGTGAGGTCGGCGAGCTCGGCGAAGTCCTCGGTGACGATGCCGTCCCAGGGCGGCGCGTCCGGCGCGAGCGGCGCCCGCACCACGTTGCGCACGTAGCCGACGACCGGATGGATCTCGAGCGTCATCGGCGTGTGCTCGCCGTGCCAGCGCCGCAGAAAGAGCTCGGTCGAGACGCGCGGCGCGCGGCGGAAGAGCGTGACCAGCGTCGCCCGCGGAGGCCGAGCGCACGCGATCGGAACGCTCTCTTCGACGGCGTAGCCCTCGACTCGGCCGGGCAGCGTGCCCAGCCGGCGCCCCGCTTCGGCGAGCGCGGTCTCGTCGCCGCGCATCGAGACGAGCGCCATCGGCGAGCGCCGGAAGGGCACGAGGGAGAGCGCCGGCGGTGGGACGTGCGTCGTGTGGACGACGACCGTGCGCAGGCCCGCGCCGTCGAGGCGCCGCTCGATCGCGTCGCGCCCCGCCCGGGCGAAGATGCGGATCTGGGGCTCGGGCGGCCGCCAGACGTAGACGTGCTTCTCCACGACGCGCGCTCCTTCAGCGCGTGATGCGCGCGATCCCGTCGGGCAGAGACCATCCGTATGCGACGACGACGACGGGCTTGGTGCCGAAGAAGGTCCACGTGCGCGAGAGCTCGAGCGCGCCGCGTCGCTTGTAGAAGCCGCGGGCAGGCATGTTCTTCGCGAGCACCTCGACCCAGAGCGCGGTGACGGCCGCGTCGCTCATGCGCGTCGCGAACGCGGCGAGCAGCGCACCGCCGGCGCCGAGGCCCTGGAAGTGCGGGAGCACGTAGAGCATGTCGAGCCGGGCCATGCGCGAGGAGCCGCGGTGCGCCGAGCCGCTCGCGATGGCGACCACGCTGCCGGCGACCTCGGCGACGAGCACGACGTACGTCGACGAGGGCCGCGAGGACATCCCGATGCCGCGCAGCCAGCGGGCGTGCGCGCGCGCGACCGACATGCCGGCGAGCAGCTCGGTCGGCAAGAGCCCCGCGTAGGTCGCCTGCCAGGTCGTCACCTCGACGTGCGCGATCGCCTCCGCGTCCTCCAGGGTGGCATCCCGCACCACGACGCCGGCGATGGCGCTCGTCATATCTCCGAGGCTACGCGCTCGCGCGGCCCGAGGCGAGCCGGCCCGGGCCATGCGTGCCATCGCTGCTCGCCTACCTCGCGGGTCGCGGCGCTCGCGGGCTGCGCGCCGCTTGATCGCGCGCCGCGCGCAGGATCTTCCGCGTCAGCGTCGAGACGCCGACCTCGCCGGGCGCCTCCGCGTCCACCAGGCGCCGGCGCTCGCTCGCGCGGGCGGCGTCCACCGTCGCGGCCCACACCTGCACCGTCAACGCGCGATGCGTCAGCACGTGGGTGATCGTCCCCGCCCGTGCGAGCGTCTTCGCGCGCAGCCCGTGCGCAGCGAGCGCTTCCGAGGCGGCGTCGCGCGCGTCGCCCTCGATGGAGGGAACGCCGAAGAGGCCGCCGAAGAGGGTCCCCTCGCCCCGCACGAGCCAGACGCGCGCGTCCTCGGCAGGCGAAGCGACGACGGCGGTCCAGGTCACGGCGCGAGGCGCGCGCTTCGCTCGCGGAACCGGCAGCGCGCTCTGGCTCCCCTCGCGTCGCGCGACGCAGCTCTTCGCGAGCGGGCACGCTTCGCAGCGTGGAACGAGCGGCGTGCAGACGAGCGCGCCGAGCTCCATCAGCGCCTGGTTCAGCGCGCCCGGCCGCGGCCCTCGGACGAGCGCTTCGGCTTCCTGCCACAGACGCGCCTCGGTCTGTCGCGCGCCGAGCGGCGTGTCGATGCCGTGCACGCGCGAGAGCACGCGCGCGACGTTGCCGTCGACGATCGGCTCCTCGCGATCGAAGGCGATCGAGCCGATCGCGCCCGCCGTGTAGCGCCCGATCCCGGGCAGGGCCGCGCGCAGCACCGGATCTTCGGGGACCGCACCGCCGTGCTCCTCGAGCGCGATGCGGGCGCCGCGATGGAGCAGGCGCGCGCGCCGGTAGTAGCCGAGACCGCTCCAGAGCGAGAGCACTTCGTCCTCGGTGGCGCGCGCGAGGCGCTCGATCGTGGGCAGCCGCGCGAGGAAGCGCTCGAAATACGGGATGACCGTCTCGACCCGCGTCTGCTGGAGCATGATCTCCGAGACCCAGATCGCGTACGGGTCGCGCGTGCGGCGCCACGGCAGGTCGCGCGCGCTCCGGTCGTACCAGGCGAGCAAGCGTGCGCGGAGCGAGCCCTGAGCGCGGCGCGTCACGGGGCGCGGTCGGCCGGGGCCGCGGGCGGCTCGCTCGCGCGAGGCTCTTCGGAGAGCTCGGTGATCCGGCGGGCGAGGTAGTCCTGGAGGATGACGAACGACTCGTTGGGCTCGAGCTTCTCGGCCGCCAGCTCGGCGATCGCTCGATCGCGCGCGGCGCGCAGCAGCCGCACGGCCTCGCGCCGCTCGGCGGGGTCGCGGCTCGCAGCTCCCTTCGCGGCGATCGCGTGCACCTCGGCGATGCGCTCCTCGACGCGGTCGCGGCGGCTGACGCGGCGCCAGCTCTGGAGCGCCGTCAGCCCCGACCAGAGGATGGCCGCGAGCGTCAGGAAGAGGCTGATCTCGTCGGTGTAGCGCTGCACGAACGAGGGATCGTCGCGTCGGTAGTAGCGGTCGGCGCCCGCGTGCAGCGCGTAGGGCGACAGACCGCGATCGAACTGCTCGGTCAGATGCGCGAGGAGCTGCTGCTGGGCCGCGAGCTCCACCTTGTGATCGAAGAGCGACTCCGTGACGCGATAGACGAGCTCCTCGTCGAGGCTCGCGCGCGCCACGAGCAGCGCGCGGACGGTGATCGTGCCGACGGGCTCGGTGGGCAGGCGCCCGTAGGCGTTCACCGGGATCGTCGCGACGGAGAAATAAGGTGCGTCGAGCCGGATGCCCTCGAGCGGCCCGCCCACGAGGCCCGGCGAGCCGAGCGAGAGCAGCGCCATGTCTCCGCGCGCGAGGAGCCGGTCGACGATCGGCGTGCGCATGCCGGCCACGAAGAACGCCGCATCGAGCTCGCCGCGCTCGAGCTGGTCGGCGGCGTCGGTCGTGGTCGTGTTGCGCCGGTCGAGATCGCCGTCGGCGATGCCGAAGTGATGCAGCACGGTGGCGGCGATGCTCTCGGTGCCGCTCCCCGCCGCGCCGACGCTCACGCGGCGCCCGCGCAGATCGAAGGGCGTCGCGATGCCGGTCTCGCGCCGCACGATCACCTGCAGCGTCTCCTCGTAGAGCACTGCGACGAGCCGCACGTGGCTCGAGGCCGGCACGTGGTTCGAGACGAGCGCGAGCTCGGCCTCGCCGCGGTCGAGCATCTCGAGCGAAGCGACGCTGCCCGGACTCTCGATCGCCTCGAACGTGGCGCCGCGCACGTCGTGCGAGAAGCCGCGGGCGAGCGTCTCGCCGAGCGGCAGAAAGGTCCCGCCGCGCAGCCCGGTCGCGATGCGCAGATGCGTCGGTCGCGCCGCGCCGCACGAGCCGAGCCAGAGCGCCAGCCCCAGCACGGCCAGCCGCGAGGCCAGGCGCGCGGTCTCTCCGTCTCGCATCACGCCGCTGGCTTAACACGAGACGGCCCCGCGCAGCGCGGGCCGAGGCCGCGGTCGAGGCCCGTCGCGAAAGAGAACGTGGCGGCGCTTCGCGATACGCTCCGCCGCCATGAGCGACCCGCGCCCGGCTCCTCCGCCCGACGTTCTCGCACCCACGCTCCACTCGCCTTCCGGTGCGGCGTTCGCGGCGACGTTGATCGTGCAGGCCTCGAGCCCGTCCATGCCGAGCCAGGTGGACGTGGGCGGCATCGATCTCTCCGAGGTCGGCTTCGATCGCCGTTACGAGGCGCGCTCCCTGCTCGGGCAGGGCGGCATGGGCGAAGTCGTGCTCTGTCGCGATCGCACGATCGGCCGCGACGTCGCGCTCAAGCGCATCAAGGGTGAAGGCGAAGGTGGCGCGAGCGCCGCCGTCATCGAGCGCTTCGTGCGCGAGGCGCGCGTCCAGGGGCAGCTCGAGCACCCGGCCGTGGTTCCCGTGCACGACCTCGGCGTCGCTCCCGACGGCCGCACGTACTTCACGATGAAGCGCGTCCGTGGAGATGCGCTCGACGCGATCGTGAAGGGCCTCGCCGAGGGCGACTCCGAGATGCGCGCGCGCTTCGGTCGCCGCCGCCTGCTCGACGCTTTCCGCACGGTCTGCCTCGCGATCGACTTCGCGCACGCGCGCGGGGTGCTGCACCGGGATCTCAAGCCCGCGAACATCATGCTCGGCGAGTTCGGTGAGGTGCACGTCCTCGACTGGGGCGTCGCGAAGGTGCTCTCGGGCGCGAGCGATCCGGCGGCGAGCGAGGCGGGGCGCGTGGAGATCGACACCCACGGCGAGGCCACGATGCACGGCTCGCTCATGGGCACGCCGGGCTACATGGCGCCCGAGCAGGCGCAGGGACGCGTCGACGCGCTCGACGCCCGCACCGACGTGTACGCGCTCGGCGTGATCCTCTTCGATCTCCTCTATCTCGAGCCGCTCCACCGCGGCAACGCGATCGCGCGCCTCACCAGCACGATGCAGCCGCCGGTGTTCGAGGGAAGGGCGCGTCGCGCGGACGTGCCGCCCGAGCTCGAGGCCATCTGCCGCCGTGCCGTCTCGCTCGCGCCCGAGCAGCGCCACGCGAGCGCGCGCGAGCTCGCCGAGGCGCTCGAGCGCTACCTCGACGGCGAGCGCGACGAGGCGCGCCGGCGCGAGCTCGCCAAGGAGCACGTCGAGCACGCCGAGGCGATCCTGCGCGATGCCGGCGAGCCGGGGGCCGCGCCGCCGGCCGAAGCGATGCGCGAGCTCGGCCGTGCGCTCGCCCTCGACCCGACGCACGCCGGCGCGCTCCGCACGCTCGAGCGCTTGCTCACCCAGGTGCCGGAGGAGCTCCCTGCGGGCGCGGCCCGCGAGCTCGCCGATCGGGCGCGCGCACGGCGCACGAACGTGCTGCGCTCGACGGCGATGCGCACGCTCACGTGGCTGCTCGCGATGCCACTCGTGGTCGCGTTCGGCGTCACGAACTGGGGCTACGGCGCCACCTCGATCGCCGCGGTGCTCGGCACGGCCCTGCTCGCGGTGGGCATCTGGCGCACGAACCGGACGAGCGATGCGGCCTTCTTCTCGTTCTACGTCGCGAGCGTCGTCACGATCGGCACGCTGAGCCTCATCTTCGGGCCGCTCCTCCTCGTGCCGGGGTTCGTGGTCACGAACGCGATGTTCTTCGCGCTCGACGCGCCGCGCGAGGCCCGCAAGTGGGTGGTGGCGCTCGGCCTCGCGGCGATCGTCGTGCCCTACGGCGCCGAGCTCGTCGGCCTCCTGCCCGCGCCCTACGAGTTCACGCGCGACGGCGCGATGATCCTGCGCTCGCCGATGGTCCGCTTCGATCCGTGGCTCACGCCGATCTTCCTGTTCCTCACGAGCCTCTCGCTCGTCGTCACGCCGACGTTGCTCCTCGGCCGATTCAAGGACGAGCTCGTCCTGGCCGAGCGGCGCGTGATCTCGAGCGCCTGGCACCTGCGTCAGCTCTTGCCTCGCGAGAGCTCGCGCGAGGCGGGCGCGGAGAGCGCGTGAGCCTGCTCGCCCTCGTCGTGGCGGTGCCGGCGATCGTCGCCTTCGTCGTGCTCCCGATCGTCGTCTACCTCTGGGGGCGCGGCCTCTCCGAGCGCCACGAGGCGACGGCGAGCGCGCACGTGCGCGCCAAGCCCGACGACGTGATGGCGCTGCTCACCGACGTGCGCGCGATCCCGAAGTGGCGAAAGACGGTGCGCCGCGTGGACGTCGTCGCGAAGGAGCCCGTGCTCCGCTTCCGCGAGCACGGGGCGCAAGGAACGCTCGAGCTCGAGGTCGCCGAGCGCGACGCGCCGCATCGTCTCGTGATTCGCACCGCGCCGGCGCGGCGGATGGCTTTCGAAGGCACCTGGACGTATGCGCTCGCCCCGGAAGACGACGGCACACGCGTCACGCTCACGGAGCACGGCACCGTGCGCTCCCCGATTGCGCGCGTGTTCTCGACCTACGTGCTCGGCCATCGCACGCACGTGGAGCGGACGATCGCCGCGTTGGTGCAGCGCTTCGGCCGATAGTCGCTCCTTTGCCTACACGCGCGCCGTGCGCCCTCCATTGACTCGGGGTTCTTCGCACTGAGAATCTGGTCTCGCGTGAAGAGCGCGTCGGTCAGGGCGTCCGACGCATCGGTGGGCGGTGCGATGGCGAAGGGTCGGGCGAGCACGTCGTCGAGAGCGCGTGGGGCACGAGCGTGGGCAGCATGTTGTGTGCTGCTCGCCGTGCTGCTCGTGCTCGGCGCGAGCGTCTCGTCGATCGGCGCGCAGGATCGGAGCACGGTCGTACGCGTGCTTCAGGAAGGCAGCGACTTCCGCCTGAGAGTACGCGCCGCGATGGCGCTCGGATCGAGCGGCGATCCGCACATGGCCGACGCGCTCGTGCGCGCGCTCTCGCACGACGAGAACGCGGCCGTTCGTGCGGCGTGTGCCGAGGGTCTCGGTCGGCTCGCCGTGCCGAGCACGCGCAGCGCGCTCGAGGGCGCGACGCACGACGCCTCGGCGAGCGTGCGCGATGCCGCGACGCGCGCGCTCCGCACGCTGACGGCCGCCGCGCCCGCCCCCACCACCCCTGCGCCGACGGCCCCGGCCTCCGCGCCGCTTCCCTCGTCGGGCCACGTGGACTGGTCGCGCACGAGCTACATCGTCTTCGTCGGATCGCTCAGCGATCGGAGCGACTTCGCGCACGCGCGGCTCGTCACCGTGCTCGGCACCGAGGTGCGACGCGCGCTCGGCGGCATCCACGACGTCGCCGTCATCGACGCCACGGGCTCGCGCAGCGAGGCCGATCGCGAGGCGGCCGCGCGGCACTTGCCGGAGTATCGCATCGAGGGCTCGATCAGCCGCGTGCACCGCGAGACGGCCGGCCACGATCTGCGCGTGCGCTGCGAGGTCTCGCTCGTGCTGATGGACGACACGACGCACAACATCCGCGCGGCGCTGAACGGCGCCGCCACCGGAAGCGAGCCGGCCCCGACGACGGCGGCGCGCCCGGCCCGCGAGCGCTACCTCGCCGAACAGGCCCTCACGAGCGCGACCCGCAGCGCGATGAGCGGCGCCTCGCGCGCGATCACCGGACACTGACGGCCGCGACCGCGCGTGCGGCGATCACGGCAGGAGTGCCGGCGGAGCCGGCCGACGCAATTCGATTCGGCTCGTCCGCTCCGGCCCCTTCCGTCCGCGGGCCGACGCCCGCTCGGGTCCGGGCCCTCCGGGACGAGCACTCCTGCCTTCGATTGCGTCGGGTCCGCTGTCGCGGACCACTCCGGCCGAGATCACTCGCCCGCGAGCGCGCGCCGGCCGATCTCGGCGACGGCCTCGTCCTCGTCCTCCGGAAGGCCGCTCACCGCCACGGCGCCGACGACGTGGCCGCTGCGCACGATCGGAAGGCCTCCGCCCCAGCCGCAGATGCGCGGGTCGCCGTAGTACGCGACGTCGAGGCGCTCCGCGCTCCGCACGCGATCGCCGATGGCGCGTGAGGCGGTCGCCTGGCACGCGGCCGTCCACGCCTTGTTGGATGCGATGCGCACGGACGTCGCGGGCGCCCCGTCCAGCCGCTCGAGCGCGATCGGGTCGCCGTGGGCGTCGGCGACGAGGATCACCGCGGCGGCGCCGCGTCGTTGGAGCTCCTCGCGCATGACTGCGATCGCGCGCTGCGCCTCGGTCAGATCCAGGGTCTCGATCGTCCTCATGGAGCCTCGCTTCCTTCGCTCGCGCCGGATCCCGGCACGATCCGATCGCACGACGCGGGGCGCGGCGCGACGTCCCGCACGAACGTATGGAACTCGCCCTCCACGGGCGCGTCGCTGCCCGAGAGCGATGCCTCGAACGTTCCTTCGATGCGCCCTCCGAGGGCGAGCTCCAGCGTGCGCATCCGGAGCTGGCCGCTCGAGGCCCGTGCGCGCCGCCCGCGCGGGGGTGCGAGCTCGAGCGTGGCGCCCACGTCGCCCGCGATGATCGCCCCGAGCGGCAGCGTCGCCGGCGTCGGCGCGTCGACCCGTGCCGTGATCGCGATCGCGCCGCCGCCGAACGGGAGCGCGAGCGCTTCGGGGTCTCCGATCCGCACGAGCGGCGAGCATGCGCTCCAGCCGACGCTCGCGCCGTGCTCGATCGCCGCCGCGCTCATCGGCGTCGCCTGGTCGCCGACGTGCACTTCGAGCGAGGTCTCGAGCGCGGGGCTCGTCGTGACCTCGCCCGTCACCAGCGCCGCCAGCGCGACCGCGCGAGCATCGCAGTCGCCGCGCACCTCCTCGGGCAGGTGGTTGCAGCGGTGCTCCCGACCCAGCGCTTCTTCGCACACGGCGCGATCGACGAGCCCGGCCGCGGCGCACAAGCGCCGATCGCGCGCCGCCAGCGCGACGCAGAGCGGGTCTCGCTCGTCCGCGGCGCTCGGGCAGGCGAGCGGCGTCGCGGCCGCGACGGCCACGCGCAGCACGCACTGGCGCGCGAGGCTCGGTAAGTGCAGCTGCTCGCAGAGCGACGCGTCACGCTCGCGCTCGGCGCGCTCGCCGAGGCACGTGTCGTGGAACACGTCGTCGTAGCCGATGACGTGCAGCGTCGCCCGCACGCGCTCGGGGGTCTCGTCCGCGAGCAGCGCCGCGCAGGCGTCGTCCGGGGTGCGCGGGCCGGTCGCACGCTCCTCGGCCCGATCGGTCGCGGTGGGCTCCGTGGCCCGCGCGGGGTCCCCCGCCGCGCTGGCGTGACGTGCCGGGGGCTCGTCACAGCCGGCGCCGAGCACGAGGCACGAGAGCGCGACCCGGAGCGCCCGCGGGCCGACGGCCTCGATCCCCCCGATCACGTGGCCCGCGCCCACGCGCCGAGCTTTGCCACGCGCGCCCCGGGGCGCCATCTGCGTCGTTCCCTTTCCGCAAGCCATCTTGGCTGGTACAACCCTGCGCGGATGCGCTCGGTTCTCGCCCTGGCTCTGCTCGCGGCCGTGCTCTCGTGGCCGGCCGGGCACGCGTGGGCGCAGGCGAGCGAGACGCCGCCTCCCGACGAGGCGAGCGCCGACGCGGTGCCGCCGACCGAGGGCACGCCGCCCGCCGAGACGCCGTCCGCGGAGACGACGACCGAGGCCCCGCCGTCGGAGCAGGCCTCGACGGCGCCGACGACGGCCCCCGCCCTCAACGTGCTCGTGATCGATGCGGCCACCTACGGCATCGACCCCATCGTCGGCCGGGTCGCGACCGACGTGATGCGCCGCACCGCCGCATCGATGGGCTACGGCGTGGTCGACGGCGCAGCGACCGTCTCCATCGCGCAGCGCGCGCGGATGCCCTATCCGCCCACCCCTGCGGATCTGTGGCGCACCACGTACGCCGCGCAGGTGCAGCGTGGTGTGTTCGCGCGGATCTGGGCCGAGGGCGGCCGCTACGTGATCGAGATGGTCGTCGCCAGCATCGACGGCGCGGGGCCCTTCTTCGGCCGCGACACCGCCGGCGCCGAGGATCTGCGCGAGGTCGTCGCGCGCCTGACCCAGAGCGTGCTGCCGGAGACGACGGAGTGGAATCCCGAGGGCGTTCCGGCACCCACCGGCACGCCGAGCGCCGTCGCGCCCGCCGTGGGCCCCCAGGCGAGCGCGCCGCACCGCGCCCGAACCGAGCTCGCGCAGCCGGAAGGTCGTGACGGTCGGCGCTGGCGCCGCCCGGAGCCCGAGATCCGCCGCTTCTCGGTGACGCTCCAGACCGAGTCCTCGATCGGCACCACGCAGGGCAGCTTCTACAACCACTTCGCCGGCGCGCGCATCGACATCCGCCTCGTCCGCGACTTCATGATCGGCGCCTATTTCGCCTACGTGAACCTCGAGGGCCGCGCGCAGCGCGAGAACAACTTCTACTTCCAGATCGGCGCCGAGTACCGCATCCGACCCTCGGCCGGGCTGGATCTCACGATCCCGATCCGGCTCGGCGTGGGGTACCTCCCCTACAACGGCCCGACGGGACGCCTCTCGGCCGGCCTCGCCTACGCGTTCGACGCGAACTGGGAGATCGGCGCCGACATCGTGGCGCCGATGTTCTACTTCCTGCCGGCCGTCGGCCGGGTCGCCGTGGCGTTCGATTTCGCGCTCGAAGTGAGCTACCGCTTTTGAGCGGGCGCTCTTGAGCGGGCGCTTTGGAGCGGGTGGTCCCTGCGCCGATCTTGCGGTCGCTCGGCCCGGGCAGATAGTCTCGCGTTCGCGCATGCTCGCCCGCCTCTTCCGGTCGCCCGCGTTCTTCCTCGTGATCGTGGCGTCCTTCTTCGTCGGTGCCGCCCTCGGCGGTGCGATGGGCGCATTCGTCAACCCGTGGCTCGGCGGGCTCGTCGGCACGCTCGTCGCGGTGCTCGGCGCGCTCGTCGCGATCGCGCTCGTCCCCGCCGACAAGGAGCGCCTCCCCGCGCTCTCGGTGCTGGCGATCCGCGACGCCGGCGACGGCAAGCGCCCGCGGCGCCCGGGCGAGCTGCTCCAGGCCGAGAGCGAGCTCTTCGATGCGCTCGACGAGATCGCCGACGCGATCGACGAGTCCGACGAAGAAGAGGAAGAGCTCGAGACGAAGGTCCGCGAGGCCGAGAGCAAGGCGCAGAGCGCCGAGTCGCGCGTGCGCGAGGCCGAAGAGCGCGCGCAGCGTGCGCTCGCCGAGATCAAGCAGACGGAAGAGAAGCTCGCCAAGGCCGTCGCCGAGCGCGATCAGCTCGCGGCGCTGCGCGGCGAGCTCGACATGCGCGTCGCCCGCGCCGACGACGACCACAAGCGCGTGGAGCGCGCGCTCGCCGAGGTCGCCGCCTCGATCGCCTCGCAGCTCGACACGCTCGGCGCCGGCTTCGAGGAGCAGATGAGCGCCGTCGAGCAGACGACGCGCTCGATGCAGGAAGTGAACGGCCAGCTCCAGCAGCTCTCGACGAACGTCGAGGCGCTCGCGAGCAACGCCGAGGAGAGCTCGAGCTCGATCCTCGAGATGACGGCGACCAACGACGAGGTCGCCGAGAACACCGCCAACCTCGCGAGCAGCGTGCGCGAGACCGTCAGCTCCATCGAAGAGATGACGTACTCCATCAAGGAGGTCGCGCGGAACGTCGACGCCCTCTCGCTCACGGCCGAGGAGACCTCGTCGTCGATGAACGAGATGGACGTCTCCATCGACCAGGTGCAGTCGAACGCCAACGAGACGGCGCGCCTCTCCGAGCAGGTCGCGCGCGACGCCGAGATCGGTGCCGACGCCATCCTGAAGACGATCCAGGAGATCAACCGGATCAAGGACAGCTCCGGCGAGGCCGTGAGCGTCATCTCGAACCTCGGCACGCGCATCGAAGCGATCGGCGACATCCTCGACGTCATCGACGACGTGGCCGAGCAGACGAACCTGCTCGCGCTGAACGCCGCCATCATCGCCGCGCAGGCGGGTGAGCACGGCAAGGGCTTCGCGGTCGTCGCCGACGAGATCAAGGATCTCGCCGAGCGCGCCGGCGCCAGCACGCGCGAGATCGCCGAGCTCATCAAGGCCATCCAGAGCGAGTCCAAGCGCGGCATCGCGGCCGTCGAGAAGGGCGCGCAGACGGTCGATCGCGGCGTCGAGGTCTCGGCCGAGGCGGAGACGGCGCTCAAGAAGATTCTCGACAGCTCGCAGAAGTCGACGGCCATGGTGCGCGCCATCGCGCGCGCGACGGTCGAGCAGGCCAAGGGCAGCAAGCAGGTCACCGACGCCATCGGCCGCATCGCCGAGACCGTGCAACAGATCGCCGCGGCCACCGCCGAGCAGGCGCGCGGCTCGGAGCTCATCATGAAGAGCGCCGAGAAGATGCGCCTCATCACGCAGCACGTGGAGCGCTCCTCGCAGGAGCAGGCGCGCGGCGGCCGTCAGATCAGCCAGGCGATCGAGAACATCTCGAGCATGGTGAACCAGCTCCACCAGAGCCATCGCCTGCAGGCCCGCAACAGCGAGCAGACGGTCACGGCCGCCAAGCGCATCGGCGAGCTCACGCGCCAGTACGAGAACCAGCTCAAGGAGATCGGTCGCCTGACCGAGCGCCTGAACAAGCTGGCGTAGCCCCCGCGCGCGCTCGGTGCGCGTGTCATGCTGATGTCATGCCCATCACGCGCGTGACGATCAGCATGCCGAGCGAGCTGGCCAAGAGGGTGAAGAAGGCCGCGGGCGACAAGCCGGTGTCGGCGTGGTTCACCGAACTGGCGTCGCAGCGCCTCACCGAGGGCGCCTACGAGCGGCTCTGGAAAGAGCACTTCGTGGACGTCCCGATGAGCGCGGCGGAGCGGCGTGCGGGCGACGCCCTCTTCGAGCGAACGACGAAGCCCCGAAAGCGGAAGCGGGCGGCGTGAGCACCGGTGGAGTCGTCCTCGACGCAGGGGCGTGGATCGCGCTCGAGCGCGGCGATCGTCACCTGCGCCGAGCGTTTGCGCGCTACGCGGCCGCCGGGACGACGCTCCGGACCTCCGCGGCGGTGGTCGCGCAGATCTGGCGAGGGGGGGGCCGGCGCGCAGGTCGCGGTCGGCCTGGTCTTGCAGCGTACCGACATCGTGCCGCTGGACGCCAGCGTGGCCCGCGTGATCGGTCGAATGCTCGCGCGGAGCCGAACCTCCGACCCCATCGATGCGCACGTCGTTCTCCTCGCGCGCGAGCGGGGCTGGCCCGTCCTCACGAGCGATCCGGACGACCTGCTCGCGATCGATCCGACGATCGTCGTCGAGACGGTCTGACCGCCCCCGAGGAGCGATGGGCGCTTCAGAGCGTCCAGCCGCCGTCGATCACGACGCACTCGCCCGTCATGTAGCTCGACTGGTCGCTGGCGAGCAGCAGCGCGAGGCCCGCGATGTCCTGGGGCTTGGCGAAGTGCTTCAGCGCCATCTTGTCGAGCACCATCTTGCTGATCTCGGGGCTCGTCGTCAGCGCGCTCGCGAACTTCGTCTCCACGAGGCCCGGCGCGATCGCGTTGATGCGCACGTTCGCCGGCCCGAGCTCGGCGGCGAGCGTCTTCGTCATCGAGATCACGGCGGCCTTCGTCATCGCGTAGACGCCCTGGAGCGGCATCGCCATCACGCCGGCGACGCTCGCGACGTTGACGATCGAGGCCGGTGCGCCGCGCGCGATCGCGGCCTGGGCCACGGCGCGGGCTGCGTAGAAGTAGCCCTTCACGTTGACCTCGAAGGTCTTGTCCCAGGCGGCCTCTTCCACGCTCAGCATCGGGCCGAAGTAGGGGTTCGTCGCCGCGTTGTTCACGAGCACGTCCACGCGCCCGTAGGCGTCGATCGCGCCCTTCACGAGCGCCTCGACCTGTTCCCGGCTGCCGGTGTGGCAGGCGATGGAGGTCGCATCGCCTCCGGCGGCGCGGATCTTCGCCTCGACCTCCTTCAGGCTCTCGAGCTTGCGCGAGGCCAGGACGACCTTGGCGCCCGCCTCCGCGAACGTGGTGGCGATCGCCTCGCCGATGCCGCGGCTGGCGCCGGTGACGAGGGCGACCTTGTTCTCGAGGTGGATGACGGGCTTGCTCATGGCGCGGGAGGATACCCGAGGGACGCGGCCTCGGTGTACGCTGCGCGATCATGGTCTCGACGCAGGACGTGGGGTTCGGAACGCTGTGGGCCAAGCTCGTCGGTGACGGCGCGCGCTGGGAGCCGGGCGCCGACGACATCCCCGCGCTCGCCGTCGAGCCGGGCGACCCGCCGCGCATCGGCATGGGCCTCGTGAGCGTGTGGGTCGCGGGGGAGGGCCCGGTCCTCGTCTGTCATCCGGGCAAGGGCCTGCACGCGATCAAGGACCTGCGCGCGCCGCAGCCCGCCGAGGAAGTGCGCCGCATCCTGCGCGCGACGAAGGGCGTCGTGATGCACGAGCACTCGGCCCCGCGGCGCGACTCGATGGGCTGAAGTTCCGAGCTCGTGGCGATCAGGCCGGCTCGATCGCCGTGCCGGTCGCGGGCAGGAGCGCCTTCACGCCGCGCGCGCCCGGGCCGTCGATGAAGTACGCGATCGCGCTCCGGCCGATTGCGAGCGTTCCCGCGCCGGCGATCGATGCCGAGACGAGCGTGCCCGCGCCCGGGACGAGCTTGAGCAGCTGCTGCGCGCTCCAGCGCAGGCCCATCGCCGCGCCGCCCATCAGCCCCACCGAGCCGAGCCACTCGAGCGCCGCGCGCCGGTCCCAGGGCTGCCCGGCGACGTACGCGATGCCCGTCACCATCATGCCCTGGAGCGGCATCAGCAGGATCGCGTCGGAGAAGGGGATCGGCGCGAGGCCGATGGTGACGCCGATGGTGGCCGCGCGGTTGGCGATGATGCGCGCCAGCTCCCGTCGGCGCTCTTGTCCGACCGGCAGCGCACGCACCGCCTCGACGTGCGTCTGCTCGGGCAAGCGCGCCCAGAGCTCGTCGGCCACCTCGCGCAGGTTCCAGCGCGCCTCTTGGGGCGCGAGCGCGGCGCAGGGGATCGCGCGCGGGAGCGAGAGGCCGCCCTCGTCGAGCTTCTTCTTCAGCGCGGCCGTCGCCGCATCGATCCGGCCCGCGCGCGCGGCGTCGTAGGGCGGGCGCGCGCCCTCCGCGATCAGCCGATCGGCCTTCGTCAGCACCACGAGCGCCCGCGGCTTGAGGTTCCGCGCGTCGAGCAGCGTGGAGAGGGCCGCCTGCGCCTGCACGAGGGCTTCCGGCTCGCCCGCCTTCGGCCCGCCACTCGCCGCGTCCGCCTGCGCCACGTAGACGACGACGTCGGGCGTCGACTCGTCGATCGCCGCCGAGAGGGCATCGAGCCGCGCCGCGCTCGGCGCGCCGCTCACGACCTCGAGCCAGTCGAGGTGCCGGCCGGCGTTCTCGATCCGCACCCATCGGTCGGCGGGCGCCTCGATCTCGGCGCTCGCGGCGCCGAAGAGCCCGTTCACGAGCGCGGTGCGGCCGCTGCCCTCGGCGCCCACGACGAGCACGCGCGCGGCCCGGCGATCGTAGAGCAGGCGCCGGAGCTGCTCGAGATCCCGCTTCAGCGAGCCGAGATACGGGAGCCGATCGACGACTCCGAAGAAGTCGTCCATGGCGCCATGGCCCTCACGCGTGTCGGTCATGCGCCCGATCCATGCGCGTTCCCGGGCCGCGCGCAAGCGCACGCAGCCTTTCTTCGGACGCGCTTCTCGCTTCTCCGCGAGCGCTACCAGCGAAGGAGCGTGCTGCCCCAGGCGATGCCGCCGCCGAGGGCGCAGAACAGGACGGTCTGCCCGGCGCGGATCGAGCCGTCGCGGACGGCCTCGTCGAGCGCGATCGGGATCGAGGCGCTCGACGTGTTCCCGTACTTCTCGAGGTTCAGGTAGAAGCGCGAGAGCGGCACGCCCAGGCGATCCGAGACCGCCGCGAGGATCCGCGCGTTGGCCTGGTGGGGCACGACCCAGTCGATCTCGTCGGGCGTCAGGCCCGCGCTCTCGACGGCGATCTGCGAGGAGGAGACGAGGTTGCGCACGGCGACCTTGAAGATCTCGCTGCCCTTCATCTGCACGAAGTGGCCCTTCTGCTCGATCGTGCGCGTCGTCGTGGGCTCCGCGCTGCCACCAGCGGGGATCTTGAGCGCGTCGGCGCCGCTGCCGTCGGCGAAGATGTGCGTGCCGAGGATGCCGCGGCCCGGCGCGATCGACTTGCGGACGACCACCGCGCCGGCACCGTCTCCGAAGAGCACGCAGGTGCCGCGATCGGTCCAGTCGATCACGCGCGAGAGCAGCTCCACGCCGACGACGAGCACGTTCTCGGCGAGGCCGCTCCGCACGTGGAGGTCGGCGAGGCGCAGCGCGTAGCAGAAGCCGGCGCACGCGGCGGCGAGATCGAACGCGGCGCACTCGTTGCGCGCGCCGATCTTCTGTTGGACGCGCACGGCCGTGGACGGAAGCGGCATGTCACCCGTCACGGTCGCCACGATGATCAGGTCCACCGCGCTCGGATCCACCTCGGCGGAGGCGAGCGCGCGTCGTGCGGCCTCGGCCGCCATGTCGCTCGTGTTCTCGCCCTCGGCCGCGATGCGACGGCTCTTGATGCCCGTGCGGTCGGTGATCCACGCGTCGGTGGTCTCGACCATCTTCTCGAGCTCGGCGTTGGTCAGCTCGCGCGCCGGCGCGTAGCTGCCCGTACCGGCGATGCGCGAACAGACAGGCAGCGGGGGAGGAAGCGGCGCCACCGATTCTCCATCGCACGGCGACCTCACGAAGCCAAGGGCGCACGGGCCTTTTTGGGGCGAAACGGCGCGCTCGTTGACGGAAGTCAATCGACGTTCGTCAGCCAAATGACACGCGTGTCAGCGCTCGGACCGAGCCCGAGGGGCCCGCCGCGCGCCCAGCGCCGCGAGATCGTGGCGTACCGCACGCTCGATCGCGGTGACGGCCGGATGGTTCAGGCGCCGCTCCATGGAGATCGCGTAGAAGCGCTCGCGGATCTCCGGCACGCGCGCCAGCACCGTCACGCGGTACTGCGCAGCGATCTCGCGCTCGACGAGGCTCGGCGCCGCGAAGATGCCGGCGCCCTCGCTGCCGAAGGCCTTGAGGAGCGCGCTGTCCTCCGACTCCATGACGATGCGCGGGACGATCTCTCTCGCGGCGAGCCATTGATCGATCGAGCGGCGGAGCGGCGCGCCCGCGATCGGCACCAGGATCGGCGCGCCGTGGAGGGAGTGGGGGAAGCCCTTCTTCCGTGCGGCGTGCCCGGGCGAGGCGAAGAACGTGATGCCGCACTCCCCGAGCAGATGGTTGAACGCGCGCACGGCGCTTCCCGGCGGCAGCGGCGCATCGGCGATCACCACGTCGAGCTCGTGCGCCGCGAGGCGACTGACGAGTCGCTCGTGGGTGCCCTCGTGGCAGACGAGGTGGGTCGGCGGCTCGAGAGCGAGCACGGGCGCGAGGATGCGCGCGACCACCAGCTTCGCGAGCACGTCGGTGATCCCGACGTCGAGCCGGCGCGAGATGGTGGCGCGGCCCTCGACGCTCTCGACCATCTCGCGACCGAGCGCGAAGATCTGATCGGCGTAGCGGTACGCGACGCGCCCCACCTCGGTGAGCACGAGGCGGCGGCCCTTGCGCGCGAACAGGCGCTCGCCGAGCGCGCCCTCGAGCGCCCGGATCTGCGCGCTGAGCGTGGGCCGCGAGAGCCGCAGGAGCGCCGCCGCCGGGCCGAGCCCGCCCTCGCGGGCGACGAGCCAGAAGTAGTGGAGGTGGTGGTAGTTGAGCCACTTCATCGTTAGCTCCAGTCGAACGAATGCGTCGAAACTATCTGATTGTCACACGATGGGCGTGGCCTCAGGTTGGGAAACGACGCGGCTCCCGGCGACGGACCGCGGCTTCCTTCCCCACGAAAGGACCGACGATGGCCCAGCACGAAGCCCTCCACCCCGTCTCCCCGTCGGCCGCGCTCGAGCGGCTGCGCGCCGGCAACGCGCGCTTCGTGCGCGAGCTGCGGAGCCTCGAGTCGCTCGGAGGGCGTCATCGTCGCGAAGCGCTCGTCGACGGGCAGTCGCCCTTCGCGGTGATCCTCTCGTGCTCGGACTCGCGCGTGCCCTCCGAGCTCGTGTTCGATTGCGGCCTCGGGGACCTCTTCGTCGTGCGCGTCGCCGGCAACGTCGTCGCGCCCTCGCTCGTCGGCAGCATCGAGTTCGCGGTCTCCACGTTCGGCACGCGCCTCGTGGTCGTGATGGGCCACACCCGCTGCGGCGCGATCGCCGCGACGCTCGACGTGGTCGAGGGCGCGACGCCGCCCTCGCCGAACCTGCGCGATCTCGTCGATCGCATCTCGCCCGCCGTGCGCAGCGTGATCCACCACCCCGGCGAGGAGCGCGCCCAGATCCTCCACCGGGCGACGCACGCGAACGTGCGCGCGTCGGTCGACAAGCTCCGCCACGGCAGCACGATCCTCGAGCAACGCGTCTCGGACGGGCGCCTGCTCGTCGTCGGCGCCGAGTACGCGCTCGACTCCGGCGAGGTCACGTTCCTCGACACGCCCGAGACGGCGGCGAGCGCGGCCTGAGCGGATCTCGCGGGTGCCACGCGCGAGCGCGACGAGCCTCAGCGCGCGAGCACCTGCTTGATCATCCCGCTCAGCTTCTGGAGCGCCGCCATGTCGGTGCCGAGCTTCTCGCCGTCGGCGTCGCGCACGCTCGCGCGCACGTGCTCCACGGCCTTGCGGGCCTTCGTGAGCGCGGCGACCGCGACGGGCGTGCCGGCGACCTTGCGCTCCGCTTCGGGGAGCATGCGCTCGAGATCGGCGAGCAGGACCTCGACGCCCTGGCGCGCCTTCTCGGTCTGCTCGGCGAGGCGACGCTCGGCCACGTAGGCGCTCGCGTCCTCCATCATCGCCGCGACCTCGTCCTCGCGCAGGCCGCCCTGCGCGAGCACCTCGATCTGCTTGGCCTCGCCGGTCTCGCGATCGATGGCCGCGACGCGGAAGATGCCGTCGGCGTCGATCTCGAAGACGACCTCGATCTCGACCTCCCCCGCCGGCGCCGAGCGCAGGCCCGTGAGCGCGAACTGGCCGAGGAACTCGTTCTCCTTCGCGATGTCGCTCTCGCCCTGCAGCACGACGATCTTCACCGTGTCCTGCCCGTCGCGGCTCGTGCTGAACACGTTCGCGATGCGCGTCGGTACGGTCGTGTTGCCGGGGATCACCGGATCGAAGCGGCCGCCGGCCGTCATGATGCCGAGCGAGTGCGCCGTCACGTCGTGCAAGGGTGGCATGCTCGCCTTGCCCTCGCCCTCGTTCGCGATGGCTTCTCCGTGGATCGCCGCGCCGATCGCCACGACCTCGTCGGGATGCACGCCCTTGCAGGGATCGCGCTCGAAGAACCCAGCCACGGCGCGCTGGATGGCGGGCATGCGCGTCATGCCGCCGACGAGGACGACCTCGTCGATGTGCGCGATCTTCAGCCCGGCGAGCGAGAGGGCCTTCTCGCAGATCGCGAGGCTGCGCGTCACGAGGTGCGCCGTCATCTGCTCGAGATCGGCGCGCGAGAGCTGGGCCTCGAAGTGGACCGGGCCGGCGCTCCCCGTGGCGAGGAACGGGAGCTGGATCTCCGTCGTGGTGAGGTCCGAGAGCTCGGCCTTCGCCTTCTGCGCGGCCTGGCGCATGCGCGAGAGCGCGAGCGCGTTGCCGGCGATGCTGAGGCCGTGCTCGCCCTCGAAGCGCTTGGTCATCCAGTCGACGAGGCGATCGTCGAAGTCCTCGCCGCCGAGGTAGGAGTCGCCCGTCGTGGCGACGACGTCGAAGCCGCGGTCGGGATCGATCGTGACGATGGACACGTCGAACGTGCCGCCGCCCATGTCGTAGACGACGATCGTGCGCCGCTCGGTGGTGCGGAAGCCGTAGGCGATCGCCGCCGCCGTCGGCTCGTTGAGGATCCGCAGCACGTCGAGGCCGGCGATGCGGCCCGCGTCGCGCACGGCCTGCCGCTGGTTGTCGTTGAAGTACGCGGGCACCGTGACCACGGCCCGCTCCACGGGCTCGCCGAGGTGGTCCTCGGCGATCAGGCGCATCTCCGAGAGCAGGATCGCGCTGATCTCGGGGATCGCGAGCATCTTGCTGCGCAGCTCGATGCGCGCGTCGTTGTTCGGGCCTTGCACGATCTTGTAGGTGCAGTGCTGCACCGCGTGCTGGACCTCTTTGCTGTCCCAGGTGCGGCCGATGAGGCGCTTGGTCGCGTAGACCGTGTGCTCGGCGTTCGTGACGGCTTGCCGGACCGCGAGCTGGCCGACCAGACGCCGACCGTCCTCGGTGATCGCGACGACGGAGGGCGTGGTCTTGTAGCCGGCGCGGTTGGCGAGGACGTTGGGCTTGTTGCCCTCGATGACCGCGACGCAGCAGTTCGTGGTGCCGAGGTCGATGCCGATGACCCGAGACATTCCGAGGTGATCATGATGCCGAGGTGGCCGGGCCCGGTCGAGTCGATTCGATGGCGGCGGCCGGCGGTGATATAGAGGTCGGCACATGGGGAGCTCGCCACAGGCCAAGCCCGCCGCGATCACCGGCTATGCGGCGGTGAACGCGATGGGCCGCGGCACGGCCGAGGTGCTCGCGTCGCTCGATGCGGGGCGCTCGGGCCTGGCCCCGCCGCGCTTCCCGCTGCCCATCGACACGGTGGTGGGCGCGATCCCCGGCGAGCTCCCGCCCCTGCCGGACGCGGTCGCGGGCTACGACACGCGCATCGCGCGCATCGGCTTCATGGCCCTCGCCGACGTGCGCGACGCGCTCGACCGCGCGCTCGTGCGCTGGGGCAAGCGCCGCGTCGCCATCCTGCTCGGCACCTCCACGGGCGGCCTCGATGCGACCGAGGTGGGCTACCGCGCGTGGGCCGAGACCGGCGCGCTGCCGCCGACCTACCGGCTCGAGACGCGCCACGACTTCAACGCCGTCGGCACCGCGATCGGCAAGGTCACGGGCGCCGCGGGGCCGATCTACGTGATCAGCACCGCCTGCAGCTCGAGCGGGAAGGTGCACGCGTCGGCGATGCGACTGATGCGCGCGGGCGTGATCGACGCAGCGCTCGTCGGCGGTGTCGACAGCCTCTGCCGCATGACGCTCCACGGCTTCCGCGGCCTCGGCATCCTCGACACCCAGCGCTGCCGGCCCTTCGATCGCGCGCGCGCCGGCATCAACATCGGCGAGGGCGGCGCGCTCATGCTGCTCGAGCGCGACCCTTCGCTCTCCGACGTGCACGTGCTCGGCGTCGGCGAGTCGTCGGACGCGTACAACATGAGCTCGCCGGAGCCCACGGGGCGGGGCGCGCGTGAGGCGATGGGGCGCGCGCTCGCGCTCGCGGGGATCACGCCGGGCGACGTCGATCTGCTCCTCGCGCACGGCACCGCGACGCCGCAGAACGACACCGCCGAGAGCGCGGCCATCGAGATGGCGCTCGGGACGAGCGTGCCGGTGGTGTCGACGAAGGCGTTCACGGGGCACCAGCTCGGGGGCGCCGGCGCGACGAGCGCGGTGTTCGCGGTGCACGCGGTGCGCACCGGGCGCGTGCCGGCGAACCTGGGCCTCACCGAGCTCGATCCGGCGGTGCGCGTGAACGTCGCGAAGGACGCCGTCACGCGGCGCGTGGACCGCGTGCTCGCGAACGCGTTCGCGTTCGGCGGCAGCAACGTCTGCCTGGCCATCGGCCGCGCGCGAGGCGACGCATGAGGCCGGCGCTCGTGACGGGGCTCTCGCTCTGGACGCCGGGCTTCGGCTCGCTCGGCGCGTGGGTGCGCGGGGAAGAAGACGCGAGCCTCGTGGACTGCACGTGCGCGTGGGTACCGCCGCGCCTCTTGCGGGGCGCGAGCCGCTTCACGCGCATGCTCGGCGAGGCCGCCGAGCAGGCCTGCCGCGATGCGGGCGCCGATCCGAAGACCGTCGCGACCGTCTACGGCTCGGACTACGGCGAGATCGAGACGATGGTCGTGCTGCTCGACACGATCTTCCGCGGCGACGGCCAGCTCTCGCCGATGCGCTTCAAGAACAGCGTGCACAACGCGGCGAGCGGCCTCTGCTCGATCGGGCAAGGCAATCAGTCGTTCTCGACCGCGCTCGCGGCGGGCCGGCGCACCTTCGAGGCCTCGATGCTCGAGGCGATGGCGCTGCTCGACGAGCGCGGCGGCGCGGTCGTGGTGTCGGTCGCCGACGACGTGCTGCCCGAGCCGCTCCTCGCGCTCGAGGGCTGGGAGGCCTTCGCCGTCGGCGTGGTGCTCGAGCAAGAGGCGCCGCGCGAGCGCGTGATCGCGACGCTCTCCGACCTCGCGCTCGACGAGGGCACCCCCCGTCGCGGCACGCACTTCGCCGGCCGCCCGCTCGGCGAGCGACGTGTCGAGACCACGGCCGCCGCGGCCGCGCCGCTCTTCGACGCGTTGATCGGCAAGCGCGCCGAACGGGTGGCGCTGGCGCCGGGGGAGAGCGGCTCGCTGAGCGTCGTGGTGACCCCGGGCACGCGCGCCGCGGTCTGAGCGGGGGCGCGGGCACGCGGCGCGCCCTCGGAGGGCCTCTCATCGGGTTTCTCGATGAACGACTCTCGAATTACCGGAGTTTACGAGGGTTGGCCCGTCGCTAGATCCACGGGGTGAACGACGCACTCTGGATCTCCGATGAAGACGCGCTCGCGAGCGTGCTCGCTCGTCTGGTCTCGCTGTCCGGGCGCCGGCCCGAGCCCGTCGCGCTCGCCGACGCGCTTCTCGACGCGCGGGTCGCGCGCGTCGACGCCGCCCAGCCGTGGGCCCGGGTCCTGCTCGGCGCCTGCGAGCGGCTGGGCCTGCGCGCCGCCGTGGTGCGCGGCCCGGCGGACCGCTTGCTCGACACGGTGGGCGAGGGGCAGCCGCTCGTGGTGCCGATCGCCGGGGCGTCGTTCGCCCTCGTCACCGACGCGCGCGGGGGGCGCGTGCGCGCCGAGCGGCTCCCGAACGGCGTGGCGCGCTGGGAGGCCCGCGCGTCGCTCTTCGATGCCGAGGCGCGGCGCACGGGCGAGATCGAGGCGCTCGCGCTCGAGCCCGAGCTGCCGCTCGGGGACGTCGGCGAGACGCACGCGGCGCACGACGAGCCGCCGCCCTCGGCCGCGCGCCGCGTGTGGGCGCTCTGGGTCGCCGAGCGCGCCGACGTGGCGACGCTCGTGGTCTACGCGCTCTTCGTCGGCCTGCTCTCGCTCGTGTTGCCGGTCACGGTGCAGGCGCTCGTCACCACGGTGACGTTCGGCACGCTCACGCAGCCGCTCGTCGTGCTCTCGCTCTTCGTCCTCGGCGCGCTGGCGTTCGCGGCGACGCTGCGCGGGCTCTCGGCGTGGGTCGTGGAGGTGCTGCAGCGCCGGCTCTTCGCGCGCGTGAGCGCGGCGCTCTCGCAGCGCCTCAGCCACGCGGACCGCGACGCGCTCGCGGGCGGCGAGGGCGCACGGACCGCCCGCCGCTTCATGGAGGTGTTCGCGCTGCAGAAGGGGCTCGCGTCGCTCCTCGTCGACGGGCTCGACGTGGTGCTCACGGCGCTCGTCGGCATGCTCGTGCTCGGCTTCTATCACCCGCTCTTGCTCGGCCTCGACGTGGTGCTCGTGGCGGCGCTCGCGGCGATCCTGCTCCTGCTCGGCCGCCGCGGCCCGTCCACGGCGATCACCGAGTGCGCGGCCAAGTACGCGTCGGTGGACCTCTTCGAGGAGATCGCCGGCGCGGCGTCGCGCTCGGCGCTCGGTGCGGGCCCGCGGATGGCGGCGGTGCGCGTCGAGGCCCACGCCCGCGCATGGCTGAAGGCGCGCGAGGCGCACTTCTCGATCGTGCTCGCGCAGACCGTGGCGGTGCTCGCGCTCCAGGCGATCGCGAGCGCTGCGCTGCTCGGCGTGGGCGGCTGGCTCGTCGTGAGCCGGCAGCTGACGCTCGGCCAGCTCGTCGCGGCCGAGCTGATCGTGACCACCGTGGTCGGCGCGATCGCCAAGCTCGGCAAGCACCTCGACACCTACTACGACGTCGTCGCGTCGCTCGACAAGCTGGACCACGTGCTCGCGCTGCCGCGCGAGTCGAGCGGAACGGCCGAGGCGCCCGAGGGGCCGCTCTCGCTCTCGCTCGAGGGCGCGTCCGCGCGCGGGGTGCGGCCCGTGACGCTCTCGCTCGCGCCCTCGTCCGAGCACGTGCTCCAGGTCGACGACGCGGGCCACGCCGCGGCGATCGCCGCGCTCGCGACGACGCTCGCGGCGCCCGCGCAGGGCTTCGTGCGCCTCGCTGGCATCGATCGGCGGGATCTGCGCCTCTCGCCGCTCCGTGAGCGCATCGAGCTCTGCGAGGACCTCGACGTGTCGGGCACCGTGCTCGACGTCGTGCGCGGAGGGCGCGTCCTGAGCATCCCGGCGGTGCTCGACGTGCTCGCGCGCGTGGGGCTCGACGTGGCCTCGTGGCCGTCGTCGGTGCAGACGCGGGTCGGCCCGGGCGGGCGAGCGCTCTCGCGCACCGAGCGCGCGCAGCTCCTCGTCGCGCGCGCGCTCGCTTCGGGCGCCGACCTCGTGGTCGTCGATCGGGTGCTCGACGACGTGGAGACGGCGGCCCGCACGACGCTCCTCGCCGCGCTCCAGGGCGAGCCGGCGACGCTCCTCGTGCTGACGGAGCGTCCCGACCGCGTCGTGCTCTCGAGCGCGAAGGAAGGAGGTGCCTCGTGAGCCCCTATCGCTCCGCGATGATGCATCTGCCGGCGACGCGCCTGGTGCCGCCGCCCTCGCGGCCGCGTCGCATCGCCGCGACCCTCGCGGGCCTGCTCTTCGCCGCGCTGCTCGCGGCGGGCCTCGCGCCCTGGCGGCAGACGGTGCGCGCGACCGGTCGCGTGGTGGCCTTCGCGCCGCTCGAGCGCCAGCAGACGATCGAGGCGCCGATCGACGCGCGGCTGACGCGCTTTCTCGTGAGCGAGGGCGATCACGTCGAGGCGGGACAGCTCCTCGTGGAGCTGACCGACAACGACCCCTTGCTCCGGGATCGCCTGGAGGCGGAGCGCGAGGTGACGGCGTCGCGCCTCTCGAGCTACGAGGCGCGCGTCGAGGTGCTCGGCGAGCGGCTGCGCTCGGTGGAGAGCGCGCAGCGGAGCGCCGTCGCGGCGGCCGAGGCGCGCGCGCGGGTGGCGACGCATCGGCTCGAAGCGGCGGTGCAGGCGCTCGAGGCGGCGGAGGCCGATCTCGACGCGCAGGTGCTCCAGCTCGCGCGGCATCGCGTGCTCGTGGAGCAGGGCCTCGTCTCGCAGCGCGAGCTCGAGGTGGCGCTGCTCGGCGAAGCGCGCGCGCGCACCACGCGCGACGCAGCGCGCGCGAGCCGTGACGCCGCGGCGGGCGAGAGCGAGGCGGCGGTGGCGGCGCTCGACCAGGCGCGCGCCACGGCGAGCGCCGAGAACGAGAACGCCGAGGCCTCGCTGCGATCGGCCGAGACCGACCGGGACGGTGCGCGCACGTCGCTGCTGCGCATCGAGAACCGTGTCGCGCGTCAGGACACGCAGCGCGTGACGGCGCCGCGCGCGGGGACCGTGCTGCGCATCCTCGCGAACGCGGGCGGCGAGCAGGTGCGCGGCGGCGATCCGCTGCTCGTGCTCGTGCCCGACACGGACGAGCGCGCCGTCGAGCTCTGGGTCGACGGCAACGACGCCTCGATCGTGGGCGTGGGCCGCCGCGTGCGCGTGCAGTTCGAGGGCTGGCCGGCGGTGCAGTTCGCCGGTTGGCCGAGCGTCGCGGTCGGCACGTTCGGCGGGCGCGTCGCGCTCGTGGACTCGAGCGACGACGGCGCGGGGAACTTCCGCATCGTCGTGCGCCCGGACGAGGACGAGCCCTGGCCGTCGGCGCGCTACCTGCGCCAGGGCGTGCGCGCCAACGGCTGGGTCCTGCTCGAGGACGTGCGGCTCGGCTACGAGCTCTGGCGCCAGCTCAACGGGTTCCCGCCCTCGCTGCGCGCGGCCCCCTCCACCTCGCCGACGCGCGAGAGCGCGCCGCGCTCGGGTGGCCGCGGGCGCAGCGGCTACGGCGGCAGCGGCTACGGCGGCGGCAGCGGCTACGGTGGCAGCAGCTACGGCGGCGGCGGCTACGGCGGCGAGGGCTACGGCGAAGGCGGAGGAGACTCGTGATGCAGGCGTGGCGCTTCATGGTGTGCTTCCTCGCGTCGCACCCGCTCGTGGCCACCGCGCAGGGGACCGATCTCGATCCGAGCTCGGTGGCCGCGCAAGCGACGCTCGCGGACGCCGCCGACGCGGAAGGAGGCCCGCGCATCGCACCGCCCGAGAGCGCGATGACGCAGCCCACCGACGTGCAGGCGCTGCTCGCGACGCTCGCACTTCCGCCGGTCGCGACCGAAGCGCCGCTCGCGCTCGGCGACGTGCTCGCCTCCCTGGATGCGCACCCCACGCTGCGTGGCCTCGATGCGCGCGTGGACGCGGCCGAAGGAACGCTCCTCGCGGCCGATGGCGGCTTCGATCCGCTGCTCACGGCGCGCGGCTCGACCACCGTGCTCGGCTACTACGAGTACGGCCGCTTCGACACGATGATCCAGCAGCCGACGCCGCTCTGGGGGCTCACGGTGTTCGCGGGCTGGCGCATCGGGCGCGGCTTCAACCGCGATCTGCCCGACTACTACCGCTACGACGAGACGCTCGACGGTGGCGAGCTCCGCGGCGGCGTGACGATCCCGCTGCTCCGCGACGGATGGATCGACGGGCGCCGTGCGACCCTCGCGCGCGCCGATCTCGGCGTGGACGCGGCCCGCGAAGATCTCGCGGCGCGTCGCCTGCGCTTGCGGCTCGCGGCCACCGAGGCCTACCTGCGCTGGGTCAACGCCGGACAGCGACACCTCGTGGCGCTCTCGCTCTTCGATCTCGCCGCCGAGCGCGACGCGCAGATCGCCTCCCGCGTGCGCTCGGGGATGATCCCCGCGATCGAGAGCCTCGAGAACCGCCGCGTGATGCTCGAGCGCGCGACGGCGCTCGTCGCGACGGCCCGCGCGATCGAGCGCACGGCGCTGCAGCTCTCGCTCTACCTGCGGGACGAGAACGGCGCGCCCGTGCTGGCCGAGGCCGCGCGTGTTCCCACCGCGCTCTCCGAGCCCGACGCGCCGCCCGCCGAGGACGAGGCGGCGGTCCAGGCGGGCTGGGCGAGCCGCCCGGAGCTCTCGCGGCTCGGCCACCTCGTGTCGCAAGCGGAGATCGCCGCGGAGCTCGCGCGCAACCAGGTGCTGCCGCGGCTCGACGTCACCCTCACGGGCTCGGGCGATCTCGGGACGACGAACGACCCGGCCACCGCGTATCAGTACGGCCGGCCCGTCGCCGAGGGCGTCGTCTCGCTCCAATTCCCGCTGGCGCTCCGCGAGAGCCGCGGCCGCCTCGAGGCGGCGGAGGCGGAGATGCGCGCGGCCGAGACCGATCTCGATCTCGCGCGCGACACCGTGGCGGTCGAGGTGCGCGATGCGTTGAGCGCGTTCCGCGCGGCCCTGCGCGCACGCGAGGTCGCCGAGCGGAGCGCCGAGGTGGCGCTCCAGGTCGCGCAGGCCGAGCGCACGCGCTTCGAGTCGGGCCTCTCGACGCTCTTCGTCGTGAACCAGCGCGAGACGGCGGCCGCTCAGGCGCAGGCGACGCTGCTCGACGCGCGTGCGGAGGTGCTGCTCGCGCGCGCGCAGCTCGCGGCCGCGATGGGAGAGAGCGATGACGCGCCTTGAGCACGCCGAGCGCTCCGCGCTTGCGCCGAGCGGAAGCATCGAGCGCGTCGTGCGCATGTTGCACCGCGCGATCCCCGCGGACGGTGCCTTCGTCGTCGGCACCCCCGCGCTCCGGCTCGAGCGCGTCGAAGGGAGCGCACCGAGCCGCGATCTCGTCGCGCACATCGCGGCCTCGGGCACGAGCGCGTCGCCGTCCTCGATCGAGCTGTGGATCGACGGCGCGGTGGAGTCTTCGCTCTTCACGTTCGTCGGGTGCGGCTCCGTCGCCTACGTGGGCACGTGGTGCCGCGGCGGGCGCGCGTGGGTCTCGCGCGAGCGAACGCTCCTCGCCGAGGTGGCCGCGATGCTGCTCGAGCTCCCGGATCCGACCCAGCGCCGCGACCACCTCACGGGCCTGCTCGATCGCGGAGGCCTCCTGCACGTGCTCGCGCAGCGGGGGCCGGGGCCGGGCACGGTGGTCTTCGTCGATCTGGACGGGCTCAAGGCCATCAACGATCGACACGGGCACGCGATGGGCGACGAGGCGATCCGCGCAGCCGCGAGCGCGCTCGTGGAGGCGCTGGGCACGCTCGGTGTCGCCGCGCGCTGGGGAGGCGACGAGCTCGTCGCCTGGTCGCCCGAGGAAGGCTCCCCCCGCGAGCTCGCGCGCCGCATCCAGAGCGCCATCCGCGCGCGCCGCGTGGCCGGTGTCCGGCTCGACGCGAGCCTCGGGGTGGCCGTGGCCGAGCCGTCCGAGCCCATCGAGCACGCGCTCGCGCGCGCCGATCGCGCGATGTACCGCAGCAAGCGCGCCAAACGTGGTGCCCCCGCGGCGACGCCGGCGATCCATCGGAAGAGCCGATGAGCGCCCACCGGATTTCCGCGCTTCCCATGGCGCTCGGCAGCCTCAGATCACCCTCGAGGAGGTTCCCATGACCGCACGGCTCGTCCATACGCTCGTCCTCGCCCTCTCGATGGCGCTCTTCACCGGCTGTGTCGGCGGAGTGCGCGTGCTGCGGAGCGACCCGACCGCGCGGGTCGATCCGGCCCCCTTGGCCGTGGCCGGCCTCACGCTCCCTGCGCAGGCCGAGCACGTCGACGCACGCGGAGCCTTGCGCTCGTTCGAGGCCGCGCTCGACGACGCGCTCCCGGGCTACACGTTCGTGGACGCGGCGGAGGCGCGCTATCGCCTCGAGCTCGTCGATCTCGAGGTGCGGCGCCACGACGGCGACACCGAGGCGACGTTCCGCCTCGCGCTCTCCGAGCCGACGGGTCGCGTGCTCGACGAGGTGATGATCACCGCCGTCGGCCACGACCCGCAGCACGCCGGCCTCGAGGCCGCGCGGCACTTCGGCCGCTACCTCAGCCAGCGTGACGTCGCGCTCGAGTGAGCGCGGGCTCGACGCCACCACGACGAACCCTCTTCGCTTTTGCACGAAAGGAGCACGACATGACTTGGAGAACGTTTCTGGCCGACGCGACCCCCGACACGATGTTCGACGTGGCCGTCCACGTCGCCTGGGCCGACGGGCGCCTCTGCCCCTCGGAGGTGATCGCGATCAAGGGCCTCGCCACCCTGTTCGATCTGGGCATGCAGGACCTCGGGCGCGCGCTGCTCGCGCGCCAGGGCCGCCCGCTCGAGCCGCGCGCGCTCGCCGAGCTCTCGCCGCTCGAGCGCCCGCTCGCCTACGCCGTCGCGGCCTGGGTGGCAGGCGCGGACGGTCGCACCACCGGGCGCGAGTGGGAGGCGCTGCACGAGCTGGCGATGATGCTCGGTCTCGAGGGCTCCCTCGTGCTGGCAATCGACGCGCGCCTGACGACGAGGCGCCTCGGCGTGCTCACGGTCTCCGACCACGCGCGCGCGATCGACGGCGTGCTCGCGTCGTGCCTCGAAGAGGCGCTGCGCAGCCCGGCGGAGCGGACGCCCCCGCTCGCCTCGGAGGCTCGTCCGGCCCTGGCGAAGAGCGCGTGAGCCACGAAGGGCGAGCGCGTGGGTCGTTGCGGATCGCCACGCCCGCTCGGCATGATCTCGCGATGAAGTCCGCGCGCTCGTCTCGGGCCTCGGCGCCAGCGCGCCCGAGCCCACCGCCGCTCGAGTGGCTGAACTACCACCACCTCTTCTACTTCTACGTCGTCGCACGCGAGGGCACGATCGCGCGCGCCTGCGAGATCCTGCGGCTCGCGCAGCCCACGATCTCCGGGCAGCTCAAGCAGCTCGAGGACGCATTCGGTGAGCCCCTCTTCGATCGCTCGGGCCGCCGGCTCGTGCTCACCGAAGTGGGGCGCACCGTCTATCGACACGCCGACGAGATCTTCGCGATCGGCCGGCGCCTGCAGGACACGCTCCGTGGTCGCTCCGAGGCGGCGGCGGCCCCGCTGCGGGTCGGGATCGCCGACACCGTCCCCAAGGCGATGGCGCACCGCCTGCTCGAGCCCGCGCTGCGCATGAGCCCGCCGGTGCCGCTCGTCTGCACCGAGGACAAGACGGCGCGCTTGCTCGCGGAGCTCGCGCTGCGCGATCTCGATCTCGTGCTCTCGGATGCGCCGCTCGCCGCCGGCGCCACGATCCGGGCGTTCAATCACGCGCTCGGAGACTGCGGCGTCGCGTTCCTCGGGACGCGCGCGCGCGTCGCCGCGCTGCCGAGAGCGGCGTTTCCGCGCAACCTCGATGGCGCGCCGATGCTCTTGCCCAGCCCGGGCACCGAAGTGCGACGTGCGATCGATGCTTACTTCGAGCGCAACGGCGTGCGGCCGCGCATCGTGGCCGAGTTCGAGGACTCCGCGCTGATGAAGGTCTTCGGCGAGCGCGGCGAGGGCATCTTCCCGGTGCCCACGGCGGTGGCCGAGGAAGTCGCGATCCGGCACGAGGTCGAGCTCGTCGACGCGACCGAAGAGGTGCGCGAGCGCTTCTACGCGATCACGATCGAGCGGCGCTTGGCGCATCCCGCGACGCGCAGGCTCGTCGAGGAGGCGCGCCGCCGCGTGTGAGCGTGATCAGAAGCGCAACGTCGCGATGCGCGTCGCCTGCGCCTCGACGGCGTCGAGGTCAATCGCGCCCTCGCTCGAGGCGCCGTCGGTATCGATCGCGCGCACTGCGACGCCGCTCGCAGCCGCCAGATCGATCGGCAGATCGAGGTGCGGGCCGCTCGGTCGCAGGACCAGTGTGCGCTCCACGCTCGCGCCTGCGTACGCTTCGACCACGTAGAGATCGACCTCGGGGTCCACGTCGATGCCGATCGTGCCGGAGGCGGTTGCCGACGGGATCGCGAGGAAGCTCGAGGGAAGCGAGACGTGCAGGTCGGCGCCGACCTCGCGGTCGAAGACGACGGTCTCGCCGCTCTCGTCGGCGTTCGTCGCGCGCGCGACGTACCAGAGGCGTGCGCCCTGCATCGGGCCCTCGCGGGCCGGGGCGAGCAGGCTCGCGCCCGTCGGGGACGAGGGGAGAATCGCGACGCCGGAGCTCGTCGCGATCCCCGGCACGCCGACGACGGCCTCGAGGCCGGGCGCCGAGGGGAGGGTGACGTCGAGCGTGACCAGGCGCTCGCTCGCGGCGAGCGAAGGCAGGTCGACCGAGAACGCCTCCTGCGCGATGGGGATCCCCGTCGCGAGGTGCGCCGTCGATCCTTCGACGAGCACGAGATCGAGGCGCGGCGCCTGGAGCTCGACCGAGACGCTCACGCTGCACGCGCCGCCCGCGCACGCCGAGGTGGTCGCATCGAGCGAGGTCACGCGCAGGATCGACAGCGTCGTCGCCGCCGAGACGATCGTGTCGGCGCTGCCGCCGGTGATCGTGCCGCTCAGCGCGTGTGCCTCGAGCGGCGCGCTCAGGCCGACGACGGCGCGCGCACGATCGACGCCGATCCAGTGCTCGGTCACGTAGCCCGCGTGCGTGACGTCGAGCGTGACGGAGCCCGTGCCCGCGCTCAGCGACGCATGGCCGCTCGCGTCGGTCGTCGCGCTCGCATCGCCGATCGCGACGCGCGCGCCCACGATCGGCTCGCGGCTCTCCTCGTCGACGACGACGACCTCGAGCGTGCCGGAGAGCGGCGCGCCGTCGACACCGACGATCGGTGGGCTCGTGCTGGGGCTCGAGGCGCACGCGCCCAGGGCGAGCGCGCTCCCGACGAGAAGGGAAAGAGGAGGTCGTGTCATGGGAGCTCGTGCGCGCGGGGGCGAGCCGCGCATCCCTCGTAATTACATGGCTCGTCCGCGCTCCGCCATCGGCCTCGGAGGGCCGCGTTTAACGCGCATTAACTCGGCCCCCGGCGGCGCCGCCCTCACGTTGGGGGTCGGCGGAGCGTGTCCGCCGGGAGGGTTCTCGATGCATAGAACGAGCTTGTGGGGCGCGCTTCTCGCGCTCGGCGGAAGTGCGATGACGATCGCCGCGTGCGGCGGCGGGGGCAACCCGACGACCGAGACCGATGCGGCCGTGGTCGGCGACTCGGGGCCCGGCCCCGGCGATGCCGGGCGTGACGCGGCGACGACCGGCGATGCCGGCGGCGATGTCGACACCGGCACGACCGAGGTGGATGGTGGCGTCGACGCGGCCGCGCCTCCGATGGCCCGCACGGCGGCGACGAACGGCTCGGCGATCGTTCTCTCGGCCGACGACCGCGTGCTCGTGGCGTGCAACCGCCAGGCGGGCAGCGTCTCGATCTTCTCCGTCGACCCGACGACCAATCCGCCGACGCTCGGCACGCCCACCGAGATCCCGTTCGCGGACGACGAGCCCTGGGCCGCGGTCATCGGCAACGACGACGACACGGCCTACGTGATCCTGCGGCGCGCGCAGCAGGTCGTGCGCATCCAGCACCTGCGCACCGCGCCGGTCGCCGCGGCCACGCGCGCGAGCACCGGCAGCGAGCCCACGGGCCTCGCGATCTCGCCGCTCGGCACCACGCTCTGGGTCTCGAGCTGGGGCGAGGGCACGGTCGACCGCTTCGACACTGGCTCGCTCGCGCACGTCGACACGATCGATCTGAACGGCGAGCTCGTGGACACCGGCTCGCTCGGCACCGTCACCGCGCGCCCCGGCCTCGCGCACCCGCGCGCCATCGTGCTCACGAACGACGGCGACACCGACGAGGCCGACGAGACGGCCTACGTCACCGAGTACTTCGCGCAGACGCGCACCGACGCGCTCCCGGCCGACGACTCGCGCTTCGACGTCGAGCGCCGCGGCATCGTCTATCGCATCGCCGGCAACGGCAGCGTGCAGGGCACGATCGAGCTCGCGCCGGTGGCCGACACCGGCTTCGTCGACTCGAACGGCGCCACGACCGGCTGCTATCCGAACCAGCTCCTCGCCGCCGCCGTCGCGGCCGGTCGCGTGTACGTCACGGCCGTCTGCGCGTCGCCGCGCGGCCCGGTCGGCCCGATCCTCGCGGCCGACTCGAGCGTCACGAACGCAGCGAACTTCAAGACCGAGGTGCACACGGGCCTGTTCGTGATCGACACCGCGACGAACGCCGAGCTCCCGGCGCAGCGCGTGCTACTCACCCAGGCCTTCCAGGCCCGCTACGACGCGATGAGCGTCACCGACGACGGCGCCAATCGCCGCATCCCGCTCATCGCGAACGACCTCGCGTTCCTGCCGAGCGGCACGGTCGCGTACTTCCCCGGCTACGGCTCGGACGCGGTGTTCCGCGCGCAGTTCAACGCGGACGGCTCGCTCAACCAGGTCGGCGCGCCGGCCGCGCACTTCATCAACCTCTCGCCGGCGGGCGCGGGCATGCCCGTCGGTCGCCTGCCCTACGGCATCGCGATCGGCCACGTCGCGACGACGTTCGCGTTCACGATCAACGAGCACTCGCGCAACGTGTCGGTGATCTCGCTCGCCACGCAGTCGACGGTCGCCGCGGTACAGTCGACGGCGGCGCCGACCGCGGGCTCGGATGCAGCGCGCGTGCTCGACGGCCGCCGCTTCTTCGTCACCGGGCTCGGTCGCTGGTCGTTCCGTGGCCAGGGCTGGAACAGCTGCGAGGCCTGCCACGGCGACGGTCTCACGGACACGGTCACCTGGTACTTCGCGCGCGGCCCGCGCCAGTCGACGAGCCTCGACGGCACCTTCGACTCGGACGACCCGACGCAGCAGCGCTTGCTCAATTGGACGGCGATCTTCGACGAGATCCACGACTTCGAGAACAACACGCGCGGCAACTCGGGCGGCGTGGGCGCGGTCGTGCACACGGTCTCGACGCCCGCGGTCGCCGGCGATCGGATCATCTTCGACGGCAGCCCGCTGCTCGCCGGCCAGATGGCCTCGAGCCACCTCGACAACGGCCTGAACGGCTCGGTCTCGACCGAGCTGATGCCGGCCGGCACCGACACGGTCCGCTCCGCGATCTCCGACTGGGATCACGTGGCCGACTACGTGCGCACCATCCGCTCGCCACGCGCTCCGCGGAGCCTGATCGCGAGCGACGTGACGGCCGGCGCGGCGCTCTTCGCGGCGAACAACTGCGCGGCCTGCCACGGCACCAGCATGTGGACCATCTCGCGTCGCTTCTGGACGCCCGACGAGGCGCACAACGCGCCGGCCGGCTCGCTCCGCACGACGAGCTACACGGCGCCTGCGCTCTTCCCCGCGGCGCTCAATCCGCCCAGCGCGGCGACGGGCCGCACCGCGACGCTCCGCTTCCCGGCGGGCGCGACGGCGGGCGCGAACGATCAGATCCAGTGCATCCTGCGCTCGGTCGGGACGTTCGCGACGAGCGGCACGACGGCGCGGCTGCCCGCAGGCAGCACGGTGGCGCTCCGCGAGGTGCGCGCCGACATGTCGACCACCGCGCAGGGCGCGTCGGGCTTCAACCCGCCCTCGCTCCTCGACGGCGTCGCGAGCGCGCCGTACTTCCACGGTGGCAACGCGCGAACCCTCGAAGAGGTGTTCGATCCCACGTTCGCCGGGCACCACACGGCGCTCAGCACGAACTTCCTCGAGACCGAGTCGCCGACCGATCGGGCCACGCACGTGCGCCAGCTCGTGGCGTTCCTGCTCTCGATCGACGAGGACACGACGCCTGCGGCCGACCCGACGCTCGGCTTCGACGCGCAGCTCTGCCCCGACTCACTCTGAGATAGACGGCAGCGGATCCCGCGCGGCGCGCTCGAGCGATCGAGCGCGCCGCGTGCTTTCCGTCGCACGCGCGCCGCGGTGCGAGATCACCCGCGCGCGGCGAGGATCGAGCGCACCTTCGAGGTGATCAGATCGAGCGCGACGCCGTTGTTGCCGCCCTCGGGGATGATCAGATCCGCCCAGCGCTTGGAGGGCTCCACGAACTGCAGGTGCATGGGGCGCACCGTCTTGTAGTACTGCTCGCGCACCGACTCGAAGGTGCGGCCGCGGTGCTCCATGTCGCGGCGCACGCGGCGCAGCACGCGGATGTCGGCGTCGGTGTCGACGAAGAGCTTGAGGTCGAGCTCCTCGCGCAGCGGCGGATCGCTGAAGAGCAGGATGCCCTCGACGACCACGATCGGGGTCGGCGTGACCGTGCGCGTGTGCGGCCCGCGGCGGTGGATCTTGAAGTCGTACATCGGGACCTCGACCGACTGGCCCGCCTTCAGCGCGCGCACGTGCGTGACGAGGAGCGAGGTCTCGAGCGAGTCCGGGTGATCGAAGTTCAGATCGCAGCGCTGCTCGTAGGTCAGATCGTCCCGGTCGAGGTAGTACGAGTCGTGCTCGAGGATGGTGACCATCTCGGCCGGCAGCGACTCGGCGATCTTGCGAGCGACGGTGGTCTTGCCGGAGCCGGTGCCACCGGCGACTCCCACGACGTAAGGGCGCATGCGGGCCGATGGTAGGAGGCGCCCGGCCGGTGGGCCAGCGATTCGCGCCCGAGGGCGCCGCTCGCCGCCGGCACGAGGCTCTCCTATATCCGTCGTCATGCGCCGCTCGCTCTCCGCCCTCCTCGCGCTCTCGCTCTCCGTCGCGTGCGGAGGCGCGCGCTGCCCCGAGGCCGAGGCGCCGGCCGTCTCGAGCACGGCCGCGGCCGTCGAGGCGCCGCACGGCACCGTCACGCTCTCGATCGTCGGCACGAACGACAACCACGGCCACGTGCGCGCGCTGCCGCTCCTCGCCGGCTACGTCGCGAACCTGCGCGCCGCGCGCGAGCGGGACGGCGGGGGCGTGGTCCTCCTCGACGGCGGCGACGTCTTCCAGGGCACGCTCGAGTCGAACCTGCGCGAGGGTGCGCCGATGGTCACTGCCTACGATCTGCTCGGCTACGACGCGGTCACGATCGGCAACCACGAGTTCGACTACGGCCCGACGGGCGCCGACGCGACCGCACAGCACGAGGGGCAGGACCCCTGGGGCGCGCTGCGGGCCCGCATCGCCGAGTCGCACTTCGCGTGGCTGAGCGCGAACCTCGTCGACCGCTCGACGCACGCGCACGCCGATCTCGCGGCGCCGAGCACGGTGATCGAGCGCGCAGGCGTGCGCCTGGGCCTCGTCGGCGTGACGACCGAGCAGACGTTGACGACGACGATCGCCGCGAACGTGACGAGCCTCTCGGTGCGCCCGCTCGCCGTCGCCATCGCCTCCGAAGCGCAGCGCCTGCGCTCGGAGGAGCACGTGGACGTGGTCGTCGTCCTCGCGCACGCGGGCGGCAACTGCCACTCGGTCGACGATCCGCACGATCTGTCGAGCTGCGAGTCGGGCCAGGAGATCTTCGAGGTCGCGGACGCGCTGCCGCCGGGCCTCGTGGACGTGATCGTGGCGGGCCACACGCACGCCGCCGTTGCGCACTACGTCGATGGGATCGCCGTGATCGAGTCGCGCTCGTACGGCCGCTCGTTCGGGCGCGTCGATCTCGTGGTGGATCGAGACGCCCACCGCATCGTCGAGAGCCACGTCTTCCCGACCCAGGATCTCTGCCGCGCGCAGCCCGCCCCGGACGAAGATCCATCGGCGTGCGCGCACGACGACTACGAGGGCGCGCCCGTCGCCGCCGACGCGCGGGTCGCCGCGCTGGCCACCGAAGCGCTCGGCTTCGCGCAGGAGCAGCGCAGTCGCCCCCTCGGCATCACGCTCAGCGCGCAGGTGCGTCGCGACGGGAATCGCGAGAGCGCGCTCGGCAACCTCTTCACCGATCTGATGCGCGAGGCGCGCCCTCAGGCCGATCTCGCGATCTACAACGGCGGCGGCCTGCGCGCGGACCTGCCGGCCGGCCCGCTCACGTACGGTTCGTTCTACGAGGCGCTGCCCTTCGACAACCGCTTCGCGCTCGTGCACACGACCGGCCACGACGTGGCCGAGCTCTTCGCGCGCGACGTGTCCTCGGGCGGCAGCGTGCTCAGCGTGTCGGGCCTGCGCGTGATCGCGCGCTGCGAGGGGGGTGCCGTCCGCGTACGCCTCGAGCGGCCCGATGGCCACGTCGTCGGCGACGCCGATCCGCTCGTGCTCGCGACGAGCGATTTCCTCGCCACGGGCGGCGATGGCTTCTTCGTGGCCGCGCGGGAGCGCGAAGGCGCCGTCACGCTCGAGGACGACCCGCCGATGCGCGAGGCGATGATCGCGCGGCTCGAGGCGCGGGGCGGCACGCTGGACGTCGCGACCCTCCTCGACGCCGCGCACCCGCGGATCGAGATCGCGGGCGAGCGGCCGCTCCACTGCGCCGCGTCGCACCGATGAGCACCGAGGTCCCCGCGTGCACGGCGTGCGGCGCGTGCTGCACCTCGCCCTCGGCGCGTCACGTGCCCGTGACCGGTGCCGATTGGGAGCGCCTCGGCGATCGCGCCGAGGAGCTCACGGAATGGACCGAGCGTCACGCGTTCCTGCGCATGGCCGGCGAGCGGTGCATCGCGCTCGCGGTCGATGCGAGCGGCGTGCGCTGCACGATCTACGAGCAGCGTCCCGAGGTCTGTCGCGCGCTCGAGCGCGGTAGCGGCGCGTGCGAGGTCGAGCGCGCGCGCCGCTTGCCCGTGCTGCGGCGCGCGTGATGCCCGTTCAGGGACGCTCGGCCACGTAGATCTGCGGTAGGCCCCCGCCGCGATCGCTCGCGAGGTAGAGGCGGCAGTCGTCCGGCGAGATCCAGCTCGGACCCTCTTCGCTGTCGGCGCCCGAGACCTCGTCCACGCGCACCGGCGTTCCGAAGGGATCCGTCACGCTCGTGCGCGTCGCTCGGAAGATGTCGCCGTTGCCGCCGCGCTCGGTCCGGAAGTAGACGATGCGCTCGTCGGGCGTGAGCACGGTGTCCGCGTCCAGCGTGCCACTCCAGAGCTCCGTCATCGGCTCCGGCGCACCGTAGGAGGCCGGCCCGAGACGCGGGGCGACGTAGGGCTCGTACACACCGCTCCGGTTCGACGCGAAGTAGAGGTGCGCGGCCGTGAGGTAGGGCTGCGCCTCGTCGCTCGCCGTGTTCACGTCCGTCAGCGGAGCCGGCGTCGAGAAGGTCGCCGGCGCCGTGACGAGCATGCTCTCGTAGAGATCGCCGCCGCCGGTGCGGCTCGACGCGAAGACGAGCACGCTCCCGTCGGGCGTGAGCGCGGGATCTTCGTCGAGGCCCGGCCCGTTGATGTTCACCGGCACCGACGTGAGCGCATCGGTGGCCTGCGAACGGACGACGGCGAACACGTCCGCCTCGGGCCAGGTCTCGTAGGTCCAGTACACGCCGAAGAGCTCGTTCGAGGTGAGGCGGAGCGTGAGCCTCGACTCGGTCGCCGAAGCGAGCTCGGAGACCAAGACCGGTGCGCCGAACGGAGCGCTCGGATCGCAACCGCCCGGGACGCAGCCGTTCTCGACGTCGCAGCGCACGCCCGGATCACAGAGGGCATCGTTCGCCTGCGCGAAGCAGATGCCCGAGGTCGAGCACGCCATCGGAGCGCAGGCGACCGTGGAGGCAGCGCAGTCGGCGCTCGTGCGGCACTGCGGCATCGGGCAGAGCTCGGGGTGCTCCTCGTCGCAGGTCGGCGGCACGCAGCGGCTGCCGAGGCACTCGATGGCCGACGGATCGCCCGTCCCAGGGCACATCACGCCGTTGCAGTCGCGCGTCATCAGCACGGTCACGATCGTGGTGTCCGTGAGATCGCGATCCACGCGTCGTGTCTGCACGTCGGCACCGCGGAGGCGCAGCGTGACGGTCACCCGGTGCGTGCCTCCGGGGAGCTGCGTGAAGCTCGCGATGCGCACGGGGCGACCGAGCGTCCCTCGGAGCGGCGTGTCGACGCGGGCGACCTCCTGGCCGCTCGCATCGCTCACCGAGACGCGGGCCGTGTCGATCTCGCGGCCGGGCGACATGTTCGAGACGAGCTGCACGAGGAGCACTCGCTCGGGGCTGCAGGCTGCGAGGAGAAACAGCATCGCCAGCCATCGGACACGCATCCGATCGGGTATACACGAACGCCTCGCGCGAATGAACGAAGACACCGGTGCACCGGGCTCCGGGACGCGACGTTCAGTCTCTCGGTACGTGCGTGAGCGGGCCCTCGCGCTCGAGCAGGAAGAAGCTCGGCGTCGAGACGCGCGCGAGGCCGAGATCGAGGAAGGTCCAGCCGAGCAGGCGCTCCACCGATCCGCGCTCGAGCGCGACGATCGGATCACGCGCGCGCCGGACCGGATCGAGCTTGCCGTTCGCGCCTCGCCCGTAGTCGATCAAGAGCCCCTGCTCGCAGGGAATCGGCGAGCCGCATCCGCGCGCGTCGATCACCTCGTAGTGCCCGAAGCAGATCGGCGCGCCGTCCTTCTGCATCGGCACGCGCGGCCCTTCGAGCCCGTTCTGCTCCATGCGCACGTTCCATCCGCGCAGGCGCTGCGTCGCCGGATCGCGGTGGAACGTCTTGCGGAACACGAGCCAGGTGAGGCTCACGATCGGCCCGGGCAGGCCCAGCGAGACGCCGCGGTACTCGCTGTCGTCGAGCGCGCGCGGATCGATCGGGTGCCCGGCGGCGAGGCGCTCGCCGAGCTCCCCCTTCGAGAGGCGCAAGAAGTCGTGCGCGATCGTCATGCGGCCTCGCTCGCCGCGCGGTAGGCCGCGAAGGTCATGCTCCCGTCGAGCAGCGCCGCGAGCGCGCCCCCGAGCGTGGTCGGCTGCCGCGCGCACCACGCGAGGTAGGCCTCGAGCGTGATGTCCGGATCGCGCCGCACCTCGGGCGGCAGGCGATCGAGCAGGCGCCCGTTCGCGATCACGTCCTCGACCACGGCGAGCAGGGCTTCGTGATAGCCCTCGAACACGCAGAGATCGCGCAGCCACGCCGCCCGCGGATCGCTCCCGTCGACGACGGCGCGCGCGCGATCGCGCAGCTCCTCGAGCGCGCCGGGGTACATCTCGAGCAGCTCCAGGTCGTAGACGAACTGTGCGCCGTCGTGGTGCGCGCCGAGCAGGTGGCGGAGGATCCGCTCGCGCGAGCTCGCGAGGCCCGAGAAGTCGAGCGGAGCGATGGCCTTCTCGCGGAGCAGGAAGGGGAAGCGCAGCGGGCGCGCCGCGAGCAAGCGTGCGCGCCACGTGCGGCGCACCGGATGATCGGTGCACATGCCGACCGTCTCGGGGCGCGTCAGCACGCGGACCTGCATGCGCGCGACGCCGAGCGCGATCTGCGTGACCGTCGGCACGCGCTCGGCGAGACCTCGTTCGGCGATGCGTGCGAGCGACTGCTCGACGGCGCGCGGCGCGACGACGAGCGCGTGGGCCCAGAGCGGGACGCGGCGGGCGCTCACGAGCGCCTCCCTGCGCGGCGCGTGCTCGATGAGGCGGTGAAGCGCTCGAGCGTGCGGGCGTCGATGGCCTCGAGGACGCTCACGATCGCGGCGCCGGTCGCCGCTTGCGGTGCGGCCAGCCACGCGAGCAAGGCCTCGTAGCCGGCGAGGTTCTCGCGCGGGCTCTCGAACATCGCATCGCAGAGCGCCGGCATCGTCCGGAGCACGTCGGCGATCGGGTTCATGCAGAGCACGAAGACGGGGCTTCCCGTCGCGGCGGCGATTGCGCGCATCACGTCGAGATCGGCGCTCACGATCGCGTCTCGGTCCGTGCCGTGGGCCAGCGCGGAGAAGCGCGCCACCGCGCTCGCGACCTCGCTGCGCGCCGCCTCCGAGACGCCGCCCGCGAGCCGCTCGATCACCGCGCTCGCGATGCGGCGGCGCACGAGCAAGAGGTCGGCGACGACGGCACGCTGGTCCTCACGCGAGCGTGCGAGGGCGACGACTCCGTCGAGCAGGTCGGGCCCGCCCTCGCGGCGCCAAGGCCGCACGACGTATCCCGAGCCCTGCCGCACGCTCACGAGGCGAGAGGCCGCCAGGCGCGCCAGCGCGCTCCGCAGCGTGAGCCGGTTCACGCCCAGCGTCTCGGCCAGCGCTCGCTCGGGCGGCAGGCGCTCCCCCGGGGCCAGGCCTCCCTCGAGGATCCGAGTGCGGATCGCCGTGACGCACGCGTCCACGGCCGACCCTCCTGCTTCGATCGATGTTTCCTGCGCCACGGCGCCTCCGATTGGTTGAACCAATTAGTGATTGGTTGAACCAATTCGGAGCGGGCGTCAAGGACGAAATCGCTCGGCGGTGTAGATCGCGGCGATCTCCGCGTCGCCGAGCATGCGGCTGTAGAGCCGGGCGTCGTCGCGCCGGATCGGCGTGGCGCCCATGCCCCAGCGGTCTCCAACGTTGCCCCAGCCGCAGCACGTCGTGAGGCTGTTGCCGCGCGCTCCGTCCACGTAGACCGTGCGCGTGAAGCTCTCCGGAACGCCCGAGGGGCCCGTGGCCGCGATGGCGATGTGGTGCCACTCGTCGCGACCCAGCACCGTCGAGGTCGTGATCAGCGCGCGGTCGAAGCCGCCGTCCCAATAGAAGTAGAGCGCGAAGACGGGGCTGGACGAGGGCCAGTAGACCTCGGCCTGCACTTCGAGCGAGCTCGGGCCGAAGTGCGTGAAGAGCCCGTCGTCGGTGCCCGTCGCCGGGGTGTACGAGGCCGGCACGAGCGCCCAGAGCGAGACGGTGAACTGCGTACTGTTGGCCGGCGCGCTGCCGCTCCCGTCGAGCCGCCGCAGCAGGTACATCGGGGCGCCGGTCGTCGCGTCGAGCGCGTGCGAGGGATGGCCCCAGCGGTCGGTCACGTAGCTCACCACGCTACCGAGGTTGTCCCAGTCGCTGCCGCGAGCGGCGTGCTGATTTCCGTCGAAGGGGAAGAAGCTCACGAGGCCGAGCGAGGTGGAGCAGCCCACCACCACGTTCGAGACGGCGCTCGTGGCGGCGCCGTCCCCGCGGTAGACGACGCACATCACGTTCGCCGGCTCGGTCTGGACCGCGATCGCGTAGGAGCTCGCGCGATCCACGTCGAACGAGAACGCGTCCGCGCCGCTGCCGTCTCCCGTCACCGTCTGCGTGGCGGTGCCGTTGCGGAGCACCAGCACGGCGCCTGCCGCGAGCCCGATCACCGTTCCGCCGACCGTGACGCGCGCGCCCCCATCGATCGTGGCCGCATCGACGCCGACGTCGGTCGTGGCCGCATCGACGCCGACGTCGATCGTGGCGGCGTCGTTTCCACGCCCGCCGTCGAGGCCGCCCGCGTCGACCGTCGCCGCGTCCGGCACGCGCTCGCCGGCGTCGTCTCCTGCGTCGAAGAGCGTGGCGGCATCGTCCGTCCCGACATCCGGGAGCGCGCCGTCGGCCACGAGCCCCGTATCGGGCCCGGCATCGCGCGGGCCGCCGTCGGGGCCCCCTCCGTCGCGCGCCGCGCCTGCATCTCCGCCTTGCAGCTGATCGAGGCCGAGCACGAGGCTGCAGCCGGGGAGCACGCAGCCCAGACCGAGCGCCAGCACCATCGCATGCGTCCGCATCAGAACTGCCCTCCCACCACGAGCCCCGCGTGATCGGTCGAGACCGAGGGCGCCACGCTCACGCCTTCCTGCCGGCCCGTCGTCCCGAGCACGACGAGCACGATGCCCGCGACCGCGGCGGCGGCGCCGATCCCGAGCGAGACGTCGGCCACGATGCCCAGCGTTCGCGCGCCCGAGATCTGGTCGTCGGTGCATGCGGGCGCGCAGCTCGAGGCGAGTCGGTCGCGCTCGGAGAGCGCGAGGCCGCCGGTGATCGCCATCGTGAGCGCGGCGGCACCCGCGACGCCGAACGAAGCGATCGCGCCCGTGACGAGCGCATCGGCATCGGACGAGGGCGGCGCCGGCTCGGGCGGTGGCAGTGTGCTCGCCGCGTCCGTCGTCGTCTCCTCGGCAGGGGTCTGCTCGGGAGTCGCCTCCTCGGGCGAGGTCTCCGTCGGCTCGATCGGCGCCGTCGTCTGGGTCGTCGTCGTCTCGGTCGGCGCTGCGCGCTGGATCTGCTCCCGCATCACCTCTACACGCCGCTCGAGCACGCGCCGATCGGACGCCGAGAGGTCCGTCGCCGTCGCGAGGTACTGCGTGAGCGCGTCGATGGCTCCGCGCGCATCGCCCGCATCGCGCCGCGCGAGGTAGAGATTGTGGAGCAGCACCGGGTGCGGATGCGACGCGTAGGCCGCCTCGAACTCCCGCGCGGCCTCTTCGAAGCGGCCCTGCGAGTAGTAGAGCTGGCCCAGCTGGAAGCGCGCGCGTGCTTCCGTCTCGAGATCGGCGGCGTCGACCGACTGCGCTTGCGCCGGGCGCGGAGCGAGCCCGACACACGAGAGGACGAGGGCGAGCACCCACGCACGAGAGCGGTACCTCATGGGGATCGCGTAGCAGCAATGCGCATGCCGTGACGGCAATGCTGTGACAGGCCCGAATTCACGCGGGTCGACGGCGTGTGGAGGACACGCGTGCGTGCTTCGCACACGCCGCGTCTCTCTCGGGTACGCTCGCGGCGTGCAGCGCGCGCGGACGCCTCCTTCGCCGATGGTCACGCTCGTGATCGGCATCGCCATGGTCGCGGCCGGCGCGCTCATGGGCCGCACGCAGGTCCACATCCACTACGCCGGCGAGCGCGTGCTCGCGCGGATCGCGTCGGTGTCGCACGGCCACGGCCGCTACAGCCGGAGCTCGACGACGGTCACCTACGGCACGCGCGCCGGAGAGACGCTGCACTGCGAAGTCCCGGGGATCCAAGGCGACGTCGGGCGCCCCATGTGGGTCCGATACCTCCCCTCGAGCCCCTCGCGCTGCGCGCAAGACGAGCTCGGCCCGAGCCTCGCGCACGCGCTCTTCCTGCTCGGGATCGGCCTCGCCCTCGTCGTCGGCTCGTACGTGCTCTACCGGCGCGCCCAGGCCGGGCCGCTCCGCGGCTGAAGGGCCGACACGAGATGTGTCGGAACCCTTCACTGCAGTTCGAGCTCCAGCGCGAATGCGCTGGAACAGACAGTGGTTGACCAGTATTTCTGGTCAACCACTGAGAGGGTGACAGGAAACCTGTCGCCCTCTCGCGCGGAGCGATACGAGGGGGAGGCTCCATCGGGATTCACTCCGATGGAGGGGGCCGCGTATCGGCCCCCGAGGACTGAGCGCCGCTGCTCGGCATCACTTCGCGCGGCGCTTCGGGCTCGTCTTCTCGCTGCGCGCGTCCGTGCGCACGTGGCGCAGCTCGGCCGCGAGCGCGTCGGCCACCGCGCGGATGCGCGGGATGTCGAGCGCGGTGCGCGCGCACACGAGATGCAAGCCGCTCGGCACCACCGGGATGCCGCGCACGCTCAGCTCCACGAGCGGCGTCGGCTGCGAGAAGCGGTGGTGCATGCGCGCGAGGAAGATCGCGCCGAGGCCGAGCTCGGCCGCGTGGTACTGCACCAGGAAGTCGTCCGACGCGAAGGCGGGCGCGAAGCCCGGGATCATCCGCGCGAGCGCGCTGTTCGGCGGCGTGTCGTCGAGCGGCGGGGCCCAGGCGATCCAGGGCACATCGGCGGGCGCCGGGCTCGGGCCGAGCTTGCGTGCGAGCGCCTCGTGGGCGAACGGCGCCGCCTTCAGCTCGAGCGTCGCGAGCGTGACGAGGTCGCGCGTCGTCGGGCGCGCGAGCCGGATCGCGAGGTCGGCCTCGCGTCGCGCGAGATCGAGGTACTTCACGGTGGAGACCACCTCGAGGCGCACGCCGGGGAGCGTGCCCGCGAGCGAGCGCGCGAAGGGCGTCACGAAGTCGAAGGCGAAGCCGGGGGGCGCCGTCACGCGCACGACACCGGTCGCCTCCGTCTCGCGCTTGGCCGCCGCCCGCTCGAGCTCGCCGGCCCACTCCGCCATGCGCTGCGCGGGGCCGAGCAAGCGCTCGCCGAACGAGGTGAGCGCGATCCCCGAGACCGAGCGCGTCACGAGCGGCTCGCCGATCTGCGCCTCGAGGGCGGCGAGGCGGCGGCTCGCGGTGGGCTGCGTGATGCCGAGCTTCTGCGCGGCCCCGCTCACGCTCCCCGCCTCGGCGAGGGCCAGAAAGAGCTGGGCATCGTCCCAGTGGATATGCATTGGCGCATGATATCATGCGTCCATTCGCACTCATCATGCGCCATCGCATGCCCCATGTTCGGGGCATGACCTCACGACGCAAGCTCCTCGCTCGATCCTTCCTGGCCTTCCTCGCGCTCCTCGTGCTCGCCGCCGCGACGCTCTACGTCGTCGGCTGGCCCGCCGCGACGCACGCGACCCATCCCAGCACGCGCGGCCGCACGACCACGCTCGCCGAGCTCGAGCGCGTGATGGACGCCCCCGGCCCCCTCGAGGTCGAGACGATCGTCGGCGCCGACTGGGAGGTCGACCGCAGCGGCGTGATCGACCTCGGCGATCCGCGCGCGGCCGGGCTCGAGGACGGGCCCGAGCCCATCCAGGTGTACGCGCACGCGCTGCGCCACCCGACGGCGGGCCTCTTCCTCATCGACACCGGCGTCGAGCGCGCGGTGTTCCGCGATCCCGAGCACGCCGCCGTCCGCGGCCTCGTCGCGAGCGCGGGGCACCTCGATCGGATGCGCGAAGGCACCGCGATGGGCGATTGGCTCGAGGCCCACGCGAGCACACCCGTCACAGCCGTGCTGCTCACGCACCTGCACCTCGATCACGTCGCCGGCCTCGCCGACGTGCCGGCGAGCGTTCCCGTGGTCCTCGGCGAGGGCGAGACGACGAGCCGCCAGTGGATGAACGCGCTCACCGAGCCCAGCATCGACCGTGCGCTCGGCGACCATCCGGTCGAGACGTGGGCGTTCGATCCCGCCACGCGCGGCGAGGGCGTGATCGACGTGCTCGGCGACGGCTCGCTCTTCGCGATGGAGGTGCCCGGGCACACGCACGGCAGCGTCGCCTTCGTGGCGCGCACGCCCGAGGGACCGATCCTGTTCACGGGTGACGTCTCGCACACGGCCTGGGGCTGGGAGCACGACGTGGCGCCCGGCACGTTCACCGAGGACGCCGCGGCCAACCGCGAGAGCCTGGGGCGCCTCCGGGCGCTCGCCGCGCGCCACCCCGGGCTGCGCGTGCGCCTCGGCCATCAGCCGATGGAGTGACCGCGTCGGTCGCTCCCGTTCGGGCCCTCCGGGGCGAGCGCCTTGGCTCGGGAGTGAACGGCTCGCCCGCTGCGGTCCCTTCCGTCCGCGGGCGTCGGTCGCTCCCGTTCGGGCCCTCCGGGGCGAGCACTCTTTGCTGTGGATCAGCTCGCGAGCTTGTAGCCGCCGTCGCCGTCGAGCTCGCGGAGGATCCGCGCGACGACCTTCGCGCGCGCCGGCGAGCCCGCGCGCTGGTGGAGCCACATGCCATGACGCAGCGCCGCGATCGCGTCGTCGTTCTTGCGCGCGCGCGCCCACATGGCCCCGGCCATCACCCACGTCGCGGGGTCGTCGGTGATCGCGGCCCGCTCGCGGAGCGCCAGCGCGGCCTTGCGGTGCTCGCCGTTCTTCGCGAGGCGGCGCGCACGACGGAGCAGGATGGCCGCCGGGCTCTGATCGATCGGCTCGCTGCCGGCGTCCCCGTCGTCTGCACGAGGCCCGCGCTCGCCACCTCGCCCGTGACGGGCACCTCGACCGCGATCGCCATCACGAGACATCGACATGGCGGAAACCTCCGAGCGCCGCGCGCTCCCCCACGTTCGGAGCAAGCGCCGGGCCGCCTGCTCGGTCGTGCCGACGCTCCGTCGTTTCCACGAAACGGCGCAACTTTTCGGTCGTACGTCTTTCGCCTACATGGACCACGGGCGGCGGAAGCGTGACGCCGCGGTCGCGCTCGGCGTCACCTGTGACGCGTAACGCTTGCGCGCTGTGACGCCGGCTCCTACTTTCCGCGCGCTCTTTCGCGCTGGGCCGTCGCCGATTGGGGCCACGCCTGACGCGGCGAGTCGAGGTTGCGAGCATGCCGGGTCAGGGCGCGACGGGTCTCACGTTCACGGAACCGCTCATCTTCGAGCGCGGCAGCTCCGGCCGCACGGGCGCCTCGCTCGCGCCGCTCGATGTCCCGGCCGCCGACCCGAAGGCGCTCTTCGGGGCGTCCTTCCGCGACGAGCCCGCGCACCTTCCGGAGGTCAGCGAGCCGGAGGCGTTCCGGCACTACGTGCGCCTCTCGCAGCAGAACTTCGCGATCGATCTCGGCATGTACCCGCTCGGGTCGTGCACGATGAAGTACAACCCGAAGGTCAACGAGTGGGCGGCGCGCCTGCCGGGCTTCGCGCACCTTCACCCCTACGCGCCCGAGCACACCATCCAGGGCGCGCTCGAGCTGATGTGGCGCCTCGAGGCGGCCCTCGCCGAGATCGTCGGCATGGACCGCTGCACGCTGCAGCCGGCCGCCGGCGCGCAGGGCGAGCTCACGGGCCTGATGATGATCCGCGCCTACCACGAGGCGCAGGGCCGCTCGCCGAAGAAGGTGCTGATCCCGGTGACGGCGCACGGCACGAACCCGGCATCGTGCGCGCTCAACGGCTACACGACCGTGCCGTTCCCCTCGGGCGAGGACGGCGTGGTCCATCCCGAGCACGTGGCGCCGCTCCTCGACGACGACGTCGCGGCGATCATGATGACGAACCCGAACACGGTCGGCCTGTTCGAGAAGAACCTGCCGACGCTCGCGTCGATGCTCCACGACAAGGGCGCGCTCGTGTACGGCGACGGCGCGAACCTCAACGCGCTCATGGGCCGCACGCGCCCGGGCGATCTCGGCGTCGACGTGATGCAGTTCAACCTGCACAAGACGTTCACCACGCCGCACGGCGGCGGCGGCCCCGGCTGCGGCCCGGTCGCGTTCAAGAAGGCGCTCGAGCCCTTCATGCCCGGCCCCGTCGTCGAGAAGACGAGCGAGGGGACCTTCCGCCTCGACCACGAGCGCCCGAAGTCGATCGGCCGCGTGCGCAGCTTCTACGGCAACTTCGGGATGATGGTCCGCGCCTACGCGTACATCCGCGAGCTCGGGCCGGAAGGCCTCGCCGACGCGACGAGCCTCGCGGTGCTCAACGCGAACTACCTGCGCGCGCGCCTGGGCGAGACGTGGCACGTCGCCTACGACAAGACGTGCATGCACGAGGTGATCATCAACGATCGCCACCTCAAGGAGACGGGCGTCAAGACGCTCGACATCGCCAAGCGCCTGCTCGACTACGGCTTCCACGCGCCGACGGTGTACTTCCCCCTCGTCGTGCCGAACGCGATGCTCATCGAGCCGACCGAGACGGAGACGAAGGAGACGCTCGACGCGTTCGTGGACGCGATGACGGCGATCAGCAACGAGTCGAAGGAGAATCCCGAGCTCGTGAAGACCGCGCCGCACCACACGCGCCTGCGCCGCCTCGACGAGACGCGCGCCGCCCGCAAGCCGGTGCTGCGCTGGTCGCCGACCGGGGAGTGATGCGACGCGGGCCGGTCTCCCGATCGGCCCGCTCGGTGGGCTGCTCGATCCGGCGGGCGTGGACCTCGTGTCACGTTTTTCGGCTGGCTATCGTCTCTTCTGGAGAGAGGAGACGACCATGAGCTCACTCGTCACCACGCTCGGCCACCGTGCGCGGGCGCTCACCCAAACCGGCGTCGGGCAGAAGGCGTTGCTCGGCGCGAGCGGCGCCGTCTGGCTCGGCTTCCTTCTGCTGCATCTCTACTCGAACCTGCACGTTTTCCTCGGGCGCGAGGCGATGAACGCCTACTACGAGGAGCTCGAGGCGGGCCCCGCGCAGCTCTGGGGAGTGCGCGCGGTCCTGATCCTCGCGCTCGCGACGCACGTGGCGACGGCCGTGACGGTGTCGCGGCAGAGCCTCTCGGCGCGGCGCTCGCGCTATGCGCGCTTCTCGCCGGTCGTCACGAGCTACGCGGCGCGCACGATGCGCTGGACCGGGCCCATCGTGCTCGCGTACGTCGTCTATCACCTGCTCCATCTCACGCTCGGGATGGCGATGCCCGCGGGTCTCTCGCGCGATCCGCAAGACTTCTACGGCAACGTCGTCCGGAGCTTCGAGGTGCCCGCGGTCGCGCTGGCGTACGTCGTCGCGAGCCTCGCGCTCGGCGTCCACCTCTGGCACGGCGGCGCGAGCGTGTTCCAGTCCCTCGGGCTCGGCGATCCACGCACGCAGCGGGCGCCGCGTCTGGCCGTGTCGGTGCTGACGGCGCTCATGGTGCTCGGCTTCGTGTCGATGCCGCTCGCCGTGCAGCTCGGCTGGCTCGCGCCCTGATCGCGTCAGCCGCGAGCGCGGCGCAGCACGTAGAGTCCCTCGTTCGTGACGGCGAGCGCGCGGATCGAGCCGCGGCCGGCGATCGAGCGAGCGGGCTTGCCGCCGCGTACGCGCGCCTCGGGCGGCCAAGCGTGGATCCACCCTTCTTCGCCGGCGGACCAGAGCGTGCCCGCGGCATCGAAGGCGAGCGCGCCCACGAGGCCCGTGTGCGCGGCGAGCTCGAGCGGCGAGGTGTCGCCCGTCGCGCGCGCGAGCCAGATCGTCTTGCCGACGCTCGCTGCGATCTCGTCTCCCGAGCTCGCCACGCGGTAGGGAATCGTTCGCAGGCCCTCCCAACAACCCAGCTTGCCGCGCTCGCCCACGACGAAGACCGTCTTCTGGAGCCCGGCCGCCGCGAGGCGCGCGCCCGGCAGCGCTGCGATCGAGACCATCGCCACCGGCCGGCGGAGCCAGACGCGCTCTTCGTCTTCGTCGAGGATCCGCACCTGGCCGTGCTGATCGCTCGCGGCGAGGCGCCCATCGTCCAGCACGGCCACGGCGTGGAGCGCGGCGCCGAGTGTGCGCGTCGTGATGGGCGCCAGCGTTCTCGCATCGCGCGTGACGAGCGCGCCGGCCGGATCGAACGCGGCCGAGATCACGCGGTCGCTCGCGACGGCCAAGTCGCGCACGAGCCGATCCTCGCGGCGCACGACGTCGGATCCCTCGATGGACACCGACACGAGCCCGGCGTCCACGGCGGCGACGATCCGATCGCCGGCGGCCACGATCGCCCAGCCCTCCGAGGGCCCGAGCGACACCGAGAAGCGCGGCGCCCCGTCTCGGCCGCGCCCCTCGAGCACGAAGTCCGGCAGATCCCTCATCGCCGTCAGCATGGCTCGCCCGGCGTGGGGGGACACGCGGGCGCGCGGGCGATCAGGGGGTCGCAGCGCAGCTGCCGCGCTCGCCGCCGACGAACGAGCCCGCGAGCCGGTCTCCGAGATAGACGCGGTAGAAGTCGCCGGGGACGAGCGGCGGCACGAGGCACCGGTGCTCGAGCGGCACGCAGAACGGTGGGCAGTTCGGCTCGCAGCGCGTCCGGAACTGGTGCACGTCGATGCGCAGGTCGCCGCCGGGCGGGAGGTCGTCGGTGAGGCGCGGCTCGAGCGCGGCGTAGCAAGGGCCCACCGCGTCGGAGCAGCCGGCGCAACCGTCGACGACCGTGACCGCGTCCACGCCCGTGCCGCCGGCCCCCGGCGCCCAGCAGACGTCCTCGGTGAGCAGGCGCCCCGCGAGGGGGAGCGCACCGCCGCAGGGATCGGGCGCTGCGTACGACGCGCACGCCGGAGGTGGCGGGACGAGCGCCGAGTCGGCGAGCACGGGGAGCTCGAAGGCGGGCACTCCGTTCGCGACGACCGTCCAGGTGCCTTCGGCCAGAGCGGGCACGCGGCAGCTACCGCGCGCCGGATTGCACGTGTCGCAGTCGCACGTGTCCGGACAGAGCGTGGTGTCGATCGCGATCGTGCGGGCCGCCTCGTCGACCGAGGTCACGCACTCGGTCTCCACGCAGCAGGCGCACGTGGCGAAGTCGTAGGGCAGGAAGAACTCGCGGCCCGGAGCGACCTGGAAGCTCGTGAGACACGTCGCCTCGGGGCGCACCGCCGGACACCGCGGCGGTCCCGCGTCGGGGGGCGGGCCGACGTCGGCGGGCACGGGGCCGGAGTCCCGGGCGATCCAGCCGTCTCTCGCGACGGGGCCTGCATCGACGGGCTGCGTCCCGCGCTCGTGCACGAGCGCACAGCCGGAAGCCAGCGCGGAGACGAACAGAACGAGCGGGACGAGGCGCATGAGGACGACCGCGGTGCGTGCCGCGACGTGCCAGTCGCGGGATCGGCGCACCGCGCAGCAAGCCACGCGCCAGGCGTGGCCGCCGCGCCGTCACGCGCTCGGGTCACTTCGTCTTCGCGTCGAGCTCCGCGCGCGTGCGCACCACGCGATCGACGAGGCCGTACTCCTTGGCTTCGGTGGGTGTGAGCCAGAAATCGCGGTCCGAGTTCTTCTCGATCTGCGCGAGGTCCTTGCCCGTCGCTTCCGAGACGACCTCGTTGTAGCGCCGGCGCAGCTTGATGATCTCGCGCGCCGCGATGTCGATGTCGCTCGACTGGCCGCGCACCATCGTGGACGGCTGGTGGAGCAGGAAGCGCGCGCTCGGGAGGCTGTGGCGCTGCCCCTTCTCGGCGCCGAGGTAGATGAGCACCGCGGCCGAGGCGACGACGCCGTTGGCGACCGTGCGGACGGGGCAGCTCGAGAAGCGCAAGAGGTCGTAGATCGCGAAGCCCGAGTCGGCCGAGCCGCCGGGCGAGTTCACGAACACGGTGATGGGCGCCTTGGGGTCGAGGCGCTCGAGCAAGATCAGGGAGACGGCTACCTTGCGGTAGAGCTCGTCCGAGACTTCGTCTGCCACGAGGATCGTGCGCGCCTCGAGCAGGCGCTCCTGCAGGCGCGCGCCGCCGCCGTCCTTGTTGCCGTCCTTGTCGTCGCCCTCGAGCTTCGTCATTCGGTCACCCTCAGCCCGCGACGTAGCACGATTCGCCCCGCTTGCCTCGGGTCGAACGGGCGGGGCCCTCGGATGTGTTAGGACGGGGGCCATGAGCAGCGCGGGCACGAGGCGAGCGTTCTCCGTCGGAGTCTTCCCCCGCTATCGCGGGCGCGTGCTGCTCATCCAGCACGCGCGCCTGGGCAAGTGGCTGCCGCCCGGCGGCGAGATCGAGCCGGGCGAGACGCCGCTCGAGGCCGCGGCGCGCGAGCTGCGCGAAGAGACGGGGCTCGCGGGGACGTTCCCGATCACGAGCGACGTCGAAGGCGCGCCGCGCGGGCTCATCGGCTACGAGGAGCATCCCGCGGGGAGCAAGGGCATCCACTTGAACTTCGTGTTCGTGGTCGACGTCGACACCGACGCCGTCACGGCCAACGACGAGTTCACGGCGCACGTGTGGGCGAGCCTCGCGGACGGCCCGTGGGAGGGCGCCCCGAAGAACGTGCGCCAGCTCGCCGAGCGAGCGCTCGCCGCGCCCGCCGCGACCGTGTAGCGGACGGCACGCCCCCCGAGGCGGAGCGTGCAGCCGGCTGCACATCGGGCCGAGACGAGCCCAGAAATGCGGGGATCCGAGGGGGCACGCCCGCTGCTCCGGGGAGGGTGTCGCAACGACGCGACCCACCCCGGAGGCTCTCCATGCGTGCTCTCGTCCTCGCGCTCTCGGCTCTCGTCGCCTCGGTGCTCTTCACGGCGCCTGCCGCCGCGCAGGCGAGCGAGCACGGGCCGCGCCTCGACGCGCAGGCCGCGCTGGCGCTCGACGCGAGCTACGACCGCGAGCTGCGCGCGATCGATGCCGAGGCGGACGCGGCGACGGCGCTCTACGTGACGGGCGTGATCCTCCACGTCGGCGGCCTCGGCGCGATGGTCGGCACCGGCATCGCGGGGTTCTGCATCAGCTTCACCTCGAGCTGCTCGGGCGCGCACGAGCTCGCCCAGAACGGGAGCATCATCGGCGGCAGCATCGCGCTGCTCGGCCTCGTGGGGATCTTCGTCGGCGTCGGCCTCGACGTGGACTCGGGCCACCGCCGTCGTGATCTCGGTGCGCGCCCCTCGCTCGCGCTCGACTTCGCGCCCAGCACCGACGGCGCGAGCCTCTCGCTCCGCGGCACGTTCTGAGCGCGTCGTGCTCAGCGTCTCTGCGCGAAGAGCCAGTCCCAGAGCGGCTCGTGCGTGAACGCCTCGCGCCACACGTCGTGGCCGGCCTCGCGCAGCTCCGTGTAGCGGGCGATCCCGCCGCGTGCGTCGGTGAGCGCAGCGAACGCTCGATCGGCATCGGGGCGCACCAGCTCGTCGCGGCCGCCGTGGATGGACCAGAGCGGGAACGAAGTGAGCGCTGCGGCGGCCTCGACGTCGAGATCCCCGGCGACGAGCACCGCCGCGGCGAAGAGCCCCGGGTGCCGCACGAGCAGATCCCAGAGACCGATGGCGCCCATCGAGAAGCCCACGCCGTAGACGCGCGCGGGATCCACCGAGCGACGGGAGGCGAGCTCGCGCACGAGCGCGACCGTGCGGCGCTGGCCCTCGGTCTCGCCGCCGTACCAGCTGCCGCCGAACGTGTCGCGCTCGCCGAGCTGCGGCGCGACGACGATGCAGCGATGCCTTCGCGCTTCGAAGACGGCGGCGCCGTTGCGCAGCTGCGCGACGTTGTCGTGCCCGCGCTCGCCGCTGCCGTGCAGGCTCACGACGAGCGGATAGCGATGCGTGCTCGGGGCGTAGGGCTCGGGCAGGAGCACGCGACACGGCAGATCGGCGATCCGATCTTCGAGCCAGAGGGAGAGGTTCGGCGCGAGCGACATCGTCGTGCTCATCGTGGCACGTCGCGCGGCCTCAGCGTGCGACGAGCACGAGGCTCTGGCGCGGCGCGATCGCGAGCGGCACCGAGCCGTCGCGCAGGACCGTCACGGTCGTGGCGCCTCCGAGCGCGTCGATCAGCGTGGTGCCGCCTGCGTAGCCCGAGGGCACGGTGAGCGCGGCGCCCCGCGTCGGGTGTGTGGAGACGGCGACGAGCACGCGATCGCTTCCGTCGCTGCGCTCGAAGACGAGCGCGCCGGCGTCGCTCGCCGTGGTGTCGAGCTCGGTGCCGCCGACGGTGCTCAGCGCGCGGACGACGAGCTCGCCGCGTCGGAGCGCGGGATGGGCGCGGCGCAGCGACGCGAGGCGACGCAGGAGCGCGAAGGTGGGCAGGTCCTCGCGATAGCCCGTGTCCCAGAGGCGCTCGCGCGAGGCGGGCGGCCCGTTGCCGGTGAGCTCGGCCTCGGTGCCGTAGTAGACGCAGGGGATCGCGTCGACGGTGAACATCAGCACGATCGCCTGATCGGCCGCGAAGGGATCGGTCCCCGATCGCACGCGCACGAGGTCGTGGCTGTCGACGATCGCGGCGCGCGCCTGCCAGGGCGAGAGGCTGACGCCGCCGGGCTGGCCGGTCGCGCGGAACTGGGCGCGCGCCATCGAGAGCGTGGGCTCGGCGCTGGAGGGCGGCGCGCCGCCCAGCACGACGGCGGAGATCACGTCCTCCCAGAACGGGATGTCGAACCCGGCGTCGATCGATCCCTCGGGGGCCGTGTAACGCGCGATGACGTCGTCTTGATCGAAGATCTCGCCGAGCAGATAGAAGTCGTCCTTGCCGATCGCGTGCATGCGCGCGCGGATGCCGGCGGCGAAGCGCGGCCAGAAGGGCTCGTCCACGTGCGGCACGGCGTCGATGCGGAAGCCGTCGACGTCCGTGACCTCGGCCCAGTGCGCGTAGGTGGAGACGAGCGCCTCGACGACGGTGTCGTTCTCGGTGTCGAGATCGCGCAGGCCGTCGGGGAAGTCGCCGTAGCGGCGCTGGACGGAGATGCCGAGATCGCCGCGGCCGCGGCGATGGAAGTGCTCGGCCGTCAGCGCGAAGGGCGTGCCCTCGGCGTCGAAGAGCGAGGGATGGAAGGAGAAGAGGAGCGGCACGTCGTAGGGAGTGTCGGCGAAGGGCGGCTCGGCCTCTTCGGGGTCGGCGACGCCGTCGCGATCGAGGTCGTAGTCGAAGACGCGGCCGGCGTGGTTCGGGACGACGTCGACGATCACGGCGATGTCGCGCGCGTGCGCGCTGGCGACGAGCTGCTGCAGCTCCTCGAGCGTGCCGAAGCGCGGCTCGAGCTCGGTGAAGTCGGCGGCCCAGTAGCCGTGGTAACCGTCGGCGACCGGTAGACGCGGCACGTTGCGCACGATCGGCGAGATCCAGATCGCCGAGACACCCAAGCGCTCGAGATAGTCGAGGTGCTCCGTGATCCCGCGCCAGTCGCCGCCTTGCCAGCGCGAGAGATCGGACGGGTCGGGCCCGATGCCGTCCACGGTGTCGTTCTCGGGATCGCCGTTCGCGAAGCGGTCGGTGACGATCTCGTAGATCACGCGGTCGCGCCAATCGGAGAGATCGGGACGCGCCGGTGGCGAGGCCGCGCAGCTCGTGAGCACGAGGGCGCACGCGAGCCACGTCGCGCTCGTCCTCGTGGCTCTCGCTCTCGTCGGGCGGCCCACCGCGGCGCTCACCTCGCGAGCACGACGCTCGGCTCGAACGTCATCCCGCGCGCGCCGACCGTGCTCACGGCGCTCCCCGCGGGCTCCCAGCACGCGACCGTGCCGTTGGCGCGGAGCGCGCACGTCCGCGTGCCGTTGTTCCAGCCCGAGGTCGAGAGCGCGACGACGCCGCTCTCGATCACGCGCGCATGCGTCGCGTGCGGGTCGTTCGTGCCGATTCCGCCGAGCCCGCGCGCCGGTCCCCAGCACTCGACGGCTCCGCTCGCGTCGAGCGCGCACAGCACCCCCGGCCCGGCCGCCACGTCGCGCGCGCCATCCAGGACGGGCACGCGCACGAGGTGTGGCCCGGGCGCCGGGGTGACGCCGAGCGCGGCGAAGGTGTCAGCCGCGCCGGACGCGTACAGGTCGCCCGACGCGCGGCACCAGACCTCGCCCACGTCGCTCCGCACGCAGTCGACCTCGTCTCCGAGCCACGCCGCCTCGACGTGATCGAGCTCCGGCCAGGGCTCGCCGATCTCGCATCGGAAGGGCGCGTACGGCGCCGTACACCCGAGCGCGTAGACGCGGCCGTCCTCGGCCCAGATCGCGTGCCCTCCGACGCGGAGCGCGGGGGCGGGCGGCACGAGCGTCGTGGAGGCGTCGCTCGTGCCGAACACGACGTTGCCGGAAGCGTCGACGATCGCCGCGCCGGTTCCGCCGAAGAGCTGTTCGGTGAGCCACCCGACCGAGCGTGCGCCGGTGATCCCGCTCTCCCACGACGACACCTCGTAGACGTCGGGGGGCGCGAGCGCGCTCTCTCGCCACCGCGCGAAGCTCCCGGCGTCGTCGATCGCGGCATTGCGTCCGAGCGCGATCGCGCCCGTGACGCCGCCCACCGTGAACGTGCCGCCCCGCACGAGCCGTCCCGTCGTCCCCGCCGTGTAGTCGTGCCAGCCGAGCCAGCAGGCGACGGAACCGTCGGCACGTCGCGCGCACGAGCCGGCGATCTCGACGGCGTCGTCGAGGTCCTCGATGTCGTGCGGGACGACCCAGCTCGTGCCGTCGCCGTTCTCGCTCGCCTGGCCTGCGCCGTTGCAGTGGACCGTGCCGTCACAGTCGGCGACGCACGCGACGAGCCCGATCGCGACGTGCGCCGCCGCGCCGGGCGCGCGCACCTGCGGAGGAGGATAGGCCCCGTCGCGTGCATCGAAGCACCACACGCTTCCGTCGCTCCGGATCACGCAGCTCTCGTCGCCCGTCGTGCCGCGCGCGAAGGCGCGCGCGTCGTAGATGCCGCGGATCGGCCACGCCATCGGGCCGCCGAGCACGTCCGCCATCCAACACACGACGGTCCCGTCGCGCCGCAGCGCGCACTCGGTCAGCGCCGTGGCGGTCACGGCGACCGCGTCACCCGCCCCCGCGACCGTGCGCAAGGCTCCCCCTTCGAGCGTCATGGCTGCTCCGTCGCCGCGGAGGATGGCGAGGTGCGCGCCGCCGGGCACGACCTCGCGCATCCCACGCAGTGCGGGCAGCTCGGTCGGGACGAGGCTCGCGCGTCCCGCGTCGTCGCTCTGTCCCCAACAGAGCCAGCGAGCGTCCGCGGTGCGCGCGCACGTCTCGGACATCGCCGCGCGCAGCATGTCGATGCCCTCGAGGCCGGCGACGCGCGTCGGCGCGAAGTGGTCGGTAGTGCTGCCGTCGCCGAGCTGTCCGGCCCCGTTCACGCCCCAGCACCAGACGCTCCCGTCCTGCCGCAAGACACACTGGAAGCCGTAGCCGCGCGTCACCTCGACCGCGTCGTCCACGCCCGGGTAGGGCCGCGCCACGGGCTCGACCAGCGTGCCGCCGCCGGGCGTCACTTGTCCGCGCGTGTTCTCGCCCCAGCACCACAGCTGACCGCTCGCGTCGACGACGCATCCGCCGACACCCGAGGTCGCCAGCGAGCGAAAGGGATCGGCGCCGGCACAGAGCGAAGGAGCTTCTCGGGCGGCGTCCACGACGATCGGTCCGGCGTCCTGCGCATCGCTCTCGCCGGGCGCATCGCTCTCGCCGGGCGCCGCGTCCGTCGGGGGGGCGGCGTCGATCGGCGCGAGCGCCTTCGCATCGCAGCCGGCGAGCGCGAGCGTCGTCAGCAGCGCGGCGCTCGCCATGGGCGCGGAGCGCACGCGTCGCAGTCGTCCGGCGAAGCGAAGCATCCCACCATCGTAGCGAATCGATGCTCACGCGTCGCGCGCGGGCGGGATGGCCGTCGTACCCTGTCGTGCCGATGGCTCTTCTCCGACGCGCGCTCTTCCTGTCGATGGCGCTCCTGCTCGCCTGTGGTGCCTCGCCCCATCCCGCGACGACCGGCGTTGCGGCGGAGGACGACGTCGCGGCGTGGGACGCGTGGCGCGCCTCGCGGCGTGAAGAGCTCGCGGGGCCCGAGGGCTGGGTCACGCTCGTCGCTCTCGACTGGCTCGAGCCTGGCGAGAGCACGCTCGGGAGCGATCCGGCGAGCACCTTCGTCCTGCCCGCACCGGCGCCGGCGCGCGTGGGCCGCGTCGTCGTGAGCGCGGACGAGATCCGCTTCGTCGCCGATCCGTCGGTCGCGGTGTTGCAGAGCGGCGACGCCGTGCAGGAGATCGTCCTCACGCCGGAGTCCGAGCCGCTCGAGGTCGGCACCCTCCGTGTCGTGCTCATCGAGCGCGGCGGGCGTCGCGCGCTCCGCATCCGCGACGTCGAGAGCCCGGCGCGCGCTCGGCTCGGCGAGATCCCGGTGTTCCCCTACGATCCGTCGATGCGCCTGCGCGCGAACGTCCACGCGTGTGAAGAGGGCCGCATGCTCACGCTCGTCAACGTGCTCGGCATGCAGGTCGACGAGCCCTGCGCGGCGCTGCTCGACCTCACGATCGACGGGCACGCGGTCACGCTCGTCGCCACCGCCGGCGATGCGGGCGGCTTCTTCGTGATGCTGCGCGACACGACGGCGGGCGAAGAGACGTACGGTGCGGGCCGCTACCTCGACGTGGGCGCGCCGGACGCGAGCGGCGAGACGGTGGTCGATCTGAACCGTCTCCACACCCCGCCCTGCGGCTACACGCACTTCGCGACGTGCCCGCTGCCGCCACACGAGAACGAGCTCGCCCTTCCGATTCGCGCCGGCGAGCGCTACGTCGCGCACGAGTGAGCGTGCGGCGCTGCCGACCCGGGTAGGCTCCGACGCGTGGGCATCGACGCCACGCGCGGTGCCGGTCATGTTCGTCTCGTGCAGCTCGCGGAGCTCGTCCCGCTCGCCGACGTCGATGCGCTCGCCGCGCTGATCCGCGGCCGTCGTGTCGTGATGCTCACCGGCGCGGGGCTCAGCACGCGCTCCGGGATCCCCGACTATCGCGGGCCCGAGACGCGCCGCCGCGCCCGTCAGCCCGTGCGCTTCGCCGAGTACCTCGCGAGCGAGAGCAAGCGCGCGCGCTACTGGGCGCGCAGTGCCGTGGGCTGGACGCGCTTCTCACGCGCCGAGCCCAACGCGGCGCACCACGCGATCGCCGCGCTCGAGCGTCGCGGCGTCGTCACGGCGCTGCTCACGCAGAACGTCGATCGCCTCCACCACCGCGCCGGCAGCACCTCGGCGATCGAGCTGCACGGCGCCCTCGAGGAGACGCGCTGCCTCGGCTGCGGCCGCATCGAGAGCCGGCACGACGTGCAGCGTCGGATCCTCGCCGAGAACCCGGCGTTCGCGCCCGAGGCGATCGACTTCGCGCCCGACGGCGACGCCGACCTCGACGACGCCGTGCTCGCCTCGTTCCGGCCGCCCGTCTGCGCCGCGTGCGGCGGCGCGCTCAAGCCGAACGTCGTCTTCTTCGGCGAGAGCGTTCCGCGCGCGACGGTGGAGGCCGCGTACGCCGCGTTCGACGCCGCCGAGGTGCTCGTGGTCGTGGGCTCCTCGCTCGCCGTCTTCTCCGGGCATCGGTTCGCGCGGCGCGCCGTCGACCGCGGGATGCCGATCGCGATCGTGAACCTCGGGGAGTGCCGGGCCGATCCGATCGCGACGCTGCGCGTCGAGGCCGACTGCACCCGCGTGCTGCCGGCGCTCGCGAGCGCCCTCGAATAGTGTTGTTACGGGCTGCGGCCGACCTTCTTCCTCACCCAAGGTCGCTCGTCGGCGCCGCGTCGGAAGCGGCATGACCTACCGCGACGACGACCGGGCCGAGGAAGAGCGCGAGCGGGCGCTGGTGCGCGAGCTGGCGGGCATCGACGCGTCGCTCCGCACCGAGCGCTCCCTGGTCGACCGCAAAGAGCGCACGCGTCGCGCGCTCCGCGACGTGGAGGACCAGCTCGGCAGGAAGCGGGCGAAGATCCCGCTGCCGCTCCTCGCGCGCGTGGAGATCGCGAGCCCCTGCGAGGCGCGGTGGGACGAGATGCAGGGCGACGCGCGCGTGCGGCACTGCGGCCTCTGCGACAAGGACGTCTACGATCTGTCGGAGATGACGGCGGCCGAGGCGGAGGCGCTGCTCGCGCGCGAGGGCGAGGCGCCCTGCGTGCGCCTGCATCGCCGTGCCGACGGAACGGTGATCACGAGCGACTGTCCGGTCGGCGCGAAGAAGAAGCGCCGCCGTCGCGTGCTGGCGGCGGGCGCGGCGATCGCCGGCTCGCTGGTCGCGGCCGTCGCGGGCGCGATGACGACCACGACGCAGGGCGAGCCGGCGTGCGTCCTGCCGCCCACCGCGCCGCTCGCCCTCGTGCCGCCGGTCGGGCCGCGGGCGCCCGGCAACGCGCCGATCGTCCCCGCGACGCCCGTGCCCGCGCCGATCGCGACGCCCACCTCGTCGTCGCACGTCCACATGGGCGGCGCGAGCGTCCGCCCGCCCACGTCGGTGCGCATGGGTCGGATCGCGTCGCACCGCTGATCGGCGCCGCTCACGGAATCGGTAGCGCGCAGCCCATCGAGCCGCCCGTGCGCCACGCGCTCTCGCAGGGGATCACCGTGTCGACGGGCGTGAACGTGCGCGCGGGGAACGTGATCGTCCCGACGTCCCACACCTCGTGCACGTTCAGCGCGTGCGAGCCCATCCACACGGTGCTCCCGTCGAGCAGCACCGTGATCGACGAGGTGTCCGCGGTGCCCGAGCCCCAGTACTCGACCATCACCTCGTAGCGGCCGTCGCCGGCGCGCTCGAGGTAGATGTTCTCGGGGCCGAACGTCGAGAGCCAGTCGACGTCCTTGTGCGGGTCGTCGCTCGGATCGCCGACCGTGCCCCAATCGCGCGAGGCGTGGACGCAGGTGAACCACGTGCAGTCGTTCGTCGCGTCGTTGAGGTGGAAGCCCTCGCGCACGAGGTGCAGCTCCTGGTCGTTCGAGGTCGCGCCCCACGTGAGCGTCACCTGCACGGCGCGCCCGCCGCACGCGGGGCCCACGATCGTGCGCGTCGCCACCGCGTGCCCGCTCGGGCCGTCGCAGACGAGCTGGAGGCGGTTCTCGCCGCAGAAGAGCGGAATCGTGCGCGTGAAGGCGCCGAACTCGGGATCGGGACCGAGCGGGCCCGACGTGCCGCCGCAGCTCGGGCTGACGAGCGTCCACGTGCACGTCGTCGAGCCCTGGACCGTTCCCGTGATCGTCGCCGTCGTGTCCGACGTCGTCACGCTCACGTTCGTGAAGTGCGGACAGTCCGCGCAGCTCGGAGGATCGGTGTCGTCGCCGTCGGGCATCGCCGGGAACGGGAGCGTGATCATCGCGCCGTCGCAGGCGAGCGGCGCGGCGTCCCGGTCGGCGGCGTCGAGGCCGACATCGATCGATGCGCGTGCGTCGTCGATCGAGGCGGCGTCGAGGCGGTTGCCGCTGTCCGTGCCGACGTCCGCCACGACCCCGGCGTCGCGCGCCGGGGTCGTCGGCGCCGGGACGCTGCAGCCGAGCGACGCCATCGAGAGACCGAGCGCGGCGGCGACGAGAGGCGGGCGCGTGAGCATGCGCCTCGATGGTCTCACGTCTTCGCAGCGCGTGCGCGAGCCACACCGTACGAGACGAGCTGCTTCTTGCCCGGGACCGTGCGCGTCTCGTGGTGGTCTCCGAGCGGCGCGAGCTTCTGGGGCGCCTCGAGCGCGAGCAGGCTCGCGACGTAGGCGTGGCCGGCCGTGCCGCGCACGAGCTCTTCGCCATCGAGCGGGTCGTGCGTGACGTGGGTCGCGTCGTTGTAGAACACGAGCTGCCCTGCGCCGTTCGCGTCGACGTCGATCCGCGTCAGCGCGGTGTTGCGCGCGCCGAAGAGTGGGCGCGTACGACCCGAGAGCGCGAGCAGGTCGAGCAAGAGCGCCCGCACCACGCCGCCGTGGGTGACCACGAGCACGCGCCCGTCTGGCGTCTCGCGCGCGAGCCGCCCTACGACGCCGGTGACGCGCGCCGCGAGCTCGAAGACCGTCTCGCCGTCGCCTCCGATGCGCACGTCCTCCGCGTTCTGCAGGGCCCGCAGCTGATCGGGGTAGCGAAGGGCGACGTCGCGATGGAGCAGGCCGCACCAGCTCCCGAGGTGCATCTCGCGGAGGCCTGGATCGAGCTCGATCGGGCGTCCGGCCGCCACGCCGCGCGCCGTGTCGGCCGCACGCGAGAGGTCCGAGCTCACGATGCGATCGAAGCGCTCGCCCGCGAGCCGCTCGGCGACCGCACGGACCTCGGCACGCCCCTTGGCCGAGAGCGCCACGTCGCTCTGTCCCTGCCATCGCCCTTCGGCGTTCCACTCGGTCTCGGCGTGTCTCAGGAGGACGATCTCGGTCACGCGCGGACTCTGGCACGGGAGCGCGCTCTGCGGCCTGCACGACCTCACGCCCCGCGTTGCGAGCCTGGGCCAGACCGCCCAACCTCGCGGCGACATGGGCCAACGGGTCTTGCTTCTGTCGGCCGCGGTGCTCCTCGCGGGGCTCGCGCTTCCCTCCTGCGTCATCGTCCCGCGCTACGCGCGCGAGTGGGTCGCCGATCCGGCGATGGACACCTCGGGCGACGCGCTCGCGCAGCGCGCGCTGCGCAAGCTGCACGGCACACGCGAAGCAGCGTCCGGCGGTGACGGGCTCGCAGCGGGCGGCGGCTGCGCCTGCGGGCAGTGAGCGCGATGAGGCCGACCTCCGATCGAGCGCGCGCCCTCGCGGGCGTGCTGGGGATCGCGATGCTCGTGCAGCCGATGGCGCACGCGCAGGACGGCGCGCGCCCGCCCGTCGAGACGCGCACCGATCTCGACGGCGATGCGATCGACGAGAACGGTGAGGTCGTCGATCCGGTCGTCGAGCTCGAGGACGACTCGTGGGCGCTCGAGCGCTTCGGCACGCGCTTCGCGATGTTCCAACAGGACTCGCGGCCGGGCGGCTTCCAGTCGCAGGCGGGCCCGGACCGGCATCGGCCGGGCAGCGAGCAGGCGTGGATCTTCCAGCCGATCCTCTACGGTCGCGTACGCCAAGATCGGCAGATCCACCACGACGTGTACATCCCCGTCGACGTGGTGAGCGCGGCCTCGACCGATGCGCTCGACGTCGTCTCGTCCGCCTCACGCGAGAACGAGGCCGCGAGCCTCGACGTCTACTCGACCTACGAGTCGGACGCCGACACGCGCTACACGCTGCACTGGGGCGGTCACATCGAGGAGCCGCTGCGCTCGGTCACGCTCGGCTACGGCGTCTCGCGCGATCTGGCCGACGACAACGCCGTGCTCTCGATCTCGTTCGACGGGATCGTGGACCTCGCCGACCAGGTGCAGTTCACGGGCTACGACCCCGGGCAGACGCCGCGCTTCACGGGCACGGTGAACGCCTCGATCTCGCAGCTGCTCTCGCCGACGACGATCGTCTCGGCGGCCTACGGCCTCACCGGGCAGACGGGGATGCTGCAGACGCCGTGGAACTCGGTGCCGATCGAGAACGGGGATCGCGTGGGCGATCTGTTCCCGCGTACGCGCATGCGTCACGCGCTCGTCGGTCGGCTCTCGCAGGCGATCCCCGACTCACGCACGTTCTTCGCTGCCCAGTACCGGCTCTACGTGGACGACTTCGGCATCGTCGCGCACACGCCCGAGGTGAGCGTGACGCAGTACCTCGGCAGCGACTGGTCGTTCCGCGCGAGCTACCGCTTCCACACGCAGAACGCGGCGCGCTTCTGGACCTCGCTCCTGCCGGCCGGCTACGACCTCTCGCTCCCGCGCACGGCGGACTCGGACCTCGCGGCGCTCGACGCGCACGAGCTCGGCGGCACGCTGCGCTGGTACTACGAGCGCGCGGGCGCGCTCACCGCGACCTCGAGCTACCTCGAAGCGACCTACTACCACTACGAGCGCACGAACGGCCTCTACGTGAACATGGTCTCGCTCGGCTGGGGCATCGCGATCCCCTGAGAGGGCCGCGTATCGGCCCCCGAGGACTGACTCACGCCGGCTCGCGCTCGAGGCTCTGCATCACGCTCTCCGGCAGGCGCACGAGCTTCTTCGTCGGGTCGACACACACCATGTGAACCACGCCCTGCACGAGGAGCTTCTCGCCGCGGTAGACGTCTTGCTGGAAGACGACGCGGTACTCGCTCTCCTTCTTCGCCGTGCTGCGGATCTCGATCGTGTCGCCGAAGACCGCGCCTTCCTTGAAGGTGAGCTCGCACTTGTAGACGACGAAGCCGATGCCTTCGTCGCGGTAGAGGCGCACCAGCTCCTCGACCCCCAGAACGTGCTCGCGCGCGCGCTCGAAGTACTTCAGATAGTTGGCGTGGTAGACGAGCCCCGAATGATCGGTGTCTTCGTAGTAGATCTGGACCGGGAATCGGTGCGGCTGCATCGCGGGGGCCACGCTCGCACGCGCGCGCTCTTCTTCGCAACGTGCGCGCTCGTCCTCGGCGCGTGTGGCGGCACGGCGCGTGTCCTGACGCACGACGCGGAGGGTGGCCTCTTCGCGCTCGACGGCGATCGCGGGGCCGCGCGCCAGGATGCGGAGCGCCAGATGCGCGAGCACTGCGGCGCGGCCGGCTACGACGTGGTCTTCGAGGGCGACGTGCAGGTCGGCGAAGAGGACACCCACGAGCTGTCGGCGGCCGACCGCGTCGCGCAGACGCAGACGGTGCAGAGCGGCGATCACACGAGCTGGGTCGAGGGCACCGCGGGCGGCTACTCCGAGAGCGGCGTCCAGATGTCGACCGAGAGCGGCGAGGTGTCGCTCTACGACGCGCACCGCGGCGACCGCGGGCACCGCACGCGCATGGTCACCGAGCGACACCTCGAGTACGAGTGCGAGGCCACGAGCGGTGGTGAGAGCGAGAAGGGATCGCCCGCAGCGCGCGCGGCCCCGATCGGGCGATGAAGGTCCGCGTCCTCTACTTCGCGGTCGCGCGCGAGCTCGCGGGCACGCGCGAGGAAGAGCTCGAGCTCGAGGCCCCTGCCACGATCGCCGAGGCGCGCCGCGCGATCGAGCGCGCGCATCCTGCGCTCGGCGCGCGCGATGCGCGGCTGCGCGTCGCGAAGAACGAGTCGTTCGCCGGCGACGCCGAGCCGCTCGCCGACGGGGACGTCCTGGCGATCTTGCCGCCGGTCGCGGGCGGCTGACGTCGAGCGAGGCCGCGGCGCTACCGGCCCGTCGACGGGATCCGGACCGGGATCATCACGGGCCCGGTCGTCGGCGCCGTGGGGCGACGGCGGCCGTGGTGGCGCACCGGCGCGGCCGGCGGCGCCTCTTCGTCGAAGTTCTCGTCGAACGCGAAGATCTCGTCGGCGTCCGGGAACACGAAGGTGAGCTGTGGATCCTGCGGGCGCAGCTGCGGCGAGGCCGTGGCGGTGGCGAGGAGCACCTGGAAGCTCTGGCCCGGCGCCATGTCGAGCGACACGTGCGCGACGCCGCTCGCGTCCGTGCGCGCGACCTCGCGGCCTTCGATCATCACGGGGAGGCCGGCGCGCGTCGCCAAGCCCTCGCCACCGGCGCGCACCACGACGACGCCGTGACGAATCGCGGGCAGGCACTGCACGCCCACGCGCAGCCCGGGTGCGGGCGCGCCCCCGACGCCGATGGTCGTGCGCAGCACGATGGGCGAGAGCGCCGGCGCGTCGCGATAGCCCTCGGGGCACGTCGCGCTCACCGGGACGGGCGTGCCTTCTTCGCCCTGGAGCTCGAGCCGCACGGTGCCGTCGGCTCCGGTGAGCGCCGGCGCCGCGCCCTCGACCGTGATCGTGACGCCGGCGAGCGCGACGCCAGGGTCCGACTCGGCACGGAACGTCACGGGGAACGAGGGCGGCGGGGCCGGCTCCTCGCAGCCGGGCGACGCGAGCCCCATCGAGGTGAGCGCGAGCGCGACCCGCAGCCCGACGACCGTCGGCGTGCGACCCGGAGAGAACGAACGGGCTCCGATCATGGTGACCTCCTCGACAGCTCGAGCGTCCGTCGCGCGCCGCGAGGCCTCGCGACGAGCTCGCTCAGGGTACCGCACACGGGCGCCCGTCGGGCCCGACACCATTCACGCACTGCGCGCGCAGGCGCCCCTCGAGGATGCGCACCATCGCGCTGTACTCGGGTCGCTCCGGATGTTGAGCGGCCAGCGCCTGGTAGAGCGGGAGCGCCTCGTCGTAGCGCCCGGCGAGCACACGGTCGGCCGCGACGCGCTCGGGGGTCGGCCCGACCGGACCGTTGGGATCCACCACGCCGGTCGCGGGCGGCACGGTCGTCGCGGGCACGGCCGTGGGGACGGGCGCGACGATCGTCGCCGGCGGTGCAACCACGGTGGGCACCGGGATGGCGGTCGTGATCGGAGGGAGGCCGGTGACGGGGACGGCCGTGGCCGGGACCGCGGTCGCTGGGACCACCGTGGGAATCGGCGCGATGGCCGTGGTCGGAACACCGCTCGCCAGCGGCTGGATCTGCGACGTGGTCGTGGGGGCCGTCGGCGGGGGAAGCGGCGCGGTGGGCGGCGGAGCGACCGCCGTGGCGGGCACCGGCGCCGTGCCCGGATCGACGTACTCCTCGTAGTCTTCTTCGTCGTCTCCGAAGCCCACGAAGCCGAGGACGACGAGCCCGAGGATCAGCACGCCGGCGAGCGCGAGCGTGCGCGGCGGAAGACCGAAGGGCGTTCCGCCCGCCTTCTTGGGCGGGCCTCCCTCGCCGTAGCCGGGCGGCGCGGCGAACCCACCCGTCGCCGGCGGAGCGGGCGCGCCGAAGGGTGCGGCCGGGGGGCCGGTGGGGTCGGCGAGCGGCGCCGCGGGCGCCATCATCGGCGGCGGCATTCCACCCGCAGGCGCACCGTAGGGCGGCGGGCCGGGCGTGTCCGGCATCGCGACCATGCGCGTGGCCTCGCCGACCGCGCCCGCGAGCTCGTCCTGCATCAGCGTCTTGGCCTGCCCCAGCGCTGCCGGCTGAGGATCGCCACCCAGGCGCGGTCGTGCGGCGCCGCCGGGCGGCGGAGGCGGTGGAGGCCTCGCGCCACCGAGCATCGGCGGCGCCAGCGCCGCATCGAGCGGCGAGTCCTGGATGCGCGTCGCTTCGCCGGTGAGCGAGGGCGGCCCATCGAAGGGCGAGTCGGTCATCCGCGTCGCTTCGCCCGTGAGCTCGGCGAGGTTGTGCTGCTTGCTCGGTCCCTCGGCCGCCGAGATGCGACGCGCCGAGGCGGGATCCGGCAACGCCGTCGCCGTGCCGTCGGAGGTCTCGATCGCCATCGCCGCTTGGCCGAAGGTGACCTCGCCTCGGCCGCGCACCTGCAGCCAGTCGCCGCCGACGGCCATGCCGTTCAGCGTCACGCCGCCCGCGCGCTGCGTGTCCGCGACGAACAGGCAGCGCCCGTCCCAGTAGAGCTCGAAGTGCACCGGCCGGACGCCGGCGCCCACGACCGCCCAGCCGGCGTTCGGATCACTGCCGATCGCGAGCCGTGCTTGCGGATACTGCTGATCGATCTCCCACACGCCGCCGGCCGATTGCCCGCGCGTGAGGCGCACCTTCGCCCAGCTCCGTCCGCCTGCCGCCTGTCCGACCACCGCCATCGACCGTCCCGTTCACTCCCGCGTCAGTGACCGCCGCCGCCCGTGCCGCTCATGTCGTCCTCGGGTCGCGGCCCGTGCTGCGCGCGATGCTGCGCTGCGTGGTAGATGATGCTCGGAATGTCGTGACCGTGTCCACGGATCTCCTCCGTGACCTTCGGGACGAACCCGGTGGGCTCGAACGTGGAGAGGACGCGGCCCTTCTCGTCCTCGCCGTGGTAGCGCCGGATGAACACGTTCTCGATGTGATAACCCTTCACCGGGTCGTAACCTTGGACCTCGGCGATGTGCGTCACGCAGCGCGATCCGTCGCGCAGGCGTGAGGTCTGCACGATCATGTCGACGGCGCTCGCGAGCTGCGCGCGGAGCGCGACGAGCGGCAGCTCGATGTCGCTCATCAAGCACATCGTCTCGAGGCGGTTCAGCGTGTCGGTCGGATACGTGGCGTGCACGGTGGCCATGCAGCCGCCGTGACCGCTCGTCATGGCCTGGACGAGATCGAGCGCCTCGCCGGATCGGATCTCACCGACGACGATGCGGTCGGGGCGCATGCGCAGCGTGGCCTTGAACAGGTCGCGGATCGACACGGCGCCGCGGCCGCGCACGTCGGGCGGGCGTCCCTCGAGCTGCACGACGTGCGGCTGCTGGCACTGGACCTCTTTGCTGTCCTCGATGATGACGATGCGGTCGTCGTCGGGGATGAAGCCCGTGAGCGCGTTGAGCAGCGACGTCTTCCCCGAGCCCGTGCCGCCGGCGACGATCGTGTTGTTCTTCACGAGCACGACCTGGCGCAGGAACTCGGCCGCCTCCGGCGTGAACGACCCGAAGCCGACGAGCTTGTCGATCGTCAGCGTCTCGCGGAAGAAGCGGCGGATGGCGACGTGCGGTCCGTCGGGCGCGGCGGGTGGCAGCACGGCCTCGACGCGCGAGCCGTCGGGCAGGCGGCCCTCGAGGATCGGGCGCTGCTCGTCGACGTGTCGCCCGACGAACTGCGCGAGGTTGCGGAGCGCGGCGAGCAGCGCCTCGCGGTTGGCGAACTTCGCGCTCGTGAGCGTGAGCTTGCCCTTGCGCTCGATGTAGATCTGGCTCGGGCCGTTGATCATCACCTCGCTGACGGACGCGTCGTCGAGGAAGGGCTTGATCGGCTCGAAGAACTTGAGCAGCGTCTGCTCGTAGACGTCTTTGCCGAGGGCTTTGTTGCCGCTCATGGAGAACCTCCGGTCGTGCTCGGGGGAGTTGTTCCGCTCGGTGCGGGCGTAGCCTCGGCGGGGACCTGGTCGGGCGACAGGCGCACCGGCACCGGGCCGCTCGGCCCGACGAGCAGCCCGAGCGCCTCGCGGGCCTCGGTCGCGTGCGAGCCATCGGGGGCGAGCGCGAGGTAGCGCTCGAACTGCGCGCGCATGCCCGGCTCGTCGTGCAGCTGATCGCGCAGGAGCACGCCGAGCATGTAGTGCGGGATGGGCTCGTCGGGCGCCTCGGCCACCACGTGCTCGAGCGAGATCCGCGCCGCCGCGGCGTCGCCGAGGCCCATCTGGATGGTCGCCAGCAGCTGCCGCAGGCGCCAGTCGTCCGGGTGCGTCTCGAGGTAGGGCTCGGCGTAGCCGACCGCCGCCGAGAACCGCGAGCTGCGCACGCAGACCTCCATCAGGAGCGGGAGCACGCGCTCTTCGGGGAACCCGTGGTCGCGGGCCGCCGTGAAGTACTGCTCGGCCCGGATGTAGTCGCCTTGCTGCGCGATGCGCTGGCCCGAGTCGAAGAGGCGCTGCGCCGTCTGATCCTCGAGCGGATCGGCGATCGGCGTCGTCTCGACCGGCCGCTGCGTCGCGCCCCCGCACGCGCCCAGCGCGAGGGTGAGCGCGACGAAGAGAGCTCCGCGAGCCAGGGGCTGCGGGCGCCGCGGGAGCGCGTTCACCCGATCAGCCGCCTTCCGGCGCGGCCGTCAAGAGCTGAAGCTGGCGCTCCATGCGGACGAGCCACTGGACGTAGGGATGGTCTCCCCCGCGCTCGCGCACGAGCGCGAGGAGCGCGCGGTCCTCGAGCAGCGCGTCTTCGTAGCGCTCGAGCTCGAGGGCGCGGCCCATGCGCAGGCGGTGCGTGTCGTAGTCCTCTTGGATGCGGCGGCGCATGTAGTCGCGCTCGCGCAGCATCTCTTGCGCCGGTGCGCTCGCGCCCTGCGCTTGGAAGCACACGTACGCGGTGTCGTAGAGCACCACCGAGTCGAGGCCGTCGGCGGGATCGAACGGGTAGCGCTCGCTCTTGGCCAGCGCGGCCTCCGACGACTGCGTCGCGCGCGTCATCGCCTGCACGCCCGTGACGGGGCAGGCCGTGAGATCCGCGAAGAGCGGGTAGGGCTCGGGCGCCTCCGTCTCGAGGCCGACGACCTCTTCGCCCTGCAAGGCCCAGAGGACGACCACGACGCCGAGGATGCCGGCGATGATGATCACGGGCGAGGCCTGGCCCTTGGGCTTGGCTTGATCCTGCGGCGGCTTGTCGGTGACGCGGAAGCGGAGGCCGCCGACCTCGATCTCGCTGCCCCAGGCCACCATGCCGTGCTGGAACGGCTGCCCGCCGACCTTCGCGCCGATCTTGGCGCCCTGCGCGATCGCGACCCAGCAGCCCTCGCCACGCGGCGCGATGAGCAGGTGCTCGGGCTCGAGATCGCGCGCGTCGGGCAGCGGCACGCCGGCCGTCGGCGAGCGCCCCACGGTGATCTGCTCGCCCTCGATGCGTGTCCGCTCGAGCGTGCCGTCCTCGCGGATGACTTCGACGTACGCTTCCATCATCGCTCCATACGTCGGCTCTTGCCGACCGTGCTCGGCGAGGCCGAGTCGAGGTTCTGCCTCGCCATCACATCGCTCCGCTCTGCTGAACTTGAACGGCGAACGGCCCGAGCAGACACAGAATGATCGCTCCGAAGATGAGCATCAGCGGCCCCATGAGCAGCACGGCCGCGCGCGCGGCGGCCTCCTCGGCCATGACCGAGCGGCGCATGCGCAGCATGGTCGCCTGGATCCGGAGCACCTCGGCGAGCGGGTTGCCCTTTTCTTCGGCCTGGACGACGGCGCCCACGAAGTCGCGCACCGACTCGGTGGGCACGCGGTCGGCGAAGTTCTCGAGCGCCTGACGGCGCGTGCGGCCGAGCTCGAGCTCCTGGAGCAGGCGCTCGAACTCCTCGACGAGCGAGTCGTTGCGGTTGCCGGCCTTGTCCACGATCTGGCGCATCGCGCCGGGGAAATCGAGACCGGCACCCATGCACAGCGAGGCGAGGTCGATCGACTGCGGCAGCGCGCGGTTGACTTCCTTGAAGCGGCGGTCGCGCTCGCCCGTGACCTGGAAGTACGGAAGGATCGCGCCGAGCGCGCCGATGACGATGGCGAAGATGGGCGGCCACTGCACGACCATCATGACCACGAGGCCGAAGAGCGTGCCGAAGACGAACCCGATGCCCGAGAGCGCGAAGAACTCGTTCGGCGTCATGCCGAGCCAGTCGCCGGCGTGCTTGAGCAGCTCGTCCATCTGGCGGCGCTGATCGGTCAGCGGGAAGTAGGCGACCCAGCCGGCCACCATGCGGATCATCGGCTCGAACTGGGAGAAGGTGCCCTGGGCGTCGAGCGCGCGCTGGCGCTTGAGACCGCGCGCGCCGAGGCGCGGCGAGTCTTCCGGCTTGTTCCGGCCGAGCGTGAAGACGGCCAGGAAGATGCCGGAGCCGAACATGGCCATCGCGATGTAGGCGTATGCGCGTGCGGGCATGAGGGTCTCCTCAGCAGGCCTTCCGGTGCGTGGTCATCAGATGTCGACCGAGAGGATGCGGCGCGCGAGGATGAGGGCGGTCATCCAGAGCGCGGTGGCGACGGCGATGATGCCGTAACCGATCGTCGTCTCGACGAGCGGGCGCAGCCACGTGTTGTCCATGTAGTGAATCATCCCGAGCAGCGCGAACGGGATGACCGCGAGCACGATGACCTGCATCTTGCCTTCCGCGGTCTTCGTGCGGACGACGCCCTCGAGGCGCGCCATCTCGCGCAGCGTGCTGGCGCTGGTCTCGAGGATGTTCGGCAGGTCACCGCCGGTCTGACGGCCGACGAGGATCGTGGCGAGAGAGCTCGAGATGACGCGGCTGTTGATGCGCCGCGACATGTTGAGCACCGCCTGGTCGAGCGGCGTGCCGAGCTTCATCTCCTTCAGCACGAGATCGATCTCTTCCGAGAAGGGCGGGCGGATGAGCTTGGCGCTGTTCGAGATCGCCTCGCCGAGCGAGGGCGAGGCCTTCAGCGCGTTCGCCAGCATCAGGAGCCAGCTGTCGAGCAGGTCTTCCAGCTTGCGCAGCCGATCGTCGTGCTGGTTCTGCAGGTAGAAGTAGGGCGCGATCGTCGCCGGCAAGAGCAGCAGCAGCCAGATCGGGTCGTTGATGAGGAAGGAGACGACCGGGATCGCGAGGATCACGCCGAGCTGCGCGCGCGCGATCGCCTTGCCCGTGGTCTTCCAGAGCTGGAAGCGCACTTCCTTCTCGATGTGCTCCTCGTACTCGGCGAAGCGCTGGCGCGGCCAGCTCTTCTCGTCGGTCGCGATGAAGAACACGAAGGCGACGATGCCGCCGACCACCAGGAAGAGGCCGCCCCAGCCGAGCAGCTCGGTCGTCGAGGTGACGGTGAGCAGGAGCGACGAGCTCATAGATACTCCCCGTCGGTCACGAGACCCATCGTGATGAACTCGTCGAGGAACGTCGGCATGTAGCCGCTCGCGCGGTGCTCGCCGAGGACCTTGCCGCCCGGGCCGGTGCCGGTGCGGATGTACTCGAAGATGTGGTGCAGCTCGAGCTCGCCATCGTCGTCCATGCCGACGACCTCGCTGATGGCTGTCACGCGGCGCGAGCCATCGGAGAAGCGCGTCTGCTGGATGATCATGTCGACCGAGGTCGCGATCTGCTCGCGGATCGCCTTGGCGGGCAGATCGAGGCCGCTCATCAGGCACAGCGTCTCGAGGCGCGAGATGGCCTCGCGCGGCGAGTTCGCGTGCGTCGTCGTCATCGAGCCCTCGTGGCCCGTGTTCATCGCCTGGAGCATGTCGAGCGCCTCGCCGCCACGGCACTCGCCGACGACGATGCGGTCGGGGCGCATGCGGAGCGCGTTCTTCACGAGATCGCGGATCGAGTACTCGCCCTTGCCCTCCATGTTGGCCGGGCGCGTCTCGAGCGAGACCACGTGCGGCTGCTTGAGCTGCAGCTCGGCGGCGTCCTCGATCGTCACGATGCGCTCGTCCTCGGGGATCGCGCCCGAGAGAACGTTGAGCAGCGTCGTCTTGCCCGAGCCCGTGCCGCCCGAGATGACGATGTTCTTGCGCGCCTTCACGGTGCGCGTGATGAAGCGCGCCATCTGCTCGGTGATCGCGCCGAAGCCGACCAGGTTCTGGAGCGTGAGCGGGTTCTTCGCGAACTTCCGGATCGTGATGCACGAGCCGCGGATCGCGAGCGGCTTGATGATCGCGTTCACGCGCGAGCCGTCGCGCAGGCGTGCGTCGACGAGCGGCGTCGACTCGTCGATGCGGCGGCCGAGCGGCGTGACGATGCGCTCGATGACCGAGCGGACGGCCTCGTCGTCGGTGAAGCGCAGCGCGGTGAGCGAGATCTTGCCGCGGCGCTCGACGTAGATCGTGTACGGGTCGACGACCATGATCTCGCTGACGGCGTCGTCGGCGATCAGGCGCTCGAGGGGGCCGAGGCCGAGCGCCTCGTCGGTGATCTCGTCGATGAGCGCGGCCGTGTCCGTGCCCTGCGGCAGGTCGTTCGCGAGCTCGTTCATGATGCGGCGGAGCGCGGTGCGCACCTTCGGCCGCATGATCTTCTCGTCCATCTTGTTGCGATCGAGGGACGCGAGATCGAGGTTCTCGAGGAGCAGGCGATGGATGCGCTTGCGGATCTCGACGGGCACCATCGCGGTGCCGGAGGTGTCGTAGGGGCTCGCTTCGCCCTTCTTCTCGGCCGGCTTGGCGGCGGCCGCGGGCGGCGCCGGCGGCTGCGCGGCGGGCGGCTGGGGATAGCCCGGCGGCTGCGGCGGATAGGCGGGCTTCTGGCCCTGGGCGGGCGGCTGCTGCGGAAAGCTCGGGGCCTGCTGCGGATAGCCGCCCGCCGGTGCTTGCTGCGGATAGCCGCCCGTCTGTCCGGGCGGCGGATAGCCGGGCTGGGCCGGATAGCCGGCGGTCGGCTGGTTGCCGTAGGCCGGCTGGGCGTAGGGCTGCTGGTTGTAGGCCGCCGCGCCCGGCGTCAGTGCGGCGATGGGGCGAACGATGTACGGGCCGACGCGCATCGGTACGTTCGCCGGCACCTGCACGGTCGTCTGCCGAACGCGCTGGTTGCCGACCATCGTGCCGTTGGCGCTCGAGTCGGTGACGAGGAACATGCCGTTCGCCGAGGCCTCGACCGACAGGTGCCGGCGCGAGACGTCGGGCGAGGGCAGCACGACGTGACACGAAGGATCGCGACCGATCGCGACCGGACCCTGCACGTCGACCGAGAGCTGCTCGACGGTCCCATCCTGCAGCTCGATGGCGAGGTTCAGAGGCACGGCTGGTTCACCATGGGTTCGGCGAGCTCGGCGTTGCCGAGCGGTCCTCTCTTCATGCGAGGCGGATCCTCGAGGGGGATCGGTCGTCTTCCGAGGCCGGTCCCAGACACCTGCTCATTCGAAACCGGGCGGCGAGGGCTCGATGAGCTCGATGTCCCCGAGGCCGTGGCCGCCGATCGACCCGTAGTCTTCGTACACGTGGAGGGCCTCGGTGATCCGGTCCGCCTGCGCGCGCGGCACGGACTGGACGACCGTCGGCACGATGAAGAGGAAGTTCTCGATGTTCTCCTCGTGGCGCACGTTCGTGCCGAAGAGGACGCCGACGATCGGGATCTGCGAGAGGCCGGGAAGGCCGCCCTGCGACTCGGTCGTGCTGCGCGACACGAGGCCGCCGAGCACGATCGACTGACCGAGCTCCATGTTCACGATCGTGGAGAGCTGCGTGCGAACGCGGCCCGGGATGGGGCCCGAGACCGGCGGCGTCAGCTCGCTCACGTCGGCCGAGAGCGAGATCTCGATGCGGCGGCTGTTCGGATCGTAGTGCGGCGTCATCTGGATCTGGGTGCCGAACTCGATGCGCTGCACGCTCTGCGTGAAGCCCGTCTGCACGAGGATGTTGATCTCGCCGCCCGTGTTGATGACCGACTGCTCGCCGTTCGCCGTGACGACCATGCCCTGGCGCAAGAGGCGCGCCCAGCCGGCTGACTGCGCGAGATCGAGGCGCGGCAGCGCCTGCTGCAGCAGCGAGGCCGTCGCCTGCTGGAACGGCTGCGTGTCGAGGGCCGTCAGGTCGACCGTGAGGTCGAGCTGCGCGCGGCCGCCGATGCTGCCCGGCCATGCGATGCCGAGCGAGTGGTCGTAGCTCCCCGAGAGCTGCACGAAGTAGAGGTCGAGGCGGATGTCGTCGCGCGCCAGCACTTCGCCCGGCGTCGAGGCGCGCTCGGTCGTGCGCACGATGATCTGGTAGCGGACCTGGTGGCCGTCGGCGAAGATCAGGAGCAGCGAGCTCTCGCCCGGCTGCTGACCGACGATGACGAAGAGCCGCCCGTCCTGCGTGAGCCGGACGTCCGCGATGCCCTCGGAGCCGACCGAGTAGCTGGCGACGTTCGCGGCCGAGATCGTCTGCTGCTCGCCGACGTTGAGCTCGATGCGCTCGCTCCCGCTCGACCGTTGCGCGAGCGCGCTCGAGGGCGTGCCGAGGAGCGCGATGCTCCACAGCGCGACGGCGAACAAGGAGGCGGCGAGGGACTCAGTGAGCGGTCTGGACACGTTGCGGCACCACGGTCGTGGGTTGCGAGGGAGGAGGCGGACGCGGGACCGTGCGCTGACGGGTCTCGCGCCGCTCGGGCGTGATGATGTCGTCGGTGGTCGTCTCGGGCAGGCCCTCGATGACCGTGATGTCGTCGGGATGACGCAGGAGCAGCGTGAGGCGACCGCGCTGCTGGGCGAAGGCGAGCAGCTGTGCCTGCTCGATCGTCGTCGAGAGCGTCACGTCGTTCATCTGCGTCGGCGTGCGGGCCGCGGTCTGGCGCTGGAGCGCGCCAGTGTCCTGACCCGCGGCGAGCACGAGCAGGTTCTGCAGGAGCGCGATCGTGACGCGGTCCTCCTCGAGCGAGATGCTGGGCGTCGCCCGCGGGCGGCTCAGCGTCATCAGCACGTCGACGCGATCGCCGGGGCGCACGAGGCCGCCGAACGTCGCGCTCTGGTCGGCCTGGATGGTGATGGCCCGCATGCCGTTGCGGACGAGGCTCGAGAGGTCGCGCGAGGTATCCGTCGTCGTCGCGAGGTCGGTCCAGAGGATCGACTCACCGGCGCGAATTCCGCTCACGACGCGCACGCCCATCACGCGCTCTTGGTCGTCGACGGTGATGTGGCGGTCTTCGAGGTAGGCGGCCGGCAGCGCGCGCGCCACGACCATGTCGGCCGTCAGCGCCACGCCGAGCGGGACGTCCTGCACCGCGGTCAGCACCAGGACCGGCTCGCCACCGGAGGCCTCGTCCTCGAACCGCTGCATGTACATGCCGAGGATGACGACGCCCAGGACGGCCGCTCCGACCGCGGCCAGAATGGCTTTGGAATTCATCGTACGACCTCGTACCTGTGCTGCGCCGCGCTCACGACGCGGCCCGCGCCCGTCCCGCTCCGCGACGAACGACGAGGCCCACGCACCGGCTCCAGAGCGACTTCCACCATGCGACGAGCAGCCTATCCGATCACGGCGCGCCGCTGGAAGGGGGAACTGGGGCTCGACGCCGACGGGCGCCGGGGCCCCTGCGCAGGGTCGCCCGGCGCTCGCGCCTCCCCGACCGAAGCGGCCGGAGAGAGCGCGTCCTCAGTCGTCCGACTCCTGCTCCCAGGTGCCCGAGGTGCTGTCGTTTCCGCTGTGGTAGCGGTAGTTCGCAGCCTGGAGCGGCATCGAGGCCTCGGCCGAGATGGGCACGAAGCGGGGCGAGGGGCCGCCGACGAGCGAGGAGACGCCGGCGATCGCGGCGAGCACGTTGAGCGAGTTGCCGAGCTCGTTCAGGCGAGGCTGCCAGCGCGTGCGGCGCTGGTTGCGGACCTGCATCGCCTGCAGCGCGTCCTGCAGCTGCTGGTAGTTGATCGTGCCCGCGATGAACTGCTGCGTGAGCTGCGCGACCGCCGCCGGGTCGATGCCGAAGCGCATGAAGAAGAGGTCTTCGCACATCAGGCGGTTCGCGAGCGGGACCTGGCAGTTGTAGAGGTACGTGACGCGCGCGATGACCTGGCCGGCGTCGCCGGTGGCGCTCGGCCCCGGGAAGTCCTGGCGGTACTGGCTGTTCGAGCCCGCGGCCTGCGGGAAGCTCACACGCAGCGCCATGCGGTTGTAGACGAGGCCCCACGCCACGCGCGCCTCGGGCGAGTCCAGCCCGGTGAGGCCGAGCGCGCCACGAACGCTCTCGTCCTGCGGCATGCGCGCGATCGACGAGAACGAGGGCGAGAGCGGGAGGAGCGGCATCCCCGCGGCGAACTCGATCGCCTGCAGGCGCGGGCCGCCCGTCCATGCGGGGCCGTCGGAGCTGGCGCCGAAGAGCGAGCCGATCAGGCCGCCGGCGCGCTGCACGAAGCTCGACATGCCGCTCGACTGGGTGTCGAGCTGGCGGCGCTCGGCGCCGTCGTAGTACTGCGGGTTGTCGTCGAGCACGACCATCGCCGAGCGCGCGGCCACGTTGGCCGAGTGCTGCACGACGAGGCTGGCGCCGTAGAGCAGGCCCATCTGGACCATGCCGAGGAACAAGAAGAACAGCGGAATGAACGCGAGGAGGAACTCGACGTAGATCGCGCCGCCGGTGTCGGCGACCAGGCCATTCGTTCGCGCGTGTGGACGTCGGAGCTGGCTCATGAGGTCCTCGTGGGTCGCGAGAGGCCGATTCACTTCGGTCGTCGTTCGTTCGAGTGCGTTCGTCGGAAAACGACCGCGTTCGTCCTGCGTTCGTTCAGAAGCGGCCGCGGTACTGACCGAGCACCGCGATCAGGAGGCCGGCGAAGATCGCTCCACCGAGCCGAAGAGTGTCGCGCAGCTCGCGGGCCATCGGCCGGCGGAAGCGCTTGGGGAGGATGGGGTTCAGGCCCATCATTCCCATGTTGCCCAGGGTCCGGAAGAGCTTGCCGTCCCACGCGAGCCGTCCGAGCGAGTAGATGCCGGCGACGACGAGCGCGAGGAGCTCGGCCTGGAGGCCGAGATCCGGACCGATGAGCGCGGCGATCGCAGCGAAGAGCTTCACGTCGCCGCCCGCCATCCCGTTCATGTAGAACAGGATCACGGGGCCCACACCACAGAGAACGATGCCGAGGGTCACCCCGAGGAACGTGTCCCACCCGAACGCGAGGCCGTACACGAGCGGCGCGATCACGAGGGGAGGGAGCGTCAGCCAGTTGGGGATGTGCCCCGTGCGATAGTCCGTGAGCGCACCCGTCCCGGCGATCAGGAGCGCCAAGCCGTACACGTACGGCATCAGCTGCGGGCCGGGGTCGAAAGCGAGCACGGGTCTCGATCGCTCCGTAGGTGGAGAGGTCAGCGGGCTACACGGCGCTGGCTACACGGCGCTTCGAGCGAGAGGCCTCGAGCAAGCGCTCGAGCCCTCGCTCCGTCGAGGACCGGGGGATCTCACGATCCCCCGGCTCGGCACCCGCCCGCGCAGGCACCCCCCGACGCGATCACGTCACGGGGTGGACGACGTCGGAAGACCGCCGATGACGCTCTCGGCGCCACGCGTCTTGGTCTTCACCGTGTTACCGAACTTCTGCCAGATGGCGAAGCCGACGACGGCGATGAGGCAGAGGATGATGATGTACTCGACGGTCGAGAGGCCGCGGGTATCAGCGAGGAGCGAGCGAATCCGACGGGTCTTCATCATGGTCTACCTTCTCTTTCGTTTGCGGGCTGGATCAGAGAGGAACGAAATCGGGGGAGGGGGCTCAGGGGATCGGCAGGCCGACCACGAGCTGCGCGACGCGGTAGAGGTGGACGAGGGGCTCGCCCAGGCTCACGACGGCCGCCGAGCCGCCGAGGATCACCACGCAGATCAGCGTGAGGTACTCGACGAACATCGCGCCGCGCGTGTCGGCGCCGAGGTCGAAGAGGCCACGGATCGTCAGCTTCGAGCTGCCCGCCCGCGCCGACGGTCCCTCGGCGACGTCGCGCTCACCGCCGAGCGCATCGCGCGGGGGAACCGAAGCCTGGACCGCGAGCCGGGTCTTGGTGGCCGTCATGACTGCCTCCTGGTGCGACGAGCGTGCCAAAACGGTCGGTCCGATCGCAAGGTCGAATTCACGTCTGATCCCTCACCCGCCGCCCGAAAACCGGGAGGGGCTCAGGTCAGCAGGCCCCACGATCGCGCGCCACGCTGTCGCGCTCACCGAGAGGCGATGGGGACTCGGAGCCCGCTCCCCCGCCGCCGGGCCGCGCACCTCCTCCTACCTGCGGGCGACGCCGGCTCGCGAGAGCCCGTAGAGCGCGGCCCCGACCGCGATCGAGAGACCGCCCCAGACGGCGACGATCGGCGCGTCGGCGATCGCCGCGACGATCGTGCCGAGGGAGAGCGCGACGAAGGCGAGCGGCGTCAGCGGGTAGCCCGGCGTGCGGTAGGCGTGGCTCGGCAACCCTCGATGGCGAACGATCAGCACCGCGAAGACCGTCAGCGCCGAAGAGAGCGAGAGCGTCACCCCGACCGACGCGAGCAGCACGTCGAAGCTCGAGGTCGCGATCATCACCGCCGCGAGCACGGTCTGCACGACGAGCGCGGTCGAGTGGGGCGCCAGGCGCGAGAGGATGCGGTGCTCACGCCCCATGGCCGCGTACACGCGCGTCCCCGTGACGACGAAGGCGCCGATCGTCGAGAGCAGGCCGAGCGCGATGACGCTCGAGAGCGCCCGCCCTGCGAAGCCGCCGAACAGGTGCGTGGCCGCCACGTGGGCGATCTCGACCACCGCCAGCTCGGAGGCCGGGGCCGACGCGAGGAAGAGCGCGTTCAGCGCGAGATAGACGAGCGTGACGGCCAGCGTGCCGAGGCCGAGCGCGCGAGGCAGCGTCCGCGGCGCGTCGTGGACCTCGCCGCCCACGTAGACCGCGGCGTTCCAGCCCGTGTAGGCGAACGAGACGGTGACGACCCCGAGCGAGAAGCTCGGATCGGCGATCTCGGCGAGCTGCATCGGAGGCTCGCCGAGGCGCGCGAGGTCGAGCCCCGGCGAGAGCACGCCCGCCAGCACGAAGAGCACGGCGAGCGCGAGCTTGGCGTAGGTCAGCAGATCCTGGGCGCGCCGCGTGGTGTCGTGATCCCGCGCGTGCGCGAGCGAGACGAGCACGACGATCCCGAGGCCCACGGGTTGCTCGACCAGCGCCCGCGTGCCCTCGTCCACGCCGAGCGCGGCGCTGGCGTATCGGGCGAAGGCGATCCCGCAGGCGGCGATCGGCGCGGCGAACCCGAGCACGATCGAGGCGATCCCCGCGACGAAGCCCACGCCGGGATGGAGCGCGCGCGAGAGGAGCGCGTACTCGCCGCCGCTCTCGGGATAGACCGAGGCGAGCTCCGCATACGAGAGCGCGCCCGCGAGCGAGAGCAGGCCCGCCACGAGCCACACGACGAGCACGCCGCCGGGCGTGCGGCCCTCGGCGAGCATGATCCCGCTCGTCGTGTAGACGCCGGTGCCGATCATGCTCGCGACCACGAGCCCGGCGGCGCTCGCGAGGCCCAGGCGCGGAGGGGCTTTCTGGATCGCCGGGCTCGTCACGCGGCGCGCAGCATCGCACGCCGCACGCCCTCAACGAACGACGACGCGCGCGGGCACCGCGCCCTGCGGCCGCAACGTGATCAGCGGCTCGGGCACGATCGGATGGCCCGGCATCAGATCGACGCGGAAGCGGCGCGCGAGCGTCGAGAGCACGAGCTGTCCCTCGAGCATCGCGAACGCCGCGCCGATGCACATGCGCGGGCCCGCCGAGAACGGGAAGTACTGATAGCGGTGCTGGGACTTGCTGCGCTCGGGCGAGAAGCGATCCGGATCGAACCCTTCCGGATCCTCCCAGAGCGAGGGCAGTCGATGCGTCACCCACGGCGAGACGAACAAGAGCGAGCCCTGCGGGATCGTGTAGCCGTCGAGCTCGACGTCTTCCTCGGGCGAGCGACCGATCACCCAGACCGGTGGATAGAGCCGCATCGACTCGCTGAGCACCCGGCGCGAGAGCTCGAGGCGGGTGGCGTCGTCGGCGCGCGCGTCGCGTCCGCCGAGCACCTCGCTCGCTTCGGTCGCGAGGTCCCGCGCGATCTGCGGGAAGCGCGAGAGGAGGATGAACGTCCACGTGAGCGCGTTCGCGGTGGTCTCGTGCCCTGCGAGGAACATGGTCATGACCTCGTCGCGGAGCTGCTGGTCGGTCATCCCCTCGCCGGTCTCTTCGTCCTTCGCCTCGAGCAGCATCTGCAAGAGATCGTCCTCGCGCTTCTTGCCCTTGCGGCGCGTCGCGATGATGTCGAGGACGATGCGGTCGAGCGTCTCGGCGGCCTTGCGGGCGCGCAGGTTCGCCGGCGTCGGCACGGAGTCGGGCAGGCGGAACGGGTTGTTGATGCGCGAGACCGACTCGTGGAGCATGAAGTCGACGGCCGCGCCCACTTCGCTCGCGCTCTCGTCGGTGTCGGCCGAGAGCAGCGTGAGCGAGGCGATGCGGAGCGTCAGGCGCATCATGTCGCCGTGGACGTCGATCGTGCGCCCGCGCCGCGCGTCGTCTTCCCATCGCGTCGCGAGCTCGTTCGTGCAGCGCACGAAGGTCTCGGCGAAGCCCGCGATGCGCTGCTTGTGGAACGCCGGCTGCGCGATGCGGCGCTGTCGCAGCCAGAAATCGCCTTCGCTGGTGACGAGGCCGTTGCCGAGGAAGGTGCGCAGCTGATCGTAGCCGCGCGTCTTCTTCGAGAACAGGCGGTGTTCCTTCACGAGCACGCGCTCGACGTGATCGGGCGAGCTCAAGAGGTGCGCGGTGACGAAGGGCAGCTCGAAGCGCACGACCGGCCCCAGCTCGATCGCGAGGCGCAGCAGCAGATCGAGGCGCGCGAGGCCGCTCGAGGGCAGGTGCCCCACGATGGGCAGCTGCGGCGGGGACGGCGCGGGCCGCGCGAGCGGGGGCCGCAACGCGGGGATGGCGTGGCGGATGCGGGCAGAGAGCGTCGGCGCGGCCTTCGACATGGCTCCAAGGCTACCCGGCGCGTCTCGGGCGGCTGCTCGCGTTTCGAGCGAAGTCACCGCGGAAGAACCGCGCGGTGGCGTGAGCCGGGCTTCGTCGTACAACGACTCCTTCCGTTTTTTCGTTCGAGGGATGAATGAGAACCAAGAGCTCGTGGATGTTGGGTGCGTGGGCGTCGGCCATGGCGGTCGCGGGCTGCGGCGGTGGCACGGCGGAGACGCCGGACGCCGGCGCGGACGTGGGAGCCGTCGCGGACGCCGGGAACGTGCGTGACGTCGGCGTCGACGCGGCTCGGACGGATGGCGGTCTCGACGCCGGGGCGAACGACACGGGAACGGCCGACGCGGGAGCGCTCGATGCGAGCCCCGACGGCGGCTCCGACGCCGCCATGCCCATCACGTTCCGCATCGACTCGCTCGACGACACGAGCTGCACGACGGTCGAGATCGTGGGCTCGGCAGGCGACGACCGTGGAGGCGTGGCCGTGTCCGGCACGCGCGCGTACGTCACCGGCGACGACGCGACGGTCGCCTTCGGGCTCGACCTCCCCGCGGGGACCGCGGTGATCGACGGTGCGGCGCTGGACGATCTCGTCAGCGATCTCGCGACGGGTCAGCTCTACGCGCTCGCGAACGACACGGGCCCGATCGGCCCGAGCGGAGGCACACGGCCTGGCCCGGTCACGCGTCTGCTCTCGGTGAACGAGACCGACGGCACGATCGGGACGACGGCGATCACGCTCTCGACGCCGATCACGGTCGACTCGGGGGTCGGCATCTTCGCGGGCTCGGGCGAGATCGCGATCTATGACGGCGCGCACCTGCAGCAGGTCGACCTCGCCACCGGCACCGTCACCGACCTCGGCGCGCTCGACGTCTCGTCCATGCAGTCGTGCGAGGACTGGGCTTTCTACGGCGTGCTCGAGCACGTCGGGACGGCGCACTCGGTCGTGGCCGCCAACGGCTTCGACGACCGGATCGTCCGCATCCAGGTGGGGACTGGCGACGTCAGCGACCTCGGCAGCTGGACCGACTTGAACGACATGTGCTCCATCAGCGTCGCGCCGAGCCTCGGCCGCTGGTACTTCCACAACGAGGGCGCCTCGCAGTTCGACGCGGACACGTCGGAAGCGCTCGCGTACTGCGGCGCGGCGTTCGATACCTCGCCCGGCAACTTCCAGATCACGGCGCTCTCGTCCGCGCGCTGCCGGGTGATCGAGGTCGCGGGGCTCGTCGGTGACGACCGCGGCGGCATCGCGGTCGGCGCGTCCCGCGTCTTCCTCGGGGGCGATGGTCCCGGCGCCGACCCCGTGCTCGGCAGCTGGTCGCTCGCGCTCGACGCGTACGTGGGCACCGAGCCGTTCACGCCGACGAGCGGCACGACCACGAGCCTCGACGGGCTCGTCACGAACTTCCACACGGGCGAGGTCTACGCGCTGGCCACGGCGACGGAGCTGCTGACCTCGGCGGGCGGCGACGTCACGCGCCTCGTGTTGCTCGCCGACGATGCGAGCGCGACGAGCACCGTGATCACGCTCTCGCAGGCGATCACGCTCCCGGCGTCCGAGGTGGGCATCTTCTCGGGCTGGGACGAGCTGGCCATCCACGACGGCACGCACCTCTGGCACATCGCGCTCCCGAGCGGGACCGTGACCGATCTCGGGCTGCCGCTCCCGCCCGATCACCAGACCTGCGAGAGCGACTACTACTTCGGCGTGCTCGAGCAGATCGACGGCGTCCGATACCTCACCGTCGCATACGAGGACGGGCCCGATCCCGTGATCAGCCGGACCGCCGTCGAGAGCGGCGAGAGCACGGTGGTCCACACGTTCACGGACATCAACGACATGTGCTCCTTCAGCCTCTCGCCGACGCTCGGGCGCTGGTACTTCCATCACGAGAGCTCGTCGCAGCTGACGGCCGGCACGAGCCCGAGCGAGACGCTCGGGTTCTGCGGCGCTACCTTCACGCACCCCTGAGGTCGTACGCCGACCCGGAACTTCGATCCGGGTCCGGATGTACCAGCGAGGCGCTCGACGCCGCCCAGAAGAGCGCGCTCGACGAAGGTCGGACGCGCTCCTTCCTTTTCGTGGTGCGACCGACGCCCTTCAGCGGTCCGGGTCGCCCCGGCGCAGCTTCGCCGCGAGCTCGGGACCGCCTTCGGCGAACAGCCGCGCGCACGCGCCTCCGAGGTACTGCAGACGATCGATGAAGCGGTGGTCGTGCTCGAGCGTCACGAGGTGCGCGAGCTCGTGGAGCACCACGCCGAGCGTTCCCGGATCGAGCACGTCTTCCCAGCGCAGCGCGCTCCGCACGTTGAACGACAAGAGGCGCGCCGCCGGGTCGGTCGTCGCGTCCTCGATGAGGCCGGTGTCGCTCGGATCGCGTGCGAAGAAGCGCACGCGCACCACGCTGCCGGCGAGGCGCCGAGCGAGCCAGCGCACCGACTCGGCGAACGCCCGCTGCGCCTCGCTCGGCTCGACGTCCTCGCCCACGAGCTCGCGCGAGCGACGCCGCACGTAGTCGTCGGCCGTCTCGAGCACGCGCCCGAGAGCGAGGTAGGTGCCTTGCGGCATCGCCTCGGCCTGCACGATGTGGGCGCCGAGCTGCCGCGCGCGATCGTTGCCGCGCGCGCTCCCGCCGAGCACCGAGCCGCGCGGCATCACCTTGCTCACGTACGCATCGAGGATCGCCGCGCGCAGCGGCCAGCGCGCGAGCACCTCCTGCACCCAATCGGCCCGCAGCTCCCGCGGCCCGAGCTGGCGGTGCATCGTCGCCTCGAGCAGCGTCGCTTTGACCGCGAGCACGAAGCGCTCCGGCAGCTGATCGCGCCCCGCCGCGAGCGGCACGCGCTGCTGCACGTCGCAGTGCCAGGGCACGTTCCAGGGCGCGATCGGGATCCCCATCTCGAAGACGTGCGGCGTCTCTCCGCGGCGCACGGCGTGGATCGAGATCATCGTGCTGCGCGTCACGGCGCGCTCCACGCCGCCCTCGGCGATCACCGTCTCGAGCTCGCAGCTCGGCAGGGCGATCACCGTGCGCGGGCGGCGCACGGTCTTTCCATCGACGCGGAGCGTGACGCCGCGCGGGGGGATCACGAGGCGCAGCGCCGACTCGGCGGCCTCGCGCTCGGCCTCGCTGAGGCGCCGCACGATCTCGACGCGTGTCCCGCGCTCGCGCTCGCTCGGGCCGACCGCGCGCCCACGCTCGTCGAAGGTCACGACGTGTCCGGCGCTCTCGACCGTCGCGCGCTCGCCTGCCGCCACGAGCTCCTTGAGGCCGCGCCCCATGCGCCCGCGTCGCGTCGGATCCCCGGCCTTGTCGGTGAGGAAGAGCGTGTAGACGAGGCGCGGATCGGCGATCCCGGCTGCGGCGTCGTCCTCGACGACCACCCGATCGTCCGCGAGCTCGACCGACACCGTGCTCGCGCCGGCGTCGAGCGCGTTCTGGACGGCCTCGAGCAGCGCGCGCTCGAAGGGACGCGCCGAGGCCACGCGCGCCCATCCTTCGTCGGCGATCTCGAACCATCGCTTCGTCATCGCAGGCGCTCCGATCCCTCAGGGTGGCACGAACCGGGTTTCGACTGCGCGATGCGCGGCGGCTTGGCTCGTCGATCGCGGCCTGCGAGCCACGGGCCACAGGCCCCGATCGATGAAGGAGCATTCCGCCGACCTACCCACCTATTTCGTGTTTCGAGCCAAGAACTCGTTGATCCGCGGCTCTGACGCGAGGCAGGATGATCGCGTCCATGCTTGCAGCGAGGTCCGAATGGGTAGTGTAGGCCCCAATGGCAACGTCGCCGGAGCGGGCGGCAAGCCCGACATCCGCGTCATCCCGTTCGGTAAGTACCTGCTGCTCGACCGACTCGCCGTCGGCGGCATGGCCGAGGTCTATACGGCCAAGTCGTTCGGCATCGAGGGCTTCGAGAAGATCATCGCCATCAAGCGGATCCTGCCCACGATGGCCGAGGATGAAGACTTCATCCAGATGTTCATCGACGAGGCGAAGATCGCGGGTCACCTGACCCACGCGAACATCGCCCCGATCTACGAGCTCGGGAAGATCGGCGATTCGCACTACATCGCCATGGAGTACATCTGGGGGAAGGACCTCCTCCAGCTGATGAACCGCTTCCGCAAGATGCGGAAGTCGATGCCGCCCTCGATGTGCGCGTTCATCGGCAGCAAGATGTGCGAGGGCCTCGACTACGCGCACCGCAAGAAGGATCGCCACGGTCGCCCGCTGAACATCATCCATCGCGACGTCTCGCCGCAGAACTGCCTGGTCTCCTACGAGGGCCAGGTGAAGATGATCGACTTCGGCATCGCGAAGGCCGCGGCGCGAAACACCAAGACGCAGGCCGGCGTGCTGAAGGGCAAGTTCGGCTACATGTCGCCCGAGCAGGTGCGCGGCCTGCCGGTCGACCACCGCTCCGACGTGTTCGCCGTCGGCACGTGCATGTACGAGATGCTCACGAGCGAGCGTCTGTTCGTCGGCGAGAGCGACTTCACGACGCTCGAGAAGGTGCGCAACGCGACGGTCACGCCGCTCTCGCAGCTCATCCCCGACATGCCGCCCGAGCTCGACGGCATCGTGATGAAGGCGCTCGCGCGCGAGGTGGAAGATCGCTGGCAGTCGGCCGGCGAGATGCAGGAAGCGCTGCAGGCCTACATCGCCAAGGAGCGGCCGCCGTTCGGCACGAGCAAGCTCTCGGCGTGGATGCGCACCGCGTTCGCCACGGAGATCGCGAAGGAGAAGGGGCGCCTCGATCTCTTCGCGAAGGTCGGCCCGCCGCCGAGCGTGCCGCCTCCGCCGCCGGGGCGCGCGAGCGGAGCCGGCCGGCCGCCGCCTCCGCCGCAGCGCCAAGCGCCCGCGGACGACGAGGATCCGCCGGAGCTGCAGGGCGAGAGCACGATGATCTCCGCCTCGCCGTTCGACGAGATGATGGAGGGTGGCGGCGCCGCGGCGGGCGGCGCGGAAGAGATGATGGGTCAGCCGACCCAGATCTTCTTCTCGTCCGACGATCAGGACGCGATCGCCCAGGGCCCCGAGTCGGCGCCTCCGTCGATGCCGCTCCCCGGCCACGGCCAGCCCATCCAGCTGCAGACGGGCCCGGTGCCGCCGCCGTCGGTGGCGGTCGCGGCGCCGATGCGCGTCGTGGGCGGCGGATCCCCGCCTCGTCCGGCGGTCGTCGTCGGCCCGCCGCCGCCGACGGCGAACATGGGGCACTCCGAGACGCTCGCCGCGCCTCCGCCCGGCCCGGCACCCGCGCCTCAGCTCGGGCCTGCCGCGTACGCGCAGCCCGCGCCGTATCCGCAGGCGCCGCAGCCCGGCTATCCGCCGCCGCAACCGGGCTATCCGCAGCCGGGGCTGATGCCGCCGCCGGATGCACAACCGCCGGGCGGGCTCATGCCGCCTCCGGCTTTCCCGGGCGCGCCGCCGCCGCAGCGCCATCAGGAGACGATGGAGCTGCGCGTCCCGCCGCAGCAGCCGAAGAAGAGCCGCGGCCCGGTGATCGCGGCGGCGATCTTCGGGGTGCTCGCGCTCGCCGCGATCGCGGTGATCGGGTTCCTCGTGATGAACCGGCCGCAGGTCGGCATCGTCGAGATCCGCACGATGCCCGCCGACGTCGGCGCGAACGTGCTCGTCGACGGCACGGTGCGCGGTCGCGCGCCGCTGCGCCTCGAGAACGTCGCGGCCGGCGATCACGAGATCATGCTGCAGGCCGACGGCTACGCGACGGTCACGCAGACCGTCACCGTGCAGGCGAACTTCGGCTCGCAGATCGTCGTGCCGCTCACGCCGCTCACCGGGGTGGCCGTGGCAACGCCTCCGCCGACCGTCGTGGCCGTGGCGCCGCAGGTCGGGGTGTTGCCCGCGGCTCCGGTCACGGGCGTTCCGGTCGCGCCGATCGCCGCGGTGATCCCGCCCGCGACGGGCGTTCCGGCGACCGGCGTTCCCGCGACGGCGGTGGCCGTGCCGCCGACGACCGTCGCGGTCGCGCCGCTTCCGCCACCGACGACGGTCGCGGTCGCGCCGGCTCCGCCGCCCACCACGGTCGCGGCCGCGCCGCCGCCGCAGACGACGGCGGCTCCGCCCCCGACGCGCACGACCACGACCACGACCACGCCGACGCACGCGACGCCGCCGCCCACCAGCACGGCCGCCGCCACACCGCGCCCGGTACCGATGCCGCCGCCCACGTCGACGGCGCCGTCGGGGCCACGCCGCATCGATCCGCCGCCCTCCTCGTCCTCGGGCTCGTCGGGCTCGTCCGGCTCGCATCACGGATCGAGCTCGTCGAGCTCCTCGGGCGGCGCGCGCGGCCACCTCATGATCCAGACGCTCCCGTGGGCGCGTGTGTTCCTCGACGGGCACGACACCGGCCGCAACACGCCGGTGCGCGATCTGCCCGTGAGCGCGGGCTCGCATCGCATCGGCCTGCGCACCACCGACGGCACCATGCACGAAGAGACGGTCACCGTTCCGGCGGGCGAGACCGTTCGCATCGTGCGCCAGCTCTGACCGCGCGACGCGCATGCTCCCGTTCGGGATCCAGCATCCGCGTTTCGGTCCCGACGACGCGCCGGTGCTCGGATCGTGGCGCACGGCGCGTGCCCCCTTCGCGTGGGTGGAGGTCGACGGTCGACGCTACGTGCTCGCGGCGGCCCGAGGCTTCGAGGGCGTGCTCGTCATGGCGTTCGACGGCGGCGCCGAGAAGCCCACGTGGTGGCGGGCGCTCGCGATGAGCGACGCCGCCGCCGCCGAGGGCGGCTCGCTCGAGGTCGACGGGCGCGGGCGCGTGCGCGTGCGCGCGTACGGGCGGCATCGCATCGACGACTCGGACTTGGCCTTCGAGACCGTGCTCTCGCGCGACGGCGACGTCTGACGCGGGTTTACCGCGCGTGATCGATGGCGCACGCTTCGAGCATGAAGCGACGCACCCTGATGCTGGCGGGAATGCTCCTCTTCGCGCCAACGCGCGCGCTCGCGCAGCGCGTGCCGGTCGTGCAGATCGCCGGCACGTGGTCGAGCGCGGACTGGGGCTCGATCGAGCTGCACGCGGACGGAACCGGCACGTACACATCCATGTACGGGACGGGCGTGGGGCGCGTCACGCTTCATCCCGCGGGGCCGCGGCGCTTCTCCGGCACGTGGGGCGAGTCCGCACAGCGGCACGGGACGCTCTCGCTCGAGCTCTCGGCCGATCGGCGCACGCTGCACGGGACGTGGACGCCGGATCCGAGCTGCACGATCGGCACGATGACCGGCGGAGTGGCGGAGTGGAGGCGAGGTTGAGCTCGGCACGCTGCGAGCGGTGACCACGTGGTCCACGCAGCGCTCGCGACGCGGATGCTCGACGTCGTGGCGGGTTGCGATAAACGCCTCGCATGCGGCTCCATCGGCTCCACTACAGCCCCTACGCGCGCAAGGTGCAGATGCTGCTCGAGCTCGTGGGGATCGCCCACGAGGTGATCGAGGTGCCGTATGGCCAGCGCGAGGAGCTGGCGCGGCTGACGGGCGGCTACGTGTACGTGCCGGTGCTGGAGACCGACGAGGGCCAGGTGATCACGGACTCGCGTCGCATCTGCGAGCACCTCGTCGCGCGCGCCGACGCGCGCTTCCTCGTGCCGGACGGGCTCGAAGCGGTCGTATGGGGCCTGCACGACACCGTCGAGGGAGCGATCGAGGACGTCCTGTTCCGCATCGCCTCGCCCGCGATTCGCGACTCCTGGCCCACGGCGTGGGAGCGAGCGCTCTACACGCTCGTGAAGGAGCGCAAGTTCGGCGCGGGCTGCATCGATGCGTGGGCCGCGGACCGTGCGGGCCTGATCGCGCGCGGCAGGGAGATGCTCGAGCCTACGCGGCGCACGCTCTCGGCGCGGCCCTTCGTGCTCGGGGACGCGCCGACACTCGCGGACCTGGCGCTCTATGGGCAGTGGGCGATGCTCGAGGCCGCGAACGACGACACGCTCGCCGCGCTCTCGCCGGTCTTCGTCGCGCACGCGCGCCGCATCGAAGCGCGCCGCCCGACGCGCGGGTAGCCGTCGGCGACGGGGGCACGCCCCGGCGGGCCCGGACGGGCGCGGGCCCCCTCGTCAGAGGCAGTGGATGAGGAAGCGGAAGCTCGAGCAGGCCGTCGTGATGTCGGCGTACTCGTCGTGCGCGTTCGGGCCGAGGCAGTGGCGGACCGGCTCGTTCCACGTCGCGCCCGGCGCGAGACCGGTGTAGCCGCCGCCGTAGCTCATCCACACGTCGACCGGATAGTCCCGCGAGCGGTTGTGCCAGCAGAACATCGGCATCTCGCCGTCGGGGATCGTCACCGAGGTCGGCGCGACCGTCTCGACGCAGGTGTTCGAGACGAAGATGTCGACGCAGATCGTCCCGGCGTAGGCATCGGGCGCGCTCCACGCATCGGGGCCGACGTAGGCATCGGGCGGAACGAACGCGTCCGGCGGGGCGAACGCATCGAGCGCGACGAACGCATCGGGCGCGACGAACGCATCGGGGGAGGGCGCCGCGTCCATCGCGGAGCCATCTTCCGGAGGCGCGCTCGCATCGGGCGCCTCTGCGTCCCCCGTGGCGTGCGCGTCCGCCGCGCTCGCGTCGCGCCCGGCATCGACGGACGCATCGCTCGAGGCCGCGTCCACGCCGCCGCCCGCGTCGGGCGGAGCGCCGCCGCCGTCGCAGCCCGGCGCCAGTGCCAGAGCGAGCGCGACGACGCCGGAGAGCCAGATCCCGTGCACCCCGCGCCTCACCACGGCACCGCCGCGTAGTCCTTCAGGAAGAGCCCGAACTTGTGCTCCCCGGTCCGGAAGCCGTCGAAGATGGGATCCACGATGCGCGCCGCTCCGTCCACCACGTCGAGCGGCGGCGAGAAGCCGTGCTCCTCGACCTTGCGCGCCGCGATGTCGAGCGGATCCTCGTCGGTGATCCAGCCGGTGTCCACGCTGTTCATGTGGATCCCGTCGCGCACGTAATCGGCCGCCGCCGTGCGCGTCATCATGTTGAGCGCGGCCTTGGCCATGTTCGTGTGCGGGTGCTTGTCGGTCTTGAACGCGCGGTAGAACTGCCCCTCCATCGCCGACACGTTCACGATGTGCTTGTCCATCGTCGGCACGCGGTTCATCAGCGCGCGCAGGCGCCCGTTCAGCACGTAGGGCGCGACCGCGTTCACGAGCTGCACCTCGAGCAGCTCCACCGTCGAGACCTCGTGCAAGAGCAGGCGCCAGCTGTTGCGGCCGCGCAGGTCCACCTGCTGCAGGTCCGCGTCGAGCTCGCCGGCGGGGAAGAGCGAGAGATCCTCGCGCAGCTCTTCGGGGAGGAGCGCGACCTGCGAGAGGGCGACCGGGCTCACGATGCCGCCGGTTCCCTGCCGCGCGAGCGCGCTCTTCGCGTGCAGCTCGTCGTTCAGCGCGAGCAGCGGCGCGAGCTCCTTCGAAGGCGGCGCGAGCTCGGCGTCCACGAGATGCCGGTAGAACCCGGGTGGCCGCCGCACCGTCTGGCACGCGTTGTTCAAGATGAAGTCGAGGCGATCGAGCGTGCGATCGAGCTCCGCGCAGAAGGCCTCCACGCTCGGCGTGTGACGCAGGTCGAGGCCGACCACGGTGAGCCGGTCTCTCCACTCCGCGAAGTCGGGCTCGCGCGCGTAGCGGGCCGCCGAGTCGCGCGGGAAGCGCGTCGTCGCGATCACGCGCGCGCCGGCGCGCAGGAGCTTGATGGCGGCGTGGTAGCCGATCTTCACGCGCGAGCCGGTGACGATGGCCACGCGGCCGCGCAGGTCCGCCGTCGCGTTGCGCCGCTCCCAGTTGAGCGTCGCGCACGGGGTGCACATCTGGTCGTAGAAGTGGTGGATCTCGCGAAAGCGCCGCTTGCACACGTAGCACTTGCGGTCTTCGCTCACCTCGCCGACCGGCGGCTGCTCGTTCGCGCTCCAGCTCTGCCCGGCCGTGAGCTGCGGCGGCGTCACGAAGAACGGCACCTTGCGCGCCTGGCGGATGCCCGTCTTGTCGAGCACCTGCTGGACGGCCTGGCGCTCCTTCTTGTTCTCGTTCTTCGCGATCGCCTTGCGCAGCTTGCGCAGCTCCCCGCGCTCGGGCCGCGAGAGGCGACCGGCCGCGATCAAGAGACGGCGGCGCTCTTCCCGATCCATCTCGGCGAGCTTGGTGCGGTCCTCCACCATCGCCTCGAGCAGGGCGATGGTCTTCGCGACGTCGGCGGGGTCCATCCGAGCCGCGCGTCGTAGTGCGCCGCCCGCGCCTCGGCAACCCTGCCGCGCTCGGTGCTTTCTCACGGCCCGCGCGACCCCACCCTGCCCAGTGCGTCCGCGTCGGAGTACAACGAGCGGATGAATCGGCGCACCTTGTTCTCCACTCTTGCCGCTTCCGTGCTCGCTTCGGCGTGCGGATCCACGCCGCCCGCGGCCACCGACGGCGGAGCCGACGGAGGTGCCGACACCGGCGCCGACAGCGGCACCGCGATGACGATCGACACGCTCCCTTCGAGCGAAGAGCTGCAGATCCCTGGTCTCGAGGGCAACGTGGAGGTCGTCTACGACGACCGCGGGATGCCGCACATCTACGGCGGCACGCTCCACGACGTGTTCATGGTCGAGGGCTATCTGATGTCGCGCGATCGCTTCGCGCAGATGGAGTTCATCCGACGCAACGTGATCGGCCGCCTCAGCGAGGTGCTCGCCGGTGCCGATCCGACCCTGCCGTCGACCGACGAAGAGAACCTCGCGCTCGGCTACCGCCGCAACGGCGAGCGCATCGCCGCCGAGCTGCGCGCGAGCACCGATCCGGCCGACGTCCGCACGCTCGCGCTCGCGCAGGCGTTCGTCGACGGCATCAACGTGTACATCGACCGCGTCGGTGACACCGAGAACCCGGCGACGATGGGCGCCGAGGCCATCAACATCATCACGCTGCAGCCCGCGTTCGGGCACTGGCGCGTCGAGGACATCTTCGCGATGGCGCGCTTCCAGTCGGCCTCGCTCAGCTACGACGCCGGCTCCGACGTGAGCCGCTCGCAGCGCCTCGCGGCCTACCTGGCGGCGTTCGGCGACGCAGCCAACCCACGCCGCGGCATGTTCGCGGATCTGTTCAGCGACTTCCCGGAGCGCGCGGTCTTCACGCGCGAGGGCTTCAACAACGAGCCGACCGACATGGGCACGACGGCGCTCGTGCCGCCCTTCGGCGAGCTGCCGCCGCGCATGGCGCTCCCGCCGATGCAGTCGCTGCGCGCGGCACGCGGCTTCTTCGATCGCCTCGACGAGCGCTGGTCGCGCCTCGGCTACGGCGACGAGCACCGCGGCTCGAACAACTGGCTCGTGGCGGCGTCGCTCACCGCGAACGGCCATCCGATCCTCTCGAACGACCCGCACCTCTCGCTGATCAGCCCGCCGATCTGGTGGTACGCGCACCTCAACACCACGCACGCGCAGGCGGCGGCCGAGCAGGCCGTCGACGTCGAGGGCGTCGCGTTCGCGGGCCTGCCGGGCGTGGTGCTCGGCTTCAACCAGCACCTCGCGTGGGGCGCGACGACGACTGGCTACGACGTCACCGACGTCTACCAGGAGGACATCACGCTCGGCACCGGCGGCGCGCCCGACACGGTGCTCTTCAACGGTACGCAGGTCGCGATCGAAGAGGACGTGCAGACGTTCGGCGTCGCGGGCGGCGCCGACCACACGTTCACGATCGAGCGCGTTCCCCACCACGGCGTGATCATCCCGGGCACCCGCGTCGCGAGCACGCCCGGCCACGAGACGGCGCTCTCCGTGCGCTACACGGGCGACGACCCGTCGAACGAGCTCGCCTACTTCATCGGCCTCGCCACCGCCTCGAGCGTGACCGAGGCCCAGGCCGCGCAGCAGCACTTCCGCGTCGGCTCGCAGAACTTCATCGCGGTCGACGCGCAGCACATCCGCTGGTCGAGCCAGTCGCGCATCCCGCTCCGCGACGCGCGCGCGCTCACCTTCACGATCTCCGGCGAGGGCGTTCCGTCCGGCTACAACCCGCTCTACGTGCTCCCGGGCACGGGCGAGTACGAGTGGGTGGGCGATCTCGACTCGCGCTACATCCCGCACGACCAGGACCCGACGCGTGGTTGGATCGCGACGGCCAACCAGGACAACGTCGGCGTCACCGAGGACGGCAATCCCTGCAACGACTCGCACTACCTCGGCGGGGACTTCGATCTCGGGCTGCGCGAGCACCGCATCCAGGAGCGCCTCGCGATGCTCGCCACGCGCGGCAACATCACGACGGCCGACATGGTCACGCTCCAGGGCACGACGACGAGCGAGACCGGCCAGACGATGCGCGATCCGCTCGTCGCCATCCTCGCCAACCCGACCGCGGCGATCCCCGGTCTGTCGACGGCGGATCAGACGCGCCTGGCGGACGTCCACGACCGGCTCGCCGCGTGGTCGCTCGAGACGCCGCACGGCGTGGGCGCCACGGACGCCGACGTGATCGCCGACAGCATCGCCACCACGATCTTCAACGTGTCGATCTCGCGCATCATCCCGCTCGCGCTCGGCGACGAGGCAGCGATGACGGGCGGCATCGGCGGCGCGCAGTCCGTGCGGTGGCTCGACTGGGCGCTGAGCGATCCGACGCACCTCGTCACGGGCGACGTGCTCTGGGACGACCTCACGACGGCGAGCACGACCGAGACCCGCGAGGAGGTCGTGATCCGCGGCGTGCTCGCGGCGCTCGACTACCTCACGACGCGCCTCGGCGCCGACGAGCAACAGTGGCGCTGGGGGCGCCTGCACACCGTGCGCTTCGAGGGCCCGCTGCCGGCGAGCGGCCTGGTGTCGATCCCGCCCGAAGGCGACAGCACGTACCCCGACGGCTTCCCGCGCCACGGCGATCTCGGCGCGGTCGACGTGGGCAACTTCGGCATCTGGAACACCACGAACTTCTCCCACGGCTCGGGCGCCTCGCAGCGTCTCGTGGTCGAGATGACGCCGGACGGTCCGCTCGCGTTCAACGCGCTCCCGGGTGGGCAGAGCATCGACGTGGAGAGCCCGCATCACGCCGACGAGGCGATGCACTGGATCGCCAACGAGTCGCCGCCGCTCGCGTTCCAGGAGGCGGACGTCGTCGCGCACTTCGAGCGCCGCATCGACGTGCATCCCTGACCTCGCTGGGCACTTGAGCGAGGACGGAGGGACGAGGCGCGCCCGCGTGCTCGTCCCTCTTCCGCTCCGTCTCCGATTCCCTCATCGACGCTCGGGAAACCAACGGGCTCGGACGCGATCGCGATGTGCGATCAGATTCTCGAGCGCGAGCAGGTGCTTCCGGAGCGGTGAGTCGTAGGGGAACACGGTGGTCGAGGTGACGAACGCGAAGAGCACCGCATCGATGCTCGTGGCGCGCTCGCCGAAGAAGAAGGGCCCATCGCCGAGCAGCTCCGAGACGGCGCTCCAGTCGGCCATGCCCATGCGATAGACGTCGTCGGCCGCGTGGCGGCCGGTCCCCTGGCCGCGCAGGGCCGCGAGCGCCCGGCGGCGACCGACGAAGAGCAAGAACGCAGGGAGACCGAGCGCGGCGGCGATCGGCTCGCGCGCGATCTCCCAGCCGCGGGGGTCCGCCCAGCGCGCGTAGAGGCTCGTGAAGTAGGCGCCTTCCTCGATCGTGCGGCGGGTCACGCGTGCGAGCGCGCGCTGCTCGCGCGTGAGCGCGCCGTCGAGGCGATCGCCGTGGCGCAGGACGAGCGCATCGACCACGAGCTGCGAGTCGCCCACGAGCGCGCCGTCGAGCTCGACGTACGGGATCTTTCCCTTCGGCGCGCGACGCAGATCGGCGGGTCGCACCTCGTACGGAATCTCGGCCATGCGCAGATGGCACTCGAGCTTCATGCAGAAGGGGCTCAGGCTCGGCTCGCCCCAAGCACCCTGGGGCTGATGGAGGATCAGCGGTGCGGTCACCTCCGGGAGGCTGCGCCCCGCCCGTTCGGACGTCCATTTCCGGCGGCGCCGATCGCGCGCCCTGCGGCGTGCTCGTCGGCGCAACGGCTTGCGCACGAGTGACCGCATCGGGTCGTGATCGTGGCGCGCCGACGGTGCGCGCTTCGGCGCCGAGCGAGCGCGGCCTGCGACCGACGACGGCTCTTGCGTCTACGTGCTCTGCGCCCGAGCGACCTGCTCGAGCAGGGTCTCGAGCGCGGGCAAGCCGAAGGGCTTGTCGATGCGCGGGTTCGGCACGCGCTCGAGGAACGCCGCGAGCGAGGGGAGGAACGCGCCGCCGGTCATGAACACGAAGCGATCCGAGAGGCCCGACGGCCCGGCGCACGCGTGCTCGAACACGTCCATGCCGGTCCCGTCGGGCATGAGCATGTCGCAGAGCACCACGTCGAACGAGAGCCCGTGGGTGTCGAGCGCCGCGATCGCCTCGCGCACTCCGATCGCGACGGTCACCTGATGCCGCTCGCCGAGGGCCTTGGCGAGCGTGCGGGCGAGGGGGGCCTGGTCCTCGACCACGAGGATGTGGGAACGCTCGGCGGCGGTCGGCCCGGCGGCGGCCGAGCCTGCGGTCACGGTGCCGGTGACCGCCCGCGGCAACGAGACGTGCACGGTCGTTCCGCGGCCCTCTTCGCTCTCGATGCGGATCGCGCCGCCCGTCGCGGTCACGATGCCGTGGCAGATGGAGAGCCCGAGCCCCGTTCCGACGCCGACGGGCTTGGTGGTGAAGAACGGATCGAACGCCCGGTGGACGTTCTCGGCAGGGATGCCGACGCCGTCGTCCTTGATCTGCACGTGCGCGTGCGTCGCGTCGGCGAACGCGCGGACCACGATGTGGCCGATGCGGCGCTCGGGCAGGGCCTGCACCGCGTTCATGAGGAGGTTCACGAAGACCTGCTCGAGCTTGCCGGCCGAGCCGAGCACCACGGGCATGCCTTGCGTCTCCCGCGTCAGGCGCGCGCGGGGCGCGATCTCGTGCTGCACCATGCGCACCGCGCTCGAGAGCACCTGCTCGAGATCCACGGGTGCGCGCTCGTTCTCGCCGTCTCGGCTGAACGCCTTCAGGTCACGCACGATCGCGGACACGCGCGCCGTGCCACGGGAGACGTTGTCGAGCAGAGACAGGATCTCCTCTCCGTCGTCGGTGCCGGCGACCAGGGGCTCCAGTCGCCGTGCCAGGGCCTCGGCGCTCAGCGCGACGAAGGCGAGCGGATTGTTGATCTCGTGGGCCATGCCGGCGGCGAGGCGTCCGAGGGCGGCCAGGCGCTCGGTACGCTCGAGGCTCGCCTGCAGCGCTTCGCGCGCGGTCACGTCGCGCACCATCGCGAGCACCATCGGTCGTCCACTCCACTCGGTGAACATCGAGGCGATCTCGGCGAGGACGGTCACGCCGTCAGCTCGGCGCGCGCGATAGACGGTAGGCGCGAGCACCTCGCCGTGATGCATCCGACGCAGGCGCTCCCCCATGCGCTCGACATCGCCCGGCACGAGAAAGTCCGCGAGCGAGCGCCCCGCGAGCGCATCTTCCGGCACGCCGAGCATCGTCGCTGCAGCTCGGTTCGCGAAGCGGATGGTGAGCCGCTCGGAGATGACGACGCCGTCCGGCGCGGTCTCCACGAGCGCCCGGAAGCGGCGCTCGGCCGCCGAGAGCTCGGCGGCCACGGCGTTCCGAGCGCGCACGTCCGTGAGCAGGATGATCTGCAGGGCGCGGCCCCCGGCGAGCCCGCGCGCGATCCCGACAGAGACGGGGATGCGGGCTCCACCCGCCCCGAGGATCGAGCACTCCATCGTCGCGGGATGGGCGGGGTCGGCGGTGCGGGCCTCGAAGCTCGCCGCGATGCGCTCGCGGTCCTCGGGAGCGATGTAGTCGAACGCGGGACGTCGCGCGATCTCGGCCGCGGTCTCGCCCGCCCACTGGGCGATGACCTCGCTGACGTAGAGCGTCTCGGGAGGTGTCGCCCGGGCGTCGAGCACGACCACGCCGATGCCTGCTGCGTCGGCGGCGCGCACGAGCAGAGCGCTCGTCTCGTCGAGGAGATCCATGGGGGCCACCGCGGGATGATACCGACCTCCGGTTCCGGGAACATCGACCCCCCGGGCCGACATCGTGCAGCGCAAGATTCCGACCGGGCGGCCTCCGAGGCAGCCGACGCGAGTGACGGGCGGGATGCGAGCGCGACGGTCGAGCGCCGAAGCCGTCGCGCGGAGCCATTCGCAACGCGGCTCGAGGGTGGCGGCGGAGGCCGAGCTCTCGACGCGATCGCGCGCCTCGGGCGGTGGGCCCCGCCGCTGGCTTGCCGGTGTGGGCGAGGGTTGCGGGCAGCCCTCGCGGGAAAGAACCGCGAGAGGACGACGCGATCGATCGAGCGTCGCGAACACCATCGTGAGAGGCGACTCTCGGTATCGAGCTCGTGCATCGACGAGAAGCCGAGTCGACAAGCACTCATCGCCGAGCGAAATGGCATTCATCGACGAAAATCACCCATCGAGTCTTCTTTTCGTTTGACACACGACTCGACATCCACTAATCATCATCGTCTAGTCATGTTCACGTCCCTCCACAATCTGATCGCCCTTGGCGCGAGCGACCGGGGCCATGCCCCGGCGTGGATGCCGTGCGAGCCGGTCGTGGGCGGTGGAGCGTGCGGATTCGTCGACGTTTTCTCCGGTGAATCGGCGTGTCTTCCGGGTCTCGACCGCAGCGCGGCTCGGGTCCTCCACGCGGAGCGTCGACCCTAGGCGGTCTTTCTCTCGAATGCGCGCGAGCGCGTCGGAGGCCGCCCAGGGAAACCAGGGCGGCCTTTTCGTTTCCGTCGTTTCGTCATCGACCTTCCTCTCGCCATCACGCCGAGGCAATGCCTCGACGACTGGCACTCTCATGCTTCGTCCACGACGAACATCGGTGCCCTATTGCGTCTCTCGCAGAGAGCCCATGGATCCAACGAGTCTCGACACTCGTCGTTCGACGGAGTGACCCATTCTGACTCTCTCGCGGGGACGTCTCGCGGACGCGCACGCCGTGCGCGGAGGGAGAGCTCCGTCCGCGGAGCGCTTGAAAACCGAAGAAGAACGTTTCTGCTCCGGAGAGCCCCACTCTCCGGAGCCCCTTGCCCGGGCAGCTCGAAGGTCGAGCGCTCGGTCGAAACCCGAGAGGTGCTGGTTCGATCCCAGCCCTGGGCATGGCGACGAATGCTGCGGGTGACTACATGGCTTTCCACCAACGGATTCGGGTTCGAGTCCCGAGCGCTCCATCCACGGGGCGCTAGCTCAATCGGTAGAGCGAACGTCCCCGCGACCCTGGTCGTCGCCGCTTTCTCTCTTCGACGGTGAATGCGAGGCCGGAGTACATCCCACCTGCAACGTGAGAGCCCGTGAGGGCCCCGTTCTCCGCCTCATCTCGTCACCGTCTCTTCCTCGGGCCACGTAGCTCAGCCAGTAGAGCGCCTGTTTTGCACACAGGAGGTCGTGGGTGCGAATCCCACCGGGTCCATGGGCGAATGTGCGCGGGAATCACATATCCGCAAACGCCTCGTCGCCCTCTTCGTCGCGGTGTTCCGGGAACGCCGGTGGCTGCAACCCACCGCCAGGAGGGCTCGACACCCTCTCGCGACTTTCTCTTCACGCCTCCGCAGCTCGATGGACGAGCGCTCGGCTACGGACCGAGAGGATGCAGGTTCGAGCCCTGCCGGAGGTGCTCGATGCCCCCTCCTGTCCCCGGTATGTCGCCGCGCCATCGCGCGGATGAAAGTGTGGTGCTCCATGGAGACGACGCTGGTCCTGTCACAGTCCTACGTTCCTCATCGCATCGTGACGTGGCAGCGCGCCGTCACGCTGATGTTCGACGACAAGGTGGAGGTGCTCGCGTCGTACGACGTGCCGCTCCGCTCGCCGAGCATCACGATCCCCATGCCGGCGGTGGTGCGCATGCTGCAGCCGCTGCGCCCACGCCGGAAGGGCGTGAAGTTCTCGCGCGTGAACGTGCTCTCGCGCGACCAGTACCGCTGCCAGTACTGCGGCTCGTCGGCGCCGCACCGCGAGCTGACGTTCGACCACGTCGTGCCGCGCGCCCAGGGCGGCCGCACGGTCTGGGAGAACATCGTGACCGCGTGCCTCCGCTGCAACATGCAGAAGGGCGCACGCACGCCGGTCGAGGCGCGCATGCCGCTGCGCAAGCAGCCGTACCGACCCCGTGAGCTCCCGATCGCGGGCCTGCAGCTCCACCTGGGCCGCGGTGTTCCCGAGGTCTGGAAGGACTGGCTCGTGGCGAGCTGATTCGCTCTCGCGCCGCCCTCGTCTCTCGAGGGCGGCGCACTCCTGCCGCGTCGTGCGTCTGGCGACGCTGACCCGCTGTCGACGGGTCGAGATGGGTTCGATCCCCATACGCGGCGAGGTTCCACCGAGGACCGCTGCCTGTACTCCTGGCCGAGACCGGGCGGGTCCTCCTTCTACGGCAGAGGCTGAGGTAGCCGGCGGGATTCCAAATCCCGCGCCGATCCGGTTCGACTCCGGACTGCCGTGCTCCGTCTCAGGAGGGCTGAGCGCCCTCCTCGCGAGACCGGCAAAGCCGGATCTCGCTCACCTCCTCTCCGCTTCGCTTTGCTCGCGAGCGATACGCGTCGCGCGTCGACACGCGCTTCTCGTCGCCGGCTCCGATCGAGCGCGCGGAAAGGCTCGGCTTCTTGGAGGGTGAACCCATCTGGGATGGGCGGTGTCTCGAAAACACATGGGAGCTCCGGCTCTGGCGTTCGATTCGTCCGCCCTCCTTTTCGCTCCGGTCGCGGTCGTCTTCTGGTGAGGACATCCGGCTTTCATCCGGATGAGTGGCGTTCGACTCGCCACCGCGACGCTCGCTCCTGTCGCGTTCGTCTTCTGGGAGGACATCCGTCTCTCAAGCGGATCAGAGGAGTTCGACTCTCCTACGCGACGTTGACCGGTTCCAGAGAGTGGCGTCGCGCTCGAGCAGAGCGCGGCGCGCGGATTGCGCCGCACGGCGATGGTCGCCGCGCCGCGAGGGTCGATCCCATCTCGCTCGCGAGCGAAGCGAGACGGAGCTGGGGGTGAGCTACGACAGGGCCTATAGCCAATTGGCTATAGGCCTCGCTGTCGGCCGGCTCCGCCGGTCCCGCGAGGGGCGCGCCCTGCGCCCCTGAAAGGCAGAGGTGCAGTCATGGCAAACAAGAACCTGTTCCAGTCCCTCGTCGGCATGCTGCTGCCCAAGACCGACGCTCGAAACGAGGCGGGTGGCAACGCGTACGCGCTCGGCCCCGAGCACGCGCTCGCGCAGCTGGCGGCGACCGGCTGCTTGAACGCGACGTACTACGCGACGGCCCAGACCCAGCTCGCGACCGTGCTCGAGCTCGCGTCGAAGGTCGACCCGCGCTTCCTCGCGAAGGTCGCGGTCTACACGCGTGAGCAGGGCTTCATGAAGGACATGCCCGCGCTGCTCCTCGCCGTCCTCTCGGTCCGTGATCCGGCGCTCTTCGCCGCGATCTTCGACCGCGTGATCGACGACGCGAAGATGCTCCGCAACTTCGTGCAGATCGTGCGGTCGGGCCAGACGGGCCGGAAGTCGCTGGGCACGCGCCCGAAGAAGCAGATCCTGGGCTGGCTGGAGAAGCAGTCGGACGAGACTCTCTTCCGCTCGTCGGTGGGCGACTCGCCCTCGCTCGCCGACGTCGTGAAGATGGTCCATCCCAAGCCCGCGTCGGCTTCCCGTCGCGCGCTCTACGGCTACCTGATCGGCAAGGATCACGTGGCCGCGGACCTGCCCGGCCTCGTGCGCTCGTTCGAGGCCTACAAGCAGGACCCTTCGCTCGCGGTGCCGCACGTGCCCTTCCAGTTGCTCACCTCGCTCTCGCTCGGCGCGCGCGAGTGGGCGGCGATCGCGCGCACGGCCTCGTGGCAGACGACGCGGATGAACCTCAACACGTTCGCGCGTCACGGCGTGTTCGAGGTGCCCGGCATGACCGAGCTCGTCGCGGCGCGTCTCTGCGACCCGGAGGCCATCGCGAAGGCGCGCGTCTTTCCGTACCAGCTGCTCGTCGCGTACCAGGCGACCCGCGGCGCCAGCCTACCGGGCCCGATCAGCGAGGCGCTCCACGACGCGATGGAGCTCGCGACCCACAACGTTCCCCGTCTCGACGGCAAGAAGGTGTGGGTCCTCGTCGACGTGTCGGGCTCGATGGCGACGCCCGTCACGGGTCACCGCAAGGGCGCGACCACGGCGGTGCGTTGCGTCGACGTGGCGTCGCTCTTCGCCGCGACGATGTTGCGTCGGTGCGCCGATGCCGAGGTCGTGTGCTTCGACGACCGTCCCAAGGAGGTGGAGCTCGAGCGTCGTGACTCCGTCATGACGAACGCGCGGGTCCTCGCGGCGGCCGGTGGGGGTGGCACGAACACGTCGGCGCCGCTCGCGATGCTGAACGCGCAGCGCGTGAAGGCGGACCTCGTCGTCTACGTCTCGGACAACGAGTCGTGGGTCGACGGGGGTCGCGTCGGCGCTCACACGGCCACGATGGCGGAGTGGAATCAGTGCAAGGCCCGCAACCCGGGCGCCAAGCTGGTCTGCATCGACCTCGTCCCCAACACCCACACGCAGGCCAAGGATCGCGCGGACGTCCTGAACGTCGGAGGCTTCTCCGACGAGGTGTTCGACGTGATCGCGGCCTTCGTCTCGGGTGGTCTCGCCCATGGTCACTGGGTCTCCGTCATCGACGCCGTGACCCTGTGACCCGGCGAGACACACGCCATTCTTCGCGCGGGTCGGTCGCACACCCGATCGATCCGCGCGGAGAAGGCGACCTCTTCGGGCCGAATGTCGAGTCGACGACACCTCTTGCTGTTCGTCGATTCACCTCCTCGTCGGCCTCCTTCGGAAGTCGATCCGGCGAGGCGCCGGGCCCGGTTGCTAACCGGTGCGCTGCCCCGTGCAGTGAGGGTCGGGACCTCCGATTTCCGTTCCTGGCCCGAGTGCGCGCCTCGCAGGAGCGCGCAGCGCGTCGAGCCGACCAGCGTGGGCTCGATTTCCCACCTTCGCAGTATTCCGTTCCGTTCGCTCGTGCTGTGCGAGGCCGAAGAGACGAGGCGATCGGCTGTGACCCGGTCCCAAGAGGGTGCGAGTCCCTCCGCACAGACCAATCCTTTCCCCCACCCGTGGGGTGAAGCGTTCTTCTTCCTTGTTCTCTGCGGACGACCCGGGGGGTCCCGGAGCCTCCTCGCCAAGGAGGACCCTGCGAGCTCGACTCTCGCCGGCCGCTCTCTACAAAGAGTGCTCGCCCCGGAGGTCCCGGACGGGAGCGGCGCAGCCGCGGACGTTAGGGCCCGTAGCGGGCGAGCCGATCCGCTCTCTACAAAGAGTGCTCGCCCCGGGAGGTCCCGTACGGAGAGCCGATCCGGCCCGTTCAGTCCGTCTTCACCCGGTAGCCGACGCCGCGCACGGTCTCGATGTAGTCGCGCGCCGAGCCGAGCTTCTCGCGCAGGCGCTTGACGTGCGTGTCCACCGTGCGCGTCTCGACGCCGGGCGCGTAGCCCCACACGCGCTCGAGGAGCGAGTCGCGCGTCTGGACCCGTCCCGGCCGCGACACCAGGTCGTAGAGCAGCTTGAACTCGAGCGCCGTGAGCGGGACCTCTTCGTCGTCGACCGTCACGCGGTGCTGCGGGACGTCGATCTCGAGCGTGCCGATGCGGAAGCGCTCGCCGGGCGTCTGCTTCTCCGGCGTGGTCGTGCGCCGGAGCACGGCGCCGATCCGTAGGATGAGCTCGCGCGGGCTGAACGGCTTGACGATGTAGTCGTCGGCGCCGATCTCGAAGCCGACCACGCGGTCGATCTCCTCGCCGCGCGCGGTGATCATGATGACGGGGATCGAAGACGTCGCCGCGTCGCGGCGCAGGCGCCGGCACACCTCGGTGCCCGCGATGTCGGGGAGCATCAGGTCGAGCAGCACCAGATCGGGTCGCTGCCGGCGGATCTCGGCCAGCGCCGACGCGCCGTCGCGGGCCGTCACGACCGTGTACCCCGCCTGCCGCAGGTTGTACTCGAGCAGCTCGACGATGTCGGCCTCGTCGTCGACGAGCAGGATCCGTTCTCGCATCTGCCCCGAGGCTGCCGACATCGCGTGTCGTTTGTGTGAACCGGACGTGTCGGCCCGGCAAGCGCGTGACGACGCCAGGGGAGGGGCCCCGCCGCACGGGGGGCTTTGCCGCGGGGCCCGGGCCACGCCATAACGCCCGCCCCATGGCGCTTTCCGTCGGCATCGTCGGTCTCCCCAACGTCGGCAAGTCCACGTTGTTCAACGCACTTTCCAGCAAACAGGCGGAGGCGGCGAACTACGCGTTCTGCACGATCGAGCCGAACGTGGGCGTCGTCCCGGTGCCGGACAGCCGCTTCGACGCGCTCGTGAAGATCGTCGGGCCCGACAAGACCGTGCCTGCGACGGTCGACTTCGTGGACATCGCCGGCCTCGTGAAGGGCGCCAGCAAGGGCGAGGGCAAGGGCAACGCCTTCCTCGCCAACATCCGCGAGTGCGACGCCATCGCCCACGTCGTGCGCTGCTTCGAGGACGAGAACGTCCTGCACGTCGAGAACCGCGTCGATCCGATCGCCGACATCGAGACGATCGAGACCGAGCTCGTGCTGAAGGACCTCGAGACGGTCCAGAAGCGCCTCGACCGGGCGCGCCGCGCCTCGAAGGGCAACAGCGCGCTCGAGAAGAAGGCCGTCGAGATCTGCGAGAAGCTCGAGAAGCACCTCGACCAGGGCAAGCTCGCCAGCGGCGTCACGAGCGACGACGAGGACCACAAGGCCATCGTGAAGGAGATGTGCCTGATCACGAGCAAGCCGCTCTTCTACGTGTGCAACGTGAAGGAGGAGCAGCTCGCGAAGAAGGACACCGATCCGCTCGTCGCCAAGGTGCGCGCGCGCGCGAAGGAGAGCGGCCGCCCCGTCGTCGTGATCTGCGCGAAGATCGAGGCGGAGATCATGCAGCTCCCGCCCGAGGACCGCGCCGACTTCCTCTCGAGCGCCGGGCTCACCGAGCCGGGCCTGAACGAGGTGATCCGCACGGGCTACGCGCTGCTCGACCTCATCACGTACTTCACGGCCGGCAAGCAGGAAGTGCGCGCCTGGACGATCAAGCGCGGCACGAAGGCCCCGCAGGCCGCGGGCAAGATCCACTCGGACTTCGAGCGCGGCTTCATCAAGGCCGAGGTCATCTGGTGGGAAGACCGCGTCACGCTCGGCACCGAGGCGGCCGTGCGGGCGGCCGGCAAGATGGGCATGGAAGGCAAGGAGTACGTCGTCCGCGACGGCGACGTCATGCACTTCCGCTTCGCGACCTGAGCGCTCATCGGGCGCGTCGGCCACGCGTCTCGACCGCCCAGCGATCGGGCTCGCGCTCCACGAGCGCCTCGAGCGCCCGCTGGTGGCGATCGCGCTCGGCGCCCCGCGTGCCGTGCGGGAAAGCGATCGCGAATCGCCCGTCGCTCACGTGCTCGATCGGGTAGCGCGTGCCCTCGATCTCGACGTAGCCGCCGCGACCCTCGTGAACGACGCGAGCGCTCGGGAGCGTGTCTCTGGGCACGGCCCATCGTGACACGGGCGCACGGATCCTTGCCGCCGTGCCCGCGCGCACCATAGCGGAGGGATGCGTGCGCTCGTCGTCGTCGGAAGCCTCGGCGCCTCGTCCTCGAACAAGTCGCTCGCCGCCGAGCTCGCCCGACGGGCTCCCGCGGGGACCGAGGTCGCGGTCTTCGACCGGCTCGGCACGCTCCCCTTCTTCGATCCGGATCTCGGCCACCCCGAGCTGCCCGCCGATCCGGCCGCGGACGCCGGGCAGCCGCTCGGCAGCGTGCTGGCGCTGCGGCGCGCGATCCTCGCGAGCGACGCGCTCGTGATCGCCTGCCCCGAGTACGGCCACAGCCTGCCCGGCGTCCTCAAGAACGCCGTCGACTGGCTCATCGGCACCGGTGAGCTCGAGCGCAAGCTCGTCGCGATCACCGCCTCGGTCCCCCACACCGAGCGCGGCCGCAAGGGGCTCGCCGCGCTCGCGCAGACGCTCGGTGCCGTCAGCGCGCAGATCGCGTGGAACGAGCCCATCGTACGGGGGAGCGAGGCGAGCGCGGTCCCGGCGCTCTTCGAGGCCCTCGCGCGGGCGGCCGCCGAGGCCTCCGAGCCTTGGGTGACCGAGCGCTGACTTTCGCGTGTGCTACCCCACCTCGGTGGGGCCAGGCACGATCTCGCCGCAGTCGCTCGTCCTCGTCGCGCTCGTCGCGAGCGGCGCCGCCGGGTGCTCGGGTGCGAGCGAGAGCACCGACGCGCGCACGCTCGACTCCTCGACGTCCGACGCGGGCGAGGACGCCTCCGCGCGCGTCGATGCGGGCTCCCGTGACGCGAGCCTGCGCGATGCGGCCCCGATCGACGCCGCCCTCACCGATGCGACCGAGCCCGATGCACCCGCTCCGAGCGATGTCGGTCTCGACGCCTGGCTCCCCGACTCCGGCCCGACGCGCGTGTTCACGACCTCGGCGGCCTACGACGGGACGCTCGGTGGAACGGGCGCGATCGGCGCCGACGCCCGCTGCCAGGCGCTCGCCGACGCCGCCGCGCTCGGGGGCGCCTGGATGGCGTGGATCAGCGTCGACGGCGCCCCGCCCGTCGAGCGACTCGGCTCGGGGCCCTTCGTCAACGTGAACGGGGCGGTCGTGCTCGGGACGCGGGCCGAGCTCTCGCGCTTCGACGGCTCGTCGACGCCGTCGTACGCGAACGTCTCGGTCGACGAGCACGGCGCCATGCTCGATCGTCCTCCGGTGTGGACGGGCGTGGCCTCGCCGAGCTCTCCGACCCCCGCGACGTGCGTGGGATGGACCGACGCGAGCGCCGCAGCGTTCGGCACCGTCGGCATCGCCGGCGAGACGACCTACGAGTGGCAGCACCGGACCACGCTGCCCTGCAACGAGGCTGCGCGCCTCTACTGCTTCGAGATGCCCTGATTCGCGGTACAACCGCCGCGTGCAGGCTGCTCTCCGGCGATGGCTCGACGATCCCCGCGCGCTCGTCGTGCTCTTCGCGGCGGCGCTCGCAATCGCGGCGCTCTCGCTCTGGCTGGCGCTCCGCCCGCATCGGTACGACATCCGGATGGCCGCGGGGGATCCGCGTGGGCGCCGCGCCGAGATCGCGCGCGCGCTCGCCGACGAGGCGGCGGCCCACCGCGTGGACGTGACGATCGTGGACACGTCCGGCTCCGAGGACTCGCTCGCGCGCGTGCAGCGCCGCGAGGTCGACGTGGCGCTCGTGCAGGGCGGTCTCGACGGCAACGAGGACGTGCGCGAGATCGCCCCCCTCGTGCTCGAGCCGCTGCACGTCCTCGTGCGGGCCGATCGAGATCTGTACGAGCTCGAGGACCTGCGCGGGCATCGCCTCATGCTCGCGCCGCCGGGCAGCGGCACCCGCGACCTGGCGCTCGATCTGCTCCACCTCGCGGGGCTCTCGCTCCACGACGTGCGCGAGGTCTCGATGACCTATGCCGAGCTCGAGGAGGCCGACGTCGAGGACCTGCCCGACGCGATCTTCCACGTCTCCACGATGCCCTCGCCGGTGGCCGAGACCCTGCTCGAAGAGCGTGGCTACGAGCTCATGCCCGTGCCCTTCGCCCCCGCGATGGCCGTGCGCCACGTCTTCGTCACGCCGTCGATCATCCCCATCTACACGTACGGGGGCGATCCGCCGACGCCGCGCGCCGACGTGCCCACGCTGGCCACCCGCATGATCGCGATCGCCAACCGCGACACCTCGCGCGAAGCGGTGCGGCAGCTGCTCGAGGCGCTCGAGTCCGAGCGCTTCCTGCGCCACGCGGGCCTGCCGCGGCCTCCGGCGGAGCTCTTCGCGCAGCCGGAGTTCCCTCTGCATCCGGGGACCGTGTCGTGGCAGCACCGAGACGATCCGTTCCTGACGAGCGAGGACGTGCAGGGCATCGAGAGCCTGCGCTCGTTCGCCGTCTCGCTCGTGGTCGCCGGCTACCTGCTCTGGCGGTGGCTGCGCTCGCGGCGCATCCACGGCCTGGACAAGTACCTCGCCGAGGTCGCGCGCATCGATCGCGACGCGCTCCGCATCGAGGAGGCGGCGTCGCTCGATCTGCCGAAGATGCTCGCGCTCCGAAGCGAGCTGGGGCGCGCGAAGGATCAAGCGCTCTCGGCGTTCCAGAAAGGCGAAGTGGCTTCCGAAGAGCTGCTCTCGAGCTTCCTCGTGCACTGCGCCGACGTGCGGCAGCACCTCGACCGACTGATCGTGAGCGAGCGCGAGCACCTGCAGAAGAGCGCGCGCCGTGCCGGCGAGGGCCAGGCCGAGGCGATGCGGAACCTCTGGGCCGAGGCGCTCTCGGAGGCGAACGACGATCGCGAGGTCGTCGCGCCCCGCACGTCGAAGGCGCCTGCTGCGCCGCTGCCGCCGGCGGACGAGCCCGACGACGACGCATCGAGGGACGAGAAGTGACGCTCGCGGCGCTCGTCGGAGACGCCATCGCGCGGCGGAGCACGCTGCGGGCGTCGCTCGCGAGCGAAGGGACGGACTGCCTACGCCTCTTCCACGGAGCGACCGAAGGCCACCCCGGCGTCGCCGTCGATCGCTACGGTCCCGTGCTTCTCGTGCAGTCGTGGGGCGTGGCGCTCGACGAGGACGCGCGCGCCGCGATCGTGCGCGCCGCGACCGACGCGCTCGGCGAGGCGCTCGCGCCTGCGTTCGTCTTCCGCGGCCGCGACGGCGAGCGGATCGGTGACGACCCGCGCCTCGCGCGCGCGCTCGGGCGCGAGCTCGGCCTCGTGTACGACGTGCGCCCCTTCCACGCGGGCCAGGATCCGCTGCTCTTCCTCGACCTGCGTGTGCTCCGCCGCCGCGTGAAGGAGATCGCGCGTGGCAAGAGCGTGCTCAACCTCTTCGCCTACACGTGCGGCCTCGGCGTCGCCGCCGGCGCGGGCGGCGCGCGCGAGGTGCAGAACGTGGACTTCGCCGGCTCGGCGCTGGCCATCGGGCGCGCGAACGCCGCGCGGAACGAGATCCCCGGCACCACGTTCCGCACGCTCGAGGAGAACGTGATCCCGGTCGTCCGCCAGCTCGCGGGCCTCGACGTGAAGGGCCGCGGCGCGCGTCGCGGCTACACCAAGCTCGCGCCGCGCCGCTTCGACCTCGTGCTGCTCGACCCTCCGCGCTGGGCCAAGACTCCTTTCGGCGCGATCGACGTCGAGCGCGACTACCCGAGCCTCTTGCGGCCCGCGATCCGCTGCGTCGCTTCCGAGGGGCTGCTCGCGGCGACGAGCCACGTGCCCGCGATGAGCCGCGACGCGCTCGAGCACGCCGTGCGCCGCAGCGCCGAGAAAGAAGAGCGCACGATCACCGCGCTCGAATGGCTCGTGCCCGAGAGCGACTTTCCCTCGCCGGACGAGAATCCGCCGCTGAAGATCGCGCTCGCGACGCTCGGGCCCGTCGGAGCCCCGTGAACGTCGTCCTTCTGCAGGCGAGCGAGGTGGCGCCCGATGGGCGGGCACGCCTCACTGGCCCCCGCGCCGCGCACGTGACGAAGGTGCTCGCGCTCGGCGTCGGCCAGTCCTTCCGGATCGGCGTCGTGGATGGGCCGCTCGGAACCGCGCAGCTCCTCGCGGCCGAGGGCGACGCGCTCGAGATCGCCTGCACCCTCGAGCCGAGCGCGCCGGCGCCGCCCGCGATCGACCTCGTGCTCGCGCTGCCGCGGCCGAAGGTGCTGGCCCGGCTGCTCTCCCCCATCGCGCAGCTCGGCGTGCGGCGGCTGATTCTCACGGGGGCCTGGAAAGTCGAGCGCTTCTACTTCGATGCGCACGTGCTCTCGCCTGAGCACCACCTGCCGGAGCTGCTCGAAGGGCTCGCCCAGGCCCGCGACACGCGCCTCCCGATCGTCACGATTCACCGCTCGATCGCGTACTTGCTCGATCACGAGCTCGACGGGCTCGTGGGCGACGCGGCGCGGGTCGTCGTGGACCCGAGCGGCCCAGCGGCGCTCGAGGCGACGCTCGCCGGCGGCCGGCAAGAGCGCCTCGCCCTGGCCATCGGCCCGGAGGGCGGCTTCACGGGCCGCGAGCTGCGGCATCTCGAAGCGCGGGGCTTCGTGGCGGCCTCGTTGGGTGCGCGCATCCTGCGCAGCGACGTGGCCACGATCGCGACGCTCGCTCGGGCGCACGCGTCGTGGGGGGCTCGCGGCTGATAACCCCACGGAATCGTTGTCGACGACGCCGTTGACCCCCCGCTCCGCCTTCGGGTACCGTTGACGGCGTCTACGGGGAAGGCATGACGAAGTCCGAGCTCATCGACGAGGTCGCGCGCCGCACGAAGATCACGAAGAGCCGCGCCGAGCTCGTCGTGAACTGCATCTTCGAGTCCATGACCGCCGCCCTCGAGAAGGGCGAAGGCATCGAGATTCGGGGCTTCGGAAGCTTCACCGTGCGCGAGTACAAGTCCTACAGCGGCCGTAACCCGCGCACCGGCAAGCCGGTCGCGGTGCCCGAGAAACGGCTGCCGTTCTTCAAGGTCGGCAAGGAGCTGCGCGAGATCGTCAACGCCGGTACGGGCCCGATCAGCGAGGACGACGACGACGAGGACGAGGACGAGTCGGAGGACGGCGAGGACGGCCAGGAGTGACGCGCTACGGCCCGTCGCGGGCCTGATCTGGCAGAGAGCCCGCACGCTGATTGGCCGAGTGCCCGGCAATGGATTGGCGGAGCGCCCGGCCGGGGGTAGACACGGCCGCGAATGTCCTCTCGTTCCGCCACCGAACAGCTCGCGCTCCTCGAGCGCGGCGTCGTCGACCTCGTCTCGCGCGAGGACCTCCAGAAGCGCCTCGAGGAGTCGGTCCAGAAAGGCCGCCCGCTCCGGGTGAAGGCGGGGTTCGATCCCACGCGCCCCGATCTGCACCTGGGGCACGCCGTGCTGATGGCGAAGATGCGGCAGTTCCAGGAGCTCGGGCACGAGGTCGTCTTCATCGTCGGCGACTTCACGGCGTCGATCGGCGATCCGAGCGGCAAGAGCAAGACGCGGCCGCCGCTCTCGCGCGAGGAGATCGAGGCGGGCGCCAAGAGCTACGCCGAGCAGGCCTTCAAGATCCTCGACCGCGACAAGACGCGGATCGAGTTCAACGACCGCTGGCTCGGGGCGATGAAGTTCGCCGACGTGGTGCGCCTCGCGGGCAAGTACACGCTCGCGCGCATGATGGAGCGGCAGGACTTCAAGATGCGCTGGGAGCGCGGCGACGCGATCTCGATCCACGAGCTGCTCTACCCGCTCGCGCAGGCGCAGGACTCGGTGCACCTCGCGGCGGACGTGGAGCTCGGCGGCACCGACCAGCTCTTCAACCTGATGGTCGGGCGCGACCTGATGAAAGAGAACGGGCAGCGCCCGCAGATCGTGATGACGACGCCGATCCTCGAGGGCCTCACGGCGCGCGAGGAGATCGTGGACGGAAAGCCCACGATCGTCGGCGACAAGATGAGCAAGTCGCTCGACAACTACGTCGGCCTCACGGAGCCGGCGAGCGAGCAGGTCGGCAAGCTCATGAGCATCTCGGACCCGGTGCTCTTCCGCTACGTGCAGCTGCTCGGGCCGATCGTGGGCGAGGAAGAGACGGCGCGCCTGTCGGCGATGAAGAGCGCCCCGCGCGAGGCCAAGCTCGCGTTCGCCGAGGCGATCGCGCGCGCGTTCCACGGCGCGGACGAGGCGAAGAAGGCCCGCGAGGGCTGGGAGAAGCAGTTCTCGCGCAAGGAGCGGCCCGACGAGATCCCCGAGGTGCGCGTCGAGCCGGGCGAGCCCGTGACGATCGTCAGGGCGCTCGTGGTGGCGGGCCTCGCGGCCTCGAACGGCGAGGCGCGTCGCAAGCTCGAGGAGGGCGCGGTGAAGCTCGACGGCGAGACGACGCTGAAGGACCCGAAGCAGATCCTCGCGAGCGGCCGGCACGTGCTCAAGCTCGGCCGCAAGTGGGCGGCGGTGGTCGTGGCGTAGTACGATCACGAGATGGCTTCGCATCCGAGGAGTGGGCTTTCGGTCGTCGTGTTCCTCGCGCTCGGCATCGCCGGCTGTCCGGCGTCGACCACGCTCGGTACCGATGGCGGTGGGAGCGGCAGCGACGGCGGTGGCGGCGGCATCGACGCCGGCGGCGGTGCGACGGATGGCGGCGGCAGCACGACCGACACGGGCGGCCCGCTCGTGGATGGAGGGGGCGGCACGGATGCGGGCGGGGGCACCGGGCCGTGGGGCCTCTGCAACGTTCGCTCGGACTGCACGCTCGCGTACGCGGGCTGCTGCGCACCGTGCGGCGTGCCGACGCTCGACGACTACGACGCGATCGCGATCGGCTCGGAGGGCCAGCACACGATGGACGTCTGCCCCGTGCCGACGCCGTGCCCGCGCTGCGCGACGCAGCTCAATCCCTACCTGGTCGCCACGTGCGGCGACGTGCACTGCGGCGCGGTCGACCTCTCGGCGCAGCTCGGCCAGTGCAACGTCGACGCCGATTGCGTCGTCCGCTGGGCCAACTGCTGCAGCTGCTCGGGCACCGAGGACCAGGTGATCGCGCTCCACACCGGCTCGGATGGCGCGCGCGACGCGCTGCTCTGCGATGGCGGCACGTGCCCGACCGACTGCGTCACGCAAGGCGACTCGGCGTTCTTCGCGTACTGCGAGCCGACGACGCACCTGTGCGCGGCGCGGCGCATCATGCGCTGAGCCGGACCGAGCGACCGGAGCTTCAGTTTCCGGGGCCGGTGACCACGGGCGTCGCGCCGACCGGCTCGGCCTGGTCGAGGTTCCAGTGCAGGTCCACCGTGCCGAGCGCGCCCGCGAAGCGGAGGATCACCTCCTGCGCGTCGGCCGGAATGGTGGGCGCGCCGTCGTCGCCGATCGTCGGGAACGCGATGCGGAACGTGTGGCGCTGGCGGTTGATCGACGGGAAGTAGACGCGCTGGTCGGTGGAGGGCCGGCGGATCTGGAGGATCTCGGAGGGCGTCGTCTGCCGGCCCGTGGGATCGACGAGCACGACGCGCACGTCGGAGTAGGTGCCCGTGAGATCGCCCTCGCGGAAGATCGGGACGCCCACGGTGACGAGGAAGCGGTGGCGCGCGCGCGCGTCGGCGAGCGATTGCTCGAGCGTGCGCGTGCGCTCGTCGGTCGTGAGGCTGTGGTCGGCGGCGTAGCGCACGACGTAAGCCCAGCGGAACTCCCACGACTCGAAGGTGGCCGTGACGTGGAGCACCTCGGCGAGGTGGCCGAAGTCGAAGTCGTCGGCCGAGCGCGTCCAGCGATCGTAGACGCCGCCGTAGTCGCTGGGCGTGAACGCGCGCGTGCCCTCCCGGATCGGGACCGCCCCGGGCCCGCAGCTCGCGGCCGAGGCGGCGAGCGCGAAGGCGGAGAGCAGGAGGAGCGGAGCGGCGCGCATCACGTCTCGAAGGATGCGCGATCGAAGACCGATCGCACGCGGACGCCGGCGGCCTCGAGCGCTTCGCGGCCGCCCTCCAGCCGATCGACGAGAACCACCACACCGGCGACGACGAGCTTGCGCGCCGCGAGCTTCTCGATCGCCTTCAGCGTGGAGCCGCCCGTGGTGATCACGTCCTCGAGCACGACGACCGACGCGCCGTCGGGGATGTGCGTGTCGCCCTCGGTGAGGCGTTGCGAGCCGTGGTCTTTCGCCGCCTTGCGCACGTAGATCGCGTCGAGCGGCGTGCCTTTCTGGTGCGAGACGAGCGCGACCGCGGAAGCGAGCGGGCAGCCGCCGAGCTCGACGCCGGCGACGGCCACCGGGCGCGGCTCGAAGGCGAGCGCGGCCTCGAGCATCAGCTCGCCCACGAGCGCGTGGCCCTCGGCGAGGAGCGCCGTCTGCTTCACGTCGATGAAGAAGTCGCTCTCGCGGCCGGAGGCGAGCACGACCTTCTTCTTCGCGTAGCTGCGGGTGCGGAGGAGCGCGAGCAGGCGCGCGCGAGCATCAGCCGACGTCACGATCGACATCCTTCCGGCGCGCGCGGGTGCGGCCGATCGAGGGCATCACGGGGGCGGGAGCGGCGCGGCGGGCCGGGGGCGGCGGGGCCGCGGGCGCGGCGGCCACGGGCGCCGGTGGAGGCGCGGGCGGCGCAGGAGCGACGACGACGGGCGCCGCGGGCGGTGCGACCACGACGGGCGGCACCGGCGGCGCGGGCGCGACCTCGGGAGCGCTGCGCACCGGCTCGCGCGGCGCCGTGCGCGAGCGCTTCGGACGATCCTCCCGCGGCGGCACCACGGCTTCGGGCTCGGGCGCGGGCGGTGGAAGCGCGCGCTCGATGCGCGGCGCGGCGACCATGCCGGCGGCCGTACGCGAGGCCACGAGCGTGCCGGCGCTCGACCACGGCGCGCGCACCGTGCCGCCCTCGGTGCGATCGAGGCGCTCGGCGCCCGCCATCCGCACGCGGCCCCGCACCATCGCGCCCAGCGCCGCCGACACGCTCGCGGCGACGACGTCGCCGACGACGCGCGAGCCCGGCTCGAGACGCACCGTCTCGTCGGCCGTGAGCGGCCCATCGACCGTGCCGCTCACGACGATCGCGCGCGCGCGGATCGGCCCGCGCACCTGCCCGCTCGCCTCGACGACGACGAGGCCATCCACGTCGAGCGCGCCCTCCACGAGGCCCGCGATCACGAGGTCGCCCTGGCCGCGCACCTGTCCTTCGACGATGACGCCCTCGGGGATGCGCGAGATGCGCAGGCCGCCGCTTCCTTCTCTCATCGCGAGGCTCCCGGGCCGAGGTCGAAGGCCATGTCGAGCATTCCGTCGATCACGGCGCCGTCGTCGATCGCGAGGCGCGCCGCGCGCACGTCGCCGCGCACACGGCCGCCGCTGCGCACGGTGAGGTCGCGCTCGGCCGTGACGTCGCCGACGAGCTCACCCTCGATCTCCACCGACCGCCCGCGCACCGGCGCGATCACGTTCGAGGTGGCCCCGAGCGAGACGTCGCCTTCGAGGTCGATCTCGCCCTCGACGACGCCCTCGATGCGCACGTCCCCGCGCCCCCGCAGGTTGCCCACGATCACGAGGCCCGCTCCGATCACACCCGCCCGCTCTCGCCCTTCGCTCATTCGCGCCGAGCCTACTCGGCCCCCCGGCGGCCCGTCCACCGCCGAAGGTGCTCCCTCCGGTGGGCGCCGCGCGCACCGACGGGTGTGTTCCGCCCCGCTGGCGCCGGCTGCTACGCGGGCTGCGCATGCAGATCGAGCCCGAGCGCGCCGAGCACCCCGAGGCGGAGAGCGATGCGCTTGCCCTTTCGTCCGAGGAGGACCAAATTCTGTCCCATGGACAGGTCAGCCAGCGGACCCACCGCCGCCCTGCGTATCGCGGAAGACATCGTTCCCATCGGCGAGCTGAAGGCCCATCTCTCCGAGAAAATCCGCGCCCTCCGGGGCAGACGCCGACCGCTCGTCGTGACGCAGAACGGGAAGGCGGCGGCGGTGATGCTCGCGCCCGAAGACTTCGACCGGTTGACGACCCAAGCGCGTTTCGTCGCTGCCGTTCAGGACGGCCTCGTCGATCTCGAGGCAGGGCGCGTCGTCGGCGACGAGGAGCTCGGCCGTCGCCTCGATGCCCGCTTCGGCGCCGTGAGCAAGCCCATCAAGAAGAAGTGATGCTTCGCTGGACGCGGCGCGCTGCCGCCGATCTGATGGCGATCGGCGAGTACATCGCGGCCGACGACCCCGCCGCTGCCCGCGTGTGGGTCGAGAAGCTGAGGCAGCGCGCCGTGAGGGCGTCGAAGCTGCCGCGAACGGGCCGAGTCGTGCCGGAGATCGCGCGCGACGACGTGCGCGAGGTCTTCCAGCGGACGTACCGCATCGTCTACCGGATCGTCGGCGACGGCATCGTCGTGCTCACGGTCTTCGAAGGGCACCGCCTCCTGGGCGAGCTCGACCCCGACCGAGGCTGACCGCGAGCGGCAGGTCGGCATGGCCAACAGGCGTTGGAAGGACTCCTTCGTCGTCCGCCCGTCCTCCGCCGAAGGTGCTCCTTCCGGTGGGCGCCGCGTGTGTTCCGCCCGCTGGCGCCGGCGTCCTACGCGGGCTGCGCGTGCAGCTTGAGCCCGAGCGCGCCGAGCACCTTGAGGATGGTGTCGAAGTCGGGGCTGCGGTCGCCGGAGAGCGCCTTGTACAAGCTCTCGCGCGACATGCGCGCCTCGCGCGCCACCTCCGACATGCCCTTCGCGCGCGCGATGTCCCCGATCGCCTTGGCGATGAACGCCGCATCCGCGCCGGGCTCGTCGAGACATGCCTCGAGATACGCCGCCATCTCTTCCGGAGTGCGGAGATGCTCCGCGACGTCGTAGCGAGTGGTCTTCGTCTTGGCCATGGGTCTCCTCCTCACAGGTTGCCGGCGAGCCGCCGCGCTGTCTTGATGTCCGCCGCCTGTGTCGTCTTGTCCCCGCCTGCGAGCAGAACGACGAGCGTCGAGCCTCTCCGGACGAAGTAGACGCGGTAGCCGGGACCGAAGTCGATGCGCAGCTCGGACACGCCTTCACCGACCGGCTTCACGTCGCCGGGGTTGCCGCTCGCGAGCCGCTCGATGCGGGCCAGCACCCGCGCACGCCCGCGCAGGTCCCGCAAGCCATCGAGCCAAGCGGCGAACTCGACGGTCTTGCGGATCTCGATCACGGAGCGAGTGTAGCCCAGGGGCTACACTCGTCGAGCCCTCGCGGCCGGGCGCGCCCGCCTACCTGCGATCGAGGCTTCCGTTCGCCGAACGGAGCTTCGTCACCATCGCGCCGCTACCCCATCGTGTCGGTCTCACCGAGCACCGCCTCCTCCCAACCGGCCGCGGAGGCCTCGGCTCGGCTCGCCCAGTTCGCCGGCGGGGCACGCAACGACGAGCCATCACCGGGACAGGGCAGCTCTGGTTGTCGTGGGAAGTGCGGTCCGTCTTGGAGCTTGCAGTCCGTCCAAACGGCGTCGCACTCGTCGCACATGCCGACGATGCACCGAGTGGACGCCGCGACGCGGACGCCGACGTTCCCGGTGCCACAGATGCTGCAGGTCCCGATGTGAAGCATGTACGCGCCGCGTCGACGACTCTACTCCCGCGCAGCGCGCGCGTGGGATGTCCGATCCAACGGTGGCTCGTCGATCGGGCTTCCGGTCGCTGGCTCGCGGCTCTACACGCGCCGGCGCACCTCCCCGAACGAAGGAGGTGCGATCCTGCGGCCGATCGGGCATCGTGCGCTCGCGCGGCACGGGGCTGCCCGGCGCCTTCCGACACACCGACGAACGACTCTTCATGGCCGAATCGAGCCCCGCCGTCCGCTCGCAGGACGACCTCCTCGCTCCCTTCTACGCGGCGTGCAAGCCCCGCGCGGAGTGGCGCATCGGCACCGAGGCGGAGAAGTGCGGCGTCCACGCCGGCGGCGCGCCCGTGCACTTCGCCGGGCCGAACGGCATCCAGGCCGTGCTCGCCGCGCTCGCCACGCACGGATGGGAGCCGCACCGCGAGGTCGAGGGTGGCGAGGTCCTCTCGCTCACGCGCAGCGGCGCCTCCATCACGCTCGAGCCGGGCGGGCAGCTCGAGCTCTCGGGCGCGCCCTTGCGCACCCTGCACGAGACGAAGGCCGAGATGGACGCGCACCTCGCCGAGATCCGCGCGATCGGCGACACGCTCGGAATCTCGTGGCTCGGCCTCGGCTTCCATCCCTTCGCGCGCCGCGAGGACCTCTCGTGGGTACCCAAGCTCCGCTACGGCGTGATGCAGGCGTACCTGCCGACGCGCGGCTCCATGGGCCTCGACATGATGCTGCGCACCTGCACGGTGCAGGCGAACCTCGACTACGCGAGCGAAGAAGACGCGATCCGCAAGCTGCGCGTGTCGCTGCGCCTGTCGCCGATCGTGGCGGCGATGTTCGCCAACAGCCCCTTCGTCGAGAAGCGCGCGACCGGCGAGCGCAGCCATCGGACGCGCGTGTGGCTGAACGTCGATCCCGATCGCTCCGGCCTCTTGCCCTTCGCGTGGGACGAGAAGCCGATGGGCTTTGCGCGCTACGTCGACTGGGTGCTCGACTGCCCGATGTTCATGCTCAAGCGTGACGGGAAGATCGTCCGCAACACGGGGCAGACCTTCCGCGCGTTCCTGAAGGACGGCTTCGAGGGCACGCACGCCACGGCCGACGACTGGATCACGCACGTGAACTCGATGTTCCCCGAGGTGCGCCTCAAGCGGACGCTCGAGATGCGCAGCGCCGACAACCAGCGCGCCGATCTCGTGTGCGCGCTGCCCGCGCTCTGGAAGGGCCTTCTCCACGACGACGCCGCGCTCGCGAAGGCCGAGCGCCTCGTGAGCGCGATGCGCTACGAGGACGCCGAGCGCGCGCGCGGAGACATCGCCGACCACGCGCTCCGCGCGAAGATCGGTGGCCGCGAGGTCGGCGCGTGGGCGGCCGACGTGCTCGCGATCGCCGAAGAAGGGCTCGCGCGCATCGACGATCGCGACGAGCGCGGGCGGGACGAGCGCATCCACCTCGCGGCGCTCCGCGCGCTCGTGGACGCTGGCCAGAGCCCGGCCGATCGCTTGCTCGCCACGATCGACCCGAAGGGCGATCTCGTGGCGCAGGTCATCGCGCTCACCAAGCTCTGATCCGAGAGAACGAGCCGCGCGCGGCCTCGGCCGGCGTCACGACGAGGGCCACATGCCTTCCGTCGTGCAGCTCGCGACGAAGGTGCCCTCGCGCGCGTGCACCGTCACGTCCACGCGCAGCGGGCCGCCGAGCGCGCCGAGGGGCGTCTGGCCGGTCGGGCTCTCGCCGACGCCGGCGCCGTAGAGCAGGCGCGTCGTCGTGCCCGCGGCGAGCGTCCCGTCGAAGGGCGTGGTGCCCTGGGTCGAATAGTCGGTGAGCGAGTGATCGGCGGGCACGACGACGAGCGACGCGTAGCCGTTCGTCGGGCCACCGAACGGCGCGCCGCCCGCGGCGTCCGAGAGCGTGTAGGTCACGCCGACGTCGTGGAGCGCGGTCTCCGCGTGCACGTCGAGAAAGACGGCGACCATCGGCGCCGAGCCGCCGTAGCCGCAGGAAGGTGCCGTGACGCTCGCGATGGGAAGGCTGGGCCCGGCCGGCGCGCCGCTGCTCGCGGGCGCCGTGGTCGCCATCGGTGCCGTCTCGTGGGCCGTCGCGGGCTCGGCGGCGTCGCTCGCGGCGCCACAGGCGGCGAGCAGGAGCGTGGTGGAGATCGAGGTGAGCGGCGCGGGACGCATGCGCGATCGACCCGCGCGTCGCGCGCCGCCTTGGGTCACGTCAGGGCGCCGCCTGGACGTCCACGTCGAGGCTGAAAGGCCCGTGGTTCGACGACGCGAAGCCGTCCATGAACACGTAGTACGTCCCAGGCTCGAGCTCGGTCTCGAGCATCGAGTGGCGGTTGTCGCCCGCGTCGTCGTTGCACGCGAGCTCGGTCGTCTGGTCGGTGCAGTCGCCGCGCACGTAGATCGCGCCGTCCCAGTCGGTCTGCTCGCTCGTGATGCGCACGGTCGAGCGGCGGCGGATCTGCAGGCGGTAGATGAGCTCGGGGCTCGCTGCGCCACCGGCGCAGGTGGCCTGGAAGCGATCGGTCGAGCTCGTCGTGTCGCCCGTCACCTGGTGACCGGGGCGCAGGAGCGGCGCCGAGCGGCACGAGGCCTCGAGCGCGCCGAGATCGTCGATCTGCACGTGCACGGCGGCCGCGCCGAACGCGTTCTGATCGGCGCCGTCGACCACGAGGTAGTACGTGCCCGCCGCGAGCGACTGGTCGATCGGCGTGCCGGTGCGGCCGTCGAGACAGAAGACCTCGCTCGTCGTGTCGCCGCAGGTGCGCTGCAGGTACGCGACGGGCGGGAACTCGGTCCCCGGCGCGAACGCCACCCGCACGCGCGAGCGCGAGGTGAGGTCGAGACGGTAGATCGCGTCCGGCGCGCCGGTGCCGCCGCAGCTGCCGTGCGCGTCGTCGCCCATCGTGAAGGTATCGGTGTGCAGATCGGCCGTGCCGATGCCCGAGGCGACCGCGGCCGCGCACGTGTCGCCGGCGGCGCCGCTCCCCGATGCCGGGACCACGTCGGCCGTGAGCGAGAAGTCGCCCGCGGCGGACTCGCCGAAGCCGTCGGCGAACACGTAGTAGCGGCCCGGATCGACGGTGGCCGTCGTCAGCGAGTGCCGCGTGTCCTGGTAGTCGTCGTTGCACGAGAGCTCGGTGCTCGCGTCGGCGCACGTGCTGCGCAGGTACACCGCGCCGTCGTAGCTGCTCTGCATGCGGAGGCGCACGCGCGAGCGCTGGGCCACGTCGAGCGTGTAGACGCGGTCGGGCGAGCGCGCGCCGCCTGCGCAGGTGGCCTCGAAGTAGTTCGCCTCGGTGCGCGTGCTGCCGGCGATCGTGACCCCGGGCGCGAGCGCCGTCGCCCCGCCGCAGACCTCGCCGATCGAGCGCATCGGCGTCATCGCGAGCGAGACCTCGTACTGGCCCATCGCGGTGCCGTAGCCGTCGACGACCAGGTAGTAGAGGCCTGGGTCGAGCGTCGCCGTGATCTCCGAGCGCGACGTGGTCGGCGCATCGTCGTTGCACGCGAGCTCGCCGCGCGCGTCGCCGCAGGTGGCGAGGAAATAGAGCGCGCCGTCGTAGGTGGAGTCGAGCACGGCGCGCACGAGCGAGCGCTGCTCGACGGTGAACTGGTAGACATGCTCGGGCGCCGTCCCGCCCGTGATGCAGCTGCCCGTCATCACGGCGTCGCCGTCGGTCGTGTCGCCCCGCGCCGGCTCGCCCATGGTGAGCACGTCGGGCGCGTCGCAGGTCCCGGGGCCGCCGTGAGGGGGGCGCGTCGGCGGGGTCGCGTAGCCGTAGTCGGACGGGTAGCTCGGCGCGTAGCCGCCGCTCTGCGTGCCCGACCACGCGGTGACGATGTAGCTGCCGCTGCCGCGCCGCATGCGCACGGAGATGCGGTAGTTGCCCGGGTACTGCGGACAGAACTGCGCGGCCGCGGAGCCGTCCTCGGTCGTGTCGTGGGCGATCTCGTTGCCGCCCTCGTCGAGCACGACGACGTCGAGGTTCGCGACGCCGCCCGAGCCGAGGCCCACGATCGTGTAGCACTGGCCCGGCTGCAGCATGCCCTCGAAGTGCGCCTCACCGCCCTCGGGCAACGACCCTTCGCTGATCGAGCCGCTCTGCACCATGCCGATCGCGGTCATGGTGTTGTGGAGCGCGACGAAGCGCGGATCGAGCGCCGGCGAGCCGACACAGCTCGTGACGAGCGCGAGAGCGGGGATCAGGGCGAGACGAAGCCTCGATGAGCGCATGCGCCGGCGAGCGTATGACCGAAACTCGCCCCGGTCGAGCCTGCGCGCCGGGGTGCGCGCCGGGGCGAGCTCACCTCGTCGAGATCACCTCGGCGGTGTCTTGCGGTCCTTGCTGGCCTCGGCCGGCGCGCCGCAGTGCGGGCAGTTCAGGAGCTCGGCGGGGAAGGGGCCGTTGCAGTACGCGCAGAACACGCGGCCCGCGATGCTGTTCGGATCGATGAGCTTCATCTCCGGGTAGAACTGCTCGAGCTCGGCCGTGCTCATGCGGTCGTTCTCGGCTGCCGGCGACCAGACCACCTCGAGGGCGACCATCTGCTGGGCGTTCACGGTGCCGCGATCGGAGAGCGCCGTGCGGATCGCGTTCGCGTCGGCGACCTGGAAGCCCTGCATGGGGCGGCGCGTGGCGAGGATGATCGAGACGACGACCGTGCCCTTGCCCTCGTCCTCGCGCGCCTTCATCTCGGGCGTCTGCATCGAGCTCACCTGGCCGCTCGCGCCGCGCACGAGCTCGCTGCGGAAGCGCGAGCGCGCCTCGTTGGCGAGCTGCTGGAACACGCCCTGCGCGTTCTGCGGCGCGTGACCGCCCATGTCCTTGTAGCTCGCGTAGAGCCACGACATCTCGTTCCTGCGCAGCGAGAGCACGGTCTCGTTCAACAGGTGTGCGAGGCCCTGCGGCGAGCGCGTGTCACCGCTCTGCGCGAGCTGCATCAGCTGCTGCTGCAGCTGCGCGCGCGCGCGCCAGTCGAGGCCGATCGAGATCTGCGTCACGTACATCGCGTTCGGGCCCATGTACCCGCCGCCCGGCCCCATCGGAGGCGCCCCGGGGTGGAAGCCACCCGGGTTGAAGCCACCGGGGCCCATCGGCGGGCCCTGGTACATGCCGCCGCCTTGCCGCCGCTGCTGGATGATCATGATGATCACCACGATCGCGATCACGAACCCGACGCAGCACGTGCCGCCGCAGCCGAGGCTGCCACCGCCTCCGCCGCTCGAGCCGTACGATGGGTAGTCGCCGTAGCTGCCGCCGTAGCTGCCGCCGTAGCTGCCGCCGTAGCTGCCGCCGCCGCCCCAGTCGCTGCCGCCGCCGCCGCCGCCCCAGTCGCCGCCGCCTCCGCCGCTCGAGAAGTCACCGCCCCCGAAGCTGCCACCCGTGCTCTGCGCGAAGGCAGGTACGGTGGAGGCGAGGAGGACGACGACGAGCGAGAGGGCCTGCGCGAGCCCCAGGAGGCGCTTCATGAGTCGCGAGGATACACGAGGGCGCGCCGGTCAGCAGTTCATGCAGGTGCGGCTCTCGGTCGTGCCGGTGAACGGGACGCAGGTCGTTCCGAGGCATCCGCCGTACGTGCGCTCCTGCGTGCACGGCCCGTTGAAGTTCCGGTGACAGAACCCCCAGTCGGGCGTCCCGCAGTGGTTGTTCGCCGTCGTGCAGCTCTGTGTCGTGGTCTGCGAGACGCACGCCTCGGCGAGACACGCGACGCCGGTGCACGTCTGCGTGCCGGTCTCGCCGCAGCTCGTCGCGCTGCAGTCGCCGCACGTCGGCGCCGGGCCGCACGGATCGCCGTCCGTCTCCCGCGTGCAGGGCGAGCCGTCCGTCCGCACGTGCGGGGTGCAGACGTGGTGGTCGCACGTGTAGTGCGTCGTCGTCTGCACCGCGGTGCCCGTCGTCGCGCACGTCGTGGCGTAGCTGCAGTCGCCGAGCTCGATCACGTCGGTCGGGCAGTCGCGATCCATGTTGCAGTCGCCGGGCGCATCGGGCGCCCACGCATCCACGCTCGCCGCGTCCCCGCTCGCTGCGTCCACGCTCTCCGCGTCGAGGTCGCTTCGCCCCGCATCGCGCACGAGCGTCCCGGCATCCAGGCCCGCGGCGTCGACGCCCGACGCGGAGCCGTCGAGCGCCGCGCTCCCCAACGCGCCCCGTGGCAGCGAGCAGCCGCCGACGGGCACCGACACGAGGCAGAGCGCGGCGAGGACCGTAGCCGAGCGCATCGGCTACTGCAGCGGGACCAGGTTGAGGCCCCCGGCGTACGCGTAGCTCACGTAGCGGTCGAAGCCGGAGACCACGAGCTGCACGTTCTGCGTCGCCTGGAGCGTGTGGTAGCCGTCGTGCTGCTCGCCATCGTCCACGTGGACGTTCGGAAGGCCCGTCACGTCGGGGAACGAGAGCTGGCAGCGATAGACGAGCCACTCGGGCGGCGGGTCGGTCGGCTCGCGCATGCGGCCGTCGGCCGGGCTCGTGCTGCACGCGTGGGGATCGAGCGCGGCGCCGTCGAGCAAGAGCTCCGTGGCGGCGGGCGCCACGATCGTGATGAAGTCGAAGCCGTACGTGCCGGGCGTCAGGAACACGTAGTCGCGACGGTACTGACTGACGGGCGGGATCGCGATGAGCGAAGGGTCGCCGCCCGGGTAGTCGCGGGCGATGCCCGTCGCGTCCTGGCTCGCCATGATCTGCATGACGGCGAGGCGCTTGTCGGCGTCCATCTGGAAGTCCTGGGTCGCCGTGAGGATGAGATCCTCCCCCTGGTCCAGCATGTAGAGGTCGTTCGGATAGGGCAGCGTCGTCGTCACCGTGGTGGTGCCCGGATCGACGGCGAGGATGCGCACGTACTCCGGCTCGTTGAACATGCCGACGCTGTCGTTCGTGACGAAGGCGTGGTTCAGCGCCTGCGAGCGCGAGGGCGTGCGGCCGATGTAGAAGTTCCGGCCGAGGGTCTCGTTCGGGAAGATCTGCTCTTCGAGGTGATCGGCGCAGCACTGCCGGTTCGCGATGTCGTCGAAGCGCGGCGCATCCGAGGCCTCGCTGCCGGTGAGCACCGCGACGCCGTTGTTGGAGCTCACCAGTGTCCCGGTGAAATCGCCGTCGAAGCCGTGCGTCTCGAGGTTGATGACGTCGAAGGGGCCCAGGCGCAGCGTGAGCTCGTCCCCCGGCATCAGCGGGCCGGGGAAGCCGGTCACGCCGTGGACCTCGACGACGTGCGGCCCGAGCGTGATGTGGGCGTCGGTCGCGTCGGCCGTCCCGATGATCGTGAGGAAGGTGCGCGAGTCCTCGTCGGTGCGGTTGATCGCGAAGTCGTGCGCCGGATCCGTCGAGTCGGCGATGGTCTGCGGCCACGAGACCACCGTGTACTCGGTGCCGATCGCCGAGACGGGCACGAGCAGCGAGGCGTCGTTCGAGAACACGCCCACGTTGTCGAGCGGGTTGAACTGGTAGGCGATCACGGGGAGCGTCGAGCGCACGCGGTACGCGTTCGCGCTGAGCGCAGAGTGCGGACCGTCGTCGTGGCCCGTCGTCGTGGACGAGATGCGGCAACGACAGTCGCTCGCGCCCGAGCCCGGGTGCACGCCGCCGGCGCACCAGCACTGCTCGCCCTGATCGCACACCGAGTCGTTGGCGCACGGCGCCATGCTCGAGCTGCCGTCGACCTCACGCCGCGGCAGCCGGAAGATCTCGAGGTCGCCGGGGCCGATGACGACCGAGTCGACCATCTCGGGCATGTCGTCGCCGCCGAAGACGCCGCGATCGCGCTCGACGATGACTTCCGTCGTGTAGCGCTGCGGGTTCGACACGACGATGGCGTACTGCTGTGACGAAGCGTCGCCCACGTCGTCGGCGAGGTTGTCGAGGTCGGCGGCGTAGAACTCGCAGCCCACGTACGAGCGGTTCTGGTTCGCCTCCTGGCAGAGCTGGATGCACGCGCCGTCGCGGCAGGTCTCGCCCGCCGAGATGTCGCACGTCTCCTGCACCGTCTGCGACTGGCCGTCGTGCGAGCAGAGCACCACGTCTTGGCCTCGGCAGCCGATCTGGTCGGGCTGACACACGGCGCAGCCGACGTCACCGAGGCAGATCAGGCCGTCGTCCGCGCAGTCGCGGACGACGGGCACGAGGAACTCGCCGTTCGACTCGCACGAGTGCAGCTCGGAGCCGACGCACGCCCTCGAGTCGACGCTCAGGCAGGTGAAGGCGCCGTCGGGGAAGAAGGGCCGCCCGCCGTCGATGCGGCCGCGAGTGCTCTCGACCGTGCAGCCGGGGCTCGAGAGGCCGGCGGCGACGGCGATCACGAGCGCGAGCGAGGTACGAACGTGAAGCGAAGGGGACATCGGGCCTCCGGCGCCGGGCGCCAGACCCGTGCGCGGCGAGGGCGGGGAGCCCGCCCGTCGATGTCGGGGAACGGGCTCCCACGCGGTGCGGGAAATCAGCGGTGCCGAATCAGAGAATGAAGGTGAAGTAGTTGAGCGAGTACGCCGACCAGTAGCCGCTGTTCAGCTGGTTGTAGCTGATCTCGTCGAAGTCGAGCCCCGGCACGCTGATCGAGTAGACGAGCCAGAACACTTCGCCCGGCGCGACGTCCTCGCCCATGGGCAACGACGAGAGGTCCGGCAGCGTGATCGCGCGCTGGTCACCGCGCACGAACATGCTCCATGCGGGGTTTCCGTTGCTGTCCTGCATGATGATGTAGTGGAAGTCGGCGGGCGCGCCGTCCTCCTCGATGTGCAGCACGCGATCGGCGGGCAGCGGGTCGCCGTTGGCCGGCGAGACGGCGCGCGGCACGCCGAGGAAGTCGGGCAGCTGGTAGGCGTCGTCGACGGCCGTGATGCCGCGCGGGATGACGGCGGTGTACGGCGCGCCGTCGAACTCGCTGGTCCAGGCCGCGAGGATCGTGAAACGACCGTCGGCAATCGTGCCCTGCAGCGCCGGCAGCGCCACCAGGCGGAGCTCCCGGTTCAGGTCGCGGCGGCGGACCGTGTCGAAGTCGACGTGGTTCACGTTGCGGACGATCACGCCCTCGCCGCCGAGGTCGAGCACCGAGCGCAGGTACATGCGGTCGGGGTGCGTCGCGTCCACCGGGTGGGGCATCGCGCCGAGGTTGACGACGAGCGAGTGATCGAGCGGGAGGTTCATCTCGATGTTCACGCCGTAGGTCGTCTCGCCGGGGCTCGCGATCACGCTACGCGCGACGCCCATCACGTACGGGATGAACTGACCCGTCTCCGTGTTCTCGAGACCGGCGAGCGCGAAGACCGCGAGACCCGCCGGGCGCGCCAGGATCCGATACGGATAGCCCACGTGACCCGGCGGCGGCATGTTCGCCTCCGGCACGCGCGGCATCGCCCCACCGAGCGAGGGATCGGGGTTCGGGTGGGCGTCGGTGCCGAACGAGAGCGTGCCGGTGTACTGGTCGACGTCGACCTGCGTCGTGAAGACGTACGCGGCGCGCTCCCACCCGTCGCGCGTGTGCGGGAGGATGTCCCATGGGTTCGGGCCGAACTCGGCGCCGCCAGGGAACGTGAGGTCGCCCTCGATGTAGGCCGCGTTCCGGCCGCGGCCGATCGGGGGCTCGCCGCCGCCCATGCCGCACATCGGATCGGTCCACGGCTGCAGGAACGCCGTCACGTCCTGCGCGTCGAACGCGACGAACGAGGTGCGCTCGAAGCAGTGCTTGGCCATGTGCACGGTGTGCTGGCCGACGAGGTCGGGGCCCGAGAAGCTGATCTGCCCCATCGAGTCCGTCAGGCCCTGGTAGGGCGTCGCGAGGTCCTGGTCGACCATCACGAACACGCCCGGCTCGGGAAGGCCCGTCATGCCGTTCAGCGCGGTCACGTTGATCGTGCCGTTCGCGGGGCCGCCGCCGAGGCCGCCCGAGAGCGGATCGGAGGTGTCGTAGTAGTCGTACGCTTGGACCGCGGTCGTCTCGGTGCCGTCGGCCGCGCTCACGACGGTCACGTCGACGGTGCCCGGCGGCTGCGCCGGCGTGCGGCACGTGATGCGCGTCGGCGAGACCACCGTCACGTCCGTCGCGGGAAGGTGCCCGAAGATCACCTGGTCGCCCGTCGCGAAGCTCGTCCCGTTGCCGACGATGTTCACGAACGTGCCGCCCGCGATGGCACCGCGCGACGGGTCGACCGCGATCGCGTCGTACGTGTAGCCGTCCGGCAGCGTGAAGGTGTGACCGTCGACCTCCACCGAGACGTCGACCGTGCCCACCTCGCCGGCGGGGACCACCACCTGCAGGCGGCGCGCGTCGATCAGCGTGTGATCGGCCGGCTGCACCATGTGCGTGCCGAAGTGCACCTGCGCCATGTCGGTGAAGCCGGAGCCGCGCAGGATGGCGCGGTTGCCGCCGCTGAACGGGCCGTGGCTCGGCACGACGCGCAGGATCTCGAGCTCGGAGAAGCCGATGCCCGTGTCGCCGAACGACATCCCGACGTCGTTGCCGGGGCCCGCGTCGTAGGCGCCCGCTTCGGGCATCGCGACGAGCTGTCGATCGTTGCAGCCCGCGATGGGACCGGCGATCCCCGCGGCGATCACGAGCACGAAGAGGCGCGCCAACCCCGACCGACCCTCGAGCGAGCTCATCATCTCGATCACCCTCGGTCGCACGGACACGACCGCCTGTTCATGGCAAGCACGGAGACCCGAACGCCTGTTCGAGACAAGCCACCCGCGTCGTCGCACGGCACGAGGCGAGCGGTGACCATGCCGCGCCGCCTCGCGGGAAAACCGCGCGAAACGCCGAGAAATGGCTACCTCGCGAGTATCGGGGGAACCTAAGGGAAGTCAAGGAGCCGGGGTCGCCCGAAACGCATGAATCTGCTCCGCATCGTGCTCAGCGACCTGCATCTCGGCACGGGCGTCCGTCAGGGCGAGCCAAATCCGTTCGAGGACTTTCGGCACGACGAGGAGCTCGCGGACCTGCTCGGCTACTACGAGCGCGAGCACGAAGGGACACCGATCGAGCTCGTGCTGAACGGGGACATCTTCGACCTCTTGAAGGTGAAAATCGGCGGGAAATGGCCGCACGAGATCACCGACGAGATCGCGACCGAGAAGCTTCGACAGTGCCTCGACGGTCATCCGCGCTTCGTGCGGGCGCTGCGCGACTTCCTGAAGCGCTCGGGGCATCGCGTGGTCTTCATCCCCGGCAACCACGACCTCGACATGGTGATGAAGGGGCCGCAGGCCCTGCTGCGCCGCTATGTCGCAGCCAACCTCCCGGAGGACCGGCTCGAGTTCGTGACCCAGAGCGACACGTACTACCTGCCCGACGGGATCCAGATCCGGCACGGTCACCAGCTCGAGCGCATCCATCGCGTCGACTACCGGCGCCTCACGCGCAAGCGGCGCGACGGAACCGAGGTGCTCGATCTGCCGTGGGGGAGCCTCTGGATCCTCGACGTGATGAACCCCGCCAAGCAGGAACGGAGCTTCGTCGATCGGATCCAGCCGCTCTCGCGCTTCCTGCTCGGCTCGCTCTTCTTCGACACGCGCTTCGTGCTGCATTTCCTCTGGCGCTCGACGCTCTATTTCCTGAAGTGGCGCGTGTTCAACATCGGCGCCTGGCGCGAGCGCTTGTTCCGGATCCCCGAGCTCTTGCGCGAGGACATCCTCGCCCTCGGCACCTTCGACGACGCCGCGACGCGCGAGCTGCGCAAGCTCCGCGGCGTGACGCACCTCGTGCTCGGGCACAGCCACGGGCCGCGCTATCTGACCATCGAGGGTGGCAAGGTGCTCGTGAACACCGGCACGTGGATGAAGATGATCAACCTCGACGTGAGCCACCTCGGGCAGGACAGCGGCCTGACGTACTGCACGATCACGCACGGCGACGAGGGCCCGCCGCGCGTCGCGCTCCAGCGCTGGCACGGGCCGCGGCGCCCTTACGAGGTCGTTCCCTACGCCGACTGACGGGCGGCCCTCGGCCCCCGCGCCGTCACACATTCGTCACCGAGCCGTGACGCGGAGTAGGCTCTGCCCCATGGCTCGTCGCACCGTCCTCCTCGGAACCGTCCTCGCACTCGGGCTCGTGTCGCCGGCCCGCGCCGATCCTCCGATCGACGACACCCTCGCCGGCTACGCGCAGGCGCTCGCAGAGCGCCCGCACGACGTGGCGCTGCTCTGTCAGCGCGCCGACCTGCTCGAGCGATCGGGCGAGCCGGCGCGCGCCCTCGAGGACGTGCGGCTGGCGCTCGCGCTCCATCCCGACGAGCCGAGCGCGCTCGTGCTGGAGGGCCGTGCGCTCGCGGCCCTCGATCGGATCGACGAGGCGATGACGAGCCTCGATCGCGCGATCGCGATCGCGCCCGAGAGCTTCGCGGCACGGCGGACGCGCGCCGATCTGCGGGCGGCTCGTGGCGACCTGCGCGGCGCGATCGAGGATCTCGATGCGGCGCTGCGCCTCTCGGACGACGTGGACGCGTATCTCGATCGCGCGCACTGGCTCGTCCGGGATGGCCGCGCGGCCGAGGCGGCCGAAGGGCTCGAGCAAGCGCTCGCGCGCACGGAGGGCTCGGCGCCGCTCGTGCTCGCGGCCATCGATGCGCATCTCGCGGCCGGCGCGCCGGCCCCTGCGCTCGACCTCGTGGATGCGGCCATCGCCCGCACGCCGACCGATCCGCGCCTCGGCCTGCTCCGCGCCGACGTGCTCGCGCGCATGGGGCGCAGCGCCGATGCTGCGCGCGCGGCGAGCGATGCGCTCGAGCGGATCGACGAGCGGCTCGCCCACCGTCGTACGGCCGCGCTGCTCGTCGATCGTGGCGAGGCGCTCTTGCGGCTCGGCCGCATCGACGAGGCGCGTACCGCGCTCGCGTCGGCGCAGGAGATCGAGCCTCGGTATCCACGTGCGCTCGCGCTCGGGGCGCGCCTCTCGGAGGTGAGCCGATGAGCGCCCTCGTCCGCGCCACGACGGCGCTCGCGTGCATCGCCTCGCTCGCGCTTCCCGGGCTCGCGCTCGCCCAGGCGCGCCGCCCCTATCTCCAGCGCGGCACGCCCACGTCGATGCACGTCGTGTGGCGCAGCGCCGCCGCCGAGCCCACACGCGTGTGCTGGGGCACGAGCGCCAGCTCGCTCGGGAGCAGTGCCGGCAGCGGCGCGAGCGAGATCGATCACGACGTGACGATCGAAGGGCTGAGCCCTTCGACGCAGTACTTCTATCGCGCGGCCGCCGCGTCGTGCTCGGCCGCGACGACCGGCGATGCGAACGACACGTTCACCACCTCGCCGCCGCGCGGGAGCACGGCGCCGTTCCGGATGTGGATCGTGGGCGACTCGGGCACGGGCGATGCGGCGCAGGCGGGCGTGCGCGACGCGATGCTCGCGTACGTCGGCGCCGACTTCCCCGACCTCGTCCTGCACATGGGCGACATCGCGTACACCGCGGGCACCACGGCCCAGTTCGACTCGGGCTTCTTCGGGCCCTACGCGGACATCCTGCGTCGCGTGCCCTGCTGGCCGACGATGGGCAACCACGAGGGCATCAGCGCGCACTCGTCGACGGAGACGGGGCCCTACTACGAGGCGTACTCGCTCCCGCGCGACGGAAGCGCGGGCGGCGTCGCGAGCGGCACCGAGGCCTACTACTCGTTCGACTACGCGAACGTGCACTTCGTCGTGCTGAACTCGCAGGACGTGTCGCGCTCGCCGACGGGCGCGATGCTCACGTGGCTCGAGAGCGATCTCTCGGCGAACGTATCGGACTGGACGATCGCGTACTTCCACCATCCGGCCTACACGCACGGCACGCACAACTCGGACACCGAGTCGCAGCTCGTCGAGATGCGCGAGAACGCGCTGCCGATCCTCGAGGCGCACGGCGTCGACGCGGTGCTCGCGGGGCACTCGCACGCCTACGAGCGCAGCTACCTCGTGCACGGCGCCTACGACACGCCCACCACCGCGGCCGGGCACGTCGTCGATCCGGGCGACGGACAGCTCGACGGCGACGGCGCGTACCACTCGGGGCCGGAGGGAGCCCTCTACGTCGTCGCCGGTCACGGCGGCGCGAGCACCGGCGGCTCGCTCGATCACCCGCTGATGTTCTTCTCGGAGTCGATGCACGGCTCGTGCATCGTCGACGTGGACGGCGACACGCTCACGCTCACCAACGTGCGCACGGACGGCACCGTCACCGATCACGTCTCGCTCACGCATGCGGGCACGCCGCCGCCGCCGCGCGATGGCGGGTTCGTCGAGCCCGACGCCAGCACCTTCCGCCCCGACGCCGGCCCGCGACCCGACGCCGCGACGCCGCTCGACGGCGCGGTTGCCGGCGACGACGCCGCGACGACGGCGCCTCCCCCGGCCTCGGGCGGATGCGGGTGCGCGGCGGCGGGCACGGCGAGCTCGCGCGGAGTGCTCGCGTTGTTGCTCGGCCTCGTTCTCGCCGCACGTGTGCGCCAGCGCGCACGCCGGCAGCGCTGATCGGCACCGCCGATCGTTCGGCGCGCCGCCCCCGCTGGGCTACGATGCCGGTCGAACGGCGAACGACGCGAGGCCCTCATGCTCACCCGATCCCTCGGCTGGTTGGTCCCCGCGGTCTCGCTCGCAGCGTGTCAGACGCCGACCGTGTATCCGATGCTCAGCCTCGACGCGTCGGCCGACGCGCCGCGGGGGGAGACCGGTCCGATCCGCGTCCGCGACTCGGGGCCCCGCGACACGGGGGCCACGTCGGTCGACACCGGCAACGTCGGCGTGGACGTTCCCGTGGTCGAGACCGACGCCGGTCTGCCGATCGCGATCCAGGTCGACGGCCTCTTCACCGAGCCCTACTGGAACGGCGGAGGCGGCAGCGACTCCCTCAACACGACGACGGCGCTGTCGCCGTTCACCGGGGACGCCATCACCACGCTGCACTACGGGCGCGACGCGCACTGGCTCTACCTCGGCTTCGAGGGAACGCTCGTCTCCGGAGATGCGGTCGTGTTCTGGGTGGACACGCCCGGAGCCACGGGCGTGCTGCTGACGCCGATCGGCCTGAGCGATCGCTCCAACGTGGTGAACACGGTCCTCTCGCTCGGCCTGAGCAACGACGTCGTCGACTTCCAGCCGCAGCTGGGGTGGGGCGCGTCGTTGCTCCCGCACGGCCGCGTCGCCTCGGACTCCACGCTCGGCTGGCGCACGCTGGCCTCGGGCTCGGCGTTCGGCGTGGTGCGGGACAACACCACGAGCGCCTGCTCGGCCTCCGGCTGCGAGACCGCGATCCTGCTCGACCAGGTCGGCGTGCTCCCGGGCGAGCTGCTCCAGCTCGTGGTGCGGCTCGGCCGCCCGGAGATCGGCTTCAGCAACCAGGCGTTCCCGACCATCGACGGGCCCGACCCGAGCTACATCACCGACACGGTCGTCGTTCCCGTCGCGCCCTGATCCGCCGACCGCTTACTCGAGCGCGATCGCCGCGCTCTCGCTCCGCGGGCTCGGCACGAGCACGTCGAAGGGAAGGCGCGCGAAGCGCAGCGCGGCCTGCTTGCTGCGGGCGTCCTTCTCGTGCGTGAGCGCCCAGTCCGCCTGGTGCGCGAGCAGCGCGAGCTCGAGCGAGCGCCCGAGCGTGAGCGCATAGCGACGCGCGCTGGCCTCCACGTCGAGCGGCGCGGTGCCGAAGGTCTCGGCGAGCCAGCCGTTCGCGCGGCGGATCGCGCTCCGCGCCTTCTCGCCCACCGCGCGCAGCTCCGGATCCGCGATCGCGCCGAGGCGCTCGGCGAGCAGCGCTTCGAGCGCGGCCACCACGTCGGGCCCGTGGCCCACGGCGCGCAGCGTGTCGAGCGAGAGCACGTTCGTCGTGCCCTCCCAGATCGGGAGCACCTGCGCATCGCGGAGCAGCATCGGAAGGCCCGTGTCCTCGACGTACCCGGCGCCACCGAAGCACTCGAGCACCTCGCTGATCGTCGCCACGACCTGCTTGCCCGTCGTGAGCTTCGCGATCGGCGTGAGCAAGCGCAGCAGCGTCTCGTCGTGCGGGCGCGCCTCGCCGGCCTCGATGCGGCCGAGCAGCTCGACGATCAGGAACGTGAGCTGGAGCGCGGCCTCGGTCTCGGCGGCGAGATCGGCGAGCGTGTCGAGGTGCAGCGGCTTCTCGGAGAGCGGCGCGCCGAACGCGACCCGCTTCTTCGCGTAGCTGCGGGCGAGCGCGAGGCCGCGCCGCATCGCCGACACCGAGCAGATCGTGTTCCACGTGCGGGTCACGCTCAGCATGGGCGTGATGTTCTTGATGCCGTTCTCGAGCCCGACGACGGGGATCGCCGGCACGCCGCGCAGCATCAGCTCGGCGGTCGGCACCTTGCGCGTCCCGAGCTTGTCCTTGAGGCGGTTGACCTCGATGTTCACCAGGCGCCCGCTCGGATCGCGCGTCTCGAGATAGAAGAGCGCGAGCCCACGGCCGCCGGGCGCGCCGCCCTCGGGCCGGCCGAGCGTGAGCGTCATCTGGCTCGTCGTGGCCGAGGTGAACCACTTGCGGCCCCAGAGTCGGTACGTGCCGTCGGCCTCCTTCGTCGCGACCGTCTCGCTCTTGCCGACGTCGGAGCCGCCCGTCGACTCCGTCATCCACTGGCCGCTCGTCCAGAACTGCTTCGGATCGCGGGAGGTGAGGTGCGGGAGCGCGCGATCGATCAGCGCGCGGTTCCCGCTCGCCACGAGCGTGCGCGCGGCGCCGTCGGTCATCGCGAGCGGGCACGTGTAGACGTCGCTCGAGGGATTGAACAGGTACGTCAGCGCGAACTGATGCACGCGCGAGAGCGCGCCGAGCTTGCGCTCGTAGGCCGTCGCGATGACGCCCTCGGCGGGGACGATCTCGGCGCACCGCTGCCACAGCTTGGTGACCTCGATCTGATCGATGCGCTCGCCCCACGGCGACCACTGGGTGAGCGTCGGCTCGTTCAGGCGATCTTCCATCTGGAGGCGATAGAGCTCACCGCCCGAGAGCTCGCCCATCGCGCGGAGCGACTCCTCGGTCGCGCGCCGGGCGTCGCCGGGGAGCAAGCGCGCGAGCAGCGAGCGCAGCGGGCGGTCCTCGTCGTACTGGTTGCCGAGCTCGGGCGGGGCCTGATTGAAGGGCTGGAATTCCATCGCGCGCTCACCGTAGCGCGCTCGATGCTTCGCGCGCGAGCCGTCGCGTGTGCGAAGGCTCGCGGCGAGGTGGCGCGAATTGGCGCGGCACGGGCGTTGCTGTCCGCGGTCCCATGATGTCGCGATGCTCCCCGGTGCTCGTGCTCGTCCTCGTCGGCGCTTGCTCGACGAGCGTCTCCGCGATCGATGCGGGCTCCGCGGCCGACGCGGCGACGCCCACGGCCTGCCCGGCCGCGCCTCCGGCGGACGGCGCGCCCTGCGTGTCCGGGACGGGCAACTGCTACTACGACCGTTGCAGCACGACGGGCTTCGTGAGCGCGTCGTGCGCCGCGTCGGGCGGCGGCGGGGCGACGTGGACCGTGCTCTCGCGGACGTGCTCGACGGCGTGTGGCGGCTCGTCGTGCACCGGCGCGCAGCGCTGCGTCGAGCGCGCATCGGGCGCGCTCCTGCTCGAGTGTCGGACGCACACGTGCGGCGAGGGCCCGCTCGACTGCGATTGCCTGTGCGGCGGGCCGTGCAGCTTCTACACGACCACGAGCGGCGAAGCGCTCTACCAGTGCCAGGTCGGCTGCGGCGCCGACATCTGTCCGTGATCGCGGCGGCGCCTCACGGGCTGTAGTGACGCTCGAAGAGCAGGCGCACGATCGCGCGATCGGCGCTCGTCGCGCGCCAGAACGTGTAGGTCGTGTGCGACGAGAGCCCGTTGCGTCCCGAGAGGTAGTCGCGGACCTGCTCGCGGAGCTGCGACTTCATCACGACGCCGGCGAACACCGCGTGGATGTGTGGGGATTCGCTCGAGGGCCATCCGTCGTGGCCCGGCCAGCGATACCAGGCGGCGAAGCCGTTCTGCGCGAGCCGCTCGAGGAGCGCTCGGATCTGCGACTGCGTCATGCCGCGCACGGAGAGATCGACGGCGGCTGTGTACGAGTGGCCGTCGACGGTTCCGTCCGGTGCGTGGTAGCCGGCCGAGGCCGCGGCGTAGCCGACGGTCTGGCTGATGCGGTCGGCGGAGACGCCCGCGCAGCGGAGCCGATCGGAGGCCTCGGGGTGCAGCCCCGAGTGCAAGAGGCCGTGATGCGCGCAGGCCGCCCAGCCGGGGTCTTGCGGCGTGTGCGCGGCCACGCACGAGTCGGGGGTGCCGGTCGGGTTCGCCTGGCACCCGTGCGCGCAGGTCTGGAGCACGACCCAGTCGCCGGCAGCGTTGCAGCCGAGGATGTCCGAGTCGTGCGCGGGAACGAGCGGAACCCGGCACGGATGCGTGAAGTCGAGCGCGTGCCGCTGCGCGCTCGCACCACACCACGACACCTGGACGAAGCAGTCGCAGATCGGCAGCGAGCACTCGGCGCTCGCCCCCGTCTCACCGCTCTCGCAGCCCGAGCCGCAGCTCGCGGTCGCATGCCAGCCGCTCGCGTCGCACGTGAGCAGGTGGTGGCCGCTCGCCGAGGCCGGCGCGACGCACCTCTCGCTCGCAGCGTAGGCGGCGACGCTGGCCTCGCAGTAGGTGCCCGGGCCGTCGAAACAATCACACGCGGGAGGCCCGGCATCGAACGTGAATGCGTCCGCCGCGGTGGAGGCGTCGGTCGGCGCGTACGCGTCCGCCGCGACGCCGGCGTCCTGCGCGACGGGCGCGGCATCCACGGGCGCGAAGGCGCCCGCATCTCGGTGCGCCGGCCCGCCGTCGTAGCTGGACGGGAACGCGAGCGAGGCGTCACATCCCGTGAGAAGCGCGGCGTGCAGCCCCGCGATCGCGACGAGCCGGGCGAAGCCGCCCGCGATCGACCGGAAGTTGGACGGCGAGTGCTTCGAATGGTGGTCGACGACGCGCATGAGCCATTCCACCGGCAATCGTCGCGCCATCCGTGCGCTGCGCTGGGTCGGCGTGCCCGAGGTCGGGGCACGACGCGCATCGTTCGAATGTTCTCATACGCGCATGCAACGTAGGCTGGCCATCATGCCGACCAAAACGAAGCTCGTAGCCGCCGCGTCGCTCCTGGTGCTCATCACTGCACCGTCGGTCGTGCGCGCTGCACCCCCGGCCTACGCCGATGCGCTCGATGCCGACACGCCGTTTGCCCACTGGCGCTTTGGCGAGACGGTCGGGCCCACCCGTGTCGGACGCTGTGGGCGATCACGACGGGACCGGCTCGGGAGGGCTGACGTATGCCGTCGCTACGGCGTCGGGAGACACCGGGCTCGCGCTCGAGGCCGGTCGCGTGGTGGTTCCGGACGCCGCCGCGCTGAGCCCGGACGCCGTCACCGTGGAAGCACTGATACGCTGGGACGGACCCACCGGGATCGGCGGGGAGCAGCAGCGCATCCTCGAGAAGTCGACCGAATCTGCGAACGTGTTCGCGGTCTACGGTCTTTCGGTTCGCGAGGACGGGACGGTGGTCGGTGAGATCACGGTGGGGACGACCTCGGTCGCCATCGACGCGCCGTGTGCGCTTCGGGCCGGCGAATGGGCTGACGTCGCGTTGACCTACGACGGCTCCGCGGCGACGCTCTACGTCAACGGGGGCGCGATGAGCGACGTGACGGTCCCCGGCACGCTCTCGCACTCCACGGAGCCGCTCGGGCTCGGTAACAACGCGAATCGCGACCGACCGTTCCGCGGCGTGCTCGACGAGGTCGCGCTCTACGATCACGCGCTGACCGAGGAGCGGATCGTGGCTCATGCGGCGCTCGTCACGTTGGGAGCGCCTCACCAGTGCGACGTGGTGGACACCGACGCGGGTGTGGAGGTCGACGCGGCGAGCTCTGCTCCGGACGCGGCGAGCGCGACCGACGGTGCGGTGGCGCTCGACGCAGGCGGGACCCAGACCCCGCCCGCGTGCTGCGGATGCACCGCGACCGGCCTCCCGGCGCACGGGTCGGCGGCAGTCTTCGGGATCGCAGCGCTCGCGCTCATCATCGCTGGTCGCCGACGGCGTCAGGATCTTCGCTCGCGCGCGTGACACGTAGCTCGTTCCGGAGGTCGATGGGGCCATCGCGAACGACGCCCCGAGCGGGCCGCGCTGCCGTCAGTGCACGACGTGCTCGTGCACGCTGGCGCCGCCTTCGACGGCGGTGCCGTAGATGTCGGCGAAGCGCAGCGAGCCGGGGCCGTCCCCGAGCGTGAGGTGCACGCGGTCGAGGTAGGCCTGCGTGCCGGCGACGGCGGTCTGTGCGCGTGCCGAGCAGCCGTGCGGGATGCGCGAGGTGTGGACCTGGAGGTGCCGCGAGGAGAGCGCGCGGATGACGACGTCCATCGTGACGCCGTCGTCGCGGGTGTCCGTCACGCGTTGCGAGCCGACGCCGTAGACGGGGCCTTCGAACATGTTCAGGCCGTGGGTCACGCGGCCGCCGGCGCCGTTCTCGAACTCGCGCCAGTAGACCTCCATCGGCGATCCGTTCGCCGGATGGCAGCTCGAGTCGAGGTGGATGCCGTAGTCGACGCGGTTGTGGTCGTCGCTCTTGTCGATGAAGAAGATCGTCGCGACGTCGTGGCGCTCGAAGGTGACGTCGGCTCGGGCGACGCCGGTGGCGGCGAGGACGACGAGCGAGAGCAGGGCCCAGCGGCGGCCGCGCGAGGATCGAGTCATTGCGTCACCTCCGGCGCACGAGATCCATCGCACGTGCACGCCTCGAACGCCTCGCACTCGTCGAGGTTCTCGCCGTAGGCGCCGCTGTCGCACGGGTGCTCGACCATCGCGAGTCGACACGCGGTGATCTCGCCGAGCGTGATCGCGCACGGAAGGCTGCGCGCGGCCTGTGCCCAGCTCTCGGGCTCGCAGTGGTGCTCGGTGACCTGCGCGCTCGACCCGTCGGGGCACGTCACGGTCGAGCCCTCGAGGTGCACGTTCTGATCGAGGTACGGACAGAGCGCGACGAAGTCGTCCGGCGTGAGCGCGGCGACGGGCGTCGACCAGGGGGACGGGGGCGCGGGGAGCGCCGCGAGCCGGGCGCGCACCGCGGCGTTGCCCGGCAGCTGCGCGGCGGGCGGCGTCTCCTCGGCCGGCGTGGTGTCGTCGTGCGCCGGCGCGGGCGCCGAGCGCGAGCACGCTGCGAGGGCGAGCGTGGCGAGAGCGAGGGAAACGCGCGTCATGGCGCCGAGGCTACCTCCGTCCCCTCGCCGTGCCCGACGGATCCCCATCGCCGTCGGCTCTCGGCGGCAGGATGCGCTCCACGAGCGCGAGCAGCTCGCTCGCCTCGAAGGGCTTGCCGAGCACCGCCGTCACCCCGGGGTTGCTCGCCGTGTGGTGCTCGATGTCGAGATCTCCCGACAGGATCACGAAGGGGACGGGCTTCTCGAGGCGCGCGAGCACCGCGAGGCCGTGCATCGAGGGCAGCCGGTAGTCGCAGAGCACCAGCGCCACGTCGTTGTGGCGGAGGAAGACGAGCGCCTCCTCGGGATGGGTGAAGGTCTCGACGCGGGCGCCCGTCCGCGCGAGGAGCAGCCGCAGCGCGCGGCACAAGCTCGGCTCGTCGTCGATGCACACGATGATGGGCGCGCTCATTCGGCCGCCTTCAGCTCGACCACGAAGCGCGTGCTCGGGGCCTGAGGGTCGTGGAGCAGTCGGCCCTCGTGCTCTTCGACGATGCTGCGGCTGATGCCCAGCCCGAGGCCCGTGCCTTCGCCTTCCTTCTTCGTCGTGAAGAAGGGGCGAAAGATGCGCGCCGCGACCTCCGGAAGCAGCGTGCCCGAGTCCTCGACCCACATCGTGACCCAGCCGGATCTCGGGCCGTCCATCGTCGACAGTCTCACCCATCCGGGCGCCCCGGGGCTCGCGGCACTGCGCGCAGCGTCGGCGGCGTTGTGGAGCAGGTTCACGAGCACCTGGGCGAGCGCGAGCGCGTCCCCGCGCACCGGGATCGTGGCGCCGAGCGCCGAGGTGAGCTCCACGCCCTGCGTCAGGATGCGCGAGCGGCACAGGTGCAGCGCGTCTTGGGCGACGACGTTCACGTCGAGCTTCGCCATCCGGTGGCCGCTGGGCCGGCGCGCGAAGCGGCTCAGGCTGCGCACGATCGCCCCGGCGCGTCTCGTCGCGTCGTCGATCGCGGAGAGCGCCTCCTCGATGAGCGCCGCGTCGCTCGCGGCGATCGCATCACGCAGGGAGAACGTGTACGTGGCGACGATCGAGAGGGGATTGTTCACCTCGTGCGCGACCCCGGCCGCCATCTCGCCGAGCATCGCGAGCTTGTTGCCGTGGATCGCCTTGATGCGCTCTTCCTCGAGCTCGCGCTGGGCCGTCAGATCCTCGATGAGCGACCAGATGTACGCGACGCCGTCGCGCTCGACGAGGAAGCCGTTGAGGCGAACCGGGACCAGCGTCCCGTCCTTGCGGATGAACTCCTTCTCGTAGGGGCCGTAGCGCTTGGTCGTGCGCAGGCTCTCGAGCTGCGCCGCCTCCTCGGCGTCGTACTTGCGCGGCGTGAGCTGCCAGTACGTCAGCCCGGCGGCCTCCTCGGGGCCATAGCCGATGATCTCGAGGAAAGCCGGGTTCGACTCGAGCCAGACGCCGTCGAGCGTGCACAGGTTCAGGCCGAGCGACGAGCGCTCGAAGAGCTGTCGGATGAGGCTCTCGTGCTCGGCCAAGCGCGTTCGCGCGGCGACGCTCTCCGTGATGTTCTCGAGGAAGATCACGAGGCCCCCGACGTCGCCTTCGAGCGTGTGCCAGGGCGCGACCACCCAGCGCAGCATCACCTTCTCGCCGTCGGCGCGCACGAAGACGTCGAGATCGCTCTTCTCGGTGGCTCCCGCCAGGCAGCGCCGGTGGACCTCGCGCCAGCCGACGCCGATCTCCGGGAACGCGTCGTAGTGGCTCATCCCGACGAGATCGCGATTGCGGCGCCCGCCGTGCGCCGGATCCCAGCGCGCGTTGTGCGCGAGATAGCGCATCTCGCGGTCGAAGACGGCGGCGCCGAGCGGCAAGTCGCGGATCAGCTCGCTCGAAGGAGGGCCTGCGTACTGCCGAGGCGGATCATCCGTGGCGACCACGCGGCAGTCGTACCACGGCCGCCGTGGCATCGTGCCGCGAGGCGCTCCGGCGACGGTGCCGCCGGAGCGTGGGATCGGTCGATCAGCCCGCGGCGGCCGCGAACGCCGCGCGCGCGGTGTAGCGCGAGAGGTGGTGCTCCTCGTCGCCGTAGCTCGCGTTGAGCACGCTCATCCGCTTGAAGTAGAGGCCGATGTCGTGCTCGTCGGTGACGCCGATGCCGCCGTGGAGCTGAACGGCCTGCTGCACCACGTGCTTGCCGCCCACCGCGAGCTGCGCCTTCGCGATCGAGATCGCGCGCTTGCGCTCTTCCACGTCGCGCTCGTCGGCGCGCACGGCGGCGAGGATGCCCGTGCTGCGCAAGAGCTCGACCTCCACGAACATGTCGACGGCCTTGTGCTGGAGCGCCTGGAAGGTCCCGATCGCGACGCCGAACTGCTTGCGCGTCTTCAGGTACGCGACGGTCATGTCGAGCACGGTGCTCGCGATGCCGAGGCCCTCCGCGCACGCGGCCGCCGCGGCGAAGTCGAGCGCCGCGTCGAGGGCCTCCGCCGACTTCTCGCCGGGCTCGCCGAGCAGGGCGTCGCCCGGGACCTCGCAGCCCTCGAGCCGCACCCTCGCGGCGGCCTTGCCGTCCATCGTCTTGAGGCGCTGGACGCTCAGGCCCTTCGTGCCCTTCGGCACCGCGAAGAGCGCGATCCCGGCGTCGGTCGCGGCCGACACGACGATCACGTCGGCCGCGTGGCCGTTCTCGACGAAGATCTTCTCGCCCGTGAGCGAGAAGCCGCTGCCGCTCTTCTTCGCGCTCGTCGTCACGCTGCGCGCATCGTAGCGGCCCTGCCGCTCGCCCCACGCGAGCGCGAGGCTCGTCCGGCCCTCGATCATCGGCTCGAGGATCGCCTTGGCCTGCGCCGTCGAGCCCGCCTTCCACACGGCCGTGCCGGCGAGCACCGCCGACGCGATCACCGGCTCGGGCACGAGCGTCGTGCCGAGCTTCTCGATCACGAGCGCCGTGTCGAAGAAGCGCAGGCCCATGCCGCCGACCTCTTCCGGATAGAAGAGGCCGAGCCAGCCGAGGCCCGCCATCTCCTTCCACACCTTCGGCTCCCAGCCGTGCTCGACCACGTCGCGCTCGGCGGTGCTGCGGAGCTTGCGGAAGCGCTCCACCGGCGAGCTCTTCTTGGCGAAGCTCGCGGCCTGTTCCGACAACATCTTCTGTTCGGCAGTCAGCTCGAAATCCATCGTCTCACCTGCTCCGTTCGTTCGCGTCTCGTTGCCGCTTCACGCGTTGGCCGGAAGCCCCAGGATCCACTTGGCGATGACGTTCCGCTGGATCTCGTTCGACCCGCCGTAGATCGTCGTCGCGCGCGTGTAGTTCATCGTGCTGGCGATCCACTGCTCGCCGGGATCGATCACACCCGGCTCGTTGAACCAGCTCACGCTGTCCGGGCCCATGATCTCCATCGCGAGCTCGAAGCACTGCTGCAGGATCTCGGCGCCGCGGATCTTCAGGATCGAGCTCTCGGGCCCCGGCGCGTGCCCGAGCTGCGCGCCCGCGAGCGCGCGATAGTTCTGCATGCGGAGCGACTCGAGGCGGATCTCGAGGCGGGCGATCTTGCCCACGAAGCCGGGGTGCTCGAGGGCGGGCTTGCCGTCGACCCACGTGCTCTTGGCGATGCGCTTGACGCGCTGGAGCGCGCGCGTGCTCGTGCCGACCGCGCCGATCAGCGTGCGCTCGTGGCCGAGCAGCGCCTTGGCCATCGACCAGCCTCCGTCGATCGGGCCGACTACGTTCTCCTTCGGCACCACGGCGTTGTCGAAGTACGTGTCGCAGAACGCGGGCGTGTGGCCCGTCGTCAGCATCGGCACGGCCTTCACGCCGGGTGTCTTCATGTCGATGAGAAGGAACGAGATGCCGGCCTGCTTCTTCACCGTCTGGTTCGTGCGCACGAGACAGAAGATCCAGTCGGCGTACTGCGCGTACGTCGTCCACGTCTTCTGGCCGTTCACGACGAAGTTGCCCTTGCCGTCGTCGACCGCCGTGGTGCGCAGCGACGCGAGATCGCTTCCTGCCTCGGGCTCGCTGTAGCCCTGGCACCACTTCTCTTCCCCGCTGAGGATCTTCGGCAGGAAGCGCTTCTTCTGCGCGTCGTTGCCGAACTGGATGATCAGCGGGCCGACCATCGACAGGCCGAACGGCGAGAGCACCGGCGCGCCGCTACGCTCGAGCTCCTCGCCGAAGAGGAAGCGCTGCGCCGCGTCCCATCCCGTGCCGCCGACCTCCTTGGGCCAATGTGGCGCGATCCAGCCCTTCCTCGCGAGCACGCGGTGCCATTCCATCACCTCGTCCATCTCGAAGTGGCCGTCGTCGTCGGCCTTCTTCTTGATGTTCGCGGGCATCTCCTTCTCGATGAAGGCGCGCACCTCGGCGCGGAACGCTTCCTGTTCGGGCGTGAACGAGAGATCCATGTTTCCTCCGGACCAGAGAACGATGCGGCCCCCGCGGGCGGCCGCGTCAGGGCTTGTGGGGCTCGCTCTGCTTGACGAGCTGGTGGATCGCCCACGTCTCTTTCGCGCGGAGCGAGCCGAACTGCACGCCGATCGCGCCGTCGCGGATCCAGCGCACGGTGGCCGGCACGTCGAGCTCCTGGCCGCCGGGCAGCGTCGCGCGGACGCGAACCGCCGCGCCAAAGGGGATCTCGGTGCCGCCGAAGACGTTCATGCCGCCCGCGCTGAGGTTGCGCGACTCGGCGGGGATCTCTCGTCCTTCGTGGACGAGGACGACGGGGAGGACGATCGGCAGTCGCTCGTGCTGGCGGTTGTTGCTCACGAATCGCTTTCCGAGGCGCGGCCGCTCTCGTTACCCTGGGGCTCGCGAATATAACGTGCCCGCACGGCGAGGAAAGGTTCATCGTGGCCTCCGACGCGACATCGTCATCTCCTCCACGCGCGCCCGAGCGGATCGGGCTCGTGCTGGCGATCGCGATCCCGGCGGGCTTGTCCACCCTGTGGGCTACCCCGCGCCCGGCCCCGCCCTCGGAGCCCCCCGTGCTCGTGCTGCCGGCGGCCGACGTCGCGGCCGAGCTCGCCGCGCAGGAGGCGCTCGCGGCGCGCGCGCCCGACACGGAGGACGAGGTCCGGCGCCGCCGCCTGTATCTCGAGCACGGCCTGGCCGAGGTGCAGCGCAACGACTTCCCGGAGCAAGCGTCCCAGCGCGCAGCGGCCTTGGCCCAGCTGCGCGTCGCTATCGCGGCAGAAGGCGACGATGCCGTCGCGGCGGCGCGAGCCCGCGACGTGGGGCGCGTGATGCCGGCGCTGCGCGGCGAGGAAGAGCAGACCGACGAGGAGCGCGCTGGCGAGCTCGGGGCCTTCCCGGCCATGCTCGAGCGCTACGGGGCCGTGATCGCGGGCCACCGCGTGGCGCCCGAGCTGGTGATCCGCGCGATGTTCCACGCGCGATGGAACGCCATCCACGGCCTCGCGCTCACCGAGGGAATGTCCGCGATCGCGCGCCGCGCCTACTACGGCTGGCTCGCCGTGGAGGGGGGCAACGCCCCGCTCGGCATGCGCCTCGAGGCGCTCGATGCCTACGAAGCGGCCGGCGGCGCGCGCGTGCTCGAGACGCGCGCCTGGCTCGAGCACGAGGCGGGCGAGCGGGCCGCCGCCGGGGCCGACTACGAGCGCGCCTGCGACCGGACGGGCTCGGTCCGCCTCTGCAACCACGCGCTCGCCGAGATGCTGGCGGCGAGCGAGCCGTGACCTCGATGCGGCCCATCCTCCCCGCCATACCTCTTCCTACGCGCGCGCCGGACGGTCACGGATCGGACACGGTCGCCTTGCACGCGTCGAGAACCGGAACATCCTCGGCGGCTCTCGCGTACGCTTGCCGGGCTCGGCAAACGGGGGTGGGCTGAACGATGCGCGTCGACTTGCGGAAGACCCTGTTCATCCTTCCGAACCTCTTCACGCTCTCGAGCATCTTCTGCGGCTTCTACGCGATGCTCGTGTGCACGTCGGCCTCCGTGCCGATCCCGGGCGGGGTGACGGCCGCGACGAGCACGGGCGACGTGAGCCCGGAGGCGTTCTACAACGCGTCGATCCTCATCGTGTTCGCGATGTTCTTCGACACGATCGACGGCCGCGTCGCGCGCCTGACCAAGACGCAGAGCGCGTTCGGGGTGCAGATCGACTCGCTCGCCGACGTCGTGAGCTTCGGCGCGGCGCCCGCCGTGCTGCTCTATCGCTGGTCGCTCCACCAGCTCGGCGTGCTCGGGCTCGTCGTGAGCTTCCTGTTCCTCGGCTGCGGCGCGATCCGCCTCGCGCGCTTCAACGTGCTCGCGATGGGCGCGGGCGGCGCGCCCAAGAAGCCCAGCAAGTTCATCCTCGGCCTGCCGATCCCCGGCGCGGCGGGCATCGTCGTCGCGCTCGTCGTGGCGAACTGGTTTCTCGACGTGCCCGCGCTGCGCCTCGATCGGCACCCCGAAATCGTGCTGGCGATCGTGCTCGTGCTCTCGTTCTTCATGGTGAGCACGATCAAGTTCCGCTCGTTCAAGAACGTGAAGCTCTCGGTCGGCTCGATGCTCTTCGTGCTGGGCGCGGTGGGCTCGACGATCGCGATGATGGTTCTCTTCCACTGGAGCGTGGCGCTCGTGTGGCTGCTCGCCGGGTACGTCTCGCTCGGCGTGATCGAGGCCGTGCTCGACCTGTCGCGCGTGGCGACGGGCCGGCCGCGGCGCCTCGTGGACGACGCGGCCGAGCCGACGCCGGCGACGGAAGAGCCTGCGCGCAGCTCGCGCCCCTGACGCGTGTGCGGGCGTGGGCCCGCGGCCGCGGCTACAACTCGGGCATGCCTCGCTTCGCGCTCGTCCTGCTCGCGCTCGCGCTCTCGACCGCCTGCTCGCCAGCCGTCGACCCGCCGATGACGCGCAGCTGCCGTGGCGAGTACGTGGAGGCGTGTCGGCCCTACACGTACGCGATCGTGACCCGCGCCTCGCTCACGCCCGAGCGCATCGCGCTCAACGACCCGACGATGATGGCGCACGTGCACGTCGAGCTCACGGCCTGCGACATGGCCCCGAGCGCACCGCGCGTGAACGTCGCGGCGATCATCGGCGGCAGCGGCGACGCCTCGATCCCGGAGCCGGGCGACGGGGGCGGCTCGAGCGGCGCACGCGTGGTCGAGCTCGTGACGGTCGGCCCGCCGCCGGCCGGCTCGAGCGTGATCGACGTCGACGTGGCGAACCCCTTCTTCGCCAACGTCCCGCCCGACAGCCACGTGACCTTGCGCTTCTCGCCGGTGATCGGCGACTGCGAAGGCGATCCGGTCACGAGCGACTATCAGACCGGCCCCATCGTCGCGACGCCGTGATTTCTCCGCGGAACTCCCGGCGCCGCGTCCGCGACCGTGAGCTACCCCGGACGGCGGGGTAGACCGCGGACCCCGCCTCCCTATACTGCTCGCCTTCCCCGGCTGGCTCATACGGAGGTCCCGATGATCGAAGATCACCCGCGCATGGCGTTGACGTTCGACGACGTGCTCCTCCAGCCGGGCTACTCGGACTTCCTGCCCGCCGAGGCCGACGTGAAGACGCGCCTCACGCGCGAGCTGAAGCTGAACGTGCCCATCCTCTCGAGCGCGATGGACACGGTCACCGAGTGGCGCACGGCCGTGACGATGGCGCGCGAGGGCGCGATCGGCGTCGTGCACAAGAACTTCTCGCCTGCCGATCAGGCGCGCGAGGTGCTCAAGGTGAAGCGTGCCGAGAGCGGCATGGTGCTCGACCCGGTGACGATCGAGCCGACGCGCTCGCTGCGCGACGCGTTCGAGACGATGCGCAAGCACGACATCTCGGGCCTGCCCGTGGTCGAGAACGGCAAGCTCGTCGGCATCCTCACGAGCCGCGACGTGCGGTTCGAGCAGAACCTGGCGCAGCCGGTCGGGAACCTCATGACGCGCAAGCTCGTGACGGTGCCGCTCGGCGTCTCGCAGGAGCGCAGCAAGGAGCTCTTGCACGCGCACCGCATCGAGAAGCTGCTCGTCACCGACGACCACGGGGCGCTCGTCGGGCTCATCACGATCAAGGATCTGCTCCAGGCCGAGAAGTACCCGCACGCGAACAAGGACGGGAAGGGCCGTCTGCGCGTCGCGGCCGCGATCGGCGTGGGCCCGGATCGGGCCGAGCGCGCGGCGGCGCTCGTCGCGGCGGGCGTCGACGTGCTGGTGATCGACACCGCGCACGGCCACAGCAAGGGCGTGATCGACGCGGTGAAGGCGACGAAGGGCGAGCACCCCCACACGCAGCTCATCGCCGGCAACATCGCGACCGCCGAGGCCACCGAGGCGTTGATCCTCGCGGGCGCCGACGCGGTGAAGGTGGGCATCGGGCCCGGCTCGATCTGCACGACGCGCATCGTCGCGGGCGTGGGCGTACCGCAGGTCACCGCGATCGCCGACTGCGCGCGCGCGGCCGCGAAGTACGACGTGCCCGTCGTGGCCGACGGCGGCATCAAGTTCTCGGGCGATCTCGTGAAGGCGCTCGCCGCCGGCGCCGAGAGCGTGATGGTGGGCTCGCTCTTCGCGGGCACCGACGAGACGCCCGGCCAGGTCGTGCTCTACCAGGGCCGCAGCTACAAGCAGTACCGCGGCATGGGCTCGCTCGGCGCGATGCGCCGCGGCAGCAAGGACCGCTACGCCCAGGGCGACGTGGAGGACGCGGGCAAGCTGGTGCCGGAGGGCATCGAGGGGCGCGTTCCGTACCGCGGCTCGCTCGGCAACGTCGTCTACCAGCTCGTCGGCGGCCTGCGTGCGGGCATGGGCTACACGGGCTGCCGCACGATCGCCGAGCTGCGCACGAAGGCGAAGTTCGTCCGCCAGAGCGCGCAGGGCCTGAAGGAGAGCCACGTCCACGACGTGGTCGTCACCGAGGAAGCGCCGAACTACCGCGTCTGAGCGGGGCGGGTCTGAGCGGGGCGGGTCTGAGCGGGGCGGGTCTGAGCGGGGCGCGTGTGAGCGCGCCGGCGCGCGATCACGGCGCGATGCGGACGCCGAGCGCGAGGTCGAGGAGCGCGTAGGACGCGTCGATCTGTGTCCCGCTCGGCCAGGTGGAGATGCGCGTGCCCCAGAGGAGCGCCGAGGCGTCGATCTCGGCCGTGAGGGTGACGCTCTCGGAGACGGCGTAGCCGAGCTCGGCGCCGAGGCCGGCGGTGATCCACGGGTGGATCGTGGGGGCGCCGATGCTCGCGGCCGAGACCCAGCCCATCGCGAGCAGCGCACCGGCCTCGACGCGCGCGAGCGCGCTCAGCACGAGCTCCGGCGTGCGCAGGAAGGTCGCGACGAGAGAAAGGCCGGCGGCCGTCACCACGGCATCGACGTCGCCCTCGGGCACGCTCGCGCGGGCCCAGCTCGGCGCGAGGTCCGCGCGCAGCGCCCACGTCGCATCGAAGCTCGCGCCGATGCCGGCGCGCAGGCCGAGGAGCCAGGACGGGAGGACCGGAGCCAGGCGGCCCACGGCCGCGATCCCGATCGTCGGTGGCAAGGGGAGGGGCGCGGGCTCCGCGGTGTCGACGGAGCCCTCCTCGGCGCGCGTGGGCGCGCTCGGAGAGGCCAGCGCCGCGGCGGGCTCGAGCCGACGCGGCGCGCGCGTCTGTTCGCGCTCGAGGGCGCGAGGCGTCTCCGGGGCCGGGACGCTCGCGAGCGCCAGCATCCGCGGTGCGCGCTCCGCGATGGCGAGCGCGATCGTGCGGGCGTTCGCTCTCGGATCGGTCTCGGCCTCGACCTGGAGCACGATCACGTCGTGGCCACGCGCCCCGGTGGACGGGTCGACGACGTCGACGTCGAGCGCGGTGCGGCCCACCTCGCAGAGCGCGGGCCCGAGGCTCACCTCGAGCGCGCGGTCGCCCAGCTCGATCACCAGCAGCTCGGCGAGGAGCGCGGTGTCGACGTCGGACGGCGCGCACGCGGGGAGCCGCACGTCGAGCGCGCGCACCGGCGCCGCCCACGCAAGCACCGCGAGCGAGGCAGCGATCAGGGCGTGGCGGACCATCGATCGACGTCGGCGATCCAGCGCCCGTCCGGATGGTGTGCGCGATACTCGGCCGCCGCCGCGCGCGCGCCCTCGGCATCCCCCGCGCGCGCGAGCGCCTCGACCCGACGCGCACGCGCGTCCTCCAGCAGAGGTGCACGGAGGCCCAGCGTGATCGCGCGATCGATCGCCGAGGCCGCCTCGCGTGGCTGGTCGCGCCGATCGAGGAGCAAGCGGGCCCGCGTGTACGCCGCGAGCGGTCGCTCGCGCCCGGCGCTCGGGTCGTCCTCGATCGTGACGAGCAGCGCGACGGCCTCGTCGATGCGGCCCTGCGCGCGAAGCGTGTCCACGTCGCGCAAGCGCGCGACGACCGCCGCGGGCGCGTCGGCGCTCGGCTCGACGGGAGCGGCCTCGCGCGAGCCGGGCGCGAGCGCCGCGATCGAGACGTGGCTCGCGGGCGGCTCCTCGCGCGGGGGCGGCGAGCTCGGGACGAGCGTCGAGGGCGGCGCTGCGGGCTCCGGGGAAGGTGCGTCCTCGGTCGCTGCCAGCGTGCGGGCCTCGATCGCGACGGTGATCGACTCCCCCGCGCGCAGGCGCTGCATGCCACCCGGCGCCGTCGGCCCGCGCACGAGCACGCTGCCGCGGTCGACGGCCACCTCGACGGCGCCCTCGGTGCGATCGACCTCGAACGCGGTGCCCAGCACCTCGACCGTGACGCCACCGCTCTCGATCGCCCATCGCCGCGGACCGCCGGGCACCACGTCGAAGTGCGCGCGCCCTTCGTGCAGCCAGAAGCGCACGTGGTCTCCTGCGTTCTCGAGCACCTCGAGCCGCGCCGCATCGGCGAGCGTGATCACCGAGCCGTCGTCGAGCGTCGTGCGCGAAGCTGCGAGCACGCCGCGCGCCTCGGCTCCGTCGGGCAGCCGCAGCGGCCCCGGCGCGCGCGGCATCGCGAGCACGCCCACCGCGACCAGCGCCGCGGCAGCGAGCCCGAGCACCGCGATCCCACGGCGCGCGGGGAATGCGGGCGTCGGGCGGCGCTTTCGCTCGATCGCCTCCCAGTTCGCGTGCGCACGCTGCTCGTCATGCGGCTCGTCGAGCGCGTCGCGCAGCTCGCGGCGGAGCGTCACGGCGACACCTCCGTTCCGCGACGGAGCGTCGCGATGCGCGCGTCCGCTTCGGACAAGCGGCGCTTGGCCGTCGCGAGCGACACCTCGAGCGCGTCGGCGGTCTCATCGAGCGTCCAGCCCTCGACCCGGTGCAGCACCCACGCGCTGCGCGCGGCGAACGAGAGCGCATCGAGCGCGCGATCGATCTCGCGCAGCTCGACCACGAGATCGGGCCGCGTTCCTTCGCGGGCCATCGCCGCGAGCGTCGCATCGTCCCCTTCGCTCCGATCGAGGCCCAGCACGCGCAAGAGCTTGCGCTTCCGGAAGCGCCGATGACAGAGGGTGACGGCGATGCGCTGGATCCAGGCGCGGAACGCCACGCCGTCGCGCACGTCGTCGAGGCGCTCGAGCGCGCGCACGAACGTGTCCTGCACCACGTCGTCCGCCTCGGCGCTGCGGCCGAGCAGGCGCGTCACCGCGTTCGTCACCGCGCGCACGTGCCGCCGGTAGAGCGCCTCTTCGGCCCAGCGGTCGCCTTCGCGCGCGCGGCGCACGAGCTCGGCGTCGTCCTGGAACGACGCCCGCGGGAGCTCGGTGACCACGGGGATGCGGACGGGGGTGCTCACGAAGAGGCTCTCGTCACCCAGGATCCCTCATCCGGCGCGATTGGCTCACGCATCGCGTAAGTAGCTGGAATCATGGAGCATCACCGCGGCCGGAGCGATCGCTGCGCTCTGGGTGCGCGAAAGGTGAGCCGGAAGCGGTGCCTCGGGCATCCTTGCCGTGTGGAGCTGCCTTCCGGGCGTGGCCGGCGCGTCGGTCTCTTCGCGCTCTGTCTGCTCGGAGCGGTGAGCGCGGGCTGCGTCGACGACGTGCGCGTCCTCGGGGACGAGCGCGCGCGGCTCGCGTGCGAGCAAGCGGCGTCGATCGCCGCGCCGCCCGTCGGCTGCAACGTCGTCCAGCTCGAGTCGCGCGAGCCGTGGGGATGCGCGATCGACCAGGGCTTCGGCGTCGTCGAGACGCGCGCCGGATCGTGGGTCCGGATCACGCGCGCGAGCGACCGTCCCGCGACGCTGCGACTCACGCTGCGCTCCCTGGCAGCGGCCGAGTGCGATGGGGGGCTGCCCTCGCCGTGCGAGCTGATCGTGCACGCCGGCCCGACGCCCTGCTCGTGCGAGGCGGGCCGGTACGCGAGCTACGTGGTCCCGGCCGTGGGCGTCCCGATCGAGATCGAGCTCTTCGATCTCGAGACGGACGTCCTGCTCCAGCCCTTCGGTGCGCTCTTCGAGGTCGCCGTGTGCGACGCATCGATGCCGTGACCCGAAGGGCGCGCGTCGTCGCGACCGCGCTTCGTTGAGCTGATTGTCGGGCCTCGTGGCTCCTCTCCCCCGAGCCGTCGGAAGACGGCGCCAAGGAGGAGGCCCCGATGAAACGCTCCCTGTTCGCTCTCGTCTCGATCCTCGCCGGCTGTGCGACCGCGCCGCCCGGCGCGACCTCTCTCGACGTGCAGATGCTCGGTATCGCCGGAGAGGTCGACGGCCAGACGCTCGACACGAGCATGCTCGGCGAATCGACGATCGTCGCTTCGCGCGACGGCGACGTCGGCACGTTCTTCATCGACGGTCCGAGCCTGCAGCTCCAGCTCTCGGCGTGTCCGCTCGGCTCGCTCGCGACCGATCCCTATGGCCTCGGAGGCGGTGGGCCGGTCGACGGTGAGGGCCGCCCCGTCCCGCCGATCGCGGAACAGGTCCCTGGTGAGGGGAGCACGGTCACGGGTGCCTCGTGCGAGGCCGCCGGCCTCTTCGTCTGCAGCGGCCCCGGATGCACGGCCTTCGCCGCCCAGGACCTCGACCTCCAGATCGTCGAGGAGAACGGCTGGCGCCGCGTGATCGCCGACGGCACGGGCGACGGCGGCACGGCGCACGTCGAGCTGCTCTATCGCGAGACGCACTGACGGAGGGTCGAAGTCACCATGCGCAGGATCGCCGTGGGCTGGGCTCTGTTCGGGACGCTGCTGCTCGTCGCGTGCGAGCCGAGCCCCGGGGATCTGCGCGCACGCGTCGCGGCCGCGGGCGTGTACTCGCCACGCCGCGTGGAGGTGGGCAACGCCGCGCTCGTCGAGCTCGGCCAGCTGCTCTTCTTCGACGCCGAGCTCTCGGGCAATCGCGACATCGCGTGCGCGACCTGTCATCTGCCCTCGCTCCACGCGAGCGACGCGCGCCATCTGTCGGTCGGGCGCGACGGCCAGCGCCTCTCGCGCGCGTCGGTCGATCTCTTCAATCGCGGCGGGCTCGACGCGATGTTCTGGGACGGCCGGCTCCGGCGCGAGCGCGGCACGATCGTCGGCCCGGTCGCGCTCCCGTCGGGGCTGCGCTCGCTGCTCGAGGCCCAGGCGCTCTTGCCGCTGCTCGATCGGCGCGAGATGCGCGGGCTCGCGGGCGACACGGCCCGCGACGGAGAGCCGAACGAGCTCGCGGCGATGGATGATGCCGACCGCGAGGCGATCTGGACCGCGATCGTCGCGCGCCTCGTGGCCATCCCCGGCTATCGCGAGCGCTTCGCCGCCGCGTTCCCCGAGGTGCCGACCGCCGAGATCACGATCGTGCACGTCGCACGCGCGATCGCCGCGTTCGAGTCGCGCCTCTGGGAGCTCACCGACACTTCGTTCGACGACTACCTCGGCTCGGTCAGCGAGCCGGGTCGCGACGACGCGATCGACGACCTCGCGCGCCAAGGCGCCGTCCTCTTCTTCGGCGACGCCGGCTGCGCGCGCTGCCACGACGGCCCGCTCCTCTCCGATGGAGGCTTCCACGACATCGGCGTGCCGCAGATCGGCCCCGGCCGTGACGAGGCGCACCTCGACGAAGGGCGCTTCGCCGTGACGCACGATCCCGCCGATCGCTTCGCGTTCCGCACGCCGCCGCTCCGCAACGTGTGGATGACCGCGCCGTACATGCACGACGGCGCGTACGACACGCTCGATGCCGCGGTGCGCCACCACCTCGACCCGGAGCGCTCGCTGACGCGCTACGACGGCGCCACGCTACCGGCCGATCTCGCGGGACAGGTGCACCACGAGCAGGATGTAGCGATCCTCGCGAACCTCGATCCCGACACGCGGCCGCTGCGCCCGCTCTCCGAGGACGAGATCTCGGCGCTGCTCGTCTTCCTCGGCACGCTGAGCTCACGGACCGAGCAGTTCCTGCCGCCGGGGGCTGGCGCGCCGCGCGACGTGCCGAGCGGCCTGACGGTGGTGTCCGAGCGCGTCGGGGGCGACGATCTGCCGTAGAGGTGCCGCGCGCGGAGAGAGTCGTAGAGTCGCCGGATGAAGACCCTCGCCGTTCTCGTGCGTGCGCCCGGAGGGCCGGAAGCGCTCGTCGTCGATACCGTGGAGCTGCCGGCCCTCGCCGCCGGCGAGGCGCGCGTCCGCCACGCCTTCGTCGGCGTGAACTTCATCGACACCTACCATCGGAGCGGGCTCTACGCGCTGCCGATGCCCGCCCAGCTCGGAGTCGAGGCCTCCGGCGTGGTGGAGGAGGTCGCGCCCGACGTCACGCGCGTGAAGGTCGGCGATCGCGTCGCCTACGCGTCCGCGGGGCGCCCCGGCGCGTACGCCGAGCGCCGCAACGTCGCCGCCGATCGATTGATCCGCGTGCCGGACGGGATCGCCGACGACGTCGCGGCCGCAGCGCTGCTGAAGGGCATGACGGTCGAGATGCTCGTGCGCCGCGTGCACGCGGTCGCGGCCGGCGAGACCGTGCTCTTCCACGCCGCGGCCGGCGGCGTCGGTCTCATCGCGTGCCAGTGGCTCGCGCATCTCGGCGCCACGGTGATCGGGACCGCGGGCAGCGAAGAGAAGGCCGCGCTCGCCCGCGCGCACGGAGCCCATCACACGATCCTCTATCGGCAGGAGGACTTCGTCGCGCGCGTCCGCGAGCTCACGGGCGGCCGCGGCGTTCCGGTCGCCTACGACTCGGTCGGCAAGGACACGTTCCACCGCACGCTCGACTGCCTGTCTCCGCGTGGCCTGGCCGTGAGCTTCGGCAACGCGTCGGGGCCGCCCGCGCCGGTGGATCTGCTCGCGCTCTCGGCGAAGGGCTCGCTCTTCGTGACGCGGCCCACGCTCGCGGTGTACGCGCGCGAGGTCGCCGAACAGGACGCGAGCGCGGCGGCGCTCTTCGACGTGATCGCGAAGGGCGTCGTGAAGGTCGAGGCGCGCCAGCGGTTCGCGCTGAAGGACGCGGCGGCGGCGCACCGCGCGCTCGAGGCGCGCGAGACGACGGGCTCGGTGCTGCTCGTCCCCTGAACCGCGGCTACTCGGCGAGGGCCGCGCGCGCTTCGCGGGCCGTCGCGAGGTTCACGGTCTCGGTCTTCAGATCGAAGAGGACGACGACCTCGCCACGCTCCAGCTGGCGGCGGACCTGCGCGACCTTGTCCTCGAGCGGGACGTCGTGCTCCCCGTACTCGGTGCCCTCGCGCGTGACGAACTCCTCGATGACGCTGCGGAGCGCGGCGGGGCTCAGCCGATCCCAAGGGACGAGCACGCGCGGTGGCAGCTCGCTCGCTTCGTCCTCCGCCGCTCGCCCGTCGCGCTCGAGCCGTGTCTCGTCGTCGCTCATGGGCGCGGTCTAGTACATCGGACCGGAATTTCGATCCGCGCTCCGCGAATCGACGTTCCGCACCGAGGCGCTCGCGCTGGCGGAGCGAGGTCGTGCTCCATCTGCCCGTGCGGCGAACGCCAGCGTTCCCACCCTGGAACGCCCCGTTGCTCGGGATGGGCCTTGTGCAACGAGCCCGATGCCGCACGATCGCTTCATGACGACCGACAAGCTCACGCGCCGCGAGGTCCTCGCCGGTGTTGCCGGCGCGGCGCTCGCCGCGACCGCGTGCGCCCCCGAGCAGGGGAGCGCTCAGCGAGCGCCATCGACGGGTCGAGGAGAGCAGGGCTCGATGGGAACCACGGCGTCGACGCGACTTCCGGTGATCTACCTCCCGCACGGCGGAGGGCCCTGGCCCTTCGTCGATCTCGGCATGGGCGATCCGCGCGAGCTCGAGCGGCTCGCGGGGTACCTCCGGGGCCTCGCGTCGATCGCGACGCCGCGCGCGGTGCTCGTGATCTCCGCGCACTGGGAGGAGCGCGTGCCCACGGTCATGACCTCGCCGCGCCCGCCGATGCTCTACGACTACTACGGCTTCCCGCCGGAGTCGTACACGATCACGTGGCCGGCGCCGGGCTCGCCCGAGCTCGCGTCGCGCGTGCGCTCGCTGCTCGCTGCGGCCGGCATCGAGACCGCCGAGGACCCGAGCCGCGGCTTCGATCACGGCGCCTTCGTGCCGCTCAAGCTCACGTATCCGAGCGCCGACGTGCCGACCATCCAGCTCTCGCTGAAGGCGGGCCTCGATCCCGCGACGCACCTCGCGATCGGCCGCGCGCTCGCACCGCTGCGCGACGAGGGCGTGCTGATCGTCGGCAGCGGCATGAGCTACCACAACATGCGCGGCTTCGGCCGCGCGTCGGCCACACAGGCCTCGGTCGAGTTCGACGATTGGCTGAGCGAGACCGTCGCGCTGCCGGCGGCCGAGCGCGACGCCCGCCTCACGGCATGGGCGAGCGCGCCCCGCGCGCGAGAGTGCCACCCCCGCGAAGAGCACCTCTTGCCGCTCATGGTGATCGCGGGCGCCGCGGGCGCCGATCGCGGGGCGTCGCCCTACCGCGAGTCGCTCATGGGCGTCCGCATCGCCGCCGCGCACTTCGGCTGATCCGTCGGCCGATCTCCGCTCAGTCCTCGGGGGGCCGATACGCGGCCCCCTCCATCGGGAGTGAATCCCGATGGAGCCTCCCCCTCGTATCGCTCCGCGAGAGAGGGCGACAGGTTTCCTGTCACCCTCTCAGCAGACGCCGCCGCACATGAACCCCGAGGGGATGTGCGTGACGGCCCCGGGCTCGAGCCAGAGGTCGTAGCTCGGCGTGCAGATGCTCGAGCAGCCACCCCCGGTGTCGAAGCGCCCGCCGGCCTGCATGCGGCCCGGCTGCGCGCCCATGAACACCGTGCCGTCGTAGCCGCCCACGAGGTGGCCGAGGTCGCCACCCGAGTAGGTGTTGCTCGGCCCGAGATGCGCGCCGTAGAAGGCGTTCATGTCGGGCGCGTCGCCCGTCGTGACGAAGATCGCGCGCGCGCTGCTGGGCGCGACCGACGCATCGGGATCGGCGCGCCACGCATCGACGATCGTCGACGAGAAGATGCGCATGTTCGGATCGCTCAGCGGCTGCACGTGCGTCGCGTAGCCAGGCGCGGTGATCCGGACCCAGCGCGGCAGGTGATGCGTGCGGACCGCGAGCGAGAAGGTGCCGTTCGCGAGCGTCGTGGCCGTGACCTCGGGACAGATGTCGACGGTCGTCACCGTCGCGCCGACGACGGGTGCGCCGGTGATCGCGTCGGTCACGAGGCCGGTGCGCGCCTCGACCGTGTCGACCGTGAGCACGCACTGGCCGTCGCCGCAGAGCCGAGCGCCCGTCCCGCAGCTCGTGCCGCACACCCCGCACTGATCCGACTGATCGCAGAGCGAGGCTTCGCAGCCGTCGCTCGCGACGCCGTTGCAGTCGAAGTGGCCGCGGTCGCAGGCGATCACGGTGCAACGCGCCGAGATGCACTCCATCGTGGAGCCCGTGCGCGTGCAGTCGGCGCTCGCGCCTTCGTCGGTCGTGCCGTCGCAGTCGTCGTCGACGCCGTTGCAGAGCTCGGTCGCGAGCGGGTGCACGGCGGCGCTCGTGTCGTTGCAGTCGTGACCTTGGTTCGCGCGCGAGCTCGGCACCGTGCACACGATGTCGGGCGTCGCGCTCGCGTCGCCGTAGCCGTCGTGGTCGAAGTCGGGCCACGACTCCGACTGCACGTTCTCGTCGGTGTTGCCGTCGCAGTCGTTGTCGATGCGGTCGCAGATCTCGGTCGCGAGCAGGCTGATGCTCGGGTCGGCGTCGTCGCAGTCGCGGCCGCAGAGCGTCGTGCCGTCGGGCTGCGGGTTGCAGCAGAGCGTGGGCACCGTTCCGTCGTGATCGTTGTCGCCGCCGCCGAGCGTGGTCGGGTCGCAGTCGTCGTCGATCGCGTCGCAGATCTCCGGGTTGCCGGGATAGATCGTCGGATCGGTGTCGTCGCAGTCGTTGCCGAGCTGCGTCCCGAGCGCGTCGGTGCACGTGGCGTCGCCGAAACCGTCGCCGTCTTCGTCCGGCGCGCGCGAGGTGCATGCGTGCGTCGTCTCGTTGCACACGTCGCGCGTGCACGCGACGCCGTCGTCGCAGGCGACCGGCATGCGCGCGCAGAGACCGTCCATGCAGCGCTCGGCGCCGTTGCAGTAGAAGCCGTCGTTGCAGTCCTCGTCGACGAAGCAGCTGCGCGTCGCTGCGTCGCGATGGCCGCCATCGCTCCCGGGGCCCGCGTCCTCACTCGAGGGTGCGGCGCCGCCGCAGGCTGGGATCAGAGCCAGGAGCCCTGCAGTGAGCAGCAAGCGAAGACGCATCGTTCGAAGCTACATGGCAGCGCCGCCGCAATCGAGCGCTTCCGCTGTCTCTGGAAGCGGCTCGGTCACGCCGGCACGTCGACGCGCGGTGCGCTCGCGGCGCGGGTCATGGCGCGGAGCGCGGGGAGCGGCTCGCCGCGGCGCCGCTCGAGCCACGCCGTGGCGGTCTCGAGGTCGGCCACGATCTCCATCTCGTACGCCGTTCTGCGCTGGAGCCAACGGATGGCTTGGAGCGCGCCGCGGAGGAGCGCGTTCGACGAGACGAGCACCAGGTAGGGCCGGTAGCCCGGGTGTGCGCTGAGGTCGGCGAGCTCGGCTCGCTGGCGCGCCGTCGGCGCGAAGTCACGCACCATCAGGATCACGGCGGGCCGAGGGGTCGCGGGCCAGCTGGCGATGCGCGCCATGTCTCGGCGATGCCGGGCCCACTCGTCCGCCGAGAGCGGGCCCGCGATGCGCCACAGCGCCACCGCGTGCTCGGAATCGTGCTCGGCCGAGTACATCGGGCCCGAGATCGGCCGAAGACGACGGAGCCTTGAGGCCTCCCCCGCATTTCGTCACGGACGCCCGCGACCGCTCACTCGTCGAGGCGGCGCAGCTCCTCGTCCAGGCGATCGTCGAGCGCCGTGCGCTCGGAGGCGGGCGCGGGCCCGGCGCTCGGCGCTGCGCCGGCCCGGCCGCGATCGCGCCAACGCGAGGCCACGACCCAGAGCCCGACGAACGCGCCGCCGATGCCGAGCAGAGGCGCCGCCCAGAGCGCGCGATCGAGGCCTTCGTCGGCCGGCACCGAGATGGCCTGGGCACCGAAGCGATCGCGGTATTGCGCCTGGATCTGCACGACGCTCATGCCCGAGGCGATCTGGCCACGCACCTCGGCCCGCATGTTCTCGGCCCAGCTGCAGCCGCACGTGGAGAGCGGCAGGCGCTGGCAGTCGCCGCACTCGCAGAGCAGGCGCTCGAAGACCTGGCGCTCGACGGGATCGTGGATCTCGACCGTGCCCGCGTGGAGCGAGCTCGAGCTGTCGGCCTGCGCCGCCGCCGTGCTCGCGAAGAGCGCGATGCCCGCCGCGCCGGCGATGAGCAGCATCACGGCCGCCGCCGCCAGGCCCGGGCTGCGCACGGCCGGGCGCGACTCGCGCTCGCCGAGCAGGTCGCGCACGCCGGGCGCCGCCGCGAGGAAGGCGCCGAGGAGCACGATGAGCCCGCCGAACCAGATCCACCACACGAGCGGCCGGTTGATCACGCGGAACGTCGCGCGCCCGGTCTCGGGGTCGACCGTGCTCAGGATCGCGTAGAGGTCCGAGCTCGGCGTCGAGCGGATCGCCACCTCGGTGGTCGGCATCTCGGGGTGCGAGCGATAGACGAACTTCGCCGGCGAGACCTGCGCGACCGTGGCGCCGCCGCTCTGGACCGTGAGGTCGGCGTAGAGCATGTCCGCGCTGGGATCGACCTCGGTGTGCGCGCGATCGAAGCGCAGCGTGAAGCCTGCGACCTCCATCGTCTCACCCGAGCCGAGCGTGTCCTCGCGCTCGACGTCGTAGGCCGAGCCGAGGAAGCCGAGGAACATGAAGACGATGCCGAGGTGCACGACGTAGCCGCCGTAGCGGCGCCGCGCGCGCGCGAACATCGTGACGAGGGCGGTGAGCGCGCCCTCCTTCGTGCTGCGCATGCGCGCCGCGGTGCCGCGCCAGAACTCCTGGACGACGGTCGCGACGACGAAGCCGCAGAGCGTCGTGCAGAAGAGAGGTGCGACGCGCATGACGCCCACGAGCACTTCACCGGTGGTGGTGCCGTAGATGTCCGAGCTCTCCACGATCGCCGGCAGACCGATGCTCGGCCCTGCGAGCACGTGCGCGAGGCCCGTCGCGCCGCCGACGATGCCCGGCACCACGAACGCCTCGCGCAGGTTCTTGCCGGTCGCCTTGCGCCACGCGATGAGCGGCCCGATGCCCATCAGGAACAAGAGGCAGAGCGCGAGCGGCACCATCCAGCGGTTGTAGTAGGCGGGCCCGACCGTCACCGTCTCGCCGCGGATCCACTCGCTGATCAGCGGGAACGTGGTCGCGACGAGCACGAACACGAGCATCCCGAGCAGGATCCAGTTGTTCAGGAGGAACATGAACTCGCGCGAGAGCAGCGAGTCGATCTCGCCCGGGTGCTGCCGCGCGTCGAGCTCGATGCCGACGGCGCGCGCGCGCACCATCTCGACGAGCTTCGCGTAGCCGACGATCGGCAGGAGCAGGATCATCCCGATGCGCGGGATGCCGCGCTGGTTGATCAGATCGTCCATCCCGATGAGGCGCCCGCGCAGCTCGGGCAGGCGATAGCTGATCAGCGTGACGATGAAGATCGCCAGGAAGAGCATGTACCAGGCGAAGTACTGCCCGATGTCCGAGCGCGCGAAGCTGTGCACGCTGGCGATGAGGCCCGAGCGCGTGAGGAACGTGCCGAAGATGGTGAAGAAGAACGTCCCCGAGAGGAGCGCGACGTTCCAGACGCGCAGCATCCCGCGGCGCTCCTGGATCATCACCGAGTGCACGTAGGCCGTGCCGAGGAGCCAGGGCATGAACGACGCGTTCTCGACCGGATCCCAGGCCCAGTAGCCGCCCCAGCCGAGCTCCTCGTAGCTCCAGAACATGCCGAGCATGTTGCCGAGCGAGAGGAACGCCCACGCGAGGATCACCCAGCGGCGCACGGCGATCATCCACTCGTCGCCGAGGCGGCCGGTGACGAGCGCGGCGACGCACATCGCGAACGGGATCGACCAGCCGGTCAGGCCCATGTAGAGGCTCGGCGGGTGGATCGCCATCCAGTAGTTCTGGAGCAGCGGGTTCAGGCCCTCGCCGTCGGCGGGCGACATCGACGCGCCGGCGGTCGCGAACGGGTTCGCGGCGAAGAGCATGAGGCCGGCGAAGAACGCGAAGATGCTGGCGAGGGTCGCGAACGCGATGGGCTGCAGCTCGCGGTACTTGTTGCGGATCCAGAGCGTGAAGCCGAGCGTGTAGCCCGAGAGCAGGAACGACCACCAGAGGAGCGAGCCGTCCTGGCCGCCCCAGAGGGCGGTCCAGAGGTAGCCGGCCGTCATCGAGCGGTCGCTGTAGCGCTCGACGTAGCGGATGCGGAAGTCGTGCGCCTGGAACGCGTACGCGAGGAGGAAGACGGAGCTCGCGACGAGCGCCACGGTGGCGAGCACGCCAGCGCGCGCCGCAGGAAGAAGGTGCGGGCGGCCGCGCCACGCGGCAATCGAGACGGCGAAGGTGTACGCCGCCGTCATGAGCACGGCTGCGAGCAGGATGTTACCGAGCGCCGGAACGTCGACCATCGCGCGAGCCTAGGGCCGCGCGCCCCCCGCGTCCACGTACGCCAAGGGTCGGGGGCGGTGCCCCTCGCGTGGGGGCGCTGGCCCGGGCCTCGGCCGCCCCGGCTGCAGAGACGCCCCACGAGAGGGCATTCGTCGTTCGCCCCGCAAGTGCGCGCGGGCTACCTTCGCGCGCATGCAGATGTGGGCCGAGAATCATCCGCGCGCGGCGGGCGTGTTGCTCATCACGATGAGCTTCGTTCTCGCGGGGGTGAACGTCGCGACGCTCGCCTACGCCTCGCGCTACTACCCCATGCTGTTTCCTATGGCGGGCGCGTGCGCCGTCATCGGGAGCATCCAGGCCGTCACGGGTATCCGGGCGCGTCGCGATGCGCCGATGGCCGAGCGAGCACCGGCCCTCGTCGCCTCGTTCGTCGGGCTCGGCCTCGGATTCTTGGCGAACTACCTCTGGACGGGCTCCGCGCTCTAGGAGGCGCGGTGCTACTGCCCGCCGCTCGTCCACGCCGGCGGGAGCGCGGGCGCGGTGCTCGTCGGCGGTGGCGTCGTGGGCCGCTGCAGCGGCTGGATCGGCGGGGGCGTCGCGGTGCTGGTGGGCGGCGGCGTCGCGGTCGTCGATGTGCTGAACGGGTTCGGCAGCGACGGGAGCGAGTGGATGATCGGGGCATCCACGATGCTCGGGATCGGCGAGGTCGGCATCGGGCCGAGCGCGCCCTGCGTCGTCACGGGGCCCGCGCCCCCACCTTCTTCGTCGATCGGCGCGCCGCGCGCGACCTCGACCGAGGTGGAGAACGTGTAGTCGCCGTCGTGGAACTGCACGTCGTAGCTCCCCGAGCGCGGGAACGTGTAGGTTGCCGAGCACGTGCCCTCGATGCCCGTCGCCGTCGCGGTGACGGTCTGGCTCGTGCGGCGCCGCGTGGACACGATCACGAAGCGCGAGGCGTCGGTGCAGTCGTGGCCATCGGCGAGCGTCGCCGTCACGAGCACCTGCTCGCGCTCGACCGGCGAGGGCGAGACCACGATGCCCTGCGTGCGGTGCGCGACCGGGTGCTCCAGCTCCGTGAGGCGCGCGTGCGCCTCGCTCGAGGGATCGAGCGCCGCCGCCTGCTCGTAGCTCGCGCGCGCCGTGTCCTCGTGGCCGCGATCCCGCTCGTGATCGCCCTCGTCGATGATCAGCTCGGCCGCGTCGTGGCGGATGCGCCGCGCGTCCGCGTCGTCGGGATGCTCGGCGAGCAGGTGATCGGTGGTGGCACGCACGCCGTCTTCGCCGTCCCAGCGATGCGCGGCGAGCGCGGCCTCGGCCTGCACCACGAGCTCGTGGCGGCGCTCCTCGGCCGAAGGCCCGGCGAACGAGCGCACGAGCAAGAGGATGCCGACCACGGCGAGCACGCCGACGACGAACGCGCCGCCGACCGTGAGCGCCGAGAGCCCGCCCTCACGCCGGCGCGCCTTGCGCAGGCCCGCGGCCGAGAGCTCTTCGGTGCTGTTTCCCGGCGCGCCGCTCATCGTGCCGCCGTAGCCCGGGCCAGCGGCAGGTCGCGGCTCCATCGAGCGGCGATCCGCGGGGCGCGGCGCCTCGCGCACGCTCTCGCGCGGCTGGCTCGGCATCGAGGCCGAGCCGTTCGCGCCCCCGTTGGAGATCGGCTGGCGCTGGCTCGGCTCGCGGCCCTCGGTCGAGAAGCGCCCGGTGCCGGGACGGCGCTCGGGGATGCCCGCGCGCTGCGCGGCCGCACGCAGCACCTCGCCGAGCTCGTTCGCGTCGTGGTAGCGGCCCTCGGGGTTCTTCGAGAGCGCGCGCATCACGACCGACGCGATCTCCTCCGGCACGTCGCGCCCGCCCGGCCGCGATCGGAGCGGCGGCGGTGGCTCGTGGATGTGCTTCATCAGCAGCGTGACGGGCGCGGCCGCGTCGAACGGCGTCTCCGAGCACAGCAACTGGTACGCGAGCACGCCGAGCGAGTAGACGTCGCTGCGCGCGTCCGTCGGCTCGCCGGCGGCGCCCTCGGGCGAGATGTAGCGCGCCGTGCCGAACACGAGCCCCGCCTGCGTCGCCTGCGTCTGCTCCTCGGCGCGCGTGAGGCGCGCGATGCCGAAGTCGAGCACCTTCACGAAGTCGGGATCGCGCCCCTTCGTGACGAGCATCACGTTCTCGGGCTTCACGTCGCGATGGACGATGCCCTGCTCGTGCGCCTCGCCCACGCCGTCGCAGACCTGGCTCAGGATGTGGATCGCGCGCGCGAGCGGCAGGCGCGGCTCGACGCGCAACAGATCCGAGAGCGGCCGCCCGCGCAAGAGCTCCATCACGAGATAGAGGCTGCCGTCGGGGAGCTGGCCGAAGAGGAACACGCGCACGACGTTCGCGTGGTCGAGCGCGGTCGAGATGCGCGCCTCGCGCTGGAAGCGGCGCACCGCGTCGGCGTTGTTCGCGAGATCCGGGTGCAGGATCTTGATCGCGACGTCGCGGTGGATCGTCGACTGGTGGGCGCGATAGACGGCGCCCATGCCGCCCGTGCCGATCTTCTCTTCGATCCGGAACTGGTCGAGCAGCGTCTGGCCGATGCGCGGATCGCGCTCCTCCACCATCGGGCGCAGGATCGCCCCATCCTTCTGGCAGAACGCGGCCCCACCGTCGTAGCGCGTTCCGCACTTCGGGCAGACCCTCGGACCGATGTCTTCCATCACGCCGTTCATGAGCCGGTCGTACGCCTGGGTACGGAGCGCAGACGTAGAGGTTCCCACAGATCGTTCAGACGTGCGAAATGGTGATTGGATTGGGCGGACGGTAGGGCTCGGAGGGGCCGAGCCGATCGGTGGGGCCCGGCGAGCACGATCGCACGGCAGCAACGGACGGATCCCGACGTAGCCCGCCGACGACGGGCCGGCGCGTTCAGCGCCGATCCGCCGACGTTGCTGGCGAAGAGCGGTCACGCTGGACGAGACCATCGGCGCGGAGGGCATCTCGGGCTTGTCCGGGCAATCGCGGACGCAGTAAGGTGGGCCTCTCGTCGGAGGCACCTGGCTCATGTCGAATCTCGCCCGTGGATGGATGCTCGCAGCGCACGCGCTCCTCGCCCTCGTGCCGGTGGGGCTCGTGCTCGGGAGCGTCGCGACGGCCCAGGCCGACGAGACGGTCGTCGTGCTCGGGCTCACCTCCATCGACGGCGATGACGAGTACGCGCGGAACCTCAGCGGCGTGCTGCGTCATGCGGCCGAGGGCGTCCGCGGCTGGTCGGTCTCCGAGCGCGACGTCGCCCTGGCCAACCTCGAGCTCGTCGCGGGCTGCGAGGCGCCCGACCCGGACTGCCTGGCGCAGATCGCGAGCACGGTCGGCGCGCAGCGCCTCGTCTTCGGCACCATCACCCGCACCTCGGGCACGCCGTACCAGTTCGCCGTCAGCCTCCACTCGTACAGCGTCGCCTCCGGCGCCATCGAGGAGAACCTCGAGCGCACGCTCTCCAGCACGCGCACCGACATCGAGGACCTGCGGGAGCCCGCGCGCGAGATGGTCAACGCGCTCGCGAACGTGCCGCACGTCGGCACGATCCGCGTGACGGCGACGGCCCACCAGGAAGTGCGCATCGACGGCACCGTCGTCGGCAGCACGGATGGTGGCGGCGTCTTCGTCGCCTCGAACGTGACGGCCGGCTCGCACGAGGTGGTCGTCGGCTCGAGCGCGTCGCAGACCGTCTCCGTCTCCGACGGCGCCGAGGCGCTCGTCGCGATCCAGGATGCGCACCACGACGAGGGCCCGGGCGTGAACTGGGCGGCCGTCGCGCTGCTCTCGGGCGCGGGCCTCGCGGTCGTCGGCATGATCGTGTCGTGGGCCGAGCTGCTCAGCCTCTCGAACGACCAGGCCTACACGGCGCATCGCGAGACGCTCGGTGCCATGGGCATGAGCGGCGACATCGCCTGCCAGGACTCGAGCCTCGCCTACCTCGGCTCGGGCCCGATGAGCGCGCACATCCGCGACGTCTGCAGCCAGGGCAACACGTTCGAGATCCTCCAGTACGTCTTCCTCGGCGTCGCCGTGGCGGCGGGCGCGACGGGCATCGTGCTCCTCGTGCTCGACAGCTCGGGCGGATCGAGCGAGGAGGCGGCGACGACGGTCTCGCTCCTGCCGAGCTTCGGCCCGACGCACGGGTCGATGGACCTGCGCCTCCGCTTCTGATCGCGCGGCACGGGATGGGCTCGTCGCTTCGTCGCCCGTCTTCCGCGCGCTCGCGCTGGGTCTCGTGAGCGCCTCGGGGCGACTGCGCGTGGTCGGGGGCGAGCTCTCGGGCCGGCGCTTCGCGGCGCGCGTGGCGAGCACGACGCGGCCCACCTCCGACCGCGTGCGCGAGGCGATCGCCTCGATGGTGGAGGCCCGCGGCGGCTTCGAGGGCACCCACGTGCTCGACCTCTTCGCCGGCACGGGCGCGATGGCGATCGAGGCGCTCTCGCGCGGCGCGGCCGGCGCCGTCCTCGTCGAGCGCGATCGGATGGCGGCGCGCGAGATCGGCGAGAGCCTCGCCGCGCTCGGGCTCGAGGCGCGCGCGACGCTCACGAGCCAGGACCTGGCGGCCGCGCCGGACACCGTGGCGCGCAAGCTCCCGGGCGCGGCGCCCTTCGACCGCGTGTTCGTGGACCCGCCCTACCGCGAGCTCGCGCTCGTGCCGCCGCTCCTCTCGGCGCTCGGCGCGGCCGGGCGGCTCGCCGAGGGCGCGCTCGTGGTGGTGGAGCACCCCTCGACCGAGCAGCCTGCGCTCGACCGCGCGCTCGAAGTCCTGGCGTCCAAGCGCTATGGCGATTCGAGCGTGCTCGTCACGCGCTATGCTCCGGGCCGCGGCGGGGAGAGAGACTGACGGGATGAGGACTGCGATCTACCCGGGCTCGTTCGATCCGATCACGCACGGGCACGTGAGCATCGTGAAGAGCGGGCTCGTCTGCTTCGACAAGCTGATCGTCGCGGTGCTCGAGAACCCGCGCAAGACGTCCCTCTTCACGGTGGAAGAGCGGCTCGAGATCATCCGCGAGGAGTTCGCCAGCGAGAAGAACGTCGAGGTCGACTCGTTCTCCGGGCTGCTCGTCGAGTACTGCAAGAAGAAGAACGTGCGTGTCGTGCTGCGCGGCCTGCGCGCCGTGGCCGACTTCGAGTACGAGCTGCAGATGGCGAACATGAACCGCCACCTCGACTCCAACGTCGAGACGGTCTTCCTCATGGCGAACGACGCCTATTTCTACGTGAGCTCGAACCTCGTGAAGGAAGCGGCCAAGCTCGGCGGCGACGTCGGCGGCCTCATCCCCGAGAGCGCGGCGCGCCGCCTGAAGGCCAAGCTCGGCCGCTGACGCGGTGGTCGGCTGCCCGGAGCGCACGTCCTGGGCGGGGGGCGCTCGTGAGACGCCCCCGCGGGGGCGCCTCGCCGGGAACGTGCGGATCTGGTAGCGATCGCGCCATGATTCGGTCCATGCGGACTTCCTTTCCGTTCGTGATGGGTGGCCTCGTCCTCGCGCTGGTCGCGGGATGTGGCGGGGGCAACGCGGCGAGTGGTCCGGCGACGCGCAGCACGGCGGCCTCGGCCGAAGGGCCGCCGCCCGGCTGGCCGGCCGTGCTGCAGGTGGGCCCGCCGCAGGGACCGCTCCCCGCGCTCTACCTCGCGGGCGACGAGCATGCGCCGCCGTTCGGGTACCTGAGCGAGGGCGTTCGCGTCCGCGTCAACGGCGCGCCCGTGGGCGGGCGCCTTCCCGTCACGGTCGGTGGCCGCATGATCGTGCACGGCTGGGTGCCGCTCGCGCGCCTGCGCGCCTTCGTCAGCCAGCGCGGCCGCATCGAGGGCACGCCCGCGTTCCTCGGCGTCGGCGATCCGGTGGGGATGGTCTCGCAGTCGTCGGACGGCAGCTTCCGCGTGGAGATCCGCCCGCGCCTGGGTCGCGAGGGCGCCGCCGACCTCGGGCCCTTCATCGGCTCGGTGCCGGCCGACTGGCTCGTCGATCACGCCGAAGGCGAGGGCGATCCCGGGCTGACGCCCGGCGAGTTCCGCCGTCTGCCCGCGGGCACCGAAGTGCCCGTCTACGATCGTCCGGGCGGCGCGGTGATCGCGCGTCTGCCGGCGCTCGATCCGCCGCTCACCGTCGTCGTGATCCGCAGCCAGAACGGATGGAACGGCGTGCGCGTGGGCGTGGGGCCCTTCCTCGTCGGCTACATCGAGGGCGAGCTCGAGGCGTCGAGCGCCGATCAGCTCGGCACGCGCCCCGTGCCCGAGTCGGTCGAGGTCGAGGCGGGGCACATGCCCGAGCGCATCGCCGTCGAAGAAGGCGCGCTCTTCCGCGTGCAGGCCGGCACGTGGATCCGCTTCTACGACGAGCAGGTCGCGCGCCTGCGCGAGACCGGCTGGGCGCGCGAGATGACGCGCACCACGGGCAGCGACGACGTGGACGTGTACGTCGCGGTCGACGACGGGGTCGCCGTGCGCGGCGTGGTCTCGCAGGCGGCCCTGACGCGCGTGACCGAAGGCGAGTGATCGCCCGTCCACGATTCCGTCGAGCGTCGCGACGCGCCGACGATCAGCGGGGGGCCCTCGCGTCGCAGACGCGGAGCTCGATACGGCGGTTGGCACGGCGCGCTTCTTCGCTCGTGCCGGCGACGAGCGGCTGGCTCGCGCCGTAGCCCACGGGGCGCAAGCGCCTGGCCTCGATGCCGCGCATGACGAGATAGTCGCGAACGCTCTCGGCGCGGGCCTGGCCGAGCGGGCGCGCCTCGATGCCGCGGTCGTCGGTGTGGCCGCCGATCTCGAGGCAGTCGATCTCCGTGTGCCGCGCGAGGTGCGCCGCCAGCGCGTCGAGCGGCGGCAGGCTCTCGGGCAGGATGCGGTCGCGCTCGATCGCGAACGCGATCGGCGCGGCGAGCACGAGGTGGTCGCCCTCGCGCGTGACCGACGGGTCGTCGGGCTCGGGAGGCGTCTCGGAAGAGCTCGCGTCGCTCGTGGCCGCCGCCTCGTCGCTCGATCCGCGGCTGCCCGGATCGTCGGTGCTCGTCGCGTGCTCGGCGCCGGCCGTGCTCGGTGCCGGCGCTCGCGCGGCGGGCGCAGGGCAGCCGCCGAGGGCGAGAGCCAGGGCCAGCAGCGCGAACCATCGCGACATCGAGACCATGGACGCGCGCGCTTGACCGAGATTCAAGACCCGACGAGCATCGCACGCGCGTGCCCTCTCCCGTCGAGCTCCGTACCGAGCGGCTCGTCCTACGTCTCGCGCGGGACGACGAGGCGCGTGGCGTGCTGGCCTACTTCGAGCGCAACCGCGAGCACCTCGCGCGCTGGGAGCCCGAGCCGCCGGCCGCGTTCTACACCGAGGCCTTCTGGCTCGAGCGCCTCGCGACCTATCGCCGCGACGCCGAGCACGATCGCGCCCATCGCTTCCATCTCTTCGAGCAGCCCAGCGGCCGCATCATCGGGACCCTCGGCCTCTCGAACGTCGTGCGCGGCGCGTTCCAGTCGGCGACGCTCGGCTTCGGTCTCGATCGCTCTCGCGAGGGCGAGGGCGTGATGCGTGAGGCCTGCGAAGCGGTCATCGCGCACGCGTTCGACGAGCTCCGCCTGCACCGGCTCGAGGCGAACCACCGCCCCGAGAACCAGCGCAGCGGCGCGCTCCTTCGCCGCCTCGGCTTCGTCCCGATCGGCTACGCGCGCGACTATCTCCACATCGCCGGCGACTGGGTCGATCACGTGCTGACGCAGCGGATCAACGCACGCTGGCTGCCGCCGTCCCGCTGACCGCGATCACCCCGGCGGCCGGCGGCCCGGGCGCGCGCCCGGCGTCTCGGTCGGCAGCGGCGTCGGCGTCGCCGACGCGAGCGTCGTTCCCTCGATGGTCCACGCGAGCGAGCGCACGCCGGGCGCGAGCTCGATCGTCTGCGTCTCGACGCGCTCGTCCTCGCGCCCCTCGTTCCACACCACGACCAGGCGCGCGTGCGCCGTCGCGATCCGATCGCGCGTGGTGCGTCGCACCTCGACGCGATAGGTGCCGCTCTCGGCCTCCGTCGCCTCGAAGGCTTCGATGCCCAGCTCGCCGTCGAGATCGGCCGGGCGCGCGAGCGGCCGCCCCGGATGGGCCGCCCAGAGCGTGACCCCGGCATCGGGATGCTCCCACACGAGCGAGATGCGCAGCGCGCCCGCGCCGCGGAGCACGCCGCTCGTGCGCATGCGCGAGAGGAGGGCCGAGAGGCGCGTCGTGTCTCCCTCGTTGCGCGCCGCCTGGCGCAGCTCGGCGAAGCGCACGCTCGACCAGAGCTGCGCCGCGCGCGCATGCCCTTCGCGCGCGCCGGGCGGCGCCGTCCCCATCACGCGCTGCTCCAGGCGCAGCGCCTCGTCGATGCGGCCGGCGCCCGCGGCCGCCTGTGCGAGCAGCAGCAGCACGGAAGGATCGTCGGGCCGGATCACCGCGAGCGTCTCGTACTGGCGGTAGGCGTCCTCGTACCAGCCGTGCGCGCGATAGAGATCGCCGAGGCGCCGGCGCGCGAGCTCGTCGTGCGGCGCGAACTCGACGATCTCGCTGAAGGTGCGGCGCGCGTCTTCTTCGCGCCCCGCGCGCAGGTACATCTCGCCGATCGCGGTGCGCACGCCCGCATCCGCGAGCGGGTCGACGCGCAGGCGCTCGGCGAGCCGGTGTAGCTCGGCGACGTGCCCCTGGGCCTCGAGCTCCTCGAACAGGCGCAGGCGCAGATCGAAGCCGTTCGGTTGCTGTGCGATGAGGCCACGCAGCGCGCGCAGTCGCGCCGTGGGGGTGGTCGCGCGCGCGAGCACCTGCTCGACGAGCACCCAGTCCACGACCTCGCTCGTGCCGAACGCGCCGCGCACGAGACGCAGATCGTCGGGCGTCCGCACGCGCCGGAAGATCGCGCCGCGCAGGAACCCGCGGGCGGAGGCATCGGTCAGGTACGAGTACACGTCGATCATCGACGAGAGCGAGCCCGCGCGATCGATCAGCGCCTCGAGGAACGCGCGTCGATCGCGCGAGGTGCGCAGCTCGCAGTCGCGCCCGGCCTGTCGATACACCTCGACCCAGCCGCCGACCCAGCTCGCGTCGCGCAGGCGCTCCCGCCAGAGCGGGATCCGATCGGCGAGCGCGAGATCGGCCGCGTCGCCGCACTGCGCGCGCGCGTGGGCATCGCTCGGCGTCGCGCTCGGCGCGGGAGGAGCCGGCGCCTCGGCCTCCGCGACGACCTCGGGCGCGGGGAAGCTGCAGTCCTCGCAATCGAGCACGAAGGGATACACGACGCCGACGACGCCTCCGCCGTCCGGCGCCGGAAAGGTCCACCGGCGAACGGCGCTCGTGATGCACGTCTCGACGCGCGCGTTCGAGAGCGTGCTCTCCTGGACGCTCGCGGTCTGCACCGCGCCCGCGCCGTTCACGACGAAAGCGACGAGCACCCGGCCCGCGAGGTCGGGATGCTGGGGCAGCTCCTGCTCGTAGCAGAAGCGCACTTCGTTGACGTGACGTCGGATGACGCGCCGGACGACCTCGCGCGAGAGCGAGCCACGCACTTCCGCATCGCCGGTGCGGACGCTGGGCGTTCCGCCCTGGCGCCCGCGGAATCCGCCGGCACCGCTGCCGTAGCCCGAGCCGCTACCGGTCCCGGCGCCGTGACCGATCGTGCCCAGGGTGCCCAGGCCGATCGTGCCCTCGCCGGTCCCGCCGCCGCCGCGGCCGGTGCCGCGCAGGCCGAGGCCGCCGAAGCCCTCGTTGCCGCCGATCTCGTCACCCATGAGCGCGCCGAGCGCCGCCATCGGATCGGTGCCCATCGCGGTCGAGTCGGCGCCTTGCTGCGCGACCTCGACCGGCGCCGCCTGGGCCGGCGCCGTCGGTGCCGGCTCGGCCGTCGCGGTCTCCGCCTGCTCGCGCGCGTACACGCGGTCGTCCGAGTCGGCACGCGCCATGTGCGGGCTCGGCGCCGTGGCTTGCCCGACGCGCCGCGCCTCCTCCGGTGGCGGCGCCACGGCCTCGGGCGGCTGCGTCACGGCCTCGGGCGCCGAGACGGCGACCGTACCCTGCGAAGGCGTCGGCTCGGCGGAGAGCGCGCAGCCGAGCAGCGCGAGCGGGCCCAGCGCGCGGGCCGTGGTCGCGCGCGCGAGCACGTCGCCGGGCAGAGGCACCGGCGCGAGCAGATCGCGATGCTCGAAGAACGCGCGGCTCTGCGCGCCCATGCGCCCGAGCTCTTCGGAGCTCGGCACGTAGTAGCTCGTGTACGGCGTGATCAGGCCGTAGCGCGTGCCGAGCTCCGCCACTTCCTCGCGCGTCGCGCCGTCGCGCAGCTGCTGGCGCAGGCGCTCGCCCGCCCAGCGCAGGCGCAAGTCCGTGCTGGCGTCGCTCCGCGCCGTCGTGATCGCGACGTGCTGCTCGATCGGCTGGCCGCGGAAGGTGCCGCGCACGACGAGCTCGGTCGGCGGAGTCTCGCGGACTCGCCCCGCGATCTCGAGGATCGAGCCGCGCACCACGTCGACCGGCGCGCGCGGGAACACGTTCTCGATGCCGCTGCCGGTCTCGACCGTCACGCGCTCGATCACCGGGCGCGACAGATGCGCGAGCACGTCCATCGCCGCGTCGGCCGCCTCCGTGCGCTCCTCGACGCGGATCGCGAGCCCACCGCCGTGCGTCAGCTCGCCGAGCAGATCGAGGTTCGCGTCGGCGCCCACGCCGATCGCGTAGAGCCGGATCGGGTGCGGCTGGTCGCGCAGGTGCCCGAGCAGATCTTCGGCGCCGAGCTCACCCACCGTCGGCGCGCCGTCGCCCACGTACACGACGGCGCCGTCGCGCGCCGGATCGAGCAGCGCCGCCGCACGCGCGATCGCCTCGCCGAGATCCGTCGCGCCGGCAGCGGGCACGCGCGCGAGGCCATCGAGCAGCGCGCCGATCCGCGCAGGGCTGGCCTCGCCGAGGGCGATCTCGGCTCCGTCGACGGAGCGAATCGTGAGATCGCTCGAGACGATGCTGACCCGATCGTTCGGCCCGAGGTGCGCCGCGATCGCCTCGGCCACGCTGCGGCCGAGCTCGAGGTGCGCGCGATCGGTCGCCGCCGACACGTCGGCGAGCACGACCACGTCGAGCCCGCTCGATCCGTCGCCCGCGAAGAGCGCATCGGGCAGGCGCAGGGGCACGTACCAGTAGTCGCGCTCGTCCGCCTCGTTCACGACGGCGCGCGAGCCGGGCGCGCGCTCGGGCGGCACGTGCGGCGCCTGGTAGGCGAGCTGAGCGTCGTCGTCCGAGGGCGTCAGCTCGAGCCAGAGATCGGCACGCGGCGAGAAGTCGCTCCGCCGCAGCACGATCTGACCTCCCTCGAGGCTCGCACCGAGCCCCGCACGCACGCTCGCCGCGCCGGCCTCCGAGACGTCGGCCACGAACGAGAGCTCGCCGAGGTGCGGCGCGCCCGCGCCCGCCGCCATCGGATAGCGATAGAGGCGCGGGCCGCCCTCGTACGCGCGCGGCAGCCACTCGGCGTAGCGGATCGCGATGCGGCGCAGCTCGCCGGCCTGGATCGGATAGATGCGCGCGCGGTAGCGGCCGGGCGCGTCCCACTCGAGGAGCGCCGGATCGAGCGTGGATCCTCGGTAGACCTGCGCCTCGTAGTCGGCCCGCGCCTGCGCCTGCTCGCGCACGAAGCCGTCGACGAGCTGGCCGCGACGATCGACGGCGAACCGCTCGAGCACGGCGCCTTCCGGCACGCGCACGCGATAGAGCCCTTCGACGGTCTCGGAGGCCGGGTTGAAGAAGACCTCCTGCACCTCGGTGATCGCGAGCTCGCCCACGATCCGCACGCGCACGTCGAGGCGCCGGATCACGAGCGGCCAGCGCGCTTGCCCCACCTCGTCGGGGATGCGCGCCTCGAGCGTGCCCATGCCGGGCGCCGTGCGCGGATCGCTCGGGCCCGTGCGCACGAGGCCGCCGGTCCAGTCGTTCCAGAGCGCGCGCGGCGCGGCCGTCGCGGTGGTGCCCGCGATCGCCAGCTCCTCGCCCGCGCGCACGATGCTGCGCGTGTCGCCGGTGCGGCGGCTGATCTCGCCGCGGACGACGTAGAGGCGCGCGCCTTCGCTCGTGATCTCGACCGAGAGCGCCGCGTCGCTCGCGCGAACGGACGTGCCGGCGATCTCGGCGACGAGCGCGTCCCCCGCGAGCACGTCCACGTACACGCGACCGCTCCGGATCGCGACGCCGTCCTCGCTCGCCGACACCTCGGCGCCCGCATCGAGCAGGAGCGCGGGGCCGGTGTCGAGCGAGACGCGCGTCAGCGCGCTTTCGGGGACCGAGATCGAGCTGCCGACGGGAATCCGCGCGACGGGCCCCGTGGCCTCGGCCGCTCCCTCGACGGTCGTGATCGTGAAGGCGCCGCGCACGCTGCGCGCCGTGCCCAGCGTCGCGTCGATCGCCGCGCGCTCGCCCGCGCCCCCGCACGCCACGAGCACCGCACATGCCCAGATCCCCAGCCATTTCGGCGCCATCGCTTGCCCCGCTCTTTCGCTCGTGCCGTCTCGCTCCGCGAGCATACGCGAGACGGACAACCGATCGCGAACGGCGTTCCCACGAGGCTCTCGCGCGCTCGCTCGCGGCGCAGGTCGCGGGTAGAGTCGCGCGATGCGCTCGCTCTCGCTCTTCGCTCTGCTCTCGCTCCTCCTCGCTCTCTCGGGCTGCCCCAGCCAGCCGGCCGCGCCTGGCTTCGACGGCGGCGGCACCGGCGTCGATGGCGGCTCCGGGCTCGATACGGGGATCGGCCACGACGGCGGCAGCGGGAACGACGCGGGCGGCGACGACGCCGGTGGCGGCGGCGATGCGGGCGGCGGCGACGATGCGGGCGGCGGCATGGACGCCGCGAGCGGCGCGGACGCCGGCGCGAACGACGCCTCGGTCCTCTTCGACGCGGGCGGCACCGACGCGGCCACGGGCTCCGACGCGGGCACGCCGACCCTCGATCACCTCGTCTTCACCGAGGTCGCGGTCACGCCGAACGCCGCCGAGATGATCGAGATCTGGAACCCGACCGCGGGGGCGATCTCGCTGAGCGGCTACTACCTGTCCGACAACGCGACCTATCCCGGCATCGCCGCGGGCACGGCGTTCTCGCCGCCGCTCGCCACGGCGGGGAGCGATTTCCTGGTCACCTTCCCGGCCGACGCTTCGATCGGCCCCGACGACGTGATCGTGATCGCGACGGACATGGGCTTCGCGGCGCAGACGGGCGTCTGCCCGGACTACATCCTCGCGGCCGCCGACGTGGCGTGCCCGGGCGGCGGCACGTCGCGCGCGATGGCGGTCCCGACGAACGGCGCGCGCGGGAGCAGCGCCGGCCTCACGAACGGCCGCGAGATGCTCGTGCTCTTCCGCTGGAACGGGACGGAGGCGACGTTGCACGACGTCGACTACGTGACGTGGGGGGACACGTTCGACGCCGAGACGCGCGCCGACAAGACCTCGCTCTCCGGCTACGCCGCCGACACGCCGCCGGCCAGCCAGCATCCGGCGCCCGTTCCCACGGCGGGCCAGTCGATCGAGCGCTGCGCGCTCGAGGTGGGCGAGACGAGGACGGGAGGCAATGGCATCTCGGGCCACGACGAGACGAGCGAGCGGCTCGACATGGCGTTCCGCGTGGTGACGACGCCGACGCCCGGCGTGCACGCCAGCTGCCTCTGATCGCGCTCTCGGCGGCGTCGCCGCTCAGAAGAGGACCGTGAGCCCGCCGCCGTCGAGCGCGATGCTCGGCGCCTGTGCAGCGTGCCCGCGCAGGATGCGCCCGTGGATGTCGAGGCCGAGGCCGACGAAGAAGAGGACGAGGCCGACGCCCGCCGTCGTGAGCGCCGCGGCGATCCCCGGCACGCGGTCCGGGCTCGCGGGACACGAGCTGACGCACCCGTCCCCCCACCAGGACGCGTACACGATCGTGTAGAAGCTCGCCGCGCCGCCGAGCAGGTTCGCGGTGAGACCGACCGCGAGCAGCGCGGTCCCGATGCGGTGCTGCTGCGTTCCCTCTTGGAGGTCGCGCGCGCTCGTCGCGCTCGTCTCGCGCTCGTGCGCCTGCGCGAAGGCCGGCGCCGCGAGTGGGCCGAGGGACGAGAGGAGGGCGAGCGCGGCGCAGAGCGCGATGCGGGGCATGCCGGCCACGCAAGCACCGTGCGTGCCGGCTCAGCGTGGCACGCAAGCCGCGCTCAGGACGCGGCGGCCAGTGCGAGAGGCCGCGCGCGTCGCTCGACGAGCACGCTGTCGCCGAACTCGTGCGTCAGGTAGCGCTCGCGCTCGAGCGCTTCGTCGGTGCGCGCGAGCGTGTCCTCGTCGGTGAATGCCGCGAGCAGCGCGTGGTGGCTGGTGCCGCGCTCGTGGGTGCCCGAGAGGAGCACGTCGACGACGTGGAGCGGCGTGTGCGCGTCGATGCGCAGCGTCGCGAGGCCTGCGCCCGGGCGGACCTCACCGTGCTCGCGCGCGCTCGACTCGAGCGCACGGGCGACGGTGGTCCCGATGGCCACGACGCGCCGGCCTTCGCGCTGCGCGCGTCGCACGGCCAGCGCCGTCGGCGCCGGGATCTCGTAGGGCTCGTCGAGCGGGAACAGCGCATCGAGTGCCGCATCGCCGGTCGACGAGAGCCCGGCGGCGTGGGTGAGGAAGTGGACCGGGGCTCCGCGCGCGCGGAGCGAAGCGAGCATGCGGAAGTCGAGCGCGAATCCCGCCGACGGCGACTCGATCGCGACCGGGGGGCCGGCGATCTTCGTCCAGACGTCCCAGAGCCGAAGCGGCGCCGGGACGTGCGCGTACTGGATCGGCCGACCGTGCCGCGCGAGCGCCTCCCACACGTGCCCGCGGCTGCCCTCGAAGTGCACGTCGACCAGGCGCGGGTGATCGATCGCGGTGATTCGCGCCTCGAGCGTCCCCTCCGCGAGCACGAGCCGATCGCCGATCTCGACGCGTGGCGGCGCCGGTCGGTCTTCGGTGCGCTGGCGATGATCACCCTCGCCGAAGAGCACGACGCGGAAGCGCGAGGCGTCGCGCGCATCGAGGCTGCGACGCGCGGCGAGGCGCACTTCGACGGCGCGACCGGTGGGCGCGTGCACGCCTCGCAGGCTCGCGGGCAGCGTCGCCGCGTCGTTGGCGACCACGACGTCGCCCGGGCGGAGCAGGCGCGCCAGATCGCGACGCGCGTGGTGGTGGACCACGCCGCTCGCGTCGACCCGCAGCAGGCGCCGCTCTTGCTCGATGCGGCTCGGCTCGCTCGCGGCGATCACGACGACGCCTCCTCGGCCCGGAGCCCCGCGCCGGCGTGCAGGTGCTCGGCGATGCGGTCGGCGATCTCGGCGGCGCTCGTCTCGGGCCGCTTCAGGCTCGCGCGGTCGGCGTCCGGGATCGCGAGCGCGTGCATCGCGGTGTCCATGTCGCCCGGGTCGACGTTGACGAGATGCACGCCGTCCTTGCCGAGCTCGCCGTCCCAGATCGCGGTGAGGTGCGCCAGCGCCGCCTTGCTGGCGCCGTACGCGCCCCAGCCCGGATAGGGCGTGACGGCCGCATCGCTCGAGATCGCGACGACGAGCCCGCCGACGCCCCGCCGCGCCGAGGCGAGCAGCCCGCCGAGCAGCGCCTTCGTGAGCCGGAAGGGCCCGAGCACGTTCACGGCGAGCGCGCGCTCGAGGTCCTCGCACTCGGTGTCGGCCAGCGGCGCGAGCGGCGCCTTGCCGTCGTTCGCGGTCCCGAGCGTGGAGGCGTTGTGCACGAGCACGTCCACGCCGCCGAGGCGCCCGGTGAGCTGCATCGCGATCGGGTGGACGTCGTCCTTGCTGCCGACGTCGCCCACCACGCCGATGGCGCCCGGCACCTCGCGCTCGACGCGCCCGACCGCGTCGCGACCGCGTGCGACGAAGCCGACCTTCGCCCCGCGCGCGGCGAGCTCGGAGACGAGCGCGCGCCCGAGCCCCGCCGTCCCGCCCGTCACCACGATGCGCAGCCCGCGCAAGCTGCGCCCGCCTCGACCTTCCGTCCGTTCCATCGTCGTGCCTCCGTGTGGAGGTCACGATGGGCCGGCGCACGGTGCCGCGGGCCGATCCGGTCCATTCCGTGGTCCGTCGGTCCACCGGGTGGGAGAGGATCGAGCTCCTCGGCGCGTGGGGCCGGCGCCGACGCGTCTCGTTCGGACCTTCAGCGCGCGTGGATGTTGAGCGTGACGTTGCCGCCGTCCCACGGGTGGGACGCTTCGATCACGATGACGACGACCTGACCCGCGGCCACCGTGTGCGACACGCGCGAGAGGCTGCCGGTGCCGCCGTCCTCGTCGCAGCCGAACTCGATGCCGCCCGAGCACGCCGTGCGGAGCGCGATCAGCGTGTCGAACGTGCCGCCCGCATGCGAGGTGTCCTCGGTGTCGAACACGTACACGCCGGTCGTGGGCGCGGTCCACGACACCTCGATCTCGCCGCCGAGGCCGTGGTTGCCGCAGCTGGCGTCCTGTCGCGCGCCGCAGGCGTAGGCGGCGATCGTGCCGTGGAACACGCCGTCGCCCACCATCGAGTCGATCGTCGCGTCGGGGCAGGTCGCGGAGGGCGCCACCGCCGGCGGGCAGGGCGTCGTGCACGCGCAGCTCGGATCGCCGCAGTCACTGACGCCGTCGCCGTCGTCGTCCATCGCGTTCATGCAGAGCGCCGCCGTGCTCTCGCGGCAGACCATCGCGCACTGCGAGTCGCTACAGTCGACCGCGCCGTCGCCGTCGTCGTCGAGGCCGTTCGTGCAGTCGGTCTCCGGCGGGCAGACGGCGGCCATCGACATGCACTCGGTGTCCGCGCAGTCCGTCGCGCCGTCGCGGTCGTTGTCGACGTGGTCGGTGCAGTGCATCGCCTCGATGCAGTCGCCGAAGGTCGCGCAGTTCGTGTCCGCGCAGTCGATCCGGCCGTCACGGTCGTTGTCGATGCCGTCCGCGCAGTTCATGCCCTCGTTGCAGGCCGGGAAGGCGCTGCAGCCCGAGTCCGCGCAGTCCGTCGCGCCGTCGCCGTCGTTGTCGATCATGTCGTCGCAGTGCATCGCTTCGTTGCACATCGGCTCGATCGCGCAGTCGGTGTCCGCGCAGTCGATGCGCCCGTCGACGTCGTTGTCGATCGTATCGCCGCAGTGCAGCGACTCGTCGCAGTCGGTGAGCGTCGCGCAGTCGGTGTCCCGGCAGTCGATGCGGCCGTCACCGTCGTTGTCGATCATGTCGGTGCAGTGGCTCGCCTCGTCGCAGGCGGCGAGCGAGCGGCAGTCGGTGTCGAGGCAGTCGATGGCACCGTCGCGATCGTCGTCGGTCGCGTTGTCGCAGATCTCGGCCGAGACCGCGTGGATGTTGAGCACGTAGTTGCCGTCGTCGTTGTGCCCGTCGACGTCGATGATGACCTGCTGGCCCGCCGTGAAGAGGACCTGCACGAGCGACTGCGTGCCGGTGCCACCGTCGTCGTCGCACGCGAGCTCGGTGCCTTGGCACGCCGAGAGGACCGCGAGCTGGGTGTCGTAGTCCGAGCCGTTCAGATCGATCACGTAGGTGCCCGCGCTCGGGGCGGTCCACGCGTAGAGCACGTCGTTCCCGGTCGCGGACGGGCTGCACTGCTGCTGGTAGTGGTCGGTGCCGCTCAGCGTCGAGCCGGTCGCCACCGCGTCGCCCACGGCCGAGCCGAGCGAGTGCTGGGCGCAGCTCGGCATCGTGCCGCCCGTGTCGACCGTCGCCGCATCCGGGGTGCGTGCCGCGTCCACCCTCGTCGTGCCGGCGTCGCGCCCCCCGGTGTCCTCGGCCGGCGGCACGAACGCGTCGATGTCCGGCTCCGGCTCCCCGCGGACGGTGCACCCGAGGGACCCGAGGCAGGCCAGGGAAGTGAGCGAAGCGAGGAATACGGAGTGACGCGCGGACATAGCCGCGGACTATAGCGTCCGACGCGCGCTTGTCCCGCCGAGCGCGGCGAATCGCGACGCCGGTGCGGGCACCTTCACCGACTTCAGGTACCCAGCCAGTCGAGCACGATCTTGCCCGACTGACCGCTCCGCATGATCTCGAAGCCTTCCTGGTACTTGGCGATCGGCATGCGGTGCGTGAGCACCGGCGAGATGTCCAGCCCGCTCTCCAGCATGGCGACCATCTTGTACCAGGTCTCGTACATCTCGCGGCCGTAGATGCCCTTGAGGACGAGGCCCTTGAAGATCACCTGGTTCCAGTCGATCGACGTGGTCTCGGGCGGGATGCCGAGGATGGCGACGCGGCCGCCGTGGTTCATCGTCGCGAGCATGTCGCGGAAGGCCGACGGGTTACCGCTCATCTCGAGGCCGACGTCGAAGCCCTCGACCATGCCGAGCTCCTCCATGACGCCGGTGAGCTTCTCGTTCGCCACGTTGACGGCGCGCGTGGCGCCCATCTTCTTGGCGAGGTCGAGCCGGTAGTCGTTCACGTCGGTGATGACGACGTGGCGCGCGCCGACGTGCTTGGCGATCGCGACGGCCATCACGCCGATGGGGCCCGCGCCCGTGATGAGCACGTCCTCGCCGACGAGGTCGAAGCTGAGCGCGGTGTGCGTCGCGTTGCCGTAGGGATCCATGAACGCGGCGATGTCGTCGGGGATCGACGCCGGGAGCTTGAAGGCGTTCTCGGCCGGGATGACGAGGTAGTCGGCGAAGCAGCCGGGCCGGTTCACGCCGACGCCGATCGTGTTGCGGCAGAGGTGACGCTTGCCGGCGCGGCAGTTTCGGCAGTGCCCGCAGGTGAGGTGCCCCTCGCCGCTGACGCGATCGCCTTCCTTGAAGCCGCGCACGTGCGAGCCGACGTCGGTGACGACGCCGACGTACTCGTGGCCGACGTGCATCGGCACGGGGATGGTCTTCTGGGCCCACGCGTCCCAGTTGTAGATGTGGACGTCGGTGCCGCAGATCGCGGTCTTGTGGATGCGGATGCGGACGTCGTTCGGGCCCACGTCGGGCACGTCGGCCTCGCCCATCCAGATGCCGACTTCCTTCTTCGACTTCACGAGCGCGCGCATCTTCGCCATGGCGGCCGCGAGCATAGGGCCCGCCGCGCACGATGTCGCCGGTGGCGTGAGAGAAGCCGCGACTTGGCACGCCGCGTCACGGCGAGGTGGATCGATCGACCGCGCCGCGCGGCCCCCACCCGGCGTAATCGGGAGCGGGTCGGGGAGTGGGACCGCGAAGGACGTGATGGCCGAAGCCGCTGCGGTGGGCGGCCCGCCGCCTCGGCCTGCCCTCGGGAGTCGGACCACCCGCTGGCGTCGGTCCGCCCCCATCGCGTACGACTCCCGCGCCGAAGGAGAGCCCGATGAGCGAAGCGCCCGAAGACGTGATGGAGCCGCGGCTCTGGAAGAAGAGCGGCTGGATCGCGAAGGTCATCAAGAACGAGGACGACGACGGCTGGGCCGTGGAGATGACGCGCGTCGGCGACTCCGAGCCGGCGCTCGTCGGTCCCTGGACGATGGGCCGCGACAAGAAGAATCCCAAGCCCCTCGATGCGCCTTCCTTCATCACGCTCGTGAAGACGGCGAGCGAGGTGCTCCTCCGTCACGAGCAGGCCGCGCGCGCGGCGCTCCACAAGACGCTCTCGTTCGTCGACGACGAGGGCCGGCGCGTCCGGGTCGACTTCGACCTCGCGCCGGACGACGACGATCCCCACGCGATCCTCGCGGCGGTCGACGCGACGACGGGCGAAGAGCTCCGGCGCGGCCGCGTGAGCCCGGCGTTCAAGCTGAGCGCCGCGAGCGTGAAGCGTTGGCTCGTGAGCGGCGAGGGGTGAGGCAGGGTGAGCGCCGAGCCGATCGCGACCGGCCGCGTCAGAGTCGTGCGCCGACACCGCGTCAGAGTCGTGCGCCGACACCGAGCGCGACGAAGGGCGCCGCATCGACGAAGCCCAGCGTCGGTCGCCCGTCTGCGCGGCCGTCGAGACCGAGCGCCCAGAAGCGCACGCCGGCGAGAAGAGAGAGGCGGAGCGGGCCGACCGCGACGGCGAGCGAGAGATCTGCGTCGACGGCGAGGACGAGCGCGTCCCGGGACCGTGCCGAGACGGTCGGGGAGGTCGAGGTCCCGTCGATCCGGGCGTAGCCGAGCGCGCCGGAGACGGCGGCCCCGAGGCGCAGCACGTCGACGTCGAGGATGCCGCGGGCACCGAGCGTTCCCTCGACCCACGCCCCCTCGATCGAGCCGAGCGCGTCGAGCGCGCGCGCGTACTCGGCGCCCAGGCCGATCAAGAGCGCGATCGGGAACCCATCGAGCACCATCTCCAGCTCGAGGTCGCCGCCGCCCGCGAGGGTCGGCCCAGCGAGCAGCGTCGCGCGCGCTCGCGCCGAGAGCGTCGCTTCGACGGTCGCGGGCGCCGATTCTGGTGGAGGCGTGGGTGCGGCGGGGCTCGCGAGCGCGAGCGCGGGCGCGGGCTCGGGCGTCGCGGGCTCGGGCGTCGCGGGCGGCGGCGGCTCGCGCGTATCGAGGATCGTAGCCTCGGCAGGCGGCGGGGCGAGGAGCGAGGTCGCGGACGTCGCCGCGCGGTCGCGTGCCTCGACGATCAGGTCGCATGCGGCGAGCGCGAGGGTCCGCATGCGTGCGGTCTCGCCGACTTCGTGCAGGTCGACGACGCGTGTGACGAGCGTCGTGCCGAGCCCGATGGCGATGGCGCCACGCGTGCCGTCGCTACACTCGAGATCGATGGCCACCGAGCCCGACGCGTCCTCCTCGACGCGCGCGCCGACGCCCATCGCTTCCACCGTGAGCATGGAGACGAACTCCGCTTCGTGCCACCACGTCGGTGCGCAGGGGGGAGCCACGAAGTGGACGACGACCGGTGTCGGCGTCTGGGCGCGCGCGGCTCCGGCCGAGAGCGCGAGCACCCACGCCATCCACACCAGCCCGGCACGGAGCGCGCTCGTTCGGCGAAGGCTCACTCGACCCTGGCGCGGAGCGCGGCTGCACGCGGCCCGGTGGGATGCGCGCTCAGGTAAGCGCGTGCGGCCTCGGGGCCCCGCGGATCGCCCGCGTCGAGCATCGCGAGCGCGTGGCGCGACTGCACGTCGATGGCGAGCGGCGCCGGGACCCCGAGCTCCACCGCTCGATCGAGCGCTCGCAGCGCGCGGTCGGGATGATGCAGCGTGTCTTGCTCCAACCTGCCGAGCATGATCGCGCCGAGCACCGCGTTCGAGTCCTCGGCGTGCGCTCGCATCAGCGTCTCGAGCGGCTGCACGGCATCGTCCGGATGGCCGGACAGGCGCGCGACGTCGGCGAGCAAGAGGAGCTCCGATGGCGAGGCGGCGTCGATGCGCCCCGTCGCTCCGTTCGGCCCGAGCGCCTCGTACGCCTGCGCATACGCGCCCTCGTTCGCGAGGTCCGCCCATCGCGGCGACGCGCGGGTGGCGAGGTCCGCGTGCGTCGTCGCCGTCGGCGTCTCGCTCGAGGGCGGGGCGCCGACGACACCGGGCGCGACGGGCTCGACCGGCAGGTCCGTCGGCTGCGCGACGGCGACGGGAGCGCTCGGTGCGTGCAGCACGATCTCTTCGCCGGCCGTGAGCCGATGCGCTCCATCGAGCGCCTCGACGAGGACCACGCCGTGCTGCACCGAGACGCGTAGCGCGCCCTCGTCGCGGACGATGGTGAGCTCGGTGCCGACCACGACGACGGTGGCGAGGCCGCACGCGATCGCCCAGCGCCGCGGGCCGCCGGGCGTCACGGAGAAGCGCGCGCGCCCGCGGGCGAGCGTGAGCTCGAAGTGCGTCTCGTCGTTGCGGGTGGGCACGAGCATCGTGTCGGGATCGAGCACGATCTCGGACTCGTCGGCGTAGGTGATCGTCGTGGTGTGCGAGGCCTCGACGGCGGTCGGTGCGCCGCCGTCGGCGAGCGCGAGGAAGCGCGGCGGCGCTGGCAGGGTCATCCACACGGCGAGCGCCACGGCAGCGAGCGCCACGGGCGAGGCGAGCGCCCAGCGCTCCCATCGCGGGCGCGAAGCGCGAGCCTGGGGGCCGCGCGCCACGCGCTGCCATACGCGGTGGATCCGGGGCTCGTCGATGCGCGCGTCGAGCACCTGCTTCAGCGGCGCGCGCGGCATGGCGGCGCTGGATCGCCTGCGCCGCGGTGTCATGGCGCACCTCGCTCGAGCATGGCGCGCATGCGCACCTCGACTGCGCCGATGCGACGCTTGACGGTGGCGAGCGAGGCGCCCGTGATCTGCGCGATCTCTTCGAGCCGCTCGCCCTCCACGTGGCGCAGCGTCCACGCGATGCGCTCCTCGACCGGCAGGCGCGCGAGCAGCGCGTCGATGGCGACGAGGTCGGCGCGGACCTCGGGGGAGGCGTCGCCGGAGGCGAGCTCGTAGAGGCCAGCGTCGGGACCGAGCCCGAAGAAGTGGAGCACGCGGCGCGCGCGCAGGCGGCGCCTGGCGCGATGCACGGCGATGCCCATCAGCCAGCTGCGTAGGCGCGTCGGATCGTCGAGCCGCTCCAGGCGCTCGAACGCGGCCTGGAAGGTGTCCTGGGCCACGTCGTCGGCCTCGCTGGTCGAGCCGAGCAGCCGCGTTGCCATTCCGAGGATCGCCTCCACGTGTCGCCGGAAGATCACCTCGAAGGCCCAGCGGTCGCCGCTCCGCGCACGCGCGACCAAGGCCTCGTCGGGCAAGGCCTCGGGCTGGGGCTGCGGCGCGGTCGGCGCGCGGCGTCGGCGGACGGAATGCATGGGTGCTGCGGACGGACGCGCGAGACGGGCCGAACGGCTCATCTTGGGGAAAGCTATCGCGTGATCGGAGAGAAGCGAGCCGAGGGTCGAGCTCTCGGTGAGCCGTTCCGTGCGCTTCTGCGTCCAAGAGCATGCACACCAGAATGACCCTTGGCTTCGTGCTCGTCGGGCTGGTCTCCAGCACGGCGGGCTGTCCGAACACGTTCGATGCATTGGCGAGCACCGATGGGGGGAGCGACGCCGCGCACGACCCCTCCGATGGGTCGACGGACGCGGCGTTCGTGGACGCCGGCCGCGACGCGGCGTTCGTGGACGCCGGCCCCGACGCGTGCGCGTCGGGCGTGCGATGGATCGACCCGGTTCCCCAGATGCGCCCGCTCGCGCGAGAGCGCTTGGTCTTGATCGCGAGCACGTCCGGATTCGAGCTCTTCTTCCACGACAGCGCCGACGAGACGCCCACGCTCCTGCGCGTGCCCACCTCGGGCGCGGCGGCGGCGCCCATCGGGGCGGCCTGGGCGAGCCCGACGTCCTTGCTCTACGCGGCGAGCGACGAGCTCGGCACGCCCTCGTTCGCCGCGTGGGAGGCCTCGCGCGTGGTGTGGGCCCGCGCGCCCTCCGGCGAGCCGTGGGATACCTTCGACGGAGAGCACGATCCCGAGCTGCGGAGCGTGGCCGACGTGGCGTTCACGTCGCGCTCGGTGCTGATCGAGTCGTACGAGGTCGGCGGCTCGTCGCCTTCGCGCGTCGTCACGGAGATCACCGCGAGCGGCGCGGGCCCGCTCGCGCTGATGGATCCGGTGCTCGGCAACACGTTCGAGCAGCCCCAGCTCGCGGTGGCGCGAGACGAAGTCGTGTGGAGCGCGATGCTCTCGGCGTGGGATCGGCCGCGCTCCGTGCAGTTCGGCACCGCCGACGCCATCTACACCTCCCCCAACGGCTGCGTGGTCGACAGCTTCGACTTCGTTCCCGGGCCGGGGACCTACGTGGCGACCACGCAGGACTGCTCGAGCCGATCCTCGGGAGGCCTCGACGTGCCCTCGAGCGACGTCGAGCTGTCGATCCGAGAGTCGCCTCACGGGCTCGTCTCGTTCGACTGGGCGATCGTCGGTCGTCGCGCCGACGGGACGTCCTCGCGCCTCGCGCGGGCCGGCGATCAGCTGGCCGTCGCCTACCGCGGCATGGACGCGGCCCTGCACGTCGTCGTCTACACGCGCGACCTCGCGCTGCTCACCGCGAGCACCGTTCCCGGCGCCGACCTCGCGAGCGCCGAGGACCTCGGTGGCCCCTTCGACATCGCCGGGCACGACGACGGCACCTTCGCCATCGCGTGGACGCACGCCGCGGCAGGTAGCGCCGCCGCCGGCGCCGTCCAACGCTTCCGCGCCTGTGAATGAAGCCCCTCCGCGGTCGTCTCGCCCCCGCGCCGGTCTCCGATCCGGGGCATCGGACGAGCCGAGGGAGGGCCGGCGGCCCTTCCTCGCTGGCCCCGCGGGAGGGACGCGATTTGCTCCGCGAGCCCTCTCCGCGAGCACCTCGGTGCGGAAGGCCGATTCGCGGAACGCGGATCGAACTTCCGAGCAGATGTACTAGCCTCGCCGCCGTGAAGATCCGCATCGCCACCCGCAAGAGCCCGCTCGCCCTCGCGCAGACCCGCTGGGTCGGGGAGCGCATCCGTGCCCATCGTCCGGACGTCGAGATCGAGGAGGTGCAGCTCGTCACCGAGGGCGACCGCGTGCTCGACAAGCCGCTCGCGAAGGTCGGTGGCAAGGGGCTCTTCGTCTCCGAGGTCGAGGCGGCGCTCGCCGAGGGGCGCGCCGAGATCGCCGTGCACTCCATGAAGGACGTGCCCGAGAAGCTCGCCGAGGGGATGACGCTGGCCGCGATCCCCGAGCGCGAGGACCCGCGCGACGTGATCGTGACACCGCACGGCGGCGACCTCTTCTCGCTCGAGGCGGGCGCGCGCGTCGGCACCAGCTCGCTCCGGCGCGCCGTGCAGCTCCATCGCGTGCGGAACGACCTCGCGTTCACCGTGCTGCGCGGCAACGTGGGCACGCGCCTGCGCAAGCTCGACGAGGGCGAGGTGCACGCGGCCGTGCTCGCGCTCGCGGGCCTCAAGCGGCTCGGGCTCGACCGCGACCGCAAGCTCGAGGTGATCCCGATCGAGCAGTCGATCCCGGCCGTGGGGCAGGGCGCGCTCGGCATCGAGACGCGCGAGGACGCGGCCGAGGTGCGCGCGCTGCTCGCGCCCCTCGAGCACGACGCGACGCGCATCGCGGTGGAGTGCGAGCGCGCCTTCCTCGCGCGCCTGCACGGGAGCTGCACCACACCTCTGGCCGCGCACGCGCGCTTCGTGGAGGGCCGCTTCCGGCTCGACGCGATGGTCGGCGCGATCGACGGCTCGCGCGTGCTCGTCACGAGCGACGACGTCGTGCTCGATGCGCGCAACGCGGTGACGGCGGCGCGCGCGCTGGGCGCGTCGGCGGCCGACCGCCTGCTCTCCGAGGGCGCGGCCGAGATCGTGGAGAGCGCGAAGAAGGCGGCCGACCCGTACGCGGGCCTCTACGCCTCGCGCTGACTGCGATCCTCGACGGCGCCGCCTCCGAGTGGCCGGTGGCCGAACACGCCAGAACGAGAGGCCTCAGGAGCCAAACGGGCTCGCGCGCCTCGGCTCGGCGCCGCGGCGTGTTAACCAGCCTCGCATGACCGTCGAGCTCTCCATGTCGTTCGCGCCGATCCCGCTCGAGCCCGTGAGCCACGTGCGCCGGCTCGCCGCGGGGCCTGCGGGCCTCTTGATCGCGGGGTGGAGCCACCTCGCGCTGCGCCGCGGGCAGACCTGGTCGCGGCACGCGGCGCCCTGCACGACGGCCGACTGGGTCGCGCGCGAGCACGACTTCCTCACCGTCGAGCCGGACGGAACCGGCGTCGCGATCGATGCGACGGGCGCGGCCACGCGCGTGCCGGGCAAGGCGGCCGACAAGGACGTGGAGCTCGTCGAGGCGCAGTCGGTGTGGGACGCGCAGCGCGGCGTGCTCGTGCGCTTCGGCGGCACGGTCGGCGGCAAGAAGTTCGCGAGCGCCACGCGCGAGTGGAAGGACGGCGCGTGGAAGACCGTGAAGCCGAAGACCAAGCCCGTGGGACGCCAGCGCGCGGCGTTCGTGTGGGCACCGCCGCACGGCGGCGCGGTGATGCTCGGCGGATGGGCCAAGAAGGAGGGCCACCTCGACGAGACCGCGATCTACGACGGCACCGACTGGACCGTCTTCGCCGAGCCTCGGCCGGAGGGCAAGCCCACGGCCCCGCCTCTCTTCTGGCTCTTCGATCCGACGAGCGGCCAGCTCCTGCACGGCCGGTTGCTCGAGCCCTCGGCGCGCGCAGCCGGCGTGTGGCGCCACGCGGGCGCGGGGCGATGGGAGCGCGTCGCCACGCTCCGTCTCGCCTGGGAGGCGGAGAACGACTACGCGTTCGTGAACCGCATGCTCGGGCTGGCGTGGGGCTACGATCCCGTCGCGCGCGTGCTCGTCGCCGCCGACGGCGCGGGGGGCTTCTCGCTCGGCACGGCGCCCTTCGCGGGCTTGCTCGATGCGCTCCCCGCTCTCGCGAAGAGCGCGCCTCGCACCGCGGCGACCGCCACCGTGCCCGCCGCGCGCGCCCCGGAGCGCTGGCTCGTCGCGCGCGAGGACGGCGTGGGCAAGTTCTGGTTCGCGAAGCTCGAGGGCTCGTCGTGGACCGCGCGCTGGGGCAAGCGCGGCGCGACGGCTCAGTCCAAGACGTACGCGCTCGCGTCGGCCGACGCCGCGGCGCGCGACTACGACAAGAAGATCGCCGAGAAGCTCGCGAAGGGATACGTCGACGCGCCCGACGGAGAGGCCTCGGCGCGGCTCGCGGGGGCGGTCGCGTGGGAGATGAAGCGGAGCAAGAAGCCCGGCGCGGCGCCGGCGGACTTCCTCTTCGGCGCGCCGGGCTTCGACGATGCCCACTGGCCGAAGTGCGCGTCGTGCCAGCGGCCCATGGAGAGCCTCGGTCTGTTCCACGCGCATCCCGAGCGCCTCCCGCTCGGCGAGCACACGGCGCTCGCGTTGTTCCAGTGCGCCGGCGGATGCGACGCCGGGGATCCGGCCCGCGGCGCGAGCGCGGCGCTCTTGCTGCGCGCGAGCGAGCTGGGGCCCGCGCGCGCGACGCCGCCCGCGCCGCTCGCGCCCGTGCCGCCGGAGTGGGTCACGTACGCGGCGCCCACGTTCGAGATCGACCACGCCGCGGAGGGCAGCGATGCGGAGACGAGCCCCGGTGGATCGAAGCTCGGCGGCGTACCGACCTGGGTGCAGGAGCCGGCGACGCCGACCTGCGATCGCTGCGCGACCGCGATGCGCTTGGCCGTGCAGCTCGACGGCGGCGACACCGGCATGAACTTCGGCGACGTGGGCATCGGCTACGCGTTCGTCTGCCGCGCGTACCACCAGGCCAAGCTCGTCTCGCAGAGCAGCTGACGGCGCGACGCCGCGGCGCCCGCCTCACTCCTCGCGGATCGTCACGTCGTCGAGGAAAAGCGTCATGTGGTCGGGGATCGTCTCCCAGTAGTCGTAGAGGCCGAGCTTCACGAAGCCGCCGTCGGGGTTTCCGCCGTCGGGCATGCTACCGCGCGGGCCGCTGTGGTTGATGCCGGGGCGATCGAGCACGCGGACCCCGTCGATCGCGACGCCCACGTAGCCGTCGTCGCCGTACGAAGGGACGTACTCGACCTGGAAGGTGACGCGGCGGCCGATCGGGAGCTCGCCGAGCGCCTGCTCCTCGCGCGTGGTGGGATCGCCCGGCTGCACGACCATGCGCCACGTGGTCTCGTGGACCTCGAAGGCGAAGACGGGACTGATGCCGTCGCGGCCGTGGATCTGGAGCGGCGCGACCATGGTGCCGGGGCGCGTCGGCGTGGGCTCGGGGAGCGTGGAGCCGGGATCGATCTCGAAGGCGCCCTCGAAGCAGTAGCGGTGGCCGAACATCATCCGCGGATTCAGCTGCGGGGTGACCTCGGTGCGCGGGTAACCGGCGCCGTGCCAGTCGTCGCCGACGCGCGCGATCATCTGCAGCGCCCGCCGCGCCGAGCTCCACGGTGCCGTGACGACCGAGAGCCGTGGGTCGGCGGCCGAGCTCTGCATCGGCTCGTCGCGCGTGACGGCGGCGGGGATGGAGCCGGACTGGAACGAGAGATCGAAGACGACGGCGCCCGTGCAGGGCGCGACCGCGCTCGCGTCGATCGCGACGGCGTCGACCGACGGGGCGTCGGCCAGCGTGGCATCTGCAGGCGGCTCCGCTCCGCCGTCGCGCGCGGTCGCATCGATCGACGTTCGCGCGTCGTGGACCGCGGCGTCCGCGCTCGTCGCTCCGTCGGCAGGGCTCTCGACCTCGCCGCTGCACGCGCGGAGCGCGAGCAAGAGCCCGAGGGGAGCGAGCGCGCGATGCCGATGCCTCATTCGATCGCGATCGTATACGTGTTCGTCGCGCCCGAGTACCCGAAGACGCGCACGTAGAAGGTGCCCGCACCGGTGACGCGCTCGACGTCGCTGGTGCCCGCGCTCGAGGAGAGCACGTTGCCGCTCGCGTCGAGCGCTTGGATGTCGAGATCGCCGCTCGCGTGGGGGAAGCGCACCGCGACCGTGCGCGTGCCGGTGACCGAGACGCGGAACACGTCGGCGTCGCCCGCGCAGATGCGGCCGCTCGTGGCGCTGCCGCTCGCGAGCGTCACGGCGTGCGCGATCGTGCCGTCGTCGCCGCCGGCGTCGCAGGGCGTCGAGACCGAGCCGCCGAGCGAGCAGAACGCGGTCGCGCCGCTGCGCACCGCGCTCGTGTCGCCGCGAGCATCGCGGCCGGCGCACGTCTCGTCCTCGCTCCAGGCGCGCCAGTCGCTCGCGCGGCCGATCGACGCCGCGTACGCGCGCCAGCGCGCGTAGCCGTCGCCGCCCGCGTCGCGGTCGGCCTGCTCGGCGCGGAAGACGGTCGGCGAGACGCACGTCCCGGCGCTCGTCGCGCGCGCCTGCTCGTCCCGCGCGTAGGCCATCACGATGTCGCCCATCGCGGCGGTCGTCGTGTTCCAGCAGCAGGTGCGCGAGCGCGGGTAGTCGAGCTCGCCGAAGACGAAGTCCTCGAGCGTGCGCTGCTCGCGATCCACGGCCGCGCGGCTCGTGCCGAAGTCGTCCTCCATCACGGCGTAGAGCTCGGCGAAGGCCTCTTCGCGCTGCGTGCGCGCCGAGCAGCTCGCCGGGTGCGCGGCGAGGTGGGCGCGGGCCGCGGCGATGCGGGCGACGGCCGAGTCGCGACGCTCTTCGGGCGAGGCGTTCGCGAGCAAGCCGCCGAAGCGAGCGGGCCGCGCGCCGATCGTGGCGAGGTCGCCGTCGGCGATCGCGACCCCGCGATCCGCGGCGCGCACGAGGTTGCGCCAGCGGCCGCTCGCGAGGCTCGGCGTGCGCCAGCGACGAAGACCGCCGCCGAGCGCCGCGTACGCGTAGCCGTCGCTGCTCGTGCCGAGGCCGCCCGTGTAGTCGGAGGTGAAGTAGTGGCGCGCGTCGGCGGTGTCGGCCCAGAGCGGCTGGCGGCGCGGCATCGAGCCGGAGGCGATCGAGACCTCGAACGTGCCCGCGGCGCCCTCGGTGCGGCGGAAGATCGGCATCACGTGGCCGATGCCCTGGCGCTGCCAGCGCTCGATGAGGAGATCGCCCGGCGCGAGCGCTTCGGCTTGCAGCTGGAACGTGTTGGCGCCGTCGGCGAGGTTCGCGCTCCCGAAGTAGAGGAGCAGCAGGCGCATGAAGTAGCCGACGCGCTTGTTGAGATAGAGCTCGTCGAAGTAGGCGCCGGCGCCGGCCGTGGTCGTCTCGGTGGAGAGGAACGTGATGGCGTCGTCGTTCCCGAGCCGCATCCCGCGCAGGCGTGCGTCGTGCGGCCAGCTCTGGCCCTCGCGCCAGCTCGAGGTCTCGTCGCGGTATTGCGTGCGGAACGAGGGGAAGTTGGCGAGGCGCGCGCCGCTCGAGGTGACGAAGCCGAAGTGGCCCGCGTACATCGTCTGGCGGCCGGCGCTGTCCCAGCCGGTGAGGAAGAAGGGCAGGCCGTACCAGGAGGCGAAGGTCGCGCGCAGGAACATCGCGGTCTCGGCGCACTCGAGCGTGGGCGCATCGAAGGCGCGATCGCCGAAGGGCGTGCGCATGCGGAAGGTGCGGCCGCCGGCGGGGCGCGGGACGATCTCCATCGAGGCGATCCAGCGGTCGTACTTCTCTTCCCAGGTGAGGCCCGAGCTGGCCGGCCACGCGATGCCGGCGCGGCGCGCTTCGGCGGTGCTCGTGTCTTCCCACTGGTTGCGGACGGCCCAGACCTCGGTGGCGCTTCCAGCCGCCACCGCGGGGCCGGCGGGGAGCGCGCCGTCGGCCGCGCCCTCGGGCGGCACGGCCTCGAACGGGCCCTCGATTCCCGTCTCTTCCGAGGCGGATTCGAGCTCGGAGGGGGCGCCCGAGGCGCAGGCGGCGGCGAGCACGGCGAGGACCGGAGCGAGGCGGCGCGCGAAGGTCATGCTCCCGGAAGAGCGAGCGCCGTGCCGGAGCGATCGCGGCCGATCTCGGGGATCCGGCGGCCAGTGGAGCGGCCAGGGGAGAACGGCAGACCCCAGCGGCTCAGGCTCCGCGCAGAAGGCTCCGCGGATCGCGCTCGTAAGCGGCGGCAGCGGTGGGCGTGTGGCCGATCGTCGCCCAGGGGACGAGCGGCACGACCGAGCGGAGGGCCTCCATCGCGTCGCCCGCGCTCAGCGGACCGATCTCGGCGAATTGGCGGTTCGTGAACGTGAGGATCACGGAGCTCGCGCGGCCGCTCGTGAATCCGTGCCGGACGTACCGGGTCTGCCGGACATAGACCCAGCACACGTCGCGTGCGCGGCGCGTGAGGAGGCCGACGAAGGGCGGGACGGAGCGCCGCGCGACCCACCACCAGGCCGCGAAAAGCGCCGCGACGAAGAGGAGCAGGAAGCCCAGCGCTGCCAGCCCGAACGCGGTGTCGGGGTGCACCGGGCTGTGGCGGAGGCAGACGTCGAGCGTCGGCTCTCCACGGAACAACGAGCAGAGCCCGGAGCTCGAGAGCGTGGGCGTGGCCTCGCAGTAGAGGCTGCCGTCGGCGTAGCGCGCAGCCGCGTCGGTGCAGCCTCGGAGCACGGTCGCGTAGCGGACGCCGACCCACACCGCGAGCGCGAACGCGAGGCCTGCGGCGGCGAGACAGAGCGCGGCGGCCGTCGAGCGCAGCGAGATGCGCCCGGGGCGGTGGGCGCTGATCAGATCGTCGAGGAGCGCGCGGTTGCTCCAGCCGGGGAGGAGCTCGTGGGTGCTCATGGCGGCCGAGGGTGAGCCGGCCGCCGCGGCCACGGGAGCGCCTGGCGCGATGTGCGGGAGCGTGGCGCGAACGGTGGGCGAGGGAGGGCGCCGACCGCGCAGCGCGCATCCCCTTCCGTCCCATCTCGGAGCTCTGCCCGCCTCCCACTTCGTGGGCTTCGTGGGCCCACCAAGTGCGAGAGGGATGGAGCTCCGGGGTCGCAGCTCCCTGCGCCCGCGTGACCGATGCCGTCAGAACGTGCCGCTGAGCCCGACCGTGGCGCCGCCGACGGTGGGCGTGAAGGCGACCTGCACGTCGGGCAGGCCGTCCCAGCTGCGCGGCCCGTCGTCGCCCGTCGTGAGCAGGCCCACGAGCACGAGGCCACCGATGCTGCCGAGCCCGGCGATGCCGCCCCACGTCGCGACGTCGAACGAGCTCGTCGCCTGGCTCACGAGGAACCAGACGAGCGAGCCCGCGCCCGCGCCACCGAGCGCGCCCACGGTCATCAGCCACGAGCGGCGCGAGGAGAAGTTCTCGTGCGCGGCCGAGAGCGCGGCGCCGGTCAGGATGCCGACCGCGAGCCCGGCCAGAGGCAGGCCGAAGCCGAGCTGCTGGCGCTCGTCCTCGCTGCCGAAGTTCGGATACGCGAGCGGCGCGACGAGGGCGCCGAGCTCGGCGCCGAGGATCGCCCCCCAGATGCCGGTGTTCTGCGTGAACTCGGTCTGCGCCGGATGTGGCTCGAGCCCGAACGCGGCGATCGCGCCGAGCGCGGTGCCGCCGAGCAGCCCGATGCCGAGCATGTCGAAGACACCACCGGTGTCGAGGGAGTGGTCGGCCCCGTAGATGCCGATCGAGAGCGACGCCATCACGAGACCGAAGCGCGTGCCCTGCGCGATCGCATCCGGCTGGCCACTCCGCAGGCCGCCGCCGATCTGATCGAGGCCGAACGCGCCGAGCAAGAACACGCCGGTGCCGCCGACGAGCGCGCCCGTGAGCGCCAGCTGCTCGTCGCGATCGGAGAGCGAGGCGAGCGCACCCGTGCTGACGGGCGCCCAGACGCCGATGCCGGCGCCCATGACTCCGAACGTGATGTAGAGGTCGACGATCTCGGCGTCGCTGCGCCGGCGCGGATCGGCAGGCGTGGCGGGCTCGACGGGCGGGCGCTCGATCGCGGGCGCCGTGGGAGGGGGCGTGCCGGGGGCGACGACGACCCAGCGTGGCGACGAGGTCGCGGGTGCCGTCGGCGGGGCGATCGGTGTCACGGTGGGTGCTGCCAGCGTTCCCGAGGCCGAGGCCGCGCGCGCCTCGAGGGCCCGCGAGATCGCCGTTGCACGGATGCCGAGCGCGCCGTCGGGCGCCACGCGCGTGAGCACCCAGGCGAGGCGGGCACGCGCCAGCGTGAAGCGGCTCGCCGTCACGTCGCTGCTGGCCGCATCGACCAGGGGCGCGAGCAGCACGTCGGGCGGCGTGTCCGTCGCGGCCTGTGCGCCCCGCTCGCCCCCGAGCATCACGATCCCCTCGGCGCGCACGTGCACCGTGCTCGACGCGGCGACCTCGGTGAGCACGAGCTGCGCGCGCGCCATCGCGAGCGGTGTGTTTCCTTGCGCGAGATCCGCCTCGGCGGCGGCGACGAGCGGCTCGAGCACGAGGTCGGCGCCGAGCGTCGCCGAGGCGTAGGCCGCTGGCGGCGCGGGCACGTCCTGGGCGCGTGCATCGAGCCCGAAGCCAGAGACCGCGAGCATTGCGAGCACGGCGAGGAGGCAGGGGAGCGGCCGCATCGCGGCGGATGATAGCGCGATGCGCGGCCGCACGCGGAATGGCTGGCACGCGGCGGCGGGCGCGGCGCGCATGCGCGGGAGCGGTGACGGGCGCTCGAGCGCACGCCTCGCATCACCGATCGCTCGCCGGCTTCAGAGGCCCCGGACCTCAACGGGGCTCGGGTGCGGCGTGGTCGTCCCGTCGCCGAGCTGGCCGTGCTGGTTGGCGCCCCAGCACCACACGGTGCCGTCGCGGAGCAGCGCGCACGTGTGATCGTTGCCGGCGCTGACCTGTGCGGCCGGACCGAGGCCGGCGACGGTCACGATGCCGGTCGGCGTCGCGGTGGTGCCGTCGCCGAGCTGGCCGCTCGCGTTGTTGCCCCAACAGACCACGCGGCCGTCGTCGAGCAGCGCGCACGCGTGGCCGATCCCCGCCGCGATGCCGACGGCGCTCGAGACACCGGCCACGAGCGTCGGCGTCGTCGCGTTCGTGAGGATCCCACCCCAGCAGCGAACGGTGCCGGTGCCCGTGCGCCCGCAGGTGAAGTTGGTGCCGAGCGCGAGCTCGACGTAGGTGTCGGTGCCAGCGACGGCCGTCGGCGTCGGCGCGGCGCTGAACGAGGTCGCGCCCGTGCCGAGCTGGCCGAACGAGTTCAGGCCCCAGCAGTACGCGGTCGAGGGAGTGCCGCGGGCCGCGACGAGCGCGCACGTGTGGCGCCATCCGGCGTAGATCGGGGCCTCGTCGTGGGCGGGCAGATTGATGGCGCCCACCGCCTGCGGGACGGGCGGCGAGACGCTGCCGCGTCCGAGCTCTCCGTCGACGTCGCTCCCCCAGCAGAGGCGCGAGGGAGCGCCACCGCCGCCCTCGCCGCCGCATGCGTGCACACCCCCGACCGCGAGCTGGGGCGTGAGGGTGCGGAAGTTGGCGCCGCGCACGCCGGGAAGGCCGGGGACCGGCCCTGGCACGGGCTGCGAGACGCTGCTCGTCCCGTCGCCCATCGTGCCGGCCATGTTGCAGCCCCAGCACCACACGTAGCTCGGCGTGCGCGCGCACGCGTAGGCGCACGTGGGCACGGGCACCGCCGCGGTGGTGAAGCGCTGCACCTGGAGATCGACCGCGTCGGCGAGGTCGCGCACCACCACCGGCGTGAGTCGATCGGTCGTGGTCCGATCGCCGAGCTGGGCGCTCTGGTTGCCGCCCCAGCAGGCGACGATGCCCGTCTCGCGGCGCACGCACGTGAACTGGTTGCCCGCCGCGACCTGCACCACGTCGTCGCAGTCGCCGTGCATGCCCGTCGAAGGATCGAAGCACGCGCCGCCGGCGCCGCACGCGACGCCGCAGTCGCCGCAGTGGAGTGGGTCGTTCGCGAGGTCGGACTCGCATCCGTTCGAGCGATCGCCGTCGCAGTCGCCGTAGGGCATCGTGCAGCTCGCGATCGTGCAGCTACCCGTCGAGCAGCCGAACACGGTGTGGGGCGGCGAGCCGAAGCTCGCGGTGCACGCGAACGCGGCGTCGGGATCTTCGTCGGGGACGCCGCTGCAGTCGTCGTCGACGCCGTTGCAGATCTCGGCGCGGGCCGGGCTCACGCTCGCGCGCGTGTCGTCGCAGTCGAGCGCGTTCTCGATCGCGCCGGCGGGCGGCGTGCACGCGAAGGTGGGCACGGCGTCGCGGTCGCCGAATCCGTCGTGATCGGCGTCGGGGAAGAAGGCGCGCTGCACGCTCTCGTCGACGGCGCCGTCGCAGTCGTCGTCGCGCCCGTTGCACGCCTCGGTGGCGCCCGGGTGGACGGAGGCGAGGGCGTCGTCGCAGTCGTCGCCGCAGAGCGCGCCGTTGCAGCACGCGGCGGCGACGAAGCCGTCGGTGTCGGCGTCGGTGTCGCCGAGCGTGGTGGGATCACAGTCCTCGTCGTGCGTGGGGTCGCAGGTCTCGGCGAGCCCGGGCGCGCGGAGCGGATCGGCGTCGTCGCAGTCGTCGCCGCCGCAGGCGACCGCATCGACGCCGTCGCCGTCGGCGTCTTCTTCCGTGCCGCAGACGCTGGCGCAGACCTGCTGGCTCTCTTGGCACGTGGTGGTGGTCGGGCAGGGGAGCGCGCCGGGGGCGCACGCGCCCGAGAGGCAGCGCTCGACGCCATTGCAGAAGACGCCGTCGTCGCACTGGCGCGCGTCGGTGCAGCCGCTGGCGTCGCCGCGCGCATCGGGCGAAGACGCGTCCGCCGCGGGCTCCTGCGGGCCGGCGCAGGCGAAGAGAAAGAGGAGCGGCGAGAGGTACGCGACGAAGCGGCCGAGGCGCATGGGCCCAGGCTCGCGCGAGCCGAGGCCGGGATGCAATGGGCTCGATCCCGGGGGCGGGGGCTTCGGATGCCCGGTCTCGGGTACCATCCGCTCGCGTCGTGTGCGGCGCGGAGGGCGGGTCGCTGTCGAGCGCCGGTTGGGAGCTCGGGGCACGTTCCGCTCGGGAGACGGAATGACCCTGGTCGGGTGCTCCGCCGCCGTCGGTCGGCTGCTCCGCCGCCGCCGCGCGCGTCGGCGCCGGCGCCCCATGGCACCGCGACCCCGAGTGCGTAGACCCATCTCGCGCGGAGCGATCATCCATGCAGACCATCACGCCTCCGATGCCGGGCTCGCTCGACGTCGCCATCCGGACACTCGGCGAGCCCACGGTGCGCTCGCCGCTCGGGCTCTCGACGGTGGCGGGCGACTGGCTCGCCGACTACGTGCCGGACGACACGCGCGTCGCGTACGAGATCGAGACGCGCGCCGGGCATTCGTTCGCGCCCTCGCTCTTCGAGAAGGCGGGCCCGCGGCAGACGATCTTCTTCGACCCCGAGCGCACCCGCGCGGGCATCGTGACGTGCGGCGGGCTCTGCCCCGGCATCAACAACGTCATCCGCTCGCTCGTGCTCGAGCTGCACCACAAGTACCGCGCCGCGGCCACGCTGGGCTTCCGCTACGGATACCAGGGGCTCGATCCCGACGGCGGGCTCGAGCCGATCGCGCTCACGCCCGCGGACGTGATGCACGTGCACCGCCAGGGCGGCAGCATGCTCGGCCTCTCGCGCGGCGCGCACGATGCCGGCGTGATGGTCGACACGCTCGTCCGCCACGAGATCGACATCCTCTTCGCGATCGGCGGCGACGGCACGCTTCGCGGCGCACACGCGATCGCGGGCGAAGTGCAGCGGCGCGGGCTGCGCATCGCGATCGTCGCGATCCCCAAGACGGTCGACGCCGACGTCGAGTACATCGACGAGACCTTCGGCTACCAGACCGCGGTCGACGTCGCGAAGCTCGCAGTGGACGCCGCGCACACCGAGGCGATCAGCGCGTACAACGGCGTCGGCATCGTCAAGCTGATGGGCCGGGACGCGGGCTTCATCGCTGCTTCCGCGACGCTCGCGAGTCGCGAGGTGAACTACTGCCTCATCCCCGAGGTGCCCTTCACGCTCGAGGGCCCGAACGGCCTGCTCGCAGCGCTCGAGCGCCGGCTCGAGGCGCGCCATCACGCGCTGATCGTGGTCGCCGAGGGCTGCGCGCACTCGCTCGCGGGCCCCGATGCCGCGCGCGATGCGTCGGGAAACCTCCGCTACGCCGCGGCCGGGCTCGACATCGGGACGCATCTGCGCGACGCGATCGGCGCGCACCTCGCGGCGCGCCGGATCCCGTCGACCGTGAAGTACATCGATCCGAGCTACATGATCCGGAGCGTCCCGGCGAACGCGCACGACGCGATCTTCTGCGACGCGCTCGCCCGCAACGCCGTGCACGCCGCGATGGCGGGGAAGACGGACCTCGTGATCGGCACGGTGCACCGCACGTTCACGCACCTGCCGCTCGCGCTCGTGACGGGGCGGCGCAAGCAGGTGAACCCGGACGGCGCGCTCTGGCTCGCCGTCACGGAGGCGACCGGCCAGCCACCGCTGCGGTGAGCCGCGACGCGCTCCGCCCCTCGCGTTGCCGGAGAATCAGCGAGGAGTCGTGATCACGATCACGCTCGCGTCCTCAGGCGCGCGGATCGGAGGGCCCGTAGATCTCGCCGCCCACGACCACGCCGCCGTGGACCACCGCGAGCGTGAGCAGCGGCAGCGGGCCGACGGCGCGGTACGAGTGCGGCGAGCCCGGGCCGCGCGGGGCGACGTCGCCGGCGCGGTAGATCGAGCCGTCGTCGTCGACGCACTCCCCCTGGAGGATGAGCACCGTCTCGTCGCCGACGTGGTCGTGCTCGGGGAAGCGCGCGCCCGGCGCGTGACGCACGACGCCGGTGACCGCGTCCTTCACCTTCTCCCCGCCCACGAAGTGCAGGAGCTCGATCCCCTCGCCGGGGCCCGGCTCCCAGCGCGTGCTCGGCGCATCGATCGAGAGCAGGAGCGCGCGCGCGCGATCGATCGGCAGGTCGGCGATCTCGGCGACCACCCCTTCGAGATCGTCGAAGCGGTGCGTGCTCTCGAGCGAGCGCTCGAGGCGATCGCGCAAGGGCGGCGGCACCGGCATCGCCTCCGCGCTCAGCGCGAGGAGCTCGGCGACCTCGAGGGGCTCGCCCTCGTGCGTGGCTTCTTCGAGGAATCGCTCGAGCAACGTCGGCTCGCGTCGCTTCATGGCTGGCTCTCCCGCCGCTCGCTCGCCACGCCGCCTTCGGTCACGGCCAGGCGCTCGCGCAGCGCACGCATCGCCGCGGCGACGCGCGACTTCACGGTTCCGATCGGTAGCCCCAGCTCCGTCGCGATCTCGCTCGACGAGAGGCCTTCGAAGTAGCCGAGGACCAGCACCGCGCGTTGCGGCTCGGGCAGCTCGGCGAGCGCGCTCACGGCGCGCTTGTGATCGATCGCCGAGAGCGCGGCCTCGCCCGTCGCCGTCGCGCCCGCGGCATCCGAGCTCGCGGCGCGCGCGAGCGTCTGATCGGGGTCGGTCGCGTCGAGCGAGGTGCGCAGCGCCACGGCGTGCGACTTGCGACGATCGAGCGCGCGACAGCGCATCATCAAGAGGAGCCAGCCGCGCACCGAGGCGCGCGTCGCGTCGTAGCTGTGGGCGCGGCGCCACACCTCGAGGAAGACGTCGTGCAGGATGTCCTCGGCATCGCGGCGATCGCGCAGCACGCGCACGCCCAGGCCGAGCATCACCGAGGCGTGGCGATCGTAGAGCGTGGCGAGCGCGCGGCGATCGCCGGCGGCCACGGCCAGGACGAGCGTCGCGTCCTCGGCGTTCGCATCGGAGCGCATGAAGCTCGAAGGGCTCACCCTCGCTCCTTCGCTCGGCCCCTCCAGAACGTCACCGACGAGCTCGATGTCCCCACCCGAAATCCCTACCTGCGCTCCGTGTCGGACGAAGGCCCACACACAGACGGGCCGCGTCCCTCGACCGAAACGGCCGAGGCCATCGGCCGCCCGCTCCACGAGCGCAGATCGATGGTGGGGTCCGAGCGCCACGGAATCAAGTACGAGCGACGACGCAGGGCGGATCGCCCCGTCGTCATGGAGCGGCGCGCCTCCTCACGAGGCCACGAGGAGCACGGCGCGCGGGGACAGGCCGCGGGCGCGAGCGAGCGCGGAGGCCGCGACTCTCAGCTCGGCGCGCGCCGGCTCGAGCATGGCGGCGAGCGCCAGGCCGACGACCACCAGCGAGCTCTCCTCGACCGCGACGAGCGGCGCTCGACCCCACACCACCGGGCCGGTGTCGGTCGCGGCCAGGTAGGGCACGCCGCACGCGAGCCCGGGCGATCCCTGCCAGCGCGTCACGGCCTCGTGCGCATGGAAGCGCTGCGCCAGTGCCAGCGCGGCGTCCCGCTCCTCGGGCGTCGCGCCGACGACGCGCGCGAGAGCGGCCGCGTCGACCTCGCTCGGGCTCGCGGCGATCGCGAGGTCGCGCACGAGCCGTCCGAAGCGCGCGCCCTCGCCTCCGGCGGGCCCGATCGCGATCTCTTCGATCGGCAGCGCGTCGACCGCGGCCCCCGGCGTGCGCGCGTAGGCGCGCGCCGAGCGCACCTCGAGGCTGCCGAAGCTCGCGTCCTCGATCACGCGCCGTCGGTCGGCGTCGAAGGTGCGGTCGTCATCGGTCGTCGCGCGGCCGGGGACCTCGTGGACGAGGTGCGTGTGGCCGTGCACTGCGCGCGCGGGGATCGGCCGCAACAGGTGCGCCGGATCCCACCACGTCACGCCGTGCCCCTCGAGGTGCGAGGCGTGGTGGCCGGGTCGCACGCCGGGCCCCGCGGCCTCCTCGTCGAGCATCGTGCGATCGCCGAGCTCGGGCAGCGTCGCCCAGCGCGTCACCTCGCCGCGCGGATCGGCCGGCACCAGCGCCTTCGCGAGCGGCGCCATCCACGAGCCCTCGATCTCGCCGAGCCCGACCGTCGGGATCACGAGCACGTCGCGCGCGCGCGTCGCCGCCACGTACAGCAAGCGCAGCGACTCGGCGCGATCCATCGCCGAGGCGCGCTCGAGGTTCTCGCGGAGCTCGACGGGCGCGAAGTGGCCGAGCTTGCGCACGAGCACGCCCCGCTCGGCATCGACGTAGCGGCTCGGCCCGCTCTGCCACTCGGTGCGCGTGGAGGGATCGCAGATCACGATCACCGGCAGCTCGAGGCCCTTGGCGCCGTGCACCGTCGAGATCGACACGGCGCGGGTCGGCTCGGGCTCCGCGCCGGTCGTCTCGACGCCGCCGAGCGAAGGATCGGCCACGCGCTCGGCGAGCCAGTGCGCGAAGTCGCGGAACGTGGCCCCGCGCGCGTCGGCGCGGCGCGCGAGCTGGCGCAGCGGCTCGAGCGTGCGCGCCTCGGCGCGATCGCCGGCGAGCAGGTGCAGCACCTCGACCTCGGCGCGCTCGAAGAACGTGCCGAGCGTGGTCTCGATCGCTGCCGCGTGGCGGCCGCGGTGCAGGCCGGCGAGCACGCCGAGCGCGTCGTGGATCACCGCGAGGTTGCGCGGCAGGCCCTCGGCCTTCGGCCGCGTCAGCGGATGGAGCGGGCCGATCGTCTCGCGGTAGGCGAAGAGCTCCGCGTCGGTCGCGCCCACGAAGGGGCCGCGGAGCGTCGCGTAGACGGAGAGCGCGTCGTCGGGCCACTCGATCGCCGAGGCGAGCGCGCTCGTGGCGATCACCGTCTCACGCTCGAAGAAAGCCTCGGGCGCCACGAACGAGTGCGGCACGCCCCAGCGCTCGAGCGCGCGCGCCTGCGCGGTGCCGCGATCGCGCAGTGTGCGGAAGAGAAGGCCGATGTGATGCGGCGCGAGGGGGACTGGCGCGCCCGTGATCGGATCTTCGATCTCGAGGCCGCTCTCGTGGAGGAGCCAGTGCACGAACGACGCGATCGCGTCGGGAAGGCTGCCGTCGACGGCCGTGCGCGTGATGCCGCCGCGCTGGCCGAGCGCGCGCGGCGCCGGCAGCGCGATCACCGAGGGGAAGCCCTTCATCGCGGGCCGCTGCGCCTCGAGCGCCACGTAGCCCGCCTGGCCCTCGCTTCCGTCGAGCACGGGCGCGAAGGCGGCGTTCACGAGCGCCGCGATCGCCGGCCGCGGCCGATGGCTCGCGCCGAGCTCGAGCAGATCCGCGTGCGCCGGCGTGAGCTGCTCCTTCAGCGCGACGTACGTCCGCAGATCGGCGCGGCGGAAGCCGTAGATCGCCTGCTTCGGATCGCCCACGAGGTAGAGCGAGCCGGGTCGCGGAATGGCGAGCCGCGGATCGCTCGCGTCGGGATCGGCGCCGGCGAGGAGCAGGATCACGTCCTTCTGCACCGGGTCGACGTCCTGCACCTCGTCGACGAAGAGGAAGCGGAATCGCTCGCGCAGCGCGAGGCGCGCACCGCGACTCTCGGCGAGGAGCGCGCGCGCGCGGAGCAGCGAGTCGAGGTGATCGAGCACGCCGAGCGAGCGCTTGCGGGCCTCGTAGTCGGCCACGGCGGGCACCAGATCACGCGCCAGGCAGAACGCGAGGTCGGCGTCGGCGCGGATCTCGAAGTCGCCGAGGGCCACCCTCAGCGCGTCGCGCGCGGCGATCACGTCGGCGCGCGGTGTCTCGCCGAGCATCTTGCCGCGCCCCGTCGACTCCCAGTCGAGCCCGCGCGGCTTGAGCAGCGCCACCAGCTCGCGCTCGAGCGCGTCGTGATCGCGCGGCCGCGTGCGCTCGCGCTCGTGCACGCCGGCCGCGAAGCGCCCGAGGCGCTCGAGCAGCTCGCCGAGACGGTCGCTCCGTGCGATCTCGCCCGCGCGCATCGCCGCGAGCGCCTCGATGCGGCTCAGCAGCTGGTCGATCTCGCGCTCGCGCTCGAAGGGCTCGCGCCGCAGCGCGGGCGTCTGATCGCGGTGATCGACGAGCTCGCGGATCTCGCGCGCGAAGAGCTGGCGCGGCGGCGGCGGCTCGAAGTCGCGGGGGCGCGCGATCGCGCGGCGGAGCCCCTCGGGCGGGCTCGTGAGCGCGCGCTCGAGGAAGCGATCGGTGGTCTCGTCGAGGAGCGCGCTCCGCTCGTCGTCGGCGAGCAGCGTGAAGGCGGGATCGACGCCCGCGTCGAGCGGCCGCGCGCGCAGCAGCTCGGCACAGAAGCCGTGGATCGTGCCGACGTAGGCCGCCTCGAAGTCGGCGAGCGCTTCCTCCAGGCGCGCGCGCTCGCCCGGGTCGCTCGCGCTCTCGCGGGCGGTCTCGAGCCTCTCGCGCAGGCGCAGCACGAGCTCGCCCGAGGCGCGCTCGGTGAAGGTGATCGCCGCGATCTCCGGAAGGCGCGCGCGCCCCGTGGCGACGAGGCGCACGATGCGGCGGACGAGCGCCGTCGTCTTGCCCGTGCCCGCCGCGGCCTCGACGAGGAGCGAGCGATCGAGGTCGCTCTCGATGCGCGCGCGCGCTTCGGCATCCCGCGTCATGCGCGCCTCCGCAGCTGCACGAGGCCCGGCAAGAGCGCCTCGGTCTCGGCGCGCGGGATCTTCGCCGCGCGCGCCTCCGGGTCCGCCCCGCACGCGAGACGGAAGTCGCAGTACGTGCACGCGCCCGGCAGAGGCACTGCGGGGAGCGCGCCCTTCGTCGTCGCTTCCGTCACGGCTGCGGCGAGGGCGCGCGCGGCGGCGCGGGCCTCGTCGTCGAGCGTGACCGTGCGCTCCTCGTAGCCGCCGCGGCTGGTGCAGTAGTAGAGGCGCCCGCCCTCGACCTTCGCGCCCGGAAAGAGCTTCTCGAGCGCGAGCGCGTAGAGCACGGGCTGGAGCGTCTGGCCGCCACGCACGACGAGCGGCCCGCGGCCGCGGATCGCGTAGCTCGAGCCGGTCTTGTGGTCGGTCGCCCGGAGCGCGCCCGTCTCGGCGTGCACCTCGACGAGATCGATCGCGCCGCGCAGCGTGATGCCCTCGTCGAGCGGCACCGGCGCATCGCGGCTCGCCGCGTCGCGGCCCTCCTCGCGCGGCAGTCCGAAGGCGAGCTCGAAGTAGCGCGGCTCCCACGGCGAGGGCGTGGCGGCGCGCTCGAGCCACTCGCGCAGATCGGCCGCGAGCGCGTCGAGCTCGCCGTGGAACACGTGCGGGATCGCCGGCACGAGCTCGTCGACGAGCGCCCCGCGCCGTGCGGCGACGACCTCGTCGAGGATCGCGCGCGCCTCGGGCAGGCGGCCCTCGGTGAGGGGGAGCAGCTTCGCCTCGCGCAGCGCGACGAGCACGCGAAACTGCACGTCGTGCGCGATCGAGCCGCGGAGCAGCGGATCGAGCATCTCGAGCGGGGCCGGCTCCTCGCGCGGCTCGAGGCGCATCACGGCGCGCAGATGAAAGCGCAGCGGGCAGCTCGCGAAGCTCTCGAGCGCGGTCGCGGAGTAGGGCCGCGCCCCGGGCGCGTGCTTGGCGAGCGCGGCGCGCGGGTGATCCTTGCCGAGCACGAGGCCGTCGGCCGGGCCGAGCCGCTCCTTCCGACGTCGGAACACGCGGCCGAGCGCGCTCCGCAGCATCGCGTTCTGCTCGACCACGAAGTGCAGGCGCCCCTCGGCTTCCTTCTCCGGCGCGTCGGCGAGGGCCCGCGCGAGCGCGATCGTGCGCTCGGCGCTGCGGGCCGCGCGCTCGGGGCTCGCCACGATCCGCACGGGATCGGCCATCGCCGCGGCCACGTCCGCGCCCCGCGCCACGCGGCCGAGGCGCCGTCCGAGCAGCTCGACGAAGTAGACGGAGGGCACGCGCGCGCGGCCCTCGGCGCCGGTGATCGAGGCGAGCGCCACCACGCTCCGCTCGGCGGCGCCCACGGCGAGCGCCAGCGCGAGGCGCTCCTCGCGTGCGCGGCTCGCGCCGTCCTCGAGATCGGGCGAGAGCGCGCGTCGCGTCACGTCGGACAACAGCGGATCTTCGGGCACGCGCGCCGGGAAGCTGCGCTCGACCAGGCCGGGGACGAGCACGTGCTCGAAGCTCGCCCCGCGCAGCTCGTCGGGCGTGACGAGGTGCACGCCTTTTCCTTCGGGGCGCAGCTCGAGCGCGCCCAGGCGCGGCGCCAGCACCCGCACCACGTCGGAGAGCTCGAGCTGCTCGCCGGCGGGCGCGCGGGGCGCGAGCTCGTCGAGGACGGCGAGCGCGCGCGTCGGCCGGGCGAGCGCCCGCGTCGCGAGCGCGGCGATGTGGGCTCGATGCACCTCGAGCGTCGCGCGCGTGGGGAGCGCGGCGAGATCGTCGAGGAGCGGCATCGCGAAGCGCTCGAGCGCCGCGAGGTCGTCGAGCGTGCGCCGAACGCCCGCGCTCTCGCCGCCCGTGCGCTCGAGCTCCTCGATGCGCCGCGCGAGCTCGCGCGCGAGGCCGCCGAGGCGCACGCGCCACCGATCGGGCGCGCCGCCGATCACCGAGGCCTCGACGAGGAGGCGCTCCCAGCGACGCGGAACGCGGATCGCCTCGGCGGCTTCCTCGGCGCTCGGCTCGTCGCTCTCGTCGTCGTCCTCGTCGTCGTCGAGCGCGCGCCGTGCGGCGTTCGCGCTCGGCGGCGGCGGCTCTCCCGTCGCGGTGCGCGGCATCGCCCCGAACGAGAGGTACGACGAGAACGCGCGCGCCGAGAGCCCTTCGATCGCGCACGCGAGCAGCGCGAGCAGCGCGCGCCCGCTCGGATCGGGCCGCCGCGCGCCGCGCCGCCGTGCGAGCGGGATCTCGGCGGCCTGGAACGCCGACTCGATCGCCACGCGGCCGAGCTCCGGCTTGCGCAGGACCACGGCGATGCGGTGGAGCGGCGTGCCCTCGCGGGCGAGGGCGAGCGCACGGCGCGCGGCCTCGGCGGCCTCGGCGGCATCGCTCGCGGCCACGATCGTCTCCAGCGTGCCCGCGGCGACCGGCACGCGCTCGGCGCCGAAGAGCTGCTCGGCGAGCGCGGCGGTCTCGCGCACCCCCTCGCTCGTCACGGGCTCGACGACGGCCAAGCCCTCGAGGCGTCCGAGCGTCCGGGCGTCGGCGCGCGGGACGGTGGCGCAGAAGCTCGCGGTGTGCTCGGCGAGCGCGTGCGCGAGCTCGCCCGCGAGGCGCGTGGCGAGCGGCACGTCCAGGAACAGGATGCGCGCATCCTTCCGCGCGCCCGCCGCGAGCGCGCGGATCGCATGCTCGATCGCCACGGCGCGCGAGACGAGCTTCTCGGCCGCGAGCGAGCGCTCGGCCCGCGCCGCGACCTTCGCCAGCTCGGGATCGTGCGCCGCGAGGCTGCTCGCCGGCAGATCCGCCGACCAGAGCTCGTCGAGCGTGCGCCCGAGCGCGCGCGGCAGGCCGGGCGTGGCGCGGAGCGGGCCCATCCGCGGCAGCTCTTCGGCGAGCGCGGCCACGGCCTGCGCGGCGGCGGTGTCGACGGCGAGCGGCGTCGCGATCGAGAGCCCGGCCTCGGCGAGCGAGCGGCGTGCGATCCGTGCGACGAGGCCGTCGAACGTGGTGCACTCGAGGTCGGCCACGGCGCCGGCCGCGAGCGCGAGATCGGCCGCGAGCGCGCGGGCCGCGTCGATGCGCGCGCCCACGACGAAGAGCGGGCCCGTGCCCTCCGCCGCGAACGCGAGCGCCGCCTCGCGCCGCGCGTGCCCCGAGGCGTGCACGACGACGCGCGCGCTCATGCGCCCGACTTCTCGGCCGGCGGGCCGCCCTCGGGCGGCGCCATCTCGGGCGGCGCCACGCGGAACGCGCCCTCCCAGCGCGCGATCACGACGGACGCGAGGCCGTTGCCGATCACGTTGATCGTCGTGCGCGCCATGTCCATCAGCGTGTCCACGGCGAGGAGCATCGCGACGCCCGCCTCGCCCGGCAGGCCGAAGCTGCCGCAGGTCGCGGCGATGATGACGAGCGTGGCGCGCGGCACGCCGGCCACGCCCTTGCTCGTGAGCATGAACGCGAAGAGCATCAAGAGCTCTTGCGAGAGCGTCATCTCGACGTGCGCGGCCTGCGCGATCGTGAGGCTCGCGAGCACGAGGTAGAGCGTCGAGCCGTCGAGGTTGAACGAGTAGCCGGCCGGGATCACGAAGCTCGCGATCCGGCGCGGCACGCCGAACGCGATCACGTCCTCGAGCAGGCGCGGTAGCGCCGCCTCGCTCGAGGCCGTGGTGAACGCCGTGAGGATCGGCTCGCGGATCGCGCGCAGGAACGCGATCGGGCGGATGCCGACGACGAGCATGATGGGCACGAGCACCACCACGAGGAAGACGACGAGCGCGAGATAGAGCGAGCCGACGAGGCGCGCGTAGCGACCGACGAGCAGCAGCACCGCGGGCCAGCCCGAGACGTGCTCGCCGTCGATGACCTGGCCCGCCGCCATGTGGCTCACGTTGTAGGCCATCGCGCCGAGGACCCCGAGCGGTGTCAGGCGCATCACGAGGTTCGTGTACTCGAACATCACCTGCGCGATGGACTCGCAGAGCTCGAGCACGTTCTTGCCGCGCGCGCCGACGCGCGTGAGCCCGATCCCGAAGATCACCGCGAACACGACGATCGGGAGCAGATCTCCTTGCGACCAGTGGAGCGCGAGGTTCGAGGGAAAGAGGTGCAGCGCGAGATCCCAGCCGCTCTGCGGGTGCTCCGGCGTCACGCCCGAGGAGGTCACGCTCAGATCGATCGGGAGGCCGTCGCCGGGGCGGATCACGCTCGCGACGAGCAGGCCCACGAAGAGCGCGATCGTGGTGACGACCTCGAAGTAGAGCAGCGCCTTGCCGCCCATGCGCCCGACGGCCTTCATGTCGCCCGTCTGCGCGACGCCGACGACGATCGTCGAGAAGAGCAAGGGGACGATCAGCCCCTTGATGAGCGCGATGAAGGCGCGGGAGAGGAACTGGAAGAGCTGGTAGGCGATCGGGTGCTCGTTCTCGGGCAGCGCGCCGCCGAGCAGCACGCCGAGCACGAGCCCGAGCACGATGTGGAGCGTGCTCGAGCGCCACCAGGGCCGCCTCGGCGCCGACGCCGAGGCCGAAGCCGACGCCGGCGGCGCGGCAGGCGGCGCGGACGGCGGCGTCGGGGCGCTCTCGCTCATGGCCCTCTCGTACCACGAGCCACGCGCCGCCGACCTCTGGTAATGGTGGCAGGAGCATGTCCGGCGCCTCCTCCCTGTTCCCCTGTCTCGAAGCGCCCACGCGGGCGAGCGCCCTGCGCGAGGGCGAGCGGGCGATCGACCAGCGCACGCTCGCGGGCGCGTGCGCGGCGCACCTCGCACGCCTCGGCAAGCTCGGCATCGCGCCGGGCGATCGCGTGGCGGTCTTCACCGATCCCACGCTCGAGACGATGGTCACGCTGATCGCGAACGCCGCGGGCGGCTTCGTGACCGTGCCGATCGATCCCAAGCTCGGCGCGCGCGAGCTCGAGCACATCGCGAAGGACGCCGATCCGGTCGTCGCGATCGCGGCCGATCCGGCGGCGGTGAGCGGCAAGCTCGGGGCCGTCACGACGCTGCGCGCGGAGATCGGCGCGGCACCGGCCGAGAGCTACGCGCCGCGACCGGTGCTCGATGCGCCGCTCCTCCTCCTCTACACGTCGGGGACCACCGGCGCGCCGAAGGGGGCGCTGCTCTCCGGCCAGAACATCGCGTTCGATCTCGATGCGCTCGCCGCGGCGTGGGACTGGACCGACGCCGACACGATCGTGCACTCGCTGCCGCTCTTCCACGTGCACGGCCTCGTGCTCGGGCTCTACGGCGCCGTGCGGCGCGGCGGCGCGCTGTCGTGGGTGCCGCGCTTCTCGCCCGAGGCGACGGCCGCGGCGCTGCTCGCCGCGAGCGAAGACGATCGCGACGCGGTGCTCTTCGCGGTTCCCACGCTCGTCCATCGCCTCTTGATCGCGGCCGAGACGGATCCGACGCTGCGCGCGGCGCTCGCCTCGGCGCGCCTGCTCGTCTCCGGCTCGGCGGCGCTCCCGACGCGCGAGCAAGAGCGGAGCAAGGCGCTGATCGGGCGCGGCTTCGTCGAGCGCTACGGCATGACGGAGACGCTGATCTCGTGCGCCGTGCGCGCGAGCGAGGGCGCGCGACCGGGGCGCGTCGGAAGGCCCCTCGAGGGCGTCGAGCTCCGGCTCGTGGACGACGCGCGCGCGCCGATCGAGGCGAGTGACGACGCTGCGATCGGCGAGATCGCCGTGCGTGGCCCGCACGTGTTCCTCGGCTACCTGAATCGCCCCGAGGCGACCGCCGAGGTGCGCGACGCGGAGGGCTGGCTCTACACGGGCGATCTCGCGACGCGCGCCGAGGACGGAAGCATCCGCATCGTCGGCCGCCGCGCGACCGATCTCATCAAGTGCGGTGGCTTCAAGATCGGCGCCGGCGAGATCGAGGGGGCGCTGCTCGAGCACCCGCGCGTGCGCGAGGCGGCGGTGATCGGCGTGCCCGATGCCGATCTCGGCGAGTCGATCGTCGCCTTCGTCGTGACGGAGGGCTCGGACGAGCCGGCCGTCGAGCTCGAGAAGGCGCTGGTCGACCACGTGGCGCGCCTGCTCTCGCCGCACAAGCGGCCGCGGCGCGTGATCCGCGTCGACACGCTGCCACGGAACGCGATGGGCAAAGTTCAGAAACATGCGCTTCGTCGAGAAGTCGATGACGAAGCGCGCGGCCCTGCGCGAAGCTAGAGCACCGATCCATCTGAATCGCTATGAAATCCAGCGCCTTTCACGCCAGCTCCGGCTTACGTCCTCGCTGCTCACTGCGGCGTACTTCGAGTACGCCTCGTTCCGCGGCTCCGGGCGCGCTCGGACCTGACGCGAAATGCTCGGATTTCATGACGCTCTCGAATGAATCGGTGCTCTAGGAGGCCGATCGGAATGCGCTGGATGCGGGGCGCGGGACCGCGGAACGAGAGCGGTGCGCAGGTCGTG
>JAXLYV010000007.1:0-398397 GCA_046351235.1 Sandaracinus sp. | reverse complement strand
ACACCACCCGGCGTGCGGATCTCGCACCAGGCGGTTCGTCGGGTTGAGGTCACGGCGCGAGCTGCGGCAGGCCGAGCTCGCGGAAGTAGCGGTTCGGAAGGGCGAGGTTCATCGGCTTCCCGGATCCGAACCACCACCGCCCGACGTGCGCGGCAACCTGGCAGGCGATGTCGACGGAGAGCCCGCGCGCGCGAATCGCGTTGAACGTTCTCTTCGTCGTTCGCCAGAGCTTCAGCTGCAGCGCCCGTAGGCGGTGGCGGATCCAGCTGTCGAGGGACCCGAGCTCCCAGTGCTCGGTCAGGCAGAAGTAGTTCTTCCAGCCCGGCAGCCACTTCGACAGGCCGAGAACGACCTGCTGAAGGTTGCGCCCGATCGTGCGGCGCGTGGCCGTACGAACCCGATCCTTGAACCTCGCTAAACGTTGGGGGTCGATCCGGATTCGAAGCTCACCCTTCTGCCTCTCCAACAGCGAGAAGCCGAGGAAGCCTCGTTCCGTCACCGGCGCCGCCGCGCTCTTCGACTCGTTGACCTGGAGCCGGTGCTTCGCGAAGAGCCGTTTCAAGGACTCCATCACGCGCTCGCCAGCTCGCTCCGACCTCACGTAGACGTTGAGGTCGTCGGCGTACCGGACGAACGCGTGGCCGCGCTTCTCCAATTCCTTGTCGATGTCGTCGAGGAACACGTTCGCCAAGAGCGGCGAGAGCGGCCCGCCTTGCGGCGTGCCTTCCTCGCGTTCGCGCAGCAACCCGTCCGCGAGCACGCCCGCTTCGAGGTAGCCGCGAATGAGCCTCAGCACACGCTTGTCCGCGATTCGTTTCGCGAGCCTCCCCATCAGCATGTCGTGGTTCACCCTGTCGAAGAACTTCGCCAGGTCGATGTCCACGACCCAGCCGCGTCCTTCCTGCACGAGCTGCTTCGCTCGACGTACTGCGTCGTGAGCGCTGCGACCCGGCCGGAAGCCGTAGCTGTGCTGCGAGAAAGTCGGATCGAATAGCGGCTGCAGGACCTGCAAGAGGGCCTGCTGGATGAGTCGGTCGAGCACCGTCGGGATGCCGAGCTCGCGCTCGCCACCGTCGGGCTTTGGGATCACCACGCGCCTCACCGGTTGCGGCCGGTAACGGTCTGCGAGGAGGTCCCCGCGGATCCGTTCCCAGTTCGCCACCAGGAAGTCGTGCAGCTGCTCGACCGTCATCCTGTCGATGCCGGGGCTGCCCTTGTTCTTCCGAACTCGCTTCATCGCGGCCAAGAGGTTCTGGCGTTCGCACACCAGCTCCATCAGGCCGCCCGTGCCTGGGCTCTCGTTTCCGTTCGTCGCCGACGACGCTTCCGCCCCGGCCTTCCGCGTCGCGGCTTCACCGTCCCGCGGGGCAGGGTCGAGCAACTGCTTCTGATCTCCCGGTTTCTGCGGCATGGCGTCGTCGAGTCTCGCGGGCGTCGGGCCCTTCCCTTCGTTCGGTCCTTCGCGGCGGGGAGCGCCGCTACTACGACCTCTGCTGACTTCTCGCTCCGTGCCTTGCGGCGCGTCGTCCGTTCGGACGTGAGGCGAGATCTCCCCGGGTAAGAACGCTGACCTTCGCTGCGTAACCGTCGGATCTACCTGGGAGTGTCTTGGTCCCAGCGGCTTCGTGGTCTCCGGCCCACTCGCCCCACACCCGCCCGGCCTCTATCCGCTTCCTGTTCGTCGGCCCGCAGCTTCGCTCCCCGCTTCCTTCACGCCGGCCTCACGGTCCGACGCTCTGCGGTTCGCTTCGATTGTTGGAACCTACTCTCGAGAGGACTCTCACCTCCTGGTCAGCGCCCATGCCGGGCGCACCGGGAACGGGCCCGAGGCCCGTGACCAACGACCCGACGCCGCCCGGCGGGATGCCCCGGCGTCGAGGTGGGTACGAACTTGCGGGGAGCGGTACTGAGCGCGCGCGATCTCGAGCAGACCGAAACGCGCGCCCGCCCGTCGGACTCGGCAGCGCGCGGCTCGACCATCGAGACGCGCCGCCAGGAGACGGGTATGCGGAAGAGCGTCGTGAGGGCGCTCGCGCTCGGGTGCGCGAGCTTGGCTTCGTTCGTGGTGGGCTGCGGCGGCACGGAAGTGCGGCCTCCGGGCCGGGATCCCGAGGTGATCGCGATGACGGGATCGCTCGGCAACCGCTTCGTGCATGCGGGTGAATCGAACGAGGTGCTGGCGCGTCTGCACATCGACGCGTCGGCCGTGCGCGGCGCGCATCGCCCGCCGATCAACCTCGCGGTCGTGATCGACACGTCGGGATCGATGACCGGCGCGCCCATCGGCGATGCGCGCGCCGCGACGCGCGCGCTGCTCTCGCAGCTGGAAGCGGGCGACCGGCTCGCCGTCGTCGCGTTCTCGTCGTCCACCGAGGTGCTCTTGCCCTCGACGGTGATCGACTCGCACTCGATGGACGAGCTCGGATCGGCGATCGACCGCATGGAGGCGAGCGGCACGACGGATCTGCGCGGCGGTCTCACGGCCGGGCTCGAAGAGGTCGTCCGGCACTGGGACCCGACGGGCGTGAACCGCGTGGTGCTGCTCTCGGACGGCGTGCCGAACGATCCCTCCGGCATCGAGGCGATGGCGCAGGCGGCGGGCGAGCGCTCGATCGCGATCACCGCGCTCGGGCTCGGCGTCGACTACGACGAGACGCTCCTCGGCGCGATCGCACAGCGCAGCGGCGGCGGCTTCCACGCCGTCGAGGACTCTTCGGCGGTCGCGTCGGTGTTCCGCGAAGAGGTGCTCCGCCTCGTGCGCACGGTGGCGCGCGGCGCGTACGTCGAGCTCTCGCCCGGCCCGGGCGTCTCGATCGTGGGCGTGGTCGGGCCCGCGACGTCGCAGTACGGGAACAGCGTTCGCGTCGAGATCGGCGACTTGTCCGAGGGCGACGGACGCGACGTGCTCGTGCGCATGCAGACGCAGGCGCGCCGCGAGGGCGCCACGGTCGAGCTGCTCGACGCCGTGCTGCACTTCGACGACGCGGTCGACGGCGCCGGGAGCCTGGAGCGCCGTCTCTTCCTCGGCGCGCACGCGACGGGCTCGGAGGAGGAGTTCACTTCCGGGCGCGACACGACGGTCGAGCACGACGCGGCGCGGCTCATGGCCGCCGAGGTCACGATCCGCGCGATCGCCCTCGCCCGTACCGGCAACGTCGAGGAGGCGCGCGCGGTGCTCGCGCAGGCCGCGGCGCAGACCGAGCAGTACGCGACGCTCGAGAGCGACGCGCAGATGGCCGAGCGCGCCGCGTCGATGCGCGTGCTCGATGGCTACCTGCCCTCGATGGCCGCCGGCAGCACGGGCGCGGCGCCCGCGACGCCCGCCGCCGTCTACGAGATGCACGACGAAGCGATGAGCGTCATCCAGGGCTACTGACGCCGGGACGAACCGCCGCGCACGGAGGCGAGCACGAAGAGCGGCACCTCGCGCAGGGCGCCCTTCCAGCCTCCCTCGGCGCCGGCCGTCGCCACCTCGCGGAAGTGACGCGCGAAGAGGCGGTGGGCGCGCGCCGCATGCCAATCGCTCGTGACGACCAGCACGCGAGCCTCGCCGAGGAGACGCTTCGTCTTCTCGGCGTTCTCGCGCGTCGTGCGCGCCTCGGGCTCGAGCACGACGCGGTCGAGCGGCGCGAGCGCGCGCTCCGCGATCACGCGCCGCGCGGCCTCGGCCTCGGTGAGAGGCCCCCCCACCGCGCCGCCCGTCACGACGAGCTTCGGGGCGAGCCCTTCGCGGAGCAGCTGGCAACCGAGCTCGATGCGCCGGACGAGCGCCGGGCTCGCGCTGCCATCGGCGCGCACGCGGCAGCCCAGGACCACGATGGCATCGAAGCGCGCGCCGGACGCGGGGCGCGAGCGTCCGGCGCGCGTGAGCGCCAAGGCCGCGAGCGGCCAAGCCAGCGCGAGCGTGAGCCAGGCGAACATCGACGCCGCAGCGTATCGTCCGTCGCGATGGAGCGAGTGGTCTCTGGAGAGCGGCGCGCGCGCTTCGAGGGCGAGCGCGTGGGCACGGCGAGCGCAGCGGCCCTCGCGCGCGCAGAGGAGCTCGCGGCCGCGCTGCGCGAGCTCGAGACATTGGGCCTCGCGCCGCTCCTCGAGGACGGTGGCGTCGCCGGCAACGGCGCGCTCGCGCTCGAGGGCGCGTCCTTTCTCACCTCCGCGAGCGCGCGTCGCCCCGGCGAGCCGGCCGTCGTCGAGGTGCTCGCGTTCGACGCGGAGCGCTTCCACGTCGTGTTCCGCGGCGAGCCCGGTCGCGAGCCCACGAGCGACCTCGCGCTCCACGCCTGCGCGCTCACCTGCGGCGCGCGGGCCACCCTGCACGGCCATGCGCTCTCGACCGAGGCCGACGCGAGGCGCCTCGGCCTACCCATCTCCGCCGAGGCCACCACCTTCGGCACCCGCGAAGACCTCGAGGCGACGCGCGCGATGCTCTCCGCCGCGCCCTACCCGCGCCACCGCACGTGGATCCGCCGCGATCACGGCTTCCTCGTGGCTGCGGCGAGCATGGACGAGGCGCGCGCGCTGGTGCGCTCGCTGGCGTCCCGCTGAAACGTGGCGAGGCTGGCCGAGGGACGGAGGCTCGCGTTAGGCTGTGCGCTCCGCGGAGGCACGTCATGAGCGAGCGTTTCCAGTCGTTCGAGGAGTTCTGGCCCTACTACTTGTCCGAGCACCGCAACGCGACCTCGCGCCGCCTGCACTTCGTCGGCACCACCGGCTTCTTCGCGAGCTGCGCCGCGAGCACCGTGATGAATCCCGTGCGCTTCCCGCTCGCGATGGCGGGCTTCGGCGCGCTCCTCGCGCACGGCGCCACGAAGGAGAAGGAGGGCCGCCCGCTCGCGCACATCGCCGGCATGGTCGCCCTGCCGTCGATGGTCGCGCCGCTGACGTTCCCGCTCGGCGTCGTGAGCGCGTACGCCTTCGCCTGGGCCGGGCACTTCGGCGTCGAGGGCAACCGCCCGGCGACGTTCCAGTACCCGCTCTGGTCCTTCCTCGGCGACCTCCGGATGTGGTCGCACATGGCGCGTGGCCGCTTGTGGAGCGGCGATCCGCTCGAGGAGCTCGGCCTCACGGCGCCGAAGAAGCCCGGCGCTGCGCCGGAGGCCCCGGCCGAGCCAGCGCCCGCGCCGATGAACTGACGCGCGCTGCGTGTGCGTGCGCGGTTGAGCTGACGCAGCGCTACCCGCGCGCGCCGAAGATGGCGGTGCCGACGCGCACGAGCGTCGCGCCCTCTTCGATCGCGACGTCGAGATCCGCGCTCATCCCCATCGAGAGCTCAGAGAGGCCGTGGCGCTCCGCCATCTCGCGGAGCGCGCGGAAGTGCGGCCGCGCCGTCTCGGGCTCGCCCTCGGGCGGGATCGTCATCAGCCCGACGAGCTGGAGCGCCGGCAGCGCGCGGACGTGCGCGACCAGGGCGTCGACCTCTTCGGGCAGCGCGCCCGACTTCTGCGGCTCGCGGGCGACGTTCACCTGGACGAGCACGCGCGTGCGCGCATCGCTGCGCGAAGCGAGCTCGCTCGCGAGGCGCGTCGAATCGACCGTGTGCACCACGGGCCGCGCGCGGAGCACCGTCTTGACCTTGTTGCGCTGGAGGTGCCCGATGAAGTGCCACTCGATCCCGGGCAGCGCCTCGAGCGCGCGCGCCTTCTCGTCGAGCTCCTGCACGTAGTTCTCGCCGAACAGGCGCTGCCCCGCCTCGTAGGCGGCACGCACCGCGCTCGCGTCGTGCATCTTCGAGACCGCGACCAGCGCGACGCCCGCCGGATCGCGCCGCGCGCGCTCGGCCGCTCGCGCGATCCGGGCGCGCACCTCGGCGAGCTTCGCGGCGATCTCGGTCACGACGGCCACCTCTCGAGCGCGCCAGCCTCCTCGAGCAGCGCAATCGTCTCCGCCGCCGGCAGGCCGATCACGTTCGACGGGGATCCGCGCACCTCGACGACCATCCCGGCCGCCATGCCCTGCACGCCGTAGGCGCCCGCCTTGTCGCGCCCCTCGCCCGTCGCGACGTAGCGATCGATCGTGCCCTCGTCGAGCGCGCGGAAGACGACGTCGGTCGTGACGACCCGCGAGAAGACGTTTCCCCGGGCGGCCACCGCGATCGCCGTGTGCACGCGGTGCGTGCGGCCGGAGAGCAGGCGCAGCATGCGCTTGGCGTCCTCGTCGCTCTCGGGCTTGTTGAGCGGCACACCATCCACGTCCACCACCGTGTCGGCCGCGAGCGTCGCTTCGCCCGGCGCCTTCTCGGCGGCGTCGAGCTTCGCGCGCGCCACACGAAGAGCGAGCGCCTTCGCATCCTCGCCTGCGCGCGGCGTCTCGTCGGCGTCGGTCGGCCGCACCACGAACGCGAGCCCGAGCGCCGCGAGGATCTCGCGACGCCGCGGCGATCCGCTGGCGAGCACGAGGCGCATCAGCCCGCCTTGCGCTCTTCGATCGCGCGCCGAAGGCGACGCACGTAGGTGCGCGCGACCTGCGTGGCGTCGAGCCCGAGGTACTTCGCGAGCTCGCCCACGAAGCCGCGCACGTAGACCGGCGCCGGCAGCGCCGCGAAGTCGTCGGCCTCGATCGCCGCGAGATACGGAATACCGACCTTCGTGCGCGTGCTGATCTCTTCGAGGCGCACGCCGCGGCTCTCGCGCACGGCCTTCAGGATCGCGCCCGTGAACGCCGTGTCGGGCGTGATCTCCGGCGCCGGCGGCAGCGGCTCTTCGCGCTCGCCGTGCGCCGGCAGCGGCTCGTCGTGCTCGGCCGAGGGTGGGAACACGCTCAGCTCGTAGGGCCGCCGACGCGCCGGATCGAGCAGCACGTCGTGGGCCTCGTCGAGGCGCGCGCGGAGCGCCTCGATCTCCTGCGGCTCGAAGAGCCCGTAGCAGGCGAGCGCCCCCTGGGCGTAGACCTCGCGGCTGCGCTTGTAGGCGCGCCGCACTTCTTCTTCGGTCGCGCCGCGCTCGACCTCGAGCAGATCGTGGTGGCTCTCGGGCGGCACGGTGCGCACTGCGGGGCGGCGCTTGCCCGACTCGATCGCGAGCAGGCGGCGCGCGATCTTCTCGATGTTCTTCGCGGCCTTCGTGCCGGGGCTCTCGACGAGCAGCAGCTTGCGCGAGCGCACGCAGCTCCAGACGGTGTCGTCGTACTCGACGTGGCCGAGGTACTCGAGCGTGATCCCGAGCCGGCGTCGCACCGTGCTGCGGATCGAGTCGCCGAGATCGAGATCGGCGCGCAGTCGCGTCTGCGCGAGCACCAGCGCGGGACGGAACGCCTCCATCGCCGCGCGCACGTCGTCGGCCAGCGGGTGCCCGTCGTCCTCGAGGCTGCGCCAGAGATCGAGCGGCGGCGGCGAGCCACCGAGCTGCCGCGCGCGCGCGGCGATCACCAGGCGATCGGCACGGGCCGTCTGGGCGACGAGGTGCGCGAGGAACGCGCGCGAGATCACCCGGTAGGTCGACTCGAGCGCCGTCGGCTCGGGCAGGGTCACGAGGATCGGCGTGCCGCCCCGCAGCATCGCCGCGATCGCCGCACGGGTCGTCGCCGTGCCGAGATCGACGACGACGTAGTCGGTCCCCGGAAAGACGAGCAGCTCGTCGAAGAGGCTGCGCGTGCTCTTGGCGCGCCGCAGCCCCGAGAGCCCTTCGTCGGCCCCCGTGTGCAAGAGGCGCAGCCCCGGGACGGGCGTGTCGATCGGCTCGTGCGATCGCCGCGCGACGGATCCGGAAACACCGACGAGGGTGTGCGCGTTGGCACCCTGCGGGTCTGCGTCGACGAGCAGCGCCCGCCGGCCGACGCTGGCGAGGTACACGCCCAGGTTGGCCGCGAGGACCGTCTTGCCGAGGCCGCCTTTGCCCCCGCTCACCACGAAGATCCGCGGAACCGTGCGCCCGACCGGGGGCGGCGGCAGCGAGTCCATCGGCTCGAGCGAGGGCCGCGACGCCTCGTCGTCCGGGGAGGCGCCCTCGGGCGGGCCCGGCGGGGGAACGGTGTCGGACATCGTCACGCGCGGCTTACCAACTCGGCCCCTCCGCGGCAACGAGCCCTCGCCGGCATTGCGCTATAGTTCCACCGTGCTCGCGGGCCCAACCGGGACTCTGGCTTCGAGGGAGACCACGAAGACGGGTTTGAGCGCACCGGTCCTGGTGCTGAACCGGAACTTCGCGCCCGTGCGGATCACGACGGCACGGCAGGCCTTCACGCTGCTCTTCCTCGGGCGCGCACGAGCGCTCGACGCGCGCTTCGAGCCGCACACCTGGGACGACTGGGTGCGACACGAGCCCAGCACCACGGAGGAGACGATCGGTACTCCGCGCGGGCCCGTGCGCGTGCCGCGCGTGTTGCTGCTCACCAACTACGGCCGCGTGCCGAGCGCGCCGCTGCGCCTCTCGCGGCGCAACATCTTCCTGCGGGACTCGTTCACCTGTCAGTACTGCGGCGAGCGACCGCACGTGCGCGAGCTGAACCTCGACCACGTCCTGCCGAAGAGCCGCGGCGGCAAGAGCACGTGGGACAACCTCGTGACCTCGTGCCGCGACTGCAACCTCGAGAAGGGCTATCGCCTGCCCGACGAGTGCGGGATGACGCTGCGCGTGCGACCCACGCGCCCCGGCTGGAGCACGGCGCTCCGCATGGCCGCGCCCTCGCAGCGCTACCCGGAGTGGACGCCCTTCCTCGGCGCGTTCTCGCCGATGGACGACGCCGCCGAGGAGTGATTCGGCGCGCTGCGCGCTCCGGCGCGAGCACGGGTGGCTTTCACGCCATCGAACGGCTCGCCCGCTCCGAGCCCTCCCCTCCGCGCGCTGAGCGCGCTCCGGTACGGGCCCTCCGGGCCGAGCACGGGTGGCTATCACGCGCTGTCGAAGAGCGCGAAGACGCCGTCGTAGAACGCGGGACGGAAGCCGCGGATCTTCAGGTTCGCCCGGCTCGGGCAGACGCGATTGGTGAGCAGCACCACCACGAGGTCGCGCTCGGGATCGCACCAGACGCTCGTGCCGGTGAAGCCGAGGTGCCCGAACGTGCGCATGCTCGCGCGCTTGCCGACCGCGCTCTCGGGGCCGGCCTTGCTGTCCCAGCCGAGCAGGTGCGTGCCGCCCGGGCGCGGGGCGAGCGCGCGATCCACGAGCAGCTTCGGCAAGAACGCCCCCTTGCCGCGCGCCGCGTCCAGGTACGCACGCGCGAACGAAGCGACGCCGCGCGCCGTGCCGAAGATGCCCGCGTGCCCCGAGACGCCGCCGAGCGCGTGGCAGTTCTCGTCGTGCACCTCACCCTTCAGCATCCGCCCGCGCCACTCGTCGCGCTCGGTCGCCGCCGCTTTGCGCTGGAGCTCCCCGAGACGATCGGCCGGCAGCGTCGCCGCATAGGCGAGCTGGTGATCGGCGAGGCCCAGCGGCGCGAGCACCTCCACGGCCAGGAGCTCGTCGAGATCTTTCCCGCTCGCGCGCGCGACCATCTCGCCCGCCACGATGTAGCCGAGGTCGCTGTACACCGAGCGCCCAGCCGGGCCGTCGTCGGTCCGGCGACACGCCTCGCCCAGGATCCATCGGCGCGCTGCGCTCGTGCCCGGCTCGTGCGGCACGTCGAGGTAGAGCCCACCCCACGCCGCGAGCCCCGAGCGATGCGTGAGCAGCTGCTCGAGCGTCGCGTTTCCGCCCGGCGTCCCGCGCGCATCGACGATGAACTGCTCGGGCTTGGCCTCGAGCGTGAGCGAGCCGCGCGCCACGAGGCGAAGCGCGGCGGCCGCGAAGATCGGCTTCGTGAGCGACGCGAGATCGAAGGGCGTCTCGTCCTCGCACGCCTTGCCGCCCGGGGCGAGCGTGCCCGCCGACGCCGTGACGAGCTCGAGCTTGCCTGCGGCGTCGCGGAACGAGATCGCGACCGCGGCGCCGGGGAAGACGTTCCCCGCGACCCCCGATGCAAGCAAGCGACTCGCTTCGGCTCGAAGGCGCTCCGAGCGCGATGTCCCCACCAGGCCCTCCCATCGCCGATGGTACCGACAAACGCGGCGACGCAACGGTTTTTTCGGCCTGTGGCCCGGGCGCAGGGCTATGGTCCGCGCGGGAGTCTGCCTTGGACGTCCGCACCCTGCCCTTCGTCACCGCGCTCGAGCACCCGATCGCCGGCGCGATCAAAGCGGTTCCGGGAGATTTCGTCGTCGACGAGATCCCCGCCTACACACCTTCCGGCGAGGGCGAGCACCTCTTCGTCCGCTTCGAGAAGACGGGCCTGGATACCGAGAGGGCGGTCGGGCAGATCGCCCGTGCGCTCGGCGTGAAGGAGCCTCCCGGCTACGCCGGCCTCAAGGACCGGCACGCGCGCACGACGCAGTGGGCGAGCTTCCAGCGCGGCGATCGCGACGCGGCCCTCGGGCTCGCGCTCGACGGGATCCGCGTGCTCGAGGCCGCACGGCACGGCAACAAGCTCCGGACCGGACACCTCACCGGCAATCGCTTCACGCTGCGCTTGCGCGGCGCCGATCCCGCGCGGCTCGACGACGCGACGCGGACGCTCGCGACGCTCGCCGAGAGCGGCGTCCCCGCGTTCTTCGGCGAGCAGCGCTTCGGGCGGGGCGGCGCCACGCTCACGCGCGCGCGCGAGTGGATCGTGGGCGATGCCCGCCCGCCGCGCGCGCCCTTCGAGCGCAAGCTGCACGTCTCCGCGGTGCAGTCGGCGATCTTCAACGAGCTCTGCGCTTCGCGCGTCGCGGGCATCGGCCTCGGCGGCGTGATGCCGGGCGATCTCTGCCGCAAGGAAGACAGCGGCGGCATGTTCGTCGCGACGGACCTGGAGGAGGCGCGTGCGCGCGCCGCGCGCTTCGAGATCAGCGCCACCGGCCCGATGTTCGGCGCCGAGATGCGCTGGCCCGAGGGCGAAGCGCGGGCCGCCGAAGAAGAGGCGCTCGCGCGCGCAGGCCTCGACCAAGCGAAGCTCGAGCGCTTCCGCCGGGCCGGCGAAGGCACGCGCCGTCCCTACCGCTTCCGGCTGAGCGAGCCACGCGTGGAGGCCGACGAGCACGGGCTCGTGCTCTCGTTCGTGCTCCCGGCGGGCGCCTACGCCACCGTGGTGCTCCGCGAGCTGACGCGCGAGGCCGGCGCGTGAGGGCTCAGCGCGTGAAGCCTCAGCGCATGAAGAAGTAGGCGAGCCCGACGAGCGCGACCATCCCGAAGAAGAGCACGGCGCCGCCGATCCCGAGCAAGAGCGGCAAGCGCGAGCCGCTGCTCGCGGGAGGCGCGTACGAAGGCGCCATGCTGCTCGGTGGGGGCGCCGCCGCGGCGGGCGGGGCGCTCATCGGCGCGCCGTAGGCCTTCGGCGCGGCGGGCGTGGCCGTCGCGAGCGCGCTCTCGATCTCGGCGACCGGCTTCCTGCCCCACGCCTCGATCGACGCGCGATCGGCGCCCGCCGTGAGCCCGAAGGCCGAGAACGCGCCCGCCGCGAGCTCGAGCGTGCTCCCGAAGCGCTTCTTCTTGTCCTTCGCGACGCCCTTCTCGATGAAGTCGTCGAGCGCGTGCGGCAGCCCGGGCTTCACCTGCGAGAGGGGCGCCGGCATCTCGTTCACGATCTTCATCAGGATCTCGGCGACCGCCTTGCCGTCGAAGGCGACCTTGCCGCTGAGCATCTCGTAGAAGATCGCCGCGAGCGCGAGGCCGTCCGTGCGGTTGTCCACGTCGGACTTCCCCATCGCTTGCTCGGGCGACATGTAGAACGGCGAGCCGAGCGTCGTGCCGAAGGCCGTGAGCTTCGGGCCGGTCTCCATCTGGAGCTTCACGGAGCCGAAGTCGAGGATGCGGATCTGATCGCCCTCGGGGCTCGCGACGAGGAAGATGTTGTCGGGCTTCAGGTCGCGATGGATCACGCCGAACGAGTGGGCGTCGTCGAGGCCGAGCGCGACCTGCGCGAGGATGCGGAGCGCCCGCGCGGGCGGGATGCTCCCGTCCTTGCGGAGCAGCGCACCGAGCTCGAGACCCTCGAGGTACTCCATCGTGAGGAAGAACGACTTGTCCGGCGTGTCGCCGAACGCGATCACGCGCACGACGTAGGGCGAGTCGATGCCCTGCGCGGTCTCGAACTCGCGCTTGAAGCGCTCGACCGCGACCCCGTCCTTGGCGACGTCGGGATGGAGCACCTTGATGGCCACACGCTGACGCGTCTCGGCGTGGCGGCCTTCGTACACTCGCCCCATCGCGCCGTCGGCGACGTGGGCAGCGACGATGTACTCGCCGAACTTCTGGCCCAGGCGCGGGTCGGCGATCTGCCCTTCGGGGGGCACTTGGATGACGATGGCGCCATCGTTGCCGCAGAACGCGGTCGGCTCGGGGTACTCGGTCCCGCACTGCGGGCAGCGTCGGCTCACGGGGGCCGATGCTAGTCCTGCCGCGGGCAATTGTCTCGCGATCGACAGCGGGGGGAGCGCGGTCCGGCAAGCCGGGAGCCCTTCGAGCCGTCGGCGCTGCCTCCGCCTAGGGCCGACTGCCGCGGTCCGCCCCGGACGGCCGGGATCGGGCACCGATCGCCCTCACCGGCCGGCCGGCGGCTCACCGCCGCTCCCAGGTCCCCACATCCAGCCGGTGCGCCAGCGTGAGCTCCTCGCCGTGCTCGGTGCGCACGAGGAACACGTCGCGCCGCTGCGGCCCTTCCCCTTCGCCGAAGCGCCCGAGCACCGCGAGGATCTCGGTGCGCACGCCGCGGTCGTAGATCACCTCGGGCGCGTAGCCCCAGCCGCGCGCCTGGCGCACGTCCACGAGCAGGGGCTGGCGGTGCGGCTCCCAGCGCGGGCGCGAGATCTCGCCCTCGGCGCGCAGGGCGGCGACGGTCGCGTCGATCGCCGAGCGCAACGGCCCTTCGACCTTCATCGGGCGCGTGACGAGCACGAGCAGGTACTCGTCGCTCACGCGGCGCACGAGCAGCTCGCGCTCGCTCGCCTGCACGTGGACGAACCACACCTTGCCGCCGCGCAGCTTCGCGATGGTCTGGCTGATCTCGTGGACCATCACGTGCAGCTGCGCGCCGGCGATCTTGGCGTCGAACGGCGGCAGTGCACTGCAGTAGTCGACGCACTCGCCTTCCTCGTCGACGAACACCGCGAGCAGCGCCTCCGGGACCACGCGGACCAGCGAGCGGAGCACGCTCGTGAACGCGCTCTCGTCGATGTCGCGGCGAGCCTCTTCGTGCGTCGGCGTCGTGCTCACGGCGCCCCCGTGCCGGAAGAGCCGAGGTCGAGCGCGGAGCTCGCGACCACCGCGAGGACGCGCTCGTCGACGGTCGTGGGCGTGCGCTGCGCCAGCGCGTCGGTGAGCGCATCGAGCGCCGCATGGCGCCGCTCGGCGAGGAGCTGGCGCCGCAGGATGGGCGTCGCTTCGGCGAGCGAGATCTCGAAGGCCGGCTCGATCGAGGTCAGCACGACGGCGTGCACGCCGTACGACGTCGTCACCGCGTGCGGGACGAGCCCGGGCGCATCGAGCTCGAAGAGCGCCGCGAGATACGGCTCCTCCAGGCTCCCGTGGCGGCTCGTCGCGGGCAGGGTCTCCACGCGCGCGGTGAAGGGCCGCTCCGAGCCCACCGTGCTCGCGAGCGCCTGCGCGGCCGACGCCGGATCGGTCGCGCCCGCGAGGCGGGTGAGCGCCTCCGCGACGAAGGCCTGCGCCGCCGCGCGCGCCGCCGCATCGTGCGCGTCGCGGGGCGCAGCGAGCAGATGCACGCTGGCGCGACGCTCGGGCCGCGCCCAGCTCGCGCGGCTCGCCTCGTAGCGCGCCGCGATCTCTTCGGAAGGCACGGAGGCCTCGGTGACCGCGTCCTCCACACGCGCGCGGAGCAGCGCTTGGACGGCCGCGCGTCGCGTCGCGTCGCGATCCGCCTCGGACGCCGTGATGCCGGCCTGCGCCGCGCGCCGCGAGAGCACGCGCTCCTGCTCGAGCCGCACGAGCGCGAGGCGCGGCGAGATCCCGGCCACCCGCGCGGCCTCTTCGACCTCCGAGAGATGGATCGCCTCTCCGTCGACGGTCGCGACGACGGGCCCCGTCGCCTCCGGCACGTGGATCTGCGCAGCGCCCGTCTCGGAGGCGGGCGGCGCCGCGGGCGCGCCGCAGGCCGCGAGCGCCAGCGCGAGGCCCACGAGCTGTCGCCGCGCGCGCGTCATTCCCCGATCGAAGGCCGCAGGAGCGCGACCGACGCCCGCAGCACGGCGAGGCCGGTGCCCAGGATGAGGACGGCGGCGACGTAGTCGTGCCCACGCACGGCGTTCACCCCGAGCACCAGCACGGTGAGCGCGACGACGAGCAGCAGGTACCCCGCGCCATCCTTCAGCACACGCTTGTTCTCGCATGGACCTGCCCCGGCGATCCACTCGCCGGAGCTTCACTTCGGCTCGGGCGGAAAGAGCGCGATGAGCTGGCGGGACGTGGCGATCGGGCGGCCCTCGGCGGTCCAGAGGGTCGCGTGCTCGTCCGCGAGGCCGCCCGCGACGTGCCCGGCCGCGGCGTCGTAGAAGACCCATGCGTCGCCCGCGAGAGGCGGGAGCGGCACGAAGAAGTGGTAGGTGAGCTCCACCGAGGCGACGGGGCACCACGCCGGCGAGAGCGCCACGGCCGCGGGCGGCCAGGCGTCGAGGATCGCCGAGACGAGCGCCGCATCGAAGGGCACGCCTGCCTCGTGGAGGCGGCACCAGCCTGCGACGCGCGCCTCGACGCCACCCGAGAAAGGGCGCGGGCCGTGCGTCTGCCGGAACGAGAAGCGCCGCGCGAAGGGCGGGATGTAGTGCTCGCTCGGCCCATCGGCCACGGCCGCCGGCCCCGGCACGTCGGGCATCGGGCGCGCGTGGTGCTCGAGCGCGCCCTCGCGCGGGCGGGCGAGCGTGGCGAGCGCGGTCGCGAGCGTGGCGCCCTCCCGCACGAGCGACGCGCGGAACGTGCTCACGTTGCGCCCCGCGCGGACGCTCTCCACGTGGATCGATGCCGGCCCCTCGGTCGCTGGCGCCGTGAACGCCGTCGTGATCGTCGTGACGCTCTGCCCGCGCGGCGCCTCGGCCTCGAGCGCACGCACGAGCATCGCCGTGACGAGCCCACCGTACGCGCCGCGCCCTTGGGCCCAGCCCGCATCGATCGTTCCGCGGTGCTCCCCCGGAGCGACGCGCTCGAACGTGGACGCCTCGACGAGCCCGGTCACGCCGGGAGGATACCGCGCGTGCGCCACCTCGCGCGTGCGGCGCGCCGCCCCGCCCTCAGTCCTCGGGGGCCGATACGCGGCCCCCTCCATCGGGAGTGAATCCCGATGGAACCTCCCCCTCGTATCGCTCCGCGAGAGAGGGCGACAGGTTTCCTGTCACCCTCTCACTCGTCGCGTGAGACGCCGCGGCTGCGCGCGAACATGTCGCTGACTTCCGTGGGATCGTCCTCGGGATCCTCGGGCATCTCGATCGACACCGCGGCCTCGATCTCCACGTCCTCGTCCAGCTGCGCGAGCGGCGGTGGGCGGAAGCTCTGCGTCGCGCGGCGGCCCCGCGCCGCGCGCAGCGCTTCGAGCATCGCGCCGCCCGTCGCGAAGCGCTCCGCGGGGTCGTGCGCCATGGCCCTGAGGATCAGCTGCTCGAGGGGCTCGGGCAGCGCCGGTCGCACCTCGCGCGGCGCCACGGGCCGCGTGGTGAGGATCGCGACGAGGAGCTTGTTGTAGTTCGACTCGCGGTACGGCAGGCGCCCCGTGAGCGCCTCGTAGAGCAGCACGCCCATCGCCCACACGTCGCAGCGCGCATCGACCGGCTCGCCCCGCGCCTGCTCGGGCGCGAGGTAATACGGCGTGCCGACCACGGCGCCCGTGCGCGTGAGCGAGAGCGTCTCGTCGCCGAGCGTCTTGCTGATGCCGAAGTCGAGCAGCTTCGCGCTCGTCACGCCGTTTCGCTGCGCGAGGAACACGTTCTCGGGCTTCAGATCACGGTGCACGATCCCGCGCGCGTGCGCGACGTCGAGCGCCGAGAGCACCTGCTCGGCGAAGTCGAGCGTCTCGTCGATCGCCATCGCGCCTTCGTGCTTGATGCGCGCCGACAGCGTCTCGCCCTCGAGCAGCTCCATCACCTGGAAGGGCACGCCGTTCTCGAGCGTGCCGAGGTCGTAGATCTCGACGATGTTCGGGTGCCCGAGCGAGCCCGCGATGCGCGCCTCGCGCACGAAGCGCCGCTCGGCGTCGCTGCCCTTCGCGTGGCCGCGCACGAGCACCTTGATCGCCACGGGCTTGCCGATGCGCGTGTTCTCCGCGCGATACACGGCGCCCATGCCGCCGCGCCCGAGCAGCCCGCGCACCGCGTACTTGCCGTCGATGACCGCGCCCTCGTAGGAGGCCTCGCCGCCCACGCCGTCGTCGTCGCCGGGGCGGGAGTGCGGATGCAGGCTCTTGGCCCAGCGGTACTGCCCCGTGTCCTCGCTCGGCGTGCGCGGGCGCTTGGGGCGCTCGCTCGCCATGTCCTTGCCCGTGACCGGGCACTGCGAGAGCCCGGCCTCGTGGGGCAGCCCACAGTGCTTGCAGCGGATGAAGCGCTCGCGGCTCGACATGGGGCGGCAGGACGGAAGCTATCTCTCTCGGGCGATCGCGCACAAGCGCTCATGCGCAAAGAGTGCTCGCCCCGGAGGTCCCGGGCGGGAGCGCCCTGCTCACGATCAAGCCGCCGCGTTGCGCGAGAGGATGTCGTCCACGAGCTCCTTCGGCAGCTTCTTCTCTTTTCCGAAGGCGCGCATATGCAGGATGGGCACGCCGCCGAGGTCGGCGAGGGTGCGCCCGTCGATGCGGTCGGGCAGCACGCGGGGATGGAACGCCGCGAGCGCAGCGTCGTTCTCGTCGCCCATGCGCGTCAGCAGGGCGAAGAGCGCGTCCAGCGAGCTCATCTTCATGTAGGGGCAGGTCGCGCAGCCGCCGCCTACCGAGCAGCCGTCGCCCGCCGCGGCGCCCGGCACGAGCGCGAGCGGCGAGTCGGGCGCCGGCGTGATGGCCTCGCTCGCCACCGGGAACACGATCTCGCAGCGCACGTCGTCTCGGCCGATCGCGGCGAGCTGCTCCTGCACGCGGCGCACGATGGACGTGATCATCCCGCTCTCGGTGCCGAGCACGAAGCGCAGGTGGCTCGGGCCGTCCTTCTCGCCGGCGTGGCGCACCTTCTCCTCGATGAAGGTCAGGATGTCGCTCGTCGATCCGACGCAGCCGCGGCCCGCGTTGCGCGCCTCGAGCGCCAGCTCGAACATCTCGCCCGGAACCTCGAGGTGCGCCGTCACGAAGTCGCTCGCGTGCTCGGTGCGCACGCGCTGCGCCACGTCGGCGCCGAAGAGCTCGTGCACGATACAGCTCCCCTGCTCGAAGTGGTGGAAGCGCGGCAGCAGCGCGCGCATCGACGCGCGATCGTGCGCGGGATGGATGCGGCGCACGGCCTCGTCCGAGCTGCCCTCGGCGAGCTGCCGGAAGAGCTTCTCGAGGTTGCGGCCCATGTAGGTGTCGGGGCCGAACCAGACGTGGCCGTCCGGGATCTGCGCGAACGCCGAGAGCACCGTCTGCACCACGTTCGACGACGTGCAGGTGATCGTGGGCAGCGTGTGGTGCGCGCGCGCCTTCGTGGCGAGCGAGGTGTTGATGTAGACGACGTGGATGCTGCGCGGCTGCTTGGCCGCGCGCGACAGATACGCCGAGTAGGCGAGGCTGTCGGCCGCGGCCGCGAGCGAGCAGCCGATCGTCTCGGTGCGCACGCGGTAGACGGGCACGTGCGAGAAGCCCGCCGCGTCGAGCATCGCGCGCGCGTTCTCGCTCATGAAGTCGACGCCGAGGACGACGATCGCCTTCGCGCCCGCCTGCGCCATCTGCACCGCCTTGTCGGCCATCAAGAGCGAGTCGGAGATGTGGACGAAGGGCCAGTCGAGGCGCGAGAGCACGCCCTGGAGCTCGGGGTCCATGTAGAAGTGCGCGACGATCCCGACGTGGCGCGCGCGCACGAGCGCTTCGAGCTCCGAGACGGTGCGCGGGTCGGGCGAGAGGTACGCGGCCTGCGCCTCGGCGAAGGCGCCGAGCGGCTCGAGCGAGCTCTTCGTGATCACGAGAGAAGGGAACGCGGGGGCGCTCATATGCCGGGGACTCTACGGCGCCCGCGGGCGACGCCAAGGGGCCGCGCGCCGCACGCCACGCTTGCATCGGCAACCGTTGCCCAGCCATTCATTGCACACGCAAACGTTGAGAATCACAGGGGAATCCGTTGACGATAGGCAGAACGGCCGGCACGATGAGCAGCCATGACGAAGCTGTATCTTCCGCTTTCGCGTCGCACGTTCGTGCGCCTCTCGGCCTACGGCGCCGCCGCGGCTGCCTTCGGGACCACCGGGTGCAACTCGAGCGCGGGCGGCCCCGAGCAAGTCGAGAACCTCATCATCGGCTCCGGCTTCGGCGGCGCGATCACCGCGTACCGCCTCGCCGAGGCGGGCCACTCGAGCGTGATCCTCGAGCGCGGGCGGCGCTGGACGACGCCGGGCGACGACGTCTTCTCGAACATGTCGGTCGGCATGGTGGACAACCGTTCCTCGTGGCTCTCGCGCACGCAGCCGCTGCCCGGCCTGCCGCCGGGGCGCCTCGAGCCGTACACGGGCGTGCTGGAGCGCGTGATGGGCGACGGCATCGACGTCGTCTGCGCAGCGGCCGTCGGCGGCGGCTCGATCGTCTACAGCGGCATGACGGTGCAGCCGCCGCAGGATCTCTTCGACGAGGTCTTCGGCCCCACGGGCGTGACCTTCGCCGAGATGGACACGACTTGGTACCCGAAGGCGCGGCAGATGATGGGCACGCCGACGCAGATGCCCGACGAGATCTTCAACGACCCGCGCTGGATCACGACGAAGACCTTCCTCGAGCAGGCGAACCACGCGGGCTTCACGACGGGCGGAACGGGCCGTCAGCTCTCGGATCGCCTCTACTGCGCGTTCGACTGGAGCCGCGCGCCGCAGGACGAGCAACTCATCAACGGCAGCTACATCTTCGGGCTGAACAGCGGCGCGAAGGGCTCGCTCGACAAGTTCTATCTCGGATACGCGGAGCGCGGCGTCGGCCCGGACATGCAGATGCTGCCTGCGCGCACCGAGGTGCGTGACCTCCACTGGGTGCAGCGCATCGTGCAGCGTCCCGACGGCTTCCTCGTCGAGGTCGACGTGATCGACACCGACGGCACGGTGCTCGAGAGCCGGCAGATCCAGGCGCGACGCCTCTTCGTGTGCGCGGGCACGGCGAACACGAACTCGCTGCTCCTGCGCGCGAAGTCCGAGCAGACGATCGAGGGCCTGCCCGACTCGGTCGGCGAGGGCTTCGGCAACAACGGCCAGCACATCGTCGCGCGCAAGAACGTGGGCGTGGATCTGCCCGAGAGGCAGGCCGGTCCCGCCTGCGCGATGATCTTCGACTACGACATGAAGATCGGGATGGAGAACGGGCCCGCGCCGCTCGGGTTCGCGAACCAGATCCTGATCTCCACCGGCCAGGGCGTGCCCGACAGCCGCGGCACGCTCACGTGGGATGCGACGCGCGGCAAGGTCGTGCCGCACTGGACGCCGGCGATCGATCAGAGCGCGGCGGACGCGACGCAATACCTGCTGACGACGCTCAACGCCGCGAACGGCGGCGAGGTCGCGACGCGCGATCTCGGGCTCGACGTGTCGATCACCTTCCACCCGCTCGGCGGCTGCGTGATGGGTGAGACCACCGATCGCTTCGGCCGGATGAACGGCGTACCGAACCTCTACGTGATCGACGGCTCGCTCATCCCCGGGTGCACGCCGTGCTCGAACCCGTACTGGACGATCAGCGCGAACGCGGAGCGCTGCATCGACACGATCCTCCGCGAAGACTTCACCTGAAGCAGCGGAGCCGATCATGAAGCGCACTCGCATCGCCCTCACGAGCGCCGTCCTCTTCGGCGTCGTCCCTGGCTGCTACGACAACGTGGGGACGACCTTCGAGGACACCGGCATCGTCCGGTATCCCGACGGCTCGCTCGCGGCGGATCTCTCGCCGTTCGAGACGCCGAACCTGGCGACGCTCCCGCCCGCCACGGCGACCGATCCGTGCCCCGAGATGCTGGTGAAGGTCCAGGGACCGGACTTCGCGACGGCGACCAGCGTGCATGCCGCGGCGTGTGTGCACGCCGATTTGGCGAGCGTGTGGGAGGCGATCCAGGACCCGGAGGTGGCCCACGACGCCGGCAGCACGACCGCCTTCTCGGTGATCCAGCCGCCCATGCCGAGCGAGTGCGACGGCGTCTACGAGAGCCAGCTGCAGGCGATGCAGCTCGGCGTCACCATCGACTTCCGACTCTGCTGGCGCCTCGGCGTGGCGGCGGGCACGGCGGAGGATCCAACGCTCGTGCGCGCGCGCTGGCAGAAGGTATGGGGCTCCGCCGCGATCATGCGCCTCGAGGGCTCGGTCGAGGCGCGCGCCCTCGACGACGCACACCCCGACATCACGGCGGTCTTCTACCAGTACCACCTGAAGTCGGCGTCGATCGGGCCGTCGAACCTCGAGACGATCAACAACTACCTCGACCTGATCTACAGCCGCCTGGTGACGCGGAGCCACGGCACTCAATTGTAGGGGCGCTGGGCGCGCCCCTCGGCGGACCGGCGGAGCCGGATCCGCCTCACCCCGGCTCCGACTCGCTGCGCTCGCGAGCGATCGGCCTCGCTCCGCCCCGCGCGGTCGTCGTCGCCGCCGCTCTCGGCGGTGGCCACACGCTCGGGCCCGTGACGCGCGCCCCTCGGCGGACCGGCGGAGCCGGATCCGCCTCACCCCGGCTCCGACTCGCTGCGCTCGCGAGCGAGCGGCCTCGCTCCGCCCGCGCGGTCGTCGTCGCCGCCGCTCTCGGCGGTCGGCCACACGCTCGGCCGAGCGACCGCTCCCTCGGCGTGATCCGCACGAGTGCTCGCCTCGCGGAGTGCCCGGACGGGAGCGGCGAAGCCTCGGACGGAAGGGGACGCAGCGGGGCGAGCCGAACAGTGGGCGGCGCCGGAGCCGGCGACCTGGGGAGGTGACGGCGCGCCGGAGGACGCGTAGAAACGGTCCTCGTGCCGACGAGCCCTCCGCCGCAGAACCGGCCGCGCGCGTTCGACGACGAGTCGTCCTTGCTCGTGATCAAGAACGCCCGCTCGGAGCCGGCGCGCGACCTCTACCACGCGCTCCTGCGCAAGCCGTGGTGGGCGACGGTCGCGGTGATCGTGGCGACGTTCTTCCTCGCGAACTTCGTGTTCGCGCTCGGCTACGTCGCCGTGGGCGGCGTGCACGGCATGCAGGAAGGCTCGATCCTCGAGGCCTTCTTCTTCAGCGTGCAGACGATCGGCACCGTCGGCTACGGCGCGATGTACCCGGAGACGCTGGGCGCGCACCTCGTCGTGGTGGTCGAGGTGCTCACCGGCATCTTGCTCACCGCGGTCGCGACGGGGCTCGTGTTCACGAAGTTCTCCACGCCGCGCCCCCGCGTGTTCTTCGCGCGCAACGCCGTGATCTGCCTCTACGACGGCGTCCCCACGCTGATGGTGCGCGTCGGCAACGAGCGCAGCGACCACGTGCTCGACGCGCGCCTGCGCATGGTGCTCACGCGCACCGAGAAGACGCAGGAAGGCCAGACGTTCTATCGCAGCCGCGACCTCCGCCTCTCGCGCGAGAGCGCGCCCACGTTCCGGCGCGGCACGATCATGATGCACCCGATCGACGAGCGCAGCCCGCTCTTCGGGCAGACGCCCGCGTCGCTCGAGGCCGACGAGGCCGAGCTCGTCGTCTCGATCATGGGTCTCGACGGCACCACCTCGCAGACCGTCTACGCGGGCACGTCGTACTTCGCCGACGAGATCCTCTTCGGCCACCGCTACGCCGACACGATCCGCGAGCTCCCCGACGGGCGCGTCGAGCTCGACGTCGCGCGCTTCCACGAGACGGTCGTGTGCGCGCCGACGACGAGCTTCCCCTACCCGGCCGCGAGCGCGGCCGAGGCTCTGTCCCCGGGGCCGATACGCGGCCCCCTCCATCAGGAGTGAATCCCGATGGAGCCTCCCCCTCGTATCGCTCCGCGAGAGAGGGCGACAGGTTTCCTGTCACCCTCTCACAGCGGCGGTCGCGACGCTTGATCGCGTCGCTCTCTTGCTGTTCCTTTCCCCCGAGGGGCTGCCCGCAGCCCCTCGCCCACACCGGCAAAGCCGGATGTGGGGCCCCTCCCGCCGAGCCGCGCGATCACGTTGGTTTCGGTTCCCTCAACCAACGTGATCGACGCTGTCAGCGGTAGATCACCTCGGCCACGACGAAGCGGCGGCGCCCGCGCGGCGTCTCCACCACCACCTCGTCGTCCACGTTCTTGCGTAGGAGCGCGGCGCCGATCGGCGACAAGTAGCTGATGCGCCCCTTCTCCGCGTCGGTCTCGTGCTGGCCGACGAGCTGATACGTGACGCGCTCGCCCTCGGCCTCGAGCACCACGGTGGCGCCGAAGAAGACGCGGTCGCCGCGATCGATTGCGGGGTCCACGAGCACCGCGTTCTCGACGATCTTGCGCAGGAAGCGCATCCGCGAGTCGATCTGCCGCAGGCGCCGCTTGCCGTAGATGTACTCGGCGTTCTCGCTGCGATCGCCCTCGGCCGCCGCGTCGGCGACGCCCTGCACGACCTTCGGACGCTCGACGGTGCCGAGGTGCTCGAGCTCGTCCTTGAGCACGCGCCAGCCGGCGGGCGTCATGTAGAGCGGCCCCTTCGGCTTGGGCGCTTCTTCTTCGCGCTCCTCGTCGTCCTCTTCTTCCGGGGGCTCGGGCACGCTCGGCATGGGCCTGGGTTGTACCCGGCTGCGAGGGGAATGGTACCGTCGCGTGCATGCGGACCTGCCCCGAGTGCCAGAAGCCGATGACGCCGACGAAGCGCACGTTCGCCGAGATCGACGTCTGTCCCGACTGCAAGGGCACCTTCCTCGAGATCGGAGAAGGCGCGGCGGCCTACGGGCCCGAGGCCGAGATGCGCTTCTTGCTCGAGGACGGCCGCGCGCGGCGCCTCCACGCGAGCCGCCGCCGCTGCCCGGCGGGCCACGGCGCGATGACGCTCTTCTCGGTGAAGACCGCGACCGGCAACGTCGAGATCGATCTCTGCGAAGAGTGCGGCGGGTTCTACTTCGACGCCGGCGAGGGCGAGGCGCTGGCGGCGATCGAGGCCGCGCCGCCGGGCACCTTCGCGCAGCCATCGCGCATGAGCGCTCAGGATCTCGCGATCGACGATGCGCGCCGCAGCGGGGACTCGTTCTTCGCGCGCTTCGTCGTCGACTTCGTCAGTGGTCGCGGCCGTCGCCGCGAGTGACGACGAAGCGCACCTCGCGCCCCAGTGGGACGCGGTGGAACGCGGCCAGCGCGCCCGCGCGCAGCACGGCCACGACTGGATAGCCGCCCGTCGTCGGATGCTCGGGGCCGAGCACGATCGGGGCGCTGCCTGGCGGGCACTCGATCGCGCCCTCGACCATCGGCGTCGTGACGGCGCGCGCACCGGGCGCGTGCGGCAGCGCAGGGCCGACGAGGCGCGTGCCGGTGCGGTCGCTCCGGACGTCGAGCTTCCAGGACGTCGCGAGGAGCACGTCGAGCGCGTCGGCGCCGAGGCGATCGAGATCCGGGCCCGGCACCACCGGGAAGGTGGAGCTCATCGGCGGGAGGGCGCGTCGCTCCCCGCGGTCGCTCGGCACGCCCAACACGAGGCGGTCGCCCGCGCGGAGCGCACGCCCCTCGTGGCCGCCGCGCCCGAGGCCGACGATCGTCCCGGCTCCGCCCAGGAACGCGGGCACGACGATGCCTCCGTCGATCGCGAGATAGCGGGCGCGGCGCTCGCCGTCCCAGGCGAAGCGCGCGCTCGCGCCGGCCTCGAGCGCCGTCACCGTTCCGCTCTCGTCGGCGATCACGAGGTCGGCGCCGGCGCGCAGCTCGATCGCACCGTAGCGCTCGAGGGCCGCCGCGCCGGGCGCGTTGCCGACGACCGCGTTCGCTGCAGCGAGCGCCTCGGGATCGAGCGCCCCGCCGCGAGGCACGGCCCAGCGGAGGCCTCCAGCCCGCCCGCCGTCCTCCACGAACGCGAGGCCCACCGAGCGAACGATGTCGAGGGAGCGGAGCACGCCGTCGTAGAGTACGGCGATGCGTAGCTCCCGAGTGATCGTCCTGGCGCTGGGCCTCCTCTCGACGGCGTGTGGCTCCTCCTCCTCCGAGCCTTCCTCGGCGCCCGCCCCGGCCCCCGCCAGCGGCACGCCGACGACGAGCGCGGCCGCACCGCCCCCGACGAGCCAGGCGGCCGCGGCCGCGGCGCCCACGATCGCCGAGGCCGACGTACGCGCGCTCCTCACGAGCTGGGAGGCTGCGCAGAACGCCGGAGACTTCGACGGCTACAGCCGCCTCTACGCCGCGCGCTTCACCGGCATCCGCCGCTCGGGCCCGCGCGAGCGCCGCTTCGATCGCGAGGGATGGATGAGCGATCGACGCGGCATGTTCGCGCATCCCATGCAGGTCACCGCGAGCGACGTGCGCGTGACCATCGCGGGCGGCGCGGCCAGCGTCGAATTCACGCAGTCGTTCACCGAGGGCACCTATCACGACGAGGGCCCCAAGCAGCTCGTCGTGGTGCGCGAAGGCAGCGCGCTGCGGATCGCGCGCGAAGAGATGCTGCGCTCGACGCTCGGCGCCGTCCCGGCCGACCAGCAGGTCGCGCCCGGCGCGCTCTTGCCGATCGTGAGCGCGGGAGCCGCGCGCTTCGCGGTGATCGCCCGTGTGCCCGAGGGCGCCACGTGGCACGAGGGCGAGCCGACGCTCGTCGATCGCGGCGTCGTGGTGACGACGCGCGCGCGTGTGCATGCCGCGAGCGTTCCCGCGCCGCTCGCTGCGCTCGCAGGGCAGGCCGTGGCCACGGGCAACGAGGCCGGCGCGAGCTGCGCGGCGCGCCTGGGCGAGCTCGCGGTGATCAGCCGCGTCGACGTGCACTTCGGCACCGAGCAGCGCTGGGACGGCCAACGGGACGACGGCACCACGGGCACGCCCGCGACGCCGGCGCAGATCGCGAGCGAGGCCTGGGGCGAGGCGATGTTGCTCGTGGCGCCGCTGGAAGGCGCCGAGGCGTGCACGTCCCCGCTCTACGCGCGCCTCACGTCGCTGCCGGCCGTTCCCTTCTTCGCCGCGAGCGCGCCCGACGCGGCCCTCACGACGGCCGCGCTCGCGCAGTTCCGCGGCTCGGCATCGTGGGGATCGATCCAGAGCTCGCTCGCGGACTACGAGATCACCGCGCCACGCTGGGACGAGCTCGACGGCGCCGCGCCCACCGTGCGCCTCTGGCGGCCCACCACGGGCGAGGGCCACGCCTACGTCGTCGTGTACGCGCAGATCAACCAGGGCTGCGGCGGCTTCCAGGGCTCGGACGCACACGTCTACGAGGTCGGCGAGGGGAATGCCCTCCGCGAAGTGGCCGCGCCCGCGCTGCCGCACCTCTTCGTGCCGCGCGGCGCCGCCGACCTCGATGCCGACGGCGTGCCCGAGTGGCTCTTGGACGACGGCATCGCGCGCCGCGTGGGCAGCGCGCTCGTGCTCGTCGTGGACACGCAGTACGTCTCCCACGACTGCGACTGCTGATCGCGGCGCTCGGGCGCCCTGCCCCGAGCGCCCTGCGCCCTCAGCCCATGCAGACGTCGGAGCGCACGAGGAAGCGCACCCCCTCGGGCGCCTCGAGCGAGAAGCCACCGCCGCGCCCCGGCACCACGTCGAGCGTGAGGCGCGTGTGCTGCCAGCGCTCCCACTGGTCGCCGCCGATCCACCACTCGCTGCCCTCGACGACGCCGAGCAGCACGTCGCGCTGCCCGAGCCGGAAACTGCCCTTCGGGTAGCACATCGGCGAGCTGCCATCGCAGCAGCCCCCCGACTGGTGGAACATCAGCTCGCCGTGCTTGGCACGGAGGCGACGGATCCACTCCGCCGCCTCCGCGGTGCACGTCACGCGATCGCGTGCGTCGTCGGTCATCGCAGCGACCGGACCGTCGCGTCACGAGGCCGCGCCGGGGACGACTCCCGCGCGCTCAAAAGAAGCCCATCGGCTTCTCGTCGTAGCTGACGAGGATGTTCTTCGTCTGCTGGTAGTGCGCGAGCATCATCTTGTGCGTCTCGCGGCCGATGCCGGACTGCTTGTAGCCGCCGAACGCCGCGTGCGCGGGATAGAGGTGGTAGCAGTTGGTCCACACGCGCCCCGCCTGGATCGCGCGCGCCGCGCGGTAGGCCGTGTGGATGTTGCGCGTCCACACACCGGCGCCGAGGCCGTAGAGCGTGTCGTTCGCGATCGAGATCGCGTCGTCGAAGCCGTCGAACTCGGTGACCGCGACGACCGGGCCGAAGATCTCCTCCTGGAAGATGCGCATCTTGTTGTGGCCGGCGAACACCGTCGGCGCGACGTAGTAGCCGCCCGCGAGATCGCCGCCGAGCTTCACGCGCTCGCCGCCGGTGAGGACCTTCGCGCCCTCCTTCTTGCCGATGTCGATGTAGCTGAGGATCTTCTCGAGCTGATCGTTCGACGCCTGCGCGCCGAGGCGCGTGCTCGTGTCGAGCGGGTCACCCGGCTCGGTCTGGCGCGTGCGCGTCACGCAGTGGTCGAGGAACGCGCCGTAGATCGGCTTCTCGATGAGCGCACGCGAGGGGCACGTGCAGACCTCGCCCTGGTTGAGGGCGAACATCGCGAAGCCCTCGAGCGCCTTCTGGCGGAAGCTGTCGTCCTTCTCCATCACGTCGGCGAAGAACACGTTCGGCGACTTGCCGCCGAGCTCGAGCGTGACGGGAATCAGGTTCTCCGACGCGTACTGCATGATGAGACGGCCCGTGGTCGTCTCACCGGTGAAGGCCACCTTCGCGATGCGCGGCGACTCGGCGAGGGGCTTACCGGCCTCGACGCCGAAGCCGTTCACGACGTTGAGCACGCCCTTCGGCAGGATGTTCGCGACGAGCTCGGCGAAGAGCAGGATCGTGGCGGGCGTCTGCTCGGCGGGCTTGAGCACCACGCAGTTGCCGGCGGCGAGCGCGGGCGCGAGCTTCCAGGCGGCCATGAGCAGCGGGAAGTTCCACGGGATGATCTGCCCGACGACGCCGAGCGGCTCCTTCACGTGGTAGGCGACCGTGTGCTCGTCGAGCTCGCTCATCGAGCCCTCTTCGGCGCGCAGCACGCCCGCGAAGTAGCGGAAGTGATCGATCGCGAGCGGCAGGTCGGCTGCGAGCGTCTCGCGGATGGGCTTGCCGTTGTCCCAGGTCTCGCTGACGGCGAGCATCTCGAGGTTCGCCTGCATCGCGTCGGCGATCTTGTTCAGCACGGCCGCGCGGTCGGCGGGCGAGGTCTTGGCCCAGCCGGCCTTCGCCGCGTGCGCCGCGTCGAGCGCCTTGTCGACGTCCTCCTTCGTCGAGCGCGGGATCTGGCAGAACGGCTTGCCCGTGACGGGCGACACGTTCTCGAAGTACTGCCCCCTCGTGGGCGGGACGAACTCGCCGCCGATGAAGTTCCCGTACTTCTCCTTGTAGTGGACCTTGGATCCGGTGGTGTTCGGAGCGGCGTAGCGCATGGTGTCTCGAGCCTCCTGTGCCTGGGGCCGCTTCAGCAGGCCGGATGCCACGCAGATCTCGCTGGTTTCTCGCGATCGACGCGCTGCGGCACGGCTCGGAACGCTCCGCTCCGTGGAGCGAAACGAAACACTGCGGGGCAGGTGCTTGTGGCCCCGGCCGCCGCGCCTAATCCTGAAGGGACGTCCGAGACGACGTCGAGGTGCCGGTGAGCGAACCGCTCGTGCTCCGCGAGATGCCCATGCGCACCTGGATGGACTTCCAGCTGCGGGGCTTGCGCTCGCGCGTGGAGACCGAGCGCGCCGTCGTCGAGCGCTGGTCACGCGCCCGCTCGCTCGGTGCGAGCGTCGAAGGCCCAGGCGTCGAGGAGCATCTCGAGCGCGGCAGCACGCTGGCCGAGCGCACGGCGCCGACCGAGATCGTGCAGGCCCTCGGCGAGGCGGCGCTCGATCGCGCGGCGAGCCTGGTGAGCGCGCGCAACTTCGTGCTGCTCGTGGCCGATGCGCTGGGCACCGTCGTGCGCGTCGCGGGCGGCGGCGAGTTCGAGGACGAGGCGCGGCGGGTGCGCTTGATCGCCGGCGCCGACTGGAGCGAGGGCGTGCGTGGCACGAACGCGATCGGCACGGCCATCGCCGAGCGGCGCGCGGTGCACGTGCACGGGAGCGCGCACTTCGCGCGGAAGTTCCACGGCCTCGTCTGCTACGCGGCGCCGATCACCGATGCGGACGGAACGCTGGTCGGCGTGCTCGACGCGACGAGCCGTTCGTTGGCGGCCGACGACGGCGTGGCCGAGGCAGTGTTCGGCGCGGCGCGCTCGATCGAGCAGGCGCTGCGCGCGCGGGCCTACGCGAGCGCGGGGCGCGCCGTCACGCGGGCCCTCGCGCGCTCGCTCGACCGGATGAACGGCCCGGCGATCTTCGTGGAGGCGCCCGGGCGCATCGCGCGGATGAACGCCGCGGCGCGCGTGACGTTGCGCGATGCCGCCGGGAAAGACGTGGCCAGCTCGCTCGGCACGAGCTTCGAGGCGCTGGTCGCCGAGTCACGCGCGCCGAGCGCGTCCGGCGTGGTGGTGCGCACGGCGAGCGGCCCGATGCTCGCGCGCGTCGAGCCGATCGAGTCGACCGACGGGCGCACGCTCGCCCTCTTCGTCTTCTTCGAGGAGGGACGCGCCGTCGCGCTTCCGGCCCGCCCGCGAGCGGCGGCGCCCTCGGCGGCCGATCCCTTCGCGAGCGTGTTCGCCGAGGACCCCGCGATGCGATCGGCGATCGCGTGGGCGCGCCGGATCGCGCCGAGCCACATCCCCGTGATGCTCTTGGCCGAGACGGGCGGCGGCAAAGAGCGGATGGCGCACGCGATCCACGCGGCGAGCGCGCGCGCCGCGGGCCCCTTCCGAGCGATCAACTGCGGCTCGCTCGCGGCGTCGTTGCTCGAGAGCGAGCTCTTCGGTTACGGCCCGGCGGCATTCACGGGCGCCGAGAAGCGCGGCCGCGAGGGCCTCTTGGCGGCGGCGGACGGCGGAACGCTCTTCCTCGACGAGGTGGCCGAGATGCCGCCCGCGATGCAGGCCGCGCTCTTGCGCGTGCTCGAGGACGGCACCTACCAGCGCGTGGGCGAGACGCAGCCGCGGCGCGCCGACGTGCGCGTGATCTGCGCGACGTGCCGCGACCTCGACGCGCTGGTGGAGAGCGGCGCGTTCCGCAAGGACCTGTACTTCCGACTGCGCGGCGCGCGCGTGGAGCTGCCGCCGCTGCGCGCGCGGGCCGATCTCTTGCCGCTCGCGCGGCACCTCTTGACGCAGCTCGCCCAGCAGCTCGATCGGGCGCCGACACCCGCGCTCTCACGCGAGGTGGAGCGCATCCTGACGGCCCACGACTGGCCGGGAAACGTGCGCGAGCTGCGGACGACGCTGGAGGTCGCTCTCGTGCTCGCGGGCGACGCGCTCGAGATCGGCCCCGAGCACCTGCCCCCCGGGCTCGGTGAAACGGTGAGCCCGAGCGCTGCGGCCGGCGGCGCCGAGCTCGCGAGCGCCGAGCTCTCGGCATTGCGCCGCGTGCTCAACGAGGTCGCCGGCAACGTGAGCCTCGCGGCCAAACGCCTCGGCGTGGCGCGCAGCACGCTCTACCGGATGATGCGCAAGCACGGCCTCCGCGAGGAGTAGCGAAGCGCGGCGTCCGTCCGAGCGCCTGAGCTCACCGTGAACCCTTCGCATGAAAGCCTGCCGTTCGCATCGTGCTCTCGACGACAGCCGCAAAGTCGCGCCCTCGCTCCCACGTCTTCGACGGCACTCTAGTAGAGCCTACCCGCCGCGCTTCTCCGCACCCTCACGCACGAACAAGCGGTCAGCGACCGAGGGATCCGACAACTCGTGCAACCACCACTCGACCATCTCGCCGTTCGCGCGCCTGAATCGGTACACGCTCGAGCTGTCATATCGGCTGTAGTACGCGCCAACGAACTGGAGATACTCGCTCATGACGAACGAGTCGCCGCCCGACGAGAACGCCTCGCGCACACGCACTCGCTCGCCGACCGCAAACAGCTCGGGGTCGAAAGCATGGCCTTTCCCTGGGCTCGTCATCGCACCTCCCTGATCTCGCGGAGCGTCGCTTCGGGTCGCGCTCGGCGCCCGCGCGCTCTGTCCACGCAGCTGCTCGCCGTCCGAGGGCCAATCATGATCGCCGCCTGGAGGACGATCGAGGCCGCTGCGGCGCCGACCCGGCGGCGATGACGTCGCCCCGCAGCGCGCCGACTTCCTTCCGCAGCGCCGTCTCGCTCGCGGGGATCTCGGCGAGGATCGCGTCGAGCGCCTCCCACGCGGCCTTCGGGTCGCCCATCTCGTCCGCATGGGCGTGCGCCTCGCGCGCCTCGCGGCGGATGCGCTCGACGTCGGCCGTCGAGAGCGGCGCCGGCGCCGAGCCGGTCGCCGGCACTTCTGCGAGCTCCGCAGGATCCACGCGGGCGACGCTGTGCTCGTGCCATGCGTCGCCCTCGCCTTCCGCGTCGCCGTCTCCGAGCACGACGAGCGCGATCGGCGCGCGCGCGTGAAGCGCGAAGAGGACCTCGTCGAGGCCCTCGCGCAGATCGGCCTGGTACGGCGCGTCGCGTGGGATGTTCCGGTAGCGCGCGCGGAACGACATCCACGCGCCGTCGACGCGGAGCGCCTCGAACCAGCGATCGAACGTGCGGCTCGCGAGCGTCGCCGGCGCTCGGTCCTGCACGCGCACGCGCACCCACCACTCCGCGCCGCGCGGATGCCGGCCGCGACCGACGAAGGGGAACGGAAACGGTGGGCGCCCCGCGGCCTCTCGTGCCCGAGCGCGCACGAGCGCGCGATCGCCCGCCTCGCAGAAGCTCGCGGCGTACAGGCCCTCGGCGGCGAGCGCGTCGACGTTCGCGATCACCGCATCGCGGAACGCCAGCGTCGTGGCGCTCGCCGCGGGGCGAACGTGCGCGATCGTGGGCTCCTCCCACGACCACGTGCCCGGGACACGCGCCTCGACGCTCGCCCTCGTCGGCGCGCGATCGAAGTAGAGCTCCCAGCCGAGCTGCTCGCGCTGGGCGCTTCGTCGGTCGGCGCCGAGCAGCGAAACGGGAGGCGCCGCGTCGGTCGTCGCGACGCCGAGCGCTCGGCGCGCCTCGTCGGCGAGCTCGCGCTGCCCAGCGGCGAGCGTGCTCAGGCGCTCGAGGATCTCGTCGCGATCGACCTCGCCGCTCGCGAGCACGCAGGGGAGATGGAAAGGCACGTCTTCACTCCGTCCCATGTCCACGCGCGGCCCCGTGAGCGCCACGCCTTCGATCGCCCGAGTGCAGAGCGCGCAGGTGCCGCCGCGCGCGAGGCCGAAGAGGCGTCCGACGTCGTGCAGCGAGCGGAGCGTGAAGCACGGGGCCGTCGGATCGAGGACCACGCCTTCGACGAGGTCTTTCAAGCTCGAGGCCGCGCGTGCAAGCGCCGCCGGACGTGGGTGCTCGAAGAGATCGCGCGCGAGCTGCGGCTCGACGCGCGCCGCGCAGGCCGGGTGGTGAGCGTCCCACAGCCATTGCCCGCGACCGCCGCGATGGACCGCCGCGACGAAGACGCCGGTCACCGGCTCGCGGCAGACCCGGCACGCGTGCGGCTTGATGTGCGAGTCGCTGAAGCGGAGCTCGGCGTAGTGCCGCGTCGGCGACGCGCGTCGGCCGGCCACCGCGCCCTCGCGCTCGCTCGCGCTCGGCGTCGCGCTCTTCTTCTTCGCCTTGGTCGTCCCGCCCTTGGCCACGACCGGAAGGTTAGCGCGGGACGCTCCTCCGAGGCCCCGCTCCGGTCGCTACCGCGTGCGTCCCTTTCCTCGCATGCTCTGGCACCTGTTCCCCGCACGGGCGCACGCATCCGATACGCGGCACGACCACCGGATCGTTCCCCAGCTAGCATCCCGCGCGATGAGTCTGGGCGAGCAGGTCCGTCAGGACGGCGAGCCAGCCGAAGAGCGCCAGCGCCACCTCCACCCCGGTGCACAGCGCCTGCGTCGCGATCGCCTCGAGCGCCGTCCGGCGGCGCCGAAGCCCCATGGCGATCAGAGGCAGTGCGTGCCCGATCGCCACGAGCCCGAGCGCGAGAAGAGGGAACGAGCGCGACACGAACAGGCTGACCAGCGTCAACGGGAGAAAGTCCCCAGCCTCGTCGAGACTCCGCACCGTCGACGCAAATCCGCCGATCGTCAGGACGGCATTCAACAAGATCAGCGCGCCACCCGTCTGGGCGGCGGCGGTGAACAGCAGGACGCACCACACGTTTCGCGGCTCGACGGTCCCTTGCACGCAACCCCAGTGCGCCGTCGCTGCCTCCGACGGACGGACGCCGCCGCGTCACCTCATCGAGAGGAGAACAGGGCGCCAAGCTTCGACGAGGCTGCGACCCATCGCTATTCCCTCGGCACCCCGCGGCGTGGATCCGCAACGAGCTACGCGCGCGGGAGAAGGTCGCGCCTTTTCTCGCATGCTCTGGCACCAGTCCTCGCGTCCCCATCTCGGCCGCCGCCCGATCCGAGCGACGGGCGCCGCCGTCCGTCCGCCGCCACCTCCGCCAGTCACGGGCCAGATCTCGCGGAGATCTGGAGGGTGAGCACCGGTATGGCCGCTGATGCGCGGGCCGCATGCGGCACCATCGGCACTTCCTCACGTCGAAGTACTGGTTCATCACGGACCGGTGCGTGGACGAACGGTTCTTTCTCCGCGCGGGGAAGGAGGTGCACGAGGTGATCCTCGCGGCGATGAAGCTCGCGTGCGACCGCAGCGGTGTCGCGCTGCTCGCCTTCGTCATCATGAGCAACCACTGGCACCTGACGGTCGAGCGCACCGAGGACCCGCGGTCGATCGCGGTCTTCATGCAGACCCTCAAGGCCACGGTCGCGCGGGAGATGAACGAGCGTTACGGGCGGCGCGGGCCGTTCTGGAGCCGGCGCTACAGTGCCCAGCCCATCCTCGACGAGCAGTCGCTCACGGAGCGGATCCTCTACGTGCTCATGAACCCTGTTCGCGCCGGGATCGCGGCGACCGTGCAGGAGTACCCGGGCCTGTCGAGCCTCGAGGCGAACACCGGCATGCGCGGCGCGTGCGGCTCGATCGAGCTCCCGATCGCACTGCCGCAGCAGTGGCGGGGCCTCGATGCCACCGAGCTGTCGGTGCAGAAGGCGTGGATCCGCAACGAGCTGCGGGCGCGGGAGAAGGTCGTGCGCGAGGAGCGGATCGCGAAGGGGCTGCCGCGTCCGAAGGCGGAGCGCTGCCTCCAGATCGACCCCTGGGAGCGGCCGAAGAAGCCGGACTTCAGGCCCGCGCCGCTGTGCTTCGCGGCGACGAAGAAGGCGCGGAGCGCATTCGCGAGGCTGCGCGCGTCGTTCGTCCAGGCGTACAAGGCCGCGAGCGAGGCGTTCCGGAGCGGAGTGCTCGACGTGATGTTCCCGGCAGGCTCGTTCCCGCCCAGGCTGCTCAAGCCACCCGTCGAAGCGCCCGCCTGCTGACGAACGACGCGAGAGCCGAGCGACGCGAGCGAACCGCGGAGCGAGCGGAGGGATAGCTCCGTCTCGCGTCTTGGTTCGCGACAGAACGACGCGCTCGAAGACGGGTCGAGAGGAGCGTTCGAGACGCTCGAGGGCGACGCTCGACCAGTTCGCGACGCCGTCACCGTCGATCATGGGCTGACTCGGTGGATGTGGCGCAGCGTTGCGTCGCTCCGGGAGCGTCCCTTTCCTCGCATGCTCTGGCACCTGTTCCCCGGCACCTGTTCCCCGCCGCACCTGTTCCCCGACCGGCACCTATTCCCCGGCACGGCCGTCACGCAGGACCGAAACAAGCCTAGCACGCTCAAAACCAAACTCTGAAAACACCACGCACTCAAACACGCCGTCGCACGGCGAAACGAACACCTCCACGCGAGGGCCACTGAAGTAGCGATGCTCGTGAACAGAGAAACCCCGCATCACGCAACCAAGCTCCCCCGCCCGCCGAACGATCTCCTCAAGCGTTACACGCACAGTAAACCTCGCAAGACGCCGCATTCGACCGAGGCGCAGCTGCGCATGCACCTGGGTCGCCATAAGACTCGCGACAGAGGAGCTGACGGGCGTTCGCCGCTCAGAGTCATACCACCTAGAGACAACACCGCCGCCATTTACAAGCAGATACTGATCCGCCGCATCACCTTCAGCAGCAACCAAGAAACAATCCTTAAACAGCTCCAGCTGGCGATCTTCTACCTTTGTTGAAGCGTACCACAAACGAAGCTTAGATACCGTGTCTAAGTATGGGGCAAACGACACGTCCGGCCAGCCGTCTCCAGCGACCAAAGCGTACTCGCGATATTCGCGATTCTCAGACCCAGCAAGAGAGAACAGCTGCGCGATATCTGCGTCACTAGCCCCGCGCGCCCTCGCCGAGCAACCAGATTTCAGACTTTCGGCGTACGACATGACGGTCCGAACGTCGGCACAGAGCAAACTGTCGGTGACTAGTTCAGCGCTGTTCACTTCGATCGCGCTCCTCGACACGAATCGCGGCAGAACCCCCAACTCCAACTCCGGAGGCGCCTCCGGCAGCTCCAGCCTGATCAGGCGCGCCACCAGACCCGCTGTGTGCGACCTCGCCGAGCAAGTCGCCGTTGGCGCCGCATGTGGCGCACTCAAGCATTTCGTCCGGCGCTCCTCCGGCGAGCGGGTGAGGATTCGGCGTGCGTCCTCGCCAGATTGTCGCGCGCCCCACAGGCGGTGACGCAGACTCGCCGGCCTGGGCCGCGCACCACCATTCGGAGCACGCCCCGGCCGGAGGGGCGCCCGGCTCGCTGGCAGGGGCACGAGCGGTTGCGGTTGAATCTGACACTCGATACCTCCCGCCACTTGCGTTGAGGGCTTCCTCAATTGCGGCGATCTGTTCAGCGGTCATCGGGGAGCCACCCGAGAGCCCGACGGAAACACTGCCATCAGCGTGCTCGATCACCTCCAATGCGCGCCTTGCCATCCCACGTCGTATTGCGCGCGGGAGCGCCCGGACCACTGGCAGGACGGAGGCTACATAGCGAGCGTGACCGAGTGCGGATGGGGTTCTAGGGATCGCGGCGCGCACCCCTCCGGCCCCGGGCAGTGCACCAGCGGCTTCAAGCATCATCATCGAGGACACGGTCGGTGTCGCAGCGACTAGTTCATCGGTTGCATCGAGCACGGGATGGGACACGCGAGGACCGGCGGCAGCTACCGACCGATCATATGCCGCGCGATCGAATACGAAGTCAGTTACCGCCTGACGGACGCTCCGCCACCACGAGGCCGCGCGATCGATGCCGGCCCGAACGTCACCAACGACGGTGGCCATGTCAGGCTGCGCAGACGGAACTGTTCCAGTCATTGCGGAGGCAATCTGCTGCGGACATGGGGGATCGTCGGGGCCTCCGCAGAGTCCCAGCATGTCTCGCGACTGCAATGGGCTTCCAGAGACATAGTGATACGAGTTTAGCCTCCTCGTCCCCGCCGCACCGTGCAACTCCAACGGGTCCGGGCTCGCCCACCTCCCCAACCGGGCAATCAAATACCTCTCCCCGAAGTACACCAGCCCGACGTCCTCGTCGGCCTCCTTCCCGGTGAACCCCATGGGCTCGAGCGGCACCGCCCCGCCACCGCCCTCGGCCCACAACGTCTCCCGCGCCCCGTTGGGGTAATACGTGCTCACCTCGAGCAGCTCGCCGCTCCACAGATCGACGCTCGCGCTCGTCGTGTGCAGCAAGTCGCTCACCGGAATCGTGATCCGGTGCGGCTGATCCAGCGCGGTCCCCGCCGCGGGCGGTAGCCCCTGGTCCCACACGATGCGCGCCCCCGCGACCAGGTACTGCGTCTCGGTCCCGGGCGCCGTGTCGGCCGGCACGTAGGTGTCCACCGCGCGCTCGAGCCCGCGGCGCTCGAAGTCGCCGGGGTACACGTAGAGCGCCACGCGGCTATCGGTCGCGTCCAGCCCCCCGCTCGTGTCGAACGCTTGCTTCACGACGCGGACGTTCGCGCCGTCGTAGCGGTATCGCTGCCGTGCCTCGAAGGTCCAGTTGCCCACTGCGCCGCGATCGAAGCGGCGGGCCTCGGCGATGCGGTTCAGCTCGTCCCAGCGGTACTCGTAGCGCTGCGTCAGCTCGCACGTGCAGCCCGCGTGAAGCGCCGTGAGGCGCGAGGTGCCCGCGTGCGGGCCAGGGTCCGTGCACGTGTGGCTCGGCGCGTTCCCGCAGTGGCCGTAGACGGTAAGCGCGGTGACGTTGCCGCCGACGCCGTAGCCGACCTCGGCCCACCCGCTCTGCGCGGGATGCGCCGGGTCGATGTGCGCTGCGAGCGAGAGCGCGCTCGGGCGCTCGTCCACGTCGAACCCGTTCGTGATCTCGCCGATCGACCGCTCGTAGAACTGCTGCTGGTCGTCGGTCCACTGGGTCATGTTCCCGAGCCAGTCCCACTCCCAGCCGAGCCACTGGACGCGCGTCTCCGGCATCGCGGTCGCCATCGGCGCCGGCTCGGGGTGCATCGGGTCGACGGCGTTCGAGGCGAGCGCGTCGTCGCGCCAGTCGCTCGAGGTGTCGACGCCGAGGCTCGTCGAGCCGGGCGCATCGCCGGGCAGCGAGTAGTCGAAGAGCGCGCCGACGACGCGGTAGAGCGAGTCGTGCTCGATGGCGACCGACTGCGGACGGAACATCTCCGGCCACTCCGCCGGGTCGCGGCCATCCATGATCGCGGTGAGGTTCGAGGCGGCGTCCCAGACGAGGTGCTGGTCGGCGATCGCCGTGACCGCGCCCAGGCCCGTGATGTCGGTCGGCTGGCGTGCCGCCGTCATGTGGATCGGCCGCCGACGCTGGTCGTACTCGGTGCCGCTCGTGACGACGGCGTGATGGTCGGTGCCGAGCTGCCCGTACTCGATCGAGTCGACCAGGCCGTCGCGCAGGTAGTGGATCGCGCGCACGATCGGGATCGGGGCCGAGGCGCCGATGGCGAGCGAGGCCGTCGCGGGCAGGCCGCGCGCGTTGTACGTGAGCGCGCCGGTGACGAGCGGCGCCGACGTGATGCCCGTCGTGCCGTCCCAGTTCGGGTCGCGCGGGAGCGCCATCGTCGTGGGCCGGCCCGCGTGGTCGAACACCGCCGTGCGGATGTACGTGTGCTGCTGGTCGTAGACGACGGTGCCGTTCGAGGTGGGCAGCTGCTCGTCGAAGCTCGGCAGCGACGCCCCCGAGAGCGTGCTCGCTCCGCCCGACGCGAGCGGCGCGCTGATCACCGCGACTTGCCGCGCCGTCCACACCGCGTTCCCGCGGTCGTCGTACGCGACCGCCGCGCGCTGCGCGCGATCCACCACGCCCGTCGCGCGACCGACCAGATTCGAGGCCGGCAGCGCGACGGCGAGCGCTTCGTGCTCCTCCGAGTCGACGATCCAGCTCGGATAGTCGTCGTAGTAGTAGTGCACGTCGACCATGCGCGTGCCGGTGATCGCCGTCATGCCGATCGGATCGGACACGACCTCGATCGGCAGCTCGCGCCGCGAGCTCTGCGACTCGGTGCACGCGACGTACTGCTCGCCGACGAGGCGCCCGCCGAGATCGTAGAAGAAGTTCTGGCCGCAGCCGCGCGGGTCGCGCACGGCCGCGAGGTCGCCCGCGCGGTTGAAGAGGTAGCGCCACGTGCGCGAGGTGACGGCGGGATTCGAGCGGTCGTCGGTGTCGGGATCGTCCGAGCCGATGCGGCGCCCGACCGAGTCGTAGAAGAAGGCGCGATGGACGATCTGCGCTCGCCCGTGGTCCACGAGCGCCTTCGCCGTCGCACCGGCCGGGGTGGCCGTGCGCGTCTGCGAGCCGTCTTCCGTCTGCATGCGCACGAGGTCCGTCACCGCCCCGTCGTTCCGGTACCAGGTCCAGAGGCGATGGTACTCCGTGCCGCCCACGCCGGGCTGGCGGTTGCGCAAGATCTGATCGATGAGGCGCCCGTGCCCGTCCGTGCGCGCGGTGGTGCACGTGCCGAAGTGCATCGAGCTGGGGTCGTTGTCGAGCGGGTCGCAGACGTCGGTCGAGAGCGTGTGGTAGCTCGTGCTCGTGAGCGAGCCGTCCTCGGCGTAGGAGACGCGGACGCGGCCGAAGGCGTCGTAGATCGAGCGCGTGTGCGGGAAGCTCTCGCCCGGCGTCTGGAGCACGGAGGCGTAAGCGGTATCCGAGCCGCCGTAGTAGTCGCTCTGCCAGGCCTCGATGGCGGCGCCCTTCGCGTTCAGGCGCGTGAGGCCCGAGCGGACCCAGGCCGCGTCGGTGCCGCCCGTCGCAAGCGTGGCGCGGACGCGGCCGAGGCCGTCGACGTAGCCGATCGAGGTGAGCGAGCCGGGGTTTCCCTCGGTGGTGGCCTCGCCGAGCGTGCCGTCGCAGTCGAGCTCGGTCGTGGTGACGACGCGCGAGGCGGGCTGCGACGCGGGAGACGAGGTGAGCTCGTAGCGGATGCGCGTCGTCGGCGTCGGGGTCGTGGCGCAGCCGGCGGCCGTGGAGGCGGGGGGCGTGACCGCGGTGAGGCGCCCGAGGCCGTCGTAGGTGACGTGCGTCTCGAGGTCGTTCGGGTCGGTGGCGGAGACGAGCACGCCGAGCCCGCGGTCCCACTCGCCGTGCGTGTCGAGGTAACCGAGCGACGCGCGCGCGACGAACGGGAACTCCGCTAGCGCGAGCTGATGGAACTGCGCATCGCGCGCGACCACCGAGTAGCGCAGGCACCCCGTGGGCGGCGCCGTGGCCGGCGCCGCGGTCACGGGCGCGACGACGCCACCCGCGACGAGGCTGCCCACACAGCTCGCCACCGGCTGGCCCCAATAGTCCACGGCGGTGGAGGCCGTGAGGCCTTCGTTCGTCTGCGTCAGCTCGTCGGCACCGCCTTGGGCGTCTTCCTCGGTGGGGTTGCTGAAGTCGTACGTGCGCGTGGACGTGACGGCCTGGCTGCTCGAGAGCAGATCGCCCGAGGACGAGTACTCGTTCGTCGTGTCGCGTAGGGGTGTCGTGCCGTCCGCGTCGAGCACGTAGCTCTGGTGCGTCCGCCAGATCCACGCGGCGCCGTTCACGAGCACGGGGACGGTCACGCTCGTGATCGGCGGGTCGTCGGTCGGTAGGATCGTGCCCAGCACGTTCACGCGCCCATGCGCCGTCTGACGGCGCACCTGGCCGAGGTTGTCGACCTCGTCGTAGGTCGTCTCGATCCTCACGGCGCGCTCGCCGCGCACGCGCACGTCGCGGCTGCGATCGGTCGTCCGTGCCGTCACGGCGCCCGACGCATTCACGCTCTCGCGCACGACCTCGGGCAGCGTCGCCGTGTAGCTCGCGGGCGTGTAGCCCGTGGTGTCGTACCGGATCTCGTCCGACTGCGACACGAACGCGTACTGGATGGGCCGGCCGTCGAGGCCGGTCGCGAGCGTGCGGCTCGTGAGCGTCGCGTGCGCCGTGGACAGATAGACGCCTCGCTCGTCGAGCACCTCCGTGAGGTACTCGCGGCCCTTCAGCGCCTCGTCGGGATTGAAGGCCAATCGGTCGTCGGCGATGTCCTGCGGGCGCCTTCCCTGATGGAACCACGTGCGCGTGAGCACGCTCGGGCTCGACGCGTCGCCCACGGTGATCGAGTCCGCCGCGCCGAAGCCGCGGAACTCCTGCTCGATGCCCTCGTAGTAGCCCTCGTGGTAGCCGAAGCGTGTCTCGCTCACCTGGTCGCTCCCCACGTACGTGCCGAAGCGATCGCTCGTGCGGATGCTGCGCACCACCGTGGAGATCACCGGCGTGCCCGCCGCGTGGAACATGCTCGCCGTCGGCTCGCCCGGCGCGCGGCGCTGCAAGCGCTGGCTGTAGCCCCCCTCGATGCGCGACCACGTGAAGCGATCGCAGCCCGCGCTCTCGCTCGTGCACGTGGTGCTCGCGGCCTGGAGATCGCCGAGATAGTCGGTGACGCTCGTGTCGTAGCCGATCGTGGTGAGCGCGCCGAGGCCGTTGTCGACCGTGGTGAGCATGCGCGGCTGCGTGTGCTCGAGCAGGTCCACGTACTGGTAGTGGCCCGCGCTCGCATACACGGCGTCGAGCGTGCCCGAGCCGTCGATGTCCATCAGGCGCACGCGCGGCAGGTAGTCGGGCGCGGGCGGCGTGCCGCGCACGATGAAGCGATCGGTGAAGCCCGTGCCCGCGCGGCTGAACCACACGTCGATCGCATCGAAGCGCACCTGCACGAGGTCCGTCGCGCCGTCGCCGTCCACGTCGGCGAGCTGCACGCCCGCGAGCTCGGCGTTGATCTCGGTCGGCGCGTGCTGCATCTCCACGTAGCGCCCGTCCGCGAAGCCGGACGGACAGTCGTGGTTGCCCACGCCGTAGCTGCCGACGCCGCGGCTCGGCCACCAGATCACCCTGCCCTGCCGCAGGCGCACCAGATCGACGAGACCGTCGCCGTTCATGTCGGCCAGGCGCGTCTCGCCATCGGCGAAGTCGAGCGGCGTGCCCGCCGTGAGCAAGCACGACGTGGTGGGCTGCGTCGAGAGCGACCAGTGCCCACCGCTGTAGCTCGCCGTCCCGAAGCGCCCATCGCCGACGCCGCGCCCCTGCGCGTCGCGCTCCGGGATCCACCCGAGGTTGAGCCACGTCTGGATCGACGTGCCCGTCGAGCGGATCACGTCCACCAGGTGGTCCTGGTTCACGTCGAGGATCTCGAAGTGCGACGAGTCGCGCCCGAAGTCGATGCGCGGGTCGAGGTCGGTCGAGGGCAGATCGATGGTGGCATAGGTCCAGCGCCAGCCCTGATCGGCGGGCGAGACCTGCGCGGCACCCGCGGGGTCGCTCTCGCGCGTCGGGGCGAACCAGCCGTAGCTGCGCACACGCGGCATGTGCAGCAGATCCGAGCGGCCGTCGCCGTCGATGTCCATCGGCACGATGTTCAGGTTCGTGAGCGAGAGGACGCCCGAGAGGTCCGAGCGCATCGGCATCGGCACCGCGCCCGAGAAGCTGCCCGGCGTGCCGGGGCGCGCGTCGGCACCCGAGAAACCGTTGAAGAACACACCCACCGCGGGGCGCCCGTCGTCCGTGCGATAGCGCGCTGGGTCGGTGACGATGAGGTCGGGCAGACCGTCGCTGTTCACGTCGAAGAAGTCGGTGAGCGCGTCGTCGATCGAGTGCGGCGGCGACGAGGCCACGGCGCGAACGGTGCCCGAGAGCCCGCCGAAGCCGGCGATGGCCCCGCTCGTATCCGGAAGAGACGAGTAGCCGAAGGTCATCGGCGGGAGCAGCGCACCGACGACGGTCTCGCCGAGCGACGACTCGGCGACGGTCGGGTCGCCCACGAGCACGCCGACCGCCTCGACCATGTGCTGCGGGCGCCCCTCCACCTGCACCGAGTGGAGCAGGGAGTGATAGCCGTCCTCGTACGCGAGATGATAGCGCCGCACGAGCGTGCGCGTGCCCGTCCCCTCGTGATAGGCAGTCACCTCCACGCGGTGCAGGCGCCGCCCCGTCGTGATCGGATATCCCGACAGATAGGACGTGAACGCGTCGTCGCGTGACTCGTACACGAGGTGCACGTGCGCGCCGTACCCGGTGGTGGGCTGAGCGCAGCGCCGCGCCGCATCCGGGCTGGCGCTCGCGCAGCTCGCCGGCGACACGTAGTAGACGTCGGCGAGGTAGATCTGCCCGCGGTCGCGGTCGTACCGGTAGTACACCGTCGAGCCGTGGGCATCGCTCATGCGCGTGAGCATCCAGCGAAACACCCGCGTGCCGCTCTCGGGGTCCGACTCGAGCGCGTTGGGCGAGAAGCCCACGGCATCGCTCGCGCCGTCGCCCGTCGGCAGCAGCCCGAAGTCGAAGCGCGTCCCGTCCTTGCTCTGCACGATCCAGCGCGGCACCTGCCCGCGCGCATCCGGCGGCGCGCGGAAGAAGCGCATGAACCCGCCCTCGACGCGCGCGCGGTACTGCTGCCAGCCCACGACGTCGCTCGGCACCTGCGTGGCATCGCCCGAGCCGGCAGCGGTGTCGTCGATCTGCCCCATCGCCGCCGTGTCGACCGGGACGAGCTCCTGCCCGCCGTTGTAGATGAAGCGGTCCTCCTCGGGATGCCACGCCGCCCGATCGAGGTAGCGCGGAAGCCCGCGATCGGTCTGCCGCGAGATGAACGGCACCCCGAGCCCCCACCCGAACCCGACCGGCCCGTTGCCGCCGGAAGTGGAGTACGCGAGCGAGAGCGAGGGCTGCACCCCCGCCCGCCCCGGCGCCACCGCGATCGGCACGGAGAACGTGGCCGTGCCCGACGAGAGCACGGGCGAGAACGACTCCCCCATGCCCTGGATGGATCCCTCCGCCGTCGGCAACGAGATCGACTGCGGCGACACCGCGCTCGGCGTCTCCGCCCCCGGCAGCGAGATCGGCGTGGAGTCCCGCGGGATGTCCGTCTGCCCACCCTCCGCGTCCGCATGCTCCTCGAACCGCTCCGCCGCCTCGGCCTCGATCGCCTCCGGATCGACGTTCGCCTCGAGCGCCGCCCCCTCCGCACCGGCCGTCGCCGCGAGCTCCTCCCGCACCGCCACGTCGACCGCAGGCTCGGCAAGCTCCCGAGCCTGCACCGAAGGCCGCTCGTGGTCCTGCGCCCGAGCGAGATAGGGCGTGACCGGTGACCACGCGAGCAGCGTGGCCACCGTGGCAGCGAGAAAGCGAGATGCAAACGTGGCGGCGCGACTGGTCATCACCGAATCCGAATCCGAGCGATGAAGGTGGCCGAGTCGCTCGAGCGCGTGCTCATCGACACGCTGCCCAAACTCAAGTTGAGGGCGGGTACCGCGACCACGATGTGATCCGCATCCACGGCGCGGGCACGCCCGCGCTGGCCGCGAATGGTGAACGAGGCCACACCGCCGAACGACGCATCGTGACGCCCGAGCCGCAGGATGTACGCGGAGGTGGCTGGGACCATCACCCCGCCAATGGCCGTGCCGTCGCCCGTGCCCACGCTCACGAGCGAGGCGCCAGTATCTTCGAGCCACCACGGTACGAGACCGGTCGAGGCGGCGAACGAGCCAACCAGGGCGTCGCTACCATCGAAGACACGGATGAGCTGCCCGTCGACTCGAGAGACTGCGTCGTCGTCCCCATCGACCGCCGTGGGCCACGGAGGCTCGAACGACCCGAACCCACCGTCGAACGGATGAACGCTCGTCGCGACTCCGGTCGTAGAAAAGCGAGCGACGTAGTACGGTCCCACGCCGCGCGCGGCAAAGGTGACCCCTCCCACCGTGATCGTACCGGAGAAGTTCGCGCTGACGAGCACGCTCTCATCCGCACGCGTGTGAACGACCGCCGGGGATCCCGGAACGCGGAATGCGCGTACGTACGAGCCGTCGCGGGCATCGAACGTCCACACGAACCCGGGTGTGGTGCCGTCGTCGGCGAGCACCCCGCCGCCGAGGTCGATGGGGCCGCTGAAGCTCCCCACGGCAACGACGAGATCGCCAACGCGCTCCATGTCGGTGACGTAGGGCGGCGCGGTGTAGGTCCCGACGGTCATCCGCGACCAGAGCACGTGGTGAGTGGAATCGAGGCCCACGACAGCCATGCAGCGCAGACCCAACGGACAAACGAGCCCGGCCATCGCCACGCCGGAATAGGTGCCGACGAACCAATCCGCCACCACGTACCCTGCGGACGTGGCGGCCAAGACTGAATTGCCGATGTTGGCGCCGGAGGCGACGACTCCATCGGGCGTGATCCGGACGACTCCGACCCCGGTGAACAGCGGAGGCGCCGAGGCGGGCCGCGAAAGATCCCGTCCCCCGTTCATCGGCACGACGTAGATGTCGCCATTCGGCGCGACGTCGAGCTCGTTAGGCCGGCTCGCGGACGAGGCCGTGCCGAGACCGACGATCCACTCCGCCTCCATGGAGCAGCGCCCCGCCACGCAGGTTGCGTTGGTCAGACAGCGGTGACCGCAAGCGCCGCAGTTGAGAGGGTCGTTCTCGAGATCGAAGCAAGTGGAGTCACGGGAGCCCAGCGAGCACTGCGTGAGCGGCGCCGGGCACTCGCAAGCGCCCGCGTTGCACACGCCCGTTCCGCAGTCCGTCCCGCACACGCCGCACGCGTGGGCGTCGGACGCTAGATCGACGCACCGACCGGAGCAGGCGGTCGGTGTCGCCGCGGGACACTCGCAGACACCCGCCGTGCACGTGGCCCCGGTGGCGCACCGCCTCCCGCAGACACCACAGTCGCTGAGATCGCTCTGGAGGTCGGCACACCAAGTCCGAGGGAACTGCGAGCAGAGCGTCCAGGGCCCGGGGCACGCGCACGCACCCGCGACGCAGTGGTATCCGTCGCTACAAGCAGCCGCTTCGTCGAGCCTGCCGTCGCAGTCGTCGTCGACCGCATTGCAGCCGTCGATGCGCGTCGGCCCGATCGCCGCCGACGAGTCGTTGCAGTCCCCGCCCCCACACACGAGCGGCGGCGAACCGTCGCGATCGGCGTCGAGCGCCGCGTAGCGACACGTGGCCGTCGCCGTGTCACACGAAGCGACGATACACGGGTCGCCGACCGCACAGCTCGCCGCGCTCGAGCAGACTGCCGCGCCCACACATCCACGCGCCGGGTCGCAGTAGAGCGAGCTCGGACACGAAGTGTAGTCGACCTCGTGCAGGCACCCGAGCGGCGTACAGCGATCGATGGTGCACGAGACGCCATCATCGCAGCCGCAGGCGGCGTCCACGCCGACGTCGTTCGGAACCACCGCGGCGTCGTCGACCGCCGCGTCGTCGACCGCAGCGTCGGCCGCTCCGCCGTCGTCGCCCGCGCCGCCATCGAAAGCGTCGGCCCCCGATGCTGCGTCCGCGGGTGAGGGCGCAGCATCGCGACCGACGTCGGGCCCCACCAGCGCATCGAGCTCCGAGCCACCGGCATCGTCTCCGGTTGCCGGCGGGGCTACGCCGGAGCAGCCGGCGGCGAGGCCGGCCGTGAAAAGGAGCGGCGCAGCCAACCCAACCGCATTGGCGAGCAAGACACGTCGTTCACGCTGATTCATGCCTCAACTCCCATAGAATCGGCAACGAGATCGACTGCGGCGACACCGTGCTCGGCGTCTCCGCCTCCGGCGGCGAGATCGGCGTGGAGTCCCGCGGGATGTCCGTCTGCCCGCCCTCCGCGTCCGCATGCTCCTCGAACCGCTCCGCCGCCTCGGCCTCGATCGCCTCCGGATCGACGTTCGCCTCGAGCGCCGCCCCCTCCGCACCCGCGGTCGCCGCGAGCTCCTCCCGCACCGCCACGTCGACCGCAGGCTCCGCGAGCTCCCGCGCCTGCACCGAAGGCCGCTCGTGGTCCTGCGCCCAAGCGAGATAGGGCGTCACCGGTGACCACGCGAGGAGCGTGGCCACCGTGGCGGCGAGGAGGCGAGATGCGAACGTGGCGGCGCGCGAGCGCGTCTGGTGCCCCATGGCTACTGCTGCCGCGTCCAGTAGCGGTAACCAATCACAAACTGGACGTCCTCGACATTACTGAAAACGAGGCCCCCGTCATCCCAGATTCGCAACGTGAACAAACCACCGAGAGGGCGTCCACGAAACTCCACTCTACCGTATTGGTCACTAAGGATCTCGTCAGCAGAGGATACCGGGTTCGTGATGTACCGCTCGGCAGCAAGCGCCCGAGCGCTCTCGATTCTTCCTGGAAAGAGCGGCGCGAGGTAGTCTTCGCCCCGCGCGTTTCGAACGGGAAACTGGCCGGTATGCAGCAACGAGTAGCTGACGCCGGCCGACGCATAGCAGGTAGACGGCGTGCTCGACTGAGAGCAGTCGCGAATTCCGGTCCCTACGAGATTTAGACCCAGAGTCTCGATTCGGTAGTTGTAGTTTCCGCCGGCGAACCCACCACCGCCGCGTCCGGTCAATCTCTCGAGCGCATCGGCTCCCAATGCGAACGAGGCTTCGTAGTAGCACCTCGACGCCCGCTGGCCGGGATCGCAGCTCGTGCCATACCCGGCCGGGCAGACCGTCTCGCAGCCATACACGAACCCCTGATCCCGCAGCGCCCGCCCCGCGGTGTCCTCGCAGACGGGCTCGTCGTGGGTCAGAACCTCGCTCGTCGACCAGTAGACCGCCGGCTCGGTGTCGCCTTCATGCCGCGCCGTCAGCATGATGCCGCTCACATCCGCGACGGAGTACTCGTCGCTTCCGCCTCCGCCCGCGCGGAGGGCGACACCAACCTCACTCGCATCAGAGTGAGTGAAATGGGCCCAATAGCGCGTCCAACCACCCGCGGTGACCTGGGTAGCCGCAGTGACCGTCGCAGAGATGGTACCGACCACGCCCGACGGTGAGCGAGTGAGGAGAGAAACCGCCTTGTCGGGATCGACCCGGGTGGCGCCACTGCTCACCGAAACGGGCGTTCGGCGTGCATACCACGAAAGAGTGTAGTCGCCGTCGGGCAGCGCGATCCATTGAACGTAGCGAGTGGCGGCCGTGATGCCGTTGCATCCCGACTCACAACTCGCACCCGGCGGAGCGACGGGGTCATCGGTCGATCCAGTGTGATTGCCGAAGAACACGCGGAACGCGCCCGCGCCCCCTCCGGTGACCGCATCAGTCGATCCGTGTGGCAACGGGACATCTCCGGTTCCTTCGACCGCCGGATCAATCTCCTGTACCGACACGCAGGACGGTTGCGTGGCCCGAATGACCGAGCCCACACCGGCGTCGTAGACTCCGCCGTCCGGGTCCCAACCCGTGCGCTCCTCGCAGTTCTCGCGCAACCACACGAGCTCGCCGCCAATGCGATCTGCGCGAAGATCACTCGTCTGGAAGAGGAGATTGGGGCCAGCCACGGGACACGACGCCCGTACCCCCAGCAGCTCATCTCTCAGAGATACCACCGTTCGGTCGGTCCCGTCTTGGAATGGATAAGCAAAGTTGTACGACTCGAATACCTGAGCGAGCCGTCTCACGTAGTCGCCTACGTAGGTGCCCGAATAGTCGTCCGGAGGCACAGCAGCCATCGACGATCCCGTTCCAGATCGCCCCGACACTGAGTCGTAGTCGATACTCGGCAGGCGGCAGATGTCGTCTGCCCAATCAGCCGGCGCTTCCACCGTCACTAGCTCCGCCGTCATCGACCGAAGAGTCATGCCGAGCCGCTGTTCGAGTGCGACTCGAGCAATCGCAGCGAGCCTGACGGCTCGATGATGAGCCTCGGTGTATCGCACGAGGTCCGTATCGTAGCGCTCGCGCATGACGTTGCTTGCCGCCATCACCTGGCCCGTCTCATCCGTATCGAGGAATAGCGCGCGTGCCAACGCGCGCCGTGCACCCATTTGCTGATTGCGGATGGTGGCAATGCCCGCGCTGATGTTCTCGAGCGCCGAGGAGATTGCCGCCGCCTGCTCCCCGAGGTGTTGGTTGGCCGCGTTGAACTCGTCGTCGAAGCGCGTGAACGCATCTTGAAGCGCCAACTGCGCCTGCATGTCGTGCAACTGCGACAACTGGGCCGCGAGCACGATCTGAACCCCCGCGTTTGCGCACTGGATGGCCGCGCCAGCGTACGCCGCTGGAGCCCCGGTGCCTTGGCCTGCTGCATCCGCCAGACCGGCAGCGCACGAAGTGATCCGGTCGAACGCGGCCGACTCGAGCTGGAGCGCACTGATCTGCTGCTCTAGGTTCTGGTTCTGCACCGCGCTACGAAGCCGGGTGAGAGCCCCAGACATGGCGTGAAGATCACTAGCGATCCCGGCCTCCGCGGTAGTCAAGTTCACGAGCCCGGCCCGCACCTGATCGACCGCGGCGCCGAACTCGCCCGTGTCCTCCCCGTACACAGTAGTGCCGGACGCCTGCACCACCTGCACCACGCGGGTCGGCAGGTCCGTGAGCATGGCGCGGCTCGCATGACGCCTGAGATCTGCAGCCTGACAGTCGAGGTACGAGGAGGCCCTGAAGGCGTCCGCCATACTCTCGACCTGCGGCATGTTCCCCGTGCAGAGCGAAGCCCCCCCTTGCTGCGTCTCCGCGGCGTAGCAGAGAAGCTCCAGCCCGTTGAGCATGTCGGTATTCGTGAGACCCTGCTGGGCGATGAAGGCCCGGTTCGCCTCGAGACTGTCGAGGTAGTTCAGCCCGGGCTGGGCTGCACGATGCGAGCACCAATAATAGGCTGCTGCTGAACCGTCGTCGTGGGGCCGACACCCAACGTAACCGCACGACGAGAGAGAGCTATTGTGGTCGCAATGCTGCTGTTCGTACTCCAGCTCGGCGGCGTTGCAGGTACCGCCGACGAGGCGCGAAACATCGAAGTTACACGCCGGTTGACGACGCCAGTACTCCGTCACGGTCTGCGCCAGCGGGTCGTCCCCAAGCATGCCGTCCGTTGCGTCAACGGCAAGGTCATACGGTGCGCTGTGCGCAGATGCGAACACTCGGTCCATGAGTCCTGCGTAGATCGACGCACCACCCAGGTCAGTTCGCCCGCCACCGCTCCAAATTGCGTCTGCAAACTGCAGCGGGTTCGGACCGTCGACCGAGCCTGAGAGTCGCCGGATGACCAGCGGCATGTTGCGATCCCAAGTATCCGCATGCTCCGCGGTCGGGTCATCGACATCGGCAGCGTCATCGAAGACCTCGATGCACGCCGCTCGGTCATACGGACAGCGACGCCACTCGACGCCGTCGGGGTAGCTCCCGGGCCCGCTGCCGCCGTACGCAAATGTCGGGCCGATGCGATAGGCCCGACCGCCGTAGTCCGAGATGAATGACCCGCCGTACTCCCCGAAGTCACCAATGCCGTGCGTGATGATCTGACCGGCGGTGGTCGTACGAACGAAGCCGGTCCCCGACGGAGGAGCGAAGAACGCATCGCGTTGGTTCCACTCTGCCTCGACGACTTCGACCGACGGGTTGCCGATTCGGCCGTAGTGAGGAACCTCCAGTGCACCGTGCGAGAGTGGTGCACCTCCGATCAACCGCGCGGCCAGCACCGCGCGCGCCAGCATGTCGTTCATCTGTGCGCGCTGCTCGCGATGTCCTAGAGCCCCCGACGAATCAGTTGCATCGGGCCAGTGGCAAAAGAGCGACCGCTGGGGGGCATCGCCCGGCCGCGAGCGGGCACCACTCGGGCAGCGCCCTCCGGCTGCGCCGGCCAGCTCGAACAGGTGGCCGCACCGATCATCCGCCGGCCATCCGCCACTCGATGACGTCGCGCACGGACCACCGGAGGGCGGCATCGCGCTCGCGTTACCGACCGCACTGCCCGTCGTGATCACACGTGTGTCGTTGATCGACACACTGCTGAAGTCCCCCACCGCCGCCGACCAACTGATGGTCTGAGCAAGCTGACTCAGCGTCGACTGCGAGAAGAACCGGCTACTGGTCAGGAACTCCGGATGCCCGGGCGGGCTGGTCGCGTTGCGCCACGCGGCCAGGGCCGCGCACGGTGGCGCGCCCTGAGTGTCGGTCCCCGTGGCACCGGAGCCCTCCGTCTCATCGGGCATGTGGAAGAGCGACAGGAGAGCCTCCGTCGGCTCGCCGGCCGCGGCCATCCCATCGAGAAGCCTGACCTGGCGCATCGCGTCCGCGGGAAGCGACGGCGCGGAGCAGGTTGGGCCGCTGAGCTCGTACGGACAGGGCTGCTCGGGCGTGGCTCCCCGACAGGCCGACGAGGCGTCTCCGTAGTCCCAGGCGCAGACCTGCGTGTTACCGAGCACCGCATACGAGACGTTGGACGCGCCCAGACACGACGCGAGTCGATCGCGATTCGCCGCCGCAACGTGGGTCGTAGCGTAGAGTACCGGGTCCAGAACGCACCGACGTGCTCCGACTCCTTGGCAGCGATATCCCGCAGAGCATTGGGCGTCCGCAGTGCAGGCCCCTCCGTCTCGCTCTGGAATGTCCGAGATATTCAGAGCGACACCGCAAATGCTAGTCAGATCGCTGATCGCCTGCTCCTGCCTCATGTCCCTCTCGAGGCCATGCTGAATCAGTGCCTCGCCCAGCTGGTCCGCCTCATCGGCAGCCGCCTGCGCGATCGAGAGGTAGTGTCGCCAGCTCGACTCCACCTGATCTCCATCGCTGGTCAGCTCGTTCTCCAAGGGGATGTGAAAGTCCGACGGCAGACCCGTGCAGTCGACGAGGGCGTCGCCGCAATCATCGGGGTCGGGAGCAACCGTGGATTGAATCGCCTGAAAGACCTCCGGTTGAGCCGATATGTGGACGCAGTATTGCACCGCCGGGTAGTCACCCACCGGCCGCGGAAGGTATGGCTCCGACCTGTGTCCCGGCTCATCACTACGGACTCGCAACTGCAAGCCAGCGAACTCCGTGTAGGCGCCGGGGGGTGTGGATCGCGGCCTGAGCTGACGAGGTCGGCGTGGTACATGGCGTAGGTGACCTGGAAGAAGGAGCGCGTACCGGGGCTGCCCCCGGTGGGGTCGATCGAGTGGCTTCGACCGCTGGGTCGGGCACCGGAAGGGACGTTCGAGGCGGAGCAGGAGCAGTTGCTCGCTCTGTTCGCGGCCACGCTCGAGGCCGCGCGTGCGGCAGGGAATTCCGCGCCGCCCGCGGGTGTTGTGGCGCCCCATGACGACCTCCCTCCAGAAGCACCGCCGAGTCCTGTCCGAAAACCCGCTGCCGCCCGACGTCGCCGACGCGCTCGCTGATCGATTGTTCGCGCTCGTCGACGCGGACGAGACGCAGAGCTTCGAGTCGCTGCAGGACGTGGTGCTGATGGCGCTGCGACAGGTGGGCAGCGCGGTCGAGCGCCGCGGTCTCGAAGCTCGCGTGACCCGCGCCGCGCTGATCGAGATCGATGGCGTGACCTACGCCCCGCTCTCGCAAGAGAGCGCGGTGCGCTGCTTCGGGCTCTGGGGCGCCTACCGAATCGAGGAGCCGCTCTACCGCGAGGTCGGCGTGCACAACGGCGCGACGATCAAGCCGCTGTCGAAGCGCGCCGGGCTGATCTGCGAGTCGATGACGCCCGGGCTCGCTGCGAGGCTGGGCTGGATGACCGCGCTCATGACGAGCCGCGAGGCGCATCGCTGCCTCGGCGAGCTCGGCATCGGCTCGGCGTCGCGCGCGACGATCGAGACGCACGTCCACGACTTCGGCGTGGAGATGGCCGACCAGGTGCTCGCGCTCGAAGACGCCGCGCGCCGCGACGAAAGCGTGCCGGCCTCCGTGGCGAGCATGAGCTGCGGGCTCGACCGCAAGGCGATCCCGATGTGGGAAGAGCGCCCTGCCGATCAGCCGCCCTCGACGCCGCGACGCAAGCGCCACGCGCCGTACGTGCGCGCCGTGCCCGTGCCCTTCGACGTGAACTACCGGATGGCCTACGTCGCGAGCCTCTCGCTGATCGACGCGCACGGAAAGACGCTCCGCACGATCCGATACGGCGACGACGCGAACGTGGACCCCGCGGCGCTCGCAGCGCGCGTCGTGAAGGACGTCGAGCGCGTCGTCGAGCTCCGCGGGCCGATGGACATCACCATCGTGCAGGACGGCGCGTCCGAGCTCGACGCGCTGCCCGAGGCGCTCGCAGCCAGCGACATCACACGAGCGTGCGCACGCCACGAGATCGTCGATCTCAACCACGCGCTCGACTACCTCCGCGACGTCATCCGCCAGTGCGAGCCCGACGGCGACCCGCACAAGATGGGCGAGTGGTACCGCGACGAGCTTCTTCGCGACCACGGCGCGGTCGATCGGATCCTGCGCAGCCTCAAGCGCCGTCTCTCGCTCATCGACGCGGCCGAGGAGCCCGAGAGGCACGAAGCACTCGCCGACGCGACTCGCTACATCGGCAAGCGGCGAGCAAAGATGCGATATGCGGGTCACTGGTCGGCGAACCGCGCGATCGGCAGCGGCGCGACCGAGTCCGCCGCGAAGGTCATGGGCCAGCGCACGAACCTCAGCGGAGCACGCTGGGACAAGCCCGGCCTCCGCGGGCTCGTCACGCGTCGCGGGCTCGTCACCTCCGAGCGATGGCGGCCCGCCTGGGAGCACTACGCGGCCTCGAAGCAGGCCGAGATCGTGTGCCTGGCCGCATGAAGGGAGATCAGCATGTCATCCACACCCGCGCCGGGCGCCGGGGCAGCCCCCGGGCGCAGTCTCACGACGAAGAAGAGGACCGTTTCCGAGTTGAAAGAACTAGGCTGCGTGGTAGGGATTCCGTCCCCCGGCGGCGAGAGCGAATCGCCCGATACCATTGCGTCGAACGTATGTGCGAATCCTGGCTCCGGGGTCATCCGGGGGCTCCACGATGCGCTGGCCGTCAGCGAGTCGAGATCGGCTTGCGTACACGGCGTGCCATCGTAGGTGCCGCGCACCGCACACTCGAGCCCGGCGCCTCCCGCGACCACCGTGAGCCCGGCACTCGAGAGCGCTTCCGGGCCGGACACCGTGACGCGCACGGACGATTCGAGATAGCTGACCGGGTTTGGGGCGTACCAGCATGCTCCGAGACGGCCGAGCTCGGTTGGCGCCCGCGTCCCGAGCTCCGTTTCCAAGATCGACCGCGTGGGCTCGAGCGCGTCGTCGCTCATGTGAGGGCGCGAGACAATCCAGCGCAGCCCGGACAACGCCCCATCCATGGAGTCGAGCTGGTTTCCGGACCCGACGACTTGGTCCGAGTAGCCGCCGTACGACGGAATCGGCACAACCGGGTCACCGGCGCCGTTGACGGTGACGGCGCCCGGCGTCTCGACGTAGGCGGCCAGAGCCGCGTAGTACGAGGGCGGGAGCACCTCTGGCGGCGTTCCCGTTGCCGAGTATCGGCGGAAGTAGTCGGACGAGCGGATCCCGGAAGAAATCTCGTACGACGGCGCTTCGCGGCCAAAGGAGCGATAGAATGCAAAGAACTCGTCTGCAAGGCGCTGTCTCGCCGCTCGAAAGTCGTCGACGGTCAACCCCAACGCACTCGCGAGCTCAGCGCCGCTGGAGACATCTCGCAGCTCCGGCTGATGCATGAGATAGGACAGGCGACAGGCTACCGAATCGTGCCCGTGGCATTCCGTCAGAGCGGCACCCTGCACTCCGCCGCCAAAGATGGTCGTGTTCCAGCCGGTGACGAGCAGTTGATCCAGTAGCACGGCGGGCAGGCCGCCTGGCGCGCCCGCCTCGCCTCCGAACGCCTGGGGATAGAGGAGCACGGCCAAGGTCGGCGGAGCGGCTTGGCGGAGGTACTGCATTGCGCGGAGAGCGCCCCCCGCAAGCGGCTCGCTCGGACAATACCCGGCGCCAGCGTCGTCCGGCGTCTCGCTGCCATCACCAAACGCATTGTTCGAGCTGGAATCGGACGGCCTGCCGCCAGCGACCGCGCTCGCGTGATTGAACAGTCCCAACGTGGGGTGCGAGAAGCGCGCCCTCAACGCTAGACGCCGCGACGGAAGTCTTGCGAAGTACGAATCGGCAACTGCCGTCACTGCTCGTCGCATCTCTTCATTCGCCTCGTCCTCGAGATGCATCCCCTCGACGTAAGAGACGGCGAAGTACTCACCAAACGTGAAGACGCCTGAGATCCCGGGATGATCCCTGCTCGCCAGCGGACTAACCCCGGCATTTCCGTAGTTCCAGCAGTCTGCGCCTCCACCCCCGACCACTCCAGCCAGGGCCTCTCCGGACTCCTGAACCGCCATACGCGCCTCGTCGAAAGCGAGACGACTCAGCGCGTAACGAGTCTCCGCGTCCTGAGGCGGAACGAGAACCTCGCTCGCGCCGGCGACGAGCGAGACCCAGCTCGACGGCAACGGCAATCTCGTTGCCACGGGGGACAGAACAAGCCGCATCAAGAGGTCCGCGCGGCAGAGGTGGTTCTGCGTCGCCACCGAGGACTCGACACACACACCTGACTCGAGAACGGTCAGACGGCACTCGTTCCCGAGAAGCTGCCCGACATTGTATTCACCAGACAGCCCGGAGCCCACGCTCACAGCTTCGAGAGTCTCACCGCCCGACGAGAGCGGAACAATCGTGAGGTTCAACCTCCGATCAATCTCGGCAAACACCGCATCGGTGTCTTCACCGCCCAAGAGCGCCCCCTCGTCCGACGCCCTACCGCAGGCCGTCGCCACGAAGACAGCAAGCAAACCGAGCGCCCAGCGAATATGATTCCTCATCTCTAGCTCCTGTATCCAAGGCGGCGACCCAGGAGGGCGACGCAGAACATGACACACCCGATCAGCCAAGCTCGAGAACGCGGGCGACCGGCACGCACCGCACAGCCCTGCGCTGCGACCAAGGGCGTCGCACACACGCGGACGCCGCCCACGGCCCTGCAGTCGAGCCCATACGCTGAACACTCAGTTGCAGCCTGGCATCCTCGGGTACAGAACGAACTGCCCCCTGAGGAGGCGAAGCAAAGCCGGCTCGCGCAGTCGTTCGCGGAATTGCAAGCAGTCCCAAATGACCCCGCTGCCACGCACACAGCCTCCGACGGGCCATACTGCGCGCATTGTGCGCCGCCGCATTCCGCATCCGCTTCGCACGAATTCCCGACACAGCCTCCCGCGCCGCAGGTGCCACATGCCGTAGCGCCATCGCATGAGGCGACGCATTGGCCGTCCACGCATGACTCTCCGGCCTGACAAACCGGGACGCACAGCATGGTCGGATAGAGCGCGCAAACTGCGGCAACATCGTCGTCCGAGAGCGCCCGACCCCGATCGCGCCTGTACTCCGGAAACATGGCACTCTCGCCGGCAGCAAACGAACAAGGGGGCGCACCCGCATCGCCGCACGGATGAAGTAGCCCCAGGGCGTGACCAAATTCGTGAGTCAGAACGGCCTGGACGTCGAGCGACGCCGCGTTGCCCGAAGATGACCACATGTAGTGCTCGTAATCGAGATAGATATCGGCCTCTCGTATCCACGCGACACCCTCGTCACCGACGACGACCTGAAGGTCTGTCGTCGCGCCGCGCCCAACCTCGAGCCCGCGGCTCCCCCAGCCGGTTCGAACCACTTCGACGGTCGATATTCCGTCGCCGTGGACGGCATGCTCGGGGGTCACCCCCTCCTCTCGCGTCGACCGCAGCGAAGTGCATTCGGGCGCCGTCCACACGGCAATGGCGGCGCCTGACGCAGCCAACACATCGCCCAACTCCACGGGAGTGAGCCCGGCTGCCGCAACGTTCCACCGAAGCGCGCCCCCGCTCTGGGACGCGGGCTGCTGCACTTGGGGATCGTCTGCGAGAGTTCGATAGGCATAGACACGCGCAGAGAGGGACGCGATGAGTGCGGCGCCGAGGGCCAGCGCAAGCCTAACGCCGAGCTCGACCACAGAGGTGCGCCGCGAGCTGCTCACATCGCCACGCATTGACCGCCCACACACGCGCGCCCAGACGCGCAAACATTCTCGCAGGATCCGCAGTGCTCCGGGGTAGTGCGGAGGTCTACGCATTCGTAGCGCCCCGGCCCGAGGCACTCGTCGTGAGCGCACCCGCATTGGCCGGCGATGCATGTATAGCCTACCGCCGGACTGCCCCAATGCGTGGGACAGAGCAGCGTCGGCATGTCCTCGTCGTAGGTACCGTCGCAGTCGTCGTCACGAGCGTTGCATGTTTCGGTTCCCGCCGGGTTGATGGAGGCATCGGAATCGTCGCAATCGAACCCCGAGCACTCCATCGATGCATAGCCGTCCCCGTCCACGTCGCGAATGGTGTAGTGGCAGACACTGCCATCACAGGTGGTCGTCACGCATGCGCGGTCCGGATAGTCGCAATCGGTCCACACCGAACACGCGCCGGCGCCCACGCATCCGGCCACCCGGTCGCAGTACATCGTCGAACCGCACGAGGCATCGTTCAGGCGATGAACGCACGTGTGAAGCGAGTCACAATAGTCGTCCGTGCACGGCACCCCATCATCGCAGGGTCCGCAGTTGCCGTCCGGCGCATCTACCGCCCACGCATCAGCCGGCTCTCCCCCACCATCGGACTCGACCCGGGCGTCCGCTGGCATGGCAGAGTCGATGCCGACCGAACTATCCTGCACGTACGGCTGAGCGTTCTCGCATGCGGGCGCGAGCGCACACACGAGGACGAGCGTCCACACGCCCGGTGAATGCACGCCGGATCGGCACGTCGACATCGACACTCGATTCTCCATTGCTCTCATCTCCTCAACTCCCCGCCATCAGAAACGCGACGAACGACGTCGCCGTCGTCGTCGCGGTTTGGTTCTGGTACGTGGCCCACAGGCCACGACCGGTGCTCACGAGCGACGCGTGCTCCCCCACCAAGAGCTCGCTCTCGAGGTCCATCACCTCGGCGGCCACGGTCGCGCCCGTCGAGCGCGCGAGCCGCCCGCCGTCGGGCGCGGCGGTCGTGTGGTACGCGATCACGTAGCCGCCGGTCACCGCGGCGATCGCGGGCGACGTGTCTGCGTAGTAGTGGGCGGGCGAGCCCGGCTCGGTCGTCGCCGTGTAGTGGTCGACGCCAGTGGTGTCGTCGGCGATCGTCGTCGTGCCGTCGGCCACGAAGCGCGCGGCGACATCGCCGCGGGCGTCCGCCGCGCGCGACGTCCACGCGGCGTAGATACCGGTGCTCGTCGCGGCGAGCGAGACCTCGCTGCCCCAGGCGTGTGAGACTTGCAGGTCCGCCGCATCCAGCGCGGTCGCCCCGTCGAAGCGGCGCAGGCGCACCTCGGGCAGCACGTTGTCGGAGGCCAGCGATCCGTCCCACGCGACCGCCCAGCGGCTCGAGGGCGTGGTCGACGTTCCGCGCGCGACCACGAACGGGCGGGACTCGTCGAGCGATGGGTCCGCCGCCACGGCGAGCTCGTGGCCGGTGGGCCGCCCCGTCGTGTCGATCATGCGCGCGCGCAGGTCCCCGGTGAGGCCGTCGACCGAGCGGTCGACCCACACCACCACCGCGCCGGTGCTCAGGCGCGCGATCACCGGGTCGAGCTGGTCGCCGCGGATCGTCTCGTTCACCACGCGCCGCGTGCCGAGCACGCCGTCGCGGCTCACCGTGCGGGCCACGATGCCGCCCTCTGCGCCGCCGCTCGGCTCGGCCGCGGTGGAACGCCAGCTGACGATCCATCCTTGCGCCTGGCCCGCCACCGTCGGCCGCGCCGCGCCCGAGATGCCGACGCCGGCCTCGAGCACGATCGGCGCGGCGTCGATCGGATGGCCCGCGCTCGTGAAGCGGCGCGCGACGACGTCGGCCGTGGGCTCGCCCGCGACGACGCGATCGGCGAGCCACACGAACAGAACGCGCCCCGTGCCGTCCTCGGCGACCGCGGGAATCTGCCCCGGAGTCTCGTCGCGGCGCCCTTCCCTGCCGGCGACGACGAGGGCCGTGGGATGGCAGGTCGCATCGCACGCGTCGCCGGCGTCGGTGTAGCCGTCGTCGCAGCCCTCGCGGCCCGAGGGGCCGGGCTTGCGTACGCCGTCGCCGCACCAGCCGGAGCTGACCGCGACGCAGAGCCCCGAGAAGCACTGCAGGTTCGCGCCGCACGAGGTTCCGTCGGGCAGCGGCACCGTGCCGCTCATGCACGCCGGTTGGTAGACGACCATCTCGTCGCTCGCGACGAGGAAGTTGGTCGCCCCGTTGTAGTCGAATGCGTCGACCCGATACCTCCCCGGGGTCAGGGGAAGCGAGGAGAAGGTGTGGGTGCCCGAGGAGAGGCCGCCGAGGTAGCTGTAGTACGGATAAGCCGCGCCGCTCCAGCTCCGGATGCCGATCCAATCGTTGTTGGTCCAGGCGCTCATTCCGGACCAACGCACGTCGAACGAGGTCATCGGCGCGAGAAGCTCGGGCGCGTCCACGGAGGGGGCGGCGCCGACGACGTCGAACGGCGTGCTCGTGGCGATCACGTGCGTCGTGTTCATCTCGTACGCGACGGCGAGGTAGCGCCCCGGCGGCAGGTGCGGCGTGATCGTCGTCGAGCCGGTCTGCGTCGGCGCCCAGAAGTATCGGTAGTACGCCGCGACGTCGAGCGGATCGGCGCTCGCGGGTCGAATCTCGATGTAGTTCGAGGCTGCCGTGTTGAGAGCCCAGGCAAACGTGATCGGAGCGGCGACGTCGTACGTCGCGGCGTTGGTCGTCACGCTGACGGGCGCGTCCACGGTGAAGGGAGCGCTCTGGGCGAGGATCGGGAGCGTGTTGCCGGTGTGCGCGTTGACGACGAAGGTGCCGGTCCCGAGTGTGGACGCGGCGATGGTGTGTGTCCCCGACGCGGCGCCCCCGGTCCAGAAGTACTGGAGGTAGTGGGCGGAGTCGGACTCGGGGTGCGTGACACTCACCCAGTCGAGCGAGCCACCGGGGAGGCCCGACCAGCTCACGACGATCGAATTGCCCGCGTGGTAGGTCGAGACATTCGTGGAGATCGACGCGCTCCCGCTCGCCGTGATGGAAAAGGCGCTGGTCTCGGCGACGAGCGAGCACGATCGACCCGAGTAGAGGCGCGCCACCCAGGTCCCAGGGCCAATCGTTCCCGCGAACGTCTTCGAGCCCATCACGGTGGACGCGCCCGTGAAGAGTCCCTCTGGGTTGTAGCCCGGGCACGGCGATCCCGACGGAACCACGGTGAGCCACGTGGTGCCCGCGGGAATACAGCTCCACGAAGTGGTGAAGCTCGTGCCGACCGCATACGACGCCGCGTTGGTCGTGAGCGAAGGAGAACAATCGAACTCGGGGATCGCCTCTGCCGTCTCGTAGGCGCATCCTTGAATCGACAAACAGGCAATCACGATCGACAGCCCAGCGGCCCATCCGTGATAAGACTGGCGCCGAGGTGCCCGCCCATGACTGACGACCGGATCCGGATTGCCATCCTCTCGCTCGCGCTCGCCCTTGCCTTCGATGCCGGCTGTTCGGGCCCCGCGGGAGGGACGGATGCGGCCGAGGTCGACGCTTCGACGCACGACACCGGTCTCGACGCGGTGGCGCTCGAGGACGTGCTCGTGCGGGAGGACATCACCCTGGATGGGCTCGATGGAGGCCAGGACGGCGGTACCGATGCCGGAACCGATGCCTTCGTGGAGACCGACGCGCACGTCGCGAGCGCCTGCGAGCTGCAGGGCTACGTCTGCGTGACCCCCATGGTGCCTTTCACGTGCATCTCCCCGGACGTGCCTCACGGCATGTTCGCGTGCGACGAGGGCCGCGTCTGCTGCGAGCCCGCGACCGGGCACCCCGCGCCCTGTGAGGACAGCAGCGGAACCTGCGACGCATGGGGTGGCCCGAACCTGTGCACCGGGCGGCTCGGCGAGGCCGAGATCTATCTCTGCCCCTCCGGCCAGACGTGCTGCCTCCCGTTCTGACTGCGCGCGCGTCGTCATGGTTTCCCGTCGTACACGCGTTCGTTCGCGAGCACATCTGACCTAGGGATGATGCAAAGTGGTGGTGATTCTGTTCGCCACGCGCTCGAGCCGCTCAGCTCAGCTCAGCTCAGCTCAGCGCAGCGCCAACGCCCGCAAGAGCACGACGCGCGCGACCGACTCGAGACTGTGCTCCCGGGTCTTGAACAGGACGCTCGTGACCTGGCTCTTCACGGTTCCTGGCGTCACGCCGAGGCGCGCCGACAGATCGCCCGAGCGCACGCCTTGCACCGCCAAGGACACGAGCATCTCCTCGGCGGGGGTCAGGTCGGTCGCGCGTGCATAGCTCTCGGTGGCGCGCGCGATGCGCGCACCGAGGGCGCCGGCGCGAGAGCGCTCGACGAAATCGGTCAGCGTGCCGACGACGAGGGGCTTGGCGACGATCTCGACGTGGAGCTCCTGCGCGGCGTTCACCGCGGTGGCGTGGATATCGCCCGTCACGAGCAGGATCGGCAGCGTGGGCGCGGAGGCGTGGAGCCTGCGGGCGAGCTCGAGCCCGGATCCATCGCGCAAGCCGATGTCGACGATCGCAGCGCCGAGCGGCTCCCGAGCGCCCTTCACCAGCGCGAGCGCGGTCGCGAAGCCCTCCGCCACGAGCACGCGCGCGCACGTGGCGACCGCGCGGGCCATCGCGGAGCGCACGAGCGCGTCGTCGTCCACGACGAGGACGAGCGGCGCCTCACCGAGGCGCGGCAGGATCCGATGCGTGGACGACACCGGCTCGGGCGCGAGGGGGAGACGGGGGCGAGGCATGCCCATGTCTCGACCTGGCGCCGCGAGCGTTGCGTACGGCTCAGCCGCGCCGTCGTTCTTCGGCGTGCGCGATCGACCGGCATCGCCGTCGCCGTGGCCCACGACGCACGAAGGTGAACGAGGGGACGCCCGAGGGGTAGTGCAACAATGGTTGCGGGTGACAAGTTTGCGCAGCCGAAACGACTGTCCACCCGACGGGTGGACGACACTCTGCATCGTCGGTCAGCCGCGGCGTGATGATCCGCCGCCACTGACGAGGCAACGACCTTCAGTCGACGATGAAGAGCTTCGCGCCGCGCGGGGTCGAGGATCGATGTGGCTCGGCGTCGCTCGCCACCTGGTAGCTCTGGCCCGGGCCGAGGGTGTGCACGCGTCCATCCGCGAGCTCCGTGACGAGCTCTCCCTCGAGGACCAGCACGACGTGGCCTCGGGTGCACCAGGGCAGCAAGGAGTGCTCGCCCCGGAGAGCCCGGACGGGAGCGGGCGTAGCCCGCGGACGGGAGGGCCCGGAGCGGGCGAGCCGATCAGTACTCAGCAAGGAGTGCTCGCCCCGGAGGGCCCGGACGGGAGCGGGCGTAGCCCGCGGACGGGAGGGCCCGGAGCGGGCGAGCCGATCAGAAGTCGGCGAGGTAGCCGGGCGAGTAGTCCACTCGCCTCACGCGGATGTTCCCGAGCTCGAGCGTGCGCCACACCGCGTGGCCCGTGGCCCCGGGATGGACGACGGGGGGCACGCTCGACCAGTCGGTGGTGACGAAGGGTACGTTCTCGATGCGCATCGCGGCGTTCTCCCGAGGCGACGCTGCCAGCCCGCGGAGCCTGGCGCCATGCCGCCCCGCACGAGCGCGGGGAGCCACGGTTCGCCGACGTGGGCGAGGTGGTAGCCTCCCGGGAAGATCTCGCGCGGACCGCCGTAGCTCGCAGGCTGGAGCACCGGGATCGTGGGCAACATGGGCACCGGGTACGGGTACTTCTATTACATGATCGCCATGATGGTTCTCGGCCTCGTCAGCCAGAACCCGTGGCTCTTGATCCCGATCGGCCTGATCTTCCTGGCCCGCCGGTGGATCCCCGATCCCTGGGTCTTCGTCCGCACGTTCGGGCGCATCTCGGCGCTGAGCCGGCAGATCGAGGCGAACCCGTCGAACGTGACGGCACGGCGCGATCTGGCGATGATCTACATGGACCGCATGCGCCCAGGGCGCGCCGCCGAGCTCGTGGCCGACGCGCGCAAGCGCTTCCCGGACGACGCCGAGCTGCTCTTCCTCGCCGGGCTCGCCGCGTACCGACAGGGCAAGTACCAGGAAGCGCTCGACCCGCTCGTGCAGTCGGTCGAGCGGGATCCGCGGCTGCGCTTCGGCGAGCCCTACCTGCTCGCGGGCGATGCGCTCTTCGAGCTCGGGCGCTTCGACGAGGCGATCGACGCCTACGACCGCTACCTCTCCACCTCGACGTCGTCGATCGAGGGCCTGGTGAAGAAGGCGCGCGCGCATCGGCGGGCCGGCGAGGCCGAGGCGGCGAAGAAGGATCTCGACGAGGCCGTGCGCACGTGGGGCCAGATCCCGGGCTTCCAGCGACGCCGCCAGTTCCCGTGGTGGATCCGCGCGCACGTGGCGCGCCTGCTGGGCTGACCGCGCGAGCGCCGTTCAGGGCGAGCGGCGGTGGGTCAGCTCGAAAGCGCCGGCCGCGAGCAGCGCGGCGAGGGTCGTGAAGAGGGCGAGGCTCATGAGCATGGGGAGCTCCGCGTGAGGGCGTAGCAACGAGCGCACCAAGCTCGTAGCGCGGAAAAGCGAGCAATCTCGTGACAGCTCTCGGACGTCCGTGTCGCAGGCCGCGACGGGACGCGGCACATCGCGACGCGGCCACGGGGGCCCGAGCGGGCGGTTTCGCGCAGGACGAGGAGCACGAATCCTCGAGCGCGCTCGCTCGACGCTCCGCGGAGCGCGCTCGTTGCCGATCGACTCGCGGAACGGCCTCGGACGACCCGGATCGTTCGTTCCGGGCCGTCGTACTACGCTTGCGCCGCTCGCGATGGAGTGGTCCGGCCGGTTCATCTACCTCGTGCTCTTGCCCGCCATCCTCGTGGCGGCGGGCGTGCTCGGGTACTACTCGCTGCAGTCGGCGCGGCAGCTGACGCAGATCTCCGAGCAGTCGGTGCTGCAGACCACGCTGCTCCTCGTGGACGAGAAGGTCGACCGCATCGAGCAGATGGTCATCCACGCCGACGAGGCCGTCTTCCAGCTGATGAGCCCGAGCGACCCACACGGGTTCGAGACGACCTGGCCTCCGCTCGCCGAGCGCCTCTCGCCGAGCGTGCGCGCGCTCGTGATGCTCGACGACGGTGGCAACGTGATCGCCGATCGGTGCCGCTGCAGCGACGAGGAGCGCGAGGACTTCGTCAAGACGCTCACCGAGCAGATCCTGCCGGACCTCTCGCTCCAGAACGCGCCGATCGGGCAGCTGCGACACCTGCACCGCACGTACGGCAGCGAGAGCTACCTCGTCTCGTACCGCGCCGTGCGCCACGACGGGCGCCGCGTGTACATGGTCGCGCACCACGACACCGGCTACGTCATCCGCAACGTCTTTCCCGAGATCTTCGTCAACGAGGAGCGCGAGCGGCGCTGGAACGTCGTCGACGAGGAGGGGCACATCGTGTACGGGCCGAGCCTCGCCCGCGCTGGCGACTACCTCGTGGGGCGCACGTTCCCGTCGACCTTCTACGGATGGCGCATCCAGGTCGCGCCGAAGGCCGCGCCCGAGCTGCGCGCCGGGACCGCGACGCGGCAGTACACCGAGGCGGGGCTCATCGGCCTGGCGCTGGCGGTGATGCTGCTGGGGCTCGTGTTCCTGCTCTACGGCGCCGCGAAGGAGAGCCGCCTGAACGCGCTCCGGAGCGAGTTCATCGCGAACGTGTCGCACGAGCTGAAGACGCCGCTCTCGGTCGTGCGCATGTTCAGCGAGATGCTGCTGACCGATCGCGTGCGCGACGATCAGAAGCGTCGCCAGTACCTCGAGACCATCCTGCGAGAGTCCGAGCGCCTGAGCGCGCTGATCGAGAACGTGCTCGACTTCTCGGCCATCGAGCGCGGGAAAGAGGCGTACGACTTCCGCGAGGGGGATCTCGCGGATCTCGTGACGCGCGCGGTGGAGACCTACCGAGGAAGGCTCGATGCGAGCACGTCGATCAGCGTGCAGGTCGACGGGCCCATCCCGCTGGCGCGCTTCGACGAGCAGGCGCTCTTGCTCGCGCTCCTGAATCTGATCGACAACGCCGTGAAGTACGGCGCCGGGAGCCCCGTGATCGTCTCGCTGGAGCGCGGGCGGCGGCACGTCTACGTGCGCGTGCGCGACCACGGGCCGGGGATTCCGCCGGAGCACCACCGCCGCGTGTTCGAGCGCTTCTTCCGCGTGCGCAGCAAGGATCACGGCGGCGTGCGCGGATCAGGCATCGGCCTCGCGCTCGTCAAGCGCATCGCGGAGGCGCACGGCGGGCGCGCGTGGGTCGAGTCGCCCGAGGGCGGCGGCGCGCGCGTGTCGTTCTCGCTGCGCGCCGTCGACGGCAGCGTGGCGGCCGTGGGCGCGCCGCCCGCGCCGCCTCCCGAGCGCTCGGCCACGTAGCCGCCCGGCAGCGCGCGTAGAGTACCGGGGCCGCCGATGAGAACCCTGCACGAGCTCCACCTCGCACCGCTCACGCTCGTCGCCGCCACCGCGCTCGCGATCGCGTGCGGCGCCCCGCCTTCGGTCGCTCCCGCGACGACCTCGACGCCGCACGCCAGCGGTCTCGCGGCGGCCGAGCCCACGCCCTCCCCTGCCCCGCCATCGCCGACGGAGGCGCCCGCGCCGTGCGCTCTCGCCCTCGAGCAGGGCATCGCGGACGTGGCGAGCGGGGCCGAGGTCGCCTCCCGCGCGCTGACGGCGTGCGGTGCCACCGACGTTCGCAGCAGCGCGCCGCTCGACGGACGGATCGTGCGGGGGGAGATCGCGGGCGTGTCGCGCGCCGTGCTGATCGTGCCGGGCGCGATGGGCGAGGTGCAGAGCGACACGCCGCTGGTGGAGTCGCGGGCGTGGTCCTTCTCGTCGCCGACCGCGAGCGCTCACTGGCTCCAGATCGCGTATCCCGCGAACGAGCTCTTGCACGCGGACGGATCACGCGGCCTCGTGTTCTTCTGGACCGGCGCGGCGCTCGCCGTACGCACGTTCGCGTGCGCCTCGGGCGTGGGTACGGTGGAGCACACCGTGTGCGGCCAGACCCTCGTCTGCGGGAGCGCGCATCGCGTGATGCTGACGGTCGACGGCGATCGCTTCGCGAGCGACGGCGCGTGTCTCGCGGCCCTCGGCGCAGTGCAGGACGCGGTCGCGGAGGTCGTCGCGAGGTCCCGCGAGCCCTGGGATGCCATGCGCGCGCCCGCGCCGGCCTGCACGCCCAGCGCCGAAGACGTGGCCGCGGTCGACGCCACGCTCCGCGCTGCGCTCGGCGACGCCGCCGTGGACGCGCACGGCGCGCCGGGGACCGACGACCTCGGCTGCCCGGATGCCGACGGCGCGCGCCTCGTGCTGCTCGATCGCTCTCTGACGACGCAGGCGTTGTTCGTGGTGGCGCCCCCGCGCACGGCGCGCCCGGTCGCGCTCCATCACGGCGCGAGTGCCGTGGTGCTCCCGGCGCGCTTCGACCTCGACGGCGACGGCGCGACCGACTGGCTCGTTCGCGAGGACTCCGAGATCGACGAGGGCGAGCACACGACGAGCCGGTGCTTCGTCGTGGGCCCGGGCCTGGCGCGACCGCTCGAGACCCCGCTCGCGCGGCCATCGGTGTGCAGCCGCGCCGTGCGCCACCACGACGGCGTCGGCTTCCTCGACGGAGACCACGTCGTGCACCTGGAAGGTCGCCGGCTCGTCGCGGCGCCGCGCGACGCGGAGAGCGATCGGCTCGTGGCCCTGCACGCGCGCTTCCACGCCGACGACGACGCGCTGCGCACGATCGACGACATGCTGATCGATCCCCCGATCAGCCCCGTGCCCGAGTCGCGCGAGTACCCGGCGACACGCGTCGCGAGCGCGCTGGTCGATCTCGGCATCGAGCCCGGGCGCGCGCGGGCTCTCGCGCGCGCGGCGTTCGAGCTTCCCCCGGAGTGAAGCGCGCCGGCGCGCTCAGGCGAAGCGCGTCGGGGCGAGCGCGTCGAGCAGCGCGTCCGTGCGATCGCGGTCGATCATCTTCGCCGCCAGGCGATTGGCGACGGCGAGCGAGAGACCGAGGCCGTGGCCCGTCCAGCCGCCGAGCACCCAGACCGAGCCGCCCGCGACGGGCGTGCGCCCCGCGAGGGGCAGGCCGTCGGGCGTGAAGGCCATGATCCCCGACCAGCGCTCCTCGATGCGGGCGCCGCGCGCGAAGGGGAGGTGCTCGGCGAGGTAGGCCTCGAGCGCGGCCTGCACCTCGGACGACGTCGACTCGTCGCGGGTGCGCTCGGCCTCCACGAAGAGATGCCGGCGACCTCCGAGCAGGACGCGGCCGTCGGGGCGCTGCCGGAAGTAGTCGAAGCCGAGGCCGGCGTAGCAGGGCAGCTCGAGCGTGGGCGCGAGGGGCGCGGTCGCGAGCATCTGCGCGCGGTTCGGGGTGACCACGGGCGCGAGCGCGGGCACGACCGCGCCGAGCCAGGCGTTCGTCGCGAGCACCACGTGATCGGCCTCGATGCGATGCGCGCCATCGCTCACGCCCGCCGCATCGACGGCACGCACGTCCATGCGCGCTCCGCGGGCTCCCTCGGCGAGCGCCGCGACGAGGCGGCCGGGATGCACTTCGCCGTCGTCGTCCACGCGCAGCGCCGCATCGAAGGCGGCGAGACCGGCCGGCACGGCGACGTCGCTCGCACGGACGCCGGCCTCGCGAAGCGCGGAAGAGGCCTCGACGAGGCGCGCCCGCTCGACCTCGCCCGTGGCGAGCATCAGGCTGCCGCGCGCGCGGTAGCGAGTGGGATCGTCGATCCCGGCGAGGGCGCGCACGCGCGCGTGGTTCTCGGCGGCGAGCGCGAGCAGCTCGGTGACGAGCGGTCGGCCCACGCGCGCGAGAAGCGCCGGCAGCTCGGTCACGTGCGTGCGGAGCACGAAGCCGGCGTTGCGCCCGCTCGCGCCTGCGGCCGGACCGCGCGCATCGACGATGAGCGGATCGACACCGCGTGCCCGGAGCGCACGCGCGAGCCCGAGCCCGGCGAGCCCCGCTCCGACGACGACGACGCGCTCGCGCCGATCGCCCGCGAGCGCGGGCCACGCGGGCAGCCCCGCATCGCGCATCCAGATCGACGTCGAGGTCATCCCACGCGCGCGACGAGCTCGATCTCGACCTTCGCGCCCCGCGGGAGAGCGGCGACTTGGACGGTGGAGCGCGCGGGCGGCGGGCCGCCGGCGAAGCGCTTGCCGTAGATCTCGTTGACGACCTTGAAGTCGCCGAGGTCGGTGAGGAAGATCGTCGTCTTCACGACGCGCGCGAACGAGCTGCCCGCGGCGGCGAGCACGGCGGCGAGGTTGTCCATCACGCGCTCGGCCTGCGCGGCGACGTCCCCGGTGATCATCTCGCCCGTCTTCGGATCGAGGGCGATCTGGCCCGAGGTGAAGAGCAGATCGCCCGTGCGGATTGCCTGCGAATACGGGCCGATCGCCGCGGGCGCGTCGGGGGTGCTGATGGGCTCTTTCTCGGCGGCGTTCGTCATCGGGGCCTTCTCTCTCGTCGGGCTCGAGCCACGAGGCTCAGACGACCAGCTTGTAGCCCATGCCGTAGACCGTGAGGATGTGGACCGGCTTCTCGGGCTGGGGCTCGATCTTCTTGCGGAGCTTCACCACGAAGTTGTCGACGGTGCGGTTGTTCGCGCTGCCGGGCGTGCCCCAGACCTTGTCGAGCAGCTCGTCGCGGCCGACGACCTGCCCGCTGCGCTCGTAGAGATAGCGGAGCAGCTGCACCTCGTAGAACGAGAGCGCGATCTTCTCGCGGCCGCGCACGAGCGTCTGCGCGGCGGGGTCGACGACGGCGGTGCCGACGCGGAACGTCTCGCCCGAGGCGCGCGTGCTGCGGCGGAAGATCGCGCGGATGCGCGCGATGAGCTCGCCGATGGAGAAGGGCTTGGTGACGTAGTCGTCGGCGCCCGCGTCGAGGCCGCGGATCTTGTCCGCCTCCTGGCTGCGCGCCGTGAGCATCAGGATCGGCACGACGGGATCGACCTCGCGCACGACCTCGCAGACGCGATAGCCGTTCGTGTCGGGCAGCATCAGGTCGAGGATGATGCAGTCGGGACGCTTGTCCTTCGCGAGATGGATGCCGTCCTGGCCCGTGCGCGCGTGGGTGACCTCGAAGCCCTCGAACTCGAGCGCGTCGACGAGCCCGAGCGCGAGGGACGGGTCGTCCTCCACGAGCAGGATCCTCCTGGGCTGCGCCTCGCCGGCCATGCGCGGCGGCTTCTATACCATGGGCTCGCGACCTGCTCGCGGGCTCCGGGCCCCTCCCCGGTGGCCCTCGGCAGGGGCTCCACACGAAGGGTCGATTCCCCTCGGTTCTCGGGTATGTTCGCGCCTACATGACGGCCCGCAAACGCCCGTCCGCTCGACGGAGCACGAGCACCACCGAGCTCGACCGACGCCGCGCGCCAGCCCTCGTGCCCGAGCGGCGCGTGGTGCGCGTCGGAGACCGCGAGATCCCGTTCCTCGCCGGCGCGGTGCACTACTTCCGCCTCGAGCGCGCCGAGTGGCGCGCCGCGCTCGCCGAGGTCGCTGCGCTCGGGCTGCCGATGGTCGAGACCTACGTGCCATGGGGCGTGCACGAGCTCTCGCGCGGCGCGTTCGACTTCGGCCCGACGCACACGCCGGGCGGCGATCCACAGAAGGACCTCGGCGCGTTCCTCGAGCTCGCCAAGGAGCTCGGGCTCTACGTGATCGTGCGGCCGGGGCCGCACATCAACTCGGAGATGACGTGGTTCGGCCTGCCGCCGCGCGTGATCCACGACCGCGCGTGCCAGGCGCGCGGGCCGAACGGCGGGCCCGTCGTGCTGGGCTTCCCGCCGCGCATGTTCCCGGTGCCCTCGTACGCGAGCGAGACCTTCCTCGCCGAGGCGGACGTATGGCTCGAGGCCTTCGCCGAGGTGGTGCAGCCGCACGTGTTCCCGCGTGGGCCGGTGGTGCTGCTCCAGATCGACAACGAGGCGGCCTACTACTTCCGCGATTCGCCCTACGACCAGGACTATCACCCCGACGCGATCACGGCGTGGCGCGCGTACCTCAAGGAGCGCCATCCGACGCTCGCGGAGCTGCGGCGCGCGCACGATGCGAGCTACGAGAGCTACGAGGCGTGCGAGCCGCCCAAGCGCTTCGACCTGCACGACGAGACCGATCCCGGCACGCCGTCCCGCGGGCTCGCGCTGCACCTCGAGTGGGCGAGCTTCCGCGAGCACCTGATCGAGCGGGCGCTCCTGCGCTTGCGCGAGACGTGCCGCGCGCACGGCCTCTCGTACCTGCCGACCTTCCACAACCTGCCGCTCGGCGAGCTGATGGCGCCGATGAGCCTCGCCAAGATCGAGGACACGGTCGGCTTCGTGGGGCTCGACTACTACCACGCGCGCCGCGAGCACCGCGCGATCAAGCGGCGCACGTTGTACTTGGCGGGCACCTCGCGCATGCCGGTCTCGCCCGAGCTCGGCGTGGGCGCGCCGCCTTGGTTCACGCCGCTCGCGCACGAAGACTCGATGTACACGGCCCTCGTGGCGCTCGCGTACGGGCTGCGCGGCTTCTCGCTCTACATGGCGGTCGATCGCGACCGCTGGTACGGCGCGCCGATCGATCGGCACGGCACGCCGCGGATCGAGGCGGCCGCGTGGAAGGCGCTCGTGCGCGCGCTCGAGGCGACGCGCTTCCATCGCCTCGCGCGGCGCGTGCGCGTGGCGCTCGTGGTGCCGCGCGAGTACGTGCGCCTGGCGCGGGCGACGCACGTCTACGGCGGGGTCACGCCGGTGACGCTCGAGGCGGTGACGGGCTCGCCGATCGAGGGCGCGAGCGATCACCCGCTGGGGATGAAGGGGCCGATCCAGGTGCTCTTCTGGAAGATGATCGCGCGCTTCGCCGATGCGCTGCAGCGCGCGGGCGAGCCCTACGTGATCGTGGACTCCGACGCCTCGCCCGAGCGCCTCGAGGGGATCCAGGCGATCGTGACGCCGAGCTTCGAGATGGCGAGCCCCGAGCGCTGGAAGGCGCTCACGCACTTCGCGAACGAGGGCGGGCACGTGGTGTACGGGCCGGCGATGCCGTCGATCGATCCCACGATCTCACCGCGCCTGTTCGAGGTGCCGCGCCTCGGGACGCGCGTGCTCGTGGATCGCGACGCGGACGCGGACGCGGCAGTGCGCGAGCTGCTCGGGCGGCTCGGGCCCCAGGCGCGCTTTTCCTGCGCGCTGCCGATCGAAGTGACGCTGCACGAGGACGAGGGCGGGCCGCGCGTGCTCTTCGTGATCAACCCCGAGCAGCGGGCGATCGAGGCGCAGATCGAGGTGCCCTTCGCGATCGACACGGCGGACGTGCTGACGGGCGAGGTGTTCTCGGGCGACCGCGTGATGACGGTGCCGATGGCGCCGCAGACGTGCCGGATGCTGCGCGTGGACCGCGCGGCGCGGCCGGACGCGGCGGTGGCGGGCGGCGAAGCGATGGGAGAGGCCGGATGATCGCCGAGGACCTCCGCGTCGAGGGGTTCGATGCGCGCAGCTGGACGAACCTGCTCTCGCTCTTCGCGCCGCAGGTGAGCGGCCGGCCGAAGGAAGCGCCGCGCGCGAGCGATGCCCCCGAGATCGACGAGGCCGAGCTCGCGGGCCTGCGCACGCTGGGAACGCTCTTCGTCGTGATCACGCCGGGCGGGCGCGTGCTCGCGGCGCGGCACTCGCGCAAGGGGCGCGTGAAGGGGCTCGTGTACACGGGGCCCGGATCACTCGCCGCGCTCGGCGCCTCCCACGGGGCGAGCCGCGTGGTGGTGATGCGCGAGGGAGCGATCGACGAGATCTTCCAGCGCGCGAGCGCGCGCATGGAGCGGCACGACGACTACGCGGCGCAGTGGCTGCACGTGATCCGCGCGGTGCGCGCGTCGATCGAGGCGGGCCTGGTGGAGGTGTGGCCGCGGCCGCTCGCGAGCGTGCCGATCCCGAGCGCGCAGGTGCTCTCGCGAGCGGTGGACGCCGTGCTGCCCGACGATCGATGCACGGTGCTCGGCGTGTTCTCGCGGACGACGCCGTGGACGCTGGTGGCGCTGCGGCGCTCGCAGGGCGAGATCGACCGCATCGTGGGGCCCGACGTGATCTCGCGCTGGACGGGGCCGCTCGGGGGCGACTACCGGCGCGATCACCGGCTGATCACCGACGCGGTCGCGGCGAACCTCGCGCCGGTGCACCTCGGCATCTTCGCCGACGAGCAGGACCTGCGGGCGCTCTTGCGCGATGCGCGGCCGGGGGCGTGGACGCGGGCCGTGGTGTCGCGCGACGTGATCGTGCAGCCGACGCCGCCCTACGTGGCGGTGGCGCTGGCGGCCGACGGGATGCGCGCGGCGGCACGGCGCACGGAGAGCTGGCTCGAGGGCAGCGCCGTGAAGGACGTGCTCGCGCAGCTCGCGCCGATCGCGAGCTACGTCCGCGGGCGCGCGGCCGAGGTCGCGAGCGTGACGCAGATCCTCGGGTTCGATCCGCTGAAGCTCTTGGCGGCGTGGCTCGAGGGGACCGACGGGGACCTCGGGGCGACGCGGGCCGGGCATCCGGCGCCGGTGGACGAGGATCTCGCGGGAGACGAGGACGAGTAGGAGCGCGGCGCGCGGGTAGCGCGCACGGTGAGACAGCGGCGTGCGATCGCGGAGGCGTGGTCCGGCCTCGGCTTCGCGGGCCCTCTCCCCAACCCTCTCCCGCTGTCGCGGGAGAGGGGGATGCGATCGGCTTCGCGGCGGGGACGTGCGGGGCTGCGCGGGGCAGATCAGAGCACGCGCTCGATCTTCAGCTCGACCGCCTCGCCGCCGCGGTACGAGTCCGGGCGCAGGCCACCGATCAGCGAGACGTGGGCGCCGATGCGGGAGAGCTCGCCGGCGAGGTCCCAGCCGAACGCGGTGAGGCGGCTTCCGCCGACGCGGAGGACCAGCTTGAGGTGGCCGTCGCCGACGCTCGAGGCGTCCTCGACCTTGGCGGCGTCGAGGAGGAAGCGTGGCTCGCGGTTGCCGTGGCCGGTGGGCTCGAGCAGGCAGAGCTCGCTCGCGGTCGGGATCCCGAAGCGCGTGCCGTCGAGGACGACGTCGATGGCGCGGTCGGGGCGCGCGCCCAGGCCCTCGGCGCGCAAGCGGCGACACTCGGCGTCGAAGGCCTCGGCGAATTCCGGGATGCGGCTCGCCTGGATCGTCACGCCCGCCGCGGCCTGGTGGCCCCCGAAGCGGATCAAGAGCGAGCGACACGCGGCGATGGCGTCGAAGAGCGGAAAGCCCGGGATGCTGCGCGCGCTGCCGTGCGCCGTGTCGCCCTCGATCGCGAGGACGATGCTCGGCGCCTCGAAGAGCTCGACGATCCGCGCCGCGACGATGCCGACCACGCCGCGGTGCCACTGCTCGGAGGCGAGCACGAGGCCTCCGCCCGGCTCGCTCGCGCGCGCGCGCGCGGCGTCGGCGGCCTCCTCGGTGATCTTGCGCTGGAGCTCCTTGCGCTCGTCGTTCAGGAGCTCGATCTGCCCGGCGACCAGGCGCGCCTCGTCGAGGCTCCGCGCGCGCAGGAGCGCGAGCGTGAGCGACGCATCGCCGAGGCGGCCCGCCGCGTTCAGGCGCGGCGCCAGCCGGAAGCCGATGTCGGCGCCGCCGATGCGCGTCCCTGGGCGCACGCCGGCGCGCTCGCGCAGCGCGACGATGCCCGGCCGCGCCTCGGCCGCCCCGAGGCGCGCGAGCCCCGCGCGCACGAGGCGCCGGTTGTCGCCGTCGAGCGGCATCACGTCGGCCACGGTGCCGAGCGCGACGAAGTCCAAGAAGGGCCGCAGGTCGATCGACGAGCCTCGCGCCTTGCGGAGCGCGGCCGCGACGCTGAACGCCAGGCCCGCGCTCGAGAGGCCCTTGTAGGCGAAGCCGCAGCCGGGCTGGTGCGGGTTCAAGAACGCGACGGCTGGGAGCGGCTCGTCGGGCACGCGGTGGTGATCGACCACGATCGTCTCGATGCCCGCGCGCCGGGCGTCCTCGAGCCGCGGGTGGTCCGTCGAGCCGCAGTCGCAGGTGACGAGCAGCGACGGGCGCGACTCCTTCACGCGGGCGAGCGCCGCATCGCTCAGGCCGTAGCCCTCGAAGCGGCTCGCGGCGAGCGCCGTCACGTTCCCGCCGAGCGCCTCGAGCACCGTCGAGAGCAGTGCCGTGCTCGTGGTCCCGTCGACGTCGTAGTCGCCGTACACCGTGATCCGCTCGCCGCGGGCGAGCGCGCTCGCGAGGCGATCGGCCGCCTCGGTGCGCCCTCGCATCGCATCGGGAGCGCTCAGCGCGGCGAGCTTGGGGTCGAGGAAGTCCTTCGCCCTCTCGTCGTCCGCGAGCCCGCGGTGCAGGAGCAGCTGGGCGACGGTCGCGCCGATGCCGAGGCGCGCGCCGAGCTCCGCCGCCGCCACCGGATCGCAGATCCGCAGCTGGGGCGTCGTCTCGAGCGCCGGTGCCGCCGCGCCTTCTTCTCCCGGAGGCGCCGCCTGGCTGGCCAAGGCGAAAGCCTCCTCGGCCTCAGGCCCTCGCCGCGCGCGGCCCGCGGCCGCCGCTCGTCCCGCCGCCACCGCCGCCACCCGGCGACTTGCGCTGGGCCGCGCGGAGCGCCTCGAGACGCGCCTCGCGGTTCTTGCGGAGGTAGTTGTCCATCCACTCGGTGATCGGCGCGGCGATGTAGATCGACGAGTACGTGCCGACCGCGAAGCCGACCTCGAGCGTGAACGAGATGTCGCGGATCGTCTGGGTGCCCCAGACGAAGAAGGCCGCGATCGAGAGCATCGTGACGCCCGACGTGATGATCGTGCGGCCCAGCGTCTCGGTGATCGAGATGTTGATGAGCTCGTGCAGCGACTTGTCGCGGTGGCGGCCGAGGTTCTCGCGGATGCGGTCGAAGACGACGATGGTGTCGTTCATCGAGTAGCCGATGACCGTGAGCAGCGCGGCGACGATCGTCAGGTTGAACTCTTCGCGCGAGATGACGAACACGCCCACGGTGAAGAGCGAGTCGTGCGCGAGCGCGACGACGCCGCCGGGCGCGAACCGCAGATCGAAGCGGAACGCCACGTACACCATGATGAACGCGATGGAGTAGAGGAGCGCGCGGAGCGCCGCGTAGCGCAGCTGCTCACCGGCGCGGGGGCCCACCCACTCGACGCGATCCGGATCGTTCGGGCCGCGGTCGCCGAGGCGATCGTCGAGCTGCTCGATCATGTGATCGGCGACGCCGACGAGGTCGGCCTCGAAGCGGTGCTCGTCCTCGGGGCCGAAGCGGCGCACGTTGCCGCGCACCTGCACGCCGCTCTCGGTGAGCGCCGTCTGGATCGCGCTCATCTCCGCCTCGTCACCGAGGCGGATGCTGACCTTGTCGCCGCCGGGCGAGACGCGGACCGCGATGACCTCGGGGTCGAGCGCCTCGTCGAGGTGCTGCGTGATCGTCTCGTTGATGCCCTCGGGCAGCGTCGTCGTCTCGCGCACGCGGATGATGTAGGTGTTCTCCGCCCCACCCTGAACGGCGATGACGTCCGGGCTCTCGTAGCCCAGGTCGGTCAGCGCCTCCCGGAGCTCGGCCGACGACACGTCGCCCCCGAAGCTCGTCTGGAGCTCGGTGCCGCCGCTGAAGTCGATGCCGTAGTTCAGCCCCGGGAAGAACAGGGAGGCCGTGGCCGCGACGCAGACGACGGCCGAAGCGCCGACCGCTGCGTTGCGGTACTTCATGAAATCGATGGTCTTGCCTGGCTTGAAGAGCTCCATGGCACTCCTGGGCTCGGGCGCGGGCGCCCGGCGAAAAGCGAGAGGTCGAGAAGGTCAGCCGATGCGGAGACGGCGGACCTTGAGGCCGCGCACGAGCCAGTCGAAGGCGATCTTCGAGCAGAAGACGCCGGTGAAGAGAGAGGCCGCCACGCCGACGATCAGCGTGACCGCGAAGCCGCGGATGGGGCCCGTGCCGTACTGGTAGAGCACGACGCCCGAGATCAGCGACGTCACGTGACCGTCGATGATCGACGAGAATGCGCGGCTGAAGCCCTGCTCCACCGCTGCGCGCGGCGACTTCCCGAGGCGCAGCTCTTCGCGCATGCGCTCGTGGATCAGCACGTTCGCGTCGACGGCCATACCGACGGTCAGCGCGAGGCCGGCGATGCCGGGCAGGGTCAGCGTCGCCTCGAATGCCGCGAGCGTCGCCGCCGTGAGCATCAGGTTGATGATGACCATCAGGTCGGCGATCAGGCCGCCCGCCTCGTAGTAGAGCGCCATGAACACGAGCACGAGCAGGATGCCGGCGAGCGCGCCCGTGAGGCCCTGCTGGACGGCGTCGGTCCCGAGGGTCGGGCCGATGAGCTGCTGGTTCGCCGGGCGAATCGGGGCCGGGAGCGCGCCGGCGCGCAGCACGACCACGAGGTCGGCCGCCTCCTCGTAGAGCTCCTGGTTCGTGCGGAAGCCGCCGCCGAGCGTGATGCGGGCGTGGCCGCCGCCGATGCGGGTCTGGATGTTCGGCGCCGTCTCGACGCGGTCGTCGAGCACGATCGCCATGCGGCGGTGCACGTTCGCGCCGGTGAGGCGCTCGAAGGCGCGCGCGCCCGCGCTGTTGAACGCGATGCCGACGTTCGGCCGGCCGTCCTCGTCGTTCTGCACGCTCGCGTCGTCGATCGAGTCGCCGGTGACCTCGGCGCGATCGTAGAGGTAGTAGGTGCGCCAGAGCTCGCGCGGCGCGCCGTCGTCGTCCTCGGAGTCGATCGGGCCGACCGCGAGCTGGTGGTCGTCGGGGATGCGGCCCGCCGCCTGGAGCTGGTGGACGTACTCCGTGAGCGTCTGGCGCGCGTCGTCGCCCTCGGCCACGAGGTAGTGGGTCTGCACGTTCGGGTGATCCTCACCCGCCTGCACGTTCTCCGTGACGCGGGAGATGCCCTCCGGCAGGTCGTCGAGGCCCGAGGCGAAGTCCTCGAGGTCGTCGACGATCTTGAACTCGAGGCGCGCCGTGCGGCCGATGATCTCGCGGATGCTGTCGAAGTCCGACTGGCTCGCGCCCGGAAGCTCGACGACGATGTTCTCTTCGCGCACCGAGACGGCCGCCTCACGCACGCCCATCTCGTCGATGCGGTTGGCGATGGTCTCGCGCGCCTGGTCGACCGCGGTGCTGCGCAGGTGCTCGATGCTGTCGTCGCGGAGCGCGAGCGTGACGCTCGTGTCCGTGCGGTTCGTCTCGCGCAGGTCGCCGAGCTCGGTGATCATCGCGCGGTCGAGCTGCTCGGCGTCGTCCGCCGACGTGAACGTCACGCGGAAGCTGCTGTCGTCGACGCTGTGCACCGTGGCGCGCTCGCCCGTCGCTTCCAGCTGCTCGCGGCTCGCCGGCTCGTCCTCGTCGCACTCGCCGAAGTGCCGGCAGAGCTGCTCGAGGACCTGCTGCTCGCGCAGCTCGCGGCGATCGATCACCGCCTCCTCGACCTCGACCTCGTACTGCAGCTGCATGCCGCCCTGGATGTCGAGCCCCATCGCGATGCGCCGCGTGAAGTTGTCGGTCACCCAATCGGGCGCCGGCACCCACGTGCTCACGCTCGGCCACAGGACGAGCCAGCCGCCGATGACGACGGCGAGCATCAAGCTGAGTCGAACCCACCAACCACGGTCCATGCGGATCTCCAGGACACCAGGGACGAACGACGCCGGGCTTCAACCGGCGGCGCGCGCGATCATTTCTTCTCTTCGGACGCGGCAGCCGCCGCGGGCTCTTTCTTCGTCTCGGCGGGCTTCGCCTCGACCTCGGGCCCGCGGATGTTCTCGCGCAGCACGTTGATGCGGACCTTGTCGGCGATGGCGAGCGTCACGTCGCGCTCGGAGATCGAGACGATCTCGCCGAGGATGCCGCCGGAGGTCCGGACCTTCATCCCCTTCTGGAGGCCCTTCTGCATGTCCTCGGTCTCCTTGCGGCGCTGCGCGTCGGGACGGAGGACGAAGAAGTACGTGACGGCGATGACCCCGAGGATCATCAGCATGTTGCCGGCGCCGAAGAGGCTGCCGCCGCCGCCGCCGCTCGCGGCCGCGCCGCCACCGCCGGATGCACCGGGGGTCGCCGCAGGCTGGAGCCAGAGAAGGAACTCGAGAATCGCGAGAGACAAGGCCATCACCTCAGCGCCCCGCTCGCTCGCGAGAGACGCGCTCCTCGGCAGCTCGGGACGGCGGCCGGAAAAGGTCGCGCGTTCTACTTCACGGTCAAACCAGCGTCAATCCACGGAAAGAGGCCCCGTCCGCGAGGGCGCGAAAGGGTCCGAGGAGCGCCGGCGCCCCGGCCTGGCGGGGCAGCGCCCTCGCGCGCGGCGGGCGCGAGCCGGGCGAGCGCGAATCGGCTGGGGTTTCGCGGGGCTCGTGGCAGGATCCGCCGCGTGCCTTCGGTTCTCAGCGAGCGCGCGCGGGACGGCGACCCCGCGGCGCTGACGGCCTTCGCCGAGCGGGGTGGGAGCCTCGCGCGGGACGACGTGCGTGACGTCGTGCTCGTCCTCTCGGCGCACGCGCCCGGCCTCTTGCCACTCCTCTCTCTCCGTCCGGGCCTCGCCGCCGAGGTGCTCGACGCGGGGCTCGAGCAGCGCACCCGCGCCGAGCTCGTCACGGCGGAGATCGCGACCGAGGTCGAGGCCGGGGTCGAGATCGCCCGCGCGCTCCGGCACGTGCGGCACCACCACGTGCTGCGCATCGCGCTCCGCGAGCTCCTGCGCCTGGCCGACGTGGACCACACGAGCGCCGAGATGGCCGAGCTCGCCTCCGGCTGCATCGAGAGCGCGCTCACCTCGGCGCGGGCAGCGGTGGAGGAGCGCCACGGCCTGGCCACGACGGCCGACGGCCGGCCGATGCCGCTCGTGTGCCTCGGGATGGGCAAGCTCGGCGGCGGCGAGCTGAACCTCGGCAGCGACGTCGACCTCTGCTTCTTCTACGAGACCGACGACGGCGAGGTCGCGGGCGGCGACCTCGTCGTGCACGAGCACTGCTCGCGCATCGTGGCGCGCGCGACGAAGCTGCTCTCCGACGTCACCGAGGACGGCCTCTGCTTCCGCGTCGATCTGCGCCTGCGCCCCGAGGGCAGTCGCGGTCCGCTCACGAACTCGCTCGCGAGCGCCGAGCGCTACTACGAGACCTTCGGCCGCACCTGGGAGCGCGCCGCCCTGCTCCGCGCGCGCCCCGTCGCCGGCGACCGCGCGCTCGGCGAGGAGCTGCTCGCGGCGCTCGGCCCCTTCGTCTACCGGCGCCGGGTCGATCCCGGCCTCGCTCGCGAGATGCACGACATGGTCGAGCGCGCGCGGCGCGAGCTGAAGGCGGACGAGCGCGACGTGAAGCTCGGGCGCGGCGGTATCCGCGAGGCCGAGTTCTTCGTGCAGACGCTCTGCCTGATCTGGGGTGGGCTCGATGCGCGGCTGCGCGTGCCCGGCACGATGGAGGCGCTCGCGCGTCTCGAGGGCGCGGGCCTCGTGAGCGCACGGGAGTCGCGCACGCTCGCCGAGAGCTGGGCCCTCTTGCGGCGGGTCGAGCACCGCGTGCACGCCTGGACCGGCTACCAGACGCACCGCGTGCCGCCCGACGGAGAAGAGAAGGAGCGCTTCGCGCGCTCGCTCGGCTACGAGGACGCGGCTGGGCTCGATCGATCGCTGGGCCGCGCCCGCACGCGCGTCGCCGAGCTCTTCGACTCGCTCCTCGTGGACCGGTCCGCCGAGCGGCCGCGGGAGGCGGACCTCTGCGATCGCATCGCCGAGGGCGCGACCGAGCAGGAGATCGCGACGAGCCTCGAGGGGATCCTCGACGTGGCCGACGCCGGCGAAGGGGCCGTGGAGGTGGCCCACCACCTCAAGCGCCTGGCGCGCTACCCCGACGCGCCGCTCGGCCCGCTCACGCGCGAGCGACACCCCGCGCTCGGCCCGAGCCTGATCGCCGAAATCGCCGCCGCCGCCGATCCGCTCGAGGCGCTGCGCTCGTCGGCCGACTTCTTCGCGCGCCTGCGCGGGTTCGATCTGGGGATCTTCGAGCGCGAGCCGCGCCTCTTGCGGCGCATGGTGGGGCTCTTCGGTGCGAGCCCCGTGCTCTCGCGCGCGCTCGTGGGGCACCCCGACGAGATCGCGCTGCTCGTGCTGGCCGAGCCGATCGACGAGCGGGCGATCGCGATCGAGCACGAAGCGCTCGGCGCGCAGCTCGGGGAGCTGGAGGACGAAGCGTTCGTGCACGCGCTCCGCCGCATCAAGCGCGAGGTGACGCTGCGCGTGGGCATCGCGCTCGTCTCGTCGGAGGTCGCGCTGCCGCGCGCGACCGAGCTGCTCTCGCTGCTCGCCGAGGGCCAGGTCGCCCTCGCGGCGCGCAAGGCGATCGCCGAGTGCGAGGCGCGGCACGGCGCGCCCCAAGCGGAGGCCTCGCTCGGCGTGATCGCGCTCGGCAAGCTCGGCTCGCGCGAGCTCGGCTTCGGAGGCGACCTCGATCTCGTCTTCGTGTACGACGAGGAGGGCGAGACCGCGGGCCCGCACGTGGTCACGCACAGCGAGCACTTCACGCGCGCGGCGCAGCGCACGATGCGCCTGCTCGCGCAGCCCGACGGCGAAGGCCCGGGCTGGGCGACCGACACGCGCCTGCGCCCGAGCGGCTCGCAGGGCACGCTCGTGGTGCCGCTCGCCTCGTTCGAGCGCCACCACGAGGAGGCTGCCGACGCGTGGGAGCGGCAGGCGCTCACGCGGGCCCGCGTGGTCTCGGCGAGCCCGCGCCTCGCGGAGCGCATCGACGCCGCGATCGTGCGCTCGATCGCCAGCGCGCGCCCGATCGATCACGCGCGGGTCACCGAGCTGCGCGGCCGATCACAGCGCGAGCTCGGGAGCGAGGCGCCGCACCGCTACCACGTGAAGCTCGGGCACGGCGCGATGCTCGACGTGGAGCTGCTCGCCCAGCTCGCGCGTCTCGAGGCGCACCTGCCCGGCGGCGCGATGGGGACGCTCGCGACGCTGACGGCCCTGCACAAGGCGGGGCACCTCGAGCGCGAGACGGCCGAGACGCTCGAGCGCGCCTGGATCTTCTTCCGCACCGTGGAGCAGACGCTGCGCCTGCTCTCCGATCAGGGCGAGCCCTTGCTCCGCACGCGCTCGCGCTCGGGCGAGCACGTGGCGCGGCGCCTGGGCCTGCGGGCGCGCGACGGGCGCGCGGAGATCGAGGTGCTGGAAGCGACCTACCGCCGCCACGCCGAGCGCGTGCGCGCGATCTTCGAGGCCCGCGTGGGGCCGGTGGGCGTGGCCTCGCCCTTCCCGAGCGAGTGAGCGGCGGCGCGTGCCGCGTCCCTCGCGAGGCTGTGACGAGCGGTCGCATCGAGGCCCGAGGCGCGAGCACCAGCGGAGGGGCTCGCTATCCTCCGTGCCATGCGTCGTCTCTCGCGGTGCGCGCTCGTCGCGATCCTGGCGGTCCTGGGTGGCTGCGGCACGGGAACGGCGGAGAGCGCCTCCGCGCGGCCCACGCCGGTGTCCAGCGCGACCGCGCCGGCTCCGGCGTCGTCCCCGAGTGAAGCCCCCGGCGCGCCGGCGGTCCCGAGCACGCCCCCGTCCACGGAGACGAACGGTGCGGCCTCTCCGCTGCCGTCGCCGACGAGGGTCGTGCAATCGGTCACGCGTGGAGCCCGCACGTACGAGCTGCGGGAGACGGACGCCGTCGCCGAGGGCTACGCGGCGCTCGACGCCGCAGCGTACCCCGAGGGCATCGAGGAGGCGCTCGGCGAGCTCGTGGGTGAGTGCCTGCACGAGGAGCGGGCGTTCGACTGCATCGTGGCGATCTCGCCCAACGTCGGGGTGCTGGCCGATCTCGTCGCCGAGCGCGGGCACGGATGGAGCGTGGCGGCGCTCGAGGGAGGTCGCGTCGTCGCCTCGCACGGCCTCGTCGCGCTGAGCCTGCACGATCTCGCCGACCCGACGACGGACCGGCCCACGCTCGAGGTCGCCGACCTCGACCACGACGGGCGCGACGAGGTCCTGGTCACGGTGCCGTTGACGCCGCTCCGCGACGATTCGCTGTTCGAGACGGGCGACGACGAGGACGGCGCGGTGGCGTTCGTGCTCGACGACCAGCTGGCACCCGAGGTGCGCCTCACCGCGAGCTGGCTCGTGGTGAGCGGCATCGACGATCCGGAGTCCGACGAGGTGCCGGTGCCCGACGCCCAGACGGAGACCGAGGAATTCTCGAACGACGGCGCGCTGACGATTCGCGTGGGCCGCACCGGCAACCCGGACGAGGACGAGCTCGTGGAATGCTCTCGCGACGCGGCGGGCGCCTATCGGTGCCCCGCGGAGGTGGAGGGCCCGCTCTTGCGGCCCGCATCGCCACCCGGGCACCACTTCGTGGGCGAGACGGAGGCGGCCCTCCGTGCGCAGCTTCCGCGGCTCGGCACCCGGCTCGACGAGGTGCGGGCCCGCGCCGTCGCGCTCGCGAGCGAGGGGGCCGACGACGCTCCGCCGGCCGTGGCGCCTCCGGCCACGGCCGCGGCGTCGACGACGAGCGCAGCGCCGAGCGCTCTCGGTTGCGTCGTGCAGGATCCGGCTCCGCCGCTCCACGTTCGGGCCGAGCCGAGCTCGCGCGCTCCGATCGTCGGCGATCTGCCGAACGGCACGCCGCTGACGCTCGCCGAGCGGGACGGGCGCTGGGGCCGGATCGAGGCCCCCGCCGTCGGCTGGGTGTGGCTCGCCAGCCTCTCCTGCCCGGCTCCATGAGCGTCCGCCGTCGAAGGCACCGGCTCGCTCGCGGCGCTCGATCTCCGATCCCGTCCGCGCGTATCCTCCCTCTTCCGTGAAGCGAGACGACTCCGCGCTCGTCGGCCCCCTGGCCGTGATGCCCCTCGAAGAGCTGCTCCAGTGGCTCGACCAGACCGGGCGCACCGGCGTGGTGTACGTCGAGCGCCGCGATGGCCTCGAGACGTGGCTCGCGGTGCAAGAGCGCGAGCTCGTCTACGCCTCGCCGGCGCCGCTCGAGGGATCGCTGCGGGTGGGGACGCAGGCGCAGCGCACGGGCGCAGCGCTCGAGGCCGTGCTCGATCTCTTCCTCGGCGTCGCGGCGGGCGGCCGCTTCCGCTTCGAGGCGCGCGCCGAAGTGCCGGCGGGCGGCGTGCCCATCGGGCAGCCGCTCGCGTTCGCCCTGATGGACGGCCTGCGCGTGCGCGACGAGTGGCCGCGCCAGGAGACCGCGTTCCCCGACGAGTCGGCGATCCTGCGCGCGAACGGGCGCGCGCAGACGGGGCATGCCGTGCAGGACGCGATCCTCTCGGCGGCGCGCGAGCACGTCTCGCTCGCGGCGATGCGGATGCGCCTCGGCCTGTCTCGACCGGCCGCGCTGCGCCGCGCGAGTGAGCTCGTCGATCGCGGCCTGCTCGCGGTGGACGGTGTGAAGTCGCGCGGGCCCGATCCCGTCGCCACGATGCTCGCGCAGGCGACGACGCTGCTCTCGGAGGGGCAGTTCGCCGAGGCGGCGCACGTCTTCCGCACGCTGCTCGCGAGCGATCCGCTCGATGCGCGCGCGCGGCAGCTGCTCGCGCGCACCGAGCAAGCCGAGGCGCGCACGCTCTCGGCGCAGCTCCCGGCGCGCGCGATGCTCACGCGCCGCAAGAGCGCGAGCTTGCCGGGGCATGCGGGCGTGGTGCTCGATCTCGTGAGCGACGGGCGCCCGGTGGCGTTCGTGGTGCTGGCCTCGCCGCTCCGCGAGGTGGAGACGCTCCGCGTGGTGGCGCAGCTCGTCAAGAGCGGGCACCTCGAAGCGCGCACGACGGTGGTCGCCGCAGGCGCACGCGGCGCCGGGCCTGGTTCGACGAAGGGAACGAGCTGACATGTCGGTCGTGAACCCGCTCGCGCGGGAGATCTCGGCGAAGATCGTGTTCTGCGGGCCGGCGCTGAGCGGCAAGACGACGTCGCTCACGCGCGTGTTCGAGTCGGTGCGCCCGAACCGGCGCGGCGAGCTGGTGACGCTCGCGACGCAGGGCGACCGCACCATCTTCTTCGACTTCCTGCCGCTGCACGTGAAGCAGGTGCGCGGCATGGGCGTGCGCTTCCAGCTCTACACGGTGCCGGGCCAGACGTTCTACGCCGCGACGCGCGAGCTCGTGCTCAAGGGCGCCGACGGGATCGTGTTCGTGGCCGACAGCGCGCCGTCGGCGATGAGCGCGAACATCGAGAGCTGGGAGGAGCTCGGGCGCAACGTGGCCGCGATGGGCCTCGAGCTCGCGGCGATGCCGCTCGTCGTGCAGTGGAACAAGCGGGACCTGCCGGACGCGGTGCCGGTGGAAGAGCTCGAGCGGAAGCTCAACCACGTGAAGGCGCCCGCGTTCGAGACGATCTCGAAGGACGGCGGCGGGATCCTCGACACGTTCCGCGCCATCTCGAAGTTGGTGATCCGCCGCTTCTGGCAGGAGCGAAAGCCGGCGGCCGAGGGGGATCCGCTCGGCTTCGGCGAGAGCGAAGAGACGGAGATCCGGCCGCCGACCCAGCCGCCACCGCCGGCCGCGGTGACGATGAAGCTCAAGGGCGACGAGAGCGACAGCCTGATCACGCGCCTCCGCGCGCTCGCCGAGAGCCAGCCGAGCGAGCGACCGCCGCGCCCCGAGGGGCTCACGTTCGCGCCGCTCACGCCCGACACCGAGGTGGCGGACGTGGTGACGGTGGAGGCGGCGATCAGCCGGGGCCTCTACGCGCAGGCGGTGACGGTCGCGGCGAACGCGGTGGCGGCGCTGCTCGACGCGCTCCCGGGCGTGCCGGCGAGCGACGGCCGCGGCGTGCGCGCGATGCTGCTCGGGCTCGACGGACGCGAGTACCTGAAGCTGAGCCGCATCGCGAGCCTCCCGGAGGAGAGCGTCGACAGCAAGCACGCGCTCTTCGCGCTGCACATGCTGGTGACGACCCACGTGCGCGCGATGGCGCTGCGGGACTGATCGCGCGTCGTGCGCGGGCTCGTCGCGATCAGCGCCCGCAGCGGTCGTGCACGGCGACGCGGTAGCTCGTGACCTCGTCCTCCCAGTACTCGCCGTCGAAGGGCCAGTACTCGACGCCGTCCGACGCGATCACTTCCCGCTCGTGCGCGAGGCCGTCCTCGTCGAGCGTAGCGTCCCCCACGAGGACCTCGCGTCGGCTGCGCGTCGTCTCGAGCGCGAGGGTGTCGATCTCGTTCGCGCGGTCGAGCAGCGTGTCGCGCGCGTCGTCGAGGCGCGCGCGCACGAGCTCGCCGACCCGCGCGTGGGCGAAGGAGACGACGAGGCCGAGCTCGCGTGAGAGGCGGTCGCCCAGGCGGTGCCCGGCGTGGACCGAGCCGGGGACGCGGGCGAGCTCGGCGCGCGCGGCGTCCTCGTGCGCGACGCGGCGCGCCATCTCGCGATCGGCGACGGCGTCGCGCACGATCGAGCGCGTCACCGGATCGAGCGTGATCTCGTCGCTCTCGTAGACGCTGCGCGCGACGTCGTCGTCTTCCGCGCGCTGCCGAAGGTCCGCGAGCGCCTCGAGGGGCGCGTCGTAGCGCGCATGGAAGTCGTGGACGGCCTCGTCGACGCGACCGTAGAGGCAGTGCTGGAAGTAGATCGTTCCGCGCACGACGAGCGCCTCGGGGTGCTCGTGATCCTCGAAGAAGGGCGAGAGCAGCCCCATCACGTGGCCGAGCGCGCGCTCGTCCTGGCCGGCGAGCGTGAGCGCCCACGACTCCTCGAAGAACGCGTCGAGGAAGTGGTCGCTCGTGAGGGGCACGCGGCGCCAGGCATCGAGCGCCTGGTCCACGGCCTGGGCGGCCCGCGCGTCGTCGCCCGCCGCGTGGCGTGCGCCTCCGAGCGCATAGTAGGTGCGCGCGAGCGCGAGCGTGGCGAGGTCGCCGTAGCGCGAGCCCTCGGCGCGCCCGAGCCGCTCGACCTCGGCGAACGCCTCGAGCGCGGGCTGCGCGCGGCGGAGCCGGATCTGGCTCGTGCCCTCGTAGAAGCGGGCCGGGAGATGAAAGCGCGAGCCCGAGGGCACGAGCGCGAACAGGCGCGCCGCCGCTTCGAGGTCGCCGTCGTCGTAGCGCGCGCGGCCCTGGAGGAACGCGGCGGCCGCGCGCGCTTCGCCCGCGGGCTCGGTCGCCAGGCGCGCTTCGTCGTCGAGACGAAAGGAGTCGACGAGGACCGAGGGATCCGGCAACGAAGGCGCGAGCTCGGAGAGCGCGCGCAGCGCCTCGTGCGCGTAAGGATGCGCCGGCGTGCGGACGACCTCGTCGAGCACGGAGACGGCGGCGAGCGGCCACTCGGTCCGCGCGAGGCACACGCCGAGCAGGTACTCGGCCCGCTGCACGCTCGCGGGCGCATCGTCGGTCTCCCCCTCCACGACGCGCTCGAGCAGCGGCAGCGCGCACGGACAGCAGCCGCGCGCCACCTCCGCGAGCGCCCCGGCGTAGTCGCCCGAGGGCGGCGCCTCGCTCGGCGGTGCCGAGGACTGCTTCGAGGCCGCCGCGACGAGCGCGACCGGGTCGGCGCTCGAATCGGTGGTCGCGATCGAGGTCGAGCTCGGGCCGGCCAACGCGACTACGGCAGCGCTCGTGCCCGAGGGCGAGGTCGCGATCGAGCTCGCATCGGAATCCGAGCCGGAGCGAGCGTCGGAGTCGGAGGTCGAGACGGAGGTCGAGACGGAGGTCGAGACGGAGGTCGAGACGGAGGTCGAGACGGAGGTCGAGGTCGAGGTCGAGACGGGGATCGAGGTCGAGACATGGGTCGAGCTCGACGCGGAGACGGAGACCTCACCGCCTCGCGACCCGCTCCGCGCGCGGCCCCCTCGCCCGCGAGAGCGGGAGAGGGTTGGGGAGAGGGACTGCGACGGCACGAGCGGCGAGCCGCCACTGCGATCGCACGTCGCCCCCACCCGTTCCGCCGCCACAGCGGCCGCCGCCACCCGTTGCGCCGCCACATCGGCCACCGCACCTTCGCGCTCCGCCGCGACCGCATCGCGCGCCTCCGCCACCTCCACGACCGCCATGCGAGCGCTCTCCACGCGCGTACGCTCGCCACCGCCGCCCCACACCAGCGCGCCGCCGCCGACCACGATGGCCAACGCCGCCGCCGCGCTCCACCCGCCGAGCCGCAGCCCACCCTTCGGCCCGCCTCCGCCTGCCGGCGGCCCGTCCGCGCTGCGGAGCACGTGCAGCATCGCCACGAGCTCCGCCGAGGGCGGCGCCCCATCGATCGCTCCGCCTTCCAGCAGCCGCGCCGGATCGCGCTCTTCGTGCATGCTCATTCGTCTCGTCCTCTCGCGCGCTCGCGTCGCAGCACCGCCTCGACCTCACGCCGCGCCGCGTACAGGCGCGCGTAGGCCGTCTGGAGCGGGCAGCCGACCACCGCCGCGACCTCCGCCATCGTCAGCTGCTCCACCTCGTAGAGCACGAGCACTGCGCGCTTCTCGTCGTCGAGCGTCTCGAGGATCGCGAGCGCCCGCGTCAGAGCCTGCGCGCGAGCGAGCGCCTTCTCTTGCTCGGGCTCGCTCGCGCGCGCATCGAGCGCCTCGGGCTCCTCGCGGCGCCGCGCCGCGTCTCGGCGCCGCGCCAGCGCCTTGCGGAGACAGATGCCGTACATCCACGCACGCAGGTTCTCGACCTCGGCGCCCCGGCGCAGTGCCACCTCGAACACGTCCTGCCGCGCGTCCTCGAGCTCGCGCTCCGGAACCCCGAGGCAGCGCAGCGTCCGGAGCACCCACGCGCCGTGCGCCTCGAACGCGCTCGCCATCCGCTTCGTCGCGCTCACCTCCCTTGGTTTCCCGAGACGCCCCGGGTTTTGATCGAATCGACACGTGGCAAGCTCGCGCGATGCCCGCGCCCTTCCCCGTCGTCTTGCTCCCGCACGATCCCGCCTGGGCCGAGGCCGCGCGGCGCGAGGCCGAGCGCTTCACCGCGTGCTTGCCTGCCGGCGCGGTGACGCACGTGCATCCCATCGGCTCGACGTCGATCCCCGGCATCCGTGCCAAGCCGATCCTCGACCTCTTGCCGGTCGCGCCGCGCCTCGAGGCGCTCGACGAGGCTGCCGCCGCGCTCGAGGCCGCCGGCTACGTGGCGTGGGGCGAGTACGGCCTGCCGGGGCGGCGCTTCTTCACGCGCGACGAGGACGGCCGCCGCGTCGCGCACCTGCACTGCTACGCGGAGGGCTCACCCGAGATCACGCGCCACCTCGCGTTCCGCGACTACCTGCGCGCGCATCCCGACGTCGCGCGCGCCTACGACGAGGAGAAGCAGCGCGCGGTCCGCGCGAAGAGCGACTCGCTCGGCTACCACGAGGAGAAGAGCGCCTTCGTGAAGCGGCTCGAGGGCGAGGCGCTCGCGTGGGCCCGTCGGGCCGGCCCACGCTGAGCGCGATCTTGCGCGCTACTCGTCCTTCGGCTCGCGGAGACCGAGCTCCTTCATCTTCGTCTGCAGGCTCTTGCGCGAGATCTTCAGGTCCCGCGCGGTATGCGTCACGTTGCCGTTCCGTGCGCCGAGCGCGCGCACGATGAGGTCGCGCTCGACCTTCGCGATCGCTTCCTTCACCTGCGCCTTGAGCCCCACCTCGCCCGAGCCGGGCGCGTCGTCTTCGTCGCTCTCGCCCTCGTCGTCGTCGGTCTCCGTGGGCGGCGCGCGATGCGCGTCGAGCTGGCCGGGCGAGCTCGAGGGCACCGGCTCCTGCATCGCGCGGAGCAAGTCCGGCGGCAGATCGCCCTTGCCCACCACGTCGCCGTCGCAGAAGAGCGTGCAGCGCTCGATCACGTTCTCGAGCTCGCGGATGTTGCCCGGCCAGCCGTAGCCGAGCAGGAGCTCCATCGCCTCGGGGCCCACGCTCTGCACCTTCGGCTTGCCGAGGCGCTCGCGGAAGCGCGCGAGGAAGTGCTCGACGAGGAGCGGGATGTCGCCCTTGCGCTCGCGGAGCGGCGGCAGGCGCACCTGCACCACGTTCAGGCGGTAGTAGAGGTCCTCGCGGAACTTCCCTTCCTTGATCTTCTCGAGCAGCGTCGAGTTCGTCGCCGCGACGAGGCGCACGTCGACCGAGATCGTCTTGATGCCGCCGACGCGCTCGAACTCCTGCTCCTGGATCGCGCGCAGGAGCTTCACCTGCATCTCGACCGAGATCTCGCCGATCTCGTCGAGGAAGAGCGTGCCGCCGTGCGCGAGCTCGAAGCGGCCGGGCTTGCTCGTCACCGCGCCCGTGAAGGCGCCCTTCTCGTAGCCGAAGAGCTCGCTCTCGAGCAGGTCCTTCGGGATCGCGGCGCAGTTCACGCGGATGAAGGGCTTGTCCTTGCGCGGCGAGTTCTCGTGCACGGCGCGCGCGATCAGCTCCTTGCCGGTGCCGCTCTCGCCGGTGATGAGCACCGTGCTCGGCGTGCCCGCGACGCGATCGATGATCGTGTAGACCTCGACCATCGCCGGGTCGTTGCCGATCAGGCGGAAGCGGCCGCGGCTCTCGGGGCTCGCGGGCGCGAGGGTCTCGGGGACGACCTCGCGGCTGCCGAGCTCGCTCGTGCGCGCCGCCTTGTCGACGACGGCGCGGAACTCGGCGCGGTCGAAGGGCTTGGTGACGTAGTCGAACGCGCCCGCCTTGAGCGCCTCGACCGCCGTGTCGACGGTGCCGTGCGCGGTGATGAGGATCACCGGCAGGCCCGGCTCGTCCTTGGCCAGCCGCTTGAGCAGCGAGAGGCCGTCGAGCTTCGGCATCTTGAGATCGGTGATCACGACGTCGACGTGGTGCTCCTGCACGAGCGCCAGCGCCTGCTCGCCGTCCTCCGCGAGCAGCACCTCGTAGCCGTCGCGCTGGAGCTGCGCGCCGAGCACGCGTCGGAGGTTCGCCTCGTCGTCTGCGATGAGAATCTGTTTGGCCATCACCCTCTGTCCGTCATCCCCGACCCATCACCCACGCGCCCGTTCAACCTGCGTCCACGTCGCCGGCGTCGTCCCCTGCGTCGACGTCCGCGTCGTCCGAGGCTGCATCGTCCGGCGTCGCCGCGTCGTCTTCCTGCGCCGCGTCGATCTCGACGGTCCCCGCGTCCATCGGCACCACGTTCGCGTCGACGTCGTCGTGCAGCGTGGGCCCGACCACGCATCCGTGCGTCACGCCCGGCATGCCGACGAAGTCGGACACCCGATCGCCCGGGATGTCCGAGCAGTAGAACAGCACGATGCTGCGCTGCCCCGGCGCGCCGGCGACGATCTCGCGCCGATCGGCGCCCTGCACCGTCGCCACCGTCGAGCCGAGATGCGCGTTCCCCGCCACGCTCGAGTACGTGAGCACCGAGTGCTCCACCGCGCCGATCGAGTCGAAGCTGCCGCCGCCTCCGAGCACGAGCACGGCACCGCCGCTGCCCACGCGCACGCTCGCGAAGGGTGCGCCCACGATCAGATCCTGGTGGCCGTCGACGTCGACGTCCGCCATCGTGATCGCCGCGCCGAAGCCGGTGTACGACTGCTCGGGCCCGCTCGCGCACAGATAGCCCCGCGAGACGTCGCTCGTGCACTCCAGCGTGTGCACGGGAGAGACGCGCGTCGCCGGCGGATCCTCGCAGCCTGCGGCGCTCGCCGCGACCAAGTCGGTGCCGTCGAAGAGCTGGATGGGCAGATCCGGCCCTTCGGCGCCGACCAGCGCGAGCTGACCGACCCCGGCGCCCACCGCCAGATCCGGCGTGCCGTCGCCATCGAGGTCACCGAACGCCAGGGCCGAGCCGTAGCGCGCGCCACGGCCGCGCAAGCACGCACGGAGCGTGGCCGTGCCCGCCGGATCGATCGTCATCGCGACCACCACCGGGTCTCCGGGACGTCCGAAGCCCGTGGTCGCGACGATCAGCGAGCCGTCGTCGAGGGGCGCCGCCGCGAGCACCGCGCCGAGCCCGGCGCTCGACGGCGTCCCCGGCAGATCCACGCGCGTGAAGCCGCGCCGCGGGTGATCGTCGAGGCGATAGAGCCCGCCCGCACCCGACGCGTCGCCGGGCGCCCCGAAGAGCGCCACGCCGAGCGGATGCTCGGGCGGGAGCGACGCCGCCGAAGCACCGAAGTCGGCGCCTTCGACCGGGACCTGGATCGGCTCGACGGAGGTGAAGCTCGACTCGCAGCGGACGTGCACCTGCTCGTGGTACTGGCCACCGCGCGAGTCGACGAGCACGTTGCCCGAGGGAACGACCACGCACCCGTAGCGCGTCGTCGTGGCGTCCTGGTGCCAGAGCGGCATCGCCGCGATCGACGCGCTGCTGCCCGCGCCGCAGCTCTGCGTGCTGCCGCAGCCGTTGATGCGCGGGTCGGGGCCCGCCGCCGGGCGCAGGCCCTGCGTCGTGCGCTGGTCGATCGTGATCTCGTCGAACGCACCGTAGATCGAGTAGCCCGTGCCGGGCCCGCCCGAGGCCGCGTAGCGCGACGCCCGCAGGAAGCGCCCCGGGGTGGTCGTGTGGGGCACGATCGTGTCGTAGCCGACGAGCACCGTGCCGTAGTCCATGGCGCCGTGCGAGACGACGATCGCGGTCGTGTCGCGGAACGAGTTGAATGCGGTCGGGTCGGCGGCCGTGCAGGCCGCGAGCGCGCCGGCCGAGGCCAACGCGACGCCGATCGAGCGGGCGCGTGCGGTCGAGCGTGCCATCAGAATCTCCCTCCCACTTCGAGGCCCGCCACCACCCGCTGGAAATCGGGCCCGGTCTGCACGTCGAGCATCGGCAAGAGCGTGAAGTCGCGCGGCTCGAGGACCGTCGCCTCCGACGGCGGCAGGTCGTCGTACGTCGCGTAATAGATCGTCACGCCCAGCAGGATCGCCGCGAGGCCATAGCCGCAGTACTGCGCCACGGAGAACCCGAAGCCCTGATCGATGCGCGGGTCGTCCGACGCGAGCGTGCCGTGCGCGCGCTCGCTCTCGAGCTGCGTGGCCCACTCGTTCGCGAGGATCGACATCGTGACGGCGCCACCGAGCACGAGGCCCGTGAACACGCCCGAGACGATCGCGCCCCCGCGGCCCGGCGCCGGATGCAGCTGCACGCGCACCGGCGTCAGCTGCCCGCGCACGATCACGACGTTCTGCTCCCAGGCTTTCATGTCGGGCGCGACGACGCGGACCCAGTGCGGCCCCGCGCGGATCTCGCCCTCCCACGGGATCGCGCCCTCCTCGATCCCGTCGATGAAGATCTGGGCGCCGCGCGCGTTGCCGATGATCCGGATGCGGCCCTCTTGCGATCGCTCCATGGAGACGGCGAGGCTCGCGTCGGCACCGACCGCCACGTCCACGTCGCGCTCGATCGTCTCGTAGCCCGGTCGCTCGATCCACACGTGGTGCGTGCCCACGCGCGCCGTGCCCTCGAACGGCGTCACGCCGCGCGAGCCCGCGTCGTGATCGTCGACGAACACCGCCGCGCCCGCCGGGTCGCTGAGCACGCGCAGGTAGCCCAGGAACTCGCCTTGGCTCAGGTTCATCACGATGAGGTACACGTGGCCGGGCTCGACCTCGATGTCGCTCTCGGCGCGGTTGTAGTCGGGATGATCGATCGTGACGTGGTAGCGGCCCGCCGAGAGCGTCTGCGACACCGGCGCGCTTCCCGTCTCGACCACCTGGCCGTTCGCGTCGACGAGGCGCACGGTCGCGCCGGCGGGCTCGGTGCGCACGTTCACGAGCGACTTGAAGTCGTCGGGGAGCGCGGCCGGGGGCGGCGTGGACTCGGCGGCCGGGATCTCGGCGGTGGGGCTGCCCTCGGCGCTCGTGTCGGGCGTCGTCGTGTCGGGGGTGTCGACCGCGGTGGGAGGCGCGGACATGCGCGCCTCGATGCGCTCGCGCAGGTGCGCGATGCGCGCGCGGACCTCGTCCTCGTCGCTCGCTTCGGGGTCCACCTCCAGGTAGCGCTCGAAGAGCAGGACGGCGTGCGCGAGATGGCCGCCGTTCTCGTAGGCGACGGCCGCATTGAAGAGGAACGCGCTGAACGGCTGCGCTTCGTGCGCGAGCTCGAACTCCGCGGCCGCTTCGTCGAAGCGGCCCTGCAGGTAGAACGTCTGCCCCTGCTCCATGTGCTGGCGCGCGATCTCGAGCGGCTCCTGGGCGGAGGCGGTCGCGCTCGCGCCGAAGAGCGCGGCGAGCGCCACCACGCCCGCGATGCCGGAGACACGAGCCCACCCCATGAAGCGTGCTCTACGGCTCGCCGTCCACATCTCGCTCACGCGCATGACCGCGCGATAGTACCACCCATGTCGTGCGGCGCCCTACGTCGCCTGCGAGCGACGCGGTGCCCGCGATCGACGCGGTGCCCTGCGAGCGACGCGGTGCCCTGCGATCGATGCGGTGCCCGCGATCAGAGGTCGAGGACCAGACCTTCGTACGCGCAGATCGAGTCGGCGTGCTTCTCGCGCGCGCGACGCTCTTTCTCGCGCACCGCCGCGTCCGACTGGCCGGGGTCGTGGTGGAAGAGGACGTACTTCTTCGCGCCGGCAGCGTCGATGAGCGCCAGGCCCGCGTCGAGGTGGGCGTGCCCCCAGCCGACCTTCGAGATGCCGTTCTTTCCCTCGTACTCTTCGCGCGTGTACATCGTGTCGAACACGAACACGTCGGCCTCCTTACCGAGCGCGACGAGCCTCGGGTCCGGCTCCTCGCCGTAGTGCTCGGTGTCCGTGGCGTAGACCAGCGACTTGCCCTGGTAGTCGACACGGTAGGCGAAGACGCCGCCCGGATGGTGGCCCTGGGCGCTCGTGACCTCGAGGCCGGGCGCGAGCGTGATCTTGTCGCCGGGGTGCACGTCGTTGAACACGAGCTGCGCCGGCAGCTCGCGCAGGTGGACGGGGAAATTCGGCGTCTCCATCTGGCCGGCGAGCGCGGTCTCGACGGTGCTGCCGGTGTTGGCGCGACCGTACATCTGGATGACGTTGCCCTTCACGAAGGCTGGCGCGAAGAACGGAAAGCCCTGGATGTGGTCCCAGTGCACGTGGCTGAAGAAGAGGTGCACCGTGAGGGGCATCTCCTTCACGAGCGTGTTGCCGAGAAGGCGCAGGCCGGTCCCGGCGTCGAAGATGATCCGGGTCTGCCCGCAGACGACCTCGACGCAGCTCGTGTTGCCCCCGAAGTGGACCGTATCGGGGCCTGGCGTCGGGATGCTCCCGCGGACACCCCAAAACCTCACTCGGAACATTCGGCCCCAGTCCTTCCGTGCGCGCCACGGATGCGATCGCGCCGGGCGAGCGTACGCGGGGACCCCGCGCCTGGTCAACGTAGCTCACGCAGTCGAGGCTGCGCCGCGGGAGCGCGCTGACCGACCCGCGTGTCCGAGCCGACGCTCGCGCGCGGCGCCCCTTCCCCGCCAGAGCGGGAGGGAGTTGGGAGAGGGACTGCACCGAGAACGCCGATCCCCGCTCCTGCGATCGGTCCGCGCCCTCGCTCCGCGCCCGCGCGCCCACACCGCCTCCTTCCAACCGTCTCCGTCGGCAACGGGCCCTTGAACGGATGGCCACCTCTCCGTTAGCTTCGTCCCCGAATGACAGCTGCGGTCTCTGCGGGGGCGTCGGGAACCGGGCTCGCCCCGGGCCAAGTGGTCGGTGGCCGGTTCGAGCTGGTGGAGCCGGCCAGCGAGGACGCGCTCGGCGCCGTCTGGAAGGCCCGCGACCAGAAGACGAAGAAGGGGATCGCCCTCCGGGTGCTCGCGCCCTCCCTGTTCGCCACGCCCGCGGACCTCGAGGCACTGCGCGCCGAGCTGAAGGTCGCCTCCGCCCTGATGCACCGCAACGTCGTCACCACCTTCGGGATGGGCGGCGAGAAGACCGGCGCGCGCTTCGTCGCGTGCGAGTGGCTCGACGGCAAGACCGTCGCCGAGCTGCGAAGCGCGCCGCGCATGTCGCTCGCGCAGATCGTCGACGTGGTCTCGCAGCTCTGCGAGGGCCTCTCGGTCCTGCACGTGAAGAAGGCCTGCCACGGCGCCGTGCGCACCAGCGTCGTCTGGGTCGCGGGCGGCAAGGTGAAGCTCGCCGACATCGGCATCGCGCGCGCGCTCCTGAAGACTGCGGGGCCCGCCGCGCTCGGGCCCGCCGAGCAGCTCTCGCTCGCGCCCGAGGTCCGCGCGTCGGGCGCGGCGGCCACCGTGGCGAGCGACGTGTTCGGCATCGGCGGCGTGATCTACGCGCTCACCACGGGGCGCTCGCCGACCGACGACTTCGTGCCGCCCTCGAGCGCGCATCCCGAGGGCAGCCCCGAGCTCGACCAGATCCTGCTGCGCTGCCTCTCGGCCGATCCGGCCGCGCGCTACCAGTCGGCGATGGAGGTCAAGCGCGCGCTCGGGAACCTCATCGGCATCGATGCGAGCGTCGAGATCGACATCGACGTCGACAAGCCGAAGTCGATCGCCCCCGGCCCTGGCCCCGCCATGCCGCGGCCGGCCGCGGGCGAGGCGCCGCAGGTCGGCCAGCGCGTCTCGATCCACGAGGAGTTCCGCCCCTCGCTCGTCGGCGCGGCGCCCGCGCCCGAGCAGGCGAGCGCCGTCGTCGACCTCGGCAAGATCATCTCGAAGATCACGGAGAACGACGCCGCCCGCTGGATGGCCCAGAAAGACGGCCTCGATCACGGCCCCTTCTCGGGCCGCGAGCTGGTGAGCCTGATCGCCAAGGGCGAGGTGCTCGGCGACCACGCGCTCCTCAACATGGACACCGGCGAGCGCCGCAAGGTGCGCGAGTACCCGGAGTTCCTCGAGTTCGTCGAGCAGTACAAGCTCAAGGCCCACGCCGAGGCCGAGAAGGTCGCCATCGTCGAGTCCGCCAAGACCGAGAAGGCGTCGAACACGGCGAAGTTCGTCATCGCGGCCGCCGTGCTCGGCGTGGTGGGCATCGTGCTCGTCGTCTTCTTCCTCACGCGCGGCGCCGAGCAGAGCCACGAGGTCGCGGGCGGCCAGCTCGCCGACCTCTACGAGCGCGGCGACATCCAGATCGAGGGCACGGCGGGCATCCTTCCCGATCCGCCACGCACCGGCGGCGGGCACCACGGGCCTCGCCGCGCGGGCGGCGGGGGCGCCGGCACGTCGTACGAAGAGGCGATGAGCCAGGTCGTCGACATGGGCTCCGCGGCCGGCAGCGGCGGCGAGGGGCGCCTCTCGCCGGCGCAGGTCGCCGGCGTGATGAACGGGCGCATCAACGCGTTCTTCCCGTGCGTCGGCGCCGAGCTGCGCAGCGGCGGCTCGCTCGGCCGCGTGCGCATCAACATGGCCATCGCGGGCAACGGCAGCGTGCTCGGCTCGAGCGTCGACGCCGGCAGCCCGGCGTTCCAGTCCTGCGTGCAGCGCGTCGTCGCGGGCACGCACTTCCCGAGCTTCGGCGCGCCGCGCATGGGCGCGAGCTTCAGCTTCGACGCGAGCCAGTGAGGCTCGCGCCGCCCGCGGCGTGCCCTCGCGCCCCCACGGCGCGGGCCCTCTTCGCGACCGACCCCACGGGCGGTACGCTCCGCGCATGAATCGGAGCATCGTGGTCGCGGGCGTCGTCATCGGCCTGCTCGTCACGGCCTGGGCCCTCGTGATGGGGCTCACCGGCTGGGCGTTCGATCCCGCGACGGCCCCGCGCTTCGCGCTGGTCGTGGTGCTGCAGCTCGTCGTGCTCGGCGCGCTCCTCCGCGCGACGGCCGTCGAGAACGGGCTCGTCGCGCAGGTGCGGACGGGCACGCTCGCATCCGCGGTGGCGACCCCGATCGTCTTCGCGCAGTCGCTCGCCTTCACGCTGCTGTGGTTCCCGGAGCCGGTCGCCGCGCAGCCCGAGAACGGCGGGCCGCTCGCCCAGGCGCTCGCCGGCGTCCTCGGCACGCTCGGCACCGGCCTGGTCGGCTCGATGCTCCTCGGCGCCGTGCTGCGAAAGCGTGGAGCGCCCGCCAGCGAGCGCTGAAGACGCGCCGCGCCCGCTCAGGGCCCGGTCGAGGGCGGGGGCGAGACCGACGAGGCCTCGGGCTCCACGGCGGAGCTCGCCGGAGCCTCGGGCACGGCCGTGGTGCTCGGCACGCCCTGAGGCGCGTGGATCGCGCGGTAGACGGCGAGCCCGAAGAGCGTGGCGACGACGAGCAGCGCGATCAGCATCGCGCCCACGAACGAGCGACCACGGCTGCGACCGCTCGCCGCGAACGCGTCGGCGTCGATGTCGGCCTCGGCGCCGAGGAGCATCTGCTCCATCTCGCTGCTCTGCGTGCGCTTGCGGGGCGCCGCCACGCCCGCGAGCGGGGTGCGGTCGAGCTTCGGATCGCGGCCGCTCTCGCCGGGGAAGAGCTTGGTGAGCCACGCGCCCACGTCGGCGTCGCGCACGCCCTGGCCCTTCTCGACGAGCAGCTTCTCGAGCGCGGCCGAGATCTCGTCGGCGCTCGCGGTGCGCCCGTCGCGATCCTTCACGAGCGCGCGCGCCACGATCGCGTCGAGCTCTTCCGGCACGTCGGGGCGCACCGCGCGCACGCTGGGCACGCTCGGATCGAGCACGATGGCCGCGACCGTCTCGTACTCGCTCGCGCGCGCGTAGAGCGACTCGCCGGCGAGCGCCTCGTACATGCACGCACCGAGCGCGAACACGTCGCTGCGCGCGTCGAGCGCTTTGCCCTGGTACTGCTCGGGCGCGATGTACTGGAGCTTGCCCTTCAGCACGCCCGCCGCCGTCTTCTGCGGATCGATCGTCGACTTCGCGATGCCGAAGTCGAGCAGCTTGGGCCCGCCGTCCCACGTCACGATCACGTTCTCGGGCGTGACGTCGCGGTGCACGATCTTGAGCGGGCGGCCACGCTCGTCCTGCGCGACGTGCGCGTGGTGCAGGCCCGCCGCGAGGTCGGCGAAGATGCGCGCCGCGATCGGCCACGGCATCCCGCCCTTCTCGCGGAGCGGATCTTTCTCGAAGGCCTCGCCGCCGCCGGGTGCGCCTGCCGCGAGCCGCGCCGAGGGACGGCTCTTCACGGTGGCGTCGAGGCTGCGCCCCGTGGCGCCCCCGAGGGCGTTGATCACGCGGCGGAGCGAGACGCCGCGGACCCACTCCATGACGAGGAAGTGCTTGCGGTCCTGCTCGCCGAACTCCTCGATGGAGACGAGCGCGGGATGCGAGAGACGCGCGAGCACGCGGGCCTCCCCGATGAAGGCCCCCGTGACGTCGGCGCTCTTCTCGGCCGAGGGCAGGATGCGCTTGACGACGACGATGCGCGCGACGCCTGCGGCGCCCGCGGCGCGCGCGAGGAAGATCTCCGCCATCCCGCCTTGGGCGAGACGACCGAGGACCTCGTAGCGGCCGATCCGGCCGATGGGCGAGAGCGAGGCGAGACCAGACAACGCGAGGCTGACGTTAGGATCAGTGGAGGAAATAGTCGATCGGGTTCGGCGGCGAGCGTGGAGCCCCGGCGGGCGGCCGTTGACGCCGAGCCTGGCGCTCTGCGACATCTGCGGCGTGCATCGACGCATCGCCCTCGCGCTCCTCGCGCTGATGCTCGGCCTCGGCTGCTCGGCGCCCGTCGCGAGGCATCTGTCCGAGGGCGAGGCGAGCACACTCGTCGCGTCGCTCGAGCGCCACGGGATCGCCGCCGAGGCCGAGAGCGCCGGCGGGCCGAGCGGCCTCGAGGTGCGCGTGGCCGCGGGCGACGTCGCTGCGGCGCTCGACGTGGTCGCGCAGGAGCGGGAGGCCTCGCGCGAAGCGCCCGGGCTCGCGGAAGCGTTCGCGGAGCCGAGCCTCGTCCCGACCGCCGGGGAAGAGCGCGCGCGCATCGCCGCGGCGCAGGCCGCCGACCTCGAGCGCTCGCTCGCGACGCTGCCCGGCGTGCACGACGCGCGCGTTCACCTCGGGATCGCCGACCCCTCCGTCGTCGCCGTCGACGCGCCCGCGCCCGACACCGTGGCCTCGGTGCTCGTGCACACGAGAGACGGCGCCTCCATCGACGAGGCGAGCGTGCGCGCGCTCGTGGCCGGCGCGATCCCAGGCGCGACCCCGGAGCACGTGACGCTCGTGGTCGCGCCCGCGCCGGCCGAGCCGCCGAGCAGCCCCTTCGTGCACGTGGGCCCGCTCGCCGTGGCGGCAGGCAGCGCCTGGACGCTGCGCGGGCTGCTCGCGGCGCTGCTCGGCATGAACGTGGTGCTCGCGGGCGGCCTCGTCGTGGTGCTGCGGCGCGGGCGCGCGCGCTGACGCTCCGGGCGCGCGCCCGGCCGCGATCTGTTACACCTCGGCGCCCATGGCGCGTCTGTCCGAGCACCTGAGCCCTGCCGTCCGCGGCCTCGCGGTCTCGTCCGTCGTCGCGATGGCCGAGCGCGTGAGCCGCATGCGCGCGGCGGGCGAGGAGGTCTACGGGCTGGCGCTCGGGCAGTCGCCGTTCCCGGTGCCGGAGCGCATCGTGGACGCGCTCCGCATCAACGCGGGACAGAAGGAGTACCTCCCGCCCGAGGGGCTCCCGGCGCTGCGGAAGGCCGTGGCCCACTTCGTCGAGCGACGCGTCGCGATCGACCGCACCGAAGAGGACGTGCTGATCGGGCCGGGAAGCAAAGAGCTGCTCTTCCTGCTCCAGATGGCGTTCGCGGGCGAGATCGTGGTGCCCACGCCGAGCTGGACCGTCTACCTGCCGCAGGCGCGGCTGCTCGGCCGCGAGGTCACGTTCGTGCACGCGCGGCCCGAGCACGGGTTCATGGTCACGGCGAGCGAGCTCGACCGCGCGCTCGCGCCGGGCGCCGGCAAGCCCCGCCTGCTCGTCCTCAACTACCCGAACAACCCGACCGGCCTCACCTACCGCCCCGAGGAGCTGCGCGAGCTCGCGAAGGTCGCGCGCGCCCACGACGTGCTCGTGCTCTCGGACGAGATCTACGGTGAGCTGCACCACAAGGGCCAGCACGCCTCCATCGCGAAGTACTACCCCGAGGGCACCATTCTCTCGGGCGGCATGAGCAAGTGGCTCGGCGCCGGCGGCTGGCGCCTCGGCACCTTCGTGTTCCCGCAAGAGCTCTCCCGCCTGCGCCGCGCGATGACGGCGCTCGCGAGCGAGACGTTCACGTCCACGAGCGCGCCGATCTCTCACGCGGCGACGGTCGCCTTCGAGGGCGGCGACGACATCGAGCGCTACCTGACGAACGTGCGCCGCGTGCTCGCCGCCATCGGGCGCCAGACCGCACGTCGCCTCGGCGCCCTCGGCCTGGGCTGCGCGCAGCCGATGGGCGGCTTCCACGTGCTCGTCGACTTCGGATCCCGCGCGGCCGTGCTCCGCGCGCGCGGCATCACGACGAGCGAGCAGCTGACCGATCGCCTCCTGTCCGAGGCCGGCGTGGCGTTGCTTCCGGGCTCGGCCTTCGGGCGCCCCGACGACGAGCTGACGGCACGCCTGTCCTACGTCGACTTCGACGGCGTGAAGGCCCTCGCCGCGGTGCAGGTGATCCCGAAGGAGCAGCCGCTCGACGAGACGTTCCTGCGCCGTCAGGCGCCGCGCATCCTCGCCGCGATCGACGCCATCGCGAAGTGGATCGTCTGACCGCGGAGCGCCCGCGCGATCACAACGCCGGGGGCGCGACGTCGTTGAGGCGCGTGCCCGCCGGCGTGATGGACACCATCGCCTGGCCGGTCTGGCCGCGCGGGGCCCACGTGTAGAGCAGCGTCACGCGCTGATCCACGTAGCGCGGGGCGGGGCGCTGCCGGTCGCGACCCGAGAACATCGGCAGCGGATACTGCTCGAGCGTCGGGCCGTCGCTCGTGCCGAGCATGCCGATGAGCACCGTCCCATTGTCGCGGCGCGACTCGTAGTAGACGCGGAGCACCGAGCGCCCCGCAGGCGTGACGACGACGATCGCGCCCGGGCCGCCGATCGAGATCTCGTTGCCGTCGCGGTCGTCGCGCTGGGCGATCGGCGGAACGTCGAGCGCACCGGCGTCCGTGAAGCTCGTGCCGTCGTCGGAGCGCGCGAGGCGGAGCGTGCCCTCGAGCTCGTAGTACATGAGGAAGGCCGCGCCCACCTCGGGCATGTCTCGCGTGACGACCACGCTCGGTCGGCGAGGAACGGCGCCGCCCATCGCGCCGAGCACGGGCGAGGTGCCGACGCGCGTCCACGGGCCTTCGACGCTCGTCGCGCTCGCGACGCCGATGCCGCCCGCCGCCGCGTAGAACATCAACAGACGGCCGTCCGGATGCGCGACCACCCAAGGGTCGGTCACGTAGCCGCCCTCCCAGGGCTCGCTCGCCGTGAAGACCTCGGTGCCGCGCTGGAAGCCCCACTCCTCCGAGCGCGGGCTACGGAGGATGCGGCGGCCCTGGTAGCGCGACCAGTCCACGGCGTCGATCGGCTCGGGCCCGGCGTCCACGTTCGCGTCGAGGGCGGCATCTCGCGGCACGCCCGCGTCGCTCGGCGCCCCGGCGTCGTCCATCGTCCCCGCATCGCCCCGCGGCGCCGAGGGAGCGCCCGCGTAGAAGAGGTCACCGCGGAACGGCATCACATCGTCGACGGCGAAGCCGCTCCCGGCGACGAGCGTGATCCCGGCGGCCATCGGCGCCAGGCCCGTCTCCTGGCTCGAGAGGTCGCGGAACTGCCCGGTGCCGCCGTGCGGGAGCGGCCCCGGCGGCGACGCCGGTGTGCCGAGCGTGCTGCACGCGCCCAGCGCGAGGAGGAGCGCGCACGAGAGGACGGCGCGAGAGGGGATGACGCGCGCGGTCATCGGAACGCGAGCTCCATCGTGAGACCTCCGATGAACATCTGGCCGCCCGCCACGAAGTCCCCCGTGGTGTCGACGAGGCTGGTCTTGCGCGTCGTGCGATCGGGCAGGTACGCGTACGAGAGGTGCAGATCGAAGCTCAGCGAGCCGTCGATCAGCGGTCGCAGGTCGGTCAGCGCGAGGCCGAGGCCCGCCGCCCAGACGAAGCGGTCGGTGTCGATGAGCGACGAGAGCCCCGTCTGGTCGGGCACCGGCGTCTGCTCGTAGAAGAAGCCGCCGCGCAGCCGCAGCGCGACGTGGGAGTCCTCGAACGCGAGGCCCTCGACGCCGAGCCTCGGCACGAACCGGTCGGCGAAGTTCGCCGCGATCGGCGTCGAGCCCGCGATGCTCGAGGGAATCCGGATCGAGTCGCGCAGCGCGGGCGGCACGTCGATCTGCAGCGTGATGCGGCTCGTCCCGATGGGGCTCACGTACGAGCTCCAGTTCACCCACGTGACCTCGAGGTTCACGCGCAGCTCGGGGATGATCGACCACGACGCGCCGAGCGAGACCTGCTGCGGGACGAACGCGTTCACCGACTGCGTGTAGAGATCGAAGAAGCCGCGGAACGAGAGCGAGCCGCTCCCGAGCGTCGTCGCCGAGGGACAGTCCGGCATGTCGGCCGCGCAGCCCACGCGCGCGGTGAGCGTGTTGTCGAGCGCGAACTGCCCGCGGTAGACGGCGCCGAAGCTGAGCTCCGGGATGGGCATGATCTGGATGCCCACCTGCGGGTAGCGGATCGTGGTGAGGTTCGCGAGCAAGGACGACTCGAGGTGCGAGGACTCGGGCCGCACGATGTCGAGGTCGCCGCGGATCGTGAGCGCGTTGCTCGAGAGCGAGAGGAACGAGATGCCGCCGCCGATCATCAGCCAGTCCCAGGGGCGGATGGCGAGGTGGGCCGCGAGGTAGATGCGGTGGCCGCGGTTGTCGTAGAGCTCCCAGCGGGGCTGGGCGCGCGGCAGCGAGCGCGTGCGCGAGACGGCATCGTCGGGCAGGTGCACCGCGAGGCCGAACGCGAAGCGGAAGTCGCCGAGCCGGCCGGGCACGACGAGGCCCATCACCGCGCCGTGCAGCGGATCGACGTTGCTCGAGGCGCCGTCGACGTGGAGGTCGTGGATGGCGCCGTACCAGCCCATCGAGATGCGCAGCGCGGTCCCGCGCGCGAGGCCGGCCGGGTTGTAGTAGTTCGCCGAGAAATCCTCGGTGTCGGCCGTCACGGCGCCCGCCATCGCGATGCTGCGCGAGCCCATGCCGTAGGTGTCCATGGGCTGCGCGGCCGCGCGCGAGGCCCCGAGGGCCACGACGAAGGCCGCGGCGAGGACGACGAGAACCGTCTGTCGTGCGTGGCGCATCAGAACTCGAGCCCCACCATCCAGCCGCCCACGACGATGAAGCCGCTCGTGAGCATGCCGGGCGTCGTGTCGCCCATCGCGGGCGGCATCGTCGCGGTCTGCGTGATCGGATTGCGGCGATCGACGAGCGCGTGCAGCTGGCCCCACAGGTCGAGGTGCAGCGCCTCGGTCGACGAGAAGTGATAGGTGAGCCCGAAGCCCGCCGTGAGCACGTGCCGGTCGTTGTCGAGGATGCGGAGCGCCATCGGCACGATGTCCGCCCCGTTCATCACGTTCGAGCCGTCGGCGTTGCGCTGTGGCCCGAAGAACGCCCCCGGGCTCGGCGAGAGCTCGAGCGCGTAGCCGCCGCGGAGCACGAGGTCGGCGTTGCCCGCACGAATCGTCCCTTCGATGCCGACGCGCGGCGAGACCGTGTCGTGGAACTGAGGCGCCGGCGGCAGGAACGAGCCCGCCGTCGTGGGCCGATACGGGCCCGGATAGAAGCTCCAGAGGCGCCACGTGAGGTTCACGACGAGGCGCACGTTCGGATCGACGAGGTAGTAGCCCTCGACCGCGGCTTGCGCGGGGTCGTACTGCACGAGCGCGCCGATCGTGAGCACCGGGAGCTCGACCGGCAGGTTCATCAGGACGATGTGGAGGTTCATCTCCGATCGGACCTCGTGCCGGTACACGAGCCCCACGCCCCAGTTCGGCTGGTCGATCGCGACCCCCGCGATGGGCGAGAACGAAGCGAGCAGCTGCGTCTCGACGACCGACTGGAACGCGTTGGTCTGATCGAGGCTGACCGTGAGATCGCCGACCACGTTCGCGAGCGCCGAGACGCCGAGGCCGAGGTGCAGGCCGGGGACGAGGTCCGCGAGATCGATCCCGAGGCCGACGTTGATGGCGAGACACTGCGCGCGATCGACGACCGACCACTGCGGCAGCTCCGCGAAGCGCACCTGCCCGCGCAAGAGCACGTTCGCTGGCGTGTAGAAGCCGCCCGCGAACACGAGCCGGTCGCGCAGCACGTCCCCGAACGGGAGCGGCAGCGCGAAGCCGATCGTGAGGCCCCGCGCCGGCTCGATCGGATAGCGCGCGCCGTCGAGCTGCAGCTCGTACGTTCCGCCGCTGAGACCGATCGCGATCTGACGCCGCCGGATGCGCGCGAGGCCCGCGGGGTTCGTGTACGTCGCCTCCCACGTGTCCGAGTAGGAGACGCCCGTCATGCCCGTCGCGGTCGTGCGCACGCCCAGACCGAAGAGGTCTTGCGGCGTCGCACGCGCCGGGCTCGCGAGCGCGAGCGAAGCGAGGAGCAGCACGAGCGTCCACCCCGACGCGACCCATGTACGCGACCAGCCCAAGCCCTGCGACGATACACGAATGTCACTGCGCGCTACGAGAGGGAACACGCCGCGGCCGGCGCGCTATCTTGAGGCGATGAGGCAGCGTGCACCGCGCACGGGGTGGCTCCTGCTCGCCGGCGCCCTCGGCGTCGGGTGCGCGAGCGAGCCGAGCTCCGGGGTCGAGCGCGACGCCTCCCCGCCGCCCGAGGCCGGCGCTCTCGACGCCGCCGATGCCCGCGCGGATGCCGCGGACGCGTGGCGCCCGCTCGGCCCGCCGATCGGCGCACAGTCGTGGGACCAGCCGCTGCGCGTGCGCGCGATCGACGCGATCCTCACCGTCACCACGGCCCCGCGCGTGGACCCCGCGCCCATCACGGCCATCGTCGGGGGCCCAGGGCGCGCGACCACCGTCGTCTTCGACGAGACGAGCGAGGGGTGGTTCCTCGCCCGCTCCGCGATCCCGTTCGTCGTGCCCAACCCCGCCCGCGGCCCGTGCGCGGAGCTCGACATCGCGCTGAGCGGCGTCGGCCTGCACTACACGGACGCAGACGGCGACGGGGCGCGCGAGCGCCTGAGCTCGATCACGATCGCGGCCGCGTCGGGCACGGACGACACCGGGATGGCGACCGACGTCTACCTGAGCGCGGCCGCCTCCCCCGTCGAGGACACCTCGACGCCGGAGCTGCACGTCCTGCCCGAGGTGGCGATCGCCGGCGCCGACGTGCTGACGCTCGTGGCGAGCGAGCCGATCGACGCGAGCTTCGCGCCGCGCCTCGTCGGGCCGCGGACGTACGCCCTCGTGCCCGATCCCGGGAGCTCCTCCGCCGCGCGCTGGTCGCTGGCCACGACGGGCCTCGCGCCCGGCTCGTATACGCTCGTCGCCGACGCGACACCGAGCGATCTCGCCGGACACGTGGGGCCGCTACCCGCCCCGACGCTCGAGGTCGCCGAGCCACTGCGCTGCGACGGCATCGACGCCGAGATCCGCGGCGTCGTGGCCTCGCCGCCGCCCACGCTCCTCGTGACCGGGCCCGGCTCGCCCACGCTCGAGGGCAGTAGCTCGATCGTGGCGCCGGCTCGCTCGGCGGTGCTCTTCGATCGCCCGCCGGGCGCGGCGTCGTTCCAGGGCGTCTTCGCCGTGCGCACGCCGCACGGCGCGGCCGACGGGGAGGTCGTCGTCTCGCTCCGCCCGCTGGGCGCGAGCACCTCGGTCGTCTGGTCGACGTTCTCCGGGAGGGCGCCCTTCTCGCTCTCGACGCCCTTGCCCGCGCGCACTCCCTCGGGCCCCGAGGGAGTGTTCGTGGAGGCCTATTTCCGCTCGGACGGGCCGCCTTGCGAGGGCTCCGCGAGCGCGACGATCGAGGTGCTGCTCGACAGCCTCGAGCTGTTCTGAGCGCCTGGGTGAGCGCCCGGGGTCAGCCGCCGAGCGCGACCTCGAGGTCGCGCTCGGGTCGATCGAGCAGGCGCCGCACGGTCGTCACCGACGCGCAGAGGCGGTCGGTCGCGAGGATGCGGTGATCGCAGACGACGAAGCCTTCCGCCGTCCGCCCGCGCAGCGTGGTCTCCACGCGCACGCGCTCGGCGGCCGTGACGCCGCTGCGGAAGGTCGCCTCTTCGGCGACCGGCACGAGCAGCAGCGGCGCGATGCCCGCCGAAGCGAGCGCCCGCGAGAGCGCCTCGTCGGCCCAGTCGACGTACGCGGGGTGGTTGGCGTGATCGAGCGGGTCCATCCACGTGTAGAACGCCTCGAGCTCGAAGACGTGCGGCGCCTTCGGCTCGCATCGCTCGGCGATCGCCGGGAGCTCGGGAGAGACGTCGCCGGCCGGCCCCGCGATCGGCGGGAAGGCCTCGAGCAGCGCCGCCGAGCCACGCGCCGGCTCGAGGGAGGCGCCGCTCGCGGCCACGTGCACCCACTCCTGGCGGGCGCTCGCGATGGGCCCGCGCGCGCCCTGGATGCGCACCTCGCGCGTCGAGAACATCTCGCGCCGCATGCGCGAGACCCACGTCGTGCCCGTCAGGCGCTCGCCGTACACCGCCTCGCGCGCGTGGCGCACGGTCATCGATCGCACGATGAACGCCACGTTCTCGTCGCGATAGCGCGAGGGCGGCCAACCGGCGGCCGTCGAGGCCTCCACCGCGACCTCCTGGAACGCGCGCCAGACGTCGCCGGCGCGGGCGACGTCGCGCGCGGAGAAGGCATGTCGCGGCAGATGGACGGGCGTTTCGATGGGGCCGGCGGCGCTCACGCGCGGCGAGTTAGCACGCGGGCCGGCGCGTGGGGTGGCCCAAGCTGGGCCGCCGGGTGATGCTCCGACCCGCATGCGCACACACCGCTCCTGGCTCGCTCTCTCGTGGATCGCCGCGCTCGGCTGCGGCTCGGCGACGCAGAGCGCCGATCCTGCCTCCGGCTCCTCGCCGCCCGCGTCGACGTCGGCCACCTCGGAGGCCCCGCCGCCGCCGAGCAGCGCCGCGGCGCCCGCGGGCGCGCCCTACGCGCTGCACGAGTGGGGCGTCGTCGACGTCGCGCCGAGCGGCGTCGTCGAGATCGCGGCCGGCGCGGGCCAACCGCAGCGGCCGGTGTCGGTGCGCAAGCCCGTCCTCTACGTACACCTGCTCGACGGCCTCGCCGAGCAGACCTTCGGGCTCGACGTGACGCTGGCGAGCGGCTCGTTCTCCGAGCACGTGCCCGACGCGACGATCACGGGCACCACGCTCTCGTGGCCCCACGTCGTCGCGCGCGCGACGCACTGCGCGTACGGCGGCGCGAGCGCGCGCCGGAGCCCCGTCCCCGTCTGCGCCAGCACCGACGGCATCTGCGAGGTCGAAGAGCTTCCTCGCTACGACGCGAGCACCGCCGCGTGCCTCGACGTGAACGGCACGAGCACCGGCCTGCTCTTCTATCGCGGCGCGGCGCCGAGCGCGGCGCTGCCTCTCTCCTTGCGCCGCGAGCCGAGCGGCAGCGTCACCGTCACGGCGAGCCGCGGCGAGGCGACGCACGGCACGTTGATGCGCGTCTCGGTCACCGCCGCGGGCGTCGTCGTCTCGCGCGCGGCGGCACCGGGCGCAGGCGCCTCCGCGAGCTTGCCGGTCGGGACCGAGCCGCTCTCGCGCGCCCAGGGGCTCGAGGCGCTGCGCGCGCCGCTCGGCGAGCTCGGCCTCGACGCCGCCGAGACCGACGCGTTCTTCGCCGGCTGGGCCGACGAGCTCTTCGGCGCCGAGCCCGGCGCCGCGCGCGAGACCCGCGACCGCGGCTATGCCGGAGATCCCAGCGGCCCGCGCGCGAGCGACGCCGTCCTCTACTTCCTCGCGCCGAGCGCCGTCGACGCCATCGCGACGCTCCACCCCACGCCCGCGCCGCGCGAGCTGCGCCGCGCCTTCCTCGTGCGCGTCGACCTCGGCCCGCTCGCCGTCCCCTGAGGCGCCTTGCGCCGCGCGCGGGATTCGAGCCAGATCCGCCCGCGATGACGCACGACGTGAAGTCCCTGGTCGCCAAGGCCTCGATCCTCCACGAGGCCCTGCCCTACATCCGCCGCTTCCACGGCAAGACGTTCGTGATCAAGTACGGCGGTCACGCGATGATCGACCCCGCGCTGCAGGACAGCTTCGCGCGCGACGTCACGCTGATGAAGCTCATCGGCATCCACCCGATCGTCGTGCACGGCGGTGGCCCGCAGATCGACGCGATGCTCGCGCAGATGGGCGTCGTCTCCGAGCGCATCGACGGCCTGCGCGTGACCGACGATCGCACGATGGACGTCGTCGAGATGGTGCTCGGTGGCCGCGTGAACAGCGAGATCGTCGCGCTGATGTGCCGCGCCGGCGCGCGCGCCGTGGGCCTGACGGGCAAGGCCGACGCGTTCCTCCGCGCCGAGAAGATCACGCGCATGAAGACGAAGGCCGGTCGCGAGGTCGACCCGGGCCGCGTGGGCCGCATCGTCGAGGTGCGCACCGGGGTGCTCGACCAGCTCGTGCAAGGCGGCTTCGTGCCGGTCATCGCGCCGGTCGCCGTCGACCAGAACGGACGCGCGCTGAACGTGAACGCCGACACCGTCGCGGGCGCGGTCGCCGCGGCCACGCGCGCCGACAAGCTGCTCCTCATGACCGACATCGAGGGCGTTCGCGACGCGAGCGGCCAGATCGCGAGCAGCATGAGCGCCGACGGCGTGCGCGGGCTCATCGAGTCGGGCGTCATCAGCGGCGGGATGATCCCCAAGGTCCAGTGCGCGCTCGACGCCATCGGCGCGGGCGTCCGCAAGTGCCACGTCGTCGACGGGCGCGTGCAGCACGCGGCGCTCCTCGAGATCTTCACGGACGAGGGCATCGGCACCGAGATCGTGGCGTAGTGCCTCGGGCGGCCGTAGCTTCGTCCGCATGCACCGCCTCGGGGGAGTCGTCCTCGCATCGCTCGTCGTCGCCGGGCTCGCCGCCGGCTGCGGCTCGCCTTGGCGCGTGCTCCTCGCCTCGGGCCCGCCGGCGGCACTGCACGGCGTCTCGCCGCTGCGCATCTCCTTCGAGGACACCGGCGCGCTGCTCGACGGAGCCCCGCTCGACGGGGTGGTCGCCGCGTCGAGCCCCACGGACGCGGGCGCGATCAACGACATGATCCTCCGCATCGAGGAGAACTTCCTCGGCGAGATCGAGAACAACGCCGGCGTGCCCGTCGAGCGCGTGATGGGCCCCCCGGGCCCCGACGAGACGCGCCTGGTCGGCCACCTGATCCTGATCGAGCGCGGCGCGAACGGCCCGATGGGCGACGGCAGCCGGCTCGTGATCCGCTTCGAGGTCTACCAGAACGGCACGCTCGTGGACGTCGCCGAGCGCGACGCGACGCTCGCGCCCGGCGTGACGCGGCCCTCCACCGTGCAGCGGCTCACCCACCTCGCGACGAGCTACGGGCGCTACGCCGCGCGCTTCTACCAGCAGGAGCAGAGCCGCTAGGGGCTCCGCGCCAGAGATCGGCCCCGGCTCGCGCGCCCGACGACGATCAGGGCTCCCGAGAAGGCCGCGACGGTGACCGGCTACGAGGCGCGCCGCCGCGAGGTCGCGACGTGCCCTTCGTCGGGCACGTCCGCGCCGAGCGAGATGCTCATGCCGGGATCGCCCTCGCGGCCCACGGCGCCGGGCGCGCGATAGCGGATCTCCATCGTCGGGTCGGCCACCTCGAGATCGAGGGCCATGCGGACGTCGAGCGGCGTCGCACTGTCGCTCACGATCTGCCCGTTCAAGCCGTGGAAGCCGATGTGCACGACGGGGATGTTCACGTACCCGTGCACGCGATCCATGCGGCAGCGGAACTCGTGGCCGAGCGACATGTCGACCAGGCCGCTCACGTTCGCCATCGTCACGCTGCCCGGGATCGGCGGCAGCGACATGACCATCGTCTGGTGCTGCAGGCGGATGTCTCGGATCTCCACCGGGATCATCACGCGGTCGTCGGGGACCTCCATCGCGTCGACCAGGGCGATCTGCCCGCGCGGCCCGCGCGTGACGCGCATCTCTCCGCCCTCGAGCACGGTCGGCGTCAGCACGACCGCGCCGGTGCGCAGCGAGGCGCCGAGATCGAAGTGGGTGGCCATGCGATCGGCCGCGATCACGCGCTCGCCCGACGGCGCCGTCACCGTGAAGCCGCGCATCTCCACGTCGATCCCCAGCTGCGTCACGCGCTCGACACGCGCGGTCCCGCGAATCCGCGAGGTGAGGATGGCGCCGAACGCGTCGGCGGCCGCCGCGTGACCGAGCGGGGTCGCGAGATGCAGCCCGAGCGAGACGACGACGAGCAGCGAGACCCCCGCGGCGATCCCGATGCCGCGGACCATGCGGCGCACGCGCGTCCCGGCGCTCACGATCCGACTCCCGTCGAGAGCGCGCCCGCCCAGACGAGCGCGTACGCGAGCATGGAGAAGGCGAGCGCGAGCGCGAGCCCGCGGTGACCTTCGCGCCACGAGAAGACGGGCGTCGCGAGGGGGAGCCACGCGAGCGGCGGCACGGCGCGCGCGTCGCGCCGGATCGCGCGCACCGCGATCACGAAGAGACAGAGGGCCGACGTGGAGAGAATCACGAGCAGCACGAGGGTCGTCAGGGCGGAGCTCATCGAGCACCTCCGCCTCCGGCGGGAGCGAGGCGCGTGCCAGTCGGCGGCCCGCGAAAGAGGCGCCCACCCGGAGCGCTCGAGCCTCGCCTGTGGCAGAGGCGCGCGCTACCGTCGCTCAGCGCCAGCGCAGCGTGAACGAGCTCTTCTCGTCGCCGCGCTCGCTGCGGCCCATCACGACACGCACCTCGCGCGCGCCCGTGAGCTCGAGCATCCGGGAGGCGAAGCCGCCCGTCCACGCGGCGAGGATCGGGGGCTCGAGCGAGGTGCCCTCGAGCGAGACGCGCGCGCTCGTGGCGCCCGTCATCACGGCGCGCAGCTCGCCGCGCGAGAAGTAGCTGCGATAGAGCTGTGGGAAGCGCTCGATCGCCGAGGGCGGCGTCGCGCTCTGCATGAACAGGCGATGCGTCGTCGGGAGCTCGCGCTCCGCGCACGCGCGCCCCGCCGCCTCGGCGACCACACCGTCGCCGCGCCCCGCGATCTCGTCGGTCAGCTTCACGATCGCCTCGAGCGCCGCGACCGGCATCCACGCCATCGGCAGGATCACGCCCTCGGTCTTGGCGCGCACGTCGGGATCGAGCCGCCCGTCGAGCAACGCCGCGATGCGAGGCCCGTACGCCGCCTCCACGTGCTCGCGCGCGCCGACCACGAGCGCGCCCTTCACGCACGGCTCGACGAGCAGGCGCCGCGCCCCGTCGTCGACCGCCACGGGGCCGGTCCCATCGGCCCGCTCCCGCACCCCGATCGCGCGCGCGGGCGTGGGCATCGGTGCACGCACGGCCGGAACGCCGATGGCCGGTGTCACCTCCCGAACCGACGGCACGGCCGCGCTCTTCAGCTCGTAGGCGACGGGACCGCCCTGCCCTCGCCCGAGAGGCACGATGGAGCGCGCGCGCTCGGCGTCGAAGTCGGGCGAGGCCGCGAAGAAGTAGCGCTCGTTCGCGCTCGCCGCGAAGCCGATCGGCGTGGTCGCGGCGCCGGGACGCGGCTCGGGCGAGGGCCCGCTCCCCCGCGACGACGCCGGCGGCGTGACCGGCGACGCGGGCGTCGGGAGCACGGGGCGTGGACGCGGGGCGGTGTCGGGCCGCGGGAACGATGGCCGCGGGATCCCGGTCGCGCTGATCTCCACCTTCACGGGCGGAGCGGGCTCGAAGAGCTCGGTCGCCGAGTGGCCGTCGGCGCGCGCGGGCGCCTCGGGCAGCGTCGGCTCGCTCGGCTCGAGACGCGCCGCGACCTCGTCGCGACGGCTCGTGCCGGTCGGCCGCGGCGCACCGAACGGAACCAGCGCCTCGAGCATCGCGCGCGCGCTCGCGAAGCGCTTCTCGGGATCGGTCGCCATCGCGCGGAGGACGATCTCGTCCATCTCGCGCGCGATCCCGGGCACGCTCGCCGAGGGGCGCGGCGGATCTCCGCGCAGGATCTGCTGCAGGAGCGCGTGGTAGTTCTCGCCCGCGAAGGGCACGGTGCCGGTGAGGCACTCGTGGAGGATCACGCCGGTCGCGTAGAGGTCCGCGCGGTGATCGATGGCCTTGGTGCCGCGCGCCTGCTCGGGGCTCATGTAGAACGGCGTGCCCATCATCGCGCCCGTGCGCGTGAGATCGAGGCCGTCGTCCTCGTGGCGCATCTTGGAGATGCCGAAGTCGAGGACCTTCACCCAGTCGGCGTCGGCGCCGTGGCGGGTGAGGAAGACGTTGTCGGGCTTCAGGTCGCGGTGGACGATGCCGTGCTCGTGCACCGCGGAGAGCGCCGCGAGCACCTGCCCCACGATGTGCGAGGCGCGCGCGACCGTGAGCCGGCCGTCCTTCTTCAGCGTCTGCGCGAGCGAGAGCCCGCGCAGGTACTCCATCACGAGGAAAGGCGCGCCGTCCTCGGTGTACCCGAGGTCCAGGATCTCGACGATGTGCTCGTGCCCGGTGGCCCCTGCCGCGCGGGCCTCGCGTTGGAAGCGCTGCACGGCCTTCTCGTCGGCGGCGAGCTCCGGGTGCAGCCGCTTGATGGCGACCTTGCGCCCGATGCGCAGGTGGTCGGCCACGTAGACCGCGCCCATGCCGCCCTCGCCGAGCAGCCCGACGATGCGGTAGCGCTCGGCGATCACGCGCCCGATCAGCGCGCGCCCGACGTGCAGCGGCTTGCCCGTGTTCGGGCAGTGCGTGTACGTCGCCTGGTGCGACTGCCCGCAGTGCGAGCAGAGGACCTCGGCGGGCTCGGCATTGCTGAGTCGGGTGTTCAAAGCCGGCCAACCAGTCTCGCAACCCGCGCCGCGAGGCGTCAATAGCGCTGCGACGCGGCGCCGTGACGATTGCGTCGAGCGCCCAGGCCGCCTAAACGTCGCTCTTCATGAGCTGCCGGCACTGTGCGTATCTCTTCGAGGCGGCCCTCGCGGGCGCGGCCGATGGACGTGCGTTTCCGCTCCCCGGGGATGCGCCCCGCTGGGGCCGCCCGCGGCCCTTCCCCGTCGAGTCGACGAAGGTCGCCGTCCGCTTGCTCCTGCGCGAGCGAGCCGTGGAAGGCGTCGCCACGATCGAAGCGCGCCGCGTCGACAAGCAGAAGGCCGAGCTCGAGCTCGACGCGGTGGACCTCGACGTCTCCGAGGTGGTGCTGCTCACGGGCGAGAGCGCGAGCGCCGCGACCTATCGCAACGACGGCCGCACGTTGAAGATCGACGTGCCGCTCGGGCTCGAGCGCGCGCGCGTGCGCGTGACGTATCGCTGCACGCCGCGGCGCGGCCTCTACTTCGTCACGCGACGCGAGCTGCGCGGCGCCCTCCCCGACGAGAGTGCGCTGCCGACCGAGGTGTGGTCTCAGGGCCAGGACGAGGACAACCGCCACTGGTTCCCCTGCCAGGATCATCCCGGCACGCGCATGCGCTTCGAGCTCGAGGCCACCGTGCCGAGCGGCTTCACCGTGCTCGGCAACGGCGTGCTCGTGAGCAAGAAGGACGAGGGCGAGAGCACGACCTTCCACTGGCGCCAGGACGAGCCGCTGCCGCCCTACCTCGTCACGCTCGCCGCCGGCCGCTTCGAGGAGGCCCACACGAAGCTCGCCGCGCGCCCCGGTCGGGGCGAGCTGCCGGTCGACTACTACGTCCCCGTCGGCCACGGCGCGGCCATCGAGCGCTCCCTCGGCGCCACGCCCAAGATGATCGCGTTCTTCGAGGAGCGCCTGCGCACGCCCTTCCCCTGGGCGAAGTACGCGCAGGTCGTCGTCAGCGACTTCATCTTCGGCGGCATGGAGAACACGAGCGCGACGACGCTCTACGACCGCGTGCTCCTCGACGAGCGCGCCAAGCTCGACGTCGACATGGACTCGCTCGTGAGCCACGAGCTGGCGCACCAGTGGTTCGGCGACCTCGTCACGTGCCGCGACTGGAGCCACGCGTGGCTGAACGAGGGCTTCGCGACCTACCTCGAGCACCTGTGGCGCGAGCACGACGAGGGGCGCGACGCTTACTTCTACGGCCTCGAGCAGGACCTCGAGACGTATCTCGACGAGGACGGCGGCCGCTACCGGCGCGCGATCGTCACCAACGTGTGGAGCGCGCCGATCGACATCTTCGACCGGCACCTCTACCAGAAGGGGGGCCTGGTGCTGCACACGCTGCGGCAGCACCTGGGCGACGACGCCTTCTTCGGAGGCCTCGCGCACTACCTCGAGAAGATGCGGGGCCAGGGCGCCGAGACGCGCGACCTGATGCGCGCGATGGAAGAGGCCACCGGGCGCTCGCTCGAGGCGTTCTTCGATCAGTGGACGCAGAAGGGCGGCCACCCGGCGCTCGAGGTCTCGAGCGAGCACGACGCGGGCGTCTTGCGCGTGACCGTGGTCGAGAAGACCGCCAAGGGCGGCGGCGACGTGGCGCCGTTCGTGGTGTCGGTCCCGCTCCGCGTGGTCACCGACGAGGGCACGGTCAGCCACGTGCTCGAGATCACGAAGCCGCGCGAGACCTTCGCGATCCCGTGCAAGGCCGCGCCGAAGATGGTCGTGGTCGATCCCGAGATGCACGTGCTCGGCGTGGTCGAGAACAAGATCGGCACGCCGCTCTTGATCGCGCAGCTCGAGGGTGCCGAGGGCGCGCGGCCGCGCTGGCGGGCCGCCCGGGCGCTGGGCGGTCGGAACGAGCCCCGCGCGATCGATGCGCTCGGCAAGGCGCTCGCGAGCGACGCCTTCTGGGCCGTGCGGGCCGAGGCGGCCACGGCGCTCGGCGAGCAGAAGACGCCGCGCGCGCTCGCGCTGCTCTTGCCTGCGGTGGGGGATGCGCATCCGCGGGTGCGCCGCGCCGTCGCGAGCGCGCTCGGCCGCTATCGCACGGCCGCGGCGGCCGACGCGCTGATCGCGTGGGTCGAGCGCGGCGATGCGAGCTACCTCGTCGAGGCCGAGACGCGACGCGCCCTCGGGCGCACCCGTGATCCGCGGGCCGTGGCGGTGCTCGCCGGGCGTTTCGCGGGCGATCCCGTGAGCTGGAACGACACGGTCCTCGCGGCCGACGTCGACGGCCTGGGCGCCACGCGCGATCCCGCCGCGATCCCGACGCTGCTCGAGGCGCTCGATGCGCGGCACGCGCCGGCGGTGCGGCGGGCGGGGATCGCGGCGCTCGCGAGCGCGCGCGAGGTCACGAGCGACGAGCCGCTGCTCGAGACGATCCGGCAGCGGATCGAGGGGACGATGGACGCCTTCGACCCCGGCGTGCGCATCACCGCCGCCCGCACGCTGGCGACCCTGCGGGATGCGCGCTCGGGCGCGGCCATCAGCCGCCTGGTGGAGCGCGACCTCGACGGCCGCGTGCGCCGGAGCGCCCGGGAATCGCTGCGGGATCTGCGCGAGCGGGCAGCCCGCGGCCGCGACGTGGCGACCCTGCGGGACGAGGTCGAGAAGCTCCGGACCGAGGTCCGCGAGCTCCGCGAGAAGCTCGCGGTGGCCGACGCGAAGAAGCTACCCGGCTGAACGATCGGCGGGCCTGGGCGGCGGGGTTTGACGCCGCCCTCCGGCTCGCTACACTGCGCGCCCTTTCCAGGGTTCCTCATTCGGAGACCGGTCGATGCGAGACCTCATCAAGCTGACGTGCGAGAACTGCGGGCGGGCGAACTACTACACGTCCAAGAACAAGCGGACGATGCCCGAGAAGTTCTCGATCAAGAAGTTCTGCGCCGCCTGCCGCACGCACAAGGCGCACAAGGAAGGCAAGATCAGCAAGGGCTGAGCATCGCTCGAGCGCGCTTGGACGCGCTCGCGATCGCTCTCATCCCATGACGGCGCGCGTGGCCTTCGCGAAGGCCGTGCGCGCCTTTTCGTATGCGGGGTGCCGGCCGTCCTCGACGATGCGCCGGCCCGCGACGACGACCTCGCGCACCGCGCGCGGGCCCGCCCCGAAGATCACGGCGTCGGTCGGGCGCGCCTCGCTGGCCCCGACGAGCGCAGGGTCGTTGGCGTCGAGGCGGACGGAATCGCCGTCGATCCGCGCCCAGCCGAGCGCCGCATAGGCATCGCCGGCGATCGCGGTGAGAAGCCTCTCCGCGTCGAGCGCGACCGTGCGGCTGTTCGTGCGCGGCCGCTCGTCGAGCTCGATCGCCCGCGCCTCCTCGAAGGGACAGCTCGAGGCGTGGCTGTCGGTGCCGGTGACGATCCGCGCGCCCGCGCGCACGAGGCCCGAGACGTCCGGGAAGCCGTCGCCGAGATCGCGCTCGGTCGTGCGGCAGAGGCAGGCGCTCGATCCCGAGCGCCCGAAGGTGCGGACCTCCGCCGCCGACAGATGCGTCGCGTGCACGGCGGTGAAGCGCGGCCCGAGCGCGCCGAGATCCGCGAGGACCTCGACGGGCCGGCGGCCGTGCTCGGCGAGGCACTCGCGCACCTCGCGCAGCACCTCGGAGACGTGCGCGTGGAGCGGCAGCCCGCGCTCGTCCGCGAAGCGCACGCACGCGGCGAACGACGCCCGCGTCACGGCCCGCAGGCTGTGCGGGGCGAGGCCGACGCGCACGCGGGGCTCCTCGGCCCAGCGCGACTGGAGCGTCTCCACGTCGGCGAGCGCGAGCTCGAGCGAGGCGTCCGAGAAGCGCCGCTGGGCGCTCTCGAGCTCGCGCCCGAAGCCCGCGCGCTCGTACACCACCCGGAGCAGCGTGATGCGCAGGCCCGCGTCGAGCGCCGCGCGGATCACCACGTCGGAGAGCGCCGTGCGATCGGCGTAGGGCGTGCCGTCCTTCTGGTGATGGACGTAGTGGAACTCCCCGACGCACGTGACGCCCGCGAGCGCGAGCTCGACGAACGCGAAGTGCGAGACGTCGTAGAGCGTCTCGGGGTCGATCGCGTCGGCGAGCCGGTACATCGCCTCGCGCCAGCTCCAGAACGAGCCCGGGAGCGGCGCCCGCTGGGCGTGGCCGCGCATCGCGCGCTGGAACGCATGCGAGTGCACGGTCGCGAGGCCCGGGAGCACGATGCGATCGCCCTCGAGGCGCGCGGCGCTCACGGCAGCGTGCCCTCGCGACGCGCGGCCTCTTCCATCTCGCGGAGCTGGGCGTCGCGACGGTAGCTGCGCACGACCTGTCCGTGCTCGTCGCGCTCGTCGGGCGGCGCGTAGCGGTTCGCCTGACGGTACGCGATCACGGCGCTCGCATACTCGTGGCGCCGGCGGAAATCGCCGCCCGCGAAGCGATAGAAGTCGTAGCGCTCCGTCCCCGAGGTCATCGTCAGCCAACAGAGCGGCAACGCCACGGCGACGGAGAGCGCGCCGCGACCGAGGCTCGGGCGCCACGCGGGGCGGAACATCGCGCCCAGGCCCGCAGCGAGGCCCGCGACGCCGAGCAAGAGGCCCGCCGCGTACGAGCCCGGCAGGTCGATGTCGGTGCCGGCCCAGACGCCCGCCGCCACCGCGAGCACGCCGAGCGCCGGTGCGAGGATGGGCGTGCGATCGAGGAGGCTCGGCTCGCCGGAGCGCACCGGCCGCGTCACGACGGCGGCGATCAGCGCGAGCCACGACGCCGGCGTGAGCGCCACGAGCGCGAGGCCGATCATGTAGTAGCTGAACCAGCCGATCTGCAGGCCGATGTACTCGGCCCCGATGTGGAACGTCACCGCGAGCACGAGCGCGAGCGTGCCGATGGCCGCCTGCCAGGTGAGGCGCCCACCGATCGGGCGGAAGAGCATCTGCTGGAGCGGGCGCGGGAGCGGGAGCGGCAGCACGACGAGGAACACGAGCCCGCCCAGCCAGGGGCCTGCCCCGAAGCCGACGGCGAGGGCGATCATCGCGGCCGCGAAGATCGTGATCACCACGCGCGTCCACTCGCGCGCGGTCGCGCGGTAGGCCTCGTCGAAGAACGTGCGCTCCTCGGCGCTCGAAGGGCCATCGCGCAGCGACGCCGTGAGGTAGCCGAGCGCGCAGGCGACCTGCACGGCGATCATCCCCGTACCGAGCAGGTGGAACACGGTGTCCTCGCTCATGCCGAGCGTCTCGGTCGCGAAGCGCATCGGCGCGGCCATCGTGGCGCCGTTCTGCGTGATGTTCCGGAGCGCCTCGCCGCTCCGCCACTCGGGCTCGGTCTTGCTGATGGCGGTGAACGTGTAGACGATGCCCGAGAGCGTCGTGACGAGCGTCCAGCCGAGGCTGCGCACGCGCGCGACGAGGCCGTGCGGGAAGAGCGCGGCCGCGGCGCGCGGGCTCTCGGCCTTCTTCTTGGCCTTCTTTCCCGTCGCGCTCGCGGCCGCAGCCGGCGGGACCTCCTTCGAGACGCCGAAGAGATCGCGCGCCGTGTGCCGCGGGAACAGGCAGAGCGCGAGCTGCATCGCGCTCAAGAGGTAGTGGTGCTGGTAGCTGTCGAGCATCGAGCACGACCAGCCCCACGTGTAGAGCACGAAGATCATGGCCCCGATCCAGCGCGGCGGCGCCGGCAGGAGCACCGAGGCGAGGGACAGCGTCCCCACGACGACGAGCATGCCGACGTAGGCCTCGCGGGTCGGGATCGGCAGCGCATCGAGCACCCCGAAGTGAGCGACGTTGAAGCCGGCCGCGCCGTAGCGCCACGCCGGGCCCACGAGCGTGTGCCAGACGTCGAAGGCCAGGATCAGATAGAAGATCTTCGCGAAGAGCCAGGGCCGCACCGCCGCGACGGGGCCGAACGCCCAGCGGTCGAAGAAGCCCTCGGCGGCCGTCTTCGTGCGCTCGTCACTCATCGGTCGACTCCTCGAGCACGAGGCCCTCGCAGGTCATCGTCCGGTGGATCGCCGGCAGTGGCTCGCCCGCGGCCGATCGACAGCGGTGCGTGAGGCTCACCTCGCTCGGATGCGCCTCCGCGCCGCAGCGATACGTGAGATAGCGCCGCAGCACGGCCGGGCGGTTGCGGCCGATCAGCGCGATCCACGGCGCGGGGAGGATCGTCTGCAGATCGATCGTGCGCTCGCTGCCGTTCACCGTCTCGCGCGCATCGACGTCGCAGTCCTGCACGCGCACGGCGGAGAACATGCGCCACGCGAAGCGCTCGTCGTAGACGTCGTCCGACACGTAGTAGGAGAGCGGCGTCGCGATCTGCAGGATCATCCATCCGGCGAAGACGCCGAGCGCCAAGCGGCGGTGCACGGGCGCGTCGAGCCCCTGGGGCGGGAGCTCCTCGGGATCGTCGTCGACCTGGGCCATCACGCGCATTCGTCGCGCGGCCCGGGGAGGGAGTCAACGCCGACGCAGGCGCTCCGTCACGCGCTGGAAGTCCTCGGGGAGCGGCTCCTCCCAGTGCCCCTTGCGCCCGTCGGCCGGGTGCTCGAAGCCGAGCTCGCGCGCGTGGAGCATCGGGCGCGGCGCCTCGATGCGCGGTCCGCCGTAGTCGCGGATGTAGACGGCCTCGCCGACGAGCGGATGGCCGGCCTCGGCGAGGTGGATGCGGATCTGATGCTGGCGGCCGGTCTCGAGGCGACACTCGATGCGCGTGGCGCCGTCGAGCACCTCGAGCGCGCGCACGTGCGTGACGGCGTGCTTGCCGTCCTCGGGCGGCTCGCCCTGGTGGAAGGGCTTGGTGCCCCACGAGCCGCGGAGGCCGTCGCCGCGATCCTGCACGATCACCGAACGAATCGTGGCCTCGCCGGTGGCCTCACCGTGGACGAGCGCTTCGTAGCGGCGCAGCACGGTGTGCGCGCGGAGCTGCGCCTCGAGCGAGCGCTTGCCGCGCATCGAGCGCGCGAAGACGAGCAGGCCCGTCGTGTCCTTGTCGAGACGCTGGACCACGCCGACGAAGGGGTCTTTGCTCTTCGTCGTGCGCCGCAGGTAGCTGCGCACGCGATCGACGAGCGTGCCGCGATCCTCGTCCTCGTAGGGGCAGGTGAGGACGCCGGCGGGCTTGCGCACCACGATCACGTCGGCGTCGGAGAAGACGACGTCGTTCTCGGTGACGACGTTCTCGAGCTGCTTCTTGCCGTGCGGGTCGACCGTGACGACCTGCCCGGCACCCACGCGCGCGGCGCCGTCGCGGGCGAGCGCGCCGTCCACGGTGACGCGCCCGCTCGCGCAGAGCTCGCGCGCTTTGTTCCACGACGCATCGGGCACGAGGGCACGCACGATCGCCGCGACGGTCTGGCCGGCGTCGGCGTCGGAGATGGTTCGGGTCGCGTGGCTCGAAGCGCGCGGGCTCATTCGTTCTGCATCAGCCCCTTGATCGTCCCGTCGGCCTCGATCCGCACGTTCCGCGCGGCGGGCACCTTCGGCAAGCCCGGCATCGTCATCACGTCGCCGAGCAGCGCCACCACGAACCCGGCGCCCGCGGACAAGCGCGCCTCGCGGACCGTCACGCGGAAGCCGCGCGGCCGGCCTTGCTTCTTCGGGTCGTCCGACACCGAGAGCTGCGTCTTGGCCATGCAGACCGGGAGGTCGCCGTAGCCGTCCTTCGCGAGCGCATCGAGTGTGGTCTTGGCGCTCGCGTCGATGTCGACGCCGTCGGCGCCGTACACGTTCTTCGCGATGCCCTCCATCTTCTCCGCGTAGCTCTGGGAGAGCTCGTAGGCATACTTCGGCGTCTTGGCCTCGCCCTCGCTCGCCGCGAGCACGCTCGTCACCGTGTCGGCCAGCTCGAGCCCGCCCTCGCCGCCCGCCGCGAAGCCACGCGAGAGCGCCACCGGCACGCCGAGCGCCGCGCAGCGATCGCGCACGAGCTGGATCTCGCCCGCCGGATCGGTATCGAACTGGTTGATCGCGACCACCGTCGGCAGGCCGTAGAACTTCGCCGTCTCGAGGTGGCGCTCGAGGTTCTCGATGCCCTTGGCGAGCGCCGCCTCGTTCGGCGCGCCAGCGCTCTTCGGCTCGACGCCGCCGTGGAACTTCAGCGCGCGCAGCGTGGCCACCACGACCGCCGCGTCGGGCCAGAGCCCCGCCGAGCGGCACTTGATGTCGAGGAACTTCTCGGCGCCGAGGTCGAAGCCGAAGCCGCCCTCCGTCACCACCACGTCGGCGTAGTGCAGCGCCGCCTTCGTGCTCAGCACGCTCGAGCATCCGTGCGCGATGTTCGCGAAGGGGCCACCGTGCACGAGCGCCGGGCCGCCCTCCATCGTCTGCGCGAGATTCGGCTGGATCGCGTCGGAGAGCAGCGCCGCCATCGCGACGTGCGCACCGAGATCCTTCGCCGTGACGGGCTTCAGATCGTAGGTGCGCCCGACCACGATGCGACCGAGGCGCTCGACCAGATCCTCGCGCGAGCTCGCGAGGCAGAGCACCGCCATCACCTCGCTCGCTGCCGTGATGTCGAAGCCGCTCTCGCGCGGCACGCCGCCGTTGCGCCCGCCGAGACCGATCACCACGTCGCGCAGCGCGCGGTCGTTCATGTCGATCGCGCGACGCCAGGTGACGCGCCGCGGATCGAGCCCGAGCCCGCCGCCCGAAGACCCGGGGGCCTGGGGGGCGCGCAGCCCCCCAGAAGAGAAGTGCAGCTCGTTGTCCACGATCGCCGCGAGCAGGTTGTTCGCCGCCGAGATCGCGTGCAGGTCACCCGTGAAGTGCAGGTTGATCTCGTTGGCCGGGACGAGCTGCGCCTTGCCGCCGCCCGTACCGCCCCCCTTCACCCCGAACACCGGCCCGAGCGAGGGCTCGCGGAGCGACGCCACCGCGCTCTTCCCACGCTGACGAAGCCCCATCGCGAGCGTCACGCTCGTCGTCGTCTTGCCCTCCCCTGCGGGCGTCGGCGTGATCGCCGACACCAACACGAGCTTGCCCTTGCCCTTCTTGGGGCGCGCGAGCGCGGCGAGGTCGATCTTCGCCTTGTCGCGGCCGTACGGGATCAGGTCGTCGGGGTGCAGGCCGAGCTCTTCGCCGACCTGCGTGATGGGACGCAGCGTGCTCTTCGACATGGGGTCGCGAGGATAGTCGGTTCCGCGGCGCCCTTCCCGCCCCGTCGCGTGGCCGGGCGCGGAAGCTCACGCCTAGGCGCTACGGACAGACCAGGCCCTCGTCGGTGACCCCGTTGCAGTCGTCGTCCAGGCCGTTGCACGTCTCGGCGACGGGCTGGATCGAGCACGCCCCGTAGCTCCCGCCGAGGCACGTCTGCGTGCCGCTCGCGCAGCGCCCCAGCGCCTCGCAAGGACGCGTCGCGCCCGTGGTGCACGAGCAGCCTGGATCGACCACGCCGTCGCAGTCGTTGTCGATCGTGTCGCAGACCTCCGCCGCGCCCGGGTGGATCGCCGGCGTGCCGTCGTCGCAGTCCGTCCCGGCGACGGCGAGCGCCGCGCCCGGCGCGCACGCCATCACCGGCATCGTGCCGTCCCCGAAGAGGTCCCCGTCCGCGTCGACGTAGAACGTCTGCAGCACGTCTTCGTCGACGAGCGAGTCGCAGTCGTCGTCCATCGCGTTGCAGACCTCGGGGCGCGAGGCGACGGCGTCCTCGTCGACCGTGCCGTCGCAGTCGTTGTCGGCGTCGTCGCACTGCTCGGTCGCGCCCGCGTAGGTGCGCGGCCCGACGTCGTTGCAGTCGTCGCCACAGACCGCGCCGTTGCAGCACTGCGCGTCCACGTGGCCATCGCCATCCTGGTCGCGCGCCCCGAACGTGCTCGGATCGCAGTCCTCGTCGACCCCCTGCGTGTCGCAGATCTCCGACTGCGTGGGCGAGCGAACGGGCGTGGAGTCGTCGCAGTCCGTCCCACCACACGCGTGGTCCCGCGCGCCATCCCCGTCGCGGTCGGGACAATCCCCCGCATCGCTCGTCGCCCCACCATCCCCGACCATGGCCGCGTCGGTCGCGGCGGGCGTCGTCGACTGCCCGCATCCCGCCGCCATCGCCGCGCCGACCGCGGCGCACCCGAGCCACCTCTTCATCGCTCCCCCTCCCGCGTCGCTCAATCGACCATCGGCATCCCGACCGACTGCGTCGTCCACACCGCGATGTGGTTCGACGTGGTCAGGTCCTGGAAGGGTAGCGCGAAGGCCGCGAAGCTCGGGTCTCTTCCTGCGCTCACTGCCTCGGGTCGCACGCCGCTCATCCAGAGGTAGGTGCCGCGGCGGCCGCTCTCGTCGTTGCCGCCCGGCGGGTTGCGCAGGCCGTACGCGCGCGTGGAGGCGAAGCTCACCCACATCAGGCGAGCCGTGCCCGCGTCGCCGTCGGAGAGCACGAACTCGAAGGGCGCGAAGCGCGCGAAGGTGTTGTTGAGCTCGGTGCGCCCCGCATCGGCCACGCCCGGCGCCATCGCGCTCGTCAGCTCCACGGGCGCGGCGGACCCCGTCGACGGAACCGCCATCACCACCGAGCTCGGATCGCTGTCACCGTTGCAGTCGCGGTCGTCGAGGTTGCCGCCCGGGCACGTCGAGCGCGTGAGCGCGAGGAAGGTTCCGTCCGGTGCCCAGTCGGGGTTGATGTAGCTGACGCCGTCGCCGCGCGGCACGAGGAAGTGCGGCGCCGACCAGGCGCCCGCCGAGCGATCGACCATGCCGATCGCGCCGTGCCGCGGCCGCTGCGAGGTCGTGTTCCCGTCGACGTCCGTGTACGCGATGTGCAGGCCGTCGGGCGACCACGAGGGATGCGTGACCTCGCGGCCTTCGATCGAGAGCGTGTCCACGATCTGCCCGCAGCTGGCCATGTTCGCGGCGTCGCAGCGCGTGTCGAAGAAGAGCAGCCCTCGATCGGACGGGGCGCCGTCGTCGCCGTAGCAGCCGACGAGCTGGCTGCCGTCGGGGCTGAACGAGCCGAACTGGATCACGTGGCTGTTCGGATCGCTGCGCAGCGCCGTGTAGGTCGTCAGGTCGTAGAGCTCGATGCCACCGGCGTTCTGGCCGCCGACGCTCGCCACGATGCGCGTCCCGTCGCGCGAGACCGCGTGGCACCCGACGCACGTGCCTCCCGCCTGCGCGGGCGTGATCACGGGCATCGCCATGCCGCTCGCGGCCCCGAAGTCGTAGCGCTGGATGCTCGTCGACGACGCCGCCCAGTAGTAGAGCGTCCCCATGAGCGCATCGCGCGAGAAGCGAACGTCGATCGTGTCCGAGGTACCGACCCCGCTCCCGGTGTCGTCCGTGGCGCGCACCGTCACCGTCACCGGCGTCTGACCGCGGTTCGTCTCGGCGATGCTCGTCCAGTCGCCGCCGCTCGGCTCGTAGATGCAGCCGCCGTCGGCCACGCCCGCCGGCCGCTCGCAGCGCGTGTAGAAGCGGACGTCGGTCACGTCGTTCGAGAAGCCGATCTCGAAGAGCGTGTTGGCGGGCGATCCGACCCGCCAGTGGATCTCCACGCGCCCGAGGTTCGGCGGAAGGAGCACGCCGTCGTTCGGGTACACGAGCTCCGGCGCGCGCGACGCATCGGCGCTGCCCCCGAAGAGCGTGCCCGGCATGGCCGGGATGGGCGCGCCGGCGCCGGTCGGTGGCACCGAGTGGGTCGCGACGAAGCGCACGGTGAGCGTGGTCGTGACGACCATGCCGTTCGCGCGCGCGCTCACCTGGCCCACGCCACCGCTCGTCGTGCCCGAGGTGAACACGTTGGCGTTGAAGCGCCCGAGGAAGTGCGGCGCCGCGAGGCCCCAGAGCACGATGGAGGAGACGTCGCGCGTGGAGCCGTCGTGGAAGTGGCCCATCGCGGTGAAGGTCTGCGTGGCGGCGACGCCGTCGCGGACCTCGATCGTGGCGTCGAGCGGCGTGATCGTGAACGAGTCGAGCCCGGTGATGGTCGGGCCCGCATCGCCGCTCGGCATCGATCCGTCGCCGCCGGTGCGCGGCGCGACGGGGCCGGCGCAGTCGCAGCCGGACGAGAGCGCCGAGAGCGCGGCGAGCGTGCAGACGAGCGCGAGAGCGCGGGCGTGGGCGAGCGTCATGAGCACACCTCCGCTCGCAGAATGACACGGGCTCCACGGGCGCGCCGCGCCCGACGCGTGCCATGCTCGCGCCGATGTGGCTCCGCTCGAAGGAAGAAGAGGTCCGTGCGATGCACGACGAGGCGCTCGGGCGCCTGCACGAAGGCGACTTGGACGGCGCGACGAAGCTCGCCGAAGAGCTGAAGACGCTGCGCTGGTCGGGCGCCTTCGAGGTGCTCGCGCTCGTCGCGCGAGCGCGGAACGATCTGCCCGAGGCGGTCCGCGTGCTCGAGGAGGGGTGCGCGGCGGCGCCCGAGGCGTGGAGCCTGCACGAGCTGCGCGGCAACCTGCTCGATGCGAGCGGCCAGCACGTACGCGCGCTCGAGGCGTACGAGCGGGCGCTGACGTGCGAGGGCGCGTGGGCGGCGTCGATCCTCTACAACCGTGCCGTGGCGCGGCTGCGCGCGGGCGATGCGGGCGGCGCGCTCGCCGATGCCGAGAGCGTGCTCGCCGGCGCGAGCGCTCCCCCCTTCGCGCTCGATGCGGTGCGGGTGGCGATCGACGCGCTCGATCGCCTGGGCCGGCGCGAGGACGCCGCCTCGCTCGTGCGCACCGCGCTGAGCGAGGCGCCCGAAGGCTCACCCGTCGCCGCGCGCCTGCATGGCCTCGCCGCGGTCGCCGCCGCGCGGCTCGGGGACCACGCCCGCGCCGAGGTCGAGGCGAGGATCGCGATCGAAGCGGGCCACGGCACCGCCGAGCTCGCGCGGCTGCTGCCGAAGGTGAAGGACGACGGCCGCCCGGCGCGCGCGCTTCGCGTCGTGGTGCAGGGCCGATCGCACGTGAGCGGCGAGCGCCGCGGCTTCCTGCGCGTGGTCTCGGTGCTGGCCGCCGACGCCGCCGAGGCGCTCGCCTGGGCCGCGCTGCTCGAGCCCGCCGCGGAGCAGGACGAGCTCGCCATCGACTCGTGCACCGACGAGCCCGGCCCGCCGCCGCCCGAGGGAAGCCCGCACGGCATCCTCGGCGCGAGCGGCCGGATCCACTTCGACGAGACCTGAGAGGGTGACAGGAAACCTGTCGCCCTCTCTCGCGGAGCGATACGAGGGGGGAGGCTCCATCGGGATTCACTCCCGATGGAGGGGGCCGCGTATCGGCCCCCGGGGACTGAGCGCCCTACTCCGCGATCGTCCACTCGCCCGTCGTGCGCGGCATCGGCATACCGAAGCCGTCGTTGCCCCGGCCCTCGACCCAGATCGTGCCCTCGATGGCCCACGGGATCGTGAACCGCGCGGCTGCGCCGCTCCGCATCGCGGCGATCCCCGCCGCGTCGTTGGCCTGGATCGCCTCGAGCATCGTCTCGGTCGAGAGCGCGAGGTCGAAGCCGAGCTGCGCATCGCCGTGCGCCGGCACGCGGCGCAGGTCGAGCTCCGAGCGATGCCCGTCCGCCACGGCCACCGACGTGACGAACCCGTCGACGGGCGCGATGTCCGAGAGGTCGAGCACGTCCTCTTCCGCCGAGTGACAGGCCTCGTCGGTCTGCCGGCACTCGCGCTGATCCGTGTCGCAGAGCGTCAGGCACACGGCGCCGAGCGTCTGGCCCGCTCCGCCCTCGGGGTACGTGCTCAAGACGAGCAGCACCGACTCGATGCGCAGCGGGATCATGTTGTTGCTGTGGACGGCCGCTTCCACGCGGGTCGCGAACGCCATGTCGGCCACGCTCGGCGCCGGACCGCGCGCGCGACACGCGGCCGCCGCCTCCGGCCCGAGCGGCTCGGTCACTGCGAGGAGCGGACAGAGGTGCGCCGCGATCTGCGCCGCCGTCGGCTCCACGGTGAGCGCCATCGGCGCGATCGTCACCTGCGGCGCGGAAGGCGCGGGCCCGCGCTGCCCCGTGTGATCGGAGTGCATCGTGTGGAGCACGCAGCCCGTCAGGCCCAGCGTGACGCCCGCCGCCCCGAGGAGCGCTCTCGTTCCTGCTCGTCCTCGCATGGCCTGCGACTCTACCGCGAGCGCGCGGCGATCACGGCTCAAAACAGCGATCGCAGCTTGCTCGCGATCGAGCCGAGGAGCGGCGGCCGTCGCTCGCTCACGAGCGCCCCGTCGCGCGCCGAGATCGCCACGTGGTACTCGCTCGCGATGCCGCCATTCGCCTCGCCCGCGTAGCGATGGCGCACCACGTAGACCGGCAGCCACACGAGCGAGGCCGATCGGATGCGCACGTCGATGCTCGCGTAGAGCGCGCTCGAGGGAGCCACCAGGCGCCGCAGCCGCTCGCTGGCCTCGGCCTCGGCCTCGGCGCGCGGCACGTCGGGGTCCACGCGCTCGGCATCGTCGATGCGTGCGTCCTCGTAGCGGCGTGCGTCCGCGAGATCCACGACGGCCTTCTCGCTCGGATCGATCGCGAAGTGTCGGCGCGCGAGCACGAGCAGCGCGCGATCCTGGTGGCGGAAGCCGCCCGTCGGCAGCACGAGCCGCCGATCGCGCCCGCCCGCGTGCGCGGTCGTCGTGAGCCCCACGTGGAACGACTCGCTCGTGCCCTCGATGCGCCAGAGCGGAACGTAGAGGCGCTCGGGCCGCGAGACCTCCGCCTTCGCGATGTCGGCCGGCAGCGTCTTGCCCTCGGTCGCCGCCGTCCGCGCGCGGCCGTGGCCCGCCATCTCGCCGAACGTGACCGGCAGGACGAACGCGTCCACGCCCTCGAGCGAGAGCGGCACCGGCGGCGGGGTGACGAGCGGATCGAAAGGCATCCCGGAGATGGTACGCCGCGGCGCGCGGGAGGATCCTCTGGCTCGGTGCCGCCCTGCGACGCGGTCCTTGCCGCGGCGGGGGCGCGCCCGTAGACGCCGCGCATGTCCTTCGTCGTGAGCCGGGAGCGCGCGCTCGACTTCGCCCACCGCTGGATCGCCGCGTGGAACGCCGGCGACCTCGAGCGCATCTTCGCCCTGTACACGGACGACTTCGAGATGCGCTCGCCCCTGATCGTCGAGCGCGGCTTCTCGGCCGAGGGCGTGCTTCGCGGCAAAGACGCGATTCGCCCGTACTGGGGCGCCGGCATCGCCAGCGCCTCACCGCCGCTCCGCTTCGAGCTGGTGGACGCGTACGGCGGCGTCGGCACCGTCGCGCTCCACTATCGCAGCGTCGGCCGAAAGGACGTGGTCGAGGTGATCGAGCTCGGCCCGGACGGGCGCGCGATCCGCGGTAGCGCGTGCCACGGCGCCACGGCCTGAGTCTTCGAGCGCTGCGCTCCCTCCCCGGCTCGCGTCGGCGCGACGCGCCGGTCCCGACGCTTTCGCGATCCGCCGCGTCGCGAGCCGACGTACCCTCCGCTCGTTGCGCATCGTCGGCTGGGTGGTGCTCGCGATCTCGCTCGCCTCGTGCACGAACCTCGTGGACGACACGGTGGAGCACGCCGTGCGCGCGGGCGCGCAGACCGTCGGCGAGGAGCAGGTGCGCACGGATCTCGAGAGCTTCGTGCTCTCGGACGAGATGCGGCACGTGATCTCGCAGCTCGCGCGCGACCTCGTCGCCTCCGCGGCGGGCGAGGCCCGCGAGCCCGAGGTGGAAGAGAGCCTGCGCGCGATCATCCGGACCGCGGTCGATCAGCTGCGCCTGAGCACCGCGGACCTCCCGCCGGCGGCCGAGCAAGCGATGCAACAGCTGCTCGTGGACGCCGAGGGCATGGTGGGCCGCGTCGTCACGCGCGCGCTCCGCGAGGTGCGGGGAATGATCGCGGGGATGATCCACGAGGACGAGATCTCCGCGTGGGTGCGCGGCCTCTTGCGCGACGTGCTCTCGGATCTGCTCGCGATGGCGAGCGCGGCGCTCGGCGACGACTCGGCCGAGCGCATCGGCGCGTGGATGCGCGTCGCGTTCCGCACCTTGCTCGCCGACGTGGATCTCGAGGACGGCACCGAGCGCGTGGCGCGCGCGGCGGCGCGCGGCTTCGGCGACGGCCTCGCGGACTCGCTGCGGCACGAGCTCGGCGACGTGCTGCACCAGGAGCGCGACGACTTCGTGGAGGCGCTGCGCGACGCGAGCCACGACGCGGCGCGGCCGTGGATCGTCGCGTCCGTCGCGGCGCTCGCGGCGGTGCTCGTGCTGGCGTTCTTCCTGTGGCGCGTGCAGCGCGACCACACGGCCACGGTCGACGAGCTGAAGCGCGCCGCGCGCGAGGGCAAGGGCGCGCAGGACGCGCTCCACGCGGCGCGCGCCCGAGGCGTGCGCATCGCGACGCGCCGCGAGGACGATCCACCGGTGATTCCTCCGCAGGGACCGAGCGAGTAGCATCGAGACCCATGGGTGGGGGGCTCTCGTGCAGGTGAAGGGCGTCGCGCTGCGAACGACGCTCCTCTCGATCGAGCTCGAGCTCGGCAAGGACGCGCTCGATCGGGTGATGCGCGCCGTGCCGCCCGACACGCGCGAGGCGCTCGCCCCCGGCGTGCTCGCGGCGTCGAGCTACGACATCCGCCACCAGGCGGCGCTCCACGAGGCCGTGCGCGAGCAGCTCGGCGCGGGGACGTTCACCGCCAACCGCCGCGTCGGCGCGCGCGCCGCGAAGATCGACTTCGGCGGCGTCTACCGCGTGTTCGTGATCGCCGCGACCTACGAGCGCCTGCTGCGCACCGCCGACCGCGCCTTCCGCCAGTACAACTCGCAGGGCGCCGTGGTGTGGAAGCGCATCGAGCGCGGCCACGCCGACGGCGAGGTCGTCGGCGTGGACGGGTGGACCGAAGCGATGTGGCACGCGCTCGCCGGCCGCCTCGAGACGCTCCTCTTGCTCGGCGGCGCCAAGCGCGCAGAGGTGCGCGTGGAGACCCCGACATCCGCCGGCTGCCACATGCACGCCGAGTGGGAGTGACACGCTGAGACGCGCAGCGGCGATTCGGCGCCAGGGCCGCGACGTCCGAGGAGGCGACCGTCGAGAAGGCGTGCGCCACGAGCCCGATGGGCGCCATCGCCCTCCCACGATCCGCCGGGCGAACGGAATCTGTGCCCAATGATGTCGGCACGGCGCTCGTCGCGGCAGGTCGGCCCACCGGTGTACGCTCGCGCGATGTGGATCGTGTTCGGCACGAAGACGCGCACCGAGCGCGTGCCCGGTGGCGTGAGCGTCGAGCGTGAGTGCGAGTCGTGCGGCGAGCGCGCGATGTTCTACGAGCGCCGCGTCGTGAGCACCTTCGACCTCTACTTCATGCCCGTGTTCGACTACCGCCGCGAGCGCGTGCTCGCGTGTGGCGCATGCGGCGCGCACTTCCGCACGGACGAGCACGGCGAGCCCGATCTCGTCACGCAGCGCGGCTGGGAGAAGGCGCTCGGCGAAGCCGGCGAGCACGCGCAGCGCGCGCTCTCCGGAGCGCTCGACGCGCTCGCGCCGACGGGCATCGCGGCCATGAAGGCCGCGACCGACGCCTTCGAATCGCTCACCGCGCGCAGCGCGAGCGCTCCGCCGGCAGCGCCCCCCGTCGCCACGGAGGCCGAGACCGGCGATGCGCCCGACCCCGTCGACCCCGAGAAGGAAGCGCTGCTGCGCCGGTTCGCCGAGCTCGAGCGGAAGATGAAGGCTCAGGCCGAGAGCGGGAAGAAGCCCAGCGAGTAGCGCCCGTCGGCTCGACGCGGCGCTCGCCGCTCGTCGTCTCGCGACCTCCACCCCGCCCACTTCGCCGGGAACGGCGCGGGCAGCGCGCCGCCCACCTCGGCGGCGCCTCAGCGCCCTCGGCGTGCACGCGCGAGCAGCGCATCGAGCTCGGCATGCGTGCGCGGGCGCTTGCCCTCGCCGAGGAGCGCCGTGCCCAGCTCGGCGACTGCGTGCTCGAGCACGACGCTCCGGAGCGCGACACCCTCGAGATCGACGCGCGCGCTCCACGCCGCCAGCGCGTCGCGCACGTCGTCTCGTGCGAGCGCGGGGTAGCGCGCGAGGAGCAGCGCGGCGTTGCTCGCCGCCAGCGCGTCACCGCTTCGCGCCAGCTCGGCGAGCCGCGTGAGCGATGCATCCCCGAACGGATGGCGGAAGAGCGTGACCACGTGCGCAGGCGCAGGCGCGTCACCGTCGAACGCGGGGGCCGGCGGCGCGGTGATCAGCGAGAGCAGCGCGCGCTCGAGATCGTGCGCGCTCGCGAGGGGCACGTAGCCGCTCGGCGTCGTCTTTCCCTCGAGCACCTCCAGCGCGAAGCGCCAAGCGCGCGGGTCGCGCAGCGCGAGGAGGAACGCATCCGGGCTCGCGGCCACCTGCATGCGCAGCCACGTCTCTTGCTCGCGCTGCTCGGGCCAAGGGAGCTTCACCGCGTGGAGCGTCGCGAGCTCACGCGCGAGCCGCTCGCGCCACGGTGCCGCAAGGCCGGCGACCGTCGCGCGCCATCGCGCGGCGTCCACCTCGGGCGCGCGTGCCCGCCAGCTCTGCGCGAGCCCGTCGAAGTAGGCCTCGGCGTCGAGCGGCGGCGCCGCAGCCGCGCCGACCTCGACGAACCCTTCCGCCTCTTGCTCGCGCACCAGCGCGTCGGCTTCCTTCGTCGCGGCCGCGGGCGAAGCGAGCTTGCGTGCGCGCTCGAACGCGTCGTCGGGCTCGGCATCGCTCGCGGCGCCGATGCGGAGCGAGGGCCCCTCGACCTCGATCCACCACGTTCGCCCTTGCGCCTCGTGCCTGAACGTCCGCCGCATCCGCCACCGCTACCATGGCGCGCGGGCGGCGGCGACGGTCGCGCGTGGGCCGAAGATGGGTCGCCGCGCGGACTGCCCGCGCGTGCTCGAACGGGAGCGCAACGCAGCCCCACCCTCGGTCCTTGACGCACGCGCGCCGTCGTCTGCATCGTCTCCGCGAGGGGCCATGGAGAGAACGAGCGCGACGCTTACCGGTTCGCACGCGACCGCCCACCTGCGTGCGCTCGCGGTGACGCTCGTGACCCTCGCGCTCCACGGCTGCGGCGGGAACGTCGTGGCCTCCGACGCAGGACACGAGACCGACGCGGCGCCGCCCGATCGAGATGCGGCGCAGGCGCCGAGCGACGGTGGCCTCGACGCCGAGCTCTCGGATGCAGCAACGTCCGCCAGCGATGCGAGCTCCGATGCCGCGCAAGCGCTGGACGCCAGCACGTCGGCAGAGGTCGACACCTGCGCGCACCTGGCCAGGCTGGCGCCGTGTGGGCCCGCTTCGGAGGACGCGGCGGTCTGCCTCGAGGGCCTGCTGCAGACGCGAAGCCAGTCCGCCGGCTGCGAGCCCGAGTACGCGGCGTGGATCGCCTGCGTGTCCGCGCTGACGAGCTGCCCTTCCGGCAGCGGCGCACTGTGCCCGACCGAGTACTCGGCGCTCGGCACGTGCATCAGCCACTGAGCGGGTCGCGGCGCGGCATCTGGGCTCAGTGCACGTCGGCCGACGATGCGCCCGACTGCCGGCACCGTCGCCCTCGAGCGCTAGCTCGGGCCCCGTCGCGGTCCATCGCGCGCTGCATGCGACCACCGCCGATCGAGACGTAGCCGGCCCTTCGTCAGCGGGTCCAGCACCGGAGGGGCGTCGCTTCTCACTCGCTCGAGCCGAGCGAGCCCGCGGGGCCTCCCGTGCGTCCCGAACCTGACCCGAGAACCGCGCCTGCGCGCGGAGACGCCCGCTCCGCCAAGAGAATCTGTGCCCAATCATGTCGGCACCACGTCCGTCGCTCAGCCGCTGTGCGTTTCGCGCGGCACGAGCCGGGCGAGTCGCTGCGACCGGCGCGCTCACCTCGCGTGCAGCGCGTCACAGGCGAGGGCCGCACCCGGACCCTGCGGACGCAGCGTCCGAAACCCCGCACTCGCGCACGACACGGTATTCCGACTTCAGAGTGCCAGGCACCGACGCGGCCCGGCGAGCTCAGCGCGGCGCGAGGATCGCGTCGAGCGCGTACTCGACGCGCACGCCAGCGCAGCTCTCGCTCGACCACGCCGGATCTTCCTCCACGAACCCGCCGCCAGAGCCGGAGCCAACCAGGCACACCGCGCCGAGCCGTCCGACGAGCTCGGCTGTCGCGTGCGGCGGCCCTTCCGCCGCCGGGCCGCCGAGCGCGAGGGTCGCGCCCATCTCGATCACGATGTGCACGGTGTCGCCCTCGACGAAGAGCCGCAGCGTCTCGGGCTGCCGATGGACGCGCCGGTCCTCCGGCCCGTACGAGAACGTGAGGCCCGCGCCATACGGAACGTCGACGCCGCCGCGGGCCGAGGCCTCGACGAGCGCCCGGAGATCGGCGCCGGCGATCTCGGCTTCGAGGACGGGCGCGGCCTCGTTGGCCGGCGCGAGCGCGCCGACGTCGAGCGAGAACACGGGCGGGGCGCCCACCTCGAGGACGGTGACGAGGAGCGTGGCCCGCGCGGGGTACGACGCCCCATCACTGAGCGTGAGCGTCATCGGGAGCTCGTCCGGAGCGAGGTCCGTCTCGGCGGGCCCGGCCGCCACGCACGCGCCGATCAGGCCGCCCGAGAGACCGAGGACGGTGACCGCAACTGCGGTAGTGGCGAGAGGACGCATCCCGGTCCTGAGGGTGGGTGGGAGGCGGACGTAGATCAAGGTCGCGCCGCTACGCCCGCCGCTTTCCCTCGCCCGACGTCGCATCGGGCCCATCGGGCGGCGGCAGCGCCATCGTGAGCGCCTCGATCGGCGCGAGCAGCTCGCGCATCGCGCGCCGCACGGCGAGCTCGTCGATCGGGCCGTCGAAAGAGGAGCAGCACGACGTAGACGCCGGCGAACGAGCGCGCGGCGTACGCTCCGTGCTCAGTGCGCTCGCTCCGGTCGATGCGCCCTCCGCGCGCGAGCGGCGCCGGTGCCTGCTCGACGAGCTGCCGCGCGAGCGCGAGCACGCGCTGCTGCTCGGGGAACGAGAAGGCGCGCGCCCGACACCAGAGGTGCCCCCATGCGTCGGTGACGCACGCGTTCGCGGCGCCCGCGCGGTCGGCCAGCTGCGCGAGCGCCGCGGCGAGCGCGCTCCACTCCGCGACGTCCGGACCGAGCGGCATCCCGGCAGCGTACCGCAACGCACTCCCCGTCCTTGACGGTGCGGAAGGCGCCGCGGTTCTCGAAAGCAGCCCGCCTCACGGGTAGCGGCGGGCGGGTGCGGGGCCTTTGACGGCAGGCGAGCTCGCCTCGGAGCACCCGAAGGAACGGGCGCAGCCCGCGGCCGAGGCCGGTGTCGAGCGATTCTCGACGAGTAGAGCTTCGTTATCGGCCATTCACCAGAAGGGCCCGACGCGGGGTACCGGTGGCGGCGAGAGCCGAGTGGGCTCGCTCGACGCATCGGCGGGGGCTCGAGCATGCTTCCAGCGCAGGATCGATGGGCGCGCGCTGCGCTTCCGAGCCACGTCGAGGAGCTGCGCGGCACCACCTCGGGTGAGCCCGGCGCCGCGTCCCTTGCGCGTCTTCTTCACGTCTCCACGCCGAGCTCCGATGACGTGCAGTCCACGAAGCTCAGCCCCAAGAGCATCACCTGCAGACAGAAGCTCACGAGACGAGCGCCCGGGCTTGGCGTGGGAGCGAGGTTCCAGAGCGTCCCGAGAATCCCCGAAATCCCCTGAGCCAGATTCACCGGCGCAGTGAAGCTGCCGAGTGCGAGCACGACGGCTCCGTACACCTGGGCGCGCACGCACGCCCAGGCGCTCGTCGCGTTCGGGCCTTGCACGGTACAGAACATGCTGATGAGCGACATCGCGATTCCGATGAAGTTCAAGAGGTCGCCGGGAATCTCGAGCCGACAGTGGGAGTTGGCGCCGCCGCCACCCGATTGGTCGGTCCACACCGCCGTCGCGGACCCCGTCGCCGGATCCACCACCCACATCGCGACCACCTCCCCGTTCTCGGGCACCAGACGGAGCATCCCGTCGTAGCGTTCGAGCAAGGGGCGGAAGGCGAAGCGCGTCGTGTCGCTCCAACCGACCGGTCCGTCCGAAGTGGTGGCGAGGACGAGCGTGCGCCCCCGGAGCGCCTCCGCGGCGCTCGAGGCCAACCACTCCTCTTCCCGAACGGAGGCGCCGACGCTCGCACGGAGAGCATCGGCGAACGCGCGCGCCGGATCCCGTGAGGTACCTACCACCGTCGAGAGCGCGGGCGGCAGATCCGTCCGGCTCTCGACCCCTGCCACGGACGGCCGGTGCGTGAGCACCCGAACGGCGATCGCGCTCGGCGTCGTGCTCGCCCCATCGTCGGTGGCCTCGGCCAACATCGCGGCGAGCCAAGTCGCACGGCGTGCGCTCGCCGCCGCGGCGACGATCGAAGATGCGTCGTCGGATGCGGCGCGGAGCGCGGCCGTACTCTCGATCGCTGCGGCGACGTCGTCGAGGCGTTGCGATTCCGTCGCGCCGGGAGCCTCGAACGCGATATCCGTGATCCCGTTGAGCACGCTTCGGGCGGCTTCGAGGTCTCCACTCGTTGCGGCCCGCGCGGGCTCGCCGCGGTAGGTGAGCGGCACCCCTCCGAGCCGGCGTGTGTCGGTGACGCCTCCGACGGTGATCGAGACGTAAACGCCGGCGACACCCGAGGGGACTACGCGATCGCCGGTCGACGGACGCTCGTACGTGGCGCTGCCCGAGGGCGCGCCGATCGATACCTGCACGGTGCGCATCGCGGGGCCGGTCTCCGGCGCGACGTACCGCAGGCGATAGGCTGCCGTTGCGCGTGTCGCGACGGCCCCGGCGACGAAGGACTCGAGATCGGCCTCGACCGTCGGCGCGGTGGGATGGATCTCCGCGCCACCGGAGCGGGTCGAGATCGTGTCGACGGCCAGCGCGTCGGGCGTCCCGATTGGCACGACGGCGATCGGCACCCCGGCCGCGGCGAGCGCGGCCTGCCAACCAGGAACCAGCTCGGGGCTCTCGAGGCTCGAGACGCAGTCGGATACCAGGATCGCCGCGGCCGCTCCAGAATGGGGAACGACGTCGCCGACCGCGGCCCACACGTCCGAGCTCGACACGGTGATTGCCGCGAGGGACGCCTCGAGCGAGCCGGCCTCGGGGCTCACCCACGTCGGGCCCGGGCGAGAGCCGAGCGCGACGACTTGCGCTTGGAACGGGTGCGCACCCGCCGCAGCCGCGAGCGCGCGGGCGAGGGCCTGCTCGAACGCCGTGCGCGCCGCAGGCGAGCCCCAGCTCTCTGCGACGCTCCCGCTGGCGTCGTAGAGGACGAGGACGCGAACACTCGCGGGAGGCGCGTTCGCGAGCAGTGTCGGAGTGACGGCGGCACCTTCGTCGGTGACGACGAAGTCCTCGGCCGCGAGCCCCTCCACCACCTCCCCGGCCACGTCGAGAGCGGTGACGTCGAGGTCGATGGCCGGAGACGCTGCCCCATGGGCGACCGTGCGGACGGTCGCAACTCGCGCACGCGCCGCCGCGCGCGCTGCCGTGTCGAGCGGCGGAGGGATCTCGCCGAAGGGCCCGACCAGCATACCGTCGGCATCGGCGGCGTAGACCGCGCCCGCCAGCGACACCGGGTAGCCCCCATGCGTGCGCTCGACAGTTTCCGCCAAGGGCTCGAGGCTCTGCAGCGTGAGCACCGGCATGCGAATCGGGAAGGACGTCACGTCGCGTCCGAGCACTTGGTCCGGCGCGACGGGCGGCGGGAACGTGAGCGTGAGCGAGCGACCGACGACGTCGTCGATGCCGTAGTCGGCCGCGACCACCTCGCGCACCATCTGCGGGTCGAGCGACGAGCCCGCAGGAGGAGCGAGGGCAACCGACACGGAGACGCGCACCGGATGGCCGCTCGCAGGGCTGGCTGCGGCGAGGCCTGCCGGCGGCGACGTCACGAGGTCGTCGCTGCCGAGAGCGATGGCCCAGCTTCGCGTGCCGTCGCCGTCGGTGATCTCCACGATCGGCACCGTCGTGGGTAGCGGGCCGGTGGATCGCGTCGCGCTCTGCATCGCGCCCGGAATCGCGGCTGTAATCTGCGCGACGATGTCGTCGATCCGCGCGCCCGACGCGTCGTCTGCAAACGCGTCCGGCAGAGCCACGCCTGCGGTGCGCGCCGCGGAGGCGAGGCCGGCCTCGTCCGGCGCGAACGCGGCCTCGCGGCGCCCGTAGATCTCTTCGCCCCACGCTCCCCGCGTCGCCACGACCACCTCGGCCTCGAGGCCCGCCCGCCGCACGAGCTGCGCGAGGAGCTCTGCGCGGTCGCGAAGGGTCCCGACGCCGGCCCGCAGCGCGCCTCGGGCTCCGAAACGAAGCGCGACGTCGGGCTGCTCGTCCTGCAGGGGCGCGAGGACGCCGATCCGCTCGCGCACGAAGCGGGCGATCACCGCGGGATCGCCGGACGCGACCACGTCGTCGGCGCGCGCGCCGAGGTGATCGGGGCTCGCGCGGAGCGCCTCGCGTAGCTGGGACGTCGCGGACGATGAGCTAGGGGCTGGCGCGGACGAAGGAGCACATCCCCATAGAGCGAGCACCGCGAAGGTGACGACGAGAGCTCGCGCGCAGCCGGCCATCGACTCAGCATAGCGTGGTCTGCCGGGCCCGACTCGAGAGCCGACGGATGTGGGGCGACGCGCGTGCACCCTCGACAGAGAGATGGTGCATCGTCGAACGAGACGCCTGAGGCGCGCGACGACGACGGCCGGCGCGTGCCTAAGCGAAACGCGTACGCCGAGCGGTGAATATCGCTCGCGGACGCTCGCGACTACGGTGCGATCTGGCTGCGGCGAGGGGCGCGCGGCGTGGAGCATCGTTCATGAATTCGATCGAGATCGGGCGGGTGGCCGCGGTGGGAGTCCTCTTCGCTGCGCTCAGCGGCTGTCCTTCGGCGCCGGCGAGCACGGAGAACGACGCGGGCGGGGATCGCGCCGACACCGGCGGCGCCGTGGATGCGGGGGGCGGACGCGACGGCTCGGCGCCCGGGGATGCGGGCGGCGGCGGCGACGACGCGGGAGGCGGCGCGATGGACGCCGGCGGCGGCGACGTGGACGCGGGCGGCGGCGGCGACGACGCCGGCAGCGCGACCGACGCGGGGTGCTCCGCCTCGGCGGCGTGCCTGAGCGCGTGCGACAGCGCGCGCACCACGTGCGAGGGATGCGTCACCACCTGCGGCGCCACGTGCGACACCACGCGCACCACCTGCACCTCCTCGTGCGCGGCCACGGCCAGCAGCTGCCGCACGGGCTGCGGCACGCTCGCGACCTGTCGCACCGGCTGCAATTCGATCCCCGCGGGGCCCTCGCGCGATGCGTGCCTCGCGGCGTGCGATGCGTGCCTGCCGGGCTGCACCTCCACCGAGACCTCGTGCAACTCCGGTTGCGATGGCACCCACACGAGCTGCGTCGCCGCGTGCGGCCCCTCGTGCGCGGGCGCGGGGGGCGCGAGCTGCGCGGCCGCGGCGGCCTCGTGCACGGCGGCATGCGCGAGCGTGACCTGCAGCGGGGTCGATGCGGCGGTCGGCATCGATGCCGCCGTCGCCGTCGATGCGGCCGTGCACTTCTCGTTCGCGAGCCCGGCGCAGATCGATCTCCACTCGGTGTTCCTGCACGACACCGTCGCAGCCTCGGTCACGGGCGGCAGCTCGTTCCCACCCCTGACGTCGATGGACGCCTCGCACTACGTGCTGATGACGGCCACGTTCGCCGGCACCTTCAACGGCCTCCCCGACGACGGGCGCTTCGCGGCCGACGCGAACCATCCAGACGCGCAGCTCGCCTGGCGCGACGGCAGCTTCGCGCCGAACAGCGTGATCCTGAACGCGCCGGGCGGCATCCGCGAGGTGACGTTCCCGGTCGTGCCGACCGCGTACACGCACCTGCAGCTCTACTTCGTGTCCACCGAGGGCGCGTCGCAGGCGCAGGTGGTCCGGACGTACGCCGATGCGACGAGCACGATGGACGCCATCACGGTGCCGGACTGGTTCACCAACCCGTCGGCGCCCATCTTCGTGGTGCAGGGCAGCCTCGCCCGATGGGACGGCGCGACGCGATCGAGCGGCGCCGCGCGGCTGATGGGGACCGACGTCGCGGTCGACGGCGGGCGCACGCTCGCGAGCGTCACCGTGCGCACGACGGGCCCGGGCCGGCTCGTGCTCTACGGCGCGACCGCGTACTGACGATCGATGGGTCCTCGGCCGAGGATCCACCTCGCGACGGGGATGCCGCGGCGCGCCGGTCTCGGGCACACTCGGCCCATGGAACTGCCGCAATCGGGGATGCGCGCGCGTCTACTGCCGTGGACCGTCGTCGTCTGGCTCGGCGCCTTCGCCGTGTCGCTCGCGCCGGGAGCGGCCGTGCGCGCCGCCCAGACCGCCGTGCGCACCGACCCAGCCGTGGAGCGCGCGCTCCGCGCGCTGGGCGTGGAGCGCCGCGAGGTCGATCTCGTCGTGCGGCGGAGCCTGCGCGGAACGGTCGTGCGGGCTTCGCGGCGCACGGCCGAGGGATGGCCGGTCGTGGGGAGCGAGGCGGTCGTGCTCGTCGGCGACGCGCTCGACGTGCATGGCTCGCTCGGGCCCGCCCCCGTGCGCGTGCGCGGCGCGCTCGCGCCCGCCGAGGCCGAGCGGCTCGCGCGGCGCGCGGCGATGGCACGCGCGGAGGATGCGCCGCTCGACCGCGAGTCGATCACGCCCATCGTGCTGCGCGCGGAGAGCGGGGATCACGCGGGGCATCGCGTGCGCCTCCGCTCGACCGCGCCGCCGCATCTCTTCGACGTGGACGTGGACGCGGTGACGGGCGCGGCGACGGTGCACGAGCGGCTCGCCTTCTTCGACGGCTCGGGGCTCGTGTTCGCGCCGAGCCCCGTCGCTTCGACCGGAGACACCTCGCTCTCGGACGCTTCCGACGCGACCTCGCCCGCGCTCGACGCCGCGCGCTTCGACGTGGTGCTGCCGGGCCTCGACGGCTCGGGCTACCTGCGAGGCACCTACGCCGACGTGCAGCCGCGGAACGCGAGCGCCCGCGCGACCGAAGCGACGCTGCGCTTCGCCTACACGCGGGCCGACGATCGCTTCGAGGAGGTCAACGCCTACTACCACATCGATCACGCGCAGCGGTTCGTGCAGAGCCTCGGCTACACCGGTGCATCGGCGATCCACGAGGCGTCGGTGACCGCCATCGTGAACGACTCGCCGAACGACAACTCGTACTTCGACCCCGCGTCCGACACGCTCCACTACGGCGCCGGCGGCGTCGACGATGCCGAGGACGGCGACATCGTCCGGCACGAGTATGCGCACGCGATGATCGAGTCGATCGTTCCGGGCTTCGGCCTCGGCGGCGACTCCGGGGCGATCAGCGAGGCGTTCGCGTATCTCTTCGCGGTGAGCGTGCCCGACGCGAGCGCCCGCCTGACGCCCGAGGCTTGCTACGCCCCGTGGGACGCGACGGCCTACGACACCGCGACGCCGCCCTGCGCCAATCGCCTCGACTACGCCGCGCACTTCCCCGAGCACCGCATGACCGAGGTGCACGACGACGGAGCACGCGTGGCGGGGGCGCTGCTCCGGGCCGAGACCGCGGCCGGGCTCGATCGCGGCACGCTGCTCCGGCTGGCGATCGAAGGGCTCTTCGCGTCGTCCACGAGCACGACGCTCGACGATTGGACCGCCGCCATGCTCGGCGCCGACGAGACGCTCTACGCCGGCGCGCACCGCCCTGCGCTCGACGTCGCTCTCACGTGGGAGGGTCTGCTCGCGACCACGCTCCCGCCGGATCCCTTCGTCGGGACGGTGCGCTCGGTTCCGGTCTCGGTGCGGGCGAGCACGCCGACGCCGAGGTACGGCGACGAGCAGACGACGCTGACGCAGCCGGGAGCGCAGGCGGTGCGCGTGCACTTCGCCGCGTTCGACCTCGAGGCAGACGCGCTCTGCGCGCGCGGGCTCTGCGACCGCGTGTACCTCTACGACGGGCAGCGGCGGCTCTACGCGATCCTCGGCGGCACGCGCGGCCCGAGCGATGGCGTGGCGATCCCGGGAGATACGGTGATCGTGCGCTTCGTGAGCGACGACGGAGGGCGCGACTCCGCGTTCGAGATCGACCGGCTCGACTACGTGAACGGCATGGTCGACGTCGACGCGGCGGTGGCCGATGCGGGAGGGGACCTCGACGCGGGGATCGAGATCGACGCTGCCGCCGAGATCGACGCCGCGGCGGTCGATGGTGGGACGGACGCGGGAGCCGAGCGGGATGGCGCCCTGGCGGACGCAGCGACGCCCGACGCCGCCGGCGCGGATGCAGGGAGCGTGGACGGAGGGCGCACGAGCGGCGCGCCGACGACCGGCGGCTGCGGCTGCCGGGTGCAGAGCGCTCGGGACCGCGGCGCGCGGAGCGTGCTGGCCGGGCTCTCGCTCGCGCTCCTCCTGGCTGCACGCCGCCGGCTGCGCGGCGGAAAGAGCGTCACGCCCGCGAGAGGCGGTCCGGCGATCAGAGCCCGGTGATGATCGCGGTCACGCCCTCGATGGAGGCGCCCATCGATAGGGCGGTGCATGCGATGCCGGACGGGTCCGGGTGCAGATCGAAGGGCACGATGGCGTCGAGCGACTCGCGGTCGACGGTGGCGCCGAGGCTCGAGAGCGCGAGAACGAGCTCGTCGGGCGAGACCTCGCCGCCGAGCTCTCCGCTCGTCAAGCCGCTCGCCGTGATGCGCGCACGCAGCGCGAGGCTCGAGACCGTCAGCACGGGGGAGCTCACGAGCACGGGGAGCACGCGCGCCGATGCCGTCGTGCGCACCTCCAGCACGCCGGCGGTGATCGCCCCGCGGTAGACGCCGAGGTCCTCGCGCACGGCGAAGCGCCCGCCGGCGACGAGCTCGCCGTTCGGGCCGAGGGGGAGCATCGTCCCGTCCGCGGGACGCAGCAGCGCGAGGTGGACGTCGACGCCGCTGTCGTCCGCGAACGAGTTGATGTCGGACACCTGCACGCCGACGAGCAGCTCGCCTCCCCGGATCAGCGCGCCGAGCTCGGCGTCCTCGCCCATCGAGTCGACCGCGGCGAAGAGCTGCTGGAGCTGGTTGTCCACGCCGAGCGCTCCCGACACCGGAGACCGGAAGTCCGGCTGCGCGGTGCAGGTCCCCGCCGGGCCCGCGACCTGCCCGTCGAGGTCGAGCCCGAACGCGGTGGTCCCGCTCGCATCGGGGCTGGAGATGCGGAAGGCGGAGAGCACGTAGCTCTCGGTCTGGCCGAAGTCTCCGAGGAGGCCGCTGTCGCTCGGAGGCGGGGGGCCCGCGTCGTGGCCGCCCGCGCCGGCGCGCTCGTGCGCGAGGCTGCAGCCCGTGGCGAAGAGGAGCGCGACGAGGGCGGCGTGAGGGCGCCGCGCACGGGGGGCCAGTGGAGCGGGGCGCGAGGCGTGCACGACGACGAGGGTAGCCCGGCACGGGAAGAGGCGCCGAGAGCAGCGCGCGAAGCGGGATGCTCGCGTTCGGCGCCGCCCACCGGCGTGGCGAGCGCGCCGCATTCCACGGACGCACTTGCGGAGGCCGGCCTCGGCATGTGAGCCTTTGCTCACGTTCGCAGCCGTACCGGGAGGACGATGACCGCCGAGCCCCGCACCGTTGCACGCAAGAAGCCACGCCAGACCCGGGCGCAGGTGACCGTCGACGCGATCCTCGAGGCCACCGCGCACATCCTCGTCCGCGACGGCTACGAAGGCCTGTCCACCAACCGCGTCGCCGAGCGCGCCGGCGTCAGCATCGGCTCGCTCTACCAGTACTTCCCGGGCAAGGAGTCCCTCGTCGGGGAGCTCCTCGATCGCTACACCGACGAGATCCACCACATGCTCGTCTCGATGATCGCCGAGCTCGGCAACAGCTCGCCGGTCGACTGCACGCGCGCGCTCGTCACGGCGATGATCGACGGCAAGCTCCGCAGCCCTCGGCTCGCCAAGGTCCTCCGCGAGCAGATCCCGCGCGTGGGGCGGATGAAGCGGTACGAAGAAGAGCTCACCACGATGATCAAGCTCGTCGCGGCGTACCTCGACGCGCACGCCGAGGACGTCCGAGTCGAGGACCGCGAGCTCGCCGCGTTCATCGTCGTGCACGTCGTCGACGAGCTCACCCACGCGCTCGTCACGCGCCGCGCGAAGGTCGACCGCGAGGCCGCGATCGACGAGGTCACCGACGTCGCCCTCCGCTATCTCCTCGTCGACGCGCCCGACCGCCGCAAGCGCCGCTCCTGACGCCGCCGGCGATCTTTCCGCGTGACGCGAGCCCAGCCTGCCGCCAGGCTCCGCCCTCATGACGGACTCCCGCGAGCACGACATCGTTCTCTTCGGCGCCACCGGCTTCACGGGGCGCCTCGTCGCCGGGCACCTCGCGCGCACACACCTCGCGAGCGGCCTTCGCCTCGCCCTCGCCGGGCGCGACCGCGGCAAGCTCGAGCGCATCCGCGACGAGGTCGCCGCCGAGACGCCGGCCGCGCGCGCGCTGCCGATCCTCGTCGCCGACGCGCACGACGCCGCCGCGCTCGACGCGGTCGCGAAGAAGACGCGCGTGGTCGCCACCACCGTGGGCCCCTACGCGAAGTACGGCGAGGCCCTCGTCGCTGCGTGCGCGAAGAACGGCACGCACTACTGCGATCTCACCGGCGAGGTCACCTTCGTGCGCCGCATGATCGATCGCCACCACGACGAGGCGGCGAAGACCGGCGCGCGCATCGTGCACACGTGCGGCTACGACTCGATCCCCTCCGACCTCGGCACCTGGCTCGTCGCGCGCGCCTACCGCGACCGCTTCGGCGCGCCGCCCACGCACCTCGAGCACGCGGCCGGCGAGTCGCGCGGCGGCGCGAGCGGCGGCACCGTCGCCAGCATGCTCGTCCTGATGGAAGAGGCGCAGCGCGATCGCGCGGTGCGACGCCTGCTCGCCGATCCGTACGCGCTCGTGCCTGGGCCTCGCCCCGGCCAGGACGGCGCCGATCAGATGGGCGTGCGCTACGACCGCGACCTCGCGATGTGGACGGGGCCCTTCGTCATGGCGGCGATCAACGCGCGCGTGGTGCGCCGCACGGCGTACCTGCTCGAGCGCGAAGGGAAAGAGGCGTACGGCGGCGCGCGCTACGAGGAGTGCATGAGCACGGGCAAGGGCGTGGGCGGCGCGGTGCGCGCGACGATGCTCTCGGCGGGCATGGGCGTGGGTCTCGCCGCGCTGGCGATCGGCCCCGTGCGCCGCTTCGCGGCCGAGCGCTTCCTCCCCAAGCCCGGCGAGGGCCCGGGCGAGAAGCTCCGCAAGACCGGCTACTTCGTCTCGCGCTTCGTCGCGCGCGGGCCGCACGGCGTGGTGCGCGCGAAGATGCGTGGCGAGGGAGACCCGGGCTACGACGGCACCTCGCGCATGCTGGGCGAGAGCGCGATGTGCCTCGCGAAGGACTCGCTCGACGCGCCGGGCGGGATCCGGACGCCGGTCTCCACGATGGCCGAGCCGCTCCTCGCGCGGCTGCGGGCGCAGCGCTTCACGCTCGATCTCGAGTAGACGGGCTCCGTCCGTAGCGAGGAGAAGCGGTCGGCGCGATTGAAACGACGTGGCGCTCGAGCGGGCCAATGCGTCGCATCCCTTGGCGCCAGGGCGCGAGGACGCGCGACGCATGCTAAACGAGCCCGTCTTCTCGCTACGAGGTGCCGCGATGGCTCGCTTCCTTGCCTCCCTGGCCGCGCTCGGTCTGGCGTCGTGGATGATGGGGTGCTCGACGCCCGCAGTGCCGCCCACCGACACCGGCGGAGGGGTCGACACCGGCGCGGCCGACACCGGCACGCGGGACACCGGCGTGCAGGTCGACGCCGGCACCGACGCGGCGAGCCCCGACACGGGCGCACGCGACGTGGGCACCGACGCGGACCGCGACGTGGGCACCGACGCGGCGACGCCGATCCCGTGCTCGGTCGATGCGCCCTGCGACATCGGCTACGTGTGCCAGACGCCCGACGGCATGTGTGACGGCGCGGGCTTCTGCGAGCCGTACGACCCACGGACGCTCTGCCCGGGCTTCGATCCGGTGTGCGGCTGCAACGGGCTCTCGTACGAGAACCGCTGCATCGCCCAGCGCAGCGGGAACACCGTCGATCACGTCGGCGTGTGCGACGGCACCACGCTCTGCCAGACCGACGCCGATTGCGAGCCGGGCGCGTTCTGCGAGAAGCCGGACGGCGTGTGCGGCGAAGGCGACGGCATCTGCGTGCGCCCACCCATCGGCGTGTTCTGCACGCAGATCTGCGCGCCGCAGTGCGGCTGCGACGGCGTCACGTACCTGAACTCGTGCTTCCGCCTGCGCGCGCGCACCACGCCCACCGGCGAGGCCATCTGCGCCGGCGGCGTGCCGCCGTGCGCGGTGGCCGGCGCGTGCTGCACGGGCAACCTCGACTGCGACGTCGGTCAGCAGTGCGTCCCCGACACGACCGACGGCGCGACCTCGGTATGCGAGCCGATCTTCGGCGTGCCGGCGTGCTGGAACGACAGCGAGTGCGACCCCGGGCAGACGTGCCAAGGCATCAGCGTCTGTCCGTGCGGCACCACCTGCCCCGACGTCGATGCGCCGGGCACCTGTGCCTGAGGTACGCGGGCTCGCGGGGCTCGCGCTCGCGCTCGCGCTCGCCCTGAGCGGCTGCTCGTGCGAGACGGGCGTGATCGTGCCGGGCCACGACGCAGGCACCGACACGGGCAGTGACTCGTCCGCGCTCGACGTGGGCGCGCCGTTCGACGCGGGCGGTGACGCGAGCGGCGACGCGGGCCCGCCCGAGGACACCGGTCCGCCGGGCTTCTCGGACGGCAGCATGTACGACTTCGACAGCGGCGAGGGCGGCTTCGTGGAAGCGCTCTGCCCGCCGTCGTCGTTCGTGCCGACCGGCTGCCTGGTCGAGCTCGCGGAGCACGCCGCGGGCCTGTGCAACCAGCTCGACGACGACTGCGACGGCCTCGTCGACGAGGGATGCCCGTGCGAGGTCGGCGCCGTGCAACGCTGCTTCCGCGGGCCGCCCGCGCGACGCGGGCTCGGTGCGTGCTCCGACGGCCTGCAGCAGTGCGTAGGCGAAGAGTTCGCGACGTGGGGCCCGTGCACCGGAGGCATCGCGCCCGTGCCCGAGCGCTGCAACGGCCTCGACGACGACTGCAACGGGTGTCGCGACGAGATCGTGGGCTGCGTGCCCCTCGGCGAGTGCCCGGGGTCGAGCGATCCGCGCGTGCCGGAGGCGACGCCGTTCACCGACTACGCGCTGCGTGGCGAGGACTTCTACTCCGACGCGTTCGAGGCGTGGCACTGGACGGTGGTCGGCGGGCCCTGCGACGAGATCGGCCCGGTACCGAGCTTCACGCTCACGGGCGCGGACACGCAGGACGCCGTGTTCCACCCGACGCTCTCGGGCGACTACACGGTGACGATGGACGTGACGCTCGCAGGCGGCCTGCACTTCGTGTGCACGTGGATCGTGCACGTGGTCGCGCCGGGGCTGCGCGTGGAGCTCTGCTACCACGAGAGCCAGGTCGACGATCTCGACCTGTTCCTCTCGGCGCCGGGCTTCGCGGGCCCGTGGTACGCGGACCTCGGCAACGTGTTCCAGCCCGCGCCCGAGGTGTGTGGCTGGGCCGACTGCGAGGCCGCGATCCGCGGGATGCTGCCGAGCGGGGATCCCTATCCGCGCGCGGACTGGGGCTACGCGCCGAGCCCCATCGCCGCGTGCGCGGGCGCGCCGCAGGGCGCGGCGTGGGCGGCGCTCGGGTTCTGCGCGAACCCGCGGCTCGACATCGACAACAACCTCTCCGAGGGCACCGGGATGCCCGAGAACATCAACGTGGACGCTCCGCGCGAGGGCGACACGTTCCGCGTGATGGTCGAGAACTTCACGGGCCGTCTCGCGCGACCGATCGTGAACGTGTACTGCGGCGGCGCGCGCGTCTCGAGCTTCGGCGTCGCGCCCGACATCGTGCGCGGCTTCAACGGCGCGAGCGGCGGCGCGAACCTCGTGGGCGCGATGTGGCGGGTGGCCGACATCACGACGCACGTGGACGCGTCGGGCCACACGACGTGCGACGTGCACGCGATCCACCCCCCTGGAATGACCGCGGGGTACGACGTGTCCTACAGCGACGCGCGGTTCTGAGCGGCGCCTCGGGGGCGAGACGCGCGCGCACGATCGTGAGAAGCTCCGCCCGATGAACAACGACCCGTACGGCAACGGCTACGGCAACAATCCTCCGCCGCCCGCGGGTCCCCCCGGCTACGGCGGGCCGCTCGCGCCGCTGCCGCCGTCGGGCTTCGGGCCGGGCGGGGCGCCGCCCTTCGACGAGACGCTGAGCTGGGTCGCGATCGCGTGCTCGAGCGTGTCGTGGGCCTCGTGCTGCTGCAGCTGGGTGCCGTTCGTCGGCTGGTTCATCTCGATCGGCGGCACGTTCCTCGCGCTGGTCGGCGTGATCATCGGTTACATGCAGTGGCAGAAGGCCAAGGCCATCCAGGGCGCGCGCAGCGACCTGCCGATGATCGGGCTCGTGATCGGCGCGGTGCGTCTCGGCCTGACGATCGGCGCGATCGGCCTGGTCGTCGTGCTGATGGTGATGGGCGTCGGCGTCGGCATCCTCGAGGGCATCACGCATCCCCACTGACCGCGTCGTTCGCGGCGGTGGAGGGGTGAGAGCGCGGGGCCTCGCGAGATCAGCCGCGCGCGGGCCCGATCACGCGCGCGGGCACGCCGTCGATCGAGATCGCGCGACCGTCGCTGACCGCGGCGCGCTTCAGGTAGGCGAGCGCCGCGGCGCCCGCGACGCTCGTGACGCCGCCGAGCTCGGCGCCGCTCTCGTCGAGCACGCGCGCGCCCACGCTCACGGGGCCGCTGGGCTCGAGGCGCGCGAGCAGGCGGCTGAGCTGGCCGCGGTTCTCGAGCATGCAGACGACCTCTTGGCCGAGGTAGCAGCCCTTCTGGAACGAGACGGCGCTGTCGAGGCCCGCCTCCTGCGGGTAGGTCGTCGGCCCGAAATCGGCACCGAACGCAGGGCGGCCGGCGGCCACGCGGGTGGCCTCGGCCTCGGCGTCGGGCAGGCGCGGCAGCGAGGCGAGCGAGCCTGCCTCGCCGACGAAGAGCGAGACGCCCTCCCCCAGCCAGGGCGTGGCGAATCGCTCGCCCGCGGGCGAATCGCCCGCCTCGGACGCGTCGTGGAGCTCGGCCACGTCGAGCGGCTCGAGCGCGAGCGTGACGTCCTCCATGATCACGTACTTCTCGAGGTGGGCCACGAGCGCGTCGTGCTCGCTGCGAGGGATGACCATCGCGAGACCGCGCTCGCCGCGATCGAGCACCGTCACGTCGGCGAGGATGCGGCCCTTCACGTTGAGGACGAGCGCGTGGACGGCCTGGCCCGGGTGGGTGGAGCGGACGTCGTTGGTCACCTGGCCGTTGAGCCAGCTGCGGGCATCGTCGCCACGAACGGCGAGCAGGGCGAGGTCGGGGCGGAGGCGAGCGCGCATGCTCGGCTTCTGGCGCCACGCAGGCCGACCGGCAAGCGTGCGCCGTCGGGGCGTGAACGGCCGTCCACGCCGGCCGAGGGAGGAGCGTTCGCGATCCCCCCGTCTCCAGGCGGCGCGCTCGGGCGGGACGTGGCGTTTTTCGCAGACTTTTGCGAGCGACTGGCGCGTCGAACGGATGGTTCGCATCTTGCTCGATGCCCGTACGGAGGTCCCGATGACCCGCTTCGCCCTCGCCCTCTTCGCCGCGAGCGCGCTCCTGACGACCGTCGTTCCCGCTGCCGCCTTCGCCCAGGACGACTCGTCCGGAGAAGACGCCATGCTGGCGCGCATCAACGAGCTCCGTGCCGCCCAGGGCGTCGCACCGCTCGCCCGCGATGGTCGCCTCGACGCCGCCGCGCGCGCGCACAGCCACGACATGGCCGACCACCAGCAGCTGATGCACGTCTCGGAGTCGAGCGGCACGCCGGTGGATCGCGTCCACGCGGCGGGGCTCCCCATCGACGAGATCGCCGAGAACGTGTCGATGCACTCGGACACGGCGCAGGCCGAGGCGACGCTCGAGGCGAGCCCGCCGCACCTGGCGAACATGCTGAACCCGCGGTTCACCCACGTGGGGCTCGCGGCCATCCTGCACGGCGACGGCACGTACGTGACGCAGGTGTTCGGGCGGATCGAAGAGGCCGCTGCGCCCGCGCCGGAGGCGACCGCCGTTGCCCCCGCGCTTCCGCCGCCCTCGGTGTCGGCACCCACGACGACCGCGCCGACGACGGCCCCGACCACGGCGACGGTGACGGTGACGCCGCCCGTGACGAGCGTCCCGAGCGCGACCGGCACGGCCGTGGTGGTGCCGCCGAGCTCGAGCGGCGTGGTGACGGTCCCGCCGGCGCGCCCGGGCGTGGCGGGCTACTGGGTCTGCGGCAGCGGCCGCTGGTGGTACTACCCGATCCCGGCCGGCGCGACTTCGGGCACGCAGCTGCAGCCCGACCTCGCCGTCGCGGGCCCGCCGCCCGGCTACGCGTCGACGGCGTGCGGTGGCGGCGCGTACGCGGTGGCGCCTCGCGCGCCGGCGCCGATGACGACGGTGATCACGCCTCCGCCTCCGCGCATGAGCGCGCCGGTGGTGGTGCAGCCCGGGCTGGTGATCGGGCCCTGGGGTGGCGGCGTCCGTGTCGAGGTCGCGCCAGCGCCGATGTACGCGCCCTCGCCCGTGTACGTGACGCCGCCGCGCGTCTACGGCCACCGCCGCGGTGGTTGGCGTCGCCGGTACTGAGCCTCTCGCGATCCACGATCGTCTGCTCGAGCGGCGCGCCCTCCCGGCGCGCCGTTCGCGTTTGAAGTAGGCTCGCGCGCATGAACGAGCGCGTGGCGAGCTGCCTCCTCATCGCGAAAGTCCTGGTCGCCGACGGCATGATGGCCGACCACGAGCGCGCGTTCCTCGGGCGATCGATGACGGGCCTCGGCCTGAGCGAGACCGAGATGCAGATGGTGCGCGCGCTCGAGCGCTTCGACGAAGCAGAGAAGGTCGTCGCCGCGATGCCGCTCGCGCAGCGCAAAGCGCTCGTCGATCAGCTCCTCGAGGCCGCCCTCGCCGACGGCAAGCTGTCCCCGCACGAGACCCGCACGGTCGCCGCGATCACGAAGGCGCTCGGCATCGAGGGCTGAGCCACGCGGCCCTCCCGCGCGCGAGACGGAGGGACCGCGTCGCAAGCGCAGAGTCGACGCCGCTGCGCTCGCACCACGCGGCCCCCTCTCCCGCGAGAGCGGGAGAGGGAGCCGCTGGTGACTTCGCAGCAGAGCCGTTCGGAGCTGGAGAGCGAGCCGCGCGCGCTTTCGACGAGGACGTCGGTGCTCGAGAAGCACGAAGGCCGCCTTGCTTTTCGCTCGGCGGCCTTCCCGTGCTCCGGCGCGCTCGCGCTCGCTCAGGTGTTCTCGATGAAGCTCCGTAGCTGCTTGCTGCGGCTCGGGTGGCGGAGCTTGCGCAGCGCCTTCGCCTCGATCTGGCGGATGCGCTCGCGCGTGACCTCGAAGTCCTGGCCGACTTCCTCGAGCGTGTGGTCGCTCTTCTCGCCGATGCCGAAGCGCATCCGGAGCACCTTCTCTTCGCGCGGCGTCAGCGTCTTCAGCACGCCGCGCGTGCGCTCCTCGAGGTCCGTGTTGATCACCGCCTCGATCGGCGAGACCACGCTCTTGTCCTCGATGAAGTCCCCCAGATGCGAGTCTTCCTCCTCGCCGATCGGGGTCTCGAGCGAGATGGGCTCCTTCGCGATCTTCAGGACCTTGCGGACCTTGTCGAGAGGCATCTCCATCTTCTCGGCGATCTCTTCGGGCGTCGGCTCGCGGCCGAGCTCCTGCACGAGATACCGCGACGTGCGGATGAGCTTGTTGATCGTCTCGATCATGTGCACGGGGATACGAATCGTCCGCGCCTGATCGGCGATCGCGCGCGTGATGGCCTGACGGATCCACCACGTCGCGTAGGTGCTGAACTTGTAGCCGCGGCGGTACTCGAACTTGTCGACCGCCTTCATCAGGCCGATGTTGCCCTCCTGGATCAGGTCCAGGAACTGAAGGCCGCGGTTCGTGTACTTCTTGGCGATGCTCACCACGAGGCGCAGGTTCGCCTCGACGAGCTCCGCCTTCGCCTTCTCGGCGTCGCGCTCGCCCGAGTGCAGCTCGTGGTACGTCGCGCGCAGCGTCTCGACGGGCTGGCCGAGCTCTTCCTCGACCTTCTTGATCGCCCGGCGCGCCTCGGCGATCTCCTCGAGCACGTCCTTGAGCTGATCGGGGCCCGCGCCGATCTTCTTCTGGAGACGCCGCGCGAGCGCGGGGTTCTCCGTCATGTCGCGCATCGCCTGGCGGATGGCCTTCTCGGTCAGCCCGCCCGCCTTGCGCTCGGCCTCGCCGATCGCGTCCTCGGCGCGCTCGACGCGGCGCACGAAGCCCTTGATCGTGTTCACGATCCGATCGAGCTGCTTCTTGTTCAGGCGCAGCTCGCGCAGCGTGTCGAAGCGCTCGCGGCGGATCTTCGACATCTGCGCCTCGACCGCGCGCCGCGCCTTGTCGCTGATGCGCTTGGCGCTCTCGAGCTCGTCGAGGAGCTTCTGGTGCGCGCCCTCCAGCCGCTTGACCTTGTCGATCTGGCGGATGACGCGGGCCTTCCACTCCTCTTCGTCGACGAGCGCCTGCTCCTCGTCCTTCTCCTCCGCCATGACGGCGGCGGCCGCGTCCTGCTTCGTCTGCTCCTGGTCTTCCTTGACCACGTCGCGGACGCGGATCTTGCCCTTCTTGAGCTTCTCGCCGAGCTCGATGACCTCGCTCAGGCCCACCTTCGAGCTGAGGATGACCTCGAAGACCTTGTTCTCGCCCGTCTCGATGCGGCGCGCGATCTCGACCTCGCCCTCGCGGGTGAGGAGCGAGACGGAGCCCATCTTCCGCAGGTACATGCGGACCGGGTCGTTCGACTTCGTGTACAGCGCCTCGTCGACGCTGGGGGGCGGCATGGTCGAGCTGCTGCTGCTCGGCGCCGGGCGCCGCTCTTCCTGCTCGTCGTCGTCGTCGTCGTCACCGCTCGCGGCGCCGGCCCGCGGCGCCTGGCTCTTGCGCTCGTGGTCGCGCTCCTTGCGCGCCGCAGCCTTCGCGTGCGCCACGTCCACGACGTCGATCGACTCGCCGCCGAGGAGCAGCAAGAGATCGTCGATCTGATCCGACGTCACCATCTCCGGCGGGAGCGCGTCGTTCAGCTCGTCGTAGGTGAGGAAGCCCTTCGCGCGCCCCTTGTCGAGAAGCGCCTGCACCTCGCGGCGGTGAGCGCCCTTCAGGGGCCCGGGCCGCATCGAGCTCGTCGGCGGGAGGCTCGAGAGCGCGCGCGTGGTGCGCGGCTCGTTGTCCATCTCCTCGTCGTCGTCGTCGCGCTCGTCGTCGCGGTCGGCCTCGATCGCCCCCGCCGAGGACGCGCTCTTGATCCGCTGTCGCTTGCCGGCTCCGGTCTTGTCCACCATCTGCTGCACCTCGGATCCGCGTGGATGCGCCCCCCGCCGAAGAAGCGGCCGCCCGAAAGCGGCCGTTTTCCCCGACCAAACCTTCGGCGCGCTGAGAGGGGCCGCCTGAGATCGCTCAAGAATTGGCGTCAGTCAAGGAAGCGCGCGCAATTTTCTGGCTTCTGTTGCCCATTCGTGGGGTGGGTCCCCCCGGATCGGACGAGGCCCTCGCGACGGCACGCGGTGTGCTCGTCCGTGAGCACGCCCGGGCCCCTCACGTGGGCTTGGTGCCGGCGACCGTGCGGAACAGCGCGTCCCGCTCGCGCATGAGCGAGGTCGCGCGATCGACCTCGCCGCTCCGGAGCGCCTCTTTGATCGCCCGCTCGAGCTCGTTGCGCTTGCGGCCCACCGCCTCGGCGCGCAGGCGGCCGAGGGCCGTCGTGAGGAAAGCCTCGGCCGCCGAGAACTCGAGCTCCTGCTTGGCGAGGCGCCCACCGAGCCACGGGCGCAGCCCCTCGGCCGCCCCGGCCAGGAGAAGAGGTGCGTCGATCCCGCCCCGCTCCTCGACCATCATCGCGGCGGCGCGCACGACCGAGCGCAGCTCGGGGCTCGTCATGAGCTCGACGAAGCGCTCGCCGCCGTCCCCCCCGAAGAGCGCGGGGCAGTCGAGGAGCGCCCCGACCACGTCCTTCTCGATCGGAGGCAGCACCGTCGGCCGCGACGGCGCCGGCTGCTCGCTGGCCTTCGCTTCCTGGGTGTTCCGCTCGCGCGGCGAGGTCGTGGCCCGCGCCCCCTTCGTCAGCGCCCGCCGCACGGCGCCCAGATCGGCGATCTGGAACGCCTGGGCCACGCGCTCGACGTAGAGCCCGCGCTCGACGGGCGACTCGATCCGCGCGAGCACCGGCCCGAGCGACTCGACCGCCATCGCGCGCGCCGCCGGGTCCGAGCCCGCTTCGCCCGCGGCCGCCTCGATCAGATGATCGACGATGGGCGGCGCGGCGGCGCAGAGGTTCTTGAACGCCTCGGGGCCTTTCTCGCGCAGGAACGAGTCCGGATCGGCCTTGCCGGGCAGCGCCACGACGCGCGCGGCGAGCTGCGCCTCGGCGAGGAGCGGGAACGCCTTCTTCGTGGCCTCTCGCCCGGCGCGATCGCCGTCGAAGATCACGATCACCTTGCTCACGTACTTCTTGAGCACCTTGGCCTGCATCGGCGTGAAGGCGGTGCCGAGCGGGGCCACGACGTTCTTGAAGCCCGCCTGGTGGATCGCGACGACGTCGAAGTTACCCTCGCAGAGGATCGCCTCCCCCTCGCGGCGCAGGTCCACGCGCGCCTCGTTGAGGCCGAAGAGCAGCTCACCCTTCTTGTAGAGCGGGCCCTCGGGCGAGTTCACGTACTTCGCGGGCGGCTCCTCGGGCTCTTTCTCGCCGGGCGGCGTGGGGAGCGCGCGACCCGAGAAGGCGACGATGTGCCCGTCGGCGGTCGCGATGGGGAACATCAGGCGATGGCGGAAGCGATCGTAGTGGCCGTCGCCGCTGCGGCGCGGGACCAGCAGGCCCACCTCTTCACACTCCGCGGGCGAGTAGCCCTTCTGGCTCAGGAAGCTCGCGAGGCCGTCCCAGCCCGCGGGCGCGTAGCCGAGGCGGTAGGTCGCGGCGACCTCGGGCGTCACCGCGCGCTTCTCGATCTCGGCGCGCGCCATCGCCCCGAGCGGATGCTCGGAGAGCATGCGCAGGTAGTAGCCGGCGGCTGCCTCGGTGATCGCGATGAGACGCGAGCGGCGCTCGCGGGCCTGGCGCGCGGCGGACTCCTCGCGCGGGTCGCTCACCGGGACGGGGATGCCGGCGCGCTCGGCCAGGCGATGGAGCGCCTCGCGGAACGGCAGCCCCTCGAGCCGCATGAGGAACGTGAAGACGTCCCCCGACGCCTGACAGCCGAAGCAGTGGAAGAACTGGTTCGCCGGGTGGACGTAGAACGACGGCGACTTCTCGGGGTGGAACGGGCAGAGCCCCTTGAACTGCGCGCCGGAGCGCTTGAGCGCGACGTGCTCGCCGATGAGCGCGACGATGTCCGTCTGCTCGCGCACGCGATCCTTGAAGTCGTCTTGCTGGGCGCTCACGGGGCGAAGGGATCTTGCACGGATCGGTCGCGCCCGGAACTGGGCGATCGACGGGCCGCGCGCTTGGGGTAGCGTGGGCACGTGCCCACGGACGACGAGCAGCGGCGCCGAGCCGAAGCGGTGATCGAGGCGCTCGCGCGCACGCTGCCGCTCGGGGCGCTGGCCTCGGCCGATCCCGGCGCGACGCTCCGGCCCGCGGAGATTCCGCGCACGGCGGGCCCGGCGACCACGCGCAAGGCCGAGCGGACCGCGACCTCCGACGAGACGCTCCCGCGGCTCGAGGTGCGCATGGCCGATGGCGAAGGCGCGGCCGACCTCGAGCTCGTCGAGACGATCGGCGAGGGCGGGATGGGCGTCGTGTGGCTCGCGCGGCAGCGCACGCTCGGCCGCGAGGTCGCGGTGAAGCGGCTCCGCGACGAGGAGCGCTCGGAAGCGCTGCTGCGCGAAGCGCGCGCCACGGGAGCGCTCGAGCACCCGAGCGTGGTGCCGGTGCACGCGCTGGGCGCCGACGAGAGCGGCGCGCCGCTGCTCGTGATGAAGCGCATCGAGGGCGACTCGCTCGACGCGCTCGTGCGCGATCCGCAGCACGCCGCATGGCCGGCCCTCGAGCGGCGGTACGGGGACCGCACTTCGGCGATCGTCGAGATCCTCTCGCGCGTCGCCGATGCGCTCCACTTCGCGCACGCGCGCGGGATCGTGCACCGCGACGTCAAGCCCGCGAACGTGATGGTCGGCGCGTTCGGCGAGGTCTACCTCGTGGACTGGGGCATCGCGCTGCGCCTGCGCGAGCCGCGCGAGCCGACGAACGACATCCTCGGAACGCCCGCGTTCATGGCGCCGGAGATGGCGCGGAGCGAGATCGAGAGCATCGACGAGCGCACCGACGTCTACTTGCTGGGCGCGACGCTCCACGCCGCGCTCACCGGCCGCTCGCGCCACGTCGGCACCACGCTGCCGAACGTGATCCTCGCCGCGCTCGCCTCGGCGCCGCAGGCCTACCCCGACGAGCTCGCCGAGCTCGGCGCAATCGCCAACCGCGCGACCCATCTCGAGAAGAGCGAGCGCTTCGCGAGCGCGGCCGCGTTCCGCGAGGCGCTCGCCGGCTACCTGCGCCACCGGACCGCGCTGCGGCTCGTGCGCGAGGCGGAGACGAAGGTGCGCGCGCTCGAGGGCGGCGCGGAGCGCCTCTCTTCGCCGGCCGCGTTCCGCACGCTCACGGAGAGCCGTTTCGCGCTCACCGAGGCGCTGCGCGCGTTCCCCGAGAGCGTCGAGGCTCGCGAAGCGCTCGACCGCACGCTACGCGTGATGATCGAGCGCGAGCTCGCGCACCGATCGCCCGAGGCTGCCGAGGCGCTCGCGACGGAGCTGGCGAAGCGCGACGAGGCGCTGGGCGCGCGGATCGAGGCGCTGCGCGCCGAGGTGGCCGAGGCGCGCGCGCTCGAGGAGCGAGCCCGCCGCGACGAGGCCGAGCGCGATCCGCGGCGCACGGCCCGCCAGCGTGCGTGGATCGCGGGCGCGATGATCGTGCTGACGGTCGTGCTGGTCGCGATGGGCCTTCGCTCGGAGGCGGCGCATGCGGGCTCGCGCTCGATGGACGAAGTGATGACCTACGACGCCGTCCTGAACGGCGCGGTCGTGCTCCTCCTCGTCGTGTTCCGGAAGCTCTTTCTGAACCGCATCGGCCGGCAGGTCGGGCGCGTGCTGATGATGGTGGTCGTCGGCCAGGCAGTCTCCGACGCCATCTTCTGGTGGCGCGAGGCCGACCCGCGCGAGGCCGGCGCCTCGGCGCTGCTCGTGACCGCGAGCGTGCTCGGCGGAGCAGGCGTGGGCATCGACGCTCGGTTCTTCGTCCCTGCGGGCGCCTTCCTCGTCGGCGCGATCGTGTGCGGCCTGTTCCCCACGCTCACCATCGCCGCGATCGGCGGCGCGGCCATCGTCGGCATGGGGACGGTGCTCGTCGACGCCCTCGTCGATCTGCGACGCGGCTGACGCGAGCGCTTCCGAGCGCGCGTGAAGCGTGTCGAAGGCCCTCCGGACCGTGGATGAGCGCGACAGGCACGTCGGCCCCGGGGAGCCCGGCGACGACGGCCATCTCGATGCCCAGGAGGATGCGACGCCCGCGAGGAGGTCACCCGCTCCGGTTCTCGGACGACGCCATCGCTCGGACGTCACCGGCAGAGGTGGGCGCTCGGGCGGCCCGCTCCGGGCGCGGACGATCCGCCGTCGTCACGGCGCCGTCGCGTCGCCGACACGCGGCCGGGGCCCTCTACGCGCATCGCTCTCGTCCTCCACCTGTCCGACCTGCACCTGCTCTCGGGCGCGCCCGACACGGACGCCATCCTCGGCTCGCTGCTCGTCGCGATCGAGCGCGAGCGCGCGCGGCGCGGGCATCCGATCGATCTCGTCGTCGTCTCGGGCGACCTCTTCGACACCTCGAGCGTCGAGCCGGCTCGCGCTGCGGCCGAGATGCACGCGCTCTTGCGCTGCATCGACCACGCCCTCGGGCGGCCGACGCCGACGCTGCTCGTGCCCGGGAACCACGACCGCCGGCGCATCGGGCTCTTCGGCCCGCACCGCGGCGAGATCTTCGGCGCGCTGCGCGAGGCGCTGCCGCGCCACGTGTACGTGCACGGCTGCGAGACGCCGTTCTTGTCCCGTCTCGTCCCGGCCTCGCATCACGGGCAGCCCTTCCAGCTGGCGGCCTACGACTCGACGTTCCTCCCGAACGGCTACCTCTCGGCGGGCGGCGTCGTCCGTCGGGAGGACCTCCTCCACCTCGCCTCCGAGATCGCCGGGGCCGATCCGGAGCAGCCGCTCCTCTTCGTGCTGCACCACCACCTCGTGCCCACGCCGCTCACGGACGTGGGTCCCATCGAGACGCATCGCCTGCCGGCGCTCGCGCACCTCGCGCTCCACCGCGTGCTCCCGGTGCTCGTGGCCCACGCCGATCGCGAAGAGCTCACGATGACGGCCCTGGGATCGGGGAGCGCGCTCTCGATGCTCCACGCGATGAGACGCGCGGTGCTCGTCCTGCACGGGCACAAGCACGTCGCGACCGCGCGCAAGCTCGAGCGCGTCCGCGAGGGCGACGGCGACGTGCTCCTCGCCTCGGCGGGCTCGGCGGGCGTCGCGCAGAGCTGGACCGCGACCGTGAAGGATGCGGCGCGCCTCTGGCCCTCGTTCAACGTGATCGAGCTGAACCGTGACGCGCTCGCCATCGAGACGGTCTCGTTCGGGTACAAGGGTCGCTCGCGAGGCGCGGTCTCGTATCGGCCGCTCGTCTGGGCGGAGAAGCGAGGCGCCGAGTGGCGGCTCGCGCCCGTGCCCGAGCCGGGCGCGGGCACGGTCGGTCCCGAGCTGATGCTCGACGAGTCGATCGTGTCGCTCCTCCCGAGCGCCGAGCCAGGCCGGTGGGACGCGCGCGTGGAGCGCGTCCTCGAGCGCGCCGGGACGCGCTCGCTGCGTCGCTACGTGGAGAGCGTCGAAGGGGCCCCCGGCGCGCGATGGCTCGAAGGGGGCGAAGAGCGCCCGCTGCCCGCGCGCCTCGAGCTGGTGCCCGGCCAGCGCGTGACGCTCGCGCTGCGCGGCGCGTACCTGCGGACCTGGGCGCAAGCGCGCAAGGTGCGCGGGGACGGAAGCGCGCCCTTCGACTCCGTCGCGCTCATGAACCGTTATCGATCCGCGACGGCGCGCCTGGTCGTCCGCGGGCTGCCGCCGCCGGTCGCAGCGTCGGCGTTCGGGAGCATCGTGGATCTCGGCACGGGCGAAGAACGTCCCGCCGCCGTCACGATCGAGGGCGACACCGTGGAGCTGCGACGCCGCGCCTGCCCGGCACGCATGCTCCTGCGCATCCACTTCGCGCTCGCCCATCGCTGAAGGGCCGACACGAAATGTGTCGGAACCCTTCACTGCAGTTCCAGTCCAGCGCGAATGCGCTGGAACAGACAGTGCTTGACCCGCATTTCTGGTCAAGCACCGAGCGCTCGATCGGAAATCGCGAAGCGCCGCGTCCGAGAGAGGGTCGCCGCCACGCGAGTGGTGAAGCACGTGCGCACGGTCGACCGGCGTCGCGTGCGCGTCGACCGGCGACGACGACCTCGCGCTCGCGGATCACACCGTGATGGCCAGCGACGCGTCGCACACGACGATCCCGTCTTCGTCCACGACGACGTGATCGCCCGGCCGAATCGATGCGCCCGCGAAGCGGATCGGAACCTCGCGCTCGCCGAGCCCGCGCTTCTTGCTCTTCTGCGGGTGGAGCGCGATCGCTCGGACGCCGAGCACGAGCGGATCGAGCTCGAGCGCGTCGCGCACGCACCCGTTGATCGCTTCGAGCGTGCGCGATCGGCCCCGACGGCGATCACCTATCACCGCAAGAACGTGATGGACGTCCTCGACGAGGCCGCGCCCGGCGCCTACACGCACTTCACGCTCTGCGATGCGCCCGACTGGCTGACGCCCGCGGATCAGGCGCGGCTCCTCGAGCGCATCGGCGTCGCCGCCGCAGAAGGCGCGACGGTGCTCGTCCGATCCGTGTCGAAGGACGACATCGTCGAGCGGGCCGGCGCGACGCCGCGCTTCCACCGACTCGCGCGCGAGTCGTCGCTCATGACGACGCTCGACCGCACGCGGCAATACCGCCGGGTCGACCTCTACCGCGTCGGGCAGGTGCAGGCGTGAGCGCGTCGGTGACCCCGCTCCGGGCCTCGGCCCGGCGGGACGAGGACGACGCCACCCGGCACGCGCATCGCGCGTTCCTCGACGCGTACTACGGCGCGACGCACGCGATCTACGACGTGACGCGCCGCTACTACCTGTTCGGGCGCGACCGCGCCCTGGACCTGCTCGCGCGCGAGCGCTGGCGGACGCTCGTCGACGTCGGCTGCGGCACCGGACGCAACCTCGAGAAGCTCCACCGAGCGCGCCCGGGTCGCCGCTACGCGGGCATCGAGCCCAGCGCGCCGATGCGCGATCGCGCCGTCGAGAGGCTTCCCTTCGCGCGGATCATCGACGCGTTCGCCGAGGACGCGCCCTATCTCGCGCTCGCGGGCGGCCCTCCGGATCGGATCTTGTTCTCGTACTCGCTCTCGATGGTCGCCGATCCCGACGAGGCCCTCGCGCACGCCCGCGTGTCGCTCTCCGAGCGCGGCAAGCTCGTCGTCGTCGACTTCGGCGATCTCGCCGGGGTGCCGCGCCCGCTCCGGCGGGCGTTCGTGCGCTGGCTCGACGCGTTCCACGTGAGGCCGGTGCCGCGAGCGCTGTTCGATCGGCACCGCGCGACGCTCCACGCGGGCCCCTTCGGCTACTACCGCATCGCCACCATGGGCCCTGCGCACGCGCCGCGCTGACTGGGCCGCGGCCGCGCGAGCCGCCGCGAGGTCGTCACCGTCGCGCCATCCCGGGCTCGCAGCGACCGGCCAGGGTTGCCTCATGCGCATGGACCCCTGTGAGACCGATCGCTTCAGCGCGATCGAGGATGCCTCCTTCGCCTTCAAGGCGGCCGACCTGCACACGCTGCGCGTGGGCTACGTGCTCGCGCGCGATCGGATCCGGCACGAGGACTTCGCGGCCGGGCTCGAGGCGGCGCTGGCCCGTCCGGTGCGGCTTCTGCGCTACGCCCGCTACGCCGACCTGTCGGAGGCCATGGTGCAGGGGTTCATCGATCTCGGCTGGCTCCCGCCGGCGGTCTACGTCGGAGCTCGCCGGGCGGGATCCGTTCGCGCCGTCGCCGTCGTGGAGCGCGCGGGCGCCGATCGGTATCGGAGCGCGCTGCTCGCGCGGCCGGGCGCGGTGCCCTCGTACCGCGAGCTCCGCGGCGCTCGCGCCGCCTGGGTCGATCCGTGGAGCGCCGCCGGCTACTTGATGCCGCGCGGGCTCATCGCCGCGCAGGGGCTCGACCCCTCGCGCGTGCTCTCGAGCGAGCGCTTCTGCGGCTCCTACGACGCCGCGCTCGATGCGCTGGTCGCCCGGACCGCCGACCTCACCGGCGGCTTCTGCTCGGTCGACGGTTCCGGCGAGATCACCCATCGCAGCTGGAGCACGGCCGTGAGCGTGCGCGTGCTCGAGGTGAGCCCGCCGATTCCCTCGGACGTCCTGTGCACGACCGCCAGTCTCGCCGCCCCGGAGTCGGCGAGCATCGAGCGCGCGTTGCTCGGCCCGGGCGGGGCCCACGTCGCGGCAGCGCTCGGCGGCAGCGGCCTCGCGCCGTCGGACCCCGCCCACTACGACGCGCTCGAGCGCGCGATCACGCGCCCTAGCTGAGCCCCGATCCGGAGCGGGCTCAACGGGGTGGCGGGCGCGGCCCGGGATCCGCGAGCCGGTTCAGCTCTCGCACACTGTCGAACGCCGTCTCTCGGCGCGCGATCGCCACGAGGCTCGCTTCGACGGAGGCTGCGGCCCAGAGTGGCCGCCGGGAGCCACCCAGCACGGCGCCGGTCGACGGCGTCCAGGGCCACGGATCCTCGAGATGGAGGCGCGCCGCCAGGCCGTCGATCGGCTGGGCGAAGATCTCCGCGAGCCGTTGCTTGGCGCTCGACCGCGCACGGGCTCTGCGACGTCTGCGAGGTGCGGCGGTCTGCGGCTCCGACATCGACCCCGATCAACGAACGAAGCGGCGCGCGCAGCGCCTGCACGTGTACGGCCCGATCCCGAGCCACGCGACCCAGCGCTCGAGCCCCCGCGGCGTGCTGGGAAGCACGTCGCGGCCGCCGCACCCAGGACAGGCCGGCCACGCCTCGGCCGGCGGGAGCGGTGTGGGCCGCTCGTCGAAGAGGTCGGGGAACGACGTGCGTTGCTTGGCCATGACCTGCCTCGGAAGAGGAGCGCCCAGCGCTCGACTCCCACGCTCGCAGATGCGGCGCCGCTCGCCCGTGACGCTTCGGTCGCAGGAACGTGCCCGCGTCACCCGAGTGTCACGCGACGCGATGCGCGCGGCACCCTCGGAGCGGCCGTCCGGTGGGTCGAGGGACCGAGACCCACGCGATCGATGCCGTCAGGGCGCGTTCACCGCGCCCGGCGTCGGCGTGCACGCGGTGAGCGCGCCGCTCCCATCGGGGAGTCGACAGAACGACTGCGTATCTCCCACGGCCATCGCGGGGTAGAGCGCGGACGCGACCACGCTGTCGTCCGAGGCCAGCACGTACGCGCCGTCGCCGTTCGAGTTCGAGATGCCGAACGAGACCGGGAAGCACTCGTCGACGCCGGCGATGCCGCAGTCGGCGCCGGTCGCGAGCTCGCCCGTCGCACCCGTGACGTTCGTGACGATCACGAGGCGCTCGCCGGTGTGGAGCACGACGCCGTCGGGGATCGGCGTGAGGTGGCCGGTGTTCGGCGCGCCCATGTCGTCGTCGGTGAAGCGCAGCGCGCTCAGGTCGACGGGGCTCGCGCCGGTGTTCAGCAGCTCGACGAACTCCGAGCCCGTCGCGGCGATCTCGTTCACGACGAGGCCACCGCCCGGGGTCGGGCCGCCGTCCGGCAACGCCACGTGCGCATCGTCGCCGCTCGCGTGCGCGTCGACGGGCATGGCCGCGTCCTCGGCGCGGCCGGCGTCGCGCGTGGCGCGGGCCTCCGCGCAGCCGCCCACGGCGCCGAGCGCGAGGAGAGAGAAGAGGAGCCCGAGCGACCGTCTCGTCATGGCGACACCGTTCCTTCGAAGTGACCTGCGAACGTTCCTTCGACGACGACGCGCAGGCCCCAGCCCCGCGTGCCGGGATCGGCGAGCTGGGCGGCGTCGTCGGCCAAGCGGCCGTCGAAGGCGAGGAAGGCACGGAGCGGCTCCACGATGCGCGCGCCGATCGCGCCCGTGAGCAGCGTGATGCGATCGGTGCCGCTCGAGAGATCGCGGAGAAAGCTCTGCGCTCGAACGGCGAGGAGGAGGCGCTCGACGGGCTCGACGCGCGCCCAGCCATCGAGCAGCAGCGCCTCCCGGTCGCCGCGATCGGCGACGCCGAGCACGTAGCTCGCGGTGAAGCCGATCCCCCACCGCGGGTCGTCCCACGCGAGCGACCCGATCACGCGGTCGGCCCGCGCCGACCCGGTGCCCACCGACCCGTTCTGGTACGCGAGCGTCAGCGTGAGCGGGGCGAGCTCGGCGACGAAGCGGAGCGGGTGCACCTGCGCGAAGACCTCGAGCGTCTTGCCGCGGTTGAGCTCGCGGCTCGTGTAGCCGTCGCCGTTGTAGTAGGCGGCCGCGAGACGCCCCCAGCCTTCGGGAAAATCGAAGGTGAGGGTCGCGCCGAGATCGGCGGGCGCGACGAGATCGAACTGGCGCAGGCCGTCCTGCGCGACCGCGCGCATCTGCCAGAGAGACGTGAGCGCGGTCGGCGTGAGCGTCGCGACCATGCCGGCGCGGAGCTCGAGCATCTCGAAGGCGCGGTAGCCCACCCACGCCTCGCGCACGCGCAAGACGAGGCTGTCGCCCGCGACGCCGAAGAGCGAGCCCGCGCCCGAGCCCTGCGCCGCCTCGAGCAGAACGCGGCCGCGCGCGTTCTCGAAGCGGAAGCCCACCCACGCCCACGCGCGCGTGAGGCGGAGCTCGTGGTACCAGTCGGCGCCGTCGGGGAACGCCAGCGCGTACTCGCCGATGACGTGCATGCCGGGGTCGAAGGCCCACGGCGTCCCGGTGCGTGTCGCGTCGAGCGCGACCTCGGCGGGGCTCTCCCCGCCGGGCGCCCAGGCGAAGCGCTCGGTCGGTGGCGGCGGCGTGGCCGGCACCTCGCTCGCAGCGGGCGCCGCTTCATCCTCCGGGGCCGGGACGAGCGCAGAGGTCTCCGCGGGCGGCGCGCTCGGCTCCGGCGCGGGCGACTGCGCCTGCGCTCGCCCATGCATCGCCGAGACGAGCCCCAGCAACAACGGCAGAGCCCGCCTCATCGATAGGCTCCCGGCGAGGGCACCACGGGGGGCACGCAGAACAGCGCTTGCACATCGGGCGACGGCGCGTCCGCGGGATCGACCCGCACGCCGAGCGTCGGCCCGAGGCGATCGAGCGCGTCGCGGAACGACTCGAAGTCCTCTTCGATCCGATCGGCCTCGTCGATCGCCACGGTCACCTCGTCCTCGACGAAGCCCTCGGGATCGCCCGCGAGGGCGGCGTCGATCGCCACCGCGGGCGCCCGATCTCCCGCCAGGCTCCGCGCGGTCACGCGCGCGAGGAGCGCGCCGAGCACGCGCGCGAGCGCCTCGAGCTCGGGGACGGTGCCGAGCTCGTCGTGCAGACGCCGCACGCGGAGCGTCGGATGCGCGTCCGTCTCGCTGCGCACCTGCACCGGCATCCCCAAGAAGCTCGGCACGGCGACCCAGCGCGGGTCCGCATCGGGCACGGCCCACACGAGCGAGCGCGCGAGCTCGATGCGCGCCGCCGGCTGGTCCGCCGGACGGAACGGAGGCACCACCGCCGGCGCGCCGGAGTCGCCGAGCTCCTTCACCTCGAGCACGAGATCGTCCTCCGGCGCATCGCTCGCGCCGCGGACGAGGACGAGGATGCGAACGCGCGGCCAGCTCGCGACGCCGCTGCCGAGCAGACGCGCCGCATCGAGCACGGCGAGCTCTTCGGCACCCCGAGGCGGGCTCATCGCGCGACGCGCCTGATCGAGCAGACCGGGCAACGCCGCGAGGGCCGGCTCCGCGAGCGGCACCAGCACCTGCTCGCGATCGGCAGGATCGAGCGGGCCTCGGAGCAGCTGCCGGTGCCCGTCGGCATCGAGCGTCGTGAGCGACGAGAGCGTCGTCGTGCGTCCGGCCGCGCTGCGCGCGAAGAGGTCGGCCACCACCGCGCTCCCGCCATCGTCCGTGAAGCGCGCGAGCGGCGCGCCCGCGGCGATCTCGTGGATCGCGTCGCGGTAGCCGCGCACGCAGGCCCTCACCACGTCCCCCTCGGCGGCGACCGCGGCCCGATGCGCCGTCTCGTCGTCGGCGTTCGACGCACGAACAGCCAGCACGATCCCGACCGTCAGGCGGCGGAGGTCGTAGTAGTAAGGAAGCCGATCCGCCGCATCGAGGTCGTTGGGCTCGAGCGCCGGAACGCCCGACGCGTCCACGAGGATGCCGAAGTTCTCCGGGTGGGCGTCGCCCATCGAGAAGGGCAGCGGGAGCGCCGCCGAGAAGCGCGTCCGCGCGAGAGGCAGGCGCGCGTCCGCGAGATCGGCGCGAAACACGGGCGCTTCGCCGCGGTAGTAGTCGTAGAGACCTTCGCGGCCCTCGTCGAAGCGCGCCATCCGCGCGTACTTGCCGGCGACCAGCGCGGGGCGCGATCGCAGCAGGGCCCCATCCGCCCGCACCATCGCGCCCACGATCGCGGCCTCGCGATCCGTCGCGCTCGCGCAGGCGCCGAAGCAGAGCGCGGCGAGCGGCAGGGCGAGGTGGAAGCGCATGGCGCGCCGCCTTGAACGACGACGCCGGATCGGTCGAGCGAGAGGCGCCACGCGTCGCGCGTTCGTCACCGTTCGGTGACGGCCCCGTTGCGCGCCGGCGCGGTCGACGGCCACGGCGCCAGGCGTGCCTCGCTCGCGAGGCGGCCGCCGAGGCCACGTTCCCGCGCATTTCTGCGCCGTTGAGCGCGCCGGGCGGGGATGCGACGCTCCTTCCATGCGTCCTGCAGTGCTCTGGGGTGCCTCTTTCTTCGGCTTGGCTTCTTCGATGCTCGGATGTGGCGGATCCCCCGCCCCGGCGAGCGACGCGGCGACACCGCCCGACGAGGGCCTCCCGAGCGAGTGCGCGACATCGAGCGACTGCGACGACGGCCTCTTCTGCAACGGTGCCGAGAGCTGTGTCGCCGGCGCGTGCGCCCCTGGCGACGCCGTGCGGTGCGACGACGGCGTCACGTGCACGGTCGACGGCTGCTCGGAGGCGATGCGGCGGTGCGTCGCGCGCGTGCCCGACGTCGACGGCGATGGCGCCGGGGATGCGGCCTGCTTGGACGAGACCGGCACCGCGCTCGGCAACGACTGCGACGACGCCGACCCGCTGCGCTTCCCCGGTAACCCGGAGATCTGCGATGCCGCCGGCCACGACGACGACTGCGACCCTGCGACCCTCGGTGCCATCGACGCCGACGGCGACGGCGAGGTCTCGTCGGCGTGTTGCAACGGCACGACCTGCGGCCTCGACTGCGGCGACGGGAACGCGAGCGTGCGCCCGGGCGGCACCGAGGTCTGCAACGGCCTGGACGACGACTGCGACGGCCACGTGGACGAGGCGGTGACGATCGTCGTCTACCCGGATCTCGATCACGACGGCGACGGCGACGCGAGCGCAGCGCCGATGGACGCGTGCGCCAGCACGGCGGCCGTGAGCATCTATCACTCGGACTGCGACGACGCGGACCGCACGCGCAGCGGTCGTGCGATCGAGATCTGCGACGGCGTCGACAACGACTGCAACGACGCCATCGACGACGACGCCCGAGAGGTCGTCTGGTACGTGGACGCCGACCGCGACGGGTTCGGGAGCGTCACGGGCGATCGCGTGTCGTCGTGCGCGCCGGTCGAGGGCTACTCGCGCTTCGGGACCGACTGCGACGACGCGGTGAGCAGCCGCAGCCCGGCGGCGGCCGAGCTCTGCAACGGCATCGACGACGACTGCAACGGCGTCGCCGACTTCCGCATCGCCGCAGGCGACCTGGAGGACGACGACGGCGACGGCGCGCCCGACGCGGCGTGCGGCGGCACGGACTGCAACGATCGCGACGCGAGCGCGCGTGCGGGCGCGAGCGAGAGCTGCAACGGCCTCGACGACGACTGCGACGGGCGCATCGACGAGCAGGTCGTGAGCGTCGCGAGCTATCGCGATGCCGACGGCGACGGCTACGGCGACTCGAGCGGCGCGACGCTCGTCGCCTGCGTCCCGAGCGCCGGCTGGGTGCGCCGCGGCGGCGACTGCGACGACGCCGAGAGCTCGCGGCATCCCGGTGCGCTCGAGGGCTGCGACGGCGTGGACGACGACTGCGACGGCGCGACCGACGAGGGCAGCGCGGCGAGCAGCTGCAGCACGCCGCACACGCAGATGGTGTGCCTCGGCGGGAGCTGCGCGCGGCTCGGCTGCGACGACGGATGGCGGGCGTGCTCGGAGACCTCGAGCGCGTGCACCACCCACGTGCTCGAGGATCGCACGAGCTGCGGCGCCTGCGGGCGTGCGTGCGCGGCGAGCGAGTACTGCGCGGCGGGCACGTGCGTCGCCGGCACGCGCGATCTCTGCAATCGCTTCGTGGGCGGCTCGACCGGCCGCGTCGCGTGCCCCGAGACGAGCTTCGTCGCGGTCGCCGATGCGACGGTGACGCAGTCTTCGCCGGACAGCGCCGAAGGAGCGGACACGAGCCTCTACATCGTGCCGCCCTGGTACGGGCAGCCCGAGCGCCAGATCCTCGCGCGCTTCGATCTGCGCGCGCTCCCGGCCGACGCCGTGGTGCTCGGCGCGCGCTTGGAGGCACACGCGTACAACGGCTGGGCCAACGGGGGCGATGGCACCGTCTACACCCACCTGGTGCGCGACGACGGGTGGAACGAGAGCACGGTCAGCTGGAACACGGCGCCTGCTGCGGATGCGGCACGCCTCGGCGGCTGGTGGCTCTGGTACGACCGAAGACCGAGCGAGCAGCTCGGTGCGAACCAGAGCCCGAGCTTGTGGCCCGCGGTCGCGGGGGAGGCGGCGACCGACGGCCTCGTGAGCGTGCGGCTCGAGAGCGGGGGCTACGAGACCGACTACCACGCACGCGAGGCGGGGGACGCGACGGCGATGCACCTCGTGGTGGGGACGCTCCCCGGCACCACGGTCACGCTCACGCCCATCGCCGACGGCTGGGTCGATGCGACGAGCACGACGCACGGCACGGAGAGCACCCTCTCGGTCGGCGCGTCGAGCGCCACGTACTTGCGCTTCGATCTCGGCAGCATCCCGGCCGGCGCGGTGATCGGGCGCGTCACGCTGACGATGACGCTCGTCGACGGCGCGCAGAGCGACGGCGACGGGATCGTGCACGTCGCCGGCGTCTCCGACGACACCTGGAGCGAGGCGACGCTCGCAGGACCGACGGCGCCGGCGGCGGACGTGAACGACCTCGGCACCTGGTCGATCACCTACCCCGTGACCGGGCAGGCGATCGCGCTCCGTTCCCCCGGTCTGCGCGATCGCGTGGTGAGTGAGCGCGCCGACGACGCGGTGCTCACGCTTCGCATCGCGAGCGGCGCCGACAGCTCGCTCTATCGTTCGCGCGAGAGCTCGGTGCCCGCCCAGCGCCCGCAGCTCGCGGTCGTCTACGCCCTGCCCTGACGCGGGCTCGCGAGCAATCCGAGGTCAGTGGCAGATGACGGTGGCCGTCGCGCCACCCGCGTACGCAGTGCCGGCGCAGGCGCCGCGGATCGGGTTGCAGTCGCACGCCGGCGCCGTGGCGCCGCAGGCGGGAGCGGGGCCGGTGAAGCAGAAGTCGAGGATGCGTGGGAAGCTCGAGCACGAGCTGCTGGTCGCCCCGACCACACAATCGCCGCAGGAGGGATGGGCCGCGCAGACCGCGCCGAGGCGTGAGGTGGTGCTCGACTGCGATCGCTCGACGCCGTCGCAGTCGTAGTCGAACGAGGTGGTCGCGAGGGGCAGGCCGGTGGCGCACGCGCCGACCGTCGCTGCGCAACGGAACGTTCCGGTCGAGTCGGTGCATCGGACCAGGCCTGGCGCGCAGAACGCGTACGGCGTGCCGAAGTACTGTGTCTGGCCGGGGAACGCCGTCGCGACGTCGTCGGCACAGTCGCCGCCTCGCATCGCGAAGGTCGGGAAGCTCGTCACGCAGCGATCGAAGCTGGTCACGAAGCTGCTCCCGAATCCGTAGCCGTCGTTGTCGAGGTCGCGCCACACGGTGCGCTGCACGAGGTCGCCGCTGTTGTCGATCGCCCCGTCGCAGTCGTCGTCGACACCGTTGCAGCCTTCGGTGGCGCCGGGACGGATGGCGGACGCCGCATCGTTGCAGTCGGCCTCGGCCGCGCTGGTCGGGTTGCGCGCCGTGTACCCGACGGAGCAGCCCCCGTACCCCCCGGTGCCCATGCACGCCGGAGACTGGGCTGCCGTGCCGAGCGGCGCGTAGCCGTCCTGATCGGCGTCGAGGTAGCACACGACCAACAGGCCCTCGTCGATCGAGCCGTCGCAGTCGTTGTCGAGGCCGTCGCATGCCTCGGCGCCGGGCGCGATCGAGCAGTCGCTCCACGTGCCGCCGATGCACGACTGCGTGCCGCTCGCACAGATCCCCATGAGGCCCATGCACGGCCGCGAGCCGGTGCCCGTGCAGCCACAGTCCTCGTTGACGCGCGTATCGCAGTTCTCGTCGAGCGCGGGGCTCCCCGGCGAGGCGACGTCGCAGATCTCGGCGGCGCCGGGATGGACGCTCATGCGCGTGTCGTCGCAGTCCGTGTGCCCCAAGACGAACCCGGAAGGCTGCGAGCAGGCCTGCATCGTCGCGACGCTCGTGTCGCTCGTGCCGTAGCCGTCCACGTCGGCGTCGGCGTAGAAGGTGAGGAGCACGCCTTCGTCGACCGCGCGATCGCAGTCGTCGTCTCGGCCGTTGCACGTCTCGGTGGCGGTGGGGCCGACGCCCGGGCGTGTGTCGTCGCAGTCGCTGCCGCAGTGGCTCGTGCCGGCGGCGTCGACGTTGCAGCACGCCTGGTCGGGATCGCCGTCTCCGTCTCCGTCACGCACGCCGAACGTCGCCGGATCGCAGTCCTCGTCGTGCTGATCGACGTCGCAGACCTCGGGGTTGCCCGGGTAGCGATTCGGATCGGCGTCGTCGCAGTCGTTGCCGCCGCAGGCGACGGCGGCGTGCTGGTCGCCGTCCGCATCGGGGGTCTCGCAGCTGGCCGTGCCGCACCGATCGCTCGCCTCGTCGCAGCGCTGGGTCGCCGAGCACGGCGAGCCCGCGTGCACGCAGCCACGCGCATCAGCCCCGCTCGCTCCCGGCATGCACTCGTCGGCGCCGTTGCAGAACAGCCCGTCGTCGCAGCTCGCCGCGGTCGTGCACGGTCCCGTCTGGGCCGCGTCGAGGCCCCCACCCGCGTCGTTCTCGACGATCGTGACGTAGGTCGTGCACGCTTGCGCGAGCGCGGCGAGCGCCACGACGAGCTTGCCGAGGCGCGCGGATCGACGGGATGGCAGAGAGCGCATGGCTGGCGCCGATGGTAGCGCCGCCCGCGCGTCGCGCCCACGGGGCCGCGAGCGCGCCCGCGACGCCGCGCTCGACGTTCCACCGACGACGGCACACGCGCTCGACGACTCGTGTCGGCGCGCCCACGCTCACCGCGTTCCTCGATCCCCCCCTGCTCGAGCAGCCCCCTTGCCTCGTCTCCGTGTGCTCTCGGGCGACGGCGGAGCGAGCTTCTCGGGCGCCCGAGCGCACGCGATCGCGACCTCGCCATGCACGCGCAGCTCCTCGCGCTGTCGCCGTGCTCGACGAGCCGCCGCCACCCAACTTCGCCGGCCGCGGCAGGCCCGAAGCGGGTACCCTCGTGCGATGCGCCGGCTCGCCCTCGCCCTCTCCGCCGCGATGCTCTCGTTCGTGCCGGCGTGCGGCGGCACTCCCGCGCCGGCCGACGCAGGTCACGACGACGCGACGGCCGAGACCGACGCCGCCGCACGTGCCTGCTTCTCCGATCCGGACTGCGACGACGGCATCTGGTGCAACGGCGTCGAGTCGTGCACGGGCGGCCGCTGCACCCGCGTCGCGCGGGACTGCGACGACGCGATCGCGTGCACGCGCGACATCTGCAACGAGAACGTCCATGCCTGCGTGTCGAAGGCCGCCGACGAGGACGGCGACGGCTTCGGCGACGTCACGTGCCTCGACGACGCCGGCACGCCGCTCGGCGGCGACTGCGACGACACCGACCCGACGATCTACCCGGGCAACCCGGAGATCTGCGACGCGATCGATCAAGACTGCGATCCGACCACCCTGGGCGGCGGCGACACCGATCACGACGGCGCGGTGCCGATCACCTGCTGCAACCCGCTCCCCGGCGGCGGCACGAGCTGTGGTCGCGACTGCGACGACACCAACCCCAGCATCAGCCAGCTCGCGACCGAGATCTGCGACGGCATCGACAACGACTGCGACACGAACGTCGACGAGCACGTGCTGCAAGAGTCGTGGCCGGATCTCGATGGCGACGGCTATGGCGACCGGAGCGCGACGCCCGACATCGTCTGCATCGTGCCGAGCTCGCGCGCCAACCAGGGCGGCGACTGCGACGACACCGACCGGCTCGTGCACGCCTCCGGCCTCGAGGTCTGCAACGGCCACGACGACGACTGCGACGGCACGATCGACGAGGCCTCCGACGACTCGTGCACGCGCGGGCCGACGACGGGCCAGTGCGTGCTCGGACACTGCGTGACCGTCGCGTGCGACGCGACCCACTACGACTGCAACGACGACGACAGCGACGGGTGCGAGGCCTCGCTCTGCGGCGGCTCGACGACGTGCGGCCACTGCGGCCGCGCCTGCCCGTCCGGCTTCGAGACGTGCTTCGACGGGCTCTGCCCGGGCGTGAACAACGCGCTGCAGATGATCGGCTTCCTGCACGACGTCACCGGCGCGCCGGTCGCGGGCGCCACGATCACGTCGATCGACGTCTGCCCGGTGGTGACGGCGACCACGCGCGCCGATGGCTCGTACACGCTCGGGCCGATGTACTCGCCGCCGGCCATGGTGCGCATCGAAGCGCCCGGGTACCCGACGCACGTGCAGCCCGCGCACACGAGCGGCGACGCGTTCGGGCCGATCCTCACGCAGGCCCTGCTCGATGCGTGGACGGCCGATCCGGATCGGGTGAGCTCGCCGGCGCCCGATCGCGCCATCTTCGTCGCGCAGGGCGACTTCTGGGGCGTCCTGAACAACGGCTTGCTCGGCGCGCCCAGCTTCGCGATGGGCTCCGACCTCCTCGGCGCCTCGGCCGGCGGCGCCGATCGCACCGTGTACTTCCAGGCCGTGCCGGGTCGCATGCACGTGGGCGGCTCGTCCGCGGACGGCTCGGGCTGCTTCACGAGCTGCGGGCCGACGCTGCAGCTCCTGCTCGAGGCGGGCCACGTGACGTACATCGGCCCCTATTCCTGCTCGACGGTGTGTGCGTGAGCCGACCGGACGAGCTCGCAGAGCGCGCGCTCGGCTGCGTGGACGCCCTGGGCACGTCGCCGCCGCGCGAGGCCCTCGAGGCCGCGGCGGAGGCCCTCGCGCGCCTCGATCTCCGCGCGCTGCTCACCGAGCCTTCGCTCGTGCGCGCACGCGGATCCGAGGAGCGGCTCTACGCGCTCGGCCGACGCGCGCCCGAGGGCCCGGCGCTCTATCTCGTCTCGGACGCGCCCGGTGTCGCGAGCCCGCCGCACGAGCATCGGACCTGGGCGATCGTGGTGGGGCTCGAGGGCATCGAGCGCAACCACCGCTTCGTGCGCACGAGCGCATCCTCGCGCGAGGTGCGAGCCGACGGTCGCCGCGACATCGGGCCCGGCGAGTGGATGTCGCTCGGCGTCGAGGACGTGCACGCGACCGAGGTCGTGAGCGACTCGGCGACGATGCATCTGCACGTCTACGGCCGCGCCCTCGATACGCTGCCGCCCTTCGCGGCCCGCTGCTTCTCTCCGCGGCCCTGAGCGCCGCGTCGTCACGGTCCTCGTCGCGCGGCGTCCGCGGCTACCACGCGACGCGATGCTCGAAGAGCCAGTCGCGGTTCGCGCGCGTCGCGAGCTTCAGCACGATCGGGAGCATGCGATCGCGCACGAACGCGCCGAAGGGCCCGGGGATCTTCTGCGAGCTCGTGCGGGCGGCCTCGGCGACCACGCGCTCGACGCGCGCGCGCCGCTCCGCCTCGAACGCGGCGAAGGCCTGGGGCGCCGGCTGGTCCCGCAGACAGCGCGCGAGCGCCACCGCGTCCTCGATCGCGAGCGAAGCGCCCTGCCCCGAGGTGGGCGAGGCCGCGTGGGCCGCGTCGCCGAGGATCCCGACCGGACCGCGGCTCCAGCGCGGAACGCTCGGCAGCTCGAGCTGACGCGTGAACACCAGCGGATGCGGTGTCGCGCGCACGAGCGCGGCGGCCGGCCCCGCGTCTTCGTCGAAGAGCGCAGCGAGCCACGACGCGTCGGCGCCCTTCGGCGCGGGCGGCGGGTTCGCGAACCACCACACCTCGCCGGAAGGATGCACCGCGTGGCCGAAGAACGCGCGGCGACCGAACATCATCCGATACGTGCCCGGCGCGAGCTCGGCGCCCTGCACGCGGCCGGCGGGCACGAATCCACCGACGTTGCCCATCTCGATCTCGCGGGGCGCCGGCGCGCGCGGGTCCACGAGCGCGCGAACGCGGGAGTGTACGCCGTCGGCGCCCACGACGGCGTCGAAGAGCTCGTCGCTGCCGTCCTCGAAGCACGCTCGCACACGACCGTCGGGCTGCACGTCCACGTCGGCGAGGCGGGCGCCGTAGCGGAGGGGCACGCCCTCGCGCAGCGCGGCCTCCACGAGCACACGCCGCAGCTCGCCGCGCTTCACCGTCTGGGTCGGCGTCCCGTCGGGCAACACGCCGCCGAGCGAGGAGACGCCGAGCCGCTGCCCGCGCGCGCCGACGAGCTCGATCTCGCGCGAAGGAAACGACACCTCGCGCACCGCCGCGTCCAGGCCGAACGTGGCGAGCGCGCGCAGCCCGTTCACCGCGACCGTGAGCCAGAGCCCGGCCTCGCGCGTCGCGGCCTCCTCCCGCGCCTCGACGACGAGCGGCTCGATGCCCGCCCTCCTCAAGCCGATCCCGAGCACCGGACCGGCGATTCCTCCGCCCACCACGAGCACGCGCTGGTTCATGGCGCGAGGATGGGGGCGCGAACGTCTTGCGTCCGCTCATCGTTCGCGATGTCATCCATCATCCGGATGAATATCAGCGCGCTCGACCTCAACCTCTTCCTCGTTTTCCGCGCCGTCCTCGAGGAGGGCACCACCGTGCGCGCGGCCGCGCGCCTGCGCGTCACGCAGTCCGCCGTCTCGAACGCGCTCGCGCGTCTGCGGCACGCGGTCGGCGACCCGCTCTTCGTCCGCAGCGGCCGGGGCCTCGTGCCCACGCCACGCGCCGAAGAGCTGCGCCCGGCGGTGGTGGAGGCGATCACGCGCCTCGAGCACGCGCTCGGCGATCACTTCGACCCCCGGGCCACGACGCGCACCTTCACGATCGCCGCCGCCGATCACCACCAGGCCGCCGACCTCCCGAAGGTGGCCGCCGCCCTCGCGCGCACGATGCCGCACGCCTGTCTGCGCGTCGTGAGCGTGGACTACCTGATCGCCTCGGACGGCCTCGCGAGCGGCACCGTCGACGTGGTGCTCGCGCCGCCCGGCACCGAGGGCCCCGGCCTCTTCGCGACGCCGCTCTTCGGCGAGAGCACGGGGCTCTACGTGCGCGCCGGGCACCCGGCCTTGCGCCGTCGCGCGACGCTCGAGGTACTGAGCGGGCTCGGCCACATCGACATCCACCTCACGCTCGGGCGCCCGGGGACGGTGAACCGCACGATCCGCACGGCCCTCGGCGATCTCGGCTTCGAGCGGCGCGTCACCGTCGTCGTGCCTTCGTTCACCACGGCCGCGAGCGTCGCCGCGCAGACCGATCACGTCGCGTGGCTCCCGTCGCACGCGGCGGCCCACCTCGGCGCCGCGCTGGCGCTCCGCCCGCTCGAGCACGTCCTGCCGCCCTTCGTGATCCCGTGCGGTCTCGCCTGGCACGAGCGCACGCACACCGATCGCGGCGCGAGCGCCTTCCGCGCGCTCGTCCTCGAGACGCTCCGCGATGCGCCCGCGCGGCCCTCCCGGCGCACACGCCGAAGGAACAGGTAGCGCCCCCCCGCCGCGGGTGCGATAGTGAGGCTCCACCCACACCGTCCCATCACTGCCGTCTCGTCGTGAGCAGCGTGGTCGAACGAAAGACCGCAAGCGCGCATGAGACAGCAGGTAGAGAGGCATCCGGCTCCCCAGAGCGTGGTCCGCCGCGGCATCGTGCTCGCCCGGGCCGATGCGGCTGGGTGGAACGGAAAGAGAGGGCGCCATGGTCTTCACGCGTCGTGACAAGGATGCCGCCCTGCGCGCGAGCGAGCGCCGCCGCCGCGAGGACGAGGCCCCGCGCCTCTCGGCCGTGGTGCCGAGGCTGCGTGCGCTCGACATCTCCTTCGCGGCCGGGACCGGCAGCACGGCGCCCGAGTCGATCCACAAGCGGCGCGTCGTCGTGGAGCGCGCGCCGGCGCTCTTCGAGCCTCCGTGCAGCAACCCGTCCTGCAAGGGCGGCGGCCACGACATCACCTACAACGTCCTCGCCTCGTTGCGTCACGGCGAGCCGAGCGTCTCCGGCGAGGATGTCTGCCGAGGCTCGGTCGGCGCCGCGCCCTGCGGCTGGGTGCTGAAGTACCAGACGCAGGCGCGCTACGAAGACGCCTGACGCGGCGCCGCTCCTGCGCTCCGCTCGCTTCTCCGGCTCTCGCTCTCGGTCCACCCGCCGCGCGAGGCCGTGCTCTCTCTCGTCCCCGAAAGTCCTTCGTGAGTCGTACCCCGCTCGCTCCCGTTCGAAGCACCTCCTCGGCGCGCGCGGAGCGCCGCGATCCCGCCGGCGAGCCTCGGCTCTACGTCGTCGGGCGCGCGATCGATCGCGCCCAAGTCATCGGGCTGCTCTCGGCGCTGCGCGTCTCGCGCTTCGACCTCGCCGACGTCTCGCTCTACATGCGCCTGGATCGCGAGCCGGTGGCCGGCGCGGCGGAGAGCCCCAGTGAGCACGCGCGCGGCACGCTGCGCTCGTTCGGCCCGCTCGGCCGCCGGGCGCGCGTCTCGCGCTCGGGCAACGTCCTCTCCGCGGGCCCCTTGTCGCGCACCTCGGGGAGCGACCTCTCGAGCGCGCCAGGCCTCGGAGCCATCGGGCTCCCCGCCGACTCGCTCCGAGGGTTCGAGCAAGCCGTCGCTCTCGGCTCCCCCGTGATCTGCCTCGAGACGCCGCATCGCGGCTGGCAGTCGCAGGCCCGCCGCATCTTCGCGGCGTGCGGCATCCACGACATCGCCGTCGCCGCCGCCTGAGCGGCGCCCCGCGATCGCAACAAACGCACGACCCCGCCCTCCGAAGAGAGCGGGGCCGCGGTGGGCAAGAGAAGTGGGAGACGACACGGAGTGGGCGAGCCCGCTCCGGAAGACCGTTGAAGACGCTCGCCCCGCGACCCGATCCAGACGGTTCGCGACGGGCGAGCGGGGGCGACTACTCGTGCGCCGCGTGACGGCGCAGGTACGCCGGGATGTCGAGCGTCGCTTCGTCGTGGAGCGCCGCCGGGCCGAAGGCACGCTGGGGCTGCGCCATCGGGAGCGCGGTCTGCTCGGTCGGCGGCATCGAGCGACGACCCGCCGGGACGCGGACGAGCTGCTCGGTGCTGTCGCGACGACCCATCTCGCGGGACTCGCGGTGCGCGGCCGGCGGCTGCGACGTGAGCTCGCGGAGCGCGTTGCGCGGCGTGCTCGCCGCGGGCGCCGTGGCGCTGCGGCCGATGACCTGCTGCGGAATCGAGAGCGGCAGCGTCGTCGTGCGCGGGCGGCTCGACTGCTGCTGCGCCGAGACCACCTGCTGCATCGCCGCGCGCTCCACGTCGAAGCCCGTCGCGATCGCCGTGACCTTCACCACGTCGCCCATGTCGGGATCGGTGAGGAGGCCGAAGATGATGTTCGCGTCCTCGTGCGCCGCCTGCTGCACGAGGCTCGCGGCGTCGTTGATCTCCTTGAGCTTCACGTCGGGGCCCGCCGTGAAGTTCAGGAGGATGCCCATCGCGCCGTCGATCGAGATGTCGTCGAGCAGCGGCGAGTTGATGGCCATCTCGACGGCGTCGAGCGCGCGGCGCTCGCCCTTGCCGTAGCCCGTGCCCATCAGCGCGCGGCCCTGCGAGCTCATGATCGTCTTCACGTCGGCGAAGTCGACGTTGATGACGCCCGGCTGCGTGATCAGATCGCTGATGCCGCGCACGGCCTGGACGAGCACGTCGTCGGCGCGGCGGAAGGCCTCGAGGATCGAGAGGTCGTCGTCGAGCCCGAGCAGCTTCTGGTTCGGGATCGAGATGATCGTGTCGACGCGGTCGCCGAGATCGGCGATGCCCTGGTCGGCGTTCTTGCTGCGGCGCTTGCCCTCGAAGAGGAAGGGGCGCGTGACGACGGCGACCGTGAGGATGCCCATCTCGCGGGCGATCTCGGCGATGATCGGGGCCGCACCGGTGCCGGTGCCGCCGCCCATGCCGGCCGTGACGAACACCATGTCGGCGCCGTCGATGGCCTCGCGGATACGCTCGATCTCCTCGAGCGCCGCCTTCTTGCCGACGTCGGGGTTCGCGCCCGCGCCGAGACCGCGCGTGAGCGCCGGCCCGAGCTGGATCTTCGTCGTGGCGAGGCTCTTCTCGAGGGCCTGCGTGTCGGTGTTCGCCGCGATGAACTCGACCCCCTCGAGGCCGCTCTTGATCATCGTGTCGAGGGCGTTGCCGCCGCCACCGCCGACGCCGATCACCTTGATCCGCGCCGCCATCTCCTGCTCGTCCGAGAACTCGATCGAAAAGCCCATGATTGCCTCCCACACCTTCGTTTCGCCCCGGCGCGAGCTCGCCCGCCCTCGCCGTGGCCCATCCATTCACTTCGTCGCGTGCGCCGCCTTGCCCGAGCGCCGCCTGCGACCTTCCAAGCCAATTCCGTTCAGAAGACTTCCTTCAGCCACGCTCCGATGCCGGCCCACGCCGACTTCGGTCGCGCCGCCGGCGCGGCGACCTGCACCACGCGGCTCTGCGAGCGCGCCTGGATCCGCGCCTTGTGCGCGCCGTACTTCACGAGACCCACGGCCGTCGCATAGGCCGGGCTCTTCACCACGTCGGAGAGCCCGCCGATGCCGATGGGCGTCGCGCGCCGGACCTGCATGCCGAGGATCTGCTCGGCGATCTCGGGCATCCCTTCCAGCTGCGTGGTGCCGCCGGTGATGACGACGCCGCTCGAGAGCATCTGCATGAAGCCGCCCTGCTCGAGGGCGTGCGCGACCGACTGGAAGAGCTCTTCCACGCGCGGCTCGATGACGCCGCAGAGCTCCTGGCGCGGCATCGCGCGGGGCGCACGACCGCCGACGCTCGGAACCTCGATCTCCTCTTCGGGATCCACGAGCGCCGGGCTCGCGCAGCCGTACTTGATCTTGAGGCGCTCGGCCTCGGCGATCGGCGTGCGGAAGCGGTGCGCGACGTCGTTCGTGAAATTCAGGCCGCCGATCGGGATCACGCTCGTGTGCACCACGGCGCCGTCGACGTAGACGATGATGTCGGAGGTGCCGCCGCCGATGTCGACCAGCGCGACGCCGATCTCCTTCTCGTCCGGCTCGAGCACGGCCTCGGCGCTCGCGAGCGGCTCGAGGACGATCTCGGCGACCTCGAGGCTCGAGCGCTCGCAGCAGCGCACGATGTTCTGCACGCTGGCGCTCGCCGCCGTCACGAGGTGGACCTGCGCCTGGAGGCGCACGCCGCTCATGCCGACCGGCTCGCGGATGCCCGACTGGTTGTCGACCGTGTAGTCCTGCGGAAGGACGTGGATGACCTGGCGGTCGCTCGCCAGCGGGATCGCGCGCGCCTGCTCGAGCACGCGGGCGACGTCGTCCTGCGTGACCTCGCGCGTGTTGATCGCGGCGACGCCTTCCTTGTTCAGCCCCTGGACGTGGCTGCCCGACATGCCGGCGTAGACCGAGTCGATCTGCACGCCGGCCATCGTCTGGGCCTGCTCCACCGCGCCACGGATGGCCTGCATCGTGGAGTCGATGTTCACGACCACGCCGCGGCGCAGGCCGCGCGAGGGCACGGAGCCGACGCCGATGATGTCGAGGCCGTCGTCCGTCACCTCGGCGACGATCGCGCACACCTTCGTCGTGCCGAGGTCGAGCCCCGCGATGATCTCGCTCTCGCCGCTGGAATCGATCGCCATGCACCGCAGATACACTCGGCGCGCGAAGGGCACCAAATTTCTGCACGGCGCTCGGCGGGGAATCGCGCTTCCGGCGGGCGCCGCGCGCGGCGCCGCGCCGCGCTCACTCGACGAAGGGCATGCGCATGCTGGCGAGCGAGACGTAGTCGACCTCGCACGTGCCCGGGCCCTCTTTGTGGAGCACCACCGCGAGGACGTCGTTGAACTGCGTCGAGCTCGTCGCGCCCGTCGTGAGGAGCGGGAACCGGATGCGCGAGCCGTCCCATCGCGGCGGGAACGTGGCCGTGCCCGTCACGTCGATCGGCGTGCTGCTCGTGACGCCCTGCACGCTCACGATGACCGTGATCGAAGAGCGTGCGTCGCAACGCGCGACGAGATGCGCCTCGAGCGACGTGATGGGATCGGCGCCCTCGAGCTGATCACCCTCCGCGAGGCGCGAGACCGCGACGCCTTCGCCGGTGAGCTCGATGCCGTGATCGCCCGGCACGGACTCGACGTAGCGCGCCGCACCGCTCGGGCCGGCAACCTGGAGCCAGCCGCACGGAGATCCGTCGCAGACGCTCTCGAAGTCGTCGCGGAAGAGCGAGACGGAATCGGCGCCGCGACAGCCGGCGATCGCGATCGGCAGGGCGAGCGCGACGACGAGGAGCATCGGGCGCGCGCCGCTCACGTGCGCACCTCCAGGCCGACCAGGCCCGCGAGGCCGCCGAGCTCGAGCTCGTCGCCGAAACGATCCATCTGGTACCAGCGACAGAAGTCGTACGAGGCCCGCAGGAAGATGCGCACGCCGTGCGTGACGCGGAAGCCGAGGTGCACGCCCGCCGTGACGCGCGGGACGACACCGAGCGCCGGATCGCCGAGGAGCGCGACCCCCGCGACGCCCGCGCCCGCGCCGGCGTGGACGCCGAGATCGATCACGCGCCCGAGCTGGAAGCGGACCTGCAGGATCACCTGCAGATCGACGACGCTCGCCGTGCCGCCGGGGCCGTCGTTGCGCGCGAAGGTACGCGCGCGGCCACCGATGCGGCCACCGAGGTGGAGCCAGTCGAGCAGGCGCCCGAGGATCGTGACGTCGCCGAGGTAGAGCGCGCCCGAGGCCGCGAAGTCGTGCGAGACGAGCACCGCGTCGTACGACGAGCCGGTGAGCGTGGAGCCGCCGCCGAGCGCGAGCTGCATCGTCACCGGCAGATCGGGGTCGCTCGGATCGGCCGAGTAGTCGGGGCGATCGAGCGGGTGGCCGCGCATCGCGGCGCGCTGTCGATCGGCGAGCGCAGGCCCGGAGGAGACCTCGGCCAGCTCGTCCTCGGGGGGATCGGAGGGCAGGCGCGCGCGGGGAGCGGCGGCGGGGGCCGGGGCGGCGACCGTCTCCTCGGCCGCCGCTTCGTCGGTCGTCGCTTCGTCCTGCGCGTGCACGACGCTCGGCGCCAGCACGGCGGTGCACAGGCAAGCGAGCAGCCCAGCGAGCCCCTTCATCGTCGCGGAGAGTAGCGCGGGACGAGGCGCGCGCGAACCCTCGTGCGCGCCCTCCGCGGAGCGCGTCGCCGGAGCGCGCGGGCTACACCTCGATCCCGACCGCACCACCGGCGTACACCTCGTCGAAGAGCGCCGCGTACTTCGCCTCGACCTCCTTGCGCCGGATCTTCATCGTCGGTGTGAGCTCGCCCGCGGCCTGGCTGAAGTCGCGATCGAGGATCACGAAGCGCCGCACGTGCTCCACCTGCGCGAGCTTGCCGTTGCCGCGCCGCACCGCATCGCGCAGGCGCGCGCGGAAGTCCGGGTGCACCACGACCTTCGCCATCGCGGCGTTCAGCGCTTCGCTGCGGCTGAAGGGATCGTCGAGCAGCTCCTTCGTGAAGCGCTTCACGTCGGCGTCGCTCGCCAGACCCCGCGGCACGCCCCACTCCAGCGTCTCGATCGGGCTCGGCGCGAGGATGGCCGCGAGGTAGTTGCGGCGGTCTCCGTGTGCGTGCACCTGGCTGACGAGCGACTCCTCGTCCTTGATCGCCTTCTCCACGTTCGCCGGCGAGATGTTCTTGCCGCCCGCCGTGATGATGAGGTGCTTCTTGCGGTCGGTGATCCGCAAGTAGCCTTCCTCGTCGATCGTGCCGATGTCGCCGGTGTGCAGCCATCCGCCGCCGAGCGCTTCCTCCGACGCCTCCTTCTGTTTGAAGTAGCCGGGGAAGATCCACGGGCCCCGGAGGAGGATCTCGCCGTCCTCGGCGATCTTGCACTCGGCGGGCGGGATCACGCGGCCCACGGTGCCGAGCTTCGCCGCGCCGATGCGGTTGGCGTGCGTGATGACCGTCGCCTCGGTCATGCCGAACGCCTCGTAGATGGGCAGGCCGGCCGCCCAGAAGAGCTCGAGGATCGCCTTCGCCGTCGGCGCAGCACCCGTCACCATGATCCGCATGCGCCCGCCGAACACCTCGCGCAGGCGCGCGAACACGAGGCGCTCGGCCACGCGATAGCGGGCCTCGATCGCCATCGGCACGGGCCGACCGGTCGTGAGATACGGGATGCGCTCCTTACCGACCGAGAGCGCCCAGTGGAAGAGGCGCTGCACCGCCGGCGGCCGCTTCTCGAGCTCGCCGAGGATCTTCGTGTACGCCTTCTCGAAGATGCGCGGCACGCTGCCGAAGAGCGTGGGGCGCACGGTCTTCAGGTCGTCGAGCACCGTCGCCGTGCTCTGCGCGTACGCGCCGGGCACGCCGTTCGCGACACGCCCGTAGAAGCCGAGGATGCGCTCGGCCGAGTGTGCCATCGGGAGGAAGTTCAGCGAGAGATCGCTCTGCAGGTAGACCGTCGTGCGCGAGCTCGCCGAGAGGAGCGAGAGGATGTTCCCGTGGGTGATCATCGCGCCCTTCGGCGGGCCCGTGGTGCCGGAGGTGTAGATGAGGATCGCGGTCTCGTTCGGATCCACGCGCTCCTGGATCGCGCGCACCTCGTCGTCGCTCAGCGGCTCCTGCTCGAAGCGCTCGTAGGGCACGAGGCGCGGGTCGCGACCGCGGTACTGCTCGTAGAGCGCGCGCGTCCACGGCACGATCGCCTGCAGCGTGGAGATGCCCTGTGCCGCGGCGAGGATCGTCTCGAGCTCCTTCGGCTCGTCGACGAAGACGACCTTGGCCTCGCTGTGCGCGAGCAGGTAGCGCGCCTGCTCCGCCGACTGCTTGGGATAGATGCCGAAGCTCACGAGGCCCGCGAGCTGCGATCCCAGATCCTGCGCGGCCCAGGGCGGCTGCGTGGGCCCGAGGATCGCGACGCGATCGCCGCGCGAGAGCCCCAGCGCGAGCAAGCCCTTCCCGATGCGCGCCGCCCGCAGATAGAGATCGTCCCACGTGATCGGAATCCACGTGTCGGCCGGGCGCTCGTAGAGCGCGGGCAGCGACGCGCTGCGCGCGCGCCGGAAGAAGAACATCTCGCCCAGGGTGCGGGCGTGGTCGGCCGTGCAGGTGGTGGGAACGTTCGGTCCGAGCTCGAACATGAACGGCGATGGTACGCGCTCGGCGCGGTGAATGGGGGGCGGGAGTGCTCGCCCGGCAGGGCCCGGACGGGAGCGCCCGGCGGCCCGCACCGGAGCCTCCTGCGCGCCCATGCACCCCCGTGCTAGCTTCGCGCCGCGATGACGCGCACCTCTCTCTTCCTCTCGACGCTCCTGCTCCTCGCCTGCGGCGGCACCCAGTCCACGGGCTCCACCACTCCGCCCACGGGCGGCGATGCGACGCCGCCTCCCGCCGCGCACCTCGCGATCGGCACGCGCACGCAGGGCGAGCTCACCGCGAGCGACCGCGTGGACGAGGAAGGGCGCCACGTCGACGACTACGACCTCGACCTCGACGAGGGGCAGCTCGTGCGCATCCACGTCCCTGGCGCGGGCGACGTGCCGGATCCCTGGCTCGGTGTCACGGGCCCGAACGGCTTCGCGATCGAGAACGACGACGCGCTCCCGAACACGCTCGACTCGATGGTGCAGTTCCGCGCGCCCATCACGGGCACCTATCGCGTCAGCGTGCACGGCGCGGTCGGCGACGTCCTCGGCGCCTACCGCATCGACGTCGGCGCGCTCACCGACGTCCCCGGCGACGCGCTCGCGCTCGGCGAGCGCGCGACCGGCACGCTCGGCGCGGTCTCGGATCCGGCCTTCCCCGGCCACTCGTTCCTGCGCTTCGAGGGCCAGGGCGGCGCCATCGTCCGCATCCGCGTCACCTCGCGCGACTTCGACACCATCGCGACCGTCATCGGCCCGCACGGCGAGGCGTGGATCAACGACGACGCGAACGACCTCGGGCCCGAGGGCACCGAGCGCGCGCTCGACAGCACCGTCTTCGTCGCGCTGCCCGAGAGCGGAACCTACCAGCTGATCGTGTCGTCCTACGGCCAGGGCTCGACCGGCTCCTTCGCCGTCGCGACGACCGTGCGCCCGCCGGTGATCGTCCACCAGGGCGAGACGGTCGTCTCCGGCCCCTTCGCGGGCCCCGAAGGCCGCGGCCGCATCCTCGGCATGTACGTCGGCATCACCGAGTACACGACGCACTCACGCCTCTACGGCTGCGCCGACGACGCGACCTTCCTCGGCGAGGCGATGCGCGCCGCGCACCTGCAGCGCGTGGACGAGCAGATCGTGCTCACGGACAGCCAGGCCACCCAGCAGGCCTTCCTCGCGGGCATCCGCTCGCTGGCCGAGCGCGCGCAGCCCGAGGACGTCGTGATGATCTTCTACTCGGGCCACGGCAACGTGATCCCGGTGCCCGCCGGCGGCGATCCGCACGAGCTCGACGGCATCGACGAGACCGTCGTGATGGTCGACGGCCAGCTCACCGACACCGAGGTCAGCCACGAGCTCGACGCGATCCGCGCCGGCACCACGATCCTGGCGCTCGACTCGTGCCACGCGGGCGGCTTCGCCGAGGACTTCATGACGCGCCCGGGCCGCATGGGCATCTTCTCCTCCGACGAGGACGTGCTCAGCGACACCGCCGAGCCGCGTCGCGCCGGCGGCTACGTCTCGTGGTACCTGCGCCGCGGCGTGCTCGGTGAGGCCGACTACAAGCCGCACGACGGCGTGCTCTACGCGGGTGAGCTCACGGACTACCTCTACGAGGGCTTCGTGACGGACGACGACTTCATGAACCCGCCCGGCCACCTCGATCCGGCGCAGCACCTCGTGATCCGCCGCGGCTCGATCGGCTGGAACACGATCCTCTGGGCGTACCCGCGCGGCGAGGACCTCGCGATCCCGGCGCTTCCGGACCTGCCGCTCACGAGCAGCGCGCCCTGAGCACCGCAGCGCCTGGAAGGGCGGCCTCCCGCATCGAGAAACGCCACGAAAGAGCGCGACCTGCTCCGGAGACCGCCGGAGCGTCGCGCTCAGTGGTTGACCAGAAATACTGGTCAACCACTGTCTGTTCCAGCGGATTCGCGCTGGAACTTGAACTGCAGCGAAGGGTTCCGACACATCTTGTGTCGGACCTTCAGTTCAGTTCGTATCGACGTCGTTCGCGTCGACTTCGTGCGCGTCGACGCCGGCATCGTGGACGGCCGCATCGACACCCGCGTCCATCGCGCTCGTGCCGGCGTCTGGCGCGCCCGCGTCGCCCGTCGCGCCCGCGTCGTTGTTCAGGCACTGGTTCTCGATCGTGAGGCCGGTCGTGACGCCGGCGACGCGCATCGCGAAGCCGGTGAAGCCGACGCCGATGCTGAGCGCGTCACAGTCCAGCATCGGATCCCCGGCGGCGGGAGGCGTCGAGCGCACGTCGGCGAGCCGCCCCAGCTGCGACTGGAGGATCTGGTACTGCGCCGTGCCGCGGCAGAGGCCGACGTTCTCGGCGGTCGACAGCAGATCGGTGGTCGACCAGCGACCGGCGACGATCACGTTCGTCAGCATGGTGCCGTCCTCGCTGATCTGGCCGGTCGCGACGGCGTCCGTGAGCCGGACGAGCACGCCCGTCGTGTCGGTCGGGAACACGATGTCGACACGCTCGGGCAGGTGAGCGACCACGGTGCCGTTGGTCACGTACGCCTGCTCGTCACGCACGAGCGGCATCTCGAGATCGCCCGAGAGGAAGGAGTCGTCGCGAACCCAGACCCAGTCCTGACCGTCCCACGCGGGCGCAGGGACGGGATCGCCGTTCGCGAGCGTGTAGTCGGTGGGGCTGTGGATCGTCACCTCGGGCGCGGACGTCTGGCCGGTGCCCGCCGCGCTGAACACGGCCGCCGTGATCACGACGTCGACGACCGGATCGTTCGGCATCCGGTTCCAGCCGCGGATGCGCAGGACCGGGAGGCCGTTCCCGGCCATCTGCGCGGCGCGCGCGCGCCCCTCGAGCCCGGGCACCGCCGCCTCGACGAGCGGGTAGAGCGAGGCGCCGAACTGGTTGTCGACGCCCTGGTCGCCGTCGATCGCGACCGGTGCGCCCATGCCGGGCGTGCACTCGGTCGCGCGGTTCGTGCTGTCGGTGCAGAGCCCGTCCACGTCGTAGCCGAGCATGCGCGCCTGCGCCGCGGTCTGCTGGAGGACCACGTCCCGCAGGCCGAAGACCACGTCCCCGTCCTGCGACGTGTTCTCCCCCGTGGGCCGGGTCGGTGGATGACGCCCGCAGCTACCGCCCGAGACCAGCGCAGGGTCGTAGACGACGCAGCCCGCGAGAGAGCCGACGATCAGCATCCAAGCCAGCGCAGCGAGAGGCCGCCCCATGCGGCGACGATACCACGATGCCCGGCGCGAAACGCAGTGCGCGACACGCCCATGGCATCGCGCACTGCGTCACCCGATCGCTATCCCGCCGACGCGTCCGCCGGCAGCGGCGCCACACCCTCTCCGTGGGTCGCCGCCAGCTCCGCGCGCGCCTGCTCGGCGAGCGGGCGCCAGTGGCCACGCACGAGGCGATGCCAGCAGAGCACCGCGAGGACGAGGATCTCCACGGAGAGCCCGATCCACCCGCCCAGCGCGCCGAGCCCGAGCGTGCGCCCGAGGACGATCGCGGCGGGCGGCGTGCACACCCACGCGCAGAGCACGCCGAGCCGCGCCGGCACCCTCACGTCGCCCGCGCCACGCAGCACGCCGCGCGCGATCGTGGCCGCGCCGTCGGCGAGCTGGAAGGTCGAGGCCACGTAGAGGAGCGTGAGCGCCGCGCTCGCGACCGCCGGCTCCGGATCGAACCCGCTCACGAGGAGCGGCCCGAAGCCGATCAGCGCGATGGTCCACGCGCCCGTGTAGAGCGCGACCGCACCGAGGCCCGACTTCGCCACGCGAAGCACGAGCTCGTCCCTGTTGGCCCCCACCGCTTGTCCCGCCAGGACCGACGCCGCTTCCGCGATGGCGACCGAGGGCAAGAACGAGAAGTGGATCACCTGGAGCGCGATCTGGTGCGCCGCCATCTGCGTCTCGCCGAGCGAGCTCACGATCGCCGTCAAGAGCGCGAAGCTCCCCATCTCGAGGAGGAACTGCACGCCGGTGGGCGCGCCCACCCGCACGAGCTGCACCACGTGGCGCCACGCGAGCCCGTCCTCCCGGCCGAGGCCGAACGAGAAGCCGTGCCGCGACTGCGCGAGCGCCACCACCACCAGCTCGACCGAGTGCCCGAGCAGCGTCGCGATCGCGCTGCCTCGTACGCCCCAGTGCAAGTGCAGCACGAGCCACGCGTTGAGCGCGATGTTGGCGAGGTTGCCGAGCAGGCCGGCGACCATCGGCGAGCGCGTGTCGCTCTCGCCGTAGCGGTACTCGCGTAGCGCGACGAACGAGAGGACGATCGGCGCGCCGAGCGTGCGGATCTGCAGGTACACCTCGGCGTCGCGCCCCGCCTGCTCGCTCGCGCCGAGATACGGCAGGAGGTGCGCGAAGAAGTGCCCGACGAACGCCGTCACGACGCCGAGCGCGAGCGCCGTGCCGAGCGCCGCCCCGAGGTGCGCGCCGAGCTCTTCGCGCCGCCCGGCCCCGATCGCCTGCGAGACGAGCACTTTGGTGCCGCGCAAGAGGCCGAACGAGAAGCAGTACAGAACGAAGGTCGCGGTGCCGGCGAGCCCGACGCCCGCGAGCGCCGAAGTGCCGATGGTGGAGACGAAGAGCGTGTCGACCAGCGTCATGACGCCGAACGACAGGAGCGAGACCGTGATGGGCCAGCCGAGCCGGAGCAGCTCGCGCAAGGGCCTCTCCGACCAGGAGAGCGAACGGGTTTGGAGCGACATGGGAGCCTCGCCGTGCGAGCGGGCACGGCGCCGGGGAAGTCGAGAAAGAGGAACGAGAGGGCGAAGGCGCGCGGCGGCGCGAGGTGCGCGCGCCAGCGAGCGGGAGGGGCGGGCGAGGTGCGAGCGCGAGCGCTCGACGTCACCGAGGCTCGGAGAGCCTGGGACCGACCTCAGCCTGCGGGCGCCGACGTGAGATCGACGTCAGTAGGAGATCGACGTCAGCCGAAGACCGCGGCCCCGAAGAGCCACGGCTTACGCATCGGATCGATCCCGATCGAACGCCGATCGAACGCGCGGACGTCGACGATGGCGCACGGACGCACACTCGGCGCGAGGCTGCCGGTAGCGGTGTTCCACGTGTGCTGATGCATCGTCGAAGTCCTCCTCTCTCGACTTCTCGAAATAGCGTGCTTTCGATCGACGTCAAGGCCGCGCCACGTTTCGACTCGGTACCAAGGGGCTCCGCGCGCGCGATTGCCGCGCCGTCGCATGGACGTTTTCGCGTACGATCCCGTGCATGTCGTCGCGCGCTTCGCTCTCTTCCACGATGGCCCTGCTCGCTCTGGTCGGTTGCAGCTGCACGACCGAGCCCCCGGTGGATCTCTCGGACGCCGGCGGCGACGGCGGCACGAGCGACGGCGGCCCGATGGACGCCGGCCGCGACGCGCCGATTCCGCCGGGCGATCCAGGGCGAATCCTGAGCGTCGACTCGATCGGCGAGGTCGCGATCCCGGGCCTCGAGGATCGCGTCGAGGTCGTCTACACGGAGCTCGGCGTTCCGCACGTGTACGCGACGAACGAGCACGACCTGCGCGTCGTGCAGGGCTATCTCGCCGCGCGCGATCGCTTCTTCCAGATGACGCTCTATCGCTTCAACGGCCGCGGCGAGGTCACCTCGCTCGTGGGCGACGGCGGCCTCGGCACCGACGTGACGACGCGCAGCCAGGGCCTGCGCGAGGTCTCCGATCGCATCTGCGCCTCGCTCACCGCCGAGCAAGAGATGCGCATGGACGCGTACGTCGATGGCGTGAACGCGTTCGTGATGAACGTGCGCGCGAACCTCGAGCGGCCGCCCGAGGAGTTCAACGCCTTCCGCGTCCTGCTCGGCTTCCGCTCGGCGGGCGAGGCGATGCCGCTGATGGATCGCGTCGGCCTCTGCGGCATCGCGGCGACCATCGTCTTCCAGACGGGCTTCGATCAGAACGACGTGCTCGCGAGCGCCGCGGAGACGGCCGCGGCGACGGCGTTCGCGGGAGATCCCTTCGAGACGCTGCGCCGCGACGGCATCCTCGTCGACGTGCTGACGCGCGCCGATCCCGCGCGGCCCACGCTGAGCGTCGAGTGCACGAGCCCGCCCTGCTACGGGCCCGAGACGGGCACGCTCATGAGCCGCGCCGAGCCGCTCCACCGCCCTGCCCTCGCGCCCGGCGCCCGCGGCGGTCTTCCCGCGGAGATGCTCGCGCGCATGACCGACGCGATCGAGCGCTACGGCATCCATCCCTCGCGCGGCGCCGACTTCGGCTCGAACGCATGGGCGGTGTCGGCGCTCGGCACGAGCGACGGCTCGAGCGTGTTCGCCGCCGACGGCCACCTGGCGCTCTCGGTGCCGACGCTGATCTTCTACCAGCTCGGGCTCGACACCACGGTCTTCGGCGACGCCGCGACGGGGCGCCACCAGATGGGCATGGGCATCCCCGGCATCGTGCAGCTCGGGCCGGGCACGAACGGCCACGTGATGTGGAGCCAGACGTACCTGAACGCCGACGCCGCCGACTGGTACCGCGAAGAGATCACGCTCGACGCGAACGGCGTCCCCGTCTCCACGACCTTCCAGGGGACGCAGCACCCACTCACCGTCGTCGAGGAGAGCTACACGATCGCGAACGTGCCCGCGCTGATGAGCGTCGGTCGCACCGAGATGCACCCGCGCTTCACGACCTTCGACGGTCGCCATCTCATGAGCGTCGAGGGGCGCACGCCCGCCGAGAACGAGACGCCCGGCCCCGGCGAGTCGATCCTCTGGATCGGCGGCGCCCGCGTGATCCCGGGCGACACCGATGGCGACGGGCACGTCAGCGGCCTCTCGCTCGACTACCTCGCGTACGACGTCTCGAACGTGCTTCGCATGATCGACGACTTCGGCACCGCGGCGACCGTGGAGGACATGGTCGACGCGACACGCCGCAACGTCGGCTACACGCAGAACTTCCTCTTCTCCGACGACACCGGCAGCGTCGCGTACACCGCCTACAACGGCACGCCCTGCCGCGGCTACCTTCGCCCGAGCGGCAGCCCCACCGGGTGGGCCACGGGCGCCAATCCGCGCCGCGTGATCGACGGCACCACGTACGGCGGCTTCACCGTTCCGCTCGACGCGAGCGGGATGCCCGACGAGGCCGCCGGCGCGAGCGATCCGAGCCGCTGCATCGTCCCGTACACGATGTGGCCGCGCTCGCAGGACCCCGACCGCGGCTTCGTGCTCACGGCGAACAACGACGTCGCCGGCACCACGCTCGACGGCGACCTCGACGACGACGCGTACTACCTCGGCACGCAGTACGCGGCCGGCTACCGCGCCGACACGATCCACACCCGCCTCGCGTCGCTCGTCGCCTCGCACGGCGCGACCGTGGAATCACTCGCCGACGTGCAGGCCGATCACCACTCGGTCACGGGCGAGGAGTACCTGCCCGTCCTGCACGACGCGATCGTGCGGGCGCGCGGGCTCGCCGACGGCGGCGGCTCGCTCGATGCGGACGAGCAGCGTCTCGTCGACGTCTACGTCGCGCATCGTGCGGCGATCGACGAGGCCGACGGCCGCCTCACCGCATGGCTCGCGGCGGGCGCGATCGCCTACTCGGGCGTCGAGACCTTCTACGATCCGGACGGCGCGACCCACGCCACCGACGCCGTCGCGGCGATGATCCACGTGGAGTGGTTCCGGCAGCTGCTCGCGCACGTGTTCGCCGACGAGGGCGTGCCCGGCGCGTTCGAGTTCGATCCGCGCACCCAGTACCTCGACTCGCTGCGCCGCATCGTCGACGGCCGCGGCGCCGGCAATCCCGAGGCGCTCGCGTCGTTCAACCCGGCGACGAACGAGTCGATCTTCTTCGACGTGCGCGGCACGCCCGCCGTCGAGCGAAGCGACGAGATGTTCGTCGCCTCGCTCGCCGCAGCGCTCGATGCGCTCGCGGCGCCGCTCGCCGACGACGGCACCGGCGGCTTCGGCACGACCACCCAGTCGGCATGGGTCTACGGCCTGCGCCACCAGGTTCGCTTCGAGTCGATCCTCACGCTCTTCGCCGGCAACGTCTCGGGCGTCGATCTGCTCGCCGGGCAGTTCAAGATCGACACGCGCCGGCTCCCGCTCGCGCCCTCGCTCCCGGCGGGAGATCCACGCGCCGGCCTCCGCTGGTTCCCGCGCCCCGGCGACTTCGACAACGTGGACGCCGCGAACGCGAGCTTCGCCATCGGCACCGACTACACGTACGGGTACGGCCCGAACATGCGCATGGTCGTGCGCCTCCACGACGGCGTGGTCGAGGGCCAGAACATCCTACCGGGCGGTCAGTCGGCGCGCACGGCGTCGCCGCACTTCGACGATCAGGCCGCGTACTGGCTCGGGAACCGCACGATCCCGCTCCGCTACACGGTCGAAGAGGTCGTCGCGGGCGCCGAGGGGCGCGAGAGCTTCCATCCCTGACGACGCGCATCGAGGCCCGCGCCAGGAACAGCGCGAGCCTCGAGCGTCCGCCGCGCGGAAGCGCGCGCTTCAGGCCACCGCGGGCGCGGCCTGCGGCGCTCCCTGCTTCTTCTCCTGGCCGCGCTTGAGCTCGACCGAGACGAGCTTGCTGACGCCAGGCGTCTCCATCGTCACGCCGTAGAGCACGTCGGCCATGAGCATCGTGCGCTTGCTGTGCGTGATGACGATGAACTGCGAGTGCTTCGTCATCGAGCGGATGGCGTCGCAGAAGCGGCCGATGTTGGCCTCGTCGAGCGGCGCGTCGACCTCGTCGAGGAGGCAGAACGGGCTCGGGCGGTGCTGGAACATCGAGAAGATGAGCGAGACGGCCGTGAGCGCCTTCTCCCCACCGCTCATGAGCTCGATGGCGCCGAGCTTCTTGCCGGGCGGCTGCGCGACGATCTCGACGCCGGTCTCGAGCAGGTCCTCGGGGTTCGTGAGGAGCAGCTCGGCGCGACCACCGCCGAAGAGGCGTGGGAACACCTGCTTGAAGCGGGCGTTCACGTCCTCGAACGTCTCCTTGAACATCCGCTTCGATTCCTTGTTCATCTGCTTGATCGCGCGATCGAGCTGGAGGAGCGCGTCCTCCAGATCCTTCTGCTGCGCGGCCAGGTAGACGTGGCGCTTCTCCTGCTCGGCGTGCTCTTCGATCGCCGTCAGGTTGATCTCGCCCATGCGCTCGACGAGGCGCGTGAGCTCCTCGATGCGCTCGCGCGTCGCCTCGTCGGGCAGATCGCGCATGTGGAAGTCGCCGAGCACCTTGCGCACGTCGACGCGGTGCCGCTCTTCCGTGCTCTGGAGCAGGTGCGTCAGCTCGAGGTCGAGCTCGCGCAGCTCCACGGTGAGGTCGGCGACGCGGCGCTGGCCCACGTCGATGTCGTGCCGCAGGCCCTTGAGATCGCCCTCGCGCTCGCTCAGACGCGCGCGTGCCGTCTCGTACGCGTCGCGCGCGCGGCCGAGCTCTTCGTGCGAGCGCATCGCGAGGCCCACCGACTCGGCGAGCGACTCGCGGAACGCCGCGAGCATGCCGATCGTCTCGCCTTGCTGGCGCGCGCCGCGCTCGAGATCGCCCTTCAGGCGCTGCTCGCGCTCGCCGAGCTCGGCGATCGAGCGGTCGAGGCGATCGAGCGCCTGGCGGTCGCCCTCGGCGCGCTGCCGCGCCTGGGCCGCGCGCACGCGGACCTCGGTGACCTTCGCGCTCTGCGCGTCGACGAGCACCTTGCGCTCCATCGACACTTCGCTCGCGAGCTCGAGGGCGTCCTTCGCCTCGGCCTGCGCGCGCGTCGCGTTCTCGATCTCGGCCTGCGACTCCATCTCCTCGCCGGCCGCCTCGGTGAGGGCGTACTCGATCTCGCCGATCTCGCCGGCGAGGCGCTCGATGCGCTCGCGCGTGCGCGAGAGGTCGTCGACCGCGCGCTTGTGGTCCTTGTCGGCCTTGACGATCGCGATCTCGGCGTCGTGCGCCTCGGTGCGCGCCGAGTCGAGCGCCGCCTGCCGCGTCGAGATCCCGTTGCGCAGGTCCGAGTGGCGCGCGATGGCCGCGCCCAGCTCGCCGTCGAGCCGCGCCACCACGCCGTGCAGGTCGCGCACCTCGCGCTTGACCGCGATCATGTGCGCCGAGGCCTGCTCGCCGCGGCCGCCCGTGAGCGCCCCGCCCTGCCCGAGCACCTCGCCGCGCTCGGTCACGAGCGTCGCGGAGAGGCCGCGGTCGTAGAGGCGACGCGCCGTCGCGAGATCGCGGACGACCAGCACGCCCTCGAGCAGGTGGCGCACGAGCCACTCGCCCGACTCGCCCTCGCCCGCCGGCGCGACGAGGTCGGCCATCCAGCCGACGACGCCCTCTTCGCCCTCGAGGCTCGGCAGCGGCGCCACGACGCGGCGCGCGCGCTCCGGGAGCACCGTGGCGCGGCCGCGATCGCCCGACTCGAGGAACGAGAGCACCTCGAGCCCCGCGTCGAGGTCGCGCACGACCACGTGCTGCAGGCGGTCGCCGAGCGCCCCGGCGAGCGCGTTCGTGAGCGGCTCCGGGCACTCGATGCGGTCGGCGACGAGGCCGAGCACGCCCTTCGCGGCGCGCTCTTCCTCGGTGGCGCCGAGCTTCGTCATGATCGAGCGGACGCCGGCCCCGACGCCCTCGAAGCGCTTCTGGATCTCCTCGAGCGAGCGCAGGCGCGAGCGCTTCTCGGCGAGCTCGCCGCGGAGGCGATCGACGTTCCGCTCGCTGTCCTGGATCTGGCTGCGCAGGACGCGGAGCTCTTCCTCGAGCTCGCGCTTGCGCTCCGCCGTGGTCTCCTTGCCGCCGCGCAGGGCCTCGAGGCGCGCCTCGAGCTCACGCTGCTGGCCGTCGAGCTCGACCGCGTGTTGCTCGAGGTGCTCGCGCTCGGCGCGCATCTTCTCGAGACGCGTGCGCGCGTCCTCGCGGCGGCGCTCGAAGCCCTTGAGCACGGCGTCGGCGCGCGCGATGCGCTGCTCGGCCTCGGAGAGGCGCGAGCGGGCCTGGTGCGTGTTCGCTTCGGCCTCGGCGGACGCCGCCTTGCGCTCGTCGAGCACGGCCGCCTCGCGCTCGAGCTCGGCCTGCTCGCTCTTCTCGACCGCTTCGAGCTCGGCGAGCGTCGAGAGCAGGACGTCCCGCTCGGCGGCGAGCGCGGTGCGGCGCTCCGAGAGCGCGCTGATCTCTCGCTCGCTCAGCCGCTCGCTCTCGCGCAAGCCCGCGAGGCGCTCCTGGCCCTGCGCGATCCGGCTCTCGAGCGACTTCACCTGATCGTCGAGCGAGTGCGCCGTGTGCTGCGCGCGCTCCACCGCCGACTCGGCGTGCCGGACCGCGAGGCGCTCGGTCTCGAGCTCGGCCTCGCGCACACGCAGCGCGAGGCGACGCCCCTCGAGCGTGCCGCTGCCGACGCTGAGCTCCTCGTCGATCACGCGGCGCGTGACGGTGAGCTCGAGGAAGCGATGCGACGCGGTGTGCAGCTCGAGGTCGCGGATCTCGGCGCGGTAGGCCTTGTAGCGCTCGGCCTTCTGGGCCTGACGACGCAGCGACGCGAGGCTCTTGTCGATCTCGGCCACGATGTCGCCGATCCGCAAGAGGTTCGCCCGCGTCTGCTCCATCTTCCGCTCGGCGGCCTTCTTGCGCGCCTTGAACTTCGTGATGCCCGCGGCTTCCTCGATGAGGTGGCGGCGATCCTCGGGCTTGGCCGAGACGATGTAGCCGATGCGGCCCTGCTCGATGATCGAGTAGGCCTTGGTGCCGACGCCCGTGCCGAGGAAGAGCGTCGTGATGTCGAGCAGGCGGACGGGCGTCTTGTTGATGAAGTAGTCGCTGTTGCCGGAGCGATCGAGGCGGCGGGTGACCGCGATCTCGGCGTAGTCCTTGTACTCGGGGGGCGCGAGCCCATCCTGGTTGTCGAAGGTGACGGTCACTTCGGCGAAGCCGTGCGGGCCGCGGCCCTCGCTGCCGTTGAAGATGACGTCGTCCATCGACTTGCCGCGGAGGTTCCGGGCCGACTGCTCACCCATCGTCCAGCGGATGGCGTCGACGATGTTCGACTTGCCGCAGCCGTTCGGACCGACGATGGCGGTCACGTCGTGATCGATGTGGACGACCGTACGGTCCACGAACGACTTGAAGCCGCAGATCTCGACCTTGGTGATCTTCATCGAGGCTGACCTTCGAGAATTGCTTTTCGGCGGGAGCTTTTTCTGATTCGCTAGCGATTACAGCCACTTACGAGTCAGAAGGGGACCTCGTCCGACATGCGGGACGAATGACCGCTTGTACGCCGATGCGCCGCGGAGCGCAATGCCGTTCGTCGAGATGTGGTGGGGCTCAGCGGATGACCACTACTGCATCTTGTGGTTTGACGCCAGGTGCTCAACCTCGATCCGCGACTCGTGGTGGATCACGAAAAATACGTCGCGCGGATCGCCCCAAGCGAAGAGGCCCGAGCGCTTCCGCGCACGGGCCTCTCGGGGAACCATCGCGGCGATCGCCGTCAGATGCGCATCGGATAGGTGACCCGGAACTGCGCCTGGCGGAACGCCGGGAACTGCGCGGTGCGCAGCACGCCCTCCATGCAGGAGCCCTGCGGCGTGCCGCCGAAGGGGCTGCCACCGGCGGCGGCGCTCACGACCGTCCCGTCGCTGCGCACGACGATGGTGAAGCTCACCATGCCGACCTGCTCGCCCGCGCAACCGCGCACGCGGCTGAGGAGCGGCCCGAGCACGCGGCGCACGTCGGCCTGGCTCGGCTGGTCGGGAAGGTCGCCCGACGGCGCGGGACGGGCAGCCGTGGTGGCGCGCGCCGTGGAGCTCGGCGGCGGCGTGGTGCGGGACGTCGTCCCGAGCGCCTGATCGAGCACCGAGTCGAGGCTCCCGCCCCCGCTGCCGGTGCGGCGCGCGCTGGTCTCGGTCGTGGTCGCCGCGGGCGCGGCGGGCGCCGTGGCCGGCGCGGTCGCGACCGTCGTCGGACGCTCGGGCTCGCGCTCGCTGCTCTCGGGACGCCCGCTCGAGCCACTGCGACGCGCGCCGCGACTCGAAGCGGCGCGCACGGTCTCGGACTCGGCGGCCGCCGTCTCTTCCGTCTCGTCCGCCTCGACCTCGTCGTCGTCGGTCGACGCTTCGTCTTCGGGGCCGTCCTCGACCTCGGCCGCGACGGCCGCGACGCTCGGCGGCGGCGCCGCCGGCTCGGACTCCTCGTCGCGCTCTTCGACGTCGCGCGGGGCCTCCGCCAAGCGATCGGCATGGCCCGAGGCCTCGGCGTGCGCAGGCGCCGTGTCGGCGTGCGCGACCACGGCGGGCGTGTCGGTCGGCGCGGTCGCCGACGAGCCCGACGAAGACGAGCCGTTCATCACGAACCACGCGCCCGCGGCGATCGCCAAGCCGATGCCGAGACCGATCGCGATGTTCATCGTGCCGCCGCCGCCGCTCGGGGCAGGCGCGGGCGCAGCCACGGCGACGGGCGCCGCCTTCGCGGGCTCCTCTTCCTTCGCCTTGGCCTTCGCGGGCGCGGCCTTCTTGGCGGCCTTGGGCGCTTCCTCGCGCTTGGCCTCGGCAGGGACCGCAGCGGCCTTCGGGATCTCGACCTTCGCTTCCGGCTCGGCCTCGGCCGGCGTGGGTGCCGGCGGCGGAACGGAGGCGACGAGCGCCCGCAGATCGAGCTTCGCGTCGTCGGCGCCCTCGTCTTCCTTCGTGCCGGGATCGGAGGGCCGAACGAGGGCCGAGAGCGAGGCGAGGTCGAGCTCGTCGTCGGACGATGCTTGCTGCTTCTTGTCCTTGTCCTTCGCCACGCCTGCTCACCTCTGCGTCGAGCCAGCTCCGGCGACGCGCCGGAGCCACGGAAGGCGCGCAGCCTATCACGGCCACCGCGCCCACACCCATGCGCACGTTCGAGCCTCTTCGGGAACGATCCTTGGGTGCCGAAACGACCGGGCCCCGGACGCCCCACCCTCTCGGTGTCACGTCCAGGGCCCGTTCTGCCGCGCCGCGACCGGCGCGCGGCGGCTCAGCCGTGCTTCTTGAAGTACTCGAGCGAGCCGGTCGGATCGGCCTTCATCGTGTCCTTGCCGGGCTGCCAGTTCGCCGGGCAGACGTCGCCGTGCTTCTCGTTGAACTCGATGGCGTCGATGAGGCGCAGGTACTCGTCGATGTTGCGGCCGAGCGGCAGGTCGTTGAGCGTCGCGTGACGCACGTTGCCCTTCTTGTCGATCACGAAGGTGCCGCGGAGGGCCACGCCTTCGTCGCCACCGTCGGGAAGGATCACGCCGTACGCGTGGCCGATCTTCTTGGTCACGTCGGCGATGAGCGGGTAGCGCACGCCGCCCAGGCCGCCCTTGTCGCGGGGCGTCTTCTGCCACGCGAGGTGCGAGAACTTGCTGTCGATCGAGACGCCGAGGACCTCGGCGCCGCGCTTCTTGAACTCTTCGTACTTCTCGTCGAACGCGATGATCTCCGTCGGGCAGACGAAGGTGAAATCGAGCGGGTAGAAGAACAGGACGACGTACTTGCCGCGGAGCGCCGAGAGCTTCACCTCGGTGAACTCCAGGCCCTGGACGGCCTCGGCGGTGAAGTCGGGAGCGGCCTTCTGGATCTGCACGGTCATCGGATCACCTCGGGTGGCTTGCGCGCGCTCGTCGCGCGCGGGGAACGGCGACGGGCTGTAGGGCAAGGCCGCCGCTTTCGCAAGGTGGATCGCGAGCGGGCGCATGGGCGCGAAAGGCGCTAATCCGGCCCGCATGAGCGACCCCGCCCCCGAGACCCCGAGTGAGAGCGCGCCGAGCGCTCCCTCGCCGCGCGCGCGCCTCACCACCGCGCTCGGCTGGGTCGCCGGCGGATCGGCGGGGATGCTGCTCAACTACCTCTTGTTCCGCGCCTTCGCCGACGAGAACGGCAACGGCTACCCGGTCGTCCCGACCACGTTCGGCCTCTTCGTCGCCGGCGCGTTCGGCGGCATGGCCATCGCGGATCGGGGCGGCGAGCGCATGTTCCGTCCGCTCGGCATCGCCGCCGGTGTGCTGCTCTCGCTCTTCCTGGCGCTCGTGGCCGCCGTGCTCATGTCCCCAGCGCCGATGCCATGATCGTGGCGTCGGTGCCGTCGGCGTAGTACCGAGCGCGGCGTCCGACCTCCTCGAAGCCGTGCCCGCGGTAGAGCGCGATCGCGGCGGCGTTGTCGAAGCGGACCTCGAGCACCGCGCGCGTGGCCCCGCGCACGCGCGCCACGTCGAGGAGCGCCGCGAGAAGCTCACGCCCCGCGCCCCGACGCCGCGCGCGCGGATGGACGGCGATGGAGAGCACCTCGAGCTCGTCGAGCGTGAGCGTGCCGATCGCATAGCCGTCGATCGGCGCGCCCAGCACCAACGCCACGCGGCCGGGCGCCGCGAGCTCCTCGGCGAAGCCCTCGAGCGTCCACGCCTCGGGCAGAGAGGCACGAGCGATCTCGAGCACGCGCGGCACGTCCTCGCGCCGCATCGCGCGCACGCTCATCGACCGGCCGTCTGCTTCGTCACGATCGGCGCGCCGCTGTCGCGCGCCTGGCGGTAGTGCGCGTCGGGCTCCACGAAGATGTAGCGCATGTGCGGGAGCTTCTCGCGGATGGAAGCCTCCACGCGATCGATGGTCGCTTCGACGTGCGCGAGATCGAGGTCGCTGCGCAGCTCCACCTTCAGCGCGAGCACGACGGCCTTCGGGCCGAGGTGCATCGAGAGCAGCTGGCGCACCGAGACGACGTCCGCGTCGGCCTCCACGATCCGCGTGACCTCGGCCCGGTCCTCGGGCGTCGCGGCCTCGCCGAGCAGGAGCGAGTGCGTGCGCGCCGAGAGGAAGTAGGCGACGACGCCGAGCAGGACGCCGATCAGCATCGAGCCGATCGCGTCGAACCCGCTCCATCCGGTGAGGTCCGAGAGCCCGACGGCGGCCAGCGCGATCGTGAGGCCGATCAGCGCCGCCGTGTCCTCGGCGAGCACGACCGGAATCGTCGGATCCTTCGCGTGCAGGAGCGCCTGGTAGAGCGTGCGGTTGCCGCGCATCTTGCGCATCTCGCGCATCGCGACGCTGAACGAGGCCGCCTCGAAGAGGAACGAGGTGCCGAGCACGCCGTAGCTCCACAGGCGCGAGCCGTGCTCGTCGTGCGGGCCGCCGCGCAGATACTCGATCAGGTCGTGCGTGCCCTCGTAGAGCGCGAACACGCTGCCGAGCGCGAACAAGAGGATGCTGACCAAGAAGGGCCAGAAGTAGCTCTCGGCCGCGTGGCCGAAGGGATGCAGGTTGGTCGGTGGCCGGCGCGCGCGTCGCATGCCGACCATGAGCAAGATCTGGTTGGTGCAGTCGGCGAAGCTGTGGATCGCCTCGGCGAGCGTCGCGATGCTCCCCGAGAAGAACGCGGCGGCGAGCTTCGAGAGCGCGATGAGGAGGTTGCCCGCGAGCGCAGCGACGACCACACGGACGCCGCTCGCCTCTTCGCCTTCGCTGTCTTCACTCGGTGTCATCGAGCTCCCGTTCGAGCGCTGGCTCGTCGTCGTCGAGATCGTCGCCCTCGGTGGGATGCGCCGGATCGAGCGCCACGAGCACGCTCACCGGCGTTCGCTGTCGCAGCACTTCGACCCATCGCGCGACGTCGGCCGAGAGCGCACGCATCGCGAGCCAAGCGCGCAGCGGCTCGCGCGCCTGCTCGAGCATCATCCCGGCGAACGGATGCTCGCCCTCGGCGAAGGCCTCTTCGACCTGCGCATCGGTGACCTGGGTCGTTCCTTCCAGGTTCGCGCGCAGGAAGGCCTCGACCACGGCGCGCCGCCGCGCGATCGCGTCGATCTCGGCGCCATCGGCCCCGATGCGCGCGAGCAGGGCCTCGAGCGCCCCTTCGCCGCCGAGCGTGGCCGCGAGGCGCGCGCGCTGCACGCGCACGTCCTCGTCCGTGGGCTCCGCCGCGTGCAGGCGGCTCGCCTCGCGCGCGATCAGGATCTCGCCGAGGATCTCGTCGAGCGTCGCCGCGTAGAGAGAAGGCGGCGGCACGACGCGCGCCCCCGCGGGGCCGAGGTCGAGCCGCGCACGGAGATCCACGTCCGAGAGCAGCACGAGATCGGCGCTCGCGTCGGGCGTCTCCGCGCCCACGATCGCGACGAGCGCCTCGGCCGGCAGCGTGGGCGACGCCGCGTCTTGGGCACCGCCGGACGCGGGGAGCCACGCCCACCCCAGCAACACGAGAGCCGTGCCGATGATCCGCCGCATCCCGCGCCTGCGATCGCATTCGACCGCGGGCGCGTCAAGTGTCCGGCTTCGAGGCACCCCTCGCCCGAGAGGCAGCCCCGACAGGCGGCCAAGAGACCCAGCCAAGAGAATCGGCCCGGTGACGTCAGGCGTCGGCCTTGGGCGCCGTCTCCGCGGGCGCTTCGACGACCTCTTCGCCCTCGCGCGGCTTGACCCGCACCGAGTGCTTTCGCTCGCGCAGGAACTCGAGGAAGGCCACCGCCGCATCCAGGTCGCGCGCCGCCAGCGTCTCCACGAGCTCCGTCGCGCGCTTCCGGAGGCCGTCCGCGGCCTGCGAGCGGCTCTTCTTGGCCGGCTTCTCGCTGGGGGCTGCCTCGGCGGTCGCCTCCGTCTTCACGACCTCGTCGGCCGTGGGCACGTGCCACTCTTCGCGCGCGGCGGCCTCGATGCCGTGCGTGGCGAGCCAGGTCTCCATGCACGCACGCAGTCGCTCGCTGCGGAAGGCGAACCAGCGCTCGCGATCCACCGGGAAGCTCATGAGCACGTCCTTGAAGCGGCGGAACGCGCCCTTGCCGTCGATGGCCGCCACGAGCTTGTCGCGCAGCTCCCCTTCTTCGACGGTCGCGATGAAGCGCTCCATCCAGCGGTACTGCTCGCGCGAGCTCACCGGCTCGACGCGGAGGTACTGCGTGTCGCCCATCACGCGCTGGTGCATGCCCGGATCGGCGATCCCGTCGACGATGCGGATCACCTCGCCGTTCTCGAGGTGCAGATAGCTGTGCACCTCGGGCGCGTTGTTCTCGAACGCGTCCTCCAGCGCCTCCCATGCGATGGGGACGCGCCGGAGCGGCTTGCCGCTCGCCTTGGGGTCGTGCTTGTCGTCGTCGCGCGTCATCGGCTTGGTCTCGACATCCTAGTACGCACGGATGTTCCCGGTCACGTCCATCCGGTGAGGAACGTGGGATGCGTGGAGCGTGGCCTTCACGCCACGGCGCCACGGGCGCGCGCGACCGCATTCTTCCAGCGCGAGAGGTGAGCGCTGCGGTCCGCTTCCGTCATGGCCGGCTCGAACGAGCGCGCGATGCGATGGGCCTTCCGGACGGCGTCGAGGTCCGCGAACACGCCCACCGCGAGACCGGCCAGATACGCCGCGCCGAGCGCCGTCGTCTCCACGTTCGCCGGCCGGTCGATCCCGACGTCGAGCACGTCGGCCTGGTACTGCATCAAGAGCGCGTTCTCGGAAGCGCCGCCGTCGACGCGCAGGCGTGTGATGCGAGCGCCGTGGTCCGCCTCCATCGCGCGGCCGAGGTCGGCCACCGAGAGCGCGATCCCCTCGAGCGTGGCGCGCGCGAGGTGCGCGGCGGTGGTCCCGCGCGTCATGCCGCAGATCAGACCGCGCGCGTCCGGATCCCAGTGCGGCGCGCCGAGCCCCGCGAGCGCGGGCACGAACACCACGCCGTCCGACGAGTCGACCTTGCGCGCGAGCTCCTCCACGTCGGCCGAGCGCCGGAGGATGCCGAGGCCATCACGCAGCCACTGCACCGCCGCGCCGGCGATGAACGAGCTGCCCTCGAGCGCGTACAGCGTCTTGCCGCCGCGCGTCCAGGCGACCGTCGTCACGAGCCCGTTCTTCGAGGGCACCGGCTTCTCGCCGGTGTTGAGCAGCAAGAAGGCGCCGGTGCCGTAGGTGCACTTCGCGTCCCCCGGCGAGAAACAGGTCTGCCCGAAGAGCGCAGACTGCTGGTCGCCCGCGATCCCCGCGATCGGGATCCCGTCGGGAAGGCCGGGCACGCCCTTGGTGCGAGCGACCACCTCCGAGCTCGCGCGCACCTCGGGCAGGACCGACATCGGCACGCCGAGGAGCGTCGCGAGCTCGGCGTCCCAGGCGAGCCGTCCGAGATCGAAGAGCAACGTGCGCGATGCGTTGCTCGTGTCGGTCACGTGCGCGCCTGCGCCGGAGAGACGATGGACCAGGAACGAGTCGATGGTGCCGAAGGCGAGCTCTCCCGCCTCGGCCCGGGCGCGCGCGCCCGCGACGTGCTCGAGGATCCAGGCGACCTTGGTGCCGCTGAAGTACGGGTCGAGCACGAGCCCGGTGCGCGCGCGGAAGAGCGGCTCGTGGCCCGCGTCCTTCAGCGCGCGGCAGCGGTCGGCCGTGCGTCGGTCCTGCCACACGATCGCGCGGTGCACGGGCTTGCCGCTCGCGCGCTCCCACACGACCGTCGTCTCGCGCTGGTTCGTGATGCCGATGCCGACGCACTCGCGCGGGTCGACGCCGGCGGCCGCGTAGGCGCCGACGAGCGAGTCCACGACGCTCTTCCAGATCTCCTCGGGCTCGTGCTCGACCCAGCCCGGCTGAGGAAAGTGCTGGGCGAAGTCGGTCGTCTTGCGCCCGAGCACGCGGGCGTCGGTCCCGACGACGAGCACGGTCGATCCGGTGGTGCCCTGGTCGATCGCGAGGAGGTGCGGAGTCTTCGTTCCGGTCATGGCCGGACGGTTCTACACCGAACGCGGCCTCCCGGATCGTGCCGCGCGCTCACTCGCAGAGCGGGCGCTGCGTGTGCGCGGGATCGCGCTCGACCTCGAGCCGCAGCGGGAGCTCCACGTCGACGGCGCCGCCGCTCGGCGCAGGAAAGACGAGCGACTCGAGCGCACCGACGAGACACGTGCGCAGCGTCGCGTCCCCCGTGGCGTCCTCGGTGACGCACGCCGTTCGCACGTGGCCGTCCGGATCGATCCGGAACGCGACGCGGACGAGCCCGCCGAGACCGCTCGCGCTCGTGGCGACGCAGGCCTGGGCCGCCGGGACGAGCTGCGAGAGCGAGCTCCGCACGGCGGCGGCATCGAGATCGCCGACGCTCGCGTCCTCGGCGAGCTCGGGAAGCGCGTCGCACACGGGCGCGCCGTCCGGTGCGCTCGCTTCTTCGGGAGCGCGCGCGTCCTCCGGGAGGACCGCCGCGAGCGCGACGCGGCCGGCGAGCGTCGCGGGAAGCGCGCGGAGCAGCGCCGCGAGCTCGCGCAGGGGCAGGCTGGGCTCGGCCGTGAGGAAGACGGCCTCGTCGTCGGCGAGCGCCGAGACGGACTCGACCACGCGCGCGCTCACGATGCGGTCGGGGGATCCGCCGCCGCCCTGCCCCGCGCGGAGCACGTACGCGCCGGACGCCGTGAGGATCACGAGCACCCCCGCGCGCGGCGTGGCCCCGGCGATCGTCGTGAGCGCGACCGCGACGAGCGGTGAGGGCCCACCGTAGCTCCCGAGCCGGGTCAGCACGCGCGCGCGGCCGCCGCTCGCCTCCGCGCGCGCGCCGAGCCCCGACGGTGCCTCGGCGAGGCCGCGCACCGCCACCGAGAGGTCGGCCTCGAGACGATAGCCATCGGCTGATTCGCGCAAGAGACAGCCCGCGCTCGCATCCGAGGCCCGCATCGTGTCCTCGTGCACGGCCGCCGCGACGAGATCCGCGAAGGTCGCGTCCGCGGCGAGCGCGCGGGCGCTCGGCAACGCCGGCGGATCTTCGTGAGCCCGGTGGGTGTCGGTCGTCGTCGCTCGCGACGCGGGCGGCGGCGCCGCGCCGCAGCCGGCGAGCAGGACGATCCACGGCCAGAGCCGAGCACGCATGCCGACAGACTACTTGCGCCTCGGGGCGCCGCTCGCCGATTTCTTGCCCCCCCCGGCGCGCTCGGGCTCTCTCGGGTCATGCCGCGCGCTCGATGGCTCGTGCCCACGCTCGCCGTGCTGATGGTCCTCGGGGCCCTCAGCCCCGCCGCGGCGACGCCCGGCGAGACGAGCGCAGCCACCCCCGGTGCCCGCAGCCGCACGCGCCGACGCGCGACACCGGCGTCTCAGTCCGTGGGTCTCCCCTTCCGTGGCAGCCTCCGGCACGGCGTGCTCCTCGCGGAGTCCGAGCATGTTCGCTATGCCGGCGAGTACGCGCCGAACGGCCACTTCTACGGGACCGAAGAGCTCGTGCACGTCATCGAGCGGGCCGCGGCACAGGTCGCGCGGCGCCTGCCCGGCGGCCGCCTGACGGTCGGCGAGCTCTCGGCCGAGCACGGCGGCGCGCTGGCGGGACACCGCTCGCACCGGAACGGGCGCGACGTCGACATCTCTTTCTACATGCTCGACGCCGCCGGCCGCCCCTACGCGCCCTTCGCGTTCGCGAACTTCGACCGGCACGGGCACGGCCTGCCGCCGAACGAGTCGCTGACCTTCGACGACGCGCGGAACTGGGAGCTCGTCTCGCGCCTCGTGACCGACCCCGACGCGCGCGTGCAGTACATCTTCGTGGCCGACACGCTCCGCGCGCGGCTGCTCGCCACGGCCCATCGGCGCCACGCGCCGAGCCGGGCGATCCACCGCGCGGAGACCGTGCTCGTGCAGCCCTCGCACGGCCATCCCCACCGGAACCACTTCCACGTTCGCATCTACTGCCCGCCGGCCGACCGCCCGGCGTGCGAGGACCGCGAGCCGTTCCACGCCTGGTATCCCGGGACTCCGCCCGTCGCAGCCGGCGCCGATGCGGACGCCGACGGAACCTGAGCGCGGGGGCCCGCCGCCGGCCTCCCGACCGAATCCAGCAATATCGAATACCGCGCCGGGCGTTCTCGTATAAGAATGCGCATCGTGCGTTTTCGCTCGCGACCCTGGCTCGCCCTCGCCGCCATTCTCGTGGCCGTCGCTGCCGGCGCTTCGGCTGGTGCGCAGGAGGGCGGTTTCACCAGCGAAGAGCGCACGGCGCTCGATCGCGGCCAGCTCGTGACGCGGCCTCGGCGCGAGACGCGCGACGACCACACCTGGATCGGCGGCAGCAGCTACCAGCGGGTGGAGCGCCCGCGCGCCGAGGTCTGGCGGGGCATCCGCGACGTCGGTCACTGGCGGCACATGCTCCCCGAGACCGCGGAAACGCGCGTCGAGCGGGGCGCCGGCGACGAGCAGTTCGTCGGCGTCCGGCACTCGTACGGCCCGATCGACGCTCGCTACACGCTGCGGGTGCAGTTCGACGACACGACGCACCGCGCCACCTTCGAGGTCGAGCAGGGGCGCCCGCACGACGTGCGCGCCGCCCACGGGTTCATCGAGGTGCACTCGTGGCCGGGCGACGCCACGCGCTCCCTCATCGTCTGGGCAGTGCTCGCCGATCCGGGCGACAACCCGCTCGTGTCGATGGTCTCGTCGGACATCCAGTACTGGACGCTCCGTGTGCCGGTGACGATGCGGGACTACCTGCAGGGTGCCGGCGCCGAGCTCTACCGCGAAGAAGGCCCGTAGGCGGGCTCAACGGAGCTCGAGCACGCGCCACTCTCCGGCCTCCCGGACCAGGTCGATTTGTTCCCCCGTCGGGGTCACCGCGAGGGCGTGCTCTCCCTGGACGCTGATTTCGAGGGCCTCGGGGTCCGCCGTCGCCGCGATCCATCGCTCGAGCTCGGTCGCGAGCTCGGCCCGCTGGCCGCGGCTCATGACCGCGAGGAGAGCCTGAGCGCGGGACCGCGAGAGCGCGACGTGCAGCGCGGCAACCGCGTCGACCGGGCGCGCGAGGATCGGGCGCCCGAGCGTCCCCCGGTCGATTCGCCACGCCTCCCCGTCCTGCACGAGCTCCACGCTCCCGCCATCCACGAAGAAGACGCGGGCTCGCGGCTCCACGCTCGCCTGGCCGAGGGCGCTCCCGAGGGCCACGAGCTCGCTCCCCGCGTCCTCACGGGCGGCCACGATGCGATCGGCGCTCGAGCCGGTCAGCCGCGCGAGCGCGGGCGCGTCCTGGGCCTGCAGCGCTGCCGCGAGCGCGTGCGCGGTATCGGCGGCGCCGCCGGCCACGGGGGGACCGCACGCGACGAGCGCGAGAGCGGCCACGGCCGAGCAACGCGAGCCCTTCACGCGCGCAGTCTACACGCCGGGCTCCGGGGTCGTTCACGTTCTGCATGTGAACGTGGGTTCGCGACCTCGCACCCGAAGCTCGCGGATCGAGCGCGATTCGCTCACAATGGCTCTACCGAGGCCCTCCCGAGGGCTGGCCCGATTCTTGGAAGACCGGGGAAACAAAGCCCGTGGCGTGGATTGACGCCGACGGGGGAGGTGCGACGTGGACGACCATCGCTTTCCGCGAGTTCTCTTGGCGCTCAGCCTGATGGGGCTCGCCTCGCTCTCGCTCGTGGCCTGTAGCAACGAGAGCCGATACTGCGACGATACGGGCTGTTACTTCTGCGACGGCTTGGGCTGCCGTCTCGTGAACCCTGCGGCGCGACCGAGCTGCGACTGCAGCTACCAGTGCGCGATGGGCTCGTCGTGCACGTCGCTCGGCTGCACGGTGACGTGCACGCCGGGGACGACGACGGGCTGCCCGGACGGGACCGTCTGCCGGTCGATCCCGACCGCCTTCGTCGGCTACTGCCTCGGCCCGCAGGAGACGACACCGACGGCGAACAGCTGCGTGTGCACGACGAGCGCCGACTGCACGGGTGACCTCGTCTGCATCGACGGCGAGTGCCGCAACGGCTGCCACTACGATCCCGCGACGCAGACGAGCGACTGCCCCTCGGGCCAGTCGTGCGTGGACGGCGCGTGCCGTCCGAACCCGACCCAGGTCGGCTGCGACGCGACGCATCCGTGCGCGACCGGCTCGACGTGCGTCGGCGGCGCATGCGTGCCGGACACGCAGACCTGCCGCTTCAACACCGAGTGCGGCGCCGGCCGCGTGTGCGTGAACCAGCAGTGCACCGATGCGTGCAGCGACACCAATCGCTGCCAGGGCACCGCCATCTGCGGCGCCGACGGCTTCTGCCACGAGGTCATCCCGCCGGTCACCGGTTGCAGCACGAACGACGACTGCGACGCGGGCCAGACCTGCGTGGACGGCCGCTGCTTCGCCGGCTGCACCGCTGACAGCGACTGCCCCGAGGGCGACTACTGTGATGGTGGCGTCTGCCGCCTCGACACGCGGGTCGACCCCGGCTGCGGCACGCCAGGCCGCATGTGCGCCGCGGGCTCGGTCTGCCGCAACGGCGCGTGCCGCTCGCCCTGCAGCACCGACGCCGAGTGCCCGCTCCACGACGTGCAGACGAACTTCTGCGTGGACAGCGTGTGCGCGACGACCAACGAAGCGACCAGCAACTGCAGCACCGCGAACGACTGCGCGAGCGGTGAGGTCTGCGTCGACGGCAACTGCCGCTGAGATTTCTCCAGGTTCCTCGTTCCTCCTCCCCCGACGGCCGCGCTCTCCCGCGCGGCCGTCTTCTTTTTCGGGGCGCTTGCGATCTCGGCCCCGGTCCGTTAGGCGCGTCCGGTGACCGCCATCGACCCGGCCGCGCTCCGCCCGCACTACCGCGCCTTCGTGCGCGACGACCGCATCCTCCTGACGGGCCACTCCCACCAGGCGTGGCCGGACGTGGCGCGCGAGGGAATGCTGCGCGCGTTCGACGACGCGGCGGAGCACGTCGACGACAAGTGGGAGGCCGCGTTCGCGGCGGCCGAGCGGCTCCGCGGCGGCATCGCCGCGCGCCTCGGCGCGACCTCGGACGAGATCGCGCTCGGAGGCAGCACGCACGAGCTCGTCGCGCGATTCCTGTCGGCGCTCGATCTCCGCGCGCGGCCGCGCATCGTCACGACGCGCGGTGAGTTCCACTCGGCCCACCGCCAGCTGACGCGTCTCTCCGAAGAAGGGCTCGACGTGCGCATGATCGACGTCGCGCCGGTCGCGACGCTGGCCGAGCGGCTCGCCGCCGAGGTCGATGCACGAACCTCGGCCGTGCTCGTCTCGAGCGTGCTCTTCGAGACCTCTTCGATCGTGCCCGGGATCGCCGCGCTCGCCGAGCGGGCACGCAGGTTCGGGGCAGCGCTGCTCGTCGACGCGTACCACGCCTTCGGCGTCGTCCCCTTCACCGTCGCCGAGCTGGGGGGCGACGTGTTCGTGGTCGCGGGCGGTTACAAGTACGCGCAGTGGGGCGAAGGGTGTTGCTTCCTCCGCGTCCCGCCGGGCTGCACGCTGCGCCCCGTCTACACGGGCTGGTTCAGCGACTTCGCGCACCTCGCGGCGCCGCGGGACGGGGGGCGCGTCGGCTACGGGACGCGCGGCGCCGACCGCTTCGCCGGGAGCACCTACGATCCGACCAGCCACTACCGCGCCGTGGCGGTGCTCGACTTCTTCGACCGCGAGGAGCTGACGGTCCCGCGCCTGCGCGCGCTCTCCCTCCTGCAGACGGCGCGCCTGATCCGTGGGCTGGAGGGCGTCGAGATCGCGACGCCGCGCGGCGAGGCCGAGCGCGGCGGCTTCGTCGCGGTCCGGCACCCGCGCGCCGGCGAGCTCGTCGAGGCGCTGCGCGCCGAGCACGTGCTGGTCGACGCGCGAGGCGAGCTGCTACGGCTCGGCCCGGCGCCCTACGTCACGGACGACGAGCTCGACCGCGCCATCGCGATCCTTCGGCGCCTGACACGCTGAGGAGGTCCTGTCGCAGTCGTGTTGCAGAAGCACCGAGTGCGTGTTTGACTGTCGGAGTGAGCGTCGCGGTGACCGAGCCTAGCGAGAAGACGTCCGTCGCCCCCGATGCGACCGACGTGGAGGCGCGCCAGGGCCTGTTCGACAAGCTCGGCATCGGCGTCTCGCTCACGTGCGCCGTGCACTGCGTGATCACCGCGCTCGTCTCGCTCCTGCCGACGCTCGGTTTCAGCGCCGCGACCGGGGAGGCGATGGAGTGGCTCGAGCTGCCGCTGCTCGTGGGCGCGCTCGGCATCGGTCTGTTCGCGCTCGTGCGGCCGTACCTGCACGAGCACAAGAACGTGCTGCCCGTCGTGCTCTTCTCGATCGGCATGATGTCGATCGTCGCGAGCCGTTTCGCGCCGGGCCTGTTCGAGACGGTGCTGACGGTCGTCGGCATCGCGTTCGTCGCCACCGCGCACGTCGTGAACCTGCGCCTGCACGCGGCGCATCACGTTCCGCACTGAGCCGTCCGCACTGAGCCGTCCGCACTGAGCCGTCCGCGCTGAGCCGTCCGCGCTGAGCCGTCCGCGCTGAGCCGTCCGCACTGAGCCGTCCGCACTGAGCCGTCCGCACTGAGCCGCCCGCACTGGCGGCTCCTGCGGATCCTTCTGACGCGCGAGCGACCACTTCCCTACGAAAAGAGCCCACCGCGCATCGCGGTGGGCTCCTTCGATCGTCGCTCCTGCCGGGGCTCAGTGAGCCGAGGCCGACGCGCTCGCCGACATCGACACCGACACGTTCACCGAGACCGAGATGCTCGCGCTGGCGTTCGCGATCGCGCCCGCCGCCGCCGTCGCGCAGACGACCGCGTTGATGCCCGCCGCGGCCGCCGACTCCGGAATCTGCGGCGCCGTGCGCACGATCTCGGCGCCCGCCGCGCGCAGGCGCTGGACGCGCGTGCGGATCGCGAGGATCTGGCTGATGCCGTCGCGGATGGCCGCCTGCACGCGCGCGAGGCGCGCCTGGCCTTCGGCGTCGAGGCCGGCGCTCATCGTGACGTGCGTCTCGCCCGGCGTGCAGCGGGCCTGGGCCTCGACGTGCGCGTCGCACGAGGCGCGGCAGCGCGCGCTCGCCGTCGGGCGGCGAATCGTGCCGGTGCAGTAGGGCTCGCGGAATTCGACCGAGCATCCGCCGCGGCACTCGCCGCTGCAGCTCGCCTGCGCATCCGCCACGCACGAGCCGTGGCAGGTTCCGTCGCAACGGCCGGCGCAACTGCCGTCCGCGTTGCGCGCCGAGCAGGTGCCCTCGCAGGAGCCCTCGCACGTCCCGGAGCAGGCCGCGTCGACCTGCACCGCGCAGTGCCCCGTGCACGTCGCGTCGCAGTGGCCGCGGAGCTCACCGCCCTCGCACGTCAGCTGCACCGCGCCGGGATCGACGTGCGCTTCGCACTCCGCCATGCAGCTGGCGTAGGCGTCGACCGAGACCTCGCAGTGCGGCGGCCGCGCGTCCACCTGGAAGTCCGCGTGCGCCGACTCGCGCAGCGCGGCCATCTCCGCGCGAAGTCGCCCGTCGACCGTGCTGCAGAGCTGCTCGAGATCGGCGCCGTTCGCCTGCATCTCGGCGTCGCTCATCCCGAGCGCGCGCCCCGTGACCTGGCATGCGTTCATCAGGTCGCGCTGGATGCCCATCGCGGCGTCCTGCCAGGCGATGGTCGCCGCGAAGAAGGCCTCGAGCTTCGCGGCCGCGTTCGTCGCGCCGAAGTCGCCGTTGCAGCTCGACATGCTGACGGACTCGCCGCCGCCGCCACCGCCACCGCCACCGCCACCGCCGCCGTGACGCGCACGCGGAACGCATCCCGCCGCGAGAAGACCCACGCACAGACCCCCGACCCCGATGTAGACGCTTCGCATGGCGCGGACACTAACGCGAAACGGCGCGCCGGGGATCCCCCGCCGTACGACCTGCGACGAGCCCCGTGGGGCCGTGCTACAATTATCGACCGATGTCCGAGCCGCCGTCGGGGGGACCTCCCAAGCCGTCGAGCCGCCCGCCGCCCGGCGCGGTGGAGGTGGCGCCCCCCACGGCCGTCCATCACCTCGCAGTGAAGGTGCGTGATCTCGATCGCGCCGAGGCCTTCTACGTCGGCGTGCTCGGCCTGACGATCACGCGACGGCACGTCGACGAACGAGGGCGACCACGCTCGTTCTGGGTGGCGATCGGCACCGGCTTCCTCGCGATCGAGCGCGCCGAGCGCGCCGAGCCCGTCCGCGCCGACGACACGCCCGGCTGGCACTGCATCGCGCTCGCCATTCCGATCGAGGCGCGCGAGGCCTGGCGCGCTCGGCTCGCGGAGAAGGGATTCCCCGTCTTGCACGAGACGGCCTACACGCTCTACGTGCGCGATCCCGAGGGCGCCGTCGTCGCGCTCAGTCATCACCCCGTCTCCATCACGGGCGTGAAGGACGAGAGCGCGGATCCGGCGGCGACGCCGGCCGGCGTCACGGCGCGCCTGGCCGCGCTCGTCTCGCTCTCCGCCGTTCTGCTCGCGCTCTTCACCGGCGGCGCGACGGCGTCGGCCCAGCGCCGCGCCACCGCGCCCGCGGTGCCCGACGACGTGCTGCTCGTGGGCTCGTCGTCGGTCGACGGCGCGTTCGGTCGGCTCATCGAGAGCGAGCTCGAGCACGCCGGCATGCGCGTGGGCCGGGTCGGGCATCCGGCGACGGGGCTCGCGCGCCCGGACTACTTCGATTGGCATGCGGAGATCGCGCGGCTCGGCGACCTCCACGCGTTGCGCGGGGTGCTCGTGCTCCTCGGCGGCAACGACACGCAGCCCTTGCGTCTGACCGACGACGAGGCGCGCACGGAGGGGCACTCGTCGATCCGCTGGGCCGACGAAGCGCGCTGGCGCGCCCTCTACGCGGCCCGCGTCACGCACTTCGTCGACGCTCTCTGTGCGGCCGGCGCGCCGCGGGTGCTCGTCGTGCTCCCGACCGACGGCGCGAGCGAGAGCTGGTCCGAGCGCGTGCATCGCGTCCAGGAGACGCAGATCGCCGGTACCCGTGCTTCGCGCTGCGGCGCCATCGTCGATCCGCGCGCGGTCCGAACGCGCGACGAGCGCTCGACCGTGGACGGCGTGCACCTCTCGCGGCGCGGATCGCGCGCCGTCTGGGAGGCGATCGCGCCCGTCGTGCAACGCGCCCTCGCCAGCTGACGGCGTCGATCACGGCTGGCGCTGGCGCGCCTGCGCGCGGCTCAGGGGCAGCCCATGCCGTCGTCGCCCGGGATCACGAAGAGCACGTCTTCGGAGCCGATGCGGCTACGACCCGCGTCGCGGAACACGACGCGCGCCGGCACTTCGCGACGCACACGGCTCGGCGGCAAGCGCGAGGCGTCCACCGTGATCGTGAACGTCAGCTGCGTACCGGGCACCACGCCCGCGAAGGTGCTCCCCGAGATCCCGGCGACGTTGCTCATCGGATCCGCGCGCGTCGCGGTGATGGCGACCACGAGCTCGCGCGCGTCGATCGCGTCGCCGCCGACGTCGTCGACCTCGGCCGAGACGTCGAGCGGCACGTCGCGCGCCAGCGTCTCGAGCGCCGCCACGATCTCCTGCCCGATCCGATCGCCCGCGTTGCCGATGTCGAAGACGAGCGGGTTGTGGTGCGTGTCGACGTCGGTCACGAGCTGCCGCAGGTGCGCGATGGGCGTGGGGCGCCCGGGGTCGCTCGCGCCGAGCCCGATCACGGTGACGCCGAGCCCGCGCAGCGCACCGACCGCGTCGGAGTAGGTGTGCGGCGTGGCCGGGCTCGTGAACGCGTAGTCGCTCACCGGCGGTACGCCCGGCGGCCCGTTGTGCATCGGCGCGTCGGTGACGAGGAGCACCGTGCGGAAGGCGTCGGCGCGGAAGCACGCGCCGCCCGTCCCGCCCATCGGGCAGCCGAACGAGGGATCGATGAAGGGCGCGAGGCCCGCGCCCGTGGCGACCTGGAAGAGCGCTTCCACGTCGGCCTCGGGGTCGTCGAGGTTGCCCCAGCTCGGGATGTTCTGGAACGTCGTCGCGAGCGTCTCGACGTTGGTCGTGATCGGCGAGCGGAGCTCGTAGGGCTTCACGCCCGAGCCGGGGCGCGCATGCGGGAGGACGGGGAACTCGCCGAAGAACGCCAGGCCGAACGCCGCATCGGGAATGGCAGCCCGAACCCCCGGCACCACGACGTCGCGCAGGCCCTGGCGCACGTTGTCGATCTCGTCGCGCATGCTGCCCGTCGCGTCGATCACGAACATCACGTCGACGACCTGCAGCGTCGCCGGGATCGAGAAGTCGGCCTCCACCGGGCCGCCGAGTGGCGGGACCTCGATGCAGCGCGGCGGCATCCCTGCGTCCATGCCCGCATCGATCCCCGCATCGAGCCCGGCGTCGACGTCCGCGTCGGGCGTCTCGAGACCGGTCTTCGCTCCGCACCCCGCGATCGTGGTCGCCAGCGCGAGCGCGGCCACGAGCGTCCCCCGCCCGACGCTCATGGCGGGCAACCGGTGCCGTCGGCGCCGGGCACGACGATGTCGATGATCGTGCTGCCGATGCGCGTGCGACGGTCGCCGCGGAAGACGATCTCGAGCTGGAAGTGCTGCGGGCCGACGCCCGGCGCGACCGAGCCGTTGCGCAGCGTGAGCTGGAAGACGACGCGCGTTCCGGTGCGCACCTGCCGGAACACCCCCGCCGCCACGTCGATGGACTCCACGCCGTCCATGGGCTCGGCGCGCAGCGGCGTGACGGCCTGGACGAAGTCGCGCGGATCGACGCCGTCGCCCGGCATCGGGTCGACGAGCGCGGTGTCGATGTCGAAGCGGATCACGTTCGCGAGCGTCGTGATCGCCTCGACGACGCTCGACGAGAGCGCCTCGCCGTGCACGCCGATGTCGAAGACGAGCGGCCGCCCGTCGTCGACCGCGTCGGTGTCGGTCGCGACGCGATCGAGCTCGGAGCGCGCACCGCCGTCGATGCCGGAGAAGAGGCCCATCACGCGCACGCCGCGCGCGTTCAGCACGCCCAGCGCGTCGGCATAGACGTGCGGGGTCACGCTCGAGAGAAGCCCCGGGCAGTCCTCCGAGAAGGGATCGCGACCACCGGGGCCTTCGTGCCAGTAGTCGTCGGTGAAGAGCAAGATGACGGGGAGCGCGTCGTTGCGGAAACACGCGTAGCCGAAGCCGCCCTCGGGGCAGCCGAAGCTCGACGCGATGAAGCTGCCGAGGCCCTCGCCGGTGACGGTCTGGTACAGCGCCTCGACCTGCGCCTCGGGCGGATCGCCACCGTTCGAGACGCCGATCGTGTTCACCGCGGTCTGCACGCGAGCGAGATCGTTCGTCACCGGCAGGACGAGGTTGTACGGGTGGTCCTCGCTGGTGCCGCAGGCGCGCACCGGGAAATCGGCGAACGTGGCGACGCCGAGCTCGGAGTCGGGGATCGCCGCGCTGATGCCGGGCGCGATCGTGTCGCGGAGCTCGGCCTGGATGTGGCCGATCTCCTGGCTCATCGATCCGGTCACGTCGATCAGGAACACCACGTCGGCGCGCCCCAGCTCGACCTGCGTGTCGAGCGGGAGCTCGACCGGGCCGGCGTCGGGCTCGAGGACGATGCAGGGAATGGATGCGTCGAGCCCGACGTCGGTGCCCGCGTCGCGCGGGCCGACGTCGAGCCCCGCGTCGGGGCCTGCGTCGAGGTTCGCGTCGGGCACGTCGAGCCCGGTCTTGGCGCCGCATCCGGCCAGCAGCGCCGCGGCCATCGAGAGCCACGTCACACCGGCGAGGATCCGAGACCGCTGCACCCTCCATTCGTAGCGCTCGCGACCGAGCGCGTCGAGACGGAGGGCCGTGGCGATAGGGGTCGGCCCGCCGTTGAGCGCCGCTCGCCCTCGGGCTCAGGGAGCGCTCGCGCGCCCCGTCACGACGGCCAGGCGCAGCCTACCCGGGACGTGCGTCACGCGGACGTCGACGACCCCGACGTGGCGTAGCGCCGTGCACACGCGCTCGAGCGGGACCGGCTCGATCCGCCGGGCGCGCGCGAGCACCTGCCCGAGCAAGCTCTGTGGCGTGGGCGGCACCACGACGACGAGGCGCTCTCCCGGAACGATGGGCGCGAGCGTGGCTCCGAGGCCCTCGACGCTGGCGGCGTCGACCGCGACGATCGTCGTGTCCGCCGTCTCGCCAGGGCCCGCCGGCACGACCCCCGGCGGAAGAGGTAGCTCGATGCGCGCCTGCGCGACGACGCGCGCGCGCAGCGCCGCGCCACCGAGCGCGCGTGCGAGAGCCGACCCGAGATCCGTGCTCACGTGGGCTCGGTCGCGCCCCGCGGGGCGGGCGCTCGCGTCTCGCCCGTGCTCGGGTCGTCGCTCGCGGCCGGCACGTCGACCGGCGGGCGCACCGTGTCGCGCCGACGGATCTCCACGCGCCGCACGCGCCGCTCGTCGGCATCCTTCACGACGAGGTCGAAGCCGTCGACGCGGACGCGCTCGCCCACGTCGGGCACCTTGCCCGCGAGATCGACGACGAGCCCGCCGAGGGAGTCGAAGCCACCCTCCTCGGTCTTCACGAGAGAGGTCGAGAGCATCTCGCCGAGGTCGTGGATCGAGACCCGCGCATCGGCGAGGTAGCGGCCCGGCTCGATCTCGGTGACGAGGGCCTCTTCGGTGTCGTGCTCGTCGTGGATCTCGCCGACGATCTCCTCGAGCACGTCTTCGAGCGTGACGATGCCGCTCGTGCCGCCGAACTCGTCGATCGCGATCGCCAGGTGCTGGCGCTTGGCCTGCATCTCGCGGAGCAGCGCGTTGATCTTCTGCGTCTCGGGGACGAAGAGCACCTTGCCGCGCACGAGCTTGGCGAGCGTCGGAGCCTCGGTGCCGCGCGAGGCCGCGAAGAGGTCCTTCGTGTAGAGGATGCCCTCGATCTTGTCGATCTTGTCGCCGTACACCGGATAGCGGCTGTGGCCCTCGCTGATCGCGCGCTTGATGACCTCGTCGATCGGCGTGTCCTTCGCGATCGCGACCATGCGCGTGCGGGGCACCATCACCTCGCGCACGAGCGTGTCCTTCAGCTCGAGCACGTTGAGGAGCATGTCGGCCGCCTCGAGCGTGCCCTCTTCTTCGCGCTTCTCGATGAGGTGCTCGACCTCGCGCGTGGCGATCTCCGGCGCGACCGCGTCGGCGCCCTCCGGGAAGTAGCGCTCCGCGAGGCGCGCCACGAGCTGGATCGGGATCGCGAACGGCGCGAGCAGGAGCTCCAGCGGGTAGAGGGCGCGCAGGAGCGGCATCGTGATGCGGTTCGCGCGCGAGCGCGTGAGGGTCTGGGCGATCTCGGCGAGGATCGCGTAGCAGAGCGCGGCCGAGAACACGGCCACGAGGATCAAGCCCTCGTCGTCGAGCACGCGCGCCACGAGGTGCGCCGTGAAGGCCGACACCGAGGCGACCGAGAGCACGCGGCCGGCGAGGATCCGCGCACGGATCGTCTTGCGCTGCTCCAGCAGGCGACCGGCCGTCTTGCCGTCGGGGCCGCCCTCGTCTCGGAGCGCGAGCAGGCGCTCGTTCGGCAAGGTCGCCAGCGCCGTGGTCAGCCCCGAGAGCGCCGCTCCGATGGTGGCCGAGAGGACGATCAGCACGACCTCCGGGCCAGGACCTCCGAGGAGGGATCCCGACTGGAGGAACAGTGCGTGGGAGAGTGGAGGCACGTGGGCTCGAGCGTCGCGGCGGCAGCGCGAACGCGTGCGTGCCGCGGCACGATGCTAGCGACGCCCCCCGAGCGCCGCAAGGGACCCACCCGCACGAAGCCCGCGCTCGCGCAGAAAGCTCCGATGTTTCTGCACTACCACCTCACGAGCGCACTGTTAGACTGGTCGACTTCATGCGAACCGCATCCGTGGCCTCCGGCGAGCACCCAGCCGAGCCCTCCGGTGACGCCAAGCGGCTCGCGCGCGCGCAGTCGAAGATCCGCGTCGGGGCGGTGGTCACCTCGAGCATGGTCAACCCCGGCCGGGTGGCCGACCGGCTCTCGCAGCTGCTGCGGCGCCGCGTGCTCTTGCGCACCTACTCCACCTACGCGCGCGTGGTGGAGGCCGTCTCGGACGGGGACGTCGATCTCGCGTGGCTACCGCCCATCGCCTACGTGCGCGCGCGGCGGCAGGCCTGCGTGGAGCTGCTCGCGACGGTCGAGCGCGACGGAAAGCCGGCCTACGCCTCGGCGCTGCTCGGGCGGCCGGGCGTGATCCGCGACTGGGCCAGCGTCGAGGGCAAGCGCGCCGCTTGGGTCGACAACTGGTCGGCGGCTGGATACGTGGTGCCGCGCCGGCTCTTGCGCGAGCGCGGCATCTCGCCCGATCTCTCGCTCCAGGCGCAGGGATTTCTCGGCAGCTACGACGCCGTGCTCGACGCGCTCGCGACGGGGGCCGCCGATCTCGGCGCGTCGTTCTGTCAGATCGACGCGAAGGGGAAGATCGTGCGCCGGCCGTGGGTCGACGAGCTCGACGTGCTGGCCGTCAGCGAGGCGATCCCGGGGGACACGTTCTGCGCGGCGCGCACCGCCGACGCGCTCCTCGTCGAGGACGTGCGCGAGGCGATCACGACCAAGGAGATGTCCGAGGTGATCGTCGAGCTCGGCGGAAGCCGCCTCGTCGAGGGCAACCCGGCCCGCTACGACGCGCTCGAGCGCGAGCTCTTCACGAACGGCTGAGGCGCGCGCGCCCGCTCGCGGCTCCGGGGTACGCGCAGACCGTTGGCAATCGAGCCCGACTCGCGCTTGAATGCGCGCCGAGGTCCGCCATGCGCTTCCGCTGCTCCAACGTGTTCCACTGCGACGCCGAAACCTATTGGACGAAGGTCTTCTTCGACCCCGAGTACAACAAGGGCCTCTACCTCGGCACGCTCGGCTTCAAGCAGTTCGAGATCCTCGAGCTCACCGGTAGCCCGGGCACCGACCGCACGCGCAAGATGTTCACCGAGCCGAAGAGCGACGCGCCGGCCGTCGTGACGAAGCTGATCGGCGGCGGGCTCTCGTACACGGAGACGGGCCGCTTCGACGCGAAGTCGCAGAAGTGGACCTACTCGATCACCACGAACAAGCTCAGCGACAAGGTCCGCATCGGCGGCAGCCTCTGGGTCGAGCCGCGCGGCGAGAAGCGCATCGAGCGCATCTGCGAGGTGGACCTCGAGGTCAGCGTCTTCGGCGTCGGGGGCGTCGTCGAGAAGTTCATCGCCGACACGACGCGCGAGAGCTACGAGAAGACGGCCGTCTACACCAACGATTGGCTCGCCAAGCAGGGCCTCTGACCGAGGCCTCGTGCCACGCCGCGGCGCACGCGCGCGGCGTCGGCGAGGCACGACTCCACGCTCGCTCGTCGCGGCGCACCGTTCGCCGTTTCGCGCCGCCGCGCGTCGCGCGAACGATGCTAGCTTCCGGGAGATGTCGGACGAGGGACGGCAGTCGCGGCGCCTCCAGGCGCTCGCAGAGTCCGCACAGGCGTTCGCCGAGGCGAGCCCCGATGTGCGACGGCTCCTCGGCGTAATCGCGACGCGCTTCTCCGCGCTGGTCGGCGAGGCCGTCAACATCCGCCTCGTGGAAGGCGACGCGCTCGTCCCGGTCGCGACCTACCACCCGGATCCCGAGATCGACGCGTACCTGCGCGAGTTCCACGACGCGACGCCGCTGAGCGTCGGCGAAGGGATCTCGGGGCGCGTGCTCGCCACGGGCACGCCCTACTTCGCGCCCGAGATCGATCTTCCGCGGTTGAAGGAGACGCTCGCCCCGCGCTTCCACCCGATCTTCGATCGCATCGGGATCCGCGGGATGATCGTCGCGCGCCTGCGCGCGCGCGGGGCGAACCTCGGCTACCTCTCGCTGTTCCGCCTCGACCCGCGCTTGCCTCCCTACACGCACGACGATCTGCTGCTCGTGCAGGACCTCGCCGATCGCGCCGCGCTCGCCATCGACAACGGCCAGCTCGTCGAGTCGCTCGAGCGGCGCGTCGCCGAGCGAACCGCGGCGCTCCAGACGGCCAACCGCGAGCTCGAGTCGTTCGCCTTCTCCGTCTCGCACGACCTGCGCGCGCCGCTCCGCGCGATCGACGGCTTCTCGCGCATCCTCGAGGAGGACCACGCCCCCGCGCTCGACCAGGAAGCGCGTCAGCTGCTCGCCGTGATCCGGCGCAACGCCGACCAGATGTCGCACCTGATCGAGGACCTGCTGCGCCTCTCGCGCCTCGGGCACCGCGCGATCGACCCCATCTCCGAGATCGACATGGGCGCCGTCGTGCGCTCGGTGCTCGAGGGCGTCCGCGCGTCGCATCCGTCTCCGCCGATCGAGCTCGAGGTCGACGAGCTGCCGCGCGCGCTCGGCAACGTGGACCTGCTGCGCCAGGTCTGGACGAACCTGATCGACAACGCGGTGAAGTACTCGCGTCGCCGCGAGATCGCGCGCGTGGAGATCCGCGGTGGCCGCCGCGCGGGCGAGCTGCAGTACACGGTCACCGACCACGGCGCGGGGTTCGACCCGGCGTTCGCCGCGCGCCTCTTCGGCGCCTTCCAGCGCCTCCACGCCGACGCGGAGTTCGAAGGAACCGGCGTGGGGCTCGCGCTCGTGCAGCGGATCGTCTCGCGCCACGGCGGGCGCGTCTGGGCCGAGGGGCGCCCCGATCACGGCGCCACGTTCGGCTTCTCGTTGCCCGAGCGCGGGCCGCCCGCGCGCTGACGCTCGGCGCGGCCGACCTCAGCCGACGCCGCCCTCGGGGCCGCTGTCGTGCGGAAGGCTCCCCCGCGGCGAGCGCAAGTACACGAAGGGCGTGCTCGCGAGCAGGTTCGAGACGCGCGAGGTGTAGACGTCGGCGTGGCGCTCGATTTGGCGCGCGAGGTGGCTCTTGTCGTTCCCCGTCCGGAGGATGAGCCCCCAGCGGCGGTTGCCGAGCTCGCCCGAAGTGCGCGCGAGCGGGGCGATCCGCTCGTCGAGCGAGACGAGCTGCGCGCGCAGCTCCCGCATGTCGGCACGGAGGCGGCCGATGTCGAGCCCCGGCGTGCGCGGCCCGTAGGCCTTGTCGGCGCGCTGCACCGCGAGGCGCATGAGCGAGTACCGGTGCTCGAGCAGCTCCTTCTCGTCCATGAGGAGCGTCAGCTCGCGCTGCGCCGCCTTGAAGCCCTCGAGGGCCTCGAGCTCGCGCTCCAGCTCGCGCAGCACGAGGCACGTGCGCCAGCGGTTGATGCTCTTGCTGATGTTCACGTCGGCGAAGATGTGATCGCCGATGTAGAGGATGTCCTCGCCGCGCAGGCCGAGCGACTCCTCGACGAGGCGCGCGTGGCCGCCGAGATAGACGCGCTTGGGCTCGAGGCGGCCGGTCCTCGGCAAGAGGCGCCCTTCCTCGTCGATCACGTCGAAGGCCGGCATGCGCTCGGTGAAGAACGCGGGCTTGCGGGCGCCCACGATCACGAGCTCGAAGAGCGAGCGCCAGCCTCGACCGTCGAGGAAGCGGTCGAAGACGTGGCTCATCATCGCCTGCGTGTAGCTCCACTCGCTGTTCGTGATGACGCAGAGCTTCTTGCCGGCCGCCTGCAGATCCATGAGCGCGAGCGGCAGCTCGGGATCGAGCACGACGTACCGGTCCGGATCCTTCGCGATCTCGGCCTTCAGCTCGCCCTCGAGGTGCGAGGCATCGAGCGCGCGTCGCACCTCGGCGTAGAGCTTCGCGTAGGAAGCGCCCTTGAGCGCCGTGCCCTCGAGCTTGCCGCCGTCGAAGAGATCGACGAGCTGCATGTAGAGGCACGCCTCCGAGAGGCTGAAGAGCGTGTTGGCGAACACCCAGCGCTTGTTGTCCGAGAGGTCGACGACCACGCGCTCGTAGGCGGCCCGCTGCGCCTCGAACTCCAGCATCGCGGTGCCGTGGCAGGCGCGCTTCACGTAGCCGAAGCGGTTCGCCTTCACGAGGTTGCCGAGCTCGGTGTCCACGATGAGCCCGATCGCGGCGAGCTCGGGATCGAAGACGAGGCCGTCGACGGGGATGCCGGCCGCGCCGAGGCGCGCGCGTGCGTGCTCGTAGGCGCGCTGCTCCCAGCGGTCCACGTGGTAGTGGACGAGCGTGTAGTCCATGTCGAAGCCGATGGCCTCGATGGAGCGCAGGTTGAGCGTGCGGTTGCAGTAGATGCGCCGCGCGGGCGGCGGAAGAGACGCGTCGTCGAAGATCATTCGGCCGAGGGTTAGCACCCGCGGCGCGCTCCCGTCATCGCGCGCCGCGTCGGGCCTCGGCGAACGACGCGGGCGTGAGCCCGGCACTGGGGCGGATCACGCCGCGCTCGGTGTAGATCGCGCGCACGTAGCGCGCGGGCGTGACGTCGAACGCCGGATGGCGACACGGCACGCCGTCGGGCACGAGCACGCGCTCGCCGATCTTCGCGACCTCGTCGCGCGAGCGCTCCTCGATCGGGATCTCGGCGCCGCTGGGCGTCTCGAGGTCGACGGTGCTCCAGGGCGCCGCCACGGTGAACGGGACGTCGTGCGCGGCGCAGAGCACGGCGTGGCCGTAGGTGCCGATCTTGTTCGCGACGTCGCCGTTCGCCGCGATGCGATCGGCGCCCACCACGGCGAACTGGATCTCGCCGCGAGCGAGGAAGTGCGCGCTCATGCCGTCGGTGATGACCTCGACGGGGATCCCGTCCTCGTGCAGCTCGAAGGCGGTGAGGCGCGCGCCTTGTAGATACGGCCGCGTCTCGCAGGCGAGCACACGCGCGACCTTGCCGAGCGCGTGCGCGGCCCGGATCACGCCGAGCGCGGTGCCGAAGCCGCCCGTCGCGAGCGCGCCCGCGTTGCAGTGGGTGAGGATCGTCGCGCCCACGGGCACGTCGGCGGCGCCGAGCTCGCCCATGGCGCGGCACGCGGCGACGTCCTCGACGTGGATCCGCTCGGCCTCTTCGCGCATCGCGACGGCGCGCTCGGCCGGCGCGAGGCGCGCGACGTCGGCTGCGCGACGCGACATGCGCGCGATCGCCCACGCCAGGTTCACCGCCGTGGGGCGTGTCTTGCCGAGCACGCGCCCCGCCCCGCCCATCGTCGCGAGGAAGGTCGCGGCATCGCCCTCCACGCGCCGCGCGACCTGCGCGAGGCCGTACGCGGCGGTGATGCCGATCGCCGGCGCGCCGCGCACGACCATGTCGCGGATCCCGGCCGCGACGGCGTCGGGCTCGGTGCAGCGCAGGTAGACGCGCTCGCCCGGAAGACGCCGCTGATCGAGCAAGTAGACCTCGAAGGTGGCGGGGTCGATCTCGACGGCGGCGAAGGTGGCGCTGCCGGAGAGCGGCGCGCGGCCCAGGGACGGGAGCGTCATGCGATCGCGTAGTACCATGCGGGCGTGCTCGCCCCCCGCCCCTCTCGTGCCCCGCTCGGCCGTCTCTTCACCGCGAGCGCGCTCGCGCTCTTCGGCCTGCTGGCGCTGCTCGGCTGCAAGAACCGGCACCTGCGCATCGACGACACGCTCACCTGCACGGCGGGCGAGGGGCTCACGATCGCGTGCACCGGCGAGGTGGGCTCGGCGTGCGAGGGCGACCCGGTGCTCTCGGTCTGCGATGGCAACGTGTCGATCCACGACTGCAACGCGTCGGTCGCGCTCGCGACGAACGACGACGCCACCCCGGCCACGCGCTGCCCCTCGGTCTCGGTGGTCTGCCCCGCGAGCGGGCGAGCGACCGTGATCACGCGCGCCGCGACGGGCAGCGAGTACGGCTGCTACTGGGACATCCGGCACGGGACGTCGCTGCCGGACGCCGGCACCGCGAGCGACGGCGGGAACTGACGACGCGCGCGGCGCGAGAGGAAAGGAACGAGAGCCATGCACTGTCAGATCTGCGGCGCCAACGCGCCCACGCGCTCGGTGTCGTTCTCCCAGAACGTCGGCGCGGTCGTGCTGCGCTTCTCGCGCACGGTCTCGGGCAACCTCTGTCGCTCGTGCATCGACAGCACGTTCTGGCGGATGACGCTCATCACGCTCTTCTTCGGCTGGTGGGGCATCCTCTCGTTCTTCACGACGCTCTTCATCCTGCCGTCGAACATCGGGCAGTACCTGGGCGCGCTCTCGCTGCCGCGGACGACCGGCGCCATCGCGCCGGGAAGCGCGCCGCAGGTCGGGCCGGGTGGGCCCGGCGCGAGCCCGCCGCCACCAGGGTGAGCGCGGGGCCCGCTGCGCCCGAAGGCGCCTCAGGCACGGCCGACGCGGGCAGCGCCGGTCACGACGGTGAGCGAGACCGGGCCGCCGGCGAAGTAGGTCTCGAGCGCGCGCTCGCACTCGTCGAGGATCGTCTCGTGGCCCGGCTCGAGGCCGGCGACCCAGCGCCACTCCGAGAGAGCGATGGCGCGCACGAGCGGGTCGGCGAAGAGATCGCGCGCGCTCTTGAAGGCGAGCTTGTGCTCCTCGCTCGACACCTCGACCGGCGAGAACCCCGCCTGCTGCAGCTGCTCGCGCCACGTCTCGGCCGTGGGATGACGCGACGCGAGGAGCTCGGCGCGGCGCCCGACGACGGTGAGGTCTCGCCGCAACGCCACTTCGCGCAGCATGTCGATCGCTTCCTCGAAGGTGCCCGCGAGCGGCCGCGAGAGCAGCGCGCGCCCGCCCGGCACGAGGACGCGCCGGATCTCGCCCAGCACCGCGCGCTCGCCCGGCGGCGTGCCGCCGCCCGCCCACGAGAAGTCTCCGTCGAGCGCCCCGAAGACGAGATTGCCGACGACGAGATCGAAGACCTCGTCGCCGAACGAGAGCTCGCTCGCCGTCTCCACCTTGAAGAAGATGCGCTTGCCGTGCTGCTCGATCGCACGACGCCGCGCGAGATCGAGCAAGCCGGAGTCGCGATCCACCGCGATCACCCTTCCCTGGCCGGTCAGGCGCCGCAGCACGTCGAGCGCCGGATGCCCCGTGCCGCAGCCGACGTCGAGCACCTGCCCGCGCGTGCCGGGCGCGATCGCGTCGAGCAGCGCGCGCGAGAAGAGCGCCGAGTAGCGCGGCACGACGACCGAGTCGTAGAGCGACGCCTCTTGCGGGGTGCTCGTGTGCACCGCGGGGCGCGAGATGCGCCCGCTGTCGGGTGGCGGTGGCGCCGTGGAGCCTCCGCGAATGTCGGTGACCTCGTCGTCCTTCATCCCGAGGCGCCCATGGTGCCTCAGGACGGGCGCGGCTTGCGACCCTGCGGGCCACCGCCACGCGGACCCCCGCCGCCGCCGGGCCGCGGGCCACCCCGGCCGGGCGCCGGCTCGGGCGTGAGGGCCGCGACGGCCTCGCGCGCGAGCTCGCCGATCGTGGCCTCGCCCTCGAGGTCGGCGACGACCACCTTGCGCTCGTCGCGCAGGAGCGGGCGGATCTTCGCGGTCGCGCTCGGGTCCCCGTACGTCGCGAGCGCCTCGATCGCGCAGGCCACGACGTCGGCGCGCGGGTGCTCGAGGAAGCGCGCGACGAGCGGCACCGGATCCGGATCGAAGACCTCCGTCAGGATGAACGGCAGCTCTTCCATCGCCGGGCCATCGTGCCGCCGCGCGAGCAGGCCCTCGATCCCCGTCGCGACCTCCTTGAAGCGATCGTAGGCGAGCTCGAGCAGGCTCTCGCCGGCCTCCGCGCGCGCCGAGAGGTCCTCCTCGTCGAGGATTCGCAGCAGCACCGCCACGGGCTCGGGGCCCGGCAGCTCCGAGGCGAGCGTCGCCAGGCGGAAGAGCCGGATCGAGCGATCGTCGCCCGCGGGCAGCGCGAACGCGTCGTCGGCGGCCGCCGCGAGGGCGCGCGAGAGGTCCTCGGGAGAGGCGGAAGAGAAGAACGCCTCTTCGGCCTCGCGAAGGGCGCGCTCGGCGGCGAAGAGAGAGTCGAGGCTCGCACGCGTGTCGGTCATGGCGAGGCAGATCTCGCAGCCCCGTCGCCCGGGTCAAGCGCTCGTGTCGGTCTTGCCGGCGGGGGCGGCCTCGGCGCGCTGCTCCTCGCGCCGCTTCATCCACGTCCGCACGCCGTGCACGATCGCGACGAGCGCGATGCCGCCCACGATCGCGAACATCACCCAGTGCTCCGCCGTCGCCGCACGCGTCAGCGCCTCGTCGATGCTCTCGGAGAAGTACCAGCCGAGGAGCATGAAGAGCGGCATCGACACCGCGAGCGCCAGCATGTCGGCGATGATGAAGCGCGGGTACGAGATCCCGTGGATCGCGGAGATCGCGAAGATGGCGCCGCGCAGGCCGGCGACGTGCCGCGCGAGGAACACCACGATGCTGCCGTGCTTGTGGATCTTCTCTTCGAACCAGGCGCGGCGCTCGGGTGGCATCACGCGCTTGATGAACTTGCGCTCGTAGATCGCTGGCCCGATGCGGCGCGCGAGGAAATAGAGCACCGTGTCGCCGACGAACACCCCGACCGCGAGCACGACGCAGGTCAGCCGCAGATCGGTGATGCCGCGCTGCGCGAGGATCGCGCCCGAGATGAAGACGATGTCCTCCGGCAACGGGATGCCCATGCCGGCGGCCACCAGCGCCGCGAACATGAGGCCGTAGCTCCCCTGCTCGACGAAGAAATTGACGGCCTGATCCACGAGGCCCTCAACCCGCGTAGGGGAACACGCGCAGATCGTCGCCGAACGACTGGAGCATGCTGCGATCCGTACGCGACTCGAAGGCCGAGAGCACGCCGGTCCCTGCCTGAACGACGTGGCCGGTGATGTGGAGCAGCGCCCCGCTGCGCGAGGCTTTCGCCGGCGTGAGCGAGAGATAGAGGTGTCCGCTCTCGGTCTGGAACGAGAGCTCCTTGGTCTTGCCGGCGACGAGGGCCGCCACGTCCCGCCCGAGCTCGTTCGCCTCGCGCCGGGTCACGCGCGAGCGCGCGCGCACGACGAACCCCTCGCTCACCAGCAAGAGCTGGGAGACGAACACGGGATCACCCTCTCCGGGCTCCAGGTCTTCCGCCACGATGGCGAGCACGAACGACTCGCACGGCAGCTGCGCCGCTCCGATCACCGGCGGAGGATGACACGAATCGGCGAGCCGTGGCCCGAGACTTCGACCAAACGATCCCGAACGCGAGCACCGCCACCAGGAGGCCGCTCGGGGCGCTCGCTCCGCCCCCGACGGCGCACGAGGAGCAGCCGGCACGAGAGGAACGACCGGGGTCGTCGTCGTCGCCGGCCTCCGCGGGCGGGCACGGCCCGGGCGGCGCCGCGTCGGGCACGCACATCTCGGCCTCCACGCACCGACCGCGCGGGCACCCACATCCCGCGACGGCCGCCGAGACCGTCGGATAGCCGGGGCGCGCCTGGTCGGGGACGATCTGCTCGTGCTCGGGCCACCACGCGTGGCCGACGACGCACTGCGATCCGGCCGCGCAGGGAGGCGCGTCGTGCGTGGAGGCGCCGCAGAGGATGGGCGTGCAAGACGCGCCGGCGTGGCCGCTGACGGGGCGCGTGCCGGGCGGGCACTCCTCGGGGAGCGGCGGGATCGCGTCCGCGCGCACGGAGCCGGTCATCGCCGCGAAGAGGACGATCGTCACGGGGAGGAACTGGGAGCGCGACACCGACGGAGCGTAGCGCCTCGCGCGCTACATCGAGAGCCGCGTGCGCAGCCCGCGCACCATCATAAGCTCGGCCGACGAGCTCAGGCCGGGACGGAACGCGGGGTCCGCGTCCTGCACGACGCGCACGAGCCAGAGGCCGTCGCCCAGATCGAAGCGCCCCCAGGCGGTGAGCAGCGTGCCGTAGTCGCGCGTGCGCGTGCGGAAGCGCCAGCGGGCGCCGTTCAGCGCGCCCGACTCGGCATCGAGCGCGAGGATGCCGTCGGGCTGCTCGCGCATGTGCATGACGCCGGTCGTGCCCACGAGCGGCAGATCGATGCCCCACTCGAAGCGCGTGCCGTCGTCCGACGGGAGCATCGTGGCGTGGGCGCCCTGGAGCAGGCCCTGCGTGAAGCCGTAGGGGTCCAGGATCGCCGCGCGCGTGCGTGCCTCGTCCGTGTGGATGCGCCCGAGGCCCACCACGCGGCCCTGGTCGCTGCCATCGCTCGTCTCGACCCACATGAGATCGCCGCGCAGCAGCAGGTTCTCGTAGGTCGTGGGATCGAACGTCGGCTCGACGGGGTCGCCCTCGGGCAGGACGACGCGATCGCGATGGAAGCTCGCGCGGTGCTCGGCCTCGGTGCGCGTGCGCAGCATCATCGAGAACGCGAGCGCGACGTGGATCGACCGGTTCATCGTCGAGCTGGCCGCCGCGAGCTGGCGCGCGATGTAGTTCGCGTCGCGCAGATCCATGCGCGAGCTCGTCATCACGAGCGAGCGGCTCGCGCCCTGCGGGATCACGCGCCACACGGTGCGGCCGGTGCCGAGATCGCCGCCCTCGGATCGCACGACGAAGCGATAGCCGCGCGCGGGCTGATCGGCGGGCGGCGCGTAGCGCACCATCGTGTTCTGGCCGTGCAGCGTGAAGATCGACGTGTGCCAGGACCAGTCGTAGCTCTGCGAGTCTCCCTCGGCGCTCGTCACCTCGACCGAGTCGAGCGCCGGCATGAACTCGGGATAGTGCGCGGGCTCGCCGATCACGGCGGCCACGACGTCGGCGGGCGCCTCGATCTCGCAGGCGATCACGATCGCGGGGATCTGGTCGCCGTAGGCGAACTCCACGAGCGAGACGACGCCGGTGTCGAGCAGCGGCTGGAGCAGCGCGATCTCGGCGGGCGTGAACGTCGCGAGCGCGCGATCGGCCTCGCGCGTGGGCTCGTCCTGCGCGGAGGCCACGCCCCAGAACGAGAGAGAAGAAGCGAAGAAGGCGCCCGCGAGCGCCGCACGAGGAAGGAAGCGCATCGCCCGACTTCGACGTGCGCCACGCTCGGTTCTTCACCGCGCCGCCAAAGACGCGAACGCCCGCCTCTTTCGAGGCGGGCATCCGTGCGTGACGAGGTCAGAGCGTGGGCGTCAGCACTCGCCGCCGGCGCGGGCCGCGAGCTGGTGCGCGAGATCCGAGGTGAACGAGTCGAAGCTCGGCTCGCAGATGGACTGGAGCACCACGCGTGCACCGGCCTGCTGCGCGCCCTGGAGCGACTGCACGATGCGCTGCGCCGGGAAGGCGAGGCCGTTGGTGCTGTTGCAGACCGTGAGCAGCCGCGTGGGGTTCGCCGGATCGACGGTCGGCGTCATCGACGGATCGGCGAGCACCGCCGCGAGGTCCGTCGCATCCGTGCCGGTCGGGACGCCGGTGATCGCGCCGACCAGCACGTCCTCGGGCCGCGGGCGCAGGCCCACCAGGCCGTCGACCATCGACGAGATCGTCATCAGCTGGTCGGAGTAGATGGTGCACCGGAGGTTGAGATCGTTCGGGTCGTCGAGGCTGAAGATGCTGCTGTCCGTCGTCGTGCAATCGTCCTCGTCGGTCACGTAGAGCACCGCGAGGATGGAGCCGTCGCGCAGGAAGCCACTGTTGCCCATGTCGCCCTGACCGGCGCGCCCGGCCTCGAACATCGGCACCGTCCAGCCAGGCGCCGTGTACGACGTCGGCGCATTGGGCGAGAGCGCGACGAGCGCCGCACCGAGCTGCTGCTCGAAGCCACACCCGTCCTGGCCCAGCGCCGCTTCGCAGGTGATCTGCGCGACGAAGCCGCTCGTGCCCGCGGGATCGGACGACGAGTACGTCGCGTACGGGGGCGCGTACGAGGGCGTCATGCAGAGCAACGGGTCGGCAGCGGGGCCGGGCGCGCTCCGGAGCAGGCCATCGTCACCGAGGCCGGGGTCGCACGTGCTGATCCCGGAGACCGTTCCGACGCCGAGATCCGTCGTGGTGATGCCGACGCGGATGTCGTCGAAGGCCGCGACGTCCTGGATGCCGTCACCATCGAGGTCGCCGCTCGCGAGGCGCTGGAACAGCGGGCCGAACTGCGACTGGAGCAGGGCCTGCTCCTCCGCCATCGAATTCGAGTTGTCGACGACGACGAGGAGGTCGAGCATGCCGGCCGGCTCGCAGCCGCAGCTCGCGCCCTCGCAGGCCGTGCCGACGAACGTCGAGGCCAGAGTCGCCATGCGCACGACCGCGACGTCGTCGAAGACCTGCGTCGGGCGCGGCGAGTAGGCGCCGTTGGCGCCGGCCACGTACGCCGTCGCGCGCGCCGCGTCGCCGTCGAAGGGCACGCGCAGCTCGGCCTCGTGGGCGAGCACGAGCCCAGCCGGCTCGAAGCGCAGGATGGGCGAGTACGCGGTGAACGGGACGTGGGTCGCGTCGTCGACGTGCACCGTGACCATCGTCTCGGTCGTGATGGCGCCCGCCGGGATGATGACGTGCAGGTCGGCGATGGCGAGATCCGCGCCCGCGGGGCCCACGAGCGCCGACGTCGACGCGCCGACCATGGGGCGCTCCGACGGGAGCACGTGCGTCTCGACGCAGCCCGCCGCGGGCATCGCCAGCGCGAGCAAGAGACCGACCGTACCGAGCGTTCTGCGAGTGACCTTCTTGAGCATCCGAGCCTCCTCACCTTCTCGTCGTCGGGAGCGCGCGCGGTTTCCAACGCGCGCTCGAAAAAGATCACGGCACCGCGCACCGACTCTCGTCGAGGGCACACGCGCGCTGGCGCGCCTGCGCGGCGAACGAGCCCTCGGGCAGCTCGGCGAGGTAGCGCGCGAGCTCGCTGGCCTCGCCCTCGCCCGCGAAACTGCGCGCGTGCAGGTACAGCGCCGTGAGGCCGTGCTCACCGTGCGGGTCGAGCGCCATCAGCGCCTCCAGCGCGCGACGACGGCCTTCCGGATCGTGCGTGCCGTAGCCCTCCTCGAGATCCTCGAGGGCGGCGATTCGATCGGAGCGGCTGCCGTGCGCGGCCACGTCCTCGAGCAGCGATGTATCGCCTGCTTCGGCGGCCGCACGCGCGACGGCCAGCGAAGGAACGCTCGGGCGGTGCTCGCTCGGCGCGGGCGCTTCGGTGCGCGCAGGAGCCGTCGCGTCCGGCGCCACGCCGAAGGGTACCTCGATCGACTCGCCCGGGCGCACGTCGTGCGCTTCACCCGTGCGGAGCTCGGTCACGCGGACCACGCCCTCGGTGACGACGACACGCGTGCTCGTCTCGCCGCGCGTGACCACGAACTCGGTGCCGACGACCTCGATTCGTGCCACGTCGGTGACGATGGCGAGGTGCTCCTCGCCACGATGCACAGGATGGAACGCGACGTGGACCTCGCCGCGCGCGAGCGTGACGGCCGCGTGCGAGATCGCGTCGTCGTCGACGTGGACGAGCGAGCCCTCGATCACCCCGAGCTGCGCGTGGCCGAGCATCGCCTCGCCGCTCGCGAGCTCGCTCCCCGTGTGGAGCGAGGCGAGCGCGGGGACCTCGGAGACGGGCGCCGGCGTCGCGTCGTGCCGCGCCACCGGCGGAGGTTCCTCCGCGCGCGTCATCCAGAGCGCGAGCGCCGCGGCGGCGGCGAGGCCCACGCCGATCCCGATCCAAGGCCTGCCCGTGCTCCCCGCCGGCGCGCGGCCGGCACGCACCTGCGCCACGACTCCGCGCTCGAGCCGCGCGAGATCGTCCGCCGACGCGGTGTCTTGCCCGCGCAGGAGCGCTGCGAGCGCCTCCGCATTCCGAGGCTTCTCCGTCATGGCGACTTCTCCTCTCCGGCGCTCGCGAGGAACGCATCGAGCCGCTTGCGCGCGGCCGTGAGGCGCGCGTGCAGCGTGGACACTCCGGTCGCCGTCATGTCGGCGACCTCCTGCAGCGTGTGGCCCTCGACCGCCGAGAGCACGAACACGACGCGCTGATCTGGTGTCAGCTCCGCGAGGGCGCGCTCGACGAGCGAGCGCTGCTCCATCGCGCCGTCCGGCGTCGGCGCCGCCGCCGTACCGGGAAAGCCGAAGAGCGCCGTCACGTTCCCCCAGCGCGCACGCCGCGCCCGGCTCCGCGCGAGGTCGAGCGCACGCCGCGTGGCGATCCCGACGAGCCAAGTGGCCACGCTCGAGCGCCCATCGAAGCCGTGCGCTCCTTCGAAGGCGGCGAGGAACGTCTGCTGGACGACGTCGTCCACGTCGCCGTCGGCGGCGCCCAGGATCCGGGAGGCCGTGCGATGGATGCGCGCACCGTGGGCGCGGAAGATCGCCTGCGCGGCCGACGCGTCGCCGGCCCCCGCCGCGCGCAGGAGCGCGGGCTCGTCCTCGTGCGAGGGCTCGGGGATCGCGAGCACGGAGACCGCCGGCATTGCCTCATCGTCGTCGCGACCGGGCGCGATTTCCAATCGGCCGGCGAAAAAGCGCGAACGGCTCACAGGGGCCCCAGGCGCAGGCCGAGGCCCGCCCAGAGCGTGGCCACGTCCTCGGTCAGAACGAAGGCGCCACCGCGTTGAAAACGCACGGCATTGAAGAAGATGTCCGCCCCGACCTCGAGCACGATCGAGAGCACGTCCGCGAGGTGGACGCCGGCCTCGATCTCCATCCGCATGCCGCCCGACACGGTCGTCACCTCGGCGAGCGGGCTCTCCAGCGTCAACCGTCCCACCCGCACGAGCGCGTCGAGCCCCACCCCGCCCCACACGGGCCCGGCCTCGAGCGGTAGGAAGCGCCCGCCGACGCCGACGGTCGTGAGGAGGAGGTAGCGGAGCGCGTTCGACCCCGTGAGCGCACGCCGCTCTTCGGCGAGCTCCACGTCGGCCTCCGCGACGAGGCACCACCACGCGGCGACGCAGGCCCCCGCCGCGAGCCCGGCGGTGCCGAAGCCCTGGTCGCGCTGGGTCGCATAGAGAAGGCGCGAACGCGCCTCGAGCACGAAGCCCGTCCGGCCCTCGACGGGGCGCACGGGATCGGCGAGGTCGGTCAGTGCGCTCGCGTCGAGCGGCGAGAGATCGTCCTCGACCACGGCCTGCTCCTCGGGCTCGCTCGAAGGGCTCGGCGACGGCGCGACGTCGGCGGCGAGCGCGTCGACGAGGCTCGCGAGCGCGATCACCACGATGCGCTCCACGGTGCTCTCGTCGGCGGGCCAGCCCACCGCGGTCAGGTGGCGCGCGCCCGAGGGCGCCGTCCCGAACGCGAGGACGCGCGCGTCGGATCGCGCGAGCCCGACGACCCCGGGCGCGAGCGTGGGGACGGTCTCCGGAAGACCGGCGCTCTCTTCGGCGGTGAGCGGCGACCCGAGCGTGACGTCGCGCTCGAGCCGGCGCGCGAGCCGCGTGGTGATGGCCGCCCCGAGCGGCGCCAGCAGTGGATCGAGGCGCACGACGAGGGCCGCATCCGGCTCCTGCGCGCGCACGGGCAGCGTCGCGCCGAGCACGAGGAAGACGACGAAGAGCGAGGCCCACCCCCTCACGCCCGTCAGCCGCGCTGGACCTGCACCGTGCCCTCGCCGAATGGCGCTTCTCCGAAATCGGCCCCCGCAGGGACCTCGATGTCGAGGGCAGAGTCGTCGAGCGACACATCCTTGTCGAGCACCTCGATCTCCAGCGAGCGCGTGTGATCGCAGGCGACCGTGAGCTCCCAGTGCGCGCTGCGCGAGTCCTGCACTCTCGCCGTGCGGCCGAGCTCCACCCCGTCCTGGCGCACGATCGCGAACGGATCGGGCGCGCCGCCACCCACGTCCCACGGCTCACCCGTCGGCTTGGTCCTCGGAAGGTGGACGTCGATGGCGAGCCGACAGCTGTGCCCCAGCGTCGGCGTCGGGGGCGGCGGCGTCGGGGCCTCGGAGGTCGGAGCGCTGCTGCCGCTCGGGGGCGAGGGCAGGTAGCAGCACGCGGCGACCAGTCCGCCGAGCGGAAGCCAGGCGACGAGGAAGCGAACCGAGCGCATCGGAGAGCGTCGCATCGGTGGGCGATACTACCGCACGCGCGCGGTGGCGCCCGCGTGGCGCCGAGCCTTCCGGAGTGCGACGTTCCGGGCCGGTGATGATGCGGAAGGATCGAGCCTTCGGGATCTCTCTGGGGCTCGTCGCCGTGCTGGTGCTCGCCGTACCCACGCGCGTGCGTGGCCAGAGCCCGCCCGTTCCGCCCGGAATTGCGACGCTCGTTCGGCACGGCGACGACGCGGCGGCGCTGCGTGCCATCGCGGCGCTGCCCGAGCGCAACGCAGCCGCGCACTACCTCGAGGGGCGGCTGCACGAGCAGCGCGGCGAGCTGGCGGAGGCCGCCGCCGCGTACGCCGGCGCGACCGAGCTGCCCTCCGGCATCGCGCGCGACGCGGCGCTGCGCCGAGGGCGTGCGCTCCTGCATGCGGGCGATGCGGCCGGCGCCGAGGCGGCCCTCGCGCCTCTGTCGCGGGGGGACGCGGTCGTGCGCGCGCTGATCGCCGAGGCGGTGCTCGCGCAGGGCGATGCCTCGCGCGCGCGCCCGCTGCTCGAGGCCGTGGTCGCCGAGGCGGCGCGCGAGGTGGACACCTTCGCCGCGCGCATGGAGCTCGCCGAGGCGCAGCTTTCGCTGGGCGATCGCGACGCGGCGACGCAGACGTTGCGCACGCTCGTGGTCCTGCGCCCCGAGCATCCCGACGCGGGCGAAGCGATGGCAGCGCTACGGCTTCTCGATCCCGACGTGGCCCTCACGATCGACGAGCACCTCGACCGGGCCGAGCGGCTGACGGAAGCCCACCTCGCGCCCGAGGCGGTGGCCGAGCTCGAGGGGCTCGAAGCGCCACGCACGGGCGCGGCGCGCTTTCTCCACGTGCGCGGCATGGCGCTTTTCGAGGCGCGCCGCTACGAGGACGCGGCCGACGTGCTCACGGACGCTGCCGCCGCGCGCGGGAGCACGACCGAGGCGAGCGATGCCTTCCACGCGGCGCGCGCGCTCCTGCGCCATGGCGATGCGCTCGCGGCGCGCCGCGCGCTGCGCGCGTTCGTGCGCGCGCACGACGACGACCCGATGGCCGTGGAGGCCGAGTACCTGGCGGCGCGGAGCGAGCTCGATCAGGGCGGCGCGCACGCGGGGCGCGCGATGCAGCGCTTCCTCGACGGGCCGCGCGGGCGGCGCCCTACCGACTTCGCCCGCGAGGCGCGCTTCTCGCTCGCGATGGTCGCGCTCGACGCCGACGACGGAGTCGACGCGGCGCGCCGCTTCGAGCAGTACCGCGCGAGCACGACGCGCGAGCTCGATCGCCACCGCGGCGACTACTGGCGCGCGCGGGCGCTGCAGCAGGCCGGGGATCGGCGCGCTGCCCTCGACGTGTACCGGCGCCTCGTGCGCGAGGAGCCGCTCGGCTGGTACGCCCTCCTCTCGCGCCAGCGGCTGCTCGATCTCGGCGAGCCCGATCCGGCGCCGCTCCCCGGCGCGGCGCTGCCCGACGAGCCGGCGCCGCTCTTCGCGCTGCCCGAAGAGGCGGCGCTCTACGCAGCGCTCGGGCTCGATCGCGATGCGGCCGAGGCGCTCCGGCGGGCCGCGACGGATCTGCGCCGCAGCGATCCGCCGCGCGCGCTCGCGGGCGGATACCTTTCCCTCTTCGACTTCCGCGATGCCTATCGCGTGGCGGCGACGCAGAGCGCGCTCGAGCATCCACCGACCGGGGCGGCCGCGTGGGCGTGGGAGGCCGCGTACCCGCATGCGTTCGAGAGCGCGGTGCGCGAGGCCGCGCACGTGACGCGCATCGCGCCCGAGCTCGTCTGGTCGGTGATGCGCCAGGAGAGCACCTTCGATCCCGAGGTCGTGAGCTACGCCGACGCGATCGGGCTGATGCAACTGATGCCGGCGACGGCCGCGGCCGTGGCGCGCCGCACGGGCACGACGTACGCGCGCAACCTGCTCTTCGACGCGACGACGAACGTGCGCCTCGGCACCGCGTACCTGGCCGAGCTGCACCGCAGCTACGGCGTGCCGCTGTGCTTCGCGGCGTACAACGCCGGCGAGCATCGCGTGGAGGAGTGGCTGCGCCGCGGCGAGCGCGACCTCGACCGCTACGTGGAGGACATCCCCTACGCGCAGACGCGCAACTACACGCGCCGCGTGACCGCGAGCCTCGCGCACTATCGATTCCGCGAAGCGCCCGACGCCGGCTGGCCCGACCTCGGCATGCCCGCGCGCGTCGGCCACGCGCCGTAGCTCGCAGCGAGGCCGACGAGAGGTGCCGAGCGAGCCCCGCCTCGCCTGTCGAAGAAGCCGCAATGCGGCCCCAGGGAATCAGAGCGGCGCGTTGGTGCGCGCCCAGTTCATGCCCGACTGCGCGAAGTCGAAGGGGCCTGGCGCGGCGCCGAGGTCGATCGCGACGAGGTGGTAACGGTAGTTGGTGAAGTTGCCCGTGGTCGTGATCCCGTAGAGCACGCCGTCGGGCGTGACGACGGTCGCGCGCGCGACCCACGCCGTGCCGGCGGAGGCGTCGTAGGTGTGGGACCAGCGCTGCGAGCCGTCTGCCTCGAAGACGCTGACGGTCAGCGGAGCGGGGACACCGCCGGCCTCGCCTTGCAGGACGACGACGCCGCCGTCCGCGAGGGGAATCGCCGGGTGCTGGAAGTACGCATCCGAGAGCGGCGCCACCCACGACGTGTCGCCCGGCCCCACCGACACGAGCTCGAGTGGGTAGAGCGTACGCGTGCCGTCCATCACCTCGCGACCGCGGCCGATGACGACGGCGCAGCTCGCGAGCGCGGTCTCCCCGCCGTAGAACGCCGGGCTCTCGGCAGGCAGCGTGAGGAACGCCGGGAAGCTCGACGTCGTCGAGAAGTCGTCGAGGCTCCACCACTCGTAGCGGCTCTGGTCGCCGCCCGCGCGCACGAGCACGCCGCAATGCTCGGAGACCATCGCGATCGCGCCGCGCCCGCCGTCGCCGTCGCGGAACGCCATGAGCTCTCCGTCCGGGCCGATCCGGGCGACGTCGTCGTTACCGCTCTGGAAGACGACGGACCCGTCCGCGAGGCCGGAGATGACCGCGGGAGGAACGGGCGTATCGAAGGGCCAGTCGAAGCGGTCGTCGTACTGCACGGCCCACTCGAGCTCGCCCGTGGTGATGCAGTTGCTCTGGAGGATGTTCGCGTGCGTCAACCAGACGACTCGCCCGGTGGAGGGATAGACGACGGGCAGGCTGGCGCGGGCGCGCGCGCTGGGGCTGGGAGTGCTCTGAGGAATCGCGAGGATTGCGACGTCCTCCAGCGAGGGGTCACCGACGGGGAAGAGGTAGCCGTCCCCCGCCCGCAGGGACAGCTCGGGCCCTAGCCGCGAGAACGGGAACCGCAGGACGTGCGACGATGGGTCGAAGCCGAGAAACGCGCCGGTCGACGCGAACTCCAAGTCTCCGAACGCGCCGGACGCGGTCCAGGTCCCCACTCCTCCGGCCACGCGTCCGGTGAGGGGCAACATGGTGGGTGAGTATCCATACGGCGCGAGCGCGGAGCGGAGCGAAGCATCGTCGTCGAGATCGTGCGTCCACAGAAGCGCCCCGGCTACGGCGGGATCACGCGCGGGCGGTGCGTATCGCAGCGTGCCGAGTGGCGCGCAGTGGACATCGGGATGTGATTCGAGAAGCCGCGGTGGCTCAGGTGGACCAGACGCCACGGGAGGGGCCGCGCAGCTCGCGGTACATCCCACAGCGCCCGCGCACAGCACGACTGCGAGGAGCGCCCTCCTCACGGATCCGGATGGTCTGGGCATGTCCCACGAATAGCGTACGCGCTCGGAGACAAGCCTGCCTGCGCAGCGGTGGCAGCGCAGAACCCGTCGGCCATCGCGCTCCATTCGTCGAAGCTCTCGTGACCCATCGGCACGACCCCATCTGCGCCCGGCACGGTGAAATCGATGGCCTGGGACAGCATCGTACCGGGGATGCCGCAGACCGGCGTCGTGGACTCGGTTCCGACTCCCGGAATGTTGTCGTCGAGTAGCCGGCAGATGGTCCCGGGGGTCGGGCACGGGCTTCCGACCTCGACGTCCGCGGGGCAGCCCGCCAGCTGATTGTACGTCCCGCGAAGCCCTGGGGTCACGCCCGCGCGCTCGTCCCAAGCGAGCGACGCTGCCGACGCGGAGCGGATGTTGGGGACCGCCTGATTCGCGTGGTACGCGTGCAGGCTCCAGCCGCCGAGGACGTCGAGGTCGCTCTCGAGGTACTCGAGCACGCCAGTGGCGGTGTCTCGCACACGGAAGGTGGCGACCATGCGCCACTGCCGCACGCCAGCGGTCGAGTACGGTCGGGCGGCGAGCGTCGGTCGCCCGACGATGCCGCTCCCGAGCAGAACACTGCTCACCCGAGACCAGCCTGCTGCCGTCGCGCTCCGCTGGAGGAAGTTGAGCCTGATGGGCATGAACTGATTTCGAAGGATCACCGCCACGGAGAGCACCGCACCAGGGCCCCCGAGCTCGGACCCATCGAGATGCGTGACGCCGACCCCGCCGACGAACGCGCTCGGAGCGGTCAGCTGGAACGCGGTGGTTGGATCGTCCCAGGCGAGGTGGCTCGGGCCGTCGAAGTGCCCGACCTGCTCGACGAGACGGGTCTCATCGTCGCCGTCTCGATAGACGAGCGCGAGGCGGCCGGTCGTGCCCAGGCGAGCGAGCGCGGGCATGCCCTCGAGTGTCGCCATGCTGGCGAGCGACGCGTGGCTGTCGATTGAACCGAAGCTGAGGGAATGGGCATTCGTGGGGTCGACCGTCGCCCAGAGCATGCGACCGTCGTCCTCCACCCACACGAGCACGAGCAGCGCGCGACCCGCATTCGTCACGACGGCGGCCGTGACGGCCGCCGGCCGGGTGGCGAGCTCGAACAGATCATCCGTCGGGCTGTCGAACCCACATGCTGGATAGCGCGGCCCGGTTGGCGCGGGCTCCTCGGCGCAGACGAACGTCCGGCTCCGGTCGATTCGGATCTCCGGCTGGAGCGCGGGCGGCCTCGCCTGGATCTGCACGCGGATGAGCTGTCCGGCCGCGCTCACGAGTGCGTCGCCCGTTTCGGAGAGGAAGAGCTGGTCGGGGACTCCATCCCCATTTCGGTCGCGCGGGGCGGCGCGCTCCACGTGCCCGAAGATCGCGGCGGCGGCCGCCTCGACAGGGTCGGTCGAGATGACGCCGTCCCGGTTCCAGTCGACGGCCGGACACCCGCCGGAAGGGTCCAACTGCACGATGTCCGCTCGACCGAAGAAGAACGAGGACTGTCGCGCGGCGAGCCGCTGGTACGCGAGCGTAGAGACCCCTGACGCGGCCATGCCGTAGGGGCACTGCTCCGACAGGTAGCGGGCATGAAGAGCGGGCCGGCCGCCCTCGTCGAACGTCACGAGGTGCTCGGTCGCATCCAAGCTGTCGTAGACGTAGCTCATACGCGAGAGGGTCGCCGCGCTCCCGTTGAACGCGTCGACGGCGCTGCGGCTGAAGAAGGTCCCACCGTGCATCAGGGCCCCGACGTGGCCCATCTCGTGCGCGTACAACGCAGCACCGCCCGACGAGATGTAGTAGTTCGGATAGCCGTTCTGGGCCCCACTCGCACCGCGATCGAAGGCGGTGCGCCAGATCCACTGGGAGTCCCCGGTCAACCACGTGCGGACGTCCCAGCTGGCGCAGCTGGCAGTGTCCGCGTCCCAGGTACCGGCCATGCTCGTGCAATCTGTCTGGCTCGTGGGCTCGGCCTGGCAGGCGGCCGAGCCCTGCCAGTTGCCCGCGCTGAGGTCGCGAGACGACGGTGCGGATGGCGCCGGCAGGTGATACGTGTCGGTATGCACGTGGATGCCGCGCGTGCCGTCGCGGTTTCGAATTGTAGAGGTCCCCGGCTCCAGTCGCTCCGGGGATGTGCCGTCGTCCAGCGCCGCGTGCGTGGCCCCTCGGTAGATCCCGCCGACGCCGTTCAGAGCGGCCTGCACCGGCGCGGGCGGATCGCAGGCCGGCGTGCCGGGGTCCGCGTCGAGGTAGTTGTAGTCGACGAACGTATCGTAGTGCGCCGGGCTCGCGCCGTACGTCGGGAAGTAGCCGCCGGGCGCGAAGTTCGCGCGCGAGGCGTCCGGTAGACACCCCACGCGCCGTCCGCTCGGCCCGCCGCAGTCCCAGAACTGGAACCCGTAGAGCTCGAGGTCGTCGCGGAAGCCGTCGCCGTCGGTGTCGCTGGTCGACGAGCCCTCGTTGCAGCTCTCGCCGTCTGCGCAGCCGAAGCGATGCGCGCACGAGATCCCTCCGGCGTCGGGATCGCTCGCTCGATCGCAGGTGTGCAGGACCAGCCCCTCCAGCTCGTCGCCGAGCGAGTCCCGATCTGCATCGACCGTCGCAGAGCACAGGCGATTGGGGGCCGGCTGAACGCAGTCGTTGCGCAGCACACGGTACGGCTCCGGCTCGCCGGTCGTCGTGAACGGCGCGATCAATACGTCGTCGATCGGGTCGTCGCCGGGGTAGCTCGAAGGAACGAGGCCTCCGGTGTACTGCGCCGTGCCTCGTACGAAAGACCGGTGCGACGCGACGGCGCCGGAGCCCACGCCGCGAGCGCTGCCGAAGCGGAAGCCGAGGAACCAGTTCACGTAGCGGTGCGTGTTGTCGAGCGCGAGGACGATCGCGTGGTTGCTCTCGGTGCTCCCCGGCACCTGCGCCGTCTCGATCTGGACTCGGTCGCTCGGCGTTCCGAGCCCGTGGATCAAGCGCCCGCCGAAGTGCGCCTGGGTCACGAGATCGTGGAACGCTTCGTTCGTGGTGACGTCGCGCATCCGAATGCTCGTGAGGCCGAACGTGCTGGGCGACAGCGCGCGGACCCACACGAAGAACGGCATCGGGGGCAGCGTCACGGATGGCCTGAAGTTGGCGCAGCTCCGCTCCAGCTCGACCTCGTGCGTCGTCGGGTCTTCGCAACCGTCCGAGCCAGCGAGAGAGCCGACGTTCACGTCGTTGCTCGCGCGGATCGTGAGAACCGTGTCCGGGATCGTGCCAGGCCAGCTCTGATGCAGATCGTAGGTCTCGAAGCGGTAGACGTGGCCGGGCACGAGCGGCGGGGTCGCGACGGCGATCACCGGCGCCCCGATGTGCTCGGTCACTTCCCACGCGCTCTGCGCGTGCGCGACGACGGGAGAGAAGACCGCGAGCAGGATCCCGATGGTCAGAGAGCGACTCACGGCGCACCTCCCACGTCCACGGCCACGGTGGGTCCCGGAGCTGGCTCGAGCACCGTTCTCGTCGCGACGGGCCGTCGCGGGCGAAGGGATGCGGGCAAGGGGTCCGCGGCCCGACGCGCGGCTGCGATCTGCGGGCTCACCCCGCGAGCGACCTCCCGGTCGCCCGGCGTCACGGCGTACGCGAGCGGCGGGCAGCTCGGGGCTGCCGCAGCGAACGGCCCGGGCGTCGCGCCGCAAGCTCTCGCGCGGGCAAATGCGGCGTCGGCGTCCGCGAGGGCAGCAGGCGAGAGGAGGACCGCGGTACGAAGCGCCTGCGCCGTCGAGAGGAACTGAGCCGGCAACAGGTCCACGTTCGCGCGAAGCTCGGAGTAGCCCTTGTCGAGCGCACCGAAGCGCAGCGTCATGCGTGCGTCCGGGTCGTCGACTCCCGCGAGCGAGGCTTCGAGCTCAGCCACTCGCGCATCGACGAAGATGGCGTCCGGAGCAGGCTCGGCCGCGTCTTGCGCGAGGGCGTCGACGAGCGCCGCGTCTTCCATGACCGCCAGCGTGTGGTCTGCGCACGCGCGTCGACGCTCGATCGAAGAGCGAGCCGTCAGGTGATCACAATCGCGGTCATCGCGGTCATCGCCGTCGTCGTCACCGTCGTGGTCGTGGTCGCAGTCACGACCGTGACCGGCCCGACCACGCCCGCGATCGTCACGGGGCCCGCGGCCCTCGCTCAAGGCGCTGACGCTCCCCGCCGCCGGCGGCGAATCGCACGCCACGAGGACCACGCTCACCACCCACACCATCGCCCACCTACGATGCATGCCGAGTCCTCCTGGCTTTTCGCCGCCAACGCGATCGTTAGAGGCGCTCCGACACGGTTTCGCGAGTCGCGCGAGTCGTCAACGCAACAATCCGGGCACTCGGCGTTCGTGCACACCCAAGTCGCGGTCTACAGGGAGGGGATTGACGTCCTGAGGAGGACGGTGGCATTCGTGCCCCCACACCCACAGGGGAGGATCTCATCTCATGGCACCGCATCTTCGTTCGAACACCGCCATCGACAGCGCCGTCGACGTCGTCGACTCCATCGCCGCCGCGCTCGAGGCCGATCCCGCCACGGCCGAGCTCGCGCCACTCTGGCTCTCGCTGGTCGGTCGCGGCGACGCCATCTCGGCCGACCTCCGCGCCAAGCGCCGCCTCGCGCGCCGCGCCCGCACGCGCGTGGCCGTCGCGGACGCCGCGTGGGATCCCGTCGTGAAGTCCTTCGCGCGCGGCGTGCTCGACATCGCCCAGGGCCGGCGCGACGCGCCGTTCTACCAGCGCTTCTTCCGCAGCGTGGCTGCCTCCGAGATCGTGCACTACGGCCCCGACCGCGAGGTCATGGTGGGCGACGCGATCGTGCGGGAGCTTTCCGGCGAGTCGCCGCGCAGCTCGCTCGCCGACACGTGGATCCCGCGCCTCACGCCGCGCACCGAGCAGCTCCGGCAAGCGGCCCAGGCGCGGCGCGACGCCGTCGCTGCCATCGGCCCGCTGCTCACCGCGCAGTTCCTGTACGTGGAAGACGTGAACCTCGAGATCGATCGGCTCGAGGGCGCGCTGCAGCAGATCTTCCCCGGCGATCCGGCTCGCGTCGCGGCCTACTTCGCAGGCGCGCGCCGCGACGATGCAGGCGCGCCCGACGCCGCGCCGGCCGAGCCGACGCCCATCGCGAGCTGATCAGCGTCCAGGGCCACCGCTTCCCCGCGTGGTCCGAGCCGTCGACATCCGTCCCGCGCGCCCCCGTCGCGGCCTAGCCACGGGAGGCGTCGGCGCGGGGTCGAGGCCGATGAGGGCCCGGAGCTCGGCCCATGCCGCGTCGGCGTCGCCGAGCGCCACCTGATGGCGCTCGGCGCCGCACTGGGCGGTCGCGACGAAGACGCGCATCCCCTGCGACCTGCGTTCTTCGAGCTCGAGCGTCCAGCCCGCTTCCACTTTGCTCACGCCCGAGTGTGGATCGTCTGCAACGCTGACGCGCGCCGTCGCCCCGCGCGCCACCGGAGCTCGCGCTGCGCGGCGACGCACCTCTCGCGGCGCCCAGGAGGACGGCTCCGCGCGCAGTTCCTCTTGGTCACGGTACGCGACCGCCCTCGGCCACCTCGTGCCTCGCCTGGCCACGGTCGCTCACGCACCGTGCCCTGGCGAAGCACGATCTGGCCAGGGTCCGCCGCCGACCGCAGCTGGATCGCGCGCGAAGCGGGCGAGGCGCGCGAGCGACCGAGGGCGGATCGAGCCTGGATCGGCCACGGCGCGTGACTGCCCGTGGCCAGATCGCGCTCGATCCGGGCCAGGCTGGCGCGGCTGCACCGCCACTCCCAGCACGGGTCGGCGAAGCGCCGCGCGAGCAGGGTTGCGTCAAGCCACACGCGCGGGCTAATGCGCTCGCGAGGCGCGCCCCCGATGCGCGTTTCCGACCGCCGTGGAACCCACCCTCGCTCAGCTAGTTGCCAAAGTCGCCGATCGTGACGCCCCTCGTACCGAGGCGCTGCTCACGGCGGACATTCGCCAGATTCTGCTCCGGTCCGCGCTCTCGTTGACCGAGGAGGTCCTCCTCGAAGTCCACGCGGGGGAAGGCAAGCGCATCGACGTCGAGATCGGCGGGACCGTGATCGAGGTCAAGCGCGACCTGCGGCCCGGGCGGGTACGCGAAGACGCGGTCGGCCAGCTCCAGGGCTACGTGGAGAGCCGACAGCGCGCGAGCGGCAGGCGCTACGTAGGCGTGATCACGGACGGCGCCGAGTGGCGCTGCTATCACCTGCTGCTCGGACGCTTGGTCGAGGTCGCCGACATCACCATCGGCTCGGCCGCGGCCGACGTCGATCGTCTGGGCATCTGGCTCGAAGGCGTGCTCGCGACCGCGCGCGACATCGAGCCGACGCCCTCCGAGATCGCGCTCCGCCTCGGCGCCGGGTCGAGCGCACACCGGCTCGACCGCGCGACGATCGCCGGGCTGTACGAAGCGCATCGTGCGCTGCCCACCGTCGTCACCAAGCGCAAGCTCTGGGCGCGCCTGCTCACCCAAGCGCTCGGTACGCACTTCGACGACGATGACGAGCTGTTCATCGAGCACACGCTCCTCGTCTCGACCGCCGAGATCATCGCGCACGCGATGCTCGGGATCGACACGACGGTGCTCGCCGCGAAGTCCCTCGTCTCAGGCGCTCGCTTCGAGGAGGCCGGCATCTTCGGCGTAGTCGAAGAGGACTTCTTCGACTGGCTCGTGGAGGTTCCGGAAGGCGAGGCGTTCGTCCGGGCGCTCTCCCACCGCATCAGCCGGTTCGATTGGAGCGCCGTCGAGCACGATGTGCTGAAGGTGCTCTACGAGTCGGTCATCGGCCCCGAGACGCGCAAGAAGCTCGGCGAGTACTACACGCCGGACTGGCTCGCGGAGAAGGTCGTCGAGGCGACGGTCGATCGGCCGATGGAGCAGCGGGTGCTCGACCCCTCGTGCGGCTCGGGCACATTCCTGTTCCACGCAGTGCGCCGCTACTTCGCGGCAGCGCCGGCGGGCACGCCCACCGGCCAGCTCGTCGACGGGGTGACCCGGCACGTCTTCGGGATGGACCTGCATCCGGTCGCGGTCACCCTCGCCCGAGTCACGTACTTGCTCGCGATCGGGCGCGCTCGCCTGACGAGCCCGGATCGCGACGTGATTCGCATCCCGGTCTTCCTCGGCGACTCGCTCCAATGGCGCCAGAAGACCCCGAGCCTCTTCACCGCCAGCTCGTTCGTCGTGGAGGCAGACGACAAGCGCGAGCTGGACGTGGCGCGCTTCGAGTTCCCGACGGCGCTCCTCGACGACATCGTCCGCTTCGACCAGCTGCTCTCCGAGTTCTCGGAGCGAGCGCGGGCCCAGAAGCCCGGCGGCCGGCCTCCAGCGATGCCGACCAGCGTGGTGAAGCACCTCGCGCTCGCACCCGCGCAAGAAGCGATGCTCGCGGCCACCTTCCAGACGATGTGTCGCCTGGAGCGCGAAGGGCGCGACCACATCTGGAGCTACTACATCCGGAACCTCGCGCGGCCGGAGTGGCTCGCGCGGAACGGCAACCGCGTGGATGTGCTGGTGGGCAATCCGCCATGGCTCGCCTACCGCTACATGCCGGCGGCGATGCAGGCCGACTTCAAGGAGCTGAGCGCGGAGCGCGGGCTCTGGCAGGGCGACACGGTCGCGACGCACCAAGATCTCGCGGGCCTGTTCGTCGCGCGCGCGATCGAGCTCTACCTCCAGCCGGGAGGTCGCTTCGGCTTCGTGATGCAGAGCGCGGCCCTGGACCGCCAGCAGTACAAGGGCTTCCGCACGGGTAGCTACTTGCGCAGCGGCGCGGAGGTACGCGTCGCGTTCTCCCAGGCCTGGGACCTGCGCAAGCTGCGCCCGCATTTCTTTCCCATCACGGCCTGCGTCGTGTTCGGCGCGCGCTGCACAGCATCCGATGCCACGGCTGCGCTCCCGAAGTCCGGCGAGGTGTGGTCGGGCAAACTGCCGCGGCGCGACGCGATGTGGATCGAGGTGCAGAAGCGGATCACACGAGGCACCTCGGTGCGGACCGTCGACGGGGACGCGCGCTCGCCGTACGCCGCTCGGTTCTCCCAGGGCGCCTCGCTCGTACCTCGCATGCTCGTGATGGTGGAGCGCCGCGAGGTCGGCCCTCTCGGCGCGGCCGCGGGAACCGTGCCGGTCCGGTCGCTGCGGAGCGCCAACGAGAAGATGCCCTGGAAGGACCTGCCCGCGCTCGAGGGCAGCGTCGAGCTCGAGTTCCTGTACCGCGTGCACCTCGGCGAGACGATCCTTCCCTTCCGGCCGCTGACTCCTCTCGAGGCCGTCATCCCGCGCGAGAACCGCCAGCTGATCGACGGCGCGAGCGGGAGGCTCGACGCGTATCGTGGTCTCTCGCGCTGGTTCCGCGACGCGGAGGACACCTGGCAGGCGAACCGGAGTAGCGATCGGCTCACGCTCATCGAGCAGTTCGATTTCCGCAAGAAGCTCCTGAACCAGTTCCCCATTCAGGAGCAGCGGGTCGTGTACGCGAAGTCCGGCATGCATCTGTCGGCAGCGCGACTGACCGACCACCGCGCCGTCATCGATCACAAGCTCTACTGGGCTGCGGCCTCCTCGACCGCGGAAGCACAGTACCTGTGCGCCGTCCTCAACGCGGCGGTGACGACGCAACGCGTCCGCCCGCTGATGTCGTTCGGAAAGGACGAGCGCGACATCGACAAGTACGTCTGGCAGCTCCCCATCCCGCTCTACGACGCGCGCATCGCGTCGCATGCGCGGCTCGCCGAGCTCGGCGCGGCGGCGGAGGTGCTCGCGGCCTCGGTGGAGATCGACGAGCGAAAGCACTTCGCCGCCGCACGCCGCAAGATCCGCGAGGCCCTGGCCGAGAGTGACATCGGCCGCGAGATCGAGACCCTCGTGGGCGAGCTGCTCGGCGGCTGAGCGCGCGGCCGGGACGGAGCCCGGGGAGCGCGAGGGTCCTCCCTCGCCTCTCGACGAAGCTGCGCAGCGGCTTCGTCTGTGGAGGTGCCGAAGGCGCCGCCTGTTTCCAACCTGTCCCGGCACCACCACCGAAGCGGCGGGCATGGGGGGTCGACGAGCGCCCGCGTGCGCGCCGCCGTTCGCGCGCGATGCGGTAGCGAGGAGCGCCCCCCGTGCCCGCCGCGATCGCGACAGGCGAAGGTTGGGCGGAGCTCGATCACTCGAGAGAGAGAGAGGCGGCGCGGCGGGCCTGTCGCAGGGGCGCTCTTCTTCGGGTCCTCTCGCAGTCCCTCTCCCCGACCCTCTCCCACGTTCGTGGGAGAGGGAGCCGCTCGCGCGGGCATCGGGCGAACGGGGACCGTCAGAGCGGTGCATCGAGAGAAACGCGAGGCGGTGAGGGGCGGTTCGCATCGTCCGTGCGGCTCGAAATCCGGGCTCGGGCCTTGGCGCCGGGCCGGAGAAGCGATACTCCACCACGCTCGGAGCCAGGTGGGGTCGATATGAGGATGTTGTCCGCGTTCTTGGGGCTGATGGCGCTCGCCGTCGCGTCCCCTGCAACCGCCCAGATGTCGTTCGCCGACGCGCAGGCGGCGATCGAGTCGCAGGATGCCGCGCGCATCCAGGAAGGGCTCGAGACCGTCGGCCTCACGGGCGAGGCGCGCGCCGTGCCGATCATCGTCGCGCGCGTGCGGCAGGGCCTGCCGCCCGAGCTGCTCGAGTCGGCGATCGATACGCTCACGCTGCTCGGCAACGCGGGCGCCGGCCCGCTCCTCGTCGAGCTCCTCTCACACCGCCGCGCCTCCGTGCGGCTGCGCGCGGCGCAGGGTCTCGGGGCCTGCCATCCGCCGGGCGCCGATCGCGCGCTCGCCTCGGCGCTCTCGGACTCCGCGCCGGAAGTGCGCGCGGCCGCCGCCACGGCGCTCGCGGACGTGCGCGGCGTCGGCGCGATGGATCAGCTCTTCCTCGCGTTCGATCGCGGCGTGCCGGAGGCGGGCCAGACCATCGCGCGCCTGGCGCGCCCCGAGGACGTCACGCGCGTGCTCGACCTGGTCGGCCACGTGCCGTTCTCGCAGATGGGGCCGATGCTGGCCGACATGCTCGGGCGCGACACCATCCCGCAGCGCAGCCGCCTCGCCATCGTGGCCGCGCTCGGCGAGCTCGCGAGCGCCGACGCGCGCGGGCTGCTCGAACAGTACGTGCAGCAACACCCCGGGACCGACCCCGTGACCCGCGCAGCCGAGGCCGCCGCGGCCCGCATCGGGCAGTGAGGAGAAGAGGTATGACGCTCCTCCAGGCCCCTCTCTCGTCGATTCGCGCCGCCCGCCCCGCTCGCTCCGCGGCGCGTGCGCTCCTCGTGGCCACGCTCGTCACCGCCTGCGGCGGCGGCGGGGTGCTCGGCACGCAGGTCTTCTCGCAGCGCTTCCCCGACGACCGCGTCGATCACGTCGAGGCCGTGGTCGCGCGTCTGGGCGCGGTGCCCCCCGAGCACGACCGCTCGATCGTGCTGCTCGCCGCGAGCGATCCGGACCGCTTGCTCGCCTACGATCTCGCGCGCGGCGAGACGCTCTGGGAGATCGAGGCGCACCTCGAGACCATCCCCTACGTCGCCGGCCACTACGTCGTCACGCAGGAGCCGGGCGGCGTCGTGGTGCGCGCGCTCGACGGTGGTCGCGAGACGGCGCGCATCCCCGACGAGGAGATGGGCCTCATCGGCGCCGACGGCGATCGCGACTCGGGCGCCGTGGCGCTCTCCACGGGCGGCGCCGTCGGCGCGCGCTCGGTGCTCGTCGGCCTCTCGCACGGCTCGCCCAGCTTCCGCGCCTCGGTGGATCAAGCGGTCGGCGTGCCGGCCGTGCGCGGCGACATGATCTTCGTGCCCTGGGGCAGCCAGAACCTCTCGGTCGTCGAAGAGGACGGCGGCGAGATCGCGCGCGTGCGCGTGACGCGCGGCGTGCTGGGGCACGCGTTCGTCGAAGGGCAGCACATCTTCGTCGGCCAGCGCGGCCTCGGCCTCTTGAGCCCCGAGCTCGACTCGAGCAGCGACGTGCCCTGGCTCGAGATCGCCGACGTCCCGCGGCCCGGCAGCCCGCCGCTGATGCGCGACGCCTACACGCCGCCGCCCTCGCCCGGCAGCGCCACGCACCGCGTGCGCCTCGCGTTCGCGCCCCGCGCGGAAGGAAACCGCGTCGCGCTCGTCGACGACCTCGTCGTGCTCTCGTTCTATCGGCTCGTGTTCGGTCTCGGCGACCTCGGAGGTCGCGCCGCGTGGGCGCGCGAGATGGCGCACGACGTGGTCGGCGTGAGCGTGCGCGAGGCCGGCATCTTCGTCGTGGACGACCAGGGACAGGTCTCGCTCCTGTCGCGCACCGACGGGCGCACGATCTGGAGCGCCGACATCGGCGAGCCGGCGACGTTCGCCGCGATCGATCCGGGCACGTTCGCGCCGAGCGGCGCGCCCGAGGGCGATGCGCTGCCCCTGCGCGACCAGCTGCTCGCCGTCTCGCAGAGCACCGACGCGCGCCTGGTCCCGGCGCGCGAGTTCGCGGTGCGGATGATGGCCGGCCTCGAGGATCCCGAGGTCACGACCAACCTCGTCGCGCTCTGCGACGACCGCAACGTGCCCGCGTCGGTGCGCACCTCGGCGTGTGGCGCGCTCGCGACGCGCACGTCGGGCGCCGATGCGATCGTGCAGGCGCTCGGCCGTCACCAGGCCTTCCTCGCGGGGACCACGGCGCCCGCCGTCGGCCCACTGGCCCAGGCGGCGCTGGCGATGCACGAGCAGCGCGCCGCGCCCCTCCTCGTCGCGCAGATGCGTGACCCGGAGACCCGCGCCGAGGACCTTCCGGCGGTCTTCGACGCGCTCGCCGGGCTGGGCGATGCGAGCGTGCTCTCCCCGATCGAGGACTTCGTGCGCCTCTACCATGCCGAGCCGAGCGACTCGGGCCTCGCCCCGGGGCTCACGCGCGCGGTGGTGGCGTACGCCGCGCTCGCCGGGCCGACCTCGCGCGACCTGCTGGGGCAGCTCGCGGCCGACCCGATGACGATGCAAGAGGTCCGGGTCGCCGCGCAGCAGGCGCTGACGGCGATGGACGCGGGCGCCTCGACGCCGAGCGAGACGCCCGACGACGCGGGCTCGGGCGGCGGAGCGATGACGTTCACCGAAGCGGACGACCCGCGACCGCGCGAGCTCACGACGACGCTCGTCGGGCAGATCCTCGATCCGGCGCGGAGCGAGCTGCGCGACTGCCTCGTGACGCCGGGCCGCGTGCACGGCCAGGCGCGGGTGGTGCTCGTGGTCGAGCCGAGCGGGCAGCTCGCGATGGTCTCGGTCTCGCCCGACGAGCTGCAGGCGTGCATCGAGCCGATCGTGCGGCGCTTCGAATTCCCGGCCACGCAAGCGCGCGGGCGGCAGCGCGTGACGCACGTCATCCGGCGCTGAGCGAGGGCGCTGCACGTGCGACGCATTCCGGCGCTCCGGCGCGCGCTCCGCGTGGTGGAGGCCACGCTCGCGGCGCCCGGGGTGCGTCGGATCGTCTTCGAGACGGTCGACGGCGCGCCCTACGACTTCCTCGCCGGCCAGTGGGTGAAGCTGTTTCTGCCGGGCGGGATCGACCGCGATTACTCGATCGCGAGCGCGCCCGTGGCGGGCGGTGGGCGCCTCGAGCTGCTCGTCACGCGCGTGGATGGGGGCCCGGGCTCGGAGGCGCTGCACGCGATGGCGCCCGGCACGCTCGTCGAGTCGCTCGGGCCGAGTGGCCTCTTCGTACGCGAGGACGAGCAGGCGGAGCTGCCCGCGCTCTTCGTCGGCACGGGCTCGGGCGTCGCGCCGCTGCGCGCGATGCTCGGCGCGATGCCCGAGGGACGTGCGCCCGCGACCTTGCTCTTCGGCTGTCGTACTCCGCTCGACGTGATGTTCGAGGACGAGTGGCGCGCGCGCGCGGCGCGCGATGCGACCTTCCGCTTCGAGGCCACGCTCTCACGCGCCGACGAGCGCTGGGGCGGTCGCCGAGGCTACGTGCAGACCCACCTCCGCGAGCTCCTCGGCGCGATGCCCGACACGACGCACGTCTACGTGTGCGGCCTGACGAAGATGATCACCGAGGTGCGCCGCGTGCTGAAGGAGGAGCTCGGCGTGGACCGGCGCCGCGTGCACTCCGAGCGCTACGACTGATCGAGCGAGCGTGGGGCCGCCCTCGGCCCCCGAGGAGACGACGCCCCCCCGGAGAAGACGACACCCGGAGAAGACGACCGCGCCCGAGGAGACTAGAGCGCGCCGACGATCTGGTTGCAGATCGGGTTACCGGGGCAGCACAGGTCGAAACCGCCCGCGACCTGATCCGTGTGGATACAGACGTGCGGGGCGTTCGGCACGGCCGGGTAGTAATAGGCCCAGAAGAAGCACATCTCGTCGTTCGCCGACTCGCCGAAGCCGACCTGTTGGTCGCTCCCGTTCATCCACTCGCACGTGAAGCTGAAGCCGCCGTGCGCCGGGATCGTGAAGGGCGGATCGGCGAACACCGTCTCGGGCTCCTGCCAGCTCCAGCCGGACACGTCGTACACCGGCGTGGTCGCGCCCGTCGCGCTCGGCGCCGTGCTCACGACCACGTTCCTGCCCCACTGGTGCGTGTGGCCCGTGATGGCGAAGAAGTTCGCGTGCGCGAAGCGATTGTCGAGGCGATAGAAGACCGGGCCGAGCGTCTCGCGCGCGTGGGGTGCGATGTTGATGTCCGGATCGCCGACGAAGAGGAAGTCGGCCTCGTCGGTGAAGTCGGCGTCCGCCAGCGGGCAGAGCTCCGAGGTCGGCGCCACGTCGAGCGGCGCGCCCGTCACGTTGATGTAGTGCAGCTCGAGCCGGATGAGCTGGTGCGCCGGCACCGTGTAGCCGACGCCCGGCGGCAGCTGCAGCGTCTCGTCCTGGCGCTGCGTGATCATCAGCGGCGAGCCGCTGTCGGACGAGAGCGTGTCCACGAACGGCGCGCAGTCGCTCGGCGTCTCCTGCAGCGTCGCGCTCGCGCTCGCGCGGTAGACGATGAAGTGGTGGGAGCCCTCCCCGAGGTGGTTGTGGATCTGCCCGATGTGCATCGGCTGGTCGTTGCCGAGATCGACGATCACGCACTCCGTGTTCTCGCGGCCCGGCGGGACCGTGATCGTCGGGAACGTCAGCGTGCGGCAGCTCGCCTGCCACGGGCCGGTGTCGGGACGCGGCCCGGTGTCGGTCGGCGGCGTCGCCGCGTCCATGCCGGTCGTGCCCGCGTCCTGCCCCGGCAGGCCTCCCGCGTCTTCACCGGCCGCGTCGACACCCGGCTGGCCGCCCGAGTCGCGCTCGTCGACCCCGGGGGTACTTCCACAGCCGCCCACGGCGAGCAGGCATGCGATCGAGAATCCGGCGGTGAGAGCGCGAGCGACGTGCGACATGGTTCCTCCGCGGCGAGCACCAACGACGAAGCAGGCAGAGTACCATCGGTTGCTCCGTCCTCGGACTCCGTTCGACGCGCTTCCCATGGCACCTCGCCCCGGGCATCCTCCTCGCGAATGCCGCGCGCGCTCGTCGTCGACGACGAGGAGAACATCCGCCTCGTCCTCCGCACGCTCCTCCGCAAGCAGGGCTACGAGGTCGAGGTCCGCCCGAGCGGGGAAGAGGCGCTGGCGGCCATCGAGGGCGGCTTCGCGCCCGACTTCGTGATCGCCGACGTCCGGATGCCGGGGATGACCGGCATCGAGCTCACCACCGAGCTGCGGCGTCGCGGCGTCGACGCGGTGGTGATCGTGATGAGCGCGTACGGCTCGGTCGATCTCGCGATCGAGGCGATGAAGGCCGGCGCGTACGACTACGTCCCCAAGCCCTTCAAGCAGGACGAGATCCTCCTGGCGCTCCGCAAGGCCGAGGAGCGCGAGCAGCTGCGCCGCGAGGTGCGCGCGCTCAAGCAGGCGGTCGAGGAACGCTCGCGCCTCGGGAAGATGATCGGCGCGAGCGAGGCGATGACGCGCCTGTTCCGCACGATCGAGAAGGCCGCCGAGTACACGACGACCGTGCTCATCCTCGGCGAGAGCGGCACCGGCAAGGAGCTCGTCGCGCGCGCGCTCCACGACGCCGGCCCGCGCAAGAACGAGCCCTTCGTCGCCATCAACTGCGGCGCGATCCCCGAGACCCTTCTCGAGAGCGAGCTCTTCGGACATCGCCGCGGCGCCTTCACCGACGCGACGAGCGACAAGACCGGTCTGTTCGAAGCGGCGCACCACGGCACGCTCTTCCTCGACGAGATCGCCGAGCTCTCGATGAAGCTGCAGGTGAAGCTGCTCCGCGTGCTCCAAGAAGGGCAGATCCGCCGCGTCGGCGACACCAAGGATCGGGACGTCGACGTGCGCGTGATCGCCGCGACGCTGAAGGACCTCCGCAAAGAGGTGCAGGAGGGGCGCTTCCGCGAGGACCTCTTCTACCGCATCAACGTGCTGCCGCTCGAGGTGCCCCCGCTGCGCGATCGACGCGAGGACATCCCGCTGCTCGTCGAGCACTTCGTCACCCGGAACAACGCGCGCCTGAAGACGAACGTGCGCGGCTTCACGCCGGCCGCGATGAAGCTCGTGCTCGCCTACCCGTTCCCGGGAAACGTCCGCGAGCTCGAGAACCTGGTCGAGCGCTCGATGGTGCTCGCGGAGGGTGACCTCATCGACGAGGCGGATCTGCCCGATCGGCTCCGCGCGCCGGCCGACCCGGTGGCGCGCGCGCTCGCGAGCGGCGATCTCTCGATCAAGCGCGCGAGCGCGTACATCGAAGAGACGCTGATCCGGCGCGCGCTGGAGAAGACGGGCGGCAACCGCACCGCGGCGGCGAAGATCCTCGAGATCAGCCACCGCGCGCTGCTCTACAAGCTGAAGGACTACGGCATCAAGTAGCGGGCGCCGCGTCCGTGGCCTGCCAGGGCTGGCGCGAGCCGAGCTCGGCGACCGGCAGCTCGCCGCGCTCGATGAGGCCCGTCTTCGCGTCGACGACGCGATACGCGAGCGAGTGGCCGAAGAGCGGCTGCGACTCCACGAAGATGCAGCGCAGCTCGCCCTCCTCGAAGCCGCACTGGGCCTGCACCGCGGCGAGCAGCTGCTCGTGGTGCAGGTGCCCGTCGCCGAAGTTCCAGCCGAGCACCATGCCGGCGGCGATCTCGCCGTCGATCCACTCGTAGCGCTCGAGCGGCTCGCCGCCGAGCGCCTTGGGCAAGAGCAGCGGCAGCGCACGGCCGTGCAGGTGCATCAGGCGGAAGGCCATCACCTTGCCCACGAGGCCGACCGCGGTGGCGCGATCGTAGAAGCGCGCGAGCTGGTCGTAGACCCAGCCGCTCGAGGTCGTGAGCTTGGCGAGCTTGCGATGGCTGTCACCGCGGAAGAGCCACACCGAGTAGGCCCAGTTGCCGGCGTAGTAGCGCATCGCGAGCAGGAACGAGATGCGCGCGGGCCAGACGTTCCCGGCGAGCGGGAGCACGAGGAGCACGAGGACGAGGAACGCGGCGAGCAGCGGTGAGTCGATCGAGAGCACCGAGACGTCCGGGTGCGCCCAGAAGAGCGCGAGCCCGCCGTAGACCACGATCACGTTCCACTCGAGCGGCACGCCCATCGGGACGTTGCTCGTGATGTAGACGTGGAGGAGCAACATGAGCACGACCGCGACCACGGGCGGCGTGCCGAGCGGCGTCAGCACGAACGCGAGCGGCACGCCGAGCTCGAGCAGCGTGCCGAAGTGCGCGAGCGCGGTCGCGAGCTTGCTGGGCCGCAGGTCGCGCGGGTAGTCGACGTACATCAGGCGCCGCTGCCAGCCGAACGTGATCGGGCTGTTGCTCGTCATGACGCACGTGACGGTCGGGAAGTGCGGGTTGAGCTTGGAGACGCCTGCCCAGAGCCAGAGCGCGAGCTGGACGGCCATCGCCGCCGGAATCCAGTGGTCGGTCAGGGCGAAGCAGACGAGCGTCACCCAGAAGTGCTCGGCGCGCGCCGCGAGGAAGATCGTCTTGTCGAGCACGCCGAGCACGGGCACGAGCACGACGAGCGGCCACAGCTCGCTCGCGCCGATCGAGGGTGCGAGCAGCGCGCGCGACGCCGCGATCACGAGCGCGAGATAGAGGAGCACGTCGAGAAGGCCGCGCGTGCGGGCGCCGATCAGCGGCGCGCCGGGGAAGAGCGGCAGCTTCGTGGCGCCGGGCCGCAGGAAGTAGAGGAAGCCGCCGACGGGCGGGAAGTAGCGCCCGGTGAGCGGCCCGCTGCCGCACCCGAGGCCGAGCACCTCGAAGAGCAGGCTCCACACGATGGCGCGCTGGAACGCGAGAGGCGCGAGGAAGTCGGCCAGCGAGCTCGACGGGCCGAGGCCCGAGAGGGCCATCCACACGCCGACGTAGAGCGCGATCTTCGCGGCGTAGACGACGAAGACGCCCCGCGGCGTTCCGTAGCCCTGCATCGCCCACGCGGTGCACACCATGCGCGCGCGCTCGGGGAACGGCGTGTCGCGCCAGACGAGCGGGTCGTAGGGAGGCGGCGTCGGAGCGATCCAGCCCATCGCAGCGGGAGCGTAATCGGCGCGGCACCACACCGGGAAGTCGTCGCTTCGGCTACGCTCGGCGGGCATGATTTGCCTTCGTCGCTCGCTGCTCGCGCCCTCTTCGCTGCTGCTCGCGATCTTCTTTCTCACTCCCGGCTGCGGCTCGCCCACGCCGACCGACGTGGACGGTGGCAGCGACGGCGGCCCGCCGATCGACGCGCCGGAGTGCAGCACGGCGACGGACTGCGACGACGGCCTGTTCTGCAACGGGGCCGAGAGCTGCACGGCCGGGCGCTGCGTGGCCGGCGCGCCGCAGCGCTGCGACGACGGCATCTCCTGCACGGTCGATGCGTGCTCGGAAGAGCTGCGCACCTGCCTGCACCGCGCGCCCGACACCGACGGCGATGGCTCGGGCGATGCAAGCTGCCTCGACGAGACCGGCACCGCGCTCGGCGACGACTGCGACGACACCGACGGCAACCGCTTCCCCGGCAACGCCGAGGTCTGCGACCCGGCGCACCACGACGAGGACTGCGTCGCCACCACCTACGGCGCCATCGACGCCGACGGCGACGGCTTCGAGTCCGACCAGTGCTGCAACGGCACCGCCTGCGGCGACGACTGCAACGACGGCCGCCGCGACGCGCACCCCGGCGCCACCGAGGTCTGCAACCTCCTCGACGACGACTGCGACGCCATGACCGACGAGGGCGTCACCGTCACCGTCTACACCGACGCCGACTTCGACGGCGACGGCGATCGCGACGCCACCGCCATGCAGGCCTGCGCCAGCACCGCCGGCGTCAGCGTCTATCACACCGACTGCGCCGACGACGACCGCACCCGCAGCGGGCGCCTCGTCGAGGTCTGCGACACCGTCGACAACGACTGCAACGACGTCGTCGACGACCACACCTCCGACGTCACCTGGTACCGCGACGCCGACTCCGACGGCTTCGGGAGCGCCGCCAGCGGCACCCTCGTCTCCTGCATCCCGCCCGTCGGCTACTCCCTCCTCGGCACCGACTGCGACGACACCACCAACGCCCGAAGCCCCGCCCGCGCCGAGATCTGCGACGGCCTCGACGACGACTGCAACGGCGCCGCCGACTTCCGCATCGCCGCCGGCGACTTCGAGGACGACGACCACGACGGAATCGCCGACTCCGCCTGCGGCGCGCCCCTCGGACGAGACTGCGACGACCGCGACCCGTCGAGCGGCCCCGGCACCACCGAGACCTGCGACGGACGCGACAACGACTGCGACACCCACGTCGACGAGGACGCGATGAGCATCGCCTTCTTCCGCGACGAGGACGGCGACGGATTCGGCAGCGCCGCCAGCGGCACCATCGTCGGATGCGTGCCGAGCGCCGGCTACGTGCGCCGCGGCGGAGACTGCGACGACGCGAACGCCGTGCGTCGCCCCGGCGCCAACGAAGGATGCAACGCCCTCGACGACGACTGCGACGGAGCCATCGACGAGGCCACCGCCTCCGCCATGTGCTCGCTCCCCAACACCCAGCAAGCCTGCATCGCCGGGGTGTGTACACAGATCGCCTGCGCCGACGGATACGCCGACTGCACGTTCACCGTGTCCGGCTGCGAGACGAACGTCGCGACCGACGCCGCCAACTGCGGTCGCTGCGGTAGCGTCTGCGGAGGCACCTGCATGGGCGGCGTGTGCATGCCGAGCGCGCCGATCGCGCACTTCGACGCGCGCGTCGCCACGTCGGTGACCTCCAGCGCCGGGCACGTGACGACGTGGGCCGACCTGACGAGTGGTCACCACGACCTGACCACGTGGGACGGCACGCCGACCGCCGTGCCCACGGCGATCGGCACCGGCAACGCGATCAACCTCGCAGCGTCCGGCCTGCGGACCGCGGCTTTCCCGGTGCCGACCGAGACGACGTTCGCGATGGTGGTCCGCGTCCAGGCCGTGGACGGGTGGGGCTCCTTCGCGCATCACGGCAGCCGTGACACCGACTGGTCGATCGAGAACGATGGGCTGCTCGGCACCGGTGGCACGACGATCCCGATTCAGTTCCAGTCCGCCGGGCAGAACGGCGGCTGCGTGATCCGCCTGACGGTGGGGCTCGAGCACGTGCTCGTCGTGCGCGTGCACCCCGACCGCAGCCGCGACTTCCTCGCCGAGTCGGTGAACGGGCGCGACATCGTCTCGGACCCGGTGAGCGCGATCGCCGGCACGGCTGGGCAGCTCTACGTCGGCGCGTCCGACGCCCGCGAGCACTCGAACCTCGTGGTCGGCGAGATCGTGTACTTCGACCACGCGATCAGCGACGCGGCGCGCGACGATCTCGTGCGCTCGCTCCGCTCGAGCTGGGGCTTCTGAGCCCGGCCGGCCCGCGCGGCGCGTACAGCGACAGCGATCTCGCGCATCTCGGAGCGCGTCGCCCGTCCGCTTTCGGGTACGCTTCGATTCCTATGCTCGATCGCCGCCTGCTTCTCCTCGCTCTCGCGCTGACTCCCTTCGCTCCCGGCTGCGGCTCGCCCACGCCGACCGACGTGGACGGTGGCAGCGACGGCGGCCCGCCGATCGACGCGCCGGAGTGCAGCACGGCGACGGACTGCGACGACGGCCTGTTCTGCAACGGGGCCGAGAGCTGCACGGCCGGGCGCTGCGTGGCCGGCGCGCCGCAGCGCTGCGACGACGGCATCTCCTGCACGGTCGATGCGTGCTCGGAAGAGCTGCGCACCTGCCTGCACCGCGCGCCCGACTCCGACGGCGATGGCTCGGGCGATGCAAGCTGCCTCGACGAGACCGGCACCGCGCTCGGCGACGACTGCGACGACACCGACGGCAACCGCTTCCCCGGCAACGCCGAGGTCTGCGACCCGGCGCACCACGACGAGGACTGCGTCGCCACCACCTACGGCGCCATCGACGCCGACGGCGACGGCTTCGAGTCCGACCAGTGCTGCAACGGCACCGCCTGCGGCGACGACTGCAACGACGGCCGCCGCGACGCGCACCCCGGCGCCACCGAGGTCTGCAACCTCCTCGACGACGACTGCGACGCCATGACCGACGAGGGCGTCACCGTCACCGTCTACACCGACGCCGACTTCGACGGCGACGGCGATCGCGACGCCACCGCCATGCAGGCCTGCGCCAGCACCGCCGGCGTCAGCGTCTATCACACCGACTGCGCCGACGACGACCGCACCCGCAGCGGGCGCCTCGTCGAGGTCTGCGACACCGTCGACAACGACTGCAACGACGTCGTCGACGACCACACTTCCGACGTCACCTGGTACCGCGACGCCGACTCCGACGGCTTCGGGAGCGCCGCCAGCGGCACCCTCGTCTCCTGCATCCCGCCCGTCGGCTACTCCCTCCTCGGCACCGACTGCGACGACACCACCAACGCCCGAAGCCCCGCCCGCGCCGAGATCTGCGACGGCCTCGACGACGACTGCAACGGCGCCGCCGACTTCCGCATCGCCGCCGGCGACTTCGAGGACGACGACCACGACGGAATCGCCGACTCCGCCTGCGGCGCGCCCCTCGGACGAGACTGCGACGACCGCGACCCGTCGAGCGGCCCCGGCACCACCGAGACCTGCGACGGACGCGACAACGACTGCGACACCCACGTCGACGAGGACGCGATGAGCATCGCCTTCTTCCGCGACGAGGACGGCGACGGATTCGGCAGCGCCGCCAGCGGCACCATCGTCGGATGCGTGCCGAGCGCCGGCTACGTGCGCCGCGGCGGAGACTGCGACGACGCGAACGCCGTGCGTCGCCCCGGCGCCAACGAAGGATGCAACGCCCTCGACGACGACTGCGACGGAGCCATCGACGAGGCCACCGCCTCCGCCATGTGCTCGCTCCCGAACACCCAGCAGGCCTGCATCGCCGGTGTCTGCGCGCAGATCGCCTGCGCCGACGGTTACGAAGACTGCACGCTCGGCACGGCAGGCTGCGAGACGAACGTCGCCACCGACAGCGCGAACTGCGGCGGCTGCGGCGTCACGTGCAGCGGCGTGTGCGCGCTCGGCGTCTGCCACACGCTCCCCGCAAATGGCCTCGTCGCGCACTATTCGACGCTCGACGCGTCGTCGGTGACGACGGGGACCGGCAACGCCGTCCAGTCGTGGTCCGACCTGAGCGGCTTCGGGCACACGCTGACGCCGACGGGCGCCGGCCCGGTGCTCGCCGCGAGCGCGATCGGCGGGCACGCTGCGATCGACTGCGGCGCCGCAGGCTTCGCGAGCGGGGTCAACTTCGCCGTGGAGCGCACGCCGACGGTGATCTGGCTCATCCGCGAGGGGGCCCCCGAGCCCTTCGGCAACTATGGCCACCACGGCAGTCGCGACCTCGACTGGTCGATGGAGCAGCAGGGCAGCGCGACGCACCACGTGCACTTCCAGTCGAACAACGAGCTCGACGAGGGCGACATCACCCTCACGCAGGGACAGGTCTACATTCTCGTCGGGCGCATGGCGAACGAGCCCACGGCGCTGCGCGAGACGCTCGTCTACGGACCCACCGGCGGGCCGATGCGCCTCATGAGCACCCAGATCGACCAGCAGGGACCCACGATCGGCCCCCTCTACGTATGCACGTCGAACAACGCCGAGGCCTCGCACGCCACGATCGGCGAGCTCCTCTACTACAACTACCCGCTCTCCGACGGGCAGCTCACGGACGTGATCGAGTACCTCCGCGCCGCCTGGGGTCTCTGACGGCGAGGCTCGCGCCCAGCGGCGCGTAGCGCGGCTCGCGCCAGGGGACCGAGCCGATCCGTTCGTGATCGGCTCGCGCGGACGTCCATCGAGTCGCGCGTGCCGCCGGCACGTGGGTCGGCGCCCCCGGCCTTCGTGGTCGGGGAGCCGACCGCTTCAACCGCCGAGGAGCTTCTTGAAGAAGCCGAACGCGCCCCCGCCGGACATCGCGGCGACCTCTTCCTCGTCGTCTTTCCCGAGCGGCGCCGCGGCGGCGGCCTCGAGCTGCTGCGCCGCGCGCAGGTCCTCCTCGGTGGGCGGCGGCGCGAGCGTCACGGGGCGCGGCGCGGCAGGCGCCGCCGGAATGACCACCGGCGGCGCGTCCGGCGTCGGGCCGGGGCGCACCGATCCGAAGTCGCGCGCGACCTTGCCGAGCAAGGCCTGCGCGAACTCGTGGGCGCGGGCCTGTTCCTCGGCGCGCTTCTTCGCGCCGAAGTCCTGCTCGATCTGGGCGAGCAGGTCGGTCGCGACCTTGGTCGGCTTGTGCGTCGCGAAGTCGGTCTGGAGCTTCGAGATCAGCTCCTGCCCGAGCTGGGCGGCGGCAGCAGGATCCGGCGGCAGGCTCTTCCTCGGCGGGTCGGGCATCCGGGACCTCCTCGGTGGGGGGCTCGTCCGAGCACGAGGAATAAAGAGTACCCCTTTCGGTGCTTGGAATCGAACGCGTTCGCGCCCTTGCGGACACAAAGGCTTGCTCGTAGGTTCCGCCGGCTCGAAAGCACGAGGAGAAAGCATCGTCGATGGACATCCAGGAAAGGCTCACTGCATTCGCGATGCTCGGAGCCGGGTGGGTCATGTACCTGCTCGTCGCGCTCTCGGTCCTCTGCCTCACGATCATCCTCGATCGCGTCTACTACTTCATCGTGACGCGCGACGACGTGGCGGCGCTCAAGCAGCGGCTGCTCGGCGCGCTGAAGAACGACGACGTCGAGGGCGCCCGCAACGCGATGCGCGCCTCGCGCTCCGCGGAGGCGGCCATCGTGCTCGCGGGCCTCGATGCCGTGGTCGACGGCGCGGCCTCGGCCGAGGAGCGCATGGCCGGCGAGGCCACGCTCCGCAAGCTCGACATGGAGCGCAACCTCGCGTTCCTCGGCACCGTCGGCAACAACGCGCCCTTCATCGGCCTGGCCGGCACCGTCATCGGCATCGTGCGCTCGTTCCACGAGCTCGAGTCGAGCGGCGGTCAGGTCTCGGCGGGCCTCATGGCGCAGATCGGCGAGGCGCTCGTCGCCACGCTCATCGGTCTGCTCGTCGCCCTCCCCGCGGTCGCGTTCTTCAACCTCTTCCAGCGCCTCATCAAGGGCCGCGTCGTGCGCGGCGAGGCGATGGGCAAGGACGTGCTCGCGTTCCTCAAGTCCGAGCGCCCGGCGAGCGAGCGCGGCATCGCGGCGAGCCCCGCGAGCGACGAGAAGCCGGCGAAGGCCAAGGACGCACCCAAGGCGAAGGCCGGTGGCAAGGCCACACCCAGCAAGCCCTCCGAGGACGAGGACGACGACGACGACGACGACAAGGACGCGAGCTGAGCCATGGCGGGCGGCGCAGGAAAAGACGACGACGACATGATCACGGCGATCAACGTGACGCCGTTGGTCGACGTCGTTCTCGTGCTCCTGATCATCCTCATGGTCACGGCGAGCTACATCGTCAGCAAGAGCATCCCGATGGACCTGCCCAACGCCGCGAGCGGCGAGGGCACGCCACCGCAGTCGCTGGCGATCTCGATCGACCAGGCGGGCGCGCTCTACCTCGATGCCGAGCCGATCGAGGAGGCTGCGCTCCGCACGCGCGTGCAGCAATATGTCGCACGCGTGGGCGAGCCCGAGGCCCGCGCCACGATCGCGGCCGACGGGCGCGTCTCGCACGGCCAGGTCGTGCACATCATGGATCTGCTGCGGCGCGAGCACGTCTCGCACTTCGCCATCAACGTTCGTCCCGAAGATCTCGCCACGCCCTGACCGCGTCGCTCCTCGACCGCGGGCCCGAAGATGTACGACTCGCGCCAGAGCCAGTGGATCCTCGGGGTGGGCTTCGGCCTCAGCCTCGTGCTGCACGTCGCGGCGTGGCTCGGGCTCGTCTCGCTCCCGTCGAGCGACGATCTCGCGGCGATGCTCCACTTCGAGACCGTGGCGATCATCGAGGAGCCGCCGCCGCCGCCCCCGCCGCCCGAGCCCGAGCCCGAGGTGGTCGAGCCGGAGCCCGAGCCCGAGCCGGAGGTGCCGCCACCGCCCGTGCGCCGTGAGCGCCCCACGGCCCCGACCGAGGAGCCGCCGCCCCCCGACGACACGCCGCCGCCTGCGGCCGAGGAGCAGATCGAGGACTTCACCGGCGAGACGCTGACGAACGACAGCACCGACGGCTGGCAGAGCGCGGTCGGCAGCGGTGCGCCGATGGACAGCCCGATCGGCGGCCCGACGGGCGTCGTGACGGGACGCCGCCGCGAAGGGTCGCCCGACGGTGTCGTGGGCGGGTCGGGAACCGGGGCCGTCGATCCCGGCCCGCGCATGGTCGGCCTGCGCGATCTCTCGGCGCCGCCTTCGCTCCCGGCGCGGGATCACCTCGTCGAGCTGGTCCGGCAGTACTACCCGGGCGATCTACGCCGCCAGTCGATCGAGGGGCGGGCCACCGTGCGGCTGCGGGTGGGGCCCGACGGGCGCGTGAGCCGCGTCCGCATGCGCAACGAGAGCCACGAGGGTTTCGGTCAGGCCTGCGTCCGGGTGATCCAGGAGGCCGGCGCCTGGGGAACGCCGCTCGATCGCGACGGGAGCCCGGTCGCGACCCAGGTCGACTTCGAGTGCATCTTCGATCTGCACCTGTAGCCCAACGGCGTCCGGCCCTGCAGAGTCACTGAACGCTGCACGCGAGCGCGCGGCCGCTGTGGCTAGAACTCTCGCGACTCGTCGCATCGTCGTTGCGAGCAGTGAGGAAGGTCAGCGATACTCGCGAGGCGCGGCGCAGGGAGTGTCGCGTCCGGAGAACTCATGCGCCGAATGGCTCGCAGCATCGCCTGGCCCCTCGCCGCCCTCGCCCTCGTGGTCGGCGCGTCCGTCTCGGGGGCGCACGCCCAGACGCCGCCGCTCGGCGATTTCTCGGCCATCCGCTTCCAGGTCGCGCCCGGGCCCGGCAACTACTTCATGACCGACGGCGCCGTGGTGCACGGCGCGCTGAACGGCTTCGCGGGTCTCACGCTCGACTACGGCTACCAGCCGTTCCGGCTCTACGGCGCCGACTGCGACGCGACGGGCGCCAACTGCCACACGAACGGCGATCCGCCGACGAACATCATCAGCGATCTCGGCGTCGCGCACCTCTACGGCGGCATCGCGCTCTTCGATCGCGTTCAGATCAGCCTCACGCTGCCGCTCGCGATCGCCGTGGGCGATGCGTTCCTCGACCCGGCAGGACGCGGCAACTCGCTGCTCCCCGGTGGCTCCGCGATCGCGCTCGCCGATCCGCGCCTGCACGTGAAGGTGAACCTGCTCGACGATCACGGCAGCGGCTTCCACCTCGGCCTCGTCGTCTACGGCACCGCGCCCGTGGGCCACGCGATCGCCGCGCGCCACTACCTCGGCGACGAGACGCCGACGTTCGGCGGCCACTTGATCGCCGAGCTCGTGAACTCGGGCTTCCACCTCGCCGTCAACATCGGCGGCGTGTGGCGCGACGGACAGACGCTCTTCTCGACGCCGGCGCAGTCGCAGCTCACGTACGCAGCCGCCATCGGCTACGAGATCACGCCGCTCATCGACGTGTTCGCCGAGGTGAACGGCGCTTCGTCCTTGAGCTCGCGCGTGGACGGCAACGGCCTCGAGGCGCGGCTCGGCGCGCGCCTTCGCGTGGACGACGTGGTGTTCTCGCTCGGCGCGGGCCCCGGCATCATCGGCGGCATCGGCGTGCCGGTGTTCCGCGTGCTCGGCGGCTTCCAGTGGGCGCCGCTCTCCACCGACGAGGACCACGACGGCATCCTCGACGCGACCGACGCGTGCCCCAGCGAGGCCGAGGACCTCGACGACTTCGACGACGCCGACGGCTGCCCCGACCAGGACAACGACGGCGACGGCATCAACGACGGCTTCGACAACTGCCCGAGCGAGGCCGAGGACGTCGACGGCCAGGACGACACGGACGGCTGCCCCGACGTGGACACCGACGGCGACGGCGTGCAGGACGGCTACGACAGCTGCCCGACGCAGCCGGAGGACATGGACGGCGACCGCGACGACGACGGCTGCCCCGACAACGACCGCGACCGCGATCACATCAACGACGACGTCGACCAGTGCCCCGACGAGCCGGAGGACACCGACGGCTACGGCGACGAGGACGGCTGCCCCGAGACCGACTTCGACGGCGACGGCCTGACCGACGACGCCGACCAGTGCCCCGACCAGGCGGAGGACGCCGACGGGTTCGAGGACGACGACGGCTGCCCCGAGGAGGCCGGCCCGCCCACGGGCACGCCGGGCGATCGCGACGGTGACACGATCCGCGACTCGCACGACCGCTGCCCCGATCAGCCCGAGGACCACGACGGCGATCACGACGCGGACGGATGCCCTGAGTGACCGTGGCCGGCGACTGCCCGGAGTGACCGTGGCCGGCTGCTGCCCGAAATGAGCCGAGCCCAGAGCTGACGAGAACGCCCGCGCGCCGAGAGGCCCGCGGGCGTCTTCGTGTCGGACGCGGCCGAGCGAGCCGAGCTCCTCGTCTCGCGCTCGCGCGGTCGTCTCCGGCGTCGGCGGCTGCGGGCCACGGTCTCGCTCGCGCGACCGAGCGAGCGCATGGAGCGGCGGAACGCGGGGTGGGCCCCGCGCCGATTCACTCGGTCGGAGCGGGCCCGGTATCGGCCCTCACGAGGGAACGCGCGCGCGCTCGAGGATGCGCACGACGCCGCGGTCGCCGTCGACCTCGACGAGGTCGCCCGTCGAGATCACGCGCGTACCGGTCTTCACGTTCACGACCGCCGGCAGCCCGAACTCACGCGCGACGACGCTCGCGTGCGAGAGCGCGCCGCCCAGGTCGGTGACGAGCGCGCCGGCGGCGAGGAAGAGCGGCGACCAGCCCACGTCGGCGTGGTGCGAGACGAGCACCTCGCCCGCCTGCAGCGCGCCGGCCTCGTGGGAGGTCCTGAGCACGCGCGCCTTGCCGATCGCGCGACCGCGCGAGGCGCCCACGCCGGACAGCTCGTTCGTGCCCTCGAGCTCGGCGAGCGGCGGCGGGAAGCCCACGAAGGTGTCGGGCGGATCGGGGAGCGCGCGGTCGCGCTCGAACTGCAGGCGGCGGCTCTGGATGAGGCTCGCGACGCCGTGGGCCTCGCCCTTGAGCACCGCGTGCAGCTCGTCGATGCCGAGAAAGAACGCGCCGCCCTCCCCCACCCCCGGCTCGAGCGCGAGCATGCGGCGCGAGGCATCGAGCGCGACCGTGCGGAAGAGGCCGAGCACCTTCACCACGTGGCCGCGCAGCCGCTCGCGCAGCCGCACGAAGTGCTGCACGAGCGCGAGCAGGCGCACCATCGGCGGCCGCGCGAAGAAGGGCACCGCCGAGGACAAGCGTGCCTCGGCGCGTGCACGGACCTCGCGCTGGCGCTCCTCGACCGACGAAGGCCCGCGGCTCGAGGACGTGCCGCTCGCGAGCGGTGCCTCCGCGAGCATCGAGCGCAGGTGCATCCGGATCGTCGCGAAAGGCAAGGTCGCGTCCTCGCGCCAGCGCGGCTCGGCGATCTCGGCCTCGCGCGCGCCGCGGTCGCCGTAGCGCTCGAGGAACTCCTCGAGCACGAGGCGCGTGGGCCCCGCCGGCACCTCGCGGACACGCAGCTCGCCCGCTTCCTTCGACTGGAGATACGCGAGCGCGGGCGCGTCGCGGCGCGCGACCTCGGCCACGCGGTAGAGCGCGATCCCGGGGCCCGCGCTGTCCACGTCGTGCAGGCCGGTCAACAGATCGCGCATCGCCTGGTCGGCCTCGGCGGTCGTCATCTCGCGCATCGCGACGTGCACGAGCCCGCGCAGCGCCACGACCGACGCGAGCAGGTTCCCGTAGACGTTGAGCAGCACTTGGCCCGACGAGTCGAGCAAGCGCTCCACGTCGACGAGCGTGCGGTGGAGCGCGGTCGCCGAGAGGAGGCGGAAGTCGATCGACTCGATGCGCCGCACGTCCTCGCCGAACTCCGCCTCGAAGGCGTGCACGCGCTCGGTGAGCCGGAAGTTCTCGCGGAAGTAGCGCGCCGTCGTCACCGGCAGCCGCGCCCAGAACCCGGCCGAGCCGACGCCCGCGCGCTCGATCTCGAGACGCTCGGCCTCGTCGCCGCCGCCGAGCGAGAGCAGCACCTTCGGCGAGAGACCGGGCACCTGCGAGCCGATGGCGAAGAACTCGCTCATGTTCAGGTAGATGCGGCCGCGGAAGTTGCCGACGAGCTCGGCGTCCTTCGGCACGACGCACCCGAGCGCCCCGAACGCGCGGCGGAAGCCGGTGTCCGAGAAGCCGCTCAGGATCGACCACGTGAAGGGCGTCGCCACGCCGGGGAGCGCCTCGCCGACGTTGAGGTTCGACCAGACGGTCTTCGCGCGATCGGCCGCCACGCGGCGCGCCGCCGGTCGGGCCGGCGGCTTCTTCAGCGCCGTGACGGGCCGCGCCTGCAGGACGAAGAGCGTCGTGCCGACGAGCGCCCACTCCACGTCGCGCGCGTCGCCGAAGAAGTTCTCGATCCGCACGCCGAGATCCGCGAGCGCCGCGATCGCACGGTCATCGAGCACGAAGCGGCCGGCGGCCTCGGGCGCGACCTCCTCCTCGTAGCGGCCACGCTCGACCGCGTAGCGCATCGCCTGGAGCTTCTCGCCGAGCACGCGATCGCGCACGAAGCGCGTGGCCTTGTCGATGCGCACGGTGTCGGGCGAGACGCGGCCGTCGACGACCGGGCCGCCGAGGCCGTAGGCGGCGTTGACGATCATCTCGCCCTCGTCGCCCGAGAGCGGATTCACGGTGAAGAGCACGCCGGCCGCGTCCGCCGGCACGAGCGCCTGCACCACGACACCGAGCGCCGCGCGATCGGTGACGCCGAGCGCGCGGAGGTACGCCATCACGCGGGGCGTGTAGAGGCTCGCCCAGACCTCGCGGATCGCGTGCTCGAGCGCGTCGTCGGTGGTCACGCCCAGGATGCTCTCGAAGAGGCCGGCGGCCGAGCGCGCGTCCTCGTCCTCGCGCAAGGCCGAGCTGCGCACGGCGACCGCGAGCGCTCCCTCTTCGCGGAGCGCGGCGTGCTGGCGCCGGATCGCTTCCAGCGCCGCCTTGGGGATCGGCACCTCGCGCACGCGGGCCGCCAGCGCGGCGAGACGCTCGTCGCCCACGTCGCGGGCCGGCGCGGCCAGCAGGTGGTCGGGCAGCTCGGCGGGCGAGAGCGCGCCGGCGAGGGCCTCGGTCATCACCTCGGACGAGATCGCGAACGCCGCCGGCACGGGGAACCCCGCGCGAGCGAGCGAAGCGAGCGCACGGGCCTTGCCGCCGAAAGGTGCGGCCTTGCGCGGGACGAGGGTCTCGATGCGGCGGATCCCCGGGTGCATCGCGCCGGAGGATACGACCGCCACGGCGGCGCGCCCCCGAAAACGTGTGGGCCGTGCGGACGCGCCCCCGACGTGCTCTTCTATCGGCCCAACGGCTCGGGAGGCACGTCGATGGCGGTCTGCAAAGGGTGTGGCGAGGAGACCGACGAGCTCTTCGCCGTGAAGGTCGGCGGCAAGACCAAGAAGCTCTGCGAGGACTGCAAGTCCCGCGCGGAAGAAGAGGCCGAGATCGGCGCCGAGAGCGAGCGCGCCGTGCGCGGGATGATGGAGTACAAGGGCAAGCGCTGAGGCGCCGCGCTCGCGCCCTTCAGCCTTCGGCGGTCTTCTTCTCTTCGTCGACCGCGGCCGCCGCCGCGCCGGCCTCGCCGCCCGCGCCGTCGGTCTTCATGTGGCAGTTCTTGTACTTCTTGCCCGAGCCACACCAGCACGGGTCGTTGCGGCCGACCTTCGGCTTGTCGCGCTTGACGGTCTCCACCTTGGGCGGCGCCGACATGCGCGCCGCCGGCTGCGCGGCCTGCGGCTGCGCGGCCGCCGGGGCCGCGCTCGCGCGGGCGGGCGACGACGCCGCGGGTGCCGCGCCGGGGCTCGACGTACGCGGCGCCGGGCCGGCGGCCGACATGCGCTGGAGCATCGCGGCCTGCGCCGCGGCCTGCTGCTGGCGAAGGCCCTGGAGCGCGGCGAGCTGCGCGGCCGACAAGCGCGGCCCCTGCGCCGCCGCGCCCGGCGCCGCCGCCGGCGCTCCACCCGCGCCCATCGGCACCGGGCCCATGCCCGCCCCGATCGGCGCCTCCCCGAAGGGCGCGCGCATCTTCGCCTGGTTCGCCTCGACCTCGCGACGCCGCTGCTCCTCGAGCCGCCGCGCGTCTTGCTCGCTCACGACCTCGAGGCGGAACACGTTCGCCGCGACCGCGCTGCGGATCGACTCCGTCATCTGGACGAAGAGCTCGTAGCCCTCCTTCTTGTACTCCTTCTTCGGATCGCGCTGGCCGAAGCTGCGCAGGCCGATGCCGTCGCGCAGCTGCTCCATCGCCGACAAGTGCTCGAGCCACTGCCGGTCGATCTCGCGCAGATAGAAGTTGCGGAACACGCGATAGAAGACCTCGGGCGGGATCTCCTTGTCCTTCTTGAGGACGATGGCCTCGGCGTCGTCGTAGAGGCGCTGCGCCAAGAGCTCCGCATCCGCGATCTTGTCGGCCGCCGTCGCCTCGATCCCGAACTGCGTCTTGTAGCTGCTCTTCAGGGACTTCACGTCCCAGTCCTCGAAGTGCTTGTTCGGCGGCGTGTACTTCTCGATCATCGCGCCGACGAGATCGTCGGTCAGATCGAGCAGGCGCTCGCGCTGCTCGGTGAGCGACATCGAGACGACCTCGACGAAGTGCTCGACGAGCGCGGCCGGATCCTTGGCCATCTTCTCGACGCCCGAGGCGCCCGCGCCCTGCGCCGAGAGCGGCGAGCGGCAGCCGAAGGCGTCGTACACGTTCCGCTCGAGCGCGGCCGTGCGCACTTCCTTCACGTCCGAGAGCTTGCCCTCGATGGCCTGGCGCACCCACTGATCACGCGCCGCCGCGTCGGCGTCGGCCGGCGGCAGCGGCGCACCGTGGAGCTTCACCATGCGCTCGACGACCGTGCGCGCCTGCTTGACGTAGGGCTCGTGCACCTTGTCGACGATCGGCCGGGGCTCGATGCCCGCCTTCTTCTCGTCGTCGGTCGGGACCGTGCGGTACTGCCCTTCCAGAACCTGGCGCCGGAGCGTGTAGATGCTCTTGCGCTGCTGGTTCATCACGTCGTCGTACTCGAGGAGGTTCTTGCGGATGTCGAAGTTCCGCTCCTCCACCTTCTTCTGCGCGTTCTCGACGCTGCGCGTGACCCAGGGGTGCTCGATCGGCACGCCCTCTTCCATGCCGAGCGTCTCCATCATTCCCTGGATGCGCTCGCCCGCGAAGATGCGCATCAGGTCGTCCTCGAGGGACAGATAGAAGCGCGAGGCGCCCGGGTCGCCCTGACGGCCGGCGCGGCCGCGGAGCTGGTTGTCGATGCGGCGGCTCTCGTGGCGCTCGGTGCCGATGATCTGCAGGCCCCCCGCGGCGAGCACTTCCTTCTTCTCGGCCGCGCAGATGGCCTCGTACTTCTTCTGCGCCTCGTGGACCGCCGCCTCGAGCGCGTCCTTGTCGGCGAGGAGCGCCTCGTTGCCGGGCTGCCGCGCCGCCATCATCACCTCGGTGCGCCCGAGCATCTCGGGGTTGCCGCCGAGCAAGATGTCGGTGCCGCGACCGGCCATGTTCGTGGCGATGGTGATCGAGCCCTTGCGGCCGGCCTGCGCGACGACGAAGGCCTCCATCTCGTGCTGCTTGGCGTTCAGCACGTTGTGCGGCACGCCCGCCTTCTGGAGCATGCGCGAGAGCGCCTCGTTCTTCTCGACGCTCGTGGTGCCGACGAGCACCGGTTGCCCGCGCTCGCGACACGTCATCAGGTCGTCGAAGACCGCCTTGAACTTCTCGCGCTCGGTCTTGTAGACGAGGTCGTCGGCGTCCTTGCGGAGGATGGGCTTGTTCGTCGGGATCGCGACGACGTCGAGGCTGTAGATCTTGTGGAACTCCTCGGCCTCGGTGTCGGCCGTGCCGGTCATTCCACTGAGCTTCTTGTAGAGCCGGAACAGGTTCTGGAAGGAGATCGTCGCGAGCGTCCGGTTCTCCGGCTTGATCGCGACGCCTTCCTTGGCCTCGACCGCCTGGTGCAGGCCGTCGGACCAGCGACGACCAGCGAGCGTGCGGCCGGTGAACTCGTCGATGATCACGACCTCCTGGCCGGGCGTGACCATGTACTGCTGATCGCGCTTGTAGAGCGTGTGCGCGCGCAGCGACTGGTTGAAGATGTGCAGCGCCTCGAGGTTCGCCGGGTCGTAGAGGTTCTCGTTCTGGATGATCTTGCGCTCGACGAGCAGCTGCTGCGCGAGCTCGATGCCCTCTTCGGTGAGCGCGACCTGATGGTTCTTCTCGTCGAGGACGTAGTGCTCGTCCTTGCGCAGGCGCGGCATGACGGCCGCGATGCGCACGTACTTGTCGCTCGGCACCTGGTTGTCGCCCGAGATGATGAGCGGCGTGCGCGCCTCGTCCACGAGGATGGAGTCGACCTCGTCCACGATCGCGAAGTTCAGCTCGCGCTGCGCGTAGTCGTGGATGGAGAACTTCATGTTGTCGCGCAGGTAGTCGAAGCCGAACTCGTTGTTCTGGCCGTACGTGATGTCGCTGCGGTACGCGGCCTTCTTCGCGGCGTCGCTCTGCTGCGGGACGATCACGCCCGTCGTGAGGCCGAGGAAGCCGTAGAGGCGGCCCATCCACTCGGCGTCGCGCTTGGCGAGGTAGTCGTTGACGGTGACGACGTGGACGCCCTTGCCCTCGAGCGCGTTGAGGTAGCAAGCGAGCGTGGCGACGAGCGTCTTGCCCTCGCCCGTGCGCATCTCGGCGATCTTGCCGCTGTGCAGGACGATGCCGCCGATGAGCTGCACGTCGTAGTGGCGCATGCCGAGCGCGCGACGGCCGCCCTCGCGGCAGACGGCGAAGGCCTCGTGCAGGATGTCGTCGAGCTTCGCGCCGTTGTCGAGCTTCTGTTTGAATTCCGCCGTCTTGCCCTTGAGCTCGTCGTCCGAGAGCTTCTTCATCTTGGGCTCGAGCTCGTTGATCGCGACGACCCGCGGCTGGATCTTCTTGAGCTGGCGCTCGTGGCTCGTGCCGAGGAAGAACTTGAGGACGTTCTGGAGCATGCGATTCCGTGGGGCGACGGGGCCCGCGTAACGATGAGGCCTACCGCGACATGGCGATAGGCCCCGGAAAAGAGACGACGAGCGTAGGGCTTGGGCCCGCCCGGCGCAACGCGCGGAAGCAGGCGTTCATTCGCGCGAGAGAGCTGCCGGATCGGTGGGCGGGAGGCCCCGATCAGGGCGCGAGGCTGCTGTCCTCGAGTCCGATCTGGTGCGCCGCGACGAGGGCCGCGCCCGTCGCGCACGCGAGGCCCAGCGCGAGCACCATGAGGACGACGGTGAGGCGGCCCCGGCGGCGGGCCGCCCCGTCGTCGGCGCCCGCGACGCCGGCGGCCGCCATGAGGGCACGCGCCTGGGCGTCGGCCGCGAGCCCGCGCCGGAGCACGGTGACGACGAGCACGAGAATTCCCGCGGCGATGCCCACGAAGGCGAGCGTGCGTGTGGTGCGCTTGCGCGCCTCGAGGCGGGCGCGGTCCTCGGCGAGACCACTCACCGCACCGGGCAGGGCGAGCCCGGTCTGCTCGCGCATCGCGAGCCGGAAGGCCAGCTCGGCCCCGCGCGCGCCGGGAGGGGCCGGCGATCCGGGCGCCGCGAGCGCCTCGTCGCCGCCGACCACGACCATGCGCGGCGCGACGTAGTCGGTGGCGAGCGCGTCGGCCCGCGCCTCGAGCAGATAGACGCCCGGCGCGAGCGGCCCGCCCGGGATCGCCACGAAGGACGACGCCGTGGCCGGATCGTTGCTCGCCGCGAGCGTGGCCGAGCGCATCCAGCGGCCCGCACGAAAGACGTCGACGATCACCGCGTCTCGCCCCGGTGGCGCGACGACGGACACGCGTGGCCCGGCCTCGCCGATCGGGTCCTCGATCCCGAGAGCCGGGGTAGCGAGCGCGACGGGAAGCCGCACGGTTCGATGCGCCAGCACGGTCCCGACGCTGCCCTCGACGGCCGAGACGGCCGAGAGGCGGCAGGTCCCTTCGGGCCCGTGCACGACGAGCGGCAGCAGATGGTAGCGGGACGCCGGGTCGGGCGCGTCCTCGGCGAGCACGTCGACGCCGGCGCACTCGGTGAGGCGAGGCGAGATGCCGGGCTCGCCCGCATCGACGGCGAGCACGCAGCGCACCTCGGGAACGCAGATGCCTCCCTGGACCCAGGCATCGAGCGTGGTGACGACCGGGAGCGGCGCGGGCACCGCCGCGAGCTCGGGAGGCGCGACGCCGGGCTCGAGCGCGGGGGCCGGGGCCGCATCCGCGACGAGCTCGCCGAGATCGAAATGCGCGAGCGGCGAGGCCTGCCGCGAGAGTGGCGCCGCGGGCGGCGCGTCGTCCGCGATCGCGAGCGGTCGGGTGACGGTCGCCACGAGCGATCCGGCGCGGCGCGCTTCGGCGACGAGCGAGAGCGTTCCCTCGGCGTCTTCCGGAACCGGGATCGCGCCCTCGGCGGAGAGCAGCGCGCCTGCCGCGAGCTCGGCGCGCTCGAGCACGCGCGCGCCCGCGCGGAGCTCGACGCGCACCTCGCCTTCTTCCGGTGTCGGCCCGAGCGCGGAGTCGGGGTCACCGTAGAGATAGGTACGCAGCGCGATCGTCTCGCCGGGCCGCGCCGCCTCCGGGGCTGCGACCATGAGCTCGTCGCGCACGCCCGCGCCCTCGGCGAGCATCATCGCGTAGACGAGCAGCCCACCGGCCACGCACACGCCGATCGCCACGGCGACCTCGGCCCCACGGTTGTGCGCACGCGCCGCCATGCGCGGAGCATAGCGCTCTCGCTGCGCTCTCTCCCATCGCACGACCGGGCAGGAGATCCGACGCCGTCGGATCGGCGCCGGTCCGTTGACGCCGGCCGAGCGCCCGAGCGCCAGGCCACCGACCGACCACGACCAGATCCCACATGGTTTCGTGAGGCCCGCGCCGGCACGGCGCCTGCTCAAAGCGCTGGCATGTCCCTCCGCGATCCTCTCCGCCGCCGTGAGCTCTGGTCCCGCTCCCCGTTCGAGTCGGGTGTGCGCCCTCGCGTCGGCGGGGAGGTCCGCGGAGTCACGGGCGCGTTGCTCGAAGAGGCGATGGAAGGTGTGCTCTCCGTCGAGGCCGGCCGCACGCTCGTCGCCACCGCGCTCCGAGCGAGCGGCGCGCCCTTCCCGAGCGAGCTCGTGCTGCTCCGCACGTTCGTCGCCGGCCCGCTCGGCTCGGCGCTCTCGGCCGAAGGGCTCGACGAAGAGGCCGGCGAGCTCTTGGCGCGCTTGGATCGATTGCTCGCCGGCGCCGCCCCGAGGCGTGCGCGCGACGACGAGCCCACGGTCCGGCTGCGCCGCGCTGGCGCCTCCCGCTGATCGGACTGCGGCATTGCGCGCCGCCCCGCGTTTCGTGATGCTCGGCGCATGTACGCGCCCGGATCCGACGTCCTCGCTCCCTGGCTGAACGATCCGAACCTCTATCCGGCCGTCGTCGTGAGCGTCGATGCCGGCGGCATCGCGCACGTCGCGTACTGGGAGGGCGACGTGGCCAACATCCCCGTCGGCCAGCTGCGCCCCGCGCACTACCAGCCCGGCGACCCCGTCGAAGCGAACTGGAAGAACCGTGGCCAGTACTGGCCCGGGATCATCCTCGCGCGCATCGGCGGCGCCGTGCAGATCCAGTACGCGTCCGACGGCACGATCGAGTGGACCACGTTCGCCAAGTGTCGCGTGAAGGCGCAGCCCGCCGGCGCCTGGGCCTGACGGCGCGCGCGGCTCGGGATCGGCTCCCGCCGTGCGGCGCGGGAGGGTGCGGTCGTGGCATCCTCGCGCGATGCTGATCGTCCACGTGCACGTACAGGTGAAGCCCGGAACCGAAGACGCCTTCGTCGAGGCCACGCGCAAGAACGCGCGCGCGAGCCTGACGGAGCCAGGCGTGCTCCGCTTCGACGTGATCCGCGACGCGAGCGATGGGCGGAAGTTCGTGCTCGTCGAGGTCTACCGCGACGACAGCGCGCCCGCGGCCCACAAGCAGACCGCCCACTACGCGGCCTGGCGCGACGCGGTGGAGCCGATGATGGCGGTGCCGCGCGCGAGCACGAAGTACGCAGCGGTCGAGCCCGAGGGCGCGGGCGGATGGCGCAGCGGCGGCTGAGGTGAGCGGCTTCGAGATCGCCACGGCGACGCGGATCGTCTTCGGGGACGGCGCGAGCGCCGCGCTCGGCACCCACATGCGCGGGCTGATCGGCCGGGGCGAGGCGGCCGTGCTGCTCGTCACGGGGCGCGCGGATCGCGCCGAGGCGCCCCGCGCATCGCTCGAGAAAGAGGGCCTGCAGCTCGTTCCCTTCCGCGTGCGCGGCGAGCCGACGACGGAGCATGCGCGGCAAGCCGTCGCGGTCGCGCGCGCGCACGCCGTGCGGGCCGTCGTCGCGATCGGCGGCGGCTCGGCGCTCGATCTCGGCAAGGCCATCGCGGCGCTCGTCACCCACGAGGGCGATCCGCTCGACTACCTCGAGGTCGTCGGCCGCGGGCGCGCGCTCGAGCGCGACGGTCTTCCTTTCGCCGCGGTGCCCACGACGGCCGGCACGGGCTCGGAGGTCACGAAGAACGCCGTGCTCGCCGACCCCGTCTCGCGCGTGAAGGTGAGCATGCGGAGCGAGCGCATGCTGCCGCGCCTCGCGCTCGTGGATCCGGAGCTGACCGTGAGCATGCCCGCCGACGTGACGGCGGCCACGGGTCTCGACGCGCTCACGCAAGTCATCGAGCCGTTCCTGTCCTGCGCGGCGACGCCGTTCACGGACGGGCTCGCGCGCGAGGGCATCGTCCGTGGCGCGCGCTCCCTGCGCGCGGCGTACGCCGACGGGAACGACCGCGCCGCGCGGCGGGACCTCGCGACGACGAGCCTGTTCGGCGGGCTCTGCCTGGCGAACGCCAAGCTCGGCGTGGTGCACGGCTTCGCGGGGCCGATCGGCGGCGCGTTCGAGGCCCCGCACGGCGCGATCTGCGCGCGGATCCTGCCGGGCGCGCTGGAGGTGAACCTGCGTGCGGTCCGCGCGCGGGGAAACCGCGAGCTCGCGGCGCGCTTCGACGAGCTCGGGCGCCTGCTCACCGGCCGTGAGACGGCGCGCGCCGAGGACGCGATCGCGTTCGTCGACGCGCTCGCGAACGATCTCGCCATCCCACCCCTGCGCGCCCATGGCGTGCGCCCCGCCGACGTGAGCGGCCTCGTCGAGAAGTGTCAGCGCGCCAGCAGCACGAAGGGGAACCCCGTCGTGCTCGAGCCCGGCGAGCTCCGCGAGATCCTCGAGCGCGCCCTCTGATCGCGCGCGTGTGAAATGCCGCGGCGCGCCCGACCGTAGAGGCGGGCATGAGGGTCCACGCCACCATCGTGAGCTGGGTGTTTCTCCTCTACGGCCTGGCCGGTCTGGCGCTCGGCGTCGGCCTCTTGCTCTTCTACGGCGGCGTGGGGACCGCGGCCCTCGTCGAGGAGCAGCAGATCGGCGTGTTCGCGGGGTTCTGGGGCATCGCGCTCGCGCTCGGCGGTGTCGTCATCGCGATCTCGCTCCCGAACGTCGTCGCCGGCGCCGGCCTCTTGCTGCGCCGGCCGTGGGCGCGCCCGCTGGGGTTCGGCCTCGCCATCCTCAACCTCGTCTTCGCGCCCATCGGTACGCTCTTCGGCGCCTACGCGCTCGTGGCGCTGCTCGACGACTCGCCCGCGCCGCGACGCTGAAGAGCCGACCCGTCCTGGGTCGGCGCCGTTTCCTGCCGCGCGAGCTCCAGCGCGAAGGCGCTGGAGCCCACCGAGCCTGACCAGAAACCTCGGGTCGGTACCGGGGACCTCAACTCGCCGGGAGGCCCGTCCGATTTCCTGGACGAGCTGCCCTCATGCCCACGATCCAGCAGGTGCTCCCGATCGCCGCCACGCTCCGCCGTCGGCTCGAGCGAAAGATCGACGAGCTGCCGGTCCTGCCGACGGTGGTGGCGCAGCTCATGGCGCTCGACCCCTCGGGCCCCCACTACTTCCAGGACGTCGAGCGCCTCATCGGGAGCGAGCCGAGCTTCCTCGCGCGGGCCCTCTCGGCGGCGAACTCGGCCTCGAGCGCGCCGCGCAGCCCGATCACCACGCTCGGTGCGGCCATCCTGCGGATCGGGGCTCGGAACTCGGCCAGCCTCGTGCTCTCCGCCGCGGTGACGCGCGTGTTCGTCCCGCGGTCGAGTGGCGAGCGAGCTCTCTGGCAGCACGCGCTCGAGGTGGCGACCCTCGCGCGGCGCCTCGCCCGTCACGCCCACGATGCCAGCTTCGCTCCCGAGGAAGCCTACGCGGCCGGGCTCCTCCACGACGTCGGCCGGTTCGTCATGTTCCAGGAGGCGCCCGCCGAGCTCGAGCGCCTCGATCAGCTCGAGTGGCACTCGCCCGAGGAGCTGAGCCGGCACGAGCGCGCGGTCTTCGGCCTGACCCACGCCGAGATCGGCGCGATGGCGTGCGCGCGCTGGTCGCTGCCGCAGGTGATCGTCCAGGTCGTGCACGACCACCATCACGAGGTCACCGGCCCACGCGGGCGGACGGCGGCGATGACGGCCGTGGTGCAGATCGCCGACCGCGCGATGTTCGCGTCGATGCACGCGTGCGACACCGACCCCGCGCAGGATCGCGCGTCGCTCGAGAACCTGCACGTGACCCGCGCCGCGCCTCTGCTCGGGCTCGCGCTCGACGACTTCGAGCGCGAGATCGGGCTCGCGGCCGCGGAGAGCCAGTCCGTCTGCGAGGCGCTGGGGATCGCCCGGAGCCCGACGGCGCCGCCACGCTGAGCCGCGCGCGGTAGCATCGCGTCCCATGACCGATGCCGTCCGCCTGACTCGGCTCGCCAAGCGCGCCGGATGCGCCGCGAAGCAACCCCCGGGAACGCTGCTCCCGCTGCTCGCGCGCCTGCCCGCCGTACGCGATCCGCGCGTGCTCGTGGGCTCGGCCACGGCCGACGACGCCGCCGTGGTGCGGGTCACCGACACCCTCGCCCTCGTGAGCACCACCGACTTCTTCACGCCGATCGTCGACGACCCCTACGACTTCGGCGCCATCGCCGCGGCGAACGCGCTCAGCGACGTGTATGCGATGGGCGGCACGCCGCTCTCGGCGCTGAACCTCGTCGGCTTTCCCTCCGAGAGCCTGGATCTCGACGTGCTCGGCCGGATCCTGCTCGGCGGCGCCGACAAGGCGCACGAGGCGGGGATCGACATCGTCGGCGGCCACACGATCCAGACCGACGAGCCGATCTACGGCCTCGCCGTGACGGGCACGATCGACCCGCAGCGCGTGCTCACCAACGCGACCGCCCGCCCTGGCGACGCGCTCGTGCTCACCAAGCCGATCGGCCTGGGCATCGTCACCACCGCGGCCAAGCGGGACGAGGACGACCTCGGCGCGATCGGCGAGGCCATCGCGCTGATGAAGACGCTCAACCGCGATGCCGCGGACGCGATGCGCGAGGCAGGCGCGAGCGCGGCGACCGACGTGACGGGCTTCGGCTTGCTCGGGCACTTGCGCAACGTGGTGGCGGCGAGCGGCGTGGGCGCCACGATCTGGGCGAGCGAGGTCCCGGTGCTCGCCGCGGCGCGGGCCTACGTCGCGCGAGGGATCGCGCCTGGCGGGACGCACGCGAACCTGCGCTTCCTCGGCGAGCACGTGAGCTTCGACGACGACGTCTCGAAGGACGAGCGCTTGCTGCTCGCCGACGCCCAGACCTCGGGCGGGCTCCTCATCGCGATCGCCGAAGAGCGCGTGCCGGCGCTCCTGCGCGGGCTCGCGGAACGCGGAACGCCCGCCGCGGCCGTCGTGGGCACGATCCACGCGGAGGAGCCACGCCGGATCCGCGTGCAGCGACGGCGCGCGTGAGCCACGCGGCGAGGCCGTCAGCGCAGCACGATGCGCGCGACGTCGTCGACGAGCTGCGCGAGGAACGCGTCACGGTCGGGCAGCGTCTCGGGCGTCTGCGGCGGGCGCACGTGCATGAACGAGAAGTGATCGGCCCCCTCGGCGATCCGCACGTCGGTGCGCGTCCCGGCGAGGGCCGCCGCGAGGCGCTCGATCGACTCCGGCGGCGCGAGCGCATCCTCGCTCCCGGCCCACACCGTCACGGGCGCCCGCACGGCATCGAGCGCGCCCGGCACGAGCAGGAAGCTCGTCGCGGGCGCGAAGAGCACGAGCCGCGTGATCCGTGGGTCGACCGGCACTTCGAGCGGCGCCTCTTTCCGCAGCCAGGGCCGCGCTCCGGCGAGCGCGAGCTGCGTGGCCGCGCCGAGCGAGTGGCCCATGCCCACCACCGGCACACCCCGCGGGGCGAGCGCGTCGAGCGCCAGGGTCGCGCGCCGCGCGCGCGTCGACAGGATCTCCTCGTCCACGCGCGGCGACGCCATCATCGGAAAGTGCGGCGCCACCACGGTGCAGCCGAGCGCCGCGAGCGCGGTGAGGAGGGGCGAGTGCCGGCTCGGATCCCCTCCACGGCCCGCGAGGAACGAGACTACGCGCGTCGGCGTCCGCGCGCCGAGCCAGGAGACCTCGAAGGTCTCGTCGCCGTCGCGCACGTCCGCACGCGCCAGCGCCTCCATCAGATACCGCCGCCGATCCCGATGCGACGCGACGCGAATCCCACGCGCCGGCTCCCCACCTCGAGCTCGAGGGAGCCCTTCCCGCGCACCACCCAGCGCAGCGTGCGCGTGGCGTCGCTGCCCGGGCTCATCGCGTAGAAGATCCCCTGCTCGAAGGCGCCGAGCCCGCGACCCCAGCCCTCGAGGTGCCCGATCGGTACGCACGCCTTGCCCGGCTCCTCGAGCACGCAGCCCTCGGCGCGCACGCGTGCCGAGAGCGGCTCGTTCACCGGCTCGCTCTTGCGTCCGCGCATGCCGTACGTCGGCAGGTAGCCCTGGTTCTCGATCGTCACCGTCACCGCCGTCACGTCCTCGCGCAAGGGTGCCACCTCGACGCGCGAGATCGTCAGGCGCGGCACGAGCGCGGCGACGCGCATCATCAGGTGCGACTGCGCCTCGCACACGATCGCGAGCTCGCTCTCGGGCGGGTTCGTGATGCCGATGCGGCGGTCGAGCCCGCCGACCTCCACGTCGCCGAGCTGCGGATGCATCACCCGCTTCCACGGCACGAAGAGGCGCCCGCGATTGTGCTGCTCGTCCCAGCGCGCGAGCGACACGTAGTCCTCGCGACGCATCGCCGTGTAGCGCTCCACGAACTTCTTCGGCGTCTTCATGCCGATGCGCGGGAACAGATCCCAGAGCTCGCACACGTACGAGAGCGCGCCGCGGTGCTCGTAGGCCCACTCCGACAGCGCGCCGTAGAGAGGCTTTCCCGGCTCGTAGAGGAACTCGTCGTGCCCGCTCACCATCGGATAGCCGGTGATGCGCTCGGCCCACTCGCCGACCTGCTTGTACACGCCGAGATCGAAGGGGCTCATCTTCTCGTCCGGCGTGTCGCCGGGCGGGCGGATGAAGCAGCCGCCGAACGTGTGCAGGTTCAGCCACACGAACACGTGCGGGCGCGCCATCGCGGCTTCCAGGATCGCGCGCGCCTCGGGCTCGCTGCCCGGGTAGTCGCCCGCGCCCGGCTGCGTGGACGCGGTGTGCCAGTGAAACGGGAAGTTGCGATTCAGGTCGGGGTAGTTGTCCGCGAGATAGCCCGGCGAGGGAACGTTCTCGCCATCGAAGCTCTCGATGTGGCCCTCGGGATAGAGGCGATAGTAGGGCGGCGGATCGTCGATCGTGCGCGGCACCATCACCTGCGGCGCTTCGGGGCACGCGACGTAGTCGCCCGTCGGGTCCTCCTTGCGCATCGAGAGCGCGAGGCCGTCGCCGTCCACGTCGCCGGCGATCCAGCGCGCCGCGCCGCCGTGCATGCGAGCGTCGCGCGGCACCGAGCGCACGTAGCGCCCCGTCTTCAGGATCGCCTCCGCGCCGTCGGGCGAGATGCGTGGGACCACGTAGAAGAGCGACTCCTTCACGATCCGGCGCAGCTGCGGCGCCATCGCGAAGGGCAGCGTGCCCTCGAGGTGCACGGCGAGGGCGTCCTCGGCGATCGCGAGCGCGACCGAAGATCCCGCGACCTCGCTCGCGTGCATGTTGCCATCGACCCAGATCGCCGGCCGCGCGCGCTCCGGCTCGGTGCCGACGGTGAGCATCCAGATCTCGCGCCCCTCGGGCGTGCGACCGATCGACGAGAGGTGCGCGATCGAGGGAAAGGCCTCGGCCCAGGCGCGCAGCTGTGCGGTGATGGCGTCGTAGTCGAGGTAGGCGGTGCGGAAGCCCTTGGAGAGAGCGGCGAGCCGTTGCATGGGTGCCGCGAGCGTAGCGCGTCACGACGGGCGCGGTGCGCGAGACCACGAGGCCTCTGCGCAGCGCCGCTGCGCTCAGGCGACGGCGTCGATGGCGCTCTTCAGCGCGTCCACGTCCTGGAAGCGGTCCGCCGGCTCCTTGGCGAGCGCCCGGAGCACCACGGCGTCGACGCCGGCCGGGAGCGCCGCGGTGAGCGTGCTCGGCGGCGGCGCGTCCTCGGTGAGCAGCATCTGCATGACGGCGAAGGGCGTCGAGCCGAGGAAGGGTGGCACGCCCGCGATCATCTCGTAGAGCAGCGCGCCGAGCCCGTAGACGTCCGTGCGCACGTCCACCGCGAGCCCGCGCGCCTGCTCGGGCGCCATGTAGTGCGCCGTCCCCACGATGGCCCCCGTGCGCGTGACGAAGTGCTGGCGGTTGGGCTCGATGGGCTTGGCGAGCCCGAAGTCGAGGAGCATCGCGCGCTCGGGCGCGCCCTCGCGCACCGCCATGAACACGTTCGACGGCTTCACGTCGCGGTGCAGCACGCCAGCGCGGTGGGCCGCCGCGAGCGCGTCGGCGACCTCGAGGATCACGCGGCGCGCCTCGGGCCAGGGTAGCCGGCCGACGCGCGCCAGGCGCGTCTCGAGCGACTCGCCGACGAGCAGATCCATCACGAGGTAGTGCGCGCCCTCGGGCGTCGTGTCGAAGTCGTGCACGGCGGCGATGCCGAGGTGGCCGATCGCGGTCGCAGCGCGCGCCTCTCGCTCGAAGCGGCCGATCGCGTTCGGCGAGAGCTGCTCGTCGGGAAGCAGCGTCTTGAGCGCGTAGCGGCGCCCCGTCCGCGCGTGCCGCGTCACGTACACGGTGCCCATGCCGCCGCTCGCGAGCCTCCGCTCGATCTCCCAGGTGCCCTTGAGCGTGCGTCCGGTGAGATCCTCGACCGCGACGCGCGCCGGCGTGCTCGCGGGCGACGCGGACGGGTACGGAGCGGCCGGGTACGGAGACGCGCTCGGCGGGCGCACGCTGCCTCCGGGGGTGCGCGTGCTCGGCAGCGGCGTGGGCGCGGCCGGCAGCGGCTTGGGCGGGACCCCGAGCGCGACCGACACGCGCGGGGCGTACGCCGCGGCCGCGGGCGGCACGAGCACCGGCGTCGCCGCGCCGGACGAGGGCGGCGCCGAGAACGGCGCGGGCACGGGGGTGGGCGTGGACGTCGGCAGGCGCGTCGGCGCGCTGCCCTCGGCGAGGAGAATCGCGCGCTCGGTCGCCACGGCTTTCGTCTCCTCCGCGCGTCGCTCGCCGAGGTGCCCGACGAGGAGCCTCGCGTCGAGCACGCCCCCGGGCGACGAGGCCACGAGCGCCTCCATCGCGCCTGCGTCGCGGAAGCGCTGCACCATGAAATAGACCAAGACGAGCGCGACCACGCCCGGCAAGAACACGCCGCCGCCGAGGAGGCAGAGCGACGCGGCGATGGTGAACATCAGACCGTCGGTGCCCCGCCCGAGGAGCGTCACGAGAAGGCCCGCGCTCGCCACGACCGCGACCAGCGCCGCGAGCGCGGCGCCGCCCATCAAGAGCCCGGCGTGCAGACGCGCCATCCGGGAGGCCTCTCGGGCTTTCTCGAGATCGACGCGCACGCGAGGGCCACCGTAGTACGGCGGTCCGGAAATGCCGATCTGCTTTTCGCGGGCGACCGGGCACCGCGCGGGAAAGCAGCGGACGAGGCTCGATCCGCGGGCCCTACGCGCGAGGGGCCCTGCGTCACGTCGGCGTTTGAGGTGCTTTGACGACCCTTGAGGTGGCCCGAAGGCCACATCTCTCTCGTCGCGGGCAGGTCGCTCGCAGGAGCTCAGGGAGATTCAATCATGGTTGCCATCGGAATGATCGTTCTCGTCGTCGGCCTTCTCGCGCTCGCGGGTGGCGGCCTCTCGAAGTTGCGCGCCGGGCGCATCGCCAACACGCCCTTCGCGTCCACCGGCGACGTGGCGAGCAAGGGTGCCTCCATCGCCACGCCCAAGGGCGGCATCTCCACGCAGGGCCGCGTCGTCGCTCCGCAGCTCGCCACCTCGCCCGTGACCGGCACGCCGTGCCTCTACTACGAGGTCGCCGTGACGGCGTCGTGGAAGGTCGGCGACCAGATGCAGACCCACCGCGTCACCGACGAGAAGATCGCGGCGCCCTTCGCCGTCGACGACGGCAGCGGCGCGATCCGCGTCGACTGCAGCAAGGGCGGCGACCTCGGCCAGAAGACCACGTTCCAGAAGAAGCAGAGCCGCGGCCTGATGAGCGCGTTCACCGGCAAGCCCCTCACGTTCGGCGACCGCGGCTTCAGCGTCCCGCAGGGCATCCGCGTCGGCCTCACGGTCATCCCGGATCACGCGGAGTTCGAGGTCGTCGAGCGCTGCGTGACGATGCCCGAGCAGCTCTACGTCAACGGCAAGCTCGACAACGGCGCGATCGGCTCGCCGAACTGGACCTCGCTCGTGTTCTCGACGAAGTCGCGCGACGACCTGCTCGCGGGCACGGCGACGATGGCGCAGCGCCTACTGCTCGGCGGCGGCGTCGCCTCGGCGGCGGGCGCGGTGATCGCGGGCATCGGGGCGATGATGGGGTGAGCACGGTCGGGCGCGCTCGACGCGCCCGATGCACGCGACGACGGGCCGCGTTCCACGTCGCGGACCCGACCGAGCCGAGCGGGCGCGCCACGACGTGGCCGCCCGTTCGGCGTCTCGATCGACGGCCATCGGACGTGCGAGAGTGAGCGAGCCATGGGACGCGCCACGAGTGACAGAGCCCCGCCGTCGGACGACGCCCTCGTCGGCCGAGAGCGCGAGGCCGAGCTCCTGCGAGCCTCGATCGAGGGCGGCGCCCACCTCGTCACGGTCACGGGGACCTTCGGCGTCGGCAAGACCGCGCTGGTGCGCGACGTCGTGCGGCGCCCGCTCGTCCGGGACGGCGAGCCCCTGGTCCCCGTGGTGGTCGACCTCTCGGAGGCGAGCACGGGAGAGGCCATGCTCGACGCGATCGCCCAGTCCCTGGGGCGCGCGGGCCGCACCGGGCGCGGCGGGGTGGGCAAGGCGCTCGCCTCCGCGGGGCCCACCTTGCTCGTCCTCGATCCCTTCGACCGGCTCGTCGAGGAGAGCGTGCGGCTGCGAGCGTGGCTCGACGACGCGCCCGCGCTGTCGATCGTCGTGGTCTCGCGCGAGCGGCTCGGCGCGCTCGGCGAGCAGCTCGTCGAGATCAGCCCGCTCTCGAGCGAAGACGGCGCACGCTTGCTCACCGCGCTCGGCACCCGCCATCGCGGGCAGTTCACGCCGACCGAGGCCGAGCGTGCGGCCCTCGCGCGCATCGCCGAGCGCCTGGACGGAATCCCGCTCGCGATCGAGCTCGCCGCGCCGCGCCTCTCGGTGATGGGCCCCGACGCCCTGCTCTACCGCCTCGAGAACCGCTGGGAAGTGCTGCGCCGCTCGGGCCGCGGGAGTGAACGGCAAGGAGGGCTCGCCCCGCAGGTCTCGGACGGGAGCGGGCGCAGCCCGCGGACGGGAGGGGCCGGAGCGGGCGAGCCGATGAGTGACCGACACGCCACGCTCGAGGCGAGCCTCGGCTGGTCGCTCGAGCTGCTCGAGCCGGGCACGCGGGAGGTGCTCGCGGCGCTCACGGTCTTCCGTGGCGGCATGACGATCGACGCGGCCGAGGCCGTGATCCCCGCGCCGGCGTCGACGGGCGTGCTCGACGCGCTCCAGTCGCTCCGCGCCCGCTCGCTCGTCGCGGCGATCGACGACGGTGCGAGCCCCGATCTTCGCCTCACGCTGCTCTCGAGCGTGCGCGATCTCGCGCAGCGCGACCTCGCGCCCGACCAACGCGCACGGCTCGAGGAGCGCCATGCGAGCTACTACGTCGAGCTCGCCGAGCGCGAGGCCCGCGCCGCCGAGGAGCGCGGCTCGCCGCAGGCCCAGGCGCGCCTCTCTCGCGAGCGAGAGAACCTCCTGGCGGTCGTCCGGGCGATCCTCGGGCGCGGCGCCGTGAGCAGCGCGGCGGCGGATCGCGCGCTCCGCGCGCTCTGTGCCGTCGGCCCTTCGCTGATCGCCGAGGGCGCGAGCGCCGAGCTCGTGCGCGACCTCGAGCTCGGTCTCTCGGTGGCACGGGGCTCGGGCGCCGATCCGCGCCTCATCGCCCGCGCGCTCACGCTGCGTGCCGAGCTCGCCGAGGCGAGAGGCGAGCGCGCGGCAGCCGAGCGTGACCTCTCCGAGGCCCTCGTCCTCTCGCACCACGCGCGCGACGCGTCGCTCGAGGCCCGCGTGCTGCTCGCTGCGTCCCGGAGCGCCGTCCACGCGGGCGAGCCCTCGCGCGCCGCGGCGGCCATCGGGCGCGCGAAGGAGCTCGGCCGAGGCTCGCTCGAGCCGCACCTCGCGACGCGTGCGCTCTGGCTCGAGGGCGCGGTCGCCGAGGCCTGCCGCGATCCGATCGGCGCGCGCCTCGCCTACGAGGAGTCCCTCGCCCGCGCGCGCGCGCTCGATCTGCCCTTCGTCGAGCTCGACGCGACGCGCGCCCTGGCGTTTCTCGACCTGCGCGAAGGGGCGCTCGACGCGCTCGCCGGCCGCGTGCTCGCGGGGCGCACGCTGCTCGCGCGCCTGCCGCACGCGCGCAGCCACGCGGCGTTCCTCGCCCTCGCCGCAGTGCACGCACAGCTGCGCGGCGATCTCGCGGGCGCGCTGCGCCTGCACGACGAGGCGCTGCGCACGGCGCGCGAGGCCGCGCTCGAGACCGAGCTCCCGTGGCACGCGGGCCTCGGCGCGATCGCCCGCGCCGAGGCCGGCGAGCGCGGGGAAGCACGTGCGGGCCTCGCGGAAGCGCGCAGCGGCGCGGCCGCGCTCGATCCGGACTTCGCGCTCCTCTTCGCCATCGCGCGGAGCCGCCTCGCGCGCTCGGCGGGGCGCCTGACCGAGGCCGACGACGAGTCCCACGCCGCTCGCGCGATCGCGCCGCGCGCCCGGGACGCCGCGCTGGTCTCCATGATCGCCGCCGATCCCCCCGACACGGCCTCGGGCTTGGTCGCGCTCGCCTCGCGCGTGCCGCTCGTCGGCGGAAGCGGGCCGCCCTCCGTGCCACCCGATGCCGGCGTGCTGCGGCTCGGCCCCGATGCCTCGTGGTTCCGCCCGCCGGGCGGCGAGCGCGTCGACCTCTCGCGCCGCAAGCCGCTCCGCCTCTTGCTCGCGCGCCTCGCGACCGAGCGTGACGCCGCGAGCGGGGGCGGCCTCTCGTGGGACGCCCTGCTGGAGGCCGGCTGGCCCGGCGAGAAGATGCGGGCCGACGCCGGCGCTCACCGCGTGCGCGTGGCGATCTCCACGCTGCGCAAGATGGGGCTGAGCGACGCGCTCCGGACGAGCGAGACCGGCTACTTCCTGGCGCCCGACATCCCGCTCGAGTGGGCCCGCTGACGGCGGGGCAGCCCCGCGCCGAGCCGCCGCGAAGCACGAAGGCCGGGCGACCACGCTCTCGCGAAGTCGTCCGGCCTCTCATGGACATCGCTCGAGGCGAATCAGCTGAAGCGCACGTACTCCCAGTCGAAGGGCTTTCCGTCCATGCCCTGCTTCGGCGGCGCGATCCAGTTCGCGATCTTGCCGCGCTCGACGCAGGGGACCATCAGCGACTTCACGTACGCGCGGTCCTCGGGCGTCGGGAGCCAGCTGTCCCGCTTGGCCTCCCACTCACCGGCCGAGAGGAGGTTGCCCTGCGGGTCGCAGTGCAGGCCGGCGTACATGCCGTGCAGGCGGTTGAAGCGGCGGCTCGGGATGTAGAGCTCGTGCTCGACGCCCGCCTTCTTGATGACGTGGTTCCACTTGCGCACGGCACGCTCGCAGTCGGCGATGTACTCGTCGCGGAGCACCTCGTTCATCGCGTTGCGGAGCGGCACCGCCTTCTCGACGATGCGGCCGTTCTCGACGACGGGCATCGTGTAGGCCGCGTCGAGCGCCATGTGATCCTGGTACTTCTCGCGCTCGCGGAAGCGGCCCTTCAGGCCCGTGGCGAAGTAGTCCGCCGCGTTGCTCGAGATCTCGCCGCCGAAGAGCTCGACCGCGCTCGAGAACCAGAAGTTGATCCACTTCTGGATCGTCTTGAGGTCGATGCCGCCCTGCTTGCGGGCGTCGCCGTTCGGGTCCTGCTTGGTGAGCTCGGCGGAGCGCTGCGCGATGCGCTCGATGCCCGTCTCGCCGGTGAAGAGGTGGAAGCTCTCTTCGGTCAGCATGAACTGCGTCGCGCGCGCGAGCGGGTCGAAGCCCGACTCGCTGAGCGCCGCGAGCTGGTACTTGCCGTCGCGGTCCGTGAACATCGTGAAGCAGAAGAACGAGAGCCAGTCCTCGGTCTTCTCGTTGAACGTCTGCAAGATGCGCGGGGTGTCGGGGTTGCCGCTGCGGCGCTGGAGGAGCGCCTCGGCCTCCTCGCGGCCATCGCGCCCGAAGTACTGGTGGAGCAGGTGCACCATCGCCCAGAGGTGACGGCCCTCTTCCACGTTCACCTGGAAGAGGTTGCGCATGTCGTAGAGCGACGGCGCGGTCTTGCCGAGCAGGCGCTGCTGCTCGACCGAGGCCGGCTCGGTGTCGGCCTGCGTGACGATGATGCGGCGCAGCAGGCCACGGAACTCACCCGGGACCTCGTCCCACGCCTTCTGCTGCGCCTGGTCGCCGAAGCCGACCGTGCGCTCGCCCTCGCGCGGCGTCAGGAAGATGCCCCAGCGGTACTCGGGCATCTTCACGTACTCGTAGTGCGCCCAGCCCTTGGGATCGACGCTGATCGCCGTGCGCAGGTAGATCTGGTCGTTCTGGAACCCCTCGGGGCCCATCTCCATCCACCACTTGATGAAGTCGGGCTGCCACTTCTCGAGCGCGCGGAGCAGCTTCTTGTCCGAGGAGAGATCGACGTTGTTCGGGATCGAGTCCGAGAGAGACATGAGCTTCGAGCTTCCTTGCGTGGAGGCCTTGCGTTCAGGCCATGCGCGCGGCTGCGGAAGAACCCCCGATCCGCGCGTCGAGGGCCAGCATAGACGCCGGCTCCCGAGAGACCCGTGTGGCGGCTCACGAGCGATGCCTCCGAGTGCGGCACCTCACCGGATCCCACGGAAATAGGTCGATTCGTGCATGCGCAAGCGCACGACCGGGCCGATTTCGCTCGGATCGGGGCGGCCCGCGTGTGGCGCGCCGGCTCCCTTTCAGGGAGCCGCGCTCGGGGCCGGCGCGGGCGCCGCAGCCGTGGCCGGCGGCGTGTCGGTGACGACCTCGGTCGTGCCGCGCGCCTCCGCCTCTTCCTCGGCCCCGTCGTCGGTGAGCTCGGGCACCAGCACGGTGAAGATCGACGCGATCACGAGCAGGCCGAAGACCGACCACAAGAGGCCGTGCCGCCACGACACGTCCGTTCGCGGCTCGTTCTGCACCGCGTCGGTGATCCGCTTGGCCTTCTTCGCCATGTCCGCTCCTCGCTCCGGGGTCAGCCGTGGAGACGAACGCCTGCCGCCTCGATCTTCTTCACCACGTCGGCGACGACGTCGGTCAGCGGGACGAGCGTCGGCTCCTTGTCGCCGCGCGCCTTCAGCTCCGCCTTCTGCTCGGCGAGGCCCTTCTTGCCCAGCACGATGCGGTACGGGATGCCGATGAGGTCGGCGTCCTTGAACTTCACGCCGGGGCGCTCGTCGCGGTCGTCGAGCAGCGCCTCGACGCCGCGGGCACGCAGGCCGTCGTAGATCGTCTTGGCCGCATCGACGAGCTCGGGCTCCTTGCCCGCCGGGACGACGACGACGTGGTAGGGCGCGATCGAGAGCGGCCAGCGGATGCCGTCCGCGTCGTGGTGCTGCTCGATGGCGGTCGCGACGAGGCGCGAGACGCCGATGCCGTAGCAGCCCATCACGAAGGGCTTCTCCTTGCCGGTCTCGTCGAGGAACGTGGCGTTCATCTTCGCCGAGTAGTGCGTGCCGAGCACGAAGATGTGGCCGCCCTCGATGCCGCGGTAGCTCTTGAGCGTGCCACCGCAGTTGGGGCAGGCATCGCCGTCGCCGACCTGCCGCACGTCGACGACCTGCGCCTGGTAGTCACGCCCGTGGACGACGTTCTTCGTGTGGAGCTTCCACTCGTTCGCGCCGGCCACGAAGCCGGCGCCCGTCGCGACCTCGCGATCGACCACGATCTCGACCGGGGAGGTCGTCTTCAGTGCCTGCGGCCCGATGTAGCCCGTCTTCAGGCCGAGCTGCGTCGCCTCTTCGGCGCTGCCCATCACGACCTCGAGCGCCCCGAGCGCGTTGACGACCTTGACCTCGTTGGCCTCGCGGTCGCCGCGCACGAACACGAGCGCGTACGAGACGGGCTGGTCCTTCTTGATGACGCGGAAGAAGAGCGCCTTGATCGTCGTGCTCGGCGCGACGCCGAGGAAGGCCGAGACCTCCTCGATGGTCTTCTTGTTGGGCGTCGCGACCTGCTCCATCGCGGGCACTTCGCCCTCGTGCTTGGCGGGCTCGGCGGTCGTCGCGACCTCGACGTTCGCGGCGTACTCGCAGTGGCCGCACGCGACGATGGCGTCCTCGCCCGACTGCGCGAGCACCTGGAACTCGGCGCTCGTCTTGCCGCCGATGGCGCCCGAGTCGGCCTGCACGATGCGGAAGTCGAGGCCGAGCCGCTCGAAGATCCGGCGGTAGGCCGCGCGCATGATCTCGTAGCTCTTGAACGCGCCTGCCTCGTCCACGTCGAAGGAGTAGGCATCCTTCATCGTGAACTCGCGGCAGCGGAGCAGGCCCGCGCGGGGCCGCGGCTCGTCGCGGTACTTGGCCTGTACCTGGTAGAGGTTGATCGGCAGCTGGCGGTAGCTCTTCACGTCCCGCCGCACCATGTCGGTGATGATCTCTTCGTGGGTCGGGCCGAGGTGGTACTCGCCGCCCTTGCGGTCCTTCAGGCGCAGGAGGACGTCGCCGTAGAGGTCGTAGCGACCCGTCTCGCGGAAGTACTCGGCCGGCAGGATCGCCGGCATCAGCACCTCCTGGGCGCCCGCGCGATCCATCTCCTCGCGCACGATGTTCGCGATCTTGTGCAGCACGCGCAGGCCGAGCGGGAGCATCTCGTAGATGCCGGCGCCGATCATGCGGACGTAGCCGCCGCGCAGGAGCAGGACGTGCGAGGCCGTGGTCGCGTCCTTGGGGGCTTCCTTGAGCGTGGGGATGAAGGCCTGGGAGAAGCGCATGGGAGCCGCGTGTTAGCACAAACGCGCGGCTCCCACGCCTCGGCGCTCACGCGCCTGCCCCCGTCGTTCCCCCTGCGCGCGCGGGCTCCCGACTCCGGTGGTGCGGCGGGCTACTGCCCGTCGGCGGGCGCGAGCACGTGCTCTTCGTGGTGCTCGGCGTCGAGGCCGTCGGCGCGGTCGTCCATCCGCGCGATGAGCGGCGCGGTGTCCCCGAGCTCCTGCACCGCGAGGTCCACCCGCGCCGGATCCATCTGCACCATGGGCGCGTTCTCGAGGTACTCGGTGAGGTGCGACCAGCGGTCGTCACGGCTGTGCGGGGTGAGCGCGAGGAAGTTGATGCCGCCCCAGCGCATGCTGATCGTCGCGTAGTAGATGTGCCCCGCCTCCACGGTCCCCTCGAGGCGATCGCCCCACCCCGCCTCGCGCTCCACGAGCGCATAGAGCCGGAAGGCGCCCGCGGGCACGCGCACGAGGGTCGAGGAGCGATCGCTGACCATGCCGACGAGGTCGCCGTTCTGATCGAGGATGCTGACGGAGCCGTAGCGCGACGAAGGTTGCATCACGACGATGGTCGCCATCGTCGGATCGGGGGCGACGCTCGCCTCGGAGCGCACCGTGATGTTGTGAACGGCGGGCCCGCACCCGCTCGCCACGCCCGCGAGACACACGAGCCCCAGAACGAATCCAGCGATCCGTCGATCCATCCGCCTACCCTCCCTCGCGCACGCTGGCGCGGGCCGGTTAGACGACGGAATCGAGCGCTCCGCAATGGTCAATTGTTGCGCACGACGCGCGCCGCCCCCGCCTGCGCGGAGGTGCGGCCCGTGCCCGGGCGGAGGACCCGCGTGCGGAGGTGCGGCCCTGGGCGGAGGTGCGGCCCTGGGCGGAGGTGCGGCCCTGGGCGGAGGTGCGGCCCTGGGCGGAGGTGCGGCCCTGGGCGGAGGTGCGGCCCGTGGGCGGGCCGCTGCCTCAGAACATCGCCGTGACCCAGACGTTGATGTCGACCTGGGTCCAGCCCGTGATGCGGAAGCGGTCGCCCGGCAGATCGATGACCGGCCGATGCGCGGGGTTGATGATGCCGCCGCGGCAGCTGCCGATCAGGCGCGTGTCGCCCACCGCCGTCTGCGAGACGTTCGGGTTGCAGGCGTCGGAGATGGTGAGCGCGTAGGGCGGCGAGTACAGGAAGCCCACGCTCGCGCCGAAGCGGATGTAGCGCGCGGCCTGCATCTCGAGCGAGAACGTGCCACCGAAGCGCCCGTGCGACTGCACGTCCGTGAGGCCGTAGAACGGCACGCTCGCGAGGCCGTTCGTCGTCGGGTTGTCCATGTTCGGGACGCCCTCGAGGTTCGCGTTCGCGAGGTACGGGTTCTGCGACGATCCGAGCGCGTCGAAGAGCGGCGAGTAGTCGTGACCCTCGCTGACGTAGTCGCCGACCAAGCGCAGGTCGATGCTGAAGCGCTGGTAGTGCTCGCGGTCCTCCCACGGAACGATCGCGGTGCCGAGCGTGAAGCGGCCGAGGATGGGCGGCTGCTGGTCGATGTAGCCCTGCAGGTTGCCGCTCGGCAGGAACTGGCTGTTCGAGTACCCGGGCCAGCCGATCTGGAACGCCAGGCCGGCGTAGGGCTCGATCGACTCGTAGCGGTAGCTCGAGCGCGTCTCGAGGCGCAGGAAATTGTAGCCGCGCCCGACGCCGGGGTCCGTGCTGCGGTCCGGGTTCGACGCCATGTTGCCGCAGACCACGGCCGAGCCGGGCGACGAGCCGCAGGCGCGCATCGGCGTGCCGATGTTGAACTGGCCCTCGAGCATCACCATCCACGTCGGCGTGGTGCGATCGCGGAACTGGTTGGTGATGGACCAGGCGAGGCCGGCCGCGAAGTAGTCGACGCCCGAGCGCGTGGGCGAGGTGAAGGTGGGGTTGAAGAGGGAGCCGCCGACGAGGTCGGTCGTGTACTGGCTCGGGTTCACGCCCACGCCGCTCAGCGAGCGATCGTCCGAGAGGATGAGCGGCAGCCGCGCGTACGCCGCCAGGTCGCGGAAGATGCCCACGTCGAGGCGGAAGTTGAGCTGGTTGATGCCGCGCTCGTAGTTCGCGACGTCGTTCCAGTGGTCGCTCATCCGCGCATCGCCCGGCGTCGGATCCTGGCGCTGGATGCGGCCGAGCTCCCAGGTGCGCTCGTAGCCGACGCTCAGGTTCAGATCGAAGAGGTCGTCGTCGTCGAAGGCGTCGATGACGTCGGTGAACGAGGTCGGCTCGTCCATGAGATCGAGCGCTTGATCGGCGTCCTCGTCGGCGCGGGCGCGCCCGGGCACCGTCATCAGGGCGAGCAGACACAGCGCGAGGGCGACGAGGCGGGGGCCCTCCGCACGAAGCAGGCTCATCGCGACGTCCTTCCGTGCCCCGACGTGCCCATCATCGCGTACCGCACGCGCCCGAACGGGCACTCCGAGACGAGCCATCCTGCCGCACCAAGCATCGGCGCCGATGGTACGGGCCGCGTCGAGACAGCGTCAAGGCTCGCCGCGCGGCGCGCCGGGGCGTTCAGGCGTCGTCGCCGAAGAGGAGCCCCACCGGAAACGGCACCTGGTGGAAGGGCTCGGCGTGGACGGTCTCGCCACGGGTGGCGGTGAGCGCCACCTCGAAGGCATGCCCCGTGTTCCGGTAGACCGAGAGCACGCGCTCGACCGGGTCGACGATCCAGTAGTGGGGAATCTGGGCCCGCTGGTAGACGCGGAGCTTGTCGACGAGGTCCGTGCGCGCATTCGAGGCCGACAGGATCTCGCAGACCCAGTCGGGGCGCGTCGTGATGCAGCGGCCCTCTGGGCGCTGGGGGACCCGGTCGCGACGCCACCCCACGAGATCGGGGCGGTAGATCTCGTGCGGCCCGAGCTCGATCTCGCACTCGGTGACGATCCACCAGCCGCCCGGCGCGTCGCCGCCGCCGCCTCCGCCACCGTGAAAGCGAGAGCGTAAGAACGTCGTCGCGCTGGCTTGCGCGTCGGAGTGGTCGTAGCTCGGCGCCGCCTTCTCGACGACGGCGCCGCCGATGACCTCGACGCGCGCCTCGCCGCGGGCGAAGAGATCCTCTCGCGAGGCGAGCCGACGTGCCGTGCTCACCCGAGCAGCCTACCACGCGCCCGCGCCCGTTCAGACGCGGGGCGGGGCCTTGCGTGTGGTCTTGTCGGCGATGCGGCGCCCGAGCACCAGCTCGCGCTCGAGCTCGGTGCGCTGCTCGGCGTAGAACGCGCGCAGGAACGCGGCCGGCTGGCTGGTCGCGTCCCGCCCCTCGTAGCGGATGCGCTTGGCGATCGTCGCGGCGACGACGCGCAGATCCTCGTCGGTCGCTTTGTCGGCCTCCATCTTGCGGAGCAGATCCGCGAGCGTCTCGAGCTCGTGCTCGCCGTAGATCGCGAGCTGCTCCTTCGTGAAGCGCGAGACGCCGCGGTGGCCCGCCGCCTCGTCGCGGCGCAGCTCGGCCTTCGGCGCGCGCACCACGATCGTGCCGGCGACGAGATCGCCTGCGCGCATGCGCTCGCGCGTCAGGAACGGGAGCGCCACCAGCACGAGCACCCAGAGCGCCGCCGGCAGCCGCAAGTACCAGGGAATCGGGCCGAGCAACTGCTCGGGCGCCGACGCGTACACGGTCGGCAGGAAGAGCTCGAGGTCGCGGAGCACGTTGCGCGCGATGATGCTCTCGAGGCTGAGGCGCGCACCGTCACGGCTCACGACGCGCAAGCGCAGGAAGCGCTTTCCGGGCGTGGAGCCCTGGAGCAGCGTCTCGAAGAACAGGAAGTAGCCCTGCTTGATCGCGAACAGACCGAGCAGGCCGAGCGCCAGCACGACCGCGCTCGACGTGAACACCGCCGTCGCGATCGCGACGAGCAGGAAGAGCACGAACGTGATCGTCACGAGGGCCATGTCGGCGCTGAACGCGACCGCACGCTCCCCGACGGTCGCGAGCGGGAACGAGAGCTCGGCCCCCTCGGGGGTCACCAGGCGTACGAAGCGCTCACCGTCGCGGTCCTCGATCATCGCGGCCTCGACGGCGCGAGCGCACGCAGGCCGCGCGTGAAGGCGCCCAGGTCGGCGCTCCCGAGCACGAGCCACACGCTCAGCCACGACGCGTTGAACGCAGCCATCGCGAAGCGCAGCCAGTCGCTCGTGACCGACTGCCGGAAGATGCCTTCCACCGCGCCCGCGACGAGGAAGAGCGCAACGGAGCCGGCGGCGACCACGGCGCCGCGACGGCCCGCGTCGGTGAGCGCGCGCCGCACCGTGCGCTCGCCCGGCGTCAGCATCGCGCGCCCCATCGCCAGGCCCCCGGCACCGCAGAGCAGGATCGCGCCGATCTCGGGCACGCCGTGCGGAAGGAGCCAGCCGAGCAGCGGGATCAAGAGCCCGTGCTGGTCGTAGAGCGCGAGGAACGCGCCGAGCATCAGGCCGTTCTGGAAAACGAGGAGCGCGGTGGGCACGCCCGCGGCGAAGCCCAGCGCGAACGCGGTCAGGCCGATCCCGGCGTTGTGATAGAAGAGCGCGCTCGCGAACACGGCGAGCACGCCCGTGCCGGCGCCCTGCGTGCCGTCGTCGTAGAGCACGGAGCGCAGGTACTCGGTGCTGGCGCCCGGTGTGCGATCCCCCGCGAGCCCGGGGTCGACGAACGCGAAGTACCACTCGGGGTCGTCCCAGCGGACGAGGCCATAGCTCACGAGGATGCCGAGCACGAAGACGCCGACCGAGAGCGCGAGCTCCGGCAGCATCGAGCGCACGGCGCGCGGAAAGCCCTGCGCGAAGAGGCGCACGAGCGCGAAGCGCTCCTCGTTGCGCGACGTGTAGACCGCGAGGTAGGCGCGCGACGCGAGCGACTCGAGGTAGGCGACGAGCGCGCGATCCATCGCCGTCTTGCGGGCGACCGACAGGCTCGAGACCGCGGAGCGATAGAGCAGCGGAAGGCGCGAGAGCTCGGTCTCGTGCAAGGCGCCGAGACCCCGTGGGAGCGCGCGCTCGAGGATCGTCTCGAGCTCGGCCCACTCGGCCTCGCGCTCCCGGCGGAAGCGCATCGAGCGCGGCTCGAGGGAGCCGGGCATGGCCGCGCGCGCGGGCGGCCCGCTGACGCGATCGGCGGCCCCGACACCTCCGGGAACGAGTGAGCTTCGCTCGGTCAACGCCGAGAGCGTACGCGATCGGAGGCTCCCCGATCACCCACGACTCACCGACGAGGCGACGCGAGGCTCCGGAGCTCGGTCCCGTGCGCAGGCTCAGTCGCCGTGCACGCTCTCGTCGATCTCTTCGCCGGCCTCGTCGACCGACTCGCTCACGTCGTCGGCGGCGTGATCGATCGCCTCGCCGGGGCTGCGATCCTGATGGCGGCTGCCGCAGCCGACCGGCGCGACGAGCGACGCGATGCCGAGCGAGACGAAGACGAATGCGCGCGCGATGCGCGGCGAGAGCACGTGGGAGCCCATGATTGAATCCTTCCTCCGCGGGCCCAGTGCCCGCGCCCGAGGGCATAGCGATGGGCGTGCCAGCCCTTCCGTCGCGGATCCGGTCGGAGAGCGTGCGCGCTCGCCCCAGCCGTGGCTGTCGCGAGCGCCCCGGGCGATGGCGCGCGCCCGGGCGATGGCGCGCGCTACCGCGCTCAGCCGATGAGGCCGCGGCTCTTGATGCGCACGTAGCGCTCCACGAGCGCGCCGGCGATCGCGCCCGGGCGCGAATGGACGACGTGCACCCCCATGCGTGCGAGGCGCGCCAGCACCACGTGGCGCCGGTTCGCGAGCGAAGAAGCGACGACCGCCGCCGCGAGCGCGCGCCCGCTCTCCGGGGCGTGCTGGAGTGGCTCCTCCAGCGCCGGATCATCGAGCGCCACGAACACGATCAGGTGGCGACGCGCCAGCTGCCCGATCGTATCGAGCATCAGCTCGGCGGTCGTCGCGTCGGTGAACTCGGTGAAGACCACGATCATCGAGCGGCGCGTGTTCCGCCGGAGCAGGTCGTGGAGCCCGAGCACGTGGTTCGTCTCTTCGGCCTCGGTCGAGAGCTGCGCGCACGCGCTCCGGAGGCGCGCGAACTGCGCCGGCCCGCCGCGCGGCGGGGCCCACGAGCGCGGCTCGCTGCCGTAGGCATGCAGGCCCACGAGGTCGCCCGCGCCGAGCGCCGTCTTCGCGAGCACGAGCGCCGTGTGCACCCCGTGATCGAGGCGCTCGAGGCCGGCGATCGGATCGCGCATCTCGCGGCCGAGATCGAGGCAGAGCACGATGCGCTGCCTCCGCTCGAGCCGGTAACGCCGCACGCGCAGCGCCATGTGCCGCGCCGAGGCCTTCCAGTCGACGGCGCGGGTGTCCATGCCGAGCGAGTAGGCCGAGAGCGACTCGAACTCACCGCCATCGCCGGCCCAGCGCTCGCGCTTCATGCCCGAGAGCATCGCCTCCGAGCCGAGCACCTCCATCGCCTCGCGGTCGACGCGCGCCACGTCGGGCACCACCGCGATCGGGCCGGCGCCCTCTTCGATCCGCGTGATCCTCGCCACGAGGCCGAGGGTGCCGAAGAGCTGGAGCCAGAGCGCGCGCAGCGCGCCGCGCCCGCGCCGGTCCGCGAAGAGCGCGATCGGTACCTCGTTGTCGCCGCGCGCGAGGCGAATGCGCCGCACTCCCTCCTCCGACTCGATCGGGAGCGCCGTCTCGGATCGAACGCTCGCCTCGAGCCCCATCGGCAGGCCGAGGTCGATCGTGGCCGCGGCGCGGAAGCTCGTCCCCACGCCCACCGAGTGCGGCCGCGCGATCCGGGCGCGGAGCGCGACGCGCGAGAGGACCGCGAGGTCGACCGCCACCGCCGCGAGCAACAGCACCCAGAGGCCGACGACGAGCACCCACGCCGGCTCCCAGGCGAGCGGCGCGAACGCCACCGGCAAGGTGAGCAGCACGAGCGCGAGCAATCGGGGCGTGGGGACCATCGTGGGCGTTCGGCGTCGTTCGTCGGCTCAGCGGGGAGGAGCGACCTGCGCGAGGATCTCCTCGAGCACCGTCATCGTGCGCAGGCCCTCCATCTCGGCCGAGGGCGTGAGCACGACGCGATGGTGCGCGAGCGAGACGAAGAGCGACTTCACGTCGTCGGGCACGGCGAAGTCGCGGCCCCCGCAGAGCGCCGCCGCGCGCGCGGCGGCCGCGAGCATCGTGGCGGCGCGCGGTGAGATGCCGACGGCGAGCGAGGGATGCTGGCGTGTCGCGCGTGCGAGCCCGACCGCGTACTCGCCGAGGCGCGGCTCGAAGTGCACGGTCTTCGGCGCGTCGCGGAGCGCGTCGACCTGCGTCGCGTCGAGCACGGGCTGGATCCCGATCGCGTCGAGCGAGGGCATCGTGGAGCTGCCCGAGTGCATCATCACGGCCTGCAGCTCCTGGTCAGCGCTCGGATAGCCCACGTTCAGCTTGAACAGGAAGCGATCGAGCTGCGCCTCCGGCAGCGGGTAGGTGCCCTCCTGCTCGATCGGGTTCTGCGTCGCGAGCACGGTGAAGCGCCCCGAGAGCTTGTGCGTGGTGCCGTCGATCGTGACGGAGCGCTCCTGCATGGCCTCGAGCAGCGCCGACTGCGTCTTGGGCGGCGTGCGGTTGATCTCGTCGGCGAGCAGCAGATCCGTGAACACCGGCCCGCGGGTGAGCGTGAACGACTGGGTCTTGAAGTCGAAGACGTTCGCGCCGAGCACGTCGCCGGGCATCAGATCCGGCGTGCACTGCAGGCGCCGCATCGGAAGCCCGAGCGCGCGGCTCAGCGTCTGCGCGAAGAGCGTCTTGCCGGTGCCGGGCACGCCCTCGAGCAAGAGGTGCCCGCGCACCATGATGGCGATGAAGGCGAGCCGGACGTGGTCGTCGGCGCCGTAGACGACGCGCGCGACCTCGGTGCGGGTGGCTTGCAGGGCTCGGAGGACGACGTCGGGGGTCATGGTCGGTTCTCGCTCTCGGCTGGGGCGCTCGGCGGGGCAGCAACGGGTGGGGAAGCGGGGGGCGGCGCCGCGGCGCGACGCTCGGCGGCCGCGGGCACGTGGGGCGCGCCCAGCAGGGCCTCGCGCAGGCGGGAGGCGCGGGTCGCCATCGAGAGCGCGGTGTCGCGCGTCGCGCGGTGGCTCGTCTCCAGCAGGCGCACGGCGTCGGGCGGAAGGCCGCGCCGCGCGAGCAGCGCATCGAGCGCCGCGGCCTTCTGCTGCAGCGTCTTGCCTTCGGTGAGCCCGAGGCGGCGGTGCGCGTCGAGGATCACCTGCTCGACGTAGCGTGGCGCGAGGCGGTCGATCGACTGGCCCGCCGCGAGCACGCCCGCGGCCACCTCGATGATCTCGCGCGGCCCGCGCCCGTAGGCCGTCGGCTCCACGCGCGGGGGCCCGAAGCGACGGCGGCCGTAGAGCAGCACCACGAGCACGACGAGCGCGCCGTGCACGAGCGCGAGCACGCCGGGAAAGCGCGCGAAGAGCTGCGCGAGCGAGCGCGTCTCGACGTGCTCGTGGAAGACCTCGTCCACCACGACCGTGTCGGCGTGCAGGAGCATCGTCACGAAGTCGTAGGAGAGCGCCGCGTGATCGCCGCGCTGCACGTCGAAGTTGTGGAGGAGGTCCGGATCGGAGACGAGGAACGTGCGCTCGTCGGGCGAAGCGACGACGAAGCTCCCGGTGGGGCCGGTGACGATCGGCGTCGCCCCGGCGACCGCCTGCGGCCAGGGCAGCTCGAGCGTGCGCGCGCCGAGCCGCGGTGACGTGGTCGCGACCACGGTCCGATCGGAGGTCACCTGCGGCTGCCAGACCATCTGCACCGACTCGAAGGGGGTGCCGGCGAGCAGCTCTTCGAGGCGCCAGGGCTGCTCGGGCGTGACGTTGCCGAGCGCGCCGATCTTCCACTTCGGCAGCACGATCACGGTGAGCCGCCCCGCGGCCGCGCGCTCGCGGCAGAGATCGGCGATCGAGACGACGCGGCCATCGGGCGTCTCGATCGAGGCCGCGTCCGGCTCGATCAGGAAGAGCGGCGCCGAGACGCTGCCGTAGTCGGGCTGCGTCCAGCGCACCACGTGCACGCCGAGCGCCTGCATCGTCTCGACCCAGGCGCGGTGCCCCAGCGGCCCGCGCCCATAGGAGTCCCGTGGCTGGGCGGGCGGCGGCGCGAGCGAGCGACCGAACACGAGCACGACCATCGTCGCGATCAGCGACGCGGTGGCGAGCGCGACGACGACGGCGCGCGTGCGCTCCGTGAACGCCGCCCCTTCGACGTTCTCGGTGCGCAGCCGTTCGTTCGGTCCGGCGCTCACGCCGGCGCTCCGAGCGGCAGGGCCGCACCGAAGCGGCGCGCGTGATCGCTCACGGCGGCGGCGAGCCCTCGCGCTTCGAGGTACTGCGCCTCGGTCGCGGCCCTTCCGCCGAACCAGACGAGCTCGGTGAGCCCGAGCAGCTCTCCGAGCGGCGGCAGCTCCCCGTGCGCGCGCGCCACGAGCGCCACGACCTCACGCGCCGTGCGCCCTCGGCGGTCCACGTCGGCCCTCGCCGTCGCCTCGCGCAGCGCGCGCAGAAACAGCGCATGGATCGCCTCGCGGAATCGCCCTTGCGCCGCGTGGTCCTCGGGGCTCGTCCCATCCCCCTCGAGGAGCGGATCGAGCGCGGGCGCGCCGACCGCGCCGGCGTCCTTGCGACGCGGCAGCGTGATCTCCGGCTTCGGCAGCCGCATGCGCACGATCAGGAACACCACGAGCGCGACGACCAGCGCGATGCCGAGACCGAAGAGCACGTAGCCGATCGGTCGCGCCGCGGTGCCGAGGATGCGGCCCAGCGCCTCGAGCAGATCGCGCAAGAAGTCCGGCATCGGCAGATCGATCCCCTGGTCGGGCTCGCCGCCATCGCGGTCGCCGTGCAGGCCGATGCGGCCGTGCGGCCCCGTGCCGTGGCCGTCGTCGACGAGCCCGTCGCTGTCCGTCGCGTGCTCCTCGTCGAGGATGAAGACGTCGTCGGGATAGCCGCCGCTCGCGTGCACGCGGGTGACCGCGTCACGCTCGGGGCTCGACGCGGGGGGCGCGCTCGGGTCCGGCGCCTGCGCTCGCGCCGCGCTCGCCCCGAGGACGAGCGCCGACCCGAGCACGAGCGCGGCGAGAGCGCGTCGCATCGCGCTCGCCTTCAGGCGAAGACGCTCGCGATCGACTGCGCGTCGACGCCGTCGCGCACGCCGCGCAGGCGCGCGTACACGACCGACGTCAGCGTCGACATCACGGCGAACTGGAGGATCTGCATCGGGATGCTCACGATCTGCCCGATGATCTGCGGCGCCGAGAGCGGGTTCTGGAGCTGCGTGATGTCGCCCCCGGAAGCGGCAGCGGCGCCTCCCGCCACGAGCATCTGGATGGGCCCCATGATGCAGCAGGCGAGCACGACGGCCGCGACGATCGCCGCGAGGATGATGAGGAAGATCGTCAGCCGATTGCCCTCCGTCAGCTCCACGGAGCGCCGGATGGCGGCGACCGGGCCGAGCTTCTCGACGACGCAGGCCGGCGAAGCGGCGAACAGGTAGATGCTGGCGACCACCGCGACGACGACCATCGCGAGGGTACCGCCGAACATGAGCAGCGTCCCGATGAGCGGCTGATCCGACATCAAGGCGATCGCCACGGCGCCCGGAACGATGAAGACCATCACCAAGCCGAACGCGCCGATCCCGAGCAGGAGGTTCAATGCGACGACGGAGAGCGCGCGCGAGAACCCCGTGCGGAGCGCCGGACCGACGCCGGGCGAGCGCCCCGAGAGCGTCTCGACGACGGAGTAGACGACGCTGCCCTGACCGATCGCCTGCGTGAACATGAGGACGACCAGCATGACGAGGGTCGCGGCGAGGCCGACGAGCGATGCGGCCAGCGTCTGCATCGGATCGCTGCCCCCCGTCGTGATCAGATCGCGCGTCGCGTAGAAGACGACGACGTTCGCGACGAAGCCGACGAACGAGGCCGGAACGATCACGAGGATCGCCGCGACGAGAATCGGCGCGATCGCCGAGCCCAACGCGCGGAACGTCGTGGAGAAGACGTCGCCGATGTCGAGCGCGCTCGGGACCGAGCCTCCGCCCCCGCCTCCGCCCATGCCGCCGCTGCCCACCCCACCCGCGCCGTACTGGTCGTTCATGGAGAGCCTCGTTACCAGACCTGGGCGGCCGTGGGAAGACGCACCTCTTTCTCCCGCGCGCTCATCCCCGCCTTGACCCACCCGCCGGGAGGGGTCTACACAAGCGCCCCGTAGTGACCGAGGTAGCGGACGACGGGCGTTCGCGAGGGAAAGAGCAGCGCCCACGAAAGACCGGCAACGGGGGCATCGACCCGTCCGTCGTGGGCCGTCGCGTCTTCTCGCTGGCGTACTGGGCGCTCGTCGTCTGGGTCGTGGTCGCTGCGTTCGTTTCGGTGGTGCGCCAGGTGTTCTGGCCCACCGCCTCCGAGGCCGTGGCGGCTTCCGCCGCGGCTCCGTCTCCTTCGTCTACCGATTCCGAGGCTCCGAGCACTCCATGACCGACGATCTCCACGCACCGAACGCCACCTTCGACGCCCTGCCGCTCACGCCCGAGGTGCGCCGCGCCATCGACGAGGCCGGCTGGACCACGCCCACTCCCGTGCAGCTCGCCGCGTACGAGCCGGCCTCCGAGGGCAAGGACCTCGTCGTCCAGGCCCGCACCGGCACCGGCAAGACCGCCGCCTTCGGCCTGCCGCTCGTCGACAAGCGCCTTCGCCCCGACGGCGGCCCGCAGGGCCTCGTCCTCGCGCCCACTCGCGAGCTCGCCCTCCAGAGCGCGCGCGAGATCGAGCGCATCGGCGTCCACCGCGGCATCAAGGCGTGCGCCATCTACGGCGGCGCGCCGATGGAGAAGCAGGTCCGCGAGCTCGAGCAGGGCGCGCAGATCGTCAGCGGCACGCCGGGGCGCGTCCTCGATCACCTGCGCCGCGGCACGCTGAACGGCGAGCAGCTGCGCATCCTCGTGCTCGACGAGGCCGACGAGATGCTCTCGATGGGCTTCGCCGAAGAGCTCAACGCGATCGTCGAGCACCTGCCGAAGAACCGGCAGACGATGCTCTTCTCGGCGACGCTCGACGACACGGTGCAGCGCCTCGCGAGCCGCCTGCTCCGCGACCCGGTGCAGCTCGCGCTCTCGAGCGATCAGGTCGGCGCGCAGGGCATCAGCCACTACGTCTATCTCGTGTCCGGGCTCGGCAAGGCGCGCGACCTCGTGCGCATCCTCGAGACGGAGAACCCCGAGAGCGCGATCATCTTCTGCAACACGAAGGTCGTGACCGAGCAGGTCGCGGCCGAGCTGCAGGGCGCGGGCTTCTCGGCGGACTGGCTGAACGGCGATCTGCCGCAGAGTCAGCGCGAGCAGGTGCTCGCGCGCACGCGCGAAGGAAAGCTGCGCTTCCTCGTGGCGACCGACGTCGCGGCGCGCGGCATCGACATCTCGCACCTCACGCACGTCGTGAACTTCGACTTCCCGCAGGAGCTCGAGCAGTACGTGCACCGCACGGGCCGCACGGGCCGCGCGGGCCGCACGGGCACGGCGATCTCGCTCATCGCGGGCGCCGACCTCGGCTCGCTCTACTACCTGCGCCTCTCGTACAAGATCTTCCCCGTCGAGCGCACCCTGCCGAGCGCGGGCGATCTGCGCACGCGCGCCGAGCTCGACCGCGTGGAGATGCTCGAGGCCGCTTTCCAGGGGAATCCCAGCGCCCTCGACCGCGCGCTCGCGCGCCGCATCCTCACGCACGACGATCGCGAAGTGCTGATCGCCGGGCTCGTGCACGCCTTCTTCGGCGGCGCGGGCGACGAGGCGCAGGTCGACGAGGAGGCGAGCGCCGCGCGCCGTGCGAAGGCGCCCCGGCCGGTCGCGCCGCCGCCGGAGCCCGAGCGCGAGGCGGAGCCGCGTCGGCGCCGTCGGCGTGAGGCCGAGCCGAGCGCGACGGAGGCATCGAGCGAGAGCCCGGCCGCCGACGCGCCGCGCGAGGAACGTGCGGAGCGTGCGCCCCGCGAGGAGCGGGCGCCCCGCGAGGCACGGGAGCCGCGGGAGGAGCGTGCGCCCCGCGAAGCACGAGAGCCGCGCGAAGAGCGGGCGCCCCGCGAGCGCCGCGAGCCGCGCGAGCCCCGCGAAGCACGAGAGCCGCGCGAGCCCCGCGAGCCCCGCGAGGGTGAGCCGCCGCGTCGGCGCCGCGAGGCCGCGCCGCCGAGCGAAAGCACGGGCGAGCGAGCGGAGGAGCGCTTCACCGAAGAAGGCATGACCAACCTCTTCGTCGGCGTGGGCCGCCGCGAGAACGTGAAGGTCGTCGACCTGCTGCGCCTCTTCGAGGAGCGCGCCGGCCTCGGCAAGGCGCAGCTCGGCCGCATCCGCATCCGCGACCGCCACACGTTCGTGGCCGTCCCCAAGGAGCGCGCGGAAGAAGCCGTGCAGCGCCTCACCGGCGCTCGCTTCGGCGACAAGGACGTCGCCGTCGAGATCGCGCGCGCCGAGCAGGCGCCGAACGGGGACGCCGCCGCCCCGGGCACGCCCCCCGAGACCCCGCCCGAGGCCTGAGCGATGCCCGTCGACACCGAGACGCTCCGCCGTGGGCTCGCGCTCACGCTCGATCACACCGACCTCGGCCCCCTCGGCAAGAAGTACGAGGGCAAGGTCCGCGACAACTACTCGCGCCCCGACGGCACCCGCGTGCTCGTCACGACCGATCGCATCAGCGCCTTCGATCGCGTGCTCGGCACCCTTCCCTTCAAGGGCCAGGTGCTCAACGGCCTCTCGGCGTACTGGTTCGGCGCCACGAAGGACGTCGCGCCCAGCCACTTCGTGTCCGCCCCCGACCCGAACGTGACGATCGGCATCGAGTGCACGCCGCTCCCGGTCGAGCTCGTCGTGCGCGCCTACCTCACGGGCGTGACCTCGACGAGCATCTGGACGCACTACGCGGCCGGCGCGCGCACCTTCGCGGGGCACGCGCTACCCGAAGGCATGAAGAAGAACGAGCCGCTGCCGGCGCCGATCCTCACGCCGAGCACCAAGGCCATGAAGGGCGGGCACGACGAGACCGTGTCGAAGGCCGAGCTGCTCGCACGCGGCGAGGTCAGCGAGGCCGACTTCGATCGCGCCGGCGAGATGGCCCTCGCGCTCTTCCGGCGCGGCCAAGAGATCTCACGCGCGCGCGGCCTGATCCTCGCCGACACCAAGTACGAGGTCGGCAAGACGCCCGACGGTCGCATCGTGATCATCGACGAGATCCACACGCCCGACTCGTCGCGCTACTGGCTCGCCTCGAGCTACGAGGCGCGCCTGTCGAAGGGCGAAGAGCCCGAGAGCTTCGACAAGGAGTACGTGCGCCGCTGGCTCGCCGCGCAGGGCTTCACGGGCGACGGCCCGATCCCGCCGATCCCCGACGAGATCCGCATCGAGGCCTCGCGCCGCTACATCGAAGCCTGCGAGACCATCGTCGGCACGCCCTTCGTGCCGAACCTCGAGAATCCCCACGCGCGCATGAAGCGCAACCTCGGCATCGCCTGAAGGAGCAGAAGAGATGAAGGCCCGTATCTACGTGACGCTCAAGCGCGAGGTGCTCGATCCGCAGGGCGACGCCGTCCGCCACGCGCTCGGCGCGCTCGGCTTCCAGGGCGTGAAGGACGTACGCATCGGCAAGCTCGTGGAGATCGAGCTCGAGGGCGAGACGGACGACGCGCGCAAGGCGCAGCTGAAGAGCATGTGCGAGAAGCTGCTCGCCAACCCGGTGATCGAGGACTTCCGCGTCGAATAGCGGTCGTGGCTCGACCAGAAGTCAGTGCTCGACCCGAAGTCAGTGCTCGACCCGAAGTCAGTGCTCGACCCGAAGTCAGTGCTCGACCCGAAATACCGGTCGAGCACCGACCGCTCCAGCGCCTTCGCGCGGGAGCTCGAGCTGCGGTGAAGGGCTCCGACACATTCGTGTCGGAAGCTCAGCCGCAGAAGCCGAGCTCCGCGACGACGGGATGACCGTCGACCATCGTGCAGCTCTGATTCGCGTCGAGCACGAGGCAGCCGCAGTCGTTGCAGCCGTCGGACGAGCGGGCGCAGTAGTGATCGATGCCGTCCGTCGGGCCGCAGCGCGAGCCGCAGAACTGATCGCCGCGGCAGAAGCCCTCGCCACACGCGTACTGGTTGCACGTCGCGCAGTCGGCGATCGGGCCCGGGCGCCACGCGCCGGCCTGGCAGACGATGGGCGTGCCGCAGCACGAGTCGCCGCACTGCTGGCCCTCCGAGGAGCAGCTCGTGCCGAGCACGGAGGCGGTGTCGACCGGGCACTCCTCGAGGATCGCGGGGCAGACGACGGGCGGGCACGCCGACGCCGCCCAGTGCCCATCGACGCAGACGAGAGCGCCCCAGCTCCCCGGCGTCGGGCAGCACTCGCCGCAGCTCATGCCTTCGGTCGAGCAGCGGTCACCGACGTCGGGCTGCCGGCCGCACCAGCAGACCGGATCGGCCTCGGCCACGGCGCACTGCCAGCGGCCCGCGCGGCAGTCGCACGAGATGAACGAGCTGCACACGTCCGTGCCGCCCGACTCGCAGTGCGCGCCCTCCACGCTGCACGCGGCGTTCGGATCCCACGGATTGAAGTCGGACGGGCAGCTCCGATTGCCCGCATCCGGGAGCGGCGCATCGGGGAGGAAGATGCTGCCGTCGCGGGGGAGCAGGCTCGCGTCGCCCTGCGGAACACCGTGGGAATCGGCACAGCCGACCACGCAGAGAGCCGAGAGCGCGAACGAGAAGAGACCCAGCGAGCGCATGCCGCTTCCCGTAGCAGCCCGCGTGCCCGCGTTTTCTGAGCCAGCGTGTGCCGGCGGGCTTCACGCGACGAGCACGATTTTGCCGTCGATCGCGCCCGCCTCGATGCGCTCGTTCGCTTCGCGCGCCCGATCGAGCGGGAGACGCAGCGCGATCCGCGGGGCGATCTTCTTCTCGGCGAGCAGCCCGAACAGCTTCGGCAGATCCTCCCGGAACGGCCGCGGGTCGCTCCGGTAGAGCTGCGTGATCCCGTAGAAGCGACCGCGCCGGCCGCGGAGCGGCGCCGAGACGAAGAGGTCGACGTAGTTGCGCACGACGGCGAAGAGCGAGCTCGCCGCCATGAAGCCGTACCAGACGACGCTCCCGCCGCGCCTGGTCGCGCGGATGCACTGGCGCAGCTGATCGCCCCCGACGGCGTCGAACGACGCGTCGACCCCACCGGGCACGAGCGCGAGCGTGGCCGCGTCGACGGGCGCCGTGCGGCCCTCGATGGGCTCGGCGCCGAGCGCGCGCATGCGATCGTGGCTGCGCGCCGCGCACGCCGCGACCACGCGCACGCCGTGCACGCGGAGAAGCTGCACGAGCGCCTGCCCCACGCCACCCGCGGCGCCCGTCACGAGCGCGGTCGTGCCCGGAGCGAGCTTCGCGCTGCGGTGGATGGCCTGGTACGCGGTCACGTAGTTGAGAACGAGGGCGACGGCCTCCGCGTCGTCGAGGCCCTCCGGCACGCGCACCCACTCGCTCGCGGCCCGCACGACGTGGGTCGCGTAGCCGCCGTGCACGAGCAGTGCGCAGACACGGTCACCGACCCGCAGCTCGCTCACGCCGGTGCCGACCGCGTCGACCGTGCCGATCGACTCGTAGCCCGGCACGAACGGAATCGAGGGGGCGTACGGGTAGTAGCCGCGCCGCATCGTGACGTCGGTCGACCCGACGCCCGTCGCGTGCACGCGCACCCGTACCTCGCCAGGGCCCGGGATGGGCAGGGGTCGCTCGACGATCTGGAGCGTCTCGGGACCGCCCTTCTTCGTGAGCATCGTCGCGCGATAGGTGGCCAGGGTCGGGGTCGTCGTCATGTCGCGGAGCTTGTGCAGCGCCCTCGCCCGAGGGAAGGTGCACGAATGCAACGCAAGATTGCGCCAGCGCGACCTGCGCTCGACTGGGACGACGCGCGCCTGCTGCTCGCGCTCCTGCGCGCCCCCACGCTCGTGGCAGGCGCGCGGGCCCTCGGGATCGACAAGAGCACGGCGAGCCGGCGCATCGACGCGCTCGAGAAGGCGCTCGGCGCACGCCTCTTCGTGCGGACCCGCGAGGGGCTCCGACCTTCGCTCACCGGCGAGCGCCTGCGCGCCCACGCGGAGCGGATCGAGCAAGAGATGCTCGCGCTCGCGAGCGCGGCGGTCGCGGGCGACGAGGGCGAGATCCGCGGTCGCGTGCGCATCGCCACGACCGAAGGCATGGCCGCGCGCCTGGTGCGAGGAGGCCTGCTCGACCTGCAGAAGAGCTACCCGCGGCTCGAGCTCGAGCTGCTCGGCGGCAATCGGCCCGTCGACCTCGCGCGCGGCGAGGCGGAGCTCGCCGTCCGCGTGATCAAGACGACCGATCCGAGCCTCGCGGTGCGCGTGCTGGGGAAGTTCCCCATCTCGCTCTTCGCCTCGAGCGCGTACGTACGGAGCCGCGGCCTGCCGCGCAGCGCCGCGCAGCTCGAGGGCCACGACGTGCTCCTTCCGTCGGGCGAGCTCGAGGGCCTGCCCGAGTCGCGCTGGCTCCGCGACCGCCCCGGCGTGCGCGTGGTGTTCCGTTCGTCGAGCTTGCCGGCGCTGATCGAGGCGTGCGCGCTCGGCCACGGCATCGTGCCGATCACGCGCGCGTGGGGCGAGAGCGTCAGCGGCCTCGAGCACCTCTTCGAGCTCGAGCACGTCGCGGCGCGCCCGACCTGGCTCGTGCTCCACCCCGACGTCGGCAAGCAGCCCGCCGTCCGCGTGGTGGCCGAACGCATCGCCGAGGCGTTCCGCGCGCTCGGCCGGCCGGCGCGCGCCTGAGCGCCGCTCACTCGGCGACCGGGAGCCCCGCGCGCGCGGCGCGGATCCGGCGCCCGATCGGGCAGTCGGCGCATCCGGTGCCGCAGCACTTCCGCGGGCGCGCCACGAGCCCCGGCGGCGGAGGCGCGAGCGGCCGTGGCGCCGGATGCGCGCCCTGGGCGACGCCACGGAGCGAGCCGACGGTGAGGCGAGGCTTCATCGCACGCTCTTGTACGCCCGGTCGCGTCGGATCTTCATCAAGAAAGGCGCGAAGCGAAGGCGCCCCGCCGCGCGCGCTGGATCGCGCGGCGGATCTCCCCCTCGTCCGGCGGGCTCGGCGTCTCGGCGAGATAGGCCTCGAGGTCGGCGATGGCGGCCAGGTCGGCGCCGAGCGCCAGCGCGTGCAGCCCGCGATCGCGCCGGAACTCGACCGTCTGCGTGAGGTCGACGAGCCGATCGCAGGCCACCATCGCCGGGGCGTGCGAGCGCTGCCGCTCGTGCGCGAGCTTCAGGTTCAGGAGCATTCGCACGATCATCGAGCGCTCGTCCACCACAGCGACGTGCTCGGGCAGCAAGCGCGATGCGCCGCCGAGGTGCCGCTGCGCGAGCTGGGCGACTCCCGAGGGCGAGAGCTCTCGCCCGTCGTCGAAGGGATCGACGAGCACGCCGTCCTCCCCCGCGCCGACGCGCACGAGGAAGTGCCCCGGAAAGCCCACCCCGCGCACGTGGAGCCCGGCGCGACGCCCCACCGCGATCATCACGATCGCGAGCGTCAGCGGGATCCCGAGCTTGCGCTCGACCACCTCCGTGAGGTCGCTGTTCCGCGGGTCGTAGTAGTCGGTCTCGTTCCCGCGGAACTGATGCTCGAGGAAGATCTGCTCGGCGAGCAGCGCCGCCTGCGTGGAAGGCCGCAGCACCGAGGCGTCGCGCTCCCGGAGCGGTGCCGAGATCGCGTCGAGGCGCTCCCGGGTCCGCTCGATCGGCGCGTCCGGCCGCAGGTCACGTGCGACGAGCAGCGCGAGCTCGTCGATCGTGAGCCCCGCCGCGAGCGCATCGGGGAGCTGGATCGGCGGCGGGCGAGCCATCGTCACAGCCTAGCCCGCGCCGGCCCCCCGAGCGATTTTTGCGCCAGAAACGCCGAAGGCGGGAGAGAGGATGCCCTCTTTCCCGCCTTCTTCGGGGTCCTCGACGTGCTCAGAGCTTCGGGCCCGCCTGCTTGATCGCCGGCGCCGCGCCCTGCTCGAACTTCTTGAAGTTGTCCACGAAGTACTTCGCGAGCTTCTTCTCGGTGGCGTCGTAGGCGTTCTTGTCGGCCCACGTCGCGCGCGGCGTGAGGATCTCGGCCGGGACGTTCGCGCACTCGCTCGGCACGTCGAACCCGAAGATCTCGTTCTTGTAGGTCTTGGCCTTCGCGAGCGAGCCGTCGTGGATGCCGTCGAGAATGGCGCGCGTGTGGCGCAGGCTCATGCGCTTGCCCACGCCGTAGCCGCCGCCCGACCAGCCCGTGTTCACGAGCCACGCCTGCGCGCCGTGCTGCTTGAGGCGCGCCGCGAGCAGCTCCGCGTACTTGCTCGGGTGCCACACCATGAACGCCGCGCCGAAGCACGCGCTGAACGTGGGCGAGGGCTCCTTCACGCCGACCTCGGTGCCGGCGACCTTCGCCGTGTAGCCGCTGATGAAGTGGTACATCGCCTGCTCGGGCGTGAGCTTGGCGACCGGCGGCAGCACGCCGTACGCGTCGCAGGTGAGCAGGATGACGTTGTTCGGGTGCCCGCCGACGCAGGGGATCTTCGCGTTGCCGATGTACTCGACGGGGTAGCTGCAGCGCGTGTTCTCGGTGATCGAGATGTTGTCGTAGTCGACGACGCGCGACTCCTTGTCGTAGATGACGTTCTCGAGCACCGAGCCGTAGCGGATCGCCTGGAAGATCTCCGGCTCGCTCTCGGCCGAGAGGTTCACGGCCTTCGCGTAGCAGCCGCCCTCGATGTTGAACACGCCGCGGTCGGTCCACACGTGCTCGTCGTCGCCGATGAGCATGCGGTTCGGATCGGCGCTCAGCGTGGTCTTCCCGGTACCGCTCAGGCCGAAGAAGATCGAGACCTTCCCGTCCTTGCCCTCGTTGGCGGAGCAGTGCATCGAGAGCTGCTCCTTGAGGGGCATCAGGTAGTTCATGATGGTGAAGACGCCCTTCTTCATCTCACCGGCGTACTCGGTGCCGAGGATCACCATCTCCTGGCGCGAGAAGTCGACCGACACGCTCGTCTTGCTCGTCATGCCCGACGTGTGGCGGTTGGCCGAGAACGCGCCCGCGTTGAGGATCGTGTAGTCGGGATCGCCGAAGCTCTCGAGCTCGACCGCCGTCGGGCGGATGAGCATGTTCCACATGAAGAGCGCGTGGTACGCGCGCGAGCAGATGATGCGGACCTTGAAGCGGTAGCGCTCGTCCCAGCCCGCGAACCCGTCGACGACGTAGAGGTGCGGCTTGGTGTTGAGGTAGTCGATCGCGCGCTCGCGGTTGACCATGAAGGTCGACGGCTCGAGCTTGATGTTGACGTCGCCCCACCAAACGTTGTCGCGCGACTTCGGCTCGTCGACGATGCGCTTGTCCTTGGGCGAGCGACCCGTCTTCTCGCCGGAGTACGCCATGAGGGCGCCGGTCGAGCTGATCGCGGTGCCCGGCTCGTTCTTCAGCGCGAGCTCGTAGAGGAGCGCCGGGGACGCGTTCCGGTAGACGTTCTTGACGGTGATGTCGTACTTGGAGAGCGAGAAAACCGGGGCCATGGACTCGGCGCTCATGCGGAGGGCACTCCTCTCGAGGGGGGCGAAATCTTAGCCCCGGGCGTCAGTCCCGTGCCACGGCTGATTGGAGGAAGGTCACAAGCCCCCGGTCGGCGTCGAGCTCGACGAGCCCTCCCAGCGCGACTTCCCAGGACTCGTCGTCGGCGTGGCCCACCGGAACCCGCATCAGGACCGGGATTTCGAGGTCGCCGAGGCGATCGCGGAGGACCGCGTCCACGTCCCGGCCGTCCTTCTGGGGCTCGCAGCGCGTGAAGTCCCCCACCAGAACGCCGGCGCAGCGGGCGAGCGCGCCCGAGAGGCGGAGCGTGGTCAGCATGCGGTCGACCCGGTAGGGCGCCTCGCCCACGTCCTCGAGCAGGAGGATCGCGCCGTCGACGGGCGGAAAGAAAGGCGTGCCCGAGAGCGCGGCGAGGATCGCGAGGTTGCCGCCCACGAGAGGCGCCACCACGCGACCGCGCGTGGCCCAGCTCGGAGCGTGCCCTTCGATCGGCACGTAGCCCTCGACCGCGCGCATCCATCGCGCGACGCGCTCGTCGGGCAGGCGGCCGAGCGCCGCCACCATCGAGCCGTGGAGCGAGCGCAGCCCGGCGTGCTGCCAGACGGCGTGGAGCGCCGTGACGTCGCTGAAGCCCACGAGGAGCTTCCGCGCGGAGCCGACGAGCGCGAGATCGAGCGCGGGCAGCAGGCGCATCGCGCCGTAGCCCCCCCGCGCGCACACGATCGCGTCCACGCGCGGGTCCCGGAGCGCTCCGTGCAGCTCCTCGAGCCGGCGCGCGTCGTCGCCCGCGAGGAAGCCTTCGGTGGAGAAGAGGCCCTCGTCGAAGCTCACCTCGTAGCGCGCGCGGAGGCGCTCGAGGCCGCGATCGAACGCCGCGCGATCGAAGGGGCTCGAGGGTGCGATGACGCGCAGATGCCCGCCCTCGCGCAGGCCGCGCACCGGAGCGAAACGCATCGCCGCGTCGGTCACGCTCGCGAATCTCGCGCGCCGGCCGCCGAGGTCAAGCGCGCCCCGCGTGCACGTGCGAGATTCGACGCCGGATGCTCGCGTGGACGCTCGACTGGCTGAGGCAGAACGAGGGGCCGCTCGCGTACGTGCTGCTCGGGATCGCGTCGCTCGTGGAGTACGTGTTCCCGCCTTTCCCCGGCGACACGGTCGCGCTCTTCGGCGTCTATCTCGTCTTCGCCGCGCACTACGACGGGCCGGCGGCCTACCTCGCGCTCGTGCTCGGCGCGGTGATCGGCGGGCAGGCCACGTGGTACGTGGGCCGCCGCATCGGGCGGGGCGCCGAGCGCCCGGCCTTCCTGCGCGGCGAGAAGGCGAGCGAGACGATCGCGGCGATCGAGGAGCACTTCGCGCGCCACGGCTCGCTCTTCCTCGCGCTCCATCGATTCGTGCCGGCGCTGCGCGCGCTCGTCTTCGTCGCAGCCGGGATGAGCGGCTTCTCGTTCACGCGCACGCTCGTCTTGGGCGCGCTCTCGGCAGCGCTTTGGAATGGCGCGCTCTTCGCCCTCGGCTACCTGGTCGCCGCGAGCTGGGAGCGCCTGTCGTCGATCGTGTCGGTGTACTCCACGATCGCCATCGCCGCCGTCGCGATCGCCGTCGTCGCCGTGATCCTCCGCCGGCGCGCACGAGGCCAGCGCCCCGCCGCCCCCGAGCGACGCGAGCGCTGATCGCCACCCTCAGCCGGCCCGAGCGGCCGGCAGTCGCACGATGAACGTCGTGCCCTTGCCGGGCGTCGACTCGCACTCGATGGTGCCGCCGGCCTCGCGGACGATGCGCTGGCAGATCGGAAGCCCGAGGCCCGTACCGCCGCCGTCCGACTTCGTCGTGAAGAACGGCGTGAAGATGTGCTGGCGGATCTCGGGCGGGATGCCGGGCCCCGTGTCCGCGATGGCGACGCGCGCGTCTCCGTCGGCGTCGGCGCTCGCGATGACGCGAATCTCCCGCGCGCGGAGGTCGAGCGAGGGCGCCATCGCTTGCGCGGCGTTCACCAGGAGGTTCAGGAAGAGCTGGACCAGGCGTGCCTCGTTGGCCCGCACGATGGGCGCGTCGGCAGCGTCCACGACCACCGTGGCGACGGGGCGGGTCTGTGGCGCCGCGATCCGGACGGCGGCCGCCAGCACGCGCTCGAGCGCCACCGGCCGCACGTCCTCCCCCACGCTTCCGCGCGAGAGCGTCCGCATGTCGGCCGCGATCGTCCGCACGCGCAGGGCCGCATCCAGCGCCGCTGCGAGGCGCTCCCGCGCGGGCGAGCTCTCCGGGAGCTCGTCCATCGCCAGCTCGATCTCGGCCAGGACCGACGTGAGCGGGTTGTTGATCTCGTGGGCGACGCCCGCCGCGAGCACGCCCACGGACGCGAGCCGCTCGCTCACGATGAGCTGCGTCTGTGCGCGCCGCGCATCCGTCACGTCGCGCAGCACCGCCACGGCGCCGGCCGGCTTGCCCGAGGGCCCCCGGAGCGGGCGCACGGTCACGTCGAGCCATCGCAGCTCGCCGTCGCGCTCGACGCAGACCTGCGCAGCGTCCACGTGCTCGCCCGCGAGCGCGCGCGCGATGGGATGCTCCGCGGGCGAGAGCGCGACGGGGTGATCGGCGCGCATCAGCTTCGGCGCTTCGCGCGTCTCGGGCCAGAGCCCGAAGAAGCAGTAGCGCTCGCCCGGCTCGTTCCAGCGCGTCGCGATCCCCTGCGCATCGAACACGAGCGTCGGATCGCCCATGGCCTCGAAGGTCGTCGCCAAGAGCTCCGCGCGCTCGCGCTCGCGCTCGCTCGTCGCCTCGACCTCGTCGAACGATCGCGCGAGGGCGAGCACGAGCGCCACTTGGCCCGCGACGACCTGCACGAAGGTGACGCGCTGCGGATCGGGCGTCTCGCGCTGGCGCAGCACGACGGCGCCGAGCATCTCGTCGCCGTGAACGATGGGCACGACGAGCGCCTCGCCGTCGATCCCGAGGACGTGACCGGCCACGGGGATCGCGGAGCGCACGTCGCCGCTCGCTCCGATGCGATCGAGGATGTCGTGCGGGGAGGTCTCGACCGCGGCGCGCTCCCCCGGGTCGAGGCCGAGGCTGCGCCACGTCCAGCGCTCGCCACGACGCACGGAGAGCACACCCCAGGAGAACCCGCCGGCGTCCAGACAGGCGTGCAGCGCCGAGTCGAGCGCGCGATCCACGCTGCGATCGAGCGCGAGCGCGCCCGTGAGGCTCCCGAGCACGGTGAGCTGGGCAGCGAGGCTCGTCACCTGCTGGCTGAGCCGGGAGTTCAGCAGGATCTGCCGCTCGAGCTGGTGGGAGGTCCGCAGCAAGCGTGCCTCGCGCGTCGCGCCGACGTCGCCCGTCACCGGCTTGGTCGCGCGCGCGCGCGGCTCGCGCACGAGGCTCGTGAGCGCGTCCGCGACCTCTCGGTAGTCCGCCGAGCGCAGGACGTAGGCGTCGGCGCCGAGGCGCAGGCCGAGCTCTCGATCGGCGTCGTCGACGTAGCTGTTCGTGACGAGCACGACGCGCAGCTCGTTCCAGCGGGGCTGGGCACGCACGCGCTCGCACAGGCCGTAGCCGTCCAGGCGCGGCATGAGCACGTCGCTCACCACGATGTCGACGGGCTCCCGCTCGAGCAGCGCGAGGCACTCCTCTCCATCCGCGGCGCCGAGCACCCGGAACCCGAGCTTGCCCACGCGCAACATGCCGAGCTTTCGCTGGATCGGATCGTCGTCGGCCACGACGACCGTCTTGCCGCGGCCCGGGAGCTCGGGAGACGGGCGATCGTCGGGCAGATAGGCCCGGAGCACGGCCCGCAGCCGCACCGGATCGACGGGCTTGATGACGGTGTCGTCGAAGCCCGCCTTCGAGAGTCGCGCCTCGTCCGCGGGCGACACGAGCCCGGTGAAAGCGAGAATGGGCACTTGGTCGCCGACGCGAGCGCGCAGCGAGCCGACGACGTCGAGCGCGCTTCCGTCGGGCAGGCCGAGGTCGAGGAGCAGCAGGTCCGGGCGCGAGTGCTCCGCCGCGAGCGCGGCCTCGCGCAGCGTCGTGGCCTCCACCAGACGGATTCCTTCGGCAGCGAGCACGCTGCGGACGACGGTGCGCGTGGCGAGGTTGTCCTCGACCAGTAGAACGATCTTCTGCTGCATCGGCACCGCGCCGCGGCCCCCCCGCGCGCGCTTCCCCGAGATGCTGACACTCGCGGACGCCGCAGCCACACAAATCGCAGCGCGGAGCGTCGTTTCGCTGACGCTGCCGGCTTCTTGTCACCCCGTGGGGTGACAAGAACGGCTCCGTCACCTCTACGGGTGACGCGCGGATGCGCTCGGACGCGACTCGATGGCCCGGACTGCGCACGTTCGTGCGCGCTCGTGTACGCTGCGAAGCGGGGATGCAGGTGGAAAGGAGCGGTTCGGGAGCGATGCGGTCACTCCTCTGTCTCGAGGACGACCCTCTGGTGCAGCGCGCGCTCCAGCGCTCGCTGCCCGAGCTCGAGCTGCGCATCGTCGATACGGTGGCGCAGGGGAAGGCCGCGCTCGCGAGCGAGCGCTTCGATGCGTGGTTCCTCGACGTGCGCGTCCCCGATGGCTCGGGGCTCGACCTCCTCGAGTGGGCGCGCGCGCGGGGCGACACGACGCCCGCGCTCGTGATGACCGGCTCGGCGGATCGCACCCCCGCGAACGCCGCCCAGGAGCTCGGGGCCGAGTTCGTCTACAAGCCCTTCTCGGTGGCGAACCTCCGCGCGTTCCTCGCGCGCGTTGGCTCGCCGCGCGCCGCGGAAGCGCCGTCGCCGAAGTACAACGTCGACGCCTTCGTCCACAAACACAAGCTCACGCCGCGCCAGGCCCAGATCGTCACCGCGATGGCAGCGGGCGTCGAGCGGCCCGGCCTGGCGGCCGCGCTCGGCGTCTCCGAGAACACGATCAAGACGCTCGTCCGCCGCATGCTCGATCGCACGGGGCACCGCGACCTCGCGCACCTGTATCGCGAGCTCGCAGGCCCCATCGGTTGAGGCGCGCGCCTCGCGCAGCCTGCCCTCGCGACGCGGATCCGATCGCGCGCGCGCGCGAGGTCGGGCATGGTCGGCGGCCTCATGGAAGACGACCGTTCCCCCGAGCCGGCCGCGAGCGAAGACGAGACCGAGGGCGCGGCCGCCTCCGAGAGCCGCGACCGCCCCTGGATCCTGAAGGACGTTCGCGCGTCGGCGCGGGGCATCGTGGTGGTGCTGACGCTGGTCGCCGTCCAGCAGATCGCCTGGCTCGTCGAGCCCGCCGTGTTCGGCACGCTGATGGATGCCGTCACCGACGAGGCGCGCACGCTCGCCGACCTCGTCGCCGCGATGCCGCTCTGGGCTCTCGTCTTCGCGACGAACACCCTCGCCGGCAGCCTCCGCCGCATCGCGAGCGAGCGCGTCTACGGCCGCATGTATGCGCGGGTCGCGCAGCGAATCGCCGAGCGCGCCGCGAGCGAGCGCTTGGCGCCCACGCAGACGGCGGCGCGGGCCGAGCTCGCGCGCGACTTCGTGGAGTTCTTCGAGGACCGTCTCCCCGACGCGATCCTCGGCGCGGTCAGCCTCGTCGGCGCGCTGGGAGCGCTCTTCTCGTACGACCCGCGCATCGGCGCCGCGTGCCTGGGCGTGCTCGCCCCGCTCGTCGTGATCGGGCGCGCCTACGATCGACGCGTCTCCTTGCTCACGGCCGAGCTGCACGAGCTGCGCGAGCAGAACGTCGAGATGTTCGCGAGCCACGGGCCCGACGCGGTGCTCGCGCACTTCACGAAGATCGCCGAGCTGAAGCGACGCATCGGCAGCTGGAGCGCGTTCAACTTCGGCGCGTTGCGGAGCGCGCTGCTCGTGGTCTTCGTGGTGGTGCTCTACGTCGCCATCGACGTCGACGACCTCACGGTCGGCGCGATCTACGCGATCGTCACCTATCTCTGGACGTTCGTGACCGCGATCGAGGATCTGCCCGAGCTACTGGAGAACATGACGGCGGTGCGCGACATCACCCGACGCCTGCAGGGCAAGCCCCGCCGCCGCGACGCGACGGCCGCGTGAGGCGCCTCAGGGCGCTCCGCGGCGAGGCTGCGAGGCGAGATCGCGCAGCACGTTGTGCGCCGCCTCGAGCTCCATCCGCAGCCGGCACTCGCGCGTGAACGTCGCGGCGTGGGGCGTCGCGAGCACCTTCGGATGCCCGGCGAGCGGGCCGCGATAGGGCTCCTCGCGGAAGACGTCGAGCCAGCAGCCCGCGAGGCGGCCCTCGTCGAGCGCCGCGCGCAACGCCGTCTCGTCGACGAGCTCGCCGCGCGCGGAATTCAGGAGCAGCGCCCCCGCGCGCATCCGCGCGATCGCCGCCGCATCCAGGATCGTCTGGCCGCCCTCGGCGTGGAGGGAGACGACGTCGGCCTGTGCGAGCCCCTCCTCGAGCGTCATCGCGGAAGGATCGGCCGGATCGCAGACGAGCAGGGTCGCGCCGAGCGCGCGCACGAGCTCCCCCGTGCGCCGACCGATGCGGCCGTGGCCCACGATCAGCACGCGCTTGCCCTCCAGGCTGCTCCCGAGCACGCGCTCCCAACGCCCTTCGCGCATCGCGGCGCTCATCGGGCCGAGGCCGCGCAAGAGAAAGAGGAGCGCGGCGAGCGTCATCTCGGCGACGGCCCCCGTGGGCGCGTCGGGCGTGCGCGACACCGCGACACCGAGCGCGGCCGCGGCGGCGAGGTCGACGGTGTCGAGCCCCACGCCGACCCGCGCGACGGCACGCAGCTGCGGCGCGCCCTCGAGCACGCGCCGCGTGACGCGCTCCGCCCCCGCGATCCAGCCGTCAGCGTCGCGGACGTGCGCGAGCGTCTCGTCCTCGTCGAGCGTACGCCCGAGCGTGTTCGGGCGGATCTCGACGCCCGCCTCGCGCAGCACACGGAGCGGCGCGTCGTCGGCCTTTCCGAACGACGCGGTGCCGATCGCGACGAGCGTCACGGGCTCTCGCCCTCTGCCTCGCGCTGCGCGAGGAGCGCCTCGGCGATGCGGAAGTCGGCCTCCTCGGAGATCTTCACGGCTTTCCGCTTGTCGAGCGCGTAGAGCCCGATCTTGCCGCTGAACACGCCGAACCCGTGGCGCTCGTAGCTCTCGAGGAACGTCTGCCGGCGCCAGAAACAGAAGTTCCACGTCACGAGCTGGATCGGCTCGAGATCCTGCGTCATCGGGATCTTGCGCGCGGGGTCGATGTTGATGGGCCGCCCGCCGACGAACGCGTGCAGCTGCTCCTCGCGCACCGTGAGCAACGTGTCGAAGCCGCCCGCGCGGAAGTGCGCGAGCCCCGCGTCGATGTCGGCCCCGGTCGTGAGCGGGCAGACCGGGTTCACCATGCCGATGATGTCGGCCTCGGTCGCCTTCGCGAACGCGTAGGTCGTCTGGTCGAGCACCACGTCGTCGGCCGCCAGCCAGGGCTCGCGCCGGAAGACGCGGATCCCGCGCGCGAGCGCCAGCTCGGCGAGCACGTCGCTCTCGGTGTTCAGCCAGATCTCGTCGATGCCGCGTGCGGACTTCGCCGCGTCGATCGCGTAGGCGAGCAAGGGCTTGCCGCGCAGGTCGCGGAGGTTCTTGCGGCGCACGCGCTGGCTCTCGAGGCGCGCGATGAGATGGACCTTGACGCTCACGAGGGATCCCTCACGACGGCATCGCCCCGCAATCGACGTGGAGACTCTGCCCGGTGATGGCGGCGGCCTCCGGCGAGGCGAGCAAGACGCACGCGTTCGCCACCTCGGTCGCGAGCGGCAGGCGCCCGAGCGCCGTGCGCGTGGCGGCGAAGCGATCGAGGAAGCCGTGCGGATCGTCCTCGGGTCGGTCCGGATGGTCCCCGCGCAGGTTGGAGACGAGCGTCTCCGTCCGCACGTAGACGGGGCACACCGCGTTCACGCGCACGCCGCGCGGGCCGAGCTCGAGCGCGAGCGACTGGGTGATGCCGATGACGCCGAACTTCGACGCGCAGTAGACGGAGTTGTTCGCGCTGCCGCGCCGGCCGGCGAGGCTGGCGACGTTCACGATCGCGCCGCCCCGTGGCAGATGGCGCGCCGCCGCCTGCGCGCCCCAGAGCGTGCCGAGCAGGTTCGTGTCCACGAGCGTCCGCGCGAACGCCTCGTCCACGTGCTCGATCGTGCGCCAGACCGAGACGCCGGCGTTGTTGATCCACGCGTCGATCGCACCGTGCGCGCGCAGCGCGGCCTCGGCGAGCGCGTGCACTTGCTCCGCGGAGCGCACGTCCGTCGCGTGGAACGCGGCCCCGGTGCTCGCGAGCGCATCGGTCGTGGTGCGCGCGCCGACCGTGACCTTCGCGCCCGCGGCTCGAAAGGCCTCGACGATCGCGAGCCCGATGCCACGCGTCCCGCCCGTCACGACCACACTCTTTCCTTCGAGACTGCCCATGTCGCTCGGCCGTCGCTCCTCAGATGGTGGTCGCCGAGAAGCCGCCGTCCACGGCGATCTCGGCGCCCGTCACGAAGCTCGCCGCGTCCGAGGCGAGCCAGAGCGCCGCGCCCACGAGCTCTCGCGGCTCTCCGTAGCGGCCCATCGGCGTGTGCCCGAGGATCGCGCGCTCGCGGGCGGCGTCGATGAAGTGCTCGCGGCTCCACGCCGTCGGGAAGAAGCCCGGGCGCAGCGCGTTCACGCGCACGCCGTGCGGCGCCCACTCGCGCGCCAGGCTCTGCGTCACGCTGCGCACGCCGGCCTTGCTCGCCGAGTAGGCGAACGCCTTGCTGAGCGGCGGCGCCGCCGACGCCGACGAGACGTTGAGAATGCTGCCGCCGCCCTTCTCGATGAGGTGACGCCCCACGACCTGACAGCCGAGCAGCGTGCCCTCCACGTTCACGGCGAAGATCGCGCGCCACGTCTCGAGCGGCGCCTCGAGCGCGACCATCGGCGCGTTCATCCCCGCGCCGTTCACGAGCACGTCCACGCGACCGAAGCGGGCGATCACCGCGTCGAGCGCGCGCTCCCACGCGCCACGGTCCGTGACGTCCATCTCGAGCGCCAGCGCGCCCGCGCCGATCTCGGCGGCCACGGCCTCGGCCTTGTGCGCGCGGAGATCGAGGACGGCGACCTTGCAGCCCGCGCTCGCATAGCCGCGTGCGAGCTCGCCGCAGAGATGACCGCCGCCGCCGGTGACGACGACGACCTTTCCCTCGAGCGCGAAGAGGCTCCGCAGGTAGTCAGCCACGCTGCTCCCACGTGGTGGTGCGCCGCAGGACGTCGGGGTGCGTGACGACGAGGTGCGCGATCACCGACTGGAACGCCTCCGTGTGCGCCGTGACCGCGGCCGGGTCCACCGTCGGCACGATCACGCACGCGTCGGCGAGGCGCGCCGTCGCGCCTCCGTCGCGACCCACGACGCCCGTGATCCGGGCCCCTGCACGCGCCGCGAGCTCGAGCGCCCGCACGAGGTTCACGCTGAGCCCGCGCTCGACGTTGCCGCCACCCACCGAGAACACGAAGACCAGATCGGCCGAGGTCGGGCCGAAGGCGGCGAGCCAGTCGGCGTAGGCGGTCTCCCAGCCCGCGTCGTTGATGCGCGCCGTCAGCTCGGCCGCGTTGTCGGCGGGCGAGAAGGCCGGCATGCCGGCGAGGATCCGGAAGTCGTTCACCGCGTGGCTCGCGTGCGCCGCACCGCCGCCGCAGCCGAGGAAGAAGAGGCGGCCGCCGCGCGTGCGCGTCTCGACGACGAGCCGGACGACCTCGGCGATCGCGCGCCGATCGAGCTCGGCGAGAATGCCCGCTGCGACCTGGAGATACTGCTCGACGTGATCGGGATCGGGCCCGCGATGCTCCATGTGGCCGGCCATCATAGGTCCCCTGCTCCGGACCGTCGATCCCCCGCGTCGGGCGGAGCCACGCGCCGCCGTCGTGCGAAGGGATACCAGAGCTGCGCGACGAGCGTGCGCGCCGTCGCGACGAGCCCCGGCTCGCGCTCGACGGGGAACGAGGCGTCGTCGACTCCCGTGCTCACGGGCATGGCCCCCGTCCTCGCCGTCCCGAAGAGGCGGTCCCAGATGGCGAGGCGCTCGCCGTAGTTGGCGTCGCGATGCTCGAGGGCGAGCGAGTGGTGGAGGCGGTGGAATCGCGGCGAGACCACGATCCATCCGAGCGGCCCCAGGTCGATGTCGATTCCGCTGTGCACGAAGAAGCCCCACGCGCCGTCGAGCGCGATCCAGAGAGGCCACGGCTGGGACGGGCTGCCGAGCACCACCCACGGCGCCCAGAGGAGGCCGCGCTTGATCGCGATCTCGAGCGGATGGGTGCGGACGGTCGTGAGCGGGTTGACCCAGGTCTGCGAGTGATGGACGGCATGGAGCCGCCACAGCCAGGGGACGCCGTGGAAGAGACGGTGCACCCCGTACTCGAGAAGATCGACGACGACCACGCCGAGGACGAGCTGGAGGACGCTGGGAAGACGCGCGAGCAGCGACAAACGCAGAAATCCTGCGTGCTCGGTGACGGCGCGATCGAGCATCGAGAGCGCGAGGCCGACGAGCGGAACGACGAGCGCCGTGCGCAGGGCGGCGTGGGCCAGATCCTGCTCGACGTGCGCGCGGACCGACGATGCCGTGGGCGCGCGGCGCCGGACGACGAAGGCCAGCATCGCCAGGCCCGCGCCGAAGGCCGCCCCTCGCGCGACCGTGTCGGCGTGGGCGAGGAGCACCGCGATCCAGATGCCCCAGCCGTTCATCGTTCACGGACGCGGACGCCGCTCGCCGCGTAGATCCGCTCGACCAGGCCCATCAGCGCGAGCGCTTGCGCCGCACTCCCGTCCGGGGGCTCCGATCCTTCGCGGACGGCGCGCAGGAACGCGGTGAGCTCGTCCGCCCACGGGTCCGCCGATCCGAACGAGCGCTCGTGCGCCCGCGGACGATCGAGCGGTCCCCACGCGATGCGCTCGGGCCCGTAGCGCCCCGACCGCGTGAGGAGCCCTTCGAGCGCGATGCACCCCGCGCTCAGCCCCACCTCGAGCGCGAAGCGGGGCGGCGATTGATGTTGGCTCGAGTGGAGCGAGGCCAGCGCACCGGTCTCGGAGCGCAACACCACCATGACGTCGTCCTCCACGCGGGCGCCGGGATCCGTGCGGGCGAGCGCGGCGATCTCGGGGAACGGCCCGGCGATCGTCGCGAGGACGTCGAGGAGATGGATCCCCTGATCCAAGAGGATCCCCGCGCCAGCACGCTCTGGATCGGCACGCCACGATGCCTCGAAGTCGGTGGGCTTCGGCTTTCCGTACACGCCCCGCGCCCACCGGATCTCGCCCAGCGCCCGCTCGGCCACGAGCGCCCGCAGCTGTCGGATCGACGGATGCTGGCGAAGGTCGAAGCCGAACTGCAGGGTGCGGCCGCTCGCGCGCGCGGCGTCGACCATGCGCTTCGTCTCCGACAGCGTCGTGCCCGGTGGCTTCTCGGCGAGCACGTGCTTGCCCGCTTCGAGCGCGCGACAGGTCGCGGCGGCGGTGAGCCAGGTGGGCAGACAGACGTGGATGGCCTCGATGCGAGGATCGTCCGTCACCTCCTCCCACCGCGCGGCGTGTGGCCGGGGAACGTCGGGGCTCGTGTGGTAGATGCGCACGACCTCGCAGTCGTCACGCGCCGCCGCGGCGGCGAAGCGCAGCGTGCCCATGTAGCCGAAGCCGAGGATGCCGAGCTTCACGACCGACGCACCTCCGACCACACGCGCGCCGTGGCGGAGACGAGCACGACGTACACGCAGCATTGGCTCAGCTCGAGCCCCACGAGGGGGGATCGGACGATCGCCCACGTGAGCGAGTAGGCTCCCACCGCCGCGAGGATCGCGACGGCGTCCGACGGGAGCGCTCGCACCGGCGCCGCCCCTTCCCACCAGCGGCGGTAGGCGGGGATCGGCACGAGGGGCGAGAGGAGGAACCACGCCAGGATGATCGCGAAGCCCTTCGGGTCGAGGACGGCCGGCATCCCCATCCCGCGCAGGGTCATGCGGAGGTTTCGTGCCTCGAAGAGGTGGGGCAGGCCGAGGTTCCCGCCCCAGTCCGTCTCTTCGAGGACGAACAAGGCGAGCTGCGCGACCATCGCGAGCGCCACGAGCGCCCCTCGCCGCGAGCGCGCCTTCCGCGCGACGTCGACCCAGGCGGCGAGGCACGCGAGCAGCGCCGCGAGCTCGACGATCTCGAGCGCGCCCTCGCGGGTGGCCCCGGGCACGCCGGCGAGAAACACGACCCAGTCGGGCCGCGCGAGGACGAGCCCCCCCCACGTCGCGCAGAGCATCACGATCGTCGCGATGACGAGCACGTCACGGGCCCCGATCGTGCGGGAGGGCGACGCCCGCGCCAGCCCCGACTCACGCGGGAGCGACATCGCCCCTCCGCATGCGCATCGTCTCGCGCGCCACGCGCGCGGTCACGACCGCGAGCACCACGTACTCGCACGTCTGCAACATCTCGAACGATGCATGCTCGTGCAGCGCCGCACGAAACGGCAAGAAGAGCAGCAGGCCGAGCACCACGGCCGCCGCGTCCGCGGGCTGCGCACGAACGGGCGCCGCGGAGGCCCAGAGCGCCCGAACACGCGCGATGGGCAGCGCCGGCGTGAGCAGGAACACCAACATCGGCACCGCCATCGCGTCCGGATCTTGATTGGGAGAGATCACGTGGTGCTCACGGAGCCACGTCCGGAGGTTCCGGGTGCTCCACGGCCTCGGCAGTCCGTAGATCCTGCCCCAGTCCGTCTCTTCGCCGAGAAGCACGACGACCTGCAGCGCCATCACGATCGCGACCGCCCGCGCGCGGCCCGAGGTACGGGCGACGATCGCGATCCACCCGACGAGCATCGCCACCACGAGCAGGTGCTCGACCAGCTCGATCCGTGCCTCGTTGGCGCCGGGCGGCACCACGACCGTGAGGTCCTCCATCCACTCGGGCGCCAGCCACGTGAGGAGGATCCATCCGAGGCCCACGGCCAGCACCAGCCGGATGGACGACGACGAGGCCAGCGCTCTCACGCCCGCACCAGCTCGCGCAGTGCCTCGCGGACCTCGCGTGCACGCGCCTCGGGGTCGAGATAGCCGGCGTCGAACCTCGCGAAGCGTGCTGCCCACTGCGGGTCCTCGAAGAACGCGCGGAGGGATGCGCACGACGCGCTCGGCGAGAGCTCGCTGGCGAGCCGGGGGACGATGCCCATCTCCACGAACCGATAGTAGTCGTCCGGAGCATCGTCGAGCCGAGGATCGTACGCCGAGGGCACGCCTCGCTTCAGCGCGCCCAGGTGCACGCTCGAGTTGCCGGCGACGACCAGGTCCGAGGCGTCGAGATCCTCCTCGAGGGTGCGGCCACCATCGGAGACGACGACATCCGGCGAGGCGAGCGCGCGCCGCCAGTGCGGGTCACGCATCTCGAGGTTCGGGTGCAAGCGCAAGAGGACCCGGCGCGGTCGCAGGCTCTCCCGCAAGCGCCGGATCGTGTCGCCCAGGCGGGCGTAGTCGACGAGGATCGAGGCCAGCACGCCGAGCGTCTCGACTCCGCCCTCCAAGCGCGTCACGCACATCGGCCGGGCGGCGCCCTCCGTTCCGCGCAGGACGACGCGACCCCGGATCGGGCCCGACCGGGCATAGACCTCACGCACCACCTCGCCGTCGAGGATCGCGAGATCGAAGTCCAGCGGCTCCGGGCCCTCCGCCACGTGACCGTGCGTCACGAAGCACGTGCGGATCCCCCGACTCGCCGCAGCCCGCGCGAGCGCGACCGCGTAGGGATTGCCGTCGCTCGACACCCAGACCGCTCGCGCCTTCGAGCGGGCGAGCGCCTCGTCCATCCGAAGGAACGAGCCGGCGGTGGCTGCGACACGGGCCGCCACCAGGAAGTCGCCGTCCGCATACGAGGCGAGCACCGAGCGCGCGCGACGGATCGCGAGGGCGCCACGCGCCAGCGCCGACGCACGCGGCGTCACGAGCGTGATCGATGCCACGTCGAGCCGAGGATCGAGCGCGGCGAGGGCGCGCAGCTGCCGTTCCTCGTTCCGGTAGGCGTGCACCGCGAGGACGAGCGCATCCCGCGCAGGCCAGCGGACCTGCGCATGCGCGTGCGCGCCGTAGAGCGAGACGAACGCCACCCGCGCCTCACGCGTCGGGAGGCGCGCCCAGACCGCGAGGGCCGCGCGGATCGCGGCGTCGCGCTGCGCCTTGCGCGCGAACAACGCGCGCCGCAGCGGCTGGACGTCCTTGCGCGCCACGATCGCGCACGCGCGCTCGAGCGCGGCGTCCCTGGGCGAGCCCACGGCGTCGCTACTCTCCCCCGCGAGCTGCCCGTGGCTCGCGCGCGCCTTCGCCGATCCACGCGACGAAGCTCTCGAGCACACGTCGCGCACCGCGCGAGGCCACACCCAGCGGCACCTCGGCCAGATGCCGCTCGAGATGACCACGCTCGTCCAGATGGCCGACCCGCACGTCGCCCGCGACGAGGCGGCCGTCGGCCTGCACGTCCACGTCACCGCGCGCGCAGGAGGCCCCGTCTGCGACGTTCGCGAGCGCTCGCGCCAGGCCCGGCAGCGCGCTCAGGGTGTGCAGGCACTGCGCGAGGAGCGCGAGCGAAGCGGCGGACCACGTCGTGTCCTCCACCTCGAGGCGGATGCGCGGCGCGCGAGCGGCGAGGAGCCGCGCGACGCAGCGCTCGCCCCGGGCGAGACTCTCGGGACCGAGACGCACGAGCGCGACGTCGGCGTCGATCCCGTCGCGCGGGGTCTCGATCTCGACCGTCAGCTCGACCGAGCGGCCCAACTTCGCGCGCGCGCCCTCGGGGGGTGCGTCGTCCACCGTCGTCAGGACCCTCAACGGCGGATCTTCCGGGCCGACGCGAGCCTGCACCGCCGTGACCATTCGCTCCCAGGCGGCCTCTTCGCCCCGCGTCGCGAAGCGGAGCGTCGGTTGCAGCTCCTCGCACGCCAGCACGAGATCGATGGTCCGCCCCAGGACCGCCGCGTCCGAGCCGCTCACGCACACGGTGGGCCGAACGTTCTCTCCGAGCCGCTTGTAGGCCCGCGCCCACGCAGCGCTCGGGCCGAGGAGCTCTTCGACCGAGGCCGCGACGTCGCCCGCGATGGCGCGCGCGGCCGGGTCGGCCTCGGCCGCGCGACGCGCCTCGTGGAGCGTACGGAGCGCGAGTCGCCGCGGCAGGTCGTCGAGGCGACGCAGCACGCGCTCGACCCGCGGGTCGTGCTCGGTCCGCTCCGCGTACCGCTCCTCGACTCGCGCGCGGATGTTCCGGAGCGAAGCCGTGTAACGAGCCTCGTCGGAGAAGAAGCCCGCGGACACCACGGCCTCGACGTAGGGATCGTGGGAGACGTCGTGCTCCACGAAGTCGTAGTCCATCTCGGGGTGCGACGGCACGCGCGCCTCGGCCCGCAACACCATGCGCTCGCGCTCCCCGCGCAGCACCATCCGGCGGTGGCTCGCGCTCGTGGCGTACGAGACGAGGCGAGGGACGATCGGGAAGCGGACGTGGAAGTGCTCGGGATGCCGCATCTTCAGGCGACAGACCTCCTCGACCGACGACACGAGGTCGTCGAGGTCGGTCTCGCCGTTGGACGCGATGAAGTAGGCGTCCATGTGCACGCCCTTGGCCGCGAGGTGGGCGACCATCGCGCGAACGTGCTCGCGTCGGTACCCCTTGCCGAGTCGCCGGAGCTCACGCTCGGAGAACGTCTCCACGCCGATGGCGAGGAAGGCGCTCCATCGTCTCGAGCGGTGGTCGGCGACGTAGTCGCGCGACGGCACCCGGGCGCCCGCGTCGGCGAAGCACGTCGGCGTGATCGCGTCCACGAGGGGGGCGTCCGGCTCGGGCAAGAGGACGCCGCCCTCGCGGCGACAGAGATCCGCGATCGAGACCTGGAACGAAGAGAGGCGGAAGGGCGTGCTCGGGAGCGCGCGCAGGACCTCGGCGGCGCGCGGCTTGTCGCACGCGAAGTCGTCGTCGGAGATGTGCAGGCGCCACGCGTTGTCCGGCACCGCATCCCCGTAGAGCGCGCGGAAACGTGCTTCGTAGCGCTGGAGCAGGGCCAGCACCCCCGCGGCCGAGCGCGCCTGATAGCTCTGTCGCCCCAGGATCGAGCAGAAGGTGCACTTGTGGATGCACCCGCGCGCCGTCGAGATCTCGATCCCGTGGACGAGGTGGCGCGGCTCGAGCAGATCGAGATCGAGCGGCACCGCATCGAGCGACTCCACCGAGACCGTCTCGCTCGAGCGGGCCGACACCACCACCCGCGAGACGCGGTCGATCGCGATGAGGCCACGCATCGCGACGAGCGCATCGAGCTGGTCTGGCGCGAGCGCACGGTCGATCGACGCGCCGGGCCCCAGGATGCGCGCGAGGCGCGGCACGAAATACTCGCCCGCCCCCCGACAGACGAACGACACGTCGGGCAAGTGGGCGGCCGTCGCCTCGGGCGCGAGCGAGGGCATCACGCCGCCGACCGCCACGTGCGCCCGACAGCCGAGCCGGCGCAGCGTGTCGATCAACGCGACCACGCCCTCCCAGTATCCTTCGAGCAGCGTGATGCACACGAGCTCGATCGGCCCGCCGGCCAGCGCGCGCTCGAGCGACTCGAGCCCGATGTGCCGCTGGGTCGGGTCCGTGATGGACATCTTCACGTTGGCGAACACCGCCCGGGTCCCCGTGCCCGAGAGCGTGCTCGCCATGTGCAGCACGCCCTGGGAGAGCTCGCCGTCGTTGTGCGGCATGTCGCTGTTCATGAGCGACTCGAAGAACAACACGCGCGAGGCGACGCCCCCAGGGCTCGGGATCGTCTCGAGCGGCGGGTCCTTCGGCTCGCGGGCGTCGATCACGCGGAGCGATCGGCTAGGGACCAGACGCGCGAGCGCCGCGTCGACCGGATGGCGGGTCGCCTGCGATGCGGCCCACGGGCCCGGGACGGTGATCGCATCGCCGGTGCGCGAGAACGGTGTGCCCTCCGGCCCCAGCGTGACGCGCCACGGAGCGGGCTCCCTCGGCAGGGCGGCGGCCACGCGCAGGAAGGTCGCCACCGGGAGGGCCGCGCCGCTCGTATCGTGGAGCACGGCGCTGGCCTCGGCCCCATGAGGGCGCCGCGTCAGCCAGCGACCGTCGCCGGCGCGCACGGCGTTCGGCACGTCGCCGTCGGGCTCGGCGACCCAGGTCCACGAGCCGTCAGGACGACCCATCACCGCTCTCGAAGATGGGAAGGCGGACGCGCGCGTCGGATGCCCGCGCCGCGGGAACCGGTGCGGCGGCCGCGTCGGCGCCGATCGTCTCCGCCACCGACCGGGCGCGAGACGCCGTCGGAAGCGACGCGTAGGGCTGCAGCCCGCGCTCTCCGAACACCTCGACGTACTCGCGGCGCAGGCCCACGCAGTGCCCGCGCGCGGCGCAGCGCGCACAGGGTGCGGGAGCGCGGCTCCTTCCCGACGCATGCGCCACGTCGTGAAGGGACTCGGGACGCCACGGCACCACGTCGGGGATCTCGGAGACGATGCACCCCGGAAACCCGCAGCTGCCGGTGATCTCCAGCATCACGCCCGCCGCGTGGAGAACGCGCGCAGCGGCGGTCACGTGGGGCCGCGCCTCGTCGAGGGGCACCATTCGCTCCCGGAACAGTCCCTCGTCGTAGTACTTGCCGGGCTGGCTGTAGTTCACGACGCGGACCGGGTTCTCGGGGTGGCGCAGCACGAGCTCGTCGCGGACGAACCGCGCATGCGCCTCCAGGCCTGACACGTTGGCGCGCTCCACGACGCAGTTCACGCCCACCGCGAGGCCCGCGTCGAGGGCGCCGTGAATCCCTTCGACCGTGCGCTGCCACGTGCCGCGCGCGCGGGTCATCACGTCGGAGACGTCGGCGCTCGCGGCATGCAGCGAGACGAGCAGAGACGAGAGGCCGCGCTCGCGCAACGCGGCTCCGAAGGCACGATCGCGGAAGCGGATGGCGTTCGTGTCCATGTGGACCGTCATTCCATGGGCTCGCGCCGCGCGCTCGACCAGCGCAGGGAGCGACCGGAAGAGCGTCGGCTCGCCGCCACAGATCGTGATGCGCCGCGCGCCGGTGGCGGCGAGCTCGTCGAGCCAGGTCATCACGAGGCTCTCGGGCGGGTCCGGCCAGTCGCGGCCCTGCCAGCAGAACTCGCAATCTTGGCTGCAGCGAAAAGACGGCCGGAGCAGCGCGCTCGGGCCGTGCGTCGATTGCTCGACGTGCCGATAGAAGCGGTCGTCGAGCGATCGCGAGATCGCCCACGTCCGATGGACCGCGGCGAACGAGCGCCCCGCCTCGGCGAGGGCCTCCGGATCGCGGTCGCCGAACCAGGCGGCCATGGAGCGCAACCAGGAGCGCCCCTCGGGAGTGGCGGTCGGCGAGCGCCCCTCGACCTCGCGCTCGATGGTCACCGCGATCGGGCCCGCGCGCCAACCTTCGGCGCCGCCCAGGTGGACGAGAATGCCCAGCCGCGCCTCGCCCTCGCCGACGACGATCCGCGTCGGCACGCGCGTCTCGATCGATGCGCTCCGCTCGGCGCGCACCGCGGCATGCGGTCCGCCGATCCAGGCCCGCACCGCATCGGCGAGCGCCCGGTCGGCCGACGCGCGCAGCGATGCGACGAACGGGGAGAGCATCACGACCAAGATATCACGGGAGCCCGCACGCCCCGTCGCTCCGCGACTATAGTCGCGCGATGCGCCGCGGCCTGCTCCACGCGCTCCTTCTCGCCGCATGCTCTACGACGCCGGCCCGCGCGCCTGGCGGGAGCGTGGCCCCGGCGCCTCCCGCGACCGCTGCGGGCCCGACGCTCGTGTGGACCTGGTCTCCCTCGGAGCCCTCCTGGGAGGTCCCCGTCGCCCTGGCAGCGTTGGACGACGGCGGCGTCGCCGTCCTCGGCTGGTCGTGGGCTCCGAGCGACGCCGATCGGGGCTCGGACCCTCCCCGCATGCCTCCGGGAGTGACGTGGGTCGTCACCCGCCTCGGCGCGGACGGCACTCTCCGGTGGGCGCGACGCATGGGGGGCAGCGTCGGTGATCTCGCCTTCGGGATCGCCGCGTCCCCCGACGGCGGGATCGTGATCGCGGGCGAGACGCACGGCCTCACCGTCGAAGGGCTGCCGCCGCTCGTCACGCGCGGGAGCGACGCCTTCGTCGCGTGGCTCGCGCCCGATGGCACGCCACGCCGATTGCTCGGGCTCGGCGGCGACGGTGAGGATCGGGCCTTCTCGATCGCGGCCCGGCCGAGCGGCGGATGGCTCGTCGCGGGAGGCACGAGCTCGACGGACCTCGTCCCCGGCCACCCTGCCGAAGGGGCCATGGACGGTTTCGCGATCGCGCTCGGCCCCGAGGGTCGGATCGAATGGCAGCGCGCCGTCGGCGGCGGCGGGCTCGACCTGCTGCTCTCCGTCACCGAGGGTCCCTACGTGGTCGGCATCACTTCGTCGCCCGTGCCCGCGGCCGGCACGGCGCGAGCGCAGGGTCACGGGGGCTTCGACGGTCTGATCGGCGCGATGGGCGACGACGGGACGATGGCGTGGTTGCACACGGTGGGGGACGAGAGCGACGACTACTTCTACGTCGCGCGACGGGCGGGCCACGGCGTGCTCGCTGCCGGCGTGACGCAGTCTGCGAGCCAACGACGAGAGGGACGCTACGCACCGCACGTCTTTCGCGTGCCCGCGTCCGGCGAGCCCGTCTCGATCTGGACGGCGTGCTGCGTCTACTACGACTACGCCGTCCCCGTGGCTCCGCTGGACGATGGCAGCTTCGTGATCGTCTCGTGGCTCGACGCGCCCTCCCTCGACCTCGGCGGCATCACGATCGCCCGCAGCAGCCCCCGCATCGAAGCGTACGCCGCCGAGATCGACGGGCGAGGGCGAGCACGCTGGGCCCTCTCCCTGGGCGAGGCGTCCCCCGCGCGGCGCGACTTCGGCCCCTCCCTCGTCGCCGGCCGCGACGGCGACCTGTTCGTGGCGACGCCGCTCTGGCGCGACGAGGGCTTCGACGCCCGCGTGACCCGTCTCCGTCGTCCCTGAGCGCGGGCGGCCGCGCGCCCGGGCGGCGGGCCGCGCGCGCGCGTATCATGCCCACGTGCCCGACGTGCCCGACGGGAGCGAGCCAGACGAGCGCGAAGGTGCCGTGCCCGTCGGCGCGCTCGAAGCGCTCCTGCGCGCGCTCGATCGCTGCGGCGGCCACGGACGCGAGGCGCCTCTGGTGGACCTCGACGAGGCGGCGCGGGTCGCGCGGCGCTTCAAGCTGGACGTGTCGTTCGACTTCGCGCCGCAGAAGCGGGCTCGCTTCTCGCTGAACGACAAAGGGGAGCCCGCGGCATTTCGTGCGCGGCTCCGACGCGCGCTGCCCGCGATGGGCATCGATGCGCAGCTCCTCGACCGCTTCCTCGCGATCGCAGCGCCCGGGCGTGTGCAGACCACCGTGGGCGTGAAGTGGAGCGCGGACGCGAGCGCGCCCGAGCGTGTCTCGCTGTACTTCGAAGAGCTCTACCGCGACCCCGCCCACGCGCAGATCCGCGACGACGTGTTCGCGCTCGTCGGGCTCGAGGCGCCGCCCGTTCCCGAGGGCGCGCGGCCCGTCTCGGTGTGCATCGACTGCACGCGCGAAGGGCCGGTCGCGCTCAAGTCGTACGACGTGCTCACCGACACACCGACCACCCGGGCACGGGAGGTCCCCCCTTCGCTCGAGGAAGCGGTGGCATCGCTGCCGTTCCATCCCATCCACGGCGCGCGCCGCTACATGATCGCGACGCGACGAGCCCCGACCGGGCGAGACCTGGGGCACAAGCTGCTCTGGATCACGGAGGTGCACCGCCCGTCGCTCGCCCGTTGGGCGTGGGATCAGGTCGACGCGTGGCGCCGCCGTTGGGGAACGGACGTGCACCCGGACGTCGCGCGCGCGCTCGACGAGCTCCGTGGGGATCCGACCTTCGACGACGCGACGTTCCTCTATCCGGACCTGGTCGGTCTCAACACCGACGCGAGCTCCGAGCCCCGCCTGCTGGTCTACGTGTCCGTGCGCTGATCGAGCGCGCCGCCCTCAGCCTCCGACGTTCGGACGGTCGCTCCAGAGCGTCCGGGCGATCCCCTCTCGCGCCGCGCCTCCACTCATCAGCTCGAGGTAGGCGCGGATCTCCGCGCGCACCACGACGTGGTCCTGCTCATCTCGGACATCAACATGCCGCGGATGAGCGGCCTGGCCATGGCGGCCTCGCTGAAGAAGGCCGACGACCAGCTGCCGGTCGTCTTCATGACGGGCGCCCCACAGCTCGCCGACGCGATGAAGGCCGTCGAGCTCGGCGCGTTCCGCTATCTCACCAAGCCCGTGGATCCCGCGATCGCCCGTCAGGTCGCCGCCGACGCCATCCACTGGGGCCGCCTCGCACGCCTGTCCGTGGGCAGCGAGGCGCTCTCCGAGAGAGCCGCGCTCGACGAGGCGTTCGGGCGCGCGACCAGCTCGCTCTGGATGGCCTATCAGCCGATCTTCGCCCCGCGAACGCGCGCGCTCTTCGGCTACGAGGCGCTCCTCCGCTCGAACGAGCCCGCGCTCCCCTCCCCGCCGGCGGTGATCGAGGCGGCCGAGAAGCTCGGGCACTTGCACGCGCTCGGTCGTCAGCTGCGCGACATGGTCGCGGACCAGTTGCGGCGCGCGCAGCCGCTCGCCCACACGTTCTTCGTGAACCTCCACGCGAGCGACCTCGTCGACCCGCTTCTCTACGAGCCCGAGAGCCCGCTCGCCGCCTTCGCGCGCTCGGTCGTGCTCGAGATCACCGAGCGCGCATCGATCGAAGGTCTCTCCGAGGTCGAGAGCCGCATCGCGCGCCTGCGCCAGATGGGGTATCGGATCGCGATCGACGATCTGGGCGCCGGCTATGCGGGCCTCAGCTACTTCGCGCGCATCGGCCCCGACGTCGTGAAGATCGACATGTCGCTCACGCGCGGCATCGACGCCGATCCGCTGCGACAACGCCTCGTCGGCTCGCTCTGCTCGCTCTCGCGCGAGCTGCACATGACGGTCGTGGCCGAGGGCATCGAGACCGAGGCCGAGCTCGCGGTGGTCACCGACCTCGGCGTCGACCTGGTGCAGGGCTACTTGCTCGGGCGGCCCGCACCCTTCCCGGCCGACCCTCCGCGCCCCTGATCGCCCCCGCGCTCGGAGGCGGCCCGAGGGCGCGCGATCTTCGACACGCATCGAACGACCGGGGAGCTCGCGCGAGCGCTGGCGTCGGCGCGTGTCGTGACCAGGTTGCGGGTGATCCCCGCTCGCGGTGGATCGACGAGGAGCTCCCCGTGACCGATCCGAGCCAGAACGTCCGCGCGCGCCACGACATGGTCGAGCGCCAGCTCGTGGCGCGGGGCGTCCGCGATCCGCGCGTGCTCGGGGCCTTCCTCTCCGTCCCTCGAGAGCGCTTCGTGCCCGACGAGCTCCTCGCCGACGCGTACGACGACTCGCCCCTCCCGATCGGCGAGGGCCAGACGATCTCGCAGCCCTACGTCGTGGCCGCGATGACCGAGGCGCTCGGGCTGCGCGGGCACGAGCGCGTGCTCGAGGTCGGCACGGGCTCCGGCTACGCCGCGGCGATCCTGGCCCGCGTGGCGCGCGAGGTGGTGACGATCGAGCGGCACGCGTCCCTCGCCGGCGTGGCCGAGGCACGCCTGCGCGCGATCGGGCTCACGAACGTCACGGTCCGCACCGGCGACGGCACGCTCGGCGCGCCCGACCGAGCGCCCTTCGACGCGATCATCGTCGCGGCCGGCGGGCCGAGCGTCCCGCCCACGCTGCTCGCGCAGCTGGCCGAGGGCGGCCGTCTGGTGATGCCGGTCGGTCCCACGCTCGAGGAGCAGCAGCTCGTGCGCGTCACGCGTCGCGGGCAGCGCACCTTCGACGAGTCGCTCGGCGAGGTCCGCTTCGTCCCGCTCGTCGGCGAAGAAGGCTGGCCCGTGCCTCGCCGCCCGAGCTGAGCTGCGCGAGCGCGGCTCGGGGCGAGCGGCTCGCTCACGCCTTGGGCGCGCGCACGACGAGCACGGGCACGCGCGCGGCGCGCAGGACCTTGTCGGTGACGCCACCGATCATCGCGGAGACGGCGCTGCGGCCCGTCGCGCCCATCACGATCAGATCGACGCCGCCGGCCTCGCTCGCATCGAGGATGGCGCGCTGCGGATCGCTCTCCACGGCGCGCGCCACGACGGGATGCCCGTCGGCGAGCTTGGCGAGCTCGTCGCGCACCGTCGTCGCCACCGCGTGGCGCACGTCCTCCGCGAGGCCGGGGCTCCGCAGTACGTAGGCCGCGAGATCGTAGGCGTGGATCACCTCGACCTCGGCGCCGAGCTCCTGGGACCACGCGATCGCCTGGCGGATGGCCGCGTTCGCGGGCGCGGAGAAGTCGGTCGGGACGAGGATGCGCCGCGGCACGGCCGACACGGCTCGTCCGTCCTTGGGCACGAGCAAGAGCGGCCGATGGAGCGTGCGCGCCACGCGATCGGCCACGCTGCCGAGCAGCACGTGCACGAGCTCGCTGTGCCCCGTCGTCGCCATCACCACGAGGTCGGCGTCGATCGCGTCCGCATGCGCCACGATCCACCGCGGCGCGAAGCCGCGCTCCACGCGGCCCTCCACGCTCGGCAGCTTCGCGCGCAGCGTCGCGACGCGCGCACGCATGCGCTCCTCCGAGGACTCGAAGATCTGCTGGTCGAGCTCCATGTAGGTGGCGCCCAGCTCGGGAGAGACTCCGAGGGTCCAGGGCTCGTGGACGTGCAGCAGCACCAGGCGCGCGCCCGTCTTCTCCGCCAGCGCCACCGCGTGCTCGAGCGCGTGCCCGCTCGCCTCCGAGAAGTCGGAGGCACAGAGAATCGTCCGCATCTCAGCTCTCCTCGCGCGCCGCGGAGCGCGGCACGGCCTCTCGACCGGTGAGGCTCTCGAGCCGCTGTCGCAAGCGCGCAATCACACGCCGCCGCACGCTGCTCTCGAGCGCGTCGTCGGCGTGGCGGTAGGCGAGCGCGTCCTCGCGCGCGGCGTGATCGCGGAGGAGCGCGACGAATTCGTGGATCGCATCCGCTCGGACCGCGTGAAGATCCACGGCGACGCCGAGCGCGGCCAGCCGCTTGCGGATCTCCGCGTGCTCCGTCTGCAGCGCCTCGAGCTCGCGGGGCGCCCGCTCGGAGAGCAGCGGGAACACGTGCTCTTCCTCGGTGGCGAGGTGCTCGCTCAGCGTGCGCTCGAGCTCTGCGTACGAGCTCGCGGCCCATGCGGGATTGTTCGTGTCGAACGCGTCGAGCACCTGCTCGAGGAGCGCTCGCAGGCGGGCGTGCTCCTCGCCCATGGACGATCGCAGGGTTGCCTCGGACGCTTCGGAGCTCGGCCTGGAGAGGACGTTGGACATGCGGCCCACTGAGCAACCGATGTGCCGCCCACGCGTCTCGCCGCGCGGCCGCCAGCGGCGTCGCGCGAGCGGGGAGCTTCGTACCGAACACCACGCGATCGAACCGCACGAGCGCAGCCTTCCGCGCGCGCGGTCCGAGAGCGGCGCGCGCAGCCCGCGAGGCCGGCGCACGCCTTGCGCGAGAGACGCAAGCCTTGCTCGTCCTCCTCGGCGGCGCGCGCTCGCTGCGCTGGCCACGAACCTGCAATGCGCTCCCGAAGCGCCGCGGGGGAAGGCTCGCGCGTACGGAAGGACACGCGATGGGCACTTCTCCGCTCCTGGTCGGTCTCGCGCTGGACGACACCCTCCCCGAGGTCGCTGCCGCCGCGGTCGAGGTGGCGCGGCGGCTCGACGCCCCGCTCGTTCCGGTGCACGCGATCGCTCCCGCGCTCTTCCCGAACGTTCCGCGCGCGCCCGAGCTCGGGGTCGCTGCCGCGGAGTCGATCCTCGCCGCGCTGCGCGCCGCGCCGGGCGCCGACGGCGTCCGGATCGAGGCGCCGGTGATCGCCGAGTCACGCGCGGCGCCCTGGCTACTCCTCACCGCCGACCGCACGGGCGCGCAGATGGTCGTGGTCGGCGGCGGGCACGGCGCGACCGTCGGCGGCTGGCTCCTCGGCACCGTCGCCGATCGCGTCGTGCGCTCGGCGCGCTGCCCCGTGCTCGTCGTGCGCGGCGGCCTGCCGGGGCCCGGCCGTCCGATCGTGTGCCCGGTCGACCTCACGCCTCACTCGCACCTGGGCCTCGAAGAAGCGCTGCGCATGGCGCGTCGCCTCGAGGCTCCGCTCGAGGTCCTCTCCGTGGTCCCGCGCCCGGCGCGCACGTCCTCCGTCGCGGCGCTCGAGGCCGAGGCCACCGTGCTGGAGGAGACGACGCGCGCCGAGCTCGAGCTCTTGCTCCGCGCACACGACACGCGTGACGTCGCGCTCACGGTCCGCGTGGTCGCGGGCGACGCCGCGAGCGAGATCCTCGAGGCCTCGAGCCGCGCCTCCCTCGTGGTGCTCGCGAGCCGAACGTTCGACATGCTCGTGCCCGCGAGCGTGGGAGACGTGGCGAGCCGCGTGCTCCGCGAGTCGCGCTGCTCGGTGCTCGCCGTGCGCGACCTCGACCCCGACGTGGAGGCACGCACGCGCCTCATCGCGCACGTGGTGGCCTTGCGCGATCAGTCGCGTGAGGCCGTGGGCCGGGGCGATCTGGTGGGCGCCGAGCGCACGCTGCGCGTGGCCCAGGCGCTCCTGCCCGGGCACGCGGCGCTCCACGACGACCTCGCGGCCGTGCTCGATCGCGCCGGCCGCAGCGAGGACGCCGCTCGGCAGCGCGACGCCGCGCGCATCCTGCGCGAGTTCCACGCCTGACGCGTCGATCCCGTGGGTCGAGGGGAGCCGAGACCGACGTGATCGTGTGTGGCCGGCGGCAGAGCCCCCCCGCAGCTATTGGGCGACGAACCCTCCGTCGGCCACGAACGAGCTGCCGTTGCAGTAGCTCGACTGGTCGCTCGCGAGGAACACCGCGAGCGCGGCGATCTCCTCGTTCTTGCCGTATCGGCCGAGCGGCACGCGCGCCGAGAAGCCCTCCTTCACGGCGTCGCCGTGGCCGGGTGCCGCCTGCTCCTCGATCGAGCGCATCATGCGGTTGTCGATCGGCCCGGGGTTGATCGTGTTCACGCGGATCCCGAGCGGCCCGAGCTCGCACGCGGCCGTGCGCGCGAGGCCGATCACCGCGTGCTTGCTCGCGACGTAGGCCGAGAGCCCCGGCGAGCCGATGAGCCCGGCGACCGACGAGGTGAGGATGATGCTCCCGCGCTTCTTGCTCACGAGGTGCGGGATCGCGGCCTTCATGGCGAGGAAGGGCCCCCGCACGTTCACCGCGAGCACGCGATCGAAGTCCGCCACCGGGTACTCGGCGATCGGAGCGACGCGCCCCTCGATGCCGGCGTTCGCGAACACGACGTCGAGGCCACCGAGCTCGGCGATCGTCCGCTCGATGGAGCGGCGGCTCTGCGCCTCGTCCGACACGTCGGCCACGCAGAACGCGACCTTCCCCCGCATCTCGCGCGCCGCCTGCGCCAGCGCGCCCTCCTCGCGGTCGACCATCATCACGGCCGCGCCCTCGCGCACGAATGCCTCGGTCGTCGCGCGACCGATGCCACCCGTCGCGCCCGTCACGATGGCGATCTTCCCGTCCAAGAGTCCCATGCTCGTCTCTCCTCGCTCGACCCGCCTGGATCGGTCTCCCTGCGTGTAAGCGCCGCTCGCCGCGCGTCCACCCATCGCGCGGCGGTGCGAGATCGGTCGCGCTGCGGACTGCGGCGCAGCGCGCGCGGCGCGAGAGAAGTCGCGACCGGCGCACGCGTGCCTAGATGAGAGGCTGCGACGGCTCGTCGCCGAGACTCGACCGTGAAAGCGTCCGCATCCGCCCTCGCCATCCTGCCGCGACGCGCGCCCGACTCGGGGTCACGCGCGGGCGAGCCCGAGGCCTCGTCATGAGCGCCACCGACCGCGCCGAGCTCGTCGTCGCCCCCTCCGCGACGACGCCCACCGCGGAGCCCGAGCGGCGCACGTGGTCACTGCGCATCGGCCGCATCGCCGGGATCCCGATCGACGTCCACGCGACGTTCCTGCTCTTGCTCGCGTGGCTCGCGCTGGCGCCGCTCGCCGAGGGCGCCTCGATCGAGAAGGGCCTCTCGAGCGCGGGATTCACGGTGCTCGTGTTCGGCACCGTCGTGCTCCACGAGCTCGGCCACGCCCTCGTCGCGCGCCGCTTCGGCTACCAGACGCAGCGCATCCTGCTCCTCCCGATCGGCGGCATCGCCTCGCTCTCGCGCATGCCCACGCGCCCGATCGAAGAGCTCCTCGTCGCCATCGCCGGGCCTGCCGTGAACGTGGTCCTCGCGCTGCTCCTCGGCGGCGCGTGCCTGCTCGTGGGCGAGCCCCTCGTCGCCTCGGGGATCGACCAGGGCTCGCTGCTCGCGCGCCTCTTCTGGGTGAACGTCGCGCTCTGCGTGTTCAACCTGCTGCCGGCGTTCCCGATGGACGGCGGGCGCGCGCTGCGCGCCCTGCTCTCCACGTTCACCGATCGCGTGCGCGCGACCGCGCTCGCCGCCGCGATCGGGCGCGCGCTCGCCGTGGCGCTCGGCGTCTTCGGCCTCGCCTTCCAGCCCATGCTCGCGCTCGTCGCGATCTTCGTGTGGAGCGCGGGGCGCGTGGAGGCCTCGATGGAAGAGGCGCACGCCGCGCTCGCCGGCGTGCGCGTGCGCGACGGCATGACGCCGCACGTCGACGTGGTCGACGCCGGCGAGCTCCTCGGCCCGGTCGCCGAGCGACTGCTCGCCGATCGCCCGCACGACGTGGTCGTGGAGCGCGAGGGCGCGGTCGTCGGGATGCTGACGCGCGGAGATCTGGTGCGCGCCCTGACGCGCGGCGAGATCGACCGCCCGGTCGGCGACGTGATGCACGCCCGGGTCGCGGTGGCCTCGCCGTCGGAAGCGATGGAAGACGCGCTCGAGCGCCTCGCGCACGCCGGGAGCTCCACGATCGTGGTGGTCGACGCGGGGCACGTCGTCGGCGTCGTCGACGCGACCACGCTGGGCGATCAGCTCGTGCTGGCCCGCGCCCGCACGCGCGTACGCCGAGGCGCGAGCCCGAGAGGTTGATCGGGCGATCGCCCGACCGGAACGAAGGAGACGAGCGATGTCGACCAAGGCCCAGCAGAAGCGCTACGCGGACGAGCGCAAGCACCCGAGCAAGCGCGACGCCGCCCCCGCGCGCAAGAGCCGCAGCGGCGATCCCGGCGAGCACGAGAACCGCCACGCCGCGAAGAAGGCTTCGTTCGCGCTCGAGGAGCGGAGCGAGGCCGGCCGCGCGAGCCGGAAGTCGACGCGCGGGAGCGCGAACCACCAGCGCACCGACACCGGCAAGCTCCGCCAGAAGACGATGACCGAGCGCAAGCCCGAGGCGAAGGCCGCGCGCGCCGCCGCGACCGCGAAGCGCTCCCACGGCAAGCCGGGCCCGCGCGCGCGCTGAGCGTCGGCTCGCGGATCGGACGCAGCGCTTGCGTCACGCGCAGATGCCCCTCCCTTCGAGCGACTCTCGCCGTGACCCGCGGCGCGTCGAGCGGATACGCTCTCGCGAGAGGGGCGCGCCATGCGCCGGTCTCGAGCGGGGGGAGAGATGACGGGCGCTCGCGCAATCGTGGTCGTGTGTGGGCTCGTGCTGGCCGCGGCGCTCGCGTTCGGAGCTTGGTGGGCGACGACGCCGCGCCCCTCGAGCCCGGTCGAGCTCCGGGTCACGTGGCGCTCCGGGGTCGTGCGCTCGGCGCGCAGCTTCCGCGTGCACTACGTCGGCCCCGCGCCGGGCCCGCGGGCGCCGGGCCCCGACCTCTGGACGACGGTGCACGCCACCCTGGACGGGCCGGGGAGCGTGGTCGTCACGCTGCCTCGGGAGTCCCCGCGCGGGCTCACCGACTACTCGCTCTTCGAGGTCCTCATCGGCGACACCTCCGTCGTCTTCCGCCCGCACGAGGCCCCCGACGCCGCTCCCGGCGGCGTCGTCACGGTGCCCATCGCCCTCGACCAGCTCTCACCCGTCGACACACACGCGATCGGTGGCGCGGTCCGCGAGGTCCATCTGGTGCTCGACGATCGTCCGCTCGCCGCCATCACGCTGGAGCCGCCGACCGAGCTCCCACTCGTGCCCTCGCGGCCGCTCCCCGACGCGGACGGAAGCGGCGACGAGGAGAGCGGCGACGAGGAGCAGGACGACGAAGAGCGCCCCGAGACCGAAGTGGGGCTGGGCGCGGTCGAGGTGCGGTTCGAGGACCACGTCGCGCCCGTCGAGCGGCTCGGTGTCGGCGCGGGTGGCGTCTCGGCGGTCGGCGTCTGCGCCGGCGAGCACGTCACGCTCGGCTTCGACGTCACGCCCTGGCCGCACGATCAATCCAACGTCGAGGCGATCCTGCTCGACGTGCGCGAGGACGTGGGAGATCGGGCGCTCCTCACGCGAGAGGCGTGGACGCGCCTAGAGGAGCACGCGGGCCCCGACAGCAGCTGGTACAGCCCCCCGCTGCTGACACTCGAGCGAGGCAACCACACGATGACGGTGTGGACGCCCCCGTCGGCAGGCGGTCGCAGCGTGCTCCTGATGGCGGCCTGCTTCGACGACGAGCGCACGTCGGTCCGCCCCGCGCTCGTCCGAATCGACATCCGTCAGGCGCCGTGCCGCTTCGAGTGAGGGTGCGGCGCTGAGGAACCTGCGATCCGTGGGCCGATCACGAGCGCCCGTGCCGCCGGGAAGCAGGCGGCGACTCGTTCCTGGTCGACGGCGGCGTCTGAGAGCGCGAGCCCGCGCCTACGCGCGCGGCAGCTCCGAGCGTCGTCGACGGTGCCGTGGTCCCCGCGCGGGCGAGCCCTTCTCCCTGCGCGTCTCGACCTCGGCCGGCGACGGCGTCAGCCCCCGCCCATCCCCGCGCCAGCCAGACGCGCTGACCTCGTCAGGAGCCGACCACGACCCGGTCAGGCCCCATCCCTAATCGCGTCGTCCCCGAGCCATGAGCCCTTCAGCCTCGACCGCCGACCTCGTCAGCCCCGACCGCTGAGCTCGACAGCCCCGACCCCTGCCTCGGTCAGCCCCGACCCCTGACCTCGGCAGCCCCGACCCCTGGCTCGGTCAGCCCCGACCCCTGAAACTTCAGGGGTCCGCACCCGCGCAGAAATCGCGCCTATTTCCAGGCCTGCGACGAAGCGTGTCGTTCGAAATCGACGCAATTCGAGAAATTCCGTCGAAATCGCGCCCGATGGCGTGCAGGATCGCGACGAAACGGAGGGGGACATGGCCAAGCCGAAGAAGAAGTCGAAGCCCGCAGCCGCGAAGAAATCGAAGCCCGCAGCCACGAAGAAGCCCGCGCGCAAGAAGCCGAGCGCTCCGCGTCTCGACACCGCAACCCGTGGCACGCTCTTGAAGCCCGGCGATTCGCTCAACGAGCTCGTCGCCGACACGCTGACGGCGTGGGCGCTGGTGAAGCGCAAGGTGCGCGTGCCGGACGTGAGCGCCGCCTCGCTGGGCTCGCTCGCGCGCAAGGCCGAGAAGGCCACCAAGCGCGAGTCCGACCTCGCCGCGAAGCAAGCCGCGAAGCTCGCGCCACTCTCCGACGCGCGCATGCTCGCCGCCGACGCGGCCTACCGCGCAGCCCTGAAGGTGAAGCGCATCGCCGACGCCGTGGCCGCGACCGATCAGGCCGTGGCCGACGCGTTCGCGAGCGTGAGCGAGCGCTTCCGCACCGCGGGTGCGCCGGCGGTGGATACGACGACGAAGAGCTGAGCCCGCCGCGATCCGTCGGGCCACCAGCACCAGACGCACCGCCAGCTAATCTCCGCTCCTCTTGGCAAGCTGCTTCTCAAGTTCCCGGATGCGCTCACGCAGCCGGGCGTTCTCGCGGTCGGCCGGAGTGTCGCCACCCACAGCATCGAGCGCGTCGGCGATTGCTTCCGTGAGCACCGTCTTCGCGTCCTCGTCCGTTCTCGCCGTTTGCAGGATGTTGTTCGGGAGCAGGCGCTTCTCGCCAGTGTCCTTGGCCCGCTTCACGAGCGCCTTGCGGACGCTGCGCACGAGGCCGGAGCGGCGAGCATCGGGGAACGTGTAGCCCGCGTCGTGCAGCGTGCGGAGCACGAGGAGGTCGAACTCCTTGCGCTTGATGCTGAGCCGCCCGTCGAACAGGAGCGCTCGCAGACCGCTCAGCCCAACCGTCACGCCGGGGATCATGCTGAGCAGGTAGGTCGCCTCGGCCAGCGAGAGCGTCCACGTGCCGTCTGCGTCGAAGTGTGAGCCAATGTTCTGCAACCTGCCCGATGACGTTACGAGGATCGCCGCCGCACCGCCCCCGGCCCCACGCAGAGCTTGCGCGTACGTAACCATCGCTCCGTAGAGGCGGGCGTCACCGCGCGCCTTGTCGAGTGCCTCCTTCCGCTTCTTCGGATTGAGTTCTCGTCGATCGACCTCGCGCTCGAAGATCGTCCACGCCGACCGCGCAGGCTCGTCTTCGACGGACGCATCCGGGAGATCACGGAACGCGTATTCGTCGCGGAGGATCTCGCGGACCGAGGATGAGTCGTAGGGTTCATCGCCTTGGTACTGCGCGATGTAGCGGCGCCAGTCGCCGGGCCGCGTGCCCTGCTCCACAAGAAAGCCGAACGACCGGGTGAAAACGTTCTTCAAGAACCTAACGCGGAGGTGCTCGGGTCGCAGGAACCGCTGCCCTTCCTCGAAGTCGCGGTCCGCGATGTGAGCGTGGTACGCCGCCTCTTCGGCAACCGGCCGCGCGAGGAGCAGCGTGCCACCTAGCCGACGCCACTCGCGCGTGAGGCTCTCCGCCGCCTCGTGCTCGGGCTCGCCCGCGCCGAAGAGCGTCAACACGATGTCGGTGTCGTAGATCAGGTGGGTCTTCGCGATGGCGTCTCGTAGGCGAGCGCCAGAGCTTGCTTCGAGGCCGAGTGTGCAGACGGTGATGTAGGCGGCGCACACGCGCGTCATCCAGGCGTACGCAATGCTCGTTCGCTCGGCGAAGAGATCCCGCAACGCCTGCTCCACCTCGCCGCGAATCGGACTCGCGCTTCCGCACGTCGCCGACGCGGTGCGTGCAAGCTCGTCCACGAAGAACGGGAGGCCGTGGTCTTCGGCGGCCTGACTACCGCTGGGGGCCGGCGCGATGATTCCGCTCACGAGCGCGACGATCCGGTAGCCCTGCGTCAGAAAGAGATGGGCGAGCTTCTGCTCGACCGCATTCCAGATCGCGTCGAACTGAGTGTCGGAGAACTTGAACCCAACCGAGCCTTCGAGCGCGACGCGCACGTCGCGGCGGCCTTCGAGGAGTTGCTTCGCCGCCTCGGCTGCGTGCTCGTCGGCGGCCGCGCGTCCAGCGTCGGTGATCGACCAGCGCGCGCCCGAAGCGGCGAGGCCGGCCTTCACCATCGCGCCGAGGTTATCTGTTATCACTCCGACGGGGATCGGGCGGCCGAGGCCGAGATCGTTCGACACGCGCGTGGCGATCTCGTTGCTCGTCGCACTGCCGCCACTCGCGACCAGCGCTCGGAGGATCACGGCCTCGTAACAGGCCCGACGAATCGCGGTCGAGTTCTCGTGCCCCGCCGTCGCGAGCGCGAGCAGGAGCGAGTGGCGCTGTGCCTCGGGCGCCTCGTCGTTCGCGACGATGTTGCGCCAGATGTCTTCGACCTCCGCGCGGTAGTGCTTCCACATCGACGCTGGACGCACGCTGGACAAGCGCGCGATCTGTTCGCCGCTCAGCGGCTCGATCTCCGCCCCCTGCGGCATCAGTGACCGCAGTTCGGCGCAGATGCCGTCGAGCGTGTGCTCGGAGGTGGGTTGCGATGTGCAGTAGTAGACCTTCTCGAACCTGATTCCGCTCTTGATGATCTTCTTGAGATCATCTTCCACCTTCGGGTCTAGGCGCGGCGTGAGTGACGCACACACGAGCACGCGGCGTTGACCGCCGACGCTGCGCCCGTCGCGACCCCGATCCCACGAGGCTGAGGTCGGCACCACGAGAACGTCTCCCTCGATGTCGCCCACCAGGTCGCAGCAGAAGACCTCGAAGCGCTGATCGTGGACATCCTGAGCGAGCACCGCCTTCGCAACACCGACGGGAATCTGATCCATGCACCGCGTCCTTCCGGTGTGCCCTAGCTCCGGCCACGGGGGCCGAGGAACCTGTCGCCGTTGAAGTGGAGCATGTGGTCCGGCATGTCCGCGAGCCAGACCTCCGTCTCCCACGCGATGTTGTCCGCGTACTTCTTGAACTCGCGCAGCGACGGGAACGCCGAGACGTACACGCGTCCGAGCTTCGACTCGGCGAGCACTTTTTCAAGCTCGACGTGACGCTTCGGGCTCACGGGGCCGTGCGTCGTGACGGCCTCGATCAGGAAGAGCCAGCCGCGCTTCTCGTCGTGCACGACCAGATCCGGAAGCTTGTCGTGCTTCGTCATCGGAACGCCGAGCTCCCGAAGCGCGGCCTCGTTCACCCGTTTCGACTTGTGGTCGGTGTCACCGAGGTAGAGCACCTTCGCGGCCGGCGCGAACCGTGGGATGAACTTCTCGACGATGCTCGCTTGCAGATGGTTGTGCGCGCCCGGCGAGAGCGTGAGCGTCTCGCCGTCCACGACGACCGTCACGCTCGCCGACTTCCGCGGCTTCGCATAGCGCTCCGCCAGCCCACCGCCCTGCGCCTCGCGGAACTTCGCAGCGGCGGCATCGAAGGCATCGGTGCCGAACACGCGGACCACCTCGACCGCCTCGCTCGTGAGGGCGTAGTGCGTGTTCGGACTGTTGGTCGCCAGGTCGGGCTCGTCCGGGTTCCGCACGAGGATGCCGCCCTGCACGAACTGATGGATCGCCTGGCGGCGGATCGTCTCGCGGGTGTTCTCCTTGTATTCCTTCCCGTACTTCTCCTTCGCGAACCGGATCACGTCGTGCGGGTTGAGGCGCGGCGTCCCGACGCTCGACCACGCATCCCGAGGTCCGACGTTCGCGAACGCGACGAAGGTGTAGATGGCGTTCGGGTTCTGCTGGCGCGCAGGCATCCCGAGCGCGGCGAGGATCGCCTTCGCATCCTCGAGCCTCTGCGCGTTCGCGTTACGTGTCACCGAGCGCCTCGACCACCGCCTGCTCTTCGGTGGCGCCGCGAGCGAGACGCGCCCCGATCGATTCGAGCGCGGCCGCGGGCGGCAGTGGCAGTGCCCGAAGCTCCGTCGCGCTCACCTGAGTGTTCCCGTTCGAGATGCGGAAGTATGCGTCGAAGAGAGCCGAGTTGAGCAGCGCTGAGAGCGCGCGCGCCTCACCCTCGGCCAGCTCGCCACGCCGGCGGTGAATGAAGTTCACGTGATTCTCCAATCCGAGCACCGGACTGCGGATCGCGTTGCGGATGTACGGCGCGGCCACCAGCCGACGCTCATCCTCCTTCGCGGAGAAGCGCCGCAGAAGCACGTAGGTCCGGTTCCGGACGAGGAGCTTCTCGGGCGCACCCTTCTCGATGTGCTCCGGCTTGCGGAACCCACCGTCGAGCGGCCACTCCACTCGGCCAGGCAGGACGTGCTGCAACCAGAGCATCGGCGCGGTCGTCTTCGAACCCACGGCTCGGAGGTGCTCCTCGGCGCGGAACGGAACGACAGGCCCCGTCGACACTTCGAGGCCGTATGAGGCCAGGTTGTCGCGCCAGCCGCGGAACCGATCCAGCACACGGAGCTCACGCTCGTTCGCCGGCAGGCTCACGACCGAGTTCGCGTCGTCGGGCGCGACAACGCGGGCGCGTGGGACGTCGTGGGCGAAGCGCTGTTCGAGATCGCGTTCGCCGGCCGACGACGAGATCCGTACCGTCTCGCTCGCGTCCCGGGTGCGCCGGTAGAGCGCGATGATGTTCTCCTGGAGCACGCCATCCGTACGGAACGCATCGCGGCGCGACTCGAACAGGTGGACATGGTCAAGGCGCATCGACGCGTGGAACCGACGACGGAAGGGGCGGAAGTAGAAGCCCGCGGCGTAGCTCCTCGGCACAATGAAGCAGAGGTCGCCGCCGTCCACGAGCATCCGCGCGGACACCTCCATGAAACGCGCGTACACGTTCGGGGCGTCACCACCGCGTTCGTCCGAGGGCGAGATCTTGAAATAGGGAGGGTTGGCGATCGCGTAGTCGAAGCGGGGCAGCGCGGCCGAGCCAAGTCGAGGTCGATCGAGATCGAGAAAGTCTTCGTCGAGGATGTCGACGTGGAGCGAGCGGGTACTGGTGCGGTGTTGCATTTCGTGCGCTGCGTCACGCAGCAAACGCAATGCGCCAGGCTCCCTCTCGACGGCGACGAGGTGCACTCGCGCACCTTGCGCGATGAGTGCCTGCGCCGCCGCGAGCCCGAGTACGCCCGCGCCCGCGCCGGGGTCGAGCACGCGGACCTCGCGCCGCGACGGCGGCCGCAGCAACGACGCCATGAACGCGGCGATCGTCGGACTCGTGAAGAACTGGCCCCATTCCTTCTTGTGCTCGTCGTCCGTGAGATCGCGATATGCGTCCGCGAGGGCCGAGCTGGGGGCTAGTGCCGCGTCGTTCTTCATCCTGACGCTCTCCTTGTAAGGGGCGTGCTGCCCCCGAAGCAAGACGCCGACCACCCAACCGAACTGACAAACCGCGCCGTCACGGGTCGGGCGGAGCACTCGCGCGTAGGTACGGGTCCGCGACCGCGAGCACCCAGTCACCTATGTCGGTGACGATGATGCACTCGTAGGAATCCAGGATCGCTGGGTTGAACACGCGGATGCAGCCCGCGGCTTGGAGAACGTCCGCGCTGCCGGCAGTCGATCGGAGAGCCGCCATGCGTCTTCGGTGCGCGGCCTTCGCTTCGTTGTGAACGCGACTGCGCTCCTCGTCCGTAGAATTCTGGGCGGTCGTACGCCACGTGGGCATGGGGATCCGACTGACGTCGGCCAGCACGTGGAGGTCGTGCGGGTCCAGTTCGCGCATTGTCCGTTCAACACGCGCGACCTGGGCGACCGACAGGCGATCCGCACTGCTGACCGTACCGACGATCGCATACGCGAGCATTCTCCGCCGTTCGTCGATCGCCTCGCGCTGCGCCTCAAACGCGATGTTCCGCCATACGCGCTGCATTTCGCCATCCGCGAGGAGTCGGGCGACGCGCGCACCCAGGTCCTCTACCCGAGCCTCCAGAGCGCGAGCTGCGTCGGCAACCTTCGCCAGCCATGCGGCGCGCTCGGCCAACGCGTCGGACGACACTGCGGCCGGCGATGCAAGTCGTTCGACGAGCGCGCGCAGGGCCCCAAGGCCCTGAGTGAGGGCTCGAACCTCGGCAGCGAGCGACGGAACCCGAAGCGCCGCATCGCGATCGGCAGCGCGTGCGGCGGCCTCGACCCGCTCGTCCGCTGTCGGTCCAAGCGCGGCTTGGGCGACGGCGGCGAGCACACGCGTGGCTCCTGCGGTCCCTGCGTCGGCGACGCCAGCGGCGGCCCCGAGCAGATGTTGGCCCGCGACTCTGCCGAGGTCGGTCGCTAACTGATCGACCGCCTCGTGCCCGAGCTCCTCTGCGAGCGCCACGGACATCGTCCGGCCAGGAATGTCGTCGTCCATGCTCATGCGCCGAGCTTAGCGCTGCGGCCTGGCGATCCGACGAGCGCGCCCCGTCAATGGTCCCCAGCCACCCGCCAGGCTCGATCGGGCGCTTCGCCGCGATCCATTCGGAGCCTGTTCTGATGCCGGATTCTGGAAGCCGCCTCGGAGATTTGAACTCCGGACCTACGGTTTACGAAACCGTTGCTCTACCCCTGAGCTAAGGCGGCGGGGTCGGAAGGGCGCATGAGGTAGCCGACGGTCCGCGCGCGGTCAAGCCTCACGACGCGCCAGGCGCACGCCGGGCGGCGCTCCCGAGCAGCCAGCGGGCGGTCACGGGCAGCCACACGGCGAGCGGCAGCAGCGAGAGCAGCGACAGAACCAGCGCGATCGCTCCGGCCGTCGGCGGGAGCAGCATCGTCGCGCCGATGAACAGCGTCAGCGGCGCCATCCCCCGCGGCGCGCCGACGCGACCGCGAAAGGCGATCCCGAGCGCGAGGAACGAGAGCCCGCCCAGCACGTAGCTCACGTCGAACGCCGTCCCCTGGTAGAGCGCCATCATCGCGCGGCCGGCGGCGAGGCACGACGCGCGCTCGGCCTCGCTCGTCGCCGCCGCGTGCTGCCCGCTCAGGAGCCACATCGAGAACGCGGTGTTCGACGGCACGTAGATCGCGACCGAGAGCAGCTCGAAGAGCAGCGCCAGCCCGAGCCACGCCGGCCGGTGGCCTCGCCCCGCGACCACGATCGCCAGCACGACGACCGACGTGAGCACGTAGTCGACGATCAGCAGCAGATCCATGTCGAGCAGGCCGAGCAGCGGATGCGACTCGAAGAGCGCGAACAGTTCGGGCACCGTCGTCGGCGGCGGCCAAGTCAGGAACACCACGACCTGGAAGACCATGAACGCGAGGATCGCGAGCGCGGACGCGGCGCCCGCGCGGTACAGCGGGCGCCAGCGGAGCTCGTCCTCGGCCTCTCGGGCGACGTCGGTCGGCATGGACCGCACGCGAGCACCCGGCGTGCCCGAGGGACGCCGCCTCGTGCGGTGGCCCAGGCGCATCGCCTGCGCCGGCCACCACGGCGGCGCAAACGCTGCGCCGGGCTCACAGCGGCGGTCGCGACGCTTGATCGCGTCGCTCTCTTGCTGTTCCTCTTCCCCGAGGGGCTGCACGCAGCCCCTCGCCCACACCGGCAGAGCTGGATGTGGGGCCCCTCCCGCCGAGCCGCGCGATCACGTTGGTTTCGGTTCCCTCCACCAACGTGATCGATGCGGTCAGGGCGTCGTGGAGGCCTCGCCGTCGGACGGGGCCTCGCTGGCGCCGCCGCTGCCCTCGGGGCCCACGTGCACGTGCTCCACGCCCTCGGGGCTCCAGTCGTCGGCCGTCACGTCGCCGCTCTGGCCGATCTCGAAGCGCCCGTAGACGTAGGCGTGGGCGCCCCAGAACCGGCGATCGCCGCCCGTCGGGCCCCAGGCGTTGTCGAGGTCGAGGACCCACTCGAAGCCCGCGCCGAGCGGGAAGTCGAGCTCCTCGTCGGTGCGGATCGCGAGCGCGATCGCCGTCTGGCCGAGGTCGGGGTTGCCATCGAGGCCGGCGGCGCTCGGGAGCGCCCAGGCGAGCAAGCTCGCGCCCACGTCGACGACGTTGCCGAGGCGGAGCGCGGCGCCGGCCTCGAGCTGGAACATCATCTCCACGTTGCCGCGGCCGACGACCGTCTCGCCGGGGGCGAACGACGGCGTGAGCACGATCGAGCCGTAGTCGCCGTGGGTCGGCAGGAAGATCGGGATCGACGCGGTCGCGTTGACCACGATCCAGTCGACCGCCCAGCGGTAGACGGCGGCGGGCCAGATCGTGAAGGCCTGGTCGGCCCACGCCGCGGGGTTGCGGAAGCTCGTGTGCCAGGCCGCCTGGCGCGTCGCGAGGCCGCGCGTGCCCCCGATGCTACCGCTGTTGAACTGATCGGTGGCCGTCGGGAGCGCGATGCCGCCGCCGATGAGCAGGCGATGCTCGGGCCCGAGGTCGATGTTGGCGAAGCCCTCGAGCTCGATGTTCCCGAGCTCGGTCTGATCGCTCGACTGCGAGAGGTTGAGCGGGTCCGGCGAGACGCTCGCCCACGTGTGGATGAACGCGAGCGGGATCGAGAACTGCACGAGGAAGTCGCGGAAGTCGGCCTGGACCGACAGGTTCGACGCCCACACGGTGAGGCCGACGTCGGTGTGCGCGCCGCCGACGATCGGGTCCGTGTGGTTCCCGGTGAAGAGGTAGTTGTCCCAGCGCGGCGTGATGCGCACGAACGCATCCGAGCGCGCGGGCGCCCCGAAGCCGAGGTCCTGCGCCGAGGCGGGCGCCGCGACGAGGAGCGCGAGCGCGAGGAGCCCGTGCAGATACCAGACGTGCTTCGTCATGCTCAGAGCTGTCCGCAGCTGAAGTACGCCGGGCCTTTGGTGCCGACCTCGAGGCAGACCGTCCCGCAAGGACAGCTGGTGTCGGTGAGTCCCGTGCACCGGCGCTCGCAAACGTGGCCGGCGATGATCCCGCCCGTCGTGTAGCAGGAGAGCCCGTCGGAGCAGCTACCTGCGTCGCCGCAGTTCGTGTTGAGCCCGTCGAGATACGCGACGCAGTCGATCCCGCTCGCCGCGTCCGTGCCGGTGTCAGCCACCGTGGCCGCGTCCTCGGGCGTGCCGGTATCCTCCGTCGGAGTCCCCGTATCCGCGGTGGGCGTGCCCGTGTCGGTGCCGCCGGTGCCGGTGTCGGTGCCGCCGGTACCGGTGTCGGTGCCGCCGGTGCCGCTGTCGGTGCCGCCCGACGAGCTGCTGGTGCAGCCAGCGCTTGCCGCGCCGATGGCCAGACCGAGGGAGAGAGCGACGAGAGAAGAGGTACGGAGGAAGGTCATCCCCGCGTTGTAACGCGAACGTTCAGCCCGCGCCCGAATCTGAGCGCCTCTCGGAGCGAGTGCCGAGAGCTTCAACTTTTCTTGACGGGTCGTTCGACATACTTCCGCGGGACGTGGCGCACTTCCTGACACGAAGTGGGGCCCTCACGAGAACTCTGAGCCGTCGCCATAGGCCGACCGTAGGACGCTGTCTGCGACTCCCGAAAGACGTGTCAGAGTTGGAAGGCCGCGACGAGAATGCTCCCGTCGCACCGCCCGGCTCCGACGTCTGTCGACGCGTTGATCTCCAGTGCGACGACGACAACGTTGTCACGGACTGCTACGCAAGTGGGCAGTCCTCCGCCACCCGGAATGGCTCGCGCCATCAGCGGGTTTCCTTCTCCGTCAAGGACACCGACGAAGCTCGTCGAACCGTCGAGAACGGAACCGCCAAAGTGCGCGATCGAGCCTGTTCGGCCACCCACGATGAGGCGTCCGTCGGACTGGGCCGCCAATCGCTGAATCTCATACGTGGCAGAGCGCGCGCTGAGGAGGGACTCTCCGACGTTTGCGACGTATTGGCTCGCACCGGCAGACGAAGCGATGTCGTTCGCCGTCTGGTACCCAGCGATCATGGTCTCGACGCCGTGAGGCGCTGCGGACCGCACGTAGGTGCCCACGGTGGAGCCGAGCCGCAATGCCGAACGATATGCGCCGGTGTCCGTGCCATAGGTTACGAGAACGACCGGTCCGCCCGCTACGGGCGAACCGCCACCCCAGTCCGCGGGGTCGAGCGTAGTGGTCATCGCAAAAACCACGTCGACGCCCCGTACTACGGGAGGAGCCATATTGTAGTAGAGACTCGCAGCATGGCCTTCTGGGACGCCTCCAGCCCGTGCCCAACGAGTCACTCCATCAACGCCAAAGCTCGCGAACACGAGCCTGGTATCGCCCGACACTCCGATCGGTCCACGGCCCAAGTCTACCACTCCATCGGCGACAGTGAGCAGGAACACGTGTCCGAGATCATCGATCGCGATCTCTCCGCGAGCCGTACCCGCGAGATGTCTGCTCCAGCGCTCCGCGCCGGTGTTCGCGTCGAGAGACAGGAGGACCTGATTGGTTCCGCTGGTCGGGAGATCGTAGCTGACGCTTCCGAAATCGGCATGACCGTGGATGAGACCTGTGAGACTGACGACGCCGGAGCCAACGCTCATGCTCCAGACCCCGTCGAGACCTGGACCGCCGTAGACGTGCGACCAACGGTGGTGGCCCAAAGAGTCGTAGCTCGCCACGAACCAATCTGCTCCCGCGGGTGAGAAAGAGGGGCCTCCCAACGCGATCGGTTGTTCCAATGCCCCCGCCACGTAGATGTTGCCCTGGTCGTCGATCGCCACGGAACTAGGCGTCTGGAACTGCACGCGGCTTCGGTCTCCAAAGCACCGCGACCACAGCAGTCGCAGCGCACAGTGTCCCTCCGTGCACGTCTCCCCCGATGAGCAGTCGCTCGCAGCGACGCCGTCGTCGACCATGCCGTTGCAATCGTTGTCGACTCCGTCGCAGCGCTCGAGGCTCGGAACACTCGGCACGCACGTGTTCGAGTCAGAAGGGGCGTCGACGGAGGAGTCGAGCTGCGAAGCATCGACCATCGCCGCGTCCGCCGTCTCGAGTCGCGAGTAGCACAGCGAATCGCTGTGACAGTACCAGGCCGGGGGACAATCCGAAGAATCTCCCAACGGGTCGCAGGGGTATCTACCTTCCGGCCAATTTCGGTGGCATCCGCCAACGAGCAGGGTTAGGAGCAACGCGCTCGCGACGCGGCCCACGGTCCTCTGGATTTTGGTTGCGCACCGCGAATTGTGATCAGAGTTGTCCACGGGACCTCGTCGTCGTTCCGTTGTCGGCTCGGCCGCGCGTCCGTTGCCGCGAACGTTCAGCCCGCGCCCGATTCCGTGTCGTCCTCGGTGCGGCGGATGCCGAGAGCCTTCATTTTTTTGTAGAGGTGGCTGCGCTCGAGGCCGAGGCCCTCGGCCGTGCGCGTCATGTGGCCCTGGTGGTGCTCGAGCGCGCGCAGCACGAGGTCGCGCTCTGCCTCACGCACCATCGTCTCGAGCGGCGTCCCCGGCCGGTAGTAGCCGCCCGTCGGCGCGCCGCCCGCGATCGGCAGCTGCGCGCGCACGTCGGCCTCGGTGATCTCGTCCTCGAGCGTGAGGATCACGAGGCGCTCCACCAGGTTGCGCAGCTCGCGCACGTTGCCCGGGTAGTCGTAGCGGCCGAGCGCGGCGAGCGCGCCGTCGGTGAACGACTTGCCGCGCCGGTCGTTGGCGATGCACGCCGCGCGCAGGAAGTGCCCGGCGAGGAGCGGCACGTCCTCGATGCGGTCGCGCAGGCTCGGCACGCGCAGCGGCACCACGTTCAGGCGATCGAAGAGATCGGCGCGGAAGCGGCCCTCGTCGATCTCCTTGCGGAGCGGCTTGTTCGTCGCGGCCACGACGCGCACGTCGACCTCGATCACATCGCCCCCGCCGACGCGCTCGAGCTCGCCCTCCTGCAGGACGCGCAAGAGCTTGGCCTGCATCGGCGAGGGCATGTCGCCGACCTCGTCGAGGAAGAGCGTGCCCTTGCTCGCGCGCTCGAACTTGCCGCGGCGCTGCTTCGTCGCGCCGGTGAACGAGCCCGCCTCGTGGCCGAAGAGCTCGCTCTCGATGAGCTCGGCCGGGACGGCGGCGCAGTTGAGCTTCTCGAAGGGGCCCTTGTGGCGCTTGCTGCCCTTGTGGATCGCGGCGGCGACGAGCTCCTTGCCGCTGCCGCGCTCGCCGGTGACGAGCACGGTGGCGACGGCCGAGGCGGCGAGCTCGATCTGCTCCTTCAGCTTCCGCATCGCGGCGCTCTCGCCGAGAAGGCCCGTCTCGCCGCCCGAGCGCTCGCGCAGCGCGCGGTTCTCGCGCTCGAGCTTGGTGAACTCGAGCGCGCGATCGAGCGAGAGGAGCAGGCGCTCGGTGCCGATGGGCTTCTCGATGAAGTCGTGCGCGCCGAGGCGCGTCGCCTCGACGGCCGTCTCGATGGAGCCCTGCCCGCTCATCACGATCACGGGCGACTCGATCGCCTGCTCGCGCAGCGACTTGAGCAGCGTGAGGCCGTCCATCCCCGGCATGTTCACGTCGATGAGATATCCGTCGTAGGCCTTCGTGCGGGCCTTCTCGAGCGCGATCTGGGCGCTGCCGGCCACGTCGACGTCGAAGTCCTCCACGCGCAGCGCGCGCGAGAGCGTCGCCAGGATGTTCTTCTCGTCGTCGACGATGAGGATCGAGCCGCGCGTCATGGCCGCGAGCCTATCACCGCTGTCCCCGCGCGCCGCGACCGGCTGTCGCGCTCGTCCTGCCGCCGCGCGCTACGCTCGCTCCATGCGCCTGCCGCGCTCGTTCACGGCCCTGCTGCCGCCGCGCGCTCGGCGCGTGGACGACGCGGGCGCGAGCACGTTCTACGTACGCGGGCGGCCGCGCCTGCGCGTGCACTGGCACGCCGAGGAGGGCGCCCCGTGCTGGGCGCTCGAGCTCGACCGCGAGGGGCGCATGCACGGCCGCGAGCGCGAGTGGCGCGCGGACGGCCGCCTCTTCTACGAGGCGCGCTGGGACGACGGCGTGCAGCACGGGCTGCAGCGGATGTGGCGCGCGGACGGCGTGCTCGTGGTGCGCACGCGCTTCGTGCGCGGCACGGGGCTCGACGCGTGGCTGCCGCAGGAGGGAGCGCTCCGTGCGGCGGGCGAGACGCGGCCCTTCGTGGACGGGCAGCGGCACGGGCCCGAGCGGCACTGGGAGAGCGCCCGCCGCGTGTGGCGCGAGGAGTGGTTCTCGCGCGGCGTCGAGCACGGCATCACGCGCGAGTGGAACCGCACGCGCCTCGCGCGGGGCTTTCCGCGCTTCTTCGTGCGCGGCGAGCGCGTCGACCGCCGCGCGTACGCGCGGGCGTGCGAGCACGACCCCACGCTGCCGCGCTGGACGGCGCGCGAGGATCGGCCGACGCGGGCGCGGCCCGTGGTCATCGAGCGCGGGCGCTGACGCGCTCCTTCGCGGCGCGCTCTTGGGCCCGGGCGTAGCGTGCCGGCGGACGGCCGACGGCCGCGCCGAAGTCGCGCACGAAATGGGCTTGGTCGGAATAGCCGAGCTCCTGCGCGAGCGCCGCGTGATCGACCGCGTCACCCGCCTCGAGACGCGCTGCGGCCTCTTGCAGGCGATAGCGGCGCAGGAGCTGCTTCGGCGTGAAGCCGACCAGCGCACGCATGCGTCGCTCGAGCGTGCGCACCGTGACGCCGACCTTCGCGGCGAGCACCTCGGCGCGGCCGATCGTGCGCTCGCTCTCGGCCAGCGCGACCCAGCGCTCGACCTCTTCCGCCTGCGGATCCACGCGCGGCTCCTCGGCGAGCCAGTACGCATCGAGCGCCGACACGACCTCCGCGTCGCTCGCGCCGCCGAACGCGCGCGCGCGCACCGGCTCCACGTCGCCTCGGAAGATCGTGGCGAAGCGGCTCGGGCGCGCGAAGCGATGGGCCGGCGCGTGCGCGATCGCCGCGAGGCCCGTCGGACGGAAGAGGGTCCCGAACACCGCGCCCTGGCCCTCGAGCGTGCGATCGAAGCGGTGCGCCGCCGAGAGCCCGACCGTATCGGTCTGCGCCTCGATGACCGCGTTCGCGGTCGGCAGCGGCAGCACCGACTGCACGAAGGGCTCGCTCAGGGCCCATCGGATGAGCCAGTAGTGCCGCACGAAGGGCGCGAGCGCGGGCGCAGGCAGGTGGCGCGTCACCACGAAGGTGCGCGCCGCGCGCGCCGGGTCGAGCATCGCGCCGCGCGGCTCCAGCTTGTCGCGTTCTTCCAAGACAGCTCCTCGCGCCCGGGCTACGAAGCCTGCATGACCCGCTACCACGGAAGCTGCCACTGCGGTGCCGTCCAGTTCGACGTCGAGGGCCTCGACCTCGAGAACGCCGCCACCTGCAACTGCTCGATCTGCGGCCGCACCGGCGCGCTCATGCTCTTCGTCCCCGAGGGCAAGCTCGAGAACGTCGTCGGCCGCGAGACGATGACCGACTACCAGTTCGGCAAGAAGCGCACGCACCACGCGTTCTGCGCCACGTGTGGCATCCGGCCCTTCGCGTGGGGGCCGGGCCACGACGGCGCCGAGTGGGCCATGGTGAACGTGCGCTGCCTCGACGGCGTGAACGTGCACGACGTCGAGGTGAAGAAGGACAAGCGCTACGACGGACGCGCTCTGTAGCGGGTTTTCGCACGGCCTCCGCGGACGGGACGCGCCGGGCGAGGTGTAGGCTCGCGCGTCATGCGTACCCGCGTCGGCCTCGCCTTCTTTCTCTCCGCGCTCGCGAGCGCGTGCACGACGAATCCGCCTCCCGCCGAGGTCGATGGCGGCGGAGGCGCGGTGGACGCGGGGGTCGATGCGCCGGACGCGTACGCGCGCGCCGACACCGGCCCGCGTCCCGACGCATGGACCTCGCCCGACTTCGACACGTCCACGACGTGGCACGCGCCGCCGCTCGACTGCCCGAGCGGCCCCGCGCACCGCGGCCCGCGCGATCTCGGCACGCAGCGCCGCTTCGCGCTCTCGGTGCTCCACTACAACATCCAGTACGTCGCGGGCGGCCTCGCGGGCGCGACGATCGGCGGCCGCGAGCCCTTCCCGGACTGGGGCGACGACCGCGTGCAGGATGCGATCGTCACCGAGTCGCTCGTGCCGGTGCTCGAGCTGCTCGACCGCCACCCGAGCTGGACCCTCTCGATCGAGATGCAGGGCTACATGGTGGAGGTGCTCCTCGCGCGGCACCGCGCCGTGGCGCAGCACCTCTCCGATCTCGTGCGCAGCGGGCAGGTCGAGCTCGTCTCGTTCCACTACTCGGACCAGCTCTTCCTCGCCTACCCGCGCTCGCACATGGAGCACAGCCGCGCGCTGAACGCCGAGGTGCTCGCGGATGCGTGCCTCGAGGCCTCGGGGCCGGTCTTCACGCAGGAAGGCCAGTTCGGCGAGGGGATGGCGGATCTGCTCGGCGCCGGGAACGACGCCGTCGTGATGCTTCCGAAGAACCTCTTCTCGCACGAGCACGGCGAGCAGGCGCCCGAGCCCTACTACCTCTCGCACGGCGTGCCCGTCGTGGTCTCGGGGCGCGGCGCCACCGAGCCGACGCTGGGCTTCGAGTCCGTGTGGATCTACATGGACGACGCGGAGCTCTTGCCCACGGGCCGGAACAATCCCTACGTGGGCCCGAGCTTCGTCGTCCATCCCGACGCGGTCGCCGCGTTCGAGACGCAGCTCGAGACCCTCGAGAGCCAGGGCTACGTGATCGCCGGCGTGGGCGACTGGGTCGCGACGCTCGACGGCGCGGGCTACACGGCGCCGCCGCTCCCGCCGATGCTCGACGGAACCTGGCAGCCCGACGACACCGAGAACCTCGCCCGCTGGATGGGGAACACCGGCGGCTTCGCCGCGACCGAGCGCGACAACGCGGTCGTCAGCGGGAGCTCCGAGGCCGGCCGCGAAGTGCTCGCCGCCGAGATCGCCACGCGCGCGGCGGCCGACGCCGGCCATCCCGTCGCGGGCGCCGACGAGGAGATCGCGCGCGCGTGGCGCGATCTCTTGATCGGCGAGGTGAGCGACTCCACGGGGTGGAACCCTCTCGGCACCGAGGTCTACTACGGGCAGTTCCACGCCGAGCTCGCGCGCACGCGGGCGCGCGCGGCGGCCGTCGCAGCGGCGAGCGCGCTCGGGATCTCGCCGCCCTTCGTCGTGGACACGGCCGCGGGCACGGTCACGGCCGGCACGGCGTCGCTCGCGCTCGAGGACGACCCCTCGCCGCCCTTCGCGATCTCGGCAGCGCCGCACCGCCCCTACACGACGCGCTGGCAGCGCGTGGTCGGCGAGAGCGACCATCACGTCCTCACCGTCACCTTCGCGCCCGGCGACAGCTACCCCGCGATCGTCTTCGACTGGCCCCTCGATCACGTGCGCTACACGCCGGCGCTGCTCGACGGGACGCTCGTCGACTACGCGCTCTCGGACTTCGCGATCGTCTCCACCGGGATCTCGATCGACGACGGTCCGTTCGGCCTCGACACGGATCGGTGGCTGATCCTCGACACGGCCACGATCGCCCTCGCCGCGCGCCTCGATCCGATCGCGCACAGGGTCGCGTTCGAGGACCACTCGGTCCCGGAGGCGGAGGGCGCGAGCTGGACGTTCCACGTCGTCACGGGCACCAGCGCGCGCGCTCTCGCCGTGGCCGATCGCGTGAGCCTGCACCCGCTCGTGGGCTTCGACGTTCCCTGACCGCGCCGCGGAGGGACGGGTCTACACTGCACGTCGAGGATGAAGACGACGCGCATGGGCCCGGGCACGGGCATCTTGGGCACGGACGCCGGCCCGAGCGAAGCACGACCGGTGATCGTCCGGGTCACGACCGGCAAGGAGCGCGGCCAGGAGAGGCGCCTCGACGGCGGCACGCTGAGCGTGGGCTCGCACCCGGAGGCCGACCTCGTGCTCACGGACACCACGGTGTCGCGCTACCACGCCGAGCTCGCGCTCCTGCCGCACGGCGTGCGGGTGAAGGACCTCGGCTCGACGAACGGGACCTTCCTCGGAGACTCGCGGATCGAGTCGGCCATCGTGCAGCCCGGCGCCGAGTTCCGCGTGGGTCGCACGCGGCTCGAGGTGATCGCCGCCGATCTGCCGGCGCCCGAGCTCCCTTCGGAGCTCGTGCGCTTCGGCAAGCTCGTGGGAGCGAGCGCACCGATGCGTCGCGCCTTCGGGCAGCTCGACCGCGCCGCGAGCGGCGATGCGCCGGTGTGGATCTTCGGCGAGAGCGGGACCGGCAAGTCCGAAGCGGCCCGCGCGCTGCACGACTCGTCCCTGCGCCAGGCCGCGCCCTTCGTGGCGCTCGACCTCGATCCGCGCACCGCGTCGAGCGCGATCGCCGCGGCGGTCGAGGCGGTGAGGGGCGGCACGCTCGTCCTCGAGCGCGTCGACGAGACGACCGGGACCGTGCAGGAGGCCGTGCTCCGGCTGCTCGAGGCGCGTGAGCGGCGCGCCTTCGATGCGCGCCTGGTGACGACCTCGACGCGAGAGCCGCGCGCCGCCGTCGAGGCGGGCCTCGTGCGACGCGAGATCTTCTTCCACCTCGGCGCCGTGCGCGTGGAGCTCGTGCCGCTGCGCGAGCGTCTCGAGGACCTGCCGAAGCTCGTCGAGGCGATCGCGCAGGAGCTCGGTGTTCCGGACGTGCGCCTCGGCGCCGCCGATCTCGGCGCGCTGCGCGGCCAGGAGCTACGCGGCAACGTGCGCGAGCTGCGCCGCACGATCGAGGAGACGCTCCTGCGCGGCGCGCGGGCGCGGACGAGCGGGCCGGGGCCCTCGGCGGCGCTCGAGGACGAGGCGCTCGTGCGGCTTCCCTTCAAGGAGGCGAAGGAGAAGCTCCTCGACGCGTTCGAGAAGCGCTACGTGGAGGAGCTGCTCGATCGCGCCGGAGGCAACGTGTCGCGCGCGGCGGACGAAGCGGGGATCGACCGCAACCACCTCGCGCGCCTCGCCAAGAAGCACGGCCTGCGATGACGATCTTCCTCTCCGGCCCGATGGGGGCCGGGAAGTCCACGACCCTCGGCCCGCTGGCGACCAGGCTCGGCGGCGAAGCGGTCGATCTCGACCGCGCGATCGAGGCGCGCGCGGGCGCGAGCGTCGCGGAGATCTTCGCCGCGCGCGGCGAGCGCGGGTTCCGGGAGATCGAGCGCGAAGTGCTCGCCGAGGTGCTCGCGCGGGATCCGGCGGTGGTCGCGCTCGGCGGCGGAACCGTGACCGATCGCGCGACGCGGCACGCGCTGCTGGCGCGGGGCACGCTGATCACGCTCGCCGCGCCGGTGCCCGTGCTCGCCGAGCGTATCGGCACGGAAGGAACGCGGCCGCTCCTCGCGGGCACCGAGCCCCGCGAGGTCGTCCTCTCGCGCCTGCTCGAGGCGCGCGCCGAAGCCTACGCGGAGTGCCACGCGACGCTCGACACGCAGAGCGCCAGCATCGAGGAGCTGGTCGTGCGCATCGCCCACGTGCACGCGATGCGGGCGCTCGTCGTGCCGCTGGGAAGACGGAGCTACCGCGTGCACGTCGGCGTCGGCCTCGCCGAGCGCCTCGGGCGCGAGCTGATGGACACGCGCGCGCGCGGCACGGCGCTGGTCGTGAGCGACCTACACACGCAGCCCTACGGCGCGGCGGCACGCGCGGTCGCCGAGCGCCTCGGACGCCGCGCGATCGAGGTCGTGCTCCCGGCGGGCGAGGCCCACAAGACGATCGGCTCGGTCGAGGCCGTCTGGAATGCCGCCCTCGATGCGCAGCTCGACCGCCACGCGCTCGTGCTCGCGGTCGGCGGCGGCGTCGTGGGCGACCTCGCAGGCTTCGCCGCCGCGACGCTGATGCGGGGCGTGGCATGCGCGCAGATTCCCACGTCGCTGCTCGCGATGGTGGACGCCTCGGTCGGCGGCAAGACCGCGATCGATCGCCCGCAGGGCAAGAACCTCGTCGGGGCGTTTCACCAGCCTTCGTTCGTGATCGCGGACCTCGCGGCCCTCGCCACGCTGCCGCGCCGCGAGCGCGTGTCGGGCCTCGCGGAGGTCGCGAAGGCGGCGTGGCTCGAGGGCGAGAACGACGTCGCTCGGCTCGAGGCCACCGCGGACCGGCTCCTCGCGGGCGACCTCGACGCGCTCGAAGAGGCCACGCGCCGGGCCATCCGCACCAAGATCGCGCACGTCGCCGCCGACGAGACCGAGACCGGCGTGCGCATGCACCTGAACCTCGGCCACACGCTCGGCCACGCGATCGAGGCCGCCTCGGGCTATGCGCGCTCGCACGGCGAGTGCGTGGCGCTCGGGATGGTGGCGGCGCTCCGCGTGGGCGCCGCGCTCGGAGACGCGCGCCGGGAGGACGTCGTGCGCGCCTCGGCGCTCCTCGCGCGCCTGGGCCTCCCCGTCGAGGTCGACGGCCTGCTCGACGACGCCCTGGCGCCTCGCCTCGCGGCCGACAAGAAGGGCGAGGGCGGCGCCGTCCGTTTCGTGGTCCCGGGGGCGCCTGGGAACGCCCGCGTCCAACGTCTTCCGATCTCCGAGATCCTCGCACTGGCACGCACACGCTGACCGCGGGCCTCGGCGAGAATTTGGCGTGGGAGCGTGGGCCCCGTACGCTTGAGTTCGGGCGCATCGTGCGTCCGCGGAGGCTCATGCGTTCCACGACCATTCTGCTCGTCACGTCGGCCCTCTTGCTCGGGCTCGGATGCGCACCTTCGAACCCCGGCATGGTCGCAGAGGGAATCATCGGCCACGACACGTCGTGCCTCTACACGCCCACGTCCGCGTTCCTCATCGAGGGCTCGCTCGACGTGGCCACGCCGCCCGAGCGCGTCGGCGGGATCACCTACCTCGCCGTCTTCCGCGTCGGCAACCAGCTCATCAACAACGGCAACCGCGTCTACCCGCTGATGGCGGACCCGAACCGGATCGTCTTCGACCACGTCGAGGTGACGCTCGTCGACCTGAACGAGACGGTCATCGCAGGGCCCTACCTCGTCCCCGCCTCGGGCGCGGTGGGCTCCACCGCGAGCATGGACCCCACGTTCGGCCTCGCCTCCGCCACGATCATTCCCGACAACATCGGCCAGTCGCTCGCCGGCTTCGCCGATGGCTCGGTGATCGTCGCTCGATGCCGGGTCATGGGAACGACCGCGGGCGGCGCGCAGCTGACCAGCGGTCCGGTGAGCTTCCCGATCACGCTCTGCAACGGCTGTCTCTTCCGCTGTGGTCGCGACGAGATGGGCAACGCCATCGAGTCGTTGACCTGCAGCCCCGGACAGGACGGCGTCTCGTTGGTCACGAGCGCCTGCTGACCTCGAGCCTCCCTCGCGCGAAGAGAGCGTCCGACGAGAGTCGGGCGCTCTTTCGCTTCGGTCGCTGACTGCGAGCCGCTCAGCGCACGACGCGGACCGCGTCGACCAGCGCATCGCCGAACGCGAAGCGCACCAGGTCGGCGGCCGGGCCGTGGCTGCGGGCGAGCGTCAGGCAGGGCTGACCCTCCGAGAGCGTGACGCGCGGCTCGGAGACCAGCGCGAGGCCGCGGAGCGCCGCGCCGACGTCTCCGGCGAGCAGGAGCCCCGCGCGCGCGGCACCGCCTTCGATCGAGGCGCGCACCGCCGCGTAGTCGAGCGTGTCCCACGCGTTCGCCAGCAGCTCGCGCACGTCGCGCTGCCGCGCCGGCGAGAGCATGCGCCAGAGCTCGCTCGCGAGCGCCGCCGCTTCGCGCGAGACGCGCGTTCCGTCGGCAGGACCGAACGCCGCGCGGATCGCGGCCAGCAGCGTCGCGCCTTCGGCCGGAGGCAGGCTCGCGACGAGCACGTTCTCGGGGCGCGCGAGCGTGAGCCCCCGACCGATGACGAAGCGCAGCTCGCGCTCGTTGCGCGGCAGATCCATTCCGATCACGAGCGCCGGCGGCTGCGTGCGCACCAGCTCGCTCACGAACGATTGGCGCGACACGAAGAGGTGCGGCTCCTCCCAGCCGAAGAGCTCGATCGCCGCGAGCAGCGAGCGCGCCACGGGCGAAGCGCCGCGCGAGCCGACGCGGTCGGTGCCCACCACGCCGAGCTGCGCGAGCTGCATGCGGAACAGGGGCTGGCAGCTCTCGTAGAGCCGGCGCAGCACGCCCAGCACGGGCGCGTGCGCCGGGTTCACGAGCTGCGCGGCGAGCGTCCCGCGGGCGGCCTGCGGCGAGACGTCCCAGGCGCCGAAGGTGCGCTGCCCGGTGGCGAGCGCGCCCAACGCGAGCAGGCGCTCGCCATCGCGCCCCGAGGCCTCGGCCTCGCGTGCGAGGCGCTCCGCGATGTCCGGGCGCCCGGGGTCGAGCACCAGCGCCGAGCGCAAGAGCGCGCAGGCAGCCTCCGACTCGAGCGCGCGGCTCGCGGCGCCAGCACGCTCGAGGATCAGGTCGATCTCCGTCTTGGTCGGCTCGACCTCGGGCAGCGCAATCGGGCTGCGCTGCGGCGGCGAGCTCATCGGGCGGTAGACGTCGAGAAGCGAGACGCGCTGTGCCGGCTCTTCGCCCACCGCGTCGGCATCGTCCGCGTCGGCATCGTCCACGGGCACGAAGCGCGCGCCACTCGCGGGCGGAGGCGTCGAGAGGCGGGCCGGCGCGGCCGCGGCCGGCGCCGCCGCCGGAGCAGGCGCCGTCTCGACGACCGGCGCGGGCGCGGGCGCGGGTGCTGCCGCGGCCGCCGCCGTGGGTGGCCGCCGCGCGGAGGTGACGATGTCGGCGTCGGTCACGCGGGGCGGCCGCACGCTCGGCGTCTTGGCGCTCTCGGGCATCGCGGCCAGCCGCGACGCGAGCACCTTGCCCTCTTCGCTCTCGGGATGGAGCCGGAGCGCCTCGTCCACCAGCACGCGCGCCTGCCCGGGGCTCGATCGCTCGAGCCACCCGGCGAGCTCGACGAGCGCGCCCGCGAGCGCCATCTCGTCGGGGTCGTCGGCGCGCTGGGCCGCGATCGCCTCTCGCGCCACGCTCTCGGCCTGCGCGAGATCGCCCCGCGCACGATGCACGCGCGCGAGCTTGCGCAAGAGGCGCCCCTTCTCCTCGCCCGTCCACGCCTCGTCGGCGCGCGCCCGCAGCACCTCGAAGATGCTCGCGAACGCCGCCGCGCCGCGATCGGGGTCCACTTCCTCGGTGGCCGTCGCCGCGCGCGCGAGATCGTCCTCGACGTCGACGCTGAACGACTCCTTCCACGACGCGAAGAGCACGTCGAAGGCGCGCTCCGGTCGCGCCATCTCCTCGATCATCACGCGGGCCGCGCGACGCACGAGGCGCTCGGCGAGCACGGGATGCGGCGCGGCGCGAGAGAGCGCCATGAGCCCCTGCGTGAGCGACTCCAGATCCCCCAGCTCGCGCGCGAGGCGCTCGACGGCGCTCGCGATGGCGCCCGTCGACGACGCGTGCTCGCACGCCTCCACGTACGCCGCGAGCGCTGCGCGCCCCGAGCCCGCCTTCTCCAGCCAGCGCGCGCGCCGGTAGCGCAGTGCGCGCCGCCCGCTCTCGCCCATCGCACCGTCGATCAGCGCCGCGTACACGCGCTCGGCGAGCGCCACGTCGCGGCGATCGAGGGCCAGCTGCTCGAACATGAGCAGCAAGCGGCCCCGCAGCGTCTGGCGCCGCGCGAGCTCGGCCTGCAGCACCGCGAGCGCGCGATCCCGATCGCGCAGCTCCCGGAGCGCGACGTCCACCGCGCGCTCGACCAGCTTGTGCGCGCCCTGGCGATTGGTGATGGCCTGCGTCTCGAGCAGATCGATCGCGCGCGCGCCGCGCCCGAGCGAGACGAGGCCGAGCGCGACCGTCGTCACCCGCTCGAGCCACTGCGCGTCGTGCTCTTCGGCCTCCGGCGGCTCGAGCGCGGCGGCGAGGAACTCCTCCGCGCGGCGCTCGTCCTTCACGACCTCGAGGTTCGCCTTGGCGAGCGAGAGCATGCCGATCGCGCGCTCGACCGCGCTCGCGCCCTCGTCGGTGCGGAGCGCGAGCGCCGCCAGCATCTGCTCGTGGTTGCCGGCCTCGGCGTGGATCGCGGCGAGGCGATCGACCGCCGCCCCGTCGCGCGGCAGCACGGCCAGCAAGCGCAGGAGCGCGCGCATCTCGCTCGGCGTGTCGCCCGCCTTGCGATGGTGGTCGGCGAGCTGCCGCAGCGCGTCCACGCGCTCCTCGCGCGACGCGAGCGAGAGCCCCAGCTCGAGCGCGTCGCGAACGCGGCGCGCATCCCCCGTCCGCTCGGCGATCTCGCGCGCGAGGGTCACCAAGCGCGGGCCGGCGGCGCCGAGCAGCGCGGCGGCGCGGAGAGCGAGCTCGGCGGCTCGGTCGAGGCGCGAGCCCACGGCGATGCGCTCGATCACGCGCGCCGCGATCGGCTCGACCTCCAGGCCGAGGCGCTGGCTCTCGAGCAGCGCGACGATGCCGGCCTCGAGGTAGTCGTCGATCCCGCGCGCGGCGCTCTCCTCGAGCGCGACGGCGAGCGGGGCCGCCGAGGCGGGCGCGAGGGCGGCCCAGCGGACCGTGGCCGCGAGCGCATCGGCGTCGGCCGGGGCGACGCGGCAGGTCAGCGCGTGACCTTCCGCCGTCTCGCCGAGCAGGCCGCGCACGACCGATGCTGCGGCGGCGCTCGGAACGCGGCTCGCCGCGAGCCCGATCAACACGAGCGCGGCGCGTGGCTCGGACGGGTCGGCGGCGAGCGCTCGCTCGGCGAGCTCCGAGGCGTACACCGGATCGGCGGCGCGCACGCTCTCGGCGAGCTCGAGCGCGACGCGGCACTCTTCTTGGGTCGTGGTCGCGTGCGAGAGGCGCTCGGCGAGCGCGTGCGAGACGCGATCGGGATCTCTCGAAGCGCGCGCCGCCGCCACCAGGCGCACGCGTGCTTCTTCGCTCCCCGGGTCGATCGTGAGCGCGGCGGCCCAGGCGCCTGCGGCCGCGGCCGGCCCGCGCGCCGCCCGCGCCCGCTCTCGCGCGACCCTTCCGGCCGCATCGCCGCTGGTCGGCGCCGAGGTGAGGATTCGATCGACGAGCGCGTCGTCGGCCGACAGACGCGCCAGCATCGCGCCGGCGAGCGCCGCCCGCGCGTCCCGCGGAGCGATCTGCGCGAGCATCGTGATGACGCCCGAGCGCGCTTCCGGCAGGCGCCGCGCGTGCCCGACCGCGTCGAAGAGCGCGCCGGGTGGGATCACGCCGCCCCGACCGAGCTCGCCGAGCGCCGCCGCGACCCGCTTCTCTTCGTCGGCGATCTCGCGCTCGACGGTGCTCGGCGGCGCGAGGCCCTTGGACGACATGGCCCACGCGAGCCGGCCCGGCTGCTTGGTGCCCGACCGGCGCAGCAGCTCGTCGAGCAGCACGTTGCGCGTCTCGCGCGTGCGCGCGCGGCGTGCCGCCTCCTCGAGCGCGTCGAACGCCTCGGGATCGCCCTCCTCGGCCAGGCGCGTGATCTCGGTCGTGGCGCGCCCCGAGCCCTCGGCCGCCATGCGCACCAGCAACGCGAGCCCCGTCGCGCGCGACTCGTCCGACTCGACGGCGAGCCAGGCGCGCGCCGCGCGGAGGCCCCACTCCTCCGACTCACTGCCGGCGGCGTCGGCGATCGCCTCGAGCACGACGGCGCGCTCCACGAGGCGCCCCGCCTGCTCGAGATCGGCGTCGAGCGGCTCGTAGAGCAGATCGAACTCGGGCTCCTCGGCGAACGCCGCCAGCAGGAGATCCGCGGCGAGCGAGGGCCGCCCCGCGAGCTCGGCGCGCTCGGCGGTGGAGAGCAGCCCGCGCCGCCGCGCGTCCGGATCGGGGAAGCCGAGCGCCGCGCGCGCGCGCACGGCGAGCGCCGCGTCGGGGAAGCCGAGCTCGGTCAGCGACGTGGCGAAGGCGTCGGCGATGCGCTCGCCGGGCTCGAGAAAGTAGGCCGACGCGAGCAGCGCGTGGGCCAGCGTGGGATCGGTCGACCGCGTCGCGATCGCCGCCTCGATCCAATCGGCCACGGCCTCGCTGCGTAGGCCCGCGTCCGCCTCGAGCTGGCCGGAGAGGATGCGCGGCATCGGGTCGTGCTCGCCCAGCGTGCTCGCCGCGCGCGCGGCCGCGAGCGCGTCGGTCGTGCGCCCCACCCGCCGCGCGAGACGCGCGTACGCGAGCAGCGCCTGGCGCCGCCCGTCGGCGTCGGTGCGCGTGGCGACCGCCGCCCGACCGTAAGCGAGCGCGAGGTCGATCTGGAGCGTCGACGCGCAGAGCTCGCTCGTGAGCACGAGCAGGTCGGCGTCCTGCGGCGTCGCGGCGACGGCCTCGCGATAGCAGCGCAGCTGCTCTTCGATGCTGCCGCAGCGGGCGCGCAACGTGTCTCCGAGCGCGCGCCACGCGGCCGCGCGGTCGGCGGCGGGCGCGCCCTTCTGCTCGAGCGCGGCGATGCGGCGCTCGTGCGGCGCGAAGGGATCGTCGAGGGGCTTGCCGCGCGCCGGGAGCGAGGGGAGCGGCGGCGGGACGATCTCCTCGTCGAACGCGCGTGCCGTGCCCGGCGCGAGGCGCAGCTCGGGGCCCTTTCGCGGCGGCAAGGACGAGCGCTCCGCGTCCGAGCCCGGCGGCGCGAGCGAGAGGCGCGAGGCCGGCGCGGGGATGCTCGTCCGCGACGCGGAGATGCGCACGATGCCCGCGCGGACGAGCGCGGCCACGCGGGACGGCGCGGACGGCGTCGTCGAGAGCACCTGCCCGACGCGCATGGACGCCGCCTCGGCGACGGGCCCGAAGCCCGCCCACTTGCGACCGCGCGCCGCCAGCGCGCCCTCCGTCCACTCGAGCATCTGGCCGGCGCGCTTGCCGACCTCCTCGGCCTCGCCTTCGGCCGCCCGCCGCTCGAGCGCATCCATCAAGAGCGCGAAGAGGCCCACCTCGACCGCCGAGGGCCTGGACGGCGCGGGCCGCAGCGCGGGCACCGGCTCCCCCGCGGCATCGGCCTGCGCGAGCGCGTGCACGAGCCGATCGAGCCAGACGGTGCGGATCGCGTCCTCGAGCGCCTCGGGCGAGACGCCCGGCAGGTTCTCGGGGAGCACGTCGGGATCGGGGCTCGTGGCGAGCAGCTTGGCGACGTCGGCGTCGCCGATCTTGCCCATCGCCCGCAAGAGCTCGACGAGGCTCGCGTCGCTCGGCGCGCGCGTCACCTCGACGACCTTGCCGCGCCGAAGGACGATGCGCCGGCCCCCGAAGTCGACGCTTCCATCCGCGCCGCGCTCTTCGAGAGCGAGCAATGCCACCGCGATCGGCCCGGGCGACGGAGCCCAAGCGTTCATGTGGGACGAACGATAACAGGAAGGCGCGCCCGGTCGTGAAATTCGGGGCACGCGTGCTCGTCCCGGAGGGCCCGGTCGGGAGCGGGCGTCGGCCCGCGGAGGGAGAGGCGCCCGGAACGAGCCGCCCGGCGGCGGGCGAGCCGAGTCACTCCCGCCACGAGAAGCGCGTCTCGCAGCAGGCATCGCCCCGCGAGACGCACTTGTCGCGCTGCACCACGACGTCGCGCATCCCCATCGTCTCGAGGATCGCCGCCGTGTTCTGCGCGAGCAGCTCGCAGAGCAGAGGCCCGTGCCCGCTCCAGCGCTCGGTGCGCGAGAGGAAGCTCGTGCTCGTCGGCATCGTCATCGTGCGCTTTCCGTCGTCGCAGACGAGGCTCCACAAGCGCTGGATGTTCGAGGCGAGCAGGCGTGGCGACGCGATCTTCTCGAGGGCGAGCTTGTAGACGCCACGCGCCACGGCTCGCACCGCCGCGTGCGCCGCCTCGCGCATCGCGTGCGCTCGGGCCTCGTCGGAGAGATCGCCGAAGACGCCCTCGAGCAGGCCGTGGACGAGCGGCGCCGGATACCACGTGGTCGAGAGCGCGCCGAGCGCTTCGGCCTGCGGGTCCACGAGCGCCGCCAGCTCGGGCGGGAGCTTGCTCACCGCGGCGCGCAGCCGCGCCTGCCCACCGTTGCGCTGCGACCAGCGCAGGATCTCGCGGATCGTCGTGCCTTTGATCTTCCCCGTCACGCGGGCGACCTCACGGCGCGAACGTCACCTCGACCTCGACCGTGGCCGGGCCACTCGCCGGGGTGCGAGGCGCCCGCGCGAGGCGCTGCTCGATGCACGTCCCCGCGTCGGGCGCCGCGACGGTGCTGTCGCGCGCGTGCGCGACGAGCGGCTGGCCCGCCGTCATCGTGACGTCGAAGTGGATCACCCCGCGCGGCGAGCGCCCGCGCCGCGCCGAGTGGCGCCGGCAGTCGCGCATGCCAGCCATCTGCGAGCCCACCACGCGGTAGGCCTCCGCGACGAGCTCGTCGGCCACGCCCTCGGCGCCGCGCACCACGTAGCGCACGTCCCCTTCGGCGCTGGTCGCGACACCGCGACCGCCCTCGTGCGCGACGGGCACCTCTTCTCCTGCGGCGGCGCGGGCTGCCGACACCGCCGTGCCCTCGGCGGCCGTGTTGTCGAGCGTCAGCACGGCGATCACCGCGGCCGGCCGCGAGATGTCGGCCGTCGCGATGTGCGAGAGCGCGTTGCGCGCGCAGGTGAGCATCTCCTCGTCGTGGACGCCGTCGTCGGTGACCGTGATCGTCGGGCCGCCCGTGCCTTCGGCGAGCGCGATCTGCATGCGCAGCACGCCCGTGACCGTCGGCCGCCGCGCGACGACGGTGTGATAGCAGCCGCGGACGGTGGCCATCTGCGCCTGCACCGCGCGCCCCATCGCCTGGACGCGCGCCGCGGTCGTGCTCCCGACGGGCTCGAGCGAGAGCGTGATGCCCGTGTGCGTCGTGATGTGCGCTTGCCCCTGATCCATGCCGGAGCTCGCGACACCCTCTTGCGCGAGCCCGACGGCGGGCACGAGGACGAGCCAGAGCGACGAGACGGCGAGGCAGAGCGTGCGCATTTCGAGGATGGTAGCGCCGGGCGGCCTCCGCGGCGTCGTGTAAGATGCGCTCCATGCGTTCCGCCGTTCTCTGCGCCGTGGGCTCGCTCGCGCTCGCCCTCGCGCTCGCTCCCACGCTCGCCGCGGCGCAAGACGCCCCACGCGAGGGGACGATGGCGGTCCAGGACGACGACGACGCGCTCCGGGGCGAGGACCCCGCGCGCGACGCGTTCGACGCCGGCCGCGCCGCCTACGACCAGGGCCGCTTCGACGAGGCGCTCTCGGGCTTCCGGCGTGCGTACCGCCTCTCCGGGCGACCCGAGCTCCTGTTCAACCTCGGCCTCGTCCAAGACCGCCTGCGCCAGGACCGCGACGCCCTCGAGTCCTACCGGAGCTACCTCGACGCCCTCCCCGACGCCGCAAACCGGCCCGCCGTCGAGGAGCGCATCCGCGTCCTCCAAGAAGAGGTCGATCGCGACGACGCGCTCGCCGCGGCGCTCCGGGAGCAGGACACGCGCTCGGAGCAGCACGACGGCGGCGACGACCTGCTCACGAGCCCGATCCTCTGGATCATCGTGGGCGTGGTGGTCGTCGGCGCGGGCGTCGGGATCGGCGTCGGTGTGGCGCTCTCGCAGGATCCTGGTACGGCCATGCCCGTGCCCGGCCCGAGCGGCGTCGTGGTGACGGCGTTGTCCTTCTGATGGCGTGCGCGAGGGCCGCCAGCCCTCCCGCTTCTGGCCGCGCTGCCCACGAGAGACGATGACCCGAGGAACCAAGAAGTCTGCACCGCGCGACGTGCGCGCCGGCCGCGTCGCGATCGTGGGGCGCCCCAACGTGGGCAAGTCCACGCTGCTGAACGCGCTCGTCGGCCAGAAGCTGGCGATCGTGTCGCCCAAGCCCGGCACCACCCGCAGCGTGCTGCTCGGCGTGGCCGATCACACGAGCGAGGACGGCGAGCGCACGCAGATCGCCTTCCTCGACACGCCGGGGCTCGAAGCGCCGAAGAGCACGCTCGGGCGCACGCTCGTCGAGGCGGCGCAGGGCGCGCTCGAGGAGGTCGACGCAGTGCTCGTCCTGGCCGACGCCTCGGATGCAGCACGCGCCGGCGCGCTCTCGCCGAGCGATACCCGCGTGCTCGAGACGGCGCAGAAGGCCGGCAAGCCCATCGTGCTCGCGCTGAACAAGGTCGATCGCGTGCGCGACAAGCGCACGCTCCTGCCGCTGCTCTCGAAGCTCGGAGCGCGCGACCTCGCCGGGGTGGTGCCGCTCTCGGCCCTGCGCGCCGACGGCGTCGAGCGGCTCTTCGCCGCGCTCCGCACGCACCTCGGCACGACGCTGCTCTACGACGACGACACGATCACCGATCGCAGCGAGCGCTTCTTCTGCGCGGAGCTCTTGCGGGAGGCGATCCTGCGCAACGTGCAGAAAGAAGTCCCGCACGGCGCGGCCGTCCGCATCGACGCGTTCACCGAGGAGCGCGGCCTGGTGCGCATCGCGGCGACCATCGTGCTGACGAAGGAGTCGCACAAGGGCATCGTGATCGGCGCCCGCGGCGCGATGCTCAAGACGATCGGCCAGGAGGCGCGGCTGGAGATGGAGAGCTTCCTCGAGCGGCGCGTGTTCCTCGAGACCTTCGTGCGAGTCGAGCCGGGCTGGACCGAGAACGCGAACAAAGTACGCGCGCTCGCGATGGGGGACGAAGGCTGACGCGAGAGAGAGAGGTGCCACCGCGAGGTGGTACCCTCGAGCGATGCGCCGATCGCTCGCTCTCGCCATCGTGGTGCTGGCCGCGTGCGCCCCGCGCCCGACGGCCGCACCGGGGGCACTGCAGGCGGCGGAGACCGGAATCGAGGTCGTCTCTCGGCGCGACGTGGCGCCCGCAGGGGGTGACGGCGCGCCGCGGCTCGGTCTCGTGCTCGTGCGCGCGGGAGGCGTGCGCGTTCCGATCGAGGGCGAAGCGACCCACTACGCGCTCTTCCGCGACGGTGCGGCGATCCTGCGGCCCGACGAATCGCTCGAGCTCGTGACGGCGAGCGAGCCGGGCACCCGAACGGTGCTCGCGCGTCGGAGCGGCCCACCGGCGCGCGACGCGGAGGGCGCGCTCCTCTACGTGGCCCGCTACGACCTCGACGCCGAGCTCCACCGCCTCTCGCCATCGGGAGAGGACCGCGTCCTCGCGCGCGGCCTCGTCGGCATCGGCCTGCTCTCGCCGCAGCCGGACGGCCGCGTGCTCTTCGTCGCGTCGGTGAACGGCGGCGTCGCCGGCCTCTTCGTCGCCGACGAGCGCGGCGCGCGCTGTCTCACGAACTGTGCGCTCCGCACCGGCGAGCCCTGGCGAGACGCGCTCGTGCCGATCCCCGCGAGCGCGGAGGCCCTCTCGCTCGAGGGCGACGTCGCGCGTTGGATCGGCGCGTCGGGCGAGAGCCACTCCGTCGCGCTCGGAGGCCCGCGATGAGACGCCTCCGCCTCGCGACGCTGGCGATCGCGCTCGCCGCCCTCGCCCTGCCCTTGCCGGCGCGCGCCCAGCTCTTCCGCCGCCCGGTCGCGTGCGATGCGTGCATCGCCGGCTGGTACTACTTCGACGAGGATCCGAGCGGCGGCACCCAGGACTGGAACTGCAGCGGCTCGTCCTACGACGGGCATCGCGGCAGCGACTTCTCCCTGGCCGGCGGCAACGACGCGATCGCGAACGGCTACGACGTGGTCGCCGCCGCCGCCGGCACGGTCGTGAGCACGCAGGACGGCCACTTCGACCACTGCACGATGTGCGGCGGCGCGATGTGCGGGAGGGACTTCGGCTACGGGTACGGCAACCACGTCGTCGTCGATCACGGGAGCTACCGCGTCGTCTACGCGCACATGCGCACGGGCAGCATCCGCGTCGCGCCCGGCGACACCGTCGCGTGTGGGCAGACCCTCGGGCAGATCGGCAGCTCGGGATGCACGACGGGCGCGCACGTGCACTTCGAGACGCGCCCCGCAGGCGCCGGCTCCTCGAGCGCGTTCGATCCGTTCCAGGGGCCCTGCTCGCCGACGACCCCGTCGCGCTGGGTGTCCCAGGGCGCTCATCGCGCGATGCCGGCCCCGACGTGCGACGGCAGCCCGCCCCCGCCGACCTGCCCGAGCGGCACGTACCCGATCTGGACGTGCATCGACGGGGCGACGCGACGCCGCCGGTGCATCGACGGCGTCGACATGATCGAGGACTGCCCCGCCGGCTGCATCTCGATGCCCGTGGGCACGGACGACGTCTGCGCGCTGCCGCCCGACGCGGACGGCGACGGCTCGCGCTCCGACGTCGACTGCAACGACGGCGATGCCTCGATCCATCCGGGCGCGCTCGACGCGTGCGGAGACGGGGTCGATCAGGACTGCTCGGGCGCCGACGCCGTGTGCCCCGGCACCGACGCGGGGCCCGGCGACGATGCGGCGATCGTGCGCGACGCGAGCGCACCACCGGCCGACGGCGCCGCGAGCCGGGACGCAGCGGCGGCCCGGATCGACGCCGGGGCCGCGCGCGGGAGCGGGCTCACGGGCGGATGCGGCTGCCGCGCGAGCACCCGAGCGAGCGGCGCGCGCCCGTGGTGGCTCGCCCTCGTCGCGCTGCTCGCGAGGAGCGCGATCCGCCGCCGTCCCACCCGCGGAACGGTGTGTCTCGCGAAACGGGGCTGATGGAACGGTCGCCGGCGTCGTAGACACGGCGCCATGCGAAAGCTCTCGGCTCTCTTCGTGGTGGCTCTTCTGGGGTGTGGCGGCGGCTCGTCGTCCGGGTCGACGGAGTCGTCGGGCGGTGGCGACAGTGCCGGCGGCGAGACGGCGACCACGACGTGGCCGGCCTGGGACGACATGACCCAGGAACAGCGCGGCCACTACATGGCCGAGGTCGTCGTCCCCGCGATGCAGCCCATCTTCCAGGAGCGCGACGCGACGCGCTACGCCGACTTCGGCTGCGCGACGTGCCACGGCGCCAACGCGCACGACGTGGCGTTCCACATGCCGAACGGCATCCACCCGCTCACGCACGCGGACATCACGGCGACCTTCCAGTCGACCGAGCCGAGCGCGACGTGGATGACCCAGCGCGTGTGGCCGGAGATGGCGCGCCTGATCGGCGAGCCCCAGTTCAACCCGGAGACGGGCGAGGGCTTCAGCTGCATGAACTGCCACGCGAACGCCGAAGCGGCCGCGACGGCCACGCCCTGATCGGTCGACCGCGTGAAGAGGAGCTCGGCTTCGGGGCCGGGCTCCTCGACGGGCGGGCCGCGCACACTACACTCGCCGGCCCGTGACACGCGCGAAGAAGAAATCCCCCGACGCCGAGGCGTCCGGCGCAAAGGCCCCGCGCAAGCGTCACACCGCGGCTCTGCCCGCGGACGCCACGCGCGGCGAGCGTCCCGTCGTCGCCATCGTCGGCCGGCCCAACATCGGCAAGAGCACGCTCTTCAACCGCCTGGTCGGTGAGCGCATCGCCATCGTCGAGGACGTCCCCGGCGTCACGCGCGATCGCCACTACGCCGACGCCGAGCTCGGCGGGCGCGACGTCGTGCTGATCGACACCGGCGGCTTCGACCCCGAGAGCGAAGACCCGATGCGCGAGGGCATCGCGCGGCACGTCCGCATGGCGCTCGAGGAGGCCGACGTCGTGGTGGCGCTCCTCGATGCGACGACGCCCCTCACGCCGGCCGATCGCGCGGCGGCCGAGCTGCTGCGCCGCAGCAAGGCCCGCGTCGTCTGGGCCATCAACAAGGCCGACGACAAGCGGCGCGCGATGGAGGGCCTCGAGCACTACGAGCTCGGCATGGACACGCTCCATCCGATCTCGGCGCTCCACGGCCGGGGCCTGCCCGAGCTCGAGGACGCGATCGCCGCGGCCCTGCCCGACCGCACGAGCGGTGGCGCCGCGTTCGACGAGAGCGTGCCGCGCGTCGCCATCATCGGGCGGCCCAACGCGGGCAAGAGCTCGCTCACCAACCGCCTGCTCGGCGAAGAGCGCCAGCTCGTCGACTCGCGCCCGGGCACGACGGTCGACCCGATCGACACGCTCCTCGAGCGCGACGGCAAGCGCTACGTGCTGATCGACACGGCCGGCATCCGCCGCAAGCGCGGGATCGACGAGTCGGTCGAGGCCATCGCGGTGATGAAGGCCATTCGCTCGATCGAGCGCGCCGACGTGGTCGTGCTGCTCGTGGACGCCGCCGAGGGGATCGCCGAGCAGGACGCGCGCCTCGCCGGCCTCATCGTCGACCGCGGCCGCGCCCTCGTCGTCGGGCTCAACAAGGCCGATCTGCTCGACGAGCGGGCACGCAACGAGGCGATGCGCGTCGCCAACGAGACGCTCTCGTTCGCGCCGTGGGCCCGCATCGTGATGCTCTCGGCGCGCACCGGCCGCTCGATCGGCAAGCTCCTCGAGGCCGTCGACGGGGCGCGCGCCGAGCACGGCAAGCGCATCTCGACCTCCGAGATGAACCGATTCTTCGAGGAAGTGCTCGCGCACCATCCGCCGCCGACCGCGAAGGGCCGCCCCGTGCGCCTCTACTACGTCACGCAGGCCGAGACGCACCCGCCGCGCTTCGTGGTGGTCACCAACGAGCCCGATCACGTGCACTTCAGCTACCAGCGCTACGTCGTCAACGCGATCCGCGAGCGCTTCGGCTTCGAGGGCACCCCGATCCGCGTCAGCTACAAGGCCAAGCAGCGCCGCGCCGAGTGACCGCGCGGCCGTGGCGGCACGACACGACGCGCCCCCCGACGACGAGAAAGCCCCCGGCGCATCGCACCGGGGGCTCTCTTCGTTCGGGCGCGCGCGCGGCGCGCTCCCGTCACGTCAGTTGCAGAAGTTGTTCGCGTCGCACGTCAGGCCGGTGTCGCACTCCGGCGTCGTCTGGCGGCACAGACCTCCCATCGCGCCGTCGACGATGCAGAGGCCCATCGTCTCCGACTGCCCGATGCAGCTCGACCCAGCCACGCAGAGGTAGTGGGCAGGCGTGCAGTCGCCGCCCGAGGCGATCGGCACCTGGCAGTGCCCCGGCTGGTCCGCCGTCGGCGTGTCGATCGTGCAGCTCGTGCCGGCCGCGTCACAGGGCGCGCCCGTGACGTGGCACTCGCCGTACTCCGCGCCGTCCGCGATGCAGTGGCCTGCCGCGGCGATCCCGTCGTCGGAGATGCACGCAGCGCCGTCGACGCAGATCTCCGTCTGCGAGTCGCAGACCTCGCCGACGGCGTGCGGCCGCAGGCACTGGCCCTCGTCCCCCGCGACCGGCATCGCGTTCGTGCACACGAGGCCGCTGTCGCAGTACGGCATCGCGAGGCGGCAGAGACCGCGGTCCGCGCCGTCGACGAGGCAGTGGCCCATCGTCGTGCTGCCCGGGTCGGCGATGCAGGTCGAGCCCGCGACGCACACGAAGTGGTCCGCGCTGCAGGCGTCGCCCGTCGCGATCGGCACCTGGCAGAGGCCCGGCGCGTCGGCGCTCGGCGCCGTCTCCGAGCACGCGAGCCCGGTATCGCAGAAGGGCATGGTGAAGCGGCACGCGCCGTTGTCGGTGCCGTCCGCGCGGCAGTGCGACGTGGTCGCCGTGCTGCTGTCGGGGATGCACGTCGAGCCCGTGACGCAGACCGAGTGGGTCTCCGTGCACTCGTCGCCCGTGGCGATCGGCACCTGGCAGGTGCCGGGCGCGTCAGCCGTGGGCGCGCGCTCCGAGCAGCCGAGGCCCGTGTCGCAGAAGGGCTCCGTGAGACGGCAGGCGCCGTTCTCGCCGCCGTCCGCGCGGCAATGCGAGGTCGTCGCCGTGCCGCCGTCGGCGATGCAGCTCGAGCCGGTCGCGCAGTAGGGGCTCTCGGTGCAGTCGGCGCCGACGGCCTGCGCCGCGAGCTCGGTCACCGTGAGCACGAAGGCGCCGCCCGCGTTCGAGCCGTCCCGATTCGGGTAGCTCGAGACGACGATGAACACCGTCGTGCCGGCCGCGAGGGGCATCGTGGGCGTCGAGAACGCCTTCGACGTGTACACGTCGTTCGCGGCATCGACGTCGTCGTCGCAGCCGAGCTCGCCGGCGGTCGCCGAGCAGCCGTCGAGGATCCAGACGACCGAGTCGATCGCGGTGCCGGGGTCGTCGGTCGAGGCGACCACGAAGCCCGCGTTCTGCGTCGTGTACGAGAAGACGATCTCGTTCGTGGCGTTGACGGTGCCGGGATCGAAGATCGACTCGGCGCACGAGCCCGACGCCACGTCGGCCATCGTGCCTTCGGGGGCCGAGGTGTTGTTGCCCGTGATGCTGCGACCCACCGCGCCGCCCGTGAGGGCCGTGCCGCGCGTGTTCAGGTCGACCGGCGTGGTGCAGGTGCCCGAGGTCGCGGCCGCGCCGCCGTCCGTGCCGGTGCCGGTGCCGGTGTCGGCGCCGGTGCCGGTGTCCGCACCGAGGCCCGTGTCGGCGCCGTTGCCACCGTCGCTACCGGTGCCCGCGTCGGTGCCCGGATTCGCCGGCGGGTTGTTGTTGCAGGCCGGCACCGCCATCAGCGCCGCGGCCAGGATCATCGAGCGCGTCTTCTTCATCTGGATCCCCACGGAAAAGGAAAGCCCGAGGCGTACACCCCCGCACAGCGTCGTGCACGCGAGAAGCCGCCTTTTTCCGTTGCGAGAACAAATGCCTCGGCGCGCGTCGCCGGAGATGCGGGCTACTTCACAGCCCGGAGGAGCGGCACGCGTCGCGGTGCGGGATGTCGATCGGCGCCTCGGCCAGGTCCGAGCTCCGCGCCGGGTTCGGCGGGCCCTCGAAGTCGAACATGTCGTAGAGCGGCCACGCGTTCGCGTCGCGGCCCGTCATCGCGGGCAGCAGATACCGAGCCTGGATGAGGCGCACGACGCTGGCGTGATCGGTGACCTGATCGGACACGTAGTGCGCGCGCGCGAAGGGGCTCGCGATCACGAGCGGCACGCGGAAGCCGTAGCGGTCGAAGTGGCCCGGCGGATCGCCCGCCTCGAGGTCCGGCTCGAAGTCGCCCGGCGGGCAGGCCTCGGGCGGCGGCACGTGATCGTAGAAGCCGCCGTGCTCGTCGTACGTGAAGATGATCGCCGTCTCGGGCCAGATCGGGCTGTCCATCACGTGCGTGATCACGTCGCGGATCCACGCCTGGCCGAACTGCGGATTGGCCGGCGGGTGCTCGTCGGTGTTCTCGGTGCCCGCGGCGCTCCAGCTCGGATCGATCCAGACGACCTCGGCGATGTCGCCGCTCGCGAGATCGTCGTAGAGCCCGTCGAGGCTCGACATGCGCGCGCGCTGCGGCTGCGCGAGGGCGTAGCTCGCGTACGGGAGCCAGACCCAGGGCACCGTCGAGTAGTAGATGTGCCAGGACACGCCGGCGCGATCGAGCTGCTGCATCAGCGTGTGGTCTTCACCGGCCGGCAGGCGCACGGTCGGGATGACGTCGTTCCTCGTCATGCCGAACGAGGTCGCGCTCATGAAGTACTCGCGGTTCACCTGCGTCGGGCCGAGCACCGAGCAATGGTGGTGGTCGCTCATCGCGAACGTCTGCGCGAGGTCCCAGTAGAACGGGAGATCCTCGTCCGTGAGGTAGTTCATCCCGCGCGCGTCGTCGTCGTTGGCGACGACGAAGCCGTCGTTGGCGCCGCCGTTCCACTGCCGGTGCGACGCCGACCAGCTGTGGTGGGGATCCTCGACGCAGTAGGAGGGCGCGTGCACGAAGGGCTCGGGGGTGCCGTCCGCGTGCGGGTTGGTGACGCCCGGCGTGAACCCGTCGACGCCCGACATCGCGCCGAAGTAGTGATCGAAGGAGCGGTTCTCCTGCATCAGGAGGATGAAGTGCCGGATCGGGATGTCCTCGCCGATCGGGTGCTCGGCGCCGATCGTCTCCCACGGCATCGCACCGCGCCCGTAGGCGCAGGTGCCGCGTCCGGGCCCGACCGTGGCCTCGGGCTGACGCGTGAAGGGGCCGACGTCGTAGGGAACGCGCGCGTCGACGCCCACGTCGCGGGGCCCGGTGTCGGGACGGCCCACGTCGGCCGACGCGCCCGTGTCGTCCGCAGGGCCGGCGTCCTCGGGGGCAGGGGTGGGGCTGGGCGCACACGCCACGAGACCGAGGCCGGCGAGCACGAGGAGGGGCGAGCGCGTCATGCCGAGAGAGTACGGCAGTGCGCGCCGCTTGACGACGGCGCCCGCGAGGCGGAACGATGAGATCGTCACACGATCGTCGCCGACTCTCCACGAGGCGCCCATGAGCTCACCTTCCCGTCGGTCGCTCCCCCGTTCCCCGCTCGCCCTTCTCGTCCTCGCGGCGATCAGCGGATGCAACGACCCGCCGCCCGCGGACACGCCCGATGCGTGCACGAGCTGCGAAGTGGACGCGGCGCCCGAGATGGACGCGGGCGGCGACGCCGGGGCCGACGCGAACCTGCCCGACTCCTGGTCGATCCCCGACGTCGGCGTGCCCGTCGACGATCACTGGAGCGAGCGCGCCGCCTGCTCGTTCGCGGCCGGCGCCGACCCCGACGACACGCTCGAGGATCTCGCGGGCGCGCGGGCCGCGATCGATCACGTCATCATCCTCATGCAGGAGAACCGCTCGCTCGACCACATGTTCGGGCGCACGGGCCACGGCATCGAAGGCTTCCCCGACGGCTTCTCGGCGCCCAACCGCACGGGCACGCCCGTCGAGGCCTATCACGCGACGACGTCGTGCCTGACGCCGGATCCTCCGCACCAGTGGGCGAACATCCACGGCGAGTGGAACAACGGCGCGATGGACGGCTTCGTGCGCGTCGGCGGCAACGTCACGATGGCCTACTACGAGGACGCCGATCATCCGTTCTACTCGTGGATGCTCACGACGTTCGCCACGAGCGACCGCTACTTCTGCGACGTCCTCTCCGGTACGTGGCCCAACCGCGACTACCTCTACGCGGGCACGAGCGCCGGCGTGATGAGCACCGGTCAGATCGGGCGTCCGCCGCCGTCCCACACGATCTTCGACGAGCTCGACACGCGCCACATCACGTGGGGCGACTACGCGGCGCCGAATGCCTTCAACGAGTGCCTCGAGGGATCGCTCGGAGGCACGCTCACGCCGCCGAGCGGCTTCTGTGCGCGCCCGCAGGTGCACCCGTACTCGGAGCTGGCCGCCGTGCTCGCGGGCCCTGCGGCCGACATTCCGTCGGTGATCTTCATCGACCTCGAGCCCGAGGACGAGCACCCGCCGGGAGACCTCCACGTCGGCGAGACCGCCGTGCACGACGTGCTCGCGCAGGTCTTCGCGAGCGCGATCTGGCCCCACACCGCGTTCTTCTACACGTACGACGAGAACGGTGGCTTCTTCGACCACGTCGCGCCGCCGGGCGCGTGCCTCGCCGATCCGACGCAGACGATGTTCGATCGGCTGGGGATGCGCGTGCCCGTCGCCGTGGTCTCGCCCTTCGCGCGGCCCGGCTACGTCTCGCACCTCACGCACAGCCACGCGAGCATCCTGCGCTTCGTGGAGGCCGTGTTCGACATCCCGGCGATGACCGGCCGCGACGCGAACTCGGACGCCATGCTCGACTTCTTCGACTTCTCCACGGCGACGTTCGCGACGCCGCCCACGCCGGTCGCCGCCGCGACACCCGACCCCAGCTGCCCGTGACGGCACGCGCGGAGCGTCGCCCGCGCCGGCGACGCTCCCGCGCGTCTCGAGACGCGCGCGCGATCAGATGTGGCCGGAGATGCGGCCGCCGTCCCCGGTGGAGCGGCCGCTGACCGCGCCGCTCGCGGGGACGCGGAGGCGATAGTTGCCCGCGCTCCACACGGACTCGTCGGTGCTGCTCCGGCCGCTGAGGGTGAGCGCGCCGCTCGGGCTCCAGGTGCCGTTGACCCACTCCATCGCCGAGCGACCGATGATCGACTGCTGATCGGCCGGCGCCGCCTGGCAGACCACGAAGATGCTGCCCGTCACGCTGCTGCCGCTCCGCGTGAGATCGAACGTCATCACGTAGCGGTACTCGCCGGACGAGTACGTGCCGTTGAACGCCAGCCCGCCGCCGTCGGTCCAGGCGTAGCCGCCGCCGCCCTCGTCCGCGCCATCGTCCGGCCCGTCCACCGTGGTGGACGGAGGCGGTCGCGGTCGTTCGAGGTGGTCGTGGTGGCCATGCTCGGTCGTGGGGTCGATCTCGGGCGTGGACACGCCGGCCGTGCCCGCGTCGGGCGCGAGATCGACACCGACGGGTACGGCCGCATCGACCCGCGCCTCGGCCAGGAGCCCCGCATCGACGGCCGCGGGGGGCTCGACGCCCGAGGTGCCGCCGCCGGCCAGACCGCTCTGCCAGCGGTCGTAGAAGATGAGCGCACCGAGCGTGGCGGCCGCGCCGCCCGCTCCGAGCAGGAACAGACCCGCGACGAGGGCGACCGTGCGGCCGATCCCACGGCTCGGAGGGGTGACGTTGCCGGTCGCCGTGGAGGGCCCGTGCACCGCGTAGGGCGTCGTCGTGTGGTGCGGCGCGGGCTGCATCGGCGCGCCCGTCGCATACGGCGCCGGCGCATGCGGGGACGCGTAGGGCGTGGGCGTGTAGGCCGCCGACGGGCCCGGCGGATACGGGGCCGACGACGACACCGACGCGAGCGGTGGCGCCGAACGCGACACCACGGGCATGGCGAGCGTCGGCGCGACGAGCGGCCGGCGCACCTCGGTCGCAGGGAACGACACCGGCCCGGTCGGCTCGCGCAGCGAGAAGCCCGGCCCGATCGCCGCGATCGCCGCCGCCGCGTCGGCATAGCGTTGCTCGGGGGCGCGCGCGACACAGCGCGAGAACCACACGTCGAAGCCCGGCGGCAGGAGGTGCGCGAGCCCGGCCTGGGCGGCGCGCACGGTCGGCGGATCGAGCGGCGTGACCAGCACCTCGGTGAAGAGCGCGGTGAGGCGCACCTCGGGCTCGTTGGCGACGCGCCAGTAGTAGCGGCCCGTGAGCATGAAGAACGCGATGAGCCCGATCGCCCACACGTCCGTGGCGGGGCGCAGCTGCGCGCTCTGCTCGGTCTGCTCCGGCGCCATCCACATCGGCGAGCCGATCGCCGCCGTGGCCGAGGCCGTGGCGCGGCTCTCCTGGGTGAGCTTGGCGATGCCGAAGTCGAGCACCTTGAGCGTGAAGGGCACGCCACGACGCCGGCTGACGGCGATGAAGAGGTTCTCGGGCTTGAGGTCGCGGTGGACGATCCCCTTCGCGTGCGCGGGGCCGAGGCCCTCGCCGAGCTGCTGGAGCATCTCGACGACCTCCTCGAGAGGCAGCCGGCCACGCACGCGCATGAGCTGCGAGAGGTCCTGCCCCTCGAGCATCTCCATCGCGAGCCACGGCGTCTGGGTGGCCTCGTCGACGCCGGCCGCGACCACGTCCACGATGTGCTCGCTCTGGATCTGTGCGCCGATGCGCGCCTCCATCGCGAAGCGCTCGCGGGCCCGCCGATCCTCGACCAGCTGAGGCAGCATGATCTTCAGCGCGCGCCGCTTGCCGGTCGAGATCTGCTCGACGACGTAGACCGCGCCCATGCCGCCCTCGGCGAGCAGGCCGACGACCTGGAAGTCCCGCGCGAAGACGGTACCGGGCGCGAGCGTGGGGAGTCCGGCCATGCGGAGGGTCGATCCTACGAGATGTTTCCGGGGAGATCAGCTTCGGCGCCGAGAGAACTGCACTTCAGACGCGCGAGCCCCCGGCCTGGCTTGGCCCCTCGGTCGAGGCCGCAGCGCCGACGCTCGGCGAGGCTGGGGCATTCCCGTGGGGGGACTCACGAGGCCACGACGTTCGCACATCGCCGATGAACGATGACCAGCGCGCTCGGATGGCTGCGTGCTAGCACAACCGACATCGAGAGCGTGGCCTTGAATCGCCAGAAGACGATGAAGCGCGCGGCCGAAGACGCGGCCGACCTGCGACCCGTGGAGGGCGCCGCGGCCGACGCCGACCTCGGCACGCTCGCGAAGGCGCTCGGCCATCCCACGCGCGTCCGAATCCTGCGCATTCTGCGGGGGGGCGAGGGCGCCACCGTGACGGGCCTGGTCGAGACGCTGGCGCTGGCGCAGTCCACCGTCAGCGAGCACCTGCGCCTCTTGCGCGAGGCCGGGATCGTCACCATCGAGGCCCCGAGCCGGCTCTACCGCGCCGACATCCACCGCCTGCGGCGCCTGAAGGCGCTCGTGGGCTCGCTGTGACCGACGTGGCCGGGCAGGGAAAGCCGCCGAGCGAGGGCAGCTTGCTGGGGCGTTCGAGCTCGCTCGCCTCGCTCGCCTTCTACGGCGGCATGCTCGCCGTGGGGGCCGCCGTCTTCTGGGCGGTGCGCGCGCAGGGCGAGACCCTCGTCGCGCCGCACGTGGAGCTGGCCGCCACAGCGGCCGCCGCGACCCACCCGGCCACCTTCGCGCACGTGCTCGTCGCGATGGCCGTCATCGTGCTCGCCGCGCGCGCGACCGGCTGGGCCTTCGAGCGCTGGCTCGGGCAGCCGCCCGTGATGGGCGAGATCGTCGCCGGCATCCTGCTCGGTCCCTCCGTGCTCGGCGCGATCTCGCCGGCGGCGCAGGCCTTCGTGCTGGCCCCCGACGCGGCGCCGCACCTCGGCATCGTCGCCAAGATCGGCGTCGTGCTCTTCATGTTCCTGGTCGGGCTCGAGCTCGACACGCGCCTCCTGCGCGGCAGCACGCACGCGACCGTCGCGATCTCGCACGCGAGCATCGTGGTGCCCTTCGTGCTCGGGACGATCCTCGCGACGTATCTCTATCCTCGCTACTCGTCGGACACCGTCTCGTTCACCACGTTCGCGCTCTTCACGGGCGTCTCGCTCTCGGTGACGGCGTTCCCGGTGCTGGCGCGGATCCTCACCGACCGCCGCGTCTCGGGCACGCCGCTCGGCGTGACGGCGATCGCGTGCGCGGCCGTCGACGACGTCACGGCGTGGTGCCTTCTCGCCATCGTCTCGGGCGTCGCGACCTCCCAGGTCCACGGCATCGCGTGGACCCTCGGTCTGGTCGCGCTCTACGTGACCGTGATGTTCCTCGTCGCGCGGCCGCTCCTCCGGCGGCTCGCGGTGCGGGAAGAGAAGCGCCACGGCCCCGTCTCGCTCGAGATCCTGGCCGTGGTGTTCGCGTGCGTGCTCGTCTCGGCCGTCTGCACCGAGGCGATCGGCATCCACGCGCTCTTCGGAGCGTTCCTCGTCGGCGCGCTGATGCCGCACGATGGGCGCCTCGCCGAGCAGCTGCGCGCGCGGCTCGAAGACGTCGTCGTGGTGCTGCTCTTGCCGGTGTTCTTCGCGTTCACCGGGATGCGAACGCAGATCGGCCTCGTGGGCTCCGCCACCGACGCGATCGCGACGCTCGGCATCATCGGCGTGGCCACGCTCGGAAAGTTCGGCGGCACGCTCGTCGCGGCGCGCTTCGCCAAGCTCGGCTGGCGCGAGTCGTCGGCGCTCGGGATCCTGATGAACACGCGCGGGCTCATGGAGCTCATCGTGCTCAACGTCGGGCTCGACATGGGCGTGCTCTCGCCGCGGCTGTTCACGATGTTCGTGCTGATGGCCGTCGCGACGACGTTCGCCACCACGCCGATCTTCGGGGCGATCACGCGCGGTCTGCCTTCGCTGCGCCCCAGCAGCCCGGGCACGGCACCGGCCGTGGGCCCGGTGGCTGCGGAGGATTGACTCGCCCACCGCGGGCGAGCCGAATCTTGCTCCATCGCGGCCCTCCGCCACTTGTGGATCCGCCTCCCCTTCCCTACGCTCCGGGCTCGTTTCCCGGAGAGAAGAGAAGGAGACCCACGATGACGTTCACGCTTCCCGAGCTCCCGTACGCCAAGGACGCGCTCGCGCCGCACATCTCGGCCGAGACGCTCGACTTCCACTACGGCAAGCACCACCAGGCGTACGTGAACAACCTCAACACGTTCGCCAAGGACGACGCCTCGATCGCCGGCAAGTCCTACGAGGACCTCGTGCGCTCGGCGAGCGGCAAGGTCTTCAACAACGCGGCGCAGGTCTGGAACCACACGTTCTACTGGCACTCGATGCGGCCGGGCGGCGGCGGAGAGCCCACCGGCGCCATCAAGGCGGCGATCGAGAAGAGCTTCGGCTCGTTCGCGACGTTCAAGGAGAAGTTCAGCGCGTCGGCGGCGGGCCACTTCGGCTCCGGCTGGGCGTGGCTCGTGAAGACCGACAGCGGCCTCGAGATCGTCGACACGCACGACGCCGGCTGCCCGCTCACGCAGAACAAGAAGCCCGTCCTCACGTGCGACGTCTGGGAGCACGCGTACTACATCGACTACCGGAACGCGCGCGCCAAGTACATCGAGGCGTGGTGGAACCTGGTGAACTGGGACCACGCGAACAAGCAGATCGGCTGATCGCCCGATCCGCAGCGCGGATGCGTCGACGCCGGGCCCACCACGCGGTGGTCACCCGGCGTCGTCGTTGCTGGCGAGGGCCGCCGCCTACTTGCGGATCACGTCCATCACGACCGGCGCCGGGCGGGGCGGGCGCGCGCCGATCTCGAAGGCGCCGAGCACGCGCTTGAGGAGCGTCGGATCGACCTCCGCCTCGTTCACGTGGAGCGTCGCGAGGGGCTCGCCGCGCTTGATCGCATCGCCCGGCTTCTTGTCGAGCACGATGCCCACGCGCGGATCGACCGCTTGATCGGCGCGCGTGCGGCCGGCGCCCATCGCCACCGCCGCGAGCCCGAGATCGAGCGCATCGGCCTTCGTGACGAAGCCGCCCTTCGTCGCGAGGACGGGCACGCGGTGGCGCGCCGCCGGAAGCCGATCCGGCTCGTCGATCGTCCGCGCATCGCCGCCCTGCGCCCGCACGATCTGGCGCATGCGCCCGGCGCCGCGGCCACTCGTGATCGCGTCCTCGAGCTGCTTGCGCGCTTCGCGGTCGTTCTTCGCGACGCCGCCGAGGCGGAGCATCTCGGCGCCGAGCACGAGCGTGATCTCGCGCAGGTCGTCGGGGCCTCGGCCGTGCAGGATCTCGAAGGCCTCGGCCGTCTCGAGCGCGTTGCCGATCGCGAGGCCGAGCGGCGCCTCCATCGGCGTGAGGAACGCGGTGACCTGCTTCTTGGCCAGGCGCCCCACGCGCACGAGCGAGGCCGCGAGCGCACGCGCGTCGCGCAGCGTCTTCATGAACGCGCCGCGCCCGACCTTCACGTCGAGGACGAGCGCGTCGATGCCCTCCGCGAGCTTCTTGCTGAGGATGCTCGCGGTGATCAGCGGGATCGACTCGACGGTCGCCGTGACGTCGCGGAGCGCGTAGAGACGCTTGTCGGCGGGCGCGATGTCCGCCGTCTGTCCGATCAGCGCGCACCCGAGGTCCTTCACCTGCCGCACGAAGGGCTCGGTCTCCATCGAGACGCTGAAGCCGGGGATGGCCTCGAGCTTGTCGAGCGTGCCGCCCGTGTGGCCGAGGCCACGGCCGCTGACCATCGGCACGGCCACGCCGCAGGCCGCGACGAGCGGCGCGAGGCAGAGGCTCACTTTGTCCCCCACGCCGCCCGTCGAGTGCTTGTCGACCTTCCGCGCGCGGATGCCGCTCGTGTCGACGACGCTGCCGCTGTCGCGCATCGCGAGCGTGAGCGAGACGGTCTCGGCGGGCGACATGCCGCGCAGGAACGCCGCCATCGCGAAGGCCGACATCTGGTAGTCGGCGACCTCGCCGGCCGTGAATCCCTCGATGAGCTGCTGGATCTCGGCCTCGCTCAGCTCGCCGCCGTCGCGCTTCTTCGCGATGAGCTCGGGGGTGGAGAGCCGTCGGCCACGCGCCTTCGGCTCGGGGGGACTCGACTTCGACGTGCGGACCTTCCTCATCAGCGCTCCCGTGCGTGCGTCTTCTTCTTTCCCCGAGGCGGAGGCCGCGGCGACGAGTGCCGCGCTCGGGGGGCCCGAGAAGGCCGCTTCTTCCCGCCGCCGCCGTGCTCCTCCGACGGCGTGGTCGAAGCAGGACATCCTACGATCTCTCGCCGCTCGATCGAAACCTCTTCGATCCGCACGAGGATCGCGTCCCCGAGCGCGAAGGTGCGCTTGGTCTTGGCGCCGACCAGCCGCACGCCGAGGCGATCGAGCTCGAAGCGATCGCCCGAGATCTTCTCGACCGGGATCTTGATCTCCACGAAGGGCGAGTCGGCCAACACGAAGAGGGTCGACTCCGAGACGCCCGAGACGCGGCAAGGAAACACGTCGCCGACGCGATCCTTCATGAGGATCGAGCGGTGGATGGCCACCGCCTCGCGCTCGATCGTCATCGCGCGGCGCTCGGCGCGGCTCGCGGCGACGGCGATCGGCACGAGATCGCGCGCGAGCTTCTCCGTGTCGACGCGCTCGCGCCGGAGGAGCTGGCGCACGGTGCGGTGCACGACGAGATCCGGGTAGCGGCGGATCGGCGAGGTGAAGTGCAGGTAGTGCTGCGCCGCGAGCGCGTAGTGCCCGAGGTTCTTCACCCCGTACGTCGCCTGCTGCATCGCGCGGAGCGCGAGGTAGCCGAGCGGCTGCTCGAGCGGCGTGCCCGCGATCGCGCGCAGGAGCTCGGCGAGGCGCCCCGGATGCGTCTCGGCGCCCTCTTCGAGCGGCTTGCCGAACGCCTCGGCCACGGTGGCGAGCTCGGCGAGCTTGCCCGCGTCGGGCTGCCCGTGGACGCGATAGAGCGTGGGGATTCCGCGCGCCGAGAGATCGGCGGCGACCGTCTCGTTGGCGAGCAGCATGAGGTCCTCGACGACCTCGTAGGCGCGCTTGACTCCTGGATCGCCCTTCTGACGCACCACGTCGACGGGCTCACCGCGCTCGTCGAGCTTCACGCGCGGCTCGGGCAGCTCGAAGCCGAGCGCGCCGCGCTTCTCGCGCTTGCGCCGCAGCTTGCCGCTGATCTCCGCCAGGAGCTCGAGCAGCGGCAGGTGCGCCTTCGTCTCGGCGTCGGCCTCGCCCTCGACCCAGCCGAGCGCGCGCGCGACGCGCGTGTACGTCAGGCGCGCGGGCGAGCGCATGCGGCCCTCGGCCACGCGGTAGTGCTCGACCGAGCCATCGGGCCGCAGCGTCACCACGACGGCGAGCGTGGGCCGCTCGACCCCTGGCAGGAGCGACGCGAGGTTCGAGCTCAGCTCCGGCGGGAGCATCGGGATGGCGCGATCCGGCAGGTAGATGCTGCAGCCGCGCGCGACGGCCTCGCGATCGATCGCGCTCCCGGCGCGGACGTAGTGCGAGACGTCGGCGATGGCGATGACGACGCGGTAGTGGTCTCCCACGCGCTCGGCCCACACGGCGTCGTCGTGATCGCGTGCGTCGTCGGGATCGATCGTGCAGAGCGCGAGCTCGCGCAGATCCTCGCGCGCCTCGAGCTCGCGGGCCGAGACGTCGGCCGGGAACGCGAGCGCCTCCTCGACGACCGCCGGCGGGAACGGCTCGCTCACGCCCTCGCGCAGGAGGACCTTCTCGATCTCGCCGGCCGCCGTGCCCCGCGGCGGCAGCGCGCGGATCACGCGGGCCGTGATCGGCTCGCCGGGCGCGCGCGGGAAGTCGACGATCTGCGCGACCACGTCCTGCCCCACGCGCGTCTCGAGCGGGAGCGGCTCGAGGACCTCGATGCTCGTCGGCAATCGCAGATCGCCGGGCTCGAGCACGAAGCCGCGCCGGCCCCGCATCAAGCGACCGCCGATGCGGAGCAGGCCTCGCTCGAGCACGCGCGCGACGCGGCCCTCGCGCCCCTTCTCGCTCGGGCGCACGTCGAGCTCGACGCGGTCGCCGTGGAGCGCGCCACCGAGCAGGCTCGGCGCCACGAAGACGTCGGCGCCGCCGTCGTCGGCGGTGACGAACCCGAAGCCGCGCGTCGTCATCGTGAGCCAGCCAGCGAGCCTTCCCGACTCGGGCACCGAGCGATCGATCGGGCGCTTCTTGCGCGTCGAGGTGACCGCCGGCGGCGGCGGCGCGGCCTTGGGCTTGGGCTTGTCGGCCTTGAAGCGGTTGCCCGGCAGCTCCTTGGCGAAGCCGAGCTCGACGAGGTGCTCGAGCGCGGCGCGCACCTCGGCCTTCGCGCTCTTCGGCGCGCCGAGGCCCTGGACGACCTCCATGAGATGGAGCGAGCGCGAGCCCGCCGCGCGGAGGGCCGCGAGAACCTGGTTCTGTCGCACGTGCGTGCTTCTTTCGTTCTTCATCGAAGGGCGTACACGCCACCGTCGTCCACGCCGACGAGCAGCGTTCCGTCGGGCGCGATGGCGCACGTGGAGTCGACGTCGCGGCCGAGGCCGTGGCGGTAGAGCTGCGTCCCGTCGGGCGCGAGCACGTAGACGAAGTCGTCCTGCGAGCCGACGTAGATGCGGCCGTCGGCGTCGATGCGCGCCGAGCTGCGCACGCGGCCGCTCGTCGCGACGCGGAAGCGCACCTCGCCGCTCGGCGAGATGCCGTAGATGCGGCGGTCGTCGCTGCCGACGACGATCGTTCCGTCGAGGCCGATCGCCGGCGTCGCGCGCACGTCGCCCTCGGTCGTGACCTGCCAGACCTGGTGCCCGTCCTGATCGAGCGCCGTCACGCGGCTCAGGTCGTCCCCGATCACGATGTGTCCGTCGTCGGTGATCGCGGGGCTCGAGTCGGTGCTGCCGCCGAGCGCGTGCTCCCAGGCCACCTCGCCGGTCGCGGCGCGCACCGCGGTGACGCGACCCTCCGGCGTCGCGAAGATCACGAGGCCCGCCGGATGGATCGCCGGGCTCGTGCGCACCGGGCTCGGCGAGACCACGTGCCAGCGGTCGGCGCCGCGCGCCGGGTCGAGCGCGTGCAAGCCATCGGCCGTGACGTAGATCGTGCCGTCGTCACCGAGCGCCGCGCTCGCGTCGACGGGCGTCCCGAGCTCGCGCCGCCAACGAACCTGGCCGGCCGCCGTGAGCGAGACGACCGAGCCGTCGTGGTTGCCGACGATCACGTGGCCCTCGCGATCGAGGGCGGCCGTGGCGTAGAAGCGGTCGCCGCCGGTGTAGCGGAAGCGCAGCGTGCCCGCGGGCGTGAGCGCGACGAGCGTGCGGTCGGTCGAGCCGACGTAGATGGTGCCGTCGGCGCCGACGACGGGGGACGCGTAGACGCGGGCGCCCGTGCGGTAGACCCAGCGCTGCGTGGGATCGCTCGCCGGGCCGCGCGCGGCCGTGCGCCCGGTATGTCGGGGGCCGCCCATGAACGAGGGGCGCTCGTCGATCGCCGGCGATGCGACGGGGCTCGACGCGTCCGTGACCGGAGCGGCGGTCGAAGCATCGACGAGCGTGGTCGTGGGAGGCGGAGGCGTCGCGATCGCGGCATCGAGGCCGCCGTCGATCTCCGACGCGCCCCCCGAAGTACCGACACGCTGCTGCTCGAGCTCTTCGCGCACCTCTTGCTCGAAGCGGCAGCGCCCCTCGTGGCAGATGCGCTCCCCGCGGCACTCGACGTCGCTCATGCACGGGCCGCGCGGCTCCGGGCCGCTCCCGCAGCCGAGCGCCAGCGCCACGAGCACTGCGGTAGAAAGAGGTGTCCGAGCGAGCATCGAGCCCCGGTCGTATCAGGTCTCCGGCGCCGCGTCACCGCGAGACCGCCCCCTCAAGCCGCATCGAACTGAACCCGGGTGATGCCGCGCTCTCCGTCGAGCGCGGCGACCAGCTTCTCTTCGCCGCCTTCCCGCGGCAGACGCACCGCGAGCTTGAGGTGGCGCACCGCCGTCGCCGCATCGCGGTCCCAGCCCTCGACGGTGACGGCGCTGCACGCGCCCGCGACGTGCGCGATCACGTCGGTGTTCGAAGGCGCGCGCTCGTCGAGCGTGAGGTGGAGGTGGCGACGGATCGTGCGGTCGTCCTTGTCCTCGAAGCGGCGCAGCACGGTGAGCGCCACGATGCCGATCAGGGTCGCGACCACGCTCTCCACGTACATGCCGCCGCCCGCCGAGAGCCCGATGGCCGCGACCAGCCACAGGCCCGCGGCCGTCGTGAGGCCCTGCACCGAGAGCCCCGTGCGCAGGATCGCGCCGCCGGCGAGGAAGCCGATGCCGGAGACGACGGAGGCGGCGATGCGGCTCCCGTCGACCTCGGCGAAGTCGCCGTCGTGGTAGTGCTGGAAGTAGACGACGCGCGTGGACACCACCATGAACGTCGACGAGGCGAGCGCGACGAGCGCGTGCGTGCGCAGACCGGCGGGGCGCCCATGGATGTCCCGCTCGTAGCCGATCACCGAGCCGAGCAAGGTGCCGACGACGATCCGCAGGACGAGGTCGAGATCGAAATCGAGATGCATCCGTCGACGATGCCGCGCGATCGCGCGCGATCAACCGAAGATCGCCGCGAGCGACGAGCCCGAGGCGCGATGCCTCGATCGGATCAGGACGGCTGCGCGGCGAGGAACCGACCCGTCCGCTTCGTTCCGAGCGTCTCGGCCACGCGCGCTTCGTCGAGCACGGGCTCGCCTGCGACGAGCACGGTGCGAACGGCCTCGCCCTCGTTCACGACGCGCTCGAAGCCCGGTGCGCCCGGGAACGGCGCGAGCCGCACGCGATCGACCGACGCGTCGAGCCTCTCGGGATCGACGACGACGACGTCGGCGCGACGGCCCTCGGCGAGCACGCCCGCGTCGAGCCCGAACCACGCAGCGAGCTCGCCCGTGAGCCGATACACCGCCTTCTCGACGCTCAGGATCGGCTTCCCCGCGCGCTCGGCGTCGCGCACGCGCTTCAGCATGCGCACCGGGAAGTTGTAGAAGGCCATGTTCCGCAGGTGCGCGCCGGCGTCCGAGAAGCTCATGAGCGTCCCGGGGTGCCGCATGATGCCCTCGACGCGATCGGGCCGATCGTTGGCGAGGCAGGTGTGCCAGCGGATCGCGCGGTCGTGCTCGATCATGAGATCGAGGAACGTGTCGACCGGATCCTGGCCCCGCTCGCGCGCGACGTCGACGAACGACTTGCCGACGAGCGAGGCGTCGGGCGCCTCGAGGATCACGGCGTCGCCGAGGTCGCGATGCCAGACCTTGGGCGCCAGGCGCTTGTGCAGCTCCTTGCGGAACGCCGCGCGGTACGAGGGCGAGCGCATCGTCTCGTCGCGTTTCTTCCGGTCGCGCGCGAGGTCGCGGACCACCTGCCCCGTCGGGAACTCCTCGAAGAGCACCGAGTCCATGCCGTCGTAGTAGACGTCGAAGGGCACGGGCGGCGACTGCCAGCGCAGGTCGCCGCGCAGCACGGTGTTCGTGAGCCACGCGAGCGTGGAGGCGAGGCCGAGCACGTAGCGATCGGCCTTGAGGTCCATCATCGTGATGGTCGTCGTGCGGAGCGGCTTGCGGATCCAGCCCGCGCTCGCGAGCGCGATGCCGAGGATGTTCAGGCGCGTGATCAGGTTCGGCGCGGTCTGGTGGATCGCGCCGCGGCGGCGCAAGAGCTCCTGGAGCCCGCGCCGCTCGCGCCCGTGCGCGTAGTAGGACGGAAGGCTCTTGCTCCACTCGCGATCCCCGTCGAGACGATCCCAGGGGTTCGTCATCGCCGACATCCCGAGGAAGCCCGCCTCGAGCGCCGACGCGAGCATGCGCTCCATGCTCGCCTGCTCGGCCTCGGTGGGCCGCACCTTCGCGTCCACCGCGCGCGCGAGGCCCATCGCGCGCACGCGCAGATCGCTGTGGCCCATGAACGACGCGACGTTCGGGCCGATCGGGTGCCGATCGATCCACGCGCGCCAGCCGGCCGCGTCGTCCCACGTCTTCACGTCGCGGAGGAGCGGGAGCACGAGCTCGCGCGGCACCGCCTCGACGCGCGTGAACATGTCGGAGCAGTCCTCGGCGCTCGAGGCGACGAAGCTCACCGAGCAGCTGCCGACCACGATGGTGGTGACGCCGTGCCGCACCGACTCGGTGAGCCCGGGCGCGAGCGCGACCTCGGCGTCGTAGTGCGTGTGCGTGTCGAGGAAGCCCGGCATGACCCAGCGGCCGCGCGCGTCGATGCGGCGCGCATCGCCCATCGCCCCGAGCGTCCCCGCAGGCGCGATGCGCACGACGCGCTCGCCCTCGATCAGCAGATCCGCATTCCGTGGGGCTGCGCCGGTCCCATCGTAGAAGCGACCGCCCTCGATCACCGTGCGTGTCATGACGAAGGACGGTACGGCGCGGCGCCCGCGAGGTCCACCGGACGCGGGCGCCCCTCACCGTCCGGGGAGCACGCGCGTCACCTCCTCACGGCGCGCCGAAGTCGATGCGCCCCGCATGCGCGACGAGCCACGCGGCGTAGTCGCGCGGCGTGACCGACACCGAGTAGGACCCCGTGTTGGTGTACACGCCGCTCCACGTGCGCGCTGCGCCATCGCTTCCGACGAACGCGACACGCGCGCTCGTCGCAGTGCCCGTCTGGCCGCGGTCGTCGATGATGCCGAAGTGCCCGTCGTAGGGATGGCTCGTCAGATCGATCGTCAGCGATCGGCTCGTGCCGCCCAAGAGGACGGTGTGGCGTGACGCGCCTTCGATGGCGATGCCGGTGCCGCGATGGATCCACCACGATCCCGTGGTGAACGCGAGGGTGCCCGTCCCGGAGACGAGCTCGACCAGGTTGGCGGTGTCCTCGGACACACTTCCGTCGATCGACGAAGACGGGTCGAGCGTGGTGGTGCCGCCGGCGATCCGCAGACCGAAGCCGTCGTCGCCGACGTAGCATCCTCCGAGCGTCAGCACGGTCGCGGCGCCCGCGGCGTTCTGCACGTCGATGCCGCCGCCTCGGTTGCCGTGCGAGTAGTACGCGGTCGTCGTGACCGTCGCGGTCCCCGACGTCGGCGCGATGCGGAGCCCCGTTCCTTCGTTGCTCGTCGCGCTCGACGAGAGCGCCATCAGCGTGCCGATGCCGAAGGTGACCGAGGGGCTCGCGCCGGTGACGAGGAAGGCGACGTCCGCGTTGTCGTAGGCGGTCACGCTGTCGATGTGCGCGACGCCTCCGTCGACGACGAGGCCGCGGCGCGAGCTCTGCAGCTGGACGGCGTCCAGCGAGAGCGTGGCCGCCGGCGAGACCCGAACCGCGTCCCCGTTCCGCGCCGTGACGAACGAGTTGACGATGCTGCTCTCTGCGCTCGACGGTCCGATCACGAGGGCGTCACCGACGTCGGTCTGGAGATTGGATCCCCCGATGCTCAGCTGCGCTCCGGCGGCCTCGACGCGATACGCGCGCACGCGTGTGGTCGTGAAGCGCACCTGGCCGTGCGTGAAGCGCATCACGCCGCCGCTCGGTGGGCCCTCGAGCACGCTGTCGATCACCACGAGGGGGATGCCTCCCGGCGTCGCGATGTCGAACGGCTGTGGGGAGCCTTCGATCCTCACGCCGTCGACCACCGTCGTCCCGAGCGATCCGTCCTGCACCCGGAGCGCCACGTCGCACCCGACGAGCCGGACGCCCTCCACGCGCACCGGCGTCCGCGTCTCGAGCCCGACGGGCGCGGCCGTGGAGCACACGATGTCGGCGTCGCCGCGGACCGCGACGAGCCCGTCCGGCGCCGGCGTCGCGGCGGGAGCGAAGGAGCCCATCGCTTCGAGCGACACGATGTCGCCCCCCCGGGCGAGCGCGAGCGCGCGGTCGATCGTCTGCACGGGGCTGGCCCAGCTCCCGATGCCCGCGGCGTCGTTGCCGTCGGGCGCGACGTGGAGATCGGTCACGGTCACGGCGCCCGCGACGCTCGCCCCGACGCCGCCGCCCGCAACGTGGAGCACCAGATCGAGCGGACGCCGGCCCTCACCGATCGGGAACCCGTGCGGTACCCCGAGCTCGTACGCGCGCGTCGTGTCGGTCGCGCCCGCCACGTCCGTGAGCTCGAGCGTGTCGAGGCCGGCCGAGAGGACGGCGAGCAAGCCCGAGCCATGGACGCGCAGCGTGACGGGCGTGAGTCCTTGCGGGATCTCGTTCCCCGGGAGCGGCGCGCTGCCGTAGAGCACTTCGACCGACGTCACGCGCACCGGCGTGCTCACGACCTGCACCGAGAGCGGCGCCGAGTGCACGAACGAAGTGCTGCCGAGCCCGGCGCCCGCGGTGACCTGCGCCGTATAGGTTCCCGCCGTCGCCGTCGCGGACGCGTCGATGCGGATCACGGCCCGCGTCTCGGTCGCCGAGGTGAGGGCCGGGGTCGCGAAGAGCGCGGCCGGGATCCCGGTGATCGTGCTCGTGATCTGCGGGAAGAAGCCATTCTGGCGGTCGATCGTGACGCCGACGGTCGCGCTGCCGCCCGCGCTCACCACGACCGTGGGCGCGTCGAGCGTGATCGTGAAGTCCTGCGCCGCTTCGCACCCGTCGCTCGCGACGCCGTTCGCGTCCGCGAACCCCAGCTCGCACGCGGTGACCGAGCACGCCGCCCCGGCGCACGCTGCGCCGAGCGTGTGCGGGCCGCGGCAGTCGAAGTCGCACCGGCCGCAGGCCTGGGTGTCGCTCGTCAGATCGCGGCAGGTGTCGCCGCAGAGCGTCCAGCCCGGGCTACACGGCGCGATGCCCGCGTCGGCGAGCATCACGTCCGGGAGGTCGACGGCGGCGTCGTCGATCGCCGCATCGACGTCGGCCCATGCATCGAGCGCCCACGCATCGCCGCCCCCGCTCGCGTCGGCGCTCGTCGCGGCGTCCTCCCCGGGCCCGCCGCCGTCGCGCGCCGCGCCGTCGAGCGCGCTGCTCGCGTCCCGCAGCGCGCCATCGGGCGCAGGCCCGCCCCCGTCGGTCGCGCCCGCGTCGCCGCCGCCCGAGTCGTCCGCGCCCAGGGTGCCCCCTCCACAGCCGGGCGCGAGGACGGGGACGACGAGAAGCACGAGCACCGCCGAACGAAGCGACATGAGACCTCCGCCGACCGAGCCTACGGACCAGGCCCTCCGCCCGTCGTGCCGCATGGAGATGCGACGTGACCGGTCGACGCGACGGACGCGGCAGCCTTGGCAGCCGTGGGCGCGGCCTGGCACAGTCGCGCTCGTTGCTCGCGCTCTACTCGATCACGGTCCTCGCGAGCGCGTTCCTGCTCTTCGGAGTGCAGCCGATCGCGGGGCGGATGCTGCTGCCGGTCCTCGGCGGCGTCCCGGGCGCGTGGACCGCCTGCCTCCTCTTCTTCCAGACGGCGCTGCTCCTCGGCTACGGCTGGGGCGAGGCGCTCTCGCGGATCCGCAGCGTGCGGGTGCGCATCGCGCTGCACCTCGGCCTCGTCCTCGTGCCGCTGGCGCTCCTACCGCCCGTGCCCCCCGACGAAGCCTCGCTCGGGATCTCGCCGGCGCACTCACCCACGCTCTTCGCCATCGTCTTCCTCGCGCGCTCGGTGGGCCTGCCCTTCTTCGCGCTCTCGACCACGGCGCCCATGCTGCAGAGCTGGCTCGCGCGCACGGATCATCCAGCCGCCGAGCGCCCCTACTTCCTCTACGCGGCGAGCAACGTGGGCTCGCTGGGGTCGCTCCTCGCGTACCCGTTCGTCGTCGAGCCGCTCCTCGGGCTCTCGTCGCAGCGCGCCGCCTTCGGCATCGGGTACGCGCTCCTCGTCGTGCTCGTCGCGGCGTGCGGGGCGATGACGGCGCGCCGGCCCAAGCCCGTCGCCACGTCGGATCCCCACACGGCGCGGCCCACCTCGCGCCAGCGCGCGAGCTGGGTCGTGCTCGCGCTCGTGCCCTCGATGCTGCTCTCGAGCGTCACGACCTACCTCTCGCTCGAGATCGCGCCGATTCCTCTTCTCTGGGTGATCCCGCTCGCCGCCTATCTGGCGACGTTCGTCGTCGCGTTCCGCGGCGGCGGCACGGAGATGCCCTGGTGGGTCTCGCGCGTCGCGCGCCTGCTCGGCGTCGTGCTCGTGGTGCTCACGCTCGTGCACGCGAACAGCTGGCTCTTGCTCCAAGCGCTCCTGCACCTCGGCTTCTTCGTGCTGGCCGCCCTCGTCGCGCATGGGCGCCTGGCCAAGCTCACGCCGGCCGCCGATCACCTCACCGAGTTCTACGTGTGGACCGCCGTCGGCGGCGCGCTCGGCACGTTCCTCACCAGCGTCGTGGCGACGCACCTCTTGCCCGACCTCTGGGAGTACCCGATCGCCATCGCCGCCGGCTGCGCCGTGACGGCGCCGGGCCTCTCGCCCGCCGACGCGAAGAAGGCCCCCCCGGCGAGCGAGAGCCCCGCGCCCACGACCCGCGATGGCGCGTGGGCGCTCGCCATCCTCGCGCTCGGCGGCGCGCTCGTGCTCGGCGGCGCGGCCCTCGGCATCGGGGATCAGCCCTACGCGGTCGTGCTCGTGTTCGGGCCGCTCGCCGTGATCGCCTACAGCACGAGCATGCGCCCGACGCGCTACGGGATGGCGCTCGTGGCGATGGTGCTCGTGGGCACGCTCTACAGCGAGCAGGGCGCCACGCTGCTCGATCGGCGGCGCGGCTTCTTCGGCATCCTGCGCGTCGTCGAGGATCGCACGCACGCGTTCCGCTACTTGCTCCACGGCAGCACGCTGCACGGCTCGCAGGCCATCGCCGAGCGCGATCGCTGCGAGCCGGTCTCGTACTACACGCGCTCGGGCCCTCTCGGGCGCGTGCTCGCGGCGCGCCGCGAGAGCCTGGGCGGCGGCGACGCGGCGCTCGTCGGTCTCGGCACCGGCGCGCTCGGCTGCTACGCCGCGCCCGGCGAGCACTGGCGCTTCTTCGAGATCAACCAGGACGTCGTCGACGTCGCCGAGGAGCCGCGCTTCTTCACGTTCCTCCAGAACGCGCGCGCCACGGGCGCCGACGTGAGCGTCGAGGTCGCCGACGGAAGGCTCGGCGTCGGCGCGATCGCACCGGGGTCGCAGGCGCTCGTGATCCTCGACGCCTTCAACTCCGACTCGGTGCCGATCCACCTTCTCACGCGCGAGGCCGTGGCGCTCTACGTGCGCGCGCTGCGCACGGACGGCTGGCTCGTGCTCCACTGCTCGAACCGCACGCTCGATCTCACGCGCGTCGTGGCCGCGATCGCCGAGCGCGAGGGCCTCTCGGCCGTCGTGAACCCGGACGCCACCGAGATCGCGATCGCCCGCGCCAGCCAGAGCGATCAGGCCGGCATCCCCGGCTCGAGCGGCGCGCCCACGTGGATCGTGCTCGCTCGCACCGCGCAGGACCTCGACCCGCTCCGCGCGCGCGGCTTCGTCGATCTGCCGGGCCCGCGCGGCGCGCAGGCGTGGACCGACGAGCGCGCGAGCCTCTTCGAAGTGATCCGCCGCTGACTCGCCGGAAGCGCGTGCGCTTTCCTCGCTCGCGGTCGGCTCACTGGCCGCGGGGGCGCAGGAAGATGTCCGGCGTCTTCAGATCGCCGCCGCCCGTGCCGTGGATCGTGTCGTCGTCTCCGCCGCCGCCACCGCCGCCACCACCGGGCGGGCGCGCCTGCAGGCGGATCGACACGGGCGCCATGCCCTCGAGCGGGATGATGTGCGTCTCGCCGTGGGCGCGGCGGAGCGCGGCGCGGATCGTGATCTCCTGGCCGGCCGGCGCATCGAAGTCGCAGGGCGACTCCTCGCAGACCTCGCCGCGATCGGCGACCGAGATGCGCGCGCCGCTCGGCGTGGTCTCCACGTGCACGGTGACGCGAAGCGGGCCCGCGTCCTGTTCCACCGCCGGCTCCGCGACGGTCGCGGCATCGACCTCTTCTACCGCCGGCGCCACCCAGGCGTCGGCCGCCTGCGGGGTCACCGCCGCGTCGACCGCCGCCGGCACGCCCCCCGCGCCGCCACCGCCGTCGCTCGCGGACGCCCCCCCGGTGGCGAGATACCAGCCGCCGAAGCCGAGCCCACCGAGCGCGAGCGCCGCGACGAGCGCGATGCCGACCGTCGCCCCCGTGCTGCGGGTGGGCGGTCGGTACTCCTGCGTCGGCGCCTCGGCGCGCGCCAGGCGCGCCTTCGACGAGGACGGGCGAAGCCCCTCGCCGCGCTGGAACGCGCGCTGCCCCGTCGCGTCGGGCCGCGCGTTCTCGCCCATCGCTTCGTCGAGCGCGGCGTACATCTCTTCGCAGGTCTGGAAGCGCTCGTCGGGGTTCTTCGCCAGCGCGCGCCCGATGAAGGCCTCGATCGCGGGCGGCACCTTCACGTTGGGGTTCGTCTCGCCGAGCGTCGGCACCGGCTCGAACATGTGCTGCGTGAGCACGCCCATGAACGTGTCGCCCACGAAGGGCACGCGCCCCGTCAGCACCTCGTAGAAGATCACCCCGAGCGCGTAGATGTCGACGCGATGATCGAGCTCGGCCTTTCCGGCGGCCTGCTCGGGCGACATGTACTCGGGCGTGCCGAAGATCATGCCGGTCTTCGTCAGCTTCCGGCCCGGCGCGCCCGTCGTCTCGATGTCGCTCATCTTGGCGATACCGAAGTCGACGATCTTCACGAAGTCGGGACGACCGTCCCGCTGCGTGAGGAAGATGTTCTCGGGCTTCATGTCGCGATGGACGATGCCCTTCTGGTGCGCGGCCGAGAGCGCGCGGCAGCACTGCGCGAGGATGTCGGCGGCGCGCGTGAGCGCGAGCGTGCCCTCGGCGGAGAGGACGTTCGCGAGGTCGTCCCCGTCGAGCATCTCCATCACGAAGTAGCTCGCGCCGCTCGGCGTCACCCCGAAGTCGGAGATGTCGACGATGTGCTCGTTGCCGATGCGCGAGGCGGCCTTCGCCTCCTGCTTGAAGCGCTCGACGACCTCGGGGCGGTTCGAGAAGTCGTCACGCAGGACCTTGAGCGCGACCTTCTTCTCGATGACGACGTGCTCGGCCTCGTAGACGATGCCCATGCCGCCCTCGCCGATGCGGCGAAGGATGCGGTAGCGATCGACCTCCATCCCGATCAGCGGGTCGCCCGAGTCGCTCTTGGGCTCCATCGCCATCTGCGAGGGGCTCTGGAGGCGGCCACCGTCGTTCGGGCAGAAGACCTCCCCGCCCTTGAACTCGCTCTTGCAGACGGGGCAGATCTTGGTCGACACGAATGCGATGCCTCTCGGCGCCGGTGCGCGCCGCGCCCCGGAAAGCGGCGCGATCGGGCGCCGAAACGTGAGAGCACGGTATCAGCGGCGTTCTTGGGGGTCAAACCACGGATGCGCGCCGGGCGCGCGTCGAATTCCGCGCGGTGCCGCGGAGTTGCGGGTGGCCGGTGCCCGCGCCTACGCTGCCGCGCCGTGTCCGGCGTCATCCGCGTGCTCCCCGACGACCTCGTCGACCAGATCGCCGCCGGCGAGGTGGTCGAGCGGCCGGCGAGCGTCGTGAAGGAGCTCGTCGAGAACGCGATCGACGCAGGCGCCCGGCGCATCCAGATCGACGTCGAGGACGGCGGCATCGGCCTCTTGCGGGTCGCCGACGACGGCGTCGGCATGACGCCCGAGGACGCCGCGCTCGCGGTGCAGCGCCACGCGACGAGCAAGGTGCGCACGCACGACGATCTGTTCCGGATCGGAACGCTCGGCTTCCGTGGCGAGGCCCTCCCCTCGATCGCCAGCGTCTCGCGCTTCTCGCTCCTCACGCGCACCAAGGACGCGCTCGCAGCGACCGAGGTGCGGATCGACGGCGGCGGGCCCAAGACCGTGCAGGACGCAGCGCGCGCGGCGGGGACGACCGTCACCGCGCTCGATCTCTTCTACAACGTGCCCGCGCGGCGGAAGTTCCTGAAAGCCCCCGCGACCGAGGCCACGCACGTGGCCGACGTGGTGCTGCGCGCCGCGCTCTCCGATCCGGGCTTGCACCTGGTGCTGATGCGCGACGGAAAGCGCGCCCGCGACCTCGCGCCGGCGCGTGATCTCGCGCAGCGCGCGCGGATGCTCTTTCCCGACGACAAGCTCTCCGAGATCACCGGCGAGCGCGACGGCGTGCGCGTGCTCGCGATGCTCGGCCCGCCCGAGCGCGCGCGCAGCGGCGCGACGGGCCTGCACACCTACGTGAACAAGCGGCCGGTTCGCGATCGCGCGATCGCCCGGGCCGTCGCGTTCGCGTACGGCAGCGTGATCCCGCCGGGCCGATACCCCGTGGGCGTGGTGTGGATCGAGCTCGACCCGGCGCGCGTCGACGTGAACGTGCACCCGCAGAAGGCCGAGGTGCGCTTCGACGATGCGCGACGCGTCCTCGACGCCGTGACGCGCGCGCTCGCGACCGGCCTCGGGACCTCGCCGTTCCGCGCCGTCTCGGGAGCGCCCGCGCCGAGCGAGGCGATGCGCAGCGCCGACTTCTGGAGCGAGCGCTTGTCCGGCAGCGGGCTCCTGTCGGGATCGATGGCGCGCGACGAGGCTGCGCCCGCACCCTACGACGCGCCCGTCGCGAGCGAGCCGCGTCCCGCCGAGGTCGCTCGCGATGCGGCGCCGCTCGTTCCCCGCGGCGCGTTCGGAGGCCTGCGGGTGCTCGGCCAGGCGCAGCGCTGCTACCTCGTGTGCGAGGGCGAGAACGGCCTCGTGATCGTGGACCAGCACGCCGCCGACGAGCGTGTGCGCTTCGATCGCCTGCGCGCCGCCTACGACGCGCGCGCGGTGTCGATCCAGCAGCTGCTCCTCCCCGAGCGCGTCGAGCTCACCGCGAGCGAGGTCGAGGTGGTGACGGCCGAGCGCGGCACGCTCGCCGAGCTCGGCCTCGACGTCGCGGTGCTCGGCGAGACGACCGTCGCCGTGCGCGGCGTGCCGGGCCTCTTGCGCCGTGCCTCGGCCGAGCGGCTCTTGCGCGACGTGATCGCCGAGCTCGGCCGCACGGGCTCCCGCGCGTTCGGCGACGCCATCGACACCGCGCTCGCCACGATGGCTTGCCACGGCGCGATCCGCGCGGGCGACGCGCTCTCGCCGCACGAGCAGCAGGAGCTCTTGCGCGCCCTCGATCAGGTGGGCGACTTCCAGGGCCACTGCCCGCACGGCCGCCCGATCCTGCTCGAGATCCCGTTCACCGAGCTCGCCCGCAAGGTCGGGCGGTGAGGGGAGCGTCGTGAGCGAGACGCGCGCGCGCATCGTCGTGATCAGCGGGCCGACCGCGAGCGGCAAGACCGACGTGGCGCTCGCGCTCGCGCGTGCGCAGGGCGGTGAGCTCGTCGGCGCCGACAGCGTCCAGGTCTACCGCGGCTTCGACGTGGGCTCGGCCAAGCCCACGAAGGAGGAGCTCGGCGGGATCGCGCACCACCTGATCGACGTCGTCGATCCCGACGAGGCGATCGACGCCGCTCGCTACGCGGAGCTCGCCGACGCGGCGATCGCCGACGTCGCGGCGCGCGGGAAGCTTCCGATCGTGGTCGGCGGCACGGGCCTCTGGCTCCGCGCGCTCCTGCGCGGCCTCGTCGTGCTGCCCCCGCCCGATCCCGCGATCCGCGGTGCGCTCGAAGAAGAGGTGCGCACGCTCGGCGCGCCGGCCCTGCACGCGCGTTTGGCGGCGATCGATCCCAAGGCGAGCGCGGCGATCCACCCGAACGACGCGCTCCGCATCGTGCGCGCGCTCGAGGTTCACGCGCAGACGGGCGAGCCGATCGGCGAGCTGCGCGCGCGGCACGCGCTGGGCGCGCCGCGCTACGACGCGCTCGTCGTCCTGCTCGATCGGCCGCGCCCCGAGATGGACGCCCGCATGGTCGCGCGCACCGAGGCGATGCTCGCGCGCGGCCTCGTCGACGAGGTGCGCGGGTTGATCACCCGCTGGGGCCGCGGCGTGCGCGGCCTCGACTCCGTCGGCTACGCCGAGGTGCGCGCGTACCTCGAGGGCACGCTACCCGAGCGCGAGCTCGCGCCAGCCATCACGCGCGCCACGCGCGTCTACGCGCGCCGCCAGCGCACCTGGTGGGGCCACGACGAGACGGCCACGCGCCTCACCGACGCGAGCCGCTTCGGCGAGGTGCCCGCGCTCGTGGAGCGGTGGCGCGAGCAAGCACCCTGACGTCCAGCACGGACGGGGGGCGGACCCGCGCTCGGTCGTGGAGCACACCACCTCACGCGCGCCGTCGATCGGGTCTGCGCTATCCTCACTCCGTGGATGTCGAAGCCTTCGACGAAGAAGACTTCTACCGCGCGCTCGCGGCGAGCGGCGCCCGCATCCTGCTCATCGGTCGGCGCGCGGTGATCGCATGGGGCGTGCCCGTGAGCACGGCCGACTACGACCTCTGGATCCCCGCGACCGACGCCGCGACCTTGAACCGCGCCGTCCAGCCCTTCGACATGTTCCCGAACCGCTCGCCGGAGCAAGCGCGCAGCGTCGGTCGCTACGTGCTCGAGAACGGCGAGCGGGTGGACGTCCTCGTCGCACGCTCGGTCCCCACCGTGGACGGCGTGCGCGTCGACTTCGAGGAAGTCTGGCAGCGCCGCGAGGAGCTGGTCGTCGCGAGGGGCGCGACGATCGCCGTGCCCTGCATCGACGATCTCATCCTCACCAAGCGGTTCGCCGCACGCCCGAAGGATGCCGAGGACATTCGGCTGCTTCGAGCGCTCCAGGAGAGCCGCCGATGACCGCGCGCGCACGGGCCGACGCACGCGCCATCCGCGAGGTCGAGTCGATCGCCCAGCGGCAGCTCGAGCTCGACGAGTTCCGCGCGTGGGCGGACGGCGAGATCCCGCCGGACGAGATGGCCGAGATGGTGGCGCTGATCCGCTGGTTCGTGCGCCGCTACCCGACGCCCGCCGAGCGCCTGCGGTCGGCGCGAAGACGACACGTCCAGACCGCGCGCACGATCGCGTTCTCCCGGGGCGGTGACGACGAGGGGTGACCCACACTCCGCGCGCGACGGCGCGGAGCGATGGCCCGCTCTACTCTTCGTCGCTCTCGGGGAGCCGATCGATCTCCGCCCACAGCGCATCGAGATCGATCACGAGCCCCTCGCAGCCCGGCACCGCGTGCGCGCCCTCGGCGGCCGCGAGCAGCACCACCGCGGGCCCCTCGACCGAGAGCCGCCGCACCTCGAGCGTGCGCGCAAGCGGATCGACGAGCCAGTAGTGCTCGACGCCGAACGCGGCGTACTCGCGGAGCTTGTCGATGGTGTCGCGCCGCACGTCGCGCGGCCGTGGCGAGAGGATCTCGACGACCGCGCTCGGTGCACGCCGCGTTGCGCCCGCGCTCCGGCCCGGCAGCGCTCGCCCCGGAAGATACAGCGATGCGTCCGCCTTCCGCCCACGCGTCTCGCGCACGACGAGCTTGAGCTCGGGCCCGAAGGCCATGCCGCCTCGAGGCGCCGCCCACTGCCGGAGCCAACCGAGCAGGATCGCAGCGACCGCCTCGTGGAGGACGCTCGGCATCTCTTCCTCCTCGAGCACGCCGTCGACGAGCTCACCTGCGACGTCATCGTCGAGCGCGGCCCACTCCGCGATGCTCATCCCGCCCGAGGCCGCGAGGGCTGTTCCCATGACGTTCCGAGCGTAGCGCGCCCCGCCGCGGCCGTCACCGCAGCACGTCGGCGACCACGAGCGAGACGTCGGGGAACGAGACGAGCTGGATGGCCTCGCCCGGGCGCACCACGTCGACCCGCTGGTAGCGACCCTCGCTCGGCGCGCGATGGACCTCGATGCATCGCCCCGCGAGGTCCACGATCCAGTACTCGGGCACGGCCATCTCGGCGTAGAGCCGGCCCTTGGTGTCGCGGTCGTAGACGAGCGAGCTCGCCGCGACCTCGATGACGAGGAGCGCCGTCGCCGGATGGGAGCGCTCCCCCTCGCCCGGAGCGACGACCGCGAAGTCGGGCTCGGGCTCGGACTCCTCGGGGCCGAGCAGCGGGAGCTGCGGCCTCACGACCGCGCGGTCGCCGAGAGCACGGAGGAGGATGGCGTTCAACCGCTGGATCACCGCGGCGTGCGGCACCCCCTGCGGCGTCATGCGAACGAGGACTCCTCGGATCAGCTCGACCTTCTCGCCGTCGAAGGCCCCCGCCTCGACCAGCTGGTCGTACTCCCGGCGCCGAAGGCGCCGGATGAGCCCCTCGCTTCCAGGAAGGTCGAGCGCGACGTCGATGGCGGTCACGGACATAGCGTAGCGACAGAGAACGCGCCGAGCCAAGGCGGCGCGCCGCCTACCGCTCGCTCGTTCACCGATGGACACCCACGAACAGCCCGAGGCCGGAGAAGCGACCGCGACCGATGCAGAGCGGGCCCGCGACCTTGACCGGCCACGTCAGCCTCACGTGGAGACGGGGCGCATCGACGAGATGGCTCGGCACCGAATAGCGCGACGCGCGCTCGACGCCCGCGATGAAGCCGGTCTCGCGCGCGTCGATCTCCGCCGAGAACGCGAGCTCATCGCTGACGCCCGCGTGCCGCAGGGCCTTTCGAATGAGTGCCTCGCGACGCTTGCTCAGACGCCCGAGCA
>JAXLYV010000006.1:0-442319 GCA_046351235.1 Sandaracinus sp. | reverse complement strand
CGCCGAGGTAGTAGCCGTCGCTCGTGAGGTGCTCGAGCGCGGTCACGAGCGCTTGCTCGCGCGCGCGTGCCGTCGCCACGTCGAGGTGGCCGGCGCCGCAGCGCGTGCCGAACTCCGCGAGGCGGGCGCGGGTGTCGGCGAGCTCGGACTCGACCCGCGCCGTGACGGTCGCGACGTCGATCGCCTCGTGGCGCGCGCGCGCCTCCGCGAGCGAGGTGCGGAGCGAGGCCAATCGCGCCTCGGCGCCCATGATCTCGGGATGCTGCGCGCCGTAGCGGGTGCCGAGCGCGGCGAGCGACGCGCGCGCCATCACGAGGTCGATCTGCAGCGTCGTCGCGCTCGTCTGGGCGTACGCGAGGCTCCGGGGCAGGAGCGCGAGGCCCACGATCGCCGTGAACGCCGCGCGCCGCCGCATCACGTCCCCTCGGCGCGCAAGAAGGCTCCGATCTCGGAGACCACGCGCTCGACGTCGCTCTGCGACAGATACGGATGGATCGGCAGCGCGAGCACCTCGTTCGCCGCGCGCTCGGCCTCGGGGAACGATCCCGGCCCGTAGCCGAGCGAGGCGAAGCACTCCTGCAGATGGAGCGGGAGCGGATAGAAGACCTCGCTTCCGATCCGGTGATCGCCCAGATGCGCCTTCAGCCGATCGCGGCGGCTCGGATCACCAGGCTTCTTCGGATCGCGCACGCGGATCACGTATTGGTGATAGACGTGGCCGGGCTCGATGCGCCGCGGCGGCGTGAGCGAGCCCTCCGGCACGTCCTCTTCGAGGAAGAGCAGGTCGTAGAGATTCGCGTTGGCCCGCCGCGCGTCCATCCACTTCGAGAGGTGCGGCAGCTTCACGCGGAGCACCGCGCCCTGCAGGCCGTCGAGCCGGAAGTTGCCGCCGATCGTCTGGTGGAAGTAGCGGCGCTCGCCGCCGTGCACGCGCAGGATCTTCACGCGCTGCGCGTGCGCATCGTCGTTCGTGGTGACGAGGCCGGCGTCGCCGAACGCGCCGAGGTTCTTCGTCGGGTAGAACGAGAACGCTGCGAGCGCGCCCAGGCTCCCGACGGTGCCGAGCGCGTGCGTCGCGCCGACGGCCTGCGCCGCGTCCTCGAGGATGGGGACGCCCATCGCCTCCGAGATCGCGCGCAGCGCGCTCATGTCCGCCGGCTGGCCGTAGAGATGCACCGGCACGATCGCCCGCGTGCGCTCGGTGAGCGCCGCGCCGACGGCGGCGGCGTCGAGGTTGAGCGTGACCGGATCCACGTCGACGAAGACCGGCGTCGCTCCGATGCGCGCGATGCAGCCCGCGGTCGCGAAGAACGTGAACGGCGTCGTGACGACCTCGTCGCCCGGGCCGATCCCGAGCGCCATCATCGCGACGATCAGCGCATCGGTGCCGCTCGAGACGCCGATCGCGTGGCGCACACCGAGGTAGGCCGCGATCTCGCGCTCGAAGGCCTCGACCTCCGGGCCGAGCACGAACGCGTTCTTCTCGAGCACGCGATCGAACGCCGCGCGGATCTCGGGCAGCAGCGGCCCGTTCTCCGCCGCGAGGTCGAGGAGTGAGATGGGCGAGGGCGCGCTCACGCGATCAGCGCGGGTGCCGGCGCGCGGCGCCGTCGATGGCGCTCGTCAGCGCGACCTGATCGAAGCCGACGAGCACCTGCCCGTCGATGTCGAACGTCGGAAGCGTGCGATGCGGGTTGAGCATCGAGAGCTGCGCCTGGGCGGAGGCCTGACGGTCGACGTCGATCGTGTGGTAGGCGATGCCTTCCTGGTCCATCCAGCGATGGGCGGCCTGGCAGGCCTGGCACCACGTCGCCGAGTACATCTCGATCGAGATCGACTGTGATGCCGTCGCGAGCGTCATCGGCGCGGCGGGCGGCGGAGCGGGAGGCTCGACGGCCGGTGCCGCGGCGGGCACGGCGTAGTCGACTTCGTCCGCGAGCGTCGGCTGCGAGCGCTCCTCGTTGCCGCTGAACGCGAGCGCGATCACGCCGCCACAGAGCACTGCGGCCCCCGCGAGGAGGATCCACGTGGCGCTGCTCGAGGTCTTCGGGGCGGGATTCTCGGCCGGCCGCGCGACGGCCGTGGAGGGTTTCGGATCGCTCACGACGATCGCGATCGTGACACAAAGCGCTCGCAAGTCGTGCCGAAATTGTGCGGCCGCGGGGGCCGGCCCTCAGTCCTCGGGGGCCGATACGCGGCCCCCTCCATCGGGAGTGAATCCCGATGGAGCCTCCCCCTCGTATCGCTCCGCGAGAGAGGGCGACAGGTTTCCCCCCTCAGATCCGCATCAGCGCGGTGCCCCAGTTCAGGCCTGCCCCGAGGGCTAGGTAACAGACGAGCTGTCCCTTCTTCAGGCGGCCGTCGCGGAACATCTCGTCGAGCAAGATCGGGATCGTGCCCGCGCTCGTGTTGCCGTAGCGCGCGATGTTCGAGGGCACCTTCTCTTCCGGCACGCCGAGCGAGTGGCGCACGCTCGCGTTGATGCGGTCGTTGGCCTGGTGCGCGATGAACCAGTCGATCTCGTCGAGCGTGATACGCGCCTTCTCGCAGACCTCGCGCACCGCCTTCGGGAGGAGGGTGACGGCGCTCTTGAAGAGCTCTTTGCCCTTCATCGTCGGGATGTGGGAGTCGGGCGGCGCGGTCCAGTAGTGGCGCCGCGTGAACATGCCGCCAGGGATCCAGATCTGGTCCATCGCGCGGCCGTCGCTGTGGGTGGCGGCGGCGAGCAGGCCATGGCCGGCGATCTCGCTCTTGCGCAGCACGAGCGCGCCGGCGCCGTCGCCGAAGAGCACGGCGGTGCCGCGGTGCTTGGTCGCGAACTCGTACTCTTCGGGCGTGGGCTTCACGTCGGCGTCGCCGAGGAGCGCCTCCCAGTTCCACGGCATGAAGCCGGCGTGCGCCTCGGCGCCGATGAGCAGCACCGTCCTGGCGGCGCCGCTCGCGATGAGGCCGTCCGCGAGCTGCATGCCGAAGGGCATCGCTGCGCACTGCTGCCGGATGTCGAGCGCGGGCACGCCCGGGATGCCGAGCTTGGCCCCGAGGAGCGCGCCCGAGCCCGGGAACACGTGCTCGGGCGTCATCGTGCCGAAGATCACGTAGTCGATCTCCGCGCGATCGACGTTGGCCGCCTCGAGCGCCTTCTGCGCGGCGATCAAGGCCATGTCGCTCACGCCCTCGCCCTCGGCGACGAAGTGACGCTCGGCGATGCCGGATCGCGGGCGGATCCACTCGTCGCTCGTGTCCATGACGCGCGAGAGCTCGTCGTTCTTGATCGCCCGCCCCGGCACGTGGCGGCCCGTGCCCACGATCGTGATCCCCGGCATGATCGCTCCTCGTCTCCCTCGGTGAGGGTCGCGGTCTACCCGGGCTCGTCCGGCGCGTCGAGACGCGGCGCGTCAGCGGACGGGGAGCACGTCGACGACGAGCGTCGTGAGCGTGCGCGTGACCTCGTCGTGAACGGCGCGGACGACGTAGCGGCCCTCGGGCGCGACGACGAGCCAGGCGCGCCCGACGGCCCGATCGACGCCGTCCTCGCCCCCGACGACGTTGTCGGCCTGGGCGAGCCCACTCGTGCACGCGCTCTCGTCGGTGGGAGCGAGCTCGATCGACGCGAAGGTCCCGAGCGGACAGAGCGTGACCGCGGGCGCGGCCGCGTAGAGCGCAACGGTCGATCGCTGCGCGAGCCAGAGGTCTCCTTCGCCTTCCGCGAGCGTCGCGCCGTCGACGAGCCGCAATCCCGGGCCCGGCGCGCTGAACGTCGCGACCGTGAGCGTGGAGCGCCGCATCGTGGCCGCGTCGATCTGCGCCGCATCGGTCGTGCCGGGTGGAGTCCCACAAGAAGTCAGCACGAGCGACGAAGCGACGATCCAGCGCACCTGGTCACCTCGCTTCGACGGCGCGCGCGTGGGCCTCGAGGCCTTCGAGGCGCGCCAGCTCCGTGAGCAGCGCGCGCTGCGCGTGGATCGCGTCCTTCGAGTAGCGCACGAGCGAGGTGCGCACGACGAAGTCGTAGACGCCGAGCGGCGAGTGGAAGCGCGCCGCGCCACCCGTGGGCAGCACGTGGCTCGGCCCGGCGGCGTAGTCCCCCGCGGCCTCGGGCGTGTGGTCGCCGAGGAATGCCGCGCCAGCGGCGCCGATGTGCTCGAGCATCGCCTCGGGCTCGCGCACCTGGAGCGAGAGGTGCTCGGCCGCGAGCACGTCCGCCACGCGCGCCGCCTCGGCGAGATCGCCCGCGACGAGCGCGAGCGCGTGGCCGCGGATGCTGGCCTCCGCGATCTCGCGGCGCGGCAGCTTCGCGAGCTGCACCTCGACCTGCTCCGCGATCTTCTTCGCGTGCGCTTCGCTCGTCGTCACGAGCAGCGCGTAGGCCTCCTCGTCGTGCTCGGCCTGCGAGAGCAGATCGGCGGCCACGACGCGCGGATCGGCCTGGTCGTCGGCGACGACGAGGATCTCGCTCGGCCCCGCGATGCCGTCGATGTCGACCGTGCCGAACACGAGACGCTTGGCGCACGCGACGTAGAGGTTGCCGGGGCCGACGATCTTGTCGACGCGTCGCACGCTCTCGGTGCCGTAGGCGAGCGCGGCGATCGCCTGCGCGCCGCCCGCGTCCACGAGCTCGGTCACACCCGAGATCTCGGCCGCCGCGAGGATCTCCGGCGTGGGCCGCGGTGTCGCGAGCACGATGCGCGGCACGCCGGCCACCGCGGCCGGGATCGCGCTCATGAGCACGGACGAGGGGTACCGCGCCTTGCCGCCCGGCGCGTAGACGCCCGCGGCCTTCACGGCGCGCACGCGCTGCCCGAGCACGATGCCGTCCTCTTCGTAGCGGAAGCCGCGATCGACCTGCTTCTCGTGGTAGCGCCGGATGCGCTCGGCCGCCTCCACGAGGCGCGCGTACGTCTTCCGATCGAGGTCGGCGGCGCCCTTCGCGATCGCGGCGCGATCCCACACCACCTCGCCGATCGATCGGCTCTCGAAGCGCTGCACCAGCTCTCGCAGCGCCGCATCGCCACGATTCTTCACGTCCTCGAGGATCGCGCGGACGGGGGCCTCGACCTTCGCGAGGTCCTGATCACCGCGTCTTTCCAGCGCCTTCAAGGCCGAGTCGTAGGCCTCGGTTCCCCGGACGACGATCCGCATCATGCAGGGCGCTGTACCACGGCCCCTGCTACCATTCACATCCATGAGCTGGCTCCAATGGCCCATCATCATCGGCTCCATCTCGCTGATGGTGATCATCCACGAGAGCGGGCACTACCTGATGGCGCGCGCCTTCGGCATGCGCGTGCTGCGGTACTCGATCGGCATCGGCCCCGTGCTCCTCAAGCACCAGCCGAAGAACAGCCCGACGATCTTCCAGATCTGCGCGATCCCGTTCCTCGCGTACGTGCAGATCGACGGCATGAACCCGTCGGAGGAGATCGATCCGAAGGACCCGGCGCTCTTCGCGAACAAGAGCGTCTTCGCGCGGATCATGACGATCCTCGCGGGCCCCATCGCGAACTACGTCGGCGCCTCGATCATCACCTTCCTCTTGATCGTGTTCGGCGGCGTGCAGCGGCAGGTGGACGGCCCGATGATCGTCGGCACGATCATCGAGGGCTCGCCGGCCGCGAACGGCGGCATCGATCTCGGGGACGAGATCGTGGAGGCGAACGGCGTCACGGTGCACGGCTTCGACGAGCTCGTCGCCGCCACGCGTGATCGCGCCGACCAGCCCACGGTGTACCGCGTGCGCCGTCACGGCGAGGTGCTCGCGCCGATGACGATCACACCGCACGCCGACGCGACCCAGGGCGGCCGCGCGGTCATCGGCATCGTGCCGCAGCCGCAGTTCGTCTACGACGAGGCCTCGATCGGCACGGCGCTGCACCACGCGCTCGTGATCCCGTTCGCGCTCACGATCGCGCAGGCGGAAGGCCTGGCCGATCGCATCCGCCACGGCAGCACCGAGGGCATGAGCAGCGTCGTCGGCATGGCGCGGCACATGGCGCAGCAGTGGCACGAGGGCATGTACGCCTTCGTCTCGACGCTGGTGATCATCTCGGTCGCGCTCGGGTTCTTCAACCTGCTGCCGTTCCCGGCGCTCGACGGCGGGCGCCTGGTGTTCCTCTTCTTCGAGCTCGTCACCCGCCGCCGCGCCAACGAGCGCGTCGAGGCGATCATCCACATGGTCGGCATCGTCGTGCTGCTCAGCTTCGCGGCCTACATCACGATCTACCGCGACATCCCCGGCTGATCGGATCGCGGCCCGAGCGGCCGGCGAGCCCCGGCCGGCTCGAGGGGCGGCTACGACTTCTCGTCGGGCGGCTCGCTCGGCAGGCGCGAGCGCTCGAGGAACGCCGCCCAGCGCGCGCGTCGCTGCTCGGCGCGCTTCTGGAGCGGCTCCACGAGGTCGTCCTTGGGGCGCGTCCAGACCGCGAGCATGTTGACCAGGAGGCCGCCGTTGCTCGCGGACATGCAGTAGAAGGCCCAGTCGAGACGCACGCACGCGACGAGGAACGCGAGCGTCGTGATCACGGCCGCGGGCCAGAGGCGCGTCTCGGTCACGGCCGCGGTGTGCGCCGTCAGCGTCGCCCAGAGGAAGATCAGGAGCACGATCGCCTGCTCGACCGGGATGCCCGCCACGTACGTGCCGATCCAGAGCACGAGCTGCGCGATCAGTGTCGTGCGCACGGTCCAGACCAGGCGCCGGTTGAGCGAGGTCTTGCTCATCGAGTCGCGCGCCCACCACGAGAGGCTCTGGCCGAGCGCCGCGACGAAGAGCCCGAAGTCGATGGCCGCCCAGTGCGAGCGAGCGAACTCGTAGCGCGGCCAGAGCCAGCCCCAGACCAGCGGCCCGATCGTCCACACCGAGCCCATGATCAGCGCGAGGAAGGCGCGCGTGCGGCGCCCGATACTCGGATCGTGGTCGCGCGCGAGCTTCTCGGCGGCCTCGCGATCGATCTTCGCCTTCGCGAGCGCCTCGTCGACGCGGCGCGTGAGGGCGTCCGAGGGATCCTTGAGCTCGGCGAGCAGCACGCTCGCTGCGCGGGCATCGTTCGCCGAGAGCTCGAACTCGATCATCGCCTCGATGGCGCGCCGCAGGCCGGTGCGCGCGGCCTCGTTGCCGCGCCACGCGCGCAGCGCCTCCAGGAAGCCGAAGCGGCACTCGCCGAAGTAGTGATAGAGCGCCAGGCGCCGCTCGGCTTCGTCGGTCCCGATCTTGTCGCGCTCTTCGAGCAGGCGCTCGAGGCGCTCTTCGGCCTCGGTCGCGAGGCGGATCGAGCCGCGGTGCTCGAGAAAGCCCGCGATCGCGAGCCGGAACTGCTCGGCGGTCTCGAAGCGCGCATCGGGATCGGGATCCATCGCGCGCCGCACGATCCGCGCGAGCTCGGCGGGCACTTCGGGACCGAGCTGCGGCTCGCTCCGCGCGACGGACACGAGGATCGCCATGAGCGACTCGCCCTCGTGCGGCACACGCCCCGTCGCGATCTCGTGGAGGATCGCGCCGAGCAGGTAGACGTCGGTGCGGGCGGAGATGCGTGCGTCGATGCCGCCGATCATCTCGGGCGCCATGTAGCAAGGCGTGCCCGCCATCTCGTTCGCCTCGGCGGCGAGCGGGAAGCGGCCCGTGCCGTCGTCCTCCAGCGCGACCGCGAGGCCCCAGTCCACGACGTAGACCTCGCCGTGGCTGCCGATCATCACGTTCTCGGGCTTCAGATCGCGATGCACGATGCCGCGGCTGTGCGCGAAGTGAACGGCGGTGGCGACCTGCTGGAGGATCCGCAGGTTCCAGTCGAGCGGGTCCTTGGCGTGGAAGCGGCGCGCGAGCTGGGGCGCGTCGTTCATCAGATCGCACCACGCGGCGCCCTCGATCTTCTTGAGGACGATGTGCGGGTCGCCGTCCTGGCCGAGCTCGATGTCGTAGACGGGGACGACGTTCGGGTGCTCGAGCGCGCCCGTGACCCAGGCCTCGCGCAGGAGCTTGAGCGTGGCGAGGTCGCTCTTGGCCTCGTCCTTCACCGACTTGACGGCGACGTGCCGGCCGAGCGCGCGCTGCGTGCCGAGCCGCACGATGCCCATGCCGCCCTGGCCGAGCGTCGCGTGGATGTCGACGCCGCGCTGCGAGGGCGAGAGCAGGCCGAGCGCGCGCGCGACCTCGGCGCTCTTGCGGCGCTTGGGCTCGATCGTGTGGCGCGGCTCCTTCGCGATGGCGCCCGCGTCCGAGACGGCTGCGGCGGCCTCGAGCGTGTCGTGGAGCTGTTCGAGCGTCCGGCGCAAGCCGGGCAACGATAGCGCGCGCGGTCCGCGGAGGAGCAAATACGCTGGGACCGCACCGCGCGGGGCCTTCGCGGAGCGCGCCCGTGTACGCTGCATCGTCCATTGCGGGTGCGAGGGAACGTGGCGGACAAGAAGACGCTGGCGCGCAAGCAGTCGGAGCGCCTCCGCGGGCTGGTGGAGGAGGCCATCGTCGTCGTTCGCGAGCAGCGATTCGTCACGCGGGGCGGGCTCGCCTCGCGGCTCGGCATCGATCCCGACGACGCGAGCCGCGTGATCCGCCGGCTAGAAGAGCGCGGCTGGCTCGGGCGGCGCGAGCCACCTCCGGCGATCGACACGGTGGACCCCGCCGGGCGGGAGGCGGTCTGGCGTCTCCACCCGAAGCGGGGTCTCGGTCGTTGAGAGCGGGCGAGGGCCTCGAGGGTCCGGCCTACTCGGCCGCGGCGACGGGGCGCAGTGCGCGCTCGACGTCGTGGGGCACCGCCATCGCGTGATAGCCCTTGTCGACGTGGATCACGCTGCCCGTGATTCCCGATGCGAGCGGGCTCGCGAGGAACGCCGCCGTGTGTCCGACCTCGGTGGCCGTGATCGTCTCGGCGAGCGGGCCGCTCTGCTCGTAGTAGCTGATGATCTTGCCGATGAAGCCGATCGCGCTCGCGGCACGCGAGGCGTAGGGCCCGGCGCTGATGGCGTTCACGCGCGCGCCCCACTTGCGGCCGGCCTCGTAGGCGAGCACGCGCGTGTCGCTCTCGAGCGCGGCCTTCGCGCTCGACATCCCGCCGCCGTAGCCTGGCACCACGCGCTCGGCGGCGAGGTAGGTGAGGTTGAGGAACGAGCCGCCCGGCCGCAGCAGCGGGCCCGTCTTCTGCACGAGCGAGACGAACGAGTACGCGCTCGCGCTCATCGCGCCGAGGTAGCCGCGGCGCGAGGTCTCGAGGAGCGGGTTCTTCACCTCGGGGCCATTCGCGAGGCTGTGCACGACGACGTCGAGCGAGCCCTCGCCGAAGTCGGCGCGGATGCCGTTCGCGAGCCCGGTCATCGTGAAGTCGCCGCGCTCGCGGTAGCGCCGGTTGCTCTTCACGTCCTCGGGCACCAGCTCCATCGCGTCGTAGTCGGCGTCGAGCGCGTAGATCTTCTCGAAGCTCAGCATCGAGCCGTCCGAGAGCTTGCGCGACTCGTCGAGCTTGCCGCGCGAGAGCAGCGTCTCGAAGATGCCCATCGCGGGCGGCCAGACACCGAGCACCACGCTCGCCCCGGCCTCCGCCAGCGAGTGCGCGATGCCCCAGCCGAGGCCGCCGTCGTCTGCCACGCCCGCGACGAGCGCGCGCTTGCCCTTCAGATCGATGCCGAGTGTCATGCGAGGCGGAACACAGCGCGCCCCGCGCTCGCCGTCAAGGGGCGGCGCGGACGCCGTCCGGGCTCCACGCGCGCAGGTGCGCGGCGTCGATCGTGCGGAGCTCGACGCCGGACGCGTGGAGGATCGCCTCGACCGCTCGGTCCTCGCATCCCTCGATCGCGAGCCGCATGAAGCGGGAAGGGGAGGCGCACACGAACGCGACCGCCGAGGAGAGCGACTCGGTCCGTGGACCGATCCCTTCCCTCAGCCACGACACTGCGGGGTCGGCACCGGCGTCCTCGTCCCAGCCCAGCGTGACGTCGACCGATCGACCATCCGTCGCGGTCAGCGTCGCGCTCGCGGCGACCGTCTGATCCCGTACGCCGGGTACGCGCCGTCGTGGCTCGCCGAGCCAACGGGCCTGCCGCTCGTCGATTGCGAGCCGGTCGCGAAGGCGCTGGGCACGCCGCCGATCCACGGCTCGATCTTCCGCCTCGAGCGAGAGCCGCTGGAGCGACTCGAGCACGCGCTCGGCGTCGTCGTCGCCGCGAAGCACACACCACGTGCTCGTTCGTTCGCGAAGTCGTGACCGAGCGCGTGCGCGAAGCCGAGCCCGCGCCGAGGCCGCGAGGCGCCGCACGGGTGCGAACGGGTCGAGCGAGAGCGCGTCGAGGACGGCTTGCGTCGAGACTCCGATCGGATGGAAGCCGAGGCGGATCGCGGCTGCCATCCGTGCGAAGGGGTCGACCGCCTGCGACTCCTCGACCACCAGGCGGCACCACTCGTCCGGAGCCTGCGCGACGAGCGCCTCCACGACCGCCTCGAGGACGTGAGGCACGCGGGGCCAGACGGGCCCGGCCTCGATGCCCGTGCGCGCGAAGTCGAGGAGCGCTGCGATCACGTCGGGGGAGGCCACGTCTGCGTCGGCGATCCCATCCAGCCCCGCGACCTGCGTCTCGAGGGGCCACTCGAGCAGAGCGCGCACGAGCGCGGCATCGGCGTGCGGCGCCGCGGCGCGCCATGCGCGGTAGATCACCCCGAAGCGGAGCGCGTCGTCCGCCGGCAGCGGGCCGCGCCCGCGCGCGGCCACGATCTCGGCTGGAGTGCCCGGAGAGCCGGGCCGACACAATTGGGTCGGGTGCGCGCTGCGGACCACTCCGGCAGAGATCGCTTCGTGCGTCCACCGGATCGCCTCGACGGGATCGGAAATGGGCGCGGGCTCCGGCTGCCATCGCGGCGGCGACCAGGGCACGCGTGGCAGGCGCCCGGCGAGCGGAGGCGGACGGTACTCGCCGGCCCACTCACGCATCGCCTGCACCGCGGGGGACGGCGACCATGGAAGGGTCACCGACGATCGCGCTCGGGCGGGGCCCTGCGCCCAGCGGGTGATCGCACGCTCGCGCTCGCGCGCCACCGACCTCGAGATCGGAGCATCACGCGACGCGACGAGCGCGTCACACGAGAGCAGCTCGCGCGCGTCGGTCGCGTGCGGGAGCGCGTCCGAAAGAGCCGCGATCGCCCGCTCCGCGTGGCATCGCACCGACGCGAGCACGGCGTCGCGGCAGATCCCATCGGGCAACGCCCGCGCGAGCGACGCGACGCGCTCCTCGCTCGTCGAGCCGACGCCCAGGCGAGCACGAATCAGCAACGCGAGCGCGCGCGAGGTCTCGCCCCGCGCCACGCTCTCGGGGTCTCCCGCGGCGAGCGCCGTGTCGGCTGCCATCCGCTCGAGCGCCTCGACGACGTCCGGGCGGCGCCATCCGAGCATCGCGATCGCACGCAGCGCGTCGGGCGCAGGCAGCCCCAGCACGTGATCGTCGAGCGACGCCGAGGTCTCGGCGAGCCGGTCGAGCCAATGCGTGCGGGGCAGCTCGGCCACGACGGTCAGGATGGACCCGCACGCGCGGCTCGACCAGCGGCCGCGGCGACGAGCATCAGCGCGCCGGAACAGGCCAGCAGTCGCGGGCGGGGTCGTAGCGGAAACGGAAGATCTCGCAGTCCGCGCGCACCGGCTCGCAGTCGACGGGGCGAATCGTGGTCGGGTCCGCGCCGGGATCGTCCTCGAAGTCGTAGCTCTCCTGCTCGGGGCCGATCTGGATCGGATGCTCGATCGGGCCCGCGTGCCAGCACGTGGCGTAGAGGCCCGTGCCCTCGGGGTGCTCGACCTCGTAGTCGCCGCTCGCGCCGGCGTGCTCGACGGCGAAGGTCTCGGTGTCGACGACGACGAACGCATCGTTCGCGACGACGGCGCTCAGCTCGTCTCGGCCGTCGCCATCGAAGTCGGCGGTCTCGAGCGTCGCGTAGGGCTCGCCCTCGTCGCATCGCCAGCCGAGCTCGTAGCGCTCGAGCGTGCCGTCCACGAGGCGTGCGATCGCGAGCGTCGCGCATCCCTCCCGTGGCGCGGCGGGGAGCGAAGCCGGGGCGCCGCCGCACGCGCGCGCGACCGCGGCGTCCGCGAGCACCGCATCTCGATGCTCGTAGACGACGAATGGAGCCGACGTGCGCCCGGCGACGCACGTCGCGATCTCGCGAAACGCGTCGCCGTGGATCGCGGCGAGCGCGGAGCGGAGCGCGCGCTGCTCGTCGCCCGACGCGTTGCGCGGCACCGTCGAGGGTGGCGACGACGCGCCGCACGCGCCGAGCAAGAGCGCGTACGCGCTCGCGAGTCGAAAGCTGGGGCTCCCCACGAGGGGAGCCTATCAGCGCCCGCGGCGCCCGATGCGCTCAAGAGCTGTCCCGAAATCCCGATTCGTTCGTGATCCTCCGTCGATGGACGGAAATAGAATCGCTGCGGCGTGCGTCGAAGCGGCATGAACAAGCACGGCAAGCCTCGCGTGACGGAGCCGGAGCGTCGGCAGGGCGTGATGCGCTTCGAGGTGCCCGAGGACTCGCTCGAGCCCGAGCATCCTGCGCGGGCGCTGTGGCAGGCGCTCGGCAAGCTCGACCTCTCGGCGTTCCTCGACGAGGCGCGGGCCGTCGAAGGAGCTGCGGGCCGGCCGACGCACTCGCCGCGCATGCTGCTCACGCTCTGGACGTACGCGATCTCCGAAGGCGTCGGCAGCGCGCGAGAGATCGAGCGCCTCACGCGGAGCGATCGCGCGTACGCGTGGATCGTCGGCGACGTGCAGGTCGGGCACCAGGTGCTCTCGCGCTTCCGCGTCGGGCATCAGGCAGCGCTCGACAAGCTGATGACGGACATCCTCGCAGCGCTGCTGCACGCCGGCGTGCTCTCGCTGAAGCTCGTCGCGGCAGACGGAATGCGTGTTCGCGCCGCGGCCTCGGCGCCGTCGTTCCGCACGCGCGAAGCGCTCGAAGCGTGTCGTGAGCAAGCGGCGCTTCATCTCGAGGCCGTGCTGGCGCAAGCCGACGACCCAGAGCTCTCGCGTACGCAGAAGGGCGCTCGCGAAGCCGCCGCGCGCGATTTCCAGCGTCGCATCGAGGCCGCGATCACCACGGTCGAGGAGCTACAGAAAGAGAGAAGTCCTTCGCGCCCTTCGGCGCGGGCCTCGACGACGGATGCCGAGGCCCGCGTGATGAAGATGGCTGACGGCGGCTTCCGTCCCGCGATGAACGTGCGCACCGCGACGGCGGGCTCCGAGCTCGGCGGCCCGCGCACGATCGTCGCCATCGACGTCACGAACGTGGGCAGCGACATGAACGCAGTCGTACCGCTGCTCGATCAGATCGAGCGCCGCACCGGACACAGACCCGAGTGCTTGCTCGCCGACGCCAACCATCAGAGCCACGAAGGCATCGTCACGGCGATGGATCGCGGCGTCGAGCCGCTCATCGCGGTCCACAAGCGCAGCGCGAACGCCGGAAGCAAAGGCAGCCGCGACCCGCGCATCGCGGCGTGGAAAGCGAACATGCAGACCGAGCGCGCCAAGTCGCTCTACCGTGCGAGAGCCAGCCTCTGCGAGCTGAGCAACGCGCACATGCGCGAGCGCTACGGCCTGCATCGACTCCTCGTGCGCGGTCTCGCGAAGGCCACGAGCGTCGCGACAATGACCGCGATCACCGCGAACCTCGTCGCTCATCTCGTCGTGCTCGCTACCTGACGAGCGACGCGAGCGGCAGCGCTGCACGACCCGTCCCCCCTGAGGAGAGCGCGCGCAGCGCGATCGACGATTTGGGGGGACAGCCCGCCCGCAGGCGCGAAGCGCCGAGGACCGGGCGGAGGGGGGCACCCTCGCCCGATCCTCTCACCGTCGCCGCTCGCACGACGATTTAGGGACGGACTTTCAGTCCTCGGGGGCCGATACGCGGCCCCCTCCATCGGGAGTGAATCCCGATGGAACCTCCCCCTCGTATCGCTCCGCGAGAGAGGGCGACAGGTTTCCTGGTCGGGTCGCGGCGGGGGTTCGCCTCCGCCGCTCCCACAGATCCGGACGTGCGGATTTCCCGCATCCGGCTCTTCGGCTCATGGGCTCGCTGCGTTCGGCGCGAACACGCTGTGCACGACGCGTGGCGGCGGCAGCGGGTAGCGGGCGAGCAGCAGGTTGAAGCGCGCCCACGGCAGGTGCGGTCTCTGCGAACGACGGCAGAGCCACTTGTGCCAGGCGCGCTCCACTTCGTACGCGAAGCGCGAGAGCGCCTCCGAGTTCCCGGTGATGCCGTAGTACCCGAAGTGCCCGCGCAGCTTGTGGCCGAGCGCCTTGCACTGCTCGGCGATCGGTAGGTGCCGGTTGATTCGGCACCAATCGCGTACGCGACCGATGGCCCGCGTGAAGCGCGAGCGCATCGTGGTCCGCTGCACGACCACGTTCCCCTTTCGCGAGAGGCCCCAGTGATGGTTGAAGCCCAGCAGATCGAAGCTGCCGGGCCCATCGCCCTCGTCGTCACCACCGTCGCGTCGCGGTCTCGTGAAGTTCACGAGGCGCGTCTTGTCGGGGTGCAGCGTCAGGCCATACCGCTCGAATCGCTTCGGCAGCACGTCCATCACGCGCCTCGCGTCCGCTTCCTCCGCGAAGGCGATCACGAAGTCGTCCGCGTACCGGACGAGAAACGCATGGCCTCGCAGCCGCGGCTTCACGTCCGCCTCGAACCACCTGTCGAGCACCTCGTGCAGATACACGTTCGCGAGGATCGGCGAGATGACGCCTCCCTGCGGCGTGCCTTCGTCCGGATGCGTCACCGCACCGTCCTCGAGCACGCCTGCCTTCAGCCACTTGTCGATCGCACGGCGAATCACGCCGTCCGTCACCCGCCCGTCGAGAAAGCCGCGCAGGGCGCCGTGGTCGAGCGTGTCGAAGAAGCGCTGGATGTCGACCTCGACAATCCAGGCGCCGCCCATCGACATGATCTCTTTCCACAGCACTTCGAGCGCGTCGTGCGCGCTGCGTCCCGGCCGGAAGCCGAACGAGCCCGGATGGAAGTCCTGCTCGTAGATCGCCTCCAAGAGCATCGCGACCGCGCGCTGGAGGATCTTGTCCTCGAACGTCGGCACGCCGATCGGGCGCGTACTGCGCCCGTCGCCTTTCGGGATGTGCACGCGTCGAACGGGAGGTGCTCGGTACGCGCCCGTACGGAAGCGCACGAGCAGCGACTCGAGGTTCTTCTCGAGATCGCGCGCGTACTCCTCCGCCGACTGCCCGTCCACGCCCACCGCCGCGTCCTTGCGCGTGCGCCGGTACGCCTCACGTAGCCACGCCACGTCGATCGCGTGGTGCAGCGACATGAACGCACGCTCGGGATGCTTCCTCGCGAGCTCCGCTATCCGCGCGAGTCTCGTGGAGATGCTCCCAGAGTTCAGTGACTCCGACATCGTTCCCTCGTTCGGTTCCATGTTCCGGACGCCCCTTCCCTGGCCGGGTCCTCGTGGGGCGAGTTCCCCGGCGTCATCGGTACAACGGGCGTCTCCGACTTCTCGTCACCCTTCCCGCGATGCTGCTTCGAGCTTCGTTTCCTTCGCTCGGCGGTACCTCGTGTGCGCGTCGTGTTCGTGTTCCGCGTTCGCGGCTCCTGCGCGCTCGATGCGCGGCTCACGCAGGCCTCGGGTTTGTTGTGCGGAGAGCCCGATCTCCGCTCGAACGAGGAGGTGACGAGACCTCCCAGGTTCCTGGGGCGCCACTGTGTGCACGTGCCCCGCTCTCCGACCCCGGTGGAGCCTCGGCGCCCATGATCGTCGGGCGCTCCGGTGCTGCCTTCCGCTGTGTGAACGGCGTCGGCCTCCACGTTTGCTGACTTTCGGGGCTCCACCACGCGGCCCGCGCACTCGCTGTCTACGCTTCGCGGCCGCCCTCGCGGACGGGGCTCGCGCAAGACTCGCTTCTGGCTGCGATCAGCTTTGCCAGGCAGCTCGTCCCTTCCGGGAACGAGGACCGCCAGACGCCTCAGGAGGTTTCCGCGACGATCATCCGCTCATCGCTTCCTCCTCCTCCAGGCTTTCCTGGCGCACTCACCCTCTCAGAGCCCGATGACGTGGAGCACGCCTTCGGTGAGTGTCGCCGTGATGCTCATCACCAGCGAGGCGACGAAGGCGGTGCCGAGGCTCTTCACCTTCAGCTTGTCGGTGAGCGCGTCGGTGAACTTCAGGAGGATCGCGCCGACGAAGAGACGGGTGACGAACGCGAACAGGAAGCCGAGGCCGAGCGTGCCGATCCCGATGGCGACGAAGAGCGCGTGGCCGAGGACGAGCTCGAGGATCGCGAAGAGCGCGGCGACCATGAGCTGGTTGCCGAGGCCGCCCTTCAGCTGGAAGCCGTCGATCAGCTTGCTCGCGACGACGAAGGAGAACGTGAGGATCAGCCAGCTGACGAGGATACCCATGGGACCACCTTGCATGCCTCTGGAGGGATCGGCAAAGAGCGCTCACCCCGGAGAACCCCGACGGCAACGGGCGTAGCCCGCGGACGGGAGGGGCCGGAGTGGGCGTGCCGAGGAACGATCGGCCAGACGCTCACCGTGCAGAACGCGCGAGGGCGCGGGCGTGTTTCGAAAAAGATCCGAGGGGCCTGCCGCCGCCCTCCTGAGCGCGCGAGATCGTCAGAACGCGATGTCGCCCGCCCACGTCTCGCTGACCTCGATCGGAGGTGTCGTGTTCGACACGGGATGCTGGATCGCGGGTGGCGGGGTCGGCTGCGCGACGACCGGCGCGGGTGGAGGCGGGGCGTTCGTGTTGCCGCCGCTCGTCACCGTGACGGGGGCCGCTGGCGGGAGCGCCGCGATCGGCGCCGTCTCGCGGGTCGGCGCCGTCGTGCAGGCCGCGAGCGAGCCCACCGCAAGCACCGGCGCGATCCAGCGCGAGCGCGGCGATGGATCCGGGAGGAACGTGAGCGTTCCGTCGCGGGTCACGCGCACCCAGGCGCACACGCGCCCGTCGCCGCTCTCGCGCGCCTCGGCGATCACCGCGAGAGCGCGCTTGCGCGGCACGTGGCGCAGATCGAGCACGTCGCGATCGCAGCGCGCGCAGTGCACGCCGCCGGGCACGCGCGGCATCGAGGGCAGATCTTCGGAGCAGGGGTGAGCGATGCGCATGCCTTCTCTCCGACGTACGGGGGGCGCGCGCGATCTCTTCCGCGCTCATCCGAGGCCGCCGCGGAGCATCGACTTCTTTCGCGGCCCATGGCGCGGCGCCTCGTAGCCGGCCGCGAAGATCAGGCGGATCACGCGGCCGCGGTGCGGGCGGAAGCGCTCGAGCAGCGCGAGCATCTCGGCGTCGTCGCTGCGGGGCTTGCCGGTGAGCGCGTGCACGATCGTGTGCGGCATCCAGTAGTCGAGCGTCGGCACCGCGTCGGCATCGCCGCGGCACTGACCGAGGAAGCTCTCGATCGTCCACGGGCCGATCCCCGGGATGCGGCCGAGGGTCGTGCGGAGCGCGTCGAAGCTGCCGTCGAGCGCCCGGGTGATCTCGTCGTCGTGGTCGAGGAGGGCGCGGATCGCGAGCTCGCGCTTGCGGTCGACGAGCGACTCTCGGTAGCCCCACGTCGGCATCGCGAGCAGCGTCGCCTTGCTCGGAAAGAGGCGCAGGCCGAGCGGGCCGGGCGCTTCCTCGCCGCGCTCGAGCGCGATCTTCCGCCACCCCTGCGCCGCCTCCACGAACGCCACGCGCTGCTGGAGGATCGTGCCGACGAGCGCCTCCATGCACCACGGCACGCGCGGCAAGCGCATCTTGCGGAAGCGTCGCGCGAGGCGCTGCACGCCCTCGTGGTCCGTCTCGAATGCCTCCGGATCGTCCTCTGCGCCGCAGATCGCGGGCACTTCTTCGAGCACGCGCTCGGCCGGCTCGCCCCACGCCTGCGCGAGGATCGTGGTCGGCCCCGGCTGCGCGAGCTCGAGCGTCACCGGCGCGCCGCGCATGCGGAACGCGATCGCGAAGCGCCGCGCGCGCGGCTCGAAGCGCGCGCACGGATCGTAGGGCCCCAGGCGCTGGAAGCGCAGCGTCTCGTTCAGGTCGACCGCCGGCACCTCGAACGTGCGCGAGACCGCCGTCCCGCTCACCACGCCACCACTACGGCTTCAGCGCCAGCGCCCGCGCGAACGCCGGCCGTGCCGCGAGCTCGTCGAGCCAGCGCACGAGGTGGCGGTGCGTCGAGAGATCCATCCCGAGAAAGCCCCGCGCCGCGTTCGGCCACGTGAAGTTGGCGACGTCGGCGATCGTGAGCTCGTCGCCGACGAGGTAGCGGCTCTGCGCCAGGCGCTGGTCGAGCACGCCGAAGATCCGCTCGGCCTCGTTCGTGTAGCGCTCGATCGCGTACGGGATCTTCTCCTTCGCGAACTTCGTGAAGTGGCCGAGCTGGCCGAGCATCGGCCCGGGCCCGCCGATGTTGAAGAAGGTCCACGCCAGCGTGGTGTAGCGATCTTGGCCGCCCGCGGGAAGCAAGCGCCCGGTCTTCTCGGCGAGGTAGACGAGCACCGCGCCCGACTCGAACACCGTGATGGGCGAGCCGCCGCCCTTCGGATCGCGATCGACGATCGCCGGGATCTTGTGGTTCGGGTTCACGCGCCCGTACTCGGGGCTCGACTGCTGGCCCTTGCCGATGTCGATCCACCTCGCCTCGTAAGGGAGGCCGAGCTCCTCGAGCCCGATGAGCGCTTTGAAGCCGTTCGGCGTGGTCCAGACGTAGGCGTCGATCACGGTGCGGTCGTTGTGGAGCCGCGCCCGAGGCGTGGCAAGCGCCCGCGGGTGCGCCACTCACGCGGCGAGCGCGTCGCGCAGCGCGGAGGCGACGCGCTCGGCGTCCTCCTGTCGCCAGACCGCGTCGAAGAGCGGCCGCTCGGGCTCGGCCTCGCGGACGAGGACGACGGCGAACGAGTGGCGATAGCCCTCTCCGCGGCGGCGTACCTCGATGTGATCGCCCGTCGTTCGCGCGAGGACGAAGCTCCCGCGCCACGGCAGCGGCCCGTGGCTTCGCGTGATCGCGGCGCGCCCGATGCGTACCGTCGTCGTGTTGAGCGTGCTCGCCACGCCCGCGTAGAGGAGCAGCGCTCCCGACATGCCCACGCCGAGCGCCACCGCCCACAGCGCGCCGATCGAGACCTGGACCGGCAGCCCGAGCTGCGGCGCCGCCCCGAGCCCCGCGCCGAAGGCGCTGACGACGAGGCCCACCAGCACGAGCCACGCCGCGCCGAGCCGTGAGCGCGAACGCCATCGAAAGCCGAGCCCGCGCTCACCTCCCCCGTCGCGATACGAAGCCTCGGCCGCAGCGATCTCGAAGAAGCCGTCCGGAAGCGCCGTCACGGCGCCCAGCCTAGCCGATCCGGCGGAGCGCTCGCCTTGACACGTTGCGTCGAGACGCCTACCACACGGTCATGCGTTCCTCTACCAGCTGGTAGGGATGCTCACGCACTCACTCGGAGGCTCTCATGGCTGAGAAGGGCAAGCGCGTCGCGATCGTCGCCGGGCTGCGTACCCCGTTCGCGAAGCAGTCCACCGCCTACAAGAAGCTCACGGCGCTCGACCTCGGCACGGCCGTCGTCGGCGAGCTGCTCGTGCGCACCGGCATCCCCGCCGCGAAGGTGCAGCAGGTCGTCTACGGCCAGGTGCTGCCCTCGCTCTCGGCGCCGAACATCGCGCGCGAGATCGTGCTCGCGACGGGCATGCCGCGCTCGATCGAGGCCTTCAGCGTCAGCCGCGCGTGCGCGACGAGCTACCAGTCCACCGTGAGCATCGCCGAGGCGATCCTCGCCGGCACGATCGACACCGGCATCGCGGGGGGCGCCGACTCCACGAGCGACGTGCCCATCGCCGTGAGCAAGAAGCTCGCAGCGGCGCTGCTCGATGCGAGCAAGGCCAAGACGCTCGCGCAGAAGCTCGGCGTGTTCGCCACGCTCTCGCCCAAGGACCTCATCCCCGTGCCGCCCGGCCTCGTCGAGTTCTCGACCGGCCTCTCCATGGGCGAGAGCGCCGAGAAGATGGCGAAGGAGAACCACATCGCGCGCGAGGACCAGGATCGCATCGCGCACGAGAGCCACGTGAAGGCCGCGGCCGCGTGGAAGGACGGGCGCCTCGCCGGCGAGGTGATGACCGTCTACGTGCCGGGCAAGGGCGGCAAGGACCTCGAGCCCTTCTCGCAAGACAACAACGTCCGGACCGACAGCGAGCTCGCGAGCTACGCCAAGCTCAAGCCCGTCTTCGATCGCAAGCACGGCACGATCACCGCGGCGAACAGCTCGCCGCTCACCGACGGCGCGAGCGCGCTGCTCGTGATGCGCGAGGACGTCGCGAAGGCGAACGGCCTCTCGCCGATCGGCTACCTGCGCAGCTACGCCTTCGCGGCGGTCGACCCGCGCGGACAGATGCTGATGGGCCCGAGCTACGCGACGCCGATGGCGCTCGATCGCGCGGGCGTGAAGCTCTCGGACCTCGACCTCATCGACATGCACGAGGCCTTCGCGGGCCAGGTGCTCAGCAACACGCAGGCCTTCGAGAGCGATGCGTTCGCGAAGGAGAAGCTCGGCCGGAGCGAGAAGATCGGCACGATCGACTGGTCGAAGTTCAACGTCACCGGCGGCTCGATCGCGATCGGCCATCCCTTCGCCGCCACGGGCGCGCGGCAGATCACGCAGACGCTGCGCGAGCTGGCGCGTCGAAACGGAAACCTCGCGCTCGTCACGGCCTGCGCGGCCGGCGGCATCGGCGCGGCCATGATCCTCGAGCGCAATTGAAGGAGGCCACCATGGAGACGACGACGTCGAACGGAACCCAGAAGGCCTCGAGCGCGCCGCTCTCGGTCGAGAAGCGCGCGGACGGTGTGTTCATCCTGCGCATGGATCTGCCGGGCGAGCCGGTGAACACGCTGAAGGCGAGCTTCGCGGAGGACTTCCGCGCGGTCTTCGAGGCGATCGAGCAGGACCCCGCGTGCAAGGCAGTCGTCTTCACGAGCGGCAAGAAGAGCGGCTTCATCGCCGGCGCCGACATCACGATGCTCCAGGCCGTGAAGTCCGAGCGCGAGGCGAGCGAGCTCGCGCGCACCGGACAGAAGGCGATGGATCGCATCGAGGGCTTCCGCGTGCCCGTCGTCGCGGCCATCCACGGCGCGGCGCTCGGCGGCGGCCTCGAGGTCGCGCTCGCCTGCCACGCGCGCATCGCGTCGGACGACCGCAAGACGAAGCTCGGCCTGCCCGAGGTGATGCTCGGCGTGCTCCCGGGCGCCGGCGGCACGCAGCGGCTACCGCGCATCGTGCCGATCCAGAGCGCGCTCGACATGCTGCTCACGGGCAAGCAGCTCGACGCCAAGCGCGCCAAGAAGCTCGGCCTCGTCGACGAGGTCGTGCCGGAGGCGATCCTCCTCGACGTCGCGATCGAGTGGGCGCTGAAGCTCGCCGGCAAGCCCGCGCGCGCGCAGGAGAAGAACCTCGAAGGCGCCGAGAAGGTGCAGGAGCTCGCGCTCACCGGCACCGCGCTCGGCCGCAAGGTGCTCTTCGATCAGGCGCGCAAGCAGCTCCTCGCCAAGTCGCGCGGGAATTACCCGGCGCCCGAGCGCATCCTCGACGTGGTCCGGAAGGGCCTGAGCGAGGGCATGGCGCGTGGGCTCGAGGCCGAAGCGCAGGCCTTCGGCGAGCTCGTGGTCTCGCCGCAGGCGGCGCAGCTCATGAGCATCTTCTTCGCGCAGAACGCGCTGAAGAAGGACAACGGCACGAGTGATCCGAGCGTGAAGGCGCGCGAGGTGACGAAGGTCGGCATGATAGGCGCGGGCCTCATGGGCGGCGGCATCGCGTTCGTCACGGCGACGGGCGGGCGCATCCCGGTGCGCATGAAGGACAAGGACACGGCCGGCGTCGCGCGCGGGCTCTCGCACGTGAAGTCGCTCGTGGACGGCCGCGTGAAGCGCAAGCGCGTGAGCGTGCGCGAGGGCGTCGAAGAGATGTCGCTCGTGACGGGCACGACCGACTACTCGGGCCTGAAGGGCGCCGAGGTCGTGATCGAGGCGGTGTTCGAAGATCTCGCGCTCAAGCACCGCGTGCTCAAGGACACCGAGGCCGCGTGCGGGCCGAGCACGATCTTCGCGTCGAACACCTCGTCGATCCCGATCACGAAGATCGCCGAGGCGAGCGCGCACCCCGAGACGGTGATCGGCATGCACTACTTCTCGCCGGTCGAGAAGATGCCGCTGCTCGAGATCATCGTGACGCCGAAGACGAGCGACGTGACGACCGCGACGTGCGTCGAGCTCGGCAAGAAGCAGGGCAAGACGGTCATCGTCGTCAACGACGGCGTCGGCTTCTACACGAGCCGCATCCTCGGCCCGATGATGAACGAGGCGGCCTTCATCCTCGGCGAGGGCGTGAAGATCGAGGACATCGACGCGGCGCTCGTCGACTGGGGCTTCCCCGTCGGCCCGATCACGCTGCTCGACGAGGTCGGCATCGACGTGGCCGCGAAGGTCGGCCCCATCATGCTCGAGGAGTTCGGCGATCGCATGAGCGCGCCGGCCGGCTTCGAGAAGCTGATCGCCGACGATCGCAAGGGCCGCAAGAACGGCCGCGGCTTCTACCAGTACGGGGAGAAGAAGAAAGGCGCCAAGAAGGAGGTCGACGAGAGCGTGTACGCCGTCCTCGGCCTCACGCCGAACAAGACGCTTCCGAAGGACGAGGTCGCCCAGCGCTGCGCGCTCCTCTTCGTGAACGAGGCCGCGCACTGCTACGGCGAAGGGATCCTGCGCAGCGCGCGCGACGGAGACATCGGCGCGATCTTCGGCCTCGGCTTCCCGCCCTTCCGCGGCGGCCCCTTCCGCTGGATGGACACCATCGGCGTGAAGGAGGTCGTGCGCCGTCTCGACCACTTCCGCGACCGCCTCGGCAAGCGCTTCCAGGCGGCGCCGGTGCTGGTGGAGATGGCTAAGACGGGCGCCACGTTCCACGGCGCGAATGCGATGGCGCCCGGCCGCCACAAGCGCGTGAAGAAGAGCTGAGGACCGCGGGCGCCTGCGGGCCGCTCCTTACGCGACGTGATCGCGCGCTTCCCTAAGCGACGAACATGGGCGTGGTCGGCGCGGCACCGAGCTCCACGCGTCCCGCCTCCGCGAGCCAGAGCTCGCTCAGGATCACGTGCTGTGCGACCGCGTGCACGTCGCGGTGCGCTCGCTCGATCGGAGAGTCGGTGTAGAGCGCCGCGGTCCCCGCGAGCTCGTACGACGCGCGCACCACGTCGCGCGCGACGCTCGCCGCGTGGATCGCCGCCTTCCAGACGCTCGCTCGCTCCTCCATCGTCGTCGCTCGTCCCTCGACGCATGCGCGGAACGCATCGTCGGCGGCCGCGTGGAGCAGGAGCCGCGCAGCCGAGCGATCGGCGTCGAGCCGCGCGAGACGCGCGAGCACTGCGGGCTGCTCGCGCGGTGGCGGCGTCCCGTCGGTGGGCATCTTCGTGCGCACGAGCTCCACGAGCGCGGTGCGCGCACCGCGCGCGATCCCGAGCGCGATCGCCGCGCACCCCGCGGACAGCGTCGCCGCGAACGGCATGCGATCGATCGGCGCCTCGCCCGACGGCGGCCCGAGCGAGATCGTGCGCTCGAGCGGCACCACCGCGTTCTCGACGATCACGTCGTGGCTGCCGGTGCCGCGCAGCCCGCCGACGTGCCAGGTGTCGACGATCGTGCAGCGCTCGCGCGGGACGATCGCGATCACGAGCTCGGGCGGCGACGATCGCGATCCGTCGGCTCCGACCACGACGCAGCGCAGGAAGAGCGTCTGCGCGAGCTCGCAGCCCGAGACCAACGACCACCGACCGCGCACCCGGAGACCGCCCTCGCACGGCGCCGCGACACCGGTCGGCCGCGTGGAATTCGCGGTGACGAGCCGTGGATCGGAGAACACCTCGCGACGGACGGCGGGCGCGAGGTGTCGGCTCACGATCGCGGGGAGCGCATTGTTCCACACGACCCACGCGACCGACGCCTCGGCGTCCGCGAGCTCTTCGTAGGCGTCGAGCGCGTCGCGAGGCGTGGCCTCGAGCCCCCCGTGCGCACGCGGCAGCGCGATCCGGAACAGGCCGGCGTCGGCGAGGGCGTCGACGATCGAGGGGGCGATGCGTCGCTGCGACTCGGTGTCATCGCGGCGCGCGAGGATGCGCTCGCGCAGAGAGCGCGAGGCGCGGAGGGCACGGGGCTCGTCCATGCCGCGATCGTGCGTGCGGCACGCGCAGCAGCCCATGGGACGAACGCCCCAGGTGGCTCTCCTCCGACGGGGATTCCCTCTCGCCCACACCGGCAGAGCCGGCTGTGGCCCCTCCCGCCGAGCGACGCGATCGCGTCGGTCTCGGTTGCGTTCACCTACGTGATCGACGCCGTCAGTGCGCCCCGATCGGGCCCGCGCGCATCGCGATCGCCGCCGCCTCGGCGCGCGAGCCGACGCCGAGCTTCGTGTAGATCGCGCTCAGTTGGTTGCGTACCGTGCGCTCCGCGCTCCCGAGCGCCACCGCGATCTGTCGGTTCGTGTGTCCGAGGTGGAGGTGCGAGAGCACCTGTCGCTCGCGCGACGTCAGGAGCGCGAGCCGAGCGCGCTCCCAGGCGGGTAGCGTGGGCGGCGCGGTGACCGCGGCCTCGCACACCGCGAGCGCCGGCGCCATCTCGCGGAGCGCGTCGAGCTCGCGCTCGTCGAAGCTGCCGCGGGTGCGACCGAGCGCCAGCGATCCGATCACCGTCCCGTGCCGCGCGAGGCAGACGATCGCGGTCGACGTGCCGCGGTGCGGGCGCATCACGCGCTGGTAGTACTCGAGGCGCTCCATGCGGCGCAGGCCGAGGACGTCGAGGTCGACCGCGACGTGTCGCGCGCGCAGCGCCGCGTGCCCCACCGGCCGCAGCTCCTCGCCGAAGCGGTGCCAGCGCGACGCACAGTCGCGCACCACACGGGGATCGAGCCCCGGAGTGACCGCGCCGAGACCGCCGACGCGCTTGAACATCGCGACCTCGAACGCGACGCGCGATCCTAGGATTGCGAGCGCGGCCCGCTCGTACTCTGCGAGATCGCGGGCCGAGGCCGCCACCTCGACCAGCTCGGCGACGTGCGCGCTCACCGACCGAGCCTATCACGGCCCTCGCGAGCGCAGCCGACGCGGGCCGTCGAGGATCGAGGGCGCCACGGCGAGCATCCTGCGCGGCGCGCGTGATGGAGATGCCAGCGCGATCTTCGGCCTCGGCTTCCCGCCCTTCCGCGGCGGCCCCTTCCGCTGGATGGACACCATCGGCGTGAAGGAGGTCGTGCGCCGCCTCGACCACTTCCGCGACCGCCTCGGCAAGCGCTTCCAGGCCGCGCCGGTGCTGGTGGAGATGGCCAAGACGGGAGCGACGTTCCACGGCGCGAATGCGATGGCGCCCGGCCGCCACAAGCGCGTGAAGAAGAGCTGACCCGAGCGGATCGGCGTTTGCAGCCAGATGCGCTCATGCGCATCTGGCTCACGTTGGCATCGATCTCACTGCTCGCGCTCGCTTGCTCGTCGTCGACACCGACGAGTGTCGACTCCGGCACGCCCCACTCCGGAGATCCGTGCACCGACGAGGGCGCGTTCACGTGCGGCGGAATCGGCACGATCTGCTGTCACGGGCACATCACGACGTTCAACGACGGGCTCTGCGGGCCCGTCGCCGGCGACTCGGGGGTGGCGCGCCCGGACTCCGGCATTCCGCTCTGCCAGATGTACCCGTTCCGCCAAGGCTGCCCCTGCACGGCGGGCGACGATGCGGGAGTGGAGACGTGCGATGGCGCCTACCGGATGGAATGCGCCGGTGGCCTCTGGCAGCCGAGCGACCACGCATGCTCGACGTACTGCGACCTGATTCCGTGACGACGCGCCCGAGCAAAAGAGAGTCGCCGCCCGCGGCGGCTGCGTCGCCAGATCTACGCGTGCGCATCCGGCTCAGCGTCGCAACGATCTCTCTGCTCGCGCTCGGTTGCTCGGCATCGACGCTCACACCGGACGCGAGCGTCGAGCCCTGCAGCGACGAGCTCGCCTATGCGTGCGCATCGCCCTCGCATCCCCGCGAGACGATCTGCTGTCACGGCGTGCTGCATCGGGTCTCGCTGGGAATCTGCGGGGGTGACGCCGCCTCCGACTCGGGGCCTCGCCTGGATGCCGGCGATCGCCCGGACGGTGGCGACCCGTGCGACACGCACGCGTTCACCGTCGGCTGCTCCTGCTCGCCCGCTGCGGCCGATGGCGACGGAGGCGCAGAGCGCTGCGCGTTCGGCTTCCGCATCGCCTGCATTCAGGGGACGTGGCAGCGGGAGGGCCACGTGTGCAGCGGCGGCTGCGACGTCTTCCCCTGACGCGCGCTACATGCCCGCCGCGGCGAGCTGCGTGCGATAGCCGCTCGTCTCGGACGCGCGCGGGAAGCGGCGCACGAAGTCGCGCATCGCGCCGAGGGCCTCGCGGTGGCGGCCGAGGTGCTCGAGGGCGTCGATGACGCGCCGCAGGTCGTGCGGGTCGCTCGAGCCTCGGTAGATCGAGACCGCGCAGGCGAAGTCGTTGTGCGAGAGGCAGTCGCGCGCGCGGCCTGACTCTTCCGGCGTCAGCGCGGCGAGCGCGGGGCCGCGCGGCGCGTGGCGTGTCTCGGTCGCGGGTGGCGGCGTGTCTTCGCCCGGCTCGGTCGCCTCGGTCGGGCCCAGCTCGGTGGCGGGCGGCGTGTCGGGGCTCGCCTCCACGATCTCGGCCGCGGACGGTGGCACCTCGCTCGCGGGTGGCAGCACCTCGGTGGCGGGCGGCAGCTCCGTGATCGGCGGCGGCACGGGCGCTACGACCGTCGTGCTCGGCGGCGTCGTCGACTCCGGCGTGAGCGGCGTCGCGCTCATCTCCGTCTCGTCGCTGCCGCGCGTCGCCCACACGCCGAGGCCCAGCACGAGCGCGATCGTCACGACGGCTGCGACCGCGGCGCCGAGGAAGCGCGCGCGCGTGTCTTCCGGCGTGCTCATCACGGGCCCGGTCGAGATCTGCCGCTGCCCGCCGAGGCGCTTGGCGATCGCGGCGTCGTCGGCCGCAGGAATCCCCGTCATGTCCGGCGCCGCGTCGTCCTCCGAGGGCGCCTGGTGCTCGGCCATCCGGTGCGTCGTCTTCGGCCGCTGATCGTCGAGCGGGCCGGCTTCGTCAATCGCCTGGTGCAGAAGCCCCGACAGCTCGCCCGCGGTCTGGATGCGCTTGTCGACGCTCTTGCGCAGCGTCTTCTCCACCACCTCGCAGATCGCGCGCGGCACGTGGGGCGCGCGCTCCTCGAGCGGCACGTGCGCATCCTTGATCGCGGCGACCATGATCGCGTTCGGCGAGTCGCCCGTGAACGGATGCTCGCCGCTCAGGAGCTCGTAGAGCATCACGCCGACCGACCACACGTCCGACGCCGTGCCGGCGTTCTTCGCGCTCATCGACTGCTCGGGCGCCATGTACTCGGGGGTGCCGAACGTGATCCCGCTCTCGGTCGTGCCCTTCTTGCCGAGCTCGCGCGTGAGACCGAAGTCGAGCAGCTTCACGCGCTCGGCGCCCGTCTCGGGGTCGCGCGCGAGGAAGACGTTGTCGGGCTTCAGATCGCGGTGGATGAAGCCCTTCTTGTGCGCGCGCGCGAGCGGCTCGCAGAGCTCGAGGATCAGCTCGAGCGAGCGGCGCGTCCCCGGCCAGTCGCGCTTGAGCTCGGTGGCGAGGGAGTGCCCGTGGAGCAGCTCCATCGCCATGTAGAAGGTGCCGTCCGAGTCCATCCCGGCGTCGAAGACCTGCACGATCCCCGGGTGGTCGATGTCGGCCGCCGCGCTCACCTCGCGCCGGAACCGCTCGACCGCCTGCTTGCCGTGCGAGAGGTGCGGGTGGAGCAGCTTGATCGCGAGCTTCTTCTTCGAGAGGACGTGCTCGGCCTTGTAGACGACGCCCATCCCGCCGTCGCCGATGCGCGACAGGATGCGATAGCGACCGGCGACCTCCGTGGGATGCCCGGGGCGCACGGGGACCGGTCCGGAGTCGCGCTCGCTCTCCGCGGTCATCGTGCGGTCGGCACCCGGATCCGTCATCGGCGCACCATCGTACCGGATCGCCCCGGAAGGCGCCGCGAAAGCCGCGCCCGTACCGCGTGAGAAACGCTTTCACACGCGTGCCCCCTCCGATCGATCGTCCTATGTTCGCCCGCGATGAGCGAGCGTCCCATCCTGATCGGACGTGCTCCCGCGAGCGCGTCTCTTCCTCCGCCCGAGAACGCGCGGCCGGACTGGATCGGGGCCGATCCCGGGAAGATCGAGCGGGCGCTCCGGCACGCCACGGCCAAGCCCTCGGGCGGCTGGTGCGTGATCGACGGCCGGCGCGCGATCGCGCGGGGCCCCGTGCCGTACACGATCCTCGGTCGCGAGCTCGTGGCCTGGAACTGCAAGAAGGGGCCGGCGCTCGCGCCCGAGGCGTGCCCGCACATGGGCGCGCAGCTCTCGACGGGCTTCGTCGACGATCGCGGCCGGATCGTGTGCCCGTGGCATGGCCTCGCGCTCTCGGCGGATCGCAAACAGGGCGACTGGGCTCCGATCCCGACCTACGACGACGGCGTGCTCTTCTGGGCGCGCTTCGACGAGCTGCTCGCGCCGGGCGAGGCGCCGACCGAGCGCCCCTACCTGCCCGTGCGCCCCGAGCGCGCGCTCGACGCGGTGATCCGCATGGAGGCGCGCTGCGCGCCCGAGGACGTGATCGCGAACCGCCTCGATCCATGGCACGGCGCGCACTTCCACGGGCACAGCTTCGCGCGCCTCTCGGTCATCGACGAAGCGATCGACCACGTGACGGTGCGCGTCGTCTACCGCATCGCGGGCCGCGTGGGCATGGAGGTCGACGCGCGCTTCGACTGCCCCGACCCGCGCACGATCGTGATGACGATCGTGAGCGGCGAGGGCGTGGGCTCGGTCGTCGAGACGCACGCGACTCCGCTCGCCGAGGGCCGCACCGCGATCGTGGAGGCGACGATCGCCACGAGCGAGCGTACGAGCGTGTCGTGGCTACCGCGCGCGACCCTGCTGCGGCCGATGATCGAGGCGCGCGCGCGCAAGCTCTGGGTCGAGGACGTGCAGTACTGCGAGCGCCGCTACGCGCTCCGCACGCAGGCCGCCGCCCAAGGCGCGTGACCTCGGGCGCTCACGCGAACGTCTGGGTGTCGATCCACGCGAGCGTGCGGCGCTGGCCTTCGTCGGGCGTGACGATCGGGCGGTAGCCGAGGTCGCGCTCGATCGCGGCGCACGAGAAGAAGAAGTCGGCGCCGATCACGCGCTGGTGGAAGGTGTGGAACGTCGCCGGCTTGCCCGTGAGCCGCTCGCCCATCTCCATCGCGCGCGCTGCGAGCGCCGTCCCGACGCGACCGAGGTAGCGGCGCGGCATGCGGATCCCCTTGCGCTCCGCGTAGGGGCGCAGCCACTCGAAGTAGTTCGGGCGGTTGTCCTCGCCCACGAAGTAGGCCTTGCCGCCCACGCGCTCGGGCGCGCGCTCGAGCGCTCCGGCGGCGAGCAGGTGCGCGTGCACGACGTTGTCCACGTAGACCACGTCGAAGCGCGCCTTCGGGTGGCCCACGAGGAAGGGCACGCTGCCGGCGGCGAACGCGCGCAGGCTCGTCGGGATCGCGTGCGGATCGTGCGGCCCGTAGACGTGCACGGGACGAATCGCGACGGTGCGCAGGCCGTTCTTCCCGTCGGCGGCGCGCGCGAGCTTCTCGCCCTCGATCTTGGTCGCCACGTAGGGATGGATGGGGCGAGTGGGATAGGCGTACGACTCGTCGCCCCAGGCGACGGGATGCTCGGAGAGGAGCACGTCCTCGCTGCTCGTGTAGACGAGGCGCTTCACGCCGGCGGCGAGGCAGGCCTCGACCACGTTGCGCGTGCCGCCGACGTTCACGTGCTCGATGCGCGGCGCGGGACGGAGCGAGACGTCCACGACCGAGGCGAGATGGAAGACCGTCTGCGCGCCGGCGACGACCGCCGCGAGATCCGCCGGGCGCGTGATGTCGCCGATCACGGGCTCCACGGGAACCTGCGCCGCGCGCAGCACCTCGGGATCGAGCGGGGCGGTGTCGAGCACGCGCACGCGATCGAAGCGCGGCCATCCCTCGGGTCGCTCGCCTGCGGTCGCCAGCGCCACGAGCCTGCGCCCGACGAACCCCGCGCCTCCGATCACGACCGCGACGTGCTCACTCATGGGCGGGAACGTATCGTGCGCCGATCGCTCGCGCCCGCGGGAAGGCTGACGTACGCGAGGTGGATGGCCTCGTGCAGGCCCGCGAGCACGATCGCGCGCTCGAGCACGGCGCGCTGTTCGGGCCCGGCGCAGCGCCCGAGCTTTCCGACCGCGCCCTGGCGGTGCATGCGCCCCGCGAGCCAGCCGAGGTGATGGGCCACCGATGCGAGCTCGCCGGCCGGGACCTCGGCGGGATCGAGCTTGTCTTCCTGCGGCGAGAGGCGCCGCACCAGCATCGCGAGACGCGCGCCGCGCGGGTGGTGCAGCGTCGTCGTGCCGAGCATCCGCGGAGGCGCGAGGGCGGCTCGATCGATGCCGCGCACCACGCGTGCAGCGCCGCGCGTGCCGGCGGCCGCGAGCGTCGTGGCCGAGCGCGGCGCCTCTTCCTTCACGTCGAAGAGCCACGCGCCGTTCGGTCCGCCCGTCGTGAGCACGGCGAAGCGCTCGGCGCCGAGGCTGCCGGTGCCTGCCACGCGCCGCACGACGTCCTTCACCTCGAAGTGCCCGGGCTCGGCGCCGGTCGCGCTGCAGCGCTCGCCCGCGTATCGCCCGAAGGCGTCCTTCACCGACGCGGCGAGCTCGCGCGAGATCGGCCAGAGCTTCTCGCCGCGCAAGAGCGCGCGTTTGCGGGGGGAGCCGCGCACGAAGCTCGAGAGCATCGCGGCCTTCGTGCGCGCCTCGACGCGCTCCACGAGCTGCGCGATCGGCGCGGGCGTCTTGCTCCGGCCTTCGCCGTGCGCCCCACGCTCCCAGCCCGCGAGCAGCGCGCGGCACGTCTCGACGCGCTCGCTCGACGAGATCGCGTGCTCGTCGAGCGAGAGCAGCCAGCTCGTGGCGAGGCGCAGCAGATCGAGACGCACCGGCCCCACGCACGCCTCGTCGAAGTCGTTCGGGCCGAACACGACGACGGTCTTTCCTCGGCGATCGTCGTCGGTGCGGAAGGCGCCGAAGTTCTGGACGTGCAGATCGCCCGTGAGCCAGGCGCGTCCCTCGGGGCCGCGCGCGAGCTCGGGCGCCGCCCGCAAGAGCTCGTAGAAGAGGCCGGCGCTGCCCCGCAGGAAGGCGAACGCCGAGGTCACCATCCGAGCGTGCTTCACGGCGAAGAGGCCTCGCGCGGCGGCGTCGACGGTGCGATCGCGCTCGAGCTGACGGCGGGCGAGGGCCAGGGGATCGAGCGATCGGAGCACCGCGCGAGCCTCGCCTGCGCGCGTGATGCGGTCAACGCGCGGCGCGGGCCTCGCGGAGCAGGGCTGCCATCGCGGCGCGCATGGCGCGCATGGCGGCGGGCACCTCGAGACCGGCGCGCCGCGCGACCTCGGCCCAGGCCGCACGATCGACGAGGCGTGCCACGAGCAGCTCCCGCTCGCGGCCCGAGAGGCGTGCGAGCGCGTCCGGGTGCGCGAGCACGAAGCGGCGCGCCGACGCGGCGAGCGCGTCGATGGGCTGGGATCCCTCCACGTAGCGCGTGATCCTCGCGGTCAGCGCCTCGTCGCTCTCGTCGGGGAGGGCGGGGAGCTCGGCGATCAGCGCCGAGCGCAGCGCCGGCTCGAGCGGGCCCCCGTCGTCGGCCTCGAGCAAGTCGAGCTGCGCCGGCAGCTCGCGGGCGAGATCGACGCGCAGCCTCTCGACGAGCGCCCGCGCGCGGGTCGAGACGGGGCGGATCATCACGGCCGCCGGCTCACCGCTCCGCGCGCCGCGCGAGACGCCCACGCGCACGAGCGCGTACCCGAGCGCGCGCCGCATCTTCACCAGGTCGGCCGTGGCGCCGAACATCGTGCCGAACAGATCGGGCGCGTAGCTCGCGTGAACGGCCTCCACGAGCCGGCGTGCGAGGCCGCGCCCGCGACGCTCTTCGTGCACGGCGATCCGCACGCTGCGCACCATCGTCAGGCGCGCCGCCTCGGGCGTGGCCGAGTGGCTCGCCAGCGTGTCGGCGAGCGCGTGGCGTGAGAGGCGCGTGCGGCCCGACGCGAGCGCGGCGATGGCCGCCTCGTCGAGCCCGCCCTCGTGCGCGACGAGGCACGCGGCGACGACGTCCTCGCCCTCGAAGAGCGCGTGCACGTCGAGGTTGGGAGCATCGAGGAGGCGCACGAGATCGTCGGGGCTCGTACGGTAGTGCGCCGAGAGCAGAAGCCCGAAGAGCGCGCGCAGCGTGCGCTCGTCCTCGGTGAGCCGATCGCGATCGAGCTGCTCGTGCCTCGGCACCGCGGGCACGCCGAGCGTCGCGGGCACCGCATCGAGCACCAGCGCCTCGTAGGCCCAGCGCTCGAGCGGATCCCCCGCGTCCCAGCGGATCGGCGCCGTGAGCGTGTGCTCCTCGACGGCGAGGCCCCGCGTCCGCGCCCAGCGCACGAAGCGCAGCGCGAAGCCGCGCCCGGTGCCTTCGTAGCCGTGGCACGTGGTCGCCAGCACGATGCGCGCGCGCGGATGCGCGAGCACGATCCGCCGCAGCCGTGGCACGGAGAGCTGCGCGGCCTCGTCGATCACGATCACGTCCGCGTCGTGGTCGGCGCCGCGCGACAGATCCGCGGCCGTCACGAAGCGCAGCGAGGTCGGCCGAGCGAAGCGATGCACCTCGCCGAGCGCGTCCTCGGACGGCGCGCTCACGACGCACTTCGTGTCCGGCGCTGCGTCGATCGCCGCGCGCAGCGCGCGACCGAGCGCCGCGGACTTGCCGCGCCCGCGATCGGCCACGAGCGTCACGAGCCGCGGCGTGGGGTCGAGGAGCGAGGGCACGAGCCTCAGGACGAGCGCGCTCTGCTCTTCGGTGCTGGCCACGGGCGTCGAAGGCGCGACGGGCGCGAGCGGCGCCGTGCTCGTCGCTGCGGCGAGCGTGCGCTCGAAGCGCGCGAGCGCGCGTGTGCCGACCTCCTCGAGGGCGCGCCCCGAGACGGCGAGGTCTGCACGCGCCACGGGCCGCTCGGACATTCGCAGCACGAGCCCGCCGCCGCGCCGCACGAGCCCTTCGGCCCGCGCGATCGCGTCGGCGTCGAGCCCGGCGTGCAGGTCGAGCACCGCGGCGTCCGCGCTCGCGCCGAGGAGCGCATCGAGGCCGCGCATCGCGACCGCACGCACCCCCGCCGGCGCATCGCTTCCCGCCCAGACGACCTCGTCCGGCGCGAGGGCCGCGATCGCCGCGATCGCCTTCTCGCGCGTCTCCGGCGCCGAGCCACGCACCACGAGGAGCCGGCGCGCGTGCACGTCCCTCGCTCCTCCGATCGGCCCTTCAGCGGTTCAGATCGGGCTGCACCACGTGCTCGCGGTAAGCGATGCCCGCGGGCGCGCCTCGGAACGGGAACGTCGCCTCGGAGTGCGGCTTGCCGTCGGCGCCGAAGGTCGCCAGGCGCGCCTCGCTGCCTTGCACGCCGAGCGTCCCGTGCCATCGGACGCGGCCGTCGGAGGTGAGGCACACGAGCGCCTCGGGCGAGGCCGAGAGCTCCCCGCGCAAGAGCACGAGGTGCCCATCGCAGACCATGCCCGAGTCGGGCGCGAAGCCGATGTCCACCTGCCCGAGCACCTTGCCGGTGCGCAGCTCCACGCAGACCACGCGCGTCCCCGTGATGCCGAACATGCGCGTTCCCACGCGGTACATGCGGACCACCGGCGCGCTGGTCGGCACGTGCCACACGATCGTGCCGTCGGTCGGCCTCAGCGCCACGAGCGCCGATCCCATCGCCACGACCACCGGTTCGAACTCGAGCTCCGTCATCGGGCGAGCTTACCCCCCGCGGTGGGGTGCGCACGCGTCGCACGTGACGAAGCGAGCCCGATGCGGCTTCCCCCCGCCGCGCTCCCGTGCGAGAAACACCCCTCCATGACTGACTACATCTACACGATGAAGGGCGTCACCAAGGTCCACCCGCCGGACAAGAAGGTGGTGACGGACCTCTATCTCTCCTTCATCCCGGGCGCGAAGATCGGCGTCATCGGGCCGAACGGCTCGGGCAAGAGCTCGCTCCTGCGCATCATGGCGGGCGTCGACAAGAGCTTCACGGGCGAGGCGTGGATCCGCCCCTCGGCCAAGGTCGGCTACGTCCCGCAGGAGCCGGACATCGGCAAGGACCGCCGCGTCATCGACGTCGTGCACGAGGCCGTCGAGCCGATGCGCAAGGCGCTCGCGCGCTTCGAGGAGATCGGCACCGAGATGGGCGATCCGAACTGCGACATGGACAAGCTGCTCGAAGAGCAGTCGAAGCTGCAGGACTTCATCGAGGCGGGCGACGGCTGGAACCTCGACACCACGCTCGAGATCGCGATGGACGCGCTGCGCCTGCCGCCGGCGGAAGAGAGCGTGAACCACCTCTCCGGCGGCGAGAAGCGTCGCGTCGCGCTCTGCCGCACGCTGCTGATGCGCCCCGACCTCTTGCTCCTCGACGAGCCCACCAACCATCTCGATGCCGAGTCGGTCGCGTGGCTCGAGCAGCACCTGAAGGACTACCCCGGCACGATCGTGTCGATCACGCACGACCGCTACTTCCTCGACAACGTCGCCGAGTGGATCCTCGAGCTCGACGGCCGCGGCGAGGCGTATCCGTTCAAGGGCAACTACACGAGCTGGCTCGAGCAGAAGCAGAAGCGGCTCGAGATGGAAGAGAAGACCGAGTCGGCGCGCCAGAAGAAGATCGCGCAGGAGCTCGAGTGGGTGCGCCAGTCGCCCAAGGCGCGGCAGGCCAAGAGCAAGGCGCGCCTGCAGGCCTACGACGCGCTCGTCGCCGAGGCCGGCAAGAAGAAGCGCGACGAGAACGCGATCGCGATCCCGCCCGGCGAGCGTCTCGGCGACACCGTCATCGAGGTGAAGGACATCAGCAAGGGCTTCGGCGATCGCCTGCTCTACGAGCACCTCTCGTTCCTCGTGCCGAAGGGTGCGATCGTCGGGATCATCGGCCCGAACGGCGCCGGTAAGACCACGCTGTTCCGCATGATCACCGGCCAGATGCAGCCCGATCAGGGCAGCGTGAAGGTCGGCGAGACCGTGAAGCTCATGTACGTCGACCAGTCGCGCGACGGCCTCGAGGGCGAGAACACGGTCTTCAAGGAGATCAGCAAGGGCCAGGACAAGATCGTCGTCGGCCGCACGGAGCTCCCCTCGCGCGCGTACGTGGGCCTGTTCAACTTCAAGGGCAGCGACCAGCAGAAGGTCGTCAAGAACCTCTCGGGCGGCGAGCGCAACCGCGTGATGCTGGCGAAGGTGCTCACGCAGGGCGGCAACGTGCTCCTGCTCGACGAGCCCACGAACGACCTCGACGTCGAGACGCTGCGCTCGCTCGAGGAAGCGCTGCTCGAGTGGCCGGGCGTCGCGCTCATCACCAGCCACGATCGCTGGTTCCTCGATCGCATCGCGACGCACATCCTCGCCTTCGAGGGCGAGAGCAACGTCGTGTGGTTCACCGGCAGCTACGCCGACTACGAGGCCGATCGCAAGAAGCGCCTCGGCGCCGCCGCCGATCGCCCGCACCGGATCAAGTACCGCAAGCTCACCAAGAACTGAGAGGGTGAGTGCGCCAGGAAAGCCTGGAGGAGGAGGAAGCGATGAGCGGATGATCGTCGCGGAAACCTCCTGAGGCGTCTGGCGGTCCTCGTTCCCGGAAGGGACGAGCTGCCTGGCAAAGCTGATCGCAGCCAGAAGCGAGTCTTGCGCGAGCCCCGTCCGCGAGGGCGGCCGCGAAGCGTAGACAGCGAGTGCGCGGGCCGCGTGGTGGAGCCCCGAAAGTCAGCAAACGTGGAGGCCGACGCCGTTCACACAGCGGAAGGCAGCACCGGAGCGCCCGACGATCATGGGCGCCGAGGCTCCACCGGGGTCGGAGAGCGGGGCACGTGCACACAGTGGCGCCCCAGGAACCTGGGAGGTCTCGTCACCTCCTCGTTCGAGCGGAGATCGGGCTCTCCGCACAACAAACCCGAGGCCTGCGTGAGCCGCGCATCGAGCGCGCAGGAGCCGCGAACGCGGAACACGAACACGACGCGCACACGAGGTACCGCCGAGCGAAGGAAACGAAGCTCGAAGCAGCATCGCGGGAAGGGTGACGAGAAGTCGGAGACGCCCGTTGTACCGATGACGCCGGGGAACTCGCCCCACGAGGACCCGGCCAGGGAAGGGGCGTCCGGAACATGGAACCGAACGAGGGAACGATGTCGGAGTCACTGAACTCTGGGAGCATCTCCACGAGACTCGCGCGGATAGCGGAGCTCGCGAGGAAGCATCCCGAGCGTGCGTTCATGTCGCTGCACCACGCGATCGACGTGGCGTGGCTACGTGAGGCGTACCGGCGCACGCGCAAGGACGCGGCGGTGGGCGTGGACGGGCAGTCGGCGGAGGAGTACGCGCGCGATCTCGAGAAGAACCTCGAGTCGCTGCTCGTGCGCTTCCGTACGGGCGCGTACCGAGCACCTCCCGTTCGACGCGTGCACATCCCGAAAGGCGACGGGCGCAGTACGCGCCCGATCGGCGTGCCGACGTTCGAGGACAAGATCCTCCAGCGCGCGGTCGCGATGCTCTTGGAGGCGATCTACGAGCAGGACTTCCATCCGGGCTCGTTCGGCTTCCGGCCGGGACGCAGCGCGCACGACGCGCTCGAAGTGCTGTGGAAAGAGATCATGTCGATGGGCGGCGCCTGGATTGTCGAGGTCGACATCCAGCGCTTCTTCGACACGCTCGACCACGGCGCCCTGCGCGGCTTTCTCGACGGGCGGGTGACGGACGGCGTGATTCGCCGTGCGATCGACAAGTGGCTGAAGGCAGGCGTGCTCGAGGACGGTGCGGTGACGCATCCGGACGAAGGCACGCCGCAGGGAGGCGTCATCTCGCCGATCCTCGCGAACGTGTATCTGCACGAGGTGCTCGACAGGTGGTTCGAGGCGGACGTGAAGCCGCGGCTGCGAGGCCATGCGTTTCTCGTCCGGTACGCGGACGACTTCGTGATCGCCTTCGCGGAGGAAGCGGACGCGAGGCGCGTGATGGACGTGCTGCCGAAGCGATTCGAGCGGTATGGCCTGACGCTGCACCCCGACAAGACGCGCCTCGTGAACTTCACGAGACCGCGACGCGACGGTGGTGACGACGAGTGCTGGCGTTCACCCTCAAGGGACCGACCCGTTTTCAGGATCATGGGACCAGGGGAAGTCGTAGCGATCGGTCGGCAGCATGCCGATCGGCGTGACGCATGTCGAGGCCCGGAGCCGCGCGGCAGCGCGGCGACGTACCTCCGTCAGCGTGCTCGGCCGATGACCGGCTTCTTTGCGACAGGTGTCTTCGGCGGCGGATCTTCGTCGCGGAGCTTCGGCTTGAGCCGAGCTCGGTACGACTCGCCCTCGACGACGAGGTCGTAGGCGCTGTGGATGAAGCGATCGACGGCGCTCTGCGCGAGCAGCGTGTCGTCGAAGGCAGCGATCCACTCCGCAGTGTCGCATTGCTCGTCACGACAGTCGGCGCGCGCCCGTTGCGCTCGACGATCAGTTGGTAGACGTCGCGGCTCTCGTCGCGCGACATGCGCTCGAGCGCGAAGTCGTCGACGATGAGCAGGTCCGTCGCCACGAGCTCGGCGATCACGGCCTCGCGCGAGTTGTCCATCCGGCTCTGCTTCAGCCGACGCAGCATGTCGTCGGCGCGCGTGAGGATCACGTTGTACCCGTGCCGCGTCGCGACGTGTCCGAGCGCGTTTGCGAGAAAGGTCTTCCCCACGCCGACGGGTCCGAGGATGAGCGCGTTCTTCTTCGCCTCGACGAAGCGCAGGCTCATCAGCTCCGTGAGCACGCGCTTGTCGTAGCGGACCTTCGAGCTCGGATCCCATCGCTCCATCGTCATCGCCGGGTCGAGCCCGGCTCGCTTGGCGCGATGTGCGCACGCGCTGCTCTCACGTCGAGAGACCTCGTCGCTCAGCAAGAGGAGCAGCGTCTCTTCGAAGCTCAGCTCTTGCGCCTCGGCAAGCGCGAGACGCTCCGGCAGCACGTCGACGAGCGGCCCGAGCTTGAGCGCCTTCAGCGCCGACCTCAGCTCGGGCGAGACCACGACGGGCGCCTTCATCGCGCACCGTCCTTGCGCGTCGCGAAGCGGTCGCTCGCTCGTGCGAAGCGTGGCGACGCGCTCGGCAGCGCGTGGAGCTTGCCGTCGTCTGCAGCGCGCTCTTCGACGACCGTCGCGTGCTGCAGCATCCGGCGAATGCGCATCACGTCGAGCACGTCGAAGTCGAGAGCGCGCTTGCAGAGCGCATCGACACGCGCCTCGCCGTGTCGCTCGCAGAGCCGCACGAGCTCGTAGCCCTGGCGCATCACCGTCCACGGCAGCGGCCCGCCGAGCAGACGCGTCGCGAAGACGCCGACGTGCTCGCCGCACTCGCGAGCGCGCGATGAGCGCGTCGACGCTCCGCATCGCGTACGCCGACTTGCCGGGCGGATAGTCGTTCGGATCCGTCGAGCGCTTGCCGACCCGCACGCGCGGATGCGCCTTGATCAGCTCGGTGCCGAGGTAGATCCGCACCGTGCGCTGGTCGGCGCGCACGCGCACCGTCTTGCCGATGAAGCGCGTCGGCACCGAGTAGAGCGACTTCATCACCTGCACGTGATGGTCGGGATGCACCTTTGCTTCGCACCAGTGCGGCACGTCGAAGACCTCGGCGGGCGCGGGACGCATCTTCGGCAGCTCTTCTCGCTCGAAGACCTCGCGCGGCACGGCGCGCGTCGTGCCGTGCACGCGAGCGCCTGCGATGTCGCGACACCACGCGTGTGCTGACGTGCGCGCCGTGCTCAGGTCAGCGAAGCGCTCGCCCGACCACCAGCTCTCGCGCACGTACGCCATCTGATTCTCGACGCGCGCCTTGTCCTTCGGCGAGCGCACGCGTGCCGCGTCGACGAAGATGCCGCGCGCCTGCGCGTAGTCGCTGAACGCGTCGACGATGGTCGGTCCGAGCGCGTCGGCGCGCGCCACGATCGCGGACGCATTGTCCGGCACCACGCGCTGCACGATGCCGCCGAAGAAGCGCCACGCTTCGTCGAGGCCCTCGCACACCGCACGCGTCGTCTGCTCCCACGTCGGCCAGACGAACTGGTAGCGACTGAAGCACAGCGTCACGACGAGCACGTAGAGGCGCCGCTCGCGGCCCGTCTCCGGGTCGTGCATCGTGCCCATCAGGCCGAAGTCGATCTGCGCCTCTTCGCCCGCAGGCGCGTCGTCCACGCGCACCGTCGGCTTGCGTACGCCCCAGCCGAGCTCGTCGATCACGAAGCGGCGCAGCGTCGGATACGCGACGCGCACCTCGTGGTCGCGCTCGAGCAGCGCGTGCACCTTCGTCAGTCGCAGCGGCGTGCTCTGCGTCAGCCACGTCGCGATGCGCTCGCGATGCTCCATCAGGCGCTGCCGCTCCGCGCTCGGCTCCGCCACGGCTCGCGTCTGCACGCGCGCCGCGACCTCGTGCACGAGCGCGTCGCTCAGCTCCGCGTCGCGAGCCACGCCGAGCGTGTCGAGCACCTCGACGTAGCGTCGCACCGTCTTTCGATCGAGACCCGTCGCGCGTGCGATCTCGCGCAGCCCGTGCTGCGCCTGCCATCGTCGAACCACCTCTCGTACTTCGATCATCGTCAGCTCCCTGAAGCTCACCGAGACCTCCTGCGCGACGGCCCGCGTCGGCGCGCATGAGGGTCGGCTGTCCTGTCGCTTCGGTCGCTGCGGCTCGGGCCGCTCGGTCCTCGTGGCCCTGGGTGGTCCCATGACCCTGAAAATCGGGTGGTCCCATGACCCTGAAAATCCGGGTCACGCCCCTCGCGGGGCGGTCCCATGACCCTGAAAATCGGGTGGTCCCTTCAGGCTGAAAATCTCAGCCCGGAGGTGGTCCCTTCAGCGTGAAAACCGGCACGACGAGGGCGATGGGCCCGGCAGCTTCGATCTGCTGGGCTTCAACCATCACTGGGGCCTCTCGCGAAAGGGGAACGTGGTCGTGCAGCGGACCACGATGCGCTCGCGCTTCACGCGGGCCATCGGTCGCGTACGCGATTGGTGCCGAATCAACCGGCACCTACCGATCGCCGAGCAGTGCAAGGCGCTCGGCCACAAGCTGCGCGGGCACTTCGGGTACTACGGCATCACCGGGAACTCGGAGGCGCTCTCGCGCTTCGCGTACGAAGTGGAGCGCGCCTGGCACAAGTGGCTCTGCCGTCGTTCGCAGAGACCGCACCTGCCGTGGGCGCGCTTCAACCTGCTGCTCGCCCGCTACCCGCTGCCGCCGCCACGCGTCGTGCACAGCGTGTTCGCGCCGAACGCAGCGAGCCCATGAGCCGAAGAGCCGGATGCGGGAAATCCGCACGTCCGGATCTGTGGGAGCGGCGGGGGCGAACCCCCGCCGCGACCCGACCAGGAAACCTGTCGCCCTCTCTCGCGGAGCGATACGAGGGGGAGGCTCCATCGGGATTCACTCCCGAGGGAGGGGGCCGCGTATCGGCCCCCGAGGACTGAGCGGGTGACAGGAAACCTGTCGCCCTCTCTCGCGGAGCGATACGAGGGGGAGGCTCCATCGGGATTCACTCCCGAGGGAGGGGGCCGCGTATCGGCCCCCGAGGACTGAAGGGTGACAGGAAACCTGTCGCCCTCTCTCGCGGAGCGATACGAGGGGGAGGCTCCATCGGGATTCACTCCCGAGGGAGGGGGCCGCGTATCGGCCCCCCGAGGACTGAGCGGGCGACAGGAAACCTGTCGACCTCTCTCGCGGAGCGATACGAGGGGGAGGCTCCATCGGGATTCACTCCCGAGGGAGGGGGCCGCGTATCGGCCCCCCGAGGACTGAGAGGGTGACAGGGAACCTGTCGCCCTCTTCGCGGAGCGATACGAGGGGGAGGCTCCATCGGGATTCACTCCCGATGGAGGGGGCCGCGTATCGGCCCCCGAGGACTGAGCGCGCCGGGCGGCGCTCACGCGAGCTTGATCGCGACGACGCGGCCCTTCTCGTCGGCCGCTGCCGCGAACCCGCCGTCGCCCCGGAACGCGACCGCCGCGACCGGGCCGCTCATCGGGATCTGCACGACGGGAGACTCGCTGCGTTGCGGCCGCCACACGCAGAAGAGGCCGTCGCGCCCGCCGCTCGCGAAGCGGTGATCGCCGGGCGCCGCCACGAGCGAGGTCACGAGCTTGGTGTGCCCCTTGAGCAAGATCGGAGTCGTGCCCTCGGGGCCGCGCCCGCGGAAGCTCCAGACGACGATCTCTTCGCCGCCGCCGGTCGCGAGCGCCGTGCCGTCGTGGCTCCACGCGATCGCCTTCGGCTTGGCGGGATAGCCGCCCATCATCGAGTCGCCCTCGGTCTCGAGGCGCCAGAAGTGCACGGCGTTGTCCTGGCAGCCGGCGGCGACGAAGCGATCCTTGGGCTGCCAGGCGAGCGAGACGAGCGAGGTCTTCCACGCGAGCTCGCGGTCCTTCGATCCGTCTCGGTTCCAGACGTCGATGCCGCCGTAGCGCGCCGCACCGAGGCGCGAGGCATCGGGCGAGAACGCGACCGCCGTCACCGTGCTCGCGTGCGGCCCGAGCTTCGCGATCGCCGCGCCGTCCGCGCCGTACCAGCGCACGCCCTTGCCGGCGGCGAGCGCCACCGAGCCGTCCGAGGCGATCGCGACGTGCTCGACCCACTCGGCGTCGGCCTCGAGCCGATGGGCGACCGCGCCGGCGGTGACGTCGACGAGGCAGGCCTTTCCATCCATGCCGCCCGTGACGACGCGCGTGCCGTCGCTCGCCATCACGAGCGCACCCGCTTCGTGCGCGGTGATCGTGCGCTGCGGCTCGCCCGTCGCCGCATCGATCACGACGACCGCGCCGCTGCCGAGCGCCACGGCGATCGACTTGCCGCCGAGCACGTAGCCGATGCCGACCGGGTGATCGCCGAGCTCGCGCGTCCAGGCCGGGCCCGAGGTCGCCGGCTTGCCGACGAGCTTGTCGAAGAATCCCATGGTGGCTCCGGGCTCACTTCACGCAGGAGAGGAAGCCACGCTCGAGCTCGGCGCGATCGAGATCCTTCCCGATGAACACGAGCTGCGAGACCCGCTTCTCGTTCGGCTTCCACGGCACGTCGGCCTTGCTGTCGAGCAGCATGTGCACGCCCTGGAACACGTAGCGCTCCTTGACGCCGTCGAACGAGAGGATGCCCTTGGTGCGATAGAGATCGCCGCCCTTGCTCTGGAGCAGGCCCGAGAGCCACTCGTTCAGCTTCCGCGCGTCCAGCGGGCGATCGGTCGAGAGGCCCACCGAGCCGACCGACTCTTCGTGCACGTGGCCCTCGGCCCAGCCGCGCTCGAGCGCAGGCGCGAGCGGCTTTCCATCGACGAGCAGGCGCGCGCCGAGCTCTTCGGGCGCGTGCTCGAGATAGATTGCGTAGAGGCCCTTCTGTGGGATCGCCAGCGCGTAGCGCGTGGTCTGGCCCACGAGGTCGGCGCACGCGTGGGTGCCCGGCGGGATCGGCGCCTTCGCGCTCGCGTGCTTCGTCTCTTCGGCGAAGTGACGCACCGCTTGCTCGGCGGACGCACGCAGCGCGACGTCGTCGGCGCGATCGATCGGGAGCACCACGAGCTCGAGGTGGTGGTCGTGATCGTGATCGTGGTGGCCGTGATCGTGATCGTGGTGCGCGTGACCGTGGTCGTGATGTTCGTGATCGTGATCGTGGTGATCGTGACCGTGATCGTGGTGATCGTCGTGATGCTCGTGCCCGAGCTCGAGCTCGACCTTCGTCCCGGTCTCGAGGGCATACACGCCCGTCCACTCGAAGGGATACTCCGGCACGAGGAACGTCGGCCGGATCGAGAGCGCGCGCTCGAGATCGAAGCCGCCCACGTCGAGCGCCTTCTCGATCGGGATCGCGCACCGCGTCGTGCGCGAGATCTTGGCGAGCGCGTTGATCGAGCGGACGCGCTCCTCGACGCGGTCGAGCTCCTCGCCGCTCACGAGATCGCTCTTGTTGAGCACGACGTGATCGGCGAAGGCGATCTGCTCGCGGCACTCGCTCGACTGGTCGATGTGCAGACTGACGTGCTTGGCGTCGACGACCGTGACGATGCCGTCGAGGCGGAACTGGTCCTTCGTCTCGTCGTCCATGAAGAACGTCTGCGCGACGGGGCCGGGGTCGGCCATGCCGGTCGTCTCGACCAGGATGTGGTCGAACTTGTCGCGACGCTTCATCAGGTTGCCGAGGATGCGGATGAGATCGCCGCGCACGGTGCAGCAGATGCATCCGTTGTTCATCTCGAAGATCTCTTCGTCGCTCTGCACGACGAGCGCCTGGTCGATCCCGATCTCGCCGAACTCGTTCTCGATCACGGCGATGCGCTTGCCGTGCGGCTCGGTGAGGATGCGGTTGAGCAGCGTGGTCTTGCCGGCGCCGAGAAAGCCCGTGAGGACGGTGACCGGGATCTTCTGATCGCTCATGACGCCGGGTTCTGGGAGCCTCGAGACGCTCCGTCAATCGCCCGCCCGCGGAGGCTCCTCCCGCTCAGCGGCCGAGGCCGACGGACCACTCGAGCATCGCCGAAGCCGCTTGCCGGCGAGCGCCCCAGCTCGCGCTCGGCACGGACGACTCGAGACCGGCCGCGAACGCGAGCGCGTGATCGACGCGGGCGAGGATCGCCGGGTCGCCGCTCGCCACGCGCCGCGCGGTCTCGGCGTGCGCGCGGATCGTGGCCGAGGCCGTGCTCGCATCGCCGTTCTCCACGGCCGTCGCCGCGGAGGCGAGCGCGCTCGCGAGGTCGGCGTCGAGCGAGGCCGCGAGGCCCCCCGCCGGGATCGCGCGCGCGGCCTCACGGAGCGCCAGGGCGTGCTGTCCGGTCAGCGGGCCGCTCGCCGCAGTCGCCGAGGCCGAGATCTGCGCGACGGCGCCGGGCGGAGACGAGATCACGATCGGCAGCACCACGGTCCGCGTCTCGCTCGCAGCGAGCGTTCCGAGGCGGATGGTCACGTGGGCTCCGTCGAGGGTCACGGCCGCGTCGAGCGAGGCGAGATCGAGGCTCGCGGCGATGCGGACCCCGGGCGCGAGCTGGAGGTCGAAGGCGACGTCGCGCGCCACCACGTTCGTGTGCGCCGCGAGCTCGGCCTCGAGCACGGCCGCGAGCTCGTGCGAGCTCGGCGCGATGCGGAAGTCGCCGCCGCCGCGGCGCGCGATCGCGCGCAGGATGCCGGGATGGAACTCGTTGCCGAGGCCGATCGTCACCGTGGTCGCGCCGGTGCGCGTGCGGGCGTCGGCGGCGAGCGAGCCGAGCTCGCCCGGCGTCGCGTAGCCTCCCTCGGGCACGCCGTCCGACAGAAGCAGCACGACCGAGCCGCCGTTCGGGTCGAGGGCGCCGTACGCCGCGCGCAGGCCCGCCTCGATGTTGGTCTGGCCCGAGCACGTGAGCCCACGGATCACGGCCCGCGCGGCCTCGCCGTCGTTCACGCGCGTGGGCGGGAACACGACGCGCGCGCCGGTCGAGTACACGACGATCTGCAGCTCGTCGGCAGGGCGCAGGCGGCCCACGAGCGCGATCGCGGCCTCGAGGACCTCGTCCCAGCGCGACTCCATCGAGGCGCTCGCATCGATCACGAGGTGCACGCGCACCGGCGTCGGCGTGGGCCCGGGCGGGCCGCCCAGCGCGCGCACCACGATCGCGCTGTCGCCGCCCGCATGCGGGAGCGCGTCGTGCGCGAGCGAGGCTTCGAGCCGAACCGCGTCCGAGGTGAGCACGGTGGCATCGCCCCCGAGCGAGAGCGACGAGAGCGAGCCGAGGAGCGAGAGCGCCGCGATCACATCGGCGCCTCCGCTCGTGCTCCCGCCGCCGGTCGTGGACGACGCGGTGGAAGAGGAGGAAGAAGAAGTCGCGCCGGCGCCGGCGCCGCCTTCGACGCTGCACGCGTTGCACGTCACGTGGATCCCCGGCCCGACCAGGCCGGAGAGGCCGACGCCGTTGCCCGTCGCGACCTGCGAGGCGACGCGCGGCACGGCGCAGCTCGCGTCCGCCGTGATGCTCACACCCGCGGCAACCGAAGCGTCGACCGGCGCCGCGACGCCACCGCTCGCTCCGCTCCAGCCGTTCTGCGCGGTCCATTCCCCGCTAGCCGTGCCCGTCACGAGCGTGCCGGCCACGATCGACGAGTCCTCGTCGCCGACGACGACCGTCGGCGCCCCGAGGGCGACCGCGCCGGGGTAGTAGCCGTGATAGTAGTGACCACAGGCGCTCGCCCCGAGCGCCGCGACGAGACACAGCAGAAGACGCTTCATCGAAAGCTCCCTACGTCGAGATCGACGCCGAGTTTTCCTCGCGATTCAAGACTCGTCGAAGATCGGGGCGGAGCGCCTCGTCGCTGTGAACGCGTTGACACGCCACGGCCCGCTTGCTAAGTCGCGCCTCCCTTCCAGGGGTCGTAGCTCAGTTGGGAGAGCGCCTCGATGGCATCGAGGAGGTCAGCGGTTCGATCCCGCTCGGCTCCATGAATCGGTCGGCTCGGTCGGAGCCGCCAGCGAAAACCGGCGCTCGCCGCAGAAACGGTCTCGCGCCTCGTCTCGCCTTGGCAGGCTTCGCCGCGTCCCGTAACCTCCACGACGTCATGCGCCTCCTCGCGCTCGCCTTCGTGCTCGTCTCGATCGCGAGCAGCGCCCGTGCTCAGACGGCCGCGCCCGCTCCCGCGAGCCCTGCGCCGTTGGTGTTCGTCTACGACGGCGGGGGCGCCCACGTCAGCGGTGAGCGCGTGCGCCGTGCCCTCGCGAACGCCCTTCACCGGCCCGTGCTGCGCTTGACCGACGATGGCGCCGGCGCAGCGGTGGGTCGCTTCACCATCGCGTTCTCGCCGCCGGATCGCTGGGTCATCGACCTCACCCGCGGCGAGGTCCACACCACGCGCACCGTGATCCTGCGAACGAGCACCGTCGCCTCGCTCGTGCGGGTCGCCGTGACCGTCTTCGCGGACACCGAGCCCACGCCGATCGTCGCCGCGGCCGTGACGCCGCCGCCCTCGCGTCGGGCCGAGTGGATCGCGCTCATCGGCGACGAGATCCTCGATCCCTTCGCCGGCCAGACGTTTCCGCGGCACCGGACGCTCGCGCAGGTGCAAGAGCTCGTCGATCCGTTCTCGGGCTCGCCTGCCACGCGACGCGGCTACGACGACGTGATCGACCCCTGGTCTCGGTGACGTGACGCGCGCTCTCGGCATCGGCTGCGGCCTGCTCCTGTTCGGCGGCCTCTGCATCGTCGGCCTCAGCATCCCGTGGCTCCTCGCGAGCATCTCGCCCGCCACGGACGCGGCGGACGGCTTCCTCACGAACGTGCGCGACCGCGCCTATTCCGACGCGCTCGCGCGGATGAGCTCGAACTACCAGGCGACACACTCCGCAGCGCAGCTACAAGCGAACGTCGAAGCGATCGACGCGCTCGAGCAACACTCGTTCGCGATGCTGACGAGCGACGAAGAGCACGACGACGGTCACGTCACCGTCGAGGGTGCGCTCTGGGGCGAGGATGGGGAGACGCCGGTCGCCTTCGAGCTCTCCGAGGTGAACGGCTACTGGTACGTCGACCTCGTGGTGGTGGCTGGACAGCCGCTGCGATGAAGCGCCTCGGCGGCGTGCTCGCGTGCCTGTGCTGGCTCGCGACCTCGAGCGCGTCGGCGCATGGACGGCAACCCTCGCTCGGGCAAGTCGCCTTCGATCCGGCAGATCCCGCGCACCTCGTGGTCCGCGGGACGTGGGCGTTTCTCACGACGCATGACGAGGGCGCGTCGTTCCAGTGGACGTGCGCGACGGCCATCGACTTCGACCGGACGATCGAGGACCCGCGGGTCGCGGTGATGGCGTCGGGACGCGTGCTCGCGAGCACGTTCGATGGGCTCTCGCGCTCGGACCCGAGCGGCTGCTCCTACGATCTGGCGACGGATCCCGCGGTCGATGGCTTGCTGGTGATCGACGTGGAGAACGATCCCTTCGATCCGCACGGGGCGTGGATCGCGACCTCGCCGGGCGATCGCGCGAACACGATCCTCCACACGAGCGACGAGGGCGAGACCTTCGAGCTGCGCGGGACCTTCCCTCGAGGCACGCTGCTCGAGCGCGTGGTGCCCGCGCCGAGCGATCCGATGCGGGTCTACGCGAGCGGCGTCGTGCTCGCGACGGCGACCGAGCCGCGGCGCGCGTACGTGTGGCGCTCGAGCGACGGCGGCCGGACGTTCGACGCGACCGAGATCCCGCTCATCGACGTGGACCGAACCGACTACGGCGAGCGCAACGTGCACGTGCTCGGCGTCGACCCGACCAGCGCCGACATCGTCTATGCGCGAACGGTGCGCCGCATCACCGACATGATGGAAGAGCGCCTGCTGCGCTCCGAGGACGGCGGCGTGTCGTTCACCGAGGTCGCGCGGATGCCCGAGATCACGGGCCTCGCGACCGACGACGCGGGCCACGTCTGGACCGGGAGCTGGTACGGAGGCTTCTATCGCTCGAGTGACCGCGGTCTTACGTTTGATACCGTGGATTCTGCGCTTCGTATTCGCTGCCTCTCTTACCGGCCGGGCGAGCTCTGGATCTGCACCGACGACGTGGTCGGAACCTTCGCGCTCGGTCGATCCGACGATCTCGGAGACACCGTGGTGCCGCTCTGGCATTTCGAGGACGCGACGAACGACGTCGGCTGTCCGATGTGCACCGAAGTGGGTCTCGTCTGCCCCTCGTATTGGCCCGACGTGCAGTTCGATCTCGGGCTCGCGTCGGCGCCGGATGCGCTGCCCGCCGATCCGGACGCTTCGGCGGCCGGATGCATCGATGCGGGCGTGGAGCAGGACGCGAGCGCCGCGATGGATGGCGGCGCGAGCACGCCTCCGCGCGCAGCGAGCTGCGGCTGCCACGTCGCGAGCCGCTCGCGCGGAGTGCTCACCGCGTGCGTCGCGCTCCTGCTGGGTGCGCTCATGCGCCGGCGTGCATTGACGGGGCGCGCGCGAAATTCGTAGGCTCAGCCTTTCCACGCTTCGCGTCGGAGGGCTCATGTCGATCGCACGCGTTCTTGTCTTGGCCTGCGCAGTCCTCACGGTGCAGCTCGCTGGGGTCTCGCCCGGAGCCGCGCAGGACGACACCGCGCGCGCACGCGAGGAGTTCAACCAAGGCGTGGCGTTCTTCCAGAGCGCCGACTACCAGCGCGCTCTCGACGCGTTCCAAGAGGCCTATCGCCTCGCGCCGCATGCGAGCGTGCGGCTGAACATCGCGAACTGCTACCAACAGCTCGACCGACCCGTCGAGGCGCTCTTCCACTTCGAGCACTACCTGGCGGAAGCCGATCATCCGACGGCCGCACAGCGTCGTGAGATCGAGACGACGATCCGCGAGCTCCGAAGCCGCATCGGCACGCTCACGTTCCAGGTCAGCCCGGACGGGGCGACCATCACGATCGACGGCACGGACCAGCGCCGCGCCCCCGTGAGCGAGCCCGTGCGAGTGGTCCAGGGTCGCCACCAGATCGAGATTCGCTTGGATGGCTATCGCACCGAGACACAGACGGTGGAGGTCGCGGGGGGTGGGGACGCGCGGGTCGCGATCCGTCTCTCGCGCGCCGAGGCCGTCGCGACGACGACTGCGCCGACCGAAACCACCACGACGACCGTCGCGACGACGGAGACGACGACCCCGGCGGAGACCCCGCCGGCGGAGACGACCGCGACGACCACGACCACGGTTCCGTCGGAGGCCGTGGCGAGCACCGAGCCCGCGGAGTCGTCGGGTGGCGGCGGCGGGCTCCAGATCTCGTGGCCCACGATCCTCGCCGCGAGCCTCACCGGCGCGGTGCTGATCACGGCGCTGATCACGGGACCGCTGGCGCTGCAGGCGAACGATCGGTTCAACAACGACGTCTCGATCGCGAACGATCCGGGCTCGAGCGCATCGCTCGTGGCCGAGGCGCGCGCGGACGGCGAGTCCCAGGCCTCGCTGGCGCGCACGCTCGCGGCGGTCACGGACGTGATGCTGGTGGCGTCGATTCTCGGCGCAGCCGCCACCGTGACGCTGTTCATCCTCGACCAGACGAACGCCCCGCAGGAGGGCGAGTCGGTCGCCCTGGTGCCCGTCCTGGTGCCCCAGGGTGGCGGCCTCTGGGCGGTCGGACGCTTCTGAGGCGGCCCGCCCGCGGGCGTCTCAGCCCCCGAAGAGCTCGAGGTAGACCCAACACGACGTCGACGTGAACATCAGCGCGTCGACGCGGTCGAGCATGCCCCCGTGGCCGGGAAGGATGTTCCCCGAGTCCTTCACACCGGTCGAGCGCTTCACGAGCGACTCCACGAGATCGCCGGACTGGCCGAGCACGTTGGCGATCGCCACGAGCACGAGCGCGTCGACGAGGGGTAGCGTGGGCAGGAACCAGAAGTGCGCGGCGAAGGCGCCCGTGAGGCTGGCGACCAGGCCGCCGAGCGCGCCTTCGACGGTTTTCGCAGGCGACACGCGTGGCGCGAGCTTGTGCTTGCCGAAGAAGCGACCGGCGAAGTAGGCGCCCGTGTCGCTCGCCCAGGCGATCCACATCGCGAGCAACACCCACGCGCCGCCGTGCTCGAACTGGTGGATCCGCGCCAGGGACGCGAAGAGCCCGCCGACGTAGAGCGGACCGCCCAGGAGCCACGCCAGCCGTAGGCCCGCGCGATCGAGGGGCTCGGGCCGCGCGAGCGGGACGAGCAAGCCGAGGACGACCACGGCGAGCACCGAGAGCAGGAGCGAGCGGCGGTCCGAAGTGAGCGCGAGGACGGCCGCGAGCTGGACGGTGGAGACGCATCCGGCGACGTAGGCCTCGCGGGCCCCCTGCATCGTCATGCTCATCAGCTCGTGGGCGGCGCGCGCGATGGCCAGCAGCACGAGACCCTGGAACGCCCACTCGGGGGCCCAGAACATGAAGTAGAGCAGGATCGGGATTCCGACGACCGCCGTCGCGAGCCGGGTCAGCGTATTCCGGACGAACGAGCTCGGCGCGGCGGGGGCGCCTGCAGACGGCGGCGACTCCTGCTTCTCAGACATGAACGTAGGGCTCGGACGACTCGTTGCCGCCGCTCTCGAGCGGGATGGCGGGCGTCGCCCGACCGAATCGACGATCGCGGGCGCGGAAGGCCGCGAACGCCGCCTCGAGGTCCGACTCTCCGAAATCAGGCCACAAGCTCGGGGAGAAGAAGAGCTCGGCGTACGCCGCGCCGAAGAGGAGGAAGTTCGAGATCCGCTGCTCGCCGCCGGTGCGGATGAGAAGATCGACGTCTCCCACACGGAGAGACGGAAGTGCGGCCCGGAACATCGACTCGTCGATGGAGGCCGGATCCAGCTCTCCCGCCCGCGCCTGCTCGGCGAGCGCACGGGCAGCGTCGACGATCTCTTCGCGGCCGCCGTAGGAGAGCGCGAGCGTCAGGGTCATGTCCGAGAGGTGCGCCGTGTCGCGCTCGATCTCGGTGAGCACCGAGCGCACCGACGCGGGGAGGCGATGGATCCGACCCGCGGAGCGAAGGGTGATCCCATTGCGGATCAGCTCCTCGCGCTCGGAGAGGAGGAACTCGCAGAGCAGCGCCATGAGCGCGTCGACCTCGAGCCGACTCCGCTCCCAGTTCTGCTCGCTGAACGCGAAGAGGGTGAGCGCACGGACGCCCGCGCGACGGCAGGCTCGGGTCGTTCGGCGGACGGCTTCGCTCCCTTCGCGATGCCCGAGCGGACGAGGAAGGCCGCGGCGCTCGGCCCAGCGCCCGTTCCCGTCCATGATGATCGCGACGTGGCCGGGGACCGGAAGCGTCGGAGCGCCATTCGAAGTCACGACGCGGGCTACCACGCGGGAATTGCGCCATCAAGGACGGGAGGGCGGACGGTCTTTCCGGCCGGGTGAGCCAACGCAACGGGGGGGCCGCTGGTGTTTCACGTGAAATGGGCCCGGCGACCGTTTCCCGTGAAACGGCGCCGAAGCGAAAAGCGCGCTAGCTAGCCCCGCGTGAAGTTGGACGGGTACCTCGCGAGCCTCCTCGACCAGCGCGCCGCGAAGGGGCTGCTGAGGTCTCCCCGAGCCGTCGATCCGCTCCCTGATGGTTACGTTGAGCTAGATGGGCGCCGGGTGCTCTCGTTCGCGTCGAACGACTACCTCGGCCTCGGCCGGCACCCGCAACTGGCCGCGTCCCTCGCGGAAGGGGCCGGACGACAGGCGGGTGCGGGCTCCAGTCGGGTCGTCGCGGGGACCCGCACGGCCCATCGCGAGGCCGAACGCGGCCTGGCACGCTGGTTGGGGCTGGAGGACGCCCGCCTCTTCTCGTCGGCCTATGCCGCCAACCTCGCCGTCCTCGGCAGCCTCTGGGGCCCCGAGGACGTCCTGTTCAGCGACGCCCTGAACCACGCGAGCATCGTCGACGGCTGCCGCCTGAGCCGAGCCCGCGTGGTGGTCTATCCGCACGCACAGCGCGGCGCCCTCGAGGACCTTCTCCGCACCCACGCCTCCGATGCGCGGATGGCGGTCGTGGTGACCGAGTCCCTGTTCTCGATGGACGGCGACGCCGCCGATCTCCACGGACTCCGGACGCTCACCGCGGCGCACGGGGCGGCGCTCGTCGTGGACGAGGCGCACGCCCTCGGCGTCGTCGGAACCGAGGGCCGAGGCGCCGCCGCCGCGTCCGACGTCCGAGCCGACATCGTGGTCGGGGGCCTGGGGAAGTCGCTGGGCCTCGCGGGAGGCTTCGTTGCCGGCTCGGCCACGCTCGGGCGCGCACTGGACAACGTGGCCCGACCCTTCGTGTTCTCGACGGCGATCCTCCCCGCGATCGCCCATGCCCTCCCCACGGCCGTCGATCTCGTGCGGGCCGCCGAGCCCGAACGGGTGCGCCTCGCCGCCCACTCACGCCGCCTCCGGGACGCGGCCCGCGAGGCGGGGGCCACGCTCCTCGGGGGCCCCCCGGCGATCATCGTCTCCGTGGTCCTGGGCGAGCCCGAGCGCGCGATGAGAGTCGCGGAAGCGCTTCTGGAGCAGGGTTATCTCGTCCCAGCGATGCGCCCACCCACCGTTCCGGCCGGCACGTCGCGTCTCCGCATCACGCCCACCGCGATGCACACCGAAGCCCAGATCGAAGGCCTGTGTGAGGCCCTCGTTCGAGCGCTCACCAGCTGACCGCCAGGACTGCCCCCAGCGCCACGACGCGGAGCACGATCCCGATCGCCATCGGCTGCCACCTCGGGTCCCCGTCGCGCCGTGCGCGCCACGTCCAACGCACGAGCGGGTCGTTGAGCCACCCGAACGCCGCGATCATCGCCGCGAGAAAGAGCCCCCGCCAGGCGACCCCGAGGTCCTGGGTGAGACCCACGAGCCCTGCCCCGCCGAGCAGCGTCCACGACAGGCGCGCGCGGAACATCCGGTCGATGGCCTCGCGACGATCCGGCGTCATGCGCGAGGTTCTTAGGCCGCCCCCTCGCGCAGAGCCACGCGATTTGGCCGTTGAAAGGCGAAGCGACATTCGGTACGTCGAAACGGACATGCTGCGTCGACTCTCGCTTCTTCTGGCGGTGTCTCTTCTCGGGTGCGGCGGCTCGCACGAGACCCAGACGGAAACGCCGGACACCGAGGCGACCTCGGGCAGGGAAGCCGACGCCAGCGAGACCGAGCCGGCGCCTCCCCCGCCGCAGCCCGCGAACCAAGCGCGGTTGATCCACGCGGCCGTCGAGGCGAGCGAGCAGTCGGTCTCTCTCGTCTTCGACGGCGCGGACGCGAGCGCGGCCACGCGCTACGAGTTCGCCGCGCCGTACCTCGCCATCACGAGCGGCGAGCACAGCGTCTCCGCCCGGGCGAGCGACGCGGAGCTCATCGGCGCCACCCTCACCTTCCCCGAGGGTCCCTCCACGCTCGTCGCGTACTCGACCTCCGACTTCCCCGTGGCCCTCCTGCTTCTCCCCGACCACACCGAGGGCCCCACCGAGGGCGCGGCGCAGATCCGCTTCGTCCACGCGATGGTCGGCCAAGCCGGGGTCGACGTCTGCCAGCCGGGCGAGGGGCCTCGGGCCGACGGGATCCCGCTGCTCCCGGGTGCACAGCAGGGCGCGGCGGTTCCCTCCACGGGCTACCTCGAGGTCGGTGGCGGCAGCGAGCTCGCGCTCCAACTGCGCACCCAGCACAGCACGCCCTGCCACGGTCGCCCGCTCGGCATCGCGCGCTTCACGCCCGCCGCCAACAACGGCTACACGTTGATCCTCGTCGGCCGCACGGGCCGCCACCGTCTGGCGCCCGAGCTGATCTTCTGCGCCGACCCGCCCGCGAGCGATACGTCCTGCGCCGCGGTGCCCGTCGTACCCTGAGCCATCGCGGCGACGCGCCTTCCGGTTTCTTGGTGGTTCCCGAGACTCGCTTCTAGGTTCGCGCCATGCGCGCGATCCTGCTCGCCTCGTCCCTCTTCTTGACCCTGGGTCTGCCTGCCTCGGTCTCGGCGCAGCTCGTCCGGGTACCCTGCGTGATGGCAGAAGGCGAGACCGTCGTCGCCATCGCGTCTCGCTTCCACGTCACGCTCGACGACCTCGCCGAGCTGAATCGCGACACCGATCTCGCCCAGCTCAGCGCCGGCTCCGAGCTCGCCGTCGGCTGGGGCGAGCGCGTCGAGCATCGCGTCTCCCGCGGCGACACGCTGCTTCGGCTCGCGCGCAGATACGGCGTGAGCGCCACCGACATCTCGCGCTGGAACGGGCTCGGCGACCCGCGCCGTCTTCGGGCCGACACGACGCTCGTCATCTACGCCTGGCCCCACATCCCGCCTTCGTCCTCCATCGGGCGCCCGAGCCACGGCCGCCTGGAGAACGGCCAGCAGCTCCGCACGGGCCCGTACTGGGAAGTCCACGACCGCGCGCGCGCGTATCTGACGCGCGACGCCGCCGTCGCCCTCGAGCGCGGGTATCGCGCCGCGTTCGAGCGCTATCCGGGCTCGCCTCGCATCGAGATCCGCGACGCCTCGATCGAGCACGGCGGCCCGCTCCGCGGTCACCACAGCCACCAAAGCGGACGCGACATCGACGTCGCCTACTTCCGAACCCGATGTGCGCGCGCGTGCACCCACGGGCGCGTCACGCCCGAGCAGCTCGACGCCGCTCGGCAATGGGCGGTGCTCGAGACGTGGCTGCGCGCCGACCTCGTCGAGTACGTCTTCATCGATCACTCCCTGCAGGAACCGCTGTATCGCGCCGCACGCGCCGCCGGAGCGACCCAAGAGGAGCTCGCGCGCTGGTTCCAGTGGCCGAGCGAGGCCGAGCGCCACGTCGGCGTGATCCGGCATGCACACGGACACCGGGACCACATGCACGTGCGCTTCGCGTGCGCGGAGCACGACGAGCTCTGTGGCGGTCGTCTCCCGCGTGATCGCGGCACGGCCCCGTCGACCCAGGATGAGGACGAGCCGGACCCCGACTGAGACCGTTCCCCCGATGATGCTTGACCGCCTCCGCACATCGTTCAAAATCTATTGAACGATCACACACGCGGAAGGCGGCCCTATGTTCGGTGGATCCGGCGTCATCGATCGGCTCGGGACGATGTCTCGAGCGCGAGACCTCCACGTCGCCGAGCGAATCGACCTCGTGCGGCCTCTGCTCGGCGAGGACCTCGCCGCCGTGGAGGCTGCGCTCCAGATCCCGCAGCAGGAACGCGCGATCCATCTCGGCGCGGGACAGCTCCTGGCGCGCGGCGGCAAGCGCTTGCGCCCGATGTGCGTCGCGCTCGCCTCCAAGCTCGGCACGGGGTTCGACGCGCGGGCGCTCGATCTCGCCGTCTCGGCGGAGCTCGTGCACAACGCGACGCTCCTGCACGACGACGTCGTCGACCTCGGCGTCTCTCGCCGCGGCGCGCCCACCGCGCGCGTCGTCTACGGCAACGCGATCAGCATCTTCGCGGGCGATTGGCTCCTCATCGACGCGCTCCGTCGCGTCCGCCGCGCGGCGCCCCCCGACGTGCTCGAGCGCCTCTTCGACGTGATCGACGAGATGATCGTCGCGGAGTCCAAGCAGCTCGAGCGCCGCGGGCGCCTCGAGGCCTCGCTCGAGGACTGGACCGCCGTCGCCGCAGGCAAGACGGCTGCGCTCTTCCGCTGGGCCATGTACGCAGGCGCGCGCGCGGGCGCGCTCTCGATCCCCGACAGCCAGTCGCTCGAGAAGTTCGGTGAGCACGTCGGCATCGCGTTCCAGGCCATCGACGACGTGCTCGATCTCGTCGGGGATCCGGCGGCGACCGGCAAGGCTCCGTTCGCCGACCTCCGCGAAGGCAAGGGCTCGCTCCCGATCGTCCTCGCGCTCCGCAACGATCCCTCGATCGAGGCGAGCCTCCGGGCCGCGGCCGAAGGCGGCCTCGACGACACGACGGGCGCGCAGCTCGCCAAGCGCATCGCGGCCTCGGGCGCCGTCGAGCAGGCGCGGCGCTTCGCCGACGAGCACGTCGCGCGCGCGCTCGACTTGCTCGAGCCCTTCCCGGTCTCGCCCGCCCGCATGGCCCTCATCGGCATCGCGCACGCGATGACCCAGCGGGAGGTCTGACCATGGCCACGACCGACGTTCGCGGCGGATCGGGCGAGATGTTCGATCGCATCGCCGATCGATACGACCTCGTCAATCGCGTCATCTCGCTCGGGCTCGATCGCAGCTGGCGCACACGTGCCGTGCGCGCGCTGCAGCTCCGCGCCGGCGCGCGCGTGCTCGACGTCGCCACGGGCACCGCCGATCTCGCGATCGCGATCGCCGCCGCGCATCCCGACGCGGAGGTCGTCGGCCTCGATCCCTCGAGCGGCATGCTCGAGATCGGTAAGCGGAAGGTCGCCGCCGCCGGGCTCGCAGAGCGCGTCTCGCTCGTCACCGGCGACGGCCAGGCCCTGCCCTTCGAGGCGGCGCACTTCGACGGCGCGACGATCGCGTTCGGGATCCGCAACGTGCCCGACCGGCCGCTCGCGCTCCGCGAGATGCGCCGCGTGCTGCGCGACGGCGCGCGCCTCGCGGTGCTCGAGCTCGCCGAGCCCGAGGGCATTCTCGGCCCGCTCGCGCGCTGGCACGTCCACCACGTCGTGCCGACGATCGGCGCGATGATCTCGGGCGCGCCGGAGTACGACTACCTCCAGCGCTCGATCGCGAAGTTCCCGCCGCCGGACGCGTTCGCGGCGATCCTGCGCGAGAGCGGCTTCGCGCGCGTCGAGTGGGAGCCGATGACGTTCGGCGCCGCCACGCTCTACGTGGGCGTCGCATGAGCGCGCTGCCCACTGCGGTCGTCAGCGAGCGGCCCGTCGAGCGGTCCGAGGTGCGGGCATTCCTCGCATCGGCGCTCTCGGCGCCCCGACGGGGCCCGCTCGCGATCACCATCCCGGCGCCGATCGGGCGTCCGCTCGCGCTGCTCGATGGTCTGCGCCGCGGCGATGCCGTGCATCTGCACGACGACAAGCGCGCGTGGACTGCGCTCGGGGCGACGCGCCTCACGAAGCTCGAGGGGCCCGAGCGATGCCACGACGCGCGACGCGCGTACGAGACGGCCCGCGATGCGCTCGGTTTGGTGGCGCACGAGCGGGCGGGCGATGCCCGACCCACGTGGGCCTTCGGTCTCTCGTTCGCGCCCGGTCGCGCGCGCGATCCCTGGACCACGCTCGGGGACGGCCTGCTCGTCCTTCCGCGCTGGGCGCATCGCGTCGAGAACGGCGCGGCCACGCTCACGCTCGTCGTCGATCAGGACGAGCCCAGCGGGGCGGCGCTCGCGCTCGCCGAGCTCGACGCGCTCTGGGAGGGCCTCTCGGCGCCCTCGCGATCGCTCGGCGAGCCCCTCCGCGCGCAGGCGCGCCACGTGGATCCCGAGCGCTGGCGCCGATCGATCGACGACGTGAAACGGCGCATCGACGCGGGCGAGGCCGAGAAGATCGTCGTCGCTCGCCGCTCGCTCGTGCTCGCCTCCCGCGCGATCGATCCCGCCGCGCTGCTGCGCCGTCTCGAGCGGCCCGGCGCGACGCACTTCTGCATCCGTCGTCGTGGCGTCGCGTTCGTCGGCGCCACGCCCGAGCGCCTCTTCCGCAAGCGCGGCCGTCTCGTGCACACCGAGGCCGTCGCCGGAACGGCTTCCCTCGAGCGAGATCCGGCGGCGCACGCGCTCCTCGCGAGCATCAAGGACGTGCACGAGCACCAGGTCGTGGTGGACGGCATCGCCGCCGTGCTCTCGGGAATGCGCGGCGAGGTCTCGATCGGCACGCGCGGCCTGCGGACGATCGGCGCCATCGCGCACCTCGTCACGCCGATCGAGGCGCGGATGGTGCGCGACACGAGCGCCTTCGAGCTGCTCGAGGCCCTGCATCCGACGGCGGCCGTCGGCGGCGCGCCGCGCGCCACGGCGCTGCGTTGGATCGCCGACCACGAGCCCGATCGCGGCTGGTACGCCGGGCCCGTCGGCTGGATCGACGCGCACGGCAACGCCGAGGTGCACGTCGCGCTCCGCTCGGCGCTGCTCGTCGGCGCGCGCGCGTACGCCTACGCGGGCTGCGGCGTCGTGTCGGCCTCCGATCCGGACGCCGAGTACGCCGAGACCGCGCTGAAGCTCGCGCCGATGCTCTCCGCCCTCGGAGTGCCCGCATGATCGAGAGCCCGCGCAGCCTGCTGACGATCTGGTCGCGCCTCGTCGCGAGCAGCCTCGTCTCCGCCGGCGTGCGGGAAGTGGTCGTGAGCCCCGGCTCGCGCTCGACGCCCTTCGTGCTCGCGCTGCGCGCGCGCCCGGAGCTCGAGCTCGTGAGCGTGATCGACGAGCGCTCGGCCGCGTTCGTGGCGCTCGGGATGGCGCGCGCGTCACGGCGTCCGACCGCCGTGCTCGCGACCTCGGGGACCGCGCCGGCCCACTGGCTGCCCGCCGTCATCGAGGCCTCGCTCGCGCAGGTGCCGCTCCTCTTGCTCTCGGCCGATCGCCCGCTCGCTCTGACACACGCCGGCGCCGCGCAGACGATCGACCAGACGAAGCTCTTCGGCAGCTGGGTGCGGCACTTCGAAGACCTCGGGGATCCACGCGCGGATCAGGGCGCGCTCGTCGGCGTGTCACGATCGATCGCGCAGGCCGTGGCGGCGACCGGCGGAAGCGCGCCGGGGCCCGTGCACGTGAACCTGCGCGCCGACAAGCCTCTCGAGCCGGTGGAGCCGAGCGCGGACGAGCGAGCGCTCGCCGACGCCGCCGAGACGCTCGTCGCACGCGGCACGACTCGGATCGGCCACGCCACCGTCGGCGCCGACGTCGAGACCGCACGCGCGCTCGCGGCCGCGCTCGCCGAAGCGAAGCGACCGCTCGTGATCGCGGGCCCACGCCGCGAGGAGAGCGATCGCTTCGTGCTGCTCGAGGCCTGTGCGCGCGCGAGGGCTCCCGTGGCCGCCGAGGCCACGAGCCAGCTGCGCTTCGGACCGCGGACGGGCGCATTCCTCGACGCGTACGAGACGATCCTCGCGAGCGCGCCCTTCCTGCGCGAAGCGATGCCGGATCTGATCGTGCAGATCGGAGGCCTGCCGACCGCACCCACGCTCGAGCGCGCGCTCACGGGCGCGCGGCGCTTCGTGCTCGATGCCGGCGGCGCCTACGATCCGATCGGGAACGCGGAGGCGATCTCGTGCGCGCCGGCGGGCCCGACGATGGAGCTCGCGGTCTCGCGCCTCGCGTCGTTCGCGCGCGACGAGGCCTGGCTCGCGAAGCTCGCGCGCGCCGAGGAGCTGGCGTGGCGCGAGGTGGAGCGCATCGTCGCCCGCGACGAGGGAGAGGGCGCGTGCGTCCGCGCGGCGCTCGAGGGCTCGGAAGGAGCGCTCCTCGTCGTCGGCAACAGCCTGCCGATCCGCACGATCGATCGGTTCGTGCGCGGCGGCGGCGCGGCGCGAACCGTGCTCTCGCAACGCGGCGCGAACGGCATCGACGGCCTGGTCTCGGGCGCGCTCGGAGCCGCCATCACCTCCGAGCGGCCGGTGGTCGCGATCGTCGGAGACGTCTCGTTCGTCCACGACCTGAATGCGCTCGTCAGTGCGCGCGCCGTGCGCCAACCGCTCGTCGTCGTCGTGATCGACAACGGCGGCGGTCGGATCTTCGAGACGCTTCCGATCGCCGGCACGCCGAGCGGGCGCGAGGCGATGCCCCTCTTCACGACGCCGCACGAGATCGACCTCGCGTCCATCGTGCGCGCGATGGGCGTGGCCTGCACCGAGACCCGGCGTGCGAGCGAGACGCGTGCGGCCGTCGCGGGTGCCATCGCCGGGCGCGGCGTTCACGTCGTGCGGGCGATCGTCGACCCCGACGACGCGACCCGATCGTTCCGCGCGCTCTCGAGCGCGATCGCGGACTCTCTCGCGGAGATCGGCGCATGACGTACGTCTTCCTGCACGGGTTCCTGGGCCTGCCCGAGAGCTGGAACGAGGTGCAGACGGGTCTCGCCGACGGGCAGCGGATCGTGCGCCCCGCGCTCTTCGGGCACGGCCCGCACGCGTGGTCGCTCGACGGGGCCCCGAAGACGTTCGAGGACGAGGTCGACCGGCTCGCGCGCGCGCTCGACGAAGACGGCGTGTCGCGCGCGCACCTCGTGGGCTACTCGATGGGCGCGCGCGTGGCCCTCGTGCTCGCGCTGCGCCATCCACACCTCGTCTCCCGCCTCACGCTCGTGAGCGGCCACGCGGGCCTGCACGACGAAGGCGAGCGCCGCGAGCGCGCGCTCGCCGACGAGCGCCTGGCCGCGGAGCTGCGCGCCGAGGGTCTGCCCGCCTTCGTGCGCCGCTGGGAGGCGCTGCCGCTCTTCGCGACGCAGGACCGGCTGCCGCCCCAGGTGCGGGCGCGTCACCGAGCGCGGCGGCTCTCGCATCGCGAGCCCGTCGTCGCGCACGCGCTCGAGATCCTCTCGCCGGGCCGCATGCCGCTCGTGACCCCGCGCCTCTCCGAGCTCTCGGTGCCCGTCGCCCTCGTCGTCGGCGCGCTCGATCCGAAGTTCATGGGCATCGCGCGCGCGATCGCGCCGCTCTTTCCGAGCGCGCGCGTGAACGTGGTCGAGGACGCGGGCCACGATCCTTGTCTCGAGCGCCCACGCGAGATCGCCGCGCTGATCTCCGAAGGCGGCGCCGTGCACGTGGAGAGCCGCCGATGACGAGCGCCGCGCTCCTCGTCCGTGCGGCGCGGCCGCAGACCTTGCCTGCCGGTCTCGTGCCCGTCCTCGTCGGCACCGCCGTCGCGCACCAGCGCGGAGGCGCCGACCTCCTCGTCGCGCTCGTCGCGCTCACGAGCGCGCTCTTCATCCAGATCGGCGCCAACTACGCCAACGACGTCTTCGACGCCGAGAAGGGCGCCGACGGCCCCGACCGCGTGGGCCCGGTGCGCGCCGTCGCGGCGGGCCTCGTCTCCGCCGGCGCGATGCGCGCAGCGATGTGGGCGAGCTTCGCGATCGCGACCGCGCTCGGCCTGATTCTCGTGTGGCTCGCAGGCTGGCCCGTGATCGCGATCGGCGTCGCCTCGATCCTCGCCGCGATCGCCTACACCGGCGGGCCCTACCCGCTCGGCTATCACGGCCTGGGCGACGTCTTCGTGATGATCTTCTTCGGCTTCGTCGCCGTCGTCGGCACGGTGTTCGTCGAGACGCGCGCGATCGACGCCCTCGCGTGGCTCGCGGCGCTGCCCGTCGGCGCGCTCTCGACGGCCATCCTCGTCGTGAACAACGTGCGCGACCGGCACACCGATGCGCGCGTCGGCAAGCGCACGCTCGCCGTGCGGCTCGGCAAGCGCGGCGGGCTCGTCGAGCAGGCGCTGCTCTTCGTCGTCTCCTACGCCTCCGCGGTCGCGACGGCCGCCTGGCTCGGCTCACCCTGGCCTCTCTTGCCGCTCTTCACCGTGCCGCTCGCACTCACCGCGTGGCGCGCGCTCCGCGACCGCGAAGGGGCCGCGCTCAACGAGATCCTCGGAAGCACGGCGCGTCTCTTGCTCGCGTTCGGCACGCTCTACGCGATCGGGGTCGCGCTCGCATGACGATCACGATCGTCCCGATCGAGCATCCGGGACGCGCGCGACGCGGGCTGCTCCTGCGGCGAGGCGATCGCATGGGCGAGGCCTCGCCGCTGCCGGGCCGCTCGCGCGAGCGCTACGACGACGTGCTCGGCGCCGCCTCTCTCGGCACGAGCGAGGCGCTCCCCTCGCTCGACTTCGCACGCTGGTCTCTCGAGGCGCGCATCGGCTCCTCGGTCCTCGTCTCGCAGGTGCTCCTCGAAGAGCCCGCACGTGCGGTGGTCGTGGCGCGCGCGGCGATCGAGCGCGGCGCACGGGCCTTCAAGCTGAAGCTGCGGAGCGTCGCCGAAGCCGACGTGCTCGGCGAGCTCCGCGCGCTCTCCTCCGACCTACGTCTGCGCGTCGACGCCAATCGCGCATTCGCCTCCGAGAGCGAGGTGCCCTGGGATGCGCTCGCGCGCGCCGGGGTCGAGTGGATCGAAGAGCCGTGCCCGAGCGCCGACGCGATCTCGCGGAGCCCCGTACCGCTCGCGCTCGACGAGACGGTCGTCGACGACGCGAGCCTCGCGCTCGACGCCATCGCGAGCGGGCGTGCCGCGGCGCTCGTGCTCAAGCCGATGCTCCTCGGCGCCACGGCCGCGCTCGCGCTGGGGACCGAGTGCCGTCGCCTCGGAGGTCGCGCGGTCGTCTCGCACGCCTTCGAGAGCGAGGTCGGGCGGCGCGCGGCCGAGGAGATCGCGCGGCGCCTCGACCCGCACGGCGTGCACGGCCTCGCGCGCTGGGAGGGAATCGACGGCTATCGCCTCGCGGCCACCGGCGCGCCCGTCACCACGCTTCTCGACGGAGAGCCGCCCGGTGCCCCTCGCGTCGTGGGCTGATCGCGCGCGACGCGCGCCCGACGCGCCGGCGCTCGTCACGCTCGAGCGCACGTGGACGAGCGCGACGCTCGCCGCCGAGCTGAGCATCCGCGCCCGCGCGATCGTCGGCGCGCGCTGCGTGGCGCTCGTCGGGCGGGCGAGCGCCGACCACGTGCTCGATCTGCTGGCAGCCATCGACGCCGGCGTTCCGGTGCTGCTCCTCCATCCGCGCTGGAGCGAGCGGGAGACGCGCGCGATCGTGGAGCGCGTCGGCCCCGATCTCGTGCTCGATGGAGGCGTGCCGCGCCGAGCTGCACGCGCGCTCGCGCCGCCCGCGCTCGACGGAGTGCTCGCCATCGTCGCCACCTCCGGCACCACCGGTGCTCCCAAGCTCGCGCTCCTCTCGCGGCACGCGCTCGAGGCATCGGCTCGCGCGAGCGCGGCGCACCTGGGCGCGCACGAGGACGATCGCTGGCTCCTCGCGATGCCGCTCGCGCACGTGGGCGGCCTCGGCGTGGTCGTGCGCTCGCTCGTCTACGAGACGACGCTCGTCGTGCACGAGGGCGCGGCCGATCCCGCCGCATGGCTTCCGCTCGCCGAGCGCGCCGGCGCGACGCACGTCTCGCTCGTCCCGACCACGCTCGCGCGCCTGCTCGACGCGGGGCTCGCCCTCCCCGCCTCCACGCGCGTCGCGCTCGTGGGAGGCGCCGCGTGCCCGACGGCGCTCGTCGAGCGCGCGCTCGCCCAGGGCGTCCCGATCCACACCACGTACGGGCTCACCGAGACCTGCGGACAGGTCGCGACCTCGACCACCGACCCCCGAAAGCTCGTGCCGCTCCCCGGCGTCGCGCTGCGTGTGGTGTCGGGGTCGATCCGGGTGCGCGCGCCTACGGCGATGGACGGCTGGCTCGACGCCCCCTCTCCCTTCGACGCCGAGGGCTTCTACGACACCGGCGACCTCGGCGAGCTCGAGGAGGACGGCTCGCTCCGCATCCACGCGCGACGCACCGATCTGATCGTGAGCGGCGGCGAGAACGTCTACCCGCGCGAGGTGGAGGACGCGCTCGAGCGCGTGCCCGGCATCCGCGCCGCCTGCGTCTTCGGCGTCGAAGATCCCACGTGGGGACAGCGCGTCGCAGCCGCGCTCGTGGTGAACGACGACGCACCGAGCGACGAAGCGCTCGTCGCTTCGCTCCGCCGTGAGCTCGCGGGCTTCAAGCTGCCACGCGCCGTCGCACGGCTCGAGGCCCTCGCGCTCAACGCCACGGGCAAGGTCGACCGCGCAGCCACCGCAGCGCTCGCCGCGCCACGCCTGATCCGCCTCCCCTCGCCTCGCTGACGGAACGAAAAAGGGCGGCCGGAGCCGCCCTCTTCCTCGCCGACCCGACCGGGCTCAGGCGTCCGCGAACTCTTCGCGGCTCTTCTTCTTGCCGTTCTTGTGGCCGTTGCTCTCGCTCTTGGCCTTGCCCTTGAGCAGGCGGTCGCGGAGCTCCTCGGCGCGATCCGTGCGCTCCCAAGTGAAGCCGTTCTTCACGTCTTCCTTGCTCGGGTTGCGGCCGAAGTGGCCGTACGCCGCCGTCGGGCGGTAGATCGGGCGGAGCAGATCGAGCGTCTCGATCAGCGCGCGCGGGCGGAAGTCGAACATCTCCTGCACCGCCGCCGCGATCTTGCTGTCCTCGACCTTGCCCGTGCCGAACGTCGAGACGTAGACGCCCATGGGCTTGGCGACGCCGATCGCGTACGCGACCTGCACCTCGCACTTGCTCGCCACGCCGCTCGCGACGACGTTCTTCGCGACGTAGCGCGCGAAGTAAGCCGCCGAGCGATCCACCTTGCTCGGGTCCTTGCCCGAGAAGGCGCCGCCGCCGTGACGACCCATGCCGCCGTAGGTGTCGACGATGATCTTGCGGCCCGTGAGGCCCGCGTCACCGACCGGCCCGCCGATCACGAAGCGCCCCGTGGGGTTCGTGTAGATCGCGGTCTTCTTGTCGATCATGTCCTTCGGACAGACCTTGTAGATGACCTCCTCGATCAGGGCCTCGCGGATCTTCTTCTGCTTGACGTCCGGGTGGTGCTGCGTGCTCACCACGATGGCGTCGAGGCGCACCGGCTTGTCGTTCTCGTACTCGACCGTGACCTGGGTCTTGCCGTCGGGGCGGAGCCAGCCGAGCGTGCCGTCCTTGCGGACCTTCGCCAGGCGCTGCGCGAGGCGATGCGCGAGCTGGATCGGCATCGGCATCAGCTCCTTGGTCTCGTCGACCGCGAAGCCGAACATCAGGCCTTGGTCGCCGGCGCCCTGGTCCTTGCTCAGGCTCGTCTCGATGTCGACGCCCTGCGCGATGTCGGGCGACTGCTGCTCGACGGCCGCGAGGATCGCGCAGTGCTCCCAGTCGAAGCCGGTGTCCGCCGTGTAGCCGATCTCCTTGATCGCCTGGCGGACGATCTTCGGATAGTCGAACGTGGCGCGCGTCGTGATCTCGCCGGCGATGATCGCGTAGCCCGTCTTCACCATCGTCTCGCAGGCGACGCGCCCGCGCGGATCCTGCTCGAGGATCGCGTCGAGGACGGCGTCCGAGATCGCATCGCAGACCTTGTCCGGATGACCTTCGGTGACGGACTCGGACGTGAAGAGGTAACCCATGCGCCAGCCTTTCGTGTGCGTTCCCGACCTGGAAACGAGGAAATCGGGGCCGGGTTTCTATGCGCGAGGGCGCGGGCTGTCAACGCGACGGCGCAAGCGTTCAGCCAGCCGGCCAACGGGCGCCGAGACTGGCGATGAAACCGCGCGGCGGGATGGTGTAGAGCGCTTCCCCACGCACGTCCCAGCGGTCGAGGAGCGCGTTGGCCGCCATCACGCCGCTGCTCGCCGCGCGCTCCATCAGCGCGCTCGGGAACGGGACCTTCACGTGGTCGCCCGCGAGCGCGATGTTGCCGTAGGGCGTCGCCACGCGTGCGCGCGTCGCGCCGGTGCCGGGCGCGAACGAGGGGCCGTCGGCGCCGCGCAGGTACACCTCGTGGAGCGGCTCGGTGCCGCCGAGCTCCGGGTACAGGCGTGCGAGCGTCGACTTGAGCTCCACGCGGATGGAGGCGTCGTCGCGCTCCGGGTCGAGCCCGAAGGCCTGCAGCTGCACGACCGAGCCTCCGGTGCGGAGGGCGTAGCGACGGCTCTCCCCCTCGAAGCGATCGTAGAGCGTGATCGAGTCGAGCACGCCGTGCCCGGCGATCGACGCGAAGGGCGCGCGCGCGTCGTTCGTCGGCTGGCCGTAGAAGAGCCGGAAGACCACGTAAGGCGCGCACGACGCGAGCGCCTCCATCGTGCCGGCGAAGGTCGGATCCTCGGCGAGCTGCGGCGATGCGTCGTAGAGCGCTTTGAGGCCCCGCACCTCCGGCGCGAGCACGAGGCCCTCGCCCTCGAGCGACCCGCTCGTGGTGCGCACCCGGATGCGGTCACCGCGCTCACGCGTCACCTCGAGCGCCGTCTCGCCGAGGCGTAGCTCGACGCCGAGGCGCGCCAGATGCCGCGCGAGCGGCGCGAAGAGCACGTCGCCCGTCGGCTCCTCGAGCACGTCGAAGCTCATTCCCTCGGGGTTTCCGAGGAAATAGAAGTGCAGCATCGAGAGCATCTCGGCCGCGCTCACGCTCTCTTCGCCGTGGAACACCGAGTGGCAGAAGACGCGGAAGAGCATCTCGCGCGCCTTCGTCGGCAGGTTCAGTCGATCGAGGAAGCTGCCCGCGGACTCGCCATCGAAGCGCGCGTAGGACTTCAGCGGATCGAAGCCGATCATCGCGCGCACGGCCTCGGTGTCGATGTTGCGCAGATCGCGCAGCGACACGAAGGGCGTGCGTCGCAGGAGCGAGAGCAGGTTCAGCGGCGCCGTCGTCGGCAGGTTCGCGAAGCTGTCTTCGGCGCCGTCCGGGCCGAGCACCGGATAGCCCGCGAGCGGGCGCAGGATCGCGAGGTCCGGATCGACCCGCCGCAGGATCGCGCGGAGGTTGTAGTAGTGGCGATAGAAGGCCGAGAAGCCGCGCTCCATCTGGAACGTGTCGCCGCCCGGCAAGCGCTCGGGATACGAGGCGAGGCGCCCACCGAGCTGTGCGTCCTTCTCGACGAGCGTCACGCGCACGCCGCGCTCGGCGAGCACGAGCGCCGCCGAGATCCCCGCGATGCCGCCGCCCACGACGATGGCGCGCGTGCCCTGATCGGCGCGCTCGCGCGTGCCGCGGAACGCGCCGCGCAGCTCGCGGCGCGAGGCCCCGAGCCGATCGGCCAGCGTCCCGCGCGGCGGCGGAGGCGGTGGAAGCGAGGCACGGCCGGTCATGCGCTCATCCGGGGCGCCGCGCGAGGAACGTGTGGAGGATGCCGCGCTGCCAGCCGTCCATCGGCAGCGTGCGAACGTCCGCATAGCCCGCGCGAGACAGACGCGCCTCGAACGCGCGCACGCCATCGAAGTCGCGAACGCTCGCGTGCAGGTACCGGTAGATGCCGCTCTTGGGCGCCGTCAGCAGACCGCCCGGCACGATGATTCCCCACGAGACCGCGTCCCACATCAGGCGCGCGCGGCGGGAGTCCTTCACGGAGTACTCGTGGAACGCGATCGGCGCGCCCGGCGAGAGCAGCTCGCGCAGCGCCGCGAGGCAGGGATCGATCGAGGGCACGTTGCGGATCCCGTAGGCCATCAGGATCGCGTCGAAGGTCCCGTCGATCCCCGAGGCACGCGGATCCATCGCGTTGCCGTGCACGAATTCCACGCCACGCAGCACCGGCTTCTTCTTCGCCGCCGCGAGCATGCCGCGCGACGCATCGAGCCCCACGACCTTCGCGTGCGGGTACACGGCGAGGAGGGCTTCGGTCGACAGGCCCGTGCCGCAGCAGAGGTCGAGGATGCGCGGCGCGCGCGCCGCGAGGCCGAGACGCTCGGCGCTCATGCGCAGATGACGGTGATAGCCGGGGTTCATCCCCGTCAGGAAGTCGTACGTCGGCGCGACCTCGTCGAAGTCGTCCGGAACCTCGTGCTTCTTCTCGCTCAGATCGGGCATGTCTCGGTCACGCGGGGAGCAGGATCAGGGCCTCGGGCAAGGCCGGCTCGGCGAGCGAGCCCGCCCGCCGCGTCTCGAGCCGCGAGCGCGCGACCACGAGCACCTTGCGAGCCGTCGACGTCGTCGCGCGGCTCGTGACCGCATCGTACCCGTTCTCGCGGACGATCTGGCCGATCTCCTGATAGATGCGGCCCGCCGCGAGGATCGCCGGGCGCGCGTCGGCCGGGAGCGCCGCGATGCCGCTCTCGGCGCGCGCGTAGATCGGCTCCGCCTCGTCGAGGACACGCCGCACGACGCGCCCGATCGCGTCGGTGTGCCGCGGCGAAGGCCCGAGGAGCGCGGCCACGTCCACGCCCTCTTCGCGCAGCCACTCGCTCGGCAGGTAGAGGCGGCCGCGACGCGCGTCTTCGCCCACGTCGCGCGCCACGTTCGTCAGTTGCATCGCCGCGCCGAGGTCCGCCGCGCGCGCGAGCGTGTCGCGGTCGCGGACGCCCATCAGGTAGCTCGTCGCCACGCCGACCGACGACGCGACGCGCACGGCGTAGCCGAGCAGATCCGATCGCGTCGCGATCACGCGCCGCTCGACGTCCCAGCGGTAGCCGTCGATCAGCGCATCGACCGGCGCGCGCGGCAGCCGGTGCTGCTCGACGATGCGCGCGAAGGCGCGATCGACCGGGTCGTCCTCCGGCCTTCCTGCGAAGATCGCATCGGTGCGCGCCACGCAACGAGCGAGGCCCGCCGCCGCGTCGGCGCTCTCGTCGACGAGGTCGTCGGTGACGCGGCAGAACGCGTAGAAGGCGGCGAAGGGATCGCGCAGGCGCGCCGGCAAGAGGCGCCACGCGAAGTGGAAGCTCTTGCTCCCGCGCGCGAGCGTCTCCCGACACACCGCGAGGTCGCGCTCGGCGCTCATCGTCCGTTCCCGCTCGCGCGCTCCGGAGCAACCCCGCCCGCGCTCATGCGCGCACGTGCCTCGCCACGCGGTAGTCGTCGGCGACCGCCCGCGCGGCCATCTTCGCCGACATCATCACGCTCGGCGTGCCGCCGCCCGGCTGGTAGCTCTGCCCGACGCAGTAGAGCCCTTCCACGTCCTCGCTCCGCAGGTGCGGCCGCATCCACGCCGTCTGCCGCAGCACCGGCTCGAGGCCGAAGCCGCTTCCGAGGTGCGTGTGGAGCTCCTTCTCGAAGTAGCGCGGGTCGACGAAGCTCTTCTCCACGACGCGCGCGCGCAGATCCGGGATGAGCCCTCGCCGCTCGATGTCCTCGAGCGCGCGCTCCACGATCGCCGGCCCCTCGCGATCCCAGTCGATGTCGCCCGCGAGGTTCGGCACCGGCACGAGCGTGTACGCCGTGTGGTGCCCCGGCGGCGCGAGGCTCGGATCGGTGAGCGTCGGCACGTGCAGGTACTGCGAGAAGTCCGGTGGCGAGAGGCGCCGATCGAAGATGTCCCGCAGGAGCTCCTCGTAGCGCGGCCCGAGCACGATGTTGTGGTGGCGCAGGTCGAGCGGCGGGTATCCGTCCTGCCGGAAGCCGAAGTAGACGACCACCACCGACATGCTCGCGCGCGAGAGCGCGAGGCGCGTGTCGGCGTGCAGCACGCGCTTGTCCTTCTCGAGCAGCGTGCCGTAGGTGTGCACGTAGTCGGCGTTCGAGGCGACGAGGTCGGCCTCGATACGCTCGCCGCTCGCGAGCGTCACGCCGCGCGCCACGCGGCGACCAGGCCGCGCGCCCTCGACGTCGATGCGGCGCACTTCGCTCTCGTAGCGGATGTCGCCCCCGAGCTCCTCGAGCTTCTTCACCATCGCGCGCACGAGCGCGCCGGTCCCGCCGCGCGCGAAGTGCACGCCCCACGTCTTCTCGACGAAGTGGATCATCGTGTAGATGGCCGGCACCGCGAGCGGGTTGCCCCCGATGAGGAGCGGCTCGAACGAGAACACCGCGCGCATCTCGTCCGACTGGAAGTAGCGCGCGACGAAGTCGAAGAGCGGCCGGAGCGCATCGAGCCGCACGAGATCCGGCATCACACGGAGCATCGCCGCCGGCGAGTCGAAGTGCGTGTAGCCGAGCTCGAGGAAGCCTCGCTCGAAGATCGCCTTCGCCGCCTCGTGGAAGCGCTCGTAGCCCTCGAGATCCTGGGGCGCGAGCTTCCGGATCTGCGCGCGCGTGCGCTCGGGGTCGCCGTCGTAGTCGAAGTAGCGGCCGTCGGCGAAGTAGATCCGATAGAAGGGCTCGATCGGGACGAGGTCGACGTAGCGCTGCGTCGCCGGGCCATAGCCGCGCTGCGCCGCGCGCACGTGCGGCGGGAAGTCCGGGCCGTCGAGCGAGGCGCGACCGACCTCGAGCGAGAAGAGCTCCTCGAGGAAGTGCGGGACCGTGAGCACGGTCGGGCCCATGTCGAAGACGAACCCGTTCCGCTTGCGCACGTAGGCGCGCCCGCCCGGCCCGTCGAGCTTCTCGAGCACCGTCGTGCGGAAGCCCATCGACGAGAGACGGATGGCGAGCGAGAGCCCGCCGATCCCGGAGCCGATCACCAACGCCCTGCGGTTCGTGGCCTGCGTCATGCGCGGCCGCTTCCTAGCAGACCGTGACGGCCCCGGCCTCCACGCGCAGGTCGACCCGCTCGAGCGAGCCGGTGATCAGCTCGCGCTGGGTCGTCGTGAGGAACACCTGACCACCCAGGCGGGAGAGCACCGCGAACAAGCGCGCGCTCCGCGTGCGATCGAGCTCGCTCGAGACGTCGTCGAGCAGGAGCACCGGCACCTTGCCCTTCGCGCGCGCCATCACGTCGAGCTCGGCGACCTTCAGCGCGAGCACGAGCGCGCGCTGTTGGCCCTGCGAAGCGTTGTGCTTGGCGCCGCGCTGGGCGACCTCGAGCCGCACGTCGTCGGCGTGCGGGCCTTCGGCGGTGAAGCCGCGCGCCAGATCCTTCTCGAGCGAGCGCTCGAGCGCCTCGCGCAACGCCTCCTCCGACGGCGGCACGCGCGGAGCGAACGAGATGGCGAGCGGAAGCGCCTCGCCGACGATCTCGTCGAAGACCTTCTCCGCGATCGGCGCGAGCTCGCCCACGAGACGTTTGCGCGCGCGCCCGAGCACGGCACCGCTCGAGGCGAGCACGGGATCGAACGCCGTCACCGCGCGCCGATCGACGTGCTCGGCCTTGAGCAGCCGGTTGCGGCTCCGGAGCGCGCGCTGGTAGCCGTCGAGCGTGCTCGCGTAGACCGGATCGACCTCGCTCAAGACGCGGTCGAGCAGCGAGCGCCGGCTCTCGGGCGAGCCCTGCGCGAGCACGAGGTCGCCCGGATGGAAGAGCACCGTCGGCGCGGCGTCGAGCCACGCGAGCTTCGTGCGCGGGCGCTTCCCGTCGAGCGCGATCTGCCGCGACTTCTGCCGGTCGAGCTTCAGCTTGAGCACGTGCGGGAGCGGCGTGCCGCTGACCTCCAGCGCGATCACCGCCGCTTCGGCGTCGTGGCGCACGAGCTCGCTCGTGCCGGCACCACGGAAGCTCGCGAGCGTGGAGGCGAGATGAATCGCCTCGAGCAAGTTGCTCTTGCCCTGCCCGTTGTCGCCGAAGACGACGTTGAAGCGCGGGCCCGGCGTGAGATCGAGCGGCCCGAGGTTGCGGAACGCACGCGTGGCGATGCGCAGGACGCGGAGCGCCTCCGTCACGCGGCCCGTTCCCTCGCGCTCAAATGCGCATCGGCATGATCACGCCGACGAAGAGCGTCGCTTCGCCGGCCGGCTTGATCACGCCCGGGTCGAGCTCCCCGGCGAGCTCGAAGACGACCTCGTCCTCGGTGAGCGCGCCGAGCACCTCGAGGATGTAGCCGGCGTTGAAGCCGATCGTGAGCGCGGGGCCGGCGTAGTCGACGTCGAGCTCCTCGCTGCCCTCCCCGACGTCGGGGCTCTCGCTCACGATGCGGAGGCTGCCCGGCGACACCATCAGTCGAACGCCCCCGGACTTGTCGCTCGAGACGAGCTTCATGCGCTTGAGCGCGTCGATCATCCCGGTGCGCGAGACCACGACGCGCTTGTCCTGTCCCTGCGGGATGACCTTCGCGTACTGCGGGAACTGCTCGTCGGCGAGCTTCACCGAGAGCGTGACCCCTTCGCGCTTGAAGAACGCGTTGCCGGCGTGGCTCGCGACCGCGATCTGAGGCGGGCCCGCGTCGTCCTTGCCCTTCTCGCGCTTGGCGGAGTCGATCAGGCGCTTGAGCTCCGCGATGCCCTTGCCGGGCACGAGCATCGAGAAGTGGAGCATCAAGCCCTCGCGCGCGCGGTAGTCGCACTTGCTCAGGCGGTGGCCGTCGGTCGTCACCATCCGCACCGTGCGCGCCTCGCCCTCGAAGAGCGCGCCGGCGAGGTGCGGCCGCGTGTCGTCGTTGGACATCGAGTACTGGGTGCGCGTGATGAGGTCGCCGAGCACCTCGGCGTCGAGCGAGACGAACTCGGCGTTGCCCGGCGAGGGAAGCGGCGGGAAGTCGTCTCCCGGCATGCCCGGGATGCGGAAGCGGATCTTGCCGCATCGGATCTCGACGGCGTGGTTCGGTCCCACCGTCCAGTGCACGTCGCCCTGCGGTAGCTGCTGCACGATGTCGAAGAGCGTGCGCGCCGCGACGGCGATCGAGCCGCCCTTCTTCACCTCGGCCGGCGCGGTCGCCGTCACGCCGAGATAGAGATCGGTTGCGGCGAAACGCAACGTGCCGGTGTCGTCGGTGGTCAAGAGCACGTTCGACAGGATCGGCATCGAGCTCTTGCGGTCGGCAACGGCGTGCGTCCGCTCGAGACCGCGCGCGAAGTTCGACTTGCTGATCACGAGCTCCATGGAGGCTCCGAGTAGAGGAAGGGAGGATCGATCTCTAAGATCTCGTCTTCTTCATCTGGCCTGTGGATCGTGGAAAGGATCCGGCAAGCCCACGAGATCACGAAGCGAACGGGCACGGTTGCCCTGGGGACGGATCGGGGTGGACCCGTGGACGACATGCACACACCTATCGTCCACACGGCTTCTCCACGAGTACGCCGACCTGTCGTCCACAGGACGGAACGCACCCGCGTGACGACTGTATCCGTGGCCGGCCCGCGGGAGCAAGTTCGCGGCCGAGCACCGATTTCCGCGGGGGAAGCAGGGGCCGTGTGAGCAGCGCCTCTCGGAAACGGCGCGCCCTCCTGGTCTACTCGAGGGATGCGCCGCTTCGCATGGCTCTCCGTGCTGCTCTCGATGGGTTGTGGCTCCCCGACGCCGGAGCCCGCGGACGCCTCGCTCGCGATGGACGCGGGGAACGACGCCGCCGCCACGAGCGACGCAGGCGCGGACGCCGACTTGCCCGCACCGGTTCCGCTCTCGCTCGCTCTGGCCGAGCCGACGAGCGGCTACCGCTTCGAGCTCGACACCGATCCGCTGGCTTTCCGCATCGTCGACGCGAGCGGATCGACGGTCGTCACGAGCGCTGGGCTCGGGCTCGCGGTCGGTGCCGCGCGCCGCGGCGACCAGGACTTCTACGAGCCCATGCAGGACGTGCCGCGCGGCATCCGGTGGATCTCGCTCGCGCATGGCGTCGAGCGCGTGAGCGACACCGAGGCGCGCGTACGCGACGACGAAGGCCACGAAGCGTCACTCACGCTCGCGAGCGAGGGGCCGGGCGAGATCACGCTGCACGTCGCGATGAGCGATGCGGCGACCGAGGCGGCGATGATGCGCCTCGTGCTCGCGATGGACGACGGCCACTACGACGGCCTCGGCGAGCGCTTCGAGGGCTCGGACGCGCGCGGGCATCGCGTGCCGATGCAGCTCTCGGTCACGGCACGCGCGAGAGAGAGCAGCACGAACGAGGCGCACGTTCCGGTGCCCTTCCTCGTGAGCTCGAACGGCTACGGCGTGTTCGTCGAGACGCGCGAGGCGGGCGCGTTCGACGTGGGCGCGACGAGCGCGGACGAGATGCGCGCGAGCTTCGACGGCACCGAGCTCGACCTGCACTTCTATCTCGCGCCGCGCCCGGCCGACGTCGTCGCGGCCTACACGCGCCACACCGGCCTGCCGATCTTGCCGCCGCGCTGGTCGTTCGCGCCGCAGCACTGGCGCAACGAGTGGACCGATCGCGCCGAGCTCGAGGGCGACGTCGCCACGATCCGATCGCTCGACATCCCCGTCACCGCGTTCTGGATCGACAACCCCTGGCAGACTTCCTACAACGACCACGTCTTCGACGCGTCCCGCTTCCCGGATCCGCCGGGGATGCTCGCGTGGATGCGCGCACAGGGATTGCGCACGCTGGTGTGGACGACGCCCTACCTCGACGCGCCCGAGGCAGGGATGCCGCCGGCGAACCGCGCCGAGCAGCTCTGGACCGACGCGAGCGCGCAGCATCTGCTCATCACCGACGGCAGCTCCACGACGCCTCTCTCGGCGCCCTCCGCGAGCGGCTGCTGCGACGGCGGCGGCATGATGGACTTCACGAGCGAGGCCGCGATCGGCTTCTGGCAGGATCAGCTCGATCCGCTCGTGGGCCTCGGTGTGCGCGCGTTCAAGCTCGACTACGGGGAGGACGTCATCGCCGCGATCGGGCCGGGCTACGTCCACTGGGGCTTCTCGGACGGGCGCTCCAACCGCGAGCTGCACAACGTCTACGCGACGCTCTATCACGAGCCCTACCGGCGCGCGCTCGACGAGGGCTCGACCGAGGGAGGCTTCTTGCTCGCGCGCGCCGAGGCCTGGGGCGGGCAGACGGTCACCGACGTCATCTGGCCGGGCGATCTCGACAGCGACATGAGCGTGACGACCGACACCAACGTCGGCGGCCTGCCGGCGTCGGTCTCGGCGCTGATCTCGCTCGCGGCGAGCGGCTTCCCGTCGTTCGCGGCCGACACCGGTGGCTTCCGCACCGCCGAGGACACGCCGGACGGTCGCCCCTCGCGGGAGACGCTCCTGCGCTGGGCCGAGCACGATGCCTTCTCTCCGTTCCTGCAGCTCGGTGGCGGCGGCAGCTCGCACAACCCGTGGACCTACGACGCCGAAGCGGCCTCGATCTACGCGGCGCTCGCGCGCGCGCACATGGACCTCGTGCCCTACTTCCGCATCCAGGCGATCGCCGCGCACACGAGCGGGACGCCGCCGGTTCTGCATCCCTCGATGGCGTATCCCGACGACGCGGCGAGCCGCGCCGACATCGATGCGTACCTCCTCGGCCCGGACCTCTTCGTCGCGCCGGTCGTGACACCCGGCGCGACGACACGCGCGGTGCATCTGCCGCCGGGACGCTGGGTGCACTGGTACACCGGGATGGAGGCCACGGGCGACGTCACCGTCGCCGCGCCGATCGGCACGCCAGCCGTGTTCCTCCGCGTCGGCGCGATCGTGCCGATGCTCCCGGGGGATCTCGACACGCTCGCCGAAGAGGACGTCGACACCGCGCAGATCGTGACGCCGAGCCAGCGACCCTACCTGCGCGCGCGCATCCTGCCGGCCGGCGATCGCACGATCACGACCGAAGAGGGGATCGCGATCCACGTGACGCACGAGACCGCACCGCTCTCGATCGTGGTGACGCCCGACGGCACGGGGCTCACCGATCTGCGGATGCGGATCGACCTCGATCACGCCGAGCCGGTGATCGCGCCGAGCGCGATCCACGCGCTCGCCACGAACGGCACCGACGTGCCGATGGCCGCGAGCGCCGCGAGCGTGCAGTCCGGCTGCGACGGCGCCTGCTGGTACCTCGATGGGAGCACGCTCTGGGTCTCGGTGCGCGCCGCGAGCGCGTCGACGATCTCGACGCGCTGATCTCGGCCGGAGTGCCCGGCGAGCCGGGCCGACCCAATTGTGTCGGGTCCGCGCTGCGGACCACTCCGGCCGAGATCACACCGCGACGGCGCCTTCTCCTCCGAGCCGAGCTTGGGCCTCGGCGGCCGCGCTCATCAGCTCGGGCGTGAGCATCCCGCGGCGCGCGAGCACCGGGATCAGGAAGTTCGCGACCTCCTGGAAGCTGTTCACGTGCGGGTCGAGGAACTTGCCGATCCCTTCGGCCGTCACGACACCGACCATCATCATCGTCATCTCGGTGCGCGGCCGGACGCCGTGCTTGCGGCCCACGTCGAAGAGCAGCTGGATGAGGCTCCCGAGCTCGAGCTCCGCCGCGTTCTTCGATCGCCACATCTCGCTCAGCGCCCGCACGTCGGCCTCGAGCTCGTCCCAGTCCACCGTGCCCGCCATGTACGCGTGGTACTCGCGGATGTGGCGCATGTAGTCGTCCGTGTCGCCCATGACGAGGCAGCGGTTGAAGTCGATGTAGTAGGCCAGCGACTCCTCGCTCAGCTGCTTGGTGAGGCCCACGTCGAAGATCGCGATCGTCCCGTCGTCCTGGATCACGAAGTTGCCCGGATGCAGGTCGGCGTGGAGGAAGCCGTCCTCGAACGACATCTTGAGGAACGCTTCGCGCAGGCGCGCCGGCAGATCCGGGAAGCGGTCCTTGTGATCGGGGCGGATCTTCTCTCCGCGCACGAACTCCATCGTCATCACGCGCTCGCCCGAGAGCTCGGGGAAGACCCTCGGGAAGCGCACCTTCTTCACCCGCCGGAAGTTCTTCCGGAACTTCTCGTAGTTCGCCGCCTCGATGCGCAGATCGGTCTGCTCGAGGATGCCGGTGATGAAGTGCTCGAGGTGCTCGGCGAGCTCGGCGTGAGCTGCGCGCTCGTCGAGGAGCATGAGCATGCGCGCGTAGAAGAGGAGGATCTCTCCGTCGCCCTGCGCGCGCGCGCGCACGTCGGGGCGCAGCACCTTCACCGCGACCTCGGTGCCATCGACGAGGGTCGCGTGGTGGACCTGCGCGACCGAGGCGGCGGCGATGGGCGTCTCGTCGAAGGTCGCGAAGATCTCCGTCACCGGCCGGCCGAGCTCTTGCTCGATCACCGCACGCGCGCCGGGGAACGCGGGGAGCTTGTCCTGCAGCTTCTTGAGCTCCTCGATCATCTCCGGCTGGAAGAGATCGGGGCGCGTGCTCATCACCTGCCCGAGCTTGATGAAGGTCGCGCCGAGCGTCTCCATCGCCCAGCGCAAGACGCGCCCGCGCAAGTGCGCCAGGCGCGCCTCTTCTTCGTGCGGCGTCTCGCCGGAGATCGTGAAGCGCGCCGCGACGTACCAGATCGCGGCCAGGGTCCCCACCAGGCCGATCACGAGGCTGCGCAAGACGAACGCCGAGCGTCGCATCGGGCCGCGGTCTAGCAGGTCGCGCGCGCTCGTCCCGGCTCGCGTCGTGGGGGCGCGTCCGATATGGTCCGCGCCCGATGAGCCAGCCCTCCGAGCTTCGTCCCCTGAGCCGCGCGTATGCCGCGCGTGGCGGTGTGCCCGTCCTCGCGCGCGTCGACCCGATCATCTTCGCGCGCCGCTACTTCACGAGCTGCCTCGAGTGCACGCACTGCAGCGACTGGTGCTGCTCGTTCGGCGTGGACGTGGATCTCGAGAACGTGAAGCGGCTCGCGGCGCACGCCGAGGGCATCGAGGACTTCACGGGGATCGCGCGGAGCGAGTGGCTCGACGGCGTCACGGTCGACGATCCCGACTACCCGGGCGGCGGCAACCAGCGCACGCGCGCCGTCGATGGTGGCTGCATCTTCCTCGACCGCGGCAAGTGGGGCGGCCGCGGCTGCATGCTGCACCGCTATGCGCTCGCGAAGGGCATCGACTACCACGAGGTCAAGCCGCTCATGTCGAGCCTCTTCCCGCTCTCGTTCGAGTCGTCCGACGACGGCTCCCCGGGATGCACGCTGCGCGCGGCGGGCGAGGTCGAGGACGAAGAGCTCGTCTGTCTCGACGAGGGGCCCACGATCTACCGAGGCGCGCGCGCCGAGCTGCTCCACTACTTCGGCGAGGAGCTCGTCTCGGAGCTCGACGCGCTCGAGGCGAGCCTGCCGCCCGCGCCGGTGCCGCCTCCGCGTCCGCGTCCGCGCCTGCCGGTCGTGCGCTGATCTCTGCCGGAGTGGTCCGCAACGCGGACCCGACACCATTGTGTCGGCCCGGCTCGCCGGGCACTCCGGCCGAGATCAGAGATCAGAGGCCGTAGGCCGAGAGCGGAAGGCGCGCCACGAACGACTGCGTCGCGCCGGAGGCGGTCGCGGCCGATCCGAGGATCACGGTGCCGTCGGTCGAGGCGGCGACGACGTTCTGCAAGACCGTGCCGCTCGGCAGGTCGATCCCCGCGGCCGAGACCACGTCGGCGAGCGGCCGCATCCCGTCGGCTTCGGTCCACACGAACGCGGTCAGCGCCCCGAGCGAGCCCGAGCCCCCGAAGACCAGCGCCCCGTCGGCCGCGATCGCGTTCGCGTAGGCCGCATCGCCGCCGAGCGAGCCGGGCAGCACACCGAGCGAGACGACACCACCGGCCTCGGTCCACACGAAGGCCTCGAGGTTCCACGTGCCGGCGACCATCGATCCGTCGGCGCTCACCGCGAGCACCTCTCCGGGCGCGTCGAGCATGGTCCCGGGCAAGAGCATGCCCGTGCCGTCGGCATGCCAGATCGCCGGCCAGCGATCGGCCATCTCGGTCTCTGCGAAGCCACCGATGAGCGAGCCGTCGTCGGCGACCGCCGAAGCGCGATTGGTCGGCATGCCTGCCGCGCCCGCGGGGCGACTGCCGAGACGATCGAGCGGATGGGCGGTGGCCGTTCCGTCGGTGGCGCGCGCCCAGCGGATCGCAGCCGGATGACAGTCCTCCCACGCCATCCCGACGACGCTCGTTCCGTCGGAGCTCACGTCCCACGCCGAGGCGACGTTCACGTCGCACCCCGTCGTGAACGGGGAGGGGAGATCGACCCAGCCTCCGGCCTGCGTCCACACGCCCGCCTGCACCGGCACGCCGTGCAGCGCGACGAGCGCCTCGTCGGCCGAGATGCCCGTCGCGAAGTCCTGCGTCGGATCGCCCGATCCCGTCACGACGCGCAGCTCGCCCGTGTCCACGCGATAGAAATACGCGTCGGTCGTCGTCGTGCTCGGGTCCTCGATCACCGCGAGCGTTCCGTCGGGCGTGAGATCGACGGGACGACCGACGTAGACGAAGCGGATGCCGGTGCTCCCGCCGAGGCCGCCGCCGCTACCACCGTCGCTACCGGCATCGCCTCGCGCGGCGTCGATCGCTTCGCTCGCATCCGCCGCATCGAGCGCCGCTCCCGTGTCGCCGGGAACGACGGCCGCGTCGGGGATCGAGACACCCCCGCCCCCGCATCCCACCGCGACCGAGCACGAGACGAAGAAGAGGGGACCGGTGAGAGCGCGCGCCAGCATCCCGTGAGCGTAGCGTCTCGCCGCTATGGCAGCCTCTTTCTCCGCGGAACGACCTGCGGTGGAAGGGAACGCACAGGCGCCCGAGTGACAAGGGCCGCGATCGCCAGGCACCATGAGCGCTCGTCTGCTCTGGAGGCCCCGCGTGCGCACCCCCCTCGCCGTCCTCGTCCTCTCCGGCCTGCTCGCGATGCTCGGCGGCTGTAGCTGCCAGACCGGATCCGTTCGCCCGCGCACCGATGGCGGCACCACACCACGCGACGGCTCGTCGAGCACCACCGACACGAACGTGCCTCCCGGCACCGACGGTGGCACGCAGCCGCTCGGCGATGGCGGCTTCATGGCGTGCGAAGGACGCCACTACGACGCCGAAGAAGGCGTCGCGCCGCTCGACATCATCTGGGTGATCGACAACTCGGGATCGATGGACGAGGAAGCGGCGCTCGTGCAGAGCGGCATGAACGCGTTCGCCAGCGCGATCAGCTCGTCGGGTATCCCCGACTACCACGTCGTCGTGATCACGCAGAGCGGCTGGGTCACGGTGCCGCCTCCGCTCGGCACCGATCCCGCGCACTTCCTCTTCGTGGACGCCGACGTGCAGTCGAACGAGCCGCTCGACGAGGCGCTCAGCAACCTGCCCCGCTACCAGTCGTTCCTGCGGGGGCCGGCGATCACGCACTTCATCTTCGTCACCGACGACGAGAGCGACCTGCCGGCGACGGCATTCCTCGGGCAGATGCAGACCGCGCTGAACAAGGAGTTCGTCGCGCACGCGATCGTCTCGCCGCCGGGATCGACCCATCGCTTCGGCCCCTTCACGATGCCCGGCTGCACGGGCCCGCACGGGGAGGGAGCGGCCAACGGCGACGAGTACTGGGACCTCGCGATGTACACGCTCGGACAGCAGATCGACATCTGCTCTTCGGACTGGGGCGCGGTGTTCAGTCAGCTCACGACGGCGGTCGCGGTGCCGATGATGATCCCCTGCGTCTTCGCGATCCCCGAGCCGCCGCCGGGCATGACGTTCAACCGCGATCGCGTGAACGTGCGCTACACGCCGGGGAGCACCGGCGTGGAAGAGATCATCCCGCGCGCGAGCGACTGCACGTCGGGCGCCGGATGGACCTACGACGATCCCAGCGCGCCGACGACGATCTATCTGTGCCCCAACGAGTGCTCGCGCGTGGAGGCGGACTCTTCGGGACAGATCCAGATCGAGCTCGGGTGCCAGTCCGTGATCATCTGAGCGGAGCGATCGGGGCGTCGGTGCGCTCGACCGACGCCGCGCTCGATCGCTACTGATCGGTGGCGGCGTCGGCGCTCGCGTCCGTGGTCTCGCGGCAGACCCCGCTCGCGCAGGACAGGCCGCTCTCGCACTCGCTCGTGCGCGTGCACGGCTCACCCGCGCGCTTGGGCGCAGCCACGCCGCCGCAGCTGCTCTGCGCGCCGAGCGAGAGAAGGCCCATGGCGGACACGAAGACCACCACGGCGACGTGCACGCCGCGAGACATCGGAAAGAAGTATGGCACGAGGCCGAGAATTCTCCCCACAGACGACTCACATCAAGAAAATCAATTCACGAATTGACAAAATCAATACTCCATCCCATGTTTCTCTGGTGACGACGCACTCCGCGCCGACGTCCTGCCCGGTCTGCCAGCAGCCGCTCGCCATCGTGCGGCTCGGCTGCGAGGGGTGCGGCACCGCGATCGAGGGCCGCTTCTCGATGGGGCGCCTGGGCCGGCTCAGCCGGGAGCAGCTCGACTTCGTCGAGGTGTTCCTGCACGCCCGCGGCAAGATCAAGGACGTCGAGGCCGCGCTCGGCATCTCGTACCCCACGGTCGTCTCGCGCCTCGAGCAGGTCGTGGCTGCGCTCGGCGCGCCCTCGTCGCGCGGGCCGGGCGTGAAGGACGACGCGGCGGTCGACGACACCGACGACGTGCTCGATGCGCTCGCGCGCGGCGCGATCAGCGCCGACGAGGCCGCGGCTCGCATCCGCACGCGCAAGAAGCGCACGCGTTGAGCGAAGCGCCCACCGCGACCTCGATCGAGATCTTCGCTTCGCCCGACCCAAAGGAGAACGCCATGCAGACCGACGAGACCTCGAGCCCGTTTCCCCAGGAAGAGCCGCATCGCTCCGAGCTCTTGCCGCTCGAGCCGAGCGACGCGCTCGAGATCGAAGCGTCGTTCGCGAGCATCGAGGTGCGGCCCGTGGAGCCCGGCGGCGCGCCGCGGATCGAGCTGCGCGGCCGCTACGCCGACGCGGCGAGCATCCGCGTGGCGCGCGACGCGGGCGTCGTCCACGTGACGGTGGATCCGACGGCGAGCCACGTCGGCGGGATGATCTTCGGGCATCGCCACCAGCCCGTGCGCCTCGTCGCGCTCGTGCCGCCGCGGGGCCTGCGCGGCCAGCTCGTGACGAGCGCGGGCCGTCTCTCGGTCCTCCGCCTCGAGAACGTCGACCTCGAGATCAGCGCCGACGCGGGCGCGATCGATCTCGAGGACGTGAGCGGCGACCTCACGCTCACCACGAGCGCGGGCAAGATCGAAGGGCGCGGCCTCTCGGGGCGCATCGAAGCGACGACCGATGCGGGCGCGATCCGTCTCGAGATCGCGCACCTCGCGCCGGGTCGTCACTCGGTGTCGACGAGCCTGGGCTCGGTGCGCATCGATCTGGCGCGCGGGATGCCGGTGCAGATCGGCGCGCACACGACGATGGGTAGCTCGCGCGTCGAGGCCCGCTCGACGGCCGGCGCCGCCGCCCAGCTCGAAGTGAACGCCGAGCTCGGCTCGGTGCGCGTGCGCGAGTCGACGCGCTTCTACGAGGCGCCGCTCTCGGCGCCGATCGAGGCCGCGAGCGAAGGCCCGACTCCCTCGGAAGGGCCCTTCCGCACGGCGCAGCGCGGGCCGCTCCACGACGGGACGCTCGATCGGGTGCTCGCGCGCGTGGCGAGTGGCGAGCTCGACGCTCGCGCGGCTGCCGACCTGCTCCGCGCGCTGGAAAAGCCCTGAAAAACGAAGCGGCACTCTTTGCCGAGCACTGAACGTCGAAAACTGGACTCGTGTTCAGGTGGCGATCTAGGGTCCTCTCATGACCAATCGTGAGCGTTCCTTCGCCGTTCTCCTCGCCCTCTTCGACCTCTCGCGCGCGGGCCTTCCGTGCACGCGGGATCGCGTGGCCGGCCGCCTCGGCATGAGCGCGGCCGACGTCTCGTCGGCGCTCTCGCGTCTCGGGGCCGCCGGTCTCGTGCACGCCGGGCGCCTCTCGCTCGGCGGCCTCGCCCTCGCCGCTTCGCTCGACCGCGCGCGCGGCGATCTCTCGTCGTCGCTCGCCGCCTGAGGCCGCGCTCGGCGACGGCACGCCGTGCGCTCTTCGGGCATGCTCCCTCGCCGAATTCGTTCGACGCGTCGCGTCGTTGCGCGAGTCGGAAACACGTGGGAAACGGCCCCGCGACATGGCGCACTACGAGTTCTTCAAGGTCGTTCAGAACTACCTCGAGCAGGCCGCGAAGACGGTCGATCTGCCGGCGCACGTCGCGCAGATCCTGTCGCAGCCCAAGAACGAGATCATCGTTCACTTCCCGGTGCGACTGGACGACAACACGGTGAAGCTCTTCACCGGCTATCGCATCCAGCACAACAACATCCTCGGGCCGTACAAGGGCGGTATCCGCTACCACCAGTCGGTCAATCTCGACGACGTCAAGGCGCTCGCCGCGATGATGACGTGGAAGTGCTCGCTGATGGACATCCCCTTCGGCGGCGGCAAGGGCGGTGTGCAGGTCGATCCGCGCGCGCACAGCAAGGACGAGCTGATGCGCATCACGCGTCGCTTCACGCACGCGCTCGGCAGCAACATCGGCCCCGAGTACGACATCCCCGCGCCCGACGTCGGCACCACCGCGCAGATGATGGTGTGGATGATGGACACGTACATGAATCGCATCGGCGATTCGGAGAAGAACGCGCAGCGCGGCGTCGTGACGGGCAAGACGATCGCGTCGGGCGGCTCGCAGGGCCGCGAGCAGGCCACCGGCCAGGGCGCGGTCGTGTGCGTGCGCGAGTGGGCCAAGGAGAACTCGTTCGAGCTCAAGGGCGCGACGGCGATCATCCAGGGCTACGGCAACGTCGGCACCTTCGCCTCGAAGTTCCTGCACGAGCTCGGCGTGAAGGTGATCGCGGTCGGCGACCACACCGGCTACCTCACGAAGGAGGGCGGCCTCGACGTGATGCGCCTCTTCGACTACTCGCGCGCCAAGGGCTCGATCGCGGGCTACGAGGACGCGAAGGTCATCACGCGCGAGCAGTTCTTCCAGACGAAGGCCGACATCTTCATCCCCGCCGCGATGGAGAACACGATCGGCGCGCAGGAAGCGCAGTGGCTCGACGTGCGCATGATCAGCGAGGGCGCGAACGGCCCGACGAACCCCGAGGCCGAGCCGATCCTCGCCAAGAAGAACATCACGGTGGTGCCCGACATCCTCGCGAACGCGGGCGGTGTCACGGTCAGCTACTTCGAGTGGATCCAGAACAAGCGCAGCGAGTTCTGGGAGCTCGAAGAGGTCGAGGCGCGCCTCGAGAAGCGCATGGTCCGCCAGTACCGCAAGGTCATGGGCTTCGCGAAGAACAAGGGCGTCAGCCCGCGCATCGCGGCCTACTCGCTCGCGCTCCTGAACCTCAAGACCGCCTACGACGAGCGCGGGATCTTCCCGTGAGCGCCACGCTTCGCGAGCGGCTCGACGCCGAGATCAAGAAGGCGATGCTCGAGAAGAACGAGGTCGCCAAGGATGCGCTGCGCCAGGCGAAGGCCGAGGTGCTCCTCGAGGAGACCTCGGTCGGGCACTCGCTCACCGACGACGAGATGGTCGGCGTGCTCCAGAAGAGCGTGAAGAGCCGTCGCGACGCGATCCAGCAGTTCAAGGACGGCGGGCGCCAGGACCTCGTGGAGAAGGAAGAGGCGCAGCTCGCGATCCTCCTTCCCTACCTGCCCAAGACGCTCGACGCCGCCGAGACGCGCGCCGCGATCGAAGCGCTCGCCAAGGAGCTGGGCGCCACGACGAAGAAGGACATGGGCCGCGTGATGAAGGAGCTGAAGGCCAAGCACGGCTCCACCGTCGACGGCAAGCTCGCTTCGCAGATCGCCGGCGAGATCCTGAAGTAGTCGGGGCGACGAGCACACCCTCTCGCCATTGCGTCGGGCTCGCTCTCGCGGACCGCTCCGGCAGAGATCGGCTCGCCCGCTCCGGCCCCTCCCGTCCGCGGGCTACGCCCGCTCCCGTACGGGACCTCCGGGGCGAGCACTCTTTGCTAGGGCACCCAGCTCGTGTGGTAACAGACGCCGTCGTGCGTGGCCTCGGACGTGATCTTCACGTTCGAGCGACCCGCGATGCGCAGCACGCTCTCGACCGCGACGCGCGTACCGCGTACGGCGTACTCGGGCATCGCGGGCCATCCGGTGACGCGGATCTCGGCGCGCCCGGGCGCGACGATGCGCGGCGTGAGCGTGCCCTGGGGGAATGCTTTGGCGAAGATCACGGGCGTGCGGGCGACGAGGGCCTCGTCGCTCGTGAAGCGCAGCAAGAGGCGCCACACCGTCTTCAGCGCGCGATCGACCGCCAGGCGCGAGACCTGCTCGTGCAGCGCGACGAAGTCGCGGCCCGACTCGGTGCCGATGGCGCGGTACATCGCGTCGGCGACGCGGATCGGAATGTACGAGACGCTCGTCGCGTCGACGATCGCCTCCCGATCCGCGAGTGCGAGCTTGGCGAGGGCGCGCGTGAGCGTCGCTTCTCCCACGAGCTCCGCGAGAATGGCCCGGTGCTGCGTGATCAACGCCCCCGAGATGGTCGCCTCACCCGTCGTCACGGGTGGGATGATATCCCACGTCGCGTGATCAGCCGCCGTTTTCGGCGGCGAAGGCGTCCATGAAAGCGCCCAGGGCCTCGACCGAGGCGATCGGCACCGCCGTGTAGATCGAGGCGCGGACGCCGCCGACCGAGCGATGGCCCTTGAGGCCGACGAGCTTCTTCTGCTCGGCCTCCTTGAGGAACTTCTTCTCGAGCTCCTCGGTGGGCAAGCGGAAGACGACGTTCATCTTCGAGCGCGAGCCCTTCTCGACCGGGCCGCGATAGAAGTCGGGCCGCGCATCGAGGCGGTCGTAGAGCATCGAGGACTTCTTGCTCGCCTCGGCCTCGAGCGCCTCGATGCCGCCCTTCTTCGAGAGCTCGACGAGCGTCTCCTTCATCACGTGGATCGAGAAGGTCGGCGGCGTGTTGAAGAGCGACTCGTTCTTGCTCATCACGCGGTACTGGAAGATCTGCGGGATGTCCTTGCGGCCGTTCGCCACGAGGTCCTTGCGGACGATGACGATCGTGACGCCGCTCGGGCCGAGGTTCTTCTGCGCGCCCGCGTAGATCAGGCCGAACTTCGAGACGTCGAGCTTCCGCGAGCCGAGATCGCTCGTCATGTCGGCGAAGAGCGGCACCGCGCCGGTCTCCGGATAGCTCGCCCACTGCGTGCCGAAGAGCGTGTTGTTGCTCGTGATGTGGACGTACGCGGCGTCCGGATCGAAGGCGAGCTCGTCCTTCGTGGGCACGCGCGCGAAGCGGCCGTCCTTCTCGGTGCTGACGACCTGGCGCACCTTCGCGCCTTGCATCGCGGCCACGATGCCGGCCTCTTCGTAGGCGCCCTTGGCCCACGTGCCCGTCACGACGTAGTCGGCGCTCTTGCCGGCGTGGAGCAGGTTCATCGGCACGAACGCGAACTGCGCGCGCGCGCCGCCCTGCATGAACAGGATGTCGTGCGTGTCGGGCACCGAGAGCAGCTCGCGCAAGAGGCGCATGGCCTCGCGGTGCACCTTCTCGTAGGGCGGCTCGCGGTGGCTGTGCTCGAGGATGCTCATCCCCGTGCCCTCGAAATCGAGCAGCTGGGCCTGAACGCGCTCGAGCGCGGGAAGCGGAAGTGCGGCGGGACCGGCGTTGAAGTTGTGGACGCGCTGGGTCATGGCCGGATCGGATTACCACGTGGTCCCGGGCCCTGTCTTGGTACCATCCTGGAGAAACGCGATGAGCATCATCGAGCGCGTGAGCCGTCGGGCCGGTGGGCGGGTCGTCGAGGGGTTCTTCCGGGGCATGTCGGGCCTCGGGCGCCTGCACCCTCGGGCGCGCCCGGCGCGGCACGGCGTCGAGGTGATCGAGAACGTGCCCTATCGCGAGGGCGGCTCGACCGATCATCTGCTCGACGTCTACCGCCCCGTCGGCGCCTCGCGCGAGGCGCCCCTGCCGGCGCTCCTCTACGTGCACGGCGGCGGCTTCCACATCTTGTCGAAAGACACCCACTGGGTGATGGGCATCGCCCTCGCGCGCGCGCGCTTCGTCGTGTTCTCGATCAACTACCGCCTCGCGCCCACGAACCGCTTCCCGGCGGCCGTCGAGGACGTGTGCGAGGCGTATCGCTGGGTCGTCGAGAACGCGCATCGCTATGGTGCCGACGCCTCGCGCCTCGTCGTCGCGGGCGAGTCGGCGGGCGGGAACCTGGCCGCGTCGGTCACCGTCGCGGCCTGCTTCGAGCGTGAAGAGGCCTTCGCGCGCCGCGTGTTCGAGACGGGCGTGACGCCGAAGGCGGTCGTGCCGGCGTGCGCGATCCTGCAGGTCTCCGACACCCGCCGCTTCGCGCGCCGCCGGCCCGACATGGCGCGCTTCGTGGCCGATCGCATCGAAGAGGTGCAGGTCGCGTATCTCGGATCTCGCGACGTGCTGCCGGGCTCGCATCCCGAGCTCGACTTCGCCGATCCGCTGCTCGTCTTCGAGCGGCGCGAGACGCCGGCCCGGCCCATCCCGCCGTTCTTCCTGCCCTGCGGCACGGCCGATCCGCTGCTCGACGACTCGCGGCGCCTGGCGAGCGCGCTCCGCGCGATGAACGTGACGGTGGACGAGAAGTACTACCCGGGCGAGGTGCACGCGTTCCACGCGTTCGTGTTCCGCTCGCGCGCGCGCGAGTGTTGGAACGACACGTACCGCTTCCTCGATCGGCACGTCCCGCGTTGAGCCCGCGCGTGCGGCTCGCGCTCGCTACCGCGCTCGTCGTCCTCGTCGGCTGCGGCGCGCACACGGCTCGTTCTGCTCGCCCCGACCACGCCGCGTCGATCGCCGACGAGAGCGCGTGGAGCGCCCTCGCCGCCCGGCTCGAAGCGCGTACGGTCGCGCACGTGGAAGAGGTGAAGTTCGTGATCGACCTCGCCGATCGCGACGCCGAGGGCACGCCGCACGTCTACTTCCTCGACTCGAGCCGCTACGACTCGCACTACGACTTCGCGCGCGCACACCTCGACCGGGCGGGCGGCCGCATCGCCGGGCCGATGGAGTTCTACGTCTCGGAGTACCGCCAGCCGACGCGGCGCTTCTGGCTCGGCTCGCTCGTGCGCTACCGCGACGCCGATCGCGCGGCGCTCGAGATCCTCGCGGGCGACACGATGGACGCCGAGTCGCTCGTGCGCTGCTTCGCGCTGGTGCGCGCGCGCGTGTTCTTCGGCGACACGCTCGCGTTCCATCCGATCTCCGACCAGCACGAGCGCGTGCTCGCCTCGCTGCCGGACGGCGCCCTCCCCGTCGTGCGCGACGACGCGCTCCACGCGGGCTGGAGCTACGAGCCGCTCGAGACGGGCACGGCCTACGGCGTCGTCCGCATCGTGCGCGGGCGCCTCGATCCGACCACGGTGCGGCCCGATCAGATCCTCGTGCTCGAGGAGGTGCCCGACGACGTGCCCGTCTGCGCCGCGATGATCACCGCGCGCTTCCAGGCGCCGCTCGCGCACGTGGCGCTCCTCAGCGCGAACCGGGGGACGCCCGATGCCGCGCTGCGCGATGCGATCACCGACCCGCGCTTCGTCGCGCTCGAGGGCCGGCTCGCGCGCCTCTTCGTGGGCGAGAGCGAGCTCGTCGTCGAAGAGACGACGCGCGCCGAAGCCGAGCCCTTCTGGGCCGGCCTGCGTCCCTCCGAGGCGTTCTCGCCGCGTCTGGACCGGGACGAGGCGCGCCTGATGGCGCTCTCGGAGCTGCGCGCGGACGACGTCGACTTCGCAGGCGCGAAGGCCGCGAACCTCGGCGAGGCCTCGAGCCTACCCGGCGTCGAGGTCCCGACCGGCTTCGTCGTGCCGCTGCGCTACTTCGTCGAGCACCTCGCGCGGAACGGGATCACGGCCGAGGTCGACGCGATGCTCGCGGACGCATCGTTCCAGGCCGACGCGGGTGTGCGTGCCACGCGCCTCGCGGCACTGCGCGAGCGCATCGCGTCGGCGCCGGTCGATCCAGCCCTCGTGGCGCGTGTGCGCGACTCCATCGCACGCCTCGCCGCGCCGGGACGCCTCCGCTTCCGCTCGAGCACGAACGCCGAGGACCTTCCGGGCTTCAATGGCGCCGGCCTCTACTCGTCGGCCGTCGTCGCGCACGACCCGAGCGACGCGGAGATCGCGAGCGCGCTCGCGCGCATCTGGGCGAGCGTGTTCAACCTCGGGGCGCACGAAGAGCGCGAGTGGTACCGGATCGACCATCGCCGCGTGGCCATGGCCGTGCTCGTGCAGGCCTCGGTCGACGATGGGATCGCGAACGGCGTCGCGCTCACGGCCAACCCCTACGATCGGCAGCGGCCAGGCGTGCTGATCGACGCGCAGACGATGGAGGGCTCGGTCACCGGCGCGGCGAGTGACGAGGTGCCCGAGCAGTTCCTCGTGCTGACCTACCTGCCCGAGCGGGAGCCCGAGGTGCTCTCGCGCAGCTCGCGCACCGGCGGCGCGCCGATCCTGAGCGACGCCGACGTGCTGCGCCTGACCGAGGTGCTGGTGCGCCTGCACGAGCACTTCGCGCCGCGCTTTCCCGAAGGCAGCAACGCCGTCGACGTGGAGTTCCTCGTCGCCGGCCCCGAGCACCGCCCCGTGATCGTGCAGGCGCGCCCGTTCACCGTGACCTACTCGCATTAGCGATCGCGATCTCGCTCGCGCGCTATCCTCTGCGCCCATGGCGGACCGCTGGGACTTCGTGATCGTCGGGTCGGGCTTCGGTGGCAGCGTCTCGGCGCTGCGCCTCGTGGAGAAGGGCTATCGCGTGCTCGTCCTCGAGAAGGGACGACGCTTCGCGAAGGAAGACTTCCCGAAGACGAACTGGGACGTGAAGCGCTGGCTGTGGGAGCCGGCCCTCGGGCTGCGCGGCATCTTCCAGATGTCGTTCTTCCAGCACGTCACGATCCTGCACGGCGTGGGGGTCGGCGGCGGCTCGCTCGTCTACGCGAACACGCTTCCCTTGCCGAAGGACGCGTTCTTCACGAGCGGCAGCTGGGCCTCGCTCGCCGACTGGAAGAAGGAGCTCGCACGCCACTACGCGACGGCCAAGACGATGCTCGGTGCGGCGCCGAATCCCACGCTGACGCGCGGCGATCGCGTGATGAAGGAGATCGCGAAGGACATCGGTCGCGAGGACCAATTCCACACGACCGACGTGGCCGTGTTCTTCGGTCAGCCCGACGTGGAGGTCGACGACCCCTACTTCGCCGGCGAGGGCCCGCGGCGCACCGGATGCAACTTCTGTGGCGCCTGCATGACGGGCTGCCGCATCGGCGCCAAGAACACGCTCGATCGCAACTACCTCTATCTGGCCGAGAAGCGCGGCGTCGAAGTGCGGCCGGAGACGGAGGTCCTCGCCGTGCGCGCGAAGAACGGCGGCGGGTACGTCGTCGAGACCAAGAGCGCCGCGCGCGGTGAAGAGTCGATCGACGCCGAGCGCGTGATCTTCTCGGGCGGCGTGATGGGGACGATCCCGCTGCTGCTCAAGATGAAGCGCGACGCGCGCGGCCTGCCGAAGCTCTCGGACAAGGTCGGCAAGATGGTGCGCACGAACAACGAGGCGCTGATCGGCATCGTCTCACCGAACAAGGACGAGGACTTCAGCAAGGGCGTGGCGATCACCTCGATCCTGCACACGGACGAGCACAGCCACATCGAGCCGGTGCGCTATGGCGAGGGCTCGGGCTTCTTCAGCTTGCTCTCGCTGCCACATGCGCCGGGGAACAACGTGCTCGTGCGTCTCGGCGGCACCGTGCGCGGCTTCCTGCGGCAGCCGCGGCTCTGGATGCGGGCCTATGCAGCGAAGGACTTCGCGCGGCAGTCGCAGATCTTGCTCTACATGCGCACGCTCGAAGGGACGCTCTCGCTCGAGCTCGGCCGCTCGCTCTATACCGGCATGCGCGAAGGGCTCGTCACGGCGCTCGATCCGGGCACGAAGGCGCCCACGGCGTTCATGGCGGAGGCGACCGATCTCGCGCAGCGCTTCGCGCGCAAGGTGGGCGGCGTCGCGATGACGATCCTGACGGAGACGCTCGCCGGCACACCGACGACGGCGCACATCCTCGGCGGCGCCTGCATGGGCGCGAGCGCGAGCGAGGGCGTGATCGACGCGCAGCATCGCGTGTTCGGCTACGACGGCCTCTACGTGATCGACGGCTCGGCCGTGAGCGCGAACCCCGGCGTGAACCCGTCGCTCACGATCACCGCGCTCGCCGAGCGGGCCATGACCTTCATCCCGACGAAGGCCGAGGCCGAAGCGGCGAAGAAGAAGCCACGCGCGGCGTGATCGCGCGCAGGCGTCGTCAGCCGCGGGACCGCAGCGCGCCGTCCTCGCTCATCTCGTAGACCTCGTCGGCGAGACGAGAGACGTCGAGCTCGTCGTGGCTCGCGAAGAGCAGGGTCGCGTCGATGCGCGCGCGCTCGAGCTCGATCGCGTCGCTCAAGGGGCCGCGGGCCGCGCGCTCGAGGGCGGAGAGCGGCTCGTCGAGCACGAGCACGCGCGGCGTGCGGGCGAGGGCGCGGCCGATCGCCACGCGCTGGCGCTCGCCCCCCGAGAGCGTCCCCACGACGCGTGCGAGGAGCGGCGTCACGGAGACGAGCTCGGCGATGCGATCGATCGGCTTCTCGCTCGACGCGAACGCGAGGTTCGCGCCGACGTCGAGGTGAGGAAAGAGCGTCGCGCTCTGCGGCGCCCAGCCCACACCCCGCTGCTCGACGGGCAGGAGATCGAGACGCCGCCCGTCGATCTCGATCGGGCCGGAGGCGGGCTGCACGCCCACGATCGCGCGCAGCAAGCTCGTCTTGCCGACCCCGGAAGGGCCCACGATCGCGACGCGCCGTGCGCTCGTGCGGAGGCGCGGGCGGAGCGTGCGCGGGCCGAGCGCGATCGTGACGTCGAGGTCGATGCTCATGGCCGTCCTCGCGACGACCAGAGCTCGTGCGCGATCAGCGCGGAGACCGAGAAGGCCACGCTGAGGGCCGCGAGCTGCGCCGCGAGCGCCTCACCGCCGGGCCGCGAGAGCGCGGCGTAGACCGCGAGCGGGATCGTGCGCGTGCGATCGGGGACGTCGCCGGCGAGCACGACGGTCGCACCGAATTCACCGAGCGCGCGCGCGAACGCGAGCAACGCGCCGGCAGCGAGGCCCCGGCGCGCGAGCGGGAGCTCCACGTCGAAGAGCACGCGCGAACGCGAGGCGCCGAGCGAGCGCGCGACCTCGACGAGCGCGGGGTCCACCGTCTCGAACGCTCGGCGCGCCGCCACGACGTAGAGCGGCAGCCCCACGACGAGCGACGCGATCACGGCGCCCGTCGTGGAGAACACCACGTGCACGCCCATCGCCTCGAGCGCGCCTCCGAACAGGCCGCGCCGGCCGAGCAGGAGCAGGAGCAGGTAGCCGGTGACGACCGGCGGGAGCGCGAGCGGGAGCAGTGCCAGCGCCGAGACCGCCACGCGCACGGCACCTCGGCCGTGAGCGAGAAGGTGGCCGAGCGCGATGGCGATCGGCAGCCCGAGTGCCGCGCCCAGGAGCGCGACGAAGAGCGAGAGGAGCGCGGGGGAGAGCAGCTCGCTCACGGTGGCGCCCCGAAGCCGGCCTCGCCGAGCACGCGCTGGGCCCCGGGGCTGCGCAGGCCGAGCACGAAGGCGCGCGCGGCCTCGTGATGCGGCCCGTGCAGGGCCAGCGCCACGTCGACCGCGGGCGGTGCGAGCTCGCTCGAGATCTCGAAGGCGACGGAGACCGAGGGCTCCACGCGCGCATCCGTCGCGTAGACGAGGGCGGCCTCGGCCTCGCCGCGCGTGACCCACGCGAGCGCCGCGCGGACGTTCGGCCCTTCGACCAGGCGAGGCGCGATCGTGGCGAGGATCCCTGCGCGCTCGAGCGCCGCGCGTGCGAGGCGGCCCGCGGGCACCTCGGCGGCCGCGACCGCCACGTGCTCGACGCGAGAGAGATCGGCGAGCGTGTGGATCGACGTGTCGCCGCGCGGGACGACGACGACGAGGTGGTTCGTGGCGAAGGCCACGCGGTCCTCGGGATCGGCGAGCCCCGCGGCGACGACGTGATCGGCCCACGCCTCGTCGGCGGAGAGGAAGACGTCCGCGCCACCGCCCAGCTCGATCCCTCGCGCCAGCGCCGAGCTCGCGTCGAAGTGCGGTGTGAGGGGCGCTCCGAGCTCGCGCGCGAGTCGCGGCACGACCTCGGTGAGGCTCGACGCCGCGGCGACGTCGAGCGTGATCGGGCCCTCGCTGGGCGACTCGCCGCATGCCAGCAGGGCGAGAACGAGCGAGATCGTCGCGAGCCGGCGCATTCGCGGGACCATACCAACGCCCGCGCCCGCGATCTCGCGCCCAGGTCCGAAAACGGCCAGACCGCCTCCACGCTGCGCGCTACGAAGAGCGTGCATGACGTCGCCCGCCACGACGCACCTCGATGCCCGCGCCTGCCACCGCGCGCTCTCCGCGCGCGACGCGCGCTTCGACGGGACCTTCTTCGTCGGCGTCTCCACGACGGGCGTCTACTGCCGGCCGATCTGCCCGGCGCGGACGCCACGTGCCGATCGCTGTCGCTTCTTCGCGCTCGCCGCCGAGGCCGAGCGCGAGGGCTTTCGTGCGTGCTTCCGGTGCCGCCCCGAGCTCGCCCCCGGCGCGGCGCCGGTCGATGCGCGCTCGCGCCTCGTGGCGGCGGCGCTCGCGGCGATCGAGCGGGGAGCGCTCGAGCGTGGCGGCGTCGAAGCGCTCGCGCGGCGCCTCGGCGTGACCTCGCGTCACCTCCGGCGGACGCTCGAGCGGGAGCTCGGCGTCACCCCGATCGAGCTCGAGACGACCCGGCGACTCGCGGTCGCCAAGCAGCTCCTCACGGACACCACGCTTCCGCTCACGCGCGTCGCCCTCGGCTCGGGCTTCGGCAGCGTGCGGCGATTCCACGCTGCGTTCGCCACCCGCTTCGCGCGTCGCCCGGGCGACGTCCGCCGCGAGCACTCCGCGCGGGCCGACCGATCGACCGAGCTCGTGCTGCGCCTCGATCATCGCGCGCCTTTCGATTGGGCGGCGCTCCTCGCGTTCGTCTCTCCACGCGCGATCCCCGGCGTGGAGCGCGCCCTCGGCGGCGCCTACGAGCGGGCGATCCGCATCGACGGGGAAGAAGGGTGGATCCGCGCGCAGCCGTGGCCGGGCCGGAGCGCGCTCCGCCTCTCGCTCTCGCTCTCGCTCGCGCCGCACGTCGCCAAGATCGCGCGTGCGGTGCGGGATCTCTTCGACCTCGATGCGCATCCCGATCGGATCGCGAGCGCGCTCACGACCGATCCCCTGCTCGCGCCGCTCGTGCGCGCGCGGCCTGGCCTGCGCGTTCCCGGGGCGCTCGATCCGTTCGAGATCGCCGTGCGCTCGGTGCTCGCCCAGCAGGTCTCGCTCGCGGCGGCGACCACGCTCAGCGGCCGCCTCGCGCAGGCGCTCGGACGATCCGTGCGGACGGGGCTCGAGGGGCTCGACCGGGCCTTTCCCGATGCCGCCGCGATCGCCGCACGCACGCCCGCCGAGCTCGCGCGCGTGATCGGGATGCCGCTCGCGCGCGGCCGCGCGCTCCACGCCCTCGCGGAGGCCGTCACGTGCGGCGCGATCGATCTCTCGGGCACGCGCCCGAGCCGCGAGGTCGTCGCGGCGCTCGAGGAGCTTCCCGGGATCGGCCCGTTCACGGCGGAGGTGATCGCGATGCGTGCGCTCCGCGACGCCGATGCGTTTCCGGCCAACGATCTCGTGATCGCTCGTCGCCTCGGCAAGCACGCTCTCTCTCGCGCGGAGGCATTCCGGCCGTACCGCGCCTATGCGGCACTGCATCTCTGGACCGACGAAGGAGCACGACGATGAGGACCGACTCCGCCCCGACCGAGCGCCCGCTCGTCACGACCCGCCTCGACTCGCCGATCGGTGCGCTCACGCTCTTCGGCACCCACGAGGCGCTGGTCGGCCTCTACTTCGAGCAGCACCGCCCGGTGCCGCGCCTCTCGGGCCGGCCGGGTGCGAGCCCCGCGCTCGACCAGGCGCGAGCCGATCTCGAGGCCTATTTTCGCGATCCCTCGCAGGGGCCGCGGGTGGTGCTCGCCGCCCACGGCACCGAGCTCGAGCGGGCGGTCTGGCGCCAGCTCGCGAAGATCCCGCTCGGGCAGACGCGCACCTACGGCGAGATCGCCGCCGCGCTCGGGCGCCCGCGGGCGGCGCGGGCCGTGGGCTCGGCCGTCGCGCGCAACCCGCTCTCGATCCTCGTGCCCTGTCACCGCGTCGTCGGCGCGCGCGGCGCGCTGACGGGATTCGCGGGCGGCCTCGAGCGCAAGGCCTGGCTCCTCGCGCACGAGGGCGTCGCGCTCTGATCTCCGTGCGCCCGACGCGGGCCTCTACGGCTGGATCGCCGCCGCGCCGTCCAGCGCGTTCGGGTCGATCACCGGCAGCGGCACCATGAGCGAGCGCGGCCCCGTCGACTGGAAGTGCCAGCGGCGCGCGGCGTCGAGCACGTCCTGCGGGCCGACGTCGGGGTAGGGCGTGGGGTTGGTCTCTTCGTCGCTCGGGCTGCGGAGCGCGAGGAAGATGGAGCCCTGGTTGCGCGCCTGCGCGAGCAGCGCGCTCTGCTCGACCGTGATCTCGAGCGTCACGTTCGAGGCCTGGCCCATGCGCACCTGCCGGTCCTGTGCCTCTTGCACCGTCTGCGGCTGCGTCGGCCCGTCGACGTGGACGTCCTGACCGACGGCGAGGACCGTCACGTTCTCGAGGATCACGGCCGTACGGCCCATGTTGAGGATCTGGGGATCTCCCACCGTCACGATCACGTCGACGTGGTCGCCGGGGCGCAAGAGACCGCCGAACAGCGCCGTGCGGAAGGCCTGGATCGTCATCGCCCGAAGGCCGGTCGGGATGCTGCCCGAGAGCGTGCGGCGCGCGTCCGAGAGCGGCGAGAGGTCGGTGCGCAGGATGCACTCGCCGGCGTGGACCGACTGCGCGAGCGGCAGACCGATGAGCTCGCGCATGGCGCTCACCGGGAGATGTCGGTCTTCGACGTACGTCTGCGGCAGGTCGCGGGAGGAGATCCACTCGGCCCGCACCGGCTCGCCGAGCGGGATGTCCTCGAGGGCCATCAGCACCTGGATCGGCTGGCCGCCGGTCTCGGTCTCCATGAACGCGTTCATGTACACGTACACGAACACGAACAGGCCGCCGGCCATCAGGGCACCTGCGGCGGAGAGGAGGTTCCGATTCATGACCGCTCGCCAGCCTAGCAGAGGCGGGCGCCGGATCGGAAGCCCGCGCCGATCGGACGATGAGACCTGCCCCGATCGCGAGACCCGGCCTAAGCTGCGCGCGCCATGCGCCTCGCGACCCTCTTCGGCCCCGATTTCCGGCAGGTCCTCCGGGAGGAGCCGGGAGCCGTGCGCGAGGCGGTCGACGAGCTGCACGAAGAGGACATCGCCGAGATCTGCCAGGAGCTGACCGAGGAAGAGGTCGTCGCCCTGCTCCGCGCCCTGCCCGACGAGTTCTCGGCCGGCGTGATGGAGCGCCTGCCCGACGAGCTCCGGAACGCCGCCCTCGAGAAGCTCAAGCCGGTCGAGGCGGCGACCCTGCTCGCCGAGATGGCGCCCGACGACCGCGCCGATGCGCTGCAGTCGCTCGAGATGCCGCTGCAGGAGAAGCTGCTCGCGGAGCTCGAGACCGTCGAGCCCGAGGCGGCCGAGGAAGCGCGCGAGCTCGTCGCGTATCCCGAGGACAGCGCCGGCGCGATCATGACGACCGCCTTCGTCGGCATCCCGCCCGAGACGAAGGTCTGGCAGGCGATCGACGAGGTCCGGAAGGCGTCGAAAACCGGAAACGTCGAGACCGTGTCCTACGTCTACGCGCTCGCGTACGGCGACAAGCTCGTCGGCGTCGTCTCCTTGCGCGAGCTGATCCTGGCCGAGCCCGCGCAGACGCTCGCCGACGTGATGACCGAGAACGTCGTGCGCCTCGGCGTGATGGACGGGCGCGAGGACGTCGCGCGCACGATGGCCAAGTACGACTTCACCGCGATGCCGGTGGTCGATGCGGGGGGGCGCATGGTGGGCGTCGTCACCGTCGACGACGTCGTCGACGTCGTGATCGAAGAGGCGACCGAGGACGCCCAGAAGATGGGCGCCGTCGCGCCCATGGAAGACACGTATTTCCAGGCGTCGTTCTGGAGCTACTGGCGCAGCCGCGTGACCTGGCTCGTCGTTCTCTTCCTCGGAGGATTTCTCACCGCGAGCGTGATGGAGCACTTCGAGGGCGCGATCCACGAGCTCGCCGTGCTCGCGGTGTTCCTGCCGCTGATCATCTCGACGGGAGGCAACGCGGGCTCGCAGAGCGCATCGCTCGTGATCCGCGCGCTCGCCACCGAAGAGGTGCGGCCGCGTGACTGGCTGCGCGTGCTGCGGCGCGAGCTCGCCGTGGGGATCGCGCTCGGCCTCGTGGTCGGCGTGCTCGGCTTCGTGCGCGCCTTCTTCACGGCCGACGCCGGCGAGGCGCTCTCGTTCGCGGCCGTCGTGTCGGTGAGCATCGTCGGCGTCGTCACGGTCGGGAGCCTCGTCGGTGCGCTCTTGCCGTTGATCATCCAGCGCGTGGGGCTCGACCCGGCCGTGAGCTCGACGCCCTTCATCGCGTCGCTCTCGGACGTCGTGGGGCTGCTCATCTATCTGTCGATCGCGCGCGCCCTGCTCGGGCTGGAGTGAGGAAGGAATGGAGCGAGATCTCGAGATCCGTTGTCGTTGCGGGGCCGTGTCGGGCACGGCCCACTTCGTCTCGCCGTCCACGGCGAATCACGCCCTCTGTTACTGCCACGACTGTCGCGCGTTCTGTCACTGGCTCGGGCGCGAGGACCTGCTCGACGCGCAGGGCGGCGTGGACATCGTCCAGATCGCGCGGGCGCGCTTCACGATCGAGCGCGGGCTGTCCGAGCTGCGCCTCGTGCGCTTGACGCCGAAGGGGCTTCACCGCTTCTACACGGCGTGCTGCAAGACCCCGATGGGCAACACGCTGCCGGCCGTCCCGTTCGTGGGCCTCTCGCGCCAGACCTTCGTGAGCGTCGCGGATGCCGACGCGGCGCGCACCTTCGGCGCCGGTCTGGTCACGAATGCGCACCAGGCCGTCGGCGGGCGGCCGGCCGGCGGGCTCTCGATCTCCGGCCTCGCGCACGTGGCGGCGTTGATCGCGCGCTGGTCGTTCGGTCGTCTCGGCGCACCTTCGCCGCTCTTCGACGCGGGCGGGCGCGCGAGCGTGGAGGCGCAGGTGCTCACGGGCGAGGAGCGCGAGGCGCTGCGCCGACATCCGCGCGCCTGACGCACCGCCCGTCAGCCGCGCCGTACCTCGAGCTCCACCTTCCAGCGCTCCTTGCCCTCGCGCGGGAACGCCTCGAGCCGTAGCGTGCCGACCTCCGTCACGCTCGCGCCGAGGCGCACCGGCACCACGTCGCCGACGGGGCGTCCCTCGGCCGGCATCGTGGCCTCGAGCGGCGGCAGCTCGCTCAGATCGTCGCCGATGCGATCGAGCATCGTGCCCGGCTGATCGTCGCGGCGCGTCGCGCTCTCGAAGAAGCGGAACTGCACCGGCTCGCCGACCACGAGGCCGAGCTCCTGGCGCGCGGGCGGCGCGACCGTGCCCTCTTCCATGCCGAAGGGCGCGATGCAGAGCGCGCTGAGCGGCGGCTCCATCCCGGGCACGGCTGGCATCGCGCTCTCGACGCCCACGTAATAGCTCTTCGCCGTGCCGCCGCGGATGCGCACGCCCTTGCCGCGCCGCACGTACGCGTAGTAGGCGGCGCCGCGCGCGACCGCGAGATCGAGATCGGCGCCCGCGAGCAGACGCGCGGGCGGCGCGCCGTCGGCGGCCAGCCAGCGCGAGAGCACCTCGAGGATGCGCTCCTGGATCACGCGCGCGCGCAAGACGCCACCGTTGAAGAGCACGGCCGTCGGATGGAGGAAGCGCGCGCCCTTCTTGTTCGCGAAGCCGGCGAGATCGCCGGTGGCTTGGATCTGGCGCGCGAGGAACGCCGCGAGGTGGCGCGTGACGGCCGCGTCCTGCGCGTAGGGCAGACCGAGCTCGGTGATCGCGGCGCGTGCGCGCGTGATCGGGCGAGAGGTGACCTCGACGTCGGGGAAGAAGCCGTCGACGAGCAGCTTCGTCACGTCGGCGCGGCTCACCTCGGTGCGGATCGAGCCCGCCACGAGCTTGCTGCCGCGCGTCGGCACCACGACGGGCACGCTCTCGGGCGCGCCGTCGGCGAGGAGCGCCTCCTTCGCGCCGCGGCACGCGTGCACGAGCACCGCGCTCTGGAAGGCGTCGAGCAGCTTGCCCTCGCCCTCGAGGCGCTGCTTGACCACCGCGGCGAGCGCGAGGTCCATGTTGTCGCCGCCGAGCAGGATGTGATCGCCGACGGCCACGCGGCGCAGCTCGAGCGAGCCGTCCTTCTCGTGCACGGCGATGAGCGAGAAGTCGGTGGTGCCGCCGCCGAGATCCACGACGAGGATCACGTCGCCGACCTTCACCTCGTCGCGCCACTTGCCGTGCGAGCGCTCGATCCACGCGTAGAGCGCGGCCTGCGGCTCTTCGAGGAGCACCGCGTGCCCGAGGCCCGCCTCGCGCGCGGCCTCGGCCGTGAGCTCGCGGGCTGCGGGATCGAACGAGGCCGGCACGGTCAGGACCACGTCCTGCTCCTGCATCGGCGCATCCTCGTTCGCCGCGTCCCACGCCGCGCGCAGATGCGAGAGGTACGCGATCTGGGCAGCGAGCGGCGAGACCCGCTCGAGCTCGGTCGTCTCGTCGGTCTTCGGCGGCAGGATGGGCGCGCGCCGATCGACGGCCGCGTGCCCGAGCCAGCTCTTGGCGCTCGAGACGAGCCGCAGCGGCGTCTTCTGACCGAGCAGGCGTGCCAGCTCTCCGACCGCGAAGCGCGGTGAGGGCTCCCACGGCAGCGCGAGCGATCCGGCCGGCAGCTCCCCGCCCGCGGCGTTCGGCAGGTAGAGGAACGAGGGCAAGAGCTTCTTGCTCTCGACCTGCCCGGGGCTCGTGCTCTGCGGCACGCCGAGCACCGAGAGCGCGATCTCGTCGCCCTCGCTCAGGTCGAGATCCACCGCCGCGACGGCCGAGTGCGTGGTCCCGAGATCGATGCCGATGGCGTAGGTCACGGCCGGAGCCTTTCGCGCGAATCGTGGCCGTCCCGCGCCCCAGCGGCGTCCGCGGGGTGGGCGCTCGCCCGCCCGCGAGGGAGCGGAGCGACCGAGACGGAGGGGAGTGGGGCCCCGAGCCGGCTTTGCCGGTCGGGGCGACCTGGCTCGATGCCGATCGCGTAGGTCACGCCAGCTCCACCTCGGCCGGCGCCACGATCTTCGGATCGTGGCCCTCGGCCATCTTGGGCAGCTTCACCTCGGTCACACGCCAGCCACGGTGCGCGAGCGCGCCCTGGAACGGCGGCTCGCCTTTCACGTTGCCGGTGACGCGCACCTTCGCGGCGTCGAAGCCCTTCTCGAGCTTCACGACGCTGCCTTCCGCCTCGCTGCGCACGGGCTCGATCGGGAAGTGCTCGTCGAGCGCCTTCTTGCAGCCGTCGTGGACCACGCGCGCGGCGCCGCCGATCTCGGCGTCGGAGAAGCTCGACATGTCCTCCTGCACGAAGTCCACGAAGCGGCCCTCGCGCTGCAGGAGCGCGAGGAGCTGTAGCGCCGCCTCGGGCCCGGCCTCGCGGAGCACGACCTCTTTCTTGGGCTCCTTCTCCTTCTTGGGCTCTTTCTCCTTCTTCGCCACCGGCTCGGGCGGAGGCGGAAGGGCGGGCTGGCCCGCGCGCAGACGCACCACACCGGCGGCGAACTCGCCGTCGAAGAGCGTGCGGAAGAAGGCGACCCACGAGAGGACGAAGAGGCGGGCGAAGAAGCCCGGCGTGCTGGTCTCGCTCATGCGGCCGAACGCATAGCGCGTTCTCGGCGCGCTGCCGATGTTCCGGCACACGCGCGCGCCCTCCGGCGCGCTCACATCTCGTTCGAGGCCGTGCCCTTGCGCTCGCTCGCCTCGAGCGTGCGCTCGACGTCGGCGTGCGACTGCGGCCGCCCGAACAGGTAGCCCTGCAGGTAGTCGTAGCCCGCGTCGCGCAGGAACTCGCGCTGCGCGTCGGTCTCCACGCCCTCGGCCACCGAGTGCATCGAGAGCCCGCCCGCGAGCGAGGCGATCGAGCGCACGAGGTTGCGGCTGCGCACGTCGGCCAGGGCCCGCGCCACGAACGCACGGTCGACCTTCAGCCCGTCGAAGGGGAGGGCCTGCAAGTGGTTGAGCGAGGAGTAGCCCGTCCCGAAGTCGTCGAGCACGAGCTGCACGCCGACCTTCCGCAAGGCCTCGAGCGACTCCACGATCTCGGTCGTCAGGTCGACGAACACGCTCTCCGTGATCTCGATCTTCACGCGGCCCGCCGGCACGTGCGAGCGCGCGATCGTGGCGCCGAGCAGCTCCATGTGCGCGTGGTCGCGCACCTGCAGCGGCGAGAGGTTGATCGACATCGTGAGCCCGTCGGCGGTGTCGGGGAAGCGCGCCCGCCAGCCCGCCAGCGCGGCGAGCGCCTGCTCGAGCACGTGCGCGCCGATCAGCTGGATGAAGCCGCGCTCCTCGGCCACCGGCACGAACTCCGTCGGCGCGACGGTGCCGAGCGAGCCGCGACGCCAGCGCACGAGCGCCTCGTAGCCCGTGAGCGCGCGGTCGCGCGCGCGGTGGATCGGCTGGTAGTCGACCTCGATCTCGCCGCGCGCGATCGCGTCGCGCAGCTGTCGCGCGATCTCGGCGGTGCGCGAGGCGCGCCCGCGGAGGCTGGGCTCGTAGATGACGGTGCGGTTGCGGCCGAGCTGCTTGGCGCGCTGGAGCGCGAGGAGCGCGTCGCTGAGCACGAGCTCGGGAGCCTCGAGCCCCGAGAGCCGCCGCACGCCGACGCTCACCGTGGTGGAGAGATCGCGATGGTCCTGCGTGACGACGGCGCGCCCGGCGTTGCCGACGTGCTCGACCGTGCTCGCGTCGTCGTAGCCGTGCGTGATGAGGACGGCGAACTCGTCGCCGCCGATGCGCCCGACGGTGCCCTCGCGCCCCGCGGCGGCGAGCAGGCGGCGCGAGACCTCGACGACCAGCCGATCGCCCACCGAGTGCCCGAAGGCCTCGTTGATCGCGCGCATGCGGTCGAGGCCCACCACGATGACGGCGCCCGGCGCGTCGCGGATGAGCGCCTGCCCCACGCGGTCGAGGAAGAGCGCTCGGTTCGGCAGGCCCGTCATCCGGTCGTGGAAGGCCTCGTAGCGCAGGCGCTTCTCGACCTCTTTGCGCTCGGTGTCGTCGATGATCACCGCGATCATCATCGCGGAGCCGTCGAGGTTCTTCATGCGGCGCGTGAAGACGCGAGCGGAGACGATGCGCCCGTCGGTGCGCATCAGCCGTCGCTCGGCGAGACCGGAGTCGGCCGAGCCGGCGAGCAGCTCGGGGGTCGAGGCCCGATCTTGATCTTCGGCGATCGTCAGGTCGCGGAAGTTGCGCCCGACCAGCTCCTCGCTCTCGTAGCCGAGAAGGGCGAGCATCGCGGCGTTGGCGCGCACGACGTTCGCCGACCCGTCCATGAAGAGCATGCCGATCGGCGCTTCGGCGAACAGGACGCGGAATTGATCCGCGTAATCGACACGTGCGCCGTCGTCGGCCGGGTCCGACATCCGGCCCGAGCGTAGCGCGCTCACCGCGCGGGCGGGGATCTTTCGCCGAACTGGCCGGCTCGAAGTCTCGGTTTGTCCACCCTCGGGGTGGACGACCGGGCCGGTCCGGCGACCGGGCTACCCCTCGACGAAGTCGAGGTCCTTGCCGTAGGTCTCTTCGATCCCGAGGACGGCGACGAGCGCGAGGACGCCGACGAACACGCCCGTCACCACGCCGGAGCCGACGACTCCGAGGCCGGCCTCCGAGAGCGCGACGTAGGCCAGCGAGACGGGCGTGAGCGAGCCGCGCACGAAGTTCGGTGCGGTCGTGGTCGCCGTCGCTCGGACGTTGGTCCCGAACTGCTCGGCGGCCACCGTCACGAACACCGCCCAGTAGCCGTTGGCGACGCCGAGCAGCACGCACGCCCCGTAGAAGGCGACGAGCGAGCTGGGGCCCACCAGGAAGTACGCCGCGAGCCCGACGAGGTTCAAGACGAGCGATCCGAGGATCGCGCGGCGCCGGCTCTTCAGCGTCTGGCTCAGGATGCCGCTCCCGAAGCTACCGATGGCCAGGCCCGAGTAGGCGCACACCACGGCGACGGCCGGCGTGGGCGCGGGGCTCATCCCCATCGCGCGTCCGAACGCGTCCGCCAGCGTGATCGGGATGCCGATCGCGAACCAGATCGGCACGCCGACGAGGATCACGGAGACGTACTTGATGGCGCGCGCCCGGGTGGAGAAGAGCGCGAAGAAGTTCCCGCGGGTGATCTTCTCGTCGGTCTTCACGCGGTGGAAGATCCCCGACTCGAGCACGCCGACCCGCAGCGCGAGCAGCGCCAAGCCCATCGCCCCGCCGAACCAGTACGCCGCCTGCCAGCTCGCCACCCGCGAGACGCCGAACGCGATCAACGCGCCCAGCACGCCGATGCCGGCGACGAGCGTCGTCGCGTAGCCGCGCGCCTCTTTGCCGACGAGCTCGCTCACGAGCGTGATGCCCGCGCCCAGCTCGCCTGCGAGGCCGATCCCGGCGATCACGCGCAGCACCGCGTACACGGCGACCGCGTGCTCGGCGGGCGCGCGATCGACGAAGCCGTTCGCGATGTTCGCCAGCGAGTACATCGTGATCGAGCCGAAGAGCACGGCGAGCCGCCCACGCTTGTCGCCGAGCACGCCCCAGACGAGGCCGCCCACGAGCATGCCGATCATCTGCGTGTTGAGCAGGAACAGGCCCACGCTCGCGCGCTCGGCCTCGGGCACGCCGAGCGTGGTCAGGCTCGGTACGCGCACGACGCTGAACAGGATGAGGTCGTAGATGTCGACGAGGTAGCCGAGCGAGGCGACGACGACGGCGAGCGTGAGCGCGCGGGAAGGCGCGGGTGCAGCGGGCGAGGTCGACATGACCGGCGTTTCTACCGCGCGCGCAGCCGAAAACGAAGCGTGCGGCCCGCAGTCGACGCGAGCATGCGGGGACGAACGAGCCGCGCCGACAAACGAAACGGGCCCGGCGATCGCTCGCCGAGCCCGGTCCGTCTCTACACCTCTGCTCCCTCCCCGCAGGAAGGCGACCGGAGGCGAAGTCTTGGGGTCGCCGCGTGAGGAGGCAGGGCCGAGGCCCCGCCCGACGTCACGGCGTGGACGACGTCGGAAGACCGCCGATGACGCTCTCGGCGCCACGCGTCTTGGTCTTCACCGTGTTACCGAACTTCTGCCAGATGGCGAAGCCGACGACGGCGATGAGGCAGAGGATGATGATGTACTCGACGGTCGAGAGGCCGCGGGTGTCAGCGAGGAGCGAGCGAATCCGGCGGGTCTTCATCATGGTGGCGGTTCCTTTTCGGGGGTCCTGGGTGGAGAGCCGCGATGCGCTTGCACCGCATCGTCTGCGACCGTCTAGTGCGATGGTCGTGCCATTCGCACGATGCCCGGTTTCCTGCTGAAATCGCAAGAAGGAAGATGGTCTGGGAACCGGAGGCCCCATCGATCACGCCAGGGTGGCGCACACGAGGTGGGGACAGGGATCCTCAGGTCGCTGATGTAGGCGGTCGACGCCCGCGATCCGGGGGGCCCGAGGAAAGGAGCCTCAGCGGTACAGCTGCTCGAGCAGCTCGCCGTACTTCGCCAGCACGACCCGGCGCTTCAGGCTGAGCTTCGGCGTGAGCATGCCGTTCTCGACGGTGAAGTCCTCGCCGATGAGCCGCAGCTTCTTGATCTTCTCGAACTGCTTGAAGTCGGCCGAGTGCTTGTCGACCTCTTCGCGCATGAGCGCGTTGACCTTCTCGTCCTCGAGGAGGGCATCGCCCTTCGCGCTCACCCCGTGCTGCTCGGCCCACTTCTTCAGCTCGGCCATGTCGGGCACGACGAGCGCCACGTTGTAGAGCTTGTTGTCGCCGAACACGAAGGAGTTGGCGATGTAGGGCGAGAGCTTGAGCTTGTCCTCGAGCGGCGAGGGGACGACGTACTTGCCGTTCTCGAGCTTGTACTGCTCCTTGATGCGGCCCGTGATGTAGAGGAAGCCGTCCTCGTCGAGGTAGCCCATGTCGCCGGTGCGGAAGCCCCCGTCCGACGTGAAGACCTTGGCGTTCTCTTCGGGCTGCGCGTGGTAGCCGGCCATCACGTTGTGGCCGTGCACGATGATCTCGCCGTTCTTCGGGTCGTTCGTCTCGGTGCGATCGATCTCGATACGCACGCCCGGGATGGGCTTGCCGACCGAGCCGATCTTGCGCGCGCCGGGCCAGTTCGCCGTGGCGATGGGCGAGGTCTCGGTGAGACCGTAGCCCTCGTAGACGGTGATGCCGAGGTTGTCGATGAACTCGGCGACCTCCTTGCTGATCGCGGCGCCGCCCGAGAACGCGTAGCGGAGCTTGCCGCCGAAGCGATCGCGGATCCGCTGGAACACGACGCGGTCGAAGACCTTCTGCTTGAGGTCGGCGAAGCCGCTCGTGCGCTTCTTTTCGGCGAGCTTCTTGCGATACGCGGCGTTGTCGATCGCGGAGCGGAAGATGCGCTTGCGGATCGGCGAGCCCTCTTCGACCTGCTTGTTCACGCGGTCGTAGAGGCGGTTGAAGATGCGCGGAACGCTGAAGAGCAGCGTCGGGTGCACCTCGCCGAGGTTGTCGATGATCTTGTCGACGCTCTCCGCGATGGCCATCGAGGCGCCCATCGAGAGCAGGCCGTGCAGCTCCACCGACTGGCCGAAGCTGTGGGCCCACGGCAGGAACGAGAGCGAGCGGTCCTCCGTGCTCATGGGGAAGACCTCGTGCATCGCGCTCACGTTGCAGGCGATGTTGCGGTGCGTGAGCTTGACGCCCTTGGGGTTCCCCGTGGTTCCCGAGGTGTAGATGAAGCCGGCGATGTCGGTCGCCTTCGGGCGCAGCGACGCGAGCGGGCTCGCCTGGCCCTTCTTCTTCAGCTCGTCCCAGGTGATCGCGATGCCTTTGGCGGTGCCGCCGAGGACCACGATGTGCTGCAGGTCTGGAAGGCCCTTTCCGTCCTCGTCCTTCTCCTTCGCGGCGAGGATCGCGTCGCGCGCCTTGTCGTTCGCGACGATGACGATCTTCGCGCCACAGTCGCGCAGGATGTAGGCCCACTCCTTGGGCATCTGCGACTCGTACATCGGCACGTAGGCGGCGTTGCGGCCGTAGGTCGCGTAGGCGGCGATCGCCCACTCCGAGCGGTTGTTCGCGATGATGCCCACGCGGTCGGTCTCGCCGACGCCGAGGGCGGCGAGGCCGGCGCGCACCTCGCTCACGTCACGGGCGAACTCGGCGAAGGTCATCCAGCGCCACTCTCCGCCGCGCTTCTCGCCGAAGAGGGGACGGTCGCGGTAGCGCTGCGTGGCGCTGTCGAAGACGTCGACGAGGGTCTCGAACTTCGGGCTGAACGTCGTGTCGGTCATGAGCGGCGCGCACGTTACCACGATGTGTCCGACGGGGGTCCAGCGGCGCACGGGCGGCGCCGTTGACCGCGCGGGTCGAGTTGGTGTCTCGTCAGCGCATGGAAGCGCTCTCGGGGGTTCCGTGGTGGATGTTCTGCATCGGCGGCTTCTCGTTCGTCACGGTCGTCGTCGTGATGATCGCGTGGCAGGTCATCCAGGGGCGCATGGAGCGCGAGATGGAGCAGAACGAGAAGTCCGGGAAGGGCTTCGCGCCCGTGCAGCATCCCGAGCCGCTCCACGCGTGGGTGCGCGCCGCCTGCCAGCACCTCGATCGCGGCGCGAGCTGGGTCGAGGAGCCGCCGGCGAAGGCGACGCTCATGCTCAACCGCGACTGGCAGATCTTCGATGGCAACATGACGCGGCAGTGCCTCGATCAGCTCTCGCGCAGTGAGCAGAACGCGTGGAACGCGGTGCGACTGTTCCGCGTGGCCCTCGCAGCGACGCGCGCGGGCTACATCGACGTGGGGACGGCCTGGAACGGGATCCGCCCCGTCGCGCAGCAGCTGCAGCGCCGCTACCCGAGCTTCGATGCGATCTGGATGGATTACGTCGCCGGCTACCGCGTCTGGCGCCAGCTCCCGCCCGACGGATCGGCCGACGACGCGCAGACCGTCGAGCGGCTGCAGTACATGGCGCAGGCGCGCATGCAGCCGCCCGCGGTCGCCTACCAGGCGCAGATCTGACGGGGTCTTCTCCCTGCGCCGAGGGCGTAGGCTCCGCCCGCCTCCTCAGCCCGACGACACGAGCGCGCGCCGCTCTTCGTGATCTTCAGTGGACGCCCGGGGGAAAGACCAGGCAGTGGCCGACGGTCGAGCAGGGAGCGCCGTCGGGGCAAGGATGATCGGCGCTGCACTCGGCCGTGCAGCGTCCCGTCGCGCAGTGCGTGCCCGGCGGACAGGCGATCGTGGCCGAGCACGTCCTCCCGCAGCCCGCCGGGGGCGACGGAAGCGCGCAGAGGTCGTCGCTCGGGCTCGGCGAGGCGCAGCATCCCGCGAGCGGCGCGCCGAAGGCCAAGAGCAAGAGCCCGCACGAGCCCGCGCGGTGCGTGATCGTCATCGAGCGATCGTAGCGGATCGACGGGCTCGGGCTCGCGAGGGCGCGTCCAGCGATCAGCGCAGCGGCATCGGGCCGAGGAAGTCGCGCTTGCCCACGTCGACGCCCGCGTGGCGCAAGATCGCGTAGACGTGCGTGACGTGGAAATAGAAGTTCGGGATCGAGTGATTCAGGAAGTACTCGTGACCCGTCATGCTTTTTCCTTCCCAGCGCGGGTTCGTGATCGTCTTGGTCGCCGCCGCCGCGAAGTCGCTCTCGGTGAACGTGTCGACGTAGGCGATCGCCGACTTCACGCGGGCGCGTAGCTCGGCGAGCGTCTTCTCGTCGTCGTCGTTCTTCGGGGCATCCTTGCCCGTGAGGCGCGAGGCGGCGAACTTCACCGTGTCGCACGCCGAGTCGACCTGCCGCGCGAGCGCGAACTGATCGGGCGCGAGGCGATAGGCGACGAAGAGGTTCGGGTCGTAGGACTTGGCCTTGGCGTGTGCCTCGGCCTTGTCGAACCACACGTCGATCTGCTGGAGCTGCTTCTTCAGCTGGTGGAGGAGGGCGTAGTACATGCGGCCGCTCTATCCGGTCGAGGCGCCGCGTGTCGACCTCCCTCCCTGGGCAGGGGCTCACCGCGTCGGGACGCTCGATCGCGCGCTTCTCGCGGATCCTCTCCCCCGAGCGCTGCCCGCACATCGAGCCAAGCGATGGCGTCGGTCTCGGTTCCCTCGACCGAAGCGGTCGACGCCGTCAGATCAAACAGTCGTCGTCGACGAGGCCGTCGCAGTCGTTGTCGAGGCCGTCACAGGACTCGGGCACCGGCGTGCAGGTGGGCACCGGACAGCCGTACGCGGCGTCGATGCGCGTCGTCGCGCCGCTCCGCACCGCGTCGCACGCGGCGCCGTGGAGCGTGATCGACTGCGTCGCTTCGTCGTAGGTGAAGCCGTCGACCGCGCTCGCGGCGAGCGGGGTGCCGTTGGCCGACACCGTCAGCATCGAGGGATCGGGCGGCGCCTCGGCGAGCGCGAACGTGCAGGGGAGGGTCTCCGAGACGAGCGCGTCGAGCAGCGCCTCGAGCTCGGTGCCGGTGTCGGCGTGGTAGTAGCTCGGCGGCGCGCCGGTGCGCTGTCGGCCGCCGTTGGCCGCGATCGCCTCGAGCAGCGGGCCGGCGGTCGGCGTCTCGGCCTCGGCGGAGAAGCCGATCACGATCACCGGCGCGACGTGGTCGCGGATCGAGATCGCCTGCGCCGCGAGCGAGCTCTCGGTCTCGCCGCACGAGGCGCCGCCGTCGGTGATGAGGATCACGAAGCGCTCGCGGCTCGGATCGACGAGCGCCGGTACCGCGCGGGCCGCCTCGAGCGCGTCGCCGGTCGGGGTCTCGTGCGGCTGCGGGCCCTCGGGCGCGGGTGGATAGCCGCAGTGCGTGTAGGGCTGTACGTCGCTCGACTCGAGGCTCGCCATCACCGCGTCGCCCATCCCGGGCGCGGGCGCGACCTGCACGGCGGGCGTCATGCCGCAGCCCTGGAGCACGCCCGGGAAGGCGAGCAGGCCCCAGTTCACGCGCGTGGGGTAGCGGTCGATCATGCTGCGCACGGCCTCGCGCGCGACGTACCAGCGGGAGGTGGGATCGTCGGGGCCGCTCGAGAACACGGTCGGGTCGCTCACGTTGCGGCGCATCGAGCACGAGCGATCGAAGACGATGAGCACGGCGGGCGGCGTGCCCGTGACGCCGATGCCGGCGCCGCCGCAGGACGCATCCACGGTGCTCGCGTCGGGATCGACCGACCCGCCGTCGCGGCCGCCGCCGTCGCGATCGCCGGTGTCGCGCAGCGCGCCATCGAGGCTCGTCGACTGGCAACGCCCGTCGATGCAGAGGCGGCCGCCGGTGCAATCCGAATTGGAGCGACACGTGCCCGCGTCGCCGCTCCCGGCGCTGCAGCCGACGATCGAGGGAAGGACGAGCGCACAGACGAGAGTGACGATCGACGCGGCGCGGGACATCGCTCGCACGCTACCAGAGCCGCTCGCGATGGCGCACGATGCATTCATGCGCGCTCGCTCGCTCTCGCTCGCTGCGATGCTCTTCGCCACGCTCACGAATGCCCCGAGCAGGGCCGAGGCGCAGGCCTGGTACGACGCGCGCGAGCTCGCGGTCGCGCACGTGCGCCCGTCGATGCGCGACGATCTGCCGGCGCAGCTCGAGGTGGCCGATCTCTCGGCGCTGCCGCTCTACGACCTCTCGGTCTCGATCGCGGAGGACATGGGCAGCTACGGCCTGCGCGAGACGATCTGGGTGACGAATGGCGAGAGCGCACCGATGCGCGAGGTGGTGCTTCGCGTGTTCGCGAACGTGATCGTGCCGAGCGGCGAGGCGCCTCCGGTCTCGCTCGTGCGCGGCGCGTGCCTCGACGGAGCGAGCTGTACGGTGAGCGAGGTGTCGCGCAGTGTGTGGCGCGTCGTGCCGAGCACGCCGATCCCGCCGGGCGGGCACCTGCGCATCGAGCTCGACGTGACGGGCGTCGTGCGCGCGCTCGCCGAGGAGCGCATGAGCATGCTCGCGCAGGGCATGGAGAGCATGCAGGCGATGCAGGACCCGGGGCGCGCCGCCCAGACGGACTACGGCCTGCTCGCGCACGGGCAGGACATCGGCAGCTTCGCGAACTTCTTCGCCGTCCTCGCGCGCCGCGATCGTGGCGCCTGGGTGACCGAGGACGAGGGGACGACGGGCGATCTCGGGACCGATGCGATGGCGAACTACCGCGCGAGGATCGTGGTGCCCCGCGCGCTCCGGGTGGTCTCGAGCGGAACCGAGGTGCGCCGGCGCGCCGTGCGCGAGACCGACGGCGCGTCGGATCGGCGCGTGGAGATCACCGTGCACGCTGGCGTGATCCGCGACTTCGCGCTGCTCGCGGGGCCCACGCTCGCGGTGACGAGCCGGCAGGTCGGCGAGACACTCGTGCGCTCGTACTATCTGCCGGAGGACGCGACGAGCGGACAGAGCGTGCTCGACACGACGGCGCACGCGCTCGAGATCTTCGAGCAGCGCTTCGGGCCCTATCCGTACACCGAGCTCGACGTCGTCGAGGCGCCCCTCGTGGGCGGCGCGGGCGGCGTCGAGTTCAGCGCGCTCGTGACGGTCGCGAGCATGTTCTACCGGCCCGCGATGGCGGGCGGCGGCCTCGGGGGGCTCGGCGCGCTGATGGGGATGCTCGAGGGCGCCGAGACGGACGAGGCGAGCGCCGACGCGGCCGGGCTCGATCCGATGCAGGGCTCGATCCTCGAGTTCGTCACCGCGCACGAGGCCGCGCACCAGTGGTGGCACGGCATCGTGGGCAGCGACTCGCGGCGGCATCCTTGGGTGGACGAGTCGCTCGCGCAGTACTCGGCGATGCTCTACTTCGAGGACCGGCACGGCGCGGCGCGTGCGGAAGAGGAGGGCGAGCGCCAGGTCGCGATGAACTTCCACGCGATGCGCGTGCAGGGCCATGCCGACGGCGCGGTGGACCGCGCGGCGAGCGCGTTCCCCAACCCGATGGACTACGCGGGGCTCGTGTACGGCAAGGGGCCGTATCTGTACCGCGCGCTCCGCCACGAGCTGGGCGACGAGGCCTTCTTCGAGCGTCTGCGCGCCTACGTCACCACCTACCGCATGCGCATCGCGCCGGCGCGCGGCGTGATCGACGTGATGGCCGCGGGCGGGCACGGGAGCCGCGTCCGCGCGCTCGCGCGCCGCTGGCTCGACGAGCGGCACGGGGACGAGGACCTCGGCCCCTCCACGATGGACGGGATGATGCAGCAGATGCTCCCGCCCGAGATCGCCGCCGATCCGCAGATGCGCGCGATGATGGGCCAGCTGATGCAGAGCATGATGGGCGGCGGTGGCGGTGCGCCCGATCTCGGCTCGCTCCTCGGCGGTGGGGGCGGCGACGGCGAGTCGATCTCTCCGGAGATGATGGAAGCGATCGAGCAGATGCTCGGCGGCGGTGGCCTGGGCGGCCTCGAGTAGCTCGGGGGCCGGAGCACGGCGCGCGAGGGCAGTCGGGGAAGACAGTCTCGGTCCGCTGCGCAGACGAGCGGGTGCGATCTCTGCTGGAGTGGTGCGCAGCGCGGACCCCACGCCATGGTGTCGGCCCGGCTCGCCGGGCACTCCGGCCGAGATCAGGCCGCGGCGCGGGGGTCCTTCGGCCCCTCGACGCTGACGACCTCGACGCCGTGATCGCGCAGGTACGAGACGCCGTTGTCTCCCACGTAGCCGCCCTCGACCACGAGCACGCGCGCGATGCCTGCGTGATGGATGAGCTTGCTGCACATGAGGCAGGGCTCGCCGGTCACGATCAGCCAGGCGCCCCGACAGGCCACGCCGCTCGCGGCCGCGTTGCAGATCACGTTCATCTCGGCGTGGTGGCAGCCGATCTCGATCCGCGTGCCGCTCGGCACCTTCTGCACGTCGCGCAGGCACACCTCGCCGCCGCAGAGCGTGCCGCCGCCGCGCGGCGCGCCGTTGTAGCCGTCCATGAGGATCACGTTGCGGTCGGGATCGAGCAGCAGCGCTCCGAACTTCCGGCGCGGACAGTTGGAGGCCTCCGCGAGCGCGAGGCACTGCGCGATGCGGATCCGAACGTGCTTGTCCTTCATGCGAGGAGCAGAGCAGTCGCCGCGCGAGCGGTCAACGCCTCCTTGGTGAGCACCGGCGCGCGCTCGATCAGACGGCGAGCGAGGTCTGCGGCCCGGCGGCGTGGTCGTAGTAGTGGTACGGCACGAGCTGCACGTCGTCTCGCTCGTCCTTCACCACGAAGAGCGTGGTCGTGCTGCGGACACCGCGCACGACGCCGTCTTGCTCGGGGCTGGCGACCACGAGCTGCAGGCCGAGCTCGCTCGCCGCGCCGAGCAAGGCCTCACGCCGGGTCGCGTCGATGCCGTGGAACGCCTCGTCCAAGAGAAGCGGCGTCACGCGGGCCCGCGCGCCGTCGAAGGTGAGCCTCGCGAGCGCGAGCACGACGAGGTGGCTCGGAACGCCTTGCTCGCCACCCGACCCCGTCGCCGCGCGCTCGCGCGACCAGAGCGACTCACCGCCGCTCTGCTTACGCGTCACCAGGCGCACGTCGAACCAGCGCCGGTAGTCGAGCAGCGCCGGCGGCTCGTCGCCCGGCGCCGCCAGATCGGCGCGCCGCTCCTCCACGTAGCGCCGTAGCTCGCTCCGGCTCGCCGGGTCGAGCACGCTCATCCGGCGCACGAGCGAGACGAGCTCGGCGCGATCGGCGCGCGGCGTGACGCGGAAGGCGTATCGCACGCCGCCATAGGACGCGCGCCCCAGGTGCTCGTTGATCCCCGCGAAGGTCGCGTGCAGCTGCTCGACCTCTCGCTGGAGCTGCCCGGCGAGGCTGCCCATCACGACTCCGTCGAACACGTCACGGGCTCGCTGGCTGAGGGCGCTCGCGATCTCGGCGAGCTTGCGGTCGAGCTCGGCGAGCACGCCGGCGGGGCTGCGGCCGGACGCGTCCTCGAGGCGCGGCCCCTCCTCGTCGTCGCCGAGGAGCGCGAACGCCGACCCAGGGACGCCGCCGATCCCTCGAGACCCATCGCCGAGCAGCTCGTCCAGGCGAGCGCGCTCCTCGCGCGCGAGCTGCTCCCGGTCACGCTGGAGCTCCTCGGCCGTCGCATCGCCTTCTCCGAGCGCCGCGTCAGCCGGAAGGAGCGCCCGGAGGCGCGCGCTCTCGGCCCCGAGCTGCGTCTCTCGTCTCTCGAGCTCGGCCTCTCGGCTCGCGCACGCGGCGCGGGCTTCGAGCGCCGAAGCATGGGCTTCTCGCGCTTCGCGAAGCTCGCGCTCGCGCTCGCTGCACCTCGCCCAAGCGGCAGCAGCCTCGTCGCTCGGCGGGACACTCGAGCCGAGCGCACGCTCGGCGCTCGCCGCGGCCATGCGGGCGTCCTCGAACGCACGCTCGGCCCGATCCACGGCAGGCAGCGCGTTCTCCAGTGCGGTGCGGGCGTGATCACGCGAAGCGCGCAGCGCACCGAGCTCCGCCGATCGGAGGGATGCGAGCGCGGCGAGCGCCTGCTCGAGCCGCACGATCTGCTCGCTCGCTTGGAGCGCCGCCTCCGCCGCGCGATCGCGCGCCGCGCCCGCCGCGATCGAGGCGGCCTCGCGCGCCGCGAGCTCGAGGGCCCGCGCACGAGCGCGCGCGTGGGCACCGAGCGTCGTGGCGTGCGCGGAGGCGCGCACGTAGACACCGCGGAGCACCGCGCCTCCGAGCGCATCGGGCGGCGCGAGCGCGCCGCTGGCCGCATCGAGCTCGCGCGCCAACACGGCTCGCGCCCGCGTCTCGAGCGCGTTGCACGGTGGCTCGAGGAGCGCATCGACCCAGGGCGGCAGCGCCGCCGCGTGGTCCACTGCGATCGCCAGCCGCGCGCCCGCGTGCCCGCCGAGGGCCGCCTGCGCCAACGCCACGTCCTCTTCCTTGGTGACGAGCGTCGCCCAGACCTGTCGCGGGACGACCGCTTCGAGCGCCGCGACGTGGCTCGGCTCCGCGGACGCGCGGATCTCGAGCGCCCGGGACAGCGCCACCGCCTCGAGCCCGACGTCTCGGAGCGCGTCGAGCGCGCTCGGGCCGCTCGCGCTCGATTCGTGTGCGGCGTCCATCGCTCGACCGAGCGCCCGCTCGGCGTCCCGGAGACGAGCCACCGCCTCGGTGTGCGTCGCACGTGCCTCTTCCAGGGCCGCCGTGAGCTCGCGCTGGGCACCCTCCACCTCGCCTCGGCCATGGGCGACCCCGGCCGCGAGCGGCAAGAGGAATGGGAGGCGGCTCGCCTCCGTGACCGCGCGCAGCAGCGCATCGCGGGCCCGCGCTTCGGCGGTCACGAGCGCTTGCTCGGCCTCCGCGAGCGCTCGGCGGTCGAGCTCCTCGCGTCGCCGCGCCTCCACCCTCGCCGCTTCGGCGCGCTCGAGGTCGGCCTGCCGCGCGGCGTGCACGGTGCGGGCCGCCTCTCGCGCCGCCATCCACGTGCCGACCTCTCCGCTCTGCGCAGCCGCCAGCATCGCGAGCGCGTGCTGCTCCTGCTCACCCGCACGCGCGCAACGATCCGACGCCTCGCGGAGCTCGTCGCGCAGCGCGCCTCGACGCTGCACGACGCTCGCGAGCTCGCTCTCGAGCTGCGCTACGCGTGCGCGCGCGATGCGAGCCTCGAGCGAGCGCCCCTCGTTCCGCGCACGCAGGAGCTCGTCGCGGCACGCCACGATCCCCGCGATCCGCGCGCGCTGTGCCTCGAGCGCCCGCGCGTCGAGCTCGAGCTCGTCCAGGTGCGAGACCGCCGTTCGGATCGAGGCGATCGCCTCGCTCGCGGGCGCGGGCAAGAAGCGCGACACGATCTCGCTCGGCTCGCGCGTGCTCGCCGCCAGCTCCCGATAGGCCTTGGCCATTCCCCACAGGCGGCACGCGCGCTCGTAGCCGACCTCGCCGCCGAAGAAGAGCTCGGCGATTCGCGCGCGGTAGTCACCGATCCGACCGTGCACGGCGCCGCGGCCGAGCGAGGCCGCGAGCTCGTCCGGCGTGAGCGGCCGACGCGCACCTCCGCTCTCGCGCAGAAGCTCCACCGACGAGAGCGGCCCCGCGTGCACGAATCCCCACCGAGTCACGTGCGCGTCGAGCGTGGTCGCTCCCAGCCCGACGCCGATCGTCCAGCGCTCGCTCGGGCTCGCCAGCTCGAGCGCCGCATACGCGATCGCGTGTCCTTCGCGCACGCGATCGTCTCGTTGGCGAAGAACGATGCCCGCGAGCGTTCGTCCGGGGAGCGCGCGCGCCCGCGCGCCCACGCGTGCCGCTGCGTTCAGCTCCACGTCGGCGCCCGTGAGCACGAGATGGATCGCGTCGAGCACCGTGCTCTTGCCGCTCCCGTTGTCGCCGAGCAGGAACAGGTGCGTCCGCACCGTCCCGGTGTCGCTCGAGCCGCCTGCCGCGGAGAGCTCGATCGTCTCGTCGACGAAGTTGTGGAAGCCCACCAAGCGCACACGCGCGAGGGCGAGCGGCGGCCGACGTGTCTCGCGGCTCACGAGACGCGCCCTTCTCGCTCGGCGGCGCTCGATGCGCCCTCGCTCGCGACCCCCAGCGCCTCCGCGAGCGCTCGCTCGTCCAGCGCGCGACGATCGTAGAGGCGCAGCCCCGGCAGCGGCTCGTACCGCTTCACCGGCTCGGGCTCGCTCGCGCCGCGGGGCAGCGCTCGCTCGCGCACGAGTCGGTGCCTCAAGAGGGATGGCATCAGCTCGCGGAAGAGATCCCGTAAGCGCGTCTCGTCGAAGCGCTCGGACTGACCGAGCTCGGCCATCCGGCGCACGGCGTGCGAGAGCAGCTCGCCCATGGAGAAGGCCGCGCCTCGCTCGGAGGCCGCGTCGTCGACGCCGGCACGAGAAGGATCGCCCGCGACCTCGAGCAGCAGGAGCAACGCGACGCACTCCCCCGTGCGCGTCGGCTCGAAGCTCGCCCGCTGCCTCGGCGTGAGGGCGTCGTTGTACCAGCGCCCCTTGTGCAGGCGCGCCACGTCTTGCTCGACGACGAGCTGCCACTCGAACGCGTCCGCGAAGAAGCGCGCGAGCTCGACCCGATGGCGCCGCGTCCAGGCGAAGAGCTCCGGGTCGTCGCTCGGGTAGAAGAACGGCGCTTCCGTCAGCACGTTCAGCGCCCGCCGAACGCGCGCGGTGCTCATCCCATCGAAGAACGTCATGCTCATCTCGCCCCTCCCTTCGAGACCACGCTCGCGCGTCGGAGCGTGCAGTCCGGCGCCACGAGACCCCTGGTCTCGTCGCCGAGCGTGACGACGCCGGGTCTCGGCTCCACGCGCAGCCCCCAGCGCGCGAGCGCGAGCCCGCGCCCCAGGTGCCGGGCCTTGGCGATCGTCATCCACGCGGCAGGCGAGGACTCGTCCCGGCGGACCGACGGGTGCAGCGCCGAGAGGCACGTCGAGCCCGGGGCGGACCTCGACGGATCGGCGTCGCTCCACGCGCGCTCGATCCACTCCGCCGCGCCGAGCCGCCGGGCCTCGGGCGTGTATCGAGCGATCGCGGCCGGCGTAGGACGCTCGACGCCGATCGGCTCGAGCGGCGCCGCCCGCACGCGGCGGCGCGGCAAGGGTGGCGCCAGCGGGCCTCCGGGCCCGGGCGCCCACGTCGGCATCCCGGCGCCCCAGAGCGCGAGGCGCGCGTGCTCTTCTTCGCGCGTCGCGAGGAGGCGCAGCGCGCGATCGAGCCCCTGCCGTGGCGCGACGCTCTCCTCGACGGCCCGGCGCACGTGCGCCCGGAGCGCAGCGATCGCCGCCCGCGTGCTGGTCTCGACCCGCCGCGCGAGCCGATCGAGGCCGCCGTCGGGCGCGAGGTGCGCGCGCCACGCTTCGAGCACCCCGTCTCGCTCGCGCTCGGACCCGCTCGCCGAGGCTGGCCACGCCTGTTTCTCGGCGGCCCACGCGCTCCACCGACTCCCGAGCCCGGCCTGCTCGAGGTCTTCGACCGCCGCAGCGAGCGCCGCACGGCCCGGCTGCACCGGCGCGACGTGCTCGCCGAGAAAGGCCTCGAGCCCGCGCACGATCCGCTCGAGGCTGTCGGGGTCGAAGCTCCGGCGCGCGAAGGTACGCAGCTCCGCGTCGAGCTGAGCGAGCGAGCGCTCGATCGCCGCGAGCTCACCGTCGATCGAGCGCACGAGGTACACCCCACGACGAGCCGCCTCCTCGTCGTGCTCCTCGGTCCCCACGATCGCCCGGAGCTCGATCATCCGCGCCCGCACGTCGGCCAGTCGCTCGCGCGCGTCGGGGAGGTGAACGCGCTCGCGCTCGAGCGCCCGTGCCTCGAGCCAGGCCACGAGCGCCGCCGCGTCCTCGGTGAGACGATGACGATAGCGATCCCGACGCGCGTCGCTGTAGCCGCGCACGCGGGCAGGCTCGAGCTCGCGGCGCAGGCATCCCCACGCCTCGAGCTGCAGCAGATCGCGCAGGAATGCCGCGTCGTCCTCGTCGGCGAGCCGGACGCGCCGCCGCAGCTCGTCGAGTGGGAGCGCCTCTTCTCCTTCGCGCGTCGCCGCGAGCAGCACGGCGAGGATCGCGAAGTAGGCCTCGCTGCGGTCGGCGATCAGCGGACGCACCACGTCGGCCCGGATCGCGCGATCGAGCGGCGGCACCGACCTGCGCCCTTCGGGAGGATCGCCGTCGTGCGCCATCGGCACCGGCTGCCGGCCGATGCGGTAGGCGCGGGGGACTGGAAGGCGGAGCTCGGCCATGCGCTCTCCGACGAGCGCGCGCGCGTCGAACTGACGCGAGCGCCGAAAAAAGATCCCGCCGGCTCGCCGTCAGTTCGCCGCGCGTGCGTGCGTCGCCCGAGCATGGACACGACCCCGGTCACGGCTTCCTCGGGCGACCCGCTCGCCGCGCTCACGGCCGCGGACTCCACGCTCCGCGGGGCGCTCGGGCTCCTCCTCGATCGATTCGAGCGGCGAGGTCGCTGGTCGCGCACGATCACCCTCCCGCACGCGCCGGGGCTCGACGACGCGCTTCGGCAGGCGCTCTCCGGTCGCGCGGTGCGGCGCATGGGGCGCGGGGTGCAGGTCGACGTGGCGCGCGCGAAGGAAGCGCTTCCCGAGAGCGCGAGCGGGCCGGCCGATCTCGATCCGCTCGCCGCACGTCTCTATCGAGCGCTCGATCGGCCCCCGAAGGACGAGCGGGCCGAGGCGCGGGAGCGGCGCGAGCAGGCCGAGCGGGCGCTCGGTGCAGCGCTCGCGTCGGCGAGCTCGGAGCCGGCGCGCGCTTGGGCACGGGCCGAGCTCGCCGCGCTCGCCTGCGATCGGAGCGATCTCGCTTCGAGCACGAGCGCGAGCGTCGAGCTCGAGCGGCTCGCGCGCGACGTCGTCCGCGTCATCGACGCGGCCCTCGCATGCGAAGCTCCGGTGCGCGTGCAGACCTTCGCGGCGCGCGTGGTGGGCAGCAGCAAGGCGCTGCGACCGGCGGGAGACCTGTTTCGTCTGGCCAGCGCCGCGCTCTACACGCACGACGCGGGCACGCGGGTGCTCGTGGCCCAGATGGGCGATCCCGTCTCGGAGCAGGCCGCGCGCCGTGATGCGCTCGAGGCGCGGGGCATCTATCGCGACGAGGTGGCGGCGAGCGTGCTCTGCTTCGGCCCGATCACGTATCGCAAGGGTGCTCACCGCTTCGATCACGTGGCGCGGCACGCGCGCCTGGGCGAGTCGTGCCGCCTCGTCCAGCACCAGCTCCGCGACGCCGAGCTCGAGCGGCCGAGCGCGCGGCGCGTGACGATCTTCGAGAACCTCACGCCCTATCTCGAGTACGTCGATGCGCTCCACGCGCGCGCCGCGGGCGCGCGTCTGGCCGACGAGATCGTGCTCTGCGCGAGCGGTCAGGCGAGCTGGGCGGTGGTGCGCCTCGTGGAGATGTGCGCGCGGCACGGGCTGCCGATGCGCTTCGCCGGCGACCTCGATCGCGCCGGCGTGCTCATCCTGCGCAGCCTCCGCAAACGCACGGGCGCGCGCATCGAGCCGATGTGCATGGGCGTCGCGACGCACCGCCGCTATCACGCGCGCGGGCAGCCCATCACGCCTCGCGAGCTCGTGCACCTCGAGGGCATGCTCACGCGCGATCCACCGGAGGCCCCGTGCCACGAGCTGCTCGTCGAGCTCGCGCGTACGAAGGTGTGGATCGAGCAGGAGGCGTTCGCGGACGAATGCCTGGGTAAGGTGCTCGGCCCGTGAAGCGCGTCGCGGCGCGGGAGGCTCAGAATTCCGCGACGAAGCCCAGGTCGCAGAGGCCTTCGCGGCAGGCGAACACGTGCAGCGCTCCGTCGAGGAACTGGCCGCCTTCGTAGTCGAGCAGGTGCAGCTGCTCGCCGTGCGCGCACGAGGGCGTCTCGTCGCGCTGGTCCCAGTGGGCCTCGGCGCCGAGAGAGGCGCCGCCCCACGTGCCGCGGGGGCGCTGTGGCTCGAGCCACTCGTCGAAGGTCGCGCCGAGATCTTCGAGCATGTCCTCGTCGACCCCGGCGGGCAGGCCCTCGAGCTCGAGCGAGTCGTCGCCGAAGAGCACGCTCGATGCCGTGTCGCGGACGACCTGGGCCCGGAGCCTGAGCCAGTCCGAGCTGGGCAGCATGCGCTGCGGCGCCTGCGCCGTGACGCGCTGCGGGATCGCTTGGAGTGCGCGCTCGTTCTCGTCCGCGAACACGTCGTCACCCACCATGCGATGGAGTGGCGTCACCCAGCGCACGAAGCCGACGCGCGGGTCCTTTCGCGCGCGGTAGCCGCACCCGAAGCAGAACATCGCCACGAGGCCCCGCCCGTTCGCAGTGAAGTCCTGCATCACGCTCGGCGAGAGCTGCGTGCACATCCTCAGCGCGCGATGGCAGAGGCCGCAGCGCGGCCACGCGGGCGTCTCGAGGAAGGCGACCCGCCCGAGCGCGAACGAGTCGCTCGGCGTCGGATCGATCGGGTCGCGCGCGCGCCAGCCGGGGACGTTCAGGCCGATGCGCGTGGTCCCGCGGCCGATCTCCTCGCGCCAGGGATCGAAGAGCGGGTGCGGGGTGAGCACCATCGGTGGCAGGGCGCGCGCGCAGGGGACGGCCGTCGCGTGCGCGTCGCTGAAGCGCGGATGGAGGCGGACGAGCTCGGGCCACGCGACGCGCCTCGCGGGCGGCGGCGGCGGTGGTGCGGGCGGGACGGGCGGCGCCTCGAGCGGCGTCACGAGCACCGCCTTCACCGTCCCACCGAAACCGGGCGCCGTGTCGTGCACCAGCACGCGCACGCCCACGACCGGCTGCGGCCACCGGCCCTTCATCGCGTTGCCGCCGACGCGCACCCGCTGCCCGTCGTCGAGCTCGATCCAGCCGAGCCCGTCTTGGACGTCGAAGGCGGTGATCGTGCCTGCGCGCGTGCTCATCGTGGCACCGCCGAGCGGGACGGGGATCGAACGATCATCTCCGGGCTCCTCGAAGTGGCCCGTCGAGGATAGCGCTCGTCAGGAGCCGATGGGTGGGGCCGAGCGGAGCACGCACGCGCTCTCGACCCGCACGCGATACGCGTAGAGCCACGTGCGAGCGCGCTCGTCGAACTGCACGAGCACGCGCTCGATCGCCGTCACGACCAGCTCGAGGTCGGTGCTCGTGTCGGCGGGTGGCACGAAGTCACCGAGATCGAGCGAGCTCGCGTGGTGGAGCGGCATCCCGAGCGCGGGGGACGGGAGCCACGCCCGCGCCGCGGCGTCCCACCGCAAGGTCACGCGAAAGCGCGCGCCCGGAACGAGGTGATCGTAGCGCTCGAGGCGCGGCGGCGGGGCGACCGAGCCCGCGCTCGACGCGCACGCAGGGAGCGCCTGGGCGAGCACCGTCGGCGTCGGTCCGAGCGAGGCCGCGATCGAGACGAGGGACAGGAGGGCCAGAGGCCACGTCGGTCGGTGCATGGTGGGTCGACTGGGGAGGTGGGCCCGACTCGGGCACGAGCTTGCTACGCGCGCGCCTGGAAGTCCTGTCTTGGTCGCTCGGTCTCGCGCAGTCCTGTCTTGGTCGCTCGGTCGCGCGCGGCTCCCGTGCCCCGCGCGTCGATCAGGCCGGCGCCCACTCTCGGGTCTCGAGGTCCGCGAGCATGCCGGGCCCGCGCGGCTCCCAGCCCAGCGCGGCGCGGGTCTCGAGGCTCGTCGCGCGGATGTCCTCGCTGGCGAGCCCGCCCATCCAGCCGAAGTAGCCGGGCGCCTCCGCGGCCGAGATCGAGCGGGCCGGCACGCCCAGGCCCTCGGCGACGACCTTCGCGATCGTGCGGAGCGGCACGCCCTCCTCGGCCACCGCGTGGTAGCGCCCCTCCGCGTTCTTCTCGAGCGCGAGCCGGTAGAGGCGCGCCACGTCGCTCACGTGCGCGGCGGACCAATGGTTCGAGCCGTCGCCGACGTAGGCGACGTAGCCCTTCTGCCGAGCCAGCTCGATCACGAACGAGACGAGCCCAGCGTGGCGCGTGTCGTGCACCTGCGGCAGGCGCACGATCGCGACGCGCACGCCGCGCTGCCGTGCGGCCTCGGCGGCGCGCTCGGGGGTGCGCGGAAAGGAGCCATCGGTGGCGGCCGCATCGCTCTCGGTCGCCGGGCGCCCGTGGATGCGCACCATGCCGACGCCCGAGGTCACGATCAGCAGCTTCTTCGTGCCCGCGAGCGCATCGCCGAGCGCGTCGATCGCGCGCAGCTCGACCGCGCAGTGGTCGGCGAAGCGCGAGAAGTCGTGATCGAACGCGAGATGGATCACCGCGTCGGCCTGCGAGGCCGGTGCGCGGAGCGTCTCCGGCTGCGTGAGGTCGCCCCGCACCACCTCGGCGCCCGCCGCCTCGATCGTCGCCGCCGCCGCCTCGGAGCGCGCGAGGCCGACGACCTCGTGCCCCGCCGCCTGGAGCTCGCGGGTCACCGCCGACCCGATGAAACCCGACGCACCCGTCACGAATACACGCATGAGCGACCTCCTGATGTCAGAGCCTGACATGACCGGTACCATGTGATGTCAGAGACTGCAATCACTCGTCGCGTCGCGCGGCGCGATCTCTCGGGCGGCGCTGTCCCGAGCGGAGAACTCGCCCTAAGATCCGCCCGATGGCCCGGTGGGAACCCAACGCGCGCGAGCGGCTCCGCGCGGCCGCGATCGAGCTCTTCGAAGAGCGCGGATACGACGGCACGACCGTCGCCGACATCGCCGCGCGCGCGGACCTGACCGAGCGCACGTTCTTCCGCTACTTCGCCGACAAGCGCGAGGTGCTGTTCTCGGGGAGCGAAGAGCTGGAGAACCTCGTCGTCGAGGCGATGGCGAGCGCACCCGAGACGATGGCCCCGCTCGACGTCGTCGCGGGAGCCCTCGCCGCGTCTTCGCCTGCGTTCGAGGCCCGCCGCGCAGGCGCACGTCAGCGCCAGGCGCTCATCGCGGCGCACGCCGAGCTACGCGAGCGCGAGCTCATCAAGTCGACGCAGATCGCGGCGGCGCTCGTCGGTGGCTTGCGTGCGCGAGGCGTCCCGGCACGCACGGCCGCGCTCCTCGCACAGACGGGCACTTCGCTCTTCCATCACGCGTTTCAGAGCTGGATCGACGACGCGAAGAAGCGCGCCTTCGCCGAGCACGTGCACGAGGCGCTCGCCGAGCTGCGCCGGCTCGCCGCCGAGACGGGCCCGCGCGAGCGTGGCGTTGCGGGCACGAAGAAGCGGGTGCGCGCGACCCGCTGAGCCCTCGGTCGGCCGGGTCCTCGATCCGCGCCCGCGGCCTTCGCCGCGAAGCCGCTCACAAGAGGATGGCGTCGCCGACGTCGAGCACTTCTTGTGCGACGACGGTGCGCGTCTCTTCTTCGCGGTCGGTCGCGAGCTGGTAGAGCTCGCCGAGCAGCGTGGGGTGCGCCTTGATCGCCTCGGCGAAGCGCTCCCGCGTGAGCTCCATCGCCACGGCCGGCGAGAGCGCGCGCACCGTGGCCGTGGCCGGGCGTCGCAGCACGATCCCGATCTCGCCCACGACGTCGCCGGGGCCGAGATCGGCGAGCACGATCGGCTCTCCGTCGGCGTCCTTCTTCGTGACGCGCACGGTGCCGCTCGCGACGACGAAGAGGCCCTCGCTCTCGGTGCCCTCCGCGACGAGCGTCTCGCCCGCGGCGAAGGTCTTCGTCGTGAAGCGCTGCATCAGCGCCTCGCGGTCGCCGGCCGGCACCGCGCCGAGGATCAGCGAATGCCGCACGAGGTTCGCGATCATGCGCGCGCGGCAGAACTCGCCGAGCTCGTGCCCGATCGCCGGCTCGTCCTTGGCGATCGCCTCGAGCTCGGTGCGGCCCACCACGAGCACCTCGGTCGGCTCCTGCGCCACCACCGCCGCGGCGCGCGGCGAGTCCGAGACGAGGGCCATCTCGCCGACGATCGCGCCTGGGCCGAGCACGGCGAGCACGGCGGGCGGCTCGGCGAGCGTCGCGCGATCGGCGTTCATCGGCACGCGCTCGGCGCGCAGGATCCCGTGCACCACGACGAACGCCTCGCGGCCCTCGGCGCCTTGCTCGATCAAGCGCTCGCCCGTCGTCAGGCCGCGCACGCTCATCGCACCGAAGAGGCGCGCGAGAGGCTTGGGCGCGAGCGCCGAGAAGAGCGGGAGCGCGGGCACCGGGCCCTCGTTCAGCGTGCTCGCGCCGGCGACGCCCTCGGCGAGCGCCTCTTCCGCGCGATCGAGGAGGGCATCCCCCGAGAGCTTCGCGAGCGCGGCGTCCACCTTCGGCGAGCCGGGCAGCGGCGGCGGCGTGGGCGAGACGTCGGCGAGGCGCTTGCTGCCCTTGCCGAACACTTCGGCGAGGCGCTTGCGGATCTTCGCGCCGTCCCCACCGGCGTCGCTCGAGAGCTTCGCGCACGCGATCGCGGCTGGCAGATCGCCGCGCCGCGAGTAGCCTTCGGCGAGCTTCGCGCACGCGTCCGCGGCCGACGTGCGGCCCGCCGCGACGAGGCTGCGCGCGATCAGGTGCGTGGCGGAGATCTGCTCGGCGTCCTCCTCGACGAGGGCGATCGCGATGCGGAGCGCCGCGTCGGTCTCTCCCGCGAGCGCGTGCTGCCAAGCCTGGTCGATCAGCGGTGCGTGGCTCATCGGGCGCGCACCTTATCACGCCGACTGCGCCGGCCTGCGAGGAGCACGGCCGCGCCGAGCGCGATCGCCGCCGCGTGCGCGCGCGCGTGCCCCGGGTGCGCTGCACAATGCGACGCGCTCGGATCGGGCACGCACTGGCCGCCCGAATGGTGCATGGCGCCGGGCTGGGTGGGGTTGGCCTGGTACACCTGCCCCGAGGGGCACGGCCCGCCGATCGCATCGGCGGCGGCGGGCGCCGTCGAGCCGACGGCGAGAGCGAGCGTGAAGATCGCGAGAGCAGCGCGCATCCCCCGAGCGTAGACGATCGCGGGGGACGGCGCGCCGGGTCGCGCCCATCAGTCCGCTTCGACGAGATCGTTGTCGGGGGCCGTGCCCTCGAGCTCCTCGAAGAAGCGGCGCGAGAACGAGATCCACGGATCGGCGCCCTCGAGCGGGCGCTTGCCGTGCACGCGCTCGTCCTCGATGCGCACCTCTTCGCGCATCGCGAGCGCCTGCACGGCGAGGCGCGCCGCCGTGGCGTCGGAGCTGTCCTTCGTCAGCTCGACGATCGCCTTCTCGCATCCGTTGTTCGCCAGGTGCGCCAGCGTGCGCACGTAGCGCTCCTCACCGGCCTTCACCTCCGAGAGCTGGCGCTGGAGCGTGCGGAACGCCGCGTTGCCGAACGAGCCGAGCACGCGCGCGACCTCGCGCCACACGTCGCTCTCTTCGCTCGTGAGCAGGTGCAGGAGCGGCACGACCGCGCGCCGCAGCTTGAGGCTCCCGAGCGCGAGCGCGAACGCCTGCCGCACGAACGTCTTTCGCGCGCTCAGGCCATCGATCATCGCATCGCCTGCTTCTTCGCCGAGCTTGGTGATGCGCGGCACGACGCGGACGACCTCGGCGCGCGGCATCTTGCGCACGGCCTTGCAGAGCGCCTCGGCGTACTGCGCATCGCCGCGACCCGCGAGCGCGACCGCCGCCGCGCGACGCAGGCGCGGGTGATCGAGCATCACCGCGAGCTCGGGGGCACCCATCTCGGCGAGCTTGGTCGGATCGGCCAGGCCGATCGCCTGCGCGCCCGTCGTGTCGCCGCGCACCGCGCGGATCGTGCGGTAGGCGAGGTCGTGCGTCTCGCCGTCGATCGCCACCTCGTGGTCCGCGGCCGCGGCGAGCAGACGCTCCCAGTTCGTCGCGATCGCCCCCTCGTCGAGGCCGCCCTTGTCTTCGCGCTGGACGGTCGCGCGGAAGGCATCGATCTGCTTGGCGGCGAGCGAGGCCTGCTCGGGGGCGATGCCGGCGGAGACCGCGCGGTCGGCGAGCGCCGAAGGAAGCGCCAGGCCGTGCCGCACGGCGCGCTCGGTGACGCGCGCGACGACCGCGTCGATCACGGCCTCGCTGATCGAGAGCTCGAGCAGCGCTTGATCGAGCTTCTCGGGCGCCATCCACTCCGAGACCTCGGCGAGCGCGCGCGCCGCCGAGGCGGCCGAAGTGTCTTCGCTCTCGTCCCCGCTCACGAAGGGGTGCGAGACCTGCGCCGGCGCCGGCTGGCCGAGCGAGCGCTCCTTCGCTGCGTCGGGGCTCGCCGTGGCCTCGCTCCGAAGGCGCGCCGCGCGATCCATCATGCGCGCCACGTTCGTCTCGCGATCGGCGCGCACCGCCGTCGTCCGCAGGAACGTGCCCGAGGGGCCGAAGAGGTGCACGCGTGCCTCGAAGCGGCGGCGCAGGATCTCGAGCACGCGCCGGTCGTCGGCGCTGCGCGGATCGAGCGCGAGCCGGCGCTCGTGCTCCGGCCGTCCGTCGGTGAGCGTCAGCACGATCACGGGCGCCCCCACGTCGGTGACGAGTCGCACGCGCATGTCGAGCTCGCCGAGATCGTCGCCGACGAGGCGCGCCGAGAGCTCGATCGGCTCCTCGATGCGCACCGCGACCTGCGCGCCGCGCGCCAGCGGATCGGGCATCGGGCGCGCCGAGGCGCGCGGCACGAGGTTCGTCGACGTCGCGATCTGCGTCGCCTGCACCTCGTCCTCCGTGCGGTGGACGCCCGTGATGTCCTCGCGCACGAGGCTGTCCTCCACCTCTTCGGCGACCTCGTCCGGATCGACGAGCTCGGCGGAGTCGGTCGGCGAAGTGAGGGTCGCGGCGCGCGAGCGGCCCGGCTGGGTGCCGATCGGCTCGATGTCGTCGTCGAGCTCCTCGACATCGTCCTCCACGTCGTCCTCGACCTCGTCGGGGATGATGACGATCGGGCGCGGCGCTTCGTCGCGAAGGCTCGCGAACGCGCGCGGCTCGGGCTTGGTCGCGACGGGCGCGCTGGCCTTCGGCTCGGTGCGCGGCGGTGGCACGCTCTTCGGTGACGGTGCCGGAGGCGCGCTCTCGGGCTTGCGCGCGCTGGCGGCACCGACGGCGCGCTCTCGATCGGCGAGGGCGCGCTCTCGATCGGCGAGGGCGCGCTCTCGATCGGCGAGCGTCGCCATGCGTGACTCGAGCTCTTGCTCGCGCATCGCGAGGTCGCGGCTCATCGCCTCGTTCTCTTCGGCGCGCAGGCGCAGCTCGTCCTCGCGGCCGGTCACGTCTTCGGCGCGCTCTCGCACGCGCGCCTCGCGCGAGGCCAGCGTCTCTTCCCGCTTCTGCGCGGCCGCGTCGCGCGACCCCAGCTCGCTCTCGCGTGCTGCGAGCGCGGTCTCTCTCGCGTTCCAGTCGATCTCGGCGCGAGCGAGGTAGGCGGCCAGGCCCGCGGCGCCGATCACGCTCGTCGCGTCGCGCGCGTAGGCCGGCACCGCGACGGATTCGTCCTCGGCGATCGCCGTGAGGAGCTTGGCGCGCTCCTTGAGCTCGAGGTGCCGCAGCGCCTCGGGCACCACCACGCAGAGCTTTCGCGCCGCGGGGTCGTGATAGACGTACGGGATCGCGAGCTCCTCGCCGCCCTCGAAGCGGTGCAGGCTCCCGGCCGCCGCGGCCGCGCCGAGCTGGGGATCGGTCCCCACGTTGACGGCACGGTAGACGGAGATGCTCCGGATGCGCCCGTCCGGGAGCGGCACGTGGACGCTCTCTCGACGGCTGGCGCCGATGTTGCCCTGATAGGGCGCTTCTGCGGCGAGCTCGGAGCCTGCCGGGCGCTTTTCTCTCGTCGCCATCCTTCTCGGACCTCCCAAGCGCGGACGTTCGCGAGCCGGGATCGGTATCACGGATCGGCCGCCGGGGGCCATTTCGGACCGTCACGTGCCGGCCGCGCTGGCGCGCTCGTTGCTGATCCCTCGTCCGAACGCGCGAGAGACGGGGTCTGGGGGCGGAGATCGCCGGATCGTTGGCGATCGGTAGCCAAGAGAGTGACGGAGGAAGCGATGCAGGAGCCCTTGGGAGCCAATGCGCTGCGGCCGCGAGCGCCGACGGGCGTAGAGCGCCACTTCGGCGAGGACGACATCATCGTGAGCAAGACCGACACGAGCGGTCGCATCACGTACGCGAACGAGGTGTTCCTGCGGATCGCCGGATACACCGAGCGCGAGGTGCTCGGGCAGCCGCACAGCCTGATCCGGCATCCGGACATGCCGCGCAGCGTCTTCGCGCTGCTCTGGGAGACGATCGCGTCCGGTACCGAGATCTTCGCGTACGTCGTGAACCTCGCCAAGAGCGGCGATCACTACTGGGTCTTCGCGCACGTCACGCCGACGTTCGACCCGATGGGCCGCATCGTCGGCTACCACTCGAACCGGCGCGTGCCGAATCCGTCGGCGCTCCGCGCCATCGAGCCGCTCTACGCCGAGCTGTCGAAGATCGAGCGGGCGCAGAGCGACAAGCGTTCCGCCGTCGCCGCGGGCCGCGCCCACCTCGCCGAGCGCCTGAAGAAGATCGGGCTGCCGTACGACGCGCTGATGTTCCACCTCGAGACGGCGAAGGAGGCCTGAGATGACGCTGACCCACGACGAGGGCCGCCGCACGAAGCGCGCCGAGAGCACCGAGGACGACGACGAGCTCGCGCGCGCGCGGGCCGAAGCGCGCCTTCTTCGCGAATGGACGCAGCGCGTGGCGAGAGTCTGCCAGCAGGTCGCGGGAGGCGATCTGGAGGCGCGCCTGCCCGCGTGCGAAGACGACGCCGACGTCTCGCGGATGGTCGCGGGCCTGAATCGGATGCTCGACGTGACGGACGCCTTCGTCCGCGAGGCCAAGGCGGCGCTCACCTACGCGAGCCACGGGAAGTTCTTCCGCCGCGTCCTGCTCAAGGGGATGCCCGGCACGTTCCGTCACGCCGCGCACGTGATCAACGAGGCGACGCAGGCGATGGAGCAGCAGGCCGGCGCGCTCAAGGAGGCCGAGCGGCGACGCGTCGGGCTCGCCGACGAGTTCGAGCACTCCATCAAGGGCGTCGTCGCGACGCTCGCGGCATCGGCGACCGAGATGCGCGCCACGGCGGAGTCGCTCGCCCGCATGGCCAAGGAGACGACCGAGCGCTCGAACGCCGTCTCGCGCGCGGCGGACAACACCGCGGCGAGCGTGCAGGCGGTCGCGTCGGCGTCCGAGGAGCTCTCGGCGAGCGCCGCCGAGATCGGGCGGCAGGTCCAGGACTCGACGCGCTTCGTGAGCGGCGCCGTCCACGAGTCGCAGCGGTCCAACGCGGTGGTCGGCGGCCTCTCGCAGGCCTCCGCGCAGATCGGCCACGTCGTGAAGCTCATCTCCGAGATCGCCAAGCAGACCAACCTGCTCGCGCTCAACGCCACCATCGAGGCCGCGCGCGCCGGTGAGGTGGGGCGCGGCTTCGCCGTCGTCGCCTCCGAGGTGAAGAACCTCGCTCGTCAGACTTCCGACGCGACCGATCAGATCGAGGGGCGCATCGGCGCGATCCAGGGCGCCACGCGCGAAGGCGTCTCGGCGATCGGGTCGGTGAGCGACGCGATCGGCAAAGTCGATGGTTGCTTCACCGGGATCGCGCACGCGATCGGCGAGCAGCGCCAGGCGGCGGCGGAGATCGCCGGCAACGTCGCGGTCGCCGCGCGCGGGACCGAAGAGGTGTCGCGAAGCATCCGGCTCGTGAGCCAGACGGCCGAGGAGACGGATCAGGCCGTCTCGGCGCTGCTCGTCGCCGCGCAGGATCTCTCGCGGCAGGCCGAGGGCCTGCTCGCGACGACGACGGACTTCATCACGGTCGTCCGCGGCTGAGCGGCGCCGCTCCGTGCTCGACCCGAAGCCATGGGTCGAGCACCGTCGGTGGGTCCAGCACCGTCCGGTCCCGCGCAGTCAGTCGCACGGGAGCTCGAGCTGCAGTGCCGGCCCTCAGCGCCCGATCGTGACCTCGACCGCCTGACCGTGGATCGCCACACGGTAGGGCGGCGCGTGGCCGGCGACGAAGCGGACCGTCAGCACGCAGTGATCGCCACGGTTCAGGATCGAGGCGCGCTCGACCGAGGGGTTGGCCGCCGCGATCGGGCCCGCGCGATCGAGCGAGAGGGCGCCGTCGATCGTCACGGTGAAGCCGCTCTCGTCGGCCTGCCCGACGAGGCTCGTCACGGGCTGGCTCATGCGCAGCGTCGAGGTGCGACCGTTCGCGACCTCGTCGGCGCCGAACGAGCTCGAAGGCGCGCTCGCGATCGGAGCGTCGCTCGAGGCCTCGGGCGCCTCGGTCGCGCTCGCGTGCGTGGCCGCGCCCGCGCCCAGCGTCGGGAAGGTGGGTGCCGGGAGGTGACCGCCGACGGGCGCGTCCTCGGCCGGCGGCATCGGGATCTCGGCGCCCGTCTCGGCCGGCGTGGCCTCGGTCACCGGCGGCGGCATCAGCGTGGAAGGCTCGGCCGGCGTGCTCGGCACCGACGCGACCTCGGTCTCGCTCGCGGCGATCGGCGCGGGCGTCTCGATCGCGATCGGCTCGGCTTCCGCCGGGCCGGAGAGCGCATAGGCGGTGAGGCCGACGGCCGCGACGGCGAGCACGCCCGCGAGCGCGATCCGTCCCTTTCCTCGCAGCGGCGAGGGCGCGGGAGCCGGCGCCTCGCTCGGACGCGCACGACGAAGGCCCGGCGCGGCCGCCGGCGGCGGCGCAGTGGTGCGACGGCGCGGCGCACGCCCGAGGAGGCTCCCGATCCGATCGGGCGCGTGATCGCGCACGTAGCTCGCGACGGCCTTGGCGGTCTCCACGAGCCAGCTCGCGGCGCGGCGCGCCCAGGGCCCGGTCGTCGCGATCGTGATCGCCCAGGCGCTGCGCATCCCGGCGACCATCTTCACGAGCACGGGCGTGATGCGCTCGCCCAGACCGGGTTGCTTCTCGCCGCTCTCCGCGTCGTCCTCCGCACGCTCGTCTTCCGAGACGCGCACGGCGCGCACCGGCTCACGCTCGCGCAGGCGCGAGAGATCGCGCGAGGCGCGCACGGGCCCCTCCTCGATCGAGGCGCCCGTTTCGATCGACGACGGCGTCTCGCTCGCCTCGCCCGTCACCCACTCGCTCGGCTCGGGCGCGGGCGCCACGCGCGGCGCAGCCTTGGCCACGACCGGCTCCTCGATCGGCGGCGCGACCGCGTCGTCTTCCGTCAGCGTCGCGTCGGGCGCGCGCAGATCGGGCGGCGCGCTCTTCGTCGTCGCGCGGGCCGAGACGGCGCGCTCCATCTTCTCGAGCGTCAGCACGAGGCGCGGCACGCCGCCCTCGACCTCGAGCGCCACGTGCGAGAGCGCGCGCCGATCGGTGTCGCCGGCCACCTCGAGCGTCGCGCCCTTGCCGAGCGCGAGGAAGGGCAGCGGCTGTGCGACCTCGATGCGATGACCGTCGTCGGACGTGACGAGCCCCTCGATCGAGGTGCCGACGCCGTCGAGGTGCACGAGCGCCGAGCGCGCCTTGCTGCTCGCGACGGGCGCGGTGCGACGCGGCTCGGGCGAGGCGGTCGAGACGGGCGTGATCACGCGCGGCGTCGAGCCGTCGAAGGTCGACACCCAGCGATCGACCACGGCCTGCACACGCGGCTCGAGCGCGTCGAACTTCACGCCGAACTCGCCGTGATGCGTGCCGGTGTCGCTCGCCCAGACCACGCGCGCGTCGGTCTCGCAGACGCCGCCGTCGTCGGGCAGCTCGAAGCGGCAGCGCAGGCGCTGGCCCACGTCGGGGAGGATCGACGAGCGCAGCCCGAGCCCTTCCGGGCCGAGGTTCACGGCGTCGGCGTCGTAGAGATCTCCGCCCCCGAGCTCGCCCTCGTGCGCGAGCTGAACGAGCAGATCGACGGGCATCCGCACCGCACCTTCGAGCCTTCGGTCCAACGCTTCCATCGCCATCGCCTCCGAATGTCCGGAGAGAGCGGCAAGCCGCGGCTGCCGTCCAGAATTCGACAGAGCGCGCCCTCGAGGCGCCACCGGCGCCACAATCTTTGACGACGCGGCGCGCTCGTGTGAGCACCGACGCGCGTCGATGGGTGTCAGGCTGGAAGTGCTCGGTCGTGGCGAAGGCAGCGAGGCGCCCGTCTACGAGTTCGAGCAGGATCGCATCGTGATCGGGCGCGGCGCGGGCGCCGAAGTGCGGCTGCCGCATCCGACCGTGAGCCTGCGGCACGCGTCCGTGCGGCTCGAGGGCGGCCGCTTCGTGCTCGTCGACCACGGCGCGACGAACGGCACGCGCCTGGGGGACCAGGTGCTCGTCTCCGAGCGACCGAAGGCGCTCCGCGACGGAGACGTGCTGGCCATCGGCCCCTACCGGCTGCGCTTCCACGCGGGCGTCGCGGTGCGTGCGCCGACCTCGCGCGAGCGCACGGCCTCGCTGGCGCGGCGCCTCGCGCGGGAGAGCTCGCTCGGCGAGGGCGCCACGGCGGCGTGCCTCGTGGTGGTGAACGGAGAGAAGAAGGGTGCGCGGCTCGCGCTGCCGGACCCGCCGGCGCGCCTGGTGATCGGCCGTGGCGAGACGACCGACCTCCCGCTGCCGGACGCCGATGCGTCGCGCGAGCACTGCGAGATCCTCGTCGAGCTCGATGGCCCGCTGCTGCGCGATCTCGGCAGCAAGAACGGCGTGCTCGTGAACGAGAAGCCCGTGACGCAGAAGCGGCTGCGCGATCGCGACGAGATCACGATCGGCGCGACCGTCGTCGCGTACGAAGATCCGGCCGAGGCCCTCCTCGCGCGGGTGGAAGCGCTCGCCGACGAGCCCGCGCCTCTACCTCCACCTCTTTCTCCCGTCGTGGCGCCCGCCCCGACCGACGTGGCGCTCGAGGTCGAAGCGCCGACCGAGCCGGAGCGCCCGATCGTGGCGGCGCCCCCGCCGCCGGGGCGCGCTGGCCTCTCGCGCGCCGAAGTCCTCGTGGGCTGGCTCGCCGCGGCGGTCCTGCTGCTCAGCCTCGCCGGCCTCTACTGGCTGCTCCGCGCGTGATCCGCGAGCGCGACGCGGGGAAGATCCGGCGCGCGCCGACGTAGGGCGCCGAGCGTTCAGAATCGAGCTCGTGCTCGCGCGTCCATTCGTAGCGCGCCCGATCCTTGCCTCCGTCCGGGGCGCGTGTTTCGATGCGGCCCGTCGCGAGCCCTGGAGGGATCGCGCGGCCAGGGAGCCACCCATGCGAAAGTTCGGCTTTCTTTCTCTCTCTGCTCTCGCCGCGCTGCTCGCGCTGGCGGCCGGTGGCTGTCACGGCCGTAGGCACGTGCGTGGCTCTGCGGTCACAGGCGACGGTGACACCCAGGGCATGGAAGTCGGAGGCGGCGTCGTCGCCCACGGCACGCCCCGCGAGATCCTCGACCAGTACGATCAGGTGCTCCGCGGCGCCGGGTTCGAGCCCGTCGGGCCCGTCACCCACGGCACGCTCGACGCGTACGGCATCACTGCGATCCCCGTCGATGTGCGCCGCGGCTACTGCTACACGTTCGGCGCGATCGGGCAGCCGGGCACGGACCTCAATCTCCTCATGCTCGACCCGCGCGGCATCGACGTCGCGCACAACGTCGCGTCCGACGAGCACCCCTGGGTGAGCTTCTGTGCCGCGCGCGCGGGCCGCTTCACGGCGCGCCTGCAGATGGCGAGCGGCAGCGGCGAGTTCTTCTTCGCGCCCTACCAGTCGCGCGGGCGCCGTCCGGCCGACCTCACGGCGTTCTTCGGTGGCGGCGCCGCGGCGCCGAGCGGCCCGGCCGCAGCCACGCTCGACGGCGACACGCAGTCGCGCCTCGCGCAGCTCGACTCGACGCTCGGCGCCGAGCGCTACCAGCGCGTCGGCGATGCGCAGGGCCTGCAGCTGCACGAGCGCGACGAGCGCCTGTTCCAGCTCTCGCTCGATCAGGGTCGCTGCTATGCGTTCGCGACGCTCGGCGGCCCGGGCACCACGGACACGGACGTCTACCTCGTGGACGGCTCGGGCCACTGGCTGCAGGCCGACTCCACGGCGAACCGCGACGGCCTCGTGCGCTTCTGCTCGCCCTCGAGCGACCAGTACACGCTCCAGGTGCGCCTGCTCCACGGCAACGGCCCGGTGTTCACGGCCGCCTACTTGCAGGCGGCGGCGGGCTCGCCCACGGCGCCGCCTCCGAGCTCCACGCCGGTGATCGCCGACACCTCCACGGCTGGCGCCGGCCTCGACGAGAACTTCGCGCTGCTCGACGCCGACATGCGCGCGCGTGGCTACGAGTCGCTCGGTGCGCCCCAGCACGCGACGCTCGCCGAGGGCGGCACGCAGGAGTACGCCGTCGATCTCGAGGGCGACAAGTGCTACGCGATCCTCGCGGTCGGCGACTCGGGCGTGCGCAACGTCGACCTCACGCTGCTCGACGAGGCCGGTCACGAGGTCGATCGCGACGACGCCGGCGATGCACGCCCGACGGTGCGCGTCTGCCCGAGCGCGGACGGCCACTTCCGCATGCGCGTTCGGATGATGAGCGGCAGCGGCTCGTACGTGTACGCGCCCTACCGTTGGCCCCGCGGCACGCACGGGCCGTTCGGCCTCTCGGGCCTCGGCTACGTGCGCCTCGCCGAGGTCACGGCGCTCCTCAACGTCGAGGGCTATGCGCCCGACCCGAACTACTCGATGCAGCGCGGCACGCTGCGCACCGAGGGCGCGACCGAGACGCAGCAGCTCCAGCTCAGCGCGGGCAGCTGCTATTCGATCACGGTCGTCGGCGGCGACGGCATCCACGACATCGACCTCGCGCTCAACCAGGGCGGCGCGCAGATCGCGACGGATCTCGGCGCGCGCAACGCGTTCCCGAGCGTGCGCCAGTGCGTCTCCACGAGTGGCAACTTCTCGCTCACCGTGCGCTCGGCCTCGGGCTCGGGCTCCTACGTGATGCAGGTCTTCAGCCGCGCCCGCACGGCCGACGATCAATGAGCGCGGCTCGCCTCGTGCTCGTCACCACCGTGCTCGCGCTCGTCGCGGGCGCGGAGGTGGCGAGGGCCGATGCGATCATCCCGCCCGCGAGCTGTCCGGAGAGCTCCACCGACGGCTTCTGTCACGGCCCGTCCACGTGCGTGCCGCGGGCGTGCACCAGCACGCTCGACTGCAACACCGGTGAGGTGTGCGCGGCGCGCGATCTCTGCGTCGTGCCGCACTCGTGCTTCGGCCTCGGCGGGGGCACGACCCTGCAGCACGTGACCGGCGCTTGCGATGCGAGCGGAGGCTGTGCGACGGGAGAGAGCTGCACGTCGTTCTTCGTCTGCGCGCCGGGGCCGGTGCTCGTCGACACCGGCCCGCCGGCGCGCGATGCGGGAACGACCCGCGAGCTCACCCAGGGCTGCGGATGTCGCGTCGGTGGGAGCCGCGGCGCAGCCTCGGCGGCGATCGGGCTCCTCGTGCTGGCCGTGACGCTCTTCGCTCGCCGCGCACGCTCCTAGCCGCGGCGTGCGACACTCTCGCTCGATGACGGTTTCCTTCGCGGCGTGCGTCACCGTCGCGTTGGTGGCGCTCTCGGGGTGCGGCTCGACGGCGACGCCGAGCGCGTCCGACGCGTCGCTCCCCGCCGACGCAGGACCCGGCGTCGATGCCGGGGCGCTCGCGGAGGCCGACATCGCGACGGCGCTCGGTTGCGGCACGCCTCCCGGCGTGGTCGGTCAAGCCGCTGCCGGGGAGCTCCAGCTCCTCCCGATCGACACGACCCAGTTTCCGGACGCGCTCTGCAACGACGGAACCGCGCCGGTCCTCTACTACCGTCCGTACCGCGGCGAGGCGAACCGCAACCGCTGGTCGATCACGCTGCGCGGCGGCGGCAGCTGCAGCGACGCCGAGAGCTGTGCCGCGCGCTGGTGTGCGTGCTCGCCGAGCAACCCGTGTGCGCACACCGACTACGTCTCGGGCTTCGACCTCTCCAACATGAGCGGCGGCGGCCGTCGCGGAAACCCCGGTCACGGGATCGACTCGCGTGACGCCGCGAACGACAACCCGCTCGCCGACTACAACCAGGTGCAGTTCATCTACTGCTCCTCCGACTTCTGGATCGGCAACGCGCGCGGCGTTCGCTACACGACGACGCATCCGCGCACCGGCGAGCCGGTGACGTACGGGCTGCATTTCCTGGGCGACCGCATCCTCGCGGCCGATCTCGACATCGTTCGCCAAGAGGGCGTGGCGCCGCTCGTCTACACGGTCGATGGCGGCTCGGTCGCCATGCCCGACCTCGACGAGGCCGAGGAGGTCGTCGTCGCCGGCGACTCGGCGGGCGGCGTCGGGCTCGTCCATCACCTCGACGGCATCGCCGATCTGCTGCGGGCGCATCACGTCGGCGGCGGCGGCGGCCCGGAGGTCGTCGGCCTGGTCGACTCCGCGGTCGGCCCCGAGTGGGCACGCCTCGACTGGAGCGCGAGCGTCTTCGCGTCGGCGGGCGGCGACACCTACGCGAGCGCGATGGCGATGATCGACGGCTCCCCGCTGAACCACGGCGCGTTCCACGACGCGAGCTGTCTCGCGATGCACGCGAGCGACCCGCAGCTCTGCTGGGACTCCACGCACGTCGTGCGTCACCACGTCACCACCCCCTTCTTCGTCCGCATGGGCTTGCTCGATCCGGTCGTCTCGGGAAACACCGCTCAGCTCGGCGCCACCGACCCGATGCTCGGTGCGCTCGTGACCGCCGCGGGTGTGCCGCGCGTGTTCGCGATCGTGCTGCAGCGCGAGCTCACGACGTTCCCGATGCTCACGAGCTCGGCCGAGGAGCATCTCGCGCTCACGCGGGCGCCGGGCGTCTTCGCGCCGGGCTGCCCCTGGCACGACACGATCCACGACGACGCCCAGACGTACACGGTGACCGTCGACCCGACCGGCACCCAGCCGCTCGCGATGTTCGACGTCTGGCGCGCGTGGCGGACTGGCGGCGTACCCACCACGGCGATCACCTCCGACCCCACGCTGGCCGACACGATGTGCGCGCGCTGAGAGGGTGACAGGAAATCTGTCGGCCTCTCTCGCGGAGCGATACGAGGGGGAGGCTCCATCGGGATTCACTCCCGATGGAGGGGGCCGCGTATCGGCCCCCGAGGACTGAGGGCCCGGAGGCGCGCCGGCCCCGCGGAACTGGACGGGCGATCCGGTCTCGGGTACGCCGCCCTCATGCGCCCGATGCTCTTCGCGGCTCTCTCCTTGCTCGCCGTTCTCGTGGGCTGCGAAGGCGCGACCCAGACGGCCGACGCGCGCTTCTCCACGCCCGAGCACACGGTACGCACGCTGCTCTCGTCGTACGGCCTCGAGGACGCGACCGGCGAGCAGATCCGCGAGCGCATCGCGTCGCGCGAGCCGATGGAGATCCGCAGCCGCGAGACGTTCCGTGCTTGCTTCGAGGACATCGGCCAGAGCGCGGCGCAGGAAGGCGTCGCCGGCTTCGTCTTCGGCGTGCTCGCGGCGGGCCGCGACGATCTGCGCGTGGAGATCCACGGCGACCGTGCGACGCTCTCGCCGCGCGCGGGCGTCGAGGTGGTCATGCACCGCGGCGAGGACGGCGCGTTCCGAATCGTGCTCGCCGAGAGCGTCCCCGCCGACGTGCGCGCCCGCATGGCCGCGCTGGCCGACCACGCCGACGATCGGATGCGCCGCGGCATCATCGAGTAGCGCGCGCGGCGGAGCGACGACCTGCCGGGGCGCAGCGTCCCGATTTGGCCGTGCGCCTGTGCTGTCACATGCCGTCGATCGCGTCGGCGGCGTCTCGCGCGACGGGCCGGTGACCCGGCTCGCGCGGGTGAGCGCCTACTTCTTCGGCGCCTTCACCTTCTCTTCGAAGGGCTTGCCGTTGCGCACGCCGACGACGTAGGTGCCGAAGTCGCCGTGGCCATCCTCGATCGCGAAGTCGGTGAGCGGGGTCTTCGCGAGCAGAGCCTCGAGCGCGCGCACGATCTCGGGCATGCCCGCAGGCGCGCGGAGATCGGACATGCGGAGCACGGCGGCGCGGCGCGCGCGCACGAGGCGCGCGGTCTCTTCGGGCGTCTTGGCGCCCATCAGCGCGCTGTTCGCGGCCTGGTAGTCCGCGCTCGCTGCGGAGAACGCGGCCATGTCGAGGTCGTGCACGACCGCGCCGCCGTAGGCGGGCCCGCTCTGCGCGGAGTACGCGCTGAGCACGAGCCCGCTCGCACGGTGGCGTAGGACGTAGCCGCCAATCGGGTCGGGCGGGCCGAAGAGCGTGACGAGGCGGCCGAGGAAGTCGCCGGGCGACATGCCGCGGCGCGTGTCGTCGTCGTCGAGGAGATCGCCGCGGCTGTAGATCTTGCTGGTCCCGGCCGCGTGATCGCGCGGGAGGCGCTCGAAGTCGTCCTGGGTGACGTCCATCCGCGGGTTCTAACCGCGGCCCACGCGCGGCGCCTGCCGACGATCCGGCCGCGGCGCCGTGCTATTTTTCTCTCGATGGCCGGTGCCGCCGAGAAGCTCGGGCTCTCCTACGAGCAGTACCTCGCGCTCGAGCGTGAGCTCGACCTCCGACACGAGTGGCGCGCGGGTGACGTGTGGGCGATGGCCGGCGGCACGACCAAGCACGCCGTGATCTGCGCGAACACGATCTTCGGGCTGAAGAGCGCGCTCGCCGGCAGACCCTGCACGGTTCACACGTCGGACCAGAAGATCCGCATCGAGGCGAGCGATCGAACGACGTATCCGGATGTGGCCGTCGTGTGCGCCAAGCGCGCGATGTCGAGCCTCGATCCGAACGCGATCACGAACCCATCGGTGATCGTCGAGGTCCTGTCCGAGGGAACCGAAGCCTCGGATCGTGGCGAGAAGGCACGCGCGTATCGCCAGCTCGCGTCGCTGCGCGAGTACGTGCTCGTCGCGCAGGACCGCCGGCTCGTCGAGGTGTACTCGCGGGGCGACGATGGCGGATGGCGCTTCCGAGAGCACGTCGCCGCAGAGCGGGTGGTGCTGCCGTCGCTCGACGTCGCGCTCGACGTCGATGCGCTCTACGTGGATCCGACGGAGTAGCCGGGCGAGCCGCGCTGCGCGTCATCGCGTCGACGTCGGCGCGAGGTCGTAGGCCTCGAGGTGGCCCGCGCCGTCGCGCGGCGCGCACGAGCTGACCCACACGCGATCGCCGATCACGAGAGGCTCCACGTAGCGCTGGCCCGGGCCGCCGAGATCGGCCGCGCCGAGCACCTCGCCGTCGCGCACGCGGATCGCGTAGAGACGGCCAGGCTCGGTCGTGGTGCCCACGTCGTGGACGAGAGCGATCTCTTCCGCGCCGAACGTGGTGAGCGCGATGCGCGAAGGATGGCGGCGGAAGTGAGCGAGCGCCTCGGCCTCGTCGGGCGCGCTCCACACGCGTGTGAGGTGCGGCGCGCCGCTCTCCATCGCGAGGCGCACCGCGACGACGCCGCCCGCGTGCGTGTGATCGAACTCGAACGTCGGCACGAGGAGGAGCGGCGCGCCGTCGAGCATCGTCACGACGGGCTCGGTCACGATCATGCCCGCCCATTCGGCGGTGCACGTGTCTCCGGGCGCGCCGCACGGCTCGGCGATCTGCAGGCGATCGTAGAGCGTGCCGAAGTGATCGGCGTCGAACGCGTAGACGGCGCCGTCCTTCGCCGCGGCCACGATCACCTCGGGGCCGCCTGGGACGCGCACCGCGACCGGCGTGCTGGCTCCGAAGTCCCAGTCGATGTTCGCCCAACATTCGAACATCGTCGTCTCGTCGCAGCGGCCCGAGGCCAGGCGCAGCGGCGGATCCTCGGGCTCGGCGCGCGGCACGAAGAGGTTCTGGCAGCTCTCCACGCACGCGAGCGCGGGCGCGGTCGGATCCCAGCTCGCGCAGCTCGCGTCGTCGCAGCCGTGCGCGAACGGAAGGCCGCGCCCCGTCCGCAACACCCCGTTGGCGAACTGTCCGCGCGTCGGATCGAGCATCCCGTTGCCCGTCGGGACGAGCAGCTCGTAGCCGCTCGCCGTCTCGCGCACGCCCGGGCCCGCGGGCACCCACACACCCCCGCCGCAGATCATGTCCTCGGACCCCGTCATCCCCGGGGTGCCGCAGTCGTCCTCGGCGGTGGTGAGCAGGAACGACGAGATCGCCGCGCCGTCGCCGCGATCGTGCCACGCGTCGAGATCGAGCTCGAAGACCCAGCCGTGCCAAGGCTGGATGTCGCGGATGTTGCCGTACGAGACGTAGACGAGGCCGCGCATGCGATCGGGCACGTCGACGTGCACGAGCGCGGCGCGCGAGAACGAATTCGCCGGCGAGAAGGGCACCGTGCCGGCGCCGTCCCACGTCGGGCGCGATGCGCTCGGGGTCACCGGCGGAAAGCTCGGATCGAGGGCGCGCGCCTCGAGGTCCACGACCACGAAGCGATGCGCGTCGCGATCGAGCGAGCCGGGCACCACGTGCTGGTAGGCGACCACGAGGTGGCTCTCGTCGAAGAGCACGGGGCTGGCGGTGACGTTCGCGATGCGCCCCGCCGGCACCTCGAGCGTCACCGACCATGCGAGCGAGCCGCTCGCCTCGTCGAACGCGCGGATCACGCCGTCCATCGCCGCGGCGAGCACGAAAGTCTCGCCGCGCGAGCGCACGCGGAGCGGGGAAGCGCCCGTGCAGCCGACCTCGTCGGTCGAGATGGCGCGCGTGATCGTGACCGGCCCGCTCGGGGGCGGCGTGGGTGCGGGCGCACAGCCGAGGGTGAGCAGGGCGAGGCAGAGGAGGACGAGAGAGCGAGACATGTCGGGGATCACCGTTGACCTGGTCCAGGGTGTGCTTAGCTTGCCGGAGCTGGCGGCGACGGGAAGACGACGCGGAAAGGCCCTGCTTTTCCGCGGGAAACGAGGCGCCCAGGCAGGAGTTTCGACGCATGCGCCTCGACCGGCTGACCACCAAGACGCGTGAAGGGTTCGCGGCTGCCCAGCAGCTCGCGAACGAGATGGGCAACCCGGAGCTGTATCCGGAGCACATCCTCCTCTCCCTGCTCGTGCAGGACGGCGGCGTGGCTGCCCCGGTGCTGCAGAAGGCGGGCGCCGATCCGAAGCAGATCGTGGAGGCGGTGAAGAAGCGCCTCACCGACATGCCGAAGGTGAAGGGCGGCTCGGAGGCGAACCTCTCGCGCCGCGCGCGCCAGGTGCTCACCGACGCGTGGACCGAGACCGAGGCGATGAAGGACGAGTACACGTCCGCCGAGCACGTGCTGCTCGCCATCGCCAAGCAGAAGGACGACGACCTCGCGCGCCTGCTCGCCGGCCGCGGCCTCACGCGCGATGCGATCCTCGCGGCGCTCCGCGAAGTGCGCGGCAGCCAGCGCATCACCGATCAGGAGCCCGAGGGGAAGTTCCAGGCGCTCGAGAAGTACACGCGCGACCTCACCAAGCTCGCGCGCAGCGGCAAGATCGACCCCGTCATCGGCCGCGACGAAGAGATCCGCCGCGTGATGCAGGTGCTCGCCCGCCGCACGAAGAACAACCCCGTGCTCATCGGCGAGCCGGGCGTCGGCAAGACCGCGATCGTCGAGGGCATCGCGCACCGCATCGTGCAGGGCGACGTGCCCGAGTCGCTCAAGGACAAGCGCCTCTTGGCGCTGGATCTGGGCGCGCTCGTCGCCGGCGCGAAGTTCCGCGGCGAGTTCGAGGATCGCCTCAAGGCGGTGCTCAAGGAGATCGAGTCGAGCGAAGGCGCGATCGTCCTCTTCATCGACGAGCTGCACACGATCATGGGCGCTGGCGCGGCCGAGGGCGCGATGGACGCGAGCAACATGCTCAAGCCGGCGCTCGCCCGGGGTGAGCTGCGCTGCATCGGCGCGACGACGCTCGACGAGTACCGCAAGCACATCGAGAAGGACGCCGCGTTCGCGCGCCGCTTCCAGCCGACCTTCGTCGGCCAGCCGAGCGTCGCCGACACGATCGCGATCCTGCGCGGCCTCAAGGAGCGCTACGAGGTCCACCACGGCATCCGCATCCAGGACGCGGCGATCGTCGCGGCGGCCACGCTCAGCGACCGCTACATCAGCGACCGCTTCCTTCCCGACAAGGCCATCGACCTCGTCGACGAGGCCGCCTCGCGCCTGAAGATGGAGATCGAGTCGCTCCCGAGCGACATCGACCAGGTGGAGCGGCGCCTCGTCTCGCTCGAGGTCGAGAAGCAGGCCCTCAAGAAGGAGACCGACGCGGCGAGCAAGAAGCGCCTCGCCGAGCTCGAGGGCGAGCTCGAGACGATGAAGGGCAAGCGCACCGCGATGCGCGCCCAGTGGCTGCGCGAGAAGGAGCTCATCCAGGGCATCCGCGAGCAGAAGGCCAAGATCGAGCAGCTCGGTCAGGACCTCGAGCGCGCGATGCGCACGCGCGAGTTCGAGGCGGTCGCCCGCATCAAGAACGGCGAGATCCCGGCCGCCGAGGCCGAGCTCGCCAAGGCGCAGAGCGCGCTCACGGCGGCGCAGGCGAACGGCGGCTTCCTCAACGAGGAGGTCACCGACGAGGACATCGCGGCGGTCGTGAGCAAGTGGACCGGCATCCCGGTGAGCAAGATGCTCGAGAGCGAGCGCGACAAGCTCGTGCAGATGGAGGGCAACCTCGAGAAGCGCGTCGTCGGCCAGCACGAGGCGCTCGTCGCGGTGGCGAACGCGGTGCGCCGCAGCCGCGCGGGCCTCGGCGATCCGAACCGCCCGATCGGCAGCTTCCTCTTCCTCGGCCCGACCGGCGTCGGCAAGACCGAGCTCGCGCGCGCGCTCGCCGAGTTCTTGTTCGACGACGAGAAGGCGATGATCCGCCTCGACATGAGCGAGTACATGGAGAAGCACTCCGTGTCGCGGCTCATCGGCGCACCGCCCGGCTACGTCGGCTACGACGAGGGCGGGCAGCTCACCGAGCCGGTGCGGCGGCGCCCCTACGCGGTGATCCTCTTCGACGAGATCGAGAAGGCGCACCCCGACGTGTGGAACACGCTGCTCCAGGTGCTCGACGACGGGCGCCTCACCGACGGCCAGGGCCGCACGGTCGACTTCAAGAACGCCGTCATCGTGCTCACGAGCAACATCGGCTCGCGACACACGCTCGAGGACAAGCCCGAGGAGGCCATCCGCAAGGAGGTCATGGACGAAGTGCGGCAGCACTTCCGCCCCGAGCTCTTGAACCGCCTCGACGAGATCGTGGTCTTCCACAAGCTCGGCCAGGAGCACATCCGCAAGGTGGTGGACCTTCAGATCGAGCGCTTCGTGAAGCGCCTCCGCGACCGCGAGATGACGCTCGAGGTCACGGACGCCGCGAAGGACTGGCTGGGCGAGGTCGGCTACGACCCCACGTACGGCGCGCGTCCGCTCAAGCGCGCGATCCAGAAGTACCTCGAGAACCGGCTCGCCGAGGACCTGCTCCGCGGCAAGTACGTCCCGGGCGACACCATCCTCGTCGACCGCGCGCTCGCCGGCGACCTCGTGTTCCGACGCCGCGAAGCGGATGGGCACGCGAGCGCGGGGCGCCGCGTCGAGGCCTGAGAGAGATCGAGCTCGGCGAGGAGCGCCGGCCGTGACGAACGGTCGGCGCCTCGTGCTTCCGGGCCGGGCTGCGCTACGACGCGCGGGCGATGACGACGAGCGAGAGTCGGGTGGTGCGCGAAGGGCCGACACCGCGGAGCGTGCGCACGACGGACGGGCGCGTGCTCGAGGTGCCGAGCGACTGGAGCCTCTTGCCGCCGGGAGACGCGGGGCTCACGCGGCGCGTGAAGGCGGCCGGGCCCACGTGGACGGTCGAAGAGAAGGTCGGCCGCCGCACCTTCTCGCGCGGCGTGTGGGCGAGCACCGCTTCGATCGAAGTGGCGCGCGCCGCGCTCGAGACGGAGCGGGCCGACCCCGCGTACGCGAAGAAGCTCGAGAAGTCGCGCGCGCGACGTGATCGCGAGCAGGCGAGCTACGTGGAGGACTTCCGCGGCTCCGTGCGCGCGTTCCTGCGCTTTCATCCGCGCTACGCGACGATGGAGGGCGAGCTCGCCGAGCGGGTGACCACCCACGCGACGCCGGTCGGCAGCGGGACGGTCGCGCGCACCGAGCGCATCCCGATCGAAGAGCGCGCCGAGGCCGCGGTGATCGCGTGGATGCGCCACCAGACGACGGCCTACGACGACATGGCCATCGCGCGCATCCGCGGCGAGCGCCGGCGCGTGCGCCGCGAGCTCGCGGAGCGCTCACGCGTGATCCTCGAGGCCTATCGTCGCGGGCTCACGCTCGATCCGAGCACCTGCCCCCTCGCGCGCGCCCTCGAGAAGACGGCGGTCGACGTCGTGGCGCCGGGGCCCAGCATCGACTGATCGCGGTCGCCTCGTCGTCAGAGCCCGAGCGCGCCTCGCAGCACGAGGCCGATCGCGGCCGCGATCCCGAGCACGCGCATCGGGCCGAGCTTCGTGAACGTCACGGCTGCGATCGCCGCCGCCGAGAGCGCGAGAGCGAGCGCGTCGAGCGAGGCGAGCTCGGGCACGAGCAGGCGCAGCGGCCCGATGGCCGTCTCGCGCACCTCGGCGAAGATCACGTGCGTCGCGAACCAGAGCGAGAGGTTCGCGATCACGCCCACGACGGCGGCGGTGACGCCGGTGAGCGCGTGCTGGATCGCGCGCACCTCGCGGAGCGCCTCGATGTAGGGCCCGCCGAGCAAGATCCAGAGAAAGCACGGCACGAACGTCACCCACACCGTCACGATCGCGCCCAGCGTGCCTGCGACGAGCGGCGAGAGCGAGCCCGGATGGTGGAAGGCGCCGAGGAAGCCCACGAGCTCGACGACCATGATCAGCGGGCCGGGCGTGGTCTCGGCGAGCGCGAGCCCGTCGATCATCTCGCGTGCGCCCAGCCACCCGAAGTCGTGCACGGCGCGCTGCGCGACGTAGGCGAGCACGGCGTACGCGCCGCCGAACGTGATCATCGCGGTGCCGCTGAAGAACGTGGCCTCGTCGAGGAAGATCGGGCTCGGCGCGAGGACGAGGGCGAGGACGAACGGGATCGACCAGAGCGCGAGGCCCGTGACGAGCACCACGAGCGCGCGCCGCCACGAGGGCCGCGTGTGCGCGAGCTCGCCGCGCGCCGCCATCCGATCGAGCAGCGAGGGACCGCCGTGCGCGCCCTCGCCGTGCGCGGCCGGGCTGGGGATGGCCGATGGCGCGAAGCGCGCGACGAGCAGGCCGGTGAGGGCGGCGAGCACGATCACGATCGGGAAGGGCACGTCGAAGAAGAAGATCGCGACGAACGCGGCGAGCGCGAACAGGCGCAGCGCGGTCGTGCGCAGCACGCGCAGGCCGATGCGCCGCGCCGCGTCCACCACCATCGCGAGCACCGCGCACTTGAGGCCGAAGAAGAGGCCGGCCACGAGCGGCAGCTGCCCGAGCGTCGCGTAGGCGATCGAGAGCGCGAGGATCGCGACGAAGCCGGGGAGGATGAAGAGCGTGCCGGCGGCGAGCGCACCCGGCGTGCGATGCATCATCCAGCCGAGGTAGGTCGCGAGCTGCTGCGCCTCGGGCCCAGGGAGCAGCATGCAGTAGCCGAGCGCGTGCAGGAACCGTGGCTCGTCCACCCAGCGCCGCTTCTCGACGAGCTCGCGGTGCATCGTCGCGATCTGCCCGGCGGGCCCGCCGAAGGAGAGCAGGCCGATCTTCGTCCACACGCGCAGCGCCTCGCCGAACGAGACGTGCTCGGGGGGCGGTGAGGAGAGAGGCGCGGAGGGCTCGGTCATGCGGAGCGGTCGCGCTTGCCACCACGACGGGCCGCGATCGCGAGCGGTGCATAGCAGGCGACGAGGAACACGATCGGGCCGAGCATCATGCCGCCGTCGTCGACATCCGTCTCGATCGCGCTTCCGTCGGCGCAGAGACACGCGCTCGGCGGGCCGCTGCGACCGCCAGGACGGAAGACCGTGAACGTCTGACCGCGGCTCGCGCACGCGGACGCGCAATGCGGCGCGATGACGTAGCGACGCCACGCGAAGTCCACGCCGCCGAAGGCTCCGAAGAACGCGATCGCGATCCAGACGACCCAGAAGATCGCGAGAAGACCGCTCTCCTTCTTCTTCGGCGGCTCGGGCACGGCGTGGCGATCTTGTCACGTGAGGGACGGCGCGCTGCACGAACCTGCCAAGAGCTGACAGTCGCGCGCTCCAAGCTCGCACTTCGTTCCCCACGAACGAGAGGAGGAAGCCCCGATGCGCACGCTGAACTATCTGTTGCTCGCCGTGAAGAGCCCTGCCGAGAGCGCGAAGCTCTACACGAAGCTGCTCAGTGTCGAGCCCGTCGAGAGCTCGCCGACGTTCGTCCTCTACGTGCTGCCGAACGGCATCAAGATCGGGCTCTGGCTCGCGAGCGACATCGCGCCGGCACCGAGGCCGGCAGGCGGGATCGAGATGTCGTTCACCGAGGCGAGCCGCGAGGCCGTGACGAAGACCTACGAGGCCTGGCGCGCGCTCGGGGTGAAGGTGGTCCAGGAGCCGACCGACATGCCCTTCGGCTTCACCTTCGTCGTGGAGGACGCCGACGGCCACCGGCTGCGCCCCTTCGTGCTCGCCGAGCGCCCGCGCTGATCGGCGCTCGACGAGATGGCGCGGGACGCGTCGTCCACGCACGGTCTCGGGCCCTGCCTCGGGCTCCGGGTGGTCGTGAGTGACGATTCGTCGCGCGCGAATGACGCGGCGATGCGAGCCGTCCAAGCGGGGTGGCCTACCGCGACGACACGCTGTCGAGTGAGGAGCGGCTCGCGGCGCTCTACGTGGAGCTGCGCGCGATCGAAGCGCAGCTCGCGGCGCTCGCGCCGCTCGTCGCGCGTCGCGACGTGGTGGCGAAGGAGATCGCGGAGCGAAACGCGCGCGCGATCCGCGCGATGCATCCCGGGCCCCGGCCGTGGCACGTGCTCCTGGCCGTCGTCGTGCTCCTGACCTGCGCGCTCGGGCTGACGCTGATCGAGGCGATCTCCACGCCCTGCGGTAGGCATCCGGTGAACCAGACGCGCAGCGACGCCCAATCCGTCCGCAGCGCAGTGCTTCTCTACCTGGGCCAGGAGCCAGGCGCGAAATGCCCGACGCTCCGCGAGCTCGTCGACACCGGCACCCTCGATCACGGCCGGCGCACGACCGACGCGTGGGACCACCCCTTCCGCATCGCCTGCGACGGCGACGACATCATCGTGCGCTCTGACGGCGCCGACGGCATGCCGGGGACGAGCGACGACCTCGAGTGATCGATCGCGCGCCCGGCGTAAGATGCGCCCATGCGCGAGCCGCCCGCCCTTCCACCCGTGAACGCCGAGCTGCGACGCCTGCTCGCCGCCGGCCCTCCGCCCGACGGCAACCAGGTGCCGTTCATGCGCGCGCTGCGGCAGGCGGCGCTCGTGGTCCCGATGCATCCGCAGGGCGGGCTCTTGCGCATGGCTCGCGCGAGCCGCCGCCGCCCGGGCGAAGAAGAGGTCGTCCTGCACGCCTTCACGAGCCACGAGCTCGCCGCGCGTTTCGCGAGCCAGGTGCGCGACGCGCCGCCCGAGCGGATGACCGTGATGAGCTCGATCGAGCTCTGCAAGCGCGCGATCGCCGACGCCGTCGACGCGATCCACGTCGACTCCGGCGCGCCGAGCTACGCGATGTACTTCCACGGCATGATGGACCTGCTCTCGGCCATCGCGTTCGACGGCAAGAACACCATCGCGTTCGAAGCGGTCTCCGTGCGCTACGGCATCCCGAAGACGCCGATGCCCGCGAGCGCCATCGAGCCGATCCGCGCGCTCGGCCAGAAGCACGGCCTCACGCGCCTCGCGTGGTGCACGCGCTGGATGGGCGATGCCCCCGGCGAGATGCTCTTCTCCTTCACGCCGTACCCCTGCGAGCCCTTCGCGCGCGCGGTCGCCGAGCACATGAGCGCCTCGTCGCGCGGTCGCTACACGTTCGGCTCGCGCGACGCGAGCCAGGACGATCCTGCGATCACGCCGCACCTACAGGTGCTGATCTAGGGCTTCGGTCCCTCACGGCCCCACGTGTTCCCGTCGCGGCGCGCGCTCTACGCTCGCGGCGGAGGTCTCATGAGCCGGCAACGCATCGCTCTCGTCGGTCTCGGCATCTTTCTCGGCGCGCTCCTCGGGATGCTCGTCACCGAGCGATCGGTCGGCGCGCAGGTGAGCTACACGGAGTGTGGGTTTCTCACCATCCCGGGCGCATCGAACGGTGCCGATCTCGCAGGGCGCGCGCCCGAGCGTCCGATCCGCATCGCGCCGGGATGGACCCCGATCGGGGGCGGTCAGTACCGTGACAGCCTCCCGGGCGTCGTCGTCTGTCGCTGACGGCAGGTGGCCTGCAGTACATCGGAGCGGCGGCGAGATCTCGCCCGGCATCCGAGCATCGTCCTGCCGTCGCCGACGGCGATCAACCTCGGCCGAGCTGCGCCCAGTCCAAGCCGAAGCGGGCGAGGTATTTCCGCAGGCGGTCGGCGTCGTTCTTCGAGGCGCGCTTCTCCAGGCTCTTCTCGAAGAGCACGCGGCCGGCGGCCGAGAGCGAGGGCGCGCGCTCGCAGACCTCGAGCACCTTCTCGAGCTGCACGCGATCGAAGAGGTCGAGCTCGCTCGCCGCCGCGCCGAGCACGCGCGCGACGCGGTCCTCTCCGTCCTTCGCGCCGGCGCCCCACGCGCGCTCGAGGCGCGCGATCTCGTCGTCGACCTCGACCACGCGGATGCGTCCGCCCGGCGCGAGCGTCGCCATGCGCGTCATCGCCGCCGACAGGTCACGGAAGTTGCCCTGCCAGCGTGCGCGCGGGCTCGTCGCGAAGCGCAGGAAGCGCTTGCGCGCGTCCTCCTGGAACACGATCCGCCGTCCGGTCTCGCGCGCCACGCGCTCGAGCTCGTGATCCACGTTCGGCGGCACGTCCTCGAGCCGCTCGCGCAGCGGCGGCAGCGCGAAGTGCCAGAGATCGATGCGCGCGAGCAGGTCCTCGCGGAAGCGCCCGTCCCGCACGGCATCGCGTAGATCGCGGTTCGTCCCGGCGATGAGCTGGAAGTCGCTCGACACCGGCTTCTCGCTGCCGACGGGCGTGAAGCGCTTGTCCTCGATCGCGGTGAGCAGCATCGCCTGCTCGTCGAGCCCCAGCTCGCCGATCTCGTCGAGGAAGATCACGCCTCCATCGGCGAGCGCGAAGAGACCGCGCCGGTCGCCGATCGCGCCGGTGAACGCGCCGCGCTTGTGGCCGAAGAGCGTGCTCATCGCCGTGTCGCCGCGCAGCGTCGCGCAGTTCACCTCGACGAAGGTCGCGCTCGATTGGCCGAGCTCGCGCTTCAGCGCATGGATGCGGCGCGCGAGCTGCGTCTTGCCGACGCCGGTCGGGCCGCTCAGCAAGATCGGCGCGCGGGAGGCGCCGGCGACCTCCTCGATGCGTTCGATGAGCGCGTTGTAGCCCGGGCTCGCGGTGTCGATGCCGGCCTTCAGCACGCCCGATCGCCGCGCGCGCTCGGCCTCGTAGCGGCGCGCGAGACGGTCGTAGCGCGCGAGATCGAGATCGATGATCGTGTAGCTCGGCGTCTCGCTGGGCTTGCGCGGGGGCTCGGTCTGCAGGAGCGCGCCGGGAAAGAAGCGCGTCTCGGTGAGCAGGAACAGGCAGATCTGCGCGACGTGCGTGCCCGTCGTGATGTGCACGAGGTAGCGCTCGCGCTCGGGATCGAAGGGGTAGCTCCGCGCGAAGTCGTGGAGCGCCTCGTACATCTCCTCGAAGTCCCAAGGGTTCTGCACCGGAAAGCGGTGCACGCGGACGGTCGTCTCGGGGCTCGCGCGCCGGAGGTCGTCCACGAGCACCTTCGTCTGATCCGGCTCGCCCGCGAGCAGCTCGAGGCGGTCGACGAGCAGGTCCTCGTGCTGCACGGCCGAGAGCGTGGGGCGCCAGCGGCCCCATCGATTCGCGCCCGTCGCCGCGTCGAGCGTCGTGCCGTAGAGACCGATCACCACGGTGGGCCGGTCGGCTGCGGTCGGAGAGCCCATATCCGAGAGGATAAGCCAATATCCATCGCGCGCGGGGTCTCGCTCGGGCCTGCCGCGAAAACACGGCACATTCTCGGGTCTCGCCCCTCGGCACACCGCTCGCACCGCTCCCTCGCGAGAACGGAGAAGACGCCATGACGACGACGGCGAAGACGACCACGACGAAGCGCTCCTACGACGTGATGCAGGCCCCCAACGGGGGCCTGGTGAAGATGTGGACGCGCGGCGTCCCGCTCGAGGACGACGCGCGGCGGCAGCTCGCGAACGTCGCCTCGATGCCCTTCGTGCACGGCTGGGTCGCCGTCATGCCCGACGTCCACTTCGGGATCGGCGCGACCGTCGGGTCGGTCATCCCCACGCGGCGCGCGATCATCCCGGCGGCGGTCGGCGTCGATCTCGGCTGCGGGATGATGGCGGTGCGCACTTCGCTCCGCGCCGAGCATCTGCCCGACGACCTCGCCGCGGCGCGCTCGGCGATCGAGGCGGCCGTGCCGCACGGCCGCACGAGCACGCGCTCGGGCCGCGACGAGGGCGCGTGGGGCGAGGTCCCGGACGACGTCGCGTCCACGTGGTCGAGCGCGCTCGCGTCCGACTTCGCGCGCCTGGTGCAGAAGCACGCGGCGCTCGAGAAGACGAACCACGCGGTGCACCTCGGCACGCTCGGCACGGGCAACCACTTCATCGAGCTCTGCCTCGACGAGGCGGGCGCGGTGTGGGTGATGCTGCACTCCGGCTCGCGCGGCGTCGGGAACCGCATCGGGAGCTACTTCATCGAGCTCGCCAAGCAGGACATGCGCACGTGGCAGGTGAACCTGCCCGATCAGGACCTCGCGTACCTTCCCGAGGGGACGCAGCACTTCGACGACTACGTCGAGGCGGTCGACTGGGCGCAGCGCTTCGCGCGCCTCAACCGCGAGGTGATGATGCAGCGCACGCTCGGCGCGCTCCGCGGCGTGCTCGGCGACTTCACGACGGGCGAGATGGCGGTGAACTGCCACCACAACTACGTCGCGAAGGAGCACCACTTCGGCGCCGACGTCTTCGTGACGCGCAAGGGCGCGGTGCGGGCGGGCCTCGGCGAGCTCGGCATCATCCCGGGCTCGATGGGAACGCGCTCGTACATCGTTCGTGGCAAGGGCCACGCCGAGAGCTTCTGCTCCTGCTCGCACGGCGCGGGGCGCGCGATGAGCCGCGCCGAGGCCAAGCGCCGCTTCACGCTCGAGGACCATGCGAAGGCGACCGCCGGCATCGAGTGCCGCAAGGACGCCGACGTGATCGACGAGACGCCGATGGCCTACAAGGACATCGACGCCGTCATGGCGGCGCAGGAGGATCTGGTGGAGATCGTCCACACGCTGCGACAGGTGGTGTGTGTGAAGGGTTGAGGAGCGCCCGAGCGAACGTGGGTGGTGAGGACGAGGGTCGCGGCGACGAAGAGGCCTCCGCGTGACGAGCGGCCCTTCGCTCGCGAGCGCAGCGAGCGGAGAAGGGGTGAGACGGATCCGGCTCTGCCGGTCCGTCGAGGGGACCGCCCAGGTCCCCTGAGAGGGGGCCGAGACCCCGATGGCCTACAAGGACATCGACGCCGTCATGGCGGCGCAGGAGGATCTCGTGGAGATCGTCCACACGTTGCGACAGGTGGTGTGTGTGAAGGGTTGAGGACGGCTCGCGTCGAAGCGCGCCGAGAGAGGAGGTGGAGCATGAGTGGCATCGGCATCCGAGAGATCTTGAACGGCGCGCGCTGGCGCGACGGATCGCTGCACGCGCTCGAGCTCGAGCTCGTCCACCGCGGTGCACCGGGCGACCGGCGCGTCGTGTCGGGCGCACGCATCGCGCTCGTGCGCCCGGGCGGCGTCGAGCTCGTCGCGGAGACCACGAGCGAGGACGGGGACACGATCTTCGTGCCCTACCACCGCTTCGTGGCCGTGCGCGGCGCGGATGGCGCGGTCCTCTGGAGCAAGGCGGACGGCGTCGTCGCCCACGCGCGCATCGAGGCCACGCCGCCGCTCGCGCCGAGCCACGAGAGCGAGGGCGAGCCCGTCCCGCCCTCCATCGACGTGGTCCTGCGCCCCGCGTCCGCGCGCGAGCCGCTCGTGATCGACGGCAGCGCCGGCGAGGGTGGCGGGCAGATCTTGCGCTCCTCGCTCGCGCTCTCGATCGTCACGGGCACGCCCTTCGCGATCGAGCGCATCCGCGCCGGCCGCAAGAAGCCGGGCCTCTTGCGCCAGCACCTCACGTGCGTGAAGGCGGCGGCGGCGATCTCGGGCGCCGAGGTCGAGGGCGCCGCGCTCGGGAGCACGCGCCTCGTGTTCCGCCCCGAGGCCGTCACGGCCGGCGAGCACGAGCTCGACGTCGGAAGCGCCGGCTCGGTCGCGCTCGTCGTGCAGACGATCGCGCTGCCGCTGCTCACGGCGAGCTCGCCCGCGCGCGTCGTGGTGCGGGGCGGCACGCACGCGCTCTGGGCGCCGATCGTGCCGTTCCTCGTGGAGGCGTGGGTGCCGCTCCTGCGCACGATGGGCGCCGAGCTCACGCTCGCCCTCGAGGCGCACGGCTTCCATCCCGCCGGCGGAGGCGCCGTCGTGCTCGAGACGCGGCCCTCGGCGCTCGCGCCGCTCCATCTCCCGCGCCCGAGCGGCACGCTCTCGCTCGCGGGGCACGCCGTCGTCAGCGATCTCTCCGAGAACGTCGCGCGTCGCGAGCTCGTCGCGCTCGCCGAGGCGCTGCCCGATCACGCGATGACGCGCGCGACCTCGACCGTGCGCAGCCCCGGCCCCGGCAATGCGGCGTGGCTCGTCGCGCGCGACGCCGACACGAGCGTGACCAACGTCTTCAGCGGCATCGGCGAGCCGAACGTGCGCGCCGAGGACGTCGGCACCGCGATCGCGGAGCGCTTCGCGTGCTGGCGCGTCTCCGGCGCCAGCGTCGAGGAGCACCTCGCCGATCAGCTCATGCTCCCGATCGCGCTCGCGGGCAACGGCAGCTTCGACTGCGACGTGCTCTCGCTCCACGCGCGCACGAACGACGCCGTCATCGCGGCGTTCACCGGGCGCCGCTTCGAGATCACGTCGCGCGCCGGCGGCGCACGCCACCACCTCGCGCTCGCGTGATCAGAGAATCTTGCGATCCGCGAAGTCGAACGCCTCGTAGCGCGCCCAGTTCACCTTGTCGGCGCGCGGCAGCTTCTCGCGGAAGAGCGTCCAGATCACGGTGTCGCGCAGGTCGTTGTCCGCGTACGGATAGCGGCGCCGCAGCACGCCCTCGCGCTCGAAGCCCAGCTTCTTCGGGATCGCATTGCTCGGCCCGTTCTGCGGCTCGGCGTGGATCTCCACGCGGTCCATGCCGAGCGTGACGAGCGCGTGGTGCGCGAGCGCGGCCGAGCCCTCCGTGCAGTAGCCCTTGCCCGCGTGGTGGGTCGCCGTCCAGTAGCCGATCTCGAGGCCACCCGTGCCGATGCGCGGCATCAGCCCGTTGCCGCCCACCACCTCGCCCGTCTCGCGCAGGAACACGCCGTAGGCGAAGTCCATCCCCAGATCGAAGCGGCCGCGAAAGGCGCGCAAGAGCTCGATCTTCTGGTCGAGCGAGGTCGGCTCGTGCCGCGCCCAGGGGAGAAAGATCTCCAGCTCCGGCTTGCTCCGTCCGATCACGTCGAGGAGCGGCGCAGCATCCTCCGGCCTCCAGCAGCGGAGCTCCAGCCGCTCGGTCACGAGGCGATAGGCGATGCGTGCGGTCATCGGAGGTGGAAAAGACGGTAGTCCATCGCCCGGCTGCGTGCAGGCCCTGGCGCTGCACGTGGGAATCCCCGAACGATCGGAGAGGGCGGCGAACGTTCCAGCCTGGGTCGGCAACGAACCATGCATGACACGCCGCGCACGATTCCTCGGAGGGCTCACGGCGTCCGCGGCGCTCGGAATCCTCGCGCTCGGATGTGGCGGCGCCCAGGTGGGCCGCGCCTCTTCTTCGCCGGCGTCCGGTCTCTCCGCGGGCGCGCTTCCCGTGACCCTGGGCACGCGTCTTTACTACACGTCGGTCGATCCCCGGGTGCCCAGCGAGATGACGGTCGCCGTCACCGAGGCCGACGACGTGATCGCGTTCGAGCTCGGCTGCGGTCACGTCGAGCCGGCACGCGCGCTCGCCTCGCCCACCACGGGCGTCGTCGATGCGCGCACGCTCGCGACGGGCCGCGACGAGTACGGCATCGATCGCTGCGACCGCCCGGCGTCGCACGAGACGGGCTTGCCGGCGTTCCTCGTCTCGCGCGGCGCGCTCGACTCGCTCGCGCGGCACCAGCGCACGCTCTTCCGCATGAGCTCGCACGCGCGCGAGGTCGCGCTCGTGCCCGTCGCGCGCGAGACGCTGCGCGTTCCCGTCGATGGCCGCCCCGTCGAAGTTCCCGTCATCCACGCGCGCGGCGACGGCGTCGAGCTCTGGATCGCCGATCAGGGCACGCCCCTCGTCGTGCGCGAGGTGGATCGCTCGACCGGCTTCACGCTCGAGGGGATCGAGACACCCGGCGCCACCGCGCCCCGCGCGCGCCCATGACGCAGCGCGCGAAGCGCGCGTTGGATCCGTGAGCTTTCCCAACACGGACCCCCGTGGTGCACGTCGTTCGTGTCAGCATCGCGCCCATGGCGACTGATCTGTCTTCGTTCGTTCGTTCCTCCGCGGCTCCCAAGGACCGCGTCTCTCCGATGGCCGCCAAGCTCGTGGGCTCGGAGATCTTGAAGATCGCCGCCGAGATCCGCGCGCTGATCGCGAAGGGCCAGCCGGTCTGCAACCTCACGGTCGGTGACTTCGATCCGAAGCAGTTCCCGATCCCCGAGGTGCTGCGCAAGAACATCACGGACGCCTACGCGGCGCACGAGACGAACTATCCGCCCTCGAACGGCATGCCCGAGCTGCGCTCGGCGGTGCAGCGCTTCTACGAGCGTGACCTCGGCCTGAAGCTTCCGCTCGAGTCGATCCTCATCGCGTCGGGCGCGCGCCCGGTGATCTACGGCATCTACCGCGCGGTCGTCGCCGAGGGCGACGAGGTCGTCTATCCGGTGCCGAGCTGGAACAACAACCACTACGTCACGATGCTCGGCGCCAAGGGCGTCACGGTGAAGTGCGGCCCGGAGAGCCGCTTTCTGCCGACGCGCGACAGCCTCGTCGAGGCGCTCCCGACGGCGCGCCTGGTCTGCCTGAACTCGCCGCTGAACCCGACCGGCACCGCGATGAGCCGCGACATGGTGCTCGGGATCTCGGAAGCGATCGTGAAGGAGAACGAGACGCGCGAGCGCAACGGTCAGCGCCCCGTCTACCTGATGTACGACCACATCTACTGGATGCTCACGGCCAAGGGGACGCAGCACCACACGCCGCCGGAGCTGCTCCCGGAGATGGCGCGCTACACGATCTTCGTCGACGGCATCAGCAAAGCGTTCGCCGCGACGGGCGTGCGCGTGGGCTGGGCCGTGGGCCCCGTCGACGTCATCGATCGGATGAGCGCGATCCTCGGCCACGTGGGTGCGTGGGCGCCGCGCGCCGAGCAGATCGCGACCGCGAAGCTGCTCGACGACACCGGCGCGATCACGACCTACCTCGGCACGCTGCGCAAGGAGCTCGCGGTGCGCCTCGATGCGCTGCACGAGGGCTTCCAGAAGCTGAAGGCCTCGGGCCTGCCGGTCGACTCGCTCTCGCCCGAGGGCGCGATCTACCTGACGGTGCGCGTGCACCCGTTCGGCAAGAAGACCGCGGCCGGCAAGGCGATCGAGACGAACGAGGACGTGCGCAAGCTGCTCCTCGAGGCCGCCGGCGTGGGCGTGGTGCCCTTCCAGGCGTTCGGCTACCCGGGCGACGAAGGCTGGTTCCGCCTCAGCGTCGGCGCGGTCTCGATGCGCGACATCGACGACGCGCTCCCACGCATCGGCGAGGCGCTCCGCGCGCTCGGCTGAGCGTCGCGCTCAGGGAGAGGAGCAGCTCTGGACGAAGGCGTCGCCGTAGGCGGCGAGCTGCGCCCCTGCGCGCGCGTTCGTGGGGTCGAAGGCGAGCAGTCGCGTGTACGACCGTACGGCGCTGCAGTAGAGCGAGCGAGCGAGCTCGTCGAGTGCGGCTTGCACCCGTCGGCGCAGCGCCGCGAGCAGCTCGGACCGAGCCTCGACGCTTGAGGCTGCGAACTGTGCCTGCAGGTCGGCAGGGAGCTGCATCCCATCGGCTCGAAGGCGACTGGCCGCGAGGTCGAATGCATCGGCCTCGAGCGCGAGTGCATCGACGCGCGGGCCTCCCGCGATCTCGAGGGGGACGCACACGTCCTGCACGTCGTCTGCGGTCGCAGCCGCGAGGCGAGCCCGCGCGACGAGCTCCGTCACCGCGGAGGTGATGTCGGGAGCCGGCGGGAGCGAGAACGACATGTGCTCGAGCCGAGCGTAGGACGTGGCCGCCGCGGTGAGCGCGGGATCCGCGCTCGGGGCTCCGTCGGTCCGGCCCGCAGGGAGCACGGGCGCGGCTGCCGGTCGGGCGGTGCGCGAGGAAATCGTCGCTCGTTGCTCGTTGTGGCTGCTCGGACCGAGCAATGAGGCCATCGGGGGTGAGCGCGCTTCGAGTGCGGGCCGTGTCGCCTCGGAGTCACTCGCGAAGAGCGCCGTCGTCGTCGTCGTCGTGCCGGTCGCGCTCGCTCCGCAGCCGATCAGCAGGATTGCCCACAGCCCACAGCGCATCGAGAGAGAATACCGCTTCAGGGGCAGCTCGCGAGGAAGGCGCCGCCGTAGAGGGAGAGCTGCTGTGTCGCGCGCGAGGAGGTCGGGTCCTCCGCGAGCACGCCCTGGTAGCCGGCGGCGGCGGTGCAGAAGACGTCGTGGGCCTGGCGCGCGAGCACCGAGGCGAGGCCTTCGTCGAAGCGGCGCTGGAGCTCGGCCCGCGTCTCCGCGTCCTCCTCTTCCGTCGCGGCGCGCAGCTCGCGCGGCATCGGCAGGTGCAGCGTCGCGATCCGGTCGCCGAGCAAGTCGAGCGCGTCGGAGAGCATCGTCCCGCACGCCACCGCGAGCGAAGGATCGGCGCGCACGACGGCCTCGCAGCTCGTGCGCAGCTCGTGCACGGCGTCGGCGCTGAGCTGGATGCGCTGCGTGAGCTGCGCCAGGCCCGTGTCGAGGGTCTGCGCGCTCGCGTCGGGCAAGAGCGAGGTGGCCAAGAGGCGCGCATAGGCAGCCTGCGGTGCGGCGAGCGCGGGCAGGTTCGCCGTGACCGCGGCATCGCGACGGGAAGCCGGCAGCGGTGCCATCGCGATCGAGGGCGAAGGTGGGCTCGGCGCACGGGTCGCCGCTCCCGAGGAGAGCGCGCCGAAGATCACCGCGCAGCGCTCGGCACCGGGAGGCGCGCGGTCGCAGGGCACGCAGTCGTCTCCCGACGTGCAGTAGTCGCTCTCGCCGCGCTGCCCGCCGCTGTCCCGGGCCGCCGTGTTCTGCGAGGTCGGGGTGGGCGCGGGTGCGCTCGCACCGCAGCCGACGAGGACGAGCGCGATCACCGCGACAACCCGCATGGACCGACTCTACCATCGTGCTTCGCGATGCTCTCCGAAGCGCTGATCGTCTCGGCGTTCGCCGGGCCCTACTTTCTCGGCGGGATCTTCCTCGAGCTCGCCGTCGCCAAGCGGCGCGGCCTCTCGCTTCATCACACGCCCGACACGATCACGAGCGTGGGCTGCGGCGCCCTGCAACAGGCGCTCTCCGTGCCCTTTCGCGTGATCGTCTTCGGCCTCTACGCGCTCCTCGGCTCGGCGCTCGCGATCTTCCCCATCACGACCAGCACGCTGTGGGCCTGGCCGCTCTGCTTTCTCCTCATGGACCACCAGTACTACTGGTTCCATCGCCTCAGCCATCGCGTCTCGTTCCTCTGGGCGGCGCACGCCGTCCATCACCAGAGCGAGGAGTTCAACCTCACCACGGCGCTGCGTCAGAGCGCGCTCCAAGAGGTCTTCGGTGCGCCCTTCTACTGGCCGCTCGCGGTGATCGGGTTCCCGGTCGAGATGCTCGTCTTCTGCATCGTCACGAGCGCGATGTTCCAGTTCTGGATCCACACGCGCCTCATCGACCGCATGCCGCGATGGTTCGAGGCCGTCTTCAACACGCCGGCGCAGCACCGCGTTCACCACGCGATCGACCCGGAGTACATCGACCGGAACTACGCCGGCACGCTCTCGATCTGGGATCGCCTGTACGGCACGTTCGCCGAAGAGAAGCTCCCGGCGACCTTCGGCACGGTCGTCCCGCTCGGCCGCTTCGACGTGCTCGAGGCGAACCTGGCCGGCTGGCGGAAGATCGTCGAGAACGCGCGGCGCGGCGGCCTCCGCGCCTTCGTGGCCCCGCCCGAGTGGACGCCCGAGGGTGTCGTGACGATCCCCGAGGCCCGCGGGCGCGCGAAGCTGCGACGCGAGACGACGAAGCCGGAGAAGAACCGGCTCTTGATCGTTCTCGCCACCGCCAGCGCGCTCGCTGGCGTGGCGAATGCCCACGCCGAGCGAGAAGGCGCGCTCGCCACGCTGCCGCTCACGCTCTGGCTGGTGGCCGCCGTGCTCACGCTCGGCCCGATGATCGAGGCACGCGCGACCGCACGCTGGCTCCCGGTGCTCCGCTGGGCCCTCTTGCCGATCGCGCTCCTGACGATCTACGCGTAAGCAGATGCGCGCTCTCGTCTGCTCCACGCTCGGCTCGATCGACGACCTCGAAGTGCGCGAGGTCGACCCACCCCGTGCCGGCGCCGGCCAGGTCGTGGTCGACGTGAAGGCCGCCGGCGTGAACTTCCCCGACGTCCTCGTCGTGCAGGGCCTCTACCAGATGAAGCCGCCGCTCCCGTTCACGCCGGGCGGCGAGATCGCGGGCGTCGTGAGCGAGGTCGGGGCCGGCGTGACCGAGCTCGCCGTGGGGGATCGCGTGATGGCATTCACCGGCATCGGCGGCTTCGCCGAGAAGATCGCGCTCGCGCCCGCGCAGTGCACGCGCATCCCCGACGCGATGCCCTTCGATGCCGCGGGCGGGCTGCTCCTCACGTATGCGACGGCGCACCACGCGCTCGCCGATCGCGGGCGCCTCGTGCGCGGGGAGACGCTGCTCGTGCTCGGCGCGGCCGGCGGCGTGGGCATCGCGGCCGTGCAGCTCGGCAAGGCGATGGGCGCGCGCGTGATCGCGGCGGCCTCCACCGAGGAGAAGCGCGCCTTCTGCCTCGCGCAGGGCGCCGATCTTGCGATCGATCCGCACGCGGGCGATCCGAAGGCCGTGTTCAAGTCGCTCGGCCGGATCGACGTCGTGCTCGATCCCGTGGGCGGCGAGCTCGCCCAGCCGGCGCTGCGCGCGCTCGCGCCGCGCGGGCGCTTCCTCGTGATCGGCTTCGCGAGCGGGACGATCCCCAAGCTGCCGCTCAACCTCGCGCTCCTGAAGGAGATCGACGTGGTGGGCGTGCAGTGGGGCGTGTTCGCGATGCGTGAGCGCGAGGCCGAGCGTGCGCTCGAGGCCGATCTCGCGGCGCGCTACGCCCGCGGTGAGATCGCACCGCCGATCTACCGCCGCTACGCGCTCGAGGACGCGAGAGACGCGCTGCGCGCCATGATGCGGCGCGAGGTGATGGGCAAAGCGATCGTCACGCCGTAGAGGCCGCTCCCGCTGCCATCTGAGCGCGCACGATCGGTGCGACCTTCTCGCCGATCAGCGTGATCGTCTTCATCAGCTCCTCGTGCGTCATCGCGCCGTTCGCGTACTTCAGATCGAAGCGCGACAGGTGCAGCAGCTTGCTCGTCTTCACGATCTTGGTGGCGACGGTCTCGGGCGAGCCGACGAAGAGCGCGCCGCGCGGGCCACACTCGGCCTCGTACTGCGCGCGCGTCGGCGGAGGCCAACCGCGCTCGCCGCCGATGCGCGTGCGCTGATCGAGGAAGTGCGGCCAGAGGCGCTCGCGGGCCTCCTCGTCCGTGTCGGCGACGAAGCCGGGTGCGTGCACGCCGACGGGGGCAGCGGGCTTGCCGAGCTTCTCGTTCGCGCGCTCGAAGAGCTCGACGAAGGGTGCAAACCGCGCGGGATCGCCGCCGATGATCGCGAGCATCAGGCGGAAGCCGTAGTGCGCGGCGCGCACCACCGACTCCGGCGTGCCGCCCACACCGACCCAGGTGGGCAACAGACCTTCTTCGACGGGCGGGTAGATCGCGGCCACCTCGAGCGGGGCGCGATGCGAGCCCTCCCACTTCACGGGGCTCTGTGCGCGCGCGGCCGCGTAGAGATCGATCTTCTCCTCGAAGAGGCTCGCGTAGTCGCGCAGGGAATGGCCGAAGAGCGGGAACGACTCGGTGAACGAGCCACGCCCGAGGATCACCTCGGCGCGCCCCTTCGAGATCGCGTGCAGCGTGCTGAAGCGCTGGAAGACGCGGATCGGATCGTCGGTGCTCAGGATCGTGACGGCGCTTCCGAGCTTGATGCGCTCCGTGCGCGAGGCGATGGCGGCGAGCACGACCTCGGGGGCCGAGATCGCGAAGTCCGCGCGGTGGTGCTCGCCGAGGCCGATGAAGTCGAGGCCGAGCCGGTCGGCGAGCACGGCCTGCTCGACCACGTCGCGCAGCGCCTGCGCGTGGCTCGCGCGCCCGCCGCCCGGCAGGGAAGGCACGTCACCGAAGGTATCGAGGCCGAGCTCGAAGCGAGTCGTCATGCCCCATCCTACCGAGTGGATTCGTCGATGCGAGCCGGCGCGAAGGGCTCTACGCTCCCGCGCCATGGCCACGACCCGCACCGCTCGCGCCAAGACGACGGCGAAGCCGAAGACGACCACGAAGAAGAGGGCCGCGCCGCGCGCGCCCACGAAGAAGGTGTCTGCGCCCACGAAGAAGGTGTCTGCGCCCGCGGAGGCGGCCTCCGGCCTCATCGATGCGCGCATCGCCGATCTCGGCGACTGGCGCGGCGAGACGCTCGCGCGCCTGCGCGCGCTGATCCACGCGGCGGTGCCCGGTGTGGTCGAGGAGTGGAAGTGGGGAATCCCCGTCTGGTCCAAGGACGGGATCCTCTGCACCGGCGAGGTCTACAAGGCGACCGTGAAGACCACCTTCGCGCACGGCGCCGCGCTCTCCGACCCGGCGGGCCTCTTCAACTCCAGCCTGGGCGGCGGTACGCGCCGCGCGATCGACTTCCGCGAGGGCGAGAAGACGAACGAGAAGGCGCTGAAGGACCTGGTCCGCGCGGCGGCCGCCTTCAACGCGAGCAAGCGCTGATCGACGACGCCTCCGACCGTCGCGTGACGCGACGATTCGGGACGATGCTGGCTGGCGACCCGCGCGTCGTGCGCAGCCCCCTGAGGACCGGCACGCCCCGCGCTGGCACCTGCAGCGATCTGCCCTATACGGATCGCGTCATGCTCGCGATCGATCTGGTCACCGACGTCGTCTGTCCGTGGTGCTACGTGGGCTCGGTCCGCCTCGACCGCGTGCTGAGCCAGCTGCGCGAGGAGCGCCCGGGCCTCGAGGTGCAGCTCTTCCATCATCCCTTCGAGCTGATGCCGGGCACGCCGCGGCAGGGAACGAACGTGCCGAAGATGCTGGAGAAGAAGTACGGCGTCGCGCCCGAGAAGATGTGGGCGCGCGTGCACGAGGCGGCCGCCGAGAGCGGGCTCACCCTCGATCTCTCCAAGCAGCCCATGGCCTACCCGACGATGCCCGCGCACACGCTCGCGCGCCTCGGGCGCGACGACGGCAAGGAGCACGCGCTCCATCGCGCGCTCTTCGAGGCGTACTTCCAGGAGGCGAAGGACATCGCCGACCCCGAGGTGCTCGTCGCGATCGGTGAGAAGCACGGTCTCGACGCAGACCGCGTGCGCACGGTCGTCACCGACGAGAAGGAGCTCGCGCTCACACGCGAGGAGGCGCGCATCTGGCACCACCGCGGCGTGACGGGCGTTCCCTTCTTCGTCATCGGCGAGAAGCTCGCGTTCTCGGGCGCGCAGCCCGAGTCGGTGATCCGCCAGGTCATCGACAAGGTGCTGAGCGCGAACTGAAGACGCGCGCCGCTTGACGCTCGCCGGCGCTGCACCAGCGCCATGCGTGGCATCGCGCCTCTCCTCTTCTTGTTCGCCGCCGGCTGTGTCCACGGCACGCACGTCGAGTTCCCCGTCCAGCGGCTCGAGCTGGCCGAGGCCGATTCGCTGCTGATGCCGGGAGACTTCCTCTTCCGGTGGGTCGATGCGCACGATCCGCTCGTCTCGCAGGTGAGCGGCGCGATCATCAGCGGCGGCGAGGTCACGGTGCAGGCGAGCAGCGAGGCGATCCACGCGACCGAGGACGTCGTGCGCGATCTGATGCAGGAAGATCGCGATCGCTTCGCGCACGCGCTCGACGAGGGCGACCCGAACGCGGTGCACGTGGCCATCTATCTCGGCGGCGGGGAGTCGGCGGAGGCGTTCGGCACGAGCCTCGACGATCCGCGCGTACGGGTCTGGCCGCTCTTCGCCGACTACCGTCGTCCGGCCGCGTGGCGCGTGCTGCGTCATCGCGATCCCGCCGTCCGCGCGGCGATCGCCGACGTGGCGCGTCGCTGGGCCTCGGGGCGCATGGGCTATGCAGTGCCCTTCGACGTGTTCGCGCAGGACGCGTCGTGGGGCGAGCACGCGCGGCAGTCGGCCTGGGCGTTCGCGCGCGCCTACGACGTGGAAGGCGGGCCGCCCGAGGTCTCGCAGATGTTCTGCTCGCAGTTCGCGGTGGCCGTTCTCCAGAGCGCGATGACGCACGTGCGCTTTCCCCACGCGGCCGCAGCGGCCGATCTCGACGCGCTCCCGGTCGAGGCGCGGCTCGACGCGATCGCGAGCCCGCTGCGCGTGTTCGGCGAGTGGGCGCAGAGCGGCGAGTTCGAGCCGATCGCGCACGTGATGATCGAGTAGCGACGCATCACGCCGTGCGCGCGGCCGGTGGGGTGTCGGGCCGGCGCGCAGGCGCACCGAGGCTCAGGAACGAGCGGATCGCGCGCGCGACCTCGCTCGTGTGCGTCAGGTGCGGGTTGTGGCCCGCGCCCGCGACGGGCACGGCGGTCGCGCCGCGGAGATCGTGCACCGGCGCTTCGTGCGGCGCGTGCACGACGAGCACGGGGATGCCGCGCGCGCGCACGCGTGCGTAGGCCTCGAGCGTCTCGTCCTTCTTCGCGATCGCATCGGCGAGTGCCCGCGCGTAGCGGGCGGCCGCGCCGGCGCGTGCGAGGCTCGCGAGCGCGCTCTCTCGGGCCGCGCGTGTGAGGCTCGCGTCGCCCTCGGCGAGGAAGCGCCGATCGAAGCCTGCCGCGTCGAGCCCGCCGAGCACGCGCGCCACGATCGGCGACAGACGCAGCGTCCACGGGCCCGGCGATGCGAGGAACGCGGGCGCGACGAGCACCAGCGCGGCGACGTCCGCCGGGTGTGCCGCGGCGTGGCGCACGGCGAGCGCGGAGCCGAGCGAGTGGCCCACGAGCACGCGCGGTCGCGCGGGCCGGGCGAGCAACGCCGAGAGGTGTGCATCGTGCTCTCCCGCGTCCCCGGACCGGCCGAGCCCAGGCAGGTCGATCGAGGCGGTGCGGCCGCCGAGCGCGCGCGCGAGCGGCGCCATGGCCTCGCCATCGAACGGGATGCCGTGGAGGAGCACCGTGTCGGCCGTCTCGAGCTCGCCGACGACGAACGTGCCGCGCGCGAAGCGACCGATCTCGCTCGCCGGCGCCGCGAGAAAGCGCGTGGAGACGAGGAAGCTGCACCAGCGCGAGAGCGCCTCGTCGAGGGGCGGATGGCGGAGCCCCATCGCGCGCGCATGCGCGTCGCCCTCGCGCGTGTCGTAGCCATCCTCGACGAGGAAGCGCGTGCTCTCGCGGTGCACGCCGGTGAGCGACGAGGGGAGCGCGGCGACCCAGCCCACGGGCAGTGTCCAGGCTGGCGCTGGCACGCCGAGGATCGCCCCCAGCTTCTTCACGAGCTCGGGCAGGGCCGGGCTCGCGGGATCGAAGACGACGAGGTCCTTCCCCTCGCTCTCGGCGCGCGCAGGAACGGTCGCGAGGTAGTCGGCGAGGAAATCGACCGTCACGACCGGCACGAACGTGCGCTCGCTCCCGGCGAGCGCCGGCAAGCGTCGCTCGTACAGCCGCTGCACCGTCTCGCCGAGCCCCACGATCTGCGTGGTCTCGCCGGTGCGTGCATCCCCGATCACGCCGCTCGGGTGCACCGCGGTCCAGGGCACGCCGAGCTCGGCCGCGAGCGAACGAAACACGGCGTAGGCCTCGATCTTCGAGCCCTCGTAGGCGCCCGCGGCGTAGTGCGCGTCGAGCGCGCGCGCATCGAGCGCGCCGAGGTCGACCTTCGTCATGCGGTAGCCGCCGAGCAGCACGAAGCGCGTCAGCGTCGGCTGGCGCGCCGCCCAGCGCACGACGTGCTGCGTGCCTTCGACGTTCGCCGCGTGCGCCTCGGCGCGCGAGAGACCGAACGCGAAGCGCGCCGCGAGGTGGTAGACGACGCGCACGGAGTCGAGCGGCACGCCGAGCCCGAGGCGCTCCCGCTCCACGTCGCCCTCGACGACGACGAGCCTTCGCGGGTCGCCTCCGAGGCGCTCGACGAAGGCCGCCAGCTCCGGGCCGCGCTCGCCTGCGCGCCGCACGAGCGCCGCCACGCGATGGCCGCGTCGCGTGAGCGCCGCCAGCAGCCAGCGGCCGATCATGCCGGTCGCGCCCGTCACCAGGATCTCGCACTCCCCCGTCGCGTCGTGGCTCGTCATGGATCCGAGGGTGGGCCCGAGGCATCATGAGCGGAACTGAAGTGATGTCATGCGAGGTATGAGCCACGTCGATTCACGCCCGGCGGCCGCTCCCGTGGAGCGCCTCGATCTCGCGTCGATCAACCTCAACCTCCTGCCCGCGCTCTCGGCGCTCCTGCGCACCCGTAGCGTGAGCGCCGCGGCGCGCGAGACGCACGTGACGCAGTCGGCCATGAGCCACGCGCTGAAGAAGCTGCGCGCGCTGCTCGACGACCCGCTGCTGATCCCGTCGGGGCGCGCGCTCGTCCTCTCGCCGCGGGCGGCGCAGCTCGCCGCCGCGCTGCCGGCGGCGCTCGACCGCGTCGCGGAGACGCTCGCGCCGGCGCCTCCCTTCGATCCGAAGACGACGCGCCGCACGTTCCGGCTCGCGACGCTCGACTACTTCGAGGTGGCCGTGCTCGACGACGTCGTGCGCACCCTCGCGGCGCACGCGCCTCACGCCGAGCTCTGGATCGAGCGCGTCTCGGAGAAGTCCTACGCGGCGCTCCTCGCCGGCGAGCTGGACCTCGCGCTGGTCGGCGACACGTCGCTTCCGCGCTCCCCCGCGCTCGTGCGCGCCGAGCTCTATCGCGATCCCTTCGTGGTGATGATGCGGCGCGGTCATCCGCTCGCGAAGAAGCGCACGCTCTCGCTCGAGGGCTACCTCGCCCATCCGCACGTCGTCGTGACGGTGGAGGGCCGCGCCGACGGCGCCGTCGATCGCGCGCTCGAGCTCCGCGGTGCGCGTCGTCGCGTGGCGCTGCGCGTGCCGCACTTCGGCTCGGCGCCGCTCGCCGTGCTCGCGAGCGATGCGCTGTGCACGATCGCGAGCAGCGTCGCCGAGCGATCGGCCGAGCGCTTCCCGCTCGCGCTGCGAAGGCCGCCGCTCGCGCTGGTGGCGCCCACGATCGTGGCCACGTGGCCGCGCCGCCTCGATGGCGACGAAGGCGCGCGCTGGTTCCGCTCCCTCTTCGTGGAGGGCCGGGCGAGCTCGGCCCACGTGCGCGCGCTGATGCGGGCCCCGCGCTGATCGAGCGCGCGTGCTACATCGCGCGCCGATGCAGGGACGGCGAGTGATCGTGACCGGCGCGACGGCCGGCGTGGGCAAAGAGACGGCACGGGCGCTCGTGCGCAAGGGCGCCGACGTGGTCGTGGTCGGTCGGGATGCGAAGAAGATCGACGAGACCGTGCGCGAGCTGCGTGCCGAGGCGAAGGGCAGCGCGGTGGACGCCGTCCGCTGCGACCTCTCTTCGCTCGCCTCCGTTCGCGAGGCCGCGAGCGAGCTCGTCGAGCGCTTCCCGGCGATCCACGTGCTCGTGAACAACGCAGGCGCCGTGCACATGGAGCGCTCGGTCACGAAGGACGGCTTCGAGACGACCTTCCAGTCGAACCACCTGGGCCCCTACGTGCTCACGCGCCGCCTCCTGCCGAAGCTGCTCGCCGGCACGTCCCCCACGCGCACGGCGCGCATCGTGAACGTCGCCTCCGTCGTGCACTCGCGCGGCGTCATCGACTTCTCCGACCTTCAGACCGAGCGTGCCGCGTACGTCGGGCTCGGGGTCTACTCGCGCACGAAGCTCATGAACGTGCTCTTCACGTACGCGCTCGCGCGGCGCCTGCGCAGCCACCACGTGACGGCGAACTGCCTGCACCCCGGCGTCATCGCGAGCGGCTTCGGCCACAACAACGGCGGCTGGATGGGCTTCGGCGTCAAGCTCGTCGCGCCGTTTCTCTGGACCCCCGAGAAGGGCGCGCGCACGAGCGTGAAGCTCGCCTCCTCGAGCGAGGTCGAGGGGGTGACGGGCAAATACTACGACGAGCGATCGCGCGAGCGGCCGTCCTCCGTGACGAGCCACGACGTCGCACTGCAGGAAACGCTGTGGAAGACGAGTGCCGAGCTCGCCGGTGAGCCGCTCGAGCCAACTTTCGCTTGATGCGCGATCGCGCTTCCGTAGGATGCGCGCTCCCATGCGGGCCACGAAGTCGGGAACGAAAGGGTCCGCGCGAGGATCGAGAGGGCGTGCGAGCGCACCGGCGCGTGGCGTCGAGGTCCCCGATCTGCTCCGCGGGCTGAACGACGCGCAGCGTGAGGCGGTGGTCACCACCGACGGGCCGCTGCTCGTGCTCGCCGGCGCCGGCTCGGGCAAGACGCGCGTGATCACGCACCGCATCGCCTACCTCGTGCGCGAGCTCGGCGTGCGGCCCGAGACGATCTGCGCCGTGAGCTTCACGAACAAGGCCGCCGAAGAGATGGCCGAGCGCATGGTGCCACTCGTCGGCAGCGAGCGCGCCACGAGCCTCTGGCTCTCCACGTTCCACGGGCTCGGCGTGCGCTTCCTGCAGGAAGAGGCCGCCGTGATCCTCGGCGACGAGCGCGGGCGCACGCGCTTCTCGATCTTCGATCAGGCCGACTGCGTCGGCCTCGTGAAGGAGATCGTCAAGCGCGAGGGGCTCGGCGATCGCAAGCTCGACCTCTACGCCGTCCACGCCCGCATCTCGCTCTGGAAGAACAAGGGCTGGGCGCCCGGCGAGGTGAGGGCGAACACGACGTTCGAGTACGACAACATCGCGCTCGAGACCTACCCGCACTACGAGGCCGCGCTGCGCTCGATGCGCGCGTTCGACTTCGACGATCTCGTGCTCGTGCCGGCGCGCACGCTGCGGACGAACGCCGAGCTGCGGCAGAAGTGGGTCTCGCGCTTCCGCTACCTGATGGTGGACGAGTTCCAGGACACGAACGCGATCCAGCTCGAGGTCGTGAAGCTCCTCGCGCCCGCGAGCCCGGGGGCGAGCGTGAAGAACGTGTGCGTCGTCGGCGACGACGACCAGTCGATCTACGGATGGCGCGGCGCCGACGTGGGCAACATCCTCGAGTTCGAGACCACGTTCCCCGGCACGCGCGTCGTCAAGCTCGAGACGAACTACCGCAGCCGCCAGCCGATCCTCGAGGTCGCGAACGCAGCGATCACGCGGGCGAGCGGCAAGCGCCACGGCAAGATGCTGCGTGCGCACAAGCTCGGCGGCGACCGCGTGCGCCTCTGTACGCTCGGCACGCAGGAGCAGGAGGCGAAGTTCGTCGCCAAGGAGATCCGCTCCCTGCGCGCCGAGTCGATGCGCGCCGGCGACGTCGCCGTGCTCTACCGCTCGAACCTGCAGGCGCGCGCGATCGAGGAAGAGCTGCGCGTCGAGGGCATCCCGTATCGCGTCGTGGGCGGCACGCAGTTCTTCGAGAAGAAGGAAGTGAAGGACGCGCTCGCCTACCTGCGCGTCGTGGCGAACCCACGGGACGAGCTCTCCCTGCGCCGCATCCTGAACTATCCCTCGCGCGGGATCGGCGACGCGACGGTCGAGCGGCTCGAGCGCTGGGCGAAGGCCAAGCGGCACACGTTCGCCTACGCATCGCTCGACGCGATGCCGCACCACGCCGGCATGATCGAGGACGTGCCCGACGCGGCGCGCGACGGGGCGCGCCGCTTGTCCGAGGCGTTCGAGCGTGCGCGGGCCTCGATCGGCACGGCGCCGCTGCCGATGGTGGCGCGCCAGCTCTTCGAGGACGTGGGCCTGCGCGCGGAGCTGCAGGACGGGAAGGGCGAGGATGCGCCGCCGCCGAAGGAAGGCGAAGGCCCCAAGCGCGTGCGCTGGGAGAACGTGGAGTTCCTGCTCCGCTCGCTCGAGCGCTACGAGAACATGCCCACGACGGACGCGAACGGACAGCCCGGGAACAAGCCCTCGCTCGCCACGTTCCTCTCGCGCCTCACGATCCGTCGCGACGAAGAGGGCTCGGCCGAGCCGGGGGACGAGGTCACGCTCTCGTCGCTCCACTCGAGCAAGGGTCTCGAGTGGCCGGTGGTGTTCCTGATCGGCGTCAACGAGGGCACGCTGCCGCACCTGCGCACGATCGATCCGAAGGCCAGCGAGGCGGCGCCGACCGACGTCGAGGAAGAGCGGCGCCTCTTCTACGTCGGCGTCACGCGCGCGCGCGAGCGGCTCTACGTGAGCCGGTTCCTCCGGAAGGAGCTCCGCGGCTCGGAGAAGCCCACGACGCCCTCGCGCTTCCTCGAGGGCTTGCCCGAGGATCACGTCGAGAAGTACGAGCGCGACGACGACGCGCCGGCGAGCGAGGCCGAGGCGCTCTCGCTCGCGCAGCAGTTTCTCGCGAAGCTCCGCGGCACGGCCTGACGGACACCGAAGGAGCGCGACGGCGAGAACGCGTTAAGGTCCGCCCCATGCGTCTCTCGCTGCCGCTCTCGCTGCTCGTCTCGCTCCTCCTCGCGTCCTGCAACGGCGTCGTCGTCGAGACGATGCACTCGGGCGACGCGGAGCGCCGCGGCCCCGCGCTCGAGGACGTCGCCTGGATCCTCGGCGACTGGGAGAGCGACCCCGACGAGCACGGCTGCGTCTATCACGAGAAGTGGCGCCGCACGTCGGACATGCTCTTCACGGGCGCCGCCAAGTCGCGCTGCGGCGAGCTCGCGAGCCACGAGCCCTTCCACGAAGAGCTGCGGCTCGAGGCGGACACGCGCGGCCTCGTCTACGTCGCGCACCCGGTCGGGGGCTCGCGCACCGAGTTCGACGTGGTCTCCGGAGGAGCCGATGGCTTCGTCAGCGAGAACCCGGACCACGACTTCCCGACGCGCATCGAGTACCAGCGCACCGAGACGGGGATCTCCGCGATCGTCTCGGGCCCGGGGCGCTCGTTCACGCTCGTGATGCACCCCGCGGTCCACGACGACGAGGCCGGCGCCGGGGCGGCGACGACGACGCCCTGACGGCATCGCGCGCGGGCGCTGTGGCATCATCCGCGCGGCCATGGCGAGTCGGGGGAGGCGAGCGTTCTCGGTGGGTCTCGCGACGCTCGCGCTCGCGTGCAGCACGCGCGCCGACCCGACGTGGATGCAGGCCGAGCTCGATCGGGCGCACGCGCGGGATCGCGAGGCGCGCGCCGCGCACGTCGACGACGACGAGCGCGCGCACTGGGCCCTCGAGCTCGTCGGGCCGACGGGCACGAGCGAATCGATCCCGTTCCGTGCGCTCGCGGCCCTGCCGCGCACGGAGATCGACACCGTGGAGCCCGACGAGGCCGCGCACGACGACGTGGTGCACTTCTCGGGCGTGCGCGTGCTCGACCTCGTGCGTCGCGCCGCCGGAGGCGAGAGCGCTCCCGAGGTGACGATCGTCGCGTCGGACGGCTTCCGAGCCACGGTCTCGATGGACGACGTGCGGCTCTTCCCGATCCTCTTGGCGATGGACGCGAACGGCGCGCCGCTCGGCCGGGATCACGGCGGGCCGCTCTACTCGGTGTTCCCGTTCTCGGGCTCGCCCGAGCTGGCGCAGCGCTACACGTCGAGCTCGTGGGTGTTCTACGTGACGCACCTGCTCGTCGGCACCGCGCCGCCTGCGCTCCGCGTGGGCACGCGCGAGCTCGGCGCGGCCGCCCTGGCGGCGCTCCCGACCACCTCGATCTCGGCGGTCGTGGGCTACCGCACCGGCTGGCCGAGCGAGCCGGTGGCGCTGCAGGGCGTCCGCGTGCGGGACGTGCTCGCGAGCGCCGGCGTGGCCCTCGGCGACGGCGACCACGTGCGTGTCTTGAGCCGCGCGCTCATCACCCGCGGCGAGGAGCGGCCGACCCGGATCTCGGCGCGCGACGTGCTCGACGAGGACGTGATCCTCGCGCTCCGCTACGGCCCCGGCGCCGATCCGATCCCGTCGCGGCTCGGCGGCCCGATCGCGCTCGCGTTCCCCTCCGAGGTGGGCGCGCACCTGACCGACCACGACTGGCTCACGTTCGTGGACGGGCTCGTGGTGGAGCCCGCGGGCGCCGGCGAGGAGAGCGCGCCGTGAGCGATCGCGTCTCTTCGCTCCTCCAGCGAGACGATCGGGGCCGCGTGCGCTTCCCGATCTTCGCGCAGCTGCTCCTCGTCGTGGTCGGCATCATCTCGGCCGTCCTCGCCGTCACGATCGCGCTCTGGGTGCTCGCGCAGACGCGCTCGGTGCGCCGGGAGATCGAGACGCAGGCGACGACGCTCGCCACCGCGATGGCGGACGCGTGGGGCAACGAGCTCACGGACGAGAACTGGAACCAGATCCGCTACCAGATCCGCGCCGCGATGGAGCGGAACCCCGACTTCGTCTACTTCGTGGTGAGCGACTCGCGGAGGGACGATCGGATCGTGGCGGCCGGCCCCGACGACGTGATCGGCAGCTACGTGCCCGACCTCGTCCCGGCCGACGTGACGGACGCGGCGCTCGCCGCCGACACCGAGCCGGTGCTGCGCGAGACGTTCCTGCTCCGCGACGTGACGCTCGCCGACGGAGTGCGCGCGCGCGCCGGGTCCCCGATCGTCGAGGCTGCGGCCGCGATCAACCTGGGCGGGCATCGCGTGGGCGTCCTGCGCATCGGCATGTCGCTGCGGCGCGTCGCGCGCGCGCGCACGCAGATCCTCCGGGAGGCGGCGACGGCCGGCATCGTCTGTCTCGTGCTCGGCATCGCCATCGCGTGGCTCGCGGCGCGCGTGCTCACGGCGCCGGTGCGCGCGCTCGAGAAGAGCGTCTCGCGCATGGCCGCCGGCGATCTCGGCCATCGCTCGGAAGCGCGGGCCACCAACGAGATCGGCGCGCTGAGCGGCGCCGTGAACCGCATGGCGGCCGCGCTCGAGAAGAGCTTCGCGCGCCTACGCGGCACGCTGGCCTCGTTCGAGCGCTTCGTGCCGCGGAAGTTCCTCGCCGTGATCGCGCCCCAGGGGATCGAGAACATCCAGGTCGGCGTATTCGCCGAGCACACGATCACGATCTTGTTCTCCGACATCCGCGGCTACACGACCTTGAGCGAGAGCAGCACGCCCGAGCAGATGTACAACCTGCTCAACGAGTACCTGCCCGAGATGGGCGCCGTGATCGACGAGAACGGCGGCTTCATCGACAAGTACATCGGCGACGCGATCATGGCGCTCTTCGACGAGGAGCACACCGACGGCGCCTTGCGGGCCGCGACGCAGATGCGCGAGCGCCTGGAGCGACTGAACGAGCGACGCGCTGCGCGGGGCGAGAAGGCCTTCGAGATCGGCATCGGCCTGCACCGCGGCACGGTGATCATGGGCACGGTCGGCTTCTCGTCGAAGATCGAGTCGACCGTGATCGGCGACGCGGTGAACTGCGCGTCGCGCGTCGAGGGCCTCACCAAGCAGTACCACGTGCACGTGCTCGCCACGGGCGCGGTGATCGACGCGCTCGAGCACCGCGACCGCTTTCCGACGCTGCGCGTGGTCGACGCCGCGGCGAAGATCCGCGGCAAGGACGAGCCGGTCGCGCTCTACACGATCGACGGCTGACGACGATGCGCCCGAGAACCTCGACGACGCTCCGTTGTCCGACGAGCGTGCGCCGCGCCGTGCCCTTCGTGCTCTCGGTGACGCTCCACGTGCTCGTGGGCTGGGCAGCGGTCCACGCGCTCGCGCTGGTCGCGCCGCCCGAGCGCGCGGACGTGCGCCGGCCGATCGCGTTCACGCTCGAGATCGCGCAGGCCCCGGCGCCGGTGCCGGCACCTTCGATCGACGCGGCTCCGGGTCGCGATCGCGAGGGGCTCGTCGCCGAAGCGCCGCGCGGCGTTCCCGACGAGAGCGCGCGCGGGCGTGCCGGCCTCGACACGGAGGAGCACGCTGCCGCGGTGCACGCACGAGGGGAGACCGCGCGCGAGCAGCTCACGGCGCAGGAGCGTGCCCGCGCGCTGGCGGACGAGCTCGGAGGGATGCTGCGCGCGATCCCGGGGCCCCGCCTCGGGGTCGTCTCGATCGATCCGAGCAGCGCCAGCCACGACGAGACGATGCTCGGCCTGCACACGCGCGGCTCGCGCGTCGCGCCCGGCGAGCGCGGTCTCGACATGGTCGGCACCGGCCACGGCAGTGGCCCCGCCGGCGATCGCGCCGGCACCTTGGGCGATCACGTTCCGGCGCTCGGGAGCATCGGCGCGAGCGCCGAGCGCTCGCTGGCCTTCCGGGGCGCGCGGCGCGTCCGCGGGCTCTGCATCATCGAGGGCCCATGCCCCCCTCCGCACCGTCGGCTCGTCGTCGCCATGACCGTGCTCTCGGGGCCGCTCGACGTGAGCGTCGCTCGGCGCGCGCTCGTGCGCTCGCGCGCCGCGCTCGGCGCCTGCCTGGGCCGCCACAGCCATGCGACGATCGCGATCGTCGTCGGTGCCGACGGGCGCGTCGCTGCGAGCCATGGCGACGTGGAGGATGCGTGCTTCGGCGCCGCGCTCGAGGGCGTCCGGTTCCCCGCCGCGGCTGCGCCGTCCCGTGCCGAGATCGTCGTCCAGCGGCTACCGCGCTGAGACGCGGCGTCGGCGCTACTCGTCGTCCTCGCCCTGCTGGTGCGCGCGCAGGCGTCCCGTCACCGTGAGCCCACCCGTCATCGACGTGATGAGCTCCTGGCGCGACTCGACGATCACGGGCCCGACGTCCTGGCAGTAGGTCGTGCGCAGGTGAAGGCCCGCGTCGCCGCCTTCCTCGACCACGAGCACGCAGTTCTCGTAGTGGCCGTCGGTCACGTCCACGGTCTCGGTGACCGACTCGATCCGCGCCGTGCGCCCGTGCGTGCTCGGCCAGCTCTGCCCCACCGCGATCGGATCGCGCAGCAGCCACGTCTCGGTCGCGGGCTGGAAGATGCCTTCTTCGCGCAGCTCGTAGGTGTGCGCCTCGGCGCCGTCAGCCGCGATGCTGACGAGGTTGCCCTGCACCTCGCGCACGCGCGTGATGCCCAGCGAGCTCATGCCCGTCTGCGTGTCGATGTCGTAGGTCCAGATGTAGCCGGCGGCCATCGGATAGAGGTTCCGCGCGGAGACGGGCTCGCGCTGCACGACCGTGGGCCCGGTCGAGGGACAGCCCGCGAGCGCGAGCGCGAGGGAGACGAGAGCGAACGGAGAAAGCGTGCGCATGGTTCTCAATCGGGTTGGAAGATCCGCTCTTGGGAGTTGTCGACGTCGTAGTACTCCCAGACGCGCCCGAACGTGAGCGCGCCGAACGTGTTGACGGCGATCGCGAAGACGAGCAGCGCGTAGAAGCCGCCACGGAACGGACGGTTGCCCAGCGCGAGCAGAACGATCAACAGCACCATGTAGTCGAGCGAGAAGCGGTATCCGAACTGGAGCCACCCGCTGTTCTGGTACATGAGGTCGCTCAGGCAGATCAGCGCGGCCGAGAGAGAGAGGCCGACCATGCGCGCATCCACGCGTGCCTTCGGGAAGAAGACCAGCACGAGGGCGGGCGTGGTGACCCAGAGCGCGAGGCCGTGGCCGCTCACGATCACGTGCGGCTCGTTCACCGTCAGCCAGGGCAGCGACGCCACGAAGATCGCCAGGTTCTTGCCGAGGTAATGGTAGTTCTCGAGGCCCCAGCGCTCGATGCGGCCGTGCCAGCCGATCACGAGATAGCGGTGGCCGAACTCGAAGGCGCGGCCCCAGCGCGCCTCGTTCATCGCGACGGCGAGACCGACGAGGATCGCGACGGGCACCGCGAAGGGTGCGAGCTTCTTGCCGGCCTCTCGCCACGAGACGCCTCGGAAGAACGCGGCGAGGCGGCGGGCGATTCCCGTGTCGTCGGCCGACGGAATCGCTGGCGCGTCCGCGCGGCGGCTCGTGCGCAGCACCTCGATCAGGAACACCAGCCCGAGCAGCACGGCCATCGGTGGGCGCGTGAGGAAGAGCATGCCGAGCACGAGCCCCGCGAGCGCGGGCCGGCGCGCTTCGAGCCCGAAGAGAAGATAGAGAGGAATCAGCGAGCAGGCGACGACGTGCGCCGCGAACCACACCGTGCCCTGCACGGCGACGAAGAAGTAGACGGTGCCGAAGGCGAAGAGCGCCGTCAGTACGAGGTTCTCGCGCGCGGAGCGCTGGCTCGCGCCGCGCTCGCTCAGATCCCGCAAGAGCACGTAGAGCAGCGCCGGCCCGAGGCCCGCGTAGATCGCCCAGACGAGCGCGTCGCGCAGATCCGTGCCCCAGATCGCGACGAGCGGCATCAGGATCACCGCCGGCATCGGCGGGAACGACACGTACCAGTGCTGCGTCTCGGTCGTCCGATGGAAGGCCGACTGCGGGCACATGTCCTCGAGCTCGGTGTCGAAGCAGGCCCAGTCGTTGGTTCCCGGCGGGTGGTTGTCGATCACACCGAGCTGCCCGTGGAGCAGGCTCGCCGCCAAGTGCACGAAGTGGTTGTCGCTCGTGGGCCCCGCCGTGCGGTCGCCGAGCATCGCGACGTAGACGCCCGCCGCGACGACGTAGATGGCGAGCGGCGTCTTGAGGCGCGCCCAGAGAGTGGAGCCCGACATGAGCGCGCGAACCATAGCCGAAAGTCGGCGGCTCCAGAAAAACGAGAGCCCGCGCACCTCTCGGTGGCGGGCCTCCCGCTTCGCCGAGCGTCCGTCCCGGAGGACGGCACCCTCGACCTATTTCGTGTTCGTGGGTGGCGACTGCTCTCGCCGGTGGCCACCCGCCTCGCCGCCCCCGTTTCCGAGGATCCTGCGCATCCATCGAAGAATCGGGCGCTCGAAGCCCCGCTCTCGCTGGATGTCCCCGTCCGTCGCAAGCGACGTGCCGCGCCGGAAATGGCATGGTCGTACCGTGACGCCATCCCCGCGGGCTCCTGCCGACGCCATCCGCTTCGGGCGCAGCGAGGACGCCGCGCGCTATCCGATCATCGAGCGCGAGGCTGCGAAGCTCTACGCGCCGTGGGGCCTCTACGAGGTGCTCATGACGGCGGCGACCGCGCCCGAGCGCGTCACGAGCGCGATCGCACGCGAAGATCTGCTCGTCGCCGTGGACCCGAGCGACGTGGCCATCGGCTACGCGCTCCTCGATCGCGACGCGGGCGATCTGCACCTCGAAGAGCTCGCCGTGCATCCCGACCACGGGCGACGCGGGCTCGGCTCGGCGCTCCTGCACGCGACCGTGCTCGTCGCGCGGGCCCGCGGCGCGCGACGCGTCACGCTCGTCACGCTCGACTTCGTTCCCTTCGGCAAGAGCTTCTACGAGCCGCGCGGCTTCCACGTGCTGACGCGCGCCGAGCGCACGCCGGCGATCGACGCGATCGTTCCGCCCGACGCCGACGACGGCCGCATCGCGATGGCGCTCGATCTCGCGAGGCGCTGAACGGAGGTACGATGCGCCGTGCGCCACGGCCTCGCCCTCCTCACCGCTCTCTTCGCGATCTCCTGCACGCCGTCGCCGCCGGCGGCCGAGCCCGACGCGAGCGGGCCCGCCGAGGATGCCGCCGTCGCCGACACGGGCGCCGAGGACGCGGGCCGCACCACGATGCGCGATGCCGCAGTGCCGCCGCCGCCACCGACGCCGACCGGCACGTTCCCCGCGCACGCGCGCACGCTTCCGTTCGACTACCAGAGGCCCGACGTGGGCACGGCCGTCTCCGCGAGCGAGCTCGCCGACGTCACCGACCACTATCTCGCGCTCCTCGATCGCACGCGCTGGCTCGACTACGTGGAACAGCGCGTCCACGGCTGGCCGGAGTCCGCGCCGGGTGGCCGCTACTGGTACGCGACGTGGTGGAGCGGCGCCGGCATCCAGCTGCGCGCGGGCCACGTGACCTTCGCGCACGTGGACGTGGGCGCCGAGAACAACGGCCTGCGCACGCCGCAGCTGATGGAGGGCGCCTGCTACGCGTGGCGGCTCTGGCACGACGACCGCGATCAGCACCTCGTGCGGCGCCTCGTGCGCGGCCTCTCGTCGTGGCGCCTCGCGATGCAGCGGAGCGCGAGCGATCCCGAGATCGGCCTCACCTCGCGCGCGGCGTATCCCGAGTCGGTCGACGATCCCGATCGCGGCGTGCACATCGACTACGAGCCGAACCGCCCCGGCGTCGACGGCGGCGCGTCGTACTTCATCCATCTTCCCGACAACCCGACGTGGGGCGATCTCTACGTGCAGGCGCAGCGCAGCAAAGACGACATGGGCCACATCATGCGCGGCCTCGCGGCGCTCGATGCGTGCGAGGGCACGCTCACCGAGCCGGGGGGCGAGGCCGACATCGTGGAGGCTCGGCGCCTCTACCAGGAGTGGGCGCAGCGCGTGGAGCGCGACGACTTCCACATCGCCACGCTCGACGCGTCCCTGAACGTCGTGGTGCCGACCAGCCAGCTCGCGACGTATTTCGTGCCTTCGATCGAATGCCACGCGCAGATCGCGATCCGCCTCCTCGCGCGCAACGATCCCTACGGCGCTGCGTGCCCGATGCCGACGGGCCTCAGCGGAGACCCGACGATGGGCATCAGCAGCTCGGCGCTGCAGATCGTGCGCTCGCACCACGAGGCGGCCGCCGGGCTCGCGCTCGTCACGGGGCAGGAAGACACCGCGCGCACGCTGATCGAGGGGCTCGCCATGCGTATCGAGATGATCCTCGATGCGCTCGAGGCCGGCGGCACGCTCGACAACGTGCATCCGACGGACGTGGTGCAGCTCATCGCGGAGGCCGCCGCTCTCGGCGTGCCGCTCACCTCGCGCGAGGTGCGCTGGGTGCACCAGCAGATCGAGATCGCCTTCGCCGGCTACGACACGAGCGGCCCCGAGTGGCACGTGTTCGACCCCGGCACGCCGGATGGCGACTACGCGATCGAGCCCGGCGGCCCCGGGATCGACGTGAAAGATCTCGGTCTGCTGCTGGGCACGTGCGTCGCGCCGTACCGCAACCCCGCCTCGCGCCCGCTGCTCGACTGCGCGCGCGTGTCGAGCCACCCGCGCTGACGCGATCTCCGCGAAGCGCGATGCGCTCACGCCCGAGCTCGGGCGGCGTCGTGGGCTCAGCTCTGGCGCATGCCGGGCGCTTCGCGTCCGGTGCGCGCGACGTACTCGGTGTAGCCGCCGCCGTACACGCGCGGCTTCTCGCCCGCCGTCACCTCGAGGACGCGATTGCTCAAGGACGCGAGGAAGCGGCGATCGTGCGAGACGAAGAGCATCGTGCCCTGGAAGTTCTGGAGCGTCTCGATCATCAGCTCCTTCGTGTCGACGTCGAGGTGGTTCGTCGGCTCGTCGAGCACCAGGAAATTGGGCGGATCGTAGAGCATGCGCGCCATCACCACGCGCGCCTTCTCGCCGCCCGAGAGCACGCGCACGGGCTTGTCGACGTCGTCGCCCGGGAAGCCGAACACGCCGGCGAGCGTGCGCAGCGAGCCCTGCGACGACGTGGGGAACGCCTCGAGCAGCGTCTCCCACACGGTCTTGTTCGGATCGAGCAGGTCCATCGCGTGCTGGGCGAAGTAGCCGACCTTCACGCTCGCGCCGACGCTCGCGCGGCCGGTGTCGGGCTGCGTGGCGCCGACGACCATCTTGAGGAGCGTGCTCTTGCCGGCGCCGTTCGCGCCCATCACGCACCAGCGCTCGCCGAGGCGGATCAGGTGATCGAAGTCGGCGTAGACGACCTTGTCGCCGTACTTCTTGCCCACGTGCTCGAGGCGCGCGACGTCTTCGCCGCTGCGCGGCGGATTGGGAAAGTCGAAGCGCAGCTTCTTGCGCGTGCGCGGCGGCTCGACGCGCTCGATCTTCTCGATCTTCTTCACGCGCGACTGCACCTGCGCGGCGTGCGAGGCGCGGGCCTTGAAGCGCGCGATGAAGGCCTCTTCCTTCTTCAGCATCGCCTGCTGCCGCTCGAACTGGGCCTCCTTCTGCGCGTCGGCGAGCGCGCGCTGCGACACGTAGAAGTCGTAGTTGCCGGAGTACGTCGTGAGATCTCCCGAGTCGATCTCGAGGATCTTGTTCACGATGCGGTTCATGAACTCGAGGTCGTGCGAGGTCATGACGAGCGCGCCGTCGAAGCCCTTGAGGAACGACTCGAGCCAGAGGATCGACTCGAGGTCGAGGTGGTTCGTCGGCTCGTCGAGGAGGAGCACGTCCGGCTTCATCAAGAGGATGCGCGCGAGCGCGACGCGCATCTTCCAGCCGCCGGAGAGCTTGCCGACGTCGTCGTCCATCACGGCCTGCTCGAAGCCGAGGCCGGCGAGGATCTCCCGCGCGCGCGACTCGAGGCCGTAGCCGCCCCACTGCTCGAACGCGGCCTGCGCCTCGCCGAACTCCTCGAGGAGGCGATCCATCTCGTCGGCCTTGGCGGGGTCGGCGAGATCGAGCTCGAGCTGGCGGAGCTTCCGCATCACGTCCGAGACGGGGCCCGCGCCGTCCATGGTCTCCTCGACGACCGACTTGCCCTTCATCTCGCCGACGTCCTGCGAGAAGTAGCCGATGCGCACGCCGCGATCGATCGCGATACGCCCGGTATCGGCCTCTTCCTGCCCGACGATGAGCCGGAAGATGGTCGACTTGCCCGACCCGTTCGGGCCGACGAGGCCGATCTTCTCCCCGCGGTTCACCGCGGCCGACGCCTCGTAGAAGAGGATCTGCCCGCCGTGCTGCCTACCGATGCCGTCGAGACGAATCATGAGGGCGGGCGGTGTAGCAGAGAACGGACGGGTGTTCCGCCGATGGCTCGGCCACGACCTCGGACGGACCTGGCGGCACTACAGCTCGGGTCCGATCACGGAGAAGAAGTCGGCGGTGGTCACCCGCCTCTACTCGGAAGACCGATGCGAAGATCGCGTGTGGGACCGTCAGATGCTCACGAACACGCGCTCTTCCCGGCTCGGCCCTAGCAAGAGCACGCGCTTGGGCACTTGCCCGCCGCGATACATCGTCGACTGCAACGCCGTCGTCTCGACCCAGGCTGCATTGCCCACGACGGTGACGTGCTCGCCCGGTTGGACCCGCGTCTCCAAGTAGCGCATGCGCTCCTCGGGAGACGGAGGCGTGGCGAAGTCCTTGCCGATGACCTCCAGCTCCAGCCTCAGCGTTGGCCGCGCGTCCGCAGGAACGAGCCGACTCGACTTCCCGGGGCGCGTCGTGAAGTGAGCCCCCTGCGCCTCGATGCGAACCCAGGAGCCATCGACCCCGATCCAGAACGGCACCGCATGCGCCCGATGGCCGGCCCCGCCGCGCCACGCGAAGTGCGAGGAGTAGAACACGCAGGCACCGCCGTCCCCCGGCGCTTCGAGCAGCGATTCACCTGCCGTGATCACGCCCACGACGCGGACGCGATCACCGTCGCGAACAGTCGCGAGGTCGGCCAGCGGGATCGCGAGGAGCGCACGGGTACGGTCTCGCTCGCGCCGCCACGTCGGGTAGGCGACGAGCGCGAAGAGCCCGAGCAGGAAGGCCATGGTCCCGATGCAGGGCCCCATGCGTCGAGCCTACCGCACGATCGGGATCGCGATGACCGCACGAGAGGCAGCGTCAGTGCGTCCCTTCTGGCTCGTCCTCACTCGTCGCGCGCAGAGAGCGCGCTATTCTGGAGAAGCTCGATGACGAAGAACGAGAGCGTGACGGTGCAGATCCTCAAGCAGATCCGTGACGAGGTCGCGGGTGTGCGCGCCGAGGTGCGAGACGTGAAGAACGAGCTCCGCGAGAGCCGCGTGGAGCTGGGGACGAAGATCGACGAGACCAACGCCCGCGTCGAGGGGCTGGCGCGGAGGCAGACGGAGTCGGAGATGAGGCTCGCGACCGAGGTCGTCGCGGTCTCGCGCGCCGTGAACGACGTGCGCGATCTGCTCAGGGAGCGCCTCGACGAGCGGGTCCGCGTGAACGACCACGAGCGCCGCATCACCGCGCTCGAGCGGCGGCCGCGCAGCGCACGCTGAGCTCAGCTCAACGCGCGTCTCGAGCACTTCCATCGGGCGTACCCGCGTCGTCGACGCGCGCAGCATCTTGGGCGCCGAGGCGCTCGCATGCTCGTCGGCAACACCGGCAGCGTGTCGCCTGGGAGCCCCACCACATGCACTCGGGTCGAACGATCTCGCCGGCCTGCGGATAGGCGGAGCATCCGGCGAGCACGAGCGAGAGTGCGAGCGCGCGCATCGTCGAAGTCTGCACGCGCTCGAACGTCCGACGCGTGGTGCGTCGGCCCCCGATGACCTCAGGAGCAGTCGAGCCCCTTGCGACCGGACGAAAGCCCGCGGCTCGTCCACCAGCTCAGCATTGGGAGCGGACGGCGCCCTCACAACACGCGCACGTGCGCCGGTAGGCCGCGGGCGCGTAGCTCGCTCGCCGCGCGGTGCGCGGCGGCGCGATCGGCGTACATGCCGACGACGACGCGGCGCGCTCCGTTCCCGTCCTCGAGCACGTGCGCGATCTGGGGGTAGCAGGGCGCGCACGCCTCCCAGAAGAAGTCGGGCTCGCTCGCGGGAACCCGGGTGTCGAGCGACTGGACGAAGGCGGCAGCGTGGGATGGCTGGGCGGCGGCGAGGAGCTGCACCGTGTAGAGGCGCACGCCGGTCGGCGCGGCGGGGACGGGGACGTGAAAGCGGCGCGAGACCAGGTCGAGCGCGCGATCGAGCGCCGGATCGCCGGGGGACACCTCTGCGACGCCCAGCGGAAAGGTCTCGGTGCCCCCCTGGGAGCGCACGTTCAGCACGACTTCCCCGTCGGCCTCCCGGGTCCCGACGTCGGCTTCTGCTCCCGCCGGCAGCATCGCGTCGAGCCGGGTGGCCCAGCGCAAGAACCAGCGGGCGTTCTCGGCCTCCCATCCGCCGCTTCCGGCGCCCTCGTGGAAGCCCGAGAGCAGCACCATGATCGAGACCCTGCCCCACGAGCCGCCCCACGCGTACGCATCGGCGCGCGCGAGGCCGGGCGCCACGAGGACCAGAGCGAGGACGAGCGCGGCTCGCATGAAGAGCTCGACACGCGAGAGCGGAGGCCTTGTTCCCGCTCGCTCGTGCGGATGCCGTCGGGACGAGCGCGACGCGCCACGCGGTGCCCGTCCGATCGGCAGCCCATCCATCTCGTCCCAATCGCCGCGCTACGCGACGATGCGGGACGTGGAGGATCAGGGCGCGGTCCCGAGCCCGTAGGGCTCTGCCCACTGGTTGATCGTGAAGCTGCCGACGTCGCCGCCGCGGAAGTCCGCTGCGCTCGGCTCACCCAGGATGGGGTGATCGCAGGCGGGGGGAGCGGAGCCCTGGAGTGTCGTCTCGGCGACCGTCTGGCCGGTCGCGACGGCGACGATTCGCGTGCGCTGGCTGACCTGCACCTGCTGGAACGTGGGCCCCTCGCTGCGCGTGCCCGGGACGGGAACGAGCCCGACGCGGAGCTGCGTGTCGAACGCGCACTCTCCCACCACCGTCTCCGTCGCAGGCTCGACGCAGAGCACGAGCTGGGTCGAGGCGACGTCGTGGCCGCTCGGCGTTCTCGTCGTGAGCATGCCGAAGCCCTGCGACCAGCGGCCCGAGCTCGCGCCACGCTGGAGCGCCATCATCGGATGCGGTCCTGGGCCCGCCACGTACGGCGGCGCTCCGGGGACGGGCGCTCCGTCGCACGCGGCGGCGAGTCGCGCGATCTCCTGCGCGTGCTCTCCACCGCCGAAGCAGCAGGCGATCACGTGGAGCGCGACGACGCCCCCGCCGACGAGCCACGCGAGCTTCACCCGGCCTTCACGTCTCGCTCGTTCTCGTGTCTCGTCGACCGGCATCGACCCGGCGCCGATCTTCCGACGTGGCGCGCATGACGTCAACGACGCGCACCCGAGCGGGAGCTGCCGCGATCGAGCCCCGACCCGCTCGCTGCTACGCTGCGGCGATGGCGACGATCGAGGAGCTCGAAGCAGCAGCCAAGCGCGTGAGCGCGCTCGCGAAGACGCCCGGCACGAGCGACATGCTCGAGCTCTACGCGCTCTACAAGCAGGGCTCGGCGGGCGACGTCACGACGAGCCGCCCCGGCATGCTCGACGTGCGTGGGCGCGCGAAGTGGGACGCGTGGAACGGCAAGAAGGGCATGACGCAGGAGGCGGCGCGCGACGCATACCTCGCGCTGGCCAAGCGCCTCGGCGCGGGCTGAGCCCGTGGGGGGCTCAGCGGGCGCGGACGGCGGCCCGTGCTGCGGCCATCGCCATCGCGTGCTCCTTCTGCCACGGAGGGCCGAAGCGCCGCCGCGCCTCGTCGATGGCGCGCCGCGTGGCTTCCTCGTCGCCGGCCTCGAGCACCGCCTTCGGATCGTACCAATGCACCGCGGCGCCCCGCTCGGTCGCTGCGTCGGCCAACGCGGTCCGGTACATCACCCAGTCGGCCACGCACATCGCGCGATAGCTCGCGATGCGCTCGGCGATGGTGGGCGGCAGCGGCGGACAGGCGCGGAGCGCGATGGCCGAGAGCGCGGCGTCTCGCTCCGCGCAGAGCTCCTCGAGCCGCGCGCGCGCGCACCGCACCGCCGACGCCGTGACCCGCTCCACGAGCTGCACCGCCTCGGAGGTGGGGAGGCGCTGCCCTTCGTGATGGTGCGGCATCGGGGGCAGATCGGGCTCGACGAGCTCGACCCGCCGTCGGTCGATCGCGGTGCCGCTCGCGTCTACCGTCACGAGCACGGCCCAGCCGGCGTGGTCCGAGACGCCGACGGCGATTGAGGCGCCCGGATCTGTCTTCCGCGCAGCGGTCACCGTGGCTGCTCCGCGCGCTCATCGTAGCGCGAGCGAGCTCGATCCCCCACGCCGATCGCTCGCCGAGCGCGTTGGCGCCGACTGATCCCAGGCAATGCCTCGGTCAGCGATAGGCCGCGGTCGATCCCAGACGGCTCGCCACGTGCTCGAGCAGCGCGATCGCGCGCTCGTGCGCGACGATGGTCGCGCGCGCCGTCACCGCGGCGCTCGTCTCGAGCGCCGACACGGGGCCCATCAGCGCGCCCAGGTTCAGGCGCGTCGGATCGTTCAGCGTCACGCCCTCGGGCCCGATGGCGAGGTCCAGCTCCGGGCAGGCGAGCAGCTGCGCGACGAGCGCGGGGTCCGAGGACAGCGTCGCCACCGCCGCCGGCTCGTCGGTGAACGCGAGCACGCGATCGTCGAGCGAGGCCACGCCGATCGGAACCGGCCCCGGCAGATCGGTCGTCGCGGTCCGGCGCGATCCCGTCACGGCGTCGGCCGCGGCTTTCGTCAGGCGCCCGCCCGCCGACTGCGGCACGAGACGACGCTCGATCAGCCGGAGCCTCACGCCGAGCGGCTGCCTCGGCTCGAGCCGCCAGTAGCCCACCGAGATCGCCTCGGCGCCCTCGACGCGCGAGTGATGCTCGTAGCGCACGCGGCCGAGCTCGCGCATCGCGAGCAGGCTCGTGCCCTCGGCGCCGTCGACCTCTGCGAGGCCAGTCCGCTGCCGCAGCTCTGCCCGTGCCGCGGCGAGATCCTCGGGCTTGGTCGCGGTGGCCATGCCGAGCGCCACGCCCGCCACGATCAAGACGCCGATCCCGACCACGACCCAGATCATCGTCCGTTCTCCGCGCGCGATGCTACGCGCTCGCCGACTCCGTCTTCCTCGCCTCTCGCGCGTCGCGTGAGATGACAGCCTGCCCGCGACGCGCGATGGTGGACCGATGAACCGCTCGGCCCGATCCGCGAGCATCTTCTTCGCCGCGTGCTCGCTCGCGGCGCTCGGTTGTGGGGCTCGCACCGCGCTCGACGGGCTCGACGCATCGCACGATGGCGGCACCGACGCGTGGTCGTGCGTGCCGAGCGCCGAGCGCTGCAACGGCGCCGACGACGACTGTGACGGCTCCGTCGACGAAGGCATGCCGCTCGTCGCGCTCGGCGGCGAGATCGTGCTGCGAGACGCGACCGAGCTCGATGCGGGCGATTGCACGAGCTGCTTCTGGGCGTGGAGCCCCTTGCTCGCGCCGCGCGCGCAAGGCGCGTGGCAGCTCTTCTTCCGCATCGGCATCTACGGCGGCCGCGAGGAGCCCAACGTCTTCACGCGCACGCTCGATCCCCACGGGGCGCCGACATCGGAGAACGTGAGCGCGGGGTCCGAGGTGGCGATGGACCTCCGAGCGCCGCGGCCCACACCGCTCGCGGATGGTCGTTTCGTCGTCGGTGCGACCTGGCGCATCGGCACCGACGACCGCGGGGGGACGATGCTCGTCGCGCCCGACGGATCCGTCACGCGCGCGGTGTTTCCCGTCTCGCGGACGCCTTCCCTCACGCTGATGGCGGGCGAGCGCGTGGTGACGATCGCCGGCGCCGACCGGCGCGCCGAGGTGCGCTCCCAGCGCGTGGACGGCAGCGACCTCCGCGAGAGCGCGATCGACGACACGTACTTCACGGTGGCCGACGCGTGGGCCGATCGCGTGGGCGTCGTGGTGCTGCACGTCGACGGCGATGCGCGCACGCTCCACTTCGCGCTCCTCGACGCGCTCGGTACCGTGATCGTTCCGCCGTCACCGATCGACGTCGCGTACGACAGCTATCCGCGGCTCGTCGGCACGAGCGAGGGATGGATGATCGTCGTGCCACGGCGGAACGCGCCGGCGCGCCGGGCGCTCTTGACCCGGGAAGGCGCGCTCGCGGCGCCGCTCGAGCCCTTCGACGACGAGCACGTGCTCGCCGACGCGCCCTATGGGGAGACGTTCGTCCATCACCCGCGCGAGCCGTCCATCGTTCACGTCTTCCAGTCGCCCGTCGGGGACCTCGACGCGACGATGCACGTGCAGGTCCTCGACGAGCACGGCCACCTGCTCCGGGCCTTCGAGGCGCCCGCGCCGGGGAGCGGCGCCGTGGGGACGCCCAGCGTCGCGTTCGCCGAGGACGGGCGCCTGCTCGTGACGTGGCACGACGTCGCCGACGACTCCGAGCGCAATCGCGTGTACGTGCGCGAGCTCGGCTGCGGCGACTGACGCTGCGCGAGATCATCGCGCCTAGCGCGGCAGCGCGAAGTGCGTAGCCGAGCGCACGGGCGCGCTCGACGGCGTCGCTCGGGCCGAGGCCCGTCTTTCGCGTGAGCTGGAGGAGCCGCGGGTCGATGGCTCCGGCGATCGCGCTGACGTGGTCAGCGCTTGCGCGCGGGGCGGTCTTCCTCGCGCGTGCGGCACAGGCGATCCCACAGCGTGAGGGCCTCGCCGAAGTTCACCTCGGCGTTGGCGTGGTGCCGGTTGTGGAAGCGCGAGGTGTTCAGGAAGACGCGCGGCAGCGTGGCCTCGAGCAGGCGCGAGGAGACGCCGCAGTGCAGGTAGAAGTTGAGCGAGACGAACGCGATCACGAGACCGAAGTAGAGGGGCGCCCAGTGCACGGCGAGCGGGTGCGCCCAGATCACCACCGGCCAGAACGTCAGCAAGGACTCGACCGGGCCCACGGCGAAGCCGGCGAACGCCGTCGGATCACGGTAGCCGTGGTGCCCGCGGTGGAACGGGAAGAGCCAGCGCGTGTGCAGCAGGCGGTGCTTCCAGTAGAGCCACGCGTCGAGCACGACGAGCGCGACGAGCGTCTGGAGCACGGCGCGCACGCCGCCGCCGGCCTCCTCGAGCGACCACGTGAGCCCCGTCGGAAGGCCGCTCATCAGGCGCGAGAGCGGCCACGCGAGCAAGCAGGCGGCCACCCACGCGGCGATCGAGGTGTCGCGGACGCCGCGCGCGATCCGCGCCGGCGCGCGCCGCACCCCCTGGAGGCGATCGCTGCGACGCTCCGAGATCAGCGTGACGGCGCCCGCGCCGAGGAGCACGACCGACGCGATCCCCGCGAAGCCGACCGCGAGCGCCTCGTAGAACGCCACGGGGCCCACGGGGCTGAAGAGCCCGGCGAGCGTGAGCGCCACGAGCACGAGCGCATCGACGATCGTGCCGACGTCGAGCTGGCGGCGTCGCGGGCTCGCCGCGAAGGCGGCGGCCTGGGTGTCGGGCACGGGCTCGAGCAGGGACGGCGTGGGAGACGACATGGGCCCTCCGAGACACAGTGACTCGTTGAACGTTACACGGTGTAACATGACGCGTCGGGCCCGGACAACGCGCTCGTGGCGTGCGAGGTAGAGTCCGCGCATGCCGCCGCGCCGCCCACGCCCTGCTCCCTCGTCCGGACGCGTTCCGACGCACGCGCGGCGCCGGCAGCTGCTCGACGAAGCAGCCCGCATCCTCACCGAGCAAGGGGTCGAGCACCTGCAGATCACCGAGATCGCGACCCGCCTCGGCGTCTCGCGCCCGCTCGTCTATCGCCTCTTCCCCACGCGACAGGCGCTCGTTCGGGCCGTGCTCGACGACTTCGCCGCGCTCGTCCAAGAGCGCTTCCAGCACGCGCTCGTCCGCGCTCTGCCCGGCACGATGGAGTCGATCACGACGGCGTTCGTCGAGGCGAGCTGCGATGCGATCGAGCAGCGCGGCGCGGGCCCCTGGCAGCTGCTCGATGCGCGCGGCACCGACCCCGAGCTCTCGCGCATCGGTCGCGCGACCTTCGCGCGCCTGCTCGATCCGTGGCAGGCCCAGCTCGCGAGCTTCCTCGGCACGACGCCCCGCCGCGCCGAAGGCCTGCTCTGGGTGATCGTCGCTGCGGGGCGTGCCGCGCTCGACGGCTGGATCGAGGGCCGCTTCTCGCGCGCCGAGGCCGTGCGCGACGCGACCACCGCCGTGACCGCCGTGCTCGCCGCGTTCGTCACGCCCGCGCCGATCGTCACGCGCCCGGCTCGCGTCCCCAAGCGTGCGCGCTGAGCGACGTCAGTCGTAGAGGACGAGCGCGGCGAGCGCGCACGCGTAGAGCGCGATCACCGAGAAGCCGCCGAAGGCCGCGAAGCGCGCGCGGCCGACGATCTCGTGCGCCTGCGACGAGCCGTGCACGGTGCTCCGAATCAGCTCCCCGTAGCCCCAGCCGCCGACGAGCCCGGCGAGGATCGCCAGGACGATGGCGACGCCGATCGCCTCGGGGGGCACGTTCGATCCGTCGTGGAAGCCGGGGCGCGCCGCATCGACCGCCATCGCGAGCAGACCCACGCCCGTGACGTTGAGGAGCCATCCGACGGCGCCCACGATGCCGAGCAGCGTCGTGAGCCACGCGAGCGGCGGCGCGGGTCGGGTGGCGCCCGAGTGCGCGATCGCCGGCAGCCCGAGCGCGAGCCGCCCGAACGCCTCGATCACCTCGGCCGCGCTCGCCTCGCGGCGCGCCCTCGTGCCGCGGCTGCTGCGCGCCTCGACCTTCCCGCCCACGGTGTCGATCTGGATCTGCTCGAAGCCCATCGCGAGCAGGTCGCGTGTCGCGGCGCGCACCTCCTTTCCGAGCACGGCCGCGAGCACGCGCGGCTCGCTCGTCGGCGTCGAGACGTAGACCTCGTCGTCGAACGCGGGCTCGCCGGCCTGCCACTCGACGCTCGTGCCCGCCTTCTTCGCGGCTCGGTCACCCTCGTGCTCGCGTCGCAGCGTGATCTCGAGCGGCCGCGTGGCGACGAGCTTCTCGCCGTCGCGGTAGAGGCCGGGCATCGCGCGCGCGACGTCGTCGTACCGCGCGCGGAGCGTGAGGGACGAGAAGTCACCATCCGAGTCGCGCGAGATCTCGACGTGCACCGCGATCTCGCTCCCCGGGGCGGAGAACGAGTCGACGTTGCTCTCGACGTGGGCCAGCGCGCGAAGCGCTTCGACGAGATCCGCCACGCTCAGGGCGTCGGCACCGGCATCCGGATGTCCGAGAGCGCGAACCAGCGCGTCGATCCGTCGGCCAGGCGCAGCTCGACGGCCGATTCCACGCGCTGAACCACGGTGCCGGCGAGGATCGCCCCCGCGACGCGATCGCGCCCTTCGACGCTCGCGCCGACGGCGAGGGTGTCGGGGAACACGCGGTCGGGCGTCGTCTCTTCGCCGTCGCCGTCCGCGTAGAGCACGCGCATCGCGCCCGTCGGGCCGGGGTCGATGACGACCGCGGAGAACAGGTAGTCGCCACCCTGGAAGCGCGCGAGCACCTGCGCGCCGGTCGCCGTCGTGCCGGGCACGGGCGGAGCGGGCGTCCACGCGCCGAGCGCCGGCGGACCGGACGCGGAGTCGACGCGCACGAGGCCCACGCTCGTCCACATCTGGTGGCCGTCGTCGTACTGCACGCGCACCGCGTGCCCGATGCGATCGACGAGCGTCGCGTGGAGGAAGTCGGTCTCGCCGCTCTGGTGCGCGCCGATCGAGGCGCCGGGCCCGAGGTGATCGGCCGTGACCGACGCGCTCGGGAGCTGCTCGCTCGTTCCATCGGCGTACTGCACGCGGATCTGATCGCCCTCGGTGCCGACGACGACGCCGGCGAACCAGAACTGTCCGCCGTGCCACGCCGCGAGCACCGGGGTGCCGACGGCGTACGCGGGCGCCGGGGCAGTGGGTGCCGCCGTCGTCGCGGGCGGCACGGCCACGACCGGCTCGGTCGTCGGCGTCGCTTGCGTCGGTGTCATGCAACATCCACCGAGCGCGAGCACCGCAGCGAGGGTCGAGATCGAGCGCGTGAGGGTCCGGGTGATCGTCATGCGCGCGAGCGTACACACCGGCCCGCGATCGTCAGCCCCCGAAAGGAGCGCTCGCTCACCCGTCCTCACCGCAAGACGACGATCGGCCCCACGATCGAAGCGTTGAGCACCGCGACGTGCGCAGCCGGGAGGCGATATTCCTCCCTCGGCGGCGCGCCGCTCGGCGAGTACTCGGCGAGCACGCTCTGCTGCATCGCGAACCGCACCACCCATCCGGGGCCCGCGATCGCGCGCGCGTGCGCTTCGTCGACGAGCAGCTGCACCGTCTCCGCGCCTTCCATCGGAGCGAAGCTGCGATGCCCGCGCTCCTGGATGCGAGCGAGCTCGGCGGCATCCACCACGCGGTAGAGCACGCGCGTGACGGGGGCCATCAGCGTGGGCTCGTCGCCGCGGGCACGGCGGCGGCGGCCTCCTTCGGCGCCGGGAGCGGTGAGCGTGGGCGAGCTTCCGCGCGCGCTCGACATGCGGGGCTTGGAGGGCGTTCGCGGCTTGTCGGTCATCGTGCTCGCCTCGGGCGGCGGAGGAGTCGCCGCCTGCCGACCATTCTACTGAAGATCGATCTGGAGGATCGCCAGAGTGTTCGTGCGGTCGTCGGTCCAGAGCGAGACTTCTTGCAGGCCTCCGGCCGAAAAGCGCGTCCAGCCGTTGTCGTCGAAGGGCGCGAGGGCCTCGAGCGTGGGGGGAAACACGACATATTCGCTCGGGTCTTCGCCCACGCCGGTGGGCTGCATGCGGCGCCGCCACGCGCCCTCGCGGCCGAGCGCGCGAGCGATGCCGGCCAGGACCGGACGCAGGTTGTAGTAACGATTCGACACGTGGAACAGCAGGTATCCGTCCTCGCGCAGGAGGCGGAAGTAGAGCTCGGTCGCCTCGCGCGTGACGAGGTGCGTGGGGATCGCGTCGCCCGAGAAGGCGTCCACGAGGATCAGGTCGTATTGGGGCGGGTGCTCGCTCGCGGCGAGCTCCTCCAGCGTCACGCGCGCATCGCCGATGACGGTCTCTTCGTGACCGCGGCAGTCCTCGAGGTAGTGGAAGTACTGACGCGCGAGGCGATCGTCGAGCGCGTCGATCTCGAAGAACGTGATGTGGTCGTCGGGCTCGAGGTAGGCCGCGGCCGCGCCGACGCCGAGGCCGATCGCCGCGATGTTCAGCGGGCGCGCCCGTCCCCGCGCGTCGTCCTGCTCGCGGAGAAGGTCCATCACGGCGCCGAGCGAGCCCTCGCGGTGGTAGTAGCTGAGCGGCTCCGCGCGATGCGGCGCGTCCATGAACTGGCGCCCGTGGCGCGTGACGCCGCTGATCAGATCGCGCATCGGGCCGAGGGGCGTGGGGCGCTCGATCACCTGGTAGATGCCGTAGAAGCTGCGTGCGCGCGTGAGCTCGTGCGCGGGGTCGGTGTCGCCGAGCACGCCGCGGCCGTACTGGAAGACGATCACGACGATGAGCAGCACGCCCATCGCGATCGGCAGGATCCCCGCGTCGCGGAGCCACTCGCGGAACGCCGCGAAGCGGTAGACGAGCACGGTGAGCACCAGGACGAGGATCGCGATCGGGTACTCGTAGAGGCGGTCGAAGAGGCGCGGCGCGACGAGCGCGACGAAGGCGCCACCGAGCCAGCCGCCGAGCGAGAGCACGAGATAGAAGAGCGTGAGGCGCTTCGGGCTCGGGCGAGACTCGTAGAGCTCGGCGTGCGCAGCGAGCGTGAGCACGAGGAAGACGCCCAGATGGAGCAGCACCTGCTGCTGCTCGCTCCGGAGCGCGCCGCCCATCGCGGCGTAGAGCCCGACGGCGCCGAAGAGCGGCCAGAGGCGGCGCACCCAGTCGGGCACGCGGCGGATCGGCGGACGCTCGGGGAGCGAGGCGACGAGCCCGCGCGCGAGGGACCACGCGCGCGTCACGATCGCCGGCAGGTGGTCGGGATCGTCGAACGCGAGCACGAACGTGAGCAGGTAGAGCGCGAGCGGGACGATCCAGACGAGCGGGACGTTGCCGGCGTCGAGCGCGATCACGTTCGTGACGCCCATCAAGAGCGCCGACGGGCAGGCCGAGAGGAGCAGCCAGTACGCGATGCGCCCGGGCGTGATCGCCTCGGCGGGCGCGTCATCCTTCTTCTCCGGGGTCTCTGCATCGGCGGCCTTCGTCGCCTCGCTCGGCCGCGTGGCGCGGTAGGCGAGCACGCCGGCGCCGATCCAGAGCACGAAGCCGATCGAGAACCCGACGCGCTGCATGCTCACGCCGACGAAAGGCTCGACGAGGAGCGCATAGACGACGAGCGAGAGCATCGAGCCGACGTTGCTCGTGCCGTAGAGCCAGTAGGGATTGTCGCGATCGGGCAGGCTCGAGCGATGCACCCAGTGCTGGGCCACCACGCTCGTGGTGGCGAGCGCCGCGAAGGGCAGGGCGCTCGCGCGGGCCAGCGCGAGGAGCAGCGCCGGGACGTCGTGCGCGCCCGCGATCACCACGGTGGGCGGCAGCGCGACGAGCGGGATCGCGATGACCGCGAAGTGCCCGCGCCCGAGGCGCGGCTCGCCGAGGTGCGCGTATGCGTACGCGAGGAAGAGCACGCCCTGGAAGAACATCAGGGAGGTCGTCCACACGTGGAACGCGCCGCCGAAGTGGGGGAGCAGCATGCGCCCCACCATCGGCTCCATGGTGAAGAGGAGAAACGCTCCGAGGAAGACGAAGGCGCGGACCGCGTTCACGCGATCACGCTTGTACACCACTTCGCGCCGCGTCGTTTCTTCCTCTGCGCGAGCACGGCGGGGAAGGTCAGCCGCCGCTCATCATCTTGCCGAACTTCGCGTTCAGCACCGGGTCGCTCGCGAGCTTGGCGCCCCAGGCCTGGGCGACCTGCGTGTAGCTGCCCATGTCGAGGCCGTACTTGCGCAGCGCACCGTTGAAGTCGCCACCCTGCATGCCGCGCAAGAGGCCCACGTAGTCGCTGAGCTTGGCGACCTTGCCGCCGGGGAACACGACTGGGTCGGCGTCGCCGCCCTGGCCGGCGGCGATCTGCTGCACGGCGACCTGGTGGTTCTGCTTCATGGACTCGACGTCCATGCCGCCGTTCATCACCTGCGCCATCGCGCGTTGCTCCTGCGCGCTCACGCCCTGCGCCGCGAGCGCCGCTTTCTGCTGCGCGGCGAGGAACTTCTTCTGCACGTTCGGGTCGTTCTGGATGCGCTGATCCCACGCCGGCACGCGCCCGAGCAGGCCGCCTTGCAGCGCCGGCACGCGGTACTTCGCGCAGAGCTGCTGGAGCTCGCCCTGGTAGCCCATGCTGTTCACGCCGCCCGCGAGCGCGCCGCCCGCGATGTTGCCGGCCATGCCGCCGATGAGGCCACGCGCGAGCCCGCCGAGCAGCGCGCCGCCCACCGCCTGTCCCATCTGCATGCCCTGCCCCTGCATCGCCACGCGTCCCATGATCGCGTCGCGCTCGCTGCACATCTTCGCGTAGTCCTCGAGCGTGAGGCCGGCGTGCTTCTCCTCGGCGAACTCGATCTTCTGCGTCTCGCAGCGCGCCTTCCAGCGATCGAGCTTGTCCTGCAGCTCCTTGGGGTGGCCGCCGAGGTTCCGCCACACGTTGACGAGCGGGTACTCGTAGCAAGTGAAGCCGGACGTCGGGATCTGCGTCTCGAGCCACGCGAAGAACTGCTCGATCGCCGGGCGCGCGCTCGGATCGTTCTTCGCGATCCAGCCCATCGCGATCACCGCCGCGTCGACCGTCCAGTCCACCGGGCCGCGGGCGATCGACTCGAGCGCGCGCTTGCGCACGCTGCCTTCCCAGCCCGTGTCGAGGTTCGCGATCACGAGCGCCACCGCGACCTGGACTTTCTGGAGCCAGAAGAACGGGTCCGCATTCGGCTGCGGCAGCGGCGGCGGCTGCACCATCGTGTAGAGCAGCTGATTGAGCCAGGGCGGGCCCATCTGCGCGGCGAGCGCCTTCGCGTCGCGCTCCCAGACCGATAGCGAATAAGGTTTGACGACGATCGCGGCGATCGCCTGCTGCACGCGCGGATCGGGCGCCGGGCAGTTGGGGCGCGGCACCTTGTCGTCGAAGGCCCAGAGCTGGAAGTCGACCTGGCCCTTCGCGTAGCGCGTGTCGGGCTGCTGCACGCCCTCGACGAGCGCGCGCATGCCGACCTGCTTCCAATTGCGCGTGTCGGTCCAGAGCTTGAACGCGCGGAGCGCGCTCGGCGCCTCCATGTGCGTCAGGTGCACGTCGATGCCGAGCGTGGGCGTGGCGGGCGGGCGCCGCGTGAGATCGGCCACCACCTGGCGTGCCGCGAAGTACGTGGAGTCGCCGGGGTTCGGCAGCCACGTGAAGTACGGATGATCGCCGACGATGCGGAAGTAGAGCTCCTGCGCGCGCCGGCTCCGGCCGCTCGCGTCGAAGAGCGCGTCGAAATCGGCGGGCGCCTGCGACTTCTCGTACGTCGCGTAGAGGATCGAGGCGCTGGCCCAGTCCTCGTTCGGCTGCTTGGCGAGGACCTCGCGGTATGCGCCGATCGCCTCGTCCCAGCGCTTGGCGTCGAGGTAGCTGTCGCCGATGTCGAGCAGGGCCGACGCATCGTCGGGGCGCTGCGCGTACGCGTGGCGGAACCACTGCACGGCCTCGTCGACCTTCTTCGCGTCGCGGTAGGCGCAGGCGAGGCCGACGCTCGTGTTCCAGTCGCTCTTGAGCTGGTGCGCGTGCCCGGCGTACTGGATCGCCAGATCGAACTGGCCTTGGCGGCGCAGCACCGACGCGATCACGAACGAGAGGAACGCGTGCTGCGGGTGCTTGGCGTAGAAGGCGTTCAAGAGGGCCGCGGCGGCATCGACGTTCTTCCTGCGCTCGTCCGTCTCCTTCGTCGGCGAAGGCAGGCTCGAGGCCATGCGCGCGATCGGCGGCAAGACCCGCTTCTCGAGATCGTCGGCCGAGATCGCGTCGAGCGCGCCGGGCTGCTGCGCCCACTCCGTCGCCCAGAGGAGGAACGGCGCGTCGGGCCGGACGGCGCAGACCTCGGCGACGAGCGCGAACGCGTCGAGCCACTCGCGCTTGAAGGCGTGCACGTAGCTGCGCGTCGCGGCCGTGATGTAGTCGTGCTTGGGCTCGTCCTTGCGCACGAAGACCATCGGATCGGGCGCCTTCGTGAGCACCTCGTCGAGGATCGCGCGCCACGGCCGGTTCTGCGGCTCCGTCGCGAGCGCGGAGCTCACGTGATAGAGCGCGCCCGCGAGATCGCTCTTCGCGAGCGCCTGCCGCGCCTGATCGGCGTTGTCGAACGCGACGTTCCCACCCAGCTCGTTCTGCACCACGCGCGTGCCCCCTTGCGAGAGCGCGATCCTCGGCTGCGAGGCGGCCCCAGATCAAGCTCCGTCGCGCCCCGCACGCTCTGCGCGCGGCTCCCTTTCCCGCCCCGAGAGGACATGCTCCGCGCGCGGCTCCCTTTCCCGCCCCGAGAGGACATGCTCCGCGCGCGCCTCCCTCTCCCGCCGAGGCGGGAGAGGGCCGGGGAGAGGGACTGCAGCGCTCGCGAAGATTCGCGGTCCCTGCGATCGGAACCGGGCCCGATCGTCACCGCCGCGTCGGCAACCGCAACGCTCGTCCGTCCCGCCTCAGGCCTTCACGCCCGTGCCCACGGGGCACGACACGCCCGTGCCGCCGAGCCCGCAGTAGCCGTCCGGGTTCTTCGCGAGGTACTGCTGGTGATAGTCCTCGGCGTAATAGAACGGGCCGGCGTCGAGGATCTCGGTCGTGATCGCCTCGAAGCCCTGCTTCTTCAGGAGCGGCGCGTAGGCGTCGCGCGCCGCGAGCGCGGCCTGCTTCTGCGCGTCGCTCGTCGTGTAGATGCCGCTCCGGTACTGCGTGCCCACGTCGTTGCCCTGCCGCATGCCCTGCGTCGGGTCGTGGCTCTCGAAGAACACCTTGAGCAGCTGTTCGTAGGAGATCTGCTTCGGGTCGAAGACCACGCGCACGACCTCGTTGTGCCCGGTGCGGCCGGTGCAGACTTCCTTGTAGGTCGGGTTCTTCGTGTAGCCCTGCGCGTAGCCGACACTCGTCGAGTACACGCCCGGAAGCTTCCAGAACGCCTTCTCCGCTCCCCAGAAGCAGCCGAGCCCGAAGCTCGCGAGCTCGAGCCCTTCGGGGAAGGGCGGCACGATGCGGTTCCCGTTCACGAAGTGTTTCTCCGGAACGCCGGGCATCGGCGTGTCACGACCGGGGAGCGCCTCGCTCGGCGCCGGCATCTTCAGCTTCTTGGGATCGGTGAAGAAGAGCATGTCGTCCTCTCGGATCGAGGATACGTCGCGCGCGCGTCGCGTGTTACCGTCCGACCGCGGAGGGCACATGGCGCTGATCACTTGCTCGGGTTGTACACGACACGTTCGCAGCACGGACGAGAGCTGCCCGTTCTGCGGGCTCGCGCGCGTGCCCGAGACGGTCGACGAGTCCGTCGTGCGCGCGCCGACGCGCGCGGGCGTGATGCTCGGAGTCACTCTCGGCGCCGTCGCGCTGAGCAGCGCCGTGCTCGGCACCGCGTGCTCGGCGTACGGCGGCCCGCCCTACCGCGAGCCCGATGCCGGCCAGGACGCGGCGACGCCGCAGTCGGACACGGGGCCGGACGCGCCCTGATCGCGACCAGAGTGCCGGCGAGCCGGGCCGACGCAATGGCGTCGAGCCCGCTTCCCGGACCCTTTCGGTCGAGTGTCTATCGGCGGCCCGCGTTCAGGTCCTCGGCGTACGAGTACGCCGTGTACGCCGAGACGAAGTGGCAGATCCAGCCGAGCGTGCCGCCCGTGCCGATCCACATGCCGGGCGTGATGATCAGCCAGATCAGGCCGCGCAGGAACGCGCCGTTGTAGATCTGCCCCACGCCGGGCAGCACGAACGAGAGCACGCCCGCGAGACCAGGGTTCTTCTGCGGCTGGGCCATGCTCCAGTGTACGCCGGAGGAGCAGGTTTTATTGCGCGACGCCTCCGCCGACCTCCTCAGAACGGCATGCGCTTGGACAGCGCGGTGACGACCGCGGCCGCACCGACGGGCGAGCAACGCACGAGCAGATCGAGCGCACGGTAGTCGACGCCCACCAGCACGCGCGCGTGGTTCTTCCGGATCCCAGCGAGGCAGCGCGCCGCGACGCGCTCGGCGGGGATGGCGCGACCCGCGAGGAAGGCCGCTTCTCGCTCACGTTGCGCAGGATCGACGGCATGGCCTTTCCGGACGAGGTCGGTGTCGACCGGCCCCGGGAACAGGAGCGTCACGCCCACGCCCGTCTCCGAGAGCTCGGCGCGCAGGCTCTCGCTGAAGGCGCGCACGGCCGCCTTCGAGGCCGCGTAGGCGCTCTTGCCCGGGAAGCCGAGCCACGCGAACGAGCTGCACACGTTCACGACGTGGGCTTCCGGCTGCGCCCGCAAGAGCGGCATGAACGCACGGCAGCCGTGCACCACGCCGCCGAAGTTCACCGCGAAGAGCCGGTCGAAGACGTCCGCAGGAATCTCGTCGAAGCGGCCGGCCACCGAGATGCCGGCGTTGTTCACGAGGACGCTCGCCGCACCGACCTCGCCCGCGAGGCGCGTCCACGCGGCCGCGTCGGCGACGTCGAGCTCGTGCCCGCTCGCGTGTCGATAGCGCCGGGCGTGATCGACCACCCGGGGGTCGCGATCGACGAGCACCAGCGTCGCGCCCTCCGCGTCGAGTGCTCGAGCGAGCGCGGCCCCGATGCCCGACGCCGCGCCCGTCACGACGCAGACCTTGTCACGGAAGTCCCGGATCAAGAGATGCCTCCGAGCCGGCCTGCCCGCTCGGGATCAGGCCGCCACGATCCGCATGTCGCGCGCCGTCGCCACGCCGGGCGCGCGCGGCGCCTCGAAGCGGACGAGGTCGAGCAGGCGCTGATCGACGCTCTTGCGGTCCGCCACGATCGGCGCGAGCGCGCGTGAGAGCGAGCGCATCGTGGGGAAGCGATCCTCGGGATCGCGCGCGAGCGCGGTCGCCACGACCGAATCGAACGTGTGGTGCAGGTCGTGCCGGATCAGCGCGGCGCGCGGCGCGTCCTCGCGGATGATGCGGCGCAGGAGGTTCGCCACGTTGCTGCCCGTGAAGGGCAGGCGGCCCGTGAGCGCCTCGAACATCACGATGCCGAGACCGAACACGTCGGCGCGCGCGTCGACGTCGGGATCGCCGCTCGCCTGCTCGGGCGAGACGTAGCTCGGGGTGCCGAACACGCGCCCGACCTCGCGATCGCGCTCGTCCTTCGGCGCGCGGATCGACGAGCAGACGCCGAAATCGAGCAGGCGCACGCGGAACCAGCCGTTCTCGTCGCGGTCCATGAGGATGTGCTCGGGCTTCACGTCGCGGTGCACGTAGCCGTGGCCGTGCGCGGCGTGGAGGATCGAGGCCACGCGCATCGTGATCGCGCCGACGAGATCCGCGCTGAGCGTGCCGGTGCGGCGGAGCAGGCGCTGCATGCACTCGCCGTAGACGCGCTCGATCACGAGGTAGGGAGAGCCGTCGGCACCGGGGAAGCCCGTGAGGATCCCTTCGTCCAGGATCGGCACGAGGCCCGGGTGGCGGACGTTGCGATAGACCTCGTGCTCGCGGCGCAGGCGGCGGACGAGGTCGGGGTTGTCGACGAAGGTCGGGCGCAGGACCTTCACCACGACGATCTCGCCGTCCTCGAGGCGCTCCGCCTCGAACACCACGGCCGTGCCACCGATGCCGAGCACGTCGCCGATCCGATAGCGACCGTCGAGGGTCTGTCCGCGAAGCTCCGAGCGTTCCGTGCCTTGCATGTCGTCTTTCCCCGCTCTTGGGGGGAAAGTCGGGGAGGCCGGCGATGGGGTCAAAAAAACGGCGCGGCCGAGCGCGTGCAGGCTCGGGCGGCGCGTGATTCACTCCAGCGTTGCGCTCGCGGAGAACAGCCCTGGTCGTGCTCGCGGCCCTCGCCGCGCTCGTGCTCGCGATCACGTGGTGGGTGGGCGGAACGAGCGGCGAGCCGCGTGGGATCGATCGCGACACCCCGACGCATTCCGAGGCGGAGCGCCTCGTCGAGCGCGTCGACGCGGGCGCCGTGGCCCCTCCGAGCGAGCCGCCGGCGGAGCCGCCCGCGTCCGCTGTCGTGGAGGGCGGGCCCTCGGTGCGGCGGCCCGATCTCGCTCCCGGAGCGATCGATCCCTGCGGCAGTGGCGAGGACGACCCGCCGATCGACCGGCCCGACCTGAACGAGCTCTTGCAGCTGCGCATCGCCGAGCTCAACGACCACATGCGCGCCGCGCTCGCCTCGCCGCATGCGAGCGATGCATTGCGGCGCGGCTGGGCGGCGGCGCTCGACCCGGCACACGAGAGCGAGGCGCTCGGCCTCTTGCAGCGCGCGCCCGACCGCGCCTCGGGCGGCTTCGACACCTACGTCGCCGTCGCCGTCGTGCTCGCGAGCCGCGCGCTCGGCACCGACACCGCACGCGCGATCCGCTACGCCGAGCTCGCCGAGCGCGCGGGGCCGGACGATCCCTTGCCACTCGTGATCGACGCGATCGCCCACGAGCGCCGCACCGAGCGTGCCGCGGCGCGCGATCGCCTCGTGCGCGCCCACGCGCTCGATCCGGAGGAGCCGGCCATCGCGTGGGCGCTCGCGTGGCGGCTCGAGGATGCGCCCGATGCGCGCGCCGCCCTCGAGGCCTTCGACGCCTATCTGGCCGCCGTGCCGGACGATCGCGCCGCGGCCCGCCGCCGCGCGCGCATGCAGGTGCGCGCGAGCACGTTCGAGGGCGCGACGCTCTACACGCAGGGTGGCCTCACGCTCGTCGCCACGCCGGCGCTACCGCGCGAGCAGGCGATGCACGCCCTCGGCGTCGTGCAGGCGGGCCTCTCGCGGGGTGCCTCGCTGCTCGGCGTGCCGCAGCGCGAGGAGCTCACGATCTTCGTGCATCCGAGCGGCGATGCGATGCGCCGCGCGACGTGCACGCAGGCGTGGACGGGCGCGGTGTTCGACGGAGCGCTCGAGACCGACGTGGAGACGCTCGCCGCCGGCCGCCACGGCGAGACCTCGCTCGCGCACGAGGCCTTCCATGCGTCGATTCATCCCGCGGTGCCGAACGTCCCGACGTGGCTCGACGAGGGCCTGGCCGAGTACGCCTCGGGCGAGGAACGTCCCTCGCTCCTGCGCAGCTACGAGCTGATGGTGCGCGAGCACACGTGGATCCCGTTCGCGACGATGAACGACGCCTTCCTCGTCATCGACGACGGCACCGACGCAGGCCTGGCCTACGACCAGGCGCTGGCGATGGTGGAGTGGCTCGTCGATCGGCGCGGCGAGCGCGGGATCCGCGACGCGGCGGCCTGGCTGATCGGCGGCGGCGATCCCGCGCGCGTGCTCGCCGAGGCCGCGCACGGCGAGCTCGACGGGGAGACGCTCCTCGCGTTCGTGGGCCGGCGCGCCGCCGCGATGCGCGCCCCCGCGCGGCCCTGACGCTCACGTTGCTCTCTTCTTCGTGAGGCGGGGGTTCTGGGTGCACACTCTCGTCATGCATGACTGGCGGGGGTGGGTCTGTGCGCTCGGGCTGCTCGGGCTGGCACTGGTCGACGGCTGTGGATCGGGAAGTGGCGATGCCGATGCGGGCTCGAGCGTGGACGCCCCCTCCGTCGACGCAGGCCGCGACGCCGCGGATGCCGAGCGCGGCGACGATGCGTACGCGGACGACGCCTACGCGAACGACGCCAGCGGCGACGCGGCGGGCGGCGACACCGACGGCGACGGCATCTCGGACTTCGACGAGGGCAGCGCGACCGACGTCGACACCGACGCCGACGGAACCCCCGACTGGAGAGACCTCGACTCCGACGCCGACGGTGTCGCCGACCGCGACGAGGGAACGAGCGACGTCGACGGCGACGGCACGGGCAACTGGCGCGACGAAGACGCGGACGGCGATTGTCGCCCCGACGGGCTCGAGGCCGGCGGCGTGCCTCCCGTCGACACCGATCTCGACGGCCTCCCCGACTTCCTCGATCGCGACAGCGACGGCGACTACCTCGGCGATGCGGCCGAGGATGCGAGCTGCAACGGCGTGCGCGACGGGAGCGAGACGGATGCGCTCGATGCCGACACCGATGGGGACGGCGAGATCGACGTGATCGAGCTCGCGACCGGCACGAGCCCGAGCGATCCCGCGTCGAGCAACGCGGCCCACGGCGTGCTCGTCTTCCTCGCACCGTCCATGGCTGCGCCGAGCCCGGTCGAGCAGCGGATCGAGAGTGTGCCGTCGATTCGCCAGCTCGATCTCTACCTCGTCGTCGATCGATCGGGGTCGATGGTCACCGAGCTCACCAGCCTCCGCGGCAACTTCGGTCCGGTGCTCCACCAGCTCGCCTGCCCACCGCTCGGCTCGGGTGCGCCGGACACGTGCATCCCCGACCTCTGGGGCGGCATCGGCGCGGTCGGCTACTCCGGCTCGACCGGAGGCGCGGCCTATCTCCACGTGGTCGACGTCCAGGCGAGCCCGAGCTCCTCTTCGCTCCCGTCGACGGAGCCGATGGGGTGCTGCTCCGAAGCGCTCTCGTTCAGCCTCTTCGCCAGCATCACCGGGCTCGGCACCGCGGCGGCCCCCGCGGCGAGCTGCGGGATCCAGGCGGTCTCCTCCCGCGCGACGTGCAGCGGATCCCCCGCGGCGAGCGCGGGCTACAGGACCTTCGGCTACCCGTGCTTTCGGCGCGGCGCGCTGCCCGTCGTGGCGCTGGCCACCGACGAGGCGCCCATCGGCCCGGCCGACACGAACCCCTGTCCCAGCTGGGACACCGTCGTGAGGCCCGCCCTGCAGGCCGAGGGCGCGCGCTTCATCGGCCTGGTGGGCGACGGAGCGTCGGCCGCCGTCACGAGCGACCTCGAGCGGATGGCGATGGACACCGGCTCGCTCGACGGGTCGGGCGCGCCGGTGGTGCTCTCGGCCGCGGGCGCGGGCGCGTCGGCGGCCCTCGAGAGCGCCACGCGCGCCCTCGCGAACGGCGTCCCCATGACGCTCGCGACCCGCGCGATCGACGATCCGACCGACCCCATCGACGCCGTCACGGCGTTCGTCGATCACTTCGAGACGGTGCAGCTCGGGGCCGCGCCCTGCACGAGCGGCCTCACGGCGACCGACACCGATGCCGACGGCCACACCGACGCGTTCGTGAGCGTCCGCATGCGTACTCCCGTCTGCTGGCGCATCGTCGCCCGGCCGAACGACACCGTGCCCGCGACGGGCGCGCCGCAGGTCTTCCGCGCGAGCGTGGACGTCACGGGAGACGGAATCACCGTGCTCGACACGCGCCAGGTCCTCTTCGTCGTCCCGCCCGTCGTCCCGTAGACGTCGAGCCGGCGCATGGCCGCGGTGCGCGCGCGGGGGCATGCTCCGCCGCCATGAGCGAAGCGACGCCGGCCCCCGCGATCACGGTCGCGCAGTTCGAGGAGCTGCTCCGGCAGACGATCCCGATGGCGAACGATCATCCCTACTCGTGCGTGTCGCTCGCGTGGGGGGAGGCGATCGTGCGCGTGGAGTACGTGCCCTCGATGGTGCGCGCGGGCGGCACGCTCAGCGGGCCCACGATGATGACGCTCGCCGACACGGCGCTCTACGCGGCCGTGCTCTCGCAGATCGGCCTCGAGCCGCTCGCGGTGACGGCGGACCTCTCGTTCCACTTCCTGCGCAAGCCCGAGCCGAAGGCGCTCGTCGCGCGCGCGCGCATCCTCAAGCGCGGCCGCAAGCTCGCGTTCGGCACGATCGAGATCGCGAGCGAGGGCAGTCGCCGTGACGCGCTCGACGGCACGCTCGTCGCGCACGCGAGCGGGACCTACGCGATCCCATGAGCGAGCCCGAGACGCCCGAAGAGCCCGCCGCGCCCGCCCTGCCGGAGCCGACGCCGGAGCAGCGCGGCCGCACGTGGGTGCGCCTCGGGCTGCTCGCGGTGGCGGTCGTCGTCAGCGTCGTCGTCGCCGACCAGCTCGGCGTCACCGAGTGGCTCTCGCGCGAGCACGTGCGCGAGCTGATCGTCGGGCTCGGGCCGCTCGGGATCCTCGCGTTCGTGGGCCTCTTCGTCGTGGGCGAGCTCGCGCACGTGCCGGGGTGGGTCTTCATCGGCGCCTCGATCCTCGCGTATGGCCGGGTGGCGGGCGGTCTCGTGGGCTACGCGGGCGCGCTCGTCGCGATCGCCGTCGCGTTCTTCGTGGTGCGCATGATCGGCGGCCAGGCGCTCGCGACGATCCGCCGCCCCTTCGTCGCGAAGATGCTCGCGCGCGTCGACGAGACGCCCATCCGCACGGTGGCCGTGCTGCGGATCTTCCTCGTGATGACGCCCGCGCTCACCTACGCGCTCGCGCTCACCCGCATCCGCTTCCGCGACTACATGATCGGCAGCGCGATCGGGCTCGTGGTGCCGATCGCGCTGATGTCCCTGCTCTTCGACTGGCTCTTCGCGCAGTAGCGCGACGGCTTCAGCGGAAGACGTCGGCGAGGCGCTCGCCCTGGCTCTCGCGCCGGTGCGCTTCGAAGGCCGCCACGTCCACCACCACGGTGCCGAACGCGTAGTCGTGCCCGCAGCGCTTGGAGCGCTGGAAGACGAAGAGCGCGTTCAGGATCCCGAAGATGCGCGTGGCGTTCAGGAAGAAGATCAGCAGGTCGCGGCCGTAACACGCGCGGAGCCGGCCGACGGGCTCTCCCTCGAGGTCGACCACGCGCGAGCCGGCGAGCCGCTTGCCGACGGTCTGGCCCGGGCCGAGCTGATACCACTGCAGGCCGATGTAGCCGGCGAGGCCGAGGAGCCCGGCGCCGATCCCACCGGCAGGGCCGATCTCCCGAGGGAGCCCGACGATCCCGAAGACGGCCGCGAAGAGCGGGGCGAGGAAGATCAGGTTGTCGATGAAGCGCCCGGCGAAGCGCTGGCCGGCCGACGCGAGGACGTGCTCGGGAACCCCCATCCCGCGATCAGGTCAAAAGTCCCGCGACCGCGCAACGCAACAATCCGGGCACCGCTCTCTCGCTCATCGCGTCGTCGATGCGACGTGCGCGCCCTCCGCGTCGATCCAAGCGATGGCGAGCCTGCGCGACGTGGCTCCGAGCGCGAGCGCGGGAGCGCCGACGTGGGCGCTCTCGGCGATCGGCTCGGGCGCGGTGAGTGAGCCATCGGCCGCGCCGCGCCGCAGCCAGAGGCGCTCCGTTCCGGCGGCGTGCTCGACGTAGCCGATGGCCAGCTCGCCGCGGGGCGAGACGGCGAGGGCCGGCGCGCTGGCGGCGAGCCCGAGCTGTGAGACGAGCGCGACCTCGGCGTCGGAGGCGGGGGCGCCCGCGGCGATCCGCGCGAGCCAGACGTGCTCGGCAGCATCGGTGCCGCGGCCGGCCCAGACGACGAAGATCGTGTCGTCGGCCCCGGCGGCCACGCTCACCTGCCGCGCGATCTGGTCTCCGACCGAGAGGCGATCGTCGAGTGTCGCCGGGCGCTCGATCGTTCCGTCGGGGCGACGGATCGCGACGAAGACGGCGACGCCGCCGCGGCCGTCTTCTTGTCCCCACGCGACGGCGCTCGTGCCGCCGGGGCTGCTCGCGGCGTCGGGCGGGGCGCCGCTGTCGACGGGCGTGCTCGCGATCGAGACCGCGTCGGCCTCGGTGACCCGCGCGAAGGGCTCGGCCTCGCTCGCCCGCGTGGACACGAAGCAGCGGAGCGGGCCGCCGAGCGACTGGTACCAGCTGATCACGCCGCCGCCGCGCGCGTCGAGCGCGGGCCGCGGGCGATTCGAGAAGAACGTCGGGAGCGAGAGCACGTCGTCGGCGCTCTCGGGACAGTCGAGCGGGCCCGTGACACTCGTCGCCTGGCAGACGCGGACGCCGTAGCCGGTGCGGCTCGCGGCGCCCTGGTTCACGACGACGACGAGCGCGCCCGAAGGCGTGAAGCGCACGCGCGGCTCGTAGGCGCGCGGCGGAAGGCTCACGGCCGCGCCCGCGGCGGGCTCGTACCACGCGTGCATCTCGTCGCGCGTCGCGACGAGGATGTCGCCGGAGCCGCCGTCGGCGCCGGCTCGCAGCGCGACCGCCGCCTCTCCGCTCGGGCCGACCGCGACCGAGGGCATGTCCACGACGCGGTCGAGGTCGTCCCCGGGCCACGCGCGCGTGACGAGCGATCCGCCCGTCTCCTCGAGCACGCGCACGCGCGGCCCACCCTCGGTCGTCACGCTCACGGCGAGTAGGAGATCTCCACGTGCGTCGATCGCCAGCTCCACGCCGGTCGCCGTCGTCCCGTCGATCGCGATCGGGGCGCTCGTGAGCGGCGGGAGCGTGCACGCCGCGCGGCCGGCCCAGGCCTCGCACACCGGGTCCGCGGGCGGCGCGCACGATCCGAGCAGCGATACGATCGCGAGCGCGCCGGCCGGCCGGAGGATCACCGCACCTCGAGGCGCCGCGCCCGCACGAGCGTGGCGAGGAACAGGCGCAGCTCGCCGCGCTCCGTGTAGCCGAGCGCATCGTAGGCGTCGCGCGCGGCCTGGGCCTCGCCGCCGTGCGCGAGGATCGCGTCCTCGATGCTGCCCGCGCGGCCGTCGTGCAGATAGGGCGCCGCGGAGGCGCAGCCCCAGAGCGGTGGCGTCACGAACGCGTCCGTCTCGTGCGCGTCGACCGCGCGTGGATCGGCGAGCGCGGCGCCCATCGCGTGGCGACGCAGGTCGGTGTACGCGCGCACGATCCACGCGCCGTCGCTCGGCGGCGGCGCGAGGCGCGGCGACTCGCCGTCCGTCGCGAGGTCCACCGTCACGCCGGAGCCGACGTCCAAGCGCGTCGAAGGGATCTCGATCTCGGGCACGTGGCAGCCGGCGCAGCCGAGCGCGACGAATCGCTCGCGGCCGGTCGCGCTCGCGAGCGCGAAGTCGGGATCACTCGGAGGCTCCTCGATCGGCGGCGCGAGGAGGGCGAGGTAGGTGACGAGGGCCGTGCGCTGTGTCTCGGCGAGCGGGGCAGGCGCCTCGCCGACGGTGAGCCCCAGGCGCGCGCCGAGCTCGCTCTCGACGGCCTCGCGCAGGCTCGCGTGCTCGCCGCGCGCACCGAAGGGACGCACGACGAGGTCGGCGTCGAGGCCCGCGAGCGCCGTCGTGTCGAGCGAGCCGTCGGCGTGCGCCGTGAGGCGCCCGAACGAGAGGCCGGCGCGCGTCGTGAGCTGGCTCGTCACGTCGCCCCCGCGCTGGCGAGCGAGCGCGATCGTGGCGTCGCGGAGCGCGGCGAGCTCGGCCGTCGTGGCGCGCGCCGCGAGCTCGATCCAGGCCGCCCCGGCGAGCGAGCGCGGGCGTCGGACGACCGCGCTCGAGGCCTGCTCGCCGTCGCCCTCCTCGTACGCCACGTCGACGCTCGTGCCGCTGCCAGCGATCCCGCGCGTGTGGCAGGCCGCGCAGCGACGCGCCGGCGGAGCGCCCGTGCCGCCGAAGCGCGCGAGCGTCGCGACGCCGCTCTCCTCGGGAAGGAAGGTGTGATGGAAGAGCTCGCCGCCGATCCCGAAGAGCTCGCGCGGCGGTACGAGACCGGCCGCGACCTCTTCGTCGGTGAGGCGCGTGGAGGCGAGCGCGCGCCCGGGCTCGAGCACGTCGAGCATCGCCGTCTCGCGACGTCGCGCGTCGCGCTCGAGCGCCCGGCGCGCCTCGTTCCGCGGATCGACGTCGCTCGCCATCGCGTAGGTTCCGTCCTCGCCGGCGCCGCTGCGCACGATCGGCGCGGAGGTGCAGCCGAGCGCGGCGAGCGCGACCAGCACGAGCTTGCGGCTCATCGCGCGTACCTCGGTCGCGGCGTCCGCGCGAGCGACATCAGGAAGATCGTCAGATCGTGCTGTCCGTCCTCGTCGAGCGCCGCGAACGCGTCGCGCGACGCTCGTGCCTCCCCGTCGTGGGCGAGGATCGCCTCGGGGATCGTCGCTGCCCGCCCGTCGTGCAGATAGGGCGCCGTGTCCGAGAGGCCCCACAGCGGGCGCGTGATCCACACGTCGGTGGCGAGCCCGCTCCCGTCGTCCTCGGGCTGGGTGAGCGCCTCGCCCATCGCGTGCCGCTTCAGATCCGAGAAGAGGTGCACGCTCCCGCTTCCTCGCGGCGTCTCTCCGTCTTGCAAGAGGCGGATCGTCACGCCGGGGCCGCCCGTCGTGTCGGGGCGCTCGATCCACGTGCGATCGGCGAGCTCGAGCGTCTCGCGGTGGCACGCCTCGCAGCCCGTGCTCTCGAAGAGCGCGTGCCCGTGCGCCCAGCGATCGGCGAGCGCCGGATCGCCGGGCACGAGCACCGTCGGCACCTCGAGCATCGCGAGGTACACGGCCACGGCGGTCAGCGTGCCCTCCTCGAGCTCGCGCACGACGCCGTCCGCGTCGGGGTCGTACCAGGGGCCGGCGCCGAGCCGCTCGGGATCGGGGGCGGTCTGGCTCGCGCCCGCGAGCACGGTCGACTGCAGCCCCGAGTGCACGCGCGCGGCCTCTTCGACCACACGGCGCAGCCGCGCCTCGGTCCCGCGCCAGCCGAAGGGGCGCACCACGAGGTCGCTATCGATGCCCTCGACGCCGCGCGTGTCGACCGAGCCGTCCGCGTGCACGACGAGCGTTCCGAACGAGACCCCGTGCGTCGCGAGCGCGAGCGTGCGCTCTTCGTGCGCCGCGATCGCCGTCTCGCGCGCGAAGGCGAGCTCGCGGGTCATCTCGGCGGCGAGCGCCTGCACGAAGCCGAGCCCGAGCGCGTGCGGTGGGTTGCGCACGGCGGCCGACGAGGCGCCGTCGCCGTCGCCGTGGAAGAAGGCGTTCTCGACCTCGGTGCCCGCGCCGTCGGGCCCTCCCAGCGCGTGACAGTCGGCGCACCCGAGCGCATCGGGCCCGCCGCGCGCGGGGCCGTGCACGCGGCGTAGGGGAGCGAGGGGCCCGGCGCCGAGGCCCTCGTAGGGCGCGAAGCGATGCTCGAAGAACGCGTCGCCGCCGCGGAACAGGAACGCGAGGTCGTAGGCGCCTCGGTCGATGTCTTCCTGCGCGAGGCCGAAGTGCTCGTGATCCTCGCCTCGCTCGTAGGCCTCGAGCCAGCGATCGGCACGCTCGCGATCGGCCAGGGCCGTCGCCTCGGCGACCATCGCGTCGAGCGCCGGATCGGAGGGCGCGCTTCCGTTCGGCCACGGCACGGCCGGCAGCTCCAGCGCGCGCGCGACCGGCCACGCCAGACAAGCGAGGGCCGCGATCGACGAGATCGCGACCCTCGGCAGACGAGCGCGCCCGACGCTCACGGCGTCAGGGCGTGCAGGCGGCGTTGCAGCAGAGGATCGAGCGAGTCGCACCTCCGCACGGCAGATCGGCGCTCGTGTGAACCCCGGGGTTGTTCGGGTCGAAGATGGTGTCGTTGTCGAGGTGGTAGGTGGGCACGCCCGCCGTGTCGAAGGTGATGTACTCGCCGTCGCTGATGTGGTTGGTCGCGTACGACCAGTCGTTGCAGCGTCCGCCGGGGCCGGGCGCGGAGTCCACGCCGCCGACCTGGGCGGTCGTCGTGCGCTGCACCCACGCCGTGGTGCCGATCGGGATCCCGGCGAGCTCGCCGGCGGCCTGGGCGACGAGCACCTCTTCGTAGTCGCACACGTGGTCGGCGCCGATCGCCTCGCACTGCGCGTTCCCCGCGTCGAGACCGGTCATCCCGCCCGAGGCGGGCAGCGAGGCCCAGACCGGCCCCGCGTTGTCGAAGCGCGCGGCGTAGGTGACGTGACCGACGCAGGGATCGGTCCACGCGTCCCGATCGTTCGCGTCGCTCGTCGCCGCGTCCACCCCCGTGTCGGTCTCGACGTTGCCCGCGTCGGATCCGGCATCGGCGACCGTCCCCGAGTCGGTGCCGCCGCCCGCATCGACGCCGCCGCAGTCACAGGCGCCGAACGTCCCGCCCGCGCCGCAGATCTGCACGCCGCTCGTCGCGCCGGAGCACGGGCACTCGATCGCCATTCCGGGCACGCAAGTGCTGGTCGGGTTCGCACACCCCGCGATGGACGCGAGAGCCACCGGCACGAGAGCCCACGAGAAACGAGTCATCGACGAACCTCCCCTCGAAAGAAAGTGAAACGAGGATGAGGCACGCGGCGGCATCCGTCGAGATCCTCGTCGTGTGACCGTACGCAAGGGGAAGGCGGGCCGCCCTCTTGTGGAGACCCGACGAGTGCTGTCTACGCTCGCTCTCCGATTCGGAGGAGCCCCCATGCCTACGCCTCGTGTCGTTCTCGCGCTCGTGGTGCTCGCGCTCGCGGCGTCCCTCGGCTGCACCGCGAGCCGTCGTGACCCGGGCGACGTCGGCCCCGGCGGCGGCGGCGATCGCGATGCCGGGAACGGCGGCGGCACCGACGCGTACGTCGAGCCCGTCGACGTCGACCTCGTGACGCCGAGCGCTCCCTCCGATGCGCCCACGCGCTTCGGCGGCGCCGCGGATCCCGCGCACACGCCCGAGCTCGTCTATCCGCTCGACGGCGTGATGGTGCCGCCCAACCTCTCGCAGCTCGAATTCCACTACCTGCCCAACGGCGGCACGGTCTTCCAGCTCGCGTTCACCGCGGGGCCGAGCCACGTGCGCGTGTACTTCGGCTGTCCCGAGAGCGTGGGCGCCGGCTGCGTGTTCCTGCCCGACGAGAGCGTGTGGAGCGTGCTCTCGGCGGCCGCGCGCGGGCGCGGCGCGATCTCGTACGTGCTCCGGAGCGTGGACGCCTCGGGCAACGTGGGCGAGACGGCCGCGCGCGCGATCACCTTCGCGCAACAGGATGTGACGGGCGGCGTCTACTACTGGACGCCCAACGCGAATGGCGGGATCAACCGCTTCGAGTTCGGCGTCGCGGGCGCGCACGCCGAGCGCTTCCTGAACGTGGGCAACACGGCCGGCACCGTCTGCCTCGGCTGCCACACGCTCTCGCGCGACGGCACGCTCATCGCGGTCGGCGAAGACACGCCGACGACGCGCTTCGAGGTCTTCGACATCGCCACGCGCTCGCAGCGCTTTCTCTTGCGGAGCATGGGCGGGAGCGGCCCGCTGGGCGGCCCGCAGCAGTCGAACTTCACCTCGTTCAGCCCCGACAACGCGATGATCGTCGGCAGCTCCTTCGCGGGGCTGCGCTTCTTCTCCGGGGTCGACGGCGCGCCGATCGAAGAGGGCGTCACCGGCGCGGCGGCGTCGATGCCCGACTGGTCGCCCGACGGCGAGCACATCGTGTTCGTCCAGTACCCGGGGCGCGGCGTGCTCGGCCTCTTCGACTCGAACAACGTCACGAGCGGCAACATCGTGCGGCTCGATCGCGCGGGCGGCAGCTGGACCGTGGGCCCGACGCTCGCGTCCGCGGGCGGCGGCAACAACTTCCACCCGAGCTACTCGCCCGACGGCGCGTGGGTCCTCTACAACCGCTCGCCCTCGAACATCGGCTCGCTCGGCGAGAACCCCGACTCCGGCACGAGCCGCATCGCCGACGAAGAGATGTGGGTCGTCTCCTCGGACGGCACGGGCGCGGCGATCTCGCTCGACACGATCCACGGGCTCAGCGACGCCTGGCCGCGCTTCAACCCCACGACCTTCCGCGAGGGCGGGCACGATCTGTTCTGGCTCGTGTGGGCGAGCCGCCGTGGCTACGGGCTGCGCCTCGACACCGACACGCGCTCGCAGCTCTGGATGGCGGCCTTCGATCCCACGCGCGCGGCGGCCGGCCAGGATCCGACCAGCGTGCCCTTCTGGATGCCCTTCCAGGACCTGGAGCAGACGAACCACCTGGCGCAGTGGGTCTCCACCGTCGTGCGCCGCACGTGCACGATGGACGCGGACTGCGGCGGCGAGTTCTGCGTCGAAGGCCGTTGCTTCGAGACGCGCCCGGGCCCGATCTGACGATCGTTCAGGCGGTGCGAACGGAGCCCTGCGCGTAGCCCACGTCGGGGCCGGCGACGTAGATGCGCGTGGGCCGCGCGGGATCGATGCGGAGCTCCATCGTCGAGCCGGGCAACATGTCGCGCACGAGGCTCCGCGGGATGTAGAGGTCGGCCTGCGTGACGAAGGGCGCGACGCCGGGCAGCTCCACGTCGATCTGCGCGCCGCGGATCTCGCAAGGGACGCCGTAGAACTGCGCGCGGTTTCCCGTGCTCGTGATCGCGAGCACGATGCCGCGCGCCGGCGTCCCGTTCGCGACGAGGTTCTGCCGCGCGATCCAGGACGTGAGGTTGCCCAAGCCGAAGCCGCTGCCGGCAGGACGCGGGCTGCCGCTCGTCCCGCGCGCGCGTCGCATCAGCAGGAACACGACGGCGAACGTGGCCAGCACGAACACCATGCCGCCCGACGCGAAGAAGCAGAGCGCGAACAGGACCACGACGTCTTCGTTCACGAGGGGAGCCTACGCCAACGAGCGTGCGGCGCGCTCGCTTCGGTGGCCCCCTCGCCCGTCCCACGCCCGCTCGAGGTGGCGTGCTCGGACCAGAGAACGGCGCGCGCGGTCCAGACGCCCGGGCCGGCCGAGCCCAAGACGAGGGCATGGACCGCCTCGTCGCCCGCTTCGATGCTCACCCCTCCCGCTGGCTCCTGCTCGGTGGCGCGCTCGTCGTCCTCACCCAGATCAGCCACCCGCTCGGTGCGCTCGCTTGGGCGGCGCCGCTTCCGTGGCTGCGCTACGTGCGCCAGACCTCGGGACGCCGTCGTTGGATCGCGCTCCTCGCGGCGCAGGCCGTGGCCTGGACGCTCGCCGTGGGGAAGATCGCGAGCGAGCCGCACCTCGTGCTGCTCGCGCCGGTCTTCGCGATGCCGATCGCGCTCGCGCACGCGCTCGTCCTGGCGGCGTGGAGCGTCTTCGTGCGGCGCGCGGGCGCGCTCGCGAGCGCGGCGTTCTACGCGCTCGCGCTCGCGGGGATCGAGGTCGCGATCGACTCCGGGACCGAGCTCGGGTCGTGGGGCGCGATCGGGTACACGCAGCTCGACGACGCCTTGCTCTTGCAGAGCGCGTCGCTGGTCGGGCTCGCGGGCGTCGGCGCGATCGTGAGCTTCGTGGGCGCGGCCGCCGAGGCCCATCTGGCGACGCGCGAGCCCGACCGCGCGCGGCCGCTCGTGGTCGCGCTCGGGATCGCGCTCGCCGCGCACGGCTACGGTGCGGCGCGGCTCTGGCTCGCGCCCAGGGCGAGCCTCCTTCCCGTCGCGATGATCGGCACCGACTCGGACGTGAGCGGGCCGCCGCTCCCGGACCGCGACGCGACCCATCGCTGGGACGCCGCGTTGCTCGCGCGCACGCGCGCGGCCGGGGCCGGCGGCGCCGAGCTCGTCGTGTGGACGGAGGCCAGCGCGCTCGTGTGGCCCGACGAGGAGACCGCGTGGCTCGCGGCCGTGGTCGCGACGGCGCGCGAGGCCGGCGTCGACGTCGTCGCGGCATACGTCGTCCCGGTCGAGGGCGCGACGTTCCGCTATCGGAACGAGCTACGCCTCGTGCACCGCGACGGTCGCGTGGAGGACGCCTACGGAAAGCGGCATCCCGTGCCCGGAGAGCCCTCGATCGCCGGCACGGCCGATGGCGTCTCCTACGCGATGCCGTGGGGCACGCTCTCGGCCGCCATCTGTTACGACTACGACTTCCCCGCGATCGCCCGCGCGCGACGCGGCGCAGGGATCGTCGCGCTGCCGGCCTCCGACTGGCGCGGCATCGACCCCGTGCACGCGGAGATGGCGGCCGTCCGCGCGATCGAGTCGGGGCACTCGCTCGTTCGCTCGACGCGCTTCGGGCTCTCCATCGCCGTCGACGCCTACGGCCGTGTGCGCGCCTCGCGCTCGGCGTTCGACGGCGGCCCGCCGATCACGCACGCGCTCGTCCCCTTCGAGCCCGTGGGCACGCTCTACGGCGCGACGGGCGACGCTCCGCTCCTCGCCTCGCTCGCGCTCGTGATCGCAGCGGGTCGAGGGCGTCGATCGCGTTCGTCGAGCGAGCCCCCTCGGGAGGGCAACCCAGCGACGTGATCGAGCGTCGCGACCGCCGCAGTCAGGCGTCGCGGACGGCTCACACGCGCGTGGCCCAGCGCTCGCTGCGGAACTGGGCGGGCGTCGTCCCCGTCCAGCGGCGGAACGCGCGTGTGAACGCGGACTGATCGGAGAAGCCGAGCAGGAAAGCGACCTCGGCGAGCGAGACGTCGCGCCGCGCGAGCTGCGCGCGGGCGATGCGCTCGCGCTCCTCGCGCACGATCGCCGCGAGGCTCGTTCCTTCTTCGTCGAGCCGGCGCTGCAGCGTGCGCACGCTCGTGGCGAGGCGGCGCGCGACGAGCGCGAGGCTCGGCTCGCCCTGCTCGAGCGTGCGTCGCACGACGTCGGTCACGCGCTGCGCCGTCTCCGCGCCGCGCGGCACGCGCGAGAGCTCGATCCGTGCATGCTCTTCGAGGAGCGACGCGAGCCCGGCGTCGGCACGGGCGCAGGGCGTCTCCCAGTCGGTGCGCAGGATGCCCATCGCCGGGTGCACGCGATCGCCGCTCGGCGTGACCCCGAAGACGCGCGCGTGCTCGCTCCCGAAGGGGCCGGGCGCGGCGAGATCCACGAAGGTCGGAGACCAGGCGATGCCGCAGCGGCGACGCGTGCGCACGAGGAGCGCGGCCAGCGTGTACTCCTGCGCGGGGAGCGGGAGCGGCGCCCCTGGCACCGTGCTCTCGAGGACGATGCGGTGCGCATCGTCGCCCGGCTCGACCCGCAGCGCGATGTCGCCGAGCAGCGCGAAGTAGCGCGAGAGCCGCTCGATCGCTTCGCCGAGCGTCGCGCTCGCGGCGCCCAGGTAGTCGAAGACGGGATAGGCGTCGTCGGGCGCTGCCTCGGCGGCGCGCAGCGCGAGCGCCGGGTCGCGCGTCGCCGCGTAGGCCGCGCCCCACACGGCCGTGACGGTCGCTCGTGGGACACGCGCCGAGGGATCGCGCAGCTTGGCGCGATCCACGCCGGCGCGCGCGGCGATCGCGTCCGCATCGGCGCCGAGCGCGGCGCACGCATCGAGGAGCGCGCGCGTGGAGACCGCGAGGACGGTGCCCGACACCGCCCGAAGCTACCACCCGATCGGCTCGCTCGTCCGCGGGCCGGGGCCGCCCGCGGACGAGCACGACGGCCGAGGCCCCGACCCGTCGGAGCCTCCTCACCGAAGAGAGGGCGCGCGCGTCACGCCGGAGTGGGCTACGTCGTCCGGAGAGTCGGAGGACACCCATGACCGACGACCTCGCCACTTTCCAGACGCACCGGCCGGCGCTGCTCTCGCTCGCGTATCGGATGCTGGGAGAGCTCGCCCGCGCCGAGGACGTGGTGCAGAGCGCGTGGATGCGCTGGTCGGAGCGCGGGGTGAAGGTGCAGACGCCGCGCTCGTTTCTCCTGACGACGGTCGCGCGTCTCTGTCTCGACGAGCTCGGCACCGCGCGGCACCGCCGGGAGGAGCCGCGTGGAGCCTGGCTGCCGGAGCCGGTCGACCTGCGGGAGACGGAGCTGTCACGCCTCGAGACGCTCGATCAGATCTCGATGGCGTTCCTCGTCCTCTTGCAGCGCTTGACCCCGGCGGAGCGCGCCGTGTTCCTGCTCCACGACGTCTTCGACATGGGGCACGCCGAGATCGGCGAGCGCTTGGGCAAGTCGGAGGTCGCGTGTCGCCAGCTGCTCAAGCGCGCGAGAGAGAACGTCGCCGAAGAGCGCCGCACGCAGGAGACCTCCGACGAGGAGCACCGACGGCTCTTCGAGGCGTTCGTCCGCGCGATGCAGACGGGCGACGAGTCTGCGCTCGAGCTCCTGCTCGCCGAGGACGCGAGCCTCGTCGTCGATGCCGGGCCGGCATCGCGCTACGGCCGCATCCGCGCGCTCGGCGGGCCGGTCGTCGGCGCGGCCCGCGTGCTCGGGCTCGTGAGGACCTTCCTCGACCAGACGGAGACCGAGGGCACCCGTTACGAGGAGCGCCTGCTCAACGGGCGGCCCGCGATGGTCACGATCCGCGAGGGTCGAGTGACCGCGGCCGTGACGTTCGCGGTCGCCTCCGGTCGGATTCGCGGGGTGTACGTGCAGTACGACCCGGCCAAGCTCGTTCACGTGCCCTCTTCCGCGTGATCGGCGCGCGTCGGATCACGTTTCGCTTCGCTGCGTCGTCTGGTCTTCCGAGGAGAAGATCATGCATCGCTCGACCCGCTCGCTCGCTCTCGTCGCCACGCTCGCCCTCGCCGCATGCACGGCACCGACTGCCGGTGCCGGGTCCCAGGCCTTCGCCGGCCGCTGGCTCTACGGTCATCCCGATCCGACGAGCGGCGACGGAGTCGCTCGGCTGCACTGCCCGGCCAGCGCGACCTCGCCCGAGCTCGCGTTGCCCCTTCCCCAGATCGGCTGGATCGACTTCACGGTTTCGCCCGACGGGACGCTCTCGGGCACCACCGACCAAGGCTGCACGTGGGCGTTCACCGTCGAGGGTGAGGTCGCCTCGATCGCCTCCACGGATCAGACCTGTTTCAACCGCAACATCGGCTCGAGCTACACGATCGCCGCGTGGACCTTCGCGCTCGACGCCGACGGGCGCGCGACCGAATCGCTCCACGCGATCAGTCACCAAGCGGTCGACTGCGATTTCGTGCTCGCCACCGCCGCGCGGCGGCGTCTCGACGCCGAGAGCGGCGATCGCACGGCGCCCTTCCTCGGCGCGTGGGCTCTCGACGCGCCCGACGCCGCCGGCGGCAACATCGCGCTCGTCACGTGCCCGGCGGCCGATGGCGGAGTGCCGCCGTCGCCCTCCTACGTGCCGCAGCTCGGAGGGCTCGTGGTGGCCCGCGTCGACGACGACACGATCGCGATCACGACCGACGCCGGCTGCACGTCGAGGCTCGACGTGGAGGCGCACACGGCCGAGCTCGCGTCTCCGGCGGCCCGCTGCGACGCCGGGCCCGTGCCGACGTTCTGGTCCCTCGAGGTCGAGGGCGACGACGCCTTCCAGACGATCAGCGGCATCACGGCCGAGCACTGCTTCTTCGTCCTCAGCAACAGCCATCTCTCGCGCGCAGGGCAGCCATGAGCCGGCTCCTCGTGATCGGGGCGAGCGGCGGCACGGGTCGCTGCGTGCTCGAGCTGGGGATCGCGCGCGGGCACGCGATGACGGCCCTCGTCCGCACGCCCGCCAAGCTCGATGCGATCTCGGATCGCGCGCACGTCGTCGCCGGAGATCCCACGCGCGCAGCCGACGTGGCCGCCGCCGCGCGTGCGCACGACGCCGTGATCACGGCGCTCGGCGCGCCCGGCACGGGCCCGACCTCCATCCACGCCGAGGGCATGCGTGCGCTCGTCGCCGCGCTCGACGGCGCCGCGCCGCGCCGCGCCGTGATGGTATCGGCGGCGATGTTGTTCCAGGATGCGGGCGTGCTCGCGGCGCTCCTGCGCAACACGGTGCTTCGTCACGTCGCTCGCGACTCGCGGCAGGCCGAGGCGCTGCTCACCGAGAGCGCGCTCGACTGGACGGTGGTGCGGCCGCCACGCCTCACGCACGGCGCGCGCACGGGTCGATGGCGCGTGGCCGAGGGCCACATGCCGACGGGCTGGGCGGGCGCTCTCAGTCGCGCCGATCTGGCGGAGTGCCTGCTCGACGAGGCGCTCCGCGTGGCGCCGTCGCGCCGCCTGCTGGGGGTCGCATGCGTCGGATGACGCACGCGGCGGCGATGGCGCTCGTGCTCGGCGCGGGTGGATGCGCCTATCACTTGCCTGCGCTCGACGCGCGGGTGCACACGCTCCCGACGCGCCTCTCCGAGGCCGGCCTCTACGCGGACGCGTCGATGACGACGCCGAGCGCCGAGCTGCTCGCCTACACGCCCTCGTTCGAGCTCTGGAGCGACGCTGCCAGCAAGCGGCGTTGGATTCGGCTCCCGCCCGGCACCGCGATCGACGCGACGAACGTCGACGACTGGTCGTTCCCCGTCGGCACCGAGCTCTGGAAGGAGTTCTCGGTGGCGGGCCGACGCATCGAGACGCGCCTCTTGCGGCGCGTCTCCGCGGATGCCGAAGGCTGGGTCGGCGCGGCCTACGTGTGGAACGACGATCAGACCGACGCCCTGCTCTCGATCGAGGGCGAGGCGGACGCGCTCGGGACCGAGCACGACGTCCCCGAGGCGCGCGCTTGCATGACGTGCCACGGCGGACGCGCCTCGGTCGTGCTCGGCTTCTCGGCGATCCAGCTCGCGCACGCAGCGGTGCCCGGCGAGGTGGCGCTCGACGAGCTCGTGCGGGCCCAGCTCGTCTCGCCACCGCCCGCGCCGATCACGATCGCCGGCACGCCCGACGAGATCGCAGCCGTCGGCTACCTGCACGCGAACTGCGCGAGCTGCCACAACGGTGCGCGCCCCCCGGCGCACGACGCCTATCGACCGCCCGACGCGCTCGACCTCTGGCTGACCGTCGCGAGCACGAGCGACCTCTCGACCTCGCCGACCTATCGAACCTCGCTCGGCCACTTCGTCCAGCCCGGCCGGCCGGACGACAGCGCGATCGTGCAGCGTCTGCGCGGCCGCGTCTTCATGGGTCGCCAGATGCCGCCCATCGCGAGCGAGCAACGCGACGAGACCGGCCTCGCGCTCGTGACGCGCTGGGTCTCCGCACTGCACTGACGGCGGCGGTCGGAGCGAGCGCTCCCGCGGGTCAAGGCCCCCAGCGCTGCGCGATCGGAACGCGGCGGCCGGGGCCAAAGGCCTTGTGCGTGACGATGAGGCCGGGCGGCATCTGGCGGCGCTTGTGCTCGGCGATCCGCACGAGGCGGCAGACCTTCTTCACCGTCGTCTCGTCGTAGCCCGCGGCCACGATCTCTTCGGGCGCGCGCATCTCTTCGACGAGGCGCGCGAGGATCGCGTCGAGCACGTCGTAGGGCGGGAGCGAGTCCTGATCGGTCTGGTTCGGGCGCAGCTCGGCGCTCGGGGGCTTGGTCAGCGTGCTCTCGGGGATCACGGCTCGCCCCGCCTGGCGGTTCACCTCGCGGCTCACGCGGTAGACCATCGTCTTGAAGACGTCGGCGAGCACGGCGAGGCCGCCCGCCATGTCGCCGTAGAGCGTGCAGTAGCCGCAGGCGACCTCGCTCTTGTTGCCCGTGTTCAGGAGCAGCGCGCCCATGCGGTTCGCGAGCGCCATGAGCACCGTCATGCGCAGGCGCGCCTGCACGTTCTCGAAGGTGACGTCGCCCTCCGTGGCCGGCCCGAGCTTCGCGAGCGGCGCCGGCAGCACCTCGTGGTAGGGCGCGAAGAGCGGCTCGATCGACACGATCTGGAAGGGCATGCCCAGCGCCTCGGCGAGCTCGCGTGCGTCGGTGATCGAGCCCTCCGACGAGTAGCGGCTCGGCATCGCGATGCCGTGCACGTTCTCCGGCCCGAGCGCGCGCGCGGCGATGCACGCGACGAGCGCGCTGTCGATGCCGCCGCTCAGGCCGAGCACGGCCTTCTTCATCCCGCAGCGCCGCGCGTAGTCGCGCACGCCCATCACGAGCGCGTCGAGGATCGCGGCCTCTTCGCTCTCGGGCAGCGCGTGCACGGGGCCGCCGGGCGCGAGGCCCGTGACCACGAGCTCCTCGCGGAAGGCCGGCGCCTGCGCCCAGGTCGCGCCGTCCGGGCCGAAGACCGCGCTCGCGCCGTCGAAGAGGATGTCGTCGTGGCCGCCGACCTGGTTGACCATGACGAACGGAAGTCCGTGCTTCTTGGCGATCGCGGCGAGCATCTGCGCGCGGCCGATGCGCTTCTGCCCGGTGAAGGGCGAGCCGCTGAGGTTCACGAGCACCTCGGCGCCGGCGCGCACCACGTCGGCGATCGGATCGACCGCGTAGACACGGCCGCGCATCACCTCGACGTCGTTCCAAGCGTCCTCGCAGATCGTGACGCCGAGCTTCACGCCGTCGACCTCGACGAGGCCGGGCTCGGTGCCCGCCTCGAACCAGCGGTCCTCGTCGAAGACGTCGTAGCTCGGCAAGAGGCGCTTGGTCACGACCTGTCGCACGCGGCCGTGCTCGATCACGAGCGCCGCGTTGTGGAGCGTGCGACCCACCGGCGCGCGCGTCCGCACCGGCGCGCCCACGAGCGTCACGAGATCCGGCGGCAGTGCGTGGGCGAGCCTCTCGATCGCGGCCTCGACGTCGTCGAGGAAGCCCGGCCGGTCGAGCAGATCGCGCGGGCCGTAGGCGGTGAGCGAGAGCTCGGGGAACACCGCCACGCGGGCGCCCTCGGCTCGCGCGCGCGCGGCCATCTCGGCGATCGCCTTCGCGTTGCCCGCGAGATCGCCGATCGCCGGATCGATCTGACAGAGCGCGACGCGCAGCGTCTTGGGCGGCGCGCTCATCCGCGCTTGGGCCCGAGGAGGGTGCGGAGCGTCGAGCGCGCGCAGAGCTCGCCCTTCGCGTCGCGGATCTCGACGACGACCTCGATCTCCCTCTTCTCCTTCGACGAGGGAAGCGCCGGCGGCCGGCTCGTCGCGGTGAGCGTGCCGCGCGCCTTCTTCAGGTACTCGATGGAGAGGCCGGCGACGATGAAGCGCATGTCGTCCGGGAGGGCATAGAAGACGGCGACGTTGCCGGTGACCTCGGCGAGGTTCGCGAGCGCGATCGCGTGCACGCAGCGAAGGTGATTCCGCACCTTCGGCGTGTCCTTCAGCGTCACCTTCGCGTAGCCGACCTCGAGCTCCTCGATGCGCGCGCCGATGGTGCCCGTGTAGGGCGCGGCGCGGCCCACGAGCGCGGAGAAGAGGCGCTTGCCGCCCGGGAGGCGGTGCATGCGGTCCCACGCGTCGCGGACGAAGTTGCCGCTCTTCTCGACGTCGGGGAGGAACGGAATCGACGAGGCGATCGAGGCCATGGCGCGAGGCTGGGGCGGCGCGCGCGTGGGCGCAAGGTCCGCGCGCCGAGGTCCGCGGCCCGTTCGAACGCGTGTTGGACGTTGACACCCCTCGAAGGCGGTCGCTACGGTCCACGCCCGTGCGACGGCTCAGCCTCGGTCTCGTCCTTCTCGTCTGGATGTTCGCGAGCCCGACTCTGGCGCAGAGCGCGACGCTGCGACCGGCGGATCGTGCGGTCCTGCGGATCGTCGCCGTGCTCGGCGAGACGCAGTACAGCGTCGGCACCGGCTTCTTCGTCGACGACTCCGGGACGGCCGTGACTGCGGCTCACGTCGTCGCGGGCGCCCGGGTGCTCTTCGGCATCTCGGCGGCGAATGGCAATGCGTTCCCGCTCGCGGTGGCCGCGATCGACACGCCGAACGACGTCGCCGTCGTCCGCGTCCCTCCAGGGATGACACCGTCCTTCATCGCGTCGACGGCACGGTCCTTCTCCGTCGCGGCCGGGGACGAGGTGAGCATCAGCGGATACTCCGGCGGCGAGCTACGCGAGCTCGCGCCCGCCGTGACGATCGGTCACGTCAGTCGCCCCCTCAGCGACGGCAGCATGGAGCTCAGCGCGACCGTCAACCCCGGACAGTCGGGCGGCCCCGTGCTCACGTCGTCGGGGGAGCTGCTCGGCTTGCTCTCGGCACGCGCGGATCCTCAATCGGGTGTGATCGGCGTCGCGCTCATCCGGCCGCGGTCGATGATCGCAGCGCTCCTGAGTCGGGCGCCGTCGCCGCCGGTCGCTCCGGCACCGACGCTGGCTCGCCTGCTGGCATTCGGCGCGAGCGCGACGACCCTCGCTTCGCTCACGACGAGCGATCTCGAACGAGCTCTCGCGGAAGCGAGCACCGTGCACGAGCGTGCGGCCGTGTTGCTCGCGGGGCTGCGCTACGTCGACTCTCCAGACAGCACAGATCCGGCGCTCATGCGGTCACTGCACCAGCGCACCTCGATGCTCGTCGCGTCGTATCCCCATTTGCTCGTGCTCTATCCGAGCCTCGTGCGCGCGCTGCCCGCGACCGAGCACCCATGACGTCACGAGTACGGCGCCTGGTCGGGCTCGGGCTCGCCATCGCACTCTCCTCGACCGTGCTCGGTTGCGGTCGCCGACGCACGACTCCCTACGTCGCCCCGCAGCTCGCCACGACCGTGCGCTCCACCGGGCTCGACGTCGGGCTCGCGCGTTTCGACGCTCCCGTCTACTTCGCCCCGCGTGACTCGCGGACCACGACCGAGCACGGAATCACGACCACGACGTCGACGTGGGAGGTCTCCTCGACGTCGGTGAATATGTACGTCGCGTCTCTCACGCGATCCGTGCCCTTCGCCGGATCGCGAGACCAGCTGCTCCTCGATGTGTTGGGCGATCGCATCCGGCGAGGCGCGCTCGGTGAGGTCACCTTCGAGTTCCAGAACGGTCTCCTGATCGCCTCTGCCGCGAGCGGCGACGCGCACGTGCGCGCGTACCTCTCGCGCACGCGTCTGGTGCTGGTGGTCTGCACGGGACAGGCGCCGACCGTACGATCCACCATGGCGGCGATCGTTCCCACACCTTCTCCAGACGAGCTCTTCTTCCTTCCGGACACGGCGGCGTCGGACGATGCTCCGCGGACCGTCTGGGGCATCGGGTTCTCGTGCACCATGCCGGGAGGCATCACGCACTCCGAGAGCGCCGCCAGCTGGCGATACGCGAGCGACGATCCGACGCGCCACTACGAGGTCGTCCGCTTCGTCGGCGATCATACCGTCGAGGAGCTCAGCGCCGACGCGCTCGCGCGTGGGAACGTGCTGGAGACGGCCGACGACTTTGCTGGCGGCGAGCGCCGACGTCGCGTGATGACCGAGGTGGGCGGCTCGTGGCACGCGTGGCAGGTGACCGCCGGTTTCACCTTCCACGTGTCGGGCGCTGGCCCGCTGACGCCCGATGCCCGCGCGAGGGCGCTCTCGTTCTTCGACGGCTGCGTATTCTGACGCATCCGGGGCTCGTCAGTCGGCGCGCGCGGGGCGATGATGCGCCCATGCGTACGCTCCGAGCTCTCTCGATCGTCCTCGCCCTGGCGCCCGTGGGCGCGCTCGCCGTCGGCTGTGGCGGTGGCAGCACGCCCGCGACCGACGCCGGCCCCGGCGTCGACACGGGGCCGCGGCCGGACACCGGCGTGCCGGAGGACGCGGCCTCGCCGCCGCGCGATGCGGCGCGGCCGGACACGGGGCCCGAGGTCGATCCGCTCGGCACGCTCAGCATGGACGTGCGCGTCGATCACCTCGGCTGGCGCCCGAGCGATCGCAAGGTCGCGGTGCTCCTCGGCCACGCCGGCGAGAGCGTCGAAGTACGCCGCACGAGCGATGGCTCGGTGGCCGGCACCTACACCTCGAGCGGCGCGAGCACCGACGAAGACTCGGGCGACTCCGTGTCGACCGTCGACTTCTCCGAGATCACGACGCCCGGCGACTACTACCTCTATCTCCCCGGGCCGATGCTCCGCTCGTACCGGTTCACCATCGCCGACTCGGCGTTCGACATCGCCGGGCTCGCCTCGGCCAAGAGCTACTACTTCCAGCGCTGCAACCACGACCACGTGCTGCCCTACGCGAGCGACGCGCTCGGCGGCTTTCCCGGGATCGGCGGCCAGTGGGTCGATGGCGCGTGCCACACGATGGACACCACGGCGGTCGCCGGCCCGGGCTCGGTCGATCACGGCCCGCTCGATCTTCACGGCGGCTGGCACGACGCGGGCGACTACCAGAAGACGCTCTGGGGCCGCGGCGTGCCGGAGCTGCTCTTCGCCTACGAGGTGAACCCCGGCGCGTGGACCGACGCGCAGCTCGACATCCCCGAGAGCGGCAACGGCACGCCGGACCTGCTCGATCAGATCGCGTGGGAGCTCGACTTCTACGTGCGCATGCAGCGCCCCGACGGGCACTTCATGACCAGCGTGAAGGGACACAACGCGACCACCGCTTCACCACCGAGCGCGTCCGACGAGATGCGCGTGTACTTCGACTCCACCTCGCCGAGCAGCAGCGAGTGGTCGGGCGGCGGCGTGACGATCGGCGATGCGACGGGCAACGCGGTGCTCTCGCTCGCGCACGCCGCGATCCTCTTCGCGCCCTTCGATGCCACGCGCGCGGCGAGCTATCGCGCGGCGGCCACGAGCGGCTGGAGCTGGCTCGCGAGCGCGAGCCCGGCGAGCGACGGCGAGCGCCGCGTGCGGGCAGCGGCCGCGGCCGCGGTGCTGCGCATGGACCCCACGATCACGAGCGCGCACGGCGTCGTGAGCGGCTTCGCGTGGGGCACCTGGGACGGCCAGCGTGGCGGCGGCGCGACGCCGAGCGAGAGCGTGATCGCGGCGGGCGCGTGGCACTGCCTGCTCGGCACCGCCTGCGACGCCTCGATCCAGACCGCGATCCGCGAGGCGGTCGCCGACGTGATCGTCGACGGCGCGTTCTCCCAGACCGGCGCCTACGGCGGCATGTTCGGTGGCCCGGGCAACGGTTGGGAGTGGAGCTGGGGCTCGAACCGCGCGCAGAGCATGTACGGGGCGAACCTGATGATGGCCGCGCACTTCGGGATCCTCGGCAGCCACTCGATGGCCGACGTCGAGGCGCGCGCCGAGCAGCACCTGCACTTCATGCTCGGGCTCAACCCGCTCTCGATGCTCTACCTGACGAACATGGCCGCGTACGGCGGCGAGCACTCGTCGTTCCAGATCTACCACGCGTGGTTCAGCATCACGGGCAACGACGGCGACCACGGCAACGCGACGTACAACGGCCTGCCGGCGGGCGCCGACGAGCCGATGTACCCGTACTACCCGGACGACTCGCAGACCTCGATGTACGGCCCCGCGCCCGGCATCGTCCCGGGCGGCCCGAACTTCTACTACTCGGGCAGCTACACGATCCCGATGCGCGACCGCCCGGCCTACGCCTATCGCGACTTCTCGGTGGGCTGCGCCTGGGACGGCGCCGGCTGCCCCGCGTCGGGCTGGGAGATCACCGAGCCCTCGCAGAGCTACCAGGGCCCCTTCGTGCTGCTCGTGTCGTTCTTCATGAGCCGCTGACGCCGCCGCGCGGCGGCCCCGCTCCGATCGCCGTCGCGAGCGATCGGCGCGCGTGACCTCCGGCACGGGAAAACAAAGGCGTTGACCTAAGCGTCGTGCGCGCGTAATTGGTTAGGGATATGCCTAACCAACAGGAGCAGCTCGATCTCGCGTTCCGTGCGCTCGCCGATCCCACGCGTCGCGCCGTGATCGCGCGCCTCTCGCGCGGGCCAGCGGCGGTGAGCGAGCTCGCGGCGCCCTTCGAGATGGCGCTGCCCTCGTTCACCCAGCACCTGCGCGTCCTCGAGGACGCGGGGCTCGTGCGCTCCGAGAAGGTCGGCCGCGTGCGCACGGTGCGCGTGCAGCCGAAGGCGCTGCTCGCAGCCGAGGACTGGATGAGCAAGCAACGCGCGCTGTGGGAGGCGCGCATGGATCGGTTCGATGCGTTCGTGACGAGCCCGCTCGAGAAGAGCCCGAAGGAGAGGAAGCGATGACCGAGAAGAAGCGTGGTGCCCGCCCCGAGACGGATCTGGTGATCGAGCGCGACGTGGCGGCGCCGGTCGCGCGCGTGTGGGACGCCTGGACCATCCCCGAGCAGCTCCGACAGTGGTGGTGCCCACGGCCGTGGACGACCCCCGAGGCCGAGATCGACCTACGGCCCGGCGGCAGCTTCTCCACGTTGCTTCGCGGCCCGGCGGGCGAAGAGCAGCGCGTGCGCGGCTGCTATCTCGAGGTCGTGCCGCGAGAGCGGCTCGTCTGGACGATCGCACTGCGCGCGGGATATCGGCCCGCGCCGATCTCGCCCGACATGCCGCACTTCACGGCCGTGATCGAGATGTGCGCGCTCGACGGCGGCACCAGGTACCGCGCGACCGTCATGCACCGCGACGCCGAAGGCGCGGCCCAGCACGAGAAGATGGGCTTCTTCGAGGGATGGGGCGTGGTCACCGACCAGCTCGCCGAGCTCGTCACGCGCCGAGGGGCGTGATCGCGCGCTCGGCGGGCGAGCCGCCCTGGGGCGTAGCGCGTCTTGCCGGCGCGCGAGCGGTGAGGGGCGGCGGTCGCGTCGCCGCCCATCGACCGGTCATGGCTCGACGATGCGCAGCCGCGTGCCGCGCTCGACGCCTAGGATGTCGGTCGGCGTCGCGCCGTCGGGCCAATAGACGCGGACGTCGAATGCTCCGGTGGGCGGCAAGCCGACGTGCACCGTCGTCGGCGTGCGCAGCGAGCTCGTCGCCGTGACCGTGCGCTCGAGGAGGGGCCGCGCCGTGAAGTCTCCGAGGCGACCGGCCGGGAACACGACCACGCGCGCGCCGACCGCGTGAGCGTTGGCTCTCGGCCCCCGCAGCGCCATCTCGAGGAAGTCGGAGCCGTCGATCTGGTTCGTGAAGACCCCGCACTCGCGCGAGATCGGCGTCGCGGTCGGGCCCCAGCAGAGGACGACGTCGAGGTCTCCGTCGAGGTCGACGTCCGCGATCGCCGACGTGTGGATGTCGTTGGTTCCTCGGACGGTGAACACACGCTCGGAGAACGTGCGGTCGCCGCGGTTCTGCAGGACCACGATCGCGTCGCTGCCCGAGGTGACGGCGAGGTCCGCGAGCCCGTCGTCGTCGTAGTCGCCGGGCGCCACGGTGACGGCGTCCACGGTGCCGATCGCGTTCGTGAGCTGCATCGACGTCTCGTCGAACGCGAGGCCAGCCGCCGTCGAGCGATTCCAGAGGAAGGTGACCGTGTTGGGGGTCGAGTCGATGTCGACGAGCGCCAGATCGGTGAGCGCGTCGCCATCGAGATCGACGATGCCGACCCGACGCGCGCCCTGGGCCCGCGTCTCGAGCGAGACGGTGTCCGCGGTCGCCGCGAAGGCGCCTCCGCCGAGACCGTGCAGCACGTGCCCGCCCGAGGTGCGCGTGCTCGCGATCGCGACGAGGTCGAGGATGCGGTCGCCGTCGAGATCGACGAGCGATGCCGCCTCGAGGTCGGAGAGGTCGACGGGAAGGCCGGTCAGCTCGCGCCAGTGGTCGCGATCGGAGACGAGCCAGTGCGCGGCCACCGCCTCGCCGCCCAGCAGGACGTCGAGGATGCCATCGCCGGTCACGTCGCCGACGGCCACGACGCTCGCGGCCTCGGTGATGGGCATCTCGGTGCTCGTGAGCCCGCTCAGCTCGAGCGGCGCCGTCTGGCGGAACGCGCAGGGCCGCCACATCGCGAGCGGCGGCGCGACGAAGAAGAGCGGCGGGGCGTACACCGCCGTCTGAACGACCGAGGTGCACGTCGTCTCGCCTCCCCACGCGCCTGGCGTCTCGTCGACGAACGGGCCGCGCGTCCCCGACTCGACCAAGTCGTTCCGGAGCACGACGGCGCGCTCCGACTGCACGCCCGTGCTCGACACGATGGCATCGAGGTCTCCGTCGTCGTCGAGGTCGCCCAGGCCCAGGCCCTCGGCACGCGTGAAGACGTCGTCGCCCCAGTAGGGCATGAACGTGGGCGTCGTCGCGATGCGGAAGCCGTCGTCGAAATCGAGGGACGCGCGCGGGGAGGCCGGGCCGAGATCGACCTCCGGCCAGCGCGTGACGCCGACGAAGGTCGGGAAGTCGAAGCTGACCGTGCATCCGGGCAGCGCCGTGAGCCACAGCGCCATCGCGAACGACCACCACGGGAACCGCACGCGATCACCCTAACACGCGAGCTCGGTCGGCGAGGTCTCTCGCTGACGACGGGCCCCCGCGGGCGGGCGCGCCGCCTCGTGAGCCGCCGAGGTCGACGGCCGCGGTGTAAGCACGAGGGCCGCGCGGCGTTGATCCGCCGGAGGCCCTCGTGCACCTACGCTCCCTGTCGCTCGCCTCGGTCCTGCTCGTCTCGTCCTCGGTCGCTTGCAGCGCTGCAGACGACGCCGCACCGCCCGCATCACCGGATACGCCTCCGGCCGCGACCGACGCCGAGCACGTGCTGCTCGCGCGCCTGGTCTTGATCGCCTCCGACGTCGATCGCGCGGCCGATCGGGCGGAGGCGCAGGCGCGCGCGCGTGAAGGCGTCGCCGACCAGATCGAGGTCGGCGAGGCTCGCGCTCACCTGACGCTGCGCGTGCCGGCGACCTCGCTCTCGGATCTGGAGCACGACCTCGCGACGCTCGGCACGATCCGCGACCGCGAGCGCAGCAGCGAGGACGTCACGGTCGCTCACGCGGAGGCACGCACGCGGATCGACGTGCGGCGCGCCGAGCAGGCGCGGTTGACGGCCATGATGGAGAGCCGCACCAGCACGCTCGCCGAGGTGCTCGAGGTCGAGCGCGAGCTGACGCGTGTCACCGAGGCCCTCGACGTGCTCGAGGCAGACGAGCGCGCGATCGCCACGCGCGTCGCACACGCGCGCGTCGAGCTGACGATCGTCGCGGCCCCGAGCGAAGAAGGCATCGGTGCGCTACCGACCACGGCGCTCGCGGGGCTCGCGCTCGCGGGCCGCATGCTGCTCGGCCTCGTGCGCCTGCTGCTCTTCCTCGGCCCGAGCGTGCTCGCGCTCGCGCTGCTCGCACGCGTCTCGTGGGCGCTCGCTCCGAGGGCGCGAGGCCTCTTCGGGGTCGCGCGCGCGGCAGCCCGCTCGGACCTCGGGCCTCGCGACTCGTGAGCACACCGGCGTCCAGCACGGCCAGGGTCACGTTCGTCGCCGCTTCGACGCCCGCTCGGCGGTGGTGCTCGCACGTCGCTCTCGAGCGGCGACCGTCTCGAGCTCGGGCGCCCTCCCGAGCCGACGCGTCGTGGAGGATGGCCGGCGTCCGGCTCGCCGGTTGACGCGCGCGCGCGTCGGTCGCATGAGCGAGGCCATGCTCTTCGATCCGCTGCCGCTCCGTGAAGGCATCGTCGCTCGCAATCGAATCTGGCTCGCGCCGCTCACGAACATGCAGAGCCACCCCGACGGGACGTGCTCGGAGGACGAGCGGCGCTTCCTGACGATGCGCGCCGAGGGCGGCTTCGGGCTCGTCGAGACCTGCGCCGCGCACGTCAGCCAGGAAGGCAAGGCGTGGGCGGGCGAGCTGGGCGTGCACGACGACGCGATGATCCCGGGCCTGACGAAGCTCGCCGCGTCGATCCGCGCGCCGCAGCCGGACGGCACGCGCGCGCTCGCGAGCGTGCAGCTCTTCCACGGAGGCCTGCGCGCCAGTGAGGTGGTGAGCGGCCTTCCGACGTGGAGCGCGAGCCGCTACGAAGAGGGCGTCGAGACGATCCCGCGCGAGGGGACCGAAGAGGACCTCGCGGGCGCGATCGATCACTTCGCGCGCGCCGCCGAGCGCTGCGCGAAGGCCGGCTTCGATGCGATCGAGCTCCACGGCGCGCACGGCTACCTGCTCTCGCAGTTCCTGAGCACCGACTACAACCGGCGCACGGACGGCTGGGGCGGCTCGCTCGAGAACCGCGCGCGCCTGATCCGCAGCGTGCTGCGCGCCGTGCGCGATCGCGCGCCCTCGCTCGTGCGCTGCGTGCGCCTGTCGCCGGAAGACTTCGGGCAGACGAAGGGCATCGACGTCGACGAGGCCGTGCAGACCGCGCGCTGGCTCGCCGAGGACGGAATGGAGGTGCTCCACCTCTCGCTCTGGCGCGCGACGAAGAACACCACGAAGTACCCCGACCGCCACGCGACGCGCCTGTTCCGCGACGCGCTCGGCCCGAAGATCCGCATCGTCACGGCGGGCCGCATCCTCACGAAGGACGACGCGGAGGGCCAGCTCGCGCTCGGCGCCGACGCCGTGGCGCTCGGGCGCGCCGCGATCGCCAACCACGACTGGCCCAAGAAGATCGTGGACGGCCGTCCGCTCGTGATGGAGCCCGTGACGCACGAGCACCTGCTCGCCGAGGGCCTGAGCCCGACGTTCGCGGGCTACATGCAGAAGTGGAAGGGCTTCGTGCGCGCCTGAGCTTCCGTCCAGGACGCGAGATCCGGGAACGAGGATCAGGGAACGAGGCGCGCGATCGTGCCGTCGGGGCCCGCGGCGATCACGACGCCGTCCGCGGCGCGGACGACGTTCAGCGCGCGATCGTCGATCGGCTGCCAGTGCGCGCCCTCGTCGGTCGAGAGGTCCGAGCCGCTCGTGCCGACGGCGACCAGGCGATCGCCGTCGATCGCGATCGACGATCGGTAGCCCGGCGGGGGGGCGCCGATCTCCCAGTGCGCGTCGCCGTCGTGTGTGCGCGCGAAGCTGCCGCTCGCGGTCGGCGCCGCGTAGTCGCCGCCGATGGCGTAGCCGACGTGCGCGTCCTCGAGCGCGATTGCGAAGATGCCGGCCGAGGCCGAGCCCGGCAGCGCGACGCCCGTGCTCTGCCAGTGCGCTCCGTCGTCGTCGGTCGCGAAGATCCGCGGCGCCGCACCGCCGGTCGCGAAGCGCCAGCGTCCCTCACCGAGCGCAGCGATGCATGCGTTGCTCGCGGCGAAGGCGGCTTCGCCCGGCTCGGCGATCGGCCCGGCCTGATCCTGCCACGTGCGGCCGCCGTCGTGCGTGCGCAGGACGACGAAGCGCGGGCCCTCGGCGCTCGGAAGCGGATCGCCGAGCGCGAGCCCCTCCTCGCCGTCGAACGCGAGCGAGTCGAAGAACACGCCCTCGCCCGAGCGCGTGAGGGTCTCGGTCCAGTGCGCGCCGCCGTCGTCCGTCACGAACGCGCGGCCGGGATCGCCCGCCGACAGCACGATCGCGCGCTCGGCGCTCCACGCGTGGAGGCTGCGGAAGTCCAGCGTCTCGGCGCCCGGCACCACGCCCACCTCGACGTGCGCGCCGCCGTCGACCGAGCGCGCCCACGTGCCGTGCGTGCCGCTCGCCCAGATCACGCCCGGCGCGGGCAGCGCGAGGCCGCGGAAGCTCTCCGTCGTGCCGGTCTCGAACGCCGACCACGCGCGCGAGGTCGGCGCTCCGCTCGGCGCCGGCGCGGGGCGCGCGCCGCAGCCGATCGCGAGGACGAGGCCGAGCACGGCGAGGGGTCGATTCGTCGCTGGGCGCGGGCGCATGGCGCGGCGATGGTGCGCGCGCTCGCCGAGCGCCGGCAAGCCCGATGGCGCGCGTGCTCAGCGATCGTCGAGCAGCTTGCTCAGCGTGAAGTGCACCGGGCAGAAGCCCGTGAACGCGCTCTGCAGCATCACCGCGCCGATGACCGCGGCGAGCCACCCGAAGCGCGCGTCGACCGTCGTCGCCAGGAGCGCGCTCGTGCCGAGCAGCGCGCCGATGATCCCGTCGTGGATGCGAACCCGTCTCGTCATGCGCCGACCATGGGACGACGCGGGTCACGGTGCGGCTCTCGATCTTGCGAGCGACACTCGCAGAAGTGCGACGTCACTCGCGGAGCTTGTCGTAGAGCGCGCGCGCTGCGTAGAAGAGCGCGAGCAGCGTCGAGACCAGCGCACCGAGCGGAAACAGGAGGAAGAAGCGCTCGGGGAAGAGCGAGAGGTTCACGGCCACACCCATCGCGAAGGCGAACGCGAGGACGATCCCAGCGACCGCGCGCAGCAGGTCGGCACGCCGCCGCTCGCTCGGCGGGCCCGTTCGCGCTCGGTCGAGCCGCGCCCGCTCCATCGCGATGGCCTCCTCCAGCGTCCGCGCGCCGGACTTCGCGAGCGCCTGCTCGAGCGTGTCGAAGCCGGAGGTGAAGAGCCGCACGGGGATCACCAGCGCGATCCACGCGAGCGATGCGGCCACCCAGAGCACGAACGCGGTGAGGGGCCGGCCCACGAGCCCGGCGAGCATCGTGATCGGAGCCAGATCGCTCGCCGCGAGCACGAGCGCGCCGATCCACGCCGCGGCGAGCAGGACGAGCGCGTAGGCCTGGAACACTCGCTTCGGGATCGGCTTGGGCAGGCTCATGCGGCGCACCCCATCCCGTCAGAAGAACGCGCTCGTGAGCGACGCGGCCTCCTCGAGCTGCGCGGCGAAGCCGAGGAGGCGTCGATCGTCGCGCCGGTGCATCACGACCTGGACGCCGATCGGAAGGCCGCTCTTCGCGAGCGCCATCGGAAGGCTCACGGCGGGCTGGCCCGAGACGTTGAAGGGCGCCGTCCAGACGCCGATGGGCGCCACGGCGCGGAACACGCCCTCTCCGTCGTACCCGTCGAACGCGCCCACGCGCGGCGGGAGCACGCACGAGGTCGGGAGGATCCACGCATCGACGGCCTCGCCGAACCACGCATCGACCCGCGCCTCGAGCAGGTCCTTGGCGGCGCGCGCCTCTTCGGGCGTCGTCTTCGCGCCGAGGTCGAGCATCCACTTCGTCGTCGGCTGCACGAAGCGCCGCGCGAAGGGGATCTGCGGGATGCTGCTGATCATCTTGCTCATCAGCGGCAGGAACTCGTCGACCGTGCCCTCGAGCGGCTCGCCCTCGTCGACGCGATGGCCGAGCTGCTCGGCCAGGCGCGCCGTGCGGCGCACCGCGTCCTCCACCTCGGGATCGACCTCGGCGATGCGCGAGCGCGTACAGAAGCGCACGCGCAGCGAGCGCGGTGGGTCCTGCACGGCGGCGCGGAACGAGCGCACGTCGGGCTCGAGGCTCGTGTCGCCCGCGAGCACGTCGAGCAGCATCGCGGCATCCTCGACCGTGCGCGCGAGTGGGCCGACGGCGCTGATGTCGTGCGGGTCGACGGCGTGGTGCTCGTGGAACAGCGCATGCCGGCTCGGCTTGAAGCCGACCAGACCGCAGAACGAGGCCGGGCCGCGGATCGAGCCCGCGCCGTCGGAGCCGGGCGCGATCGGGAGCATGCCCGCCGCGACCGCGCACGAGGCGCCGCCGCTCGAGCCTCCCGAGTAATGATCGAGCGACCAGGGGTTGCGCGTCGGCGGCCCGAGGTCGGTCTCGACGAAGGGGAGGATCGTCAGCTCCGAGCAGCTCGTCTTGCCCACGAGCGGCATGCCGGCGGCACGCAGGCGCCGCGCCACCTCGCCGTCCACGGGCGAGCGCACGTAGCGCAGCATGCGCGAGCCGCCGCGCGTGCCCATGAGGCGCATGTGCTCGTGGTCCTTGATGGCCGTCGGGATGCCGGCGAGCGGGCTCGCGATGCGGCCGCGCCTGCGCTCCTTGTCGATCGCGAGCGCCGCGCGCAGCGCACGGCGCTCGTCGAGCTCGACGAATGCGGCGAGCTCGCCGTCGCGCTCGGCGATCGCGCGGTAGGCCTCGCGCACCAGCTCCACCGCCGAGATCTCCCGGCGGGCGAGGCGCGCCGAGAGGGCGGCGGTGCTCTTCTCTCCGAAGAAGCGGCTCGGCCCGCGCTCGGAGGAGCGCGCGGGCGAGGGGGACGTGGAGGCGGTCGAGCGCAAGCGGCGCGGAGCTTACCTCTCTCGTGCGCTCGCGAGAAAACGTCCTGTGCGGGCCACAACGACGGTAGCCTCGACCGGCGATGAACGGCTCCGATCCGCCCGCCTCCGCTGCGCCGGCCACGCCGCCGAGCCCCGAGCCCTCTGCGAAGGGCGCCCACCGCGCTCTCTATCTGCAGGTGCTCGCGGGGATCGCGCTCGGCGCGCTGCTCGGAGCCGTCGAGCCGACGTGGGGCGAGGCGCTGCGGCCGCTCGGCGAGCTCTTCGTGCGCATGGTGAAGATGCTGATCGCGCCGATCGTGTTCGCCACGGTCGTGCACGGCATCGCCGGCGTCGGCGATCTGCGGCGCGTGGGCCGCGTGGGCCTGAAGGCGCTCGTCTACTTCGAGGGCATGACGACCATCGCCCTCGTCATCGGGCTCGTCGTCGTGCACGTGCTCCAGCCGGGTGCGGGGCTCCACCGCGATGCCGCCGAGCTCGGCACGGCGGCGGTCGAGGCGCAGACGCACGGTCGCGAGTCGATGGGCATCGTCGAGCACCTGACGAACATCGTCCCCGAGAGCGCGATCGGTGCCTTCACGGGCGGCGAGATCTTGCAGGTGCTCTTCGTCTCGGTGCTCGTCGGTCTCGCGATCGCGTCGATGGGCGAGAAGGGAAAACCCGCGCTCCACGCAGTCGACGCGCTCGCGCAGGTGCTCTTCCGCGTGATCGCGCTCGTGATGCGCCTAGCGCCGATCGGCGCGTTCGGCGCGATGGCCTACACGGTCGGCCACTTCGGCGTGGCGAGCCTCGGGAGCTTGCTCGCGCTGATGCTCGGCTTCTACGCGACCGCGCTCGTCTTCGTCTTCGTGGGCCTCGGCACCGTGTGCGCGCTCGTCGGCGTCTCGCTCGTGCGCCTGCTCGTGTATCTGCGCGAGGAGCTCCTCGTCGTGCTCGGCACCTCGAGCAGCGAGTCGGTGCTGCCGCGCCTGATGGACAAGCTCGAGGCGCTCGGCTGCGGCTCGGGCGTCGTGCGCCTCGTCGTGCCGACGGGCTACTCGTTCAACCTCGACGGCACCTCGATCTACCTGACGATGGCCGCGATCTTCGTCGCCCAGGCGACCGACACCGAGCTCACCTGGCACCAGGAGGCCATCCTGCTCGCGGTGCTGCTGCTCACGAGCAAGGGCGCGGCCGCGGTGACCGGGGGCGGCTTCGTCACCCTCGCCGCGACGCTGCAGGCGACCGGCGCGATCCCCGTCTCGGGCCTCTCGCTCCTCGTCGGCGTCGATCGCTTCATGAGCGAGGCGCGCGCGATCACGAACATGATCGGGAACGCCGTCGCCACCCTCGTGGTCGCGCGCTGGGAAGGGGAGCTCGATCTCGAGAAGGCGCGGCGCACGCTCGCGGGCGCGAGCGGATCGCCCCCGCCGCGCTGACGGCGCCGTTCAAGGAGGAGGCCGGCGGAGCTCGGCCGCAGGCCCGGGGCCATCGAGCGCGCGCAGGAACGCGACGAGATCGGCGCGATCGCCCTCCGTCAGATCGAGCGGGACGAGCTCGTTGGTGCCGAGGTAGCCGCCGCGATCGCCGCCGCGCACGTGCAGCGCCACGGCGTCCTCGAGGCGCGTGAGCTGCCCGGTGTGCATGAACGAGGGACGCTGCGCGACGCAGCGCAGGCGTGGCGTGCGGAACGCGCCCTCGAGCGCCTCCGTGCGCGGGAACGACGCGCGGCCGTCGTCGCCGTCCGAGTAGTCACCCTCGACGCGCAGCGGGCTCGCGTCGCGGTGCATCAGGCCGAGCGCGGCGCCGCGGTCGTCTCGATCGATGAACACCGTGGCGACGACGGCCGGCTGCATGCCGACGACGTGGAAGCGCTCGTCGCTCATCGTGGGGCCGCTGTGACAGCGCACGCAGTCGCCGCGCCCGACGAAGAGCTCGGCGCCGTGGATCTCTTCCGGCGTCATCGCGGTGTCGTCGCCGGCCACCCACGCATCGAAGCGCGAGGGCCCGCAGGTGAGCAGGCGCTCGTAGGCGCCGATCGCCTTGCCCACGTTCGCGACGACGCGCGTGACGGCGTCCTGGTCTTCGGCGCTCATGCCGTCGAAGTCGGCACCGTCGCCGGGGACGCCATCCACGACGCCGGCGCAGCGCCGCTCCTGCTCCACGAGCGCGCGACACCCGGTGGTCGTGGCCGTCAGCGCGGGGAACCGGCTCGCGTCGTCGAGGGGCGGCATCGGGCCGAAGATCGCCTCGTACTCGGCGCGGTGGTGCGCGAAGACCTGCTCGGCCACGTAGAGGCGCGAGCTGTTCATCTCGAGCTCCGACTCGATCGGCCCGAAGACCTGGCTGAAGAGGCTGTCGAAGCGGCCGTCCCACATGACGAGGCGACTCTGGCCGACGTCGAGCAGGGAGGGCGCGCGCCGGAAGCCCCAGCCCGCGCCGAGCGAGATCTGTCCGAGCAGCGAGCGCGTGTCGGAGAAGTCGGTGCTCGCGACGTGACAGCTCGCGCAGGCGACGGTGCCGGTGTCGCCGCGAAAGCCCGTCGCGTTCTCGGTTCCGTCGTTGTCTCCGTCGAGCAGCTCGCCAGCGAACGAGGGATCGAAGAAGAGCCGCTGGCCGAAGCGCGCTGCGTCGGGATCGTCGGCCCACGCGTTGCTCGGATCGGGCGGCGGCGCCGGCACGGGCGAGAGCGCGAGGAGCGCCGGGTCGCGCGGGGCCGGCGCCGCGCATCCGAGCGCGAGCAAGCCCAGCACGACCGTCCCGCGCGCCCGCCTCGTCGTCACAGGCTCGTCCCGGGGATGATCTGGTCGGCCGGCACGCACGGGAAGCGATCCTCGTCCCACGCCGGCGCGATCACGCCGCTCGAGAAGCCGAGGTTGTCGTAGTGCACTTCGGTCTCGCGCGGGAACGCTCGGGCCGTGTAGCCGAGCGCTTCGTCGGCCTCCGAGTGGTAGAGCACGCTCGCGAACGCGACGGTCGCCTCGCCCGTCGGTACGGTGCCGACCGGGAGATCGACGCAGCCGAAGGGCGTGCGATCGAGGAACACGTAGGCGCGGCTCGGCGAGAGATAGAGGTCGTAGCGCGTGCGCACGTCGGGGTGGAAGCGCTCGATCGGCGGCTGCACCGGCGCGACGCGCACGGCCTCGCCGGCGGCGTCGCGGACGAGGTTCATCTGGTAGCCGTCGCACTGGTTGTTCACGTCCCAGATCCGGTGATCGCAGACCTGGAGCGCCATGTTCGGCGACTGCCAGCGCGGCTGGAGCACGATCGTGTGGTGCTCGGTCATCGAGTACTGGATGGGCGAGGGGCCGTCCGAGACGAGGATCTGCGGATAGCGGCGGCCCGTGCTCACCGTGGTCGCCTCCATCGTCACGTGCAGGAACGAGCCCTCGGCGATCTGGCCGTGCTCGTGGGGCTCGAGCCGGAACTTCCCGTTCGTGTCGGCGGCCCAATCGGAGAAGGTGACCCAGAGCTCGCCGTTCACGTTCGCCAGGGCGTACGAGTCGGTCTCGACCGTGTGCCAGAGCAGCTCGTAGTCGTCCGAGGTCGCCTGGAACATCTGGAAGCAGTTGCCCCCGTCGACCGTGCACGGGTGATCGGTGAACGACGCCATCGCGACGCCGGGCGCGAAGGTGTCCTGCCAGTCCATCGTCTCGACCGTGCCCGGCGCGACGACGAGGTACGAGCGCGCGATCGCGCGCGGGCGATTGCCGGCCTCGTGCTGCCCGTTGAGGAAGACCTCACCGTTCGGCGCGCTCGCGCGCACTTCGTCGATCGTCAGCGTCGGCTCGTGCGTCCAGAACATGTGTCCCGTGTGCTCGTCGGTGCGCCCGTCGATGTGCGGCCCGATGCGCGCCTGCATCGGGCAGCCCACGTCGAGCGCTTCGAGCACCAGCGTGGTCGGCCCCGTCAGGCCCGACCACATCAGGCGATGCTCCGGGCGGTCGGCGCCCTGGAAGCGTGCGCGCTCGAAGAAGGTCCGCCCCACCACGAGCTCGTCGTGCGTCGGGTACATGAAGTCGGCGCACGTCGAGACGTTCACGCGCATCAGCGCGTGTAGGCCCGGGCCTTCTGCCGTCGCGACGTGGAACGCCATCGTCGGCGAGAGCGACGCGCGGCTCGACGCTTCGGCGCTGCCGCTCACGAAGTAGAGGCGCTGCACGTCCGGCTGCCCGGCGCGATCCTCGGCGTGCAGGATCTCGGTGCCCGACGTCGGCGCGTAGAACGCGATCCCGTCGTCGCGCCAGTGCATCGCGATCAGACGCGCGCGCTCGGCCTCGTCGGTCGTGTAGACCTTGCTGCGCGTGGTCGACCACCAGCCGCTGCCGCAGGCGCTCTCGGCGCTCGGCGCCGGGTCCCCGAGCGCGTAGACGGGCACGCGCCCGTCGCCGGGCTCCACGTACACGTAGCCGAGCGTGGCGTCGGCCATCGAGCGAGCCGCGCCGGCGACGCTGCCCTCCACCGCCGTGTGCACCCACGTGCCGACGGTGTCCTCTTGTCCGTCGGCCGCCGCAGGGAACGTGTTGCGATCGCCCGCGCATCGATAGAGGGCGTCGTCGACGACCACCGATCCGTCGCTCTGCGGGTGCACGCGTGAGGGATCGGGCAGCTCGTAGACGCGGTAGTCGCGCGCGCCATCGACGGGCTGGAACGAGATCGTGACGCCGTCGCCCGAGACGGTACCGACGACGCCGTCGATCCGCGGCAGCTCGGGCAAGGACGAGTCGACGTCGGTCGAGCCGATGTGGCCGGTGTCGGGAAACATCGAGCCGGGGCCCGTGTCGGGGCGCGGGCCCGCGTCGCGCGGCGTCGTCCCTCCCGCATCGACGTCGGAGGCGCCGGGGGTCGAGCAGGCGGAGATCGAGACGAGGCTCAGCGTGAGCCCGAGACGGTAGAGCTTGGAAACGGTCATGGCGGAGCTCCTCAGGGATGCGGAAGAGAGACGAGCCAGTCGGCCCAGGCCTGGCGAAGGACGTTGCGTCCTTCGTCGTTCGGATGGACGTCGCCCACCGGGATGAGGTCGGTGCGGTTCTCGAACGCGGCCCAGAGATCGGGCCCGCGCAGCACCTCGGGGCGCGCGGCATAGATCGCGTCGATCTGCGCGTTGATCGCCTCGCCCTCCGGCGATCCCGAGGCCCACGGCATGTGCGGCACGATCGGGATGCGGCCCGAGGCGAGCACGTGATCGATCAGCTCGTTCATGCGGAAGCCATTCGCGTGATCGTTCGTGCCGTAGGCGAGCACCACGTAGCGGCCGTCGAAGTCCGCCATCGTCTGGTCGATCACCTCGAGCGCGGTGCCCGTGTTGGTGCCGCCGATCGCGGCCTCGAAGAGCGCCGGCCAGCGCCCCGGCTCGCCGGCGCCCACGCGCGTGCGGAAGTCGGAGAACGCGTAGACGAAGGTCATGTGCGTGATCGAGTCGCCCATGAACAGGAACGCGTCGGAGGCGCCCTGCGGGGCCGAGTGCACGTCGAGGTCGATGCACGGCGTGCTGCCACCGCTCGCGGCCGTCACCGTCATGCGCACCCAGTTCGCGCCCGCCGCGTTCGCCAGCAGGCCGCGCGAGCCGTGCACGTTCCCGGTGACGCTCGCGATCTCGGTCCAGCCCGACGTGGGCGGGGTCGCGCTGCTCGGTGCCGTGTGGATCTCGATCGTGTAGTCGGTCGGGAACTGGTCGCCCGCGCTCGCCGCGTCGGCGAGCCAGGCGCCGGCGTGGATCGCGTACCACGCGACGTAGATCGGCCCGTCGACGTGCGCGCCGGAGATGTCGTAGGTGATCGAGGCCGGCAAGGACGAGGGCGCCCAGCAGTTCGTCGTCACGTCGTCGGTCGCCGGCAGAGGATCGCCGCTCGTCGCGAACGCGGGCACGCCCTCGCTGATCCACGGCATCGGCACCGGGCTCGTCGTCGGATCGGGGAAGCCGGCGTCGGGTCGATCGGCGTCGTGACCGGGAAGGGCGGCGTCGTTTCCGAGAGCACCGGCGTCGCCCGCCGCTGCGTCGCGGCCGCTCGTGCCGGCATCGCCCGGGTCGGTCGCGCCGGTCGTGCACGCCGAGAGGGCGAGCGCGAGCGAGAGGGCCTGTCGAAGGGTCTTCATCGTTCGTTTCTCCGACGAGCCTTCAGGGCTCGATGTAGCGCCAGAGACCGGCTTGCCAGCAGGCGCCGATCAAGATCGCGTGGTCGGGATCGCGCGTGACGGCCACCTGCGCGGGGCCTTGGAACATCGCGGCGGGCGCCGTCATCGGCGTCCAGCCCGTCGTACCCGGCTGCGGTGCGACCTGGAGCGAGGGATCGATCGGCATGCCGCCACCGATGGCCCAGCTCTCGCCGCCGTACACGTGCGTGCTCGTGCCCCACACGTTGCTCTGGTTGCCGGTCGCGCCGACGTGCTCCCAGTGCACGCCGTAGTCCGCGCTGCGCAGGATCCCCCAGCCGAGCGCCGAGTAGACGCCGGCCATGTAGATCACGCCGTCGCCATCGGGCTGGTAGATCTGCGAGTTGCCGTGGCCGTGCTCGTTCGAATCGACGCGCGTCCAGCTCGTGCCGCCGTTCTCCGTGCGCCACGTGCCGATGCCGCCACCGCTTCCCTGCGCGAGCCAGAGGAACGTGGAGCGCGTGGCGGCCGCGGCGCCCCGGTCGATGAAGAAGAGCGCCGGCGTCCCGCCCGACTGGTGCATGCCGGGATCGATCGGGATCAGCGTCCACGTCTGGCCGCCGTCGGTGCTCTCGACCATCGCGTCCATCTCGTGGCCCGCCATGATCAAGTGGCTCGGGTCGTAGGGGTCGACGGCGGGCGCGTAGTAGTCCTGGCGATCGGGCGTCGGCGTGATCGGGTAGCGCGTCCAGTCGACGCCACCGTTCGTCGAGCGCCAGAAGCCGAGGCCGGCGCCGCGGATGCACGAGAGATAGAGCGTCGTCGCGTCGCCCGCGCCGAGGCTCGGCACCGAGATCCCGCCGGCGCAGTCGCCCACCTCGGCGCCGTGCATGCCGGTGTTCACCGGGCCGGCCCACGTCTGTCCGTAGTCGGTCGAGCGCCAGATGCCCTGGCAGTTGAACTGCGCGAAGAGCTCGTTCGGATGCCCCGGCGCGACCGCGACGGTCGTCGTGCCGTAGTTGCCGCAGCTCCCTTCGAGCAGCGATACGCCTGACGGCGTGACGTCGACCCAGCGTCCCGGCTCGCAGTTGCCGGCGGCGACGCAGGGATCGGGGGGCGGCGGGCCGGCGTCGCTCGGGACGATGCCCGTGTCGTCGGGTGGGGGCGTCGCCGCGTCGACTTCGGGCGCGCCGTCGCGCGGAGGAGTGAACGCATCGCGCGCCGCATCTCCCGTCGCCGTCGTACCGGCGTCTCCCGTCGCCGCAGGTGGTTCGCAGCCTGCGAGAGCGAGCGGGACGAGCCCGAGAAGCGAGAGGAGGCGGAGGCGTGGAGCGACCGTACGGCCAGGCATACGTGGGCTCCCAGCAACCCACATGCCGTGCGGGTCACGCGCGGATCGCGGGCACGTGGGGGCGCGGCGTGGAGGGATCTTCCCGGCCACTTGGGGGCTCGCGACGGCGATCGATCGCGTTGCGGTCGACGCGCACCACGATGGATCTGCGCAGCACAGTTCGTTACGCTTCGAGTCGTGGTGCCGTCGTCGTACGTGAGGGCCGCGCGATCGGTTCGTGCACGGCGAGCGTGCGTACTCGTCACCGCGCTCGCCTCGCTGCCGCTCGTGGTCGCGGGCTGCTTCGGGCCGGTCGACCTGTCGAATCGCCGATGCCCCTGCGAGCCCGGTTGGACCTGCGATACGGCGCAGGACCGATGTGTGCTCGCGGCGACCGACGCGGCCGCGCCGGGCGTCGATGCGCGCTCCGTGGATGCGGGTGCTCCGAACGATGCGTTCGCCGTCGACACGGGCGTGCCCAACGACGCGTGGGCGCAGCCCAGTGTCGACGCGTTCGTCGAGGATGCCTTCGTTCCGCCCGTCGACGCGGGCGTCTCGTACTGCCCGCCCGGGGCGCGCGTGTGCGACGACTTCGAGATGGGGCCGGTCTCGCGGCAGCCGCCTTTCGACTGGGGCCCCGACGTCGTGCAGTCCACCGCTCGGGCGCATCGCGGGGCGGCCTCCGGCCTCTTCGAGACGATGGCTGCGGGGGAACAACCCTCGGTCGGCGTCGACTTCACGACACCGCCCACCGACATCTGGGCGCGCTTCTGGGCCTACGTGGACTCGGCCAACGTCGTCCAGGAGTCGTCTCTCTTCGCCGTCAACGAGGGAGTCCCGCCTTACGGTGGGACGAGCCTCCTGCTCAACGACTCCGGGCTCGCGGTGTACACGAGCGGCGGCACGGGTACCTATCTTTCGGGCGTTCCGATGCCGCGCGATCGCTGGGTGTGCCTCTCGATGCACGTCGTCGTCGGCCCCATGGGCACGATCGACGTCTCGCTCGACGGAGCCTCCGTGATCTCGGGCGTGGCCGACACGCGGTTGCCGGCGGGTGTGAACAACGCGAGCGTCGGCATCACCTACACGGGGTCTGCGCAGACGCCGCCGCTCTCGTACGCGATCGACGACGTCGCCATCACGATCGACGGAACGCCGCTGCCCTGCTTCTGATCCTGCGGAGGCGCCGCTACTTGAGGCCGTGTCGCTTGAGCAGGTCCGTGAGGTAGGTGCGGTCGAGGTCGGCCTCGCGCGCGGCGGCGCGCACGTTCCCCTCCGTGCGCTCGAGCAGGCGCTCGAGGTAGCGCCGCTCGAACTCGTCGAGCACCGCGCGTCGCGCGTCGCGGTAGCGCAGCTCGCCCAGCTGCGCCCATCGATCGGCCTGCGCCGGGCTCGTGCTCGCGGGCGCGATCGGGGGCGGGCTCCCGACCGCGAGCGTGCGCTCCACGACGTTGCGCAGCTCCCGTACGTTGCCGGGCCAGCTGTGCGTCGCGAGCGAAGCGAGCACGTCGTCGGGGAAGAGCGCTTCTCTCTCGCCCTCGTGACCGGCCTCGCGGAGGAAGTGCGCGATCAGCTCGGGCAGATCGCTCGTCCGATCGCGCAGCGGCGGGATCTCGAGCGTCGTGACGGCGAGCCGGTAGTAGAGGTCGAGCCGGAACGTGCCCGCGTTGACGGCGGCGCGCAGATCGCGGTGCGTCGCGGCGATCACCCGCACGTCGACCGGGATCTCCGTGGTGCCGCCGACGCGCCGGAACGAGCGGCGCTCGAGCACGCCGAGAAGCCCCGCCTGAAGCGCCGCCGGGAGCTCGCCCACCTCGTCGAGGAAGAGCGTGCCGCCGTGCGCGCGCTCGAAGGCGCCGGCGTGGCGCCGATCGGCGCCCGTGAACGCGCCGCGCTCGTGCCCGTAGAGCTCGCTCGCGTAGAGCGTGGGCACGAGCGTCGTCGCATCGACGGTGACGAAGGGCCCGCTCGCCCGAGGCCCCTGCTCGTGCAGCGCGCGGGCGGCGACCTCCTTGCCGGTTCCCGACTCGCCGAGCAGGAGCGCCGAGACGTCGCTCTGCGCGAGCGGCGCCATCTCGGCGAAGAGCCGGCGCATCGCGGTCGAGCTGCCGAACAGGCCCCCGAAGCGGCCGACCTCCGCGAGGCGCGTGACGGTGAGCTCGCCATCCTCGATGACGATCGTGCTGTCGCCGAGCACGAGCTCGCTGCCGGAGGCGACGAAGGCCCGCCCGCCGAAGAGGCGCGCTGGGCCGATGCGCGTGCCGTTCGTCGAGCCGAGATCGGTGACCTCGATGCCCTGCGGCGTCCTCCGGACCTCGAGGTGGTAGCGAGAGACCGTGCGGTCGCCGAGCACGAGCGTGTTGCCCTCGGCCGTGCCGACCGTGAAGACGAGCGTCTCGACGGTGGTCTCGGCGCCGGCGGCGGGGCCGGCGGTGACGCGCGCGCGCAGGCTCCGGGCAGGCTTGGCGGCGCGCGGCCGCGGGATGGTCGATTCGGCGGACACGGCGATCAGAACGCGAGCACGAGCTCGCCCCCTTCGATGCGGGCCTGCGCAGCGCTCGCGGGCCCGCCGGTCGCGACGAGCACGACGTCGATCAGGACGAGCACGGCGCCGAGCGTGGCGACGCCGATCGAGACGTTCGTCAGATCCCGCATCGTTTCCCCTTCGGTCTGGAGCGAGAGAGTCGGCGTCGCGTCGAACGAGGCCTTCACGTCGAGCGTGCGCACGCCGAAGCCGATGATGCCGCCGACGCCGATCGCCGCGACCGCGACGCCGAGCCCGGTGAGCACGCCGAGCGAGGGCCCGCCGCTCACGAGGGGCGTGGCGGGCAGGCTGAGCGTGACGGCCGAGGGCGCGCCCGCCGTCGCCTCGAAGGTCTGCGCCTCCGCGTCGGCCACGCCCAGCAGCACGTGGTGGACGCCCGGCTCCACGACGAGCTCGCACGGGAGATCGCAGCGTCGCTCGTCGTCCAGCACGGCCACGCCGCCGGCGGGCCCGTCGATCGTCACGGTGGCGAGCGCGGCGCGCAGGCGGGCGGCGGCCTCGATCGCCTCGGCGCGCGTGCCCGCCGCCATCGTCTCGCTCGCGCCCACCGCCTCGAACTCGGCGAGCGCGCCCACGCGGTCCCCGAGCTGCTCGAGGCAGATGCCGATGTTGAACCGCAGCGCGGGAAGCTGCGTGCGCTCGTACAGGTCTCGGAAGACGTGGAGCGCCACGGCGGGCTCTCCGCGCTCGAAGGCCGCGACCCCACGCTCGTAGGCGTCGTGCTCGACCGAGGCCGCGCTGGCGCTCGCGTCCGCGTCCTGTGCCGCTGCCGGAGCCGACGCGAGGATCACGAGCGCGGAGCACAGAGCCCAGTGCGAGCAGCGCACGCGGGCGATCATGCACAAGGGAGCCATCGAGGTCCATCGCTTCCCGGGATCGGCCAGGCCGTCGAGGCGGACGTTCCGACCCGCGCCCGAACGCGTGGTAGGTTGGGGGCGTGCTTCCGAAGCGCCGTGGAAGGCCGACGCTCGAGACGTACGACGTGCTCTTCGAGCTGGCGCGCGGCGGAATGGGCGTGGTCTATGCGGCGCGCACGAAGGACGAGCGCCGGAGCACGGTCGCCATCAAGTGGATGAGCGACGCCGCGATCGAGCAGCGCAAGCACGTCGACATGTTCCTCGACGAGATGTGGATCGCCTCCTGCGTGCGCCACGAGAACGTCGTCGAGGTGCTCGACGCGGGCGAGCACGAGGAAGCGCCCTTCCTCGTGATGGAGTTCGTGCCGGGGCTCTCGCTGCTCGAGCTCCTGCGCGGCCCGATCCGGCCCCCGCTGCCGGTGATGTGCGCGATCCTCGCGGCTACCGCGCGAGGTCTGCACGCCGCCCACGAGACGGTCGATCCGGAGGGCGCGCCGCTCCACATCGTCCACCGCGACGTCTCGCCCCACAACGTGCTCGTGGGCTTCGACGGGCGCGTGAAGGTCACGGACTTCGGCGTGGCCGCCGCCCGCGGGCGCCGCACGCAGACCGTCTCGGGCGAGATCAAGGGCAAGCTGAGCTACATGGCGCCCGAGCAGATCACGCGCGAGCAGACGACGGATCGGCGCGCCGACGTCTGGGCGCTGGGCGTGATCGCCTGGGAGGCCTTCGCGGGCCGCAAGCTCTTCACGGGCTCGGACGACGCGCAGCGGATGTTCGCCGTCCTGCGCCATCCGATCCCCGACCTGACCGAGCTCGCGCCCACGCTGCCGGCCTCGCTCGCTCAGTGCGTGCGGGATGCGCTCGCGCGCGACGTCGAAGCGCGGATCCCGACGGCCGAGGCCTTCGCGCTGGCGATGGAGCCAGCGAGCGCGACGAGGGACGAGGTCGCGGCGTGGATGCGCGCGCACTACGCCGAGCGCGAGCGCGCGATCGAGCAGGCGTTTCGCGACGCCGCGCAGCGCGAGCCCACGGCGGTCACCGCGATCGTCCGAAAGATCGCGCTCCCGCGAGAGAGCCACGACCCGGTGCCCGTCCCCGTCGCCGTGCCCGTGCCCGACGCCGTGGCGGCGCCTCGGCCCGTGGCCGGGCGGAGCTGGGCGCCGTGGATCGCGCTCGCGCTCGTCGGAGCGACCGCGCTCGCCCTGGTCGCGCGCTTCGCGATGCAGGGCGAGGACGTGCCGCCGATCGTCGCCGTGGCGGGGCCCGAGCCGGCCGAGATCGCGGCGCCGATCGAGCCCGCGGACGCGCCCGAGATCGCGCCCGAGGCGACGACCGCGATCGAGCCCGAGCTCGCGCCGGCTCCCACGCCCGAGGTGGTGGGCGCGGAGGTCGCCGAGCCCGAGCCCCCGCCGAGCGCGACCGCGGAGGCCGAGCCGTCGAGGCCGCGTCGCACCGGGCGGCGCGCTCGCCCGCCCACGCCTCCCGCACCGACCCATCCCCCCGCGCCCGAGGCGCATGCCACGCCGAGCCCGCCCTCGCCGACCCGGGCCAGCTCGCCCGAGCGTGCGGGGACGCACCTGCTCGACAATCCCTTCGGTGCGCCCTGAGCGGCGGCGGGCACGGATGCGCGTTGACTCCGCCGCACTCGCTCGGGAGACTGCCCGTCCCATGACGTTCCACCTCGGTCCCCGAGGCCTCGCCGAGCTCGGCACGACGCGATGAGAGCCCGCCTTCTCGCGCTCCTCTACTTCTTCGTCGCTGCGATCTCGCTCGCGCCCGAGACCGCACGCGCGCAGGAGCTCGCCGGCTCGCTCGACGCCGGCGCGGTGATCGCCGACGGAGACGTCGGCGGAGGTCTCTGGGTCGATCTCTACGCCGCCTTCGACTGGTTCCGCATCGGCGGCTTCCTCGGCGCCGACGTGATCCCGTCCTCGCGCGACGCACGCAATCGCCTCGCGACTCCCGTCGGCCTCGCGGTGGCCGCCGTGGCGAACCTCGGCGACGTCGACCTCGGCCTGCGCTTGCGCGGCGGGCTCTGGGGCGGCTCCACGCAGGAGGCCAAGCTCACGGCGGGCGGCTTCCTCGGCGGCGGCGCTTTCTTCGCGGTCCACCTCGGCGGCGGCGCCTCGCTCGGCGCGGGCGTCGAGATCTGGGGCTTCCTCGGGGCCGGCGCCACGTGGGCCGTCGCGCCCTCGCTCACGCTCACCTTCGGGCCGGTCCCGCCGCCGCCCGCGCCCTCCGTTCCCTCCGGCGAGACCATGGCCTTCTGACATGACGAACGAGCTCAGCCCGCCCGAGGTCGCGATCGACGTGGTCGCCGACCGCACCGCCGAGACGAAGAGCGACCAAGGCTTTCTGAAGGTGCGCCGCCTCGTGCTCCGCAATCGCCCGCCGGGCGGCGCGGAGCCGAGCCGCGACTACCCCTACGACTGCGTCGAGCGCGAGGCGACCGACGCGGTGGGCATCGTGCTCTATGCGCGCGCGCCCGATCGCATCTGCCTTCGCTCGGCGATCCGCCCGCCGCTCACGCTGCGCCCGGGCTACGCCTTGCCGCTGCCGGCGAGCGGCCGGCCCACCCTCTTCGAGATCCCCGCCGGTCTCGTCGAGCCCGACGAGCGCGGAGAAGAAGGTCTGCGGCGCTGTGCGGCGCGCGAGACGATGGAAGAGGTGGGCCTCGAGATCGCGGACAGCGCGTTCTTCCTCCTCGGCGCGGGCGTGTTCCTCTCGCCCGGCCTCTCGGCGGAGAAGCTCTATTTCGTCGCCGCCGAGGCCGACCCCGATGCGGCGAGCGCGCCGACGCTCGACGGCTCGCCGGTCGAGGAAGGCGCCGTCGTGCGCTGGGTGACGATCGACGACGCGCTCGAGGCCTGCCGCGCCGGCACGCTCGAGGACGCCAAGACCGAGGTCGCGATCCGCCGCCTCGCCGAGCACCTCGACGCGGCGACGCGCACCACCGAGCCCGGCGGCCCGAGCCCCGAATGAGCCCCGCATGAGCGAGGCGCGCCGCAACGGCCGATCGATGCGCCCCGAGGCCGGTGGGCCTCGCGTGCTGGTCGTCTACAAGAAGAGCGCGTACCAGACGAACGTTCGCGAGCGGAAGAACCCACGCTTCCTCGAGCTGCTCGCGCGCAAGGATCCCTCGGTGGCGCGCCTGATCGAGGCGCACGACGATCACCAGGCGACGCTCGAAGAGGCGCACGAGGCGGTCGAGCGTCTCGGCGTGCGCGCCACGTTCCGCTTCCGCGGCGACGAAGGGCTCGTCGAGGACTTCGATCTCCTCGTCACGGTCGGCGGCGACGGCACGCTGCTCTGGGCGGCGCGCTGGGTCGGCCCCGGGATGCCCGTCGTCGCCATCAACTCGGCACCGATGGACAGCGTCGGCCACTTCTGCGCCGGCAAGAAGGGGCACGTGCGCACGATCCTCGCGCGCGCGCTCGCGGGCGAGCTGCACCGCACCGAGCTCACGCGCATGCAGGTGCGCCTCGACGGCGAGATCATCACGCGGCGCGTGCTGAACGACGTCCTGTTCGCCCATCCCTCGCCTGCCGCGACCACCCGCTACCTGCTCTCGCACGAGACGAAGGGCGGCCGCGGCGGCGCGCGGACCGAGGAGCAGAAGTCGAGCGGCCTCTGGATCGGCCCGGCGGCCGGCTCCACGGCGGCGCAGCGCTCGGCGGGCGGCAAGGTGCTCCCGATCGCCTCGCGCAAGCTCCAGTACGTCGTGCGCGAGCCCTATCACCCGGGCGGCCGTCGCATCGCGATGGTGCGGGGCCTCGTCGGCGAGCGCGAGCAGCTCCGCATCGTCAGCAAGATCCGCGAGGGCCGCCTCTTCATCGACGGCCCGCATCGCCTCTGCGACGTCCGGATGGGCTCCGAGATCGTGCTCTCGCGCTCGAGCGAGCCGCTCACGCTCCTGGGCTTGCGCCGCGCGCGGCGATGACGATGGTGCGACCCGCAGCGGCGGGCTTGCGGTAGAATCCTTCCCCCACGCTGCGAGACCGCGCCGAGCCTTGATCGCACCGAGCCCCGCTGAACGATGAGCACCCAGGCCCAGCCGGCAGGCATGCGCATCCTCGATCGTCTCCGCGACGAGGGGCGGATCTCGGCTGCGCAGTACGAGTCGCTCTATCACCACGCGCGTCGCAGCGGCGAGCCGGTGCAGGAAGCGATCCTCGACGGTGGCGCGATGACCGAGGGCGACCTGCTCAAGTTCGTCGCCGGCATCTACAAGACGCGCTTCGTCTCGACCGAGCGGCTCGCGAAGGCCGACGTGAGCCGCGAGATGCTCCAGCTCGTGCCGCGCAAGCTCGCCGAGCGCCTCTCGATCGTGCCCGTCCTCTACGATCGGCGCGCCTCGGCCCTCTCGATCGTGGTCGCCGATCTCGAAGAGGACGTGGCCAAGCAGGTGCAGCTCACGGCGAACGTGCGCGAGGTGCACGCCTACATCGCGCGTCCGAGCGCGATCCGCGCGGCGATCCGCAAGCACTACGCGGGCGATCCGCAGGCCTTCGCGGCGCTCATGGGGCCGGGCGGTCTTCCCGCGTCGAACGACGTGATCGAGCGCGGAGACGGCGCGCCGCTCGCGAGCGCGGCGGCGAGCCCGCCGCGAGGCGGGACGGATCTCGCCGTCGATCTCGAAGGCCTGGGCGGCCCGCTCGGCCTCGCCGGGATGGGCGCGCCGGCGGCGCCGCCGACACGGAGGCTTCCGGCGGTGCCGAAGCGCCCGCCGATCGATCTCGGCTCGCTCGAGATGCCGCCCGCCGCGGCGCCGAAGCCGCCGGAGAAGCCTCCCGAGGCGGCGGCGAACCTCGTCGACGCGCTCGCGGTGCTGCTCACGATGGTCGAGCAGAGCCGCGCCGAGCTGCGCGGGCACTCGGCGATGGTGGCGCGCATCGCGCGGCGCGCGGCCGAGCGCATGAGCTTCTCGGACGCCGACGCCGAGGCGCTCGAGCTCGCGGCGCTGCTCCACGACCTCGGCAAGCACGCGACCTATCACCTCACGGCGCTCAACGTGTCGCGCTTCGACGGGCATCGCCTGCAGGCCGAGTCCACGTGGAACGCGCCGCTGCGCCTCTTCGAGTCGGCGAGCCTCTCGCCGCGCGTGACGGCGATCCTGTCGAACCTGCACGAGCGCTGGGACGGGCAGGGGATCCCGAGCAAGGTCGCGGGGCCCGACATCCCGCTCGGCGCGCGCCTGCTCTCGATGATCGAGACCTACGCCGATCTCGTGCAGAACCCGAAGAACCCCTACAAGCGCACGCTCACGCGCCAGGAAGCGCTCGACGTGGTGCGGCAGCTCTCGGGCACGCTCTTCGACCCCTCGCTCCTCGACGTGCTGCGCCTCGCGGGCGCGAGCGAGGGGACGGTGCCGGGATCGATCCGGCATCGCGTGCTCGTCGTGGAGCCGGATCGCGCCGAGGCGACGATCCTCGAGATGCGCTTCATCGACCAGAACTGGGACGTGCTCGTCGCCGGCGATCGCGCCGCGGCCGAGAAGGCGCTCGGGCGCGAGCGCTTCGATCTGGTGATCAGCGAGGTCGATCTGGGCGGCGACAGCGACGGCTTCGCGCTCGCGCCGCTCGTGAAGGCGAGCGCCAAGAGCGCGAACGCGGCGCTGGTGTTCCTGACGAAGCGGGCCGACCGCGAGTCGGTGAACAAGGGCTTCGCCGCGGGCGCGTCCGACTACCTGCAGAAGCCGACGGCGCCCGACGTGGTGATCGCGAAGGCCGCGCAGATCGTGGAGCTCGCGGCGTCGCAGAAGAAACGCGCCGCGGGGGGGCTCTCGGGCGCGCTGCGCGACATGGGCCTTCCCGAGGTCATCCAGGTGCTCGGCCAGAGCCGCAAGACCGGCCAGCTGCGCGTCACCTCGGGCATCGTGTGGGGCGAGATGCACTTCGACGCGGGCAACATCGTGCACGCGGTGTACGGCACGCAGAAGGGCGAAGCGGCGTTCTACTCGATGCTGCGGATGAACGAGGGCGACTTCGCGTTCGATCCGAACGTGAAGACCGCCGAGCGCACGCTCTCGGCGAGCACCGAGAGCCTGCTGCTCGAGGGCATGCGCCGCATCGACGAAGGCATCGTCTGATCGGCGAGGAGCGCTCCGGCGCGATCGCTCCTCAGTACCGCGCGGGGAGTGGTACTCAGTAGGCGAGCGCGCTCTCGCCGTGCTCGGCGATCACGCGATCGACGTGCGCGAGCAGCGTCGCGCGGCGCGCTTCGAGCTGCGCGTACTGCCGCTCGGAGAGCACGGCGCAGGCATCGGCCTCGAGGCGCGCACGGAACGCGTCGATCGAGAAGGCGCGGATCGCCTCGATCGTGCTGCGCCGGAAGCGCTGCACGGCGTGGAGCCGAGAGTCCATGAAGCCGGGGCTCGCCTGCGGCGCGTCGATGAAGCCGGCGGCGTTGTCGAGGAAGACGAGCGCGCCGCCGGGGCCGCGCGTGCGGACGTTCGTGTAGTCGCCGCCCCAGCGATCGATGTTCTCGGTGAGGTAGTCGAAGAGCACGAGATCCGAGAGCTCGGCCGCGCGATCGGCGGTGTCGGGCGCGTCCGCCGCGCGCAGCGTCTCGGCCGGCTCCGGCCGCTCCACCGCGCCGCTCGCCTGCGCGGCGTAGAGGCGCGCACGCTGGAAGGGCGAGATCGAGGGCGCCGGCGCGAAGCGCACCCACGACTCCCAGCCGAGGCCCAGCCGGATGGGCACGAGGCGCTCGGGCACCCAGTACGAGATCGAGCCGCAGACCGCGCCCTCGCGCACGACGGCCTCCGAGACGCGCGCGTCGCCGCCCGCGGCGGCCCGGAGCGGCGCCCAGTCCATGCGCCGGCCGACGGTGGGCGGCACGCGCCCGAGGCCGAGCATGCGGTCGAGGTGATAGGCGGCGATCTCGGCGGCGAAGTGTGCGCCCGAGAAGGTCTGCTCGGGCTTGAAGTAGCCGCGCGAGCCGTCCGCGAACGTGAGGCGGAACGCGAGGCTGCGGCCGCCGCTGCCGCGCTCGATCTGCGTCGGCTCCGCGCGCGCGAGCACGCCGAGGCGCGGCGCGTCGGGCTCTCCGAAGAACGCGTCGCTCGAACGAGGAGCGCTCGCCTCCGCCGCGTCCGTCTCGCCAGCGTCCACGAGCACCGGTTCCGCGGGCGCCGCGACGACCTCGGGAGCAGCCGAGGCGGCCGCCGGCACGGGCGCGGGCGCCGCTTCGCCGCCGCATCCGAGGAGCAAGAGAACGCCGGTGAGCGCGCGCTTCATGCGCGCATGCTCGCTGGGCGCGCCCGCGCCAGCCAGTTTTCGACCGCGACCCGGCCCTCCCAGCGGCGGTCGCGACGCTCGATCGCGTCGCTCTCTCCCACCGAGCCGCGTTCTCACGCTGGCTCGGTTCCCTCGCCCCACGTGATCGACGCGCTCAGTACCAGCGCTGGCCTTCGTCGTAGCGCACGGTGAAGGGGCGGACCTGGAGGATCACGACGTGCCTGTCGGCGCCCGCCACGAGGAACTCCACGTCGCACGCGTTCGCGTCGCTGCCCGGCCAGTGCTGGCGCGCATCGGGCGCCACCACGCTCACGAAGTGCGACTGCAGCGCGTCGAGCGCGGTGCGCAGGCGCAAGAGGTCGAGCTCCGAGAGCAAGAGCGCGTCGGGCGAGCGCGAGCTGCGCGAGAGCAGCTCGTACTCGGTCGTGCCCTCCATGTACGTGTAGACGAGGTGCTGCTCGGGGACCTCGTCGCCGCCCGCGCCCGTCACGCTGCCGCCGAGCACCTGCGCGTTCACGAAGTAGCCCGGGCGTCCTTCGTAGAAGGGGTTGGCGGTGATCACGACACCGTTCACCGCGGCGCCGTCGACGAAGGGCTCGGCGAGGATGCCCATCGCGACCTGGTCGTGCTGCACGCGGTACCAGTCGCGCTCCTCGAACGCGCCGAGCAGCCACACGCTCGCCCACACCTGGCCGATCGCCGTCGCGATCTGCGCATCGGTCGCGTGCGCCGGCACGACGATCGATCGATAGAGGCCGGCGCCGGTGAAACCGGGCAGATCTTCGGCGTTCGTCGAGCTCCGGAAGATCCAGCGCGCGTCACGCGCCGTGCGCGTGATCTGCGCGCGGATCTCGGCGACGAGCGCGGGGTCCACGGGCGCCGCCTCGATGCGCGCGCGCAGCGCCGCGAGCGTCCGATCGCGCGCCGCACCGTCCGACGCGAAGGTGGGATCGGCGAGCATCGGCGCGATGTCGGCGGTGATGCCCGCGCGATCGAGGTGATCGAGGTAGTGGGCGAAGGGGATCGCGAAGCCGCCCGGCGTGGCGATCCCGTCGAGGCTCGAGGCCTCGCCGAGCTGCGCCGCCTTCGCGCCCACCGTGCTCGCGTCGCGGAGGCGCAGCTCGCGCAGCGCGCGCAGGCGCCGCTCGCTCCGATCCACGCGCGGGACGAGCGGCGCGCTCGGTCGCCGCGAGGCCCACGAGGCCTCTGCCTCTGCCCGGCTCGCGCCGCGGATCGACCACTCCTGCGGCGTCACGGTGAGGGAGACGAGCTGCCCGTCGAGGCTCGTCAGGCGCTCGTCGGTGAGCGCATCGCGGTAGCCCATGTTCGGGGTGCCGCGCGTCGCGCAGAGCACGGCGATGTGCCCGAGCGGCGCCTGCAGCTGCGCGCTGATCACGCCGGCCACGACCGGGATCTCGTCGGGGAGCTGCTCGAGCACCACGATCTGATCGGGCCGCACGCTCGCGAGATCGAGCGGCCCACGCACGATGCGCAGCGTGCCCACGGTCGTGCCTTCGGTGAGCGGCTCGTAGCGCAGGCCCGCGAAGACCTCGTCCGTGGTCACCGTCGGGAGCTGGCCCGCCACGCTCGCGATGCTCGCCTCGTGCACGGGGGAGAGGGCGCGGAAGCGCAGCCGATCGCCCGCGTAGATCGCGCCGGCGATCTGCCGATGGAGGCGCACGATGCGCTCGCCGCTCAGCGTGTCACCGCTGACGAGCTCGAGCGTCCAGAGATCCGCGTCGAGGTAGTGCACGACCGAGCCCATCTCGAAGCGCCGGCCCTCCGTGCGGTACTCGGTCTCGTTGAACGCGCCGTGGTCCTCGATCGGGTGCCCGGGGCGTGCGAGCCGGTCGCGGGCGAAGAAGTAGTGGATGCTCCAGCGCTCGGTGTCGATGAACCAGATCCGCCGATCGTCCGTGAGGTCGACGAGGAACTTCACCACCTCGGTGCGGGCGGTGGCCGACGAGGTCGGATGGGCGGCGAGGCGCTCCCAGGTCTCTTCGTCGGGAATCGTGTGGGCGAGCTCGAGGCGCGGCCGCGCCGTGCTCGGGGTCCCTGCGTCGACGTCGCCGGTCGCGCTCGTCTCGGGCAGCGGCGCGCTGCTCGGCGGCGGTCGATGCGAGGTACCGATGCCCGTCCGAGGCGCGCCACAGCCGGCGAGGAGCACGAGCGCGAGACCCAGCGAGAGCCGCATGCCCGATCGGACGCGCGAGCGGGCCGCGCGGTTCACGCTTCGGCGCGTCCGAGCACGACGCCGGGACGGGCCGCGCTCACGTGCAGAAACCGGCGACGCAGTTGCGACCCTCGCGGCATCCCCCGCCGGGGCAGCAGCGCTGCCCGAGGTTGCCGCAGAGGCTGCAGGTGCCCGTGGGCGAGCAGGCGAGGTTGCCGCCGTTGCACTGACCGCCGGCGCAGCAGGGGTCGCCCTGATCGCCGCAGGGCACGCACGTCCGATCGAGGACGCCGTTGCACACGAGATCGTTCGCGCGGCACGTGCCACCGCGGCAGCAGCTCTCGCCCTGATCGCCGCAGGCCGGCGCGCGGCAGGTGCCGCCCATGCAGGTCGCATCGCCGAAGCAGCTCGAGCCCGGGCAGCACGTGTCGCCATCGTTGCCGCAGGGCTGACAGGCGCCCGCGGCGCAGACGCCGCCCGTGCTGCAGAAGCCGCCGTCACAGCACGCGGCGCCCAGCGCTCCGCACGGCGTGCACGTCCCGCCGACGCAGCTGCTGCCGGCCGCGCACGTCCCGCCGTCGCAGCACGTCTGGCTCGCCTCGCCACAGGGCTCGCAGACGCCCTCGACGCACAGCGACCCCGCGCCGCATCCGGGGCAGCACGCGCCCTGCGGGCACACGCACTGCGTTCCGTCGCAGACGCGACCGTCGGTGCACGGCTGCGCGCAGCCGGTCATGCCGCCCGTGTCCGGTAGGATCGTACCGGTGTCGGGCGTCGTGCCGCCCCCATCGCGCCCGCCGGTCGCGGCATCGAGGCCACCGCCGAGCCGGGTCGAGTCGGGTTGGACGAGCGCGCTGCACGCGGGCGTGACGAGCGCGACCACCGAAAGGGCGAACAGCCCGGAAAGCGAAGCACGCATGAAGGCGAGGATAGCGCTCGATCCCGCCCGAGGAAAATCGCACCGGCTCTGTTATCGTCGCGCGCGATGCGGATCGTCCTGCGCTCCCTCTTCTCGCTCTCGCTCTTGCTCGGCGCCTGCTCGACGGCCATCGCGCTCACGTCCGGCGGCGCGGCCGTCTCCGAGGTGCCCAGCACGGGCCTGCCCGACCACTGCACGATGCTGGGGGACACCTCGATCGGCATCCCACCCGATGCCGGCCGCCCCGGCACCGAGGCCGAGCTCGTGATCTTGATGCGAAATCGCGCGGCGCAGATGGGCGCCACGCACGTGCTCGTCGAGTCGCGCCAGCGTCACGACGACGGCGAGGGCCGCGAGCACTGGAGCGGCCGCGGCCGCGCGTACCGCTGCGAGCCGAGCTCCGACGGCACCGGCTCCCCGACGAGCGGCGGCGAAGCGCCCTGACCGAGAGCGCGGGCCCCGCTGTGCAACGGTGTGCGCACGCTGCGACCACCTGACGCGAAGATCCGCATTCGTCGCCGATCGGCTACCATCGGTCGATGACGAACACGCACCGTTTGGGGTTGTGCGGGCTGCTGCTCTTGGCCTTCGGCGCGCCGCTCGCGGGATGCGAGTGCGCCTCACCGAATCCGGGCAACGACATCTGCTCGCTTCCGTCGCCGCCCGCGGGCTGCGGGATGATGTGCTCGGCCACGATCGCCTGTCAGCCGGGCACGCACTGCGTGACGGGCCGCTGCACCGCGGAGTGCAGCAACGACCATCCGTGCCCCAACGGCGCCCGCTGTTCGAGCGACGGCACCTGCTTCGGCGGCAACATGGACGGCGGTGGCAACCGCGACGGCGCCGTGACGCTCAACGACGCGAACGCCGATCGCACGTGCGCGTCGGTCTCGCTCGGGACGCAGCGCGCCACGCCGAACGTGATCGTCATCATCGACCAGTCGGGCTCGATGGACACGAACGACTTCCCGATGGGGTCGGGCACGAGCCGCTGGGACGCGCTCGAGGGCCTCTTGATGGCCAACCCCGACGGCCTGATCTTCTCGCTGCAGTCGTCGGTGCGCTGGGGCATGGCGTGGTTCCACGGCGGCAACAACTGCCCGCAGAACCTCACCACGGTGGACTGCGCGCTCAACAACTACGACAGCCTCAACACGACCTACATGGGACTGACGCCTGGGAGCTTCACGCCCACCGGTGAGTCGATCGAGGAGCTGCTCACGCGCCTTCCCTCGGTCATCGACGATCCGGCCCAGCCCACGATCTTCATCCTCGCGACCGATGGCGACCCGAACACGTGCGCCGATCGCAACGCGATGACCGAGGGCCAGCAGATGTCGGTCGACGCGGTGACGCACGCCTTCACGATGGGCATTCCGACCTACGTCATCAGCATCAGCGACGACGCCGATCAGTCGCGCCTGCAGGCCGTCGCGAACGCCGGAAACGGCGGCACGGGCGGCACCGTGTATCTCGCGACCGACACCACCACGCTCGCCACGGCGCTCTCCACGATCGTCGGCGGTGTCGTGAGCTGCAACCTGCAGCTCATGGGCACGATCGACCCGGCCCAGGCCTGCAGCGGCCACGTGCGCCTGAACGGCACCGAGCTCGTCTGCGGCGATCCGAACGGCTGGCACGCGATCGACGCGACCCACATCGCGCTCGACGGCACCGCGTGCGACATGCTGCTCGCGGGCGTGACGCCGCTCGAAGCGACGTTCCCCTGCGGCGTGGTCATTCAGTAGCCAGCGCCGGGCCTCGACGCCCGCGGAGGAAGCGGATGCGGGCGAGCCAGTCGTCCGCTTCCACCCGCGCGCCCTCGTCGCCCTCGGCGAGGATCGCGCGGAACACGCGCTCGGCGCCGTCGTAGTCGCCGGTGCGCGCGCGGATGACGCCGTCGAGACGCCGCGCCTCGCGCTGGATGCGCTCGCTCGGCAGGCCCGCGGCCATCGCGCGCGTCAGGCGCGGGCCCGCGAGGTCGTAGCGCTGGCGGAAGAGCATCTGCCGCGCGATGAGGTAGTCGGCGAGGCCGTCGCCGCCGATCTCGCCCAGACGCGTCAGCGCTTCCACGGTGGTCGCTCCGTCGTGCGTCTGCCGCCCGCTCGGAACGAGCACCTCGCGGAGCGGCGCCACCACGCTCGGCCCGCGCTGGATCGCGAGGAGCTTCACCTCGAGCTGCCGCGCCTGGTCGTCCGAGAGCGGCTCGTCGACGCCGGCCTCGTAGAGCGTGCGCGCCTCGGCGAGCTCGCCGCGCGAGAGCAATGCGTCCGCGAGCTCGGTGCGCGCGCTCGTGAGCAACGCCGCGGGCACCTCGTCGTCGGCCTCGAGGGCGTGCAGCGCCGCTCGCGCTTCCTCGAGCCGGCCCGTGCGCGCGAGCGCGCCGACCCGATGCGGCACGATGTTCAGGTAGCCGGGATCGATCGCGAGGATCCCGTCGCAAGCCGTGAGCGCGCCCGCATCGTCCCCCGACTCCTCGTCGGTCTCGAGCGCGCCCTCGAGCGCCGCGATCGTGTGCGGACAGACCTGCGTGAAGATCGCCGAGCGCGAGAAGCGCAGGCGCGCGAGCGGTACGGCCTGCGGTGGGAGCGGCACGGTGCGCAGGAACTCCCGCCAGTCGGCCTCGGCGGACGCGAGCGGCTCGCCGAGCGCCTCTTCGTAGCTGCCCGTCCGGTAGAGCACGCGGAGCGCGTGGCTCCCGCGCGTGTCGAGCACCCAGCGCAGGAACGACCCGTTCGCCGTGTACGCGCGCCCGGCGGGCTGGAGCAGGAAGCCCAGGCCCGACGCGTCCTCGAGCGGCGGCGCGCGATCGATCGCGCTCATCGCCGCGGCCCACTGGTGCGGCGTGAGCCCCTCGCGGCTGTCCCACGCGATGGCGACCGCGACGCCCTCGACGATGCCGGGCGAGGGGAAGAGCCCACCGAGCCCACCCGAGACGCGGAAGGGGCCGGTGCCCGTGGCCGCCGCCACCACGTGCACGATCTCGTGGAAGAGCACCGGGTGCGGATCGAGCCCGAGCTGCAGGTACACCTCGTCGCGCCAGGGCTTGGCGATGTAGGTGCCCGAGGCGCCCATCAGCTCGCGCTTCTCGCTCGCGCTGCGGAAGAAGAACGCGGTGATGCGGCCCGGATGCGTGACGCCGAGGACCTCTTCGGCGCGCGTCACGCGGAAGTCGCACTCGTCGCGCAGCACCTCGGCCTGCTGGCGCGGCAGCTCGCGCGGCACGACCACGTCGCAGCGGGTGCCCTCGAGCGTGGTCCCCAGCGCCTCGCGGATCGACGCCGCCGTGCTGCGATGCCCGAGCTCGGGCCCGTACACCTCGCCCACGACGCCGACGAGCACGAGGCCGACGACGATGGGCAACGTCGCCGGATGCGCGCGCAGCGCCTTCACGCTCGGCGCGCGGAATTCCTGGAGCGCGACCAGCACCGCGGCGCCTGCCGCGAGCCACGCCGCCGTGAGCGCGCGGAACGAGACGTACGTCGAGGTGATCTCGATGTCGGGATCGTAGAGCGAGCCGGGGAAGTACCCGACGAAGTGCGAGTACGCGAAGATCGCGGGCGTGGTGTAGAAGCGCGCGAGGCCCAGCAGCGCGACGGCGATCGGCACGCCCATCGCCGCGAGCGTCACGAGGCGCGGGCGCCCGGGCACGCTGCCGACGAGCGCGCCGGCGATCGCGGCGAGGTAGCCGCCCATCACGGGGCCCAGGCCGAAGAACGCGAGGCCCTCGAGCGGCGCGCACCAGCGCGCGCGGATCGCGCCGAGCGAGAGCCCCACGAGCGGCACCGCCAGCACCAGCGTCGTGGCCCCCATCGCGTCGCGCGCCGCCTGGCCGATCGTGCGATCGCCACGGCCGATCATCCAGCGCGCGCTCATCCCGGCGATGCACGGCGGCAGCACGAGGCCCAGCACGAGCGCGCTCTCCACGCCGTGCACGACGGTGAGCGGCGAGATCCAGAGCAGCAGCGTCGTCACCGTCGCGATGCCGAGCACGACCTGGACGGAGCGCTGCGCGAGGAGCCGCTTCACGTCGCGATCTCCTGCGCCGAGCCGTCGATCACGCCGCACGCCGCGGCGCTCCTTCCCGCCGTCCCGAGCCCCACGGAGATCAGGAGGGCGGCGCTGCCTGCGCAGGCGGCGGCGGCGGCACCGAGGTGCGCCCGCCGGGCCCCGACTCGAGGTCGAGCACGAGCGGGAGCACCTCGTCGATCCGGCTCACGAGCTGGATGTCGAGGTCCTTCTTGATGAGGTCCGGCACGTCGTCGAGGTCGGCCTCGTTGCGCTTCGGGATCACGATGCGCTTGAGGCCCGCGCGGTGCGCCGCGAGGCACTTCTCCTTGATGCCCGTCACCGGCAGCACGTGCCCACGGAGCGTGATCTCGCCCGTCATCGCCACGTCGGGGCGCACGCGCAGCTTCGTGAGCATCGAGGCGAGCGCCACGAAGATCGGGATGCCCGCCGAGGGCCCGTCGCGCCCGATCATCCCGCCCGGCACGTGGACGTGGATGTCCATCTTCGTCGTGAAGTCGCGCGGGAGGCCGAGCGCCTCGGTGTGCGCGCGGATGTACGTGAAGGCGGCCGCGACCGACTCCTTCATCACGTCGCCGACCTTGCCCGTGAGGTGCATCTGCCCGCTGCCGGGCATCTGCTGGGCCTCGATGAACATCAGCTCGCCGCCCGCCGGCGTCCACGCCATGCCCGTGGCGACGCCCGGATGCGCGAGCTTCTCGGCCTGCGTCCGATCGAAGCGCGCCGGCCCGAGCACCTTCTCCACGTAGGCCGAGTCGGCCATCTGCCGCACGTCCTCGCCCTCGGCGAGGCGCACGGCGACGGCGCGGCACACGCTCGCGATCTTCTGCTCGAGGTTGCGCACGCCCGCCTCGCGCGTGTAGCTGTCGACGAGCGTGTCGACGGCCTCGTCCGTGAAGTCGAGGCGCCCCGGCGAGAGGCCGTGCTCGCTGAGCTGGCGCGGGATGAGGAAGCCCTTCGCGATGGCGAGCTTCTCGTCGCGCGTGTAGCCGGCGAGGTCGATGATCTCCATGCGGTCGAGCAGCGGCCGCGGGATCGTGTCCTTGCGGTTCGCCGTGGCGATGAAGAGCACCTGCGAGAGGTCGAGCGGGACCTCGAGGTAGTGGTCGGTGAAGGTCGCGTTCTGCTCGGGGTCGAGCACCTCGAGCAGCGCCGCGCTCGGATCGCCGCGCCCGTCGGAGGCGAGCTTGTCGATCTCGTCGAGCAGCATCACGGGGTTGCGCGAGCCGGCGTTCTTCATGCCGGCGACGAAGCGGCCCGGATAGGCGCCCACGTAGGTGCGGCGGTGGCCGCGCACCTCGGCCTCGTCCTGCACGCCGCCGAGCGCGACGCGCACGAAGTTGCGCCCGGTGGCTCGCGCGATCGACTTCGCGAGCGAGGTCTTGCCGACACCGGGCGGCCCGACGAAGCAGAGGATCGGCCCCTTGATGTCGCTCTTCAGGCGCCGCACCGCGATGTACTCGACGATGCGCCGCTTGATCTTCTCGAGGCCGTGGTGGTCCTCGTCGAGGACGCGCTTGGCCTCGCCCACGTCCAGCCGATCGGCGGTGGTCTTTCCCCACGGCAGGTCGGCGAGCCACTCCACGTAGTTGCGGCAGACCTGGTACTCGGCGCCGTTGGGGCTCATCGAGCGCATGCGCGAGAGCTGCTTGCGGGCCTGCTTCTCGGCCTCGGACGGCATCTCGGCGCGCGCGATCCGCTCGCGCAGGAGCTCGATCTCGTCGTCGTCCTCGGCCTCGCCGAGCTCCTTCTTGATCGTCTTCATCTGCTGGCGAAGGAGGATCTCGCGCTGCGAGCGCGACATCTCCTCCTGCACCATCGTGGAGATCTCCTTCTTGACCTTGTGCACCTGGGCCTGGCGCCCCACGAGCTCGAGCACGCGGCGCAGGCGCTCGCGCACGTCGATGATCGCGAGGACCTGCTGCTTCTGCAGGGTCGGCACCGGCAGGTTCGCCGCCACGTGGTCGGCGAGCGCGCCGGGGTCGTGCACGTTGTCGAGCCCGGCCGCCTGATCGCGCGGCAGGGTCGGCAAGAGCTCGAAGAGGCGCCGCGCCTGGGTGCGGAGCGAGGCGCCGAGCGCGTCGATCTCCACGTCGCGCACGGGCAGCTCGGCGATGCGCTCGACCTTCGCGCGCATGTAGGGCTGGCGCGAGGCCGGCTCGAGGATCTTCATGCGGGCGATGCCCTGCAGCACCACCGAGTAGTTGCCGGAGCTGAGGCGGATCACCTTCAGCACGCGGGCGACGGTGCCGAGGTCGTAGACCTCCGAGAACTCCGGGTCCTCGACCTCCGACTCGCGCTGCGCGACGACGCCGATGGTCGGCCGGTCGCGGCCGAACGACTCCTCGATGAGCCGCACCGAGCGCGCGCGCCCGACGTTCACCGGCACGATGGCGGTCGGGAAGAGCACCGAGTTGCGGAGCGGCAGGATCGGAAGGAGCTCGGGCCCCTCCGGCGGCGGAATCGACGGGCTCGTCACGCCTCTTCTCTACCACGCGGCCGTGGAAGGCGTCCCACGGCGGCCCTCGAAAACACCCGGAAGAACGAGGGGAGCCCCTGGGCTCGAGGAGTGCAGCGGACGATGCCAGCCCCGACGCGATTTCGGGGTTGGCACCTGGCCGCCACGTTGATAGAAACTGGACCGCCTCGGCCGACTGTAGGACGCTTGCTTACATCGGGATACCTTTACCGCTCCAGCCGTTTCGGGCGCTGCCCGGCCGAGGTGATGAAGCCGTGACCACCACGAAGAGCCTCTCCACGATGATCTCGGTCGCCCTGCTGGGCCTCGCGCTCGCGGGCTGCAACGGTGCCTTCATCGGCAACTTCTTCGTGCTCTTCGTCTCGGCGGGGATCTTCTTCGGCACGCTGAACCTGAACCGGTTCACGCAGAGCGGGACGCCCCGCATGCCGCAGCGCGATCGCTCGGCGACCGAATCGACGCAGTGAAGGCCGTCGTCGGGCGCGGCTAGCTCCGCGAATCGGCTACCATCGCCGTCGTGAGCGCCCCGGCCGTCTATCGTCCCCTCTCGGAGCTCACCCTCGCCGACGTCGAGAGCATCCGCCTGCTCTTGCGCGGCAGCTCGGTGATCGACTGGGCGCGCCTGGCCTTCCGCACCGAGACCGACGTCACCGAGTTCCTCGGGGCGCACGAGTTCGACCTCTCGGATCCGGCGAGCCGCGCGCGCAGCGAGGCCATCAAGAACGCGGCCATCCAGTACCTGCGGCGCAACTTCGACTTCCCGATCCCCAAGCCGGTCTCGGACGCCAACGTCGCCGAGCTGCTCCTCGTCGCGAGCGGCCGCGGCCATCGCCAGCTCTGCGCCTGCACGATCTTGAAGGTGATGCACATCATCCATCACCTCGAGGCGCGCGAGCTGCTCTACATGCTCCCGATCTCCGACCAAGACGTCTTCCACCTGGTCGAGCAGAAGGTCTATCGCGTCATCGGCAGCATGCTGGCGCGGGGCCTGCCGATCCTCGAGTTCATCGGCGGCCGCAAGAACAAGGACTCGCTCTACTCGAAGCTGCTCTCCAAGAAGGAGACGCACGCCGCGCAGATCTACGACAAGCTGCGCTTCCGCATCGTCACGCGCTCGCAGGACGACGTGTTCCCCGTGCTCGCCTATCTCGAGCGCGTGCTCTTCCCGTTCAACTACATCGTGCCGGGCGAGAGCACGAACACGATGTTCGATCTGCTCGGCTACCTGCGCAAGCACCCCTCGCTCTCCGAGGTCGCGCGCGAGATGCAGCCGACGCTCGAGGACGACGCCGAGGAAGGTGCGAACGACAACGTCTTCTCGTCGGCGAGCTATCGCATCGTGCACTTCGTGATCGATCTGCCGGTGCGCCTCCCCGACGACATCCTCGAGCTCGCGCCGCCCGCCGCGCTCGGCCTCGGGCGCGTCGTGTTCGCGCAGGCCGAGTTCCAGGTCGTCGATCGCGAGACCGAGCAGTCGAACGAGCTCGGCGACGCGAGCCACGACGCCTACAAGGACCGGCAGAAGCAGGCCGTCGTTCGCCGCCTCAAGCTCGGCGCGGTCGGGGCTGCGGCGGAGCGCACAGGCCCTGCGATCGCGCTGCCTCCGGTCCCGGCCTCCGGGCGCGCGAGCACGAGCTCGCTGCCGCCGCCCGCCAAGGCCTCGCCCAAGCCGCCCGCGCCTCGAACCCAGCCGCGGCGCAAGAAGAACAAGCGACGCCGCTGACCGCGTCGATCGGGTTGGTGGAGGGGACCGAAACCAACGTGATCACGCCGGTGTGGGCGAACGGCTGCGGGCAGCCCCTCGGGGAAAGGAGCAGCCAGAGAGCGACGCGATCCGCGTCGCGACCGCCGCCGTGAGTCGAAGCCGACGCGTCAGAGGAGGTTCTCCTCGACGAAGTCGCGCAGGCGGTCGTCCCACGACCCGTGGAAGTCGGCGGAGATCCACCAGACGAACGAGGCCTGGGTCGCGGTGTCGTGCGCGTCGAGCTCCACCTCGCACTCCCACGACACGATGGCTCCGCGCCGCCCGAGGTCGACCGAGGGCGCGTGGGCCAAGACCGTGCCCGCGTACCCGAGCACGGTCGCGCCGAGCTCGTGCGCGAGGACCGCGTCCACGTCCGCGCGGGGCGTGCCGGGCCGGATCGAGGCGCAGATCTCCCGGGCGTGGGCCAAGCGCACGCGGGTCACCAGCGCCGAGAGCGGGCAGCTCGCGACGAGCAGCACGACGATCCCGATCGCCAGGGCTCGCCCGCCGCGCTGCGCCGGAGAGCCACCCGATCGCAGCGTCGGCGCCTGCGCGGGCTCTCTCAATGCGCGCTGCCGTTGCGCTGCGGCTTGGCGTTCCAGATGCGCGTGGAGAGCAGGAGCCCGAGCAGGGCGAACACGCTCATCGCGACCGGCCACGGCCACCAGCTCGTCATCACGGCCGCGGCGTCGCCCTCGGGCACGAGGCGGCTGACGGTGAGGTATTGCGCGCCCTGACCGAGGTAGACGAAGCCGTCGATGATCCCGACGACGATGCCCACGTTCTTCTTGCCGCCGAAGTCCATGCTCGCGGCGCCGCTCAGCATGCCGTGCACGCCGATCACGGCGAGCATCATCACGCACACGATCGACGCGAGGCCGTAGGTGACGCCGAGCACGGGCACCATCGCGATCGACCCGACGAGCAGCACGCCGTAGAGCAGCCCCGCGACCGGCCCGCGCCGCGAGCCGAACACGCGGTCGGAGATCACGCCCGCGACCACGCCGCCGGTGATCCCCGCGATGCACTGGGCCATCCCCCAGTTCGACGCGATGTAGTTGCCCGCCGTGTGCGTCTGATCGGAGAAGCGCACGTACCAGTCCATGAGCGAGCTACGCACGAAGCCGCTGCACAGCTCGATGCCCGCGATGACGAGGATCGCCGGCTGCCCGAGCATCATGCGGCCCACGCGCCCGACGCGCGCGATCGCCTCGGCGAAGCCGCCCTGGTGCTCTTCCTGGCCCCAGTCGGCATCGCCGGTGTCGAAGTCGGCGAGGCCCGCCTGGCCCGGCGTGTCGCGCACCCAGATCACGTTCGCGAGCGCGAACACGCCGAGGATCGCGGCGGGGAGCCAGAAGATCCACGGGATGATCTCCGGCGCGCCGCTCGCCGCGCGCGCGAGCATTCCGCACCAGTCGTAGGCGAAGTAGAGCCCGAGCGAGATCAGGATCCCGAAGATCCCGCCGAACGTGCCGCGCTCCTTGAGGTGGAACCACGCCGCGTTGACCTTCACGATCGAGACCGCGCCGAAGCTCTGGAAGTACATGTTGATCCCGTAGAGGATCGAGAAGTTGCGGACGATGTCGTCGGTGTGACCGCTCTGGACGAGCAGCCCCATCGCCACGTTCGTGAGCGCCGAGCCCGTCGCGGCCACGATCATCGTGGCGCGCCCGCCGAAGCGATCGGTGAGCGGCCCGTTCAGGATGAACGAGACGCCGTAGACGATCGTGCCCGTGGCCTTGATCGTGCCGAAGTCGTGGTTGTCGATCAGCTCGGCGAGCGCGCTCGCGGCCTGCGTGAGGTTGTAGCGCCCCATGTAGAGGAACGCGTAGGTCATCCCGAGCGGGAACCAGTTGAAGAAGCGGCGCCGCACGAATGCGCGGTCGTGCCCGAGGTCGGCCTTCGGCAGCCGCGCGAGCACGACGCCGACGACGGCGAGCAAGAGGAGGATCGGGATCAGTCGCTCGAGCCAGACGGGCACGGGCGCACCCTAACACGCGCGGCGGAACGGGCTTGCGACGCTCGTGAAACCCGCGCATCGTCGCGCTCGGAGGGGCCCCACGTCATGCAACGTCTCGCTCGCGCCGCGCTCGCGGTGATCGCCGCCACGTCGGCCATCACGCTCGCCGGCTGTCCTCAGTCGCCCGGCAGCATCTGCCAGCACATGGTCGACTCGATCGACGGGATGTACATGCGCTGCGGCTACAACCTGCACGTGCGCCTCACCTTCGACGGTGGCGCGACCAGCACCGACTGTGGCCACGTGACGCGGGTGACGGACCCCAACCGCATCGTGCACCAGTGCATCCCGTGGGCCGACGGTGTCGCGTGTGAGAGCCTCGTCCTCGACGGAAGCGGCTTCCCTCAGCTCGATCCTTCTTGCGACTTCTCGCTGCTCGAAGGACGCCCCTGAGCCGGGGAGGATCGGATCGAGGATCTGCCTGAAATATAGGTGGATTCCGCGCTCTTAACGTCTTGCGGCGCCGGATCGCGGCGGCTATGCTGCCGCTCCCTTTGAACCTCGTTTCTCGCGAGGCCGGAGACCGGACGGGCATGAGCAGCACGAACGACAAGGACGACTACGGCGCGGGCTCCATCAAGGCGCTCGAGGGCCTCGAGGCCGTCCGCAAGCGTCCCGGCATGTACCTGGGCAACGTCCAGGACGGGAGCGCGCTGCACCACCTCGTGTGGGAGGCGGTCGACAACGCGGTCGACGAGCACCTGGCCGGTCACTGCAAGCGCATCCAGGTCACGCTGCACACGGCCGATCAGTCGGTGACGATCTTCGACGACGGCCGCGGCATCCCGGTCGGCATGCACGAGCGCGGCGTGAGCGCCGCCGAGGTCGTGATGACCGTCCTGCACGCGGGCGGCAAGTTCGACAACGACAGCTACAACGTCTCGGCCGGCACGCACGGCGTCGGCATCTCCGCCGTCAATGCGGTGAGCGAGACGCTCAAGCTCGAGATCCGCCGCGAGGGCAAGGTCTGGGCGCAGGAGTACCACCGTGGCGTGCCCGTAGCGCCGCTCGCGCCGATCGGCACGACGGACAAGACGGGCACGAAGGTCACCTTCAAGCCCGATCCGACGATCTTCATCAACGTCGTCGAGTTCAGCTGGGACATCCTCAACAACCGCATCCGCGAGCTCGCATTCCTCAACGCGGGCCTGGTGATCGAGCTCATCGAGGAGGGCGGCGAGAACCGCCACGTCACCTACGAGTTCTCGGGCGGCATCGTCGAGTTCGTGCATCTGCTCAACAAGAGCAAGACGCCGCTCCACCCCGAGGTGATCACGATCGTGGACGAGCGCGAGCGCGTGCGCGTCGAGATCGCGCTCCAGTGGAGCGAGGCGTTCCAGGAGCAGATCAGCTGCTACACGAACAACGTCTTCAACAAGGACGGCGGCACGCACCTCACGGGATTGCGCGGCGCGCTCACGAAGACGATCAACTCCTACGGCACCGCCCACAACCTCCTCAAGGAGATGAAGGGCGAGTCGCTCGCGGGCGAGGACGTGCGCGAGGGCCTCACGGCGATCGTGAGCGTGAAGCACCCGAACGCGAGCTACTCGTCGCAGACGAAGGACAAGCTCGTCTCGGGCGAGGTGAAGGGCATCGTCGAGAACATCGTCAACGACAAGCTCGGCAGCTACTTCGAGGAGCACCCCGCCGAGGCCAAGCGCATCGTCGAGAAGTGCGTGATGGCGGCACGCGCCCGCGAGGCCGCCCGCACGGCGCGCGAGGCGGTGCAGCGCAAGGGCATGCTCGATCCGACGCACCTGCCCGGCAAGCTCGCCGACTGCCAGGAGAAGGACCCGCAGAAGAGCGAGCTCTACATCGTCGAGGGTGACTCGGCCGGAGGCTCGGCCAAGCAGGGCCGCGACCGCAAGACGCAGGCGATCCTCCCGCTGCGCGGCAAGATCCTGAACGTCGAGCGCGCGCGCTTCGACAAGATGCTGAGCAACCAGGAGGTCGGCACGCTGATCACCGCGCTCGGCGCCGGGATCGGCTCGGGCGAGATGGGAGGCACCTTCGACGTCGAGAAGATGCGGTACCACCACATCATCATCATGACGGACGCCGACGTCGACGGATCCCACATCCGGACGCTGCTCCTGACGTTCTTCTATCGTCAGATGCCGGAAGCGATCCGGCGCGGCTTCGTCTACATCGCGCAGCCGCCGCTCTTCAAGGTGAAGAAGGGCAAGAAGGAGCAGTTCCTCAAGGACGAGGACGCGCTCGCGCGCTTCGTGGTCGACGAGGGTATCCGCGATCTCGTGATCCGGACCAAGACGGGAAGCGTGCCGCTCAGCGGCGATCCGTTGCGTCGCCTGCTCGACGACATGGGCCGCTGGAAGAAGATCCTCCGCGGTCTCGAGCGGCGCACCGATCCGGTTCTGATCGAGGCGCTCGTGCGCGTCACGAGCCTCGATGCGAAGACGATCGCCGACCGCGCGACGGTCGAGGCGGCGCAGAAGGCGATCGAGGCCTACGTCTCCGAGCGCGATCCCGATCTCTTGCCCCTCGTGTTCTCGATCGAGGACGACACCGAGCACTCGTCCTTGCGGCTGCGCATCCGCACGCGCGCCGGCGTCTCGACGAAGGTCACGACGATCGACCACGATCTCTTGAACGGCGCCGACGTGACGCAGCTGCGCGCGATCCACGCGGGCGTGGCCTCGCTCGGCGAGCCGCCCTTCGTGGCGCTCGGCAAGAACGAGGACGGAAAGGACGAGGCGACCGAAGAGGTCGGCCGCATCGACGACCTCGTCGCGTACGTCGACGCGCGCGGCCGCAAGGGCCTCGGCATCCAGCGCTACAAGGGCCTCGGCGAGATGAACCCGGAGCAGCTCTGGGAGACCACGATGAACCCCGAGTCGCGCATCCTGCTCCAGGTGCGCGTCGAGGACGCGATCGAGACCGATCGGCTCTTCTCGCTCCTGATGGGCGACGAGGTCGAGCCGCGCCGCGAGTTCATCGAGACGCACGCGCTCGACGTCAAAGAGCTCGACATCTGAAGCGCCCGCGCTCGGCGCTGCGGCTGGGGAGGAGATCGAACATGCGAACGTCGGTGCTCTGGCTCTCGGGGGTGCTGCTCGCGCTCGGCGCGCTCGGCTGTGGCCAGTCGACCGCCGGTCGCGTCTGCAGCGCGAGCGATCCCTGCCCCGACGAGTACGCATGCGTGCCCGCCCACGACGGCATGGACCGCTGCATGCGACGGTGCTCGCTCGACGAGACCGTGTGCAGCGACGGCAAGGTCTGCCTTCCGCTCGCGGGCGGCAGCGGCGGCGCCTGCTACCTCGGGGGCAACGTCGCGATCGGCCAGCCCTGCACGAGCGACCTCGAATGCACGCGCACGGCGCTCTGCCTGCACTCGTCCTTGAGCGCCGACGCGATCTGTCTTCAGGGCTGCAACGTGGACGGGACCTACGCCTGCCCGAATTCGCAGTCTTGCTTGCCCGCGATCGGCGGCGCGGGCTACTGCGCCGCGCACTGACCGAGAGCGCGGTCGCCCGGCTCAGCTCGGCGGTGGGGCCGTGCTGCGCGCCTTCGTCTCCACCTCGCGCGCGTTCCGGATCGACTCCGGAAGGAACACCGCGACGGCGACGACACAGGCGACGCTCGCGGCGAGCGGGGAGATCGCCGGGAAGAAGGCCGATGCGACGGCGGCGAGCAGGCTCGCGCCGGCCGACCAGCCGAGGCGCGTGTCGAGGCCGACGCCGCCCGCGCCGAGCACGGCGGCGAGCACCGTCATCACGCTCGTGGTCGCCGAGTCCGAGTCGCCGCCGCGCTGCACCTCGAGCGCGGCCGCGGCGCAGATCGATCCGAGCACGACCACGAGATAGGCCGACATCTGTCGTCCCCAGCGGTTCGCGAGCGCGCGGTCGCGGAAGGCGAGCAAGGTCGCGATCGCGACGACGAGCACGCCGACCGACCAGCCGAGGATGCCGGTGGCGGCCGGATGCGAGCCCACGGCGAGACGGAACCAAGTGCCGACGACGCCGAGCGCGAGGATCGCGAGGATGAGCCCGCTCTGGATGTAGACGCCGAGGCGCGCACCCACCTTCCGATCGCGCTCGTGCTCTTCGCGGCGCGCGGCGTCCTCGAAGCGGCGGCTCTCGGCGACCTCGTCGCGCACGCGCGCGATGCGCGTCAGGATCTCGGCGTCCGGCGGATCGAGCTGGCGCGCGAGCTCCTCGGCCGCCTCGGGGCTCTTGCGTCGTAGCTCGGCCTCGATCATCAGGCGCAAGCACTCGCGGAGGCCGGCTCTCGCCGTCGGGTTGAGCGGCCAGTCACGCAGCGCCTGCGTGAACGCGAACCGGCACTCCACGAGCGCGGCGGCGGCGTCGGGGTCTTGGGTAGGTCGCTGCCCGTCGGCGCTCGAGACGCGCCCGCGGAGCGCCTCGAGGCGCTCGGTCGCCTCTTCGGCGAGGCGCTGCGATCCTCGATGCCGCACGAACTGCGCGAGCGCCTCGCGGAACGCGGCGGCGCTCCGCGGCCGCTTCTCGGGATCGGGATCGGTCGCCCGGTTCGCGAGGGCGGCGAGCTCCCCGGGCACCGAGGCGTCGTAAGGGTAGGGCGCCGACTCCGCCGCCGCGATCAGCACTTGCCGCAGGTTGGCGCCGACGTGTCGCGGCTTGCCGGTGAGGACCGCGTGCAGCGTGCCGCCGAGCAAGTACACGTCGGTCTCGGCCCGGATGTCCTCGACGCGCCCCATCACCATCTCCGGCGCCATGAACCCCGGCGTCCCGACGATCGAGAGCGAGGCCCGGTCCTCGTCCGAGACGGCATCGAGCCGGAGCGCCAGGCCCCAGTCGAGCAGATAGACCTCGCCGAAGCTCCCGATCATCACGTTCTCGGGCTTCACGTCGCGATGGACGTAGCCGCGCACGTGCGCGAACTGGAGCGCGTCGGCGATGCGCGCGAGCACCTCGATCTGCGCGCCGAGGCGATCGCCGTAGCGCTCCTCGAGATCCTTCCACGCGCGGTGACTCGGATCGGCCAGCAGGTCGGCGAGCGAGGCGCCCTCGACGCGCTTCATCACGAGCAGCGGCGCGCCGCGATCGTCCACGCCGAGCGCGTGGACGGGGACGATGTTCGGATGCTCGAGCGCCCCCGTCGCGCGGGCCTCGACGAGCAGCGCGCGCGTCGCCCCTGGCGAGGTGATCTCGTCGCGGAGCTCCTTGATCGCGACGTCTCGATCGAGCGAGCTCTGGCGCGCGAGCCACACGAGGCCCATCCCGCCCTCGCCGAGGCGCGTCGTGATCACGAAGTCGCGCGACGGGCTCGTCGTGCCGGAGGGCTCTCTCGCGAGCTCGAGCTTCGGCAGCGTCGCTGCGATCGAGTCGCCGGTGGGCGCGGAAGGCGGCGCACTGCTGCGGGGCGCCGCGATCGTGCCGCGCCCGATCGTCTGCCCCGGTGCGAGCGTCAGCTCGTCGAGGTGCAGCGTGCGCGCGAGCGCGTCGAAGGCTGCGGCATCCACGGCGGACGAAGATAGATCAGCCGCGCGTCGCGTTCGAGCCACAACGCCTGGGGTGCGGCGCTCCCGCGCCCGTCACGGCCCCGTGACGCGGCCGACCGAGGAGACGCGGAGCCCGGCGGTCGCGTCGATCGCCGTTCCCAGCGCGACTTGTCGATCCTGCTGGAGGTACAGGCGTACACCGAGCGTGAGCGAGAGCGGGCCCGCGAGGTCGATCTGCGCGTCGAGCTGCCCGCGGAGCTGCCAGAGGTTCCGCGTCAACGGGTCCGACCAGAAGAAGTCCGCGGTGCCCGAGATCGTCGTGTGGCGATCGCCGTCGCGGATCAAGTCCCACGGGCGCAGCGTCACCACGGCGCCGAGACCGCCGTCGATCGTGTCCTCGGGGCGGCCCATCGTGTCGATCAGGCCGCCGGCGAGGGCCTGCGTCTGGAAACCGACGTCGAGCTTCACGTCGAGCTCCGGCATCAGCGTGAAGCGCAAGCCCACGAGCGGGCGCACGAGGAACCAGTGGAAGTTGCGCGCCGCGGGCTGCGTCAGCTCCGTCTCGACGAAGGCCTCGAGGTAGGGATCGGGCACGTACCACTCGCGCGAGCCGCTCGCGGTGCGAAAGCCCCGCCAGCTCGCCGTCGAGCGCAGCTGTGTCTGGTCCACGGCCTCGTTGAAGGCGCCGCTCGTCATCGGCGTCGACGAGGCCTGCCACTGGGAGCGATAGCGCAGGACGAACGTGTTCTCCCACGTCCAGTCGGGCGCCGAGGCGCTCGCGCCCAGGTTCACCTCGAGGCCCAGCGAGACCGTGCTCGATCGGTTGAGCGCGGCGACGTCGTAGCCCGGGTTCGAGATGGACGAGCCCGCGAAGGTTCCGTCGAGCGAGGCCGAGAGCAGCCACTCCGGACGCTCGGCGGGATCGGCGCGCACGTCGCGCGGATCGCGGCTGTCGCGTCGCTCGAGCGCGTCGCGCACCACCGAGCGCAGCGTGGCGTCGTCGACGGGCTGCCAGTCCGGCGGATCGTCGGGATCGAGATCGGCCAGCGCCGCATCGCCTCCCATCGCGAGGAAGCGCAGCGTCACGACGCGATAGCGCATGCGCGTGACCGGCGCGCGCCCATCGATGCGCACCGAGCCGGAAGCCTCGAGCCCGGGCGTCACGAGCCCTCGCTCGGCCGCGTGATGCGCGAGCGCCTCGATCCACGCCCGGCTCACGTCGGCCATCACGAGGGGCTCGTCGTAGGGCAGCGCGACGTACACGTCCGACTCCGTCAACGACCCCTCTCGCGCGGGGCGCCATCCCGGATCGACGGCCCCCACGTTGACGACGGCGACGTCGGCGCTCGCACGCTCGCGCGCGATCTGTGCGGCGAGGAGCGCGATCCCAGGCGGATCGATCGGGCGTGCGAGGTGCGCGCCCGCGAGCACGTGGCCCCAGGCGTCGCAGTAGGCCTCGCCGATCTCGTCGGCCAGATCGAGGACCGGCTCACCCGTGGAGATGCCGCGCATCGCCAGCGGCTCGGCGGTCGCCGACCGGGAGATGCGCAGGCCGTCCTCGTCGCGCACGACCACGAGCGCGGCATCGCCCGGGCGCGGCGCCACGACGAGCGGCCGCACCGTCGTCGGGCGCGCCGTGAACAGGTGCGTCGGCATCGAGAGCACGACCACGTCGGGGCGTGCGTCGTCCGGGAGCGCGCTCGTCACGTCGAGCGCTTCGTCGGTCCCGAGCTGGAGCACCGCGACCACGACGTCGGCGCCCTGACGTCTGGCCTCGAGCACGCGCGCTTCGAGCGTCGCGGGGATGGGATCGATCGCAAGCCCCGATGCGAGATCGGGCGAGACGTGCTGGAGCGCATCCTCGTCGAGCAGCGCCAGCACGGCCACGCGCGCCTCGAGCGCGCGATGCATCGAGATCCCATCGCTCGCGTCGACGAGCGCGTCGCAGAGCGGCACCGCTTCCTCGCCGACGCAGCGCAGGTTCGTCGCGATCATCGGGATGTTCCGCAGGCGCAGCTCGTGCACCACCCCGAGCATGCGCTCGCGCGGCGCGCCGAGGTCCACGCGCCCGAAGGCGAGCGCGCGGTAGCCGAGGTCCTGCACCATGTCGGCCACCGCGGCGGGTCGCTCGGCGGCGGCGTAGCGCATCACGCCGTTCGGCGTGAGCAGGCCGCCTGCGTCGAGGACGAGCGGGTGATCGGCCCAGCGCGCGGCGCGCGTCACCGCGTACGTGAACAGGCCCTCTTCGGCGGGCGCGAGCGCCGTCGACTCGTCGCAGACCGGATCGAGGAAGTGACCGTGCACGCCCGCCGACGCGACGATGCGCGCGACCACCGTCGCACGCGTCACCTCGGGCTCGCGCTGCGCGTGCGCCACGCCGGCGCCACAGAGCCCCAGAACGACGAAGGCGAGCGCTCCGAAGAACGCTCGCCCCCGTGCGCCCAGGCCACGTGACATCGAGTGGGTACCGAGAAAGAGCCCTCCGTGTGCTCGCGAGGAGCGAAGCGACGAGCCGGAGAGGGAGTGAGCGGGAGCCGGCTCTGCCGGGCCCGCGAGAGGGCGGCCCACGCCCTCTGACTAGTTGGAGCGGCGCTGGATCGGGCGGTACGGGTTCAGGAAGCTCACGAGGCTCGACGAGTTGCGCGTCGAGAGCCACAGGCGTCCCTGGCCCTGGAAGTTGCAGACGAGGCCTTCGCCGCCGAACAGGAAGCTCTTGAGGCCGCCGAGCTTCTGCACGTTGTAGTTGAGGCCGCCCGTGAAGGCGACGACGTGGCCCGTGTCGACGATGTAGCCCGCGGGGCCGACGTCGACCGCGTGGATGCCGCCGTAGCACGAGAAGAACACCGGGCCGGTGCCCTGCGCCTTGAGCAGGAACGAGCCCGAGCCGCTGAAGAAGCCCTTCGCGCCGCCCCACTTCGTGTCGAGCTGGACGCTCGGCGCCGAGCCGAGGTACGCGCCCGACTGCATCATGATGGGCGTGTAGCCGTCGAGGTTCAGCACCTCGACGTCGCCTTCCGGCGCCGGCGCGAAGAAGAGGCGCTGGCCGGGGGCCGTCGACGTGAACGTGTTCTGGAAGAGCGACTCGCCGCCGAGCGCCGCGCGCTTGAGCGCCGCCATCGCGCCGCCCTGGAGCGAGGTCTTCATGTCGATGCCGCTGTCGCGCGCGACCATCGCGCTCGACTCGCACACCATCTGCTCGCCCTGCTGATCGAAGGTGACCTGCACCATCGTGAAATCGGGCTTCTCGAGAAGATCGTAACGCATGTTCTGTTTCTCCTTCTCAGCTCGACATCACTGCTGGCGCGGCGGCAGCATGCCGCCGACCGAGCGTCCGTACTCGACCGGATTGCGCGACTGGATCCAGATGCGGCCCTGCCCCTGGAAGTGGCAGACGAGGCCTTCGCCGCTGAGGAACGACGCGATCCAGCCGCCGCCGCTCTTGCCGACCTTGTACGTGAGGCTCGAGTCCCACGCGACGAGGTGGCCGGTGTCGATGACGAGGTTGCCGTCGCAGTTGAGCTGCGTGATGCCGCCGAACGCGCCGATCACGAGCTGACCGGGCGACTGGGCCGTGGCGCTCATCACGAACGCGCCCTCGCCCGAGAAGAAGCCCTTGAAGCCCTGCACCTTGGTGTCGATGTTCACGTTCGGCGTCGACGCGATGAACGAGCTCGCCGTGAGCATGTAGCCCTGCTGCGTCATCTCGAGCACGACCATGTCGCCGCAGACGGCGTGCGCGAGGAGCACCTCGCCGGGGCCGTTCGCCGCGGTGAACGTGTTGCGGAACCAGCTCTCGCCGGCGAGCGCGCGCTTGAGGCCGCCGAGCAGGCCGCCGAGCAGGCCGCCGCCGGAGTTCTGGCTCATGCCCGTCTGCATCTGCACGTTCGTGCTCATGCCGACCATGGCGCCGGACTCGGCCATGATGGACTCGCCGTGGTTGAGCGAGACCTTGGCCATGGAGTGAGCGGGACGGTAACCGATGTCGATCTGCATGTTCGTTCTCCGTCCTTCTCTCAACGCTGCGGAAGCATCGGCGTCAGCCAGCCGATGAGCGACTGCGTGTTGCGCGACTGGATGTAGACCTTGCCCTGGCCGTTGAACTCGCAGACGAGGCCTTCGCCACCCGCGAGGAAGCCGAGCATGCCGCCGCCCGCCGAGCGGAGGTTGTAGTTGAGCTGGCCCTCGTACGCGACGAAGTGGCCGTTATCGACCATGAACGGCCCGTTGATGTCGACCGCCGTCGTGCCGCCGTAGCTGTTGAACCAGAGATCGCCGTTGCCGGTGACCTCGAGAAGGAAGGCGCCCTCCTTCGCGAGCATCGACTTGAGGCCGCCGAACTTCATCTTCACGTCGATGTCGCCGACCGACGCGAGGTAGGCGCCCGCCGAGAGCACGAGCTTCTCGCCGGGGTTGATGCGGCGGTGCGTGATCTCGCCGGCCATCGTCGGCGCGATCCACACGCTGCCCGGCTGCGCGCCGTGGAAGTGGTTCACGAAGAAGCTCTCGCCGCCGAGCACCTTGCGGACGAAGGCGAGCATGATCGTGAAGATCATGTTGAAGAAGCCCATCGACTCCTTCGTGCTCATCTTCACGTCCATCGTCAGGTGCGAGCTGCGCGCGACCATCGAGCCCGCCTCGGTCACGAGGCGCTGACCGGGCTGGAGGTCGACGCGGAGGAGCGCGAACGACGGGCCGTGGGTGATCTCGTGCGGGATGCTGGCCGCCGACTGGGGCGCTCCTCCCATCGCGGGCTGCATGCCCTGCTGCTGCTGGGCGTACATCTGCTGCTGCTGGTCCATCTCTTCTCCTCTCGCGCGGATCCGCGCGGCTCGACCCCGAACCCTCGCGCGCGCCAGTCCCCTCGAGGCGCGGCGGCGCTGAGCGGCCCCCCTTTTATTCGAGGGGCGTCGTCGCTGCAACCGCGTTCTCGCGGGCTTGCCGCGACGATCCGTCGGGGTGATCTCGCGCGATCGAGACGGATCCGTCACCGGCTTGGATCGGAGTTGATCCCTCGGCGCGAGCCTTTCCGCAGTTTGACCACCCTGAGGGTTGAACGCGATTCGTTGCGCTTTTCTGGACTCTGGCGCCCATTAGTCGTAGTGGTCATGACCATGCGTGACGCCATAAGACACGACCATATCCATTCGTGATACGTCGCCGCTTCGGACGCGTTCGCATCCAGGCTGCTACGATCCCATACGCATGAAATCACTATGTTTTGTGGAAATCGACGAGGGCTCCCCGAAAAGTGTTTGACCGAGGGGTCGCCGTTCTTTATCCAGGGGGTCCTTCCTCAATCGCTAGGGGGTCGGTTCGGCGTCGTCTCCCTACATGTCGTGTTTTCACTTGGAGTAGGCCGCGCGTCGGCACACGTGGGGGAGAGCTTCCCACCGCGTGTCGGCTCGAGGTCAGAGGTCTGGGGCGGTCGGGCGAGGCGACAGCACTTCGAGGGCGGGGAGCGACGAGAAAGAATCGCCGTCAGTAGCAGGTCTCGGGGGGCGTTCCCCGGGATCGAGGGAAGCCTTTCTTCTTCACTTGATGTCGTAGGGCTGGAATCCGGAGAGTCGTTCGGTTGCGTGCGTGCCCGCCCGAGTCGGGGGCGGACGGACCGAGGGCTCGGCAAGAGAATCGAAACCGAGGTGCCTGGGCTCGTGGGAGGGCCAGGCACCGAGACGTGGAGGCAACCGTGTCCGTAGTCAGCCGGAGCGAGACGCGCAGCAGTAGCGGGGGTGGCATGGAGAGAGTCGTGGAGCATCGGGCGGAAGCACAGGGACAGGGCAAGCATCGTTCGCTGGACGAGGCGCAGGGCTTGACGATCGAGCGTCGCTCGACGCGGGTCGGCGTCGATCCCCTCGACGAGATCAGCTACGAGCTGCGGGACAGTGTCATCACCAACCCGGACGGGTCGGTGGTGTTCGAGATGCGGGGCGCGGAGATTCCGGAGTCGTGGTCGCAGCTCGCGACCGACATCGCGGTCTCCAAGTACTTCCGCAAGGCGGGCGTCAAGGGCGACCAGAAGAAGGGTGAGACGGGCGCGCGTCAGCTCGTCGTGCGCGTGGCCAAGACCATCCGCGAGGCGGGTGAGCAGCTCGGCGGCTACTTCGCGACGAAGGAAGACGCGGACACGTTCGAGGCGGAGCTCAGCTACCTCCTCATCACGCAGACGGCGGCGTTCAACTCGCCCGTGTGGTTCAACCTCGGCCTCTACCAGCGCTACGGCATCGAGGGTCAGGGCGGCAACTGGGCCTACAACCCGAAGAAGGACGACGTCCTCGAGACGGCGAACGCCTACCAGCAGCCGCAGTGCTCGGCGTGCTTCATCCAGTCGGTCGGCGACGACCTGATGAGCATCTACGACCTCGTGAAGACCGAGGCGCGTCTGTTCAAGTACGGCTCGGGCACGGGCACGAACTTCTCGAGCCTGCGTGCGCGCCAGGAGAAGCTGAGCGGCGGCGGCACGTCGTCGGGCCTCATGAGCTTCCTCGAAGTGCTCGATCGCGCGGCCGGCGCGACGAAGTCGGGCGGCACCACGCGGCGCGCCGCGAAGATGGTCTGCCTCGACATGGACCACCCGGAGATCGTCGACTTCATCCAGTGGAAGGTCCGCGAGGAGAAGAAGGCGCGGGCGCTCATCCAGGCGGGCTTCTCGAGCGACTTCAACGGCGAGGCCTACCACACGGTCTCGGGCCAGAACTCGAACAACTCGGTCCGCGTGTCGGACGAGTTCATGCGCGCCGTCGAGACGAACGGCGAGTGGCAGACGATCATGCGCACGACCGGCGAGGTCGTGGAGACGCACAAGGCCCGCGAGCTCTGGCGCATGATCGCCGAGAGCGCGTGGAGCTGCGCCGATCCGGGCGTGCAGTACGACAGCACGATCAACGGCTGGCACACGTGCCCGAACACGGATCGCATCAACGCGAGCAATCCGTGCAGCGAGTACATGTTCCTCGACGACACGGCCTGTAACCTCTCGTCGATCAACCTGGTGAAGTTCCTCGACGCGAACGGCAACTTCGACGTCGACGGCTACCGCCACGCGATCCGCGTGATGTTCATCTCGCAGGAGATCCTCGTCGATCACTCGTCGTACCCGACGCGCACGATCGCCAAGAACAGCCACGACTACCGCCCGCTCGGCCTCGGCTACGCGAACCTCGGCACGCTCCTGATGCGCCTCGGCATCCCGTACGACTCGGATCTGGGTCGCGCGTGGTGCGCGGCGCTCACGTCGATCCTCACGGGTCACGCGTACAAGACGAGCGCGGAGATGGCGGCGACGAAGGGCCCGTTCCCGGGCTTCGTGCGCAACCGCCAGCCCTTCCTGCGCGTGATGAACAAGCACCGCGACATGGCCTACACGATCGACAAGCCGGGCTTTCCGGGCACGACGGGCCGCGGCGACTCGGGCGCGCCGGACAACGTGCTCGCGGCGGCGCGTCAGGACTGGGACGACGCGGTCGCGCTCGGCGAGAAGTACGGCTACCGCAACGCGCAGTCGACCGTGCTCGCGCCGACCGGAACGATCGGCCTGCTCATGGACTGCGACACGACGGGCATCGAGCCCGACTTCGCGCTCGTGAAGTTCAAGAAGCTCGCGGGCGGCGGCTACTTCAAGATCGTGAACCAGAGCGTCCCGCAGGCGCTCGCGAACCTGAAGTACTCGCCGGCGCAGGTCGCCGACATCATCGCGTTCGTCAGCGGCACGAACACGTTCACGGGGGCGCCCTATCTCTCGCGCGCGATGCTGCTCGAGAAGGGCCTCACCGAGAGCGAGCTCGCGAAGGCGGAGAAGGCGCTCCCGGGCGTGTTCGACGCCGGCATGGCCCTCGGCCCGTGGGTCATCGGCACGACGGCCTACGAGCGTCTCGGCATCAAGCCGGAGGCGTACAACAAGCCGGGCTTCAACCTGCTCAAGCACTTCGGCCTGACGGGCAAGCAGCTCGACGAGCTGAACGACGTGGTCATCGGTCGCATGACGATCGAGGGCGCGCCGCACCTCAAGCAGGAGCACTACGCGGTGTTCGACTGCGCCAACCGCAACGGCAAGCACGGCAAGCGCTTCATCGAGCCGATGGCGCACGTGCGCATGATGGCGGCCGCGCAGCCGTTCCTCAGCGGCGCGATCAGCAAGACCGTGAACCTGCCGAACGATGCGACCGTCGAGGACGTCGAGCGCATCTACTACGAGGGCTGGAAGCTCGGCCTCAAGGCCGTCGCGCTCTACCGCGACGGATGCAAGGCCAGCCAGCCGCTGAACACGTCGTCGGCGAGCGACGACGAGGAGAAGGCCGAGAAGAGCGAGAAGCTCGCGGCCAAGACGAGCGCGGGCGGCAAGACGGCGACGGCGACGCCGGTCGTCGGCGAGCACGTGATCAACCCCGAGGTCATCCCGGCGCAGGCGCGCCAGAAGACGGTCGAGGGCGCGCGCCCGCCGGCCAGCATGCGCGTGCGTCTGCCCAAGCGTCGCTCGGGCTTCACGCAGGAAGCGCGCGTCGCGGGCCACAAGATCTTCCTGCGCACCGGCGACTACCAGGACGGATCGCTCGGCGAGATCTTCGTCGACATGCACAAGGAAGGCGCCGCCTTCCGCTCGCTGATGAACTGCTTCGCGATCGCGGTCTCGATGGGCCTGCAGCACGGCGTGCCGCTCTCGGCCTACGTGGACCAGTTCACGTTCACGCGCTTCGAGCCGGGCGGCCCGGTCGAGGGGCACCCGAACGTGAAGTTCGCGACCAGCATCATCGACTACGTGTTCCGCGTGCTCGGGGTCGAGTACCTCAAGCGCTACGACTTCGCGCAGGTGCCGCCGGAGGAAGTGCAGCTCGAGCTGTCGAACCCGACGGATGCCGACGCGGTGAACAAGATGCCGAGCGGTGGCACGCAGTCCCTGCCGCCCGAGGGCTACAAGCAGACCGAGCAGGTCACCTTCTCGTACGACGGCCGCGGTGACGCCAAGGCGGCCACCGACAAGAAGAGCGGCAGCGTTCTCGATCAGCAGCTCGGCGACATGATGGGCGATGCGCCCATGTGCGACGGCTGTGGCCACATCACGGTCCGCAACGGCGCTTGCTACAAGTGCCTGAACTGCGGCAACTCGATGGGCTGCAGCTGACGCGCTAGGGATCGCATCGCGCGACCGAGGAGGCCTCGACTCGAGAGAGTCGGGGCCTTTCTCGTTCCGTCTCGGAGCGCGGGATGCGGAGATCTCTTTCCGCTCGTGCGCGACCGTGTACGGCGCTCGCCTCGTCGCCCGTCTCGCACCACACTTCACGCGTGGCGACGATCGTCTGCCCAGTCTGCGCGCGGGTGGTTCCGATCGACGACGTCGATCTCTCGACGAAGCTCGCCAAGTGCCGCCCCTGCGCGTCGGTGTTCGACTTCCACGACCAAGTGCGGACGCCGCAGGCGCAGGCGCGGCGCCGGCGCGAGCTCGTGCCACCGCGCGGCTATCGCATCCTGCCGACGCGCACCGATGCACCGAGCACGCGCGGATATCGCGACGCGGGTGCGACCCGGCGCGAGCCGCTCGAGCTCCGGCGCACCTGGCGCAGCTGGCGGTCGGTCCTGCACGTGCTCTTCGCCACGCTGATCGGGTCCTGGAGCGCGCTCGTCGTGACGTCGATGGTGCGCTCCGCGACGCCGCTGCCGCTGATGGGATGGATCTTCGGGAGCCTCTTCGCCGCGCCCGGCTTCCTGGCGGTGGCGGCCGTGCTCTTCGAGCTCGTCAACTCCACGCGTGTTCGCGTGGACGACGAGCTCGTGCTCGTCCGGCCGGGCCCGCTTCCGTGGCTCGGGAGCGCTCGCACCGCGAGCGGCGCCATCCGCGCGCTGCACGTGCGCAGCCGCCGCGGCGTGACGGGTGGGCGGCCCGTCTTCGACGTGATCGCCGACACACCCGACGACCCGGGTCACGTGGTCGTCCCCGCGCTCCCGACCGACGAGGGGGCGCGCTTCGTGGCGCGTCAGATCGCCGAGCGCCTCGGGATCCCGGATCCGGACTGAGGGAGTTTCTCTCATCGATACGGAGGGTTGAGCCCCGAACGCCCTAACATGACAGTCTGCTGACGGGTACGGGCGGCTATACCTCCCGCATGGCCTCGACCGAGCGCTTCGTTCTCTCGTCCACGATGACCCCGAAGGGCGATCAGCCGAAGGCGATCGCGGCGCTGACGAAGGGCATCGAGAAGGGCGAGCTGCGGCAGGTGCTGCTCGGCATCACGGGCAGCGGCAAGACCTTCACGATCGCCAACACGATCGCCAACACGCAGCGCCCGACGCTCGTCATCGCGCCGAACAAGACGCTGGCCGCGCAGCTCTACGAGGAGCTCAAGTCGCTCTTCCCCGACAACGCGGTCGAGTACTTCGTCAGCTACTACGACTACTACCAGCCCGAGGCCTACGTCCCTTCGAGCGACACGTACATCGAGAAGGACGCGATCGTGAACGAGAAGATCGATCGCATGCGCCACTCGGCGACGCGCTCGCTCCTCTCGCGTCGCGACGTGATCATCGTCGCGAGCGTCTCGTGCATCTACGGCATCGGCTCGCGTGACGCGTACGCCGAGATGCTCATCATCCTCAAGCGCGGCGAGGCCTTCCGCCGCGACGAGCTGCTGCGCGAGCTCGTCGAGATCCAATACGACCGCAACGACGTCGACTTCCACCGCGGCACGTTCCGCGTGCGCGGCGACGTGGTCGAGGTCTTCCCGGTCGGCGAGGAAGACAAGGCCGTCCGCATCGAGTTCTTCGGCGACGAGATCGACCGCATCAGCGAGATCGATCCGCTGCGCGGCAAGGTGCTGCGCGATCTGCCGAGCTACGCGATCTACCCGGGCTCGCACTACGTGACGCCCGAGGAGATGCGCCGGCGCGCGGGCGAGAGCATCAAGGAGGAGCTGCGCGAGCGGCTCGAGAAGCTCTCGAGCGAGATGAAGCTCGTGGAGAAGCAGCGCCTCGAGCAGCGCACGATGTACGACCTCGAGATGCTGGAGCAGACGGGGTTCTGCCACGGCATCGAGAACTACTCGCGCCACTTCAGCGGGCGCAGCGCGGGCGATGCGCCGCCCGTGCTCGTCGACTACTTCCCGAAGGACTTCCTCCTCGTCCTCGACGAGTCGCACCAGACGGTGCCGCAGATCGCGGCGATGTATCGCGGTGATCGGGCGCGCAAGGAGATCCTCGTCGAGCACGGTTTCCGACTGCCGAGCGCGCTCGACAACCGGCCGCTCAAGTTCGAAGAGTTCTGGGAGCGCGTCGGGCAGACGATCTTCGTCTCGGCCACGCCGGCCGAGTTCGAGCTCGAGCAGACGCAGGGCGAGGTCGTCGAGCAGGTGATCCGCCCGACGGGCCTGCTCGATCCGAAGATCCACGTGAAGCCCGTCGGGACGCAAGTCGACGATCTGCTCGGCGAGATCCGCACGCGCGTGAAGAAGAACGAGCGCGTGCTGGTGACGACGCTGACCAAGCGCATGGCCGAGGATCTGACCGAGTACTACGCGGAGCTCGGCGTGAAGGTGCGCTACCTCCACAGCGACGTGGACACGCTCGAGCGCATCGAGATCCTGCGCGACCTGCGCAAGGGCGAGTTCGACGTGCTCGTCGGCATCAACCTCTTGCGCGAGGGCCTCGATCTGCCGGAGGTGTCGCTCGTCGGCATCCTCGACGCCGACAAGGAGGGCTTCCTGCGCTCGCCGCGCTCGCTCATCCAGACGATCGGCCGCGCCGCTCGAAACGTGAACGGCGAGGTCATCATGTACGCCGACAAGATCACCGACGCGATGAAGCTCGCGATCGACGAGACCGAGCGGCGCCGCGCGCTGCAGGCGAAGTACAACGAGGAGCACGGCATCACGCCCGAGTCGACGACGCGCCGCATGGCCGAGCTGGGGGCCGCGAGCGGCACGAGCGACTGGTCGCCGATCCCCGGCCGCGGCGGCGCGAGCGCCGACCTCGAGGGCCTCAGCGCGGCCGAGCTCGAGGACCGCATCGAGGAGCTCCGGAGCGAGATGCTCGTCGCCGCCGAAGCGCTCGAGTTCGAGAAGGCCGCCGAGATCCGCGATCGCATCAAGAAGCTCGAGGGCCGCGCCGACCGGAACAGCGACGTCGTGCCGAAGAAGGCCGCGGGCCCCGCGAAGAAGAGCCGCATGAGCGGCGGCCGGCGGCGGTGAGCGCCGGCCCGCTCTTCACGCGAGCGGGGCTTCGCAGAGCTCGCGCCGCCCGCAGCGCGCGCACTCCCCGCCGGTCCAGAGGTGTTGGTAGAGGCTCTGGACGTCGTCGAGCATCGCTTCGTCCTCGGTGACGATGCCGAGCTCGAAGTTGCGGTTGCGCTCGCTCTTGGCGCCGAGGCCGGCGCCGGTCCAGTTCGCGCTGCTTAGGTAGAGCCAGCGGCCGTCGACGATCACGGTCTTGAGGTGGATGCGCGGGCACATCCGGATCTGCAGGGCCCCGCGGAAGAGGCGCGGGTGCTTCTCGAGCTCGTCGCGAAAGGGGCGCGAGGGGAGCTCGGCGTGCAGCAGACGTAGCTCGACGCCGGCGACGGCGAGCTCGTCGAGCACCTCGAGCACGCTGCCGAAGATCGACCGCCGGCCGACGCGGCTTCGCTCGACCAACATCTCCTTCACGTTCGCGGTCGCGATCCACACGCTCACCTTCGCGGCCTTCACCGCCTCGACGACGCGCTCGAGGTGACCGCGGCCGCTCACGAGCGCGAGCTTCACCGCGCGCTCGCTCTGCGCGAAGTCGGTCACCGAGGGTGGCTCGAGCACCGGAAGGCGTCGGCCGGCGCGCCTCACCGCGGCGTCTCGTTCCAGCTCGGCACGAGGTGGAGCGGCGGCTTTCCGTCGAGCACGCGCGCGGCGTCCGTGAGCGCCATGCACGCCATGCGCGAGCGAGCCTCGAGCGTGGCGCTCCCGAGATGCGGCAAGAGGATCACGTTCGATCGGCCGATGAGGCCCGGGTGCACGCGCGGCTCGTCCTCGTACACGTCGAGGCCCGCGCCCGCGATCACGCCGCGCTCGAGCGCGCGCACGAGCGCCGCCTCCTCGACGACCGTCCCGCGCGAGGTGTTGATCAGGATCGCGCTCGGCTTCATGCGGGCGAGCTGCGCGTCGCCGATCAAGTGGCGCGTCGCCGGCGAGCCCGGGCAGTGGAGCGTCACGACGTCGCTCTCCTCGAGCAGGCGCGAGAGCGGCGCATGCGTCGCGATCCCATCGGGCGAGAACGGCTGATCGCCGCGCTCGGCCGCGATCACCCGCATGCCGAAGGCGGCCGCGCGCTTGGCGATCGCGCGACCGATGCGGCCATAGCCCACGACGCCGAGCGTCTTTCCGTCGAGCTCGGTGCCGAGCAGCATCGTCGGCGACCAGCCGTGGAAGCCGCCGCTCCGCAGCATGGCCTCTCCCTCGTGGAAGCGGCGCGCCACCGCCAGCATCAGGCCGAACGCGAGCTCGGCCGTGGACTCGGTCAGCGTGTCCGGCGTGTGCGTCACGAAGATCCCGCGCGCGCGGCACGCGTCCACGTCGACGTTGTCGAAGCCGACCGCCATCTGCGCCACGATCGCGAGGTCCGGCAGTCGATCGAGCAGCGTCGCATCGATCCGATCGGTGACGAGCGACACGATCGCCTTCGCGCCGCGCGCGCCGTTCGCGATCTCGTCGCGCGTGGGCGGGCGGTCCTCGCCGAAGACGATCGCCTCGTGCGCACGCCCGAGCACCTCGACGGGGTCGAGCGGAAGACGACGCGTGACGAAGACCCGGCTCATGACCTCACCCGGGTCACTTGCGCACGCGGTGCTTGTTCCACTCTTCGACGAACTCCCAGTCGGCGACGAGGCCCTTGCGCATCAAGAGCGTGAGGAGGGCCGCGAACATCGACTCCCAGTGGCCGTCGGGGAGCACGCGCGAGACGTCCTTGCCCTGCACGCGCGCGCGCAGCGCCGCGATCAGATCCCGCGTCGTGAGCTGCGCATCGGCCTCGTCGCTCTGCTCGGTCTCGGGCGCGGGCAGGCGCACCTTCGTTCCATCGAGGAGCGTGAGCGTCAGCATCTTGGGGCCGCGGCGGCGGCGCGGCTTGGGCGCTTCTTCCTCGCTCGGCGCGGCCGGCAGCGGCGCCGCGGCGGGCACCGGCTCGGCCTCGGGCGGCTCGGAGCCCGGCGCGGGCGGCTGGATCGAGACCAGGATCTCCGGCTCGCTCGCCTCGACGACCAGCTCCGGCTCTTCGGCCGGCGGGATCGACGGGATCAGCGCCTTCTTCTTCTCCACGCGCGCCGTGGGCCCCGGCAGCTCGCGGCCGTAGTAGGCGCGGACCGCGTCGCGCACGTCGGTCGAGCCGGCCACCATCGGCTTGACGGGCATGCCCACGTGCGTGCTGACGAGCGCGAGCGAGGCCTCGTTCAGGGGATCGTCGGTCGCGACGAAGAGCGTGTCGCCGTGGTGGCGGATCTTGCGCACGTAGACCGGCACCACCGCCGCGCGCTCGGCGAGCTCGCCCGGGATCAGGTTCAAGAGCTCGCGCGAGAAGTCCACGTGGTGCAGGTTCACCCACGGGATCGAGAGCTGGTTGCTGAGCACCTGCGCGAGCTGGTGCTCGCTCACCTTGCCGAGCGAGACCAGGACCTCACCGAGGCGCCGGCCCGAGCCCTTCTGGGCGGCGAGCGCCTCGTCGAGCTCGGCCGTGGTGATGATGCCGGCGGCGACGAGCATGTCGCCGAGACGAAGACGTGTCGGCAGTTCCGTCACGGCCGGCCCACCTCTCCGCCGCTCATCCTCCGCGCGCCGGCCGCGCTCCCGTTCGGTGACTCCGAGTCGGGCACTGCATTGCTGGTCATGTTGCTCGTGCGATCGTGGCAGAGCCGGTCGGGCACCCTCAAAATTCCCGCGAATGCGTGTCGGGACACCTCGCGTGGCGAAAGGGCCGGACGAACGAGGGGCTTGCGAGGCGAGGCGCGAAGGTCCATCGATACGGGCTCATGAGCGAGCCCGCTGCCATTCGTCAGGGAGACCACGCGGTCACGGCCGTCTCGAACGACGGCGCGTTCCGGGTCATCGCGATCCGCGCGACCGAGAGCGCGCGGGGCGTGATCGCCGCCCAGGGCGCGAAGGGGAAGACGGCCGAGCACGTCGCGGACCTCGTCACGGGCACGCTGCTCGTGCGCCTCACGATGGCGCCCGCGTATCGCGTGCAGGGCATCGTGCGCGGGACCGACCAGAAGAGCCTCGTCGTGGCCGACGCCTATCCCGACGGCGCCACGCGCGGCCTCGTGAAGCCGAGCCACGCCGAGCTCGTGTTCGGCGAGGGCGCGCTCATGCAGATGATGCGCTCGCTTCCCAACGGCTCGATCCACCAGGGCGTGGTCGAGGTGAGCCGCGAGCACGGCGTCTCGGGCGCGCTGATGAACTACATGCTCGAGTCCGAGCAGGTCACCTCCGCCATCGGCGTCTGTGCCGTCACGAGCGACGCCGGCATCGCGATCGCGGGCGGCTACGTCGTGCAGCTGCTCCCCGAGTGCACCGATCCGCCGCTCGCCGTGATGTACGAGCGCCTCCGCAACGACTTCGCCGATCTCGGCAGAGTGCTCACGCAATACGCCGGCGATCCGCGCACGATGCTCTCCGAGATCCTGTACGGCATGCCGTACACGGAGACGCAGGAGCACGAGCTCGCGTATCGCTGTGGGTGCTCGAGCGAGCGCGTCCTGGCGAGCCTCGCGACGGTGGGCCGCGCCGATCTCGAGGACATGATGCGCGCTGCCGAGCCGCTCTTCATCACCTGCGACTACTGCAATACGCCCTACGAGGTCGCGCCCGAGGCGCTGCGCGGCCTCCTGAGCTCGAGCTGAACGCCATCGCGCGTCGCGCGCGCGCTCGCGCCGCGGGCGCTGCCTCGGGCGCGTTGCAGCGCGGCGCTCGGTGCGTAGCTCGTGACGCACACGGTCTCGCTCGTCCGACCTCGCCCGCGGCTCGTACTCAGGGAGGGTCGGGAGTAACGTTCGCGCCGATCCACACGAAGGGCTGACCATGACGCATCGCTTTTCGCTCTCACTCGCGCTCGCGCTCTGCTCCATTCCTCTGGCCGCGTCTGGCGCGCTCGCGCAGGACGTGCTGGCCGACGCTCCACCCGTCGGCGAGGCCGCGGTGACCGAAGAGCGTCTGGCCGCGCCGCCGCCCGAGGCGATGCAGACGAGCGTCGCCATCGAGGCGCCGAGCGAGGGCAGCTGCGCCGAGAACGTGTACGCGAGCGCGCGTGGCTCGGTGGTGCGGGTCGAGTCGGGCACGCGCGTGGGCTCGGGCTTCCTCGTCGTCGACGCGAGCCACGTGATCACGTCGTTCCGTCTCGTGCGCGATGGCCACGACGTGCGCGTCGTCGACCCGGACGGCAACGCGCGCAACGCGCACGTGATCAACACGGCGAGCGACGACGACCTCGCGATGCTCGAGCTCACCTCGCCGCTCCCCGCCTCGCCCCTCGGTCTCACGAGCTGGGACGAGGTGCGGGTCGGCATGCCCGTCGTCGCGCTCGCGCACTCGCTCGTCGGCAGCCGCCACCGCGTGATGGGTGGCCCGCAGACGCAGGGCCTCTTCGACTGGGCGGTCGCGGCGGGCGTCGTCAGCGCGGTCGGCGACCGCGCGATCCAGACCGACATCGCGCTCGACGGCGGCAGCTCCGGCGGGCCGATCCTCGACTGTGAAGGCCGCGTCGTCGCGGCGGTCTCGATCGCCTTCGCGGGGATGGACCAGATCGTCTACCTCGGCTCGGGCACGCCGGCGCTCGCCGACCTCGTCTCCCGCGTCGAGCACCCCGAGGGCTACGGCGGCCGCGTCAGCGCGTTCTTCGGCATCGGCATCGCGACGGCGTTCGAAGATCCGGGCTGGGTCTGGGGCGGCTACCTGCAGGTCGGCATGACCGCGCTCGATGCCTTCGTGCTGAGCGGTCGCTTCCACTACCTGCTCCGCACGGACGACCCGACGGGCACCTCCACGCTCTCGTCGCTCACCGATCGCATGCGCGGTGATGCCTACGCGGGCTGGCGTCAGCTCGTCACGCTCGGCGGCGGCTTCGGCTTCCACTTCGAGCTCGGCCTCGGCGCGTCGGTCTCGAGCGTGCGCGACACGTCGCGCGTGGCGCTCATCGACATGGGCGCGATCCGCATCGCCAGCACCGAGCACCAGCAGTGGGTCGTGCGGCCGCTCGCGATCCTCAACCTGCAGTTCGGCTGGGTCACGATCAGCTACACGGCGGAGTGGGATCCGACGCGCATGAACGTGATGCACCTCTTCGATCTCGGCTTCCGCCTGTAGTCGGGCCTCTTTTCCCCGGTGACCGAGCCTGGGCGACCTCCCCGACGGGACGGTCGCCCAAGTCTTTCCAGGGCCCCGGCGCACGTGTAGGATTCGCTCCCCCCGGGGTCACCCGCGCGTTTTCGGGTGTCCTTTCGATCCCTTATCACGGGGCACGGACGCGAACCGCCATGACGACGACCGACATCCTTCGTGGAGAGCTGGAGCGCCTCTTCGAGCTCGACGACATGAAAGCTCTCGCGAGCGATCTGCTCGGGCTCTCTCCGGACGCAGTCGGCGGCACGACGGGCAAAGGCGCGTTCGCGCGGGCCCTCGTCGAGCGCTGCCTGGCGGACGACGCGCTCGTCGCGCTCGCCGACGCGATGGCGTTCTCGAAGAAGGGCGTGAAGGCGGACATCGACCTGTTCGCGCGCTCGGAAGAGCTCGCCGCAGGAACGGCCGTCGGGCCCTTCAAGATCCAGAAGAAGATCGGCGAAGGTGGCACGGGCGTCGTGTACCTCGCCGAGGGCGCGCTCGCGGACGGGAAGAACGAGAAGGTCGCGCTGAAGGTCGTGCGCACCGCGCATGGCCGCGACGCGGCGTCGGCGCAGCGCTGGGCCACGTCGATGCGCGCGATCGCTCGCATCGACGAAGGAACGCTCGGCCGCGTGGTCGCGGTGGGCCGGCTCGAGGACGGCCGTCCCTGGGCGGCCACGCGCTTCGTCGAGGGCCAGGCGCTCGGCGCCCGCATCGCCCGCACGGGCCCGATGCACTTCAACGAGGCGCGCCCGATCGTGCGCGGCGTGCTGCAGGCGCTCGAGGCACTGCACGCGCGCGGCCTCGCCCACGGCAACGTGAAGATGGAGAACGTCTTCATCGTCCGCCCGACGGCGGAAGGGAAGATGACGAACGAGCCGACGGGCGTGCTCGTCGACGCGGGCGCCGATCGCCTGCTCGTGCGCCGTCCGGTGGCGAGCGCGGCCGAGAGCGGCGTGGTGCCGGTGGCCGGCAGCGCCAAGGCGTTCGCGCCCGAGCAGGCCAAGGCGGGGCAAGCGACGGCGTCCTCGGACGTGTACGCGGTCGGCACGCTGATGTTCGAGCTGCTCACCGGCAAGCCGCTCTTCGCGGGCTCGGCCATCGAGGTGATCGCGCAGCAGCTCACGAAGGACGTCGACGCGCCGAGCGGCGTCGCGCCGCGCGGCTGGGTGAGCAAGGAGGTCGACGCGATCGTCCTCAAGGCGCTCGAGAAGAGCCCCTCGGCCCGCTACCAGACGGCCGCCGAGCTGCGCGAGGCGATCGAGTCGATCGGCCGCGCGTCGATCCCGCCCGAGGCCCGCAAGAAAGAGGCGCTCGATCAGACCGCGTTCGACCGTGGCGTCGATGCGCTCATGGCCGAGCCCGCGAACGAGGAGCTCGCCGCCGCCCTCGAGAAGATCGCCGACCCGGCCGAGGAGTGGGGCAAGCTCGCCGAGAAGTTCCGCGAGATCGCCGGCCTCGCCGACGACAAGGAAGCGAAGAAGTCGCTCCTGTTCCGCGCCGCGCGCGTGCTCGAGAACGACGCGAAGGACGACAAGGGCGCCGAGGAGGCCTACCGCGAGATCCTCGAGATCGACGGCGAGGACGACATCGCGCGCATCGGGCTCGAGGAGCTCAAGCGCCGCAGCGGCGACGCGGAGGGCCTCGTCGAGCTCCTGCTCGAGAAGGCCGACCGCGAGGAGATGCCGCACGACCGCGCCGTCATCCTGCGCGAGATCGCCGAGACCTACGAGCACGGCCTCAAGGATCCGGGCAACGCCTTCGTGGCCTGGACGCAGGCCCTCACCGAGGACCCGAAGGACGAGACGGCGCGCGAGATCGAGCGCCTGGCGCAGGGCAACAACGAGCGCTGGAACGAGGCGATCCAGGCGCTCAACGAGGCCGCCGCGGCGACCGACGATCCGACGCGCAAGGTGCACATGTTCGTGCTCATGGGCCGCTGGTACGGCGAGCGCCTCGGCCGGCCCGACTTCGCGCTGCCCTGCTACTCGCAGGCCCTCGGGATCGACCCGCAGAACGAGGCGGCGCTCGACGGGACGGTCGAGCTCTACCGCAAGGCGCAGAGCTACCCCGAGCTCGCCGGCCTCCTGCTGCGCCGCGCCGAGATCGCGACCTCGCCGGTGCGCCAGCGCGACTTCAAGGCCGAGGCGGCCGAGATCGTGCACCGCAAGCTCGGCGACGCCGCGCGCGCCGCGGACCTGTTCGAGCAGGTGCTCGCGGCCGATCCGGCGCACCCGAAGGCGTCCGACGCGCTCGAGACGATCTACGCCGAGAAGAAGCAGTGGCCGGAGCTCGCCAAGCTCCTCGAGAAGAAGGCCTCGAGCCAGCGCGGCGCGGCGCGGGTCGAGACGCTCTCGGCGATCGCCGAGCTCTACGAGGACCGTCTCTCCGATCCGGACAAGGCCCTCGCCGAGTACGAGGCCGTGCTGGCCGAAGAGCCGAAGAACCTCGCGGCGCTCAAGGGCCTCGAGCGCATCTACTCGCAGAAGGGCAAGTACGACGAGCTGCTCCAGAACCTGCGTGCGCAGCTCGAGACCGTGGCCACGCCGCGGCAGCGCATCAGCATCCTCGAGCGCATCGGCGGAATCCTCGAGGAGGAGTTCGTCGACCACAAGCGCGCGGCCGAGACCTTCGAGGAGATCGTCTCGATCGAGCCCGGCCACGAGGGCGCCAACACGCAGCTCGCGCACCTCTATCGCAAGCTCCAGCGCTTCGACGACCTCGCCAAGACGCTCGAGCGCCACGCGCTGGGCTCGGCCGACGAGAAGCGCAAGATCGCGCTGCTCCTCCAGTCGGCGCGCGTCCTGACCGTGGACGTGGGCTCGCCGCAGCGCGCGATGCAGGTCGCCGAGCGCGTGATCGGCGTCGACCCGAAGAACGCCGAGGCGCTCGAGCTGCTCGCGCGCCTGCAGCACCAGTCGGGCGACGCGAAGGCGGCCATCGACTCGGTGCGCAAGCTCGCCGAGAGCGAGAGCGACACGAAGAAGAAGGCCGAGCTGCTCGTGCGCGTCGGCCGCATGCTCGAGGACTCGGGCGACAAGGACGGCGCGATCGCGCAGTACAAGGCCGCCCTCGACGCGAACAAGGACGACGTGGCGGCGGCCTCGGCGCTCCGCTCGATCTACTCGGGCCGTGGCGATGCGCACGGCGCGGCGGAGCTCCTGGTCCGCGAGATCGAGGTCACGACGGGCTCGACCAGCAAGGCCAAGCTCTACGCCGAGCTCGGCGCCATCCGGCGCGAGCGCCTGAAGGACATCCCGGCGGCGCGCGACGCGTTCCGCAAGGCGATCGATCTCGATCCGACGAGCACGCCGGCGGCGCGCGGTCTCGGCGACATCGCGTTCGAGGCCGGCGAGTTCGAGGCGGCGGCCAAGAGCTACGAGCCGCTGCTCGCGCGCACGAGCGAGATGACGAAGGAAGAGGCACGCGAGGTCTCGCTCCGCACGGGCGACGCGTTCCGCAAGATCGGCGGCTTCGACAAGGCGCAGCGCGCGTACCTGAACGCGAAGGCGTTCGCGCCCGAGGATCGCGAGGTGCTCGAGCGCCTGGCCGACGTGACGTTCGAGTCGGGCGCCGCCGACGAGGCGGCCGAGATGTACCGCGACATCCTGAAGACGGTCGGCAAGGACCTCGTCGGGACCGATCGGGGTCGCATCGTGTACCGCGTGGGCGAGGCGCTCCGGCGCTCGAGCCAGCTCGACGAGGCGCGCACCTCGCTCGAAGAGGCGGCGCAGCTCCTGCCCGGCCAGGCCGAGCCGCTCCACGCGCTCAAGCTCGTCTACGAGGCCAAGAGCGACTGGGAGAAGGTCGTCAGCACGCTCAAGCGCCGGATCGACGTCGCGCCCGACGACGAGCGCGTGAAGCTGCTCGTCGAGCAGGGCGACGTGCTGCTCGGCAAGATCGCCGACAAGGCGCGGGCCGGGAAGGCCTACGTCGCGGCGCTCGAGATCAAGGCCGACGACCGCAACCTGCTCACGAAGCTGATGGCCGTCTATTCGGAGACGAAGGACTGGAGCAAGCTCGTCGAGGTCATCCTGCGCATCGCCGAGCTCGTCAGCGATCGGGTGCAGCTCGGCAAGTACTACAACACCGCGGCGGCCATCTCGCACCTCGAGCTCGGTCGTCTCGACGAGGCGGCCGACTACTACGAGCAGGCGCTCGACATGCTGCCCTCGCTCGGCAAGGCCTTCGACGGCCTCGTCGCCGCGCTCACGTCCAAGGCCGACTGGCCGCGCCTCGAGAAGGCGTACCGCGATCGCATCAAGCGGATGGAGGGCCTCAAGGACGCCGAGGCGCCGGCCCCGAAGGACGTCGCGCACCTCTACGACTCTCTCGCCGAGGTGCTCAAGCACCGCCTGAACAAGCCGAGCGATGCCGTCGAGGCGTTCGAGAAGGCGCAGAAGCTCGATCCGGAGAACCGCCGGCGCGCCGAGCAGCTCGCGGAGATCTTCTCGGCCGAGCCGAAGAAGTACTTCCAGAGCGCGGTGCGCGTGCACCACGAGCTGCTCGAGATGAGCCCGTACCGCATGGAGAGCTATCAGGCGCTCCGCAAGCTCTACACCGAGGCCAAGAAGCCCGACGAGAGCTGGTGCGTCTGTCAGACGCTCACCGTGCTGAAGAACGCCGAGCCCGACGAGGAGGCCTTCTTCAAGAAGCACAAGAAGCGCGCGCCCGCGGCGGTGAAGGCCGAGCTGACCGAGGACCTCTGGGTCAAGCACGTGCAGCACCCGACCCAGGATCCGCTGCTCACCGACATCTTCACGACCATCGCTCCGGCGGTGATCGCCGTGCGCGCGCAGCCGCTCTCGGCGTTCAAGCTCGATCGCGAGAAGCCGCGCGATGCCGAGCGCGACGCGGCCGACATGGCGCGCACGCTCTGGTACGCCGGCGCGGCGACGCGCATCACGCTGCCGCCGATGTACTACCGCAACGACGATCCGGGCGGCCTCTCGTTCGTGTTCGCGGCACCGCCCTCGATCGGCCTCGGCCGCGGCGCGCAGCAGGGTGGCCCGCCGCAGGCGCTCGCGTTCGTCGCTGGACGTCACCTCACGTACATGCGCGGCGGCCTCTACCTGCGGCACCTCGTGCCGACGGGCTCGGGCCTGCGCGCGTGGCTGCTCGCGGCCATCAAGAGCGTCGTTCCGGCGTTCCCGATCCCCGGCGATCTCGCGGGCGCGGTGAACGAGCACCAGGCGGCGTTCAAGCAGCACCTGCCGGGCCCGCAGCAGGATCAGCTGCGCAGCCACGTCAATCGCTTGCTCCAGGCGGCGCCCGAGCTCGACCTGAAGAAGTGGACGGCGGCGGTCGATCTCACGGCCGATCGCGTGGGCTTCATCCTCGCGAACGATCTCGAGATCGCCTCGGCGCTGCTCCGCGCGAGCCCCGACGAGGCGTCGGCGGTCCCGCAGAAGGACCGCCTGAAGGAGCTCACGCTCTACTCGGTGAGCGAGAGCTACCTGACGCTGCGCCACAAGCTCGGCGTCGCCATCGGCGACTGACGAGCGCGCTCGATGACGACGCTGGCCTTCCGGCGCGCGATCGAGGCCGACGTGCCCGCTCTCCACGCGCTCGTGGAGAGCGCGTACCGCGGTGATGCGAGCCGCGCGGGCTGGACGACCGAGGCCGACTTCCTCGACGGGCAGCGCACCGATCCCGAGGAGCTGACCTCGCTCGTCCGCGGGCCCGCGACGCGCCTCTTGCTCGCCCATCGCGGGAGCGACCTCGTCGGCTGCGTGCTGCTGCGCGAAGAGCCGGGCTGCGCCTATCTCGGCATGCTCTCGGTGCGGCCGGCGCTGCAAGCGGGCGGCGTCGGGCGCGCGCTCGTGGCCGAGGCGGAGCGCGTCGCGCGCGAGGACCTCGGCCGGCCCGAGATGCGTCTGCGCGTGATCAGCCTCCGCGACGCGCTCATCGGCTGGTACGAGCGGCTCGGGTACGTGCGCACCGGCGATCGCGAGCCGTTTCCCTACGGCGAGCCGCGCGCCGGCGTGCCGAAGCGGCCGGACCTCGAGTTCGCCGTGATGCGCAAGCCGCTCGCGTCGCGGTGAAGCGCCCTTCAGCCGTTCGACATGCGGTCCCGCTTGCCTTCGTCGATCGCGCCGGGGAACAGGCGTCGCAGGTGATAGGCCTGCACCGCGAGGCGCCGGTCGTTCTCGTCGAGCTTGATCTGCTGCGCGGCGTGGACGCTGCGCGCGTAGAGCAAGAGGCCGAGCGTCACGATGGAGAGCGCGAGCACCGGGCCGAGCACGCCGAGGTGCTGGACGCCGAACACCCAGAGGAGCGGCGCCATCGCGAGCGTGAGGACGGCGGCCACCGAGATGAACGCGCCCACGTTCGGGCGCGCGGCGCGTCGCGCGGCGACCTCGGCGTCGACCTCCTTCGGTAGCGCCGCTCCGGGCGCTTCGAGCGCCTCGACGAGCAGCTTGGGCGCCTCGCGGTTGTCGGGGTCGAGCGTCACCGCGCGCAAGAGATCGTGGAGCGCTGCGCCCGACGCTTCGGGATCGGCCGACGCGAGCCGCTCCTTGGCGCCCTTCACGGCGGCGGCGGCCGAGCGCTTCTGCGACTCGGCGTCGCGCGCACCGTCGAGCCAGCGCTCGATCTCCTCGGCGACCTCGAGGGCGGTGTCGTAGCGATCTTCGCGCTCGACGGCCGTCGCCTTCACGCAGATCTCGTCGAGGCGCGGGTCGACGTCGACGTGATCGCTCGGCCGCGCGACGATGCCGTCGACGATCATCGCGATCACGCGCAGGTAGCTCGAGTCGTCGCGGAAGCGCCGCAGCGCGAGGATCTCGAAGAGGATGACGCCGAGGGAGTAGACGTCGGCGCGCGCGTCGAGCGGCTCGGTGCGCGCCTGCTCGGGCGACATGTACGCGAGCGTGCCGATGAGGTTGCCCGGCTTGGTGATGTTCGGCTTGTACATGCGGAGGCGCGTCGGATCGGCCGCCACGATCGAGTGGCGCGCCTTGTCGGCGGCGCCGGTCTTCTCGGGGCGCAGCTCGAGCGAGCGCGCCAGGCCCCAGTCGAGCACGTAGACCTCGCCGTAGTCGCCGATCATCACGTTCGACGGCTTGAGGTCGCGGTGCAGCACGCCGTGGACGTGCGCGTAGTGCACGGCGCGGCAGACCTGCAGGAACGCCGCGAGGATGCGCCGCCGCGTGAAGCGCTTGGTGTACTCCTCGTCGGCGCTCGCGAGGCCGAACAGGATGCGCGCGAGCGTCTGCCCGCGGACGCGCTTCATCGTGAAGAAGAGGCGCCCGTTCTCGTCGACGCCCATGTCGTAGACGGGGACGATCGCCGGATGCTCGAGCTGGCCCTGCACGCGGCCTTCGCGGAGAAAGCGCTGCCGCGTCTCGGCGGTCTCGACGTGGCTGTGCATGATCTTGGCGGCGATGCTGCGGCCGATGCGGCGGTCCTTGCGCAGGCGCACCTCGCCCATGCCGCCGGCGCCGAGGATCGGCCCGTCCTGGTAGCGGCCGCCGCGCTCGGCCTCGTCGAGCTCGGCGCGCAGGTCGGGCAGGTCGGGCTGGACCTCGTGGAGGTCTTCTTCGCCCTCGACGCGGTTGAACTCCGCCGAGCCGCCGCTCTCGGGCTCGAGGCTCCGACGCGCTGCGGCGAGCTCGGCATCGGTCGGCTCGCGCGAGAAGCGCGGCGGCGCGCCGGGGGGGCGTTCGTCGTTGGGCATCGGAGCGCAAATCGCAGCGCGCGGGGCCCCGCGCGTCAAGGACGAAATGGGGCCGTCCGTGTGAACACGAGCTCGACGCGGCCCGGAAGCTCGGACGCGACGGCCGGCGCGAGCATCTCCGCACCGGTCGCCTCTCCGTAGAGGCAGAGCCCGTGCTCGGCGTCGTCGTCGGCGACCTCGAGCCGAAGCGTGTGCACGCGCCGCGCGCGCAGCACGGCCGCGAGCGCGTCGTCGAGTGGGACGGACATCGACACCCGCTGGCCGATCCCGTCGTCGGGCGGCACGGCGAGCAAGCCGAGGCCTTCGCCGTCGATCGACGCGTAGACGTGCGAGCCGTCCTCGGGGCGCGCTCCGACGCCGGCGCCGGGCAGCTCCGAGCTCGCGCGGATCGTCAGCGTGATCGCGCTCGGTAGCCCCGCCGGCGCGCGGAAGCGGTACTCGACCCAGCCGTGGCCGGCGCCGTAGAGCTGGCGGAGCGGCCCCTCGTCGTAGCGGCCCGCGTGCTCGAAGCGGGCGCGCGCGAAGCTCTCGGGCGGGATCGAGATGCGGTCGCCGCGGGGGGTCGCGACGCGCCGCGTGCCCTCGATCTCGTGGCTCGGATCCCAGAGCGGCGCGGTGCCGCCGGGCCAGACGGGAGCCGCGTCGGCGCTCGGGAAGCTCGCCGCGCGCAGGGCGAGGGCGCGGCGTACCTCGCGCGGCTCGCCGCGTGATGCGGAGACGTCGATCGTGTGGGTGCCGCAGGGGTCGCGGCCCGTGCAGTAGATCCACGCGAGCGCGGCATCGACCCCGTCCTGCGTGGCGCGCGCGAGCAGCCGATCGAAGAGGCGCGCTCGAGAGAGGCCGAAGCTGCGCGTGCGCGTGCGGAAGCCGATCTCGCCGAGGACGAGCGGCTTGCCGAGCACGCTCTCGGCGAGCATCGCGTGGTCGTCGACGAAGGCGTCGAGCTCGGTGAGGCTCGCGACGCGGCCGTGCTCGGCGGGGTAGGCGTGGGCGTCGGCGTAGTCGATCTCGGGCAGCGCCATCACCTCGCGCCAGGTGCGCCGCTCGGCGCTCGTGTCGTAGCCGATGTGCCCCGCCGACACGAGGTGGTGCGGGTCGAGCGCGTGCACGCGCGCCGCCGTCGAGCGCACGAAGTCGACGAGCGCGGGCCCGTCGCGTCGCTCGCACGAGAGCTCGTTGACGAGCTCCCAGGCGAAGATGCTCGGATCGTCGCGGTACGGAACGCCCGTGAGGCCGTTCGTGCGGCCCACGACGCGCTCGACGTGCGCGAGATAGAGCGCGCGGGCGCGGCTCGAGCCGAAGAAGGTGCCGAGCTCGGCGCGCGCGATGCCATCCGGCGAGCCCGCATCGAAGGGATCACCCGACCAGCGCAGGTACGCGGGGATGCCGCCGTAGTCGCCCCAGCGGTTTCCGAGGACCACGATCGCGCGCAGGCCCCGGGCGCGCACGGCGGCGAGCGCGCGGTCGAGGTGCGCGAAGCTCTCCTCGACCCAGCCCTCTTCGCCGATGCGGAAGGCGTAGCTGCGGGCCCAGTCGGGCGAGCCCGCGTCGCGCTCGCCGAGCGCCCAGAGGCGCACCAGCCCGAGGCCGTCGGCCTGCACCGCGTCGAGCGTCTCTTCGAGCGCGCGCCGGTGGGCCTCGCCGTGCATCACGGCGACGTTCGCGCCGAGCAGGCGCAGGCGCGCACCGCCGAGCGCGAAGTGACCGTGCTCGACGTGCACGAACTCCGAGGTGCTCGGGCCGGGCGGCGTCGCAGGCACAGCGACGCTCTGGGCCGCGGCCGCCTCGACCACGAGCGAAGCGGCGCAGAGCGCGAGCAGCGCCGATCCCGCGCGCCGGTCGAGCCGGCGGCTCAGCAACGAGCGCTCGTCACTCGACGCTCGCCGCGACGTAGCGCGCGCTCACCGGACAGCGCACGACGAGCGAGCGCTCGCCGACCTGCGCGTCGGGCGGCACGCCGAAGCTCGCGTGGAAGACGCCGTGCGCGTCGGTCACCGTCACTCCCAGCAGCTGCTCGCCCCCGCGCGCATCGCGGAGGAGGACCTCGACCCGCACTCCGTCGGCCGGTGCTTCTGCGCTCGTCGCACGGCCCGTCACCTCGAAGCTCTGCCCGCGCAGCACGTCCCAGTGCCGCCGATCCAGCGCGAGCGCGAGCGGCGCGCGGACGGGCGCGGGCGGCGTCGTGCCGAGCCCGAGCGGATCGGGCGGCGACGGCGCGCTCGGGTCACGGCCCGTGCCCGTGAGCTCGGTCGCGCCTGGATCGCTGCCGGGAGGCGCGCTCGGGTCGACGACGCTCGAGGCGCTCGACGAGGACGCACCGCTCGAGCCGCCGCCGCTGGTGCGCGCGAGGGAGCGCTCGTAGCTCTCCGGCCGCGGCAGCGGATCGTGCACGTCGGGCTGGTAGGCCGGGCCCGCGTCGGCGCGGCGCGAGACCAGGCCCTGGGCCGAGCCGCCGAGATCGATGCGCAGCCAGCCGCGCCGCTCGGGCATGTGGATCTCGACCCACGCGTGCGCCTCGTTGTTCACGAAGCGCGTCGGGATCCCGAGCGCCATCGCCGTGATCGCGAAGCCGTACGCGCGATGACGGCAGACGCCGCGCATGCCGCGCGCGAGGTCGAGGAAGATGTTGCCGGTGTCGGCCGGCGGCTCCTCCGACTCCTCGAACGAGCGGAAGTGCTCGACGAGGCGCGACACCACGCGGTCGAAGGGGTCGCCGCGCTCGAGGCCGAGGTCGTCTCGCGCGAAGGCGAGCGCGTCGCTCTCGACCGCGTCGGGGAGCACGGGGACCTCGGCGACGAGCGCGTCGCTCGGTGCGGTCGGCAGCGCCGCGCTCTCGTCGAAGCCGAAGTAGGTGCGCGGTGCATCGGTGAGGAAGACGACGCGCACCTCGCGCGTGCTGCGGTCACCGTCCTCGAGCACGGCGTAGAAGTTGTCGGCGTGGTCGCGCTCGAGGTGCACGCGCGCGCTCGGCGGCTCGGTGCGCAGCGTCAGGATGCGCGACTCGGGTGACACGCTCGGCAGCGGCACCACGCTGCCGTCCGCGAAGTCGAGGACCACGCTGCCCCAGAAGCGGTCGCGCGGTCGTGCGTCGGGCGGGGCGCTGGCGACCCCCTCGACGGGCACGGGCGTGCGCGCGACGTCCGCGACCGCGAGCACCGGAACGTTGCCGACGAGCGCGACTCCGTCGAGCGCCGTGACGCGCTTGTAGGGCGTGATGGTCGGCGTGAAGACCTCGAAGTAGCCGACGGCGCCGGGCAGGGCCGTCACGCGATCGGGGCGGAACGTCGGCGAGCGGCGCCCGACCTCTTCGCCCTGCTGGCCATCGCCCGGGAGCGAGCGCATGGGCCGCTCGCCGTCGCGCAGCGAGCCGCCGGCGGGCGGCGGCACGAGATCTCCGTCCACCACGATCGCGGCCGGCTCGGCGCTCCCGGCGCTGGACACGAGGGAGCTCCCGTCCTCGGCGCCGGCGTTCGGCACGTACTCGTGCGCGACGAAGCTCTGCGCGATGGCGGAGGCCGCGACGACGAGCCCCGAGAGGGCCACCACGACGAGCACCACGCGAGCCCGAGCCGTCATCGACCGTCCCAGCATACGATCGAGACCTCGCGTCGGCCGCAAGGTTCCGATCCGGAGCGTCGCGAGCGAGGGGGTCGCGGGCCGAGGCCCGCCCGGTGAGCGCTCAGGGAATCGGCACGCGGACGAGGAAGCCGTCCTGCACACCGACCGTGGTGGCGCCGCTCGCGCCGAACGCGCTCGACGAGAGGGCCCGCGTGGTGCCGCGCATCGTGCCCGCGAGGTACAGCCAGCCGCCCGACACGCCACCGCCGAGCACCGTGACCTGCGCGGTCGAGGCGAGGCGCTCCCAGCGCGTCGGCAGGCAGCTCGTCGCATCGGCGACGATCACCCACGACTCGTTGCTGCCGCCGTCGCTCGGGAGCGTGGACAGCCCGGTCGGCGCCGTGAGGCCCGCGGAGGCGCCCGCCATGACCACTTCCGTGCCCTCTCGCGCGACGACGTTCACGAAGTCGTCGCCCGGGCCGCTCGCGATGCGCTCCAGCGCCAGGACGTGCCCATCGGCATCGAGGTGCGTCAGCACGACGTCGCGGCCCATGTCGGGCCCTCGCGTGACGTGGCTGTCGCCCGTCCAGCTCATGTCACCTCGCGCGGCGCCGCCGACGAAGATCTCGTCGCTCGCGTCGATCGCGGCTGCCCGCGACTCCGAGCCGGTGCTCGTGCTGCGCAGCGTCCACGTGGGCGGGCGGATCGACGCGAGGGACACGCGGTGCACGAGCGCTGCGTTGCTCGCCTCGTCGCGGCCGACGACCACGCCGAAGCCGCTGAGCGCGAGGTCGAAGTTCCAGCCGGTCGTCAGATAGTCGGTCGTGCCCAGCGTCATCGTCGCGACGTCGAAGCGCGTGACGGCGCCCGAGTTGCCGAACGTGTCCATGTCGGTGACGTAGAGGCTCGCGCCGTCGACCACGGCCGCGGTGAGGTAGACCGTCTCGGCGGCGAAGGGCGTCGCCGCCGTGATGGTGCCGCTCGCGTCGAGGCGCAGCGCGAACGCGCGGCTCGTCGCGGCGATGCCGTCGAACGTGCGGGCCACGCGCGGATCGGCGTAGACGAGCGCATAGGTCGTGGTCCCGTCGAGCGCGATGGCTCCGACGCGCAGCCCGCCGATGGGCTCGATCCCGCGCGCGAAGCGGAGCGCGGGCGTCGGGCCGCTCACGTCGTAGCAAGCGAGGAAGGCCTGCCCGAGCCCGCTCGAGCCCTCGGTGATCGTCTGCGCGCCGACCTGCATCGTGTGGTCGGTCTCGCCGCCGAAGCAGACGGTCTGCGCGTCGGCGGCGAACGCGCGCACCTCCACGCTCGCGCCGGCGGCGCCGGCGAAGGCGAGCGGCCCGGCGGTGCCCACGGTCCCCCCGTCGGTGGCGCCGCCATCGCGCCCGGCGTCCGCGCCGGCATCGGCCGAGGTGCCGGCGTCGCCGCCGCCGTCGTGCGCGCTCGCGTCGATCGGGCCAGCGTCACCGCCGCCTCCGTCGCGGGCTCCACCGTCGCGTCCGCCGTCGCCGCCGCCTCCGTCGAGCCCGCCGCCGTCGGGGCGCGCCGCGTCGCTGCTGCCTCCGTCGCCCGGGCTCGCGGCGTCCACCCCGCCGGACGGATACGAGGGGAGCGTGCTCGGATCGACGAAGACCGGCCCGCAGCGGCCGCCACGGCACGTGGTGTCCGTCGAGCACGTGATGCTCGCGCACTGCATCTCGAGATAGACGCGCAGCTCGAGCGCGCGGCCCGCGAGGTAGCCGCTCTCGCTGCGCGCGCTCGTCATCGTGGTCCCATCGGCGCGGTGCGCCGTGACCTCGACCGTGAAGCGTCGCGAGGCATCGCCGTTCACGGGCTCGAGCGCGAGCGTGAAGGGAAGCTCGGGCGCATCCACGCCCGGCTGCACGGCGAGCGTGCGGAGCGCCTCGCCCGTCGGGCCGAGGACTCGAACGTCGAGCGTGGCGGCATCAGCCCGCACGGTCGCATCGCCGTCGACCACGACGATCGTCTGCGTGCGCGTGGCGCAGCCCGCGATCGCGAAGGCCAGGGCCGAGAGAGCCAGGAGCCGGAAAGGCGAGAGAGTCATCGGGCCTCTTCGTTCTCGGGAGGAGGAAGGGAGAGCTGGGGCGAGCGCGCGGGTCAGAAGGTGAGCGTCATGATCCGACCGCCCACGTCCCCCTGGACGCCGTCGCCGGGCGTGGTGGCCACCACGGCGCCTGCCACGACGCCGCCGACGACGAGCACGCCGGCGGTGACGACGAGCGCCCAGAACCACCCTTCGCTCGTCACGTCCGAGGACGCGGGGGCGGGCGTCGGCGAGGCGAGGAGGGAGCGGTCTTCGTGGCTCTCCGTCTCCGTCGTCTCGGTCTCCGTCGTCTCCCCCTCGGTCGGCGTCGCCTCGGTCGTCTCGGTGGGCCCGGCCTCTGCCGTCTCGGTCGTCGCCCGCGGCACGGGCTCGGCGCTCGGCGCCTGGCCGAGCGAGCTCTCCATGCCGTGCAGCCGGTGCACGAGCGTCGTGCGGTCCGCCTCCGGGATCGTCGCCTCGGTGAGGTACAGGCGGAGCGCGTCGACGGCGCCGCGGATGTCGCCCATGTCGCGCCGCGAGAGGTAGATGTTGTGCAAGAGCTCCGGCCGGTGCGAGAGGTCGTAGCTGCGCTGGAACTCGGCGGCCGCCTCGCGGAAGCGGCCGGCCTCGTAGTGGGTCATCGCCACGCGGAAGTGCTCGCGCGCCTCGGCGACGGCGGCATCGTCTTCCGATGGCGTCGCGTCCTGCGCGCTTCCCGCGACGGGAGCGATCAGCACGGCGATCGCGATCAGCACTGCGACCCAGGGATGCGTCATTCGGCGGCCTCCGACCCTCGTCGAGGGGAGCAGCGAGTATGCCAAGCGTGGATCCGCGCCAGAACCTTCCTCGACGGCCCGAGCGCGTTCCCCGCGAACGCGGCCGCGTCCCGGCGAACGCGATCTTGTAGACTGCGAGGGTGAGCGAGGCGCGCGGGAGCCCGTTCGAGCCCGGGATCCGGTTGGGAGATCGTTATCGCCTGGGCGAGCGCCTCGCCGCGGGCGGTGTCGGGCAGATCTTCGAGGCGATCGACGAGCGCCTCGATCGGCGCGTCGCCGTGAAGGTCGTGCGCACGCCGGGCCTGGCCGACCGCGCGACGCTCGCGCGCCTCGAGCGCGAGGCGCGAGCGGCGGCCCGGATCCACCACCCGAACATCGTGGACGTCACGGACTTCGGCACGACGGCGGAGGGGTATCCGTTCCTCGTCATGGAGCGGCTCGAGGGCGAGACCCTCGAGGAGCGCATCGCGCAGGGGCCGCTGCCCGTCTCGCTCGCCGTGGAGCTGCACGTCCAGCTGCTCGACGCGCTCGCGGCGGCGCACGGCGCGGGTGTGCTGCACCGCGACGTGAAGCCGGCCAACGTGCTGGTGGGTGCGCTGCCGAGCGGCGCGACCGTGGTCACGCTGCTCGACTTCGGCCTCGCCGCGCTCGCGGAGAGCGCAGGCACGAGCAAGCTCACCGACGGCGGGGTGGTGCTCGGATCGCCCGCCTATCTCGCGCCGGAGCGCCTCCTCGGGCAGCCCGCCGACGTGCGCGCCGATCTCTACGCGGTCGGCGTCTGCCTCTTCGAGGCGCTCACGGGCGAGCGGCCCTTCGAGGCGCCGAGCGCGCTCGTCTTGCGCGGCCGGGTGCTGACCGAAGAGGCCCCGCGCGTGCGAGGGACCCGGCCCGAGGTCGGTCCCGCGCTCGACGATCTGGTGGCGCGCGCGCTGGCGAAGAGCCCGACCGCACGCTTCGGATCGGCCGAGGAGATGCGCGATGCGCTGCGCGGGCTCGGCAGCGCGGGGGCCCAGACGCTGCGCGCGCTCGAGCCCGTGCCGGCCGCAGCGGCGGCGCGCCCCTCGCCGGCGCGCGAGTCGCTCGTTCCTCCGGTGGCCCGTCCACGCCGGAGCGTCGGATGGCTCGCCCTCGGCATGGCGCTCGTCCTGGTGGTGGCGGTGCTCGTCGCGCTGGCTTCGGCGCGCCCCTCGCCGCCGGAATCGCCGTCGCTCGCGGCTGCGCCGCCGCCGCCCGCGCCGGTCGCGTCCGTTCCCTCGGCACCGGCGGTCTCGCCGGTGGCCGCTTCGCCGCGCGTGCCGACGGAAGTGCCGGTGGCGCCTCCCTCCGCGCCGCCCGCGCTCGCGGAGCCCGTCGTCTCGCATCCGCCGCGCCCGACGGTCGCGCGCCGGCCGCCGCCGCCGCCCTCCACGGAGACCGCGCCGGCCCCCGCCGCGCCGGCGCCCGTCCCGACGCCCAGCCCCGCGATCGATCGCCCGATCGAGCCCGTCTGGTAGCGCGTCCTCGGCGAACGCAGCGCGTTCCCACGAACGCGGGATCACCGGCGCACCGGCGTGCCGTGCGCTCCGCCGCGCCGGCACGCGTTCTGCTCGTCGGCGCGCGTGGACACGCTGCTCCCGCCCACGGGAACGCTCGTCGGTGGTCGCTACCGCGTCGTCCGTGCGATCGGCAAAGGCGGCATGGGCGCCGTCTTCGAGGCCGAGGACACGGTGCTCGACCGCCGCGTCGCCCTGAAGGTGCTGCGCCGCGCCGAGCTCGACGACGAGGCGCAGCTCGCGCGCTTCGAGCGAGAGGCGCGTGCGGTGGCGCGGCTGAACGACCCGAACGTCGTCGGCGTCACCGACTTCGTGCGCGACCCGACGTGGGGCCCCTCGATGGTCCTCGAGCTGCTCGTCGGCGAGTCGCTCGCGCAGCGCCTCACGCGCCGACCGCGGCCGAGCGAGGCCGAGCTCGTCGACATCGCGGTGCAGGCCCTCGGCGCGCTCGAGCGCGCGCACGAGGCCGGCATGATCCATCGCGACCTCAAGCCGCCGAACCTCTTCCTCGTGACGCTCGGCAGCGGCCTCGTCGTCACGAAGCTCCTCGACTTCGGCATCGTGAAGCTGCTCGACGGCGGCCAGCCGAAGCTCACGGCGCCGGACGCGGCGATCGGGACGCCGGCCTACATGCCGGTCGAGCAGGCGCTCGGCAGCGTGATCGACGCCCGCGCCGACGTGTACGCGATGGGCGCCGTCCTCTACGAAGCGATCTCGGGCGAGCTGCCGTACCCCGACGGCGACCCGATGCAGGTCATCGGCGCGATCCTCGCCGGGCCGCCGCGCGATCTGGCCGACGTCGCGCCCGACGTGTCGCCGGGGCTCGCGACCATCGTGATGCGGGCGATGGCCCGCGCGCCGGAAGACCGCTATCCGAGCGCCGCGGCGATGCGCGCGGCGCTGCGCAGCGTGCGGCTGATGCCGGCCGGATGGCGCCAGCGCGTGACACCGCCCACGCGCGACGCGTCGACCGTGCAAGCGCGGCCCGCGCGCGAGAAGGAGTCGCCGCCCGAGCTCCCGGCAGGCGTTCCCCGTGGAGTGCCGCGTTGGGCGATCGCGGTGGGGCTGCTCGCCGTGGCGCTGGCGATCTTCGCGCTCGGATGGCGCTCGCACGCGAGCGTGCCGGCCGCGCCGATCCTCGCGCCCGCGCCCGCGCCTCTGCCCCCGCCGCCGACGCCCGCGCCCGCGCCGCCCTCGAGCCCGCCTCCCCCCGTCTCGACCCTCCCGGCGCCGGCGCCGCCACTCGCTCCGGTCTCGTCCGCGCCGTCCACGCCGCGGGCCCGCCCTCCGCGCCCGATCGCTGCGCCGCCGCCGAGCGCGCCGCCACGCACGTCGTCTCTCGACGACGCGCCGCTCGATCCGTTCGGCACACGATGAGCGAACCGCTACCATCCTGCCCCATGGGCGATCCGAGCACCGTCTCCGCGCTCGCGCGCGCGCTCCGCGGCGCGAAGAGCTTCGACGAGGGCTGCCGGATCGCGGTGGATGCGCTCGCCGCGGTCGCGGGACCGGCCCTCGGCGCGCAAGCGCTCGCCCGCGGCGTGGTCCACCTCCGCTCCGATCGCGGCGCCTACCGCGCGCTCGTCGTACGCGAGCTGACGCGTGGAGGCCATGCCGCGATCGCGCCCTCGGCGACGGTGTTCTCGGCGATCGAGCGCGCCGGTGGCGGCGTCGCCGTGGATCTGGCGACCTGTCGCGGCGTTTCGCTCGCAGCGCGCGCGCCCGTCGAGGTCGCCGCCGCGTTTCAGGCCCACGACGCGACGGGGAGCATCGGGCAGATGCTCGACCGCGAGACGACGCACCTGGTCGCGCTCCCGCTGCGCGCCGCGGGCCCGCTCGCCGGGATGCTCTGCCTCGAGCTCGCCTGGCCGACGCACGTCGGCCTTCCCTGGCCGAGCGGCACCTGGAGCGCCGAGCTCGAGGCGCTCGCCGACGTCGCGGGGCCGCTCTTGATCGCGCTACCGCTCGAAGAGCCGACGTCGAAGGACGACGAGTCGCTCTTGCCGGTGATCGGCCAGCGCACACGCTCGCTCGTGCGCGTCCTCTCGGTGTTCGCCACGCAGGACGAGACGCTCCTGCTCAGCGGGCCCACGGGCGCCGGCAAGTCGCGCCTCGCGCAGGTCTGCCACGCGCGCTCGCCGCGCCACGCGCGCGCCTTCGAGACCGCGAACCTGCTCGCCGTTCCCGAGACGATCCAGATGGCCGAGCTCTTCGGCTGGCGGAAGGGCGCCTTCACGGGCGCGCACGCCGATCACGAGGGCCTCATCGCGCGGGCCGAGGGCGGCACGCTCTTCCTCGACGAGATCGACAAGCTCTCGCCGACCGCGCAGGCGGGCCTCTTGCGGGTGCTCGAGACGCGCCGCTATGCGCCGCTCGGCGCCACGAAGGAGCGGCAGGCGAACGTTCGCTTCATCGTCGCGACGAACGCCGATCTCGCCGAGCGCGTACGCGCCGGCGCGTTCCGCGAGGACCTCTACTACCGCATCAACGTGCTCCCGCTCCGCGTGCCGAGCCTCGACGAGCGGCGCGACGAGATCGCCGGCTGGGCGCGCGCGATGCTCGCGCGGCGACAGGAGGGAACCGGGACGCGCGCGAGCTTCGACGAGGAGGCGCTGGCGCTGCTCGCCGAGCGGCGCTGGCCCGGCAACCTGCGGCAGCTCGACAACGTGGTGCGCCGCGCGTTCGCCCTCGCGATCGCCGGCGAGGGGGACGGCTCGCGGGTGGGCGTCGAGCCGGTGCGCGCGGCGCTCGCGTTCGAGACCGCTTCGCCCGGGCCGGGCAGCGCGGGCGCGCCGCGGAGCGCGCTCGAGGCCGTGGCCCTCGCGATCGTCGAGCGTGCGCTCGCCGATCGCCGGGCCGGCCGCACCCTCGCGCTCGACGCGGTCGACGTGCTCTCGGGCGCCGTGCTCCGCGCCGCGATCGAGCGCGTCGGGAACCTGAAGGACGCCTACCTGCTCTTCGGCGCCGACGCGCTCGTCGAGAACCGGAACCACACCAAGCACTTCAAGCGCGTCACGCTCGCGCTCGACGCGCTGCTCGCCGCGCTCGATGAAAAGCAGTGATCGCGGCGCGCGGTGATCTCGGCCGGGTGGATCTCGGCCGGAGGGGCTCGCGGCGCGGACCCGACGCGATGGGGTCGGTCCGGCTCGCCGGGCACTCCGGCCGGGATCAGCGCCGGCGGAGCACGAGCGTGAGCGCCGTCGGCGGCGGCACCAGCGTGCCGGCGAAGGGCGCGAGCTCTCGCGCGACGACCTCGAAGCCGTCGAAGAGCGCGGTGAGGGCGGCCTCGTCCATCGGCTGCGTGGAGAGGCGCGGGTCGCCCGGCGGCGCGTGCACGGTGACGATCACGATCGCGCCCGGGCGGGTCGCGGCCCGCACGCTCGCGGCGTAGGCGCTGCGGTCGCGCGCCGAGAGCCCATGCAGCGTTCCGCGATCGACGACGACGTCGAACGCGGCCCGCAGCTCGCTGCGCGTGACGTCGTCGCGCAGCCAGACGATCGGCGCCTCGCCGTGCCTCTCTCGTGCTCGCGCGAGCGCCGTCTCCGACACGTCGGTGGCCACCACGCGCGCCCCGCGGTCCGCGAGCGCGCGCGCGATCGCGCCCGGGCCCGTGCCGATCTCCCAGACCGAGGCGCTCTTCGGCGCGTGGGCGTCGAAGGCGCGGAGCACGGCGGGATCGGCCTCGGCGGCCAACCAGCTCTGCTCCGCCTCGGGCACGCGGCGATGGAAGCGCTCCCAGCTCTCGGCGTCGCTCGGCGCCGAGGGCGCGCTCGTGCGCGCGAGGGCCTCGGCGAGCAGGGCGAGCGTCTCCACGTCGGGCGCGCCGCCGCGCACGCGCCCGCGCTCGGCCGGCGCCTCGGCGACCTCTTCGGCCGGCAGCCAGAGCGTGACGAACATGCCGCGCGCGGCGAGCGTCTCGAGGTTGGCCCGCACGGCCTCGCTCTCGGCCATCGCTTCGTTCATCGAGGGTGCGACCAGCACCGGCGCCTTGGTGGAGAGTGCCGCCGCGCTCGTGAGCTCGGAGAAGTCCCCGGCCGCGAGGCGTGCGATCGTCGTCCCGGTCGCCGGCCACACGAGCACCACGTCGGCCCACGCGGCGAGCTCGAGGTGCGGCACGCGCCCTGGCTCGGCCTCGCCGGGGAAGAGCGAGCGCTCCACCTTCGCGTGCGTCAGCGCTTCGAGCGCCTCGACGCCCACGAAGCGCGCGGCGCGCTCGGTGATCGCGAAGCGCGCCTCCATGCCCCGCGCGATCAGCTGCTGCGCCAGCATCGGCGCGTGGGCCGCCGCGATGCCGCCGCCCATCGCCACGAGCACGCGTGCGCGCGTGCGGCGCGTCGCGGCGGCGGCTCGCCGTGGCGTGAGCAAGCCGGCGCCGCGGAGCAGCGCGAGCAGCTCGTCCACCACGCGCGAGTCGCCGAGCGGCGCGCCGACGAGCTCCTCCACGTGGCGCGCGATCTCGTCGCGGGTGCACGCGCGCTCGCCGACCCGCGCGAGGATCGCCTCGGCGAGCGCCGCCGTGTCGCCGTCGAGACGCTGCACGGTCCCGTCGGCGGCCACGATCACGAGCGCGCCGCGCACGCGCATCGCGCGCACGCTGCCGAGCGTCAGCCGCTCCTCGGTCGCCACGCCCGCACGGTAGTACGAACGTCGCCCGCTTGCCGAACCTCGGCTCCGTGCCGCATGCTCGGCCCATGGATCGCCCGTCCGAGACCAAGAAGAAGCTCGTCCTGCCGACCGCGCTCGCGGTGGCGGTGCTCGCGTCCGGTTGCGGCGGCGGCAATCCCACGCCCGGCAACGATGCCGCCCAGAACGACGCGGCGATCGCCGACGCCGGCATGGATGCGGGCTGCGTGCCCCCCGAGGTCTACGACCCGACCTCGGGCATGTGCGTCCCCTTGGTGTGATGACCCCAGCGGCCCAGGTTGGGCTGCGACCCGGATCCCGAGAGACGAAGCGAAACGAGGCCCGAGCGCGTGCGGCGCCGGGGCCTCGGTGTCGTCGTATCCGCTCCGTGCGTGGAGCGTGACCCCTCCCGACGGACGACGAACGGGCCAGCGCGCGGATGCACGCCGGCCCCGTCTTCGCCCCTCGAAGGGACGCGTCTTCAGCGCAGCGCCGCGACGTGCGCGCTGAGGCGCGACACGTAGCGCGAGCCGGTCTTCTTCGGGTAGACGCCCTTCGAGACGGCCTGATCGATCTTCTGGATCGCCGTCGCGAGCGCCGTCTGCGCGGCCTTCTTGTCCTTGCCCGCGACTGCCTCGCGGACGTTCTTCATCACGGTGCGCACGCTGGTGCGGACGTGCTTGTTGCGCGCGGTGCGCTTGAGGGTCTGGCGGATGCGCTTCTGCGCGGATGCGACGTTGGCCATGGGGCTCCCGAGGGATCGAAAGGGTCGATGGGGTACCTTCCGGTCTCGACCCTGTCAAGCACTCGGCAACGAGTGCTCGCCCCGGAGGTCCCGGACGGGAGCGGGCGGAGCCCGCGGACGGGAGGGGCCGGAGCGGGCGAGCCGATCGTCCGGCAACGAGTGCTCGCCCCGGAGGTCCCGGACGGGAGCGGGCGGAGCCCGCGGACGGGAGGGGCCGGAGCGGGCGAGCCGATCTATGCCCCGCGTCATCGCGGCAGGGTCGAGGGCCCGAGGACGTTGAGCTGCGCGCTCACCGGCAGATCCAGCTGGGCGGCGACCGCGAAGTCTCCCCGCACGTCGTCGTGCACCTCGGCCCGGCGCACGATCACGTCGCGCAGGACGCGCGTCAGCTCGAGCTCCGAGCCCTCGCCCGCCCACCAACAGCGCGCCCGCAAGAGCGCCTCGCCCGGGTCGGCGTACTGGCAGATCCCGACCTCGCTGCCGACCACCTGCGTCTCGGTGCCGCCGGGCTCGCAGATGCGGACCAGCGTCACGCGCGTGTGCGGGATCGCGATGACCGCCGGATCGACGCCGCCCGCCGTGTCGTCCTCGAAGCGGAGCGCCACCGTGCACTGGGCACGGCGCGGCGCGGGCTCGGACGCGGTGGTCCCGTGCGAGGCCGGCGGCGAGCCGCACGCCGCGAGCACGAGGGCCGTGAGAGCGAGAGCGCGCACGGGGGACCCATACCACGCAGCGCTGTGTTAATCAGGATCCCGTGGCCGCTCCCGACGATCGAGAGACGCGCGCGCTGGCGATGCTCTCGTCGTTGCCGCTGGCTGGCCAGCTCCTCTTCCATCTGTGGGAGCAGTGGGCGATCTTCGCCGGCCGCTTCGCCTACGTCGATCGGCTCGCGAGCACGACGACGGGGCTCGGCACGCTGCTCGAGCTCGTGCTCTTCGTGCTGCCGCTCGCGGCCTGGGTGGTGCTCCTCGTCCGTGCGCTCGTGCGGCGCGCCCCGCTGCCGGGCCAGGCGCGCGAGGGAGACCCCGCCGTCGCGCGCGCGCTCGGCGGTGTGGTCCGCGTCGTCTCGCCGGTCGCGGCGCTCGCGCTCGCGCTGCACGTGGCCCTGCTCTGGGGCGGCCGCCTCTCCCACGGCGAGCGTCCCGTCTGGACCTACGATCTGTTGCGCACCGTGCTCGGCCAGCCGCTCTGGCTCGGCGTGCACGCGCTGCTCGTCGTCGCCGTGCCCTGGCACCTCGCGGCCACGCTGCCCGACGGGCTCGAGGCGGCCGGCGTCGTGGGCCCCGAGAGCCGCCGCTCCACGTACCTCGTGAGCAGCGTCCTCGGTGCCTGCCTCTTCGTCCTCTTCGCGCAGCTCGCCGGCTGGCTCGCCACGGGCCTGGGGACCTTCTGGCCCATCCGGATCGTGAGCGACACCGGCCTCTCGCCATGATCGCCGCGGGGTGCTAGCTCCGCCCTCCCATGGGCGCTCAGTGGAAGCAAAAGGGTCGTGAAGCGGCGGCCAACGCCAAGGGCCGCGTCTTCAGCAAGATCGCCAAGGAGATCATCATCGCCGCGCGCGGCGGTGCCGATCCGGCGAACAACGCGAAGCTGCGCATGGCGCTCGAGGCCGCGCGCAAGGCGTCGATGACGCGCGACACGATCGACCGCGCGATCAAGAAGGGCGCCGGCCTGCTCGACGGCCCCGTGCAGTACGACAGCGTCGTCTACGAGGGCTTCGCGCCGCACCAGGTGCCGGTCATCGTCGAGTGCCTCACCGACAACAAGAACCGCACGTCGAGCAACGTGCGCGTCCTGTTCCGCAAGGGGCAGCTCGGCAACAGCGGCTCGGTCTCGTGGGACTACGCGCGCCTCGGCGCCATCGAGGCGAGCCCGCCCGAGGGTGGCGCGGATGCCGAAGAGGCCGCGATCGAGTCGGGCGCGCAGGACCTCGAGAGCGACGGCGAGGGCGGCACCGTCTTCTACACGGAGCCGACCGATCTCGACGCGGTCGCCAAGGCGCTCGGCGAGCGGAAGTGGACGGTGTCGTCCGCGAAGCTCATCTGGAAGCCGAAGAACCCCGTCACCTCGCTCGACGAGGCGCAGCGCGCCGAGGTCGAGGCCTTCCTCTCGGACATCGACGACGACGACGACGTCCAGGCCGTCTTCCCGGCGCTGGGCTGAAGATCGCGCTCGTCGCGGGCTCGGGCGGTGATCGGCTCGCCCGCTCCGGCCCCTCCCGTCCGCGGACTTCGTCCGCTCCCGTCCGGGTCCTCCGGGGCGAGCACTCGTCGCAGGCTCGGTGATCGGCTCGCCCGCTCCGGCCCCTCCCGTCCGCGGACTTCGTCCGCTCCCGTCCGGGTCCTCCCGGGCGAGCACTCGTCGCAGGCTCGGTGATCGGCTCGCCCGCTCCGGCCCCCGTCCGCGGACTTCGTCCGCTCCCGTCCGGGTCCTCCCGGGCGAGCACTCTTTGCTAAGACGTCGACGCGAGGCGCAGCGTGCGCCGGTGCGCGACGGCCTGCTCGAGCAGCGTCGTGAGCGCGCCGCGGATCTCGCTCGGGTCGATCGACTCGGTCGGCAGCTCGAGCGTGAGCACCACGTCCCCGTCGTCGTCGTAGGCGAACTTCGCCTGGTACATGTCGCGGTTCACGCGGAGCAGCCAGCGCGCGAGCTCGAAGCTGTTCTTTCCGCGCGTCGCGAGGAAAGGAACGACGCTCGCGATGAGCCAGTTCTTCTGGAGTCGGATGAAGATGTTCACCTCGCCCTCCGCGGTCTCGTGGACCGTCTTCACCGTCCCCTTGTCGTCGTGCGCGCGGCCTTTCCAGCCGAGCGCGTCGATGTGCCCCAGGAGCGTGGCTTGATCCAGCACGGGAACATCCTGCGCCGCGCCCGGGTTGCCAATCAAGCGGGTTGCCGGCCGCCCCGGATCGGCCCAGGAGAATCAGCGTGACGAAGCAGACCACGGTCCGCGGCACGGTTCGCAAGATCAGCCTCGAAGGCGGCGTCTTCGCGCTGATCACCGACGAGGGACGCCAGATCGAGCTCATCGATCCGCCGGCCGAGCTCCAGAAGAGCGGGGCGCGGGCCGAGATCGTGCTCGATCGCAGCGGCGCCGACGCCACGATCGGCATGGTCGGCGACGCCGCGCGCGTCCGCTCGTTCACGCTCCTCTGAGCGACCGAAGCGCCTGCGGCCGGCGAGGTCCGGCGGGTGCTGCGCGCCGAAGAAGAAGTCCCGGACGGCGCGTCGATTTCGGGGTACACCCTCGGCCGTGCGCATCGAAGCCGACTCCATCCTTCCGTTCTCGCGCGACGTCGTGTTCCGAGCCTACCGCGACGATCTGCCGAAGGTCGTCGAGTTCCTCCCCAACGTCCGCTCGATCGAGGTCAAGAGCCGCGAGGAGAACGGCGCGATCACGAAGCTCTTCAACGTCTGGCACGGCGGCGGCGAGATCCCGGCGGCGGCCCGCTCGCTGCTCGACGAGAAGGCGCTCTCCTGGGACGACCACGCGGTCTGGGACCAGGCGCAGCACCGCTGCGATTGGACGATCCACACGCACGCGTTCACCGACGCCGTCAGCTCCAAGGGCCAGACGCTCCTCATCGAGCTCGCGCCCGAGCGCACGCGCATCGAGCTCCGCGGCGACTTCTCCATCGACCTCAAGAAGGTCCGCGGCATCCCGTCGTTCCTCGCCGGCTCCGTCGGCAAGGCCGTCGAGGGCTTCCTCAGCAAGCAGATCACGGCGAACCTGACGAGCACGACCGACGCGCTCTCGCGCTACCTGGCGAAGAAGACCTCGGGCGCCTGACGCGCGCCCCGGCGAGCCGGGCTCAAGTCTCCGCCTCGTCCGTCCGATCCCCGAATCGAAACCTGGTAGGCTCGCCTCGGGGGATCGATGAATCGATCGGACGGTACCGAACCGTTGATCGCGGCCTCCGCGGTCAATGGAGTCCGACATCTCCTCCTCGAGGAGGGTGTCTGGGACGGAGTGCGCGCCACGCTCGTGCGCGTGCATCCGGACGCGTCCGCGTGGATCGACACCGATCTCTCGGTCGACCCGACGAAGACCGCCTGGATCCCGGTCGCCCGCTACGCGCAGATGATGGACGCGCTCTACGCGTCGGCCGGTGACGAGCGGACCTTCGCGCTCGGCCGCGCCCGCGCGCATCGCACTGCGGTCGCCGGCGCTTTCGCGCCCGTCGTGCGGAGCTGGCAGCGCTCGTTCGGGCGCGACGTGGGCGAGTTCCTGAAGCTGACCTTCCACGCGTGGTCCACCCAGACGCGCCACCTCGGGGAGTTCGAGCTCGAGAGCGCCGGCGCCGGTCGCGCTCGCTTCGTGCTGCGCGCCGCGCCGCGGGTGGTCGCCGAGTGCATCGGCTGGCAGCGCTTCCTCGCCGGCTACGCCACCGGGCTGCTCGACCTGATCGAGCGCCGCGGCCTCTGCGAGATCCGTATGGATTCCGAGGGGAAGGACATGCTCATCGTCTACCGCTACGACACCGACCCACCCCCGGGCGGGCCCGCGTAGAGATAAGGTGTGGCCGGAGCAGCCCCCCCGAGGGTAAGAGGGGGCCCGCCGTGCTCCCTCGGTCGCCTTCCCGAACCGCTCTCGCTCGCTCGCTCCCGTGCGGAGGCCCGTCGTGAGCACGGTCCGCGACCTGATCGCGCTCGCGCGGCTGCGCGGCCTGTTCCTCGTCTCGCTCCTTCCGGTGCTCGGCTACAGCTGGGCCTACTGGGATCACGGATGCGAGGCGGTCGGGTGGACGGCCGTGCCTCGCCTGCTCTGGCTCGCGACGATCTGGGGAATCCCGCACCTCGGGACGATGTGGCTCAACGCCGCCCTCGATCGCGACGAGAGCGCGACGCTCTACGGGCGCGCGGCGAAGATCCCGCCGCACATCGAGCGCTACGCCTACGTGACCCTCGCGATCTCGCTCGGCCTCGCGCTCGCGACGGACGTCGGGCTCGCGCTCTGCGTGATCGGGTGCGCGCTGCTCTCGGTGCTCTACTCGCACCCGAAGACGGCGTGGAAGGGGCACGCGGTCCTCGGCCCGGCGACGAACGCGGTCGGCTACGGCGTGCTCTCGCCGCTCGGCGGGTTCCTCTACACGGGCTTCCCTCCGACGATCCGCGGAGGGCTCGTCCTCGCGACGGCCGTGCCGTGGATGCTCACGGCCTACTTCGCGGCGCAGGCCTTCCAGGAGGACGAGGACAAGTCGCGCGGCTACCGCACGCTCGTCGCGCTCGCCGGGCCGGTCGTCACGCTGCGCGTGACGCGCATCACGCTGTGGATCTCGCTCGCGGCCTCGGCGGCGCTGGCGATCGCGGGGATCGTGCCGCGTCTGGTGCTGGTGCCGCTTCCGCTCTTCTTCCTGTTGGATCGGCATCTCGTCCGCTGGTCGAAGGAGCCGAACGGTGGCGATGCGGGCTGGGCCGGACGCTTCTTCGCGCGCCTCGCGGGGGTCGCGCTGCTCGTGCTCGTCGCGGCGTGCGCCGACTACGAGCTCGCGATGCACTCCCGATCGCTGCCGGGTGGTCTCGCGACGGCGAGCGGACTGTGGGAGCCGCGCGTGTGCGCGCACGCGTGGCCGGCGTGGTCGCTCGAGCATCGTGATCACGATCGATGATCGCGATCGATCGCGATCGTGATCGCGATCGCGTCGGAAAAAAAATGCTCGCGCGCACGAAAGACGATTGACACCGATCGCCGTGCTCGTACTCTCGTGGCGAATGAACGAGAGCGAGAGCACGCGACCTCCACCAAGTGAGTCGCTCTTCCGCTCCCCCGGTGGTGACGCCGCGTTCGAGCAAGCGACGTCGATGAGGGAGCCCGATGCTGCGCTCGGCAGCGTCGTGGGTGCCGTCGTCGCTCGTTCGTCGGTCCTCGTTCGCTCGTCGCGCGTTCGCTCGTCGCGCGTTCGCTCGTCGGGGCCGGCTCGTTCTTTCGAGCTCGCTCGCTCCTCGCACCTCTTCTCTCTTCCTCGAAGCAACAGCCGCATCGCGATGCGGCGCTCGGAAGATCGAGATGGCGGCCGCGGCGAGGAGCTCCGGATTCCTGGGTGGAGCGCTTCTCGCTCTGCCGCCGTAGCCCGCCTCGATGGTGCTCCGGGGTTGCGCGCAGCGTCGCTGCGTACCGATCCCTGCTCGTCGAACGTGGGCCTGCGGGCCTCCAGGGTCGTGGTCGCCGCGGATCTCTTTTCTTCCCGGTGATTGCGGCTCTTTCGTGATCCTCCTCCGGATGCTCCAGCGTCCGGGCGGCGCGTGTATGCCTGGTGCAGCGCTAGCCGTGTAGAACTCGTGGAACGAACGGATCTCCGATGGCCATCGACATGACGACGAAGCGTGAAGGGGCGCGCCGCGCTTCGAAGCCCAAGGCGGAAAGAACGACGTCGAGCGCGGGCGAGGTCGCCGCACCGTCGTCCCTGGCGCCCACGCCGCTCGCCTCGCGCCGCAAGGTGCGCGTGGTGAGCACGCCCGAGGCGATCGCGCCGGCGCCGACGAGCGAGCCGCGTGCCCTCGACGTGACGCCGCGCATCGACGCGCGTCGCACGACCGAAGGCGGAGAGCTCGGCCTGCGCGCGCCCTCGTCGCGCGGCGGCGCTCGCTCGCGCAGCCTCCGCTCGTTCGGGCCGAGCAGCTCGGCGCAGACGGAGCTGACGGTCGGCATCGCCTACGACCTGAAGGCGGACTTCGAGCGCGCGGCGCAGAAGATCGCCGGCGAGGCCGAGCTGCCCGAGGACGCGTTCGAGGAGTACGACTCGGAGGCGACCGTCACGGCGCTCGAGGACGCGCTCGCCTCGAACGGCTACCAGAGCCGCCGCCTCGGCTCGGGCCGCAACTTCCTCTCCCGGATCATGCAGGAGCCGGGCGACATGGTCTTCAACATCGCCGAGGGCTACGGCACGCGCTCGCGCGAGGCGCACGTCCCGAGCGCGCTCGAGATGCTGGGCATCCCGTACACGCACTCCGATCCGCTGACGCTCGCGCTCACGCTCGACAAGGCGATGGCCAAGCGCGTCGCTGCGGCGGCCGGCGTCCCCACGCCGCGCTTCGCGGTGGTGGAGCACATCGACGACGCGCGCGGCCTCGACCTCGCGTACCCGCGCATCGCCAAGCCCCTCTTCGAGGGCTCGAGCATGGGCATCCGCAAGCACTCGCGCGTGACCTGCCACGAGGACTTCATGGAGCTCATCACCGAGCTTCTCCGCCTGTACCGCGAGCCGGTGCTCGTCGAGGAGTTCGCGAGCGGCCCCGAGTTCACGGTCGGCATCCTCGGCACCGGCTCCGACGCGTCGGTCATCGGTGCGATGGAGATCGTCCCGCGCAACTGCTCGGCCGCCGAGTTCGTCTACTCGCTCGAGGTGAAGCGCAACTACCTCGAGGAGGTCGCCTACCACGTGCCGCCGAAGCGCCCGACCGAGCTCGTGCGCCAGGTCGAGAACGTCGCGCTCGCGGCCTACCGCTCGCTCGGCTGCCGCGACGTCGGTCGCGTCGACGTGCGCCTCAGCGAGGACGGCGATCCGAAGTTCCTCGAGGTCAATCCGCTGCCGGGCCTGAACCCGGTCACGGGCGATCTCGTGATCCTCGCGCGCGGCAACGGCATCTCGTACCACGAGCTGATCGGCCGCATCGTCGAGAACGCGCGCGCGCGTCAGTCGATCTGATCGGGACCGATCCCTCGCGCCGGCGTTCGAGCGAGAGACGCGAAACGAGGGCGGCGTGCCTGTCACGACCGCCCTCACGCGTGTATGCTCGCGCCGCGTGAAGGCTCCGACCTCGCTCCGCGTCGCCATTTGTTACGACGGCACCGCCCTCGACGAGGGCATGGTGTTCGACGCGGCCGCGGGGGAGATGGTCGCGGTGGAGTCGATCCTCGACGTCGTGGTCGAGATCGAGGCCGCGCTGAAGGCGCGCGGGCATCGGCCGACGCGGATGGTGCTGCCCGGCAACGACGCGCCGGCGCTGCTCCGCATGCTCGCCGACGCCGACTGCGACGTGATCTTCAACTTCGTCGAGAGCCTGCGCGGCGTGGCCGAGCTCGAGTCGGCCGTCCGCGGCGCGATGTCGGTGCGCGGCATCCCGGTCACCGGTGCCGGCCCCGAGGGCCTCGCGAACTGTCTCAGCAAGCCGCGCACGCGCGCCCTGCTCCGCGCGGCGGGCGTGCCCATCGCCGCGGGCTGCGTGATCGCGGGCCCGGGCGACGACGCGAGCGCGATCCCGCACCCCTGCATCGTCAAGCCCGCCGCCCAGGACGCGAGCCACGGCATCGACGCCGCGAGCGTGTGCGCGACGCCGGCCGAGACGAAGGCGCGCGCGCTCAAGCTGATCGAGCGCGGCCTCGGCCCGGCGCTCGTCGAGCAGTACGTCGACGGCCGCGAGTACAACGTGTCGATGGTCGAGCTCGTGGACGGCGGCGCGCGCACGCTGAAGACGCTTCCGATCGCCGAGATCACCTTCGACGGCTACCCGGCGGGCGTGCCGAAGATCCTCACCTACGCCGCGAAGTGGGATCACGACACGGCCGAGTACAAGGGCTCGGTCTCGGTCGAGGCCAAAGACCTTCCCGACGCGCTCCGCGCCGAGCTCTCGCGCCACGCCAACGCCGCGTTCCGCGCGCTCGGCCTCTCGGGCTACGGCCGCGTCGACTTCCGCGTCGATCGCGAGGGGCATCCCTTCGCGGTGGACGTGAACCCGAACCCGGACTTCTCGCGCGGCGCCGGCTTCCATCTCGCCGGCGAGCGCGCTGGCTACGCGTACGAGGATCTCGTCGAGCTCGTCGTGCGCGCCGCGCAGCCATGAGCGCGCCGCTGCTCCGTGCGCTGCGGCCCGCCGATCGCGCCGCGCTCGAGGCGATGGTGCGCGCGACCGAGCGCTTTCCCGAGCCGGAAGTGGCGGTCGCGCTCGAGCTCGTCGACCTCGGCCTCTCGGAGGACGCGAAGGGCTATCTCTTCGTGGTCGCCGAGCGAGAAGGGCACGTGGCGGGCTACGCGTGCTGGGGGCGCGCCGCGATGAGCCCGGGCGTGTTCGACCTCTACTGGATCGTGGTCGATCCGCGCGCGCAGGGCGGCGGCGTGGGCCAGGCGCTGCTCGCGCACGCCGAGCGCGAGGTGCGACGCGAAGAGGGCCACACGCTCCTCATCGAGACCGAGGGCAGCGCGCTCTACGCCGCCGCGCGCCGCTTCTATCTCGCGGCCGGCTACGTCGAGGCCGGCCGCATCGCCGACTACTACGGCCCCGGCAAAGACAAGGTCCTCTACACGAAGAGACTCGATCGCTCATGACGAAGAAGTCGCTCCCTCTCGCCGTCACCAACGCCGCGACGGCCACGTTCCAGTGCGTGTTCCCGACCTGCGGCGGCCTCTGCTGCCGGCAGAGCCGCCCGCCCGTCGAGCCCGGCGAGGCCAAGCTCATCGCGAAGGTGCTGCCGAAGGTGATCGATCAGCTGCGCCCCGGCGCGCGCAAGGCGATCGAGAAGCGAGGCTTTCTCACCAAGCGCGTGAAGAGCCGCCGCCAGATGCTCGCCATCCACGATCAGTACTGCGTCTTCTACAACGAGGGCTGCGTGCTCTATCGCCTCGGCGCGAAAGAGGGCGACACCACGAAGTACAAGCCCTGGGTCTGCACCGCGTTCCCGCTCGACACCGACGCGAAGGGGAACTGGGAGGTGCGGCAGTGGGGGAACAAGGGCGAGGAGTGGGATCTCTTCTGCCTCGACCCGAAGGCCTCGAAGAAGAAGGCCGTGAGCACGCTCGGGCTCGAGCTCGACTTCGTCGCGTCGCTCGAGACGCCCAAGCAGCGCTGGAGGTTCCGCCGATGAGCGAGCTCGCCACGACCACGCCCGAGACGCCCGTGAGCAAGAGCGCCGCCGAAGAGAAGGCGCCTGCCGACGAGAAGAAGCCCGACGAGAAGAAGCCCGTCCCGAACGGCCTCACGCCGCGCGCGCTGATCGCCGGGTTCATCCTCTCGCTCGTCCTCTGCGGCGTGAACTCGTACCTGACGCTGAGCTTCGGCGTGATCGAGGAGGGGCCGACGATCGCCGCGCTCTTCTTCTTCGCGTTCTTCTTCCTCTCGTCGACGAAGATCAACTCGAGCGAGATGGCCATCGTCGCCACGATGGGCTCGGCCGGCGGCTCGCTCGGCTTCATCACGAACTTCTACGCGGCCGAGGCGATGGCGGCCTCGCCCTATTCGTTCTGGCAGATGGCCGGCTTCTCGGTCGTCACCTCGCTGGTCGGCCTCGTCTTCGTCATCCCGCTGCGGCAGCTGCTCATCCTGAAGGAGAAGCTCCCGTGGCCGGGCAGCAAGGCGGTCGAGAGCGTCATCCGTGCGCTCGTCGAGCACGGCGACCCCAAGCAGCCCTACATCCTGCTCGCGACCTGCGTGACGATGATCGCCTACGTCGTCCTCAACGACGAGGACGGCTACGGCCTGGTCCCCTCGGGAAGCACGATCGCGATCGCGGGCCTCGGCGCCTACGGCGCGGCGATCGCGTGGTCGCCTTTCGCGATCGGCGGCGCCTACCTCATGGGCTTCCGCACCTGCGTCGGCTTCTTGTTCGGGGCCACGGCGCTGCTCGTGCTCGCGCCCTACCTGCCCGAGCCCGGCGCGCCGCATCACTACGTCTGGCCCGGCATCGGCTTCCTCGTCGCCGCCGGCCTCACGCAGATGGCCCTGCAGGGCAAGACCATCGTGCAGTCGATGAAGTCGCTCTTCGCACGCGGCGGCACCGACGACGACGATCCGATCATGCCCGGGAGCTGGTTCGCGATCTTCACGGGCATCGCGCTGGTCGTGGCGGCGGTGTTCTCGTGGTTCGGCCTCGGGCTCTCGTTCGTCATCACGGTGCTGCTCATCGTCGTCGGCGGGTTCCTCCAGAACGTGATCGCGACCCGCGCCGCGGCGCAGACCGCGTTCAACCCCGCGCGCGTGATGGGCATCCTGCTCCAGGGCGTGACCGCGCTCGCGGGCGGCTCGGGCGCGGCCCAGAACCTCGCGGGCGCGGGCTTCGTGGCCGGCTCGGGCGCCCAGGCCGGCGTGCTCACGGGCGATCTCGCCTACGGTCGCTGGCTGCGCGTGCCCTCGCGCTGGCAGTTCTGGACGCAGATCGTCACGGTCGTCCCCTGCTCGCTGATCTCGGCCTGGGTCTTCCAGCAGATCCTCGCCCAGCAGGGCGGGCAGATGACGATCGAGGGCGATGGTCTGCCGGCGCCGGTCGCGAAGATGTGGGCGGCGACGGCGCTCATCTTCTCGGGCCAAGCCGAGATGCCGCCCTTCGCGTATCAGGCGATGGCGATCGGCGGCGCGATCGGCTGCGTGTTCGTGCTCCTCGAGCAGAACGAGAAGCTCGAGAAGTGGCTTCCCTCGTCGACGGGCATGGGCCTCGGCCTGGTCCTTCCGATCGCCTACGGCTGGTCGTTCTTCCTCGGGGGCCTTCTCTTCGTGATCGCCGAGAAGCGCTTCAAGGTGCGCGAGGTCTCGCTCACCACCTTCGCCGTCGGCTGCATCGTGGCCGAGGGCATCGGCGGCGTGCTCAAGCCTCTCCTCGCGGTGCTCGGGCTGATGCCGCACGGCGGATAGCGACGAGCGTGCCGCAGCCACCGTTCGCCTCGAGGCGTGCCTGGCTCGACATGCGCACCGTGAGCCCGCGAAGGGCGAGGCGCGCGTAGATCGCCTCGTAGCGTGCGCGGTCGACGCCACGGTGCGGGCTCGTCGGGACCGGGTTGTGCGCGTAGAGGTGCACCGCCAGACCGAGCGGCTGGGCGCGCGTGCAGAACGCATCGAGCTCGGCGTCGCCGTCGTTCTCGCCGGCGATCACGAGGTAGGCGAGCGCGATCTTCTTCCGGCGCTTGCGCGGCAGCGAGGGCACGCGCGCCGCGAGCACGCCGAAGAGGCCCTCGAGCGGCGGACCCCCGGGGACCATCTTCGCGCGCACGGGCTCGGTGCCGGCGTGCACGCTGATCGTGATGCCGTTGTGGAGCGGCGCCTCGCTCGAGAGCCAGCCCTCGAGGCGCGGCAAGGGGCCTCCGCTCGTCGTGATCGAGGCGGGGGTCTTGCGCGCGTGGCAGCGCCGCACCACCTCGCGCGTCGTCTCGTTCGCGTGGAGCGGCTCGCCGCTGCCCGAGAGCGTGACCCGCGCGATCGCGTGGCGCGCCTCGAGCAGCGCGAGCACCGCCATCGACTCGTCGACCGTGACGCTGCGCGAGAGGCCGTTCGCGCCGGACGCACAGAACGGACAGCGCACGCCGCAGCCGACCTGCGTCGACAGGCACGCCGTGTCGCCGCGGTAGACGACCGCCTCCACCTCGGCGCCGTCCGCGAGGCGCACGACGTAGCGGACGTTGCCCCCGGGCTCGGAGGCGACGGTACGCACGATCTCCGCCGCCACGGTCTCCCGCGTCGTCTCGCTCAATAGAACGTCCCGCCGCCGCCGTCCCACACGCGCACGAGGTAGTAGCGCGGCGAGCCGGCCGAGCCGGCCGAGATCTTCGCGATCGGCTGCGTCGAGTCGGCGTCGTTGATGCAGCCGGCCGCCGAGTACATGTCGGCGAGGAGCGAGCTGTCGAGGTAGCTCCCGGTCTGGTCGCGCCAGCCCGAGCCCAGCGTGGCGAAGGCGCCGGTCAGCCGCTGCGAGATCTCGGCGATCGTCGGCTCGGCGCAGTCGTTCTCGAGGTCTTCGACGTTGAGCACGCTCGGTGGCAAGCCGGACGCATCTTTCGGCCCGGTGCCGAGCGCGGCCGCGGCGAGCTGACACGCCCGGCCGCTCGGCATCTGGCACCAGAGATAGACGCCGGCGATCGACGGCTGCTCGACGAGGGCCACATCGGACGACATCGACGCACCCGATTCCGTCGCAGCGCCGGGGTCGGGATGGCCTTGCTGGTTCTCGGAGACCGGGAGGGCCTCGGCGCGCGGGCGCACCACGGGCACCGCGCTCGCGCCGCAAGCACTGGACAGCGCGCACGAAAGCGCCAGGAACGCGTAACGGACGCCGGTGCGAGCCCGAACCACGGGTGGAGCATAGCGCGCGGACGCGGACTTCATGGAACCCTCCGATCCGACATCCACCTCGGGTGATTCGTTCCCCGAGGAGCGATCTTCCTCGCCGGGTCATGCGTACTCCCGTCCGTCGATGACGAGCGTGCTTCTCGAGCGCGGGTCGGAGGAAGAGCTGCGTGTGACGGCGGTCTCGGATCTGCCGCTCGACCCTCGCAGCCAGGACGTCCCGCCCGTCGGCGCCGTGATCGACGAGCGCTACGAGATCACGGGCCTCCTCGGCGAGGGCGGCATGGGGCACGTGCTCTCGGCGCGCCACGTGGTGCTGGGCCATCGCCTCGCGATGAAGGTGCTGCGCCGCGAGATGACGCGCGACGAGGAGATCGTCGAGCGCTTCCGGCGCGAGGCCAAGGCGGCGAGCGCCATCGGCCACACCGGCATCGTGCAGGTGAAGGACTTCGGCTCGCTCCCGAACGGCGCGAGCTACTTCGTGATGGAGCACGTGGACGGCAAGGGCCTCTACGACACGCTCTGCGAGGAGGGCCCGTTCTCGGTCGCGCGGGCGGTCGACGTGGTGCGGCAGATGGCCGACGCGCTCGGCGCCGCGCACGCCGCCGGCATCATCCACCGCGACGTGAAGCCCGAGAACGTGATCCTGGCGAGCTTCCATGGTCGGCCCGACCACGTGAAGATCCTCGACTTCGGCATCGCCAAGCTCGACTTCGCCTCGCGCCTCTCGGGCGCGCACCGCGTGCTCGGCACGCCGGCCTACATGTCGCCCGAGCAGACGCGCGGCGAGGTGCTCGACGCCCGCAGCGACGTCTACTCGCTGGGGATCGTGCTCTACGAGCTCTTGGCGGGCGATCCGCCCTTCGATCATCCGCTGCCGCTGGAGGTGCTGCGGATGCAGCTCCAAGCCACGGCGCCCTCCGTCGCGTCGATCCGCGCGGACGTGCCCGAGGAGCTGGCCGACGTGATCGCGCGCTGTCTCGAGAAGAGCCCCGCGGCGCGTCCGGCCAGCATGCGCGCGCTCGCGGACCTCTTGGCGCCCTTCGCGGGCGCGCCCCGCGCGATGAGCCGACCGGCCTCGCTCGTCTCGAACGCTCCGGCGCCGGCCGCGCCCGAGCGCGCCGTGATCGCCGAGTCGATCACGCTCTCACAGCCGGCGCTGGCATCGGCGCCGCCGCTCGCTCCGGCGCGCCCGACGCGATCTCCGGCCGCGATCTGGCTCGCTGCCGCGGCGTTGGTCGGGATCGGCGTGGTGACGCTCGCCGCCGCCGGCGGCCTCTTCGCGCGCGGTCACGAAGTCGAGGTCGTGCCGGTGGTCGTGCCCGGCGCGGCGGTGCCCGGCCCCTCCGCGAGCGCGTCGACACCGCCCGTCGCGACCGCGCTCGGCGCGCCGGCCGTGACCGCAGCCGTCGCGAGCGTTCCGTCCACGCCCGATGCGTCGGCCCTGCCGAGCGCCGAAGACCGCGCGCCGGCCGCGTCGGTCGGCGAGCCACCGCCGGCGCACCTCCGCCCGCGCGCGCATCACGCGCACGGCGAGCCCTCGCCCGACGTCGCGCCCGCCTCGGCGCCTGCCGTCGTCGCGCCGCCGGCCGCGCCGGCGCATCCGACCATCCGCGTGATCGATCCCTGGGACGATCCCTGACGCCGTGCTCAGGCGCGCGCGATGCGCCCGCTGGCCACGCCGTCGCGTAGGCGCGCCATCTCGGCCGTCTCGGCCAGCACGATGAGCGTGGCGCCCGACTCGAGCTCGAACTCGGGCTGCGGGTTGTACTCGTAGCGCCCGTCCCGCAAGCGCACGGCGATCACGAGCACCTTCGACTCGCGCCGGATGTTCGTGTCCTTGAGCGCCGCGCCCACGAGCGTGCTCGACTCGGGGATCGCGACCTCCTCGATGCGCAGGTTCTGCTTCGGGTCGCGGAGCATCAGGTCGATGAACTCCACGACCGTCGGGCGGATCGCCTCCGACGCGAGGCGCAGGCCGCCGATCTGCGTCGGCGAGACCACGGCCTTGGCGCCAGCGCGGATCATCTTCGCGCGCGAGCTCACCTCGATCGCCTTGGCCACGATGCGCGCCTTGGGGTTCAGCGCCGAAGCGGTGATCGTGACGAAGAGGTTGTCCTTGTCCTCCGAGAGCGCGGCGACGACGCCTTGCGCGTGCTCGACCCCCGCTGCGCGCAGCGACTCGTCGTCGGCCGCATCGCCCACCACGTAGGGAAACTTCGCCTCGCCGAAGCGCTCGGCGAGCTCGAGCAGCCTCGCCTCGTTCGTGTCGATCACGCAGAAGCGCACGTGCGAGTGCACGAGCTCTTCGATCACGTGGATGCCCGTCGTCCCCGCGCCACAGATGATGATGTGGTCGCGCAGGTGCGAGAGGAGCTGCTTCATGCGATTTCTCCGGAGCGCGCCGCCGAGGTCGCCCTCGACGATGAAGGCCGTGATGGTCGAGACGAAATAGACGAGCGTGCCGGACCCGAGCACGATGAGGCCCACCGTCCACAGTCGCGCGTACGGGTGACTGTCGAAACCGGTCAGGGTGTGCGAGTACCCGACCGTCGAGAGCGTGATGATGGTGAAGTAGATGCAGTCCCCGAACGACCAATCCCCGCCGCCGATGACGTCGAAGCCGGCGGCGCCGACGAAGATGACGCCGAGGAGCCAGAAGGTCGCGAGCACGAGGCGATTGCGCAGGAGGCTCTGCTGCTCGCGGGTACGCTCGGCTCGGGCGCTCACGCCGGCAGTGTCGGGGAGAGCTTCGCGCGATTCAACAGAGAGCGTTCGATAGACCCGTGACGACGGCGGAACGAGCGAGCAGTGCGCGTGGCGTGGCCCTGATGACGGCCGCCAAGGGCTGGTTCGTGCTCGCGGGGCTCGTGATCCAGCTCGTGTTGCCGCGCGTCCTGCGCTCGCCCGCCGAGTTCGGCCTGTATGCCGCGGCGACGGCGCTCCTGGCCATCCTCACGAACGCGCTCACCCAGGCGTGCGTGCAGACCGCCAGCAAGCACACGTCCGAGGCGACCGGCGAGAGCGCGCCCGAGAGCCTCCGTCGCTCGCTCGAGATGTCCCTCGCCGCGGGAGGGCTTCTGGCCCTCGCGCTCGCCGTGCTCGCCGAGCCGATCGCGGTGGGCCTGCTTCACGACCCGGCCATCACGCCGCTCCTGCGCGTGCTGGCGGTCTTGCCGCTCGGCTACGCGATCTACGCGACGGCCATCGGGCACCTGAACGGCCTGCAGCGCTTCTCGCGGCAGGCGAGCCTCGACGGCGCCTTCACCACGGTGCGCGCCACGTGCATCGTCCTCGGCGCCGCGCTGACCGCGAGCGCGCTCGGCACGGCCACGGGCTTCGCGATCGCGGGGCTCGTGGTCGCGTTCGTCGGGCTCGGGATCGCGGGGACGGGCCGCGCGGGCAGCCAGGGCTCCCGCAGCGCCTGGCTCGGCTTCTTCGTGGCCATCGCGCTCCATCAGCTGGCGCTCAACGGGCTCTTGCAGCTCGACGTCGAGCTGCTCAAGTCGCAGGTCGCGGCGCTCGCGATGGAGGCGGGCACGCTCGCCGAGGCAGCCGCCGAGCGCGCGAGCACCGAGGCCGGCCTCTACCGCGCGGCGCAGTCGGTGGCGTTCGTGCCTTACCAGCTGATCCTCGCCGTGACGCTCGTGCTCTTCCCGACCGTCGCGCGCGCGCGCACGCTCGGCGACCAAGAGGGCGCGCGCGTGGCGGTGCGCGGGGCGCTGCGCTTCGCGACGATCGCGCTCGTGCTCGTCGCGGTACCGACGAGCGGCGGGGGCGATGCGGCGATCCGCGTGCTGCTCGACGCGCGCTACGCGGCTGCCGGCGACGCGCTCACGGTGCTGGCGCTCGCGCAGGTCGCCTTCACCCTCTTCGTCGTCGGCTCGACGGCGATCTCCGGCGACGGCTCGCCCGTGGTGGTCGCGCTCTCGGCGACGACGGGGCTCGTCGTGCTCTTGGCCGTCGGCTGGCTGGGGATCGAGAGCGCGGGCCTGGGCGGTCCGATGCGCGTCGCGGTGGCGCTCGGCTCGGCGGCCGGCTGTCTCGTGTCGATGGCGATCGTGCTCGCGCTCGTCGTGCGGCGCTTCGGCGCGGGCGCGCTGCCGGTCTCGACCTTCGTGCGCGGCGCGCTCGCGGGCGCGGCCGGGTTCGCCGTCGCGCGCGCGATGCCGCACACGGGCCGGCTCGACTCGCTCGGCGCGCTCGTCCTCGGTGCGCTCGCGTCCCTACTGGTGCTGGCCCTCAGCGCCGAGCTCGGCCCGGCCGACGTGGCGCTCGTGCGGCGCTTGCTCAAGCGCTCGTGAGGTGCGCGGCGATCGCGTCGGCGCCCGCGTGCGCCTCGGGGCAGTCGCGCTGGAAGAAGCCGTGCGGCGCGCCCGGGTAGACGACGAGCGAGGTCGGTAGGCCCAGCGCACGCCGGTGCGCGGCCAGCGCCTCGGCCTGCCGAACCGGCACGAGCCCATCCGCCGTGCCGTGCAGGAGCAGCGTGGGCGCGCTCGGCTGCGGCGCGTGGCGCGGCGAGCGCGCGTGCCAGAGCGAGCGATCGGGTGAGCGGAACAGGAGGCGCGGCACGATCGAGGCGAGGCCGCCCTCGAGGTGGTCGAGCTCGTAGAGGCCGAAGGCGCACGCGAGGCGATGCACGGGAGCGCTCGCGGCGACGAGCATCGCCAGCGTGCCGCCGGCCGAGAGCCCCACCATGCCGAGGCGCGCGGGATCGAGCCCGTGGCGGCGCTCGCCGTGCGCGCGGAAGTGCTCGAGCGCGTCGTGCACGTCGCCCACCGCTTCGTCGATCCGGCCGCCGCGGAAGATCATGCGGTAGTCGGTGCACGCGACGGCGATCCCCGAGCGCACGAGGCGCGAGGCGAGAAAGCGCATGGGCACCATCGTGCGCGAGCCGAGCGTGAAGCCGCCCCCGTGGACGAGCAGCGCCGACGCGCGGGGCGTCGTGCGCGGGAGATAGACGTCGTAGAGCGGCGCGATTCCGCGGGCGCGCGCCGGGCGGAAGCGTACCGCGCGCTCGGTCGGCGTGGGCTCGTCGAAGTAGACGGGCGCCCGCAAGGACCAGAGCGCTTCGGCGAGCGCACCGTAGCGGAGGCGGCTCACCGCGCCGCCTCCTTCCGCGCGCGGTACGTCCCGCTGCGGCCGCCGCGCTTCTCGAGCAGACGCACGCGCTCGATGCGCATGCCGCGGTCGATCGCCTTGAGCATGTCGTAGAGCGTGAGGGCCGCGACGCTCGCAGCCACGAGCGCCTCCATCTCGACGCCCGTGCGGGCATGGGTGCGGACGCGCGTCACGATCCGCACCGTCGTGGCGCTCGCGAGCTCGACCTCCACGCTCGCGCCGTCGATCGGGATCGCGTGGCAGAGCGGGATCAGCTCGGAGGTGCGCTTGGCGCCGCCGATCCCCGCGAGGCGCACGGCAGCGAGCACGTCGCCCTTCGGCGTCTGGCCGCTGGCGAGCGCGGCGCGCGTCACAGGGCGCATGCGGACGATCGCCTCCGCGACGGCCTCGCGCTCGGTCTCCGCCTTGTCGCCCACGTCGACCATGCGCGCGGCGCCGCGGGCATCCAGATGCGTGAGGCGAGGCACACGACGCGAAGGCATGGACGCCCATCCTGCCCGATCGCGCGCGGCGCGGCACGAGGACTGCACGTCGGCCGCCCGTGATGCGTACTTGTGCCACCGTGTCCCTTTCTCTCGTCGTCCTCGCCGTCTCGGGCTGCGCTCTCGCGCACGAGCGACCCGTGGAGCGCATCGATGCGAGCGTCCTCGTCGGCGACGCCAGCCAGGGCCGCGACGCGGCGCTCGTCGATGCGGCGCTCGTCGACGCGGGCCCGATCACGAGCTGCACCGCATTCTGGACCGGCCTTCCCGCCTGCCCGACCGTCGCGGTTCCCGGCGAGCCCTGTTTCCAAGCCGGTGTGACGTGTGGCACGCACTGCTGCGAGCCCGGCCCGCCGATGCAGTGCGTGGGCGGCTTCTGGGAGGCGCTCGACATCGAGGTCGTCTGCCCGCCCGGCATCGACTGCGCTCCCTCCCTTCCGTGTGGCGCAGGGGTGTGCGCGCCCGACCGCATCTGCTTGCGCCTCGCCGGCGAGGTGGTCGAGCGCGAGGTCTGCGTGCTCCCGCCTGCGCCCTTTGCGATCTGTGCCGACGCCCCGGCTGGCTCCATCACCACGGACCCGGGGACGTGTCAGTCGTGCAGCTGTCTCGATCGTTCCGGCGTCGGCGGCGTCGTGATCACGCTCGAGTGTCCCTGCTGCGACACCGCGACGCCCTGAAGGCCCCCGGCGCGGTGAGAAGTCGACGCTCGCAGCGATCGCGATATCCTCGCGGCCCGCTTGTCCGAACCGCGCTTCATCGTCGGCATCGATCTCGGCACGACGCACACCGTCGTCGCGTACGTGCGCGCGGGCGATCCGACGGCCAAGCCCGCCATCTTCGAGATCGATCAGCTGATCGCGCCCGGCGAGATCGCGCCGCGGCCGCTCCTGCACTCGCTGCGCTACCACCCGGCGGGTGCCGAGCTGAGCGAGGCGCAGCAGCGCCTGCCGTGGGAGCGGCCCGAGATCCCCGAGGGCGCGGCGCCCTACGTGATCGGCGAGCTCGCGCGCGAGCTGGGCGCGAAGGTGCCGGGGCGCCTCGTGGTGAGCGCCAAGAGCTGGCTCTCGCACGCCGGGGTCGACCGCACGGCGGCGATCCTGCCGTGGGGCGCCGAAGAGGGCGTGCCGAAGATCTCGCCGGTCGATGCGAGCGCGAGCTACCTCGCGCACGTGCGCGAGGCCTGGGATCGCGCGCATCCGACGGCGCCGCTCGCCGAGCAGGAGGTCGTGCTCACGATCCCGGCGTCGTTCGACGAGGGGGCGCGCGCGCTGACGCTCGCGGCGAGCAAGCGCGCGGGGATCCCGCGGGTGCACTTGCTCGAGGAGCCGCAGGCCGCCTTCTACGACTGGCTCGGTCGCCAGGAGGACGTCGCCGCGAGCGCGGCCGAGACCAAGCTCGCGATCGTCGTCGACGTCGGCGGCGGGACGACCGACCTCACGCTCGTGCGCGTCGAGCACCGCGAGAGCGGGCCGCGCCTGACGCGCATCGCCGTCGGCGACCACCTCATGCTCGGCGGGGACAACATGGATCTCGCGCTCGCGCAGCGAGCCGAGCAGCAGCTCCAGACGAAGCTGCCCGCGGCGCGCTTCAGCCAGCTGCTCGTCCAGGCGCGGCGCGCGAAGGAGACGCTGCTCGGCGAGAGCCCGCCCGAGCGTGCGAAGGTCACCGTGCTCGGCAGCGGCAGCAAGCTCGTCGGAGGCTCGCTCTCGACCGAGATCGCGCGCGCCGACGTCGAGACGCAGATCGTCGACGGCTTCTTCCCGCTCGCTCCCGTGGATGCGCGGCCCTCGAGACGCGCGACGGCGATCGTCGAGCTCGGTTTGCCGTACGTCGCCGACGCCGCGGTCACGCGCCACGTCGCCGCGTTCGTCTCGCGCCACCAGGACGTCGCCAAGGACGCGGTCGGGGACGCGCTGGTGAACGGCCTCGCGCTGCCCGACGCGGTGCTGCTGAACGGCGGCGTCTTCCGCGGTGCGCCGATCGCGCAGCGCATGATCGACGTGCTCTCGAGCTGGCGCGGCGCGCCGATCCGCGTGCTCGACAACGCCGAGCCCGAGCTCGCCGTCGCGCGCGGCGCCGCGCTCTACGGCCTCGCGCGCCGCGGCCTCGGGATGAAGATCGGCGGCGGCTCGGCCCGCTCGTACTTCCTCTTGCTCGACGGCGAGGGCGGCGCGCGGCGCGGCCTCTGCGTCTTGCCGCGCGGCGCCGAAGAGGGCGAAGAGGTCGTCGTCCGCGATCGCACCTTCGCGCTGCGCCTCGGCCAGCCGGTGCGCTTCTCGCTCGCGTCCAGCACGGGCGAGGCCGCGTACGTACGCCCGGGCGAGATCGTCGACGTGGACGACGAGCTGTTCCGGGAGCTGCCCCCGATCGCGGCGGTGCTCGACGACGTCGCCGAAGAGGCGCCGCGGAGCTCGCTCGCGCCGCCTTCGTTCGAGGGCCCGCGCGCCTCGCAGCGACCCGGATCGGGGCGCGAGGAGCGCGTGCGCCTCGCGGCGGCGCTCACCGAGATCGGCACGCTCGAGGTGAGCTGCATCGCCGAGAGCGACGCGGCCCGGCGCTGGAAGCTCGAGCTCGAGCTGCGCGGCCAGCACGAGAGCGAGCTCGCGCCCTCGCGCGTGACGCAGCTGCACCCGCGCTACGCCGAGGCGCGCGCGAAGATCGAGGCCGTGTACGGCAAGAGCGAGGCCGATTCGGGCAAGGCGGTGAAGACCTTGCGCGCCGATCTCGAGAAGATCCTCGGCCCCCGCGAGAAGTGGCCGATGCCGCTCTTGCGCGAGCTCTTCGGTGCGCTCCTCGCGGGCGTCAAGCGGCGGCGTCGCTCGGCCGATCACGAGCGCGTGTGGTTCAACCTCGCGGGCTACACGCTGCGCCCGGGCGTCGGCTATCCGCTCGACGACTTCCGCGCCAAGCAGCTCTTCGCGATCTTCGAGCAGGGCGTGCAGTTCGCGCCCGAGGCGCAGAACTGGAGCGAGTGGTGGACGCTCTGGCGTCGCGTCGCGGGCGGCCTCGACGACGCGCAGCAAGAGAAGGTGCTCTCGGCGATCGACTGGTACCTGCACCCTCCGACGCCGCGCCCGCGCCCGCGCCCGGCCGGGCCGAAGGCGCTCGGCTACGACGACATGGTGCGCCTCGCGGCCTCGCTCGAGCGGATCTCGGCGGCGCACAAGGAGCGCATCGGCGGCTGGATGCTCGAGCGCGTGACCAAGCACGGCGAGGGCCCGTTCGGCGTCTGGGCGCTCGGCCGCATCGGCGCGCGCGTGCCGCTCTACGGCTCGGCGCACACGGTGGTGGCGCGCGTGCACGCGCAGGCCTGGCTCGGCGCCGTGCTCGCGCTCGACTGGAAGCAGGTGGAGCCCGCGGCGTTCGCGGCGACGATGCTCGCGCGCAAGAGCGGCGATCGGACGCGCGACGTGGACGCGCCGCTCGCCGCCGAGACGGCGCGCCGCCTGCGCGCGCACGGCGCGCCCGAGGTCTGGGCGAAGATGGTCGAAGAGGTCGCGGTCCTCGGCGAGGACACAGTCGCGCGCCTGCTCGGCGAGTCGTTGCCGCCGGGGCTCGCGCTGGTGGAGTGAGGGGCGACGAGGACGTCGCCCCGAGGATCACCCGAGAAGATCGTCGACCGAGCGCGCCTCGAGGAATCGCTCCTCGAGCTTCGAGAGCTCGGCCTCGTCGGCGCGCTCGATGCGCGCGCTCACCTCGGGCGTGAGCCCGTCCCGGAACTTGAGCCGCAAGAGGCGCTGCAACGACGCGCGCCGCCCCTCGACGCGTCCCTCGGCCTTTCCCTCGACGCGTCCTTCGGCCCTTCCGAGGTCCATCAGCTGCTTCACGGTGGTCATGATCTCGGCTCCTGCTCCGTGGAGGATCGAATCGGCGAGGCGGGCGAGCTCGGCTGCGTCGAGCCCGCCGTGGACCTCCAGAACGTACCGGAGAACGCTGCGGAGTGCCCGCAAGCCGGATGGGCTCGTGCTCGCCGCGCGCAAGAGCGATCCCCAGCTCGTGAGGAGCGCCGGCACGTCCGCGGCGATGCGCACGTCGCGCAGCGCCGAGAGCGCCAGCGTGGCCTCGGCGCTCATGCCTCGCGCCAGGAGGTCCGCGTTCGACGTGACGCCCAGGTCGTCGACCTCGAAGCCCATCCGCGGCACGTAGCGCCCCAGCACCAGCGCCTCGTCCGGCGTCAGGCTCATCAGCGCGAGCATGTCGCGCGGCGCGCGCCACCCCCCCGGGCCCTGGTGGAACACGAGCGGCACGATGAGCGGCAGCGTCGTCGCCTCCGGGTGGTCGCGGAGGAACGCGTCCCACGTCATCACCGCGTACTGCAGGAGGCGAAACGGCATCAGCGGGTCGGGCCGTGACTGGTGCTCCACCAGGAGCAGCACGAGCACGTCGCGATGGGCGAGCTTGGCGCCGAGCACGATGTCGGAGTGGAACGCGTTCAGCGCTTCGTCGACGTACGCCGTGGGTCGCGACGATGAAGAACAACCAGGACGGCATCGTCCTTGCACTCGCATCGGAGAGCCTGAACCCGCCGCACGCCGTGCTCGAGGACAGGCTCGTCAAGCGCGCAGTCTGGCTCAAGGCGGTCGACCGCAGAAGGTCGACGTCGCCGGCTGATCTGCAACGTGATCGTGCACGGGGACTCGCGCTCCGAGCCGATCGGTCGGATGACCGCGGAGTTCCGCGCCGACCTCGGAGAGGAAGAAGGCCGAGTGCTAGCCCCGAGCGCGCCGACGCGATGTCGACGTCCCGAGCGAGGACGCAGTGCACGCGGACTTGGTGCGGCTCCTCGGCGTGATGGCGTGGGACGCGTGGCAGGCCGGGTAGGGCGACCGCCTTCGCGCGCGGCTGACCATCTGACACGGCGTGGCGCGTTGAGTGCACCGACAAGCAAGCCGAAGGTCAGCCCGGCCAACTGCTCAACGAGAGCTCACGTCCTCCACGAGCCTCGTCGAGTCAAGATCATGCACCGCTCGCGGCATGCCACCTGAGTAGGCCCGAGTTCACCACGAGATCGTTGACGACCGCGACCCCGTCGGCGACCCTGTCGCCGTGCTCGCATTCCGACCGTATGTAGACGATCTCGCTGCGATCTTGGCGAGCGAACCTCACGCACCAGACCGTCGCGAGCTCGTCCGCCGCGCACTGGACGGGGAGCCTAGTCGGGAGTTGCGGAGACGCGTGGCGCTCGACGCCCGACGCGCTGACGGTGTCTTCTTCACCGGACAAGCGCTAGCATCCCGTGCCGCGCGGTTACTCCGTGGCAGCCTCGGCGCCGATGCCTGTATCGTAGACCCGGCGTGTGGCGCAGGCGATCTCCTGCTCGCGTGCGCACCGCTCCTTCCGGCACAGCCCAGTCTATCACTCACGATCGATGCTTGGTCGCGTCAACTGCAGGGTGTCGACATTCATGCGGAATTTGTTCGCGCCGCGCGCATCCGCCTCGCACTCCGAGCTTCCACATTCTTCCCAAGCACTAGGGCCTCACCACAAGATGACGGCCGATTCCTCGGCATCGCTGTCGGCTCAGGCCGCGAGAGTCGCGCGCTCTTGTCGCGGGCCACGCACATCATCACGAACCCTCCTTACGGACTGACGCAAGCCTCCGCTGAGACACCATGGGGAACTGGGCGAGTCACAGAAGCTGCACTCTTCGTTGATGAGTGCATTCTCGCGGCCTCCCCAGGTACGCATGTTGTCGCGATTCTTCCAGACGTATTGCGTAGCGGCTCGAGGTACGAGAAATGGCGCCGCGCAATAGCCACGCGAGCAGAGATCCTTCACTGCAAGCCCTACGGACTCTTCGACACCGCAGCAGATGTCGATGTATTCGTTCTTCACCTACTAGCCGCCGATATCCCCCGTAAGGCGCGCGTGAGATGGCTGCCCTCTAGCCCCGGAGCCGGTGTCGGCCGCAAACTCAGCGCCCACTTCATTGTCAACGTCGGACCCGTGGTCGACTATCGCGATCCACATCGCGGCAAGTACCATCCGTACGCGTGCGCAAAGACCACACCAGCCTGGCGCGAGGTTAGTGATCTGCCACGTCGACGACGGTTCGACAGTGCACGCCTCGTACAGCCTCCCTTCGTGGTGGTTCGACGTACTTCACGTCCCGGTGATGCGTACCGAGCTACCGCAACCATCATCCGCGGAACCAGGGCCGTCGCTGTCGATAACCATCTATTGGTGCTGAAGCCGCGCGACAAGACACTCGCTACTTGTCGCGCCGCGCTGCGGCTTCTGCGGACCCCGGCGACATCCAACTGGCTGAATCTTCGCATCAGATGCCGCCACTTGACTGTCGGTGCACTGAGCGAACTTCCATGGAACCGGGCCACATGACCCATATACGCTTCGCGACAGATATCCTCCGACGGCTTGGTGAGGAACTCAACCCGAGCCCCGCGGAGGGCGTTCTTGAACTCGTCAAGAACGCGTACGATGCTGATGCGAATTGGTGTCGTGTTGAAATCGACAACTCCGATCCGTCTGAGCCGTCCATACGTATTGTCGACGACGGAAACGGCATGACGCGTGATGACCTGGTGAGCGGGTGGTTGGTGGTTGGACGCTCGGCGAAAACGAAGAGCGGACTGACTCGAAGAGGGCGAGTGCCGGCTGGTAGTAAGGGCTTAGGGCGCCTCGCCGCCCTTCGACTTGGGCGGGAGGCTCGGGTGACAACGGTGCCCGCTTCGGATCCGCGTACCACCGTTTCACTTAGCATAGACTGGACACGATATGATGATGCACGTTTGGTAGAAGACGTTGAGCTTGAGATCAAGAAGAGAACATCCAAGACCGAGTCACAACATGGATCAACGATCGAGATACGGGGGCTCCGGAACGTAATCAACGAGTCTGAGGTCAAGCGGCTAGCTCGCGGATTGATCCTGCTGGCCGACCCGTTCGGAGATGATCCCGCAGGGTTTCGACCGATTCTGGCATCGCCAGAGTTCTCGAGATTCGAAGAACTCGTCGCGACCCGCTATTTCGATCAGGCGGAGTTCCACCTGTCCGCACGCCTGAGGGATGGGCGGGTGAGTGCAAAGCTATTGGACTGGAAAGGTCGCACGCTCTTTAGGGCAAAGCACGAAGATATTGCACCGCGAGGGCGCGAATCGAACCGCTATGCGGCCCCGGATTGTGTCTTCGACATGTGGGTATTCATCCTCGACAAGGAGACTTTCTCCACCCGCAGCGCGACATTGACCGAGGTTCAACGATGGCTGCGTGAATTCGGCGGCGTACACGTCTACGAGAACGGTCTGCGTGTCTTGCCCTACGGCAACCCGGGAAACGATTGGCTAGACATCAATCTGCGACGCGCGCAAAGTCCCGAAGAACGTCCATCCACAAACACTTCTATCGGTCGCGTCGCCGTCGACGACACGGGCTCTGCATTGGTCCAGAAGACTGATCGCTCAGGGTTCATTGAATCGGATCAGTTCCGGGAACTACGCGGATTCTGCCATGACAGCCTTGAGTGGATGGCTCGTCGCCGTCTTGATCTGGCCGCGCAACGACGTTCTGCGGAAAAACGAGATGGCCGCGGTCGTTCCCGCGATGCTCGAAAAGCGCTCGAACGAGTAGTTCAAGGCGCACCGAAGGAGACGAGGAAGAAGCTAGAAGTCGCGGTAAGTCAGTTCGCCAGCGCTACCGATCGTGAGGTCCGCACACTCCGAAAAGAGGTACAGCTCTATCGAACCCTCAGCACCGCGGGAATCATGGCTGCCACCTTCGCTCACGAGTCCACCGGAAACCCGCTCAAGGTGATTGAGGCTGATATACAGACGATACGACGCCGGGTCCGTAAGCTTGTCGATCCTGCCAAGTTTGAAGAAGAGCTAAAGGACCCGGTCGACCGGATCACCCGCTCCGCAGAGTCGCTAGCAGGACTTGGAGCTGCGACATTGCGTCTTCTAGACAACAGTAAGAGACGACTTGGGGCGGTTGATGTCCACGCAATCATCAAGACGGTTCTGAATATGTTCGAGCCTTTCCTCGTGGCTCGTGCGATTGAGGTGCGACAGCGTCTGCTCAACGGAAGTCCTCGGCTGCGCGGCAGTGATGCGGCGCTTGAATCGATTGTGACCAATCTCTTGAGCAATAGCGTTCGTGCACTCGAGTCAGTAACCGAGCGAGATCGTGTCGTGCAGGTGACAACCGAACTCGACGGTGGACGCATGGCATTACACTTCGACGACAGCGGCGAGGGCATCCGCGGAATCGACGTTAGAGAGATTTGGCTTCCCGGTCAGACTACCCGTTCAGATGGGACGGGATTTGGTCTGACCATCGTCCGTGATTCAGTCCTGGATATGGGAGGCGAGGTGAGCGCGGAAGTCCACGGGGAACTTGGTGGCGCCCATCTCATAGTCCGGCTTCCGATCGTGGGGGTTTGAGATGGCTACTATTGCTGGTCGAGAGATTAATCGTGTCGCGGTTGTCGATGATGACGAGTTGTTTCGTGCGTCATTGGCGGAGGCTGTGAACGACGCCGACCTCGAAGCGCTCGACACCCCAGGCCCGCTCGGACGGATCGAAGTATTTCTCGACAAGGTCGTCGACAACACACATGCGGCCTTGTGCGATCACCATCTTCAGAAGAAGAAGGCGTATGCGCAGTTCAATGGTGCGTCGGCTGTTGCAGAACTGTACAAACGGCGCTTCCCGGCGATTCTATGTACACGCTGGTCGGAGGTGGACGCTGACGAGATCCGCGGCATGCGGCGCTACGTGCCTGTCGTTCTTCCGCCATCAAAGCTGGAAAGTAGCGCGCTGTTCTCGGGTTGGGATCAGTGCATCCGAGAGTTCAATGGCGAGTTCTCTCAGGCACGCAAGGCGACGCGAACGCTCATCCGCGTTGAAGACCTTGATGATCGTTGTATCTACCTGATCGTGCCGGCTTTTTCCCCCGATCGTGTCATCTCTATTCGACGGGCGGATGTGCCGATTAAAACGCTCGCGCGCATGAACGCTACTTCCCGTCTGTACGCGAGGACCAACCTTGGCGCTGAGTCGACTGAGCATGTCTATTTTGAAGACTGGGAGTTTTGAGTCGCCATGGCATTCCCGCGGCGCCATCTGACGATCGTCGATGTAGGGCACGGCAATTGCGCAATCGTTAGCACGCCCGACGGAACTGTGATTATTGACGTAGGCCTGGGAAATGCTGTTCAGGAGTCGCTTGCTCAGCTCGGGGTAACTGAGATTGATGCGGTGCTCTTGTCCCATGCGGACCAGGATCATGTCGGCGGACTAGTCGGATTGCTCTCGGACGGGCGATTTCGCATCAAGCGAGTGCGCATTAATAGTGACGCCTCGAAGCGGTCGGATACGTGGGATGATCTCCTCTTCCAATTGGAGGCGATGGAACGCGACGCACGCGTCGACTTCATGCCAGCGCTGTCCGCGTCATCGACGGGTGAATTCGACCTCGGGGATGTCAGGATCGAGATCGCTGGGCCAGGAGCCGTTCTGGCAGGGAAGGGTCCCGGCTCGCTCATAGACGCGCATCTCGTCGGTGTCTCGGGACGGGCCCGAAAGATGTCGTCGAACTCGGCGAGCGCCGTGGTGCGGATCTGCGTGGGAACTCGGCCGGTGGCGCTTCTGATGGGCGACGTGGACGAGCTTGGGCTGGACAGTATCGAGTTCCGAAAGGTGGACCTACGTGCGCCCATTGCGGTATATCCACATCACGGGGGTGCTTCTCGCGATGACCCCGCCGCTTTCGCCTCGCGCGTATGCGAGCTAGTCCAGCCAGTCTGCATTGTGTTTTCGATAGGAAGAGAGAAACACGAGAACCCTAGGCCAGAGATCGTGCGCGCAGTTAGGGCGCATGGTGGAGTTAGGATCGCATGCACGCAGCTGTCGAAGCACTGTGCAACTTCGGTTCCAGACGCGCCGTCTAGGCACTTAAGCATTGCTTACGCGCGCGGAAGAGAGTCGCGACAATGTTGCATGGGTTCGATGACGGTTGACCTCGACGCGCCGGAGAATATCTGGCCATCGGTAACGGAGCATCTCAAGTTCATTTCGTCTTTGACCGCAAGCGCATTGTGCCGGTCCTCAGATAGCGTAGGTTAGATACTCCTACGAGCGACGCAGAATGCAGAGGTCGCTCCAGCGAGGATCATCGAGCGCGAGGGCCGGCGGTGTCGCGGAAGAGGGCGCCACGGTCATGGATGTTGCGGCATCGCTCGCGGGCGAGTCGAGCGTCTGCCCTCCCGCGAAGCGGGACAGGTGGCGAGCTCCGCGGTCGCTACGCGGTTCGGCTCGATTCGCTCGGGGCTCGGGCTTGCCGTCGGGCATTCGACCGCGAACGACCTCCGCTGCCGCAGGTTGTGTCGGAATTCGGACGCGGAACGCGGGGTGGTGCCGATCTGCGTCGGAATTCGGACTGGGCGCCGACCTCGTGCGTCGTTCTGTGTCGGAATTCGGACGACGAACGACGCGGCTGGTCGATGGTGGGTCGGATCTCGGACGCGGAACGTGGGCGGTCGGCGTTTTTCGTCGGAATTCGGACGCGGAACGAGGGCGGGCCTCGTCGGTCGTCGGAATTCCGACCGCGAGCGCCCGACGCCGCCGGTGCCACGCGGCCGCTTGGGAGAAAGGAGAAAGAGGCGTGCGTCTCGCGCCTTCGCAGGCTTGCTGCTCGGAAGCTCATGCGGGCCGATCTTTTTTCGTGATCCCGCGCAACGCGCTCTCGCACGGGACGACATCCGGGCGTGCGGCGAGGACGGGCCTCGACGCAGAGCAGAAGGAATCGGTCCCATGTCGAATGAAATCTCGGTCGGTATCTACGTAGACAACTTCCGCGCGACGGGGAGCACGGCTCCGGGTCTCGCGGTCCAGCTCGAGACGGCGGCGCCGTCCGACATGACGGCGGACGAGAGGCGGACGCTCGCGGCCGTCCTCGCCGCAGGGCGGGAGGTGGCGGCCGTCAGCCGTGCGCGCGCGCGGTCGGCGCCCATCGTCAAGCGGCCGCAGCTCCTCGCGCTCGTCAGCGCGTGGACGGGGGCCGGCGAGATCGTCTCCGGCAAGGCGCGCGTCCATGCGGCCATCAGCGAGATCGGCGCGCAGGCGCGGGAGCTCCAGGTGCGCGTGTTCTTCGACGGCGTGCCCGTCTCGCAGTCCACCGCCCTCGAGGCGTGGACCGCGTCGACGCAGATGCTCAAGCTGATCGAGGAGGAGGGGCTCTCCAAGTCCTTCGAGGCGGTCGTCGGCAAGGAGGTCGTCGCGCACATCAAGCAGACCACGCTCGAGCTCGGCGAGGTCATCGGCGCGGGCGAGACCAAGATGGCGGCGACGAGCAGCACGGCGCTCCTCGATGCGCTCGCGAAGTTCGGGCGCGCCGTCGGTCGCTACTGCCGCATGCTCGCGGCGCACCTCGACGAAGAGGACCCGCAGTCGGTGCAGCGCTTCCTCGATGCGGTGCTCCCGATCGACCAGTACCGCGCGGCCCAGCGCGCGGGCGGTGGTCACGGCGGCGACGAGGAGACGGGCGACGAGACGACGGTCGCGACCGATGGCGCGCACACGCCGGCGGTCGAGGGCGGCAACGGCGCGGCGAACGGCGAGACGAACGGCATCACGCACGCGTGAAGGACACGCATGCAGTGACAGCAAGAGTGCTCGCCTCGGAGGACCCGCACGGTAGCGGCGAAGCCGCGGACGGGATGGGCCGCAGTGGCGAGCCGATCAGTGACAGCAAGAGTGCTCGCCTCGGAGGACCCGCACGGTAGCGGCGAAGCCGCGGACGGGAGGGGCCGCAGTGGCGAGCCGATCAGTGACAGCAAGAGTGCTCGCCTCGGAGGACCCGCACGGTAGCGGCGAAGCCGCGGACGGGAGGGGCCGCAGTGGGCGAGCCGATCCAGTCCCAGGGAGCGGGTGACGAGAGAGGATCTCGTCGGCCGTTTTCGCTTGGGCTCCTGTCCGTGTGTCCGTGTCGGTGCGCGGTCGCGTGCTCGACTCACTCACACGGAATCGGGCCGCCGCAGCACCCGCTGCTACCGTCGCATTGCGGGGTCGGTGGTGCGCAGATGACGTAGCTGCCGAACGAGGGGCAGCAGGTGCTCGCACCGACCAGGCACCCGCAGTTCGAGTCGCAGCGCGCGTCGGTACCGGCGCAGCTCGCCGCGTACGTTCCTCCGCAACCGTCGTTCGTCGATGTCGTCGCGCAGCTCGGGGGCGCTGCCCGACAGCAGCCGGCGCTGCAGCTCGTCGCGCAGGTCGCGGGGCATGCGTGGCCGCACGCGTTCGTCGTCACGGCCGTGGCGCACGCGGGGCAGCTATCGTCGCAGCTCACCGCGGCGTCGGTGCCGGCATCACTCGCCGCGGCGTCGGTTCCGGCGTCGTCGGAGGAGGCGTCCGGTGCGGACGCGTCGACGCCAGGGACTTGGGCATCGTGCGCGCTGGCGTCGTCGGCCGACGCATCGGCAAGCGGTGCCGCGTCTTCGGCGGCGGCGTCCTCGGCGGCGGCGTCTCCCAGCGACGCGTCTGGGCCGACGTCGTGCGTCGCGGCCGCGTCAGAGACCCCAGCGTCGCGCGCCCCATCGGGTGCTGCGCCATCTCTCTCGGTCGCTGCGTCGACAGCGCTGTTCGATGCCCCGCAACCACTGGCCGCCAGCAGAGCGAGCGAGAGCGCGATTGCGACGCGTTGCATGGCCTCGGCTGTAGCAGCCTTTTCGCGGCGTGCCGTGGTCATTTCTTATAAGACGGCCTCCGGGCTCTGCGTGCGGCCGCCGCCGGGACGACTGCGATGTGATGACCGAGGACGAGGACGAGGACGCACCACGCGGCCTGTGATCACGTGATGGCTCTTCCGCTTCCTACGCCGCGCGTGCAGCTCGGCTCAACGCGCGAGGCGCACGGCTTGCGTGCCCGACATCAGCCACACGCTGTCGACGCCGGCCCAGCCTTCGGTCTGGTAGTCGAAGAGCGGCGGGGTCGGGAGCGTCAGCGAGCCGTCGAGCTGGCCGACGAAGCCCCAGCCGGTGAGCCAGATCTCGGCGTCCTCCGGGGGCACGGGCTCGCCCGCGGTCACCGGAGCGCCGCCGTGCAGGACGCGGACGTCGTTCGAGCGGCCCGATGCCGGCTGGAAGATCCACAGCGCGTCGCGCGAGCTGCCGCGCGCGTCGCGCGTGTACCAGCCGGTCTCCGAAGGAACGAGCATCCCGAACGCGTCGCCGTCGAGGGCGAGCACGCCTTCGCGGGCCACCGCGATCACGCTGCCGTCGCTCAGCACGTGCACGCGGTCGGGCACGCTCACGTCAGCCGGCACGGCGACCGCGCGGAAGCCGCGCGCGGCGTCGCCACGCATCACGCCGTCTCTCGTCGCGAGCCACACGTCGCTCTCCGAGCCTTCGATGCCGCTCACGAACGAGCTCACGGCCACGGGCGACCACGTGGCGCCGTCGTAGTGCTCGAGCGCGCCGCTCTCGAGCGCGCGGTACACGTCGCTCGGCGAGCGGCCCCAGGCGGCGCGCGCTTCGCCGCCTGCCCAGAGCAGCGTCGGCATCGTGCCCCACGCCTCGGCGCTCGAGGTCGTGTCGTAGGGCGTCGCGATCGTGGCGCGGAACATCTCGGCCGTCGGCAAGCGCGACTGCGAGAAGTAGATGCGCCCCGCGCCCCATGCCCACGTGTGCGACTCGTCGAGACGGAACGCGCCCTCGACCGCCATCGTCCACGGCACGCGGACCCACTGGAAGCCGTCCCAGAACGCGTACTCGCCGACGCCCAGGTCCTGCGGGTACTCGGGCGCGTACGCAGGAGCCCAGCTCGCGCCGTCCCACGCGAAGCGCCCGCTCGCGTCGACCTCCACGCGGCCATCGCTCGTGGTCGTGAACGAAGGGAACCAGCCCTGGTCGGGGATCGGCGCGCCGACGAGCTGCCACGCGCTCCCGTCCCAGCGGCGCACTTCGACGTTCTCCACCGTGCCGCTCGCGTCGCACGTCAGGCCCGCGGTCCACACTTCGCCGGCCGGCAGCGCGAAGTCGCCGCCGAGACAGAACGCGTAGGGCGGGATCGGCTCGCTCCAGCCGCTCGCGTCGTGACGCAAGAGATGCGCGCCCGAGGTCGCGCCGTGGCCGCTCGGATCGCCGCCGGCGATCGCCCACGCCGAGCCGTCGGTGGCGCCGAGCACGCGCAGGATGGGCGCGGCGGAGGGCGCCTCGGTCCACGCGCTGCCGTCCCAGTGCCAGGCGCTGCCCATCTCGTCGCTCGCCCACGCGTCCTCTTCGCTCGCGCTCCACGCGCTCGTGAAGGTGCGCGTCGTCGGGCGCGGCGTGGCGCTCCAGCCGCCCTGGGCCTCGTCCCAGCGCAGGTACGTTCCTTCGGCGCCGTACGCGATCACGACGCCGCGCGCGCGGTCGCCCTCGACCACGATCGGGCGGCCACGCATCCAGCACCACGCATCCCCCGTGCACTCGGTGCTCTCGGTCACGACGGGCGCGGGCGCGATCGGGCCCGCGCAGGCGATGGAGAGAGACGCGAAGGCGATCCAGGCGTGTCGGCGCAGCATGTCTTCGGTGTACGTCGTGCCGCGCGCGCGCGGAATGCCGAGCGACGCCCGAGACCCGTGCATCGATGCACAGGCAGGGAATGCACGGCGAGCTCCCGCGGTTTGGCGCGGGACATGACGCTCGCGCGTGCACGCGCGCTCGGAAAGCGCGCCCTCGTGTCCGTGCTCGCGCTCGGAGCCGCGTACGTGGGCTTGCTGGTGTTCCCGGCGCCGCTCTTCGCGCACGCGCGCACGGGGCGCTTTCTGACCGTGCACGCCGATGCGCCGATCCCCGCGAGCGCGGGCGCGGTGATCGCCGACGCCGAGGCGCGCGTCGAGCGCTCGGCGCTCTTCGTCCCCGACGTGCCGCACGACGTGTACGTCTGTCAGTCGCTCTGGCGCTGGCGCCTCGTCTCGAACCGCGCCGTCGGCGCGGGCGCGCTCGCGATGGCGCCGATCGGGCGCGCGGTGTTCACGCGGCCCGCGCACTTCGATCGCGATCGCCTGGTCGGGCCCTCGGGGCGCGAGACGCCGGGCGAGCGCACGCTCGCGTACTTTCTCGCCCACGAGATCACCCACACGCTCACCGCGGACCGCCTGGGCCTCCCGTACTTCGATCTGCCCGCCTGGGTGCGCGAGGGATATGCCGACTACGTCGGACGCGGCCCCACCTTCGACTACGAGGCGACCCGCGCGCGGCTCCTCGCGGGCGACCGCACGCTCGACCCCTCGGCGAGCGGCCTCTATCTCCGCTACGTGCTCCTCGTCGCGCACCTCCTCGATCGCGAGGGCTGGCCGGTCGAGGCCCTGCTCGCCCGCCCTCCGGACCGCGCCGCGCTCGAAGCCCGCGTCCGCGAAGGCCGAATCGCTCCCTACCGCGCTGCGCCGTAGCGCAGGGCCTGGATCGTACTTGACCCCCGGCCCCGAAATCCCGTTAGAATCCCGCTCGCGGGAGGGCTTCGCGCTCTCTCGTCGACCGCGCGCGTGTGCGCGCGGGGCCGGCAGCTCGACGACTCCGAGTCGAGATGGAGCGAGGACGAGGAATGTTCGCAGTCGTCATCACCGAGAAGGGTGGCTCGCAGCGCAAGCTCGACTTCGACAAGACCGAGGTGACCATCGGTCGCGTCCAGGGCAACGACATCATCCTGCCCAAGGGGAACGTCAGTAAGCGGCACTCGCGCATCGTCCTCAAGGACAACCGCTTCATCGTCGTCGATCTCAAGAGCACGAACGGCACCTACGTCAACGGTCGCAAGATCACCTCGCCCCTCGTCGTGAAGGCGGGCGACAAGATCTACATCGGCGACTTCATCATCACGCTCGAAGAGCCGGCCGGTGGCGCCGTCGCCGCGGGCGCGCCCGCGCCGGCCGCGATGCCGCCCTCGCCGATGAGCGCGCCGCCCGCGGGCGGTGGGTTCGGTGGAGGCCCGCCGAGCGGTGGGTTCGGGGGCCAGCCCGCCGGAGGTGGGTTCGGGGGCGGCCCGCCGCCGCTCGCCGGAGGCCCGCCGCCGCTCAGCCCGATGGGCGCTCCGCCTCCGATGCCGGGAGGGGGCCTCGGGAGCGAGCCGCGCCCGCCCGCGCGCTCGGCGCCGCCGCCGCCGCGCCCGATGGGGGGTGGGTTCGGCCCGCCCGCGCCGGTCGCCGCGCCTGCGCCGCCGCCGCTCCCGCGCAACGATCCGTCGCCGCCCTCCGAGCCGCCTCCGATGCCGGCGGGGGCCGATCGCTTCGCGCTCGACGAGGATCCCGCCGAGGAGACGGCCGCGCCGTCGCCGCGCGTGGTGATGCCGGCGGCGCGCCCGAGCCCGAGCGGCCCGGTCGCGACGGGTCCTTCGCCGATGGCCGCGCGCGCCGAGCCGCCGCCGCCGATGCGTGCCGAGCCGCCGCCCGCGCGCGCGCCCGAGCCGGCGCGTGCCGAGCCTGCTCGTCCCGAGCCTGCGCGCGCGCCCGAGCCGGCGCGTGCCCCGGAGCCGGCGCGCGCGCCGGAGCCCGTGCGCGCGGCCGAGCCGTCGCGCAGCATGGACACCGCGCGTCCGATCCTCGGTGGCGCCGCGGCGGCGCCCGCCGACGTGGTCCACGAGTTCCGCACGATCGAGCTCGGCCCCGAGGGCATGGGCCCGCTCGGCGCGCTCCTCGAAGAGGTCGGCGTGCTCGAGATCGTGGTCGAGGGCACGAACGTGCTCGTCGATCGCGGCAGCGGTCTGACGGCGTCGGGCCAGCGCTTCACGAGCGCCGACTCGGTCACGCGCGTCGCGCGGCACCTGCTCTCGCGTGCTCGGGTGAACCTCGACGGCGCGCATCCGGTCGCCGAGGCGACGCTGCCCGACGGCACGCACATCCTGGCGATCCTGCCGCCCGTCGCGGTCGGCGGAGCGCTCGTCGAGATCCGTCGCGTGGGTCGCCCGGGCCCGTCCGGCGAGTCGCTCGTCTCGTCCGGCATGCTCTCGGCCGACATGCTGCGCGCGCTGCGCTCGGCGATCGCGGTGCGCCGCAACATCCTCGTCATCGGTCCCTCCGACGCCGGCGTCGCGCAGCTCGTGAGCGCGCTCGCGGCGATGGGTGGCTCGGACGAGCGCCTGCTCGTGGTCGAGGCGATGAGCGAGCTGCCGATCGCCAACCCGCGGGCCGTGCGCCTCGCGGCGGCGGGCACGAGCTTCGCCGACCTGCTGACGCGGGCGAGCCGCCTGCGCGCCGATCGCGTCGTGGTCGACGGCGTGCGTGGGGGCGAGGCGCGCGAAGCGCTGATCCTCGCGGCCTCGCGTGGCGCGGGCACGATCGTCGGTGTGCGCGCGGCGGCGGGCAACGCGGTGCTCGAGCACCTCGAGGCGCTCGCCTCGCTCTCGGGTGGCCGCGACGGAGTGGGCGCGCTCGTGCAGAGCTCGGTGCACCTCGTCGTGCGGCTCGTGCGGAGCGCCGACGGCGCGCGCCGCGTGGAGTCGATCGCCGAGGTCGGCTCGGGCGGTCTCACCGAGCTCTTCGAGCACGGCGAGGGCGGCTTCGCGAGCACCGGGCAAGCTCCATCGTTCGCCTGACGGCGAGGAACGCTCGGCCCCGAGGGCCGCGAGGTTGCGATCGCTCGCAGCCCGCGGCCCTTGCCGCATCGGGCGCGCGGCCTTACGACGGCGTCGATGACCTCGCACGAGAGCGCGATGCGGGCGGCGATCGCGGAGGCCGAGCGGGCGCGCGGCAAGACCGGCGACAACCCCTGGGTCGGCTGCGTGATCGTGGACGGGCGCGGCGAGGTCGTCGCGCGCGGTCACACGCAGGGCCCCGGCGAGGACCACGCCGAGATCGTCGCGATGCACGAGGCCGCGCGCCTCGGCGTGGCGCTCTCCGAGGCCACGCTCTACTCGACGCTCGAGCCCTGCGCGTTCCACGGCCGGACGCCTGCGTGCGCCAAGGCGATCGTGACGCGTGGTGTGCGGCGCGTCGTGACGGGCATCCTCGATCCGAACCCGCGCGTCGACGGCGTCGGCCTCTCGATGCTGCGCGAGGCCGGTGTCGAGGTCGTCTCCGACGTCTGCGCGGGCGAGATCCGGCTCCAGCTCGCGCCCTGGATCTTCCGCTTCCATCCGCACGAGCCGGCCCGCTTCGCCGCGAGCGTCGCGGAGCCCGAGCGGATGGCGATCCTCACCGCGCGCTACGGCGTCTCGGAAGCGGAGATCCGCGACGTGCTCGCGCGCGGCGGCGTCAGCCCGCGATCTTGACGATCGGCGCGGCGAGCGAGGCGTCCACGTCGGGCTCGGCGATCGGCGCGCCGGCGACCAGGCGCACGGGCACCACGCCCGACCAGCACGGATGCAGGCGATCCTGGCCGACGTCGAGCGGGCCGCCCGCGCGGAGCTTGGCCGACGCGTGCGCGATCTCGATCGCGAGCACCTGCGTGACGTCGAGCTCCCAGTCGACCGGCATCCGCGTCGCGAGGCTGCGGCCCACGGCCATGCGATCGACGAGCAGCGTCATGGCGTCGCGCTTCTCCTCGCGGGTCGTCACGAGCCGTGCGCTTCCCGTCGCCACGACGGAGCGATAGTTCATCGAGTGGTGGAAGGCGGTGCGCGCGAGCACGAGCCCGTCGAGCAGCATCACCGAGACCGAGAAAGGCGCGCCCGCGGCCAGCGCCGCGAGCGAGCGATTCGCGCGAGCGCCGTGCACGTAGATCGTCTCGCCGCTGCGCGCGTAGGCCGTGGGCATCGAGAAGGGCACGCCCTCGTGCACGTACGCGAGGTGGCAGACGAGGGCCTCGTCGAGGATGGCGTGGACCACGTCGCGGTCGTAGCTCCCGCGCTCGGGGTGGCGGCGGAGCTCGGTGGCGGGGGTCGTCTCGTAGCGCTCGGTCATGCGCTCGAGCCTGCCCGTGACTGGAGGGACGAAACCATCCAGAATGCTCGAAGCAGGCACTCCAGTGTCGCGTCCCTCCCGCCCGATCGCGCTCGATCCGCAGGATCTCGTGGCCACGAAGGGCCCGAGCCTCGCGGCGCGCGTGGCCTCGCTCGTCGTCGCCGAGATCCGCCGCGGCCGTCTCGCCCCCGGCCAGCGCCTACCGGGCACGCGTGCGCTCGCGCGCTCGCTCGAGGTCGATCGCGAGACGGTCGTGCGCGCGTTCGCCGAGCTCGTCGCCGAAGGGTGGCTCGAGGCGCGGCCCCAGTCGGGCACCTACGTCGCCTCGGCGCTGCCCGAGCGCACGATCGGCCGCGCCGAGGGCGCCCGCAGGGCGGTGCCGGCCCGCGCCGCGTTCCCGCGATCGATCGTGCGCGTGATCGATCCCGAGCGCGTCCCCGCGGGCGCGGTCTACCTCGGCGGCGGCGTGCCGGACGTGCGCCTCGTGCCTCGCGAGGCCTTCGCGCGCGCCTATCGCCGCATCCTGCGCACCTCGCCGCGCACGCGCCTCGACTACGGCGATGCGCGCGGCGAGCCGACGCTGCGGCGCGCGCTCCGCACGATGCTGGCCGAGGATCGCGCGATCGCGACCGACGACGAGGGCCTGCTCGTGACGCAGGGCAGCCAGCACGCGGTCGATCTCGTGGCGCGCGCGCTCGTGCGGCCCGGCGACCGCGTCGCGATCGAGGATCCGGGCTACGTGCCGATCCGCGAGACCTTCCGCCTCGCGGGCGCGACGCTCGTGCCCATCCCGGTCGATGCGCGCGGGCTCGACGTCGCGGCGCTCGAGCGCGCGTGCCACGAGGCGCCGATCCGGCTCGTGTACGTGACGCCGCACCACCAGTACCCGACGATGGCGGTGATGGCGCCCGAGCGCCGCGCGGCGCTGCTGGCCCTCGCGCGCACGCGCCGCTTCGCGATCGTGGAGGACGACTACGACCACGAGTTCCACTTCGAGGGGCGGCCCGTGCTGCCGATCGCCAGCGCCGACGCGCACGGCTCGGTCGTCTACGTCGGCTCGCTCTCGAAGATGCTCGCGCCCGGGCTGCGCCTCGGCTTCGTGGTGCCGCCGCGCGATCTGCTCGCCGCGCTCGTGAGCGTGCGCTTCGCCTCGGATCGCCAGGGCGATCACGCGAAGGAGGCCGCGGTCGCCAGCCTGATCGACGACGGCGAGCTCGCGCGGCACGTGCGCCGCGCGCGGCGCGTCTACCTCGCCCGGCGAGACTTCCTGCGCGAGGGGCTCGGGCGCGCGCTCGGCGATCGCGTGTCGATCGAGGAGCGCTCGGGCGGGCTCGCGCTCTGGGCGCGCGTCGAGGGCGATCTCGCGGGCCTCCGGCGCCGCACGCTCGAGCGCGGCGTGTTCTTCTTCATCGGGCGCGACTTCACGCTCGATCGCCGCCCGCTGCCCTACGCGCGCTTCGGCTTCGGATCGCTCGACGAGCGCGAGCTCGGGCGCGCGCTCAGCGCGCTGGCGCGCGCGGCCCGCGCGTGATGAGCGTCAGGGCGCCGGGCGATCGAACGTGGCGATGTCGAGCAGGATGTCGGTCTCGCACAGGCGCGTGACGCCGCCGCTCGCGTGCCCGTTCGGCTCGACCTGGATGCCGAACGCGTAGCCGCCGGGGTCGAGCGCGCAGTTGGGGAGGTAGCTCCCGTGCAGCGCTCCGTAGGGCGCGCTCGCGTCGACGAGCCACGCGTCGAGGAACCCGAAGTCGTTGCGGCGCAGGTACGCGGGGAAGCCCTCGTCGAACGCGCCGTCCTCGGTGATCAGCTCGGCCATGATCTGGATGTCCAGCGCCGGCTGGTCGGGCGAGGGGATGCGGCAGACGAGGAAGCCGCCGTCGTAGACGATGCGCACGCGGACGGTGGTGTCGGGCAAGAGCTCCGGGTACTGGTTCGCGGGCCGGTTGCGCTGGTAGAGGAAGGGCGCCGTGAAGTCGGTGACCGGCAGGCCCTCGAGCACCGCGCGCGGCGTGAACGCGGTGTTCGTGCCGCACGGGGCATCCATCGACTCGAGCAGGATCGCGGAGCTCGGCACGTCGGTGCAGGTCGCGCGCACGGTGCAGGCGAGGCCGCTCGCGGCGCACACGCACTCGTTGCACTGATCGCTCGACGGGAAGCGCTCGCCGTAGGCGTGCATCACGCCGTCGTACGTGCAGCCGCCGATGGAGTCGAAGCAGCGGCGCACCGAGCACGTCTCCTGGCCGTCCGGACCGCACTCGCAGAAGTTGCACGCATCGCCTGCCGGATAGCGCTCGCCCACCGGGTGCGTGCAGATCGCCGGCGTGTCGCGGCCCGGCGCGTCGCGGCCCACGTCGAGCAGCGAGGCCGCGTCGAGGCCGCCGTCCTCGCCGAGCACCGAGGTGTCGGGGGTCGCGGCGTCGACCGGCGCCGGGCTCGACGCGCAGCTACAACCGACGGCGAGCGAGGCGACGAGCCACGAAGATGCGAGGGCAGCGATCGGAGAGCGCGAAGTCATGGCGCCATGATGCACCGACCCCACGGCGGGCGCCCGTCTCCGATACGCTCTCACCCGATGGAGCTCTCGCGCACCTTCGTCGACGTTCCGCGCCCCGGCGGCGTGATCCGCGTGCGGCGGATCGCGCCTGCCGCGCCGAGTCGCTTTCCGGCCGTGCTCTTCTACTCCGACATCTTCCAGCTCACGGCGCCGCACGAGCGACTCGCCGCGCGCCTCGCGGGCGAGGGCTTCTTGGTGCTCGCGCCCGAGATCTACGGCCGCTTCGAGCCGCCGGGCACGGTGCTCGACTTCGAGCGCGACCGGCAGCGCGCGCTCGACGATGCGGCGCGCGTTCGCGTCGAGGACGTGGACGCCGATCGGACGGCGCTCCTCGATCACCTCGCCGCACGCGCAGACGTGGATGCGTCGCGCCTCTTCGTCGCGGGCTTCTGCTTCGGCGGGCACCTCGCGTTCCGCGCCAGTTGCGAGCCGCGCGTGCGCGCCGTGACGTGCTTCTATCCGACCACCGTGCACGCCGAGACGCTGGGCGCATCCGTCGGCGTCGACACGCTCTCGCGGATGCACCCGCGCGCGGCGCCGCTCTTGCTCGTGTGGGGCGCGCGCGATCCGCACATCCCGGTCGACGGCCGCACGAAGATCGAGGGGCGGCTCGCCGAGGCCGGGGCGCGCTTCGCGGTGCGCGTCTTCGACGCCGAGCACGCGTTCATGCGCGACGAGGGCCCGCGCTACCAGCCTCGGGCGACCGACGAAGCGTTCGCCGCGATGCTCGCGCACTTCGCCGCGGCGGGCTGAGCAGCGGGCGCCTCAGGGACCGAGGTCGTCACAGACCAGGACGAGCCCGAGCAGGGCGAGCGCGAGCGTGGGCTCGGTCTCGGGCGGCACGACCTCGACCGCGGGAAGCTCGGGGTCGCTCGGCGTGATGCGGCCTTCCGCGAGGCCGAAGCGCGTCGCGCCGCTCGTCGTCATCGTGTCGCCCGCGATCGCGAGCCCCGAGGCCGTGCCGTCGGCGAGCACGATCGCGAAGCCGCCGTCGTCCGCCACCACGCGCGCGACGGGCGTGCCCTCGCGCTCGATCACGCCCTCGTCGCTCATGCGCGTGGCGCCGCAGCGCGCGCCGACGATCGTGCCGTCCTCTTCCAGCTCCACGTAGAGCGGGGCTTGGGTACCGGCGCGCGCCACCGCGTCGGTGGATGCGATCGAGCGCAGCGCGAGCGCGCCGTGATGGGCGAAGGGCGGCGCCGCCGTGCTCGGTGGAGGCGGAGACGGAGAGGGCGGATCCGCGACGGGCGGAGCAGCCGCACCGCAGCCGGCGAGCACGAGAGCCACGACGAGCGCGTGTCGGTCAAGCATTGGCCATCACGATCTTCTTGGCGCCGCGCGCCTCGAGCCAGGTCTTGATGCGATCGCCCACGTCGCCCTGGACCACGATCGTGTCGTCCTCGACCGTCGCGCCGCAGCCGAGCGCCTTCTTCAGCTCGCGGCAGAACGGCTCGCGGTGCGCGGCGCGCACGCCGGCGACGATCGACACCGTCTTGCCGCCGCGGCCCTTGCGCGAGCGTGACACCACGACCTTCGGCTCGAACGCCTCGACCGGCGCGGCGTCCTTCTTCGGCTCGGGCACGGGCGCCTGCCCCGCGGGCAGCGTGGCCTTGAGTCCCTCGAGCGCGGCGAACGGGCTCTTTCCCTGGCTCATCGAGGCCGATCCTGGCGCCGCGGCGCGCGATCGTCCATGGACCGCTTCGTGCGCATCCTCCGGGCTCTCCTCCTCGCGCTCGCCGGCCTCGCGGCGCTCGCGCTGCTCGGCGGGCTCGCCTTCTACTTCGCCCAGCCTTCTTCGTTCGCGTTCTCGCGCTCGATCGTGGTGCCGGCCGCGCCGGCGTCCGTCCACGCGCACCTCGACGATCTGCGGGCGTTCGAGGCGTGGCAGCCCTGGCCGCCGACGGACCCGGCGCATCCGCCGCGGGTGACGTTCTCGGAGCCCGCCTCGGGCGTGGGCGCGTGGATCGATCGTCGGGACGCGGCCGGAGAAGGCGCGCGCACCACGATCGTCTCGATCACCGACGCGCGCGTGGAGATGCAGAACGAGACGAGCGGCGGCTTCGCGCAGGGGCACTCGACCCAGTCGTTCGATCTGCGCGCCGTGCCGAGCGGCACCGAGGTCACGTGGACCTTCGGTGGCGAGCTCTCGGGCCTCGCGCGCGTGCTCTGGCCCTTCGTGGGCCTCGAGGGGCGCGTCGGGCCGCGCATGGACGAGGCGCTCCGGCGCTTGAGCGCGGCGAGCGCTGCGGGCGGTTGACCCTACGAGGCGTCCTGCGGCGCCGGCTGGCGCGCGCGGCGTCGCGAGGCATCGACGAGCAGCGCGGCGATGCCGACGAAGACGGCGATGTCGGCGACGTTGAACACCGGATAGTCCAGCTGCGTGCCCGCGTGGGCGTGCACGAAGTCGATCACGTAGCCGAGGCGGAGCCGATCGAGCAGGTTCCCGAGCGCGCCGCCGACCACGAGCGCGGCGCCGATGCGCGCGACGACGCTCCCGCGCGCCCCCGTCGCGTGCCAGAAGAAGAGGAGCGCTGCCGAGAGCGCGAGCGCCGGCAAGATTCCGAGGCGCACGAGCGAGGGCGCCTCGGCGAACATGGAGAACGCGACGCCCGGGTTCTCGGCGTAGGTCAGCTCCAACACGTCGGGGACGAGCACGCGTGCCCCACCCGGCAGGGCGCTCTCGGCCCAGGCCTTGGAAACGGAGTCGAGGAACAGGACGAACCCCGAGACGCCGAGCGCGAGCGCGACGCGAGCCGGACGGGACATGGGTGACCTCGCGCACGGAGACGCTCGATCGGGGGCGCCTCATTCCCGGCTATCCTGAAAAGCCAACATGACGCGCCTGACGTGGTTCTCCGCCCTCGCGATCGCTCTCGTCCCGGCGGTGGGCGCGGGCTGTTCTCCGCCGAGCCCCGCCGTCGACGCGGCCGCCGACGCGGGCGTCGATGCTGCTCCGCTCGACGACACCGGACCGCTGCCGGTCGACGCGTACCGCGCGCCCGACGTGGGCTGGGACGCGGGCCCGGAGCCGAGCCCGCGCGCGGCCACCCCGCCGCTCGTCGACTGGGTCGATCCCATGATCGGCACCGACGGCGCGGGCTTCAACGATCTGGGCAACGCCCACCCGGGGCCGCAGTGGCCCTTCGGGATGATCCGGCCCGGGCTCGACACCTGCAATGCGCAGGGACGCGCCATCGGCTACGCGCACACGAGCGGCTACCACGACCGCGACGAGTACGTCTCGGGCATCAGCCACACGCGCATGCACGGCGTGGGGATCAACGACTACGGCGTCGTCTCGCTCATGCCCGTGATCGGCGCGACGACCGAGCGCACGACGACGACGGGTCTGGTCGCGCCCTTCGATGCCGCGAGCAGTCACGCTGCGCCCGGCCGCTACGAGAGCACGCTCGGCACCGGGGCGAGCGCGATCGGCATCGAGCTCACCGCCTCGCCGCGCGTGGGCTTCCACCGCCTCACGTTTCCCGCCGCGGGTGAGGCCGCGATCTTCGTCGACCTCGCGCACACGCAGAGCGGCGTGACCATCGACGACGCCGCAGTGGCGATCCTCCCGTCCGCGCACGAGATCGAAGGCCACGTGCACTTCTCGGGTGGCTACTCGGGGCGATTCGGCGGCGTGACGATCTACTTCGTCATGCGCTTCGATCAGCCCTTCGTCGCCTCCGGCACGTGGGAGCCGGGCGCGCTCCACGCGGGCGAGACCTCGCGGACGGCGACGACCGGCGGCGCCTACGTGACGTTCGCGCCGGGCAGCGTCGTGCGCGCCGGGGTCGCGATCTCGTTCGTCGACGCCGCGGGCGCCCGCGGCAACCTGGATGCCGAGGCGATGGGGCTCGACTTCGACGCCGCGCGTGCGGCCGCGACGGCCGAGTGGGAGCGCCGTCTCTCGGTGATGGAGCTCGAGGGCCGGAGCGACACCGATCTCCGTCTCGCGTACACGGCGCTCTACCACTCGCTCCTGATGCCGACGCTCGCGATGGACGTCGACCGACGCTACCGCGGCATCGATCAGAACGTCGCGACGGCGAGCGACTATACGTACTACACGGACTTCTCGCTCTGGGACACGTACCGGACGCTGCACTCGCTCATCACCCTGATCGAGCCCGAGACGCAGAACGACTTCGTGCGCTCGCTGATCGCGATGGCGACCGTGCACGGGCACTTTCCGCGCTGGCCGCTCGGCACCGGCGAGACCGACGGCATGCTGGGCGATCCGGCGGCGATCGTGGTGTGGGACAGCTGGGCGCGTGGCGTGCGCGACTTCGATCTCGCGGCGGCGTACGCGATCTTCCAGCCCGTCGCCGACGGCGTCTCGCCCGGGCGCGGTGGCGTGCAGAGCTACACGACGCTCGGCTACGTGTCGGTCGAAGAGGGCTCGGCCGCGATGACGATGGAGTACGCGATCGCCGACGACAGCATCGCGAACATGGCCGCCGAGCTCGGGCACGCGGCCGACGAGGCGCGCTTTCGCGAGCGCGCGCGCAGCTACCAGCGCACCTACGACCCGGCCCAGGGCTTCTTCGTCGGGCGGCACGCCGACGGGACCTTCGTGACCGTCGATCCGACGAGGTGGGACGACAGCTACGCCGAGGGCGACGCGTACCAGTATCTCTGGCTCGCGCCGCACGACCCGGAGGGGCTCGCGACGACGCTCGGCGGCACGGAGATGGCGCTCACGCGCTTGCGGGATCTCTTCGACCGCTCGTCGCGCGAGCGGCACACGGCGCTCGCGCCCGTCTACTACTGGCAGGGCAACGAGCCCGACATCCACGTGCCCTACTTGTTCGCGGCGTGGGGCGCGCCCGAGGAGGCCGGTCGCTGGTCGCGCTGGGCGCTGCGCGCGTTCTACAGCGCCGAGCGCAACGGCCTGCCGGGCAACGACGACGGCGGGACGATGAGCGCGTGGTTGCTCTTCACGGAGCTCGGCTTCTATCCGATCGCCGGCAGCGATCGCTTCTGGGTCGGCTCACCGCTCTTCACGCACGCGACCCTGCACCTGTCGGGCGGCGATCTCGTGATCGAGGCGCCCGACGCGTGGGACCCACGGCCCTACGTGACCTCGCTGACGATGGACGGCACGGAGATCCCGCGCACCGAGCTGCGCCACGGCGAGCTCGCCGACGGCGCGACCCTGCACTTCACGCAGTCCGAGCTTCCGACGACGCCCTGATCCCCCGTGGGTCTCGCTTCCCTCGACCCACGGGACCGACGCCGTCAGTGACAGCCGCGCCGCCCGGTCGTCAAAGTCGCGGCCCCACATCGGAGGCCGGTGTCGCAGGAGCAGGTCGTGAAGGCCACGACCGCGCCGCAAACGGAGCCAGCCGTGTTGGGACCGCTCTGGCAGATCCCCGCCACACAGAGATTGCCGGCGTGCCCCGTGCAGCTCTGGACCGGCTGAAACGCGTTGGAGCCGCTGCAGTCGTAGTCGAAGGTCGCGGGCGTGAGCGGTGCGCAGCCACCGCAGACCGGCGGGCAGTTGCCGGGACCGTCGCAGTACCACGAGCCGCTGCCGCACTCGATCGGGGCAATCCCCGAGGTGCAGTACGGCGTACCGAAGAAGAGCGGCTGGCCGGGGAAGACGTTCGGGTTGTTGTCCGCGCAGTCGTTGAGGAGGAAGCCGCCGGTGCAGCTCGCGCCCGGACGCCCGGCACCGTCGCCGTCGCCGTCCTCGTCGAGCGCCACCGTCCCGCCCGAGGAGCAGTTCGAGTCGATCCGATCGCAGATCTCGGTCGCACCCGGGTAGATGCTCGCTGCATCGTCGCGGCAGTCGTCGCGCACGAAGCCGCCGCTGCACGTGGCCGTCGTCGGCGCGTGGCCGTCCGCGTCCGCGTCCTCGTCGCTCGCCAGCGCGCCGCCCGAGGAGCAGTCCGAATCGACGCGATCGCAGATCTCGGCCGCGCCCGGGTGGACGGCGCTGCTCAGGTCGTTGCAGTCGGTCGTGCTCGCGCCGGGCGCGCGGTTCGTGAAGGCGGGCGGGCAGAAGCCCACGGCCCCGCGCGTGGGATCGATGCAGCGGCTCGCCGGCATCGACGTGGAAGGCGCGTAGGTGTCGCTGTCGCCATCGGAGTAGCACGTGACGCGCAGCATCTCGTCGACGAGCGTGTCGCAGTCCTCGTCGGCCGCCGTCATCGCGTCGCTGCAGATCTCGGTCGCCGCCGGGTTGATCGCGGAGCTCGAGTCGTTGCAGTCGGACGTGGTCGCGCCGGGCACGCGGTTGGTGAAGTTCACCGGGCAGCCGCCCACGGCCGCTCGTCCCGCCACCGGGCAGAGCGCCGAAGCGGCCGAGCCCGCGCGTGCATACGTGTCGTTGTCGCCGTCCGCGTAGCAGGTGACGGTCAGCCCGTCGTCGACGGTGCCGTCGCAGTCCTCGTCCCGCCCGTCGCAGGTCTCGGTGACCGGCGCCACGCTGCACGCGCCCCACGCGCCGCTCGTGCACTGCTCGGTGCCGGTCATGCACACCCCCGGCAGCGTGCACGCGCGCACCATTCCGTCGCCGCAAGCGCACAAGGACGTCGGGTTCGCCATCCCGTCGCAGTCCTCGTCGACCGCCGGCAGCGAGCAGTTCTCGGTCGCGCCCGGGTGGATCGCGGCGTTCGTCGGGTTGCAGTCGTAGACGGCCGCGGTCGGCGCGCGGTCCGTGTACGTGATCGGACAGAAGCCGACCGTCGCCCGGCTCGCGTCGCGGCACTGCCGAGACGTCGTCGCGCCGCTCGCCGTGTACAGGTCGCCGTCGGGATCCGGATAGCAGAGCACCGACACCGTCTCGTCGATGATGGCGTCGCAGTCCTGGTCGACGGTGTCGCAGATCTCGGTCGCCGCGGGCGAGCGCGACGGGTTCGCGTCGTCGCAGTCGGGCGTCGCGGGCGCGCGGTTGGTCCAGCCGATCGGGCACAGGCCCGTCATCACGCGCGTCGGGTCCGAGCACTGCGACATCAGGACTGCGCCGGCGGCGGGGTACGTGTCGTTGTCCACGTCGAGGTAGCAGCCGACGGTGAGCATCTCGTCGGCGGTTCCGTCGCAGTCGTCGTCGATCCCGTTGCACACCTCGACGCCCGCGGGCGACGACGCATAGCGCCCATCGTCGCAGTCGAGCGTGGCGCCCATGGGCAGGCGCGTCGTGAAGCCGGTCGGACACCCGCCGAAGCCGCCGGACGCCGGGCAGAGCAGCGTGGCGGGGGCGCCCGCGACGGGGTAGCCGTCGAGGTCGCCGTCCGCGAAGCACGTCGTCTGGACTCCGTCGTCCACCGTGCCGTCGCAGTCCTCGTCGCGGCCGTCGCACGTCTCGCTCACCGGCATGATCGAGCACATGCCCCACGTTCCACCGGAGCACATCTCCATGCCGCTCGCGCACACGCCGCTCGCCACGCAGTTGCGCGACTCCGCGCCCGTGCACGAGCAACCGGACGGCGGATCGTTGGGCACGCCACTGCAGTCGTCGTCGACCATCGCGGCATCGCAGACGTCGGGCAGGCCCGGGTGGATCGACTCGACGGTGTCGTTGCAGTCACCCAGGCGGTCGGCGAAGCCCACCGGCGTGAAGCACGCCTGCATGTTCGTCGCGGCGTCGTCGACGCCGTAGCCGTCGCCGTCGTCGTCGCGGTAGTACGTGTGGAGCACTCCTTCGTCGGTGGCGCCGTCGCAGTCGTCGTCGAGGCCGTCGCAGACCTCGGGCGACATCGGGCTCACGCCGGGGCGCGTGTCGTTGCAGTCCTCGCCGCACGTGGCCGTGCCGGCCGAGTCCCGGTTGCAGCAATTGGCGTCGGGCACGCCGTCGCCGTCGGCGTCACGGAAGCCGAACGTCGTCGGGTCGCAGTCCTCGTCGACGTCCATCGCGTCGCATGCCTCGGAGAACCGCGGGGAGCGGCGCGCGTCGCCGTCGTCGCAGTCGTCGCCGCCGCACGCGATCGCGCGCGCGCCGTCCCCGTCCATGTCGGGCGTGGCGCACGAGCAGCGGTCCGTCGCCTCGTCGCACATCGCGGCCGCGCAGGGCGCCGATCCGCCGACGCAGCGCCCGCCGGCGCCGCAGGTCTCGGCGCCGTTGCAGAAGACGTGGTCATCGCACGTGGCGTCGCTCGTGCACGTTCCTGCGTCGGTGCCCGCCTCGGATCGGACGCCCGTGTCGATCGCGCCGTCGACGTCCACCGCGGAATCTGCGGAACAACCCACCACCAGGCCGAGCAGCACGGCCAGACACCACGAGCCCCTCATGCCGGACCTCCGTCCCCAAACGAAGTGAGGCGCGAGCTTACCGCGGACCGCGCGCATCGCCACGTGCTTCGCGCGGCGATCGATCTCGCGCCTCCGCTCTACGCTCGGCTCGCCCGGGCTCCTTCGCCCCGAGAGCGAGTGGCTCGCGACGCGGCCCCCGGCCAGCCATCACCCCGCTTCGCCGCCGCTCGTACGAGGCCCGGGCTCGGGCGCGCTCGTCGGCGCCGCGGGCACGCTCTCGCTCGCGGGGGGCGGCGCGGGCGCGGCCGGCGCAGGCGGGATCAGCTCGGCCGGGGTCGCATCGCGGCACGGGTCGGGCGGCGCCGCGTGCAGCCAGGGTCGCGCGCCCTCGCGGCGCGACACCATCCAGCCGTAGATCGCGTCACCCAGCGCGCCGTGCTCGGGCTCGTGCAGCAGATCGTGACGCATCTCGGCGCAGCGCCAGATCGTCCGGTCGGGCGCGCCGGTCGCGTGCGCGATCAAGTCCTCCGATCCCTCGGGCATCGTGACGAGATCGGCGTCGCCGTGCACCACGAGGATCGGCGCATGGATCCCGTCCATCCAGCCGCGCGCACGCCCGATCGCCGCGAGCAGCTCGGCCGCCGTGCGCGCCGGGCCGCTCTCGTGATGGACCAGCGGATCGCGCTGCAGCTCGGCGAGCACCTCGGGATCGCGCGAGAACTGGGTCTCGTCGAGCGAGAGCACGCCCACGTACGGAAAGAGCACCGAGGTGAGGTCGAGGAAGGCGTGATCGACGTCCCCGACGTGGTGCCGCAGCGCCGGCGCGCTCAAGATCAGCCCCGCGATCTCGGGCTGACGCATCTCGACCCAGAGCGTCGCGATCGCGCCGCCCATGCTGTGGCCGAGCACGAAGACCGGCCGGCCCGGCTCGCGCCGCCGCGCCTCGGCCACGAGCGTGTCGAGGTCGGTGACGTAGTCGTCGAAGGCGTCGACCATCTGGCCGCGCCCGTCGGAGCGCCCGTGCCCACGGTGATCGAGCGCGTACACGGCGAAGCCGCGCTGCGCGAGGCCGGTGGCGAAGTCGTCGTAGCGCGCCGAGTGATCGCGCAGGCCGTGCACGATCACGAGCACCGCGCTCGCGTCCGTGCTCGGTCGCCACGAGCGGCCGAAGAGCCAGAAGTCGCGCGCGCCGCGGAACACCCACTCGTGCGTCTCGATCCCGTCGCGCACGTCGTCCGCGACGTGGCCCTGCGGCGCGACCGACAGATAGGAAGAGCAGCCGGCCAGAGCGAGCGCGAGGGCGAGGGAGGGCAGGCGACGCATGCGCGGCGCGTTGTAGCGCGCGGGAGCGCACGGGCGAGCTCTCGGCCGGAGCTGATATCGTCTCGCCATGACCGCTCCGCTCGCGGCCGAGATGGGCGCGCTCGCCGGCTCACTCGCCGCCGAGCACGCGGGTCTCGACTTCTCGCTCGCCTCGCTCGCGAAGCTCGATCGGCTCGCCGCCGATGCGCGCGCGAGCGCGCCGCCTGCCCGTGCGCTCGGCGCCTATCTCGGCGAGGTCTTGCGGCGCGCGGCGCCCGAGCGGCTCGCGTGGGCCGCCGAAGGGACGAGCCCGGTGATCGTCTCGGGCAGCGCGCGTTGGTTTCCCGTCGAGAAGGTCGAGAAGCGCCGCGCGCACGGTCCGGCCGACGATCTCCCCGCGTTCGCCGGCGTGGTGCTCGCGCTCGAGCCCGGCGCCGCCGAGCGCATCGACGACGCGCGCGATCGGAAGCGACTCGAAGAGGCTCTCGCAGCCTTCGAGACCGCGGCCGAGGCCTTCCGTGCCGCGCCGACCGACGCGGCCCTCTGGGTGGGCCTCGAGGAGAGGCTCTTCGGAACGGTCTTCCGGCGCAACCATCGCGATGCGCTCTCGGCGATCGCGCTCCGACCCGACGAGATCGTGCCGCTGCTCGGTGCGCCGGCGTTCGGTCGCGGCCGTGCGCGTCGCGATCCGGGCCGCGTCGCCGCCTCGCTCCTCGCCTATCTCGTGGCGCTCGACCTCGCCCGTCGCGACGAGGTGGTGACGGCGCTCCGCGCGCGCGTGGGCGATCGCGACAAAGGCGTGCGCACGAACGTGGCGCAAGCGCTCGTCGAGATCGACCTCGTCCGAGGCAGCACCGCCGTGGCGCTCGAGCTCGGGACGACGAAGGATCGCGCGCTGACGGAAGGAGCCCTGCGCGCGATTCGCGCGGTGGGCGGTGAGATTCGGATGGAGGACCGAGAGCCGCCCGTCGCGCTCGAAGCGCTGGCGCCCGTGCTGCGCCCGGCGCTCGCGCCGAAGTCACCGCACCTCGCCGTCGCGCTCGACGCGGTGAACGACTGGTCGTTTCTCCCACACACCGCCGTCGAAGCGCGCCACCTCGCGCCCGTGCTCCGCGCCACGGCCGCCGCCGCCAAGCCGCAAGCGGCTCGCTTCGCGGCGCTCGTCGCGTCGAGGGTGGCGCGGGCCGAGAAGCGAGCGGCGCCTTCGCGCGCGCGCGTGCCCAGCACGACGACGCACACGTTCGCGTCGGTGGAGCCGGGCGCCACCTACGCCGTGAGCACGGCGCGGATGTCGATCCTGCGCGAGCTGATGCGCGAGGTCGGCGCGCTCGCCGATCCGACGGCGCGCCGAGCGCTCGAGGACGGGCCACCGACGGATCCCGGCGCGCCGCCGATCGCGAAGTACCTCCGACACGCGAGCGAGAGCGTGACGCCCGACGAGTGCCGCGTGGTGGCGCGCCGCCTCCGCGAGCACGTGGACGTGGTGCGCGAGGTGGCGTCGTTCTTCGACGACGCGCCCCGTGGCACGGAGCTCGTCGCGTGGGTGAGCGCCTGGGCCGACTTCCACGCGGGCGCGGCCGAGCTCGGCGGGCATCGCGGGACGTGAGGCGCTCGCGTCAGAACACCCCGGGCACGAGCCGGAAGCGAACCTTCTCGCGATAGGCGCCGTACGCGGCGTCGGCGCCGAGCATCCGTTCCTCGACGAGGATGCGCGGCACGAGCACCGCGAGCACGAGCGCGGCGCCGCCGATCGCCGCGAGCACCCCGCGGCTCGCGCAAGCCGTGACCAGCATCCCGAGCTCGGCGAGGTAGATCGGATGGCGCACGAGCCGGTACGGGCCGCGCGCCACGATCTCGCGCCGCGCCGGCAGGATCGCGAACGAGCGCCCGAGCGTCGCGAGCGAGCCGAGCGCGACGAGGCCGAAAAGGCCGTGCGCGATCACGAGCGCCATGGGCCACACGGGGAGCGCGAGCCGGTACGCGACGCCGCTCGCCAGCACCGAGGGCAGCGCCCGTGCGAGATCGGCCGCGGCGGCGCGATCCTTGGCGTCGGTGCGGGCGATGAAAAGAACGCCCACGACGACGTTCACCGCCGAGAGCACGGCGCGTACGCCGAGCGGCAGGTCGTCGTCGTGGACGAGCCCGAGGACCGACCACGAGATCGCGGTCAGCCCGAAACAAACGTCGAGGGCGCGATCCAACGGATCACGCCCTCGAGGTCGGGTCGGCTCGACCGGGGTCTGGCCAGGCTCGATCAGTAGAAGATCCGGCCCCAGCCGAAGACGTAGGAGAGCACGTTCAGAAGCACCAGGACGCCGATGAAAGCGCCCACGCGGATCATGTTGCTGTTCACTGGATACCCCTCGTGGAGACCATGGGATACGGGCCCCGGTCGCGATTCTCCCTCGGAGGAATGCCGATCTGCAACGGCCTCATTCCTCGCCGATCGGAAGCTTGCTCAGAGGCTTCTCGGCCGCGAGGCGCTTCACGCTCGAGAGGTGGTGAAGCAGTAGATCTCGGTTGTCGGTGACCGAGAGCGACTGCATCTCGAGCGCGCCGATGCGGTCCTCGGGGGTGAACGCGGGATCGGCCACCTTCTCCATGGAGAGCTTGTCGGGGCCGTACGTCATGTGCTCGGCCTTCGTGCTGACGATCGTGTAGTCGTCGCCGCGGCGCAGCTCGAGCTTCACCTGGCCGGTGATCGAAGGCGCGACCCAGCGCGTGAGCGCGTCCTTGAGCATCATCGACTCGGGGTCGAACCACTTGCCCTCGTAGAGCAGGCGCCCGAGGCGGCGGCCGAGCGTCACGTACTGGTCGGTCGTCGACTCGTTGTGGATCGCCGAGAGCAGGCGCTCGTAGGCGATGTGCAGGAGCGCCATGCCGGGCGCCTCGTAGATGCCGCGGCTCTTGGCGTCGATCACGCGGTTCTCGATCTGATCGCTCATGCCGAGGCCGTGGCGGCCGCCGATGCGGTTGCACTCGAGGAAGAGCGCGAGCAGGCCCCCGTGGTCCTTGCCGTTGATCGCGACGGGCAAGCCCTGTGCGAACTCGATCGTCACGTGCTCGGGCTCGATCTCGACCGTCTTCTTCCAGTGGGCGACGCCCATGATCGGCTCGACGATCTGCATCGAGACGTCGAGGCGCTCGAGGTCCTTCGCCTCGTGGGTCGCGCCGAGCACGTTCGCGTCGGTCGAGTACGCCTTCTCGGTGCCCATCTTGTACGGGAGGCCCACCTTCTCGAGGTACTCGCTCATCTCCTTGCGGCCGCCGAACGCGCTCACGAAGGCCTGGTCGAGCCAGGGCTTGTAGATGCGCAGCGCGGGGTTCACGAGGATGCCGTAGCGATAGAAGCGCTGGATGTCGTTGCCCTTGTGCGTCGAGCCGTCGCCGAAGACGTCGACGCCGTCGTCCTTCATCGCGCGCACGATCGCGGTCGCGGTGACGGCGCGGCCGAGGGGCGTGGTGTTGAAGTACTTCTTGCCGCCGACGCCGAGGTGGAAGGCGCCGCACTGGATGGCGACGAGGCCCTCGCGGACCATGGCCTCGCGGCAGTCGATGATGCGGGCGACCTTCGCGCCGTGCTCGAGCGCGATCGGCGGGATCTCGTTCGGGTCCTTCTCGTCCGGCTGCGCGAGGTCGGCCGTGTAGGCGTAGACGTCGACGCCCTGGCGGCTCATCCAGGCGACGGCGCAGCGCGTGTCGAGGCCGCCGGAGAAGGCGATGCCGATCTTGGTGCCCTTGGAGGGAAGCTGGCGATAGATGCGCGACATGGTCGGGCGCGTGTATGCCACGAAACGCGCCGGAATCGAGGGGCGATCGCGTGGCAAGCTCGGGCGCGATGGACGTCGCCGGCAAGACGGTGGTGCTGACGGGAACCTTTGCGGGCGTGACGCGCGCGGTCGCCGAGGCCGGGCTCGCAGCCAAGGGCGCGAAGGTGGGTGGCAGCGTGTCGAAGAAGACGGACCTCGTCTTCGCGGGCGCCGACGCCGGATCCAAGCGCGAGAAGGCGGAGGCGCTGGGCATTCCGATCGCGGGGGAGGCCGAGCTGCTGGCGCTGCTCGTGGGAGCCGCTCCGAGCGAGTCGCTTCCTCCGCATCCGTTCCACGCGCGCTTCGACGCGCTCGCCGCCGAGGTCGCGGCTCATCCACGGGCACACCTCGTCGCACTCCATCGCGGCGCGCCGCGGGACCCGGCGACGATCGATGCCTCGTTCGTACGGGCGTTCGGGATCGCGCCCGGAGACGACGTTCGGTCGTTCTACGCCTTCCGTGACGGATGCGCGCTGGTGTTCATGGACCGGGAAGACCCGGCGTTCGATGCGCAGAAGCATCGCTTCGAGGAGGGCTCGCCGCGGCGCCGTGTCTTCTACGACGTGATGACCGATTCGACGCACCTCGTCGTGATGCCTCCGCTCGCCGACGTGTTCGGGCCCGAGGGCCTCGACTACGCTGCCGAGAACGCACGGCTCGGCGCGCCGCGCGAGCGCTACGAGCGCAGCTTCGTCGGCTTCGACTTCCCCGGCGACTACTACACGCCAGCGTTCGTGGTCGAGCGTGGCCGCGTCTCGGTGCAGGTCGGCGACGATCACGGCGTCTTCGACGACGGCCGGCCCACGATCTCGCTCGACTCGTACCTCGACGGCGTGATCACGACGAAGGGCTCGGTGCGCTGGCGGAACGATCTCTTCGGTCTCGCGCTCTCGCCGAGGCGCGCGCTCGAGCGCCCGCCGTCGATCGACGATCTCTTCGGGCCCACGCGGGCCGAGCGTGCGGCGAGCGAGCGCGCGGCGAAGGTCGTCGAGGACGCTCAGCCCACCGAGCCGCGCCTACGCGGCCTCGTCGAGGCGCTGGTCGCGGCGCGCAGCAGCACACGCGAGCCGCAGAAGGACGGCCGCACGCTGCTGCGCATCGAGCGGGGCGATGGGAGCAAGCAGCTGGCATTCCTGAAGCCCGAGGAGCTGGCCGCGATCGATCGCGCGCTCGCGGCGCGCCGCGACTGAAGGCGGTCGTCGCTCGGGCGCGTGGAAGTGCCCTGGCGCCGGAATCGAGAGGCGATCGCGTGTCCTCTCACGGCGCGGCGCGGGCTCCGTTCAGCACGAAGGCCTGCGAGACCTGCACGTCGGTGTCCAGGGGCCCGAAGCGCTGGTCGGCGATCACGCGGAGCATGCAGGCCTCGGCGCGCTGGCCGTCGTCGAGCGTCGTCCGGGCGAGGTGCGTTTCGTGGACCTCGCCGCGCACGTCGATCGTGAAGACGACCTCGATGCGGCCGTCGACCGACGGATAGACCTCGAGCGCTTCCTGCGCACAGCGCGTCAGCCGCGGGAGCGCCCGACGGATCACCCTGTAGAGCGCCGAGCGCGAGAGGGCTCCCTGGATGTCGACCTCGCCCGTGCGGACGACCGCGGGCGAGCGGTGCACGTGCGGACGCGGGGCGTCGACGACGAGCGCGTACTCGTCGGGGACGCGCAGGACGGGGGGCTCCGCACGCTCTTCGTGGGGGCTCACCGTGTTCGGTGGTGCGGGCGGAGGCGCTGGCGTCCAGGTGACGACCGAAGAAGGAGGAGCGGGCGGCCGAGCCGGCGCCGATCGCGCCGTGGGCGCAGGGTTGGGAGCGCGCACCGAGAGCATCGCGAAGATGGCGGCGGCGCAGAACGAGGCGAGCACGACGGCCGCGAGCACCACGACGCCGCTTCGCGACGGGCTCGCGCGCGCCGCGAGGATCGGCGGCGGTGCTGCGGCGGGAACGCCCACCCCGTGCGGCGTCCGTCGCGGCGGCGCGGGACGAAAGGGCGTTCGCACCGGGCTCGGTGGCGCGACGGGAGCCGCGGGCGCTACCGACGCTGCCGGCGACGATGCCCGTCGGAGCTCGTCCGCGAGCATGCGCGCGTCGGCGGGCCGCGCGCCTCGCTCGCGCTCGAGGCATCGGTGGATCACGCGCGCGAGCGGCTCCGGCACCGTCGGCGCGAGCTTGCGGAGCTCGCGCGGCGGCTCGGTGAAGAGCTTCGCGATGAGCTCGGGCAGGGTCTCCGCCTCGTAGGGCGTCGTGCCCGAGAGCGCCTCGAAGAGCACGACGCCCATCGAGTAGAGGTCCGAGCGCGCATCGAGGTCACGCGCGCCGCGCGCCTGCTCGGGAGAGAGATAGTGCCCGGTGCCGATCAGCTCGCCCGTCTTGGTGAGCGGCGAGAGCGCCGCCACCTGCTTGGCGATTCCGAAGTCGAGGAGCTTGGGCTGGACGTGGCCGTCGATCGTCTCGAGGAAGATGTTGTCGGGCTTGAGGTCGCGATGGACGATCCCCGCGTCGTGCAGCGCCGCGAGCGCGTCCACGATCGGGACGAGGTGCGTCGCGAGCTCCGCGGTCGAGAGAGGGCGCCGCACGATGCGCTCGGCGAGGCTCTCGCCGTCGAGCAGCTCCATCGCCATCCACGGGCGATCACCGTCTACGCCCGCATCGTGGATGTCGACGATCGCCGGGTGCCGCACGCGGGAAGCGGCGATGGCCTCGCGGAGGAAGCGCTCCGCGCCGAGCGTGCTCGAGGCGTCGTCGGCGATGACCTTGAGCGCGACGTTCTTCTGCAGGACGACGTTCTCGGCGATCCACACCTCGCCCATGCCGCCGCGCCCGAGCGGACGGCTCAGCCGGTACTTGCCTGCGATCACGGTGGACGGGGTCAGGGACGTCACGACGCGCTCCTCGCGTGTCTTCTCGGCGGCGCGCGGCGTCCGTTGCGTCGAAACGCGGGGCCGGGGTCGTGTCCACCGTGTTCGCGCGGGGCTATGCTCTCGGCATGCGTTGGGTGGGGCTTCTCTTTCTTTCTTCGTGCGTCGTCGGGTGCGGGACGGCCACCGCGGTGGACGCGGGCGTCGATGCTCGGGTGGATGCGGCCACGATGGATGCGCGCCCGGAGTCGTCGACGGACGTCGGCAACGATGCCAATCCCGACACCTCCTGCGCGCCGCCGGAGCTCCACGCTCGCTTCCGGTGCGAGCCCGGGCACATCTTCGAGACCCGATGTGACCCCGGGCCGTGCGATCGCTGCACGCGCTTCGAGCGCACCGATGTCTCGTGCCCGAACGGGTGCCGCGTCGATCCTCCGCAGTTCCCTCAGGTCCCCGAGGACGTCTGCGCGCCGCTCGCCGACGTCGGCTCGCCTTGCGCCACCGACGACGATTGCGCGCCGGCCATGAGCGACGATGGCTACGGCGGGCCCGCGACGCCGAGGACGCTGCACTGCGACACCGGCCACGGTGCGTGCGCGAGCGACCACGAGGACTGCAACACCGCGGACGACGACCTCGACGGCACGATCGACGAAGGCTGCATCTGCGTGCCGCGCACGATCGTGTTCAGCGGCATCTCCGGTCTCCCCGGCGAGGCTGCGCTCGGCGGCGAGCGCATTCTCGTCTCGACCTGGAGCGATCTCGGCTCGTCGCTGGCGCTCACCGACGCCGAAGGCGCGCAGCGATCGCGCTATCCCATGGGCGGCAGCTCGCTCTCGCGCATCGACGGAGCCTTCCTCTATCTCGAGAGCGGCGCGAGCACCGGCACGGGCGCGATCCGGCGGATCGGCGACGATGGACGGCGCATCGGCACGACCACGTCGGTCTCGTGGCCTGCGGGATGGCCGATCGTGGGCGAGTGGGGCGCGGACCTCGTGCTCGTCGCGCCGCTCGCCAGCGGATCGTGGTCGATCGCGCGCATCGCCGCCGACGGCACCACGCTCGCGAGCGGCACCTTCGACGCGGCAGACCGCGTTCGCCTCGCCTCGCTCGCCGACGGCACGCCGCTCGTGATCGACGGCACGGCGAGCTCGCCGATCCGCCTTCTCGCGGCGGCGAGCGACGCCACGACGCACGAGGTCGCGGACGTGTCCGCCGACCACGTCGGCCCAGCCAGCGAGGTCGTTCGCACCGCCGATCGCCTCTGGATCACCGCGCGCGACGTGAGCGGCGCGGTCGTGCTCTCCGCGATCGATCCGTCGACGGGCGCGTGGGCCGAGACGCTCTCGCTCGGCGCGATCACCACGAGCCCGTCGATCGGCGGCGTCGAGGATCGTGTGGTGCACCTCGCGGCGCGAGGCGAGCACCTGTTCGCGAGCTGGCGTGATCTCCACGGGGCATTGCGCACCGTCGTGCTCGACACGACGGGCGCGCGGCTCGGCGAGTCGACGCTCCCGCTCGAGGGGCCGGCGTACCTGTACCCGGGCGGAACCGATGCAGGCGTGCGCGTCGTGGCGGGCGTCCGCCTGCTCGCCCCGTGCGATGCGTTCTGAAGAGCGCCGATCAGATACCCGAGGGCGTCAGGTGAACGGCCCAAGTGTCGCGACACACGGCCGTTCCCTGGTCGAACGTGCCGAACTGCGCGTGGCAGGCAGGGGTATCGTTCGGCGCGAAGCCGCGATGAAGAAAGTACGAGCGGACCCCAGGGACCGGCGTCGTGCCCATGGCCGTGGAAGCACTGTAATCGGCCATCAGCAGATCCCAACTCCCGCCGCAGCCCGAACCGAGCACGATCGGAAGCGCTCCGTCGGCGAGTCCGCCGCCGAGCGAGCTCGCGGCGTTCGGCGTAGGCGCCATAAAGACCGCACACTCGTTGATCCAAGTGCGACAGCTGACGGGGAGCTGGCCAGAGCGGTCGAAATGCACGTCGATGGTCATGCCGGCCGCTACGTAGCGAGTCCAGGGCGCGCAGGGCGCGTCCGGCGTTGTCGCCTCGCTGTCGAGCGTCATTGAAGTAGATTGATCGCCAGGGTGAGGACGACGACTTTTCCGCTCCGACCACCCGAGGAGTCGACGTTGATCTCCCATTTGAACTCGGGTAGATTACCCCATGAACTACAAATGCAAGCGCCGTCACGAGTAGCTCGCAGACCACAGTACGGGCGATGGGGCCTGTTCGCGGTGATTTCGCTGTGCGGGCTCATTCCCGCATTGGACCCGACTACCGGGCACGCACAGACGTTCACGTACGCCCACCCGAGTGGGGATGTGACGTTTCCACTGGTATTTGGAAGCGTTGCACAGACGACCCAACTACTATTTTCTACTTCGACGAATCGAGAATTTCCAGACGACATTTTCGGAAACGAGCACAATCCTCCACCGCTCCCTTTTCCGCCTACGCAGATTCGAATCGCGGCCAATCTCAATCAGCGATATCGCGTGATCGGGAATCCTTTCATGTTCTTCCCCCATCTGCGATTCACGGCGTTCAGCATGAACAACACCGCCGGTGAAACAGCGGATCGCGTGTACTTCGATCAGTTCTATGCATCAAGTCCAGCGAGCTGGACCGGAGGTCACTCGGCGGGCACCTCATTGGCACCAGCTTCGCTTGCTTCCAACATCTCCATGACATGGCCCGGATTCGTGATGCGAGTCTCCACGGGTCCTGATCGAGTGCGTACCGTGCCAGCCCTGACGGATGCTGAGTCGTGGGGCTTTCAGACTGACGCGATTGTCGTGACGCCCTCCGCTACCATACACGACCAATGGTTGCCGACGTTTGCCCCGTATGAAGCAGTGATTGGCGTCCTAAACGCGAACGACGACGTGGTTCGAGGAGCGCTCGTGGCAAATCCGGACTACACGATCACGGTCGCCACTTGGAACGTCCCGCCCAATGATCCAGCCTGGGGCATGGCAGTGTGGGCGAAGTGCGGAATGGACCCTGGCCCTGGCTCCTTCGACGTCGGAGGTATCGTTCGATCACACTCATCTGCGTTCCTCGAGCTCGGACCATGTCCGAGCCAGTGGCGAATCGCATGGACGAACGTGACTGGATCCCCCGTCGTCTTTCGCGCGACATTCGGAAACCACTACGCGACCGAAGCGCGCGACCGATCAGGAATTCGCGTCGGCATCGACTTCGAAACGACGGCCGACGAGCGATTCGCCATCCGTGAGGCATTTCGTGAGGGCGCCTGGCGACTCTACGGAATGAGTGGAGGTACCCAGATACTACGTTCCTTCCGTTTCTACTGGTTGAGCAATCAATGTGGCGGCTGGCCCGGATGTGACTACACTGTACACAACAGTTCTGGCATATCCAATTGCCAGAATCTTCCCGGGATAGTCCTCTACGGCGGCGCTAGCATAGATGGGTATCTCGTCGCACATGAGGCCGGGCACTGCTTCATGGGCCTCGGTGACGAGTACGAACGTGATTCGACCGGCGCGTCGATACCGGAGTGCTTGCACTCCAACATGGGTATCAATATGATGACTTTCTGCACCGCGGCGACTCATCGTCGGACTGCGGCCGACTATGAATCGTCGCAGCGAGTCTCGATTCGCGGCCCGACCTCGTACGGCGTCGACGGCTCGGGCCGAACCCTGCCGGCTACCACTTCTATTTGGGAGGGCCTGTACAACAACTGGACCGCCCCACTCGCCTTCCCCAGCGATGCCACCCCGGATTCGTACTCGTACCCGAACTTCTACGAAAGTAGTGCGATCGGTAGTTTTGAACTCGCCTACTATTGATGAGGTGAGCGATGGGAACCAAGAGCAATGCCATTGTCTTCGCGATCGCCGCGACATCCACGAGTTGCGTCGAGCCAAGCGCGTATGTAGGGCCATCCCCTTCAGCAATGCTATTGCCGCGCGATGCGACGACGGCGGCGTCCGCTGAAGAGCCCATTGGATTGGAAATACTCTCCAACAACTACCGGATCAACGTCGCAAATGTAGACATGATCGCGAGCATGCTCGTGCTCGAGTCGTGGCCGAGTCAGGTTCCTGTCGAGACGAATGTCGAGTGGACAGATACGCATGTCCATCTGAGGCCATCGTCGCCGCTCGCGTCAGGATGGTATGTCTTGCGCCTGACATCGTCTGAGCCAAGTACGCGCTTCGACCTGAGCGATGGTTGGTCCACAGTCCCGGGGTCGACGACGGGCCTCACGCATTTCCACGTTGGGCCCCAGCCGCTGCTCGTCGCATCGATCGGCTCTAGTTCACTCGACATGTCGACGCTGACCATTCGCGGGACGGAACCCCTAACATTGGTGGACTCCGTGGATGTCGACTCGCTGGTCGAACTTGAGGTCGGTGGTGCGGCGATCGGCTGTGCATACGAACCCCAGTTTGAGACGCCGGTTGCGGATCTCGAACAAGCCGGAGAGCTCCGCTTTGGCTGCGCGCATGTCGCCCTTGATGCTCTGGTCGTAGTTCATGTGCACCCAGGGATCGTCGGCCTTCAGGGCGGCCAACCGGCAACGGACTTCGCTGGTCGCACTGAAGCAACTATGAGTTGGACCCCGTCGGCAGACGGGCCCAACTCGCCGAGGATCTTTGACCCGGCGTCGCCCCCCGGGGAGGGCAGATGAGGCACCTGACGATCACGATGGTGGCTGCCATCATTGTTTCTTGTGTGCCAGATACGGTTCCGTCAGTCTCCGCCGTTTCGGCATACTCTGACGCACAGTCAGTGATAGACGGTGGTGAACAAATCGGATCCGCCACGGAGCGAGTGCGAAGAGAATGGGTGGATCCGAGTAGCGTCAGGGTCCTTCCCGGAGATGGCTTCACGAACACTGGCGGGACAATCCCGGCCATCATCGTGGCCTCGCTCGCAGCCGAGATGACCGTCGATGAGCAAGCCGATTGGGCACGTCGATTTCGGCTTCGGTTCTCCGGTGATCTGTCGCAGATTCCGACAAGCGTGCACTATGCTCCGCCACAATTCGGGAATCAACACTACCACCGCTTCGACTTCGAGCCGAGCATTCGCCTTCGAGCCGGATGGTATGACATGCTCGTCGATCTCACTGGATTGGACCGCTCGATATCGGTGCCGGGTGCGCGGCCGATCGGTGGTCGTATCGTCGCAGTACGATTCCGAGCCGACTCGCATCCGATCGTCAGTGCCATTGAGCTGCGGCAGGTGGGGATTGACCGGACCGTGCTGACTTTGCGGCTTTCTGAACGTGTCTTCGCATCTCAAGGTGACTTTTCGGTTCTAGCGAATGGAGCCAGAGCAGAGTGCACGTTGATCACAGAGTTCTCGTGGCCGGAAGGCGAACTGCCTCTCGATGCTCCGCGGGAAGAGTGGTCGCTCGCGCAGCAGGATCTGGATTTTGAATGCGTCGGACGTCTCGATGGCGGCGTGGAAGTCGTTTGGAACGACGGTGTCCGTACCGAGGCCGGCGCGGTGTTGTCTGATTTCGATGAGCGCTCGCCCGGCCGCGTACTCATCGACACCACGATACCGGGGCAACTCGCTGCGGGCGCCGACATGACCCACCGGTCACGTCTGGTAGATCGTTGGTGACCGTGGACGGAGTCGGAGACGTCACAAACTCGCGTGTCTTCTGGGCGGCGCCGATATCCGCTGCGCGAGCGTTCACTCGGCGCGGCTAGTCCAGCGGCCCGGGCCGCTCGTGGTGATGCTCGGCATGATGCCCGCGGGCGCGTTGGCGGACGCTCCGCGCCGTCGCGCCGCGGCTTGCGCGAGAGCCGCGTCCGCGGGCCTGGGGCGCGCTACGCTGCGCCGCGCATGGGCAAGGAAGTCTCGCGCACGACGTTGACGATCGACGGAGTCGATCACGCGGGCGACGCGTTGCTCGAGACGGACGAGCTCTTGCTACGCGTCGAAGGCGAGCCCAAGCGGCGGCGCCTCCGCCTCTCCGAGCTCGCGAAGGTTCGGGCGAGCGCGAGCGCACTGTCTTTCGAGCACGGTGGGCACCGTTACGCGATCGAGGTCGCGGGCGCGGCGAAGTGGGCGGAGAAGATCCTCTCGCCGCCTTCGCTCCTCGACAAGCTCGGGATCGCGCGCGGCGCGGCGATCCACGTCGCGGCAGTGACGGACGAGGCGTTCGATGCGTTGCTCGCGAAGGCGGAGGTGACGCGCGTGCGGCTCGGCCCGGAGGCGAGCGTCGTCGTGCGTGGAATGACCACCAAGAAGGACCTCGCCACCCTCGCCGAGGCGCGGCGTGCCGTCGGCGACGGGCTCGTCCTCTGGGCCGTGTACCCGAAGGCCCAGAAAGAACTCGGCGAGAACGACGTGCGCGCGGCGGCGATCGCGGAGGGCCTCGTCGACGTGAAGGTCGCGCGCTTCTCCGAGCGCTGCTCCGCGCTGAAGCTTGTCGTGCGCAAGAGCGAGCGCGGCGCGGCGCCCGCGAAGAAGACGGCGAAGCGATGACGCGCTCCTCGATCGCGGCGCTCGTCGCCGTCGCGCTCTCTGGCGGGTGCGGCGGCGCGAGCGCGCCCATCACGACGCATCGTCTCGTCGGCGAGCCCACGGAAGAAGGCGACGACGATCTCGTCCCGCTCGATCTCGGCTCGCGCATGCTGCCGCCGCTCCCGGCGACGGTGCACGAGACCGACGAGCCCGTGCGCGAGGCGCTGCGGCTCTCGCGCGAGGCGCTCCTTCCCGAGCGCCCGGTGCTGGCCGACGACGCCAGCGCCGAAGAGACGGCGCGCTTCATGCGCGAGTCCTTCCAGGCGTGGATCGTCACGCGCGCGCGCGGCATCCAGCAGGCGCGCAACGCGCTCGGCGCGCTCGAGCACGGTGAGCCCGACGAGTACGTGCTCGCCTCGGCGCTCGTGGGCACGCTCTTCTCCATGCTCGCCGCCGAGATCGAGGCGATGCCGCTGCCGCGCGTGGTCGAGGACGATCACGACGAGCGCATCCTCGTGCGCGAGGCGCTCCTCGAGCTCGCGGCGCCGCTGCACCAGCGGGCGCTCGATGCCTTCGGTGCCTGCGCCTCGGCGGCCTCGGGCGCGGCCGATCCCACGCTCGATCCGTGGGCGAGCTATTGCGACGATCAGACGGCGCGCACGGAAGAGGGCCCGCATCCAGTGGATCGACGGCCCGCGCCGAGCACGGCGAGCGCGACGAGCGCGAGCGAGGGATCGAGCACGGAGGCGGCGTCGCCATGAGCCGCGCCACGTGGGGGCCGCTCGTGCTCGTGCTGGGGATCGCGGCGCTCGTGGCGGGCGGCCTGCACTATCGCGATGCGCAGCGCGAGGCCGAGCGCATCGAGGCCGCCGAGGCGCGCGAAGAGCGACAGCGCGCCGCCCACGCGCGCGAGCTCGAAGCCGCGCAGTCCGAGTCGCGCGAGGCGCTCGCCGGCGTGCTCGACGGCGTCGCGCTCGGTGACACCGTCTCCGAGGTGCGGGCGGCGCGGCCCGACGGCGCGGTGGAGCCCGCGCGCGCGCACGCCGACCCGGGCTTCCGGCTCTTCCAGGAGCAGCTCGCGAGCGGCGCGCAGGTGATCTACGCGTTCGACGAAGAGAGCGATCGCCTCGCGCGCGTGCAGATGCTCTCGCTGCTCGAGGGCGGCGAGGGCTTCGGCCCGCACCTCGCGGCGCTCACGGAGCGCTACGGAGCGCCCACCGGCATCTGGGACTGCACCGACGACACGGGCCTCTCGACCCGCCGCTTCACGTGGCGCCGCGAGCACGTCGCGCTCGCCGACGTGATGCTGATCTACGGTGCGCGCATCTCGCTGACGTTCTACGTGACGACCAACGAGCAGATGGCGCGCTCGCTCCGGCGCTCGGGGTGCAGCCCCACGTCGCGCGAGCGTCTCGACGAGTTCCCCATCATGACGCCCGAGCAGATCCAGGCCGCCCAGGAAAGCGCCCAGCAGCAAGCCCAGCCGTAAGCGGAGCAGAGAGCCACGCCATGACCCGAGTGCTCGACGAGCTCGTCACCCTCCTCGCCCTCGAGCGCATCGAGGAGAACCTGTTCCGCGGCCAGAGCCAGAACCTCGGCTGGGGCACGGTGTTCGGCGGCCAGGTGCTCGGCCAGGCGCTGAGCGCCGCCACGCAGACGGTGCCGAGCGATCGCCGCGTGCACTCGATGCACGCCTATTTCCTGCGCCCGGGCGATGCGCGAAAGCCCATCGTCTACGACGTCGATCGCATCCGCGACGGCTCCTCCTTCACCACGCGGCGCGTCGTCGCGATCCAGTCGGGCGAGCCGATCTTCAACTTCTCGGCCTCGTTCCAGATCGACGAGGGCGGCTTCGAGCACCAGGACGCGATGCCCGCGGTGCCGCCGCCGGAGGCGCTGCGCACGGAGCAGGAGCGCCTGCGCGCGCTCGGAGATCGGCTGCCGAAGGTGTTCCACGAGCGCGCGTTCGCCGAGCGTCCCTTCGAGCTGCGGCCGGCCGACGACTCGAGCGACATCGTGCTCCAGGGGCCGATGCCGCCCGCGCGCGGCGTGTGGCTCAAGACCGCGGGGCCGCTGCCCGACGATCCGGGGCTGCATCGCTCGCTCCTCGCGTACGCCTCCGACCACGCGTTCATCACGACCTCGCTCCTGCCGCACGGCGTCGGCTGGCACACGCCGGGGATGCAGGTCGCCTCGCTCGACCACGTGATGTGGTTCCACGAGCCCTTCCGCGCCGACGAGTGGCTGCTCTACGCGATCGAGAGCCCGAAGGCGCACGGCGCGCGCGGCCTCGTGCGCGGCAAGGTTTTCACGCGGCAGGGACGCCTCGTCGCTTCGACCGCGCAGGAAGGCCTGATCCGCAAGCGCGCGCCGAGGTAGCGCGCCTCAGGCGACTGCGTCGATCTCCCACTCGCGGCTCGCGCCCTTCGTCGCGAGCTCGAAGTCGTCGCCCACGCGCTTTCCGACGATCGCGCGCCCGACCGGTGCGCTCGGCGCGACGACGACGATCTCCACGCCGTCGATCGTGAGCGTGCGGCCGCCGCCGAAGGGCGAGAGGAGAAAGACGCGCGGCTCGCCGTCGACGAGCACGCGCACGAGCGCGCCGGGGCCGATCGCGTCGTCCTCGCCGTAGTCGCGCCACTTGTTCGTCTCGGCGCGGCCGAGCTCGTCGGCGAGCTCCTCGGTGCGCATCGCCTTGCCGCGGGCGACGTAGCTCTCCTCGGTCGCGCGCATGTCCTTGTCGCCCTCGGAGCGGTTCTCGACGTGCGTCGCGCCCTCGGCGGCGTCCTTGGCGGCGCGCGCCATCAGCGCGAGCGTCTGACGCAGCTCTTCGAGGAGCGCTTCGCGCACCTTCGCCTTCGGCGGCAGCGCCGGGAGCTTCGCCTTCTTCATCCCTTCGGCACCTGCTGCGTGATGCAGTGGAACGCGCCGCCGCCCTCGAGGATCACGCGGGCGCTCGCGCCGACCACGCGCCGGCCGGGAAACAGCGGCGCGATCGCCGCGACGGCGGAGGCGTCGAAGGGCGTGCCGTAGGTCGGGACCACGACGCTCCGGTTGCCGATGTAGAAGTTGACGTGGCTGGCGGGCATGACCTCGCCGTCCTCGTCGAGCACGCGGCCCGGCGAGGGCACGCGCACCACGTCGAGACGCCGGCCCTTCGCGTCGGTCATCGCCGCGAGCTCCTTCGCGATCGCGTCGAGCACGGCCGCGTTCGGATCGTCCGGCCCGCTCGGCGCCATGCACACGACGCGTCCCGGCGCGACGAAGCGCGCGATCGTGTCGATGTGGCCGTCGGTGTGGTCGTTCAGGAGGCCCTTCGTCACCCAGAGCACCTTCTCGGCACCGAGCGCATCACGGAGCGCGCGCTCGATCTCGGCGCGCGAGAGGCCGGGGTTGCGGTTCGGGTTGAGCAGGCACTCTTCGCTCGTGAGGATCGTGCCCTCGCCGTCCGGCTCGACCGATCCGCCCTCGAGCACCAGCGTGTGCGCGAACGTGCGCTGGCCGGAGAGCTTCGCCACGTGCGCCGAGAGCTCGGCATCGCCCGGCAGCGCGTACTTGCCGCCCCAGCCGTTGAAGCGGAACGAGGCGGCCGCGCGCTCGCTCCCGCGCGGGTGCGTCAGGAAGATCGGCAGCGTGTCGCGCAGCCAGATGTCGCCGTAGAGCGCACGGTGCGTCGTCGCGCCGAGCGGGCCGAGCTTCCAGCGGGCGAGGCGCTCGTCGGCGTCCGTGCGCACGAGCACTTCGAGCCTCTCGCCTCGCGGCTTTCCGTCGTCGTCGGGATCGGCGATCGCCTCGGCGAGCTTCACGAGCTCGGCCTGGGCGTCGATCAGCGCGTCTTCGCCCCAGAGATCGGCATGGCTCGGCCACGCGAGCCACACCGCCTCGTGAGGCGCCCACTCGGCCGGTTGATGGAATCCTTCTTCCTTCGCGGTCACGCGCGTTTCTTAACGCGAAGACCCGGCGAGTCGAGCCTCGGTGCGCTCACCGGCTCAGGAAGATCGGGTTCGTGACGCCGAAGGGCTGCCCGCCGTACGCGATGTCCGGCGTGTCCGTTCCCGAGGCGTGGATCACCACCCACGAGCCGCTCGCGGCGACGTCCACGTCGATGTCCTCTTCGAAGCGCAGCGATTCGAGCGGGTCGACGGGCGCCGAGATCGGGATCGTCTCGGTCGTCGTGCCGTCCACGATCACTTCGAGCTGGTCCACGTCCACGAACGAGGGCGCGCGCACCACGACGTGGAGCTGCGTGCGCATCCCCACGCCCGTGGCGCTCGCTCCGGGGCGCACGCCGCCCGGCCCCGTGACCTCGAGGTAGATGCCGCCCGTCACGAACGAGGTGCCGGCGTGCGTCACGTCGCGCACCTGGTCGCCGTCGATCGCGTGCACGTCGTCCTCGCCGATCCAGAGGCACGTGCGCGGATAGCCGACGGGATCGCCGTGCGTGTGGTGGCTGTCCGACGAGCCGACCATCATCACGTGGCGGCCCGCGTTCAGGAGCGAGAACCAGTCGGCGACGGTGTCGTCGCGGTTGTCGGCGAAGCTCGAGGAGTTGATGACCTCGACCACGTCGAAGCTCTCGTCCCAGTTCTCCGGATGCGTGGCGGTGCCGGTCACGCGGTCGTAGCCGGCCTCGTTGAAGTAGCCCTGCCGGATGCCGCCCGCGCGCGGGTGGTTGATGATGAGGAGCGGCGACTCGGGGCGGCCGCGCACCTCGTCGAAGACGGCGGGCGCGAAGCGATCGAACCACGTCACGGCGCCGGCGCTCGGGCGCGTGCGATCGACCACGAGCGGGAAGACGCCGAAGTGCCCGTACGTGAACGTCGTCAGCTCCTCGCCCGCGAGGCCGAGCACGAAGTCGTCGAGGCCGAGGTCGTGCACGACGGGCGCGAAGTCGTCGACCCACTCGTGATCGGAGCGGATCGCGATCTCGAGGCCGTCGGCCGCGAGCGCCGACACCTTCAGGCGCCCGCTGTCCTCGCTGTCGACCGAGCGGTGCGTGTGGATGTGATAGTCGGCGCACATCAGGCCCGGCGTGTCGAACGAGCGCGGGAGCGCGGCGGCGATCGCGCGCGTCTCGCCGGCGGCCACCGTGAGCGTCTGGTCGTGCGTCTCCATCTCCCAGCCGTGCGAGACCACGAGCCGGTAGGTGCCCGGCGCGACGCGCAGGTCGACGTGGCCCGAGACCGGCGCGAACTCCATGCGGCTCCGGCCCCGACCGAGCTCGCGCTCGCCGAACGCAGGCGGGGCGACCGGCGGCGCCGCGCCCATCGGGAAGGTCTGCACGCGCGCCGGGATCGCCGTGCCGGTCGATCCGTCGGTCACGTCGATCGAGAGCGTCGCCAGCTCGGCCAGCGGGATCGTCATCGGCCCCGAGGCCGGGATCGTGAAGGGCCCCTCGAGCGGCGCGCCCTCGCGCCACACCCACACCGAGGCCGCCGCCGACGGCACGACCAGGTCGAAGGCGCCCGTCGCGTCCACGACGGCGCGCGTGTAGTGCACGTCACCGGTCGCGTCGGTCACGTGCACGTGCGCGCCCGCGATGGCGGCCGCATCGGTGCTCGTCAGCGTGCCCGAGACCGTGCGGGTGGCCTCGCCGCGCTCGCGCCAGACCACGCGCTGCACGCCGTTCATCCCGTCGGTCTCGCCGACGACGAAGCGGCCCAGCACGAAGCGGTGCTCGTTGCAGGGCGGCACCGACGTCGCGCGCGTCGTGTAGAGATCGAAGCCGCTCGTCGAGTAGAAGAGCGAGAGCTCGCCGGGCCCGCCGTCCGCCTCGGGGATCGCCGCCCACGCGTAGCTCGTCGCGTCCTGATCTTCGAACGCGACGTAGGGCGTGGCCATCGTCGGCGGCACGAACGCCGCCTGCTCGGTCCAGCTCAGCATCCGGAACGACTGGAAGAAGGCGGCCATCACGAAGGGGATGCTCGTCGAGCGCCCGCTGCCGCGCCGCACGGTGATGCTCACCTCGACGAAGTCGTCGCCGGGCGAGAGCGAGTAGTCGAGCGCGCCCTGCCAGCCGTCGAGATCGGCGCGGATCGTCTGCTCGAGCAAGGGCCCGAGCGCTTCGATGGGCCTCATCGGCCCGCGCGCGCGCAGGACCGCGGGCCCGCCGTCGCTCCCGTCGCTCATCACCGTGACCGAGTCGGCGCCGACGACCCAGCGCGCGACGGCGAGCATCACGAGGTTGAAGTCCGCGGGCTCCACGAGCGCGCCGCCCTCGATGCGCGCCATGCCGCGCACCCGCCCGCCGTAGGGGTCGTAGACCTCGTAGCTGCCCGGCTGCGAGACGACGAACGCGAAGCGGTCGTTCGCGAGCACGTAGTCTCCGTCGCGCCACGTCGCGAGCTCGTCCGGATCGGGCGGCAGCTCGCTCGCGTGGATGCGGCCGGCGCGCACTTCACCGGCTGGCGCCGCCAGCGGCGAAGCGGCGCCGTTCGCGTCGCCGATCGGGAACGGATCGGGCGCGGCGCAGGCCGGGGCATCGATGCTGGCGTCGCTCCCGCCGTCGGGGAGCTCGCCCGCGTCGTCGATCGCTCCCGCGTCGGTCGCCGGCGGCGGCGGCGAGTTGCATCCGAGAGCGAGAAGGAGCGCGACCGAGCCCGCGCGCCGGACGAAAGAAAGCGAGACACCCATCCGTCACCTCGACGTCACACGCTACCAGCGGCGGCCATCGCGCGGCGAGGGAGTCGCGATCGGAGTGTGCGTGGACGCCGACCGGTGCGGGGCGCCACGGCGGGCCGGATGCGCCGCCACGCTGGCCGAGATCGCGTGCGTCTCTGGTAGGACCAGTTGACCAGCGGACCGCCGTTCGGCGATGCTGGCGCCCATGCTCGAGCCCATCACCCGCCGCTCGGTCACGGAGGCGGTCTTCGACCAGCTCAAGGCGGTGATCCTCCGCGGCGACGTGCCGGCGGGCGAGCGCCTTCCCGCGGAGCGAGATCTCGCAGCCCGCCTCGGCGTGAACCGCAACGCGGTCCGCGAGGCGCTGCAGCGGCTCGCGCAGCTGCGCCTGGTCTCGATCCAGGCGGGCGGCGCGACGCGCGTGCTCGACTTCAAGGCTCATGCGGGGCTCGAGCTGCTCTCGTCGCTCTTGTTCGGGAGCGACGGGGTGCCGCGCGTCGACGCGATCCGGAGCATGGTCGAGCTGCGTACGGCGCTCGGGCCGGACATCGCCGCGCGTGCCGCCACGCGCCGCGCGGACGCCGTCGTCCCTCGGCTGCACGCGCTCGTCGAGGCGATGAGCGAGATCGAGGACGGCGATCCGGTGCGCCTCCAGCAGAGCTCGCTCGCGCTCTGGCGCGTGCTCGTCGATGCCTCCGGCAACGTCGCCTACGCGCTCTTGATGAACACGCTCGAGAGCGCCTACCGAGGCGTGGGCGACGTGGTGGCGCCGGCGCTCGCCGAGGAGCTCCGCGACCTCGCGGGCTACCGCGCCCTCGTGCGGGCCGTCGAGCAGCGCGATGCGATCCGCGCGCGCCGCGCCGCCGAGCGCCTCGTGACGAAGGGCGAGGCGGGCATCACCGCGCTCGTGAGCGCGCGCCCGCGCCCGACGAAGGAGAAGCGATGAAGACGAGCCCCGAGGTCGGCGTGCACGACGTGCTCGATCCGCGCGAGGTGGATCGCCTCTCGTCGATCCACGGCTACGGCGAGGCGCTGCGGGTCTTCTTCTCGCGCCCGGGCCCGCGCCTCATCGCCAAGACGGCGGGCCTCACCTGGCTCGCGCGGGCGGCGCTCGGCCCACCGGGGCTCGGCGAGCTCGCCACGGCGGGGCTCGTCGTCGCGTGGTGGCCGCTCCAGGAGTGGCTCGCGCACCGCCACCTCCTGCATCGCAAGCCCACGGTGCGCGCCGACGGAACCGTCGTCGATCCGGTCTTCGCGCGCCGGCACCGCCACCACCACGAGCATCCCGACGAGGTCGACGCGACGCTGCTGCCGATCGAGGTGATCCGCGGTGCGATCCCCGCGGCCAGCGGCGTCTTCCTGCTCGCGCTCGGGCCGCGGCGACGCACGCTCACGGCCATGGCCACGTACTCGACGATGGCGCTCGTCTACGAGTGGACGCACTTCCTCGTCCACACGAGCATCCGGCCCGAGAGCGCGTTCTACCGGAAGCTCCGCACGAGCCACCGCCTGCACCACTTCCGGAACGAGCACTACTGGCTCGGCTTCACGCTCCCGCTCGTCGATCGGTGGATGGGCACGGACCCCGACCCCGGCAGCGTCCCCCACAGCAAGACGGCGATGGACCTGCACGGCCTGCGCGCCGCCGAGCGCGCGAGCGATCCCTGAGCCGCGTCAGCCGTCGTAGAGGCAGCCCATGAACGCCGTGCACTCGGCGGGGGTGCCGACGGGGAGGGTGACGCATCGCGGAGTGGTGCCGAGGCACTCGAGACGGAGCGCGGCGTCGCTCGCGCCGACCGCGTTCGGGTCGCAGATGCGCATCTTGGTGACGAGGACGTCGCAGTCGGCGCCCGAGACGCCGCGACCCGCCATGCAGCAGCCGCCGGCCGCGAGGGAGAGACCGAGCGCGAGGAGGCCGATGCCGGGCTGCATCCGGGGAGGGTCGCGCCGAACGCGGCGCGAGGCCACCCGATGGGACCGGAGCCGCGCTACTTCGTCTTGCCGGCCGCGCGCACGTGCGTCGCACCGTCGGCGGTGCCGAGCACGCCGTAGAGCTCCGGGCGCCGGTCGCGGAAGAAGCCCCAGCTCGCGCGGTACTCGGCGATCACGGCGCGATCGAAGGTGGCGATCGCGGCGCCCTCTTCGTCGCGGCCGAGCTCGGCCTTCTTGTCGCCGCGCATGTCGCAGCAGAACGAGCTGCCGTAGAACGTCTGCCAGTCTTCCTTGCCGATGCGGTTGGCGGCCACGACGGGCGTCGCGTTGCTCACCGCGTGGCCGATCATCGCGCGCTGCCACGGGTCCTTGGTGTCCACGCCGTTCGGCTCGGCACCGATGGCCGTCGGATAGAAGAGGACGTCGGCGCCCTGGAGCACCATCGCGCGCGCGCACTCCGGGTACCACTGGTCCCAGCAGATGCCGACCCCGAGCGTGCCGAAGCCCGTCTTCCACACGCGGAAGCCGGTGTCGCCTGGGCGGAAGTAGTACTTCTCCTCGTAGCCCGGCCCGTCGGGGATGTGGCTCTTGCGGTAGAGGCCGAGCACCTCGCCGCGCTCGTCGATCATCGCGAGCGAGTTGTAGTAGGCCTGCCCCGCCTTCTCGAAGAACGAGATCGGGATCACGACGCGCAGCTCCTTCGCGATCTTCGCGAAGCGCGCGATCGTCTCGTTCCCCTCGAAGGGGCGGGCCCACCCGAAGAAGGTCTCCTTCTCTTCCCGGCAGAAGTAGGGCCCCTCGAAGAGCTCGGGCGGCAGGATCACGTTGGCGCCGCGCGCGGCCGCGTCGCGCACGTGCTGCTCGATGCGCGCGACGTTCTCCTCGCGGCTGCCGCCGAGCGGGCACTGGATCGCTGCCACCGTGATCTGCGTCGCCTTGGACATGGTGACGCGAGTGTTAGCAGACGCGCGTCAGCGTGCGTGGCTCGCCGTGGGCGAGGCGACGTAGCGGACGAGGTTGTCGAGCGTGCGGTCGGTGCCGGTGGCCACGCCGAGCTGCACGAAGTGGGCGAGGTGCTCCTTCGAGGCGCAGCGAATGGTCACGTGCATCCGTGTGGTCGCGCCGCGGCTCTCGAGGGTGACGGTGCCGACCGAGCCCATGGACTCGAAGACGAGGCGCCCCGGGCGGTCGATCACCACGTACTGGCCCTCGAAAGGAGGGCTGTGACCGACGTTCACGAAGCGGAACGAGCCGCCCACGCGCAGATCGATCTCGCACGACGCGAGGCGCGCGCCGGTCGGATCCCACCAGTCCGAGATGCGCTCGGGGCGCGTCCAGGCCTCGAACACGTCCTCGCGCGGGGCGGCGAGCGTGCGCTCGAAGGCGAGGGTCAGCGTCTGTTCGTCGATCGTGTGCATCACTTCTTCTCCTTCTTTCGATTCGTGGTGGCGGGGCGAGGGCGGGTGGCGAGGTGGGCCTCGAGGCGATCGAAGCGGCGCTCCCACTGGGCGCGGAAGGGCGCGAGCCAGGCCTCGACCTCGGCGAGAGGCCCGCCCACGACGAGGCGGCGCGGCCGGCGCTGGGCGTCGCGGTCGGACGTGACGAGGCCCGCTTCCTCCAGCACGCGGAGGTGCTTGGAGATGCTCGGCTGGGCCATGTCGAACGGCGCCGCCAGCTCGGTCACCGTGGCGTCGCCCTGGGCCAGGCGTGCCAGCATCGCGCGGCGCGTGGGATCGGCCAGCGCGGCGAAGACGTAGTCGAGTCGATCGTCCTTATTCATAGCCATCTAGCTATATAGCTGGTTGGCTTCGTCGTCAAGCGAGGCGTGAAAGCCTCGTGCTCGGCTCGAAACACGGTCCGGTCGCGAGGCCGTGCCATGCTCGCGCGCGTGCACGCGCTCTACGTCTTCTCGGTCTGGCTCCACATCCTCGCCGCGACCACGTGGGTCGGCGGGATGGCGTTTCTCGTGCTCGTGGTCGTACCCTATCTCCGCAGCGGCGATCGCCAGCGGGGCGCCGCGCTCCTGCGCGACACCGGGACGCGGTTCCGCAACGTCGGCTGGACGTGCTTCGCGATCGTGCTCGTGACGGGCACGTTCAATCTCCACGCGCGCGGCGTCCGCCTCTCCGATCTGACGCAGCTCGCGTGGCTCGGCAGCGAGACGGGTCGCGCCGTGATCCTCAAGCTCACGCTCTTCGCGCTCGTGTTGGCGCTCAGCGGTGTGCACGACTTCTTCGTCGGGCCGGCGGCGACCCGCGCGATCGAGCGCGATCCGCGCGCACCGGAGGCCGAGCGCTATCGCAAGATGGCCAGCTGGATGGGGAGGATCACGGCGCTCTTGGCGCTCGGGCTCGTCTTCGCGGGGGTGGTGATCGTCCGCGGATGGCCGTGAGCGCGCGCATCAGCGCGCGTCGTCGTGACCGACGTCGTCAGGGCGAGGCGTAGAGCTGGGCTGCCACCTCGCCGGGCCCGCTGGTGCGGATCTCGACGCGGAGCTGCACGGGCTCTTCCGGGCAGATCGGGCGCGTCGTACCGAGGATCGCGCCGGCGCCGGTCGTGGTGTCCTCTTGTACGAGCACGCCGTCGGCGTTGTAGAGGAAGAGCTCGACCTCGCCGATGCCGCTCTCGCCCTGTGCGAGCACCTTGTAACAGAGCCCCCCCGCGAGGACGCTCGTGAAGCTCGCCGGCTGGCCCGGCGTCATCGTGAAGTGATTCGCCGCGCCCTGCCGGATCATGTAGGGCGCCTCGGTGGGCGCGCGCGTGCGGATCTGGCGCTCGAGCGGATCGGCCGGGCTCGGCTCGGGATCCTGCGGCGCCGGCGGCGGCTCGTAGCCTCCGCAAGCGCCGAGCACGAGTGCGAAGAGCAGCGCTCCGATCCCGATCCGATGCGTCACGATCTCGCCGAGCCTCGCTCGCTCCCTCAGTTTCCGAGCGCGATCACCCGCACCGGCGCGAAGGCCGGCGTCGTGCGCATCCCGTCGCCCAGCTGGTAGCGGAGGCTGTCGCCCCAGCACCAGACCTCGCTCGTCCCGACCACCGCGCACACGTGGCCCTCGCCCACGCTGATGTGCGTGGCGCCCGTCAGGCCCATGACCTGCGTCGGGACCACGGCGCAGTCGTACGGCGCTCCGTCGCCGTCGATGCACAGCGTGCTCGAGTGCGCCCGCTGCCCGTCGCCGATCTGACCCACGTTGCCAGGGCCCCAGCACCATACCGTCCCATCCTGGCGGAGCGCGCACGCGTTGCCGTCCACCACTCGCAGCTCAGTGACATTCGTGAGGCCCATGGGTTCCACGGGATCGGCCGAGGGCAGCATCGAGTCGTTGCCGAGTGTGCCCGCCTGCGAGCTGCCGAAGCACTGCACGTGGCCGTCGTCGAGCAAGACGCACGTGGTCTCGCTCCCGAGCTGGAGGTCGACGACGTGCGCGACGTCGATGCCGGTCACTTCGACCGGCAGGTACGAACAGTCGTACGTGGTCGGTGCCGAGAAGCAGCTCTGGTGCGTGGGCCCCGAGCCGATCTGGCCGTAGTGGTTGTTGCCCCAGCAGTAGAGCGCCGTGTCCGTGAGCGCGCACGTGTGGCCGCCGGAGGTCTCGATGTCGACCACGCCGGCGAGCGGAGCCATGCCGTCGGGCTGCAGCACCGTGACCGGCGTCGGCGCGTCGTCGAACGCGCCGTTGCCGAGCCGGCCGCTGCCGCCCGCGCCGACGCACTCGGCCGTGTGATCCGCGTTCACCCAGCACAGGTTCGAGAAGCTCGTGGCGAGATCGATCGCGCCGTCGGCGACCGCATCGCCGCCGACGAGAACGTGCTCGGGCGCGTAGCGACGGTGCTCGAGCGTGGCGCCCAGGCGGTAGAACTGGCCGCCCCAGCACCAGACCTGATGGTCCGTGCCGAACAGGCCGCACGACTGGATCGAGCCGCGCGAGACGGTCTCGAGCGCCGGGGAGGGCGTGGCCACGGTGACCGCGTAGCGCGTGCAGTCGACCGTCGACTCACCGGCGCTGCGGCGACAGTCGTCGGAGTGGCCCATCGCGCCGTCGCCGAGCTCGCCGTCCTGGCCGCGGCCCCAGCAGTCGACCTGACCGTTGCCGCGACGAATGCAGCTCGTCGCCGCCATCAGCTCGATCGCGACGATCTCGCAGCCGGTGCCGGTGCAGAGCGCCGGCATGCCGCCATCGACCGGTGGCGTACCGGTGTCGCGACCGGCATCGACGGTGCTGCCCCCCGCGTCGTTGCCGGCATCGCTCAGGACTGCGGCGTCGTTGTCGCTCGCAGGTGGCGTGGTGCCGCAGCCGCTCGCGATGGCGGACAAGAGACCGAGACCGGCGGAGACGACGATCGATCGAGAATAAGCGTGTGCGCGCACGTGGCCCTCCTGGCGTGCAAGGGCGCCACGCTAGCAGGTGGAGGGGGAAACGCCCATCACGGCGACGGCCCGCGATCGAGATCGTCGAGCCCGCCCGAGCGAGCAGGCCGGCGGACGCGACCACCGCGCGTGCGCGACTGGTCTATGCTGCGCCCGCCGATGGCCCGTATCGACAAAGCCAAGAAGATCGTGGAGATCCTCGACCGCCTCTATCCCACGGTCCCGATCCCGCTCGATCACACGGACGCCTTCACCCTGCTCGTGGCCGTGGTGCTCTCGGCGCAGACCACGGACAAGAAGGTGAACCAGGTCACGCCGGCGCTCTTCGCCGAGGCCGGCACGCCCGCGAAGATGGCGGCGCTGCCGGTGACGCGCATCCATCAGCTGATCCGCGAGGTGGGCCTGGCGCCGCAGAAGGCGAAGAACCTCTCGGGCCTCGCGCACCAGCTGCTCGAGAGGCACGGCGGGCAGGTGCCGCGCACTTTCGAGGAGCTCGAGGCGCTGCCCGGCGTCGGGCACAAGACGGCGAGCGTGGTGATGGCGCAGGCCTTCGGCGTGCCGGCGTTCCCCGTCGACACGCACATCCATCGGCTCGCCGAGCGCTGGGGCCTGTCCGACGGGAGCTCGGTGAAGAAGACCGAGGAAGACCTCAAGCGCACCTTCGACGAGGCGCTGTGGAACGGCCTGCACCTGCGCATCATCTACTTCGGGCGCGAGCACTGCCCGGCGCTGCGCCACGACGCGGTGCACTGCGCGATCTGCAGCTGGGCGGCCGCGCCCGCGAAGAAGACGGGGGTCGCCGCCGCCACGAGCAAGCCGGCGCGCGCGGCGAAGAAGACGAGCGCGAAGGCGCCGAAGAAGAAGCGCCGTGCAGCCTGAGTGGACCCCCATCGCGCTCGGCGTCGTCGCCGCGCTGCTCGTCGCCTACGTCGTGTTCATGGGTGTGGTGCCCACGATGCGGCGGCGGCGCGACACCGCACCCTCGCGCGCGAAGATGTCGAAGGCCGTCGCAGAGGGAAGCGACGAGAAGCGCTCGAAGGCCGAGCGGGCGCGCGCGCTGCGCGAGGCGGCGAAGATCGCGCTCGAGGAGCTTCGTCGCCCGCGTCTGGCGGCGCGCTACGCCGACTGGGCCCACCGCCTCTCGCCCGGCGACGAGGAGATCGTGCCCCTCGCGGTCGCGGCGTTCGGCGCGGCACGTCGCCACGCCGCGCTCGAGCGCCTGCTCTGGCAGACGCTCGCCGCCTCGAAGGACGCGCGGCGCTCGCCGGCGCTGATCGCGCTCGAGAAGCTCTACGAGAAGAGCCTGCGTCGTCCGGAGCGCGCCGCCGCGTTGCGCGCGCTCGCCGGCGAGACGATCGGGCCGAGCCCGCGCGCCGGCGCATGAAGAACGGCGCGGGCACTCGCGGGCGCCGAGCCCGACGAGAGGTCGCGGTCACGCTGCATCAGCGCGCGTCTGTCGCATCCACGGGCGCGAGCTGCGTGGTGCCGATCTCGTAGCGCCCGTCTGCGGTGCGCACGATGCGGTACTGGAACACCACCGGCCGCATGCGCCGACCTCCGGGCAGAAGCCCGCCCGGATCGAGCAGCGCGAAGAAGAGCGCCACTCGCCCGTCCTCGCGGGTCACGCGGCGCGGTGTCAGGTCGAGCTCGTCGTCCGCGCCGAGCTCGCCCTCGGCGAGATGCGTGATCCGCCGATAGGGCGGGCCGTGGAGCCAGGCCAGCCGCGCCACGAGCCCCTCCGGGTCGGCCCAACGCGCGTCGTCGTCGAGCTGGAGCGCGTCCAACGCTGGACCGAAGTTCTGCGTCCGCGCCATCACCACCGTGTCGCCTCGGACCCAGCCGCGCACCGGCACCTGCGCGTCCACCTCGAAGGTGAGGAAGCCCGGCACTGCGACCGCCGGATCCTCGATGGCGCGCACGCTCGCGGCGTCGACGTCGCGATGGATCTCGCTCGCCACGTCCAGGAACCGCTGGCACGCGTCTCGGTCCGTCATCCCGGGCTCCGTGATCAAGGCGAGCCCGCACGCCGGCGCATGATGAACGGCGCGTGCACCTGGTCGTCCTTGTAGTCGAGGCAGAGCGCGTACATCACGAGGTTCACGCCGAGGCGGATCGCCAGCTCGCGCTGCTCGTCGCCGCCGGGCTCGACCGGCATCTCCCAGTTGCCGAGGTTGTCGCGCGCCCACGCGCCGCCGAGATCGTGGCGGCTGTAGACGAGCGCGACGCGACCATCGAGCGTGATGCCCTCGAGGTGGTCGGGCCCCTCGACGCGGCCGAGCGGGCGATCGAGCAGGTAATAGGTACGGAAGATCGTGTGATCGATCGGGAGGCGTGCGAGCGGGTGCGAGGGCAGCGCGCGCGCGAGCTCGCGGCGGATCGACGCGTCGAACCCGTCGGTGCCGGGCGCGGCGTCGTCGACGAGCACGAAGCCGCCGAACGTCAGGAAGCGGCGCAGGCCCGCGACTTCGGCCTCCGAGAGCGGCGGGAACGCCGCGTCGCCAGCCCAGTAGAGAAACGGCGTCTCGAAGATCTCGGGATCGTCGAGGCGCGCCGACGTCGGCTCGAGCTGCGGCTCGATGCTCGTCCGCTTGCGCAGCTCCCACGCGAGGCGCCGCGGGGCGGTCTCGCGCGGGTGCGGGTTGCCGCCCTCGTAGAGCACGGAGCGCACGTCGAAGAGCGAGGTCTCGCCGAGCGCGTGCGCGGCGCTCGGAGCGAGCGCGGCGAAGAAGAGCGCGGCCGAGAGCGTGAGCGCGAGCCGAGTCACGACGGCGAGACGGTACCGCGCAGGCCGCGCGGGCGCGAGCCGCCCGCGGTCACAGCAAGCGCGAGGGATCCTCGAGCGTGGCCACGAGCTCGGCGTGGACGTCGCTCGGCACCATCAACTTCGCGTCCTCGGGCCACTCGGAGAGGCGCGCGAAGAACTCGGGCACCGAGGCGACGCTCGCGACGACGATCGGGCGCTTGGTCTCGAGGCGGCTCAGCACGACGCCCGCGATCGGGTGAGCTGCCGAGCCGAGCCCGACCAGCGCCTCGGTCCCGACGAGCGCGGCGCGCGGGGTCTTGCCGCCGTGGCGTCGTGCGAGCGCGACGCGCAGCTCGATCCGCCAGAAGAGCTCGGCGAGAGGCGCCACGGGCTCGACCCACTCGGTCGGAATGATCGTCTTGGGGCCGCGCTGCGGAAGGAGCTCGATCCACAGCGCGTTGCGCGTCTGCATCATCGCGGCGCGCTCGATCTCGTGCAGGCCGCAGGTGAGCCGCCGCGGGCCGAAGAGCGCGATCCGCGGCACGTCGATCTCGCGATGGTCGAGCGTGAGGACGAGATCGGAGCGTCCCCCGTTTCGGAGGAGCACGGCCCCCATCCACGCGCCGATCGCGAGCAGGAGCCCGCCGCAGATCCCGACGAGGACGCCGCGTGGATCCCGATCGGCCATGTGCCTTCCGAAGAGCACGAAGACGAAGCCGATCGAGGTGACGAGGAGCGTCCCTCGGAGCCACCGCGTCAGGGCCGAGCGCACGTCGAGCGAGATGTCGCGGCCGAAGCCGAGCGCAGGCTCGTCGACGCCCTTCGGTCGCTTCTTCTTCTTCGCTCCTCCGGGCTCCTCGTCGCTCACGGCGCCCATCGTACGCGGGCCACGACCGAGATCGACCCTGCCGCGAGGCGGAGGCCGTCAGAACGGCTCGCGCGGCGCGCCGGCCTCGATCCATGCGCGGATCTGCGCGAGCTCCTCGGCGGTGAGCTCGTCGTGCTGCGCATCGCGCACGTAGCAGGTGGGGAGGAACGCGAGCATGGACGTGCTCGGATCGAACGGGCGGACGCGGTACGCGGTGACGCCGTCCGGAACGCAGAAGCGCACCCAATCCGTCGCGGCCGGGACGTCGAAGAGCGCGGTGTAGGCCGCGTCGACGTCGGGAAGCCGCGGACGGTAGTAGGACGCCACGCCCCCTTCCTCGATGTGGCAGCGCCCGCAGCGCGGCACGAGGATCGAGGTGTAGATCGAGTCGAACGAGGGCGCCGGGCCCGCATCGGGCGCGACGAACGCATCGGGCGCCATGGTTGCGTCGGGCGCCACGTACGCGTCGACGACAGCCGCCGCGTCCACGGGCGTCACCGCGGCGTCCGCGACCGGGGCCGCGGCGTCGGTTCCGGGCCGCTCCGAGACGCTCGAGCAGCCGACCACGACGACGAGAGAGAGCACCACCGAGAGGAGACGAGCGCGCACGAGGAAGCCTCCAGGCCGCGTGCGAGAGGCACCCGGCACTCGTGGGTGCGGCGGCCGTGGGAATCCATCACGGAATTCGTCGCGGCGCGCGATCCGCGGACGCGTCACGCGCTCCTCAAGGAACGTCGATCGCCACGGTGAGCCCGTTGGCGGTGACGTCGTAGTGGCCGGCCGGGAGCGGCCCGAGATCGTGGAACGTCTCCCAAGTCGCCAGCGATCCCACGCACTCGCACGCGTCGAGCGCCGCGTTCGTCACCGTGAGCGTGCCGGGGCCGGTCTGCGTGACGAGCGGCACCGGCGCGAGGCAACAGCTGCGGGCCGTGCCGCCGATTCGCACCCAGACGTGCCGGCCCACATCCGTCAGGTACCTCGACACCGGCGAGACGAGCTCGATGGCGTCGACGCTCTCGACGGGGGCCGCGAGGGTCGGATCGACGACCTCGAGGATCACGCGGCCGCCCGCGTACGGGTGATAGAACTGCATCTGCGTTCCCGCGGCGCCCCGCACCTCGGCCGTCGCCGTCGCGTCGTAGCCCGGGTCGATGCAGGGGTCCTCGTTCGCGCAGTCGCAAGCGAGGAACGAGACGTAAGGCCCGCCCGGATCCTCGAGACGGCTCGCCGGCACGCACCCACAGCCCGCGGCGGAGCTCGTTCGCATCAGGACCGAGGCGTGGCCACCCGCCGGGACGGCGCGCGGCGCGATCCACTCCTCGGCGCCGATCGTCTGGCAGGTGCCGCCGCCGTCGGTGGGCGGTGCGGCATCGACCGAAGCGCCATCGACGGGTGAGGCCGCGTCCGGGGACACCGCGGCATCGACGGGTGAGGCCGCGTCCGCGGGCACGGCGGCATCGACGGGCACGGCGGTGTCGGCGGCTCCGGGCCGCTCCGAGACGCTCGAGCAGCCGAGCACGACGAGAGAGAGCACCGCCGACGGGAGACGAGCGCGCACGAGGAACCTCCAGGCCGCGTGCGAGAGGCACCCGGCCCGGGTGAGTGCGGCGGCCGCGGGAATCCATCACGGAATTCGTCGCGGCACGCGGAGCGCCTCGGGCACCTCCGGATAGGCCTCGAACGCCACGGGAATCGCGAGGTGCTCGCGCGGAATCGAGCGCAGGAACGCCGCTTCGGGCCGCGGCTCGACGGCCTCGATCCACTGCGCGAGATCTGCGCGCTCGCCGACGTAGCTCGCGCGCTCGGGCAGGCGCGAGACGACGTAGGGCACCCACGGATAGCCCGCGTAGCGCTCGAACACGGTCCCGATCGTCCAGAACCCACGGCTCTTCGCGTTCGCTTCCGAGAGGAGGAAGTCGTCGTTGATCTCGAGGATGTGGCGATCGCACAGCCACTCCGGAAACACGCGGTGGTGCACGACGGCCTGCCACCACGTGAGGCTCAGCTCTTCGGCGAAGAGCGTGCTCTCGATCGGGATCCCAGCGCGCAGCGCGTTGGCGAGGAAGAGCAGGTGCAGGACCTCGTGCAGGATCTCGTCGACGGCGATGAAGACCTCCATCGCGATCGTGCGATCCGGCGGGTCGGGGATGCGCGCGTACCGCGTGCGGCGGAGCTCGCGATAGAACGCGAAGGAGCCGATGAACTGACCGCCGTGCGCGGCGCCCGCCTTCGCGGCGAGGTTCGTCTGACAGGTCAGGCCCTCCGACACCATCACGTCGATGGCGGTCGCGACGTCGGCGAAGACCGTGCTCTCGTGCGCGGCCTCCCGCAGCACCCGCTGGTAGCGGGCGAGCAGCGCGAGCGTCTCGGGCGCGTGGCGGTAGCCGATGGCGACCGTCGGGAGCTCGGCCTCGCCGCGGGGCGCGAGACGTGCGGAGCGCGGCGGCGCGAGGACCGGGGCCGCGATCGGCGCGGGGCTCGGCTCCGAGCGCGAGATGCGCGCGAGCCGTTCTTCCAGCTCGCCGAGAGCGCGCTCCTCGAGCACGCCCGCGATGCCGTAGCGGCCGATCGCGAACGCCGCCTCGACGTCTCCGTTCGCGATCAGCGCGATCACGCGGCTCGGAGCGAGCACGCGCTCGGGCCGGCGCGGGTCGTCGTAGAGCGTGCGGAGCAGCTCCTGCGCACGGAAGAAGTCGAGCGGGCTCCGCGCGTCGACCACGAGCGCGCGCAAGACGCCGTGCTCGGCCGCGTGCACGACCCCGGCGATCCCGCGCCGTCGGAGCGACGCCGTCGCGTCGCCCGCGCCCGTTCCGAACAGGCAGGCGTCGGGACGAAGCGCAGGCGGTGCGAGCGCCGGCATCGTGGCGGAGCTCGCCGGGATCGATCGGGCCGAGGGAGCGCCATGCGCCGTGCTCTCGACGGCGATCGGCTCCGCCCTCATCCGCGGATGCCGTCGGGATAGTAGGCGTCGGGGATGTCCGCCCACGCGTCCTCGAAGGCCGCATCGACCGTGGCCGCATCGACCGCGGCGGCGTCGACCGTGGCCGCATCGGCGACGAGCACGGCCGCGTCGTCTCCGGTGCTCGCATCCGCGGCGACCGAAGAGCCCGCGTCGGTCGGCGCGTCCGCGTCCGCCCGCGCCGCGTCCGGCATCCCGTGCGCCTCGTTACAGCCCGCGATCGTGACCGCGGCGAAGACCAACCCGAGCGCGAGCCCCCTCGATGTCTCGTCGTGCATGCGGGTGAGTGCGACCCGCGCCGCCTTCCGTCACGAGAATCGACCGCGCCCCGTCAGAAGAAGACGAAGAGCCCCGCGCCGCCCGTGCCGCGCACGATCGGCCCCGAGAAGACGGCCTCTCCTTCCACGCCGTAGACGGGCTGCACGAGCCCGAAGAGCACGTCGGCCCGCAGGAACAGGCGCACGCGATCGAGGTCCCAGGTCAGCATCGCGGCGGCGCCGCCGTCGAGCACGAAGGTGGCCTCCGAGCGCGGGCTCGCCACGCCCACGCCGCGCGCGACGGCCACGCTCGGCTCGAGCGCGACCGAAGGAACGAAGCTGACCTCGTCGCCGATCCGGTAGCCGAGCTCCAGCGTGGAGGCGAGCGCCCAGAGCGCCACGCCGCGCCGCCCGTCCGCGAGCGTGGCGCCCGCCTCGGGCCAGTAGGAGAAGTGCGCCGTGACGACGACGCGCTCGATCTCCAGCACGAGCCCCACCGCCGGCGCGAGCGCGACGCCGGGCGCGGGCCCGAGGCCCCCGCGGAACGACGCGCCGATCCCGAAGCGAGGCGGGGCCGGCGGGGGCGGATCGAGCGGGGCCGCGATCGGCGGCGGGACCTCGTCGTCGCTCGCCGGGGGCGGGTCGCTCGGGGGCGGGCTCGCGACGGCCGGCGCCGCAGGAAGCGAGCGCAGCGTGAGGGCGGCGGTGATCACGAGCGCGTCGACGACGTCCGCGCAGTTCTCGTCCTCGAGCTCTCGCACGGCGAGCGTCTCACCCGCGCGCGCGATGCGCAGCCGCCCGAGGAACGCGGCCGCCTGCGTCGGCGCGACCTCGACCTCGACCTCGAACCCGTCGAACGAGCCGCCGAGCTCCGCCACGCCCGCGACGAACGCCCACCGATCTCCGCACGGCACGTTCCACGTCACCGCGTCGGGGTCGCGCTGGGCACGCACCGAGGCCGGCAGGAGCAGGACCGCCATCGTGGCCACGAAGGCCCACACGTCGCCGCGGCCGCGCATCCGCGTCGCAGCATAGTACAGGCGCGATCAGCGAAGCCCGCAGGCCAGGTCGAGCGCGGTCGCGCTCGCCGCCGTCGTCTCGCGGAACAGCACCGCCACGTGCGCACCGTCGCGCTCGCTCTCGACGAGCGGAGGCTCCTCGAAGGTCCGTGCCAACGTCGAGAAGGTGCGCGCGCCGAAGTCGTAGACCGCGAGGAACTGGTTCTCGCTCGCGATCGCGAGGAATGGGCCCTCGCGGGTCGCGACGAGCGGGCAGCGCAGCTGCAGCGTGGAGCCCGGCGTGGACGCGCCGCTCGGAGCGACGAGGAAGCTCCGGATGATGGTGCGGAACTCGCACGTGTCGTGGATCAGCCACGTCCGCTCGGTGCCCGCGAGACCCGCGCCCAGCAGGCGACTGCCGAGCGCCGAGCCGTCGGCCCAGGTCACGCGGAGCGCCTCGGCGCCCGAGAGATCGGGGTCGTAGACGATCACGTCGCTGCTCGGCGCGTCGAGCGCGACGGTGATGCCCCCCGGCTCGATGTGGACCGCCGCTGCACCGGCGACCGCGATCGGGGTCGCGGTGACCATGCCGCTCGTGCGATCGACGACGGCCACGCGCAGGTCCGGCGTGTCGCTGACGAAGGCGAAGCGATCCGCGTCGAGCCAGCCCGCGGCGCGCTGCCACGTCGGGCTCGGAGCCGTCGCGAGCATCACCGGGCTCGGGTCGGCGACGCCGTCCCCGTCCAGCCACGTGATCGAGGTCGGCGCGAGCAAGAGGAAGCCCTCGCCCCCCGAGCCCTCGGGCAGCGAGTGCAGCGTGGCGCCCGAGCTGGCGCTCCCGCTCGCGTCGTCGACGCGGAACGCACGATCGGCGAGCACCGTGCCTTCGTCGTCGAGCACGAGCAGGCGCGTGTCGGAGGTGGGCGTCGCGCTGGCGGCCGGAGGCACGAGCACACCGAAGCGCAGCGTCGCGTCGCGCCCACTCGTCGCGAGGGACGGCGCCTCGAGCGGTCCGGTGGCGAGCGTGCTCACGACGGGGACCGGTGCACGCTCGCACGCGCGCGCCGGGAGCGCGGCGTCCTCGGCGATCGTGGGCGCATCGATCGCGACCGCATCGACGTCGTTCGCATCGCGCGGGCCGAGGCTCGCGTCCCTTCCCGCGTCCGCGCCCGCATCGAGCTCGGCGCGCCCGTCGGGCTCGCTCAGCCAGATCTCGTTCCGGCATCCGCTCGCGAGCGCGGCCCCGACCGCGGCCATCAGGAGGGCCGTGATCGAGACGACGATGCGCGGAGGATGAAGGCTCACTCGCTCGGCTCGTGCGGGCTCAGCTCGGAGAGCATGCGGTCGCGCTCGGGGCTGAGCGTACCGGTCGGGAAGCGCGCGCGGTGCTCGGCGAGCGCGGCCCGTGCGCCGGCGACGTCTCCCGCTTCGCTCGCGCGCAGCGCGCGATCGAGGAGCGCGATCTCTTCGCGGAGAGACGAGCGCGGATCGAGCTCGGTTGTCGTGGCGCCGGCCGCGGCCTCCGGCACGAGAGCCTCCGGCGCAGGCGCGGTCGGAGGCGGCGTCCGCGCCGCACGCGGCGTGGTCGGTGCGGGATCGGGCACGGCGGCCGCCTCCGCGTGCACGGGCTCGGGCGAGGCGACCGGAGCTTCGAGCACGGGCTCGGGGGCGGGCCGTGCCGCGGGCTCGCTCGGGGCCGCGGCGCTCTCGGGCGCGACGGGTGCCGTGTCGCGCTCCGCGGTCGAGCGCGTCCCGGCCCACGTGAGGAGGCCGAGCGCGACCACGACCACACCGACGATCCCTCGCGTGGCGATCTCTGCTGGAGTGGTCCGCGGCGCGGACCCGACCCCATGGTGTCGGCCCGGCTCGCCGGGCGCTCCGGCCGAGATCGGCGCCGCGCCGCTCGGCGAGGCCGGCGCCGGCCCTGACGCGTCGAGCGGCCCGAGCTGGGCCTCGAGACGAGCGCGCACGGCGGCGAGCCGCTCGGGCCCGGGCCCAGCCTTCGCGGCGCCTGCGATCAGCGCCCTCAGCTCTTCGGGGGTCTCGCTCATGCCGACTTCCGCCCCTTCTTCGCCGATGCGCGCGCCACCGCCGAGGCGATGTTCTCCCGCGCCAGGCGCAAGCGCGAGTAGACCGTGTTCAGGTTCGCGCCGGTGATCTCCGCGATCTCGGGGGCGCTCATGTCGTTCAGGTCCGCCATGACGAAGACCTCTCGCTGCGTGTCGTCGAGCTCGGCGAGCAGCCGGTCGAGCATGCGCGCCGCCCGCAGCGCGTCGACACGCTCGTCCTGCGGCGCCTCGTGGCCCTCCGGCTCGTCGTCGCCGATCGTCTCGTGGGCCCGTGCGCGCCGCACGCCGCGCGCGACGCGGAGCGCGATGCCGAAGAGCCAGGTGCGGTGCGTGGAGCGGCCCTCGAACTCGCCCAGCTTGCGGGAGGCGACCACGAACACGTCCTGGAGCGCGTCGTCCGCTGCGGCATCCGAGACGCCCCAGCGCCGCAGCGCACGGAAGACGGCGTCGGCATGCTCCTCGTAGAGCTTGCCGAGCGTCACCGAGCCGTGGGTGTCGAGCGCCATCCCCGAGGTCCATCCTGCACCGAATCGCTCGCTCCCGATCGCGTGCATCTCCCATGAGTGCGGCGGCGGTGGCCATCCGTCACGGAATTCGATCGGCTCGTCCATCCGGCCCCTTCCGTCCGCGGGCGGACGCCCGCTCCCGTCCGGGCCCTCCGGGACGAGCACTCCTGTCGTCGATTCGACAGGGGGTGGCCGGGGCCCTGCGTGTAGAGAGAGGTACGCGTGAAGTGCGGGCGCGACCCCGCGGCGCGTGCGATCGTCCTCGCGTGCGCCGCTCGTATCAGCCCTTCTTCGCGGTCGTCGTGGCCGTCCTGGCTCTGCTCTTCTTCTGGTCGCGTCGCTCGACGAGCCCGGCGCACGAAGCGACGTCCGAGACGGGGCGCCCGGCCCACCCCCGCGTGCGTGACGCGGGTGCGCGCGAAGACGACGACGACGACGAGGACGACCTCGACCGCGCCCGCGACGAGGCGCACGCCGAGCCGCACCTCGTGCGCGGCCAGCGATCGATGATGAGCACGATCTACCAGATGACGATCGTCTCGGACGACGAGCCGGGCGCGCACGCGGCGATGGAGGCGGCGTTCGACGAGATCGATCGCCTCGAGAACGTGCTCAGCGAGTGGCGCGAGGGCACCGAGATCTCGCAGATCAACGCGGCGGCCGGTCACGAGGCCGTGCACGTGAGCGAAGACACCGAGACGATCGTGCGCGCCGGGCTCGAGGTGTCGCGCTGGAGCGACGGCGCCTTCGATCTCTCGTGGGCGGCCCTGCGCGGGATGTACCTGTTCCAGCCCGGGCAAGAGCGCGTCCCGAGCGACGAAGAGATCGCCGCGCGCCTTCCGCTCGTGAACTTCCGCGACATCGAGCTCGACGAGACGGCCCACACCGTTCGTCTCGCGCGCGAGGGCATGGCGATCGGCACGGGCGGCATCGCGAAGGGCTACGCGCTCGATCGCGCGCGCGACCTGCTCCTCGCGCGCGGCTTCACCCAGTTCATGATCTTCGGCGGGGGCCAGGTGACGGTGCACGGCCTGCGCGGCGATCGCCCGTGGCGCGTGGGCATCCAGCACCCGCGCCGCGAGGACTACATCGGCTTCTTCGAGACCGACGGCGGCTCGATCGCCACGAGCGGCGACTACGAGCACTACTTCATCGACGACGAGGGCCGGCGCTGGCACCACATCATCGATCTGGAGACGGGCCGCCCCGCGACACGCTCGATGCAGGTCAGCATCATCACCGACCAGGGCATCTACGCCGACGCGATGACCAAGCCCTGCTTCGTGTGGGGCCCCGAGCGCTGTCTCGAGTGGCTCGCCGATCGCCCGGGCCACCCCGACGCCGTGATCGTCGACGCCGACATGCGCGTCTGGATGACGCCCGGCGCGCGCGAGCGCGTGCGCATGCACGTCGAGCTCGACGAGACCGGGCACCTGCCGCACTGAGGGCGTCGTCTCAGCGGCCGGAGCGCGGCGCCTCGGCGAGCGCGGCCGCTTGTCGCATCGCGCGCTCGGGGTCGCCCTCGCCGAGCGCGCGCAAGAGCTCGGCGCGCAGGCCGAAGAGGCGGCTCATCACGAAGGTCCCGCCGTCGGGCGCGAGCGCACGGAGCGAGCCCGCGTCGAGGCGCCACGGCGTGTCGGGGTCGAGGTGCGTGATGCGGCCGAGCGCCTCGTCCACCTCGCGCAGCGCGCCGCGCAGATCGCCCTCGCGGCGCTTGCGTGTCGCCTCGCCGAGCGCTGCCTCGGCACGCTCGCGCTCCACGTCGGCCTCGGCGCGGATCACGAGCGCGCTCGTGCCGGCGATGGCCGCCGCGAGCCTGCGAACCGCGCGCTCGATCAGATCGTCCTCCGACACCGATGCCTCAACGCCCGAGCGGGCCATTCATTCTGCGATCAGTTGAGGTCGCTCGCGATCACGAGCCACACCTCGCGGCGCGCCCCGCAGCGCTTGCAGCGCGCGTCCACCATGCGGAGCGAGTGGCCGAGGACGACGCGCGCGACGTGCTCGTGCACGCGCAGCTCGCCGTCGCAGCGCGCGCAGGTCATCGACTCGACCCGCAGCTCGATCTGCGAGGCGCTGTCGACGCGGATGGGGCGATCCGGCGCGCCGCCCTGCTCCAGCTTCGCGAGCTTCTCTTTCGCGTCGGCGAGCTTGCGCGCATCGCGCTCGCCCTCGCGCCGCACCGTTCGATCGCGCTTCTTCGTCATCGAGCGATCAATGACCTAGCGCGGCGAGCCGATCGTGCACGCGCTCCATCGCGTCGAGATCTCGATCCTGCACGAGCGTCTGGTAGCGGAGATAGACGCGCACGGCGTCGTCGGTGCGGCCGAGCTGCTCGTAGCAGTAGCCGAGATCGAAGAGCGGGCCGGGATCGCTCGGCGTCGGCACGAGCGCGGCCCATCGCTCGTAGCGCGGCACCGCGTCGGCCCAGCGCTGCGCCGCGCGGTAGGCGATCGCGAGGTTCACGTTGACGTTCGGATCGTCGGGGAGGTGGGCGAGCGCGGTCTCGAGCGTCGCGATGGCGCGATCGGCCTGCCCCGCCTGGCGCAGCGCCACGGCGTAGTTGTTCAAGAGATCGGCGTCGTTCGGGCTCGCACGGAGCGCCTGCTCGTAGGCGGCGATCGCCTCGTCGGTGCGATGCAGGCGCCGCAGCGCGAGCGCGAGGTTGCTCCAGCTGTTCGTGTCGGTCGCCGAGAGCTCGACCGCGCGGCGCAGCTCGGGCACGGCCTCCTCCCAGCGCGAGAGGCGCACGAGCGAGGAGCCGACCATCGCGTGGCCCTCTTGCCGCGCCGGCTCGAGCTCGACGACGCGACGGAACTCGGCGAGCGCTTCCTCGTCGTGCCCCTGCTGTCGGAGGATGGAGCCGCACGTGAAGTGCGCCGCCGTGTAGCTCGGGCGCAGGCGAATGGCCTCGCGCGCGGCCGCGAGCGCCGTGTCGAGGTGCCCGGCGCGTCGCTCGGAGACCGCGAGCCGGTGCTGCGCTTCGGGATCGCCCTGTGCCGCCGCGGGAAACGAGGGCGCGAGGAGCGCGAGCGACAAGAGGACGACCGGAAGACGGCGCATGCGAGCTCCTCGCCCGGTGAGACGCCGCCGGGCCGAGGATGATTCTAGATGAGCGATCGTGATTCGTGATCACCACGAATCACGATCGAACGCAGCGTCGAGACGGATGTCGCGACGGACACGGGGATGAGGCAGACCGATTCACTCGGGCGGCCGAGGGAGGAAGGGGACGTTCTCCCATCACGAATCCTCACGATTCGCGAACGGTGATCGGGACCGGCCTCAAGGCGCGGCGAATTCCCCGATGAAGTACGGGTGTCCGGGGATCGACAAGGTCCGAGCGGGGGAGAGCGAGCCGTCCGACGCGACGTCGAAGATCGCGACGAGATCGGAGTCCCGCGCGGCGACGTAGAGCTGGCTACCGCCGCGAGCGAGCGTCATCGAGCGCGGATGCTGGCCGCCCACGGGCTCGCGCTCGACGAGCGTCACGCGGCCGGTCGCGGCCTCGCGCGCGAAGACGGCGATGCTGTCGTGGCCGCGGTTCGAGGCGTACACGTGGGCGCCATCGGCGGAGACCAACACCTCGGCGCAGGCGTTCGTGCCCGAGAAGCCATCGGGGAGCGTGGAGACGGTCTGCACGGGCGAGAGCACGCCGCCGCCCGCGACCGAGAAGACGTCGAGCGTGCCGCCGAGCTCGTCGAGCACGTAGGCGAAGCGTCCGTCGGGCGAGAGTGCGAGGTGGCGCGGGCCCGCGCCGGGGGCGGTGCTCGCGTGGCTCGTCTCGGCCCAGGCCTCGCCCGCTCCTCGCGCGAGCGTGCGCACCGCGTCGTCGCCGAGACAGGGCACCAGCGCGAACGCGCCGCTCGCGTCGAAGACCGCTTGATGCGCGTGCGCGCCGCAGATCGCGTTGTCGGTGGGCCCCGCGACGAGCGCGCCGCTCGAGACGCCGTAGCCGTAGACGTGGCCGTCGCCGTACGAAGCGACCAGCACGTGGGTCTCGCTGGGATCGAGCGCGACGTGCGTCGGGCCGCCGGGCGCCGAGCGGCGCGCGCTCACCGTCGTGGTGCCGTCGGGCGCGACGTCGACCGCCGCGAGCTCGCTCGCGCCCTCGTGCACCACGAAGAGGTGCGCCCCGTCGGCGGTCGCGGCGACGAACGAGGGAAAGTTGCCGGTGCGCGTGCGCGAGAGCTCGGCCAGCGTCTCGCCATCGAGCGTGACGAGATCGCCCGAGGTGAGCCCGACGTACACGAAGGTGCGGCGCGGCGTGCTCGCGTCGGGAGCGCGCGCATCGTCCGCCGCGCTCGCGGCATCGTGCGCCGCGTCCACGCCCGTCGTCGCCGCATCGTGCATGGTTCCCGTGTCCGCCTCGCTGGCGGGGCCGCCGCAAGCGATCAGCGACAGACCCAGGCCGAGCCAACGACTTCGCGCTCTCATGACGCGGACCATACCCGGCCCGCGCGTGAATGGGGCGGCTCGCGCGCGCTCGCTGGGCACGCCGCCGCTCGATCGGGTCTAATGCGCCCGATGCGCTGCGCCGCGTGCCGTGCCGAGCTCGCCGAGGACGCCACGCGCTGCCCGCGCTGTGACGAGCCCGTGGCCAGCCCGGCGAACGGCGCGCTCGACGAGGACCCGGGCGCGCTCGGCGCACCGCCGAAGCTCGGCTGCGGCGCGCTCGTCCTCGGCGCGATCGTCCTGTTCGTGCTCCTCGTGGTCGTGTGGCTCGCCACGCTGCCCCCCGACGCGCTCGGTCGGATCCACTGACGCCGAGCCGGCGCGGTGGCCGACCGATCTCGGCCGGAGTGGTCCGCGACGGCGGACCCGACGCAATTCCTCTCAGCGACGAGTGCTCGTCACGCAGGACCCGGACGGAAGCGGCGAAGCCGCGGACGGAAGGGGCCGGAGGGGCGAGCCGTTACTCCTCTCAGCAATGAGCGCCCGTCACGCAGGACCCGGACGGAAGCGGCGAAGCCGCGGACGGAAGGGGCCGGAGGGGCGAGCCGTTCAATTGCGTCGGCCGGCTCCGCCGGCAGTCCTGCCGAGATCAGGCCGCCGGCATCGCGATCGCGGGCAGGCGGATCGTCACCACGAGGCCGCCGCCCTCGGCGTTCGCCGCGGCCACGCTGCCCTCGTGCAAGCGCACGGCGCGCTCGGTGATGGCCAGGCCGATCCCGGCGCCGCCCGAGACCCGATCGCGCGCCTCGTCGACGCGTGTGAAGGGCCGGAAGATCTCGCCGAGCGCCGCCTCGGGCACGCCCGGCCCGTGATCGCGCACGCGCAGCTCCACGGCTGATCCGTTCACGCGCTCGAGCTCGATCTCCACGTCGGTGCCGGGGGGCGCGAAGCGGACGGCGTTGCGCACCACGTTCTCGGCCGCCTGGCGCAAGAGCTCGGCATCCCCGCGCACCGAGGCCGGCTCGTCCTTCACCACCCGCACCGCGCGATCGGAGGCCTCGGCCTCGAAGGACGCGTCGCTCGCGAGCGCGCGCACGAGCTCGTCGAGGCGCACCTCGGCGGGCTGCGCGATCTCGTGCGCCTGCTCGAGGCGCGCCATGGAGAGCACCAGCGAGATCAGCTCGCCCAGCCGCTCGCTCTCGCGCTCCATGCGATCGAGCAGCGGCATCATCTCCGGCGTCGCGCGCTGCCGTGCGATGCCGAGCGCCACCTGCAGCCGCGCGAGCGGCGAGCGCAGCTCGTGCGAGACGTCGCGAAGGAGGCGCTCGCGCGCGTGCAAGAGATCCTCGATGCGCGCCGTCATGCGATCGAAGTCGGCGGCGAGCGCGGCGATCTCGTCGCCTGCGCCCGCGACCCGGCCCACGCGCACGCTGGTGTCCCCGGCGGCGATCTTGTGCGTCGCGTCGCGCAGCGTGCGGATCGGCCGCGTGAGGACGCGCGCGAGCAAGAAGGAGACGAGCGCCGTGACGAGCACGAGCAGGACGAGCCGCACCTCGCGCATGAAGTGGTGGGGCGCCTGGCCCACGCCGACGAGCCGCAGCGCGCCGCCCGCGCTTCGCGTCGAGAACCACGTCTGCTCCGTGTCGGGAAGGCGCCGCGCGACCTCGTCTCCGCGGGGCGCGAGCGCGAGCGCGCCCGCGGGGATCTCGATCGCCGCCGTGCCCGCCGTGGCGAGCGAATGACCGCCGTCGTCGACGATCGCGAGGCGAAGATCGGTCTCCGTCGCGAGCGCGTCGAGATCGGCCTGTGCGCCCGCGTGATCGCCGGACTCCCACCGCGTGAGCACGCCGCCAGCGCGGAAGTGGAGCACGTCGGCGACGAGCGTCGCGCGCGCCGCTTGGCGCTGCGCGAGCGAGGAGTCGTAGTACGCGGACACGAGCGTGGTCGTGCCGACCGTGACGACCGCGAACGCCGCGAACATGCGCGCGAAGAGGCTCCGCATCAGAGGCTCCCCGCTTCCGGCATCGCGTAGACGTAGCCCGAGCCGCGCACGGTCTTGATGCGCTCGCCGCCGTCGGGATCGAGCTTCTTGCGCAGGTTCGAGACGTGCACGTCCACGCTGCGATCGAAGGCCGAGAGGCGCCGGCCGAGCACCTGTTCGGCGATCGCGTCACGCGTGACGACGCGACCCGCCGAGCGCAGGAAGAGCTCGAGCAGCGCGAACTCCGCCGTCGTCAGCGCGATCTCGACCCCCGAACGGCGCACCGTGCGCGCTCCGACGTCGAGCGAGACGTCGCCGACCTCGAGCACCTCGCGCGCGGGCGCGCCACCGGACGCGCGCCGCTGGATGGCCCGGAGGCGCGCCGCGAGCTCGCGCGGGTTGAAGGGCTTGCCGAGGTAGTCGTCGGCGCCCATCTCGAGGCCGACGATGCGATCCACGTCGTCGCCGCGCGCGGTGAGCATCAAGACCGGGACGCGCGAGCTCTCGCGCAGCGCGCGCAGCACGTCGAGGCCGTTGCGCTTGGGGAGCATCACGTCGAGCACGACCATCGCGTGCTCGCCCGAGCGTGCGCGGGAGAGGCCCGTCTCGCCGTCGTGCGCGAGCTCGATCTCGAAGCCCTCGGAAGACAAATAGTCGCGGATCAAGCTCGCGAGCTCGACGTCGTCGTCGACGAGGAGGATGCGGCCGCTTCCGGGCACGACTCCCCGATCTTGCATCGATCCGGCTCGCGCGCCCGCCCGCTTCACGAAACCCGTCGCGTCTTTACGAAGCCTTACCAAAGGGCGTGCTCCGCCAACGTGCGGCCGGCTAGCTTCCGGCGATGGACGAGCCGGCTCCCTCTTCGCCTCGCGAGAACGAGAGCGCTGCCGTGCCCGCGAAGGCGTCGTGGGGCGTGCGCATCTCGCTCGTGCTCGTGGTGGTCGCGATCGTGCTCGGCATCGTCGGACTGCGCATGCGCAACGCGGCCTCCGGCGGAGGCGGGCCGGGCGGCGGGCGTGGCGGGCCGGGCGGCGAGCAGGGCCCGACGCCGGTGCGGACGATCCACGCCGAGCTGCGCGACGTGCCGATCCACCTCGAGGGGCTCGGCACCGTGACGCCGCTCGAGACCGCCACGGTGCGCGCGCGCGTGAGCGGGCAGCTCGATCGCGTGCTCTTCACCGAAGGGCAGGACGTGCACGCGGGCGACGTGCTCGCCGAGCTCGATGCGCGCCCGTTCCGCGTCGCGCTCGCGCAGGCGCAGGCCGTGCTCGCGCGCGACCAGGCCTCGCTCGCGGTGGCGCGCACCGCGCTCGAGCGCGATCGGCAGCTGCACGCGCACGAGCTGCTCTCGACGCAGGATCTCGAGGCGCAGCAGGCGTCCGTCGCTTCGCTCGAGGCGACCGAGCGCGCCGATCGCGCGGCCGTCGACACCGCGCGCCTGAGCGTGGAGTACGCGCGCATCGTGGCGCCGATCGACGGCCGCACCGGCCTGCGCCAGGTCGACGCGGGCAACCTCGTCTCGGCCAGCGACGCGAACGGCATCGTCGTGATCACGCGCGTCGATCCGATCGCGGTGATCTTCACGCTGCCCCAGGACGAGCTCGGCCCGGTGCTCGCGCGGATGCACGAGGGAGAGCTGCCGGTCGACGTGCTCTCGCGCGACGGCGTGCGCACGCTCGCGAGCGGCCACCTCGCGGTCGTCGACAACCGCATCGACACCGCGACCGGCACCGTGCGCATGAAGGCCGAGGTGCCGAACGGCGAGCAGACGCTCTGGCCCAACCAGCTCGTGGAGGTGCGCATGCGGCTCGAGACGCGGCGCGGCGCGCTCGTCGTGCCCGACGCGACGGTGCAGCAAGGCCCCGACGGCGCGTTCGTCTACGTCGTCGTCGATCACCACGCGCAGATCCGGCCCGTGCACGTCGAGCGGATCGTGGAGGACCTCGCGATCCTGATCGACGGCGTGACGCTCGCCGACGAGATCGTGAGCGAAGGGCAGAGCCGCCTGCGGCCCGACGCCGAGGTGCGCCTCGAGAGCGACCGAAGCGAGGGTGCTCCCGAAGCCGGTCCGGCAGGGGAGCGGCCGCCGCCCCCCTCGGGCGCCGGAGCCGGGCGCCGCGGCGCGCCATGAGCAGCCTGTCCGAGCCCTTCATCCGTCGGCCGATCGCGACCTCGCTGCTCGTGATCGGGATCGCGCTCGCGAGCCTCGTCGCCTACGGGCAGCTCCCGGTCGCGCCGCTGCCCGAGGTCGACTACCCGACGATCGTCGTCTTCACGCAGCTCCCGGGCGCGAACGCCGAGACGATGGCCGCGTCGGTCACGACGCCGCTCGAGAGCCAGCTCGGTCAGATCCCTTCCCTCACCCACATGAGCTCGGTGAGCGGGGAGGGCACCTCGCAGATCACGCTGCAGTTCGACCTCGATCGCGACATCGACAACGCCGAGCAGGACGTGCAGGCCGCGATCAACGCTGCCTCGGCCCTCTTGCCCGCGGAGCTCCCGGCGCCACCGACCTACAGCAAGGCCAACCCCGCCGACGCGCCGATCCTCTCCATCGCGGTCTCGTCGCGCACGCTCTCGCTCCGCGAGGTCGACGACCGCGCCGACGCGATCCTCGCGCAGCGCATCTCGCAGGTGCCGGGCGTGGGTCTCGTCTCGATCCGCGGCGGGCAGCGGCCCGCCGTGCGCGTGCAGGCCGATGCGCAGGCGCTCGCCGCCGTCGGCCTCACGCTCGAGGATCTCCGCGCCGCCATCGCGGCCGCCAACGTGCATCTGCCGACGGGGAGCCTCGATGGCGCGCGCCTCGACTATTCGCTCGTCACCGACGACCAGCTGACCGACGCGTCCGAGTTCCGCCCCCTCGTCATCGCCTACCACGACGGCGCGCCCGTGCGCCTCGCCGACGTCGCGACCGTGGCCGACGGCGTCGAGAACGAGGAGATCGGCGCCTGGGTCGACGGGCGCCCGGCCGTGGTGCTCGACGTGCTGCGCCAGCCGGGCGCCAACATCCTCGAGGTCGCGAGCCACGTGAAGGAGCTGCTCGACCGGCTGGAAGAGACGGTGCCGAGCGATCTCGACGTGGAGATCGTCGTCGACCGTACTCAGACGATCGAGGCGAGCTTCGAGGACGTGCGCTTCACGCTCGTGCTCACGATCGGCCTCGTCGTCGTCGTGATGTACGTGTTCCTGCGGAGCGTGCGCGCGACGATCATCCCCGGCGTCGCGGTGCCGCTCTCGCTGATCGCCACCTTCGGTGTGATGTACCTGCTCGACTACTCGCTCGACAACCTCTCGCTCATGGCGCTCACCATCGCGACCGGCTTCGTGGTCGACGACGCGATCGTGATGGTCGAGAACGTCGCGCGCCTGATCGAGGAGGGAAAGAAGCCCTTCGAGGCCGCGCTCGAGGGCGCCAAGCAGATCGGCTTCACGATCGTCTCGCTCACGGCGTCGCTCGTCGCCGTGCTCATCCCGCTCCTCTTCATGCGCGGGATCGTGGGCCGCTTGTTCCGCGAGTTCGCGGTCACGCTCGCGACCTCGATCGTCGTCTCGGCGCTCGTCTCGCTGACGCTCACCGCGATGATGTCGGCGACCATGCTGCGGCCCGAGCCGCCACCGGAGCAGCGCTCCTGGTTCCTCCGCAAGGCCGAGGAGTGGATGGTGGCGCTCACCCACAGCTACGCGTGGGCGCTCGATCGCGCGCTGGCCTTCCCGCGCACCACGCTCGCGATCGCGATCGCGACGCTGGCGCTCACGATCGGCCTCGCGATCGAGGCGCCGAAGGGCTTCTTCCCGGTACAGGACAACGGCCTGCTCGTCGGCTTCACCGAGGTGGGCGGCGATACGTCCTACGAGTCGCTGGTCGAGCGGCAGCAGGCCGTCGTCGCGCGCATCCAGGCGGACCCCGACGTGGCGCACGTGATCTCCGCCGTCGGCGCCGATGCCTCGACCCCCGTCGCGCACCACGGAACGCTCTCGATCACCCTCGTCCCCCACGACCAGCGCAGCGCCACCTCGGCCGCGATCGCCGCGCGCCTGACGCGCTCGGTCGCGGGTCTCACCGGGATCGACGTCGCGCTCTTGCCGGTGCAGGACCTCGCGCTCGACGTGGTCTCGAGCCCCGCCGCGTACCGCCACGCGCTCGAGGACACCGACGCCGAGGAGCTCCGTACGTGGACGCCGCGCGTGGTGGCCGCGCTCTCGGAGCGCCCCGAGCTCCTGCACGTGCGCGCCGACACCTCCGGCACGGGCCTCGCGCGCACGGTCGATCTGGATCGCGACACCGCCGCGCGCCTCGGCGTGAGCGTCTCGGAGGTGAACGAGACGCTCTACGACGCGTTCGGCCAGCGGCCCGTGTCCACGATCTTCGCGCAGCTCACGCAGTACCGCGTGATCCTCGAGCTCCCGCCCGAGCGGCGCAGCGACGTGAGCGCGCTCGACGTGCTGCACGTGCGCTCGAGCAGTGGCCAGGTGATCCCGCTCGGCGCGCTCGCGCGCTTCGAGACGCACGCGGCGCCCCTCGTCGTCCGCCATCAGGCGGAGATGCCGGCCACGACGATCTCGTTCGACACCGCGCCCGGCGTCTCGCTCGGCGATGCGCTCGACGCGATCGACGAGGCCGAGGCGCAGATCGGCCTACCGCCGAGCATCCACCGCGAGCGCGAGGGCACGCTCGCCGAGTTCGAGTCGTCGCTCGCGAGCGAGACGCCGCTCGTCATCGCCGCGCTGCTCGCCGTCTTCATCGTGCTCGGGATGCTCTACGAGAGCTTCTTCCATCCGATCACGATCCTCTCGACGCTCCCCTCGGCCGGCGTGGGCGCGTTCCTCGCGCTGCGCCTGGCGGGCATGGAGCTCGACGTGCTCGGCGTGATCGGCCTCGTGCTGCTCATCGGCATCGTGAAGAAGAACGCCATCATGATGATCGACTTCGCGCTCGAGGCGCAGCGCGACCACGGGATGAGCGCGAAGGACGCCATCCGCCAGGCGTGCTTGCTCCGCTTCCGGCCCATCACGATGACGACCGTCGCCGCGCTCCTCGGCGCGCTGCCCCTCGCGTTCGGCACCGGCATCGGCGGCGAGCTGCGGCAGCCGCTCGGTGTCTCCATCGTGGGCGGCTTGCTCTTCTCGCAGCTCCTCACGCTGCTCACGACGCCCGTCGTGTACCTCGCGATGGAGCGCGTGCGGATCTTCTTCGGCGACACGCCCAGCGGGGCGGCGCGCGAGGAGCCGGCCGAATGAGCCTCTCCTCGCCCTTCGTGAAGCGTCCCGTCGCGACCGCGCTCCTCGCGATCGGCGTGATGCTCGCGGGCGGCGTCGCCTACTTCCAGCTGCCGGTCTCGGCGCTGCCGCGCGTCGAGTACCCCACCATCATGGTGCAGGCGCAGCTGCCCGGCGCGAGCCCGGAGACGATGGCCTCGGCGATGGCGGCCCCGCTCGAGCGTCGCTTCGGGCGCATCGCGGGCCTGACCGAGATGACGTCGTCGAGCTCGCTCGGCTCGACCAACATCACGATGCAGTTCGATCTCGATCGCGACGTGGACGCCGCCGGGCGCGACGTGCAGGCCGCGATCGCGGCGGCCGGCGGCGATCTTCCCTCGGACCTGCCGTCGCGCCCCACGCAGCGCCGCATCGACCCGTCCGACACGCCCATCCTGATCGTCGCGCTCACGAGCGACGTCGTGTCCATCCCGCGGCTCTTCGCCTACGCCGACACCGTGCTCGCGCCGCGCGTCGCGAGCCTCGAGGGCGTGGGGCAGGTCATCATCGGCGGCTCGGCGCAGCCCGCGATCCGCATCGAGGTGGACCCCGGCGCGCTCGAGGCCCGCGGCATCGCGATGGACCAGGTCCGCGCGGCCGTCGCCGGCGCCACGCAGCTGCGGCCGGCCGGGCGCATCTCGGGCCACGGCACCCACCTCGAGGTCGCGCCGAGCTCGCAGCTCTTCGGCGTGGAGGCCTACCGAGACGTCGCGATCCGCAGCGCGAGCGGAACGCTGGTGCGCCTCGGCGACGTGGCCGAGGTGAGCGACGGTGTCGTGAACGAGCGCGCCGCCGCCTGGGCCGACGGGCATCGCGCCGTGCTGCTCGTGATCCGGCGCGAGCCGGGCGCGAACGTGATCGAGACCGTCGAGCGCATCCGCGGCGTGCTCCCGGAGCTGCGCGCGCTCGTGCCGCCGGGCGTGCAGCTCGAAGAGGTGATCGATCGCTCGGCGACGATCCGCGGCGCCGTCGAAGAGGTGCAGCGCTCGCTCGTCCTCTCGGTCGTCCTCGTCGTGCTCGTGGTGTTCCTCTTCCTCCGCAGCGCCCGCGCCACGCTCGTCCCCAGCGTCGCCGTGCCGCTCTCGCTCACCGGCACCTTCGCCGCGATGTACTTGTTCGGCTTCAGCCTGAACGTGCTCTCGCTGATGGCGCTGACCGTCTCGACCGGGTTCGTCGTGGACGACGCGATCGTCGTCACCGAGAACGTCGTCCGCTACCTCGAGAAGGGCCTCACGCCGATGCGCGCCGCGCTCGAGGGCGCACGACAGATCGGCTTCACGATCCTCTCCATCACGGCGGCGCTGCTCGCCGTGTTCCTGCCGATCCTCTTCATGGGCGGTCTCGTCGGGCGCCTCTTCCGCGAGATGGCGCTGACGCTCGGCGCGGCGATCACGCTCTCGGCGCTCGTGTCCTTGACGGTGACGCCGACGATGTGCGCGCAGCTGCTCCGACGGGGAAAGACGGAGTCGCACGGCCGCGTCTCGCGCGCGCTCGGCCGCGGCTTCGAGGCGCTCGCGAAGGCCTACGCGACGGGCCTCGACCGCGCGCTCCGCTGGCGACGCACCACGCTCTCCGTGCTCGCCGTCGCGGTGGTGCTCACGGGCGTGCTCGCCTGGCAGATCCCGAAGGGCCTGTTCCCGACGCAGGACACCGGGATCATGTTCGGCTTCACGGCCGCGCCCGACGACGTGTCGTTCCCCGCGCTCGTCGAGCGGCAGCGCGCCGTCACGACGATCATCGAGCGCGACCCGGCCATCCAGCACATCGTGGCGTTCATCGGATCGGGGCCGGGCGGCGGCGCGAGCAACAGCGCGAGCCTCTTCGCGTCGCTGCGCCCGATGAGCGAGCGCCACGTCTCGGCGGGCGCGGTGACGGGCCGCCTCTCGCGCCAGTTCCAGGCCGATCCCGAGGTGCAGGTGTTCTTCTCGCCGGCGCAGGACCTCCGCGTCGGCGGGCGCATGTCGCGCGCGGCCTACCAGTACACGCTCCAGGGCGAGGACGTCGGCGAGCTGCGCACGTGGGCCGCGCGGCTGCTCGCCGAGCTGCGCCGCGAGCCTTCGCTTCGGCAGGTGTCGAGCGACCAGACCGACTCCGGCCTCGCGCTGCGCGTCTCGATCGATCGCGACACCGCCTCGCGGCTCGGCATCACGCCGCGCGACGTCGACGTGGCGCTCGCGAGCGCGTTCGGGCAGCGCCAGATCGCGACGACCTACACCGAGGAGACGCAGACGCGCGTCGTGCTCGAGGTGCGGCCCGAGGCGCGCGACACGCCCGACGATCTCGATCGCGTGCAGGTGCGCTCGGCGAGCGGGGCGCTGGTACCGCTGCGCACGTTCACGCGTGTGACCCGCGAGCGGACGCCGCTCGCGGTGAACCACCAGGGGCAGATCCCGGCGGTCACGATCACCTTCGACATGGCGCCCGGCGCTGCGCTCGCCGACGCGGTGCGGATCGTGGGCGCGGCGCGCGACCGGATTCACCTCCCCGGCACCATCCAGGCGGGCTTCGCCGGCACCGCGCAGACCTTCCAGTCCTCGAGCGAGCGGCAGCCGCTGCTCATCCTCGCCGCGATCCTCGTCGTCTATCTCGTGCTGGGGATGCTCTACGAGAGCCTCATCCATCCGCTCACGATCCTGTCGACGCTGCCGCCCGCCGCGGTCGGCGCGCTCGTCGCGCTCTGGGCGACCGGCCTCGAGCTGAACGTGGTCGCGCTGATCGGGATCATCCTGCTCGTCGGGATCGTCGCGAAGAACGCCATCATGATGATCGACTTCGCGATCGAGAAGCAGCGCGAGGAGGGCCTCGAGGCGCGCGCCGCGATCCGCGAGGCCGCCCTCCAGCGCTTCCGGCCGATCCTGATGACGACGCTCGCCGCGATCGGCGGCGCGCTGCCGCTCGCGCTCGGCACCGGCGTGGGCTCGGAGCTGCGGATCCCGCTCGGCGTGACGATCGCCTCGGGCCTCGCCGCCTCGCAGATGCTCACGCTCTTCACGACCCCGGTCGTCTTCGTCGCGCTCGATCGCTTCGCGAAGACGACCAAGCGCCGGGCCCCCGCGCCCGCTGCGCCGGAGGTAGCCGCCTCATGACCCGCCTGCTCGCCCTCTCGCTCGCGCTCCTCGCGCTCGCTCCCCGCGCGCGCGCCCAGGACGTGCTGACCATGGACCACGCCGCCGACGAGGCGATGGCCGAGAGCCCGACCTTGCGCGCGGCGGTGCTCTCCGCGCGCAGCGCCGATCGGCTGGTGATCGAGCAGGAGAACCTCTTCCAGTTCATGCTCCAGCTCGACGCGACGGGATCGATCGGCAACACGCCGCAGCTCGCGCCCACGTTCAACGTGACGACGGTTCCGGATGGCATGGGCGGCACGCGAACCGTCTCCACGCCCACCGGCACCGGCATCGTCACGTTTCCCTACGCTCAAACGCTCGACATCGGTGCGCAGCTCAGTCGCGCGCTCCCCTGGGGCATGACGATCACCGGGCGCATCGACGCGATTCGCAACTTCCGCGTCGTGCAGCCGACGGCCACGAGCCAGACGCTGAGCACGCTGGGCCCCGGCTACGGCTTCAACGCACAGCTCAACGTGACGCAGTCGCTCCTCCGCGGCTTCGGCGAGAGCGTCGGCTACGCGCCGCTCTATTCGGCGCGCGCAGCTCGCGTCACCACCGATGCCACGCGCGACCGCGTGGCGAGCGCGCTGTTGCGCGACACGCTCGTCGCCTACTGGGAGCTCTGGTACGCGGAGCGCGTCGTCGAGATCCAGCACGCCGCCCACGACGTCATCGAGCGGCAGCGCGATGACGCGCAGCGGCGCACCGAGCTGGGCGCGCTCGCGGGCGCCGACGTGCTCACGCTCGAGGCGCAGCTCGCCACGACCGAGACCGCGATCGCCAACGCCGAGCTCGCGCGTGCGACCGCGGCGATCACGCTCGCGCGCCTGCTCGGCCGGCGCGAGAGCGGGTCGATCCCCGCAACCGAAGGGACGCCGCCCCACCTCGCTCCCGTGGTCGTCGGAGCCGAGCTGGCCCGCGCCGTCGAGCAGACGCCCGAGGTGATGGAGGCGCGCGCCCAGATCGAGACGGCGCGCGTCGCATCGACGATCGCGGGCCAGGCGCTCATGCCGGTGCTGAACGTCGGCGCCACGCTCCAGGTGCTGGGCCTCGGCTACGACGACGTCGGGCAGACGTTCTCGAACTTCGGCTCGTTCACCGCCGTGCAGTTCCTCGGCACGTTGCTCTACCAGACGCCGCTCGACGACGTGCAGATCCACATGGAGCAAGAGCGCGCCGAGCTCGCGGTCGAGGCCGCCGAGCAGACCTACGAGGCGGCGCGCGCGCAGGCGGTCGCCGACGCGACGACGGCGCTCGAGGCCGACCGCGCCGCCACGCGTCGCCTCGATCTCACGGAGCACGCCGTCGACGTGGCCCAGCGCGCGCTCGCCGCACAGGAGGAGCGGCGCTCGCTCGGCGCCGGCCTCGTGATCGACGTGCTCACCGCGACCCAGACCCTGCGCCAAGCCGAGCTCGATCGCGCCCGTGCCGAGGTCGACGCCCAAGAGGCGCGCCTGCGCCTGCTCCACCTGCTCGGGCAGCTCCTCGCGCGCTTCGACGAGCGCGCGCCCGACTGACCGGGGCACGCTGCTCAGCCGCCGTGCATCTCGGCGCGGAGCGCGAGCCCGAGCAGCCCGACCAGGATCGCGAGGCAACCGAAGCCGATCCCGGCGATCGAGAGCGCGACGACCGCGAAGTAGCCGGCCCCGAGCCGTCCGCGCGCGGTCTCGTCGCCGAAGAGCGCGCGCAGCGTCGCGCCGCCGGTGAGGATCGGCAGCGGCGCGGCCATGAAGAAGAAGAGGCCGAGCCCGCTCGTGACGCACGTCATGAGCCCGAGGAACGCCGACGCCGCCGCGCCGCCATACAGGTTGCGTGCGGTCGTCGGATCTCTCGCGGTGATGAGCGCGCTCGCCGCCTGCGCCGTGGCGCTCGAGGTGCAAGGCCGACAGACGAGCGTCCCGCGATCGTCGTAGGAGGCGGTGGCCGGATCGAGAGGGCCTCCGCAGCGCGGGCACGTGCTCATCCCGCGAGCGTATCGCGAGCCCACGCCGAGCGGACGAGCCCGTCCCGGTGCCGACCACGTCGGCTCGTCGAGTCGATCGCGCGAGGCGGGAGCGCCCCGCGCGTCACGCCGCGAGCGGCGCGCCTTCGAGCTCGGCGATCATCTGATCGCCGCTGATCTTGTCGGCGGCGAGGCCGCCCATGTACTTGGCGAGGCCCACGCGCTCGTAGTGCGGGACGATGCGCGGCGAGAGCAGACCGATCTCGCGAAGGTTCGGGACCATGCGGCCGAACATCAGGTGGCGGAAGCGGTTCATGCCGGGCGACTCGTTCATGAAGTCGCGCCACTCGGCGCGGCTCATGCGGTGCTCGAACCACTCCTCGTACACCTCGTAGGCGAGGAAGCGGTTGCGCATCAGGAGCGCGACCTCGAAGGCCCAGTCCTCGCGCTCGCGCCGCTCGCTCTCCGTCAGATCCTTCGTGATGTGCTCGCGCAGCGCGCACACGCCGTAGTGCACGTGGCGCGACTCGTCCTGGATCACGTTCTTCAGGAGCTGCTTCAGGAGCGGCTCGCTCGTCTCGCGGTAGAGCGTGCTGAACGCGCCGAGCGCGACGCCCTCCACCATGATCTGCATGCCGAGGAACTTCATGTCCCAGCGGCCGTCGTGCATCAGCGCGTCGATGATCACGAAGAGGTTGTCGTTGATCTGGTAGAGCTTGTTCAGCTTCGTATCGAGGTAGCGGTGGAAGACCTCGACGTGACGACCCTCGTCCATCACCTGCGTGGCGCCGTAGAGCTTTCCGTCGAAGAACTGGACCGATTCCGTGACCTGCGCAGCGGCGAAGAGCGCGCCCTGCTCGCCGTGGAGGAACTGCGAGAGCATCCACGACACGACGCTGTGGCGCAGGCCCGCCTTCTCCTTCTCGTTCAGCTTGATGCCCTTTCCGTCGATGCGATCCCAGCCGAGGAAGTCGTCCGGCAGGATCGGCACGCGGTGATCGAAAGGATCGACGTTCGTCTGCCACGGCAGGTCGTCGCCGTTCCACTGTCCGCGCTTGGCGCGGTCGTAGAGCATCGCCATCTCCTCGTGGTCGTGCGGGTACGTCCAGTCGAAGTAGGCGCGGTGCGAGCTCGGGATCTGGGTGGGCACGCCCTGCTTGCCGCGCTTGAGGATCGTGCCGCGCACGGCGCTCGGCCCGATCGCCGAGAGCACGCGCGGGTCGTGCACCTCGAAGAGCGTGGAGGCGGCGTCGGCGTAGGCCTCGACCTGGTTCTTCACCTTCGGCGGGAGGATGCGCGAGAGACGGTCGACGAGCATGGGATGTCTCCTGAGGCAGTGGGGAGTTGCGCGCACGACACGGTGATGGGGCGAAACGAGCGATCTGCGCCGCGAGCGAAGCGAGTCGGAGCCAGGGTGAGGCGCATCCGGCGGTTGAGGCCGGGCCTATAGCCAATTGCCTATAGGCCGTGCCGTCCGGTGCGCCGAGGGACGCGCTCAGCGTCCCTAAGAGAGAGCGGCGAAGAACGACCGGATCTTCTTGAGGTGAAGACCCGTGAGGAAGTGGTGAACGATCGGCAGCGCGCGCTCGATCATCGCCGCGGCGCGCTCGGGCGACACGCGATCGATGCGGCTCGCCAGCAGCACGACCTCGCGGTTGAAGAGATCGTCGACGACCTCCTGCACGAGGAGCAGGTCGTCGATGCGCAGCGCGAGATCGTCGGCGTAGCCGAGGCGCCGCAGCTCGCCCCAGGCCTCGATGAGCCACGCGTCGTCGGACGCGATCAAGAGGTTGCCCGCCTCGTCGTGGCGCGCGCCGATGAGCCCGATCTCGACCGCGTGGTCGAGGTCCGCACGCGGCACGTCGGCGCGCGCGCACACGTCGTCGGCGCGCACCGTCACTTCCGGCGCGTGCTCGGGACGCACGAGCTGCCCGTGCGCGAGGCGCTGCTTCACGTCGAGCAGCACGTTGCGCTGACCGGGCGCGAAGTGCTCCTCGCGCCCGTCGAGCAGCGCCTTGATCGCCTTGAGCGGGAGGAAGCGCTCGTGCTGGAGCTTCTTGATCAGCTTCAGCCGCTCCACGTGCTCGGGGCCGTAGAGCGCCATGTTGCGGCCGGTCTTGGTGCCGGGCGGGAGCAGCCCCTCGTGGATGTAGAAGTGGATCGCCTGCCGCGGCAGGCCCGTCTCCGCGCAGAGATCCTTCATGCGCAGCCGATGCGGCTCGTCCGAGACGAGCGGCGCGATCCCCGGCAGGATGCTCGGCCGCTGCGTGCCGCCTTCGTCGGTCGCGCTCACGGGACCTCCAGCGTGACGGGGCCGCGTGCTCGGCCGACGCACGTGAGCACGTAGCCCTCGGCGCGCTCGGCGTCGGTGAGGCAGCTCGGCTCGTCGACGACGACCTCGCCGCTCACCGCGCGGCATCGACAGGCGCCGCAGCCGCCGAGCGTGCAGGAAGAAGGCATCTCGGTGTGGCTGCGCGTCGCGGCCTCGAGGATCGTCTCGCCGGGCTGCTGCACGAACGTGCGCAGCACGCCGCGGCGCCGGATCGTGATCGTCTGCGGCACGGCCGGCACCTCGGCGCGCTCGCTCGGATCGGCGGGCGAGAGGAAGCGCTCCTCGTGGATCCGGGCCGCGGCGATCCCGACGCCCTCGAGCGTGCGCCGCACCGACGCCATCATCAGGGCCGGGCCGCACAGAAAGAAGAGCGGTGCGTCCTCGCCGGGCAGGCGCGCGTCGAGCGAGAGCTCGCGCACGAGCGAGGTCACCATCGCTTCGTCGGGGCGCCCGAGGCGGTGCGCGCGCGAGGGCGCCGCCTCTTCGAGCACGTGCACGACGCGCAGGCGCTCGCCGTAGCGCGCGGCGAGCGCGTCCCAGCGCGCGAGGAAGATCACGTCGCGCTCGCGGCGGTTGCCGAGCACGAGCGTCGCACGCGCGCCCGGCTCGGTCTCGAGCGCGGTGCCGAGGAGCGACGCGATCGGCGTGATGCCGCTCCCGCCCGCGAAGAAGACGAAGTGCCGCGGCCCCGAAGAGACGGGCGCGATGAAGCTGCCCGAGGGGCCCGTGACCTCGAGGCGATCTCCTTCGCGGAGCGTCTGGTGCAGGTGCGTCGAGACGCGGCCGCCCTCGATGCGCTTGACCACGATCGTCACGCGCGGGCCTTCGCTCGGCGTGCTGGAGATCGAGTACGCACGCCGGAGCTCGCGCCCGTCGATCGTGACGTGCAGCGTGAGGAACTGGCCCGGCACGAACGCGATCGGCGCGCCATCCTCGGCTGCGAGCGTGATCGCGAGCGCGTCTTCGGTCTCGCGCGCCAGCGAGGTGACGACGAGACGGCGCCGCGTGCTCGCAGCGGGCGGCGGCGTGGACGCGCGCGGCTTGGACAGGCGCGTGGTCCGTGGCACGACGCTCGGCAGGCGATCCCCGCGCAGCTCGCGCGTCACGGTGCGCACGTCGCGCACCGCGGTCTCGTAACGCCGCGCGAGCGAGCCGGGGAGCACGGATGCGATCGGGTCGATCGTGTCGAGCGCGGTCGGGCGCGGCAGCGGCTGCTCGCGCGTGGAGAACGTCGGCGCGCGGTGGCCCGCGAGACCGTCGACGATCGAGGCCGCATCGAGGCGCGCCTGATCGACGAGGCGCGTGAAGGGGCGCGGGAGCACGCGCGCGAGAGCGCTGGCGGCGACGTCGATCCCACGGGCGCGCTTCATGAAGACAACCCTGTCTCACCTCACGTAGAGTGTCAAGCATCACTTTACACTCTACGACGTGCCCCGAGGAGGATGCCGAGGCAAGAGCACGTAAGTATCTGGTTTGGTTTCGGTTCTTCGGGCCCGTGGGGATGCGCCCCCGAGCGGCTCGGCGACGCGGAGTCCCGTCGGGCCTCCGGACGGGACGGAGCACGCTCCGGGGAGAGAGCGCGCTCGGCGTGGGCTCCGGTCGCAGGAAGGCTTCGTCGGTCCGCGTCGGTTCTTTGCGAGGATGAGCGCGCCGCCTCAGGGTTCTTTCGTGCGTGCACGCGTGGTCGGGCTCTTCGTCTTCGCGCTCGCGTGCGGTGGAGGCGCGCCATCGACGACATCGCCGACACCACCGACGAGAGCGCGAGAAGCGACGCCGCCCGCGACCACGGCGCGAGAAGCTGCGCCGCTCGCGCCCACGTCCTCGAGCGACGAGGTGGACGCGGGCGCTCCGGTCGAGGCGCCGGAGATCGAGGTCGAGATCGACGCCGGCATCGACGCTGCCGAGATCGAGAACGACGCCGGCGTGAGCGCTCCGGAGATCGTCGCGCTCGCCGACGCGACGCCGTCCACCTCGACGTCGATCGGTGGCCCGAACGAAGGGCGCCTCGAAGGCGGTGTTCCGCTCCCGCGCCGCGCGCCCGGCCTCTTCAGCAACCCGCGCCGCCCCAACCGCGAGGCGTACTTCGGGACCTACGAGCTCGTGCGCTCGCTCGTCGATGCCGCCGCGATCGTCCATCGCGAGCTCCCGGGCGGCACGCTGACGATCAACGACATCGGCTTCCGCGAGGGCGGCACCATCGAGCACCACGGCTCGCACCGCGCCGGCCGCGACGTGGACGTGCTCTTCTACTTGCTCGACCCGGAAGGCCAACCGCGCGCATCGCTGGCCGTGCCGATCGACCCCGAGGGCCAGGGCACCGACTACGGCGATCTCGTCGATCCTGCCGATGACGTGCCGATGCAGATCGATCTGCCGCGCACGTGGCGCTTCGTACAGGCGCTGCTCGCCGACGACGACGCGCTCGTGCAGCGCATCTTCGTGGTCGAGCACGTGCGCACGATGCTCCTCGCCGAGGCCGCCCGGGCCCACGCGCCGCGCGCGATCGTGCGGCGCTTCGAGGAGGTGTCGTGTCAGCCGGGCTATCCGCACGACGACCACCTCCACGTTCGCTACTTCTGCACGGCCGAAGATCTGGGCGGCGGCTGCGAGGATGCGACGCCGATCTACCCGTGGCGGCGCGATCAGCTCGAGGAAGCAGGGCTCGAGCCGGTGATCGCGCACCCGCGGCGCCGCTCGCGCGAGACGGCGCCGACCACGCTACCGCCCGAGGTGCCGATGGACCCGGCCGTGCGCGCGTTCCTCGATCGTCGCGAGACGTGGGCGCACCAGCCGCACCCCGGTCGGCCCTACTGCCGCTGACGCGTCGTACGACCGAGCACGCGTCGGTGCTCGACCCTCTCGGGTCGAGCAGCGTCTGCTGGAGCCCGAGCCGCAGGGAAGGGCTCCGACACGCTTCCTGTCGGAGCTTCAGTCCTCTTCTTCTTCGTCTTCCTCGTCCGGCGAGGCCGGGCCTTCGCCGCTCGTCTCGGGGAACGCGGCCGCCTCGGCCGAAGGAATGTTCGGCGCGTCCTCGTCGTCGGCGTACTCCACGCTTCCGCTCGAGACGACGAAGGGACCGCCCGACTCGCGCGCGGCCTCGCCGTCGCGCTCGCCGTCGTCGTCGTCCTCGGCCGTCGTCACGGCGCGCATCGAGTCTTCGGCGATCTGCTCGGCGAACGCGTCTTTCGTGGTCGAGCCTTCGATGAACGCGCGCGGCTCGGAGGTGGCGCGCGCGGCCGCGTCGATCGCCGCCTTCTGCGCGAGCTCCTTGGCGCGGGCGACAGCGGAGGTCGTCTTCGGTGCGGCGGCCTTCTTCGGTGCGGCGGCCTTCTTCGGCGCTGCGGCCTTCTTCGGCGCGGCGGCCTTCTTCGGCGCGGCGGCCTTCTTCGGTGCGGCCTTCTTCGGCGCTGCGGCCTTCTTCGGCGCTGCCGCCTTCTTCGGCGCGGCCGCCTTCTTCGGCGCGGCCGCCTTCTTCGCGACCGCCTTCTTCGGCGCCGGCTTCTTCGCCTTCACGGCTTTCTTCGGCGCAGCCTTCGCCTTGGCAGCCTTCTTCGGAGCGGTCTTCTTCGTCTTCTTCTTGGGAGTTGCCACGGCCGGCAGTGTAGGCGCGCCCGCCCGCACTGGAGACGATTTTCTTTCGATCCGCGCCCGCGCCCGTGCGCCCGCTCAAGGCGAGAAATAGGGCGCGTCCACCGCGCCTCGGCCGAGCGCTGCTGTCACGGTCATCCCGCGCGCGAAGGGCTCGAGCATGCGCGCCGCGCGCGTCGGGTCGATCCGCCGCCGCGGATCGCGCTGGAGCCAGCTCCACAGCACGGCCCGCAGCTCGCTCGCGCCGGCCCCACCGTCGATCGGCTCGAGCGCGCTGGGGCTCGGCTGCCAGGCCGCGATCGCCGTGACCGCCGCCGCGCCCGCCGGAAACAGGGCGCGTCCACTCGCCAGCTCGAGCAGCATCACCCCCAGCGCGAAGCGCCGCGCCTCGCGCGTGGTCGTCTCGCCCTGGATCTGCTCGGGCGCCACGTACGACGTCCAGCGCGGCGCCTCGCGCTCGCCGCGGATCGCTAGGACGATCGCCTCGAGCAGCGGTCCCCGCACGCAGGCGCGCTCTTCGCCGATCACGATCGAGGTCGGCGTCAGCCACGCCTCGGCCGCATCCAGCCCCGGCGCGATCGCCGCTAGGAGCCCCATCACCTCCGCGATCGGCGCTCGCTCCCCCGCCCGCGCCCGGGCGAGCGCCGGCGCGAGCGTCACCGCGCGCACGATCGGAAAGAGGGCGACCTCCCGGACCTCGCTTCCCACGAGATCACCGCGATAGGCACTGCCCTCGCCTCGCGTGCGGGCGCGACCGAGGCGCGAGGCCGCGAGCACGCTCTCGACCCCACGCGCCGCGGCTTCACGCGCGCGCAGCGTCTCGTCGAGCATCCCCACGCCGAGCTCCACGCGCAGCGCCGGCCCCTCGGGCGTCTCGACGGCGACGCTCGTCATTCCGGCACCGAGCGCGCGCGGCACGTCGAGCAGCGCGCCGTGCGTGATCTCTTCCACGCGCGGCGCCGCTCAGCTCTTCTTCTGCGGCATCCCGGCGCGCGCGAGGATGCGCTTGGCGACCGACGCCTTGTGCACCTCGTCGGGCCCGTCGTAGATGCGCGCCGCGCGCTCGTGGCGGTACCACCACGCGAGCGGCGTGTCGTCGGTCATGCCGAGCGCGCCGTGCACCTGGATCGCACGATCGAGCACGTCGTTCAGCACCTTGGCGACGAAGAACTTGATGGTCGAGATCGACTCGCGCGCGGCCGCCGCGCCCTCGCGATCGATGCGCTCGGCGCAGTCGAGCACGCTCAGGCGCGCGGCGTCGATCTCGGCGCGGCTCTCGGCGATCCAGAACTGCACTTGCTGCTGCGTGCCGAGCGGCTTGCCAGGCGAGAGCTCGCGCACGATCGCGCGCTTCACCATCAGCTCGAGCGCGCGCTCGGCGACGCCGATCCAGCGCATCGCGTGGTGGATGCGCCCGGGCCCCAGGCGCTCCTGCGCGAGGAGGAACCCCGCGCCCTCGGGCCCGAGCCGGTTCGCCTGGGGCACGCGCACGCCGCGCAGGCGCACCTCGGCGTGGCTCGCCCAGTCCCCGCCCGCTTCGCCCATCACCGAGATGTTCCGGACGATCTCGAAGCCGGGCGCGTCGGTCGGCACGAGGATCTGCGAAGCGCGCGCGTGCGGCGGCGCGTCGGGATCGGTCACCGCCATCACGATGCAGACCTTCGATCCCTCGGCGCCCGACGTGAACCATTTGTGGCCGTCGATGACGTAGTCGTCGCCCTCTTTGCGCGCGCGCGTGCTCAGCCACACCGGGTTGCTGCCCGCGTTCTCCGGCTCGGTCATGCCGAAGCAGCTGCGGATCTCGCCGCGGGCGAGCGGGCCGAGCCAGCGCGCCTTCTGCTCGTCCGTGCCGAACATGTGCAGGAGCTCCATGTTCCCGACGTCGGGCGCCTGGCAGTTCAGCGTGTAGTGCGCGACCGGCGATCGCCCGAGCGCCTCGCTCACGTACGCGTACTCGACGAGCGTCAGCCCGAGGCCGCCGAGGTCGACGGGCAGGAAGGGCGCCCAGAGCCCGCGTGCCTTGGCCTCGGCGCGCAGCGCGGCGAGCTCGGGCAAGAGCGCGACGAAGCCTTTCTCGCCGAGCGCGGGCTCGAGCGGGATCACGCGCTCGTCGAGGAACTTCTTCACGCCGTCGACGACGGTCTTGGCTCGATCGGTGGGGAGGAACGCCATGGCGCTCGCAGCCTATCAGGATGGCGCCGGCTCGGATCCCTTCACGAGGGCCTCCATGGTCGAGCCCGCGCGGGCCAGCGCGATGGCGTGCGCGGTGCCGAGCGCGAGCACGATCGCGGCGGCGAGCAGCGTCTCGGCATCGAGCTCCCAGACCACGAAGAAGAGCGCCATCCAGGCGTGGTGGATACCCCAGGCGATCGCGAGCCGCTTCACGTCCGGGAGGCGCTCACCGCGCGCGACCCAGACGCCCGCGAACGCGATGCCCCCGCCGAGGATCAGCCCGCTGATCGCTCCGATGCCGAGCAGGACGCCCGACCCGGAGGAGTCCGAGAGCACGAGCGCTCCGAAGCCACCGGCCGGCGCGAGCAAGGCGGCGGTGAAGACGCCGATCACGACCGTGGCGGTCCCGAGCGCCCGCACCCCGGCCGGCGTCTCGACCGTCACGGTCTTGGTGCCGCCATCGCGATAGCCCTGCCCCCTCACGGGCTGCTCTTGCGTGAAGCGGCCGCCGCGCGCCGCCACCACGACCCCGAGGCCCATCACACCGAGCACCCCGACCACGAAGAGCATCAGCATGGCGTCGCCCCCACTCCTTCCGAGCCACTCTTTCGTACGTCCGAGCGAGCCGTGCTCATCCCATGTCGAGCTTCCGCCACTCGCCCGTGGCGATCACGCGGGTCCCCGCGCGGCTGAGGCTCTTGACGCCCTCGATCATGAACGCGTAGCGCTGCTCTTTCGTCAGGCCGCGCACGTAGCGCTGGTAGAGCTGCTGCGCGACGACGGCGAGCTTGAAGACCGCGAACGCGTAGTAGAAAGGCATGTTCGTGGCGCGGCGGCCGGACTTCTCTTCCCAGCGCTCCACCACGCCCGCGCGCGAGAGGTTGCCCGGCAGGTCCGTCGGCCCGAAACGCGTCGCGCGCAGCATCGGCGGGTCGTCCTCCTCGACCCAGTACGAGAGCGCGCAGCCGAGATCCATCAGCGGATCGCCGATCGTCGACATCTCCCAGTCGAGCACCGCGATCACGCCCGAGAGATCGGGCGCGAGCACGACGTTGTCGTACTTGAAGTCGTTGTGGATCAGCGTGGCCGCCGACTCCGCCGGCACGTGCTCGGCGAGCCAGCGCGCGAGCGCCTCCATCTCGGGGATCTCGTCGGTCTTCGCCTTCTCGTAGCGCTCCGACCAGCCCTTCACCTGCCGCTGGTTGTAGCCGGCGGGCTTGCCCAGATCGGCGAGGCCCGCGGCCGCGAGATCGACGCCGTGGATCTCGGCGAGCGTGTCGACGAGCGAGGTGCTGAGGACGCGCATGCGCTCGGGCCCGAGCGCGAGCTCGCTCGGCAGCTTCGCGCGAAGGATCACGCCGTGGACGCGCTCCATCACGTAGAAGGGGCCGCCGAGGATCGACTCGTCCTCCGCGAGCGCGATCACGCGCGGCACCTTCGGCCACACCTTCGAGAGGCGCGAGAGGATCTTGTGCTCGCGGCCCATGTCGTGGGCCGACGCGATCTTCACGCCCGGCGGGCCGCGCCGCAGCACGACCTCGCGATCGCCGACGCGCAGCAGGTACGTGAGGTTCGAGTAGCCGCGTGGGAACTGCAGGACCTCGATCGCGCCCGGCAGCCCCTGCGCCGCGAGCCAGGGCGCGAGACGCGCGACGTCGAGCTCGGCGCCCGCCCGCACGGTCTCGGGGCGATCGAGCGCGCTCTTGCCGTCGGCCTCGCTCACCAGACCACGTCCTGCTCTTCGGCGACGCCGATGGCGTCCTCGATCGCGTGGCGCGTTCCGTCGATGACGACCGCGCCCTGGTAGCGGCCGACGGCCTGCTTGAAGGCCGAGCGCACGACGCCGAGGTCCTTCTCTTCCGTGTGGATCGCGCCGGGCGTGAGCACGAGGTCGAGCGCGCCGTCCGGCGTCGTGATCTTCCAGTCGGCGCTCGGGCGCGCGGGGTCGTACGCGAAGGCAGCCTCGGCGACGCCGTGGACCTCGCTCTGGGTCCACACCGCGCACTCGTGCTCACGCGTCCAGCCGCGCACCACGTTCGCTGCGATCGGCGCGCCGGTCGCGGCGCGACCCATGAAAAAGGCCCAATTCCACTTCGTGTGGCGGGGCATCAAGCCGTGCGAGAAGTCGTAGCCGCCCAGCGCCCCGTCGAGCGAGAGGCGCCTGCCCGCGACGAGCGCCGAGCCGCGCACGCCCATCAGCACGCGCTTCTCCGTGACGTCGACCACACCCTGCTCGAGCGGCGCGATCGCGGTGATCGGCGGCGGCGCCTGTCGCGTGTCGAGGGTCGCGTTCAGCTCCAGCGTGCTCGAGCGCAGCGCGACCTCGAGCTGCGGATCGTGGTCCTCGTGCGTGATCCGGATCCCGAGACGAGGGTCGCGCAGGCGCGCGTCGATTCGACGCGTGGCGGTCTGCTTCACGCGCGAGAGGCGCGGCAGGCCCACGACGGAGGCGTGCGCCACGAGGCCCCGCCCCGGGACGTACGCGTAGGCGAAGCCGTTCGAGGCGTAGCCCAGGTCGACCACGGCGAGCGCGATCATGAGATCTTCCTGGGTGATCGAGCACCAGACCCAGCGCTTTTCGCGCAGGACCTTGGAGACCCCGTCGCCCGCGAGGGGCCCGAGGTCCGAGCGCCGCAGGGAGCCTCGGTAGGACCCGTACGCCGGGAGCAGCGTCTTGGGGTCCACCGCGGAGAGCGGCGGAGTTGCGAGAGCGCGCATGCGCTGAGTGTATACTCGGCCGCAGCATGACGACGACGGAAGCCACGGAGGTCGAGACGACCCTCTTCGAGGTGGACGCCGCAGCCGAGAAGAACATCGGCGCGCGTAGCTACGACGAAGATGGCGTTCTCATCCGCCCCGACCTGGGCCTGTTCGCGGTCGCCGACGGCGCCGGTGGCGAGAACGCCGGCAACGTGGCCTCGAGCATCGCCCTCGCCGGCATCGCGCGGTACTTCGAGGGCACGCGCGAGGCGATGGCGAGCGCGCCGGTCTTCGACGTGCTCGGGCTGCCGGTGCTCGCGCGGCGGCTGAGCTCGGGCTTCCAGGCCGCCAACCGCGAGGTGCTCGACGTCGCCAAGAGCTCGAGCCGCTACCGCGGCATGGGCACCACGATGGTGGCGATCGCGCCGGCGGCGCAGCACGGCCTCGTGCACGTCGCGCACGTGGGCGACAGCCGCTGCTACCGCATGCGCCAGGGGCGCCTCGAGCTGCTCACGATGGACCACTCGCTCGCGAACGAGGTCCTCGAGCTGCGGCCCGACCTGCCGGAAGAGGACTCCGCGCGCCTGCCGCGCAACGTGATCACGCGCGCGCTCGGCATGAGCGAGGCACTGCGCGTCACCGTGCGCACGCTCGATCTGGCGCCGCTCGATCGCTTCGTGCTCTGCAGCGACGGCCTCACCGACGTGCTGAGCGACGACGAGATCGCCGAGGTGCTCTCGACGACGGCGAAGGCCGACGAGACGGCCAAGGCGCTCGTCTCGCGCGCCGTCGCGGCGCCAGCCGACGACAACATCGCGGTCGTCGTGGCGCGGATCGAGGTGGCCCGCGGCATCGCCGCCGTGCCGAAGAAGCACGCGACGCGGCCGCCGCCCGGCATGCGCCGCCCGAGCCGCCCGCCGCCGCGCATCGACGACGACGCCGAGATCATCATGGTCGACGACGATCCGGACACGAGCGATCCGGAGATCTTGGTCGTGCCCTCGGGCCCGAGCCGGAACGACGTGGTCGCGGCGGTGAAGGGGCGCTTTCCGCGGCCGCAGCCGCGCAGCGTGCTCGACGCGAAGGGCCTCGTGGAGGAGCCGACGACGGACGAGCGGCGCCTGCTCGAGGAAGTCGAGAGCGACGGTGACTGAAGGGCGAGGCCGGCCGCGCAAGGCGCGGTGCCCGATCTGCCGTGGGCCCCTGCCCGACGTGGAAGAGAGCCCGGAGCGTGGACCGAAGTTCGCGCCGCTGTGCTCCATGCGATGCAAGCGCATCGACCTCGCCACGTGGCTCGGAGAGGGGTATCGAGTGCCTGGGCCGCCGGCCGATCCCGAGATGATCGAGGGCGCGATGCCGCGCACCGGAGAAGAAGAAGCATGAGCCAGCGAACGACCCTCTCCGCGATCGTCCTCGGTCTCGCGCTCGCCGTGCCGGGCGCCGCGCTCGCACAGACCGGGAGCACCGACACCGGCGCGACCACCTCTTCCACGGGCGGCACCACGAGCAGCGGCGCCGGAACGAGCGGCAGCGCCTCGAGCTCCAGCGGCAGCACGGGCACCGGGAGCAGCGCTTCGTCGTCGAGCGGCTACTCGTCGACGTCGTCGTCGTCGACGGGGCACACGAGCGCGTCGACGCCGCTCGCCTCGACGGGCACGAGCGCGCCTCCCCCGCCTGCGGGCGCGGGAACGGCGCCGCCGCCCGAAGAAGAGGACGAGGGCGACGGACGCGACGTCGACTTCCTCTGGATCGAGGCGTTCGGCGGTGTCGCGAACGTGAACCTCGTCGCCTTCAACGGCGCCGGCACGTTCAGCGGCACCAGCACCGACGGCACGAGCACCTCCGTGTTCGACGAGGTCACCGGCACCGGCCCGATGGTCGGCGCCGCGCTCGGCTTCCGCGTCTATTGGATCGCCGTCGGTGCGCGCTTCAACTACGCGTCGTACGACGTCTTCCAGATCGGCACGGTCGGCGGCGAGGTCGCGCTACGCCTGCCGATCCCCGTGGTCGAGCCCTACGCACGCGTGGGCTTCGGCTACGCGTGGCAGGGAGATGCGAACTACGCGGTGACGACCGGCGGCGTGACGGCGCGCCCGTCCACCACGGTGTACGGCTGGGCCTTCAACGCGGCGCTGGGCCTCGACATCTTCCTCGCCAACTGGTTCACGATCGGCGCCGGCGTCGGCCTCGACGTGCTCAACATGGGCCGCCAGACGGATCCGAGCATGACGTGCATGGGCGTGACCGACTTCTGCCCGAGCAAGCCCGGCGACGCGGTCGGCTACCAGATCAGCGGCTTCGGCCAGATCGGCTTCCACTTCTGACGCTCCGCGACGAGTCGAGCGCATCCGCGTCGGGACGGGTCGCTCGGCGCCGGCCGCGCGAGGGCTCCGGAGAAGGATCGCATCGCTCGTCGCGGGGACAGCGCACCGGCCGCGTGAGCTCGGCTTTGCCGAACGCGACGAGCGCCTCGACGAACGCGCGTACGACCGGGCGCACCAGCTTGCGCTCGGGGTAGACGACGGCGAGCGTCGTCTCGGTCCCGACCTCGTCCTCGAGCACCTTCACGAGCATGCCGCGCGCGAGCGGCTCCTCGACGAGGCCCTCGGGCACGAGCGCGATCCCGAGGCCGCGGATCGCCGCCGTCGCCAGCACCACGAGCTCGTTGGTCGAGAGCGGGCCGTCGACGCGCACGACGCCGTCGCGCGTGGGCCACTCGCTCGAGGGGTGCTCGCCGCGCGCGAAGCCGCGCAGGCACGCGTGCGACGAGAGCTCGGCCGCGGCGCGCGGCGTCCCGCGCGCGGCGAGGTAGCTCGGCGAGGCCACGGCCACGAGACGGTGCGTGCCGATCGTGCGCCGTACGAGGCTCGGCTCGAGCTGGGGGCTCGCCCGAAGCGCGACGTCGCACGCATCGTCGGCGAACGAGGCCGCGGCGCTGGTGAACGTCATCTCGATCGTGACGCCGGGATGCGCGGTGAGGAAGCCGGCGACGAAGTCGCCCACGCGGGGGTCCTGCATCGGGGGCAGCGACACGCGCAGGCGGCCGCGCACCGTGCCGACCTCCTGGCTCACGCTCTCGGCGGCCTCGCGGATCGCGCGGAGCGCTTCCTTCGCGCGCTCGTAGAGCACGCGGCCTTCGCCCGTGACGAGCAGGCTTCGCGTGGTGCGCCGCAACAGGCGCGCGCCGAGCTGCTTCTCGAGGCGCTCGAGCCGCCGGCCGAGCGTCGCGCGTGGCACTCCGAGCTCGCGCGCCGCACGCGAGAGCGAGCCCGCCTCCACCGCGCGCACGAAGGCCTCGAGCTCGGCGGTCTCGAGCAGGTCGGTCACGCGCCCGCTCCTGGATCGCGCGTGCGCAGCTGATGCGCACGCATCGCACCTGCCCTCCGCGCCCGCGAGCCCGACGTTCCGCGCAACGGAGGTTTCCTCATGAAGGCTCGCTCGCTCGCGTACTGGATCACGACCCTCGTCTTCGCGCTCGCCATCGGTGCCTCGGGCATCGGGGATCTGGTGCGCGCCCCCGCGATCGTCGAGGGGCTCGGGCAGCTGGGCTACCCCGCGTACCTGATGCTGCTCCTCGGCGTCTGGAAGCTGCTCGGGGTCGCGGCGATCCTCGCGCCTGGAGCGCCACGCCTGAAGGAGTGGGCCTACGCCGGCTTCTTCTTCGAGCTCACGGGCGCTGCGTTCTCGCACGTGGCCGCCGGGGTCGGCTCGCCGGTCGCGCCGCTCGCCCTCGCGGCGCTCGCCGCGGCCTCGTGGGCCCTGCGTCCGGAAGGCCGCACGCTCGGCACGCCGATCGTGGTGCTCCCGAAGAGCGCGCCGCTCGCGCCGACCGCCGCGTGAAAAACGCGAAGGACGCGTCGTACCTCTCGGCACGCGCGTCCTTCGGTCGATCTCCGTCGCTCGATCAGCGAGCGCGGCGGCGACGGCGGATCGCCGTCGTGACACCGAGCGCGAGCGCGAGGCCCGCGGCGCCGAGGCCACCCTGGCCACCCCCGGCCGCGCTGCACGAGCAGCCGCCCGCGGTCGTGCCGTGCGGCGCGCTCGTGCTCGCGTCGTCCATGCCCGGGATCACCGCGCCGTCGTCCGCGACCACTGCCGCGTCGTTGCCCGGCACCACGGCGGCGTCGTCGCCGGGCTGGATCGTGCCCGCGTCCGGCGCCGTCGCGCACGTCCCGGTGCCCGGCGCGCACACGCTGAGCGAGGGATCGTTGGTCATGTAGCAGGCGTACCCGCTCGGGCAGCCGCAGTCGTCGTTGCAGGCGCGCGAGCAGAGGCCCTCGGTCGCCGAGATGCCGATGCACAGACCGCCCGAGCCGCAGTCGTTGGGGCTCGTGCACGGATCCCCGAAGCGGCCGGTGCCGCCCGTGCCCGCGTCGGTGCCGGCGGCGGCGCAGTCGCGCGGCAGCCACACATACGTGCCGCACGAGCCCGTCGTCGGGCCTGCGCTGTTGCCCGTCACGCACTGATTCGTGTCGGCGCAGAAACCGCAGCCGTTGTTCGGCGTGCAGTCCGCGCACGTGTTGCCGAACGCGTTGCAGCGATCGCCCGTCGAGGTGCCGGCATCGGTCGGCGCCACGCCCGAGGGATAGATCGCGCAGACGCCGTTCTGGTCGTCACTCGTGAGCGTGCGCTTGAGGCCGCCCGAGTACGACGCGTACATCACGGCGGTCGCCGACGCCGAGTGATCGAGCCCCAGGAAGTGCCCCTCTTCGTGGGTCGCGATCGACTGCGCGTCGACGCTGCCGCCCGAGCCCGTCGTGGTCCAGCGGAAGCCGACGTTGTTGTAGCGGATGTCCGCGTCGATGAAGTAGCCGCCCGAGCTCCACACCGGCGTCGTGACGCCGATGACGCTGTTCACGCTGCCGAGCTCGGCGGGCCAGGACCCGCTGATCCAGAGCTGGACGTTGCGGCGGTCGTTCGTGTTCGCGCTCGTCGTGGTGTTGCCGGCGTCGGTCGTGCGCCACGTGGTGCACGAGGGCGCGGACCACGACGCGAAGCCGCCGTCGAGGGCCGCGATCCCGGCGTCGGTGCCGAGCGTGGAGGGAATCGTCGCCTGGTTGATGTAGTACGTGATGGGCAGCGCGTTGGGGTTCCAGTTCGACTGCTCGCGCACGTAGGCGTGGGCCTCGCTGGCCGAGCCGAGCGCGACGAGCGCCGCGGCGAGCGAGCCGATCTTCACGAGGGACTTCATCGCGCACCTCCGGCGATCTGGCGGATGCGCGAGACGAGCGTCTCGACGGCGACGGGCGCTTCGCGGCCCGTCTCGGTGAGCTGCATGCCCTGCTGGCCGAGGATCGCGTAGGTGAGCTGAGTCAGATCGCGCTGCGCCTGCCCGCCGTTCACGAACCACACGGACTGCGCGAGCGAGAGCAGGAACACGTTCTCGCTGCCCTCGGGATCGTGCCGGAGCACGAGCACCACGTCGTCGCCCGTCACGAGGTGCGCATCGCCCGGCACGTACATCGTCTGGCCGTCGGCGGTGCCGCCCATCTGCCGCAGCACGAGCGTCGAGGGCGCCTGCCCCTTCAGCACCTCGGTGACCTCGAGCTCGGTCCACGTGAGGATCGCGCCGCGCTCGGGCACGAACGCGCTCCGGCTGGTGCCCACCCGCGCGCGCACGACGAGGTCGGACTGGATGACCTGCTCTTCCAGAGAGAGAGGTACGACGACCGTCGCGTGTGCGAGGCCGGCCGTCAGAACGACGACCGCCAGCGTCGCGGCGGCGAGAAGTGAGCGAAGACGACCCATGCGAACCTCCTTGAACCGAGCGGGCGCGCTGAAAGCAGCCATCGTTCCAGAATGTGAAGAGAAGCGCGAGAGGGTCGTTCCGCCTGACGGTCGGTCAGCCTTTGCGCCCGCATCGATCGATGCGAATCCCTCGTGCAGAACGGGGTCTTCTCGCGCTCACGGCGCGCGCTCCGCGGTGCGCGAGCGACGTGCGAGGCGGGGCGATCGTCAACTCTCGCGCGGCGTCGTGCGTGCGATTGCTAACGCATCCGAGCGCCTCGGTCGTCGCACCGTGTAGGGACGTGTGCTCGACCGGTCAGGTCTTCTTGCGCCACGGATAGAAGGCGTACGCCTCGGTGCGCGCGCTCCGCATCAGCTGCGGATCGTCGAGCAAGAGGACGGGCGTTCCGTTCGAGACGCGGCCCAGCTCCTTGGCGAGCTCGCCCTGGCGCCCGCGCAGACGCGGATCGAGGCGCAGACCGATCGCCGAGGCGCCATCGACGACGCCGAGGCAGGCCCACTCGACCTCGGGGTACTCGCGCAGGACGATCTCGAGCATGTCGAGCAACTGCGCGTCGGGCATCGACTTCAGCGGCGCGAGGCGCTGCTGCGGAAGGATCGGCGAGGGCGGCCCGTTCGCGTGGACGACGGCGATCATGCCGGGGCTCGAGCCGCCGCGGCGCGGAGCGGCCGACGCGGGCGCTGCGGCCACCGGCGGCGCGACCACGGTGCCGGGGCTCGAGCCGGGCGGGGGCGCCTGCACCTGCGGCCGCTGCGCGAGCGTGCCCGGGTAGGGCGTGATCTTGCTGGCCGCCGGAATGCTGCCCGGCGGCGGGGTGATCGCGCGGCTCGGCGGCGTGGGCCCCACCGAGCCCATCGGCTGCACCGAGCGCATGAGCGTGCTCGAGATGCGCCCGGTGCCCGAGAAGGGGCCCTGGCTCTCGCGACGCGCGGCCGGCGAGAGGAGCGGCTCGATCTCGGCCGCGCTGATCTCGAGCGAGTGATCGGCCGCGATGTCCACGACGACGAACGCGAGCTGGCGCTCGCGCGCGAAGGCGAGCGCCTGCCGCGAGCCGATCTCCTTGCCCACCGCATTTCCCTGCGCGTCCACCCAGCCGAAGCGCTGCGCGGCCGCATCGAGCATCGCGTGATCGGTGAAGATCGGCAGCGCCGCGAGCCCGTTCGAGCTGACGAGCGTCCGATACCCCTCCCCGGGCGGCGGCCAGGGGACGACGAACACGGTCCGCTGCGAGAGCGCCAGCAAGGCGTCGACCTTCGCCTGCCCTCCTCGCTGAGCGTCCGCGAGGAGCCGATGCAGCGCTGCGTTGCGCGAGTCCAAGCCCGCGTAGTGTCCCGCGCCACCCGCCGGGTGGGCAAATTGCCGGCAGGAAAAACGCCGGCCGGCGTGCTCGCCAAGCTTGACACCGCCGAGCGCTCCGCTACTTTCGCGACCCTTCGCCCAGGTAGCTCAGTTGGTAGAGCAGGGGATTGAAAATCCCCGTGTCGGCAGTTCGATTCTGTCCCTGGGCACTGTTTCCCCCGCGTTTTCCGGGCTCGCGTCGCTTCTGATGCGTCCAAGGTTTCTTCCGGAATCGCCGGTCGCTACTACCCATTCACTACCCGGTGCGGGGCGCGCCGGGAGCACGGCGACGGCACGTCGGTACGCGGCGTCGTCGAGGTGGCCGTAGACCAAATCGACCATCCGCGTCGTCGTGTGCCCGAGCAGATCCGCGACGGCCTTCGAGTCGACGCCAGCCTGCTTCATCCAGCTCGCGTAGGTGCGACGCAGGTCGTTCGGCGTGATCCGCTCGATGCCGGCGCGCTTGCATGCGGCCGCGAGGTCGCGGCGGATGTTCTCCTTCCACGGGAGCGCCACCGCGCCCGTGCGACGCGGCGACGCGACGAGCGCCTCCATCAGCGGCGGTGGGATCGGCACGGTGCGGCGCGACTTCTTCGTCTTGCTGCCCGGCAGCACGATCCACCCGGCGTCCAGGCGCACGTGATCCTCCCACGTCAGCCGCTCGATCTCCGAGAACCTCCCGCCCGTGTACACCGCCAGCTCTACCCAGAGCCGCCGCTCCTCCCCGAGCTGCGCGAGCAGGCGTCCGAACTCGGCCTGGGTGAGATAGCGATCGCGCGGAACGTACGGCGCGGAGAACGACGGCAGGACCGCCGCCGGGTTGAGGAGCATCAGGCGGCGCTTGTGTGCGAGCTTGAGCGCCGCACGTAGTGTCGCCAGCTCCTTCGCGATCGTGGACGGCGCAGCGCCTTCGTCGATGCGCGCGTTGATGTACGTGACCACGTGCTCGTACAGCTTCGGGTCGTTGGTGTCGACGTCGCCGAGGAGCCGGAGCAGATGCCCGGCTTTGCTTGCCCACATCTCGACGGTCGCGGCCGAGCGCCCGGCGGTGCCCTCCTCGACGAGGTACGCGAGCGCGTCCTTCAGCGGTCGCGGGGCCGCGTCCTTGGAAACACCGGGCGAAGCATGGGCTTCGCGTTCGAGGCGTCGGAGCGCGAGCTGCGCGGCTCGCTTGTCTTTCGTCTTGAGGCAGACGGATCGCTGCTTGCCGAAGGCGTCGTAGTACCAGCCGTACCACGTGCCCCCCGGCTTTTTCGTGTAGAGCCTGCTTCCCATGCGGGTTCCTCCGTTCTTCGGTTGATGAAGTCGTCGAGGGCCTTGAGCGGCACGCGCTTGCCGCGCTCGCCGACCGCGACGTGGGTCATGGATGAATCGATCAGCGCGTACGCGTGTGCGAGCGAGCACCCGAGCACCTCGGCAACCTCGTCGGGCCGCAGGAGCTTGCGCTTCGCGACCTCCGCACGGGGTGCGGGCTTCGCCTCGTGCGCACGATCGACGAGCGCCTGGAGAAGTCGAACGACCTCGTCCTCGCGCGTTCGCGGGACGATCGTCACGCCGTTCCGCGAGACGATCATCTCGCTGATGTTCTCCCAGCGCTCACCTGCGTCGGGCGAGAGTTGGATGAAGTCGTACTTCGTCACCTCGAACCTCCGCGTCACTCGCACTGCGTGCTGATAGCCGCATCCCGATCCGGTTCCGGCGTGCGGACGATCGTGAGGTGGCGCCTCGCTCGACCGGCCCTCGCGCCGTGTGCGGCGAAGCCGATCACGAGCCCACGCTCACGCAGCGGCGCGGGGATCACCACTGCCGCAGAATGGATGCCGAACCCGCCGCGGGCTCGAATGCGCGACCAGGTGAACGAGGTGCGGTCGGGGTGGCTGGCGTCTCGGACCGCGTGAGCCGGATGCAGTTCGTCACGCGTCATGCGTCACCGTTCCACAGCGAGACCCGAGGGAAGGCCATGTCGAGGCCGGTCGGCTTCTTCGGCATTGAGACGCGGAGCGCACCGTCGGCAGCCAGCGAGAAGCGCTCGACCTTCCTGCCGACTTCGAGGGCCTCGTACACTTGGAGCACTTCAGCGCGGGTCATGATCCACGCGCGCCCTTCCGCGCGGAGCACGAAGATCAGGAGCGCGTGGCCTTCGGGCGCGAAGCGGTCGCGCATCCTCAGTTCGCGCGGCGACACGGTGAACACCGCACCTGATGACGCCCCGCGCGCGGTGAGCGACCGGATGATCGCACGCTCCCCCGTCTCTCGGACGATGACGCGAGTCTCCTCGTCGTCACCGCCGACCACGACTGGCCCCTTGGTCGCGTAGATGACGGCGCTAGCGGGCTTGCCCGGAATCAAGTCGCGGATGCCGAGCCCGACGCTCGCGCCGACGTCCGCGATGATGTCCTCGATGCTGGGAATGTCGTCACTGTCGTCATCACCGCCCGTGACGCGAGCAAGATCGACGCGCCGCGCCGCAGCCAGCGCATCGAGACCGAGGTGGACGAGCGCGTTGCGCAACTTCACCTCGTCGCCCTTGTAGTCGGTGAGAAGCTGCTGAACGAGCAATCGATGTTCGCGAGGAAACCACATCTGCGACCGCTTGACATGCGATAACAAGTGAGTCAAGAGTGAATGACTAGCGATGCGGTCCACCCCCACGACGGTCTTCTTCTCGGCCCGACTCCCCCGCGGGCTGCATCACCGGCTGGCGCTTGTGCTGAAGCGCCGACCCTATTTGAGTTCGCTGCGCGCAGCCCTCGTGCTTGCGCTCACTGCTGGTCTTGATGCGCTCGACGCGGAGGACCGCGAGGGGCATCGCTAATGCCCGTCTCGCTCGCGCACGTGCTGGCCGAGGAGAACCTGCGCGCGGCCTGGAAGCGCACGAAGAAGCGCGTGCAGTTCGCGTACTACGGCGAGCGCGGCGACGACATCGAGTGCGACGCCGCTGTGCTCGGCGATGCGCTCGCCGCGCCCGTCTCGGCGGTGCGCGAGTTGCTCGCCGACGTCACCGATCTCGCGGAGATCGGTGCGGGCTTCGGAAGCATCTACCGTCTCGACCTGACGGCCGCGCCGGTGTGCTCGTTCGAGATCGAGGGGCGCGTCGTGTACGGCCACGACATCCGCACGCGCGTCCTCCAGCGGGCGTTCGTGCAGGCTGTCGGCGCTGAGGTCGAGAAGGCGCTACCCGCGACGGTGTTCAGCTACCGCGCCGGCCGAGACCGCTGGACGGCGCTCCTCGGGGCCCGCAGAGCCATCGCCCGGGGCTTCATGTTCGTCGCCAAGGTGGACGTCCGCCGCTTCTTTCCGAGCGTGCGGGTTGACCAGGTGGTCGTCGCGCTCATGACGCTCATCCCCGAGTTGGACGAGGCGCTGGTGCGCCTGGTCGTCTGGTTCTGCACCGCGCCGATCATTGGGCAGACGTCTGCCCTCGCCCCGGCGCTGCACGCGCTCTACCAGGGAAGCATCGCCGCGCCGCCGCTCTCGAACCTGGTCGGTGCGCACGTGCTCGACCTCCCGCTGGTCCGGTACGCGCCGAAGGGAGTGCATGCCTTCCGCTACGGCGACGACGTGTTGCTCCTCGGCGCCGACGCCCGCGCCGTCACGCACGCCCGCGACATCGTGGTCGAGCTGATCGAGGAGGCCGGCTGGGAGGCGCACCCGGAGAAGACGTTCGAGTGCGCGCACGACCTGCGCGACGCGCCCATCCGGTGGCTCGGCAAGACCGTCGGCGTCAGCGGCGTGAGCACGCCGCCAGAGAAGCTGGCCGAGCGGGTCGATGCACTCGTGGAACTGCCCCGCGGCGATGAGCGCGTTGGAGCGATGGCCGCGGCGCTGGTGAATGAGATGTTCCTCGACCGGCGTGCCGTCGTCGATGCTGCTGTAGCCAAAGTCACACGGCGCAGCCCGCGACACGGGCGTGCGGCGCGCAACATGGTCGCGCACTTCGAGCAGCGACGCCGGAAGAGGATGCGGGCCTACGACGCCGTGCTCAGCACAGCGCTCGCGGCTCGCGGCTGAGCACGCACACCTGAGCGATGAGGACCCTGCCGATCAAGACCCTGCCGATCAAGACCCTGCCGACCATGAGCCTGACCACGATAGAGATGCAGCGACACCTCGTGCAACCCGGGCAACAGCCCGGCACGCACCCGTTCCCCCACCATTGCGACCTGGACGACGACTGCCTGGATGACGACGACATGCTTGGTGGGGCCGCGCTCTGCGCCGCGCGGCGAGCATCACGCCTCGACGCGCGAAACCCCCACCCCGGCCCGGAGTGAACAGCCTCCGGGCCGGAGGAGAGCCCAATGCCCTGGACCCGCCCACCGTTCGATCCCGCTCGCCCGTTCGGCGACCGTTACCCGACACTGAACTCGTGGCCCGAGCCCATCGCGCTCACGCTCACCCTCCCGTGGCCAAGTCCGTGGTGGCGCTACCCCGGCGCGCTCGCGCGCGACATCCCCGGCGCAAGGCCCGGCGCCTGCATCGTTCGCATCGACGACAGCCGCGGCTGGGAGCCCGGCAACGTCCGCGTCGATCACGTGCCGCCCGATCTGGCCCGACAACGAGAGGACGAGCGCAGCTCGTTCATCGGCAGCCTCACGCGGTACGAGCAGCCCCTGGCTCGTGCCCCGCGTGGGCCGCGTAGCTCGGAGTGGCGGCTCAAGGTCCTCGCCAAGCGGATGCGGGGCTTCCCCGGCAGACCGGTCAAGGGGTACTCGGCCTTCCTGATGTGGAAGCGGCTCGACGACTGGGCCATCGACGTGGCCATCAGCGAGAGCACGCTCCGGCGCGGGCTGAAGGCCGGGAGGCGTCTGGAAGACATCATCTTGGAGGTGTGGAACCGGAGGGGCTACGCGTGACGGAAAACCCGAGCCTCACTCGGATCCCTCATCCTGATCCTTACGTCTCGCAGCGGCGCCAGGCTCCATGACCGCAGACGACTACGACGAGCGCACGATGTTCGGCGCGTTGTTCCCGCTCGTCGCGGCGTGGCCGACGTTGGAGACCGTCGCCGCCGTAATGCCGGCGGGACATCCGCTCGCCGACGTACAGACGGCGCGGCGCGAGCGGCTCGCTCCGCCCGCGGGCTACGCCGTTCGACGCCGAACGACCGCGCCGTGGTCGCACGACAATGCCGAGGTCGTCCGCATCCCCGACGAGCTGCTCGATGCGCACGCCGCCGAGGTCGCCGATGTGATCGCAGATCCGCCGGCCCGCGGGGCTCATCCGGTATCGACGCACTTCGCTCCGCTCGACGAGCATCGCGACGCTCAACTCTCGCTCCTGCGTCGACGGTTCGAGGTCGACCCCGTGGCGTGGGCGAGCCGCGTCGCGCAGATCGACGAGCGCAGCATGATCGCCCTCGCCGAACACACGCGGGACTGGGCGCCGTGGACCTGCATGATCCAGTTCGCTCTCTCGCTGCGCGAACTCGACGAGTCGAACCTCGTGCTCCGTGCCGCCGAGCATCGACTCCGTCTCATCGCGCGCCGGATGCTCGACGCGATGACGCTCACCGACGTTCGTGTCGACGACACGCTCGCCGTGCCGCCCATGATGCAGCGAGCCCTGGTCACGCTGTTCGATAGAGAAGCACCCCCGCCCTAAGTCGCCGGGTGGACGGCGAAACACCCCCGCTCTTCCACAGCGGGATCCTCGACGGATACAATCCATGCTGTGAACTGCGTTGGCGCGCTGACCGTGGGTGAACTGCTCGGCATCGAGCCCGACGCCGTGGCGCACGTCGGGTTGTACGACGTGGGTTCCGAGCCGGCGTCGAAGCCGCGGTCGACTTCGGCTACGCGCACGCCGCGGCTTGCACGCGGAGCCCTCGATGCGTTCCGGCGCGATGCCCAGGCGGGAGCGAGCGATGAGGACATCGTCCGCGCGGCGGCCAACGCAGGGCTTCACGTCTCGGTGGCTCAGGTGCGTCGTTGGAGGCTCGCCCGCGGCATCCGCCATGCGCGTGCCCGACCGACGACGCGCGCGCGCACCACGGCGCTCGCGATGGCCGTGTTCGGCGCTCCGTTCGAGCCGGTGATCACTCGCGTGAAGTCGGTCGTCGACGGTCGCTTCGATCCGCCGCGGTACGTCGTGCGCGAGCAGCTCGACTACGGCGTGTTCGTCCGCGCCGTGCGCGTGCTTCGCGATGCCGGCCTCGCGACGAGCACCATCGCCAGCGGCATCGGCGTGCGCGAGGTCGACGTCGAGCGTGCAGAGAAGATCGCGAGGCGCACATGATCGTCGGCGCGCTGCACCTCGCCACGATGACGAACGCCGAGCTGGCAGCGCACGGCGTGCCCGCCAGCGGCGTGACGAGCGAGCGCGAGCGCATGACGGGCCACGTCCGTCGGGTGCAGCCGCGCTGGGCGAAGAGCATCGGTCTCTGGGGCGGAGTCGCCGACATCCGGACCATCGCCGAGCACGTCGGCGTCACGGTGGAGGCGGCCCGCGAGTACGCAAAGCAGCGAGGGCTGCGGTGGCGGACGAAGAAGCGCTCGCACACGCCGGCGCAGCTCGGCGTGCTCGCGATGGCGACGCCCGGCACCTCGGGTGAGGTTGCTGCCCGCCTCGGTCTTCTTCCGATCGAGTGCTGCATGTACCGCAGCGCGATCACCGAAGTGCTGGTCTACCACTGCACCACGCTCTCCGCGCTTCTTCGCTGGAGCCCGGCCGACCTCGAACACGCCTGGGGAGACCTGGAGCTGCGCATCGAGGCACCCGAGCCCGAACGGCCCGCGTTCCACGATCGCGGCTACCTCGCCCGCATCGTTGCGGAGGCCGAGCGCCGGCTCGCCGCACACCCCGAGGAGGAGGACACGTGAGCATCCTCGAACTACTGCCGAACACCGCCGAGCACCTGCTCTCGCGAATCGACGCCCGGACGGAGCTGAAGCTGCGCCGCGAGCTGCGCCGTCTCCAGCGCGACGTCGGCCTGCTCTTCGTCGGGCTGTGGGTCTCTTCGACGAGGGGCGACGTCCTGATCGAGTTCGCGGGGGAGTCCGCCATCGCTCCGCAACGCTATCCGTTCATCACCACGAGCGCGCCGACCCTGGAGCCGTTCCGCGGATCGGACGGCGAGGACCACGAGGCGGTGGTCTACCGACCTCGCCTCGGCCGAGGAATGCCCCAGCTCGGCCTGCTCGCCGCCGATGTGCGCGGGCTGGATGCGTCGCCGCTCTACGATGCAGTCGAAGGTACGGGGGACGCTGTCGAGGAGATCCTCGTCGCCACGCTTGTGTGAGCCGCGTCGTCCGTACGGGTTCTCGCCGCGATCAGCGCCAGTAGTGGATGCATTCGATTCGGGCCGGTAGCCTTGGTGCCATGGCTCGGAAGCCGCGAGTGCAGGCTCCACTTACGCCGAAGCGCGAGGCGCGCGCGAAAGAAGTGCTCCAGGCGTGGCGGGATCTGCTGGATCTGCTTGACCGCCTCGACATGGAGATCGACCAGAACGACCCCGATGCGGCGTCGCACGAGGCGTGGCTGAGGGGCCGCCGCGAGACCATCAACGTCATCGCGCTCCGCTCGCTGGGTGGCCCCAGCGTTGTCGACTCGCGGCGACCGCCACCACTTCTCGCGGACGTGAACCGGGCGCGTGCCGAGATGCTGCTCACCGATGCGCTCGACTCGATCACCCGACTCGTGAAGGGCGAGCCCTTCGACGTGACCACGGCGATGCGAGTGGAGTTCGACCCTGACCACCTTGGGCGAACTGTGCGTCAGGCGATCCAGGCCCGCGCGGCGATCGACGGTCGACCATCCCGGACCATGCCCGACGCGGCGGAGTTGACGAAGCAGATCCACGCCGCGGTCCGGAAGCCTCCGGAGGCCGGACCCGACCGCTTCGGATCGGCGGTTGAGATCGCCGCGAGAATACTCGCGCAGTTTGTTCCGCTGAGCGGAAAGCACATCGAAGACCTCGTTCGAAGATATCGGAGACGGCCGGACCCATAGCGAATGGGGCCGGCCGGGCATCAGACGGCACGATGCTCATCGTGGGGCTTGCGCGCGATCGCGCGCAGAGGAGCGCCACATGAACGGGTCCAAGCCGAAGAACCGAGCCACGTCGAACCAGCATTCGGTTCGCCAGGAGCAGCCCTTGCTCGGAGGCGAGCGATGAGGTGCCATCACTGTGGGAAGACCCTCGTGGTCTTCGTCCCCGAGAACCGCCACGCGATCAAGCCGGCCGACGGCTTCGTGAAGAAGCAGCTCGCCGACGATCATCTCGAACTCGTTGCACGCTGCGAGCTAGCCTGCACGTACTGCTCGACCGACAAGAACCGTTGGCAGTGCCGGCAGAAGCCCGACTTCGAGCGGAGGACGGCCGAGCAGCTCGGTACGCCGCAGCACGGGTGCGATCACACGAAGCCTCTGCTCGCCTGGAAGAACATCCTCGCGCAACTGGAAGATGAGCTTCGCTCGCCCCGCGCAGTCGGTACCCGCAAGACGCTCATGTTCAGCATGCTCACGGACCCGTTCTCGCCGTGGTTGGTCGAGAACGGCATCACGCGTCGTGCGCTCGAACTCCTGATCGAGCGTTCGGAGTACCGCATCCGTGTGCTTACGAAGAGCGTGCTCGTCGCGAAGCCGGAGTTCGTTGAGCTGTTCGCCAAGCACTCCGATCGCATCGTGGTCGGCCTCTCCGTCGGTTCCCTGGATCCAACCTGGGCGAGGCAGGTCGAGCGGCGGGTGCCCGCGCCGCTCGCGCGTGTGCGTGCCCTGCACGCGCTCCAGGACGCCGGGGTCACGACGTACGGGATGCTCTGTCCGGTGTTCCCGTGTGTTCTCAGCAACGAGGGCGTCGACGCTCTTGTGGACGCCCTTCGGCTCCAGCGCTGCGAGACGGTCTGGGCCGAGCCCTTCAACTCCCGCTCGAACTGGCGAGACGTGCGCGACGCGCATCCACCTGCCGACCGGACGTGGTTCGATGCTGCGTTTCCCGCGGGGCGCACCGAAACGGACGTCGTGTGGAGCCGCTACGCCACCGACCTCTACCTCCAGCTCCGCGACGCCGCCGCCCGCGGCGGCTGGAGCGAGCGGCTCCGCTACCTTCTCTACGAAGGGCGGATCACCGAGCAGGACGCTCCTGCGTTCCATGCCGGAATCGCCGACGGGACTGTGCTGCTCCAAGGCAAGCCCGACGAGACTGGTGTGTCCTGCAACGCCGCGATAGCGGCCGGCGGACGGCGCCGTCGCCTGGAGGTGCACTCGTGATCGGGCTTTCGCCCCGGCACCCCGGCGGGGAGCAGATCACGAAAGAGGATGTCGATCGAGTGCTGGTACGGGCGGGTCGCAACGGGGCACCCGCAGCTCTGGTCGATCTGTACTTCGTCGCGGCGCGCGTTCCCGACCGCGTGCTGCGTGAGGTCCTCATCGGCGTGTGGACCGCGGCCGAGTTCCCGGAGCGGGTCGTCTCCCGCTCGATCTGGCTGCACTGGTTCGACGTCGCGAATCGAATCGCACCGTATCCGACGCCGGCCGAGCCAATCCAAGTGTACCGGGGTGCGATCTCGAAGCACGCTCGCGGGATGTCGTGGACCACGGACCTGGAGAGGGCGAACTGGTTTGCGAACAGGTTCCGTGACCGCTTCGAATGCCCCAGCAATGTCTACGAAGTAACTGCTCCTCTGGACGCGCTCCTCGTGGACGTAGACGCGGTCGAGAGTCGGGGTGGACGTCAGGAACGCGAGATCATCGTTGACCCGCGACGCCTGCCACGTGTGCAGCGCGTTCGCGAGTACCCGCGGAGGTCGCGATGACCACGCACCGGAGCCCCTTCGGCGTCGTCTCGAAGGCAGCACTGCTCACGCGCATCAAGCGGCGGCTCGCCCCGAGGTACGAGACGCTCGTGCGTTCACGCTCGCGCCGAGCCCGCCTCGAGCTCGGCGATTACTACGTCGTCGACCTCGTCCTGACATCCATGGGGATCGGATGACCACCGAGACGAGAGCTAGTGTGGCCCCGCGTTTGTCGCTTCACGGCGACCTCGACCTGGCGATCGCCGCCTACCTCCAGGAGAAGCGCCACGACGCCATGCTGGGGCCGCTGCGCTCGGAGGTCGCGCTCTTCGCCGAGTACGGCGGCCGCTGGTACACGTACGTCTTCGAGCTCGGCGCACCTTCCAGCCTCGATGGCCTGCTGCTCTGGGGGCTGAACCGCGCGGCCCGGGTCCTCGGCGCGGAGGCCGCCGCGCACGCAGAGCACTCGACCGCCGGCTCGGTAGTGCGAGTCGAGCGGCGAGACGCACCGTGGGGCATCACGTACTTCCTGTCCGACGACGGCGAGCCGCCCGAGCGCGACGACGAGGCCTTCACAAGCTTCGCCATCGTCCGCGGAGGCGCACACACTGAGGGCCTCGGTCGCGAGGACCACGACAACCTCTTGATCGACCCGACGATGCTGCGGGGGAGGCTGGGCTGTGGTGACGACGCGACGCTGCACCGGACGCTGGAGAGCGCCGTCGCCGCATTCGTTGCACGGGTTCGCGCCGAACCCGTCGACGGGCCGCGCCTCTACGCTGTCTTCGCTCGAGCCGACGACGGTTGGGCGACCGTGGTGATCGACTGCGCGTGCGCCGTCGACGACGCGCTCGCGGAGGCGATCTGGGCCATCAACCGCCTCGCCCGCCTGCTCGGCGCCGAGGCCGTGGCGTGCGCCCGCGCGAGCGGCCCGGACGCCACGGTGTTCCTCGAGCGGCGAGGGCGCCAGCACGTGCAGTGGTGCCGGCCTGGACGCGACCGATTCACGCCGCGGACCAAGTACCACCCGTTCGACCTCATCGCGGGCGGTCCCATCGGCGAAGGATGGGGCCACAGCGACCACGACACGCTCGACGGCCCGCGTGGGGCGTAGGAGGTCGCGGCGGCGCCGGAGGTACGCGAAACGCCGACGCGAGGCGGTCGCGAGTGTCGAGCCGAAGGGCGCTGTGGAGCACTGCGCCGAACCGCTTGAGGAGTGATCGCTCGCGCCGTCTCATGACGGCTGGTCTGTTTCGGCTTCAGCTCGTACCAGCGTTACGGGACCGCGATCGCCGGTTCCAAGTACTTCCGCAAGGCGCGAAACCACTGCCAATCGCGCTGGCCCGACCCTTCGTGTCGTCGACCGTGGGGTCAGAAACGCGGCCTTTTCGTCAATCGGAACACGCCTCGGTGATCTGGTCCGACGGAGTGAAGGTGCGGACGCGCGATCACGCGCAGCGCGATCACGCGCAGCGCGATCACGCGCAGGAGGATCGTCATGCCCCATCGCTCGAGTTCGAAGTCATCCATCCCGCTCACCACGTCTGGCCTGTGGTTGCACGCGCCGCCCGAGCTCGCGGACCGCGTGCGCAAGCTCTTCGCCGACGTCTGGAAGAAGGTCCCGGCGGACCACCGCATCATCCTCGAGCGAGGATGGAGGAGTCGCGCCGGCCGTCCCCCGGCGCGGCTCGAAGTTACCGATCTCAGCCGTCGGGGAGCGGACGTCTCGACGGACGTGGACGACTACGGACGTACGCTGACCTTCGACGCGAGCCTGCTCGCGCGCGCGCACCCCTCGCTCGTCCGTGCCGGCATCGCCTTCCTCCTCGCGTGCGCGTCGGTCTGCATCACCGAGAGAACGAGGCGCATGAACGGCCTCCTCGACTTCGTCGCGTTCGCACGCGCCGACCTGTGGGGCTTCGGGATGTCCGAGCGCGACGAGCGCGTGCTCGACAAGTGGGTTCGCGATCGCGTGCACGCTCGTGGCGCCGCCGCGCAGGGCATCGATCGACGCGCGCCCGTCACCGGGGGGGCAGCGCGATGACGCCGCGGGCTAGAGAAGCGGCCAGCTCGGCGGCACTGCCGTCGTGCTTCGATGTGGTCGACGCTGCGCTCATCGACGCAGCGGTTGGCGACATCGCTGCGATCCTCGAGAAGGATGTGAGCCGTGGCGCCGAGCGCGTCGGGGCATACGTCTTGAGTCGGTTCTACGGCGACGATCCGGCACTCTACGCATCGAGGGCGCCCCGGAAGCATGCCTCACTTCGAGGCTTGCTCTCGCGCTGCGATCGGCTCGAGCTCCCGGTCTCGAAAACGTACATCGCGAACGCGATCGGCGTCGCCGTGGTGACCCGGCAGCTCCCCGCCAACGCGAGCTTCCACCGGTTGCCGCTGAGCCACCGCATCGAGCTGCTCCGGCTGCGCGACCCCAACAGGATCGAGCTCGTTGCAAGCGAGGCGCTCGACGCCCGCGTGGCGGTACGTCAGCTCCGTGAGGAAGTGCGGGCGATCCTCGGCGCCGCCAAGCACGCGCGTCCCGCAACGCCGATGCCGCTTCGTGTGGTGGCTGGCGCAGCGAAAGCGCTCCGGGTCGACGAGTCGCCCGCTCTCGCGTTCGGCCTCGCTGATGTCGAGGCGCTCCGAGAGGAGGAACGCGACACGCTGCGCCACACGCTGGAAGAGGTAGCCGGCGTCGTGGCGAGCTTGCGCATGCTGGTCGCGGGGCCGGTCGCTGTTCCGACGTCTGGACAGTCGGCGGAACCACTAGCGGCAGCCGTGAGCGTCCGGACGCTGCGTTTGCCGAGGCGGCCGCCCCGGCGAGGCGTGCCGGCGTCCGTCGTTGAAGGAGAGGAGTGAAGGTAGCGTGCCCCGCGTCATTCGACGCGGGGTCGCACGCGGCGCGCGAGATGCACGAGGGCGTCGGGCGTCAGCGCCGACGTCGCCAGGCGATCGCGGGCGATGATCTCGCGGTAGCGCGTCTCCGCGCCGCGCTCGCGGCGATGCACGGCCGTCTCGATGCGCATGCGCTCGCTGCGGGAGGCCAGCCCGGCAGCCCTTCCACGGAGCTGTTCGAGCAGCATCGCCTCGAGCTCGTTGCTCGAGAGCAGCTCGGCGACGAGCGTTGCCGCGAGCAGCATCTGCCACCAGGTGCTCGGCGGCAGATCGACGTGCTGGCGTGCGAGTTGGGCGAAGCTCGAGAAGGTCCCGAGGGGGCCGCCGACACCGCCCATTCGAGTGCCGCGCAGGCCGCCGCGCACGCGATGAGGCGTCCCGAGATCGATCTCGTACCAATGGTGGGGGCCGTGCTGCGGTCGCCGCAGCTCGTGGGCCCAGACCGCGCGGTCGCCCGCGATGTGGATCGTCGGCAGAGAGAGCTGGTCGCGCTCGTCGGCGCCGACGTTCGCGTCGAGCGCGAGCGCGAGCCGTCCGCGGCGCACCCAGTCGCGGAACCACGCGTCGGCGGACGGCGCGATGCGGAGGAGCTGGACCCGCGCGCGCTCGACGCGCCGTCGTTCGGCCTCGCGCTCGCGACGCTCCTCTGCGCGCTCCTCGTCAAGTAGCGCCTGGATCGGCTTCCACGCGGCCCGCACGTCGGCTACCGCGCGCGCGAGCGCGTCGTCCTTCTTCTTCGGCATGTCCGGCTCCATCACACGGTCTTGCCACCGAGCCGCGCTGTCGCGCGGAGTTGGCCGGGAGTCGTCGGGCCGTGCCCCTCGTCCCGTCTGGATGGGATCGCGACGCGAGTCGCGATGCTCGTAGACGCGCGAGCCAGGTGCGCCATTCAATGTCGGTCCGCGCGCCTACTCCTGAGCTCGCGCGCGTTCGCGAGCGCCGCTTCGAGCGTGCTCTCGATCCGTTCGCGCAGCTCTTCGGGCTCGACCACGCGGCAGTGCTCGCCCCACGCGAGGATGGACGAGATCAGGTCGGGCGTCGTCGCGACGTGCATCGTGAGGCGCACGCTGCCGTCGGGCTGCGTCACCGTGCGCTGCGAGCGATGGAAGCGGCGCACGTCGAGCAGGTGCGCGACCTTCGCGTCGAGCTCGAGGACGACGTCGACTGGGTCGCCGCCCAGCACCACGCCGAGCGCGTTCTCGAAGACCGTGGCCACGTCGAAGCCGGGCGGCAGCTCGAAGCGCTCCTTGCGGCGACGCGCGGCGCTCGTGAAGCGCTCGAGCGGGAGCACGTAGTTCGCGTGCGTCCCGCCCACGAACGCGCCGACGAAGTAGAGGCCGTGGCGGTAGATCGCGAGGCCGTGGGGCTCGAGGACGCCTTCCTTGGCTCGCCCGTTCGCGGGGCGATAGCGGACGTCGACGCGGTTCTGGTGGATGAGCGCGGTGAGCAGCTCGTCGAGGATCTCCTCGCGATCGGCGCCGTAGGGCTTGATGCCGCCGGCGGCGATGTACGTGATGCGGCGTCCCCACGCCTCGAGCTCGCTCGCGTCGTTCGCGCGGAAGAGGCGGCCGAGGATGCTCTGCACGTCGTCGCCGAACGGCGTGCCCTCGAGCACGGAGAACACGCGCTGCACCGCGAGCAAGCTGAAGCGCTCGCGCTGCGACGGCACGATCGCTTCGCGGCCCGGCCGCGCGAGCTTCACCGCGGCGCGCCCGTCGACCTTCTCCCACGCGAGCTCGTGACCCGCCTCGACGAGCGCGCCCGCATCCCGGCGGAGCTGCCGCTCGCTCACGTGCAGCCGCTCGGCGAGCGCGCTGAGACGCGTGGCCGCGCGCGCACCGCGCAGCTCCTCGAGAAGAAGCAGCACGCGCGCTGCCTGTGAGTGGGCCCGCGGCTTTCGGCCCGGACGACCCCGACCGGTCATTCTGAGCCGCAGAGTAACGCCACGTTCGCGCGAGTGTCTCGCTTCACGACCGCGGGCGGAGCTCAGGAAGCACGAGCACCATCGTGCGCTCGATGCCAGCGACCTGCGACTCGCGCCGCAGCGGGGCCATGGTGCTCACTTTCGACCCGATCTGCGCGTCGTAGCCCTGCTCGAGTCCCATCGCGACGGCGCTCGCGGCGGTCCTCGGCGCGGGCTCGCCCGCCAGCATCAGCGCGGCCTCGTCGCGCAGCACGCCCAGTGCTGCGCTGATCGCGGCGTCGTTCGCGAGGCCCGCGACGCTCGCCTGGCCCTCGATGCGCGCCGCGACGCGCTCCAGCATTCGGCCGATCTCGCGTGCGTCCGCGCCGCTCGTGACCGCGGTGCGGATCGCCTTCGCCGCGTGGCCGAGGCAGCGCGCGCGCATGACGTCGGCGTCGAGCTCGCCCGCCCGCGCGCCGACCTCGATGCGGATCGGAAGCTCGACGACGACAGGCCGTCCCTCTCGGTCGAGCGTGCGCACCGTGACGAGGCCGATCGAGTGCGCGCCGGCCCCGAGCGGCTTCGCCGGCTGGATCGCGAACGCCCACGTCGCCCGCTCGCCCGCGACGAGCGGCGGGCGCGAGAGCTCCACGGTGGCTGCGCGCTGGCCATCCGGCACCTCGCGACAGCCGATGACGCACGCGTCGCGCACCTGCACGGTGATCTGGGCTCGCCGCGTGAGCGCGCGGGCCGCCGATGCCAGCTCCGCCGCGAGCGCGACGGTCAGGTCGTCGTGCTCCCCGAGGTGAACGAAGCGCCCGAGCCCCGCCTCTGCCATCGCCGCGAGCAGCGGCCCGTCGAGCTCGTCGCCGAAGCCGATCGTCGAGAGCGTCGCCCCCTGCGCGCTCAGGCTCACGAGCGCGACGATCTTCTCGAGGTCGGTCTCGCCGACGAAGGGAAACCCGTCGGTGAGCACGATCGCGTGACCTTCGCCGGGAGACGACGCGTCGGTGGACGCCAACAGCAACGCGCGCTCGGTGGCTCCCGCGAGCGCGGTGCCTCGCCCCGCTTCGACCGCGTCGATCGCCTCGATCAGTGCCGCCCGCGAGTCGGCGTCGATCGGTGCCGGCTCCCGCACGGTGCGCACCTCGGCGTCGAACGTCACGAGCCCGAGCTCGTCGCCGTCGCGCGCGAGCATCACGAGCGTGAGCGCGGCGCGCTTGGCCGCCGCGAGCCGATACCCGGCCATCGTCGATGAGCGATCGATCGCGAGCACGAGCCGCACCCGGCGTTCCTCCGCGGCGCGCGCGTCGAGATGCACGGCCACCCAGAAGTGATCCGCGTCGGCGGCGATGCGCGTCGACTCGATCGCGACGGCCCCTCGGACCAGCGCGCTCACGACGCGTCCTCCCCGCGCGCGCGACGCGAGAAGTGCCCCGCCGCGAGCTGGTTGCGCCGCGCGAGTGCGAGCGATCGATGTCGCTCCACCTCGGACCGCGCGCGATCGAGCGCGAACGCCGCATCGGCATGAGCCCAGGCGCGCTCCGCATGCCCGGCATACGCCTCGTGTACGGCGTGCCGTTGTGACTGCTCCGTCAACCGCCCGAGCGCCCACGCATCCATGCTCGCGAGACGCGCCTCGTCATCCAGCCTCGTGATCTCCGTGAACCCCTCGCGCGGCGGCGCCGCAGGACGCACGGCGAGCCACACGACGCCTGCGACGATCCCGCCAGCGAGCGCGCCGAGCACCACCGAGGTCGCACCGAGCACCATCAGTGCGGCCGTCGCGACGAGCAGCAGCGCCGCGCTGCGCTCGGCCTCGATCGCCAGCAGCGCCACCGTCGCGACGCCTCCGACGACCGCGAGCCCCGTGGCGAGCGCGACGCTCGGCATCCAGGTCGACTCGACCAGCCGGAACGCCACCGGCCCCACGCCGAGCCCCGCTCCGATCAGCCCGACCGACACACCCGCCACTCCTGCTGCGATGCCCCGACTCGTCATGGCTCGTCCTCCTCTTCGTTGGCGTCTCGATCCACGCGTGCACCGAGCACCCGCTCGCGCGCGCACTGTTCTCCCCGTCGCCGCGCCTCGAGCTCGGCAAGGCTCCGCTCCGACGCGGCCCGGATCTCGCGATCCGCCAGCTCCGCAGCTCGCTCCACGTCCTTCTCGTCGATGGCGGCCGCCGAGTCGTGCCCGACGAGCAGCCCGAGCGCGTGCAAGAGCCCCGCGGCCCACAGGCCCGGCGACGCCACCGCCTCGCCAACGCGCTTGCACGCGGCGTACGGCCCGCGCTCGAGCGCGACCATCGACGGCACCTCGCTGTAGCGAGCGAAGCGCGCGGCCATGGACACGCGAAGCAGCGCGGTGCCGACCACGGCGAGCACCCAGACGCCGACGAGCACCGCGAGCGCGATCGTCATGCACATCGGACGCTCCACTCGCACACGACTGACAGCAGAGGGCATCGACGACAGCGGGTCCTGCGCACGGTCAGCCTCCTCGCAGCACGGTCTGGGCTCGCGGTGCCGCGTTCCCGGTCGCGTGCCCCGTTGTTCGTCTTGGATGGGAGACGGCTCGCGCGCGGTCAATCGTGTGCCGAGCGACGCAGGACATATTCCGTCTGTCTCGGACGTCGCGCGGGGAACCGGCGACCGGGTCGAACACGCGCAACCTGGCGCAGCCTCGTCGCTCACTCGATCACAGGGACGGCGCACCGGTAGCGGAGTCGATCGCGCACCGTGACGTTTTCGGTCACGGGGGCGGCGCAGCATGTCGCTCGCCGCGGACCTTGAAAAGGGAATGTGCGACCCTCGCCCGGACCTGTCCGCGCGACGAATGCGGACCCTCAGCCGTTGCGGAGACCAGCCACATGACGCGCCACCACGTACCACTGAACAGCGCCGCGCCGCGCCGCACCGCTCGCGCGATGGGTACGCGGCTCATCGAAGGCGCCCGCCAGTTGCCGACGCACC
>JAXLYV010000005.1:0-488903 GCA_046351235.1 Sandaracinus sp. | reverse complement strand
GAGCAGAGATACCGCGTCGTCGAGCGCCTCGAGGCCGGCGGCATGGCGGAGGTGTTCAAGGGGGAGTCGCTCTCCGTCCAGGGCTTCAAGAAGCAGGTCGCGATCAAGCGCGTTCTGCCGCACCTCGCGCAGAACAAGAACTTCATCTCGATGTTCCTGGACGAGGCCCGCCTCGGCGCCCGCCTCACCCACGCGAACATCGTGACCGTGTTCGACATCGGCGCCGCCGACAACACGTTCTTCATCGTCATGGAGTTCGTCGACGGGTGCAACCTGAAGACGATCATCGAGACCTACCGGCAGTCCGGCCGTCGCCTCGGCGTGAAGGAGTCGCTCTTCATCTCGATGCAGGCCCTGAACGGCCTGAGCTTCGCGCACGAGCTGACCGACGACGAAGGCAAAGAGCTCCACATCGTCCACCGTGACGTCTCGCCGCCCAACATCCTCCTGAGCAAGCGCGGCGAGGTGAAGGTCACCGACTTCGGTCTCGCCAAGGCGACGACGCAGCTCGAGAAGACCGATCCCGGCGTCGTGAAGGGCAAGTTCAGCTACCTCTCGCCCGAAGCCGCGCTCGGCCAGCCGGTCGATGCGCGCACCGACGTGTTCGCGCTCGGCATCGTGCTCTGGGAGATGCTCGCGGGCCGGCGGCTGTTCCTGGGCGAGACGGACTTCCAGACCGTCAAGCTCGTGCAGCAGGCGCAGATCCCGAGCCTGTCGCGCATCAACCCCGAGGTGGACGCCGAGCTCGAGAAGGTCATCGGGCAGGCGCTCACGCAGGACACGAAGAGCCGCTACCAGAACGCGCGCGAGTTCCAGGACGCGCTCGCGGGCTACCTGTTCTCGCGCAAGCTCAAGGTCACGGCGTTCGACATCGCGACGCTGGTGAAGTCGGCGCTCGAGCAGAAGGCGCAGCTGAAGAAGGGCGCGGAGGGCCCGCAGCAGCAGTCGATCATCGACCGACTGATCCAGGAGGAGCTGCTGCGCTTCACCTCGCTCGACGACATGAGCGATCCGTTCGCCGACTCGGGCACGAGCCCCGATGCCGACGACGCGAGCAAGCCGCTCGACGCGGGCCTCTTCGAGAACCCGGCGGATTGGTTCCGCGACGACAAGGACGTGCAGACCGGCGCGACCGCGTCGCGCGCGAGCACGAGCAGCTCGCCCGGCTGGCGCGAGTCCGGGCTCGAGCAGGACGAGCCAGCGCGGCCACGGAACGCCACGCCGACCGGCGGGATCGCGCGCACGCTCGAGCCGGCCTCGAGCGAGACGCGGACGAGCGCACCCCCGGGACGCACGAGCGCACCGCCGGGACGTACGAGCGCGCCACCGCAACAGAGCGGGGTGACGGCGCCGCGCAAAGCGCAGACGAGCGTGTCGCCACCGACGACGAGCGCGCCGGAGCCCGAGGAGCCGAAGAAGTCGAGCGCCGCGCTCTACGTGGTGATCGCGCTCGTGGTCGTTCTCGGTGCTGGGGCGGCCGCATGGTTCGGCGGCATCATCCCTCATTGAGGGTGGCCCTCCTGTGGGCCGTGGCGATGACCACACTATGTGCCGCAACGGCCGGGTGCGCCCTGGACCACACTCGGTCGCGCGTTGAGCTTTCCGACGCTTCTGCTGCCGGCCACGATGACGCGGGCCACGATGGAGGACGAGTCGTTCCGCGCGATGCGCACGCTTTCGAGTCGGGAGCGCTTCGCGTGTCTTGGACCCTCGCATCCGGCTACTCCTGCGGAGGCGCGCTCGAGGTGATCGCGAGCAGAGACGGCGGCCCGACTTGGGACGCCGCAGTGCCGTGTCAGCTCGGGTACACGTGGCTGACGAGCCTTCCGCTCGGCGACTATCGCGTCGACGTGATCCTGGCGGATGGCGCCGGGGGGACACTACTGTCGGCCCACGTCGAGGTAACCTTGACCCCCGCGCAGTGCGACCTGGTGGTCGGGCCCGACTGCGCGCAGGAGGTCTCCCTCGACCTCGAGCCCTGACGCAGCGCGGCTTGCTCCTCGGCGCTCGGGGCCGGTAGAAGGCGTGTCATGAGACGCGCCAAGATCGTGTGCACCCTCGGTCCCTCGGTGAGCAGCCCCGAGATGATGGACAAGATCGTGGCGGCGGGGATGGACTGCGCGCGGCTGAACTTCTCGCACGGCACGCACGAGTCGCACGCGGCGGCCGCGAAGCTCGTGCGCGATGCCGCCGCGAAGGCCCGCCGGCCGCTCGCCATCCTCGCCGATCTCTGCGGCCCGAAGATGCGCGTGGGCCGCTTCGTCGACGGCAAGATCGAGCTCGCGGTCGGGCAGAAGTTCACGCTCACGAGCCGCGACGTGCCCGGCACGAGCGAGATCGTCTCGCAGACCTACGAGCCGCTCGGGCGCGACGTCCAGCCCGGCACGATCATCCTCCTCGACGACGGCCTCCTGCGCCTGCGCGTGCTCGAGTCGAGCCCGACCGACGTGCTCTGCGAGGTCGAGATCGGCGGCGAGCTCTCGGACAAGAAGGGCATGAACATCCCGGGCGCGAACCTCTCGACGCCCGCGCTCACCCCGAAGGATCGCGCCGATCTGCTCTTCGCGGTCGAGACGCTCAAGGTCGACTACCTCGCGCTCTCGTTCGTGCGGCGCCCCGAGGACGTGGCCGAAGCGCAGGCGATCGCGCGCGGCACGCCGGTCATCGCCAAGATCGAGAAGCCCGAGGCGATCGACAACCTCGCCGCGATCCTCGACCAAGCCGACGGCGCGATGGTCGCGCGTGGCGATCTCGGCGTGGAGATCGGCAGCGAGTTCGTCCCGCTCCTCCAGAAGCGGATCATCCACGAGGTGAACGCGCGCGGAAAGCTCGTGATCACCGCGACGCAGATGCTCGACTCGATGATCCGCAACCCGCGCCCCACGCGCGCCGAGGCGGCCGACGTCGCCAACGCCGTGCTCGACAACACGGACGCCGTGATGCTCTCGGGCGAGAGCGCGAGCGGCAAGTACCCGATCGAGGCCGTCTCGATGATGGACGCGATCGTGCGCGAGGTGGAGCGCGAGAGCCTCAAGGCGGACGCGGGCGCCGGGTCGCTGCCGCCGATCTCGAGCGGATGGAAGTTCAACGACGCGGCGGCGCGCGCGGCGGCGCGCCTCTCGTACCTGCTCGACCTCAAGGCGATCGTCACCTTCACGCGCGACGGTCGCACGGCGCGCCTCCTCTCCGAGAACCGCCCGCGGGCGCCGGTGGTCGCCGTCACGTCGTCGCAGCAGGTCGCGACGCGCCTGGCGCTCCACTGGGGCGTCGTTCCCCGGCTCGAGATTCCGCCCGAGGATCTCGAAGAAACGCTGCGCATCGCGACGAGCGTCCTCGCGAGAGAGAAGCTCTGCAAGCAGGGCGACGCCTTCGCGATGGTGTTCGGTTGGCCGCTCAGCACCGGCACGAACACGATCAAGCTCCATCGCATGTGATGGGCTGAGGGGCCTCGGCGCTCCACTCCCAGCACCAGGCACGGGCGCGGCGCGATCCCGCACGGCGCGCTCGCGGAAAGCGACCACGCGCGGATCGGTGCGGATCATGCTCGCGGCCGCGCATGACCACCGCCCCGAGCTCGTCCGGCTTCGATCCGAATCTCTCGCCGCGCCTGCGCGCGCTCGTCGACGACCTCGAGCGGGCGGGCGAGACCGTGTCGCGCCGTGATGCCGTCGGCGCCCTCGGTCGCGCCGACGTCACGTGGGAGGACGTCGAGCCCTACGCCCAGCCCTCGCCGCTCGGCTACGCGCGCCGCCGCATCGCGCGCACCGACGCCTTCGAGCTGCTGGTGATGACGTGGATGCCGGGACAAGGGAGCGTCCCGCACGATCACGCGGGCTCGATCTGCGCGCTGCGCATCGTTCGGGGCCACGTGCGCGAGTCGTTCTTCGCCGCGGCACGCGACGGCCTCGTCGATCGCAGCGCCTCGAGCGAGCTGCTCGAGGGCGAGGTGATCGTCGACGCGAGCGACGACATCCACGCGCTGAAGAACGACGAGAGCGAGAGCGGACCGCTCGTCACGCTCCACGTCTACGCGCCGCCTCTGCCCGAGCTGCGTCGCTTCGCGCTCCGGCCCGCGGGCGCCACGCTCGCGCCCGTCTACACGCGGGCGCCGCGCCCCGACGCGAAGACCGTGTCGATCGTCGGCGGCGGCTTCTCGGGCACGCTCCTCGCGGTGCAGCTGATGCACCTCGCGACCGAGCGGCGCCGCTCGCTGCACCTCGTGATCCACGATCGCCAGGCCTCGTTCGGTGAGGGCCCCGCCTACCGCACGGTCGATGCGCGGCACCTGTTGAACGTGCCGGCCTCGAACATGAGCGCGTGGCCCGATCGGCCGAACGACTTCCTCGACTGGGCACGCGAGCGAGATCCCGCGATCGAGCCCGGCGACTTCCTGCCGCGCAAGCTCTACGGCGAGTACGTGCGCCACCAGCTCGAGCGGGCCGCCCGCGCGGCGAGCGACCGGATCAGCCTCGAGGTGCGGCGCGAAGAGATCACGACGATCACGCCGCGCGAGGCGGGCTACGAGATCGCGCGCGCGGCCGGCACGAGCATCGCCGACGCCGTGGTCGTGGCCACGGGCCACCGCCCGCCCGACGATCCGCTCGGCGCGCGATGGAGCGGCCCGCGCACACGCTACGTGCAGGATCCGTGGGCCTCGCTCGCGCTCTCGGCCGTGCGGCCCGACGAGCGCGTCGTGCTCCTCGGCACCGGGCTCACATCCGTCGACGTGCTGCTCACGCTCGCGCGTCTGCCGCGCACCGCCGAGGTCGTCGCGATCTCGCGGCGCGGCCTCTGGCCGGCCGTGCACTCGACCTCGCCACGCCCCGGCATCGACGCGTGGCCCTGGCTCGAGCCGCTGCTCACCCGCGAAGGCGGCGCGCGCACGAGCGAGCTGGTCCGCGCCGTGGCGACACGCGCGCGCGATGCGGAGCGCGAGAGCGGCGACTGGCGCCCGGCGATCGACGGCATGCGCCCCTACGCCGCGAAGATCTGGGCCGCGCTCGGCGAGCGCGAGCGCGAGCGTTTCCTGCGGCATGCGCGAGCCTTCTGGGAAGTGCGACGCCACCGGATGGCACCGAAGGTCGGCGCGATCGTCGAGCAGGCGCGCGAGAACGGCACGCTCGTGACGCGGACGGGCCGCGTGATCGCGGCACGCGCCACGCGCGACGGAGTCGAGCTCACGGTGCATCGCCGAGGCGAGAGCGGCACCGAGCTTCTCCGCGCGGACTGGATCGTGAACTGCACGGGCCCCGGCGCCGGCGAGCTCTCGATCCCGCCCGTGCTCTCGGAGCTCGTCCTAGCAGGCCGCCTCGTTCGCGACGCCCACGGGCTCGGCGTGAAGACCGACGCCGAGGGGCGCGCGATCGGCGCGAGCGGCGTCGTGCCGGATCTCGCGGTGATCGGCACGCTCCGAAAAGCCGACCTCTGGGAGTCGACCGCCGTGCCGGAGCTCCGCGCCCACGCCGCGACGACGGCCCGCGCGCTCGCCACCACGCTCGGCTGGTGACGCACGCGCCGGCACTTGCGCCGGGCGCACGACGCACCCAAGAACACCGCTCCATGAGCGACGATCCCGAGCGTGACGATCCCGCGGCAGGTGCCCCCGAAGAAGAGGCGCCCGATCTCGTGCTCGAGCTCTCCGCGAGCGCGTTCCGCATGGTGAAGCAGTCGATGAAGATCGACCTCGACTTCACGCCCGACACGCTGCCCCTGCTCGATCATCACCTGATGACGGCGCACGCGGAGGCGGCCTCGAAGGAGGAGCTGCGCGCGCTGCTCGCGACGAGCGCGGGCGGCTACTTCGGCGAGGTCGTGCGGCGCATGATCCCGGGCTCGCGCTGGCACGCGCCGGCGGGCGACTTCGGGGCGTGGCGCATCGAGCTCGGCCACGTGTTCCTGCACTTCAACCCGATCGCGATGGCGATGGAGGCCCTCGAGAGTGGCGAAGTCGAGGGCTGGAGCGGCCACCTCGAAGTGCTCGCCCAGGATCGCGGCCTGCTCGAGCAAGCGCTCTCGCGCATGGGCGAGATCGAGGCGGACGACTACTACCGGCTCGCGGTGCGGCTCGAGGTGATCGAGCAGGTCGTGGCGGCGCTGGAGAGCGCCCAAGTCGCGCGTGGCGAGGTGCAGCGGCGCTTCGGGCCCGAGGTCTACGCGGCGGCGACGGGCGAGACCGCGCCGCAGCGCCCCAACTGACCGCGCCTCACGGCAGCGGCGCCGGATCGGCGAGCGCGGGCGCCGAGACACCGCACAGGTGCGCGATCGTCGTCGCGACGCGCGCCTCGCTGCGCGCGGGCTCGTCCAGATCCGCGTGGGAGACACCGGGCCCGCTCATCACGACGGGCACCTCGCGGTCGTAGTCGTAGGGCGAGCCGTGCGAGGTGCCGGCCTCGGCCGAGAGCTCCTCTTCGGCGACGGACCACTCGGTCGGCACGACGTAGAGCTCGCCGGGCGGCGGCACCGGCAGGCTCTGGCCGAAGAGCACGTCCATCGGATCGGCGCTCGCGCGCAGCGCGTCGCCCCGCCGAGTGTCGATCACGCGCGCGATCCCCGGGCGCGCCGACAGGTAGCGCGTGATCGCGTCCACCACGCGATCGCGATCGGCACCGTCTCGCGCCGCTTCCGACAGGTACACGTAGGGCTGCACCCAGGCCTCGACCCACTCGCCCGGGCCCAGCGTCTCGGCGAGGTGCGCCTGCAGCAGCTCGAGCTCCGCTTCGCTCGTCCAGCGCACGGCGTCCGCATGGCCGCGCTCGCGCGAGCGCTCGACGAGCGGCGCGACGCCGTGGTCGGCGGTGAGGAGCACCGCGATCTCGCCGTGCTCGCGCTCGAGCTCGCCCAAGAACCTTCCGACCTCGCGGTCCACGCGGACGAGCGCATCGAGGTACTCCCAGCTCTCGGGGCCGAACGCGTGGCCGACGTAGTCGGGCGTCGCGATCGAGATCGCCAAGAGATCGGTCTGCGCGTCCTCTCCCACGTGCAGCTGCCGCGCCGCCTCGCGCGCGAACGCGAGCAGGTGCTCGACGGAGGCCGGCGTCGACAGATACGCGTCGGGCTCGCCGATCGCCTCGGGCGAGCTCGGGTCGTGCGGGAACGTGCGCCCGAAGCCGTAGGCGCCCTCCCCGGACTGATCGTCGGGCCCGAGCGCCGCGGCGAGCATCGCGGGGTCTTCCGGCTCCCACACGCGCAGGGTCGCGGCGAGCGGGTGCGCGCTCTGCCACGCTCCGACCCAAGGCGGCAGCTCGCCGTACCAGCTCGACGTCGTGAAACCGCCGGCGCGCACGTCGAGCCAGAAGCAGCCATCGGGGTGCTGTCCGCCCGGCAGCACGGCGCTGCGATCTTTCATCGCGATCGAGAGCGTGACCGCCGCGCCCCCGCTCTCGCGCTCGAGCACGTCGGCCACCGACTCGGCGCGCAGGATCGAGGGGCTCGCGAACGCCGTCGGCCGGCCCACGAGCGGGTGCGTCGCGTCGTCCATCGAAGACACGCGCACGTGCCGCGCGCGATCCCAGACGCGGTTGGACGGCACGCCGCTCTCGTACGGCGCCGCGCCCGTGTAGATCGCCGCGTGTCCCGGCGCCGTGTAGGTCCCCGCGTAGCCGTACGCGACGCGGTGGATCCACGTGCCGCGATCCATCGTGCGGCGGAGTGCGCCCGCGGGGTCGAGCCGATCGCGATGCCGCTCGAGCACCCAGCTCGCGAGCTGGTCGTAGACCAGCGCGACCACGATGCGCGGCCGCGGCGACGAGTGCGGCTCTTCGGCCCGGCTCGCCGTTCCGCCACAGGATCCGAGCGCGAGGAGAAGGACGGCGAGAACGAGGGCGCGGCGCATCGACAGGACCATGCCCGAGCCGCCGTGTGGGCGCACCTCCCTTGCGGTGACGACGTCGGCTCGATACGGTCGCCAGCATGTCGTACGCACGCGCGCTCCTCGCCGCCGCCCTCGTCGTGGCCCTCTCGGGCTGTCCCTCCACGCCGGTGAACGCCGCGGGCAGCTACACCGTGAACCTCACGAACGGCGCGAACGGCTGCATGTTCAGCAACTGGACCGAGGGCTCGACCACCTCGGGCGTGCAGCTCCGGATCACGCAGACCGGCTCTTCGCTCACGGCGACCGTCGAGGGCGCCACGGCCACGGTGTTCGACGTGCTCTTCGGCTCGCACGTCATGACGGGCAGCGTCTCGGGCAACCACCTCGACCTCGTGATCCACGGCACCAACCAGACCACGCCCGTCGGCACGAGCTGCACGATGAGCCTCGACGCGCACGCGTCGGTCGATCTCTCGGGCGATGCGCTGCAGAACGGTACGATCACGTACACGATCGTGACGAACCACGACTCGACGTGCCCGATCTACACGCAGTCGTGCGAGACGTCGCAGGCCTTCAACGGCACGCGCCCGCCCAGCATCTGATTTTCGACGGCCGATGCGCGGTCGCGCGTCAGGCCAGCGTGCCGCGGAACACGCGCCGCGCCGGGCCCGTCATCCGCACGGGCGCACCGCGCTCGCCCACGGTGATCGCGAGCGAGCCGCCGGGAAGGCGCACGTCGACGGTGCTGCCGCGCGCGATGCGCCCGGTCTCGACGGCCGCCGCGACCGCCGCGCACGCGCCCGTGCCGCAGGCCTCGGTGTAGCCGACGCCGCGCTCGAACACGCGCAGCCCGATCGCCGCGGGGCCGACCTGCTCGGCGAGCCCCACGTTGATCCGCGCCGGAAAGAGCGGGTGGCGCTCGAGCGCCGACGCGACCTCGGCAGCGTGCTGCCTCTCCGCGTCGAATACGACGAAGTGCGGATTGCCCATCGAGACGAAACTGCCGACGACACGCCGGCCCTCGACCTCGACCTCGGCGTCGAGCAGCGGGCGGTCCCCGCGCACGAGGCTCGGCTCGGGCGCGATCGCGTAAGGCCGCATCGCCACCTCGACGCGCGCGAGCTCGGGCTCGTGCGCGAGCAGCGTGCACGCGTGGGGCCCGGCCTCGGTGTCGATCGTGACGGTCTCGCCGGTGCGCACGAGCCCGCGCTCGGCCAGGTAGAGCACGACGCAGCGCACGCCGTTGCCGCACATCTCGGGGCGCGAGCCGTCGGCGTTCACCACGCGCATCGAGCGCGCTTCGACGTCGACGTAGAGCACGCCGTCGGCGCCGATGCCGCGGTGGCGGTCACACAGCGCGCGCGCCGTCGTCACGTCGATGCCACCGAGCGCCCTCGTCTCGACGACCACGAAGTCGTTGCCGAGCCCCTCGATCTTGTCGAACGCCGCGCCCATCGCGCGGGGATCATCGGGCGAGAAGCTCGCCTCCGCAAGGCGCCCTTCGTTTGATATCGTCGGCTACCTCGATGAGCGACGCGCGACGCAACCAAGGGCCGAACTGGCTCACCCCGATCGTCGTCCTCAGCGGCATCGCCCTCGCCTTCTTCATCGGGCTCTACGTGCTCGACTCGGTGCTCACGGGTGGCCCGCCGATCGGCAACGATCGCAACGCGGTCGAGCGCTTCTTCGACTTCGACCCGCAAGCCATCGGCAACGCCCTGCCGCAGCTCGCGGCGATGATCGCGGCCGTCTTCGGCATCGTGATCACGGTCGTCTCCATCATCGTGCAGCTCTCGGCCGACCGGTACACGGGCGTCGCCGGGATGTTCCTCCGCGACCGCACGAACATGTTCGTGTTCGGCTTCTATCTCGTCGTCTGCGTCGCCGGCATGTGGATCAGCTTCGCGCTGCAGACGATGTTCATCCCGCGCGCGGCGATCGTCGGCATCCTCATCGCGACCACCATCGGCCTCGTGCTGATGGCGCCCTACTTCGGCTACGTGTTCTGGTTCCTCGCGCCGCAGAACATCATCACGCGCATCCGGCAGACCGCGATGCGCACGGCCAAGCGCGGCGCTTCGCTCGCCGACAAGGCCGAGGTGAGCGACGCCCAGGCCGCCACGCTCGGCTCGATGGAAGAGCTCACCGACATCACGTCGAACTCCATCTCCGGCAAGGACAAGATCATCGCCTCGGGCGCCGTCGACGCCCTCAAGGACTTCTGCGTCGGCTACCTCGCGCTGAAGAAGAACGCGTCGAGCGCCTGGTTCGACATCGGCGACCTGCTCCAGCAGAACCCCGACTTCGTCGCGATGGATCCCGAGTCGGTCGTCGACCTCCAGACCCGCCGCACGTGGGTCGAGTGGAAGGTCATGCGCCAGTACCTCGGCATCTACAACGAGGCGCTCGGCGGGATGCGCGACATCAACTACCTCGTCGCGATCGACACGCGCTACATCGGCCAGGCCGCCAGCAAGAACAAAGACCGCGAGCTCATGCAGCTCGTCTACCGGTTCATGAACAGCTACCTGCGCGCCACGCTGAACGCGAAGGACGTGCGCACGGCCTACAACGTGATGAACCAGTACCGCCTCCTCATCGAGGCGCTCATCGCGGACGGCAACGGCAAGGAGGCGCTCGAGGGCGTCACCCACATGAGCTACTACGGCCACGTCAGCTTCGACATGAAGCTCGTCTTCGTGACCGAGACCGTGGCCTACGACATCTCGGCGATCTGCCAGCGCGCGAGCGAGCAGCAGAGCCCCGAGGAGGACGCGATGCTCGCGCAGTTCCTCGACCTCGATCGGCCGCTGCGCACGCAGGCACAGGAGTCGGCGCTCCTCGGTGTGCGCAAGGCGCAGGTGAAGCTCGCGACCTACTACCTCTGGAAGGGCGACGAGACGAAGGCGCGCCGCATCGCCGACGACATGCGCGCCGAGCCCCACGCGCGCCTCGCGCAGATCCGCGAGTCGCTCGAGAAGGTCACGACGAAGGACTACTGGGAGATCATCGATCGCGGCCGCAACTTCGAGTACATGCCGCCCGAGCAGCGAGAGAAGCTCGCGGTGTTCTTCGAGTGGCTGAGCGTCGGCGCGCGCGTGACGTGAGGCGCGCGCTCGCGCTCCTCACGCTCGGCCTGGTCTCGCTCGCCGCGCCCGCCGCCGCGCAGGACGCGGAGTCGGCGAGCGACGAGAGGGTCGACGCGAGCTACGCGACGGACACGCCGGGCGTCGTGCTCTCTTGGTGCTGCGAAGAGGGCCTCTGGGTCGCGGCCGCCCCCGCGAGCGGCGCGCTCCGCTTGCCCGAGCGCGCGATCGATCTCGGGCTCTCGCTCCACGACCACGGGCCCGTGCGCGTGGCGCAGGCGACCCGGATCCCGCGGGGCGCGCTGCTCTCGGCGCACTACGAGTCGCGTCAGTGGATGCGCGAGCTCGGCGTCGGCATCGTGCTCGGTGGGATCCTCGCCGCGCTCGTCGGCGTGGCGATCGGCATCGGCGCCTTCGTCGACCACACGCCCGACACGGGCGTGGCCGGCCTCGCAGCGGGGCTCGGCGTGGGGGTCGTCGGCATCACGACCGGCCTCGTGCTCGCGACCCGAGAAGACGCCGCGAGCCTGGACGTCGAGTAGCGCGGGGCCGGGGCTCACCCGTGCGCGCGGAGTACACTGCGGCGTGCGCCGCTTCACTCTCTGCGCTCTCGCCCTGTCCCTCGCCGGTTGTCCGAGCCCATCCCCGCCGGCCGACGCCGCGCTCGCGGACGCGGCCTTCGCCGACGCCCGCGACGACGCAGGCTCCGACGCAGGTCGCGACGCGAGCCGCGATGCCGGGCTCGATGCGCGCGGGATCCCCGACGGCGGGGACGCCGTCGATCCGCACTGGGGCGAGCGCGAGGCCTGCGTGTTCTCCGCCGGAGCCCAGCCGGAGGACACGCTCGGCGATCTCGGCCCGCTGCGCGCCGCCATCACGCACGTGATCATCCTGGTCCAGGAGAACCGCTCCTTCGATCACATGTACGGCACGCTGGGGCACGGCACCGAGGGCATCCCCTCTGGCTACACCAACCCGCGCGACGGCGCCCCGGTCGCGCCCTACCACCTCACGACGCCGTGTGTGGCCGACATCGGTCACCAGTGGGTCGAGATGCACCTCGGATGGAACCACGGCGCGATGGACGGCTGGGCCGGCATCAACGGCGTGGGCGCGCTCGGCTACTACGAGGACGCCGATCACCCGTTCTACACGTGGATGCTCACCACCTTCGCCACGAGCGATCGCTACTTCTCGAGCGTGCTCAGCGGCACCTATCCGAACCGCGACTACCTCTACGCGGGCACGAGCGACGGTGTGTACGCGACGGGGGGCGGCTATCCCGACGTGCCGACCGTGTTCGATCAGCTCGACGCGGCCGGCATCGCGTGGGGCGAGTACAACGCGAGCCCGACCGAGGTCCTCTCGGGGACGCTCGGCTGGGCGCTCGATCACGTCGGCGTGCATCCCTACGCCGAGCTCTTTCCGGCGCTCGCCGACGGCTCGCTGCCGCCCGTCGCGTTCGTGGACGTGGAGCCGCACGACGAGCACCCGCCCGGCAGCATCCACGACGGCGAGCGCGACGTGCGCGACGTGGTCACCGCCGCGATGCAGAGCCCGCTCTGGCCGCACCTCGCGTTCTTCTACACGTACGACGAGGGCGGCGGCTTCTTCGACCACGTGCCGCCACCGAGCGCGTGCCTCGCGGCGCCCTCGGAGCACGACTTCGACGTGCTCGGCGTTCGCGTGCCCGTCGCCGTCGTCTCGCCCTACGCGCGCGCGGGCTACGTCTCGCACCTCACGCACCACCACAGCAGCATCCTGCGCTTCGTGCAGGCCGTGTTCGATCTTCCGGCGCTCACCGGGCGCGACGCGAACGCCGACGCGATGCTCGATCTCTTCGACTTCGGGGCGCCCGCGTTCGCCACGCCTCCCGCCACCGTGCCCGACGCCGCGCCGGCCGGCTGCGGCGGCTGATCACGAGCGCGACGAGGCTTGCTCGACGGTGAGCTCGAGGTTGAGCGCGGCGGCGGCCGCCATCCCCGAGGCCGCCGCGAGGATCGCGGCCTGGGCGTGGGTCGTCAGATCGCCGGCCGCGTAGATGCCGGGGATCGACGTCTCACGCGTCGTCGGGTCGACGCGGACGTAGCCACGCTCGTCGAGCGCGAGCCCGAGACCGCGGACCACGTCGACCTGCCGCTGGGGCGGGTGCGCGTAGAGCAGATCGCAGAGGACGGCGCTCCCGTTCGCGAGCACGACCGCCTCGAGCGCGCCGCCCTTCGCGGCCAGGCGCGTCACTTCGCTCGTCTCGACACGGATGCCGGCGGCCTCCCAGCGCGCGCGCATCTCGGCGGGCACCTCGACCGCGGGAGCGACGAAGGCCGTGACTTCGTCGCTCCAGCCGCGGAGCAGGAGCGGAAAGTGGAGCGCCTGCGCGTCGCGCACCAGGCAGCCCCAGCGTCCTTCGCGCGCCTCCCAGCCGTGACAGTAGGGGCACTGCACGATGGAGCTCCCCCAGAGCGCATCGAAGCCCTCGATGGGGAGGCGCTCGTCGATCATCCCCGTCGCGAGCACCACGCGGCGCGCCGCGATCGACGCGCCGCCCGCCGTCGCCTCGAAGGCGCCCTTGGTGCCGGTGATCACATCGACGCGCGCGTCGCGCACCTCCACGTTCGGGTACGCGCCGAGCTGCGTCCGACCGATGCCGCGCAGCTCGGTCGGTGGCGTGCCGTCGCGCGAGAGGAAGTTCTGCACGTGCACGGCTGCGGCGTTGCGCCTCACCCCCGCATCGAGGACGAGCACGCGCTTGCGCCCGCGGCCCAAGGTGAGCGCGGCCTGCAAGCCCGCCGGGCCCGCGCCCAGCACCAGCACGTGGTACGTCGTCATGTCGTTCTCCTGCGCAGCCTCTAGGGCCGAAGGCGCGGGAGCGACAGTGCGGATCGAGCTCCGCGCGCGGGCCCGATCACGCCGCGAGCGCGGCGGGCTCCGCGTCCCGTGCGTGCGTGACGCCGAGCTCGCGCCGCACGTCGGCGAGCGGCCGGTCCCACTGCTGCTCCCAGCGAACCGCGAAGAAGGGCGAGGCCGCGCGACCGCGCTCGTAGCCCTCGACCAGCGCGCGGAAGAAGTGCGGGATGCGATCCTGCCGGAAGAGCGCGCCGTGCAGGACCATCGTGCCGGCGAGGATCGCCGAGAACGCGGACGCCGCCCCCGCGCGGTCCCCCATGTGGCGCTCGAAGTGCCCCATGTAGAAGCCGACGATGCCGACCTCGCCGAGCACCGTGGTCGAGTAGCCCGTCACCGCGTGCCAGAGGTCGTGCGTCTGGTACATGCGCAGGCGCGCATAGGCGAAGTCGGCGTCGCGATCGCCGGCCGCGAGCGCGCGATCGAGCGGCCCGCGATCGAAGTAGTCGGGGCGCAGATCGTTGTCGACCATGTGGCGTCGGTAGGCATGCCCGAGCGTGCCGGGAGCGCAGCGCTCGAGGTCGTCGAGCGTGTAGGGCTCCGGCAGGTAGCGCTCTTCCATCATGCGCGCCGTCGCCGGGCACGCGCGGAGCGCGGCGAGGTACTTGTCGACGTCGGCGTCGGTCGCGAGCCGCGTGATGTGCTTCTCGAGCCCGAGCACCTTGTCCGCCGTGGGCTCCTGGATGAGCGCCACGAGCGAGCGCACGACGGAGGCCTGAGCGACCACGCGAGCCGAGAGCGGAAGGGCAGGGGGCATGAATCAATTGATTGCACGAACAAGGTTGTCCGTACAAGCAATTGTTTGGTCACGACCCCGGCGTCGCGCCCCGACGGCGCACGGAGATCGCGTCGTCGTCGCGCGAGGGCTTCCGTCTCGGGGGCCACGGATCGGCCCCGAGAGGAGCTCAATGACCGCCGAGCGTGGCCGTGCCGGCCGGGAGCGCGAGCACGCGGCCCCCGAGCGCGCCCTGAAGGCGCAGTTGGAACGCGCCGTCGGGCGCCGTGTAGGCGCGCGCCTCGGGGGCGAGGCCCACGAGGCCGAAGATCGCGCGCGTGCGGTCGTTCCGATCTCGGTAGGCCTGCGACACGTTGATCCGCAGGAGCAGATCGAGCGCCGACATCCGGAACGGGCGCAGGACGCGGATCGTGCCCTGCCCCAGCAGCTGCGCGTCCTCGCCGTCCGAGACGAGCTGCCCGACCCGCCCCACGCCGTGCTCGATGTCGATCTGCAGGTTCACGTCGCCGGCGGCGATGCGCTCGACGGCGAGCCCGCGGCTCGAGCCGGGGATCACGTTGAGGGTCGCGTTCCCGTCGCCGATCGCGAGATCCTCGATCGTCAGGGTCACGTGCCCGCTCGTCTGGGCCAGCTCGTCCGAGAGCGAGACGTCGATGTCGCCCGCGACGATGCCTTCGACCGGCAGGCCGAGGTAGTGGCGGATCACGCCGAGGCGCCGCAGGTCGACGTGCTCGAGCCGCGCCACGACGTGCGTCAGCTCGTGCTCCTCTTCGCCCGAGCCCGAGCGCGCGTCGGTGACCTCACCCGTGATCGTGCCGCCCCCGTCGGTCTCGATCTCGAAGGTCACGTCGGTCGTGCCGAACAGATACGCGAAGATCCCGGCGCGCGCGTAGAGGCGCGGGATCGTGACCTCGGCGCGGCGCGTCTCGCCCTCCTCCGCGGGGAGCCGAATGCGCACGCCCTGCGCCTCGACGCCGCTGATCCACGCGGGCTCGAGGCTGACGATGTCGACCTCGCTGCCCGGGACCTGCGACTCGATCGCGTGGATCGCGAAGTCGCGCACGCGGTCGTAGGGGAACGTCTCGTAGGCCGACGAGAAGAAGCAGCAGAGGAAGTAGAACGGGAAGACGAGGAAGCGCATTAAGAGCGTGCGCGCGCGCTCGGAGAGCGCGAAGCGGGAGGGCGAGGTCGAGGTCGAGGTGGCCATCGGTCGTTCGTCGTGCGGGCTGCGGATCAGGGCGCGGGGGGGCCAGCGTGGCCGGGAGGCTGCGTGCGCGGAACGCCCGCGTCCTCGCCGCTCGCCCCGGCGGCGCCGCCCGTGGTTCGGTCGTACGTGATGACGCCGATCTCGAAGTTGAAGCGGTCCTCACCCGCGGTGAAGTGCTCGACGTGGATGCGCTCGAGCGCGATCGGATAGGGCGCGCCCTCGATCGAGTGCAGGAGATGGACGGCACTGCGCAGCGTCGCGCCAGGGAGCTGCGCGCGCACGTGCCGGCGGCGATAGCGACCCTCTTGGACCTCGGGCTGGTTCGTGACCGATTGGATCGCCACGCCCTCGGTGCTGCACTGCGCTTCCACGAAGGATCCGAGCGCGGGCGCGCGCACGTCGTAGCGGCGCTCGGCCGCCTCGGCCTCGGCCTCGCGAATCGCCAGACGGGGGCCCGCGTGCGAGATGTCGCGCAGCACCGACTCGATCGCGTCGTTGTCCTCTTCGAGCGCCGAGATCGCGCTCGAGAGCAGGTACACCGGCATCAGCACGACGAGGAGCGCCGCCACGAGGCCGAGGATCCCCACGAGGCGCTTCTCGCGCTCGTTGAAGCCCGCCCAGGTCTGTTCGAGACGTTCACGCATCAGTGCGCTCCTCCCGAAGAGCCCGAGCTGCCGCTCGATCCGCTGCGCGCGCCGCCCCGACGGCGCGAGCGCGAGCCCGATCCGCCTTCCTGGGTGGCGCCCGGGCATTGCAGGTCCATCTCGAGGCGATACTGCCGACGCCCCTCGCCGGCGGTGGTCATCGGGCCCGGCTCGAGGTTCTGGAAGCACTCCACGTGTCCGAGCGCTTCGACGATGCGATCGCGCTCCTCGATGGAGCTCACGACGGCTTGCATCTCGATGTGACCTCCGCTGCGGTCGTCGCCGAGGTCGATCTGCAGGCGCTGCAAGTCGTGATCGATGCCGTCCGGGATCGCGCCCGAGATCGCCACGAGCGCATCGAAGGCGTCGTAGGCGGGCAGGGGATCGCCACTCGCGCGCCCCGTCTCGAGGAGCGTGCGGGCGCGGAGCGGGTCCGGCGTGGCCTCGCCGAGGCGCTGCTCGCTCACCTCGCGCAGCTCCGCCTCGAGCACGGCGCGCCGCGCCGTGAGCACCGACCAGTGCGCGTAGACGGAGAAGAAATACGCCGCGACCACGAACGCACCACAGACGCCGAGGAGCGGCGCGAGCTCGCGGATCGCCCCGATCGAGCGCTTCTTGGCGAGGTCGCCCTTGCGCAGGTCGAGGTGCTTGCCCTTGAGCAGCGTCTGCCCCGCGAGGCCGAGCGCGAGCGCGAACGCGGGCGCACGCACGGGATCGGCGGGCAGCGTCGCATCGAGCTCGGGCGCGGCCGGCATCTCGAGCGGGATCGGCGTCCGCTCGAGCACGCGCCCGAGCCAGCCGAAGAGCAGCTCGCCGGCGTCGAGCTCGCCCGAGACGCGCACGGTCTCCACGTCGGCGCCGTTCTGCATGCGATGACTGCTCACCGTCTGCTTGATCTCGCGCGCGAGGCGCGAGGCGGACGAGCCGTAGGGCGCCTCGCCGAAGCCGGCCTCGCGCAGATCGTCGACGCCCGCGGTGATCGTGCGCGCGAGCTCGACCTTGCCCTTGCGGAGGATCGCGATGTCGGTGCGCGCGCGGCCGAAGTGGACGATCGCCTGCGCGGCGTCGGAAGCGAGCACGGGCAGGAACGACACCAGGCCGCCCAGCGCGGCGGCGCCCGGGATCAGCTCCTCGGGATCGAGGCCGGCGGCGGCGAGACGGTCGAGCCGATCGCGGACCTTCGCGCGCGGGACGGCACAGACCACGACGCGGACCTTCGTCGGATCGGGAGGCTCGGCGAGCTGGTAGTCGAGCACGGCCTCGGCGAGGTCGAAGGGAACGAGCGACTCCATCTCGAACGGGAGCAGCTCGTCGATCTTCCGGAGCGCCGCCGGCGGCAGCTCGATGCGGCGCAGCGACACGTCTTCGCCGGGCATGTCCGCGATGCGCGTCGCGCTCGTCACGCCCGCGCGGCGCATGACCTCGGCGATCGCCAGACGCAGCGGCGCGTCGGGATCGGGCGTGCTCGGCAGGCTCGCCGGATCGTGCGGCGCGGAGGGCGCGGGCGCCGCCTCGGGCAGGCCGGGGATCGGCTCGACGATCGGCGCCATCACGGCGGGCGCGGCGGCGGCTTGCTGCTGCGTCTCGGCGAGCATCCGCATCTCGTCGAGGGAGGTCTCCACGTAGCGGACGACCTGCGTCGACCGGAACTGGGTGCGCACGAGCACGGCCCGCACGATGCGGGAGCCGACCTCGATGCCGATGAGCGTTGCCATGGGTGTTCTGCCTGGGCCTTCGCGAAACGCCGAACGTTACGGGTTGTAGAGCGCGTGATTGAGCGCGTACGTGATGGGGACCGCGACGCGCGTGACGTAGGTCTCGTCGTGACGCGGATTGCCGAGCGCGGGGACGACGAGGTGGATGCGCACCTGCGCCGGGAGGCGATTCATCTCGGTGCCGGCCGTGTCCCAGCCGTCGACCCACTGCAGCGAGACCGGGTCGAAGTAGTCGAGCTCGAACTCGCGTACGTCGTCGACGAGGATCATCTGCTGGCCGCCCGTCTCGGGGTCGTCGTCGATGCGGCGCGACTCGCGGCGCACGAGGACGCGATGCGTCTCGCGCGTCTCGTCGTCGCGGTGCTCGGCGAGGAAGTAGCCGAGCTCGTTCTGATCCGACTCGTGCGCGTCGCGGTAGAGGCGCCGGTGCGAGAACGAGGTGAAGTCGAGGCGGCTGCCGCGCCCTTCGTGGCGGCCGTGGAAGACCGTGCGCATCGAGGCGAGCTGCGGGCTCACGTTCACGTCCAGCGACACGAACGCGCTCTGGATCTCGCGGCACATGCGCTCCATCGCCACGCGGATCACGTGCGCGCGATCGCCCTGCGCCTCCACGCGCGCCTTGTTGCGCATCGTCTGCGAGAAGCCGCCGAACACGAGCACGCTCACGATCGAGAGGATCGCGACGGACACCATCGCCTCGACCAGCGTCATGCCGGCGAGCGGGGAGCGCTTCGTGCTGCGGCGGGCGGTCATCGGGTGGGTGTGGGGGGCGGGGTGGGCGTGGGGGTCGGCGTCGGTGTGGGCGTCGGCGTGCCCTGGAGCGACTGGAGCGCGGCCTGCGTGGCCAGCGCGGGCGGCTGCTCGGCGACGAGATACTGCGAGACGTCGAACGACTGCTCGCGCTCGCCCTCGTGCCAGCGCACCGTGACGCGCGCGCGACGCACCTGCTCTTCGAGCTGCGGCTTGAGGATCGGGAACACGAACTGCAGCGCGACCTGGCCGACCACGTCGCCACCGCCCGACATCAGCGCCCCGCTCATGAGCTGATCGGGCGTGGGCGCCGCGCCCGGCGAGCTCGGCGTGCTGCTCCCGGTGGTCCCGCCACCGAGAAGACCTCCGAGCGCGCCGGCACCGCCGCCGCCCTCCTCGTCGTCTTCGCCGCTCCCGTCGCCGCCCATGCCGGGCGCGTCGGGAAGCACGATGCGCATGATCTCCCACTCGCACTCGAAGCCCTCGACCTCGCCGTCCTCGCAGCACTCGTCGGTGCCGTTCGCGGAGACGGCGGGGAGGCCCTCGCGCATCACCTGCTCCTCGATCTCGCCCATCTTGCAGCGCGCGAGGAGCGTCGCGGTGGTGAGGAAGCGCGCGCGCCCCGAGATGCGTATCGCGGCCGCCTCGCTCGAGAAGATCGCCGTGAGCGCGATGCCGAGGATCGTGACGGCGACCATCACCTCGAGGAGCGTGAAGGCGCCCACGACCTTCGCGCCGCGCCGCGCGGGCGGGCGGCGGTGGCGCGCGGGCTTCGTCGGACGCCGGAGCGCGGTCGACATCAGTCGTCGACCTCCGAGCTGTCCTCTTCTCCTTCGAGGATCAGCTCTTCCGGCTCGTAGGCGAACGAGCGGATGCGGGTGCGGCCGGTGAGCGGGTGCAGCTCGACCGAGTAGGTGTGGTCGTGCCCGTCGTCGAGCCAGACGACGGCGTTCTCGGTCTGCCCGTGGGGGAAGAAGTAGATGTGGCCCACGCCCTCGTCGCGGTACTCGTCCTCGTGGGGCGTGTAGAGGCGCGTGATCGACACGCCCGAGCCGAGCTCGTGCGGTGAGTAGCGGCTTCCCTGGAGCGTCTCGAAGGGCGACGCGCCGAAGGTCGGATGGATCGTGTCGGCGAGGCGCGCGCGCGCGGCGGCCCAGGGATCGACGCCCGCCGAGTCCACGTCGCGGCCGTCTCCCTCGCCATCCTCGTGCGCTTGGTCGCGGGAGAACTCGCGCCGCTCGTCCCCGAGGCGCGCGAGCGTCACCGGGATCTCCGACTCCTCGAACCCCATCGTGCCGGCGTCGAGATCGAACACGAGGCGCACCGTCGTGTTGCGCGCCACGGCCCGGTTGTACGCGTAGCGCGCCGCCGCCGTGATGCGCATGCACGCCGAGCGCAGATACGTCCGGTTCAGCGCATTGAAGCTGTACGTGACGCCGCTGGCGACGATCGCGAGCAAGACGATGACGATCATGATCTCGATGAGAGTCATGCCGCCCCGCCGAGCCCTCGACCGCCGCTTGCCGCGCATCACTCCACGTCGTCTTCGGTGCCCGGCTGGCCGTCGGGGCCGTTGCTGCGGACGATGATGTCGTCGCCGTCGCACTCGATGAGGAAGGGGTTGTCCCAGGCGTCGGTCGTGCGGCGGCCGTGGTCGATCGTGCCGGCCGAGAGCAGCTCGTCCATCGTCGGGCAGTCGGCGCCCGGCTCCTGGCCGAGATAGAGGAGCACGGCCGAGCGCACCGCCTGCGCGTCGGAGCGCGTCTGGTTCACGCGCGCGCGGCTCAGCGCCGGGAGCACGGCCACGCCGACCGCGGTCGCGATGAGCGCCATGATGATGACGACGATCATGATCTCGACGAGCGTCATGCCCTTCCGGCCACGACGACGACGGGCCGCACGGCGCGTCACCAGGATTTCGTTCGTGCTCTCGTTCTCGTTCATCTCGACCTCTCGTTCTCTCTTCACGTTCACCAAACGGTGCTGTCGCTCAAGAAGCTTCCACTCGGGCCCGCGGAGACGACGTCCTCTCCGTCGGGGTCGTATCGGCCGGGGCAGCGCACCCAGAGCGGCTGCCCCCACGCGTCGAGGGGCTCCTCGTCCAGGTAGTGCGCGCCCGTGCGCGGCGGGTGCACGAGCTCGCGGATCGTGCTCGGGCAGCGGCCCATGTCGGCGCGGAACTGCGCGATCGCGCGGTGGGTCTGATCGATCACGTCGCGCGTTTGCCGCACGTCGTTCTGCTCGACCGCGTGCTCGACCACGAGCCCGACGACGAGGGCGACACCGAGCACGGCGGGCACGAGACGGATGCGCCGCCCCGAGAGCACGTCGCGGACGAGCCCCGCCCGTGACTCCCACGGAAGCGTGACCTGGCTCGTCCTGCTCTTCGTGCGCGCCATCGTCCTACTCGACGAACTCGTTGATCTGCATCAGCGGCATGAGGATGGCGAACGCGATCGAGCCGGAGATGCCGCCCATCACCACGATCATCATCGGCTCGAGCAGCGCGGTCAGCGTCTGCACGCGCGTCTCGACCTGCGCGTCGTAGGCGATGGCGACGTTCTCGAGCATCTCCTCGAGCTGGCCCGAGCGCTCGCCGATCGCGATCATGTGCGTGACGATCGGCGGGAACTTGCCGCTCCGCTTGAGCGGCGCGGCGATGCTCTCGCCCTCGCGGATCGACTGGCCGGCCTCCTCGACGATGCGCATCAGCTCGACGTTGCCGAGCACGTTGCGCGTGATCTCCATCGCGCGGAGCAGCGGCACGCCGCTCTTGAGCAGGGTCGCGAGCGTGCGGGCGAAGCGAGCGACCGCGACCATCATGAGGAGCTTGCCGAAGGCCGGCACGGTGAGGACGAAACGATCCCAGCGCGCCCGACCGTCGGGCGTCGCCCGCCAGCGCCGGAACGAGTAGACGATCAGCGCCGTGCCGCCGATGAGCAGGTACCAATAGCCCGTGAAGACGTTGCTCATGAAGATGAGCAGCCGCGTGTACCAGGGCAGCGCGTGGGCGAAGTCCTCGAAGATGCTCGTCACGCGCGGGACGACCATCACCATCATGATGGTGACGGTGAGCATGCCCATGAGCGCCATGAACGCGGGATAGGCGAGCGCCGCGACGACCTTGTTGTTGAGCTTGCTCTGCGCTTCGAGGAAGTCCGCGAGGCGCGCGAGGACGACCTCGAGGGTGCCCGACGCCTCGCCCGCCTCGACCATGTTCACGTAGAGGGCCGGGAAGATCTTCTCGTGCTTGCGCAGCGCGTCGTGGAGCGAGCTGCCTTCGTTCACGCGATCGCGCGTCTCGGTCAGCGCGTTCTTGAGCTCCTCGTTCTCCATCTGGTCGATGAGCGCGCTCATCGACTCGACGAGCGGCACGCCGCTCTTGAGCAGCGTCGCGAACTGCCGCGTCATCATCGACAGATCGAGCACCGACACGCGCCGGAAGTAGCGGCCGAAGTCGACGTTGCGCGCGCTCTGCTTCTTGGCCACCGACTGCTCGAGCGCAGCCGTCATCAAGATGCCGTCGCGCTTGAGCAGGTTGCGCAGCGCCTTCGGGTTGTCCGCGTCGCGGACCCCCTTCACCTCACGCCCCGCGGGATTGAGCCCGCGCCATTCGAAGACGGCCATGGCTGCGCTTCCTTCTCGCTGCTCGAGACCGAGCTACTCGACCTCGCCGGCCTGCGTCGCGGCGAGCACTTCCTCGAGACTCGTGACGCCGCTCAGCACCATGCGTGCGCCGTCCTCGCGGAGCGTGCGCATGCCGCGCGACTGCGCGACGCGCGTCACCTGCCCGGCGTCGCTCTTGTTGAGGATCTCGCGACGGACCGGGTCGTCGATGATGAGGATCTCCGCGATCGCGACGCGGCCGCGGTAGCCGGTGCCGCTGCAGTCCTCGCAGCCCACCGGATGATAGAAGACGGGACGAAGGGCGCTCTTGTTCCCGGGCGCGGTCGGAGGCGCACGCACGACGGTGGGCTCGGGGCTCCACTCGCCCTGCCCGGCCTCCTCGAGCTCGGCGGAGAGATCCGGCACGACGTCGTCCTGGTCGTTCATGCCGCGGAACGACTGCACGCCGCTCTTCGACAGGAGCTCGCCGATCTTGCTGCGCTCGACGCCGAGCTGGCGCAGGTCGTTGTCGGTCGGCTCGTAGGGCCGCCGGCACTTGGGGCAGAGGCGCCGCACGAGGCGCTGTGCGATCACCGCGAGCAGCGAGCTCGTGATGAGGTAGTGCTCCACGCCCATCTCGCCGAGGCGAGTGATCGCGCCAGCCGCGTCGTTCGTGTGGATCGTGCTGAGCACGAGGTGGCCGGTGAGCGAGGCGTGGATGGCGATCTCCGCCGTCTCGTGGTCGCGGATCTCGCCGACCATGATCACGTCCGGATCCTGGCGGAGGAAGGCGCGCAGCGCGGCGGCGAACGTGAGGCCGATCTTCGGCTGCACGTGCATCTGGCCGATGCCCTTGAGCTCGTACTCGACCGGATCCTCGGCGGTGAGGATGTTGAGGTCCGGCGTGTTGATGCGCGAGAGCGCCGCGTAGAGCGTCGTCGTCTTGCCACTGCCGGTGGGGCCCGTGACGAGGAGGATGCCGTTCGGGCGCGTGATGAGGTGCTGGATCGTGTCGAGCTGGGCGCCCGCGTAGCCGAGATCGGTGAGGTCGAGGAGGACCTTCTCCTTGTCGAGCAAGCGCATGACGATGCGCTCGCCCTTCACCTGCGGGATCGTCGAGACACGCACGTCGATCATGCGGCCCTGGATCTTCTTGGTGATGCGGCCGTCCTGCGGCAGGCGCGTCTCGGCGATGTTCAGGTTCGCCTCGATCTTCACGCGCGAGACGATCGACTTGAGGAAGCCGCGGTGCGCGGTCTTCACGGGCACGAGGTTGCCGTCGATCCGGTAGCGGACGACGACCTCCTTCTCGCTCGGCTCGATGTGGATGTCGGACGCGCGCTGCTGCGACGCCGTGTAGAAGAGGTTGTTGACCCAGCGGATGACGGGCGCTTCGTCCGTCATGTCGAGCAGGTCTTGGAGCTCCTCGACCTCCTCGCCTTCCTTCGCCTCGGCGAGGGCCGTCTCGTCCTTGCGCTCGTAGACGCGGTTGATCGCGTCCTCGATCGTCTCGGAGGCCGCCGCCACCGGGATGCACTCGCGCCCGAGCAGCGCGCGCAGATCGTCGAGCGGCGCCGGATCGAGCGGGTTCGACACCGCCACGCGGATCGGCCCGCGCTCGCCCTCCTCGGCCAGGCCCAGCAGGCGGTGCTGGCGCGCGAAGCTGATCGGAATCTGCTCGACGAGGTTCGCCGGGACCTCGTCGTTCTTGATCTTGTCGACGAAGGGGATCCCCACCTCGTCGGCGAGCGCGCGCACGATCGTGGCGCCATCGGTCTCGCGGTTGGCCGCGAGCACGTCGAGGATCGACGCGTCGCGCTCGCCGGCCGTGCGCAAGAGATCCTCGAGGCGGTCCGCCGGGATGGCGCCACGCCTCACCAAGATCTCTCCCACGTACCGCTGCGCGTCCACGTCGTTCCTCTACTTCCTCGTGCTCGTCTCGCTCGTCGTCACTGCTGAGGCGCGTCGCCTTCGATCACGGTGCCGCGCACCGTCTCTTCGCCATCGGGCGAGATCACGAGATCGCCTTCGGCTGGATCGTAGGGCTCGGCCTCCCCGAGAGGAGCGCGCGAGCGGTGATCGGGAGGTGGCTCGGCAGCGAGCTCCTCCGCGAGCTCTCTCTCTTCGTCGATCGCGTCGAGCTCGTTGAAGATCTCCAACACGAGACCTCTCGTTCTCGAGAAGTCGAGCACCGGCTCGTAGTCGTGATCGCCGAACACGAAGTAGCGGTCGAGGAACTCCTGTCGCTCGCGCATCTTCCGCTCGAAGATCGAGCGCAGGTCCTCCGCGCTGCGGATGATGTAGGGCGTGAGGAACAGCAGCAGGTTCGTCTTCTCGGTGGTGCGCGACTCGCGCCGGAAGAGCGCGCCGAGGATCGGGATGTCGCCGAGGATCGGGATCTTGTCCTCGGTCGTCGCCACGCGGTCGCGCATGAGGCCGCCGATGACGACGGTCTGCTGATCGCGCACGAGCACCTGCGTCTTGGCGACGCGCTGCTGGATGGGCACGACGCCGAGGGAGCCCTGCGGCGCGCCGGCCTCGGAGATCTCCTCCTCGATCTCGAGACGGATCTCGCCAGCGTCGTTGATGTGCGGCGTGATGCGGATCGTGGTGCCGACGTTCTGACGACCGCCCGCGCCGCCGAGGCCGCCGCCGAGCGCGCCCGCGCCGCCGAGGCCGCCCGCGAGGCCACCGAGCGCGCCGAGCGCGCCGAGCGCGCCGGTACCGGTGGCGCCCGTCTGGCCCGTGAGGCCGCCGAGCGCGCCCAAGCCGCCGAGGCCGCCGAGCGCGCCGAGACCACCGATGCCGTTCTGTTGGAGCGGGATGTTCGAGCCGACCGTGATCTCGGCCTCGATGTTGTCCATCGCGAGCAGGTGCGGCGTCGCGAGCACGTCGACGTCGGAGCTCGTGGCGATCGCGGTGAGGATCGCGCCGAAGCTCGGGATCGAGAGGCCCGGCACGGGCGTCACGGTCGGGCCGCGCACGCCGAGCGCGAGGCCGGTGAGCGTGTCGCCGGCGAGCATCGCCGGCGTGCCGATGCCGAGCGAGGTGCTCGCGCCGAAGCCGAGGACGGAGAAGCCCTGGCCCTCGGGGAACGACGGATCCTGCAAGCCGCCGTGGAAGTTGAGGCCGAGGCGCCCGGTGCGTTGCACCTGGAGCTCCATGATCACGGCCTCGATGAAGACCTGTCTCGGGGGGATGTCGAGCTCTTCGAGCACGCGTCTCAACGCGGCGTAGTCGCTCTGCGACGCCGTGATGATCAGCGAGTTCGTCTCCTTGTAGGCTTGGATGCCCACGTCGCCGCCGGTGATCGAGCCGCTGCTCGCGCCGTCGGCCGACTTCGTCGCGCTCGATCCGCCGCTGCCTCCGCCACCGCCCACGAGCGAGCTCAGCACGTCGGCCATGTTCTCGGCGTCGGCGTACTGCAGCTCGTAGACGTGCACGGAGCCTTCGTCGTCGACCGGCACGTCGAGGATGCGGATCGCCTCGAGGATCTGCAGGTACGCGCGCTCGGTGGCGATGATGATCACCGAGTTGGTGCGCTCGTCGGCGAGGATGTTGCCGACGCGCGCCTCGCCGCCGCCGGACGATCCGACGGTGCCGCTCTGCGCGCCATCGGCGCTCGCCTCCGGCTCGCGCGTGACGGGAGCTTTGCCGGGCCGTGGAGGTCGTGCGCCGCCACCGCTCTTGGTCGCGCCGCCGCCGCCCTCGCCCTCTTCGGGTGGGAACATCTCGGTGAGCGTCTCGACGAGATCACTCGCGACGGCGTAGTGGATCGGCTCGATCCAGATCTGCTCGCCCGTCCGCGCGATGTCGACCTCGGCGATGATGGAGAGCATCCGCCGCACGTTCGCGGCGGTGTCGGTGATGATGAGCGTGTTGGTCGGCGCGTACGCGGTGACGGCGCCCTCGGCGCTCTTGAAGTGACCGAGCAGCGTCGCGACGTCCTCGGCCGAGACGTGCTCGAGCCGGTGCATGCGCGTGACGAAGCGATCGTCGGCCGGCATCGCCTGCCCGTCGCCGTAGAAGGGCAGCACGCGCGCCTCGGAGCCCGCCGTCTCGACGATCTTGTAGTAGCGGCCGCTCGGCTCGAGCGTGAGGCCGTTCAGATCGAGGATGGAGAGGAACGCCTGGTAGGCCTCGGCCGCCGTGACGTCGGTCGGCGAGTAGACGGTCGCCTTGATCGAGCGCGCCTTGCTCGGGAGGATGAAGCGCTTGCCGGTGATGCGCGCGACGATGCGCACGAGGTCCGGCAGGTCGGCGTCCTCGAGGTTGAACGAGACGCGCGCGCCGGGCGGCGTGGTGGTGGTGTCGGTGTCCTCGAGGCCCGTGCGGAAGGGCGTGACCTTCGTCGAGTCGCCGCCGCCGGTGCCCGTGGCGGGCGGCGTCGGAGGCTGCGGCAAGACGATCGGAGGCTGCGCGGACGCCGTGGAGAGCGCGTACGAAGCCAAGCCGGAGATCATCACCGACGCGGACGTGAGCAAGATGGGGAGCGCGACCTTGAGCTTCATGAGGGCGTTGGTTCCGTCGGGTCGGGTCGAGTCGGGCGAAGCGTTCGTTCGATCAGTGGATGGCGTAGTCGACGGTCACGGGCGCGCCGCGGCGCACGATGCTGACCGAGAGCGAGTCGGCGGTGCGCAGGCGGCTGTAGGCGTCGAGCACGGCCGTCGGGTCCGTGAGGTCGTAGCCGTTGAGCGTGCGGAGCATGTCGCCGTTCTGGATGCCGAGGTGGCCGAGCAGGCTCGAGCGGCGGATGCCGTAGATCTTCACGCCGACGACGTGCCCGTCCTCTTCGTGCGGGATCACGCGCGCGGCGCTCATGAGCGCGGCCTGGTTGGCGAGCAGGCGATCGACGAGCGTGCGGTTGATCGAGTAGCTCGTCTCGCTGATCTGCTGGATGTTCTGCTCCATCTCGGCGGCCGTGATGCCGAGCGCGGCATCGCCCCCGCCGGCGTCGGGCGGCGGCGCGACGACGGGCAGGGGCGCCGGGCGCGCCGTGGCGACCGCAGGCGCATCGCCGAACAGGCCGATCGAGCAGAGCTGGCCGCTCGAGGGGCGCAGCACCACGAAGCCGGGCTGGATGGCGACGACGTTGCGCTCGTCGACCGTCATGCCCGAGCGATAGAGGAGCGAGCTGCCGGTGGACCCAGTGATCGCGGCGAACGACTGCTCGGGCTGGCCGCGGCGCACGTAGGAGGCGACGAGGCGGATCGAGCCGTCGCAGGGCGGCGGCTGGGGATCGCCGTCGTGCCACTCGGTCTGCGGCGGCGGCGGGGCTTCGTCGCCCTGTTCCTCGCCCGGCTCGACCGCGACGACCGGCACGTCCCACTCCATCGGGTTGTCGAGGTGCGAGTCGAAGATCTGGTGCGCGAGCAGCGGATGACCGTCGCGCACGTGCTGCGTGACCGCGCCCGGCGGCGGCGGCGGCGCCGGCGGCACGTCCACCGGGACGTCGAGGAACGTCGAGGCGACGAGCTGCGTCGTCCCCTGCGCTGCCAACAAGCCGGTCGTGCTCAAGGTCGCGAGGACGATCGCAACCCGAGGAAGCGCCTGCCGCGTGCTCGTTACCGTGGCCACCGTTTCGCTACCGCCCGTCGCTCGGTTCGCCCTGGAAATTCCAGGACGAGCCCCGCGTCTCCGGGGGGGTGTTTGAGCAACGGCCGTGCCTACCTCGAAAGATCGCGACGGTCCACGAATTCGTGCACGGATCGTGCGCGATAGCGACCCCGGGCTCCCCCGTCTCGATCGACAACCTGGCAGCCATCGGCCGATCGAGAGCGCTTCGTCTGACAAGTTGTCAGCCGCCCATGCGCTCCGCGCGTTCTGTTAGAACGTGCGCCATGAAGTTCGGCGGCACGGGTCTCACGCTGGTCAGCACCGAAGATCTGCGCCGCGTGCTCGCGCGCGTGCACGACGGAAGCCTCGAGTGCCCCATCACGCACCCGCGCCTCTTGCGCGCGGGCCTGCCCAAGCTCGTCGACCAGCTCGGCCACCTCGGCGGGCTCGACGCGCGGAGCGTGCAGGCCGTGGTCGTGGCCGTCCTCGCCGAGCGGGCGGCGGCGGCGGCCGAGCGCGGGCGATGAGCGGGAGCGGCGCCGCGAAGAAGAAGAAAGGCAAGCCGCAGGGCGGGGGCCCGAGCGGCCCTTACCGCGACGGAGGGCGCGCGGAAGCTCGGGCCGGCGAGGGCGACGGCCTCGTCGACGATCTCGTCCGGCAGTTCGCCGACCCGTTCGCGTTCTATCGCGAGCTCGTGCAGAACTCGATCGACGCCGGCGCGACGAGCATCGGCGTGCGCATCGTGCTCTCGAGCGAGGGCGGGCGGCACGAAGCGCGCGTGAGCGTGACCGACGACGGCTGCGGCATGACGCAGGAGGTCCTCGAAGAAGACCTCGTCGTGCTCTTCCGCTCCACGAAAGAGGGCCAAGAAGGCACGATCGGCAAGTTCGGCATCGGCTTCGTCTCGGTGCTCGCGATGGAGCCCGCGCTCGTGTCCGTCTCGAGCTGCACGGGCGAGGGCCCGCGGCACGTGCTGCAGCTGCACCCCGACCGCACCTACGATCTCTATCGCGAGCCGGGCGGCACGCGCGGCACCACCGTCACGCTGCACGTGCCCATCGAGGGCGACGGCGCAGAGCTCGTGCAGCGAAGCGAGGCCGCGCTCGCGCGCTGGTGCGGGCACGCGAGCGTGCCGATCCAGCTGACGGTCGTGCGCGCCACGGGCGCCGAGCCGAGCCTCGAGCGGCGGATCGACGGTGCGCTCGCGATCGAGGGCGCGCTGGTCGACGTCCGGATCCGCTCGCACGACGACGTCGCCGAGGCGCTCGTCGCGCTCGTGCCCGAAGAGGCGCGCCTGGCGGCGTTCTACAACCGCGGGCTCCTGCTGCACGAGTCGCGGGGCCGCGGCACGCGCGCGGCGATCGCCTTCAAGGTCGTCAGCCCGCACCTCTCGCACACGCTCTCGCGCGAGGACGTGCGCCTCGACGAGGCCCACGCGCGCGCCGTCGCGCTCGTCGATCACGCGATCGCGGAGCCGCTCCGGAAAGAGGTGCTCGACGCGATCGACGAGGCTGCGCGCGCGCACCTCGAGGGCGATCCCATCGCCGGAGGCCGCTGGATCACGCTGGTCCGCGCCATGCGCGCGGCCGAGCTCGCGATCGATCCGGACGAGATCGCGGTGCCGCTCGTCTCGCCGCTGAAGGGCTCGCGCCTCGGGCGCGGCATCCCGCGGCTCCAGGTGCTCCTGATCGCGAGCGAGCGCGATGCGCTCACCGACGTGCTCGCGTCGATGGGCACGGGCGTGGTGGACGCCTCGATGGCCAAGAGCCCCGAGGAGCGCGAGACGCTGCGCGCGCTGCTCGCCGCGATGGGCCACACCGTGGCCGATCCGCGCGGCGTCCATTCGGCGCTCGTGCCGGTGCCGAACGAGGCGCTCGATCCGCGCGACCACGAGCTCGCCGAGCGCGTCGCGCATGCGCTCGGCGTCGCCCACCGAAAGCCCTCGCGCGTCACGTGGGTCGACGTCGTCGGCCAGGATCTGCGGCTCTCGTTCGCGCGCGCGAGCGAAGGGCCCGAGCTCGCGCTCCCGCCCGGCCGCGAGGCCGATCCGTTCCGGCTCGCGCTCCGCCCGCCGCTCGCGCTCGCGCGCACGCATCCGCTCGCCGTGGCCGCGCGTGCACATCCGGACGCCGTGCTCGCCGCCGACGCGCTCGCGCGCGCCGTGCTCCACGAGCGCGAGCTCGCGAGCGTGGAGCGGATGAGCGCGCTCACCGAGCTCTCGATCCGCTCGCTCTTCGCCCAGCGAGGTCGCGCGTGAGCCGCGCCCGGCCCGGCAGCGGCGTGCGCGTCTCGGGCGGCAAGCTGCGCGTCGATGCCGCCCGCGCCGTCGCCAAGCTGCGCAGCTACCAGCTCGCCGATCCCTTCGCGTGGGTGCTCGAGGTGGTGCGCGCGGGCGCCTCGTTCCCCGGCGCGAGCTCGATCGCCGTCGACGGCAGCGGCGGCGACGTCTTCGTGTCGATCGCGTGCGAGCCGCCCGAGGGCGAGCGACTGCTCGCGCTCTTCGAGGAGCTCGTCGATCCGGGGACCGATCCGCAGGCGCGCGCGCTGCGGCTGCTGGCGATCGGCGTGAACGCGGCGCTCGGGCGGCGAGGCGAGGCGAGCACCACGCACCACGTCGACGTGTTCCTGATCGAGGAGGGCGGGAGCCGCCGTGCGCGCTTCACGCCGCGTCTGCTCACGGTGGAGGACGAGACCGGCGTCGCGACGGGGCTGCGCGAGCTGCGGCTCGAGAGCGCGCTGCCTCCGTCGAGCGCGCCGCGGATCGCGCGCGGGCTCGTGGTGCACGTGCGCGCCGTGCTCGGCCTCGGCGTGCTCGCGCGCTGGGCGATCGGCGAGGAGCCGCGCGAGCTGCGGATGGTGCGCGACGCGGCGCGCGAGGTCGCCGTCCCGCTCACGGTGGCGGGCATACCGCTCGCGGCCGACGCCTCGATCGTGCTGAGCGAGCCCGTTCCCGGCGGCGGCTGGGTGGCGCTCGCGCTGCCGCGCCCGGGGCGCGCGGGCGCGGTGCTCGAGGCCTCCGAGCGCGGCGTCGTGCTCTCGCGCGAGCCCTGGACCTCGGGGCTCGGGTCGGCGGCGCCGGCGCTCGTGCCTCTTCTCTACCGCGTCGACCGCGAGCGCCTGCCGACGAACGCGGCGCGCTCGGCCGTGCGGTGGGACGATGCGGACGCGGCCGACGCGCTCGCGGCCGGGCAAGAGGCGCTCGGCCCCTTGATCGCGCGGCTCGCCACCGCGATCGACGAGGCGTCCGATCCGGGGCGCCTCTCGTGGCTCCGCGCGCTCGGCATCTCGCTGCTCGCCTCCGAGGTCGCGGGCCCGAGCCATCGCGCGCGCCTCGTCGTGGGCCCGGCCGGGCTCGCCAGCGCGCTCGCGCCGCTCTTCGACGCGAAGCTGCTCTTCGACGCGGTGGGACGGCGGCGCAGCGTGCGTGAGCTGTTCCGCGCGGGCGCCGACGGGAGCGTCCATTACGGCGCCCTCTTCGCCGAGCGCGAGCTCGCCGCGTGGGTGGGCGACCTGCTCGCGGCGCCGCCCGGCGATCCGACGCACCTTCTCTTCGGCGACGTGCCGCCGCCTTCGGCCGAGCTCGCGATCCAGACGGCGCGCGAGGCCGTGGCGCAGCAGGCGCGATGGCGCCGCCAGCCCGCCCTGCCGTCTCTCGCGCGCCGGCGCGACCAGGCCTTCCGCTGCGTGCCGCTCCCCGCGGACGCGGGCCCCCACCCGAGCCGCCGCTTCCCGATCGAGGGCGAGATCGCGATCGGCGTGCCCGGGAACGAGCGGACGCTCGAGCTGCGGCGCGAGGGGCGCCCCCTCGAAGTCCGGCACGCGAAGGCCGAGGTCGGGATCGAGATCGTCGTGCAGAGCGACGCCCTCGTGCCGACGCCGCGGTTCGACGCCGCCGTGGGCGACGAGACGACGGCGGCCGTGCTCGATGCGGTCGAGGCCGCCACGCGCGCCGCGTGCGAGGCGATCGCGAAGGAGCTCGTCGAGAGCTCTTCCGCGCAGGCCGATCCGCGCGCGCTCGCGGCCGTGCGCCAAGCGACGCTCACCCTGGTCGCGCGCGAGGCCGAGAAGGCCCGCGAGATCCTGCTCGGCAGCCCGCTCGGGCACGCGCCGGTCTGGCCCGACGTGCGCGGCACGCGGCACGGGCTCGTGGACCTCGCGCGCGGCGAGGCGATCGGCGTGATCGAGCGCGGCAAGCCGGCGCCCCCGCGCTCCCCGGCGGGCCGGCCCGTGCTGGCGCTGAGCGACGCCGAGCGGACGGCGCTCTCGATCGCGCTACCGCGCGTGCCGCTCGTCGACTACGGGCGCTTTCTCGGACGGCCCGGGCCGCTGCGCGCGATCTCGGCGACGCTCGGCGGGAGCGCGCGCGTCGCGATCGATCGAGAATCGCCCGGGCGCCGGTGGATCCTGGCGTGGACCGAGGGCGCGAGCGGCATCGAGGCGTTCCACGTGGGGCGCCGCCTGGGCCTGCATCCGGCGACGCTGGGGCACACGCCGACGGTCGTGGTGGTCGACGACGACGACCTCGTTCCCGACGCGAGCTGGGCGCCGTCGAGCGTGGCGTGGAGCCGGCTCGAGCAAGACTTCGGCGGACGGCATGCGTCGGCGCGCCTGGCGCGCGAGATCGTGCGCGCGTGGCTCGGCGAGGAGGTGCCCGGGCTCACGCACGAGGTCCCGCTCGACGACGCGGCCATCGTGCGCTCGGTGCTGCGCGAGGTGCGCTCGTTCGAGGCGCCGCTCTCACCGGACGCGCGCGCCGCGGTCGCGAAGCTGCCGATCTTCCCGGGCTGGAGCGGCGCGCGGCTCACGGGCGAGGCCCTGCGCGAGGCGGGCGGCGGCAAGATCGCGTACGCGACGCGCAAGGAGCCCACCGAGACGGGCCTCGCGCTCATCGCGCTCGACGGCTCGCGCGAAGAAGCGGAGGGGCTCGCGGCGCTCGTCGGCGGGGCGGGCACGACGGACGCGACGCAGAGGATCGAGAGCGCGATCGCGCAGCACCAGCGCGACACGAAGCTCGCGCGGATCGCGCGCGGGCCGGAGCAGAGCCTCGATCCGTGGGGCGCGACCCCGACGGTGCGCGTGCTGGGCGACGGCCTCACGGGCGTGCTCGGCTTTCGCCCGAGCCGGAACGCGTCGCACGTCGCGATCCTCGTGGGGCGGCGCGCGTTCGTGGAGCTCGAGGACGACGAGCTCCCGCCGCACCTCGCGGCGAAGGTCGACGTCGAGCCGCGCTTGCTCGACGAGCGCGCCGAGAAGCTGCACTCGGCGCTCGGCGTGCCTCGCGTGCGCGGGGCGCTGCTCTCGAGCGCGCGCCAGCTCGCGGCCCTCGTCGTCCGCGAGCGTCCCGCATCGCTCTTCGGCGACGAGGCCGTGACCCTCCTCGTACGGCGCCTCGTGGGTGGAGGGCGCCGGCGCGGCGAGGTCGGCGCGATGATGCGCACGCTCGCCGCGCTACCGACGCTCGCCACCGATCGCGGCCCGCCGGTCTCGATCGAGGACGCCACGCGCGACGAGGATCTCGCCTACGTGACGGACGCGATCGCAGCGCTCGACCCCACCGAGGACGAGACACCGACGCCCCTCGACCGGCCGCTGCCCATCCTGTCGTGGGAGGAAGGCGACGAGCGACGAGCGCTGCTCGAGACGATCGCCGGCGCGACGCTCGTCGACGTCACCGACGACGTGCGCGCGCTCCACGCCGCCCGACGCGCCGCCCGCGGGCTCGTCGAGCGGCCCGCGCTGCGCAGAGGGCACGAGCCCTCGCTCGCGCGCCCGATCGAGGAGCTCGCGGAGAGCACCAGCGATCCGGCCCTCGTGCGCAAGGTGCTCGGCATCGGGACGATCGGTCTCGTGCGCGAGGCGCCCTCGCTGGTGCGCTTCTTCGACGCCGGGCGCCCCCAGCGCGAAGAGCGCTTCGAGCTCGTGCCCTCGTTCGAGGCCGCAGTCGCCTCGCCCGTCATCAGCGGCCGACGCGGGCTCGGCGCGCGACGCGACGAGGTCGAGCGCGCGCTCACGCTCGTGCTCGCGCAGCTCCTGCGGCGGCTCACCGACGAGAACGCGCTCGACGCCGCGCCCGAGTGGGCGCTCGAGGCCCAGCGCGATGCAGCCCTGCTCGGCGGCAAGACGCACCTCGAGCGGCTCGGCGGCGTGCGCTTGTTCCCGACCACCGCCGGCGCGCGCGCCTCGTTCGACGATCTGCGCCGTCAGGTCGAGCGCTTCGGCGCGCTCTGGGTCGTGCGCGACCCGAGCTGCACGCTCGTGCCGCTCGATCCGGAGCGCATCGCGCTGCGCCTCTCGGAGGCCCACGCGCGCGCGCTCGGTCGCGCGATCCGCGTCGTGGACGCGAAGGAGGAGCTGGAGCTCGATCGCGAGGCGCGCGCGAACCGCGCCAGGCCGCCGATGACCTCGGTCGCGCTCGAGGGCGAGGAGCGCGCGTGGGCGCTCGCCACGCGGACGGTCTCTCGCGCGCGCGAGGGCGAGGTGATGGTCGCGGCGCTCGCGCCCGCTCACGCGGACGAGCGCGCGCTGGTGCTCGCGCTGGGGGAGCAGCTCCTCGGCACGACGGAGCCCCCGGGCGCCCTCCCGGTGCTGGCGCGCGTGCGCTCGCCGGCGCTGCGACCGAACCGCACGTTCAGCGGCGCCGAGCGCAACGCGGCGCTCACGGCGATCCAGGCGCTCGTCGTCTCGCTCGGCGAAGAGCTCGTGATGGAGTCGATCCCCACGCCGCGCACTCCGATGCCGGTCTTCGTGCTCGACGCGGAGGCGAGCGGCGCGATGCCGATCCCCAAGACGCGAGCGATCCGCGGAAGGCTCTCGCTCGGCTCCATCGACCTCGCGGAAGACGAGGGCGTGGTGGTCGTCGATCGCGACGTGGACGATCCCGACCGCGCACCGCTACGGACGCTGCGCGCGACGGCACCCAAGCGCGACCCCGAGGACGTGCCGCTCGTCGGCACGGTCGTGCTCTACGGCGACGACGCGCAGCAGGCGGCGACGAGCCTCGACGTGGTGGCGCGCCACGCCTACGTCGCGTTGCTCGCGCGTCTCACCGAGCGCCTCGGCGCCCGCGCGAGCCTCGATGCCGATCTCGATCTCGCGCACGTGGTGCACGGCGCATCGCTCGGCTTCGGCCGTGCCCCCGAGATCCGCCGGGACATCGCCCTCCCCTTCGGGCGGCGCGGGCTCGCGACGGTCGGCGAGCTGGTGGACGTGCTCGGCAAGTCTTCGACGGTGGTGGCGCTCGCCCCCGACGAGGACGACCAGCACGCGGCGCTCGCACGCCATCCGCTCTTCGTCGTCGACGGCTCGCTCGCGGCGCAGCGCCTCGTCCTCGCGCTCGGATCGCGCCTGCTCTCGCGCTCGGATGCGCTCGCGCTCGCGCTCGGTGTGCGCCGTGCGGATGGCTCGATCCCGCCACCGCCACCGCCGCGGGCGACTCCGGAGCCGCCGGCTCCTGCCGCAGAGAAGAAGACGCCGAAGAAGAGCGACGAGAAGCCGCGGGCGAAGCCGAAGAAGAAGGCCTCGGTGTCGGCGGCGAAGGTCGCGCTCACGGCGAGCGCGTCGATCGCGAGCGGGCCGGTCGCGCCGCTCTCGGTGCGCGCGCACGCCCGACTCTCGGAGGCCGGGCGTGACGCGCCGGTCGTGGTCGCGCCCGAGCGGAGCGCGCCTCTCGTCGTGCTGGAGGACGGCGAGCTCAGCCTCGCGGGCGACAGCGAGCTGCTCGCGCTCGCGGCCTCGACCGCGGTGCATCGCGAGCGAGCCGCCGTGATCGTCGCGGCGCACGCCCTGAGCGTCGATCGATCCGTGCGCGACCCCATCGCCGCGCTCACGCGACTGCTCGAGGCCTCGTCCTGAGGTGACGGAAAGCAGAGAGCGGGCGCCGCACGAGGCAGCGTCCGCTCTCTTTCCTCTCGCGGGCGCTCGCGCGCTCAGCAGGCGCCTTCGTGCGACACGCTCACGCCGCCGGCCGCGGCCTCGCAGGCGTTGAAGTACGTGACGCCGTTGCAGCCACAGACCGGCGCCACGACGTCGGGGCACGCGAGCGGGATCGGCGTGCACTGGCCCGGCTGATCGGCCGCACCGCACGAGACGCCCGCGTGGTCGACCGGGATGTTGCAGAACTCACCCGACGGGCACGTGCCGCCCAAGAAACCGCCGCAGCTGCCGCCGCCCGAGGCACACGTGCCGTCGTGCGCAACGCTCACGCCCGCGCCCGCTGCCGTGCACGCGTTGTCGTAGGTCTGGCCGTCGCAGCCGCAGACCGGCGCGTAGATCTCCTGACACGCCGTCGGCATGTCGCGGCACTGACCGGTACCGTCGGCCGCGCCACACGCGACGCCGCTCGCGTCGATCGCGTAGTCGCAGTACTGGCCCATGGGGCAGCCGAAGCCGCCGAGGCCGCCGCACGCCGTCGTGGAGCCGCCGCACTCCCCGTCGTGATCGATCGACACGCCGCTACCGAACGCGTGGCACGCGTTCGAGTAGGTGTGGCCGTCGCAGCCGCAGACCGGCGCCCACTCCTCGGTGCACGCCTGAGGCGGCACGATGCAGCTGCCGCCCGCGTCGGCCGCGCCGCACGTGCCGGCCGCGTGGATGCAGACCTCGCCCATCGCGCACGCGTGTCCGGTGATGCCGTCGCAGACGGTCGGATCGGTCGGGCACGAGCGCTGCTCCCAGCCGCAGTTGCCCATCGCGTCGCGCAGGCAGCGACCGGTGTTGCCGCCGACGGAGCCGTCGGCGCAGAGGATCGCGGGCGAGCCGGGCATCGGGCCGCAGTCCGCGAGCGTGCACTCGCTCACGGGATCACACGCGCGGATCTCCCAGCCACAGGTCCCGTCGGGCGAGGCCACGCACTGACCCGTGAAGCCGCCGGGCGAGCCGTCCGCGCACACCCAGGAACCGATCCCGGGGAGCGGGCCGCACGCCATCGGATCGTCGCACGTCGGGTTCGTCTGGCCGACCCACTGGCAGGTGCCGTCGGCGACGCGCTCGCACGAGACGATCGTGCCGGGGACGACGGGCGGGATGGGGCCGCAGTCCATCGGCGTGCACGCGACCGGTGGGCACTGGCGCACCTCCCAGCTGCACGTCGTCGGATCGCCCTGCGCGATGCAGCGGCCGGTGTTGCCGCCGGTCGAGCCGTCGGAGCACATGATCGTGGGCAGCCCGAGCTCGGGCCCGCAGGCCGAGGGGTCGCACTCGTCGCCGCCGATCGGCACCGGATCGGGCTCACAGCCGCGCGCGCCGAGCAGGACGGGCCACGCGAGCGTGAGCACGAGAGCCCAGCGGCTCGAGGCCGCGAGAGAGGTACATCGCGTCTTTTGCGAGAAGGTCATGATCGAAAGCCTCCGAAGCATGGCGAGGCCGAGAGCGCGCGGCATCCCCCCGCGTCCCGTGCACCCACCGTCGTTCGGATCAGTCACCGGTCACGGGCGGGCCCATCACGAAAAGATGCGGGCGACTCTTCCCACGCTCGCCTCGATGGGCGCCGCCTGGCATGTTCGCGTGGGAAATGGGGCTCGTACGCACGCTCGCGACCGCGGTCGCGCTCGGGATCGCGCTCGCGTCGTCGCCCGTGGCCGCGCAGGGGGCCGAGACCTCTCACGTCGTGACGCTCGAGGCCGCGCCCCCCGACTGCCCCGACGAAGGCGAGCTCGAGCGGCGCGTCGGCGCGCTGGTGCGGGCGCCGAGCGCGGGCGTGACGGCGCGCGTCACGATCGCCGGCGCCGAGCCGAGCCTCGAGGCGCGCGTCGAGATCGTGCGCGACGGATCGAGCGCGATCCGGACGCTGCACGGGCGATCGTGCGACGCGCTCTCGAGCACCGTGGCGCTGGTGATCGCGATGGTGATCGACCCCACGGCCGCCGAGCGCGCCGTCCAGGCCCAGGCCGAGGGGACACCGGAAGCCGTGGACCCCGGCGAGACCGAGAGTCAGGTCGAGACCGAGGCCGAGGTCGAGACCGAGGCCGACGTCGTCACCGAGCCCGCGATCCCGATTCGAGACGAGGAGCCACCGCCCCATCTCGCGGATCAGAGCCCGCCTTCTGCCGCTTCCTCTTCTTCCCCGCCGTCCCCGCCTCCCGCGATCTCCTTCGTCGCCGAGGCGCTCTTCGTGGGCAGCGCGGGGCTTCTTCCCCAGCCGACTTTCGGCGGCCTCGTGCTCGCCGGCGTGCGCATCGAGGGTGTGGAGCTCTCGCTCGGCGCCACCGTGCTCGCCGAGTCGCGCGCGCAGACCACGAGCACGCGCGGCGGCGACTTCGGCCTCGCGCAGGGGCGCTTCCGCGTGGCGTACGCCTTCGAGCTCGCGCCCGTCGAGCTCGTCCCCGCGGTCGCCATCGACGTCGGCGCCACGTGGGGCCGCGGCTACGGCGTCGTGCATCCCGGCGCAGGCACCGCCCTCTCGGTCGACGTCGCGATCGGCGCCGAAGCGCGCGTCTTCTTCCTGCGCGAGCTCGGCGTCGTGCTCTTCGGCGAGCTCGACTTCCCGACGCTCCGCCCGAGCTTCGTGCTCACCGGCATCTCCACCACGCCCGTGTTTCGCGCGAACGACGTCGCCACGGTCTTCGGCCTCGGCTTGATCGCGCGCGTCCCCTGAAGAATCGTCCCAGCGATTCCATGATGGAGCCGCGCCACCCCGGTCACTGTCACTTCCGTCGGGTGCGGAGGCGTAGCGAATGTGGGGTGAGGTGAGTGTCCGGGAGAGCAGCCCGGAGGTGCCGGTGGAGACGCGACCGCGCGTCCCGGTGCCCGACTTCGCCACCGTCTACGAGCAGCACGTGGACGCGTTGTGGCGGAGCGCGCGCGCGCTCGGCATTCCCGAGCACGCCGTCGACGACGTGCTGCAGGACGTATTCGTGGTCGTGCACCGTCGCCTGCCCGAGTTCGAAGGGCGCGCGCAGGTGCGCACGTGGCTCATGAAGATCCTCGTGCGCGTCGTCTCGACGCATCGCCGCCGCCATCGCCGCAAGGGCGGGCTCGACGAGCTGCCGGAAGACGTGAAGGACGAGCGCGAGACGGGGCCGCACGAGCAAGCGGCGCGTCGCGAGGCCGCCGTCCTGCTCGGCAAGATCCTCGACGCGATGGACGAGGACCAGCGCACGGTCTTCGTGCTCGCCGAGATCGAGCAGCTGCCGGTGCCCGAGATCGCGCAGGCGCTCGGCGAGAACACCAGCACGATCTACTCGCGCCTGCGGCTGGCGCGCCGCGACTACGAGAAACACCTCGCGCGCCTCCGGGCCCGCGACGAATGGAGGCACGCATGAGCGGCCACGAAGAAGAGGACCATCCGATCGACCGCTCGCTGATCGACGCGGCCGTGCCCGCGCTCGAGCCGAGCGAGGCGCAGCGCTCGCGCCTGAAGCGCGCGGTGCTCGGCGCGATCGCGACGAGCGCGGTGACGACGGGAACGGCGGCCGGTGCGCAGGCCGCCGCGGGCGGGACGGCGGCGACCGCGGCGAGCGCGACCGGCGTCGGCGGCGCGGCGGTCGGCATGGGCCTCGGGGCCAAGGCGGTGGTCGCCGCGATCGCGATCGCCTCGGTGGTCGGCGTGGTGGCCGTTTCACGCACGCCGAGCGCGACGCCGGCGTCGGGCGACGAAGAGAGAGCGGCTCCGAGCGAGATCGCCGAGCCGAGCGAGACGCACGCCGTCACGAGCGCGCCGCCGAGCGCGCCGGTCGCCGAGCCCGCGCCGCCGGAAGAAGCGCCGAGCGCGGCGCCCGTGATCGAGCCGGCGCCTGCGCCGATCGCAGCGAGCCCGTTGCCGCGACGCCCCACTCCGACCGCGGCGGCGCCCGCGCCGGAGGTCGCGCCGAGCCCCGAGGTGGATCCCGCCGTCGTCGAGACGATGCTCCTCGCGCGCGCGCGCGTCGCGCTGCAGCGCCATGACGGCGCCACCGCGATGCAGCTCCTGCAAGAGCACGCGAGCCGCTTCCCGAGCGGCGAGCTCCGCGAGGAGCGCCTCGCCCTGCGCATCTCCACCCTCTGCGAGCTCGGCGAGACCGACCGCGCGCACCGCGAGGCGGCCTCGTACCTCGATGCGTTCCCCGGCTCCATCCATGCCGCCGACGTCCGCGCCGCCGACTGCTGGAGCCACGAGCCCACGGAGCCGTAGCGAGCGGCACCCCACGTCGCATCGCGACGGATCTCGACGCGCTCAGAACGGAACGCCGAGCATCACGGCCCCGCCGCTCGGCACGGGGGTCACGCTGACCCACGCGCGCAGCTCCTCGCGCATCTCGTCACGTCGCGCGAAGGCGCGGCGCTCGCTGCTTCCCGCGAAGGCGACGGCGAGACCGATCGCGAGCGAGAGCAGGCCGACGCCCATCGACACGCCCCCCGCGATGTAGAGGCCGTCGTCGGGGCCGCTGCCGCAGCCGCCACCCCCTGGCAGCGAGCCGACCCCACAGGCCACCCCGTGTGCGCCCTGCTGCAAGAGACCGGCGAGCACGAGGCCCAGCCCGGCCACGAGACCGAGGGCACCGGGAACGATGAGCCCGATCCCGGGACCGCGCAGATCGGCGGGCCTCCGTCGACCGCGCAAGCGGTAGTCGAGGTCGTGGAGCTCTTGCCGGAACGCGGCGATCCCGGGCTCGTGCCCGCTGAGCGTGAGCCAGCGCCCCGAGAGCACGCGGTCCTGCTCGATGAGCGCGTCCTCGTCTTGCTCGGGCTCGGCCTCGACCTGTGCGCGCGCGAGCGCGGGGGAGAGGAGAAAGAGCGCGAGGAGCCCCACGAGCGAAGCGCGATGTCCCATGCCGCGGAGCAAGCAGCACGCGCGCCACCCAATTCTCGCGGGAAATCGGCGGCCCGTGTCGTCCGATGCACGGAGCGTGCATTCCGCTGCACGGGACGCGCGCAGCGACGGGCCCGATCGAAGCGACCCGTGCATCGGCTATGCTCCGCGTCTCTCGGACGGAGGCAGCATTGGGCAACGCGTGGATCATCGGTGGAGCGCGCACGGCGCGCGGGCGCGGGAAGCTGGGCAAGGGCGCGCTCTCCGGCGTGCACCCGCAGGAGCTGCTCGCGCAGACGCTGAACGAGGTGATCGCGCGCACGAAGATCGACGCGCGCGAGGTCGACGACGTGGTCGCGGGCTGCGTCTCGCAGGCCAAGGAGCAGGGCGCCTGCATCGCGCGCAACGCCGTGCTCGCGGCGGGCCTTCCCGACGAGACGACGGGCGTCACCGTGAACCGCTTCTGCGGCTCGGGCCTTCAGGCGATCAACTTCGGCGCGATGGGCGTCGCCTCGGGCCACCAGGGCTTCGTGCTCGCGGGCGGCGTGGAGTCCATGTCGCGCGTGCCGATGGGCTCGGACGAAGCGGGCATCGACGGCAACAACCTCGAGCTCCGCAAGAAGATCTTCCAGGTGCCGCAGGGCATCAGCGCCGATCTCATCGCCACGATCGAGGGCTTCTCGCGCGCCGACGTGGACGCCTTCGCGCTCGAGTCGCAGCGCCGCGCCGAGATCGCGCAGAAGGAGAACCGCTTCGCGAAGGCCATCTTCGCGGTGAAGGATCCGGCGACGGGCAAGCCGCTGCTCGAGATCGACGAGCACGCGCGCCACGGCACCACGATCGAGGCGCTCACCAAGCTCGAGCCGGCGTTCGTGGGCATGGGCGCGGCCGCGGTCGGCCCGAACGGCGAGACGCTCGATCAGATCGCGATGCGCCGCTACCCCGACGTGAAGAAGATCGAGCACGTGCACACCGCTGGCAACTCGTCGGGCATCGTCGACGGCGCGTGCGCGCTGCTGCTCGCCTCGGACGACGCGGTGAAGGCCCATGGCCTGAAGCCGCGCGCGAAGATCCGCTCCATGGCGACGATCGGCGCCGAGCCGGTGATCATGCTGACCGCCCCGGCGCCCGCCTCCGAGCGCGCGCTGAAGAAGGCGGGCATGAAGGCGAGCGACATCGATCTCTGGGAGATCAACGAGGCCTTCGCGACCGTCCCGATGCAGACGATGCGCAAGCTCGGCATCGATCACGCGAAGGTGAACGTGAACGGCGGCGCGATCGCGCTCGGCCACCCGCTCGGCGCGACGGGCGCGATCCTCGCGCTCACGGCCCTCGACGAGCTCGAGCGCCGCGGCCTCGCGACCGCGCTCATCACGCTCTGCATCGGCGGCGGCATGGGCATCGCGACCGTCATCGAGCGCGTCTGATCGCGCTTCGTCGGAAGTCGGCCGCCGGGAGCTCAATCCAGGAGCGCCCGCTGGCAACGCTCGAGGGCCTCGGGCTGCGGCGCGAGCACTCGAAACAGATCGAGCGAGAGCTCGATCGGCGGCAGCACCTGGCTGAAGGCCCGATCGCGATGGCTCGAGATCGGCGACATCCGGAACACGGCCATCACACGCGGAACGAGCATGCTGGGGAGCGCCGCGTGCGTGGGACTGCGCGCGAGGAGCGCACACGCCCACTGCGCGCGCGGCGTGCGAGCGATCCGCCGATCGTTCAGGCCGATGACGTCGATGATCGTCATCGAGCGCGGCGTGAAGAACCGGATCGCGCCGGCGCCTTCCACGAGCACGCGCGCGTCGGGTGGAAAGGTCTCGGCGATCTCGCGCGCGGGCTCGTGGTTGAGCAGGCGTATGTCCTCTTCCTGCGCCCGCGCGAGCGCTCGGCGCTCGGGCACGAGCACCGCGAGCAGGATCAGCGCCGGTACGAGCGCGAAGGCGCCGCGCGGATGGCGCGCGACGGCCACGCCGAGAAGTGCCGGCGGTACGAACGCGACGATTGCGAAGTAGCGCAGGAAATAGAAGTCCACCTCGGTCTCGAGCCGGCGCGAGACCGCGATCGCCACCACGCAGCCGAGCCAGGCGAGCGCGAGCCCCGGCACGAGCCGGCGACGCGCGTGGAGCTCCTGCGCGCACAGGTAGCCGAGAAGCAGCAGGCCGAGGCCCGTGATCAGCCAGGCCTCGGTCGGCGCGACGCGGAGCGAGAGGTACTCGAGGCTCGCGCCGAGCGTGGCGCGGGCCTTCACGTAGAACGTGTTCGGCATCGGCTGCCCGCCGGCCGCGAGGCAGTAGGCCACGAGCAGCCCCGTGCCGATCAGCGCGCCGAGCGCCGGCGCCACCGCACGGCGCTCGCGAGCACGCGCCGTCGCGACGAGCGTCAGCGCCACCGCGAAGGCCGCCGCCTCGGGCCGCGCCAGCACGCCGAGCGCACCGAGCGCGATCGCCCACGGCCAGCGCTCGCGGATCGTCGCGAGCGCGCATCCGGCCAAGAGCACGACGGTGAGCGAGATCTCCATGCCGCTGATGGCGCCCTGCAGCAGCAAGGGATGGCTCGCGATGAGCAGGCCCGCGACGAGCCCGCCGAGGGCGCGCGCGCGAGGCCTCGCGTCGGGGAGGAGCGCGGAGGCCACCCGCGTGGTCACGCCCGCGCTCGCCCCGTGCAGCGCGATCCCGATCGCCTTCGCCCAGAAGACGCTGACCGCCGGCGAGAGCGCGAGCACGAGCACCCAGAGCGGGCTCGTCGCCCCGAGCTCCCAGTCGTGCGGGTTGTAGGAGAGCCCTTCCCCGCGCCGCAGGCTCGTCGCGTACGCGAGGTGGATGTAGCCGTCGTCGAGACAGAGCTCGCCCATGGGCCCCGCCATCCACACCGCGAGCCCGACCGCGGTGAGCGCGGAGCCCACCGTGGCGAGCGCTTCTTCGCGCGGGACGCGCTCGGTCGTGCGCTCGCTCATGGCGTACGCGGCGGCATCGCCGGGCGAGTGTGCACGACGGGGCCCGCGCTTGCCTCTTCCCCGCGTAGGTCGTGCTCTGGTACCACCGTGGCACCATGGGTGACGTCACTCGCAACATCGGTCTCTCGCTCGGCGCCGACATCTGCTGGCCGCTCTGTTACGAGCACCTCATGCGCAAGCTCGACCTGCGCATCCCGCTCACGGCGCTCGGCCAGGGAGGCGGCGACGGAGACTCGGTGCGCTTCCACGTGGAGCGCGTGTCGATCGAGCCCTTCGATCTGCGTCAGCCCGTGAAGTACGACGTCGTGATCGACCGGCTCACGCACTGGTATCACACGAGCCGCGAGTGGATAAAGAAGGGCGTTCTCATGAACGACCTCTACGTGTTCAACAACCCGTGGAGCGTGCAGTCCATGGAGAAGCACACGTCGTACTGCGCGATGATGGAGCTCGGGATGCCCATCCCCGAGACGTGGATGATCCCGCCGAAGGAGTACGAGCCCGGCAACCCCGATCTGAAGCCCACGCTCGGCAAGTACGCCAAGCTCTTCGACCTCGGCAAGATCGGCCAGCGCCTCGGCTACCCGGTCTTCATGAAGCCCTACGACGGCGGCGGCTGGCGTGCGGTCACGAAGGCCGACGACGAGAAGGCGCTCTGGAAGACCTACGAGGACAGCGGCAAGGCCGTGATGCACGTGCAGGCCGGCGTGAACGGCTACGACCGCTTCGTGCGCTGCATCGGCTTCGGCCCGCAGACGTACTCGGTGCTCTACGATCCGAGCGCGCCGCTCCACGACCGCTACACGCCGCAGGGCCAGGGCTGGGGCGGGCCGGCGGCGACCAAGCCCTTCCTCAGCAAAGAAGAAGAGGAGCACCTTCGCCGCATCACGCTGACGATCAACAGCTTCTTCGGCTGGGAGTTCAACAGCTGCGAGTCGCTGCGCAAGAACGGCGTCTGGTACCCGATCGACTACGCGAACCCTTGCCCCGACTCGCAGGTGACCTCGCTCCACTACCACTTCCCGTGGCTCGTGAAGGCCTACCTCCGCTGGTCGGTGTTCTGCGCAGCGACCGATCGCAAGATGCGCCGCACGCTCGACTGGGATCCCTACTACGCGATCGCCGCGCAGGAAGGGATGAGCTTCGAGGAGAAGCTCGCCGCGTACGGGCGCATCGCCGACCAGCGCTTCGAGACCGAGCGCTTCGAGGAGTTCTGCCAGCGGCACCTGCCGCACCTCGACGAGGTGGCGTGGGAGTTCTTCGGCACGCCCGAAGCGAAGGACGCCGTCCGCCAGAAGGTCACGGCGCTGTTCCCCGCGCACGAGATCGAGAAGTTCACCGAGCTGTTCTGGGGCCGCATCCAGAACTGGCGGCGCGACCAGAAGGCCGCCTGATTTCTGGGCCGATCCGCGGCCCCTCGCTCGCTCCCGCGGCTTCGTCCACACGCTCTGTCCGCTCCCTCCGCTCCGCGCGAGCGATCCGCCATCGGTCCCGATGGAGACCGCTCGGCGCCGGTTCGCTCTCGGAGCGACGCGGGCTCGCGACAGTCAGAGCTCGGCTTGCTCGTCGTCCTCGTCGTCGAGGCTCGCCTCTTCGCGCGCGCGGCGCGGTGGCAAGTGGATCTCGCCGTCGCTCATCACCTCGAAGAGCGCTTCGATCTCGGCGATGCGCGCTTCGCGGGCGAGGTCGGGCGCCGCGCCGAGCTCGTCCTCGACGAGCAGGCGCCGCCGCTCGTAGTAGAGGCGCACGATCTCCGCGATGAGCGCGACGCGCCGCTCGGCCGAGGCCCGCCGCTCGCGGAGCAGCGCGCGCTCGTCGGCCGCGTAGAGGAGGCGATCGAGACGAAACGTGAGCTGCCCGATGAACGAGAGGTCTTGCGACCCCGTGAGGCTGCTCGTGCCGCTCGTGTCGGTCTGCCGCGTGAGCACGTCGTAGCCCGTGCCTTGGCGCAGGCCCGCGCGCAGCGTGGGCAAGAGGCCCGAGAGGCGCGCGCGCTCCATCGCGCCTTCGACCGCCGCGGGATCGGCGCCCGCGTGACGCAGCACCGCGTCGACCACCTCGCGCACGTCGGGCTCACCGTGCTGGGCCGCGAGCGCGTCGCGCACGTCGGCCGCCGTGGGCGGCTGCGCGTGCGCCTCGCGCGCGAAGAGCCCCACGACGAAGAGCGCGAGCCAACCCATCCGCATCCGTTCCATGCCTCTACTCCTCCCTTCGATCCACACCGAGCGCTTCGTCGGTGGTCAGCTCCGAGATCGCCTCGGCGCGCGCGCGGATCTCCCAGCGGCAGGCCGCGACGACGGCACACGGCATCGGCGTCGATCCCACGCGCAACGGCTCGCCCGGGCCGCTGCGGCCACGCAGGCGTCGCACGGTGCGCTCGGTCGGCGAGGTGAGCATCACGTAGCCGGCGGCGTCGAGCCGCCCCTCACGGCTCTGGACGATCACGCCGAGGCTCGCGCGCGGCACGAGCCACGAGGCCTCGCGCAACGTGCAGCCGCTCGTGGCGAGCAGCGCAACGGCGAGCGCGAGGACGAGACCGGCATGCATGCCCCGGAGCCCGAGCAGGCGCCGATCCGAGGGGGGGTCCCTCGGAAACGCGGAGGATCGAGCCCTCCGCTGGCGGAGGTGGCGGCGGGGTGGCGGCGGGCACCGAGTCCGTTGACCCCGCAGAAAACTGCCTCTCTTGCGGAAAAGGCGATTCCGGGCTCACGATGGACGCTCTGGACCGGGGGGAGGCCGTCTTCGGGGGGCCGTCGATCCTCGGCTCGGGGTGGCTCGTACTGGGTACGGCCAGGTGCTGCTTCGCCGCATTCGGACGCGGCGGAGCGCACCGAAGAGGGCGCAATGGGTGCGTCTCTCGTGGGAGGTAACGTAGAATGAAAGCAAATCGCCCCAAGTTGTGGGCGCTCCTGGTGCTCGTCCTCGGAGGCGCCGGCGCCTTCGCGGCCACGCAGGGAGCCCCCGCCGAAGCCGCGGATCACCTGGATCCGCCGCACCGCACGAACCCGGCGGCCGTCCCGACGGGCACGACGGCCGATCGCGCCGCCGACATCGCCGACGTGTTCGCGTGGACGACCGGAACCGACCCGGCGACCAGCCACACGGTCCTCGCCCTGACGTTCGACGGCCCGAACCTTCCGGCGGACCTCAGCGCGCTGCCCTGCGACCCCGACGTGGCCTACCAGCTCCACATCGACACGAACGGCAGCCTCGGGGACTCGACCACCTTCGCGGACGAAGAGACGATCACCGTCCGCTTCGGGACCGATGACGCGGATCACTGCATGGTTCGCTTCGAGGGCATCCCGGGCACCACGATTCCGCTCGAGGGTCCGATCGAGACCACGCTCTCCCGCGGTGGTGCGACGCCGAGCGTCCAGGCCTTCGCGGGTCTTCGCGACGACCACTTCTTCTTCGACCTCACCGGGTTCCAGGCGACGCTGACCAGCTTGAGCCTGTCGAACGTGAACGACCGCGACTTCTTCGCGGGTCAGAACACGCCCGCCATCGTCGTGGAGTTCCCGACGGCGGCGCTCGCGCTCGGTACGGCGCCGATCCGCGTCTGGGCCAGCACCGCGCGGCACAACTGAGAAGGAGACGACCATGAACAAGAATTGGCCTCTTCTCCTCGGTATCGCGGTCGCGCTCGTCGCCGGCTGCAACAATCCGCCTGCTACCCCGACCGATTCCGGCAGCGGTACCGACACCGGCACGGGCACCGATTCCGGAGCCGACTCGGGATCCACCCCGGACACTGGCGTGCTCCCCGACACCGGGCCCCTGCCCGACACCGGCGTGACCAACGACTGTGCGGGCTACTGCGCGTACGAAGTCGCGACCTGCACCGATGACCTCGCGCAGTACGCCGACGTCGCCGACTGCATGGCGCAGTGCACCGCGCTCGCCTTGCCCGCCGGGACGCCTGGCGCGACCAACGGAAACAGCATCGCGTGCCGCATCTACCACACGTCGGTCGCCGCCAGCAGCGCGGCTATGGCGATGACCCACTGCAGCCACACCGGTGCGACCGGCGGCGGGGTCTGTGGCGCTCTCACGATTCGGACTGGCACCGTGGATAGCGCTTACGTCCGGGTGGACCGAATGGGTATGCCCGCCGTCTCGACGGCTCTCGTGTCCTCGGACCAGAAGGACATCTACAACGACGGCACCATTCAGGACGACGCGGATCTCACGTATGCGCTCGACATGTTGACCTCGCTGGGTGGCATCCACGCGGCACTGGACGACGACCTGACCGCGGCCGGCCTCACGCCCTGCCTCATGACGGCCAACAACGAGCTCGGATTCGCGGTACAGGTGCCCGACTGCGTCGCGCAGACGTACGGAGCCAACCACCCCGTCGTCTCGCTCGTCGTGCCAGACACGCTGACGATCGATCCGACGCACGCCTCCGGCTTCCCGAACGGCCGTCGTCTGGACGACCCGGTCATCGACGTGACGCTGGCCGTCCTGCTCTTGGACATCGGCGACACGAACACGCACCCGCGCACCGTCGGTGGCACGACGACCGCCACTCCGCGCCCCGCAGGCACCTGTGGGACGGGGACCTGCTCGGCGCTGACGTTCATCGACACCGCGACGGGCCACGGCACGCTGTTCCAATCGTCGAACGACGCGACGGCCAGCACGACGTTCCCGTACCTCGCGGCGCCCCACGCGCCCTGAGGATCGAACGAGCTGACTGCGTAGAAGGGCCGCCGAGTGATCGGCGGCCCTTCGCTTTTCGGAGTAAGAGCCCTCATCGATGAAGCGTGCCTTCCCTCTCGCGCTCGCCATCTTTCTGTTCGGGATCGTCTCCTACGCGATCTCGCGCCTGGACCATCCGACGGCTCGACTGACCGTCACGACCACCGCCGCAGGCGCGGATGACACGCGGGCATCGCCGTCGGCACCACGCGATCGCTCGCCGCTCGAGCAGCTCGACGCTCGCATCGCGGGCTATCGTGCACGCGCGGAGGCCCGCGACGACAACTGGCTCGACTGGGAGTTCGTGGCCATCTACGCGATGGATCGCGCGCGGATCACCGGGAGCTTCGAAGACTGGGCGGTCGCCGATCGCGCCATCCAGAGCGCCTTCGCCGCCGCTCCTCCGCAGGCAGGCCCGTTCCTGACGCGCGCGAACCTGAACGGATCGATGCACCGGATCGATCGCATCGAGCCCGATCTCCAGATGGCCGAGCGGTCGATCTTGATCTCGCGCGCCGATCGTCTGGCGATCCTCGCGATGCGCGCCGATGCTCGCTACTACGGCGGCGACTACGCGGCCGCGCGGGAGCTCTACGAACAGCAGCTCGCACAGACGCGACGCGAGCCCGCCGCGCTCGTCGCGGCGGCTCAGCTCGATTGGCACACGGGCAACACGGCCAACGCATCGGCACTCCTCGACGAGGCGGCCCAGCACCGGGATTGCGTGGCATCGCCCCCGTTTCTCGCGTGGGTGCTCTCGGCGCGCGCTCTCTTCGAGCGCGATCGTGGCCAACTCGACGAGGCCGCGCGCGTGATCGAGCGCGCGCGCGAGCTCAGCCCCGAGGATGCGCATCTCGACCAAATCGCCGCCGAGATTGCCGAGCTCCGAGGGAACGACGACGAGGCGCTGCATCTCTTCCGACAGGTCGCCGCGCGGACGAGCTCACCCCAAGCGATGGACGGCGCCGCGCGGATCCTCCGCGCACGCGGCGACGAGATCGCCGCGCGGGAGCTCGTGGAGACCGCGCGCCAGAGCTACGACGCGCAGCTCGCGCTGTTTCCCGAAGCGGCGGCGGGCCACGCGATCGACCATTGGCTACGCCTCGAGAGCGACGACGTCGATCGGATGATCGAGATCGCCGAGCTGAACGCCGAGGCGCGCCCCTACGGCGAGACGCGCCTCAAGCTTGCGATGGCATACCTGCTCGCCGGCCGCATCGTGGACGCACGCACAGTGATCGACGCGGTGCGCGCCACCGAGTGGCGAACGCCAGAACTCGTCCTACTCGAAGCGCTCACATCGCCAAGCGATGGAGATGCCCAGGAAGCCCTTGCGCGAAGCACCGAGGAGTTCGCTGGGGCGATGGAGCGGTACGCTTGGCTCTCCTCAGCCGCGACCCGCTAACAGCGCTGAGCGGGCCCGATATCGCGCCGAATCGAAGTTCATCGACAGCCAAGCTGACGCGTTACGACGGTCCGGTTTGCCATTCGCTGCGCGACGCGCACGGTCGTACCGAACGTGGCCACCGAAGTGACGGATCCGTCGAGGGACGCATCTGCTGGCAGCGTGAGCGCGCGCACGATTGGCGGTGAACCACTCCGAATCTCCCATGCGCGTAGAACGCGGTGATTCAAGTCGGACACATCCGCAATCTCGCTCGCGACCACGTAGATTGCCCCCATCCCATTCGCGCCTGCGGGCTCGGCGACGAGAATGTTGCGATCTTGGTAGTCCGCTCGCGCAGGAGGCACACCGATGCTTCCCGGAAGAAGGACGCTCGGTCCCCCGGCCGGCGCGTTCAGGTCGGTCACCTGAAGCACGCCGAGCGGTTGCCCCGGCGCGCCGGCGATCACGATGGTGAGCGGATTCTCTGCGCTCAGCGCACGCGACGGATCGTGGACGTGGATCGCGATCTCCGAGGTGTCCGGGGCCGCAAGCGCTGCGCGCACCGTGCCCCGCCCGGTTCCGCGACCTGTTGGGTCGACCTCACGCAGGAGGATGTGATCGCCATCGGAGCGGAAGACGACCAACTCCGACGGTCCAGCCGCACTGACATCCCACGCGCGGCTGGCAATCCGGAGGCCCAAGTCGTCCGTGTCGGAAATCGCTGGTGTGGAGTCCGTGGTGTCGATGACCCAACGGCGAACGTCGCTGAACGAGGTCAGAGGGGCAAACTCCTCGTACGCGACCACGCTACCAAGCGTGACGCGAGGCAGACGCACGCCTCCCGTAGCCGACCTGCCGCTCGGCACAGGCAGGTCGGTGAGCGCGAGCGTTCGGTTGCCCGTCACCGGATCGAACCCAAAGATGCGCTCCCCCAATGCCATCAGCACGACCACGCGGCCACCGTCGAAGCCGGTCGCGTAGCTGCCGTCTCCGGTTCCAGCCCCCAGACCGATCGGGGCCGAGGTCGAGCCACCCCCCGTCGAGATTCGGTGCCACCTCGCATCTGGCTGGGCAAACACTCCATGGATCACCCCGAATCCATCGTTGAGACCAAGGATCATTGGGCTCAGGTCGCCGGGGCCTACCTCCACGGCCGGTCCCACGAAGCCGAGCCCCTCCTCGACGACACCGTCACAGTCGTTGTCGGCGCCGTCGCACACCTCGGTCGCGCCCGGGTAGCTCGCCGGGTCGGTGTCGTCGCAGTCGTCGCTCGTGGCCGCGTAGCCGGGCTGGCCCGCGCAGGCCATCTGGGTCGCGCTGCCGGCCTCTCCGTGTCGGTCGCCGTCGACGTCGGGATGGAGTGGCGTCGGGGTGCAGGCGTCGGTCCCGGCATCGACTTCCACTCGCCCCCCATCGGGTGGGCGGCAGTAGCCGTCGGACGAGAGCGGGAGGTCGGGCGGGCACGTCCCGGGGGGGACGCAGCCCGCGGCGGCGACGGCGAGCAAGGGGACGATGGAAGAGCGGACCGTGCGCGCGAGCTGCATGAGATCTCCGAGGTCCCCGATCATCGGTCGAGACGGACGCTCGTTGCGCGCCGCGCTCGATCGCAGGGCCCGTCTATCATGCGCGCGGCGAACGGGCCCGATCCAGGCCGCGCCCGCGCCGCGTCAGTAGTTGTGCAGCACGAGCTCGGGCGCGCCGCCGGCCTGCGCGTGGCGCGCGCGCACCTCACGAACCAGCGCGTCGTGGCCGACCGCGAGCACCGCCGTCTCTGCCGCGCGCGTGCCGAGGCGATCGAAGAGCGCGTCTTGCACGCGCACGCCCGCGAGCGAGCCGTCGGGGCGGGGCGCGCTCACGTGGACGTGCACCGCGACGCCCGCCGCGCGCCAGCGCTCGACGTCGCGCGCGAAGGGCAGGTGCCCGAGCTCGCGCAGGCCGTAGTCGAGCGTGAGCGCGCCGTACGCATCGCGCTCGCGCAGCGCCACCTCGAGCACGCTCCGCACCGGCGCGAGCGCGGTGCCCACCGCCACCAGCGCGAGGTCACGCCCGCGCGCCCGATCGAGCGCGAACCCGTCGCCCACCGGCAGCGTGATCTCGAGCGGAGCGCTCATCGGCATCGCCGCGATGCGATCGGCCGCCTCGCCGCCCTCGGGGTTGTTGGTGCGCGCGAGGAAGCGCAGCGCGCGCTCGAAGGGCGCCGTCGCCAGCGCGAAGATGCCCGTGTGCGCGCGCCCGTCCTCGCCGTGCACGCGCATCTTCACGAACTGGCCGGGGCGCGTGAACGCGTCGAGCATCGCGCTCGTCGCCGCCACTTCGAACACCACGTGATCCGGCGTCTCCCGCGTGCGCGAGGCGAGCGTGCTCGGATGGAACGCGGAGAACTCGGGGAGCGCCACGCGAGCGGCATAGCACGAGGTTCCAGTCCCCCGAGCCGTGACCGGCTCGCCCACTCCGGCCCCTCCCGTCCGCGGGCGGCGCCCGCTCCCGTACGGGTCCTACGGGGCGAGCACTCTTTGCCGAGATGGATCGGCTCGCCCACTCCGGCCCCTGCCGTCCGCGGGCGGCGCCCGCTCCCGTACGGGTCCTACGGGGGCGAGCACTCTTTGCCGAGGGTCAGAACAGCGTCAGCTGCCGCTTCGGCTTCTCCGGACGCTGAAACGTCGTCCCACGATCTTCCAGCGCCTCCTCCACGTTCATCCCGAGGCGCTTCACGTGCAGCCGGAAGAGCTGTTCGATGGTCTTCCAGCGCTCGCCGCTCCCGACCATGCGGCTGCCAAAGCGGCTGTCGTTCATCTCCCCGCGCCGCATCTCGAGGATCGCGTTCTTCACCTTCTCGAAGCGCAGCGGCACGGCCCGCTCGAGGCGCTCGAGGAAGATCGGCAGCACCTCGCCCGACAAGCGCACGAGCGTGATGAACGCGTAGCGCGCGCCCGCCTCCTTGCCGCGCTCGAGCAGCTCCGGGATGTGGCTGTCGTTGAGCCCGGGGATCACCGGCGCGAGCGAGTGGCCCACCTCGATGCCCGCGTCGGCGAGCATCTTCATCGCCTCGAAGCGGCGCGAGACGGGCGAGGCCCACGGCTCCAGCCCGCGGCCGAGCTCGTCGTCGGCGAAGGCGATCGAGAACGTCACGCGCACGCTCGCCACCTTCGCCAGGCGCGCGAGCACGTCCACGTCGCGCCGCACGAGCGCGTTCTTCGTGATGATGCCGACCGGGTTTCGATACTCCTCCATCACCTCGAGCAGGCCGCGCGTGAGCCCGTACTTCGCCTCGAGCGGCTGGTAGCAGTCGGTGTTGCCCGAGAGCGCGATCACCTCGCCCTGCCAGCTCTTCTTCTCGAACGCCTCGCGGAGCAGCGCGACGGCGTTCTTCTTCACCACGATCTTCCGCTCGAAGTCGGTCCCGGCGCCGAAGCCGAGATACGGATGCGTCGGCCGCGCGTAGCAGTAGGCGCAGCCGTGGTAACAGCCGCGGTAAGGATTGATCGAGAAGCGGAAGCCGAGATCGGGGCTGTCGTTCTCGGCGAGGATCGAGCGCGCCGTCTCTTCGTAGACCTCGAGCTTGGCGAGCGGCGTGGGCTCGCCCTCCTCGACCTCGCCGTCCCACTCCACGTGCACCGCCTCGAAGCGGTTCGCCGGGTTCTCGGTGCGATGGGCCACCCGCTATCTTTGGCGGAGCACTGCGCGTATGTCCAGTGGCTCGATGGCCGACGCGCGCGGCTCGCCCCACCTTCTCTTCGTGGGCTTGGTGATCAGCCGCTACGCCGCTCCCGATCCGGTCGCGCTGATGCCGGCGCTCCGCGCGCAGACAGAGCTCCGTCTGGGTCGATCGGTGCGCCTCGTGCTCGAGCGAGAAGAGGATCGCCTCGCCGGCCCGCTCGGCGCGGTCCGCCTGTCTCGCGCCGGACGTGTCCTCACGCTGACGCCGGCCGTGCCCCGCTTCGACGGGCGCGCGATCGCCCGCGCGCGCGAGCAGATGGCCGCGATCGGTGCAGAGCGCGTCCTCGGCCTGCGCGCGCTTCGCTTTCGCTTCCGCGATGCTCCGCCTTCGCTCGAGCAGCTCGCCGCCGCGCTCGAGATGCCGCACGTCGTGCCGGGCCGGCCCTGGGCCCTGCTCCGGTCGGGCTGGCGCACACCGGTCGAGATCGAGATCGACGCGAGAGGCTTCGAGCTGCAGGCGCCGATCCTGATCTTCGGCAAGCTCTTCGAGGCTTCGGTCGCCGCCGCCGATGCGATCGCCTCGCCCGTGCGTCTCACCAGCCCACGCGCGTGACCTCGATCGCGGGCGCGCGGGCCGCATCGATCCCCAGCGCCTCGAGCGCGTCGGCGCGGAAGGGCTGCATGCGCAGCGTCGCCTCGGCGTGCACGACGTCGGGCGCGAGCGCGACGCGGCGGACCTCGAAGGGCGCGAGGCGATTCTCTTCGACGTGATCGGCGTCGGTCGGCAGCGCGACGGGCGTGGTGCCGCGCATCGGGCGATCGCCGAGCGTGATCACGCGCGGCAGCGTCTCGGTGCTTCCGTCGGCGTGGGTGACGACGAGGTCGACCCAGAGGTCGCGGAAGAACGTGACGCCGGTCGGGACCGCGTGCGCAGCGCCCACGTTCTCGAGCTCGAGCGCGCCGTCCACGAAGCGCAGCTCGAGCGCCGAGGCGACGAGCGCACGGCTCGCCTCGGCGGCCTCGCCGCGCGCGGCCTCGTCGCCGTCCCACGCCGGATCGACGCCGACGAACCGGTGATCGTGGCGCGCGCGCGCGATGCCTCCGATCGCGATCGGGCCATCGGCAGCGGCCGGCACGTGACAGCGCGCGCACTCGGGCGCGCCGGTCTCGGTGACGGCGAGCGCGTGCTCGGCGCCCGTGTGCTCGACGAAGAGGTTCGGGCCGCTCACCTCGTGGCAGCTCGCGCAGAGCTCGCTCGCACCGAGAAGACCGCTCGTGCGCGTCGCGTGCGGCGCGGCCGTGTGGCCGAGCGCGCCGAGGATCGGCCGCTCTTCGTCGATCACGAGCCGCCCGTCGCGCGCGCCGCGGCTGCCGACGGCGGCGTGGCACGAGATGCAGCCGATCGCGTGATCGTCGCCGTGCGCGGGCCGATGGCAGCTCTCGCAGCGGGCGCGAGAGAGCGCGCCCCAGCTCGCCTCCACGCGCGGAAGCATCGCCTCGAAGACCGGCGAGCGCGTCGCCGACGCGTGCCGCGAGGTGGCGAACTGCGCGCCATGATCGGCGTGGCAGCTCGTGCAGCTCGCCGTCGACGTGGACGAGAGGCCGCTCTCGGCGTGGCGAGCGCAGCCGGCGACGAGCACGAGGGCGAGAGCGAAGAAGCGCATCGTCAATCGCCGAAGTGCACGGCCACGCCGAGCACGCTCTGCACGCTGCCGAAGGGCACGTAGTCGCCGCCCACGCCGCCGGTCCATCCGCCCTGCGCGCGGTCGTGGCCCATGTACGCCGCCGCCTGCACGTCGAGGAACACCGAGACCCACGTCTCGATCGAGGCCTCGAGGCCCGCGCCGCCGTGTACGCCGAAGAGCACGTCGTCGGCGCGCGGCGTCCCCGACTCGCCGGGCTCGATCATGGAGATGACCACGCAGAAGCCGAAGAGCGGGCGCACGCGCAGCCAGCTCGTGAGCTCGAAGGGCACGTACATGTTGAAGCCGAGCTGGTGGTCGTGGCGCAGCGCGCCCGGCCACTCGACGAAGTGCGTCTCGCCGAACACCTCGAAGCCGAGCAGGTCGAAGGGCTCCCAGCGGATGCGCGCGCCGCCGCCGGCCGCCGCGTACGCGCCGAGCCAGCCCGAGCCGTACACGCCGATCGCGAACGAGCGATCGAACGCGCTCCGGACCGGTCGCGGCCCGACGTCCTGAGCAGCCGCCGGCGAAGCGAGCGAGAGACCGAGCACCACGAGCGCGAGCGAAGCGAGCCTTGCCATCGAGAGCCTCCACACCGTGGGTGGAGGGGCCGGGGCGGTCTTTTGGCGGCGCGCGAAAGAATCTCGCAACTGCGCGGAACGAAGCCTATTCGGAGGAGCGCATGCGCTCGAGCTCGGCCTCGACGTGCGGCAGCGCGGGGGAGGAAGGCCAGCGCGCACGGAAGGCGGCCGCGGCCGCACGGGCCTCGTCGGCGCGCCCGAGACGCGCGAGGTCGATCGCGATCTGCGCCTCGCGATCCTCGGCCGACGCGCTGTCCGGATAGAGCGTGCGGTGCTCGCGGAGCAGCGCGAGGCCGGCCTCGGGATCGCGCGCGCGAAGGGCGCGGAAGAGCAGCTGCGCGTCCGTCTCCGTCGGCGCAGGCGTGGCCACGCTGGACGGCGGTGCGCTCGACGGCGGCGGCCGATGCACCGCGGCGTGGATCGTCTCGCTCGCATCGGTGCCGGCGTCGCTCGCGATCCACGCGTCGACGAGCGCGGGCCCGGCATCGGCCACGACGGCCGCGTCGCGCGTGATCGGTGTCGGCGCGGCCGAAGGCGAGGCGGGGATCGAGGCGCCGTGCACGGCGAGCGCGACGAGCACGGCCGTCATCGTCGTGCCGCCGAGGCCGATCGCGATCTTGGTGGCCGCGCTCGCGCCGCCACCGCCACTCGTGCCGCCGCCGCCGCCACCCGTGAGAACGCCGGCCAGCACGCGCTCGAGCATCGCGTCGTCCGCGCGCTCGCCTGCTGCCGCGCCGAGCGCATCGCGCAGGCTCGCGTCGGCGGTCGGATCGTCGCGCAGGCGCAGCGGCTCACGCTCTTCGCTCACGACGCACCTCCTTCTTCGCGCACGAACGCGCGCTTGAGCTCCTCGCGTGCCGCGTAGAGGCGCGTGTACGCCGTCATCAGCGGGCAATCGAGGGCCGCGGCGACTTCTTTCATGGGCAGCTCCTCGAGCTCGAAGAGGACGAGCACTTCGCGCTTCTCCGGCGCGAGCGTGGCGAGCGCACGATCGAGCTGCGCCACGCGCTCGCGCCGCTCGAGCTCCTTCAGCTCGGGCGCCGATCCGGCGCGCTCGGGCAGCTCGTCCGTCGGGCGTTCGCGCCGCACGTAGGCGCTCTTGCGGTGATCGGCCGCCACGCGCAGCGCGATCCCGTAGATCCACGTGCGCAGCTGCGAGCGCCCCTCGAACGAGGAGAGCTTGCGGTGCACGACCACGAAGACCTCCTGCAGCACGTCGGGCGCGTCCGCCTCGCTGACGCCCAGACGCCGCAGCGCGCGGTGCACGTGCGGCGCGTGCTCGCGGAACACCGCGGTGAAGTCGCGCGGAACGGTCTCGGTGGAGGGCGCCACGATCGTGAGTGGAGGCAGCCTCGCGGTTTTTTGGCTCTCGGTCGAGCAACTCGGACATCGCCGTCTCCGAACGCTGGCACGGCGCGAAGCGACCGACGACGGGCCGCCACGACGAGCGCGGGATCGATCAGAGCGCCGGCGGAGCGGCCGCGGGACAGTCGCCCGTGACGAAGAGGAAGCGCCACGGCGCGACGCCGACGTAGTCCACGCGTGGAGCGGTCGCGAGGAGCGCATCGAGCTGCGCCTCGAGCGCGACGTCCTCGGCCACCGGATGCCGCGCAGCGATCGCGGGCTCGGGCCGCGAGACACACAGCGAGATCTCCGGGACGGCGCGGGCGTCGTGGAGCGCCGCCGCGAGCGCGCCGACGAGCGCCAGGTCGCCTCCGCTGCGCGTGAGCGGCTCGGTCGGGATCGGAACGTCCACGAGCGTCACCTCGCGCGCGAGCGACTCGCGCAGCGCGCGCGCGACGGCCTCGCTCCCCACGCTGCCCAGCGCTTCGCCGAGGTGCGTCACCCGGATCTCGAGGGGCCCCTCCGCCGTGGTACCGACGTCGACCGAGAGCGGCGCGCCCGCCGCCTGCGCAGGCCAAGCCAGCCCCACGGCGTCGCGCACGCGCGCCTGGCTCGCGGCGAGCTCTTCTTCCGGTGTGGGCAGGGCGACGGCGGGCACCAGCGGTGCTTCGATCACCGGCGAAGGCCGCAGCGCCGATGCGAGACCGGCGATCGCGCTCGAATCGGGCACGGCGAGCACGGTGACGTGAGGCTCGACGCCCGCCTCGCCGAGGAGCCGGCGATCGAGCCGTGCGTGCGCGCTGACGGCGTCGCTTTCCTGTCCGAGCAAGACGACGGCGACGTCGATCGTGTGGCGCTCGACGGCGACGCGGCTCTGCACGATCGGTCGGGGCTCGGCGGCGAGCGCGTCCAGCACGGCGGCGCGCGCCTGGACCTCCCACACGACCTCGTCGAGCGCGCGGCGTAGCGGAAGATAGACGGCGGCGAGGAGCGCGAACGGCATCAGCACGCGGAGGACCGGTCCGAAGCGCGATTCGAACACGTGCGAGAGCCGGCGCGCGATGGCACGCGCGAGGCGCGCGTCTTGCCCGACGCCGAGCTCCTCCCGCTCGAGACGGACCACGTCGACGCGATGGAACCCGACCGCGAGGAAGCCGACGGTTCCCACCGCCACGATCGCGACGAAGTTCGTCACGAAGAGAAGCCCCGCACCCCCGGCGATCTCCCACGACGCCGTGCCGATGCCGTAGCCGGACGCGCAGAGCGGAGGGACCAGCGAGATGCCGATCGACGTGCCGGCGGCGGTGGTCGCGGTGTCGGCGCCCGCGCGCAGGGTCGCGTAGACGGCGGCGAGCGCGCAGAACGCGGCAGTCACGAGATCGAGGACGGTCGGCGCCGCCCGCGCGCGGAGCTCCGCGGTGATCTCGTAGTACGGCAGCAAGAGCGTGATCAGCGCGGCGCCACCGATGACGAGCGCGACGCTCACGAGGATGCGGCCTCCCGCACGCATGACGAGGACCGGTGAGCCGGCGGCGAGACCCATCGCGAGGCTGACGATCGGCGCCATGAGCGGCGCGACGAGCATGGCGCCGATGACGACCGCCGTGCTGCCGAGCACGAGGCCGAGCGTCGCCAGGCCGACCGCGACGAAGAGCTGCAGCCAGTACGACGTCGCCTCGCTGGCGTCCCGCCGCAGCATGCCGGCGACGCGCTCGGCGCGCCGGGCCGGATCGCTGCCGAACAGACGCAGGAGGCCGTCCTGGCTCTCGTGGATGAGGTTCCGCGCAGAGGGCGCCATGGTGGTCTCGTCTATACACACGAGCGGCGTTTGGCGCCTCTTCCCGTCGGACGCGGCGTGGTCGAGGCCCTCGTCTCGCGCTCCGCGGCGTCAGGCGTCGAGGTCCGCCTCGTCGGCTTCCGATGCGAGGTCGAGCTCGGTCGGGCGGCGGGCGCCGCGCTTGAGCATGCCGCGCGAGGTGCCGGTGAAGCCCGCTGCTTTCAGCGCGGCGCCGAGCACGGAAGTCTCGGCGGGCGCACCGTCGACCTGCGCGATCAACATCGCGCGGCGCGTGCCGCGCTCGACGGCGTCGGAGAGGACGCGGGCGATCGTCTCGGCGTCCTTGGTGCGCTCGCTCTCCGCCTCGAGGAACGTGAGCATCGTGCGCTCGGCGCGGCCCACCCACGCGAGCAGGCGGCCATCGGCGGCGAGCACGACGAGGGCGCCGTCGGCACGCATCGGCTTCTGCCCGGACTCGCGCTTGGGCCAGGGCAAGGCGGCGCCCCACGCGCTCGCGGGATCGGTCGCGGCGAGCAGCAGCGCGCGCGCGTCCTTGCGCGGCTCTCGCTCGGCGCGGAGCGGCTCGTCGGCGCCGGGGAGCGCGAACTGCGCGGCGCCGAGCCCCTCGACGAAGTAGCCGCGGCGGACGCGGCCGGCGTCCTCCATCGCGCGCAGCACGTCGTAGACGGCGCTCATGCCACCGGGGATCCCCTCGATCGCGAGCGCCTCGCGCACGAGCACGCCGTGGCGCGTGAGCAGCGCCCGCACGAGCGCGGCGCGTCGCTCGGTCTCGGTGGGCGTGGACGTCGGCACGAGCAGCGACCAGCGGCCCTCGCTCCCCGGTAGCACGCGCGAGATCCCACCGCGCCCGCGGTTCCGATCTTCGCCGCGCGCGCGCGAGCGCAGCGGCGCGAGCGTGTCGTTCGTCACTTCGCCCGACCACACGAGCTCCCAGAGCGCCTCGAGCACGTCGGGCGGAAAGCCCCCCGTCGCGCGCACCAGCTCGTGGAAGAACACGGCGCCGCGTGCGCCGAGGTGCGCGCGGATCTTGGCCGGAGTGGTCCGCGAAAGCGGACCCGACGCAATTGCGTCGGCCGGCTCCGCCGGCACTCCTGCCGAGATCTTGTCGTGGAGCGCGCCCTCGCGCGGCACGAGCGCGGGCGCGAGCAGCTCGTAGTCGGCGCGCGCGTAGAGCGCGATGCGCCCCCCGCCACTCGCGAGCGGCTCGATGCCGCGCCACACGATCTCGCCGCTCGAGAGCAGCGCGTCGAGATCGCCCGGCTGGTAGCGGGCGACCCGCGCCGGCAAGACGCTCTGCTCGAGCGCGCCCAGCGGGATCGGTGTCCCGGCGATCTTCTCGAGCGCCGCGAGGAGCGCCGCCTCGCCCGAGCGCGCGCGGTCGAGCCCGTGCCAGCGAACGAGGAAGCGCTGGTAGGCCGCATGCGAGACGGGCTCGACCTCTTTGCGGAGCGCCGCGAGCGAGCGCCGCTTGATGGCGCGCAGGATCTCGGCGTCGCACCAGTCGACGCCCGTGCGGCGCGGATCGATCTCGCCGCGCACGACACGGCCACGCGCGAGCAGCGTCTCGAGCACGAGGAGCACACCCTGCTCGCTCGCACCGAGGCGCACCGCCACCTCGCTCGGCACGAAGGGACCGTGCGTGCGCGCGTAGCGCGAGACGAGATCGAGCAGCGGCGCCTCGACCGGCGTCAGGTACGCCTCGGCGAGGCCCGGCGGCGGCATCGCGCCCACGCCGTCGCGGTAGCGCGCCGCATCCTCGACGGCGACGAATCGCTCTTCGCCACCGAGGCGAATCGGGATCACGCGTCGCTTCGCGAGCAGCGGCCCGAGGATCTCGGCGCGGCGCGCACCGAGACGCGCGTCGAGCTCGGCTGCCGTCTGGTCGCCGAGGAGCAGCAAGAGATCGTGTAGCTCGTCGGGATCTTCGATCGCGCGCTCGCGCCGCTGGGCCCAGCGCTCCACGTCGGCCACGGCGTCGGGGTCGAGCAGCTCGCGCAGCTCCGCCTGGCCGAGCAGCTCCTTGAGCTGCGCGTGATCGATCGAGAGCGCCTGCGCGCGGCGCTCGGCGAGCGGCGCGTCGGCGTCGTAGACGAAGTTGCCGACGTAGCCGAAGAGCAGCGAGGCGCTGAAGGGCGAGGCGCGCTCGGCGTCGACCGAGACGAGGCGCAGCGAGCCCTTCGCGACGTCGCGCATCAGCCCGACGAGCGCGGGCACGTCGAAGACGTCCTCCAGACACTCGCGGTAGGTCTCGAGCAGCATCGGGAAGCCCGGAAAGCGCGAGGCGACCGCGAGCAGATCCGAGGCGCGCTTGCGCTGGGCCCAGAGCGGCGAGCGCTTGCCGGGCGTGCGGCGCGGCAAGAGCAGCGCGCGCTGCGCGGCCTCGCGGAAGTGGCTCGCGAAGAGCGGCGTCTCGCCGAGCGAGCGCACGAGAAGCTCTTCGACCTCGTCGGCCGAGGGAAAGAGCGCCGCGACGTCCGGCGGCTCTTCGTCGTCGGGGAACCGCAGCACGAGGCCGTCGTCCGAATAGACCGACTCGCACTCGACGCCGAGCTGCTCGCGCGCCTTCGTCACGAGGCACGTCGAGAGCGGCGCGTGCACGCGCGCGCCGTAGGGCGAGAGGATGCAGACGCGGTAGTCGCCGATCTCGTCCTTGAAGCGCTCGATCACGATCGTGCGATCGGTCGGCACCACGTAGGGCGCCTCGCTCTGGTCGCGGACGTAGCGGACGAGGTTCGCCGCGGCGCGCTCCTCGAGGAAGTGCTCTTCGGTGAGGCGCGCGATCGCGCCCTCGTCGGTCGCGCGCGAGAGGAAGCGCGCGAGCGCGCCGATGCCGCGGCCGAGCGCGGCGCTGCGGCCGACGCGATCGCCGCGCCAGAAGGGCATCTTGCCGGGCTCGCCCGGCGCCGGCGCGACGAGCACGCGATCTTGCGTGATGTTCGTGATGCGCCAGCTCGTGGCGCCGAGCACGAAGATCTCGCCCTCGCGCGCCTCGAAGACCATCTCCTCGTCGAGCTCGCCGACGCGCTTGGAGGTCTTCGTGTCGCCGGTGTCGAGGAACACACCGTAGAGACCGCGATCGGGGATCACGCCGCCGTTCACGATCGCGAGGCGCTGGGCGCCCTTGCGCGGATCGAGCACGTCGCGCTCGCGATCCCACGTCAGGCGCGGCCGCAGCTCGGCGAACTCGTCCGAGGGATAGCGGCCCGAGAGCATGTCGAGCACGCCGTCGAGGATGCCGCGCGTGAGCGTCGCGAAGGGCGCGGCGCCGCGCACGAGATCGTGCAGCGCCGCCACGCTCGTGGTGCCCTCGGTGCCGACGATCGCCACGATCTGCTGGGCCAGCACGTCGAGCGGATTCTTGAGGTGCCGCGTCTCCTCGATCTCGCCGGCGAGCATGCGCTTGGCCGCCTCGGCGGAAGCCAAGAGATCGGCGCGGTGCTTGGGGAAGATCGCGCCCTTGGGCGTGCCGCCGACGTGGTGGCTCGCGCGTCCGACGCGCTGGATGCCGCTCGCCACGCTCGGCGGCGCCTCGATCTGCACGACGAGATCGACCGCGCCGAGATCGAGCCCGAGCTCGAGCGAGCTCGTGGCCACGATGCAGGGCAGGCGCCCGCTCTTGAGCGCGTCCTCGATCTCCACGCGCTCTTCGCGCGCGACGCTGCCGTGGTGCGCGCGCGCGAGGTTCTCGCCCGCCGTCTCGTTCAGCGCGGCGGCCAAGCGCTCGCTCAGGCGCCGGTTGTTCACGAAGATCATCGTCGAGCGATGCGCGCGCACGAGCTCGACGAGGCGCGGATGGATGCTCGTCCAGATCGATCGCGGCGGGCCGCCTTCGTTCGAATCGCCACGCAGCGCGCCGGGCCGCTCGCTCGCGCCGAGGCTCGCCATGTCGTCGACGGGCACCTCGATCGTCAGCTCGATGGGCTTGGGCGCGCGCGCGTCGGCGATCGCCACCGGCCGCGGCACGAGCGCGCCACCCTTGTTCTTCTCCATGCCGCCGAGCAGGCGCGCGACCTCCTCGATCGGTCGCTGCGTCGCGGAGAGGCCGATGCGCTGGAGCCGCGGCGCGTCGTTCGGCCTCAGCGCCTCGAGCCGCTCCAGCGTGAGAAAGAGGTGCGCTCCGCGCTTGGTGGGCGCGATCGCGTGGATCTCGTCGACGATCACGGTGTCGACCGAGCGCAGCATCTCCTTCGCGCCCGAGGTGACCATCAGGTAGAGCGACTCGGGCGTCGTGATCAAGAGATCGGGCGGCCGCCGCTGCATCCGCGCGCGCTCGCTCGCGGGCGTGTCGCCCGTGCGCATCGCCGTCTCGAGCGGCCGGAACGGCAGGCCCAGGCGCTCGGCGGTCTTGGTGATCCCGGCGAGCGGCGAGCGCAGGTTGCGCTCGACGTCGAACGCGAGCGCCTTGAGCGGCGAGACGTAGAGGATGCGGCAGCGCTGCTCCTTGCGGGGCGCCTCGGAACCGATCGATCGATCGATCGCGGTGAGGAACGCCGCGAGCGTCTTGCCCGATCCCGTGGGCGCGAGGAGCAGCGTGCTCGTCCCGTCGAGGATGCTCGGCCACGCAGCGAGCTGCGCCTCCGTCGGCCGATCGAAGGTCTCCCGGAACCACGTGCGCGTGGCCGGCGAGAAGCGATCGAGCGCGTCTTCACGCGCCTTGCGAGGCGATGCAGCCACGAGCCGAACTCAAGCACGCAGGGCGCGCCCCGGGTAGCCAGACGTCCAGGCTAACCCGACAGGGCCGCGTCAGGATTGCGCGACGTCGCGCGTGTCCCGGCGCACGCGCCTCGTCCCGCGTGTACCCTCGGCCGATGCAGGGCGCGCTCGAGTGGCGTGGACGGGTGCCGGTCGTTCGACGCGGCCCGATGCGCCGCCTCGGCGTGCTCGCGGGCTCCGTGGTGGCGCTGGGCGTGGGCGCGGTCCTGGCGGCGGGCTTCGGGCTCGCGCTCTACGCCGCCGGTTGGATTGCGCCGCGGCTCACGGTCGGGGTCGGTCTGCTCCCGCTGCTCGGATGGGTCTACGGGTGGCGTCACCAACGCGCGCGAGACCTCGCGGCCGCCGCCGACGACCTCGAGGTGCGCGCGACGCGCGGCCGCCTGTCGGTCGGCGAGCGCGCGCACCCGGTCCGGTCCGTGAGCTACGCCGGGGAAGTGCTCGAAGCGAAGAGCTGGCTCGGCGCGGTCGATCTGCTGGTCGCGCACGACGAGGCGCTCGCCATCTCCGATGCGCTCGGCGTTCCGGACGAAGGGGTGCGCACGGTCGCGGTGCGGGGCCCGGTGGCGGGGCTGCCCTTGCTCGGGCCGGGTCTCTCGCTGCTCGCTCCGCTCTTGGTGTGCTTCTCGGGCGCGGTGCTCACGTTCGCTCCGCATCTGAACGAGAGCGCGCGCCCGGTGTTCGCGGTCCTGCTCGTCACGAGCGCCGCGCTGGCGGTCCTGGCGCTCGCGCCCCGACGGATCGTCGTCGCACCGGACGCGCTCTTCGTGGCGTGGCTCGGGCGACGCACGCGTGTGTCGTATGCGGAGCTCGAGAGCATCTTCATCGACGGGCGCGCGATCGTGCTCACGATGCGCGGGCGGCGCCCGTGGCGCCTTCCGCTGACGCTGGTGAGCCTCACGAGCCCCACCGCCACCCTCGCCGAGGCCGAGGCGCTCGCCGTTCGCGTGGCGGAGGGCCCGGTCGCGCTCGCGGGCAAGCGCGGCATCGCGAGCGTGTTCGAGTGAGAGACGGCGAGGCCCGCGCGGCCTCGCGCGCGACTACTCGTCCTCGCCGTCGCGCGTCGCGAGCGAAGCGTGGCGATCGGCCGTCGCGCGCGGCGCGTGGAGGTCCGCGACCTCGCGGTGCGAGCGGTGGTGGTGCTCGTGATGCTCGTGGTGGGCGACGGCCTCGTCGACCGTGTCGTCCTCGTCCGCGTGACGCGGAAGGAAGAGGTGCGCCGGATCGTGCGGCGAGCCATTGCGGCGCCACTCGAAGTGCAGGTGCGGCGCGCGCGCGAAGCCGGTCTCGCCGACCACCGCGACGCGCTGGCCGCGCTCGACGTACTGGCCGGCGAACACGAAGATCTCGCGACAGTGCGCGTAGAGCGCCGAGCTGCCGTCGCCGTGCAGCACGATGAGCACGTTGCCCATGCCCGTGATGCCGTTGTCGGCGTACATCACGAGCCCGCCGCGCGCCGCGACGATGTCCGAGCCCTCGGGCGCGCCGATGTCGACGCCGTCGTGGCGCGTGTGCGCCAGGCCCGCGTCGCGGGTGTAGCCGAAGCCGCGACCCATGTGCCCTTCCGGGACCGGGAACGTCAGGCGCGTCTCGTCGTCGACGCCGGCCGTCGCCGCGCGCCACTCGTCGAACGCCGGCTCGTGCATCATCTGGAGCGCGGTCGCGCGATGGCCGAGGCCCAGCCAGGCCGCGAGCTCGGCCGAGGGGCCGCTCGGCGTCGGCACGATGCGCTCCCCCTGACAGTAACGGCGATAGCCGCCGCGCGTCCGGCACTGCCGCGGCATGCGCGCGCGCTGGCGCGCCGGCTCGAGCGGCATCGACTCTTCCCCGTGGGACCACCACGCCTCGGGCGTGCGCGCCTGCAGATCGACGCGGCCGATCGCGTGCAGCGCGTGGCCCGTACGCGTGGGATCGGCGGGCGCCGGCTCCGCGTGGGCCCGCGTCACGCTCTCGCTCCCCGGCAGATGTACGGCCGCGAGGAGGGCGTGCTCGTCTTCCTGCGTCTCTTCCTGCGCCGACACGCCCGCGGGCAGCGCCGCGAGCGCGAGGAGGGCCGCCGAGATGGACAGGGCGTAGCGCACGAGTCGACGACGCTAAGCGACGATCGCGATCGCGCGGAAGCGTTTTCGGCCCAATTCGGCCTCCCACATGCAATTTTGCGGGGCACATCGGCGGATCTGTGCGCACGTGTGCGCCGCGCATTTCTGGACGATCGCGCGATCCGCACGGCAAAACCCGAGGGCCTCTTTCCCTGTGACGCACGCGCGCACGGGCTCGAGCTCTCCGTGGCGAGCACTCCGACTCACTCTTCTTCGTCGTCGATCGCGGGCACCGTGGTCGTCCCGGGCAACCACGACGGGGTCCACCTCGGCCATCAAGCGCTCCTCGCGCGCGCGAGAGAGCTCGCCGCGCCGCGCGGCAGCGAGGTCGTCGCGCTCACTTTCGATCCGCACCCGATGGCGACCGTCGCGCCCGAGCGCGCGCCGATCCCGCTCACGACCATCGCGCGTCGCACCGAGCTGCTCCTCGCGGCCGGCGCCGATCGCGTCGCGGTCGCGCGCTTCGATGCGGCCTACGCCGCGCAGACCGCCGAGCAGTGGATCGACGACGAGCTCTCGACGCGCCTCGGCGCGCGCGCCGTCGTGGTCGGCGTGGACTTCCGCTTCGGCAAGGGGCGCGGCGGCGACGTCGAGGGCCTGCGCGCGATGGGCCAGCGGCGCGGCATCGAGGTCGACGCGCTCGGCGAGGTGACGCTCGCGGGTGGCGACGAGCGCGTCTCGTCCACCGCGATCCGCAAGGCGCTCGCGGCGGGTGACGTGGCGCACGCCGCCGCGCTGCTGACGCGACCGCATGCGGTCGACGGAACCGTCGTCGAGGGGAACAAGCGCGGCCGCACGATCGGCTACCCGACGGCGAACCTCGCGCCCGATCCGGTGCTCTTGCCGAGCGACGGCGTGTACGCGGTCCGCGTGCGCACGGCCGAGGGCGCGTGGCACGACGGCATGGCGAACCTCGGCACGCGCCCGACGTTCGCCGCGGGCCGCTCGCTCGAGGCGCACCTCTTCGACTTCGCGGGCGATCTCTACGGCGCGCGCGTGCGGCTCGCGTTCGTGGACCGCATCCGCGCCGAGAAGAAGTTCGATGGCGTCGAGAGCCTCGTCGCCCAGATCCGTGAGGACGAGAAGACCGCCCGCGCGCTGTGCGCGCGCACGCGGCGAGGAGCCGAAGGATGACGACGCAGAAGGACCGCGCCCGGATGCCGATGCACGAGCTGATCGCCGACGCCGAGCGTCGCGGCATCGCGGGGGCCGAGTGGATGGATCGCGCCTCGCTCGTGCGTGCGCTCGACGAGGCCGACGGAGGCGATCGTGGCGGCCCGCTCGCCCGCGCACGGCGACTGCTCGGCGACGGGATCGAGCGCGTGGTGAGCGTCATGCGCGGGCGCAGCGAGCGCCCGAGCCGCCCACCTCCGCCGGTGGTGGTGCCGGTGGAGCCCGAGCCCACGACGCACGCGGAGCCGGCGCGCGCCGAGACGACGACGGCCGAGGTGGCGCGGGGCGAAGAGGCGGTGATCGAGCTGGCGCCGATCGAGCTCACCCTCGCCTCCGACCCGACGCCCGCAGCCACGCCGCCGCCGCTCCCCGATCTGCTCACGACCGATCCTTCGTTCGGCGGCCTGCGCGTGGTCGCCCGCGACGAGCGTCGCTTCCTCGTCTGGCGCGCTCCGAGCGCGCGCCTGGCCGCCATCGGCCGCGGCGAGACGCTCACGCTGCGCCTCGTGTCGATCGGCTGCGCGATCGGCGATCCGAGCGCCCAGGTCGTGATCGAGACGGCCGACGAGCCCGGCCTCGCGAGCGAAGGCGTGCGCGCGCTCCCGACCTCGAAGGCGCAGCGCTGCGTCGCCGCGATCGGCGTGGGCCGCGGCTCCGACTTCGTCGCGATCGCGCACGCGCGCGTGGCCTGACCCCGGATCGAGCGCGCGAGGCGCGCGCTCAGCGATTCACGTGCACGACGGTCGCGTGGAGGTTGCCGTGCGCGACGGAGGCGCCGTACCAAGCGACGACGTACGTGTCCTGCGATGCGCTTCCGATCGCGCACGAGGGCGCGCCCGCGTAGCTCGGCGAGAGGGAGATCGACCGCCCGAGTGGCGCGCCCGTCGGCCCGAAGAGCGCGAAGCGGATGGTGCCCGCGTCCATGTAGCAGACACCGACGGTGCCCCCGACGTCGTCGCCGGCCATGCGGAAGGAGCCCGCGATCCCGCCGACGCTCGTGGGCGCTCCGACCGCGCCCGTGAACGGGTCGATCACGAAGCCCTGGCCCGCGCCCCTGTCGGGCGTGACGGCGAGAAAAACCGTGTCGCGCAGGCGCGTGGCCGACGCGTAGCCGCCGACGTCGAGCTGGATCGGCGCGCTGGCCACGAGCCCGGCGTTGGCGAGCACGCGCACGGTCGTGCTCGAGGCGTCGTTGTCGTACGCCACGAGACGGCTCGCGACCGAGACGATGCCGGCGAGCGCGCCACCGCCGTAGGGCTCCGCGCGGCCGAGGTCGAGCTCGACGTCGTGCGCTCCGTCGATGCGCGTCACGAGCGAGTGGCGAACCATGTCGGAGCCCTCGGGGCGGAAGAACGACAGGGTCGCCCACCCGTGGATCGCGGCGTGCCGGGTCACCTCGACGGGATGGAGGAACGAGCGCGTCGCCTCCCCCGCACCGATCGCGGTGCCGTTGCGATCGAAGAACGAGAGCGCGAACCGCTGCTCGCCGGTGGCGGTCCAACCGGCGATCTGGTGGTGACCCCACGCGCTCGGCATCACGAGCGTGGGGAGGACCGTCCGGGGCGTGATCGGCTGCGCGCTCGCGTCGAGATGACGCATCACGGTGCCGCTCGGGCGGGTCCACGTGAGGAGCCACTCGTCGCCGTCCCACGCGAGCCACGGGGGGCCGCCGTCGCTCAGGTCGGCGTCCTCCGTCGCGAGATCGACGCGCGTACCGGTCGTGCCGGAGTCCTCGTCCGGGCCGATCACGGGAGGATCGATCCACTCGCTCGCGCTCGGATCGTCGCTTGGACGCGCATCGGGCGCGACGTCGGGCTCGTCGCTCGGAATGGACGCGTCGGGCCAGGAGGGGCGCGTGTCCGCGCTGCCACCGTCCGCGATGCCGCCGGCATCGCCCAGCGTGGCTCCGTCGATCGGATCGAGCGGCGCTGCGTCCGTGCTCGCATCGGTGTCGCCCGAAGGGGTCGAGCCGTCGGGCTCGATGTCGTGCGTCGAAGGACATCCCGCGATCGACGACGCGCAGACGAGCGCGAGCAGCCAAGAGAGACGACGGGGTCGGGTCACGAAGCTCATTCGCGCATCGTGCCATCGTGCGCCTCGGCGCGCTGCCGGCAAACACGATGCCGCCGCTCGCCGGGGTGCCGCGCGCAGGGGTGCCGCGCTCGTGCTCGATCGGCGTCGAGGCGGTGCCGAGTGCCTCGGCGCGTCGCCCGAACGAGCGCGCACCGTCACGCGCGGGCGCTATCCTCGCGCGCGATGCGCCCTTCCCGCTCGAATTCCCTCGTCCTCGCGCTGCTCACCGCGTGCTCGACGCCGCCGCCCGCCACCTCGGAGGACGCCGCGGTGGCGCCGCCGAACGACGTGGGCACCGACGCGCCGCGCGCCGAGCGTGACGTCGGCGTCGACGGCGGCTTCACCGCGAGCTCGATCGCGCCCTGCACGCTCGCGGCGGCGGCGCCCTTCACGGTGCCCGCGCACGTGAGCTATGGCACCGGGAGCGCCCTCGCAGACCGAGAGCACTACGTTCTGACCGCGCTCGAGCGCGTGCCCGGGGCCCTCGCGGCGCTCGCGGCCGATCCGGCGCTCGAGACGTTCACGACCGAGCGCGCGGCGGCGCTCGCGGGCGCCGACGCGGCGAGCTGCGATGCGGCGTGCGTGCGCGCCGCCCTCGTGCACGACGATGCCGCGGCGATCGAGGCGACGATCACCGCGCTCGCCGGCGCAGGCCTCGACGACGAGGTCGCGGCCGAGCTCCGCGCCTCGCTCCGCTTCGAGCGCTACGTCGAGCGCGGCGACGACGACACCACGCTGATCCGCACCGCCCTCACCGAGTCGAGCGCGAATCTCGCGGCCGCCTTCGATCGCTTCGCCGCCTCGGAGCTGCCGGCCGCGATGCTCGGGCCGATCGTGCACGAGGCCGCGATGCACACGACGAGCGCGTGGTGGCAGCCGCTCCTGCGCGTGACGGTCGCCGCGATGCTCGGTGCCGGCCGCGACGAGGCCGTTCGCTACGAGCCGATCATCGCGGGCGAGAACGCCACCGCGATCGCCGCGATGGGGACCACCGACTGGGCGAGCTACCCGTACGTCGCGCTGCTCGTGCCGGGCCAGGGCCCGACCGACGACGTCACCGCGCTCAACCCGGCCGGCGCGGCGCGCGTCGATCTCGCGGTCGCGCGCTGGCAGGCGCACCTCGCGCCTTTCTTCCTCCTGAGCGGCGGCCACGTGCACCCGGATCGCACCGTCTACAGCGAGGCGATCGAGATGAAGCGCTACCTGATGGAGACCTACGCGGTGCCGGAGAGCGCGATCCTGGTCGATCCCTACGCGCGTCACACCACGACGAACCTACGCAACGCGGTGCGCGAGCTCTTCGCCTACGGCGCGCCCACCGACGGCCGCGTGCTGATCGTCACCGATCGCATCCAGTCGCTCTACGTGAACCTCGCCGACTTCGGCGTGCGCTGCGACGAAGAGCTCTTCTATCGTCCCTACCTCGGGCTCGAGGCCCTCTCGCCCACCGACACCTGCATGACGATGGCGCCGATCTCGATGACCGTCGCCGCGAGCGACGCGCTCGATCCCTGACCGGTTCCCCCGAGCCTCGCGCTGGTCTACGTTGGCGTGATGCGCCTCCGCCGCCGCCTCGCTTCGCTCGCTGCCGTGCTCCTCGTCGCCTGCCCGTCGACGCCGCAAGACACGCCGGATGCCGCCGTCGCGGACGGGGGCATCGCCGACGGCGCGGTCGACGCGCCGGTCGACGCCGTCGTCACGATGGACGTGCTCGGGCCGCCGCCCGCCGACGTGGACGCCGACGTGAACGGCTTCCACGTGCACGTCGCCGGCGCGACCGGCGCGCTCACGATCACGCGCGCCGACGGCTCCACGATCCTCGGCGGCTTGCCCGGCGGCAACGGCCCCGGCGATCCGGACGCCTCCCCGCACGTCGGCATGGCCGTGCGCGACGGAACCGCGACCTTCGCGACGAGCTTCGGCCAGTTCCGCATCACCGACACGACCGACGTGCCCTGGCGCGGCATCGCGCGCGTGCTCGCCCCGACCTCGACCGCGCCGCTCACGCTGCCGCTCGTGGCCGAGGACGGCGCGATGGTGGCGACGCTCGAGATCTCGTCCTCGGGCGCGCACGGCCTGCGCCTGCACGTGCACACGACCGACGCCGCGCTCGATCGCGTCTCGTTCGCCTACGCGTGCGGCGCGAGCGAGCACTTCCTCGGCTTCGGCGGCCAGAGCTTCGACGTCGATCACCGCGGCCAGACGATCCCGATCTGGGTCGAGGAAGACGGCATCGGAAAGCGCCCCGACGAGCTCTACACGGGCTACCCGCTCCAGGGCCGCCGCCACTCGACGCACACGCCGATGCCGATGTTCGTCTCGAGCGCGGGCTACGCGATGATGCTCGACACGCCCTACCGCTCGATCTTCGAGATGTGCTCGGAGAGCGCCGACGCGGTGCGGATCGAGTCCTGGGAGGACGATCTCGATCTGTACTTGCTCGACGCCGCCACGCCGGCCGAGGGCGTGCGCGCGCTGACCGAGCTCGTGGGGCGCCCGGATTCGCCGCCGGACACGGTGCTCGCACCCTGGCTCGACGCGATCCACGGCTCGCAGGAGGTGCGCGACGTCGCCGCGCTGGCGCGGACGAGCGACGTGCCGGTCTCGGCGATCTGGACCGAGGACTTCCGCGGCGGCTCCGAGCAGCCGGCGAACCTCGGCTACGCGCTCGACGAGGACTGGAACATCGATCGCACGCTCTACCCCGACTTCGAGACGCTCGCGGGCGAGCTGCACGACGAGGGCTACGCGTTCCTCACCTACAACAACAGCTTCCTCGTGATGGGCGCCGACGTCTACGACGAGGCGCTCGCGATGGGCTACTCGATCCATCACGCCGACGGCACGCCCTACACGTTCACGGGCGCGACCTTCACCACGACCTCGCTCGTCGACTTCTCGAGCCCGGCGGCCACGCAATGGGCCGAGAACGTGATGCGCGCGCAGATCACGGCAGGCTCCGACGGCTGGATGGCCGACTTCGCCGAGTGGCTGCCCACCGACGCCGTGCTCGCCTCGGGCGAGGACGCGATGACGGCGCACAACCTCTATCCGCTCGCGTGGCAGCGCGCGAACCGCGAGCTGCTGGACTCGATCGGCGACGGCGTCGATCGCGTGTGGTTCGTGCGCTCGGCGTACCTGCGCTCGCAGCCGGTGGTGCAGGTGGTCTGGGCCGGCGATCAGACGACCGACTGGGCGGAGGGCGACGGCTTTCCGAGCGTGATCCCGATCGGCATCGGCCTCGGGATGACGGGCTTTCCGTACTACGGGAGCGACATCGGCGGCTACGTCTCGACGGGCACCGACCCCACGAGCCGCGAGCTCTTCTTCCGCTGGACCGAGCTCGGCGCGCTGAGCCCCGTGATGCGCACGCACCACGGTCGGCTCACGACGCAGAACTGGCAGTGGAACCACGACGCCGAGACGATCGCGCACTTCGGGCGCTGGGCGCGGCTGCACCAGCAGCTCTTCCCCTACCTGCGCGCGCTCGCCGATGCGTCGGCCGCGAGCGGTGAGCCGATCTTCCGGCCGATCGCCTACGATCACCCGGAGTTCGAGGCGGGCTGGTCGCTGACCGACGAGTACGCGCTCGGCCCGTCGATCTACGTGGCCCCGGTCGTGACGGAGGGAGCGACCTCGCGCATGGTGACGCTGCCGCCCGGCCGCTATCGGCCCTTGCTCGGCGGCGCGCCGATCACTTCGACGGGCGCGGCGATGTCGATCGCGGCGCCCCTCACGGAGATCCCGGCGCTCGTGCCGGAAGGCGCGATGATCGTCGCGCTCCCGCCCGAGGTCGACACGGTGCGCGACGTCGCCGCGAGCTCGAGCGCCGTCACGCTGGCGAGCGTGGGAGACGATCGCGAGATCTGGCTCTACGGGCCGGGCACGGCGAGCTTCACCGAGGGCGCGCTCGCCTACACGTGGACCGCGACCGGCTGGAGCGGCGCCGCCGCAGCCGCGACCTGGAACGGCACGCCCGTGACCATCACGAGCGGCACGATCGACGTCGTGGGCGAAGGCACGCTGGTGATCGACGGAACGGCGACGCTCGTCGTCACCGGCGGCGCGAGCGACCGCGCGATCCGCGTCGTGCTGCGGTGATCGGGCCGCCGGCCCGCTCGCGGCGACGCGCTAGAACGAGCATCCGTCTGCGATCGTCGGCTCCGTCGTCCGCGCCATGATCGAAGAAACGAAAGACCTCACGCTCCCGGTGCTTCGCCAGATTCGCGACGAGATCGTCGCGACACGCGTCGATTGCGGGCCGAGATCGCGAAGACGAACGAACGGCTGGACGCCGCGAACGGGCGGCGGGACGACGTGAACGAACGACTCGACTCGACCAACGAGCGGCTCGGCCACGTGGAGCATGCGTTGCGTGACCTCGCGGGCCAGCAGACGTTCGTGTCGAAGCTCCTCCGCACGCTGGCGTCACGCGATCGTGATCTCGCGACCGACGTCGACCATCTGCGCGCGCGCGTCGAGACCCTCGAGCGCCGCGGCACGGGCCGACCGTTCGCCGCGCGCCATCGACGATCGCGCCGTCTGGACCTCAGCGCTTGCGGAGGTCCCGGCCGAAGACCGCCCAGAGACCGGCGCCGAGGCCGACGAGCCAGTAGAGCGGCGCGTCGTGCTCCCGGAACGCGCCGACGATGCCGAAGACGGCCGCGACGCCGAGACCGATGAGGATACGGTCGCGAAGCGGCAGACGATCGGGCGGAGGCGAGGTCGGGAGCGCCTTCGGGCCGCGCAGGTCGATGCGCTCGTAGGTGAGCCCCGGCGCGATGCGCACCGGGCCGGCCGGGGCGGGCGCGCTGCACGAGAGGGAGAGCGTGAACGGGATCGCGGCGGGGAAGAGCGGCGTCACCATGCCGGCGCGGCTCGCGCGGATCGCGTCGTCGGCCACGCGGAGGCGGACGGTGGGCTTGGGCGTCGTGGGCGTCGTGGACGTCGCGAGCAGCTCCACGTCGATCGGGCCCTCGTCGAGCGTCGCCACGAAGCGCTGCGTGCCGCCGGCCAGCAGCGCGTCGATCTCGGCCGGGTCGAGCACCACGACGACCTTGGGCAGCGCGCCCTGCTTCCCCGCCGTGGTCGTCACCATCATCGCGGCACCTCCCGGCGGGGATGGTAGCGGGGCCAGAGACGACGTCGACGCGGAGAGAGGCGCACGGCGCGGGCACGCCGCGAGCGTCCCGAGCACGGGCCGAGACATCACGACGACCCTCCGCGGTCCCCCCGGACTCGGCGCGCGATCATCGCCGCGCACTCGCTCGGCGACCAGCAGCCCTCGACGGTCCAGATCTGCTCCTCCGTGGGACGGCGTGGGATCGAGCGACGACGTGCGCCCAGGTTGAGCGACTGCCGTCAGCCCGGCACGCCAGGTGCGGCACGCAAGCGCCCCGGCCGACGCCGCGCGCTCACCATCCGGCCATCTCGTCCGCCAGCGCGCAAGAGGGGATGCCCTCCGCGGCGGCCGCCTCACGCAGCCGCGCCGCGCGCTCGGGGCCGGGCAGATCTCGCCCGTCGCGCAGCAGCGCCAGTACCTCCTCGTTGGAGACGTCGGCCTGGATCTGCGCGAAGAGCAGTGTCGCGCGCGTCGCGACGGGCGCGCTCGGGCACTGCTCGCATCGGGCCCAGCTGTCGCAGAGCCGCTGCATGCCGTCGTGCCGCGACTGCGAGCACGACGTGCCGAGCCCCATCGCCGCGAGCACCAGGACGAGCCGAGAGACCTTGTTCACGAGGGGCACCTCCGAGATCGAGCGACGCGATCCCCCGCGCCGGCCGGCACCGGGAGAAGCGAGCGTCCGTTCACCGCGAGGGTCGACGGCGAGACCGCGCGTGTCGAGCGCAGGGCCCTTAAACCTCCTGACATCCGCCCGCGTCGCGCGAGACCCGAGTCGGAGTAACCTCGCGCCGATGCATGGTCTCGACGCGCTGACGCCGGAGGACGTACCGCTCTGGCAGCGGGGCATGAGCGCGCTCGGGCTCGTGGTGATGATCGGCCTCGCGTGGGCGATGAGCTACGACCGCAAGGCCTTTCCGCGGCGCATCGTGCTCTGGGGCGTGGGCCTGCAGCTCGCGTTCGGCGTCATCGTGCTGCGCTCGAGCCTGGGTCTCTGGTTCTTCTCGGTGATGAACGACGGCATCGAGCGGCTCATCGAGTTCACGCGCGAAGGGAGCCGGTTCCTCTTCGGCGACTACCTCGACTTCCGCGCGTCGTTCGCGCTCCAGGTGCTGCCGACGATCATCTTCTTCTCGGCGCTGATGAGCGTGCTCTATCACGTGGGCGTGATGCAGCGCGTGGTGAAGGCCTTCGCGTGGCTCATGCAGCGCACGATGAAGACGTCGGGCGCCGAGACGCTCGCGGCGGCCGCGAACATCTTCGTCGGCCAGACCGAAGCGCCGCTCGTCGTGAAGCCCTTCGTCGGCACGATGACCGAGAGCGAGCTGATGGCCATCATGGTCGGCGGCTTCGCGAACACGGCGGGCGGCGTGCTCGCGGCGTACGTGGCCCTGCTCAGCGGGCACTTCCCCGACATCGCGGGGCACCTGATGGCCTCGAGCGTGATGAGCGCGCCGGCCTCGCTCGTGCTCGCCAAGGTGATCCTGCCGGAGAAGCAGACGCCGAAGACGAGCGGCACGCTCGAGATGACCGACGAGCGCCCGCACGCGAACGTGGTCGACGCGGCCGCGGCCGGCGCGAGCGAGGGCCTGATGCTCGCGCTCAACGTGGGCGCGATGCTGCTGGCGTTCATCGCGCTCGTCGCGCTCGTGAACGCCGTGATCGGGCTGCCCTCGCTCTGGCACGACCGCTCCGTCTGGGCCGACGCGCTCGCCGCCCTCCGCGCGGGAGGGCACACGCCGAGCGAGGCCTGCGCGGCGAGCGACCTCGACGGGACGACGCTCGTCACGTGCATCCACGAGGCGAACGCCACGCTCGGCGCGCACTACGCCGCGTGGGAGCCCTTCACGATGGAGCGCATCCTCGGCGTGCTCGGCTGGCCCTTCCCCTTCGTGATGGGCGTGCCGATCGAGGACTGCGGCACCGTCTCCGAGATCCTCGGCCAGCGCCTCGTGCTCAACGAATTCGTCGGGTACATCTCGCTCGCGGACAACCTCGCGAGCGATCACCCGATGAGCCAGCGCGCGGCCGTGATCTGCAGCTACGCGCTCTGCGGGTTCGCGAACTTCAGCTCGATCGCCATCCAGCTCGGCGGCATCGGCGCGATGGCGCCCGAGCGCCGCAAGGACCTCGCCCGGCTCGGCATGCGCGCGATGCTCGGCGGCCTGCTCTCGACGTACATGACGGCGTGCGTCGCCGGCCTCCTGGCCTGACGCACGTCACCGACGCTTCGTCGTCTTCTTCGCCGTCCTCGTCTTCGCGGCGGTCTTCTTCGCCGCCGCCTTCTTCGGGGCAGGCGTCGTCTTCGCAGCGGCCTTCTTCGCTGCCGCCTTCTTCGCGAGGCTCGTCTTCGCCGCCGCCCTCTTCGGCGCAGACGTCGCCGCCTTCTTCGCCGCGCGACGCTCGCGCGCCTTCTCGCGCGCGGCGCGTCGCGCGTCGGCCTCGCGCTGGGTTTTCGCGTCCACGATGCGCGGCCGTGCGAACGCGCGTTGCAGCGCCTCGGTGAGCGCGGCGCGGTCGACCGCCTTTGGCAGTCCCACCGCGCTCATCGTGAGCTTGCCGTCTCCGAGCTCGAACGACACGCCTCGCTGCGTGCCGAGATCGCGCGCCTGGAACCGGCCACGCGCACCGTGCTCGACCGCGCTCGAGAGCAGCGCGCCCAGCGCGTCGACGAGCTCGCGATACTCGTCTTCTCCCACGACGGCGCGCAGGCGGAGCGCCTCCTCGGTCACGTCCAGCAAGAGGTAGTGGTGTCCGCTGCCGCTGGGCCGGCGCGCGAGGAGGGCGAGCACGTCGTCGATGCTCCCGTGGCGCGTGTCGCGCGAGGGCGCGAACATCGGCGGCCAGCCGAGATCGGCGACCTGCGCGGCGCGCTCGCGCCAGCGTGCACCCGGCTCGAAGGCCAGATCTCCGACGATCACCGCGTCCCAGCCCATGGTCGCCTCCGTTTCGCCGATCGACGGCGATCAAAACCACATCACCGCGAGCCCCGCGCTCCACGCGACCCCGACGAACGCGGGCTCGCGCTCGAAGGGTACGCGGGTCTGCAGGCGCACGTCCGTGAAGATGCCGACCGTGAAGGGATCGCCGAAGCCCACCTCGAGGCCGCCGCCCAGGTCGGCGGCGAACGCGGCCCAGCTCGGCGCGTCGCGGTAGCCGGCGAAGCCCCGGCCCGAGAAGCCGGTGTCGAGCGCGGCGAAGAGGCGCAGAACGTCGGGCACCACGGGTCCCATCACGCGCACGCCGACCATCCCGAACGCCTCCCAGAGCGAGCGACCTCCGCCGAGGTCGCTCCCCGACCCGCCGCCCATCAAGTCGACGAACCAGACGTCGTTCGCGTGGCCGGTGAAGCGCAAACCGCCGCCGCTCATCACGTTCGTGCCGTCGAACGCGCCGAAGTAGCCGAGCTCGAGCGTGCCGGGCGCCGGCGCGACGGGCGCCGGCGGTGGAGCAGGAGGAGTGCGCGGCGGCGCAGGGCCCGGGCCCGTCGTGATCACCACGCCCGGAGGCGGCGGAATCGTCACCGTCGCGCTCCCGATGAGCGGCACCACGCACTGGGTCTCGCAGGGCGGGCACGGCCCCACCGGAGGGCAGGGCGGACAGACCTCGCCGCACGCGGTCGGGCGCGGCGTCTTGCGCACCTGCGCCCACGCCGCGCCCGGGATCAGCCACAGCAGAACCAGCAGGAGCGCGGGGCCGGACTTCACGAAAAGAAGCATAGACGAGCTTTCCTTCCTCGCTTCTCGCAGTGGATGCTCGTCGTGTGAGCCATTCCTCACCCTTCGGGGTACCCACCTCCGTCATGGCGGTCCCGCGGCCCTCCTCACGCTCTTTCCTCGCGCGCAGCCTGCTCCTCTCCGGGGCCGTCCTCGCGCTCACGAGCTGCGTCGGCTCGGTCGACGACGGCCCGATGGGCCCTCCCGGCTCGCACACGATGCAGACCGGCTCGCGTGACTTCACGTGCACGCCAGGGACCGCGCAGGATCCCGCGATCGCGCGGCTCTCGCAGCGCCAGCTGCGCAACTCGATCGACGCGGTCGTGCGGCACTACCTGGGCAACGACGCCGACACCATCGTGCCCGCCGTCATGTCCGCCGCGAGCCTACCGAACGACTCGTTCGGCGCCACGAGCGATCCCGGCCAGCGCCTCTACTCACGCGCCGACTCCGCCATCACCGACAACCTCGTCGCCGCGCACGCGCGCATGGGCGTCTCGCTCGGTGCCGAGCTGAGCCAGCCGGCGCGCCTGTCGCGCATCGCCGGCGACTGCGCCACCGATGGCGACACGAGCAACGACGCGGCCTGCCTCGACGCGCTCGTTCGTGACCTCGGCTTCTGGACGCATCGCCGCCCGCTCGACGCCGCCGAGATCGACTTCTATCGACACACCGTCTACCTCGACGGCGACACGATCACGCAGCAGGGCGTCGCCGAGCTCATCGAGACGATGTTCCGCCAGCCCAACTTCGTGATGCACGTCGAGGGCACGGGCGATCTCACCGACTACGAGGTCGCCTCGCGCCTCAGCTACCAGTTCTGGGACTCGATGCCGGACCAGGCGCTCTTCGACGCCGCCGAGGCGCACGAGCTGCTCACCGACACGGGCTTCCGCGCGCAGCTCGAGCGCGTGCTCTCCGATCCGCGCGCCGACGCTGCGCTCTCCCACTTCCTCGACGAGTGGTGGAAGCGCGACCATGCCCACGCGATCAGCGACTCCCACGATCCCACGCTCGACGTGATCGCACCGACGGTCACGCGCGATGCCTCGCTCGACGCCGCCGTCGACGCCGAGATCCACGACCTCTTCCTCTACGCGCTCCACCACGGCGGCACCTTCCGCGACTTCTTCCTCGCCGACTCGACGACGACCTCGCACCCGGGCCTGGCGGCGATCTACGGCGTCTCGCCGGCCGTCGGCGGCGAGCTCGTCGCCGTGCCGCCCGAGCGCGTCGGCATCCTCACGCGCGTCGCGGCGCTGATCCCGCGCGGCGACATCACGCCCCCGCTGGTCGGCGGCGGCGACACGCACCCGATCCTGCGCGGCGTGTTCGTGCGCCGGCAGATCCTCTGCGATCAGATCGGCAACCCGCCGGCGAACGCGATGATGAACCTTCCCTCGATCGACCGCGCCCACGTCTCGCCGCGGGTCGCCGCCGACATGCTCACGCTCTCGGGCGGCTCGTGCGTCGGCTGCCACACCTCGCTCAACGCGCCCGGCTACGCGCTCGAGCAGTTCGACGCGGTCGGCCAGCTCCGCACCGAAATCCAGCTCTTCGACTTCACGACGCCGAGCATCCGCGTCCCGGTCGATGCGACGGCCATCCTCGCCGAGTCGGGCGCGACGGTGACCGGCGGCGCCGATCTCTCGCGCGTGCTCTACGCGACCGAGCGCCCCTCGGCCTGCTTCGCGCGCAACTACGTGCGCTACACGCTGGGCCGCCCCGAGTCGGAGACGACCGACGGGTGCCTGCTCCACGACGTCGACGAAGCGATCGACGCCGACCGCCCGCTCATGGAGGTGCTCGGCGCCGCCGTGCTCTCGCCGGGCTTCCGCTACCGCTCCCCGAACTGAACCGAAGAGAGAGATCGACCCATGACCGTACGCAAGATCGGGCGACGCTTCTTCCTCCTCGGCGCCGGTGGCTTCGCGCTCGCGATCCCGGCGCTCCCGAGCCTCCTGCGAGGCGGCCGCGCCGAGGCGCAGACGATGACGCCGCCCAAGCGCTTCTTCATGATGTCGAACGGGCACGGCGGCGCGTGGCAGGAGAACTTCTGGCCCGCCGAGTCGATGGCCAGCACCGCGTTCGACGTCGGCATGGGCATCCACCAGGGTCATCACGGCGCGCTCACGCCGACGACGATGGGGAGCGACACCGTGCTCTCGAACGTGCTGCGCGCGCCGAGCTCGCAGCTCACGCCCGCGCTCGTCGCGAAGATGAACCTCTTGCGCGGCCTCGACGTGCCCTTCTACATCGCGCACAACCACGCGGCGCTGGGCAACTACGGCGACCTCTCGGCGGGCAACGGCGGCGAGACCACGCTGCCCAACCAGATGACGGCCGACCAGGTGATGGCGCGCTCGAGCGCCGTCTACGAGAGCTCACCGCGCAAGCGCACGATCTACCTCGGCGGCTCGGGCCAGTTCTCGTCGATGAGCGTCGAGCCCGACGGCATCGGCGGCTTCCAGGGCCTTCCGTCCGAGAACTCCACGACCTCGCTCTTCGACGCGATCTACGCGCCGACGACGGGCATGCCTCCGCCGACGCGGCGCACGGTGAACGACCGCGTGCTCGAGTCGTTCCGCCAGCTCCAGTCGGGCGCGCACGGCCCGGGCGCACGCCTCGGCAGCGAGGACCGCCAGCGCCTGCAGAGCTACATGGACCGGCTCTCGGAGCTCGAGGCCGGCATGCACGGCATGACGAGCGCCGAGTGCCACGACCTCGCTTCGCCGCTCTCCTTCAACGGCACGCTCAACGGCTACGTGAGCCCCGACGATCCGAACGCCTACGGCCGCTTCTACTCGGCGTACATCGACGTGATCGTGGCGGCGTTCATCTGCGACAGCTCGCGCATCGCGATCCTCGACAGCCCCGACACCTGGCTCGACATCGCCGCGCTGCAGGCCGATCCGAACTTCACGCACGACGGCGCGACGAACAACAACGCGGGCAACGATCCGAACCGCGGCTGGCACAACATCGCGCACGCCGCGGGCCAGGGCGATGCGGGCGCGGAAGCCGTGATGCAGGTCTCGCATCGCTCGTTCTTCCAGCGCGTGTTCGTGGACGCGCTGACGAAGCTCGACGGCGTCGTGGAGGCCGACGGCAGCCGCATGCTCGACAACACCCTGCTCTTCTGGACGCAGGAGTCGGGCGCCGCGACGCACGACAACGACTCGACGCCCGTCGTGATGGCGGGCGGGGCCGGCGGCTTCTTCTCGACCGGTCACTACGTCGACTACCGCGACCGCACCTCGCCGACGCCCGGCGACGGAACGGGCCCGAACCGCAATCGCCGCCGCGGCGTGCTGTACCAGCAGTGGCTGACGACCTGCCTCGACGCGATGGGCGTGCCGCGCAGCGAGTGGCAGCCGGCCGACCGCGCATCGTTCTCGCCGCGCATGGCCGCGCCGGGCTGGAGCGCCGTGCAGTGGCCGGACGTCGATCGCCTCGAGCAGCTCTGCGACGACCCGCTGCCGATCATCACGACCTGAGCGCGCGGAGGCGTCGGAAGGTACGCGCGCGGAGGGCTCTCCCTCCTCCGCGCGCGAGGGGTCAGCGTGGCGCGAGCTCGGCCCGTCGATCGCGTGACCAACCGCTCTCGTCCACGCCGCGTGAGCTCTCTTCACCGAGCGAGCGCGTCGACACGGACGCCGGATCGAAGCCGGTACGGCGCAGATGGTCTCGGACGACCTCGGCGCGCCGCTGGCCGAGCGCGAGGTTGTACTCCTCGGTGCCTCGCGGATCGGTCATCCCGGTGATCGACACGCGACTTGCGCCACGCTCGACGAGACACGCTTGGTCGGCCTGGATCGTGGAGCGTGCGGCCGTATCGAGCGTCGACTCGTCGAACGCGAAGTAGACCGGCTCGAGCGCGCAGCGGTCCGGTCCGCTCGGGGAGGCGCTGCTCTCGACCGGCGCAGCCGTGGCGGTCGGCATGCACCGGTGGGCCTCGCACCGCTCGGAGGCGCGACACTGTGCATCCGAGGCGCACCAACCGGCGATCGGCGCGCAGGCGCCCGAGACGCAAGCGCTGCCGGCGGGGCAGTCGGCGCCGTCGCGACAGGACGAACAGTGGCCGCCGACGCAGTACTCACCTTCGTGGCATTGCTCGTCGTGATCGCAGTTCGGATAGGTGGGCCCGCATGCGACCGACACGACGAACAACACGGCTGGGACCGCGCGGGGGAGGAAGGTCGGTCGCATGCGGGGTTCCCGGCGCGACGCAGGTTCCGCGCCATGTGCTCGCGTGCGAGACGGCAGTCGATTCGGGCGCGGCCGCGGCGCAACGCGCGACGCTCGTCGCGAAACACTACGGCAGCCTGCGATGACCGCTCGCGCCTGCGGGATCAGATCCCTTCGGGCGGATGCGCGAGGTGCTCGTGCTCCGCGCGCAGGCGCGCGATCTCCGCGTCGAGGCGCGCTTCGGTGGCGCCGTCGCCGCGCTCGTGCGCCTCGAGGCGCTGGTGCTCGAGCACGCGGACCTGCGTGCGCAGATCGCCGAGCTGCGCTTCGAGCGCGGCGGCCGGCGAGAGCGAGGGCGAGGGCGCGATCGTCGGCGACGAGGGCGAGGGCGAGGGCTCGATCGCCGGCGAGGACGAGGGCGCGATCGTCGGCGAGGACGGGGCGGCCTCGGGCGGCGAGTCGGACGCCGAGACCGAGGTCGCGCGCGTCTCTTCGCTCGCCGGGCGCGCGTTGCAGCGCCCGAGCGCGACCGCCGCGAGCACGAACGCCATCACGACGACCGCGACGGCGAGCGCGCGTGGCCTCAGCACATGCCGCCGTTGACGCCGATCACCTGGCCCGTGATGTAGCCCGCAGCGTCGCTGCACAGGAACGTGACGAGCGCGGCGACGTCGTCGACGGTCGCGATGCGACGCATCGGGATGTGCTTGAGCACCTCGTCGAGCGGCGTGCCCTGCGCGAGCGCGCCCTGGAACATGTCGGTCTCGACGGGGCCCGGCGCGACGGCGTTCACCGTGACGTGCCGCTTGGCCATCTCTTGCGCGAGCGCCTTCGTCGCGCCGATGAGCCCCGCCTTCGCGGCCGAGTAGTTCACCTGCCCGCGGTTGCCGATCACGCCGCTCACGCTCGTGAGGTTCACGATGCGGCCCCAGCGCTGCCGGATCATCGGCATCGAGAGCGGCTGCGTGACGTTGTAGAAGCCGTCGAGGCTCGTCGCGATCACCTTGCGCCACATCTCGCGGTCCATCGCGGGAAAGGGCGCATCGGCGGTGACGCCCGCGTTGTTCACGAGCACGCCGATCGGGCGCGGACCCTCGAGCAGCTTCGCGATCGCGGCCTGCGACGCGTCGTAGTCGGCGACGTCGAACCGGACGAGCTCGGCCGTGCCGCCGGCGGCCTCGATCTCGCTCTTCACCTTCTCGGCCGCGTCCTGCCGCGACTGGTAGTGCACGATCACCGGATAGCCGCTCGCCGCGAGGCTCTTGGCGATCGCGGCGCCGATGCCGCGGCTCGCGCCCGTCACGAGCGCGCGAGGCTTCTCGCTCGACGTCTTCCTGGCCATCTCATCCCCTCGCTTCCGGCGGTGGCCCGCCGCCCATGGCGACGTTGATCGAGCCCGACGCGATCTTCGCCCCGTCGATCGAGGCCGTGCACTCGAACTGCGCCATCGGCGGCATCGCCATCGTGCGCACCGCCTCGATCGTGATGGCGGTGCCGAGCGGGATCGTGCCGACGGAGAGGTCGATGCGGCGCGTACCGAGCAAGGCGCCCGACGCCATCGCGCCACCCCTCACGAGGCCCGCGTAGCCGAAGTGCGCGGCCGCCGCCTGCGCGAAGAGCTCGACCACGACGAGCGCGCTCACGGCGCCGTGCTCGACGAGCGGGTCGCCCTCGCGGAAGGTCTTCACGCAGGTGCACGCATCTTCCGAGTGCGCGACGAGCGCGTCGATCATCAGCATCGGCGCGCGGTGCGGCATGAACGCGGTCGGCGGCGGGAACGTCACGCGCCGGAGTTAGCACACGGGCCCGCGGCCGGGGCGCGCGAGCCGTGAGGAGATCGGCCGATCGGCTCGCCTCTCGTCCGCGGCGTGCACGCTCCCGCCCGGGGCTTCCCGGGCGAGCGCGCCTCGCGGATCACCAGGCCGAGGCAGGGCCGAGGTCGTGCACCTCGGCGAAGCCGCTCCGCTTGAGGAGCGAGGCGGCGCTCGCCGAGCGCATGCCGGAGGCGCAGTAGACGACGATCGGCTTCTGGCGGTCGAGCTCGCCGAGGCGTCGCGAGAGGCTCTGCACGGGGATGTTCCTCGCGCCGGGGATCGCGCCGCCGCGGAACTCCGACTCGCTGCGGACATCCACGAGTTGCGCGCCCGCGGCGACCTTCTCCCGCGCGCTCTTGCCGCTGATGCGGCTCCGCGCGGAGAGAATCATCCGGACGACGAAGAACGAGAACAGGGCGGTACCGATCCAGAAGGGCGCGTGCTCCATGACGGCGGGTGAGAGCCGCGCCGCGCGAAAAGGGTTCGGGGCGCGCAGCCTCAGGCCGCGCGGGAGATCCGGCGGGGCCGGGTCTCGGTCACGAGCCGCAGGGCCGGCTCGAGCGAGGGCCGTTCCTCCTCGCAGTGGGGCGCCGTCCAGCGCTCGATCGCATCCACGATGCGGTCGAGGCGATCGTGCAGGGTCGCACGGCGCTCGCTCCGGCGCGCCTGCGCCAGCTCCCCGAGCGCTCGCTGCATGGTGCCCGTCACGACGCGGTGACAGGCCTCCACGTACGCCTCGTCGGCGGCAGCCTCGGGCCCGCGACGCGTGAAGTGGATCGGCGCGAGCACGCGGATGCGCACGCGTCCCACGATCGGGACATACGGCGGCGGCGCGAAGGGCACGAGGCCGAACGGGAAGCCGAGCGTGATCGGGAGCACGCCCACGCGCAGGCGCCGGGCGAGCGGAAGGCGCTGCGCGAGCGCGTGGCCGTCGGTGAAGGAGAAGAAGCTCGAGTGCATCCCGGCCGTGACGACCGGCACGAGGGGCACGCCGTTCGCGATCGCGAGCTGCAGGTAGCCGCGCCGCTCGCCGAACTGGAGCCGATCGCGATCGCGAAAGGATCGATACACCTCGCGGTCGCCGCCCGGGTACACGAGCACCTTCTGCCCGAGCGCGAACAAGCCCTCCGCGTTCGGGCGGCTCGCGCGCACGGCGCCCACGCGGGCGAGCCAGGGCGCGAGCGGCGTGTGCCAGAGCACCTCGTGCAGGAGCAGGTGCGGGATCGACTCGATCGCGACGTGGCGCGCGAGCGCGCGAGCGAGCACGAGCGGCTCGAGCATCGCGAGCGTGCCGCCGCTGTGGTTGCCGACCACGAGCGCCGGTCCCGTGGCCGCGAGGTGGTGCGCGCCGTCCACGATCTTCGGGTCGAGGAGCGCATCGAAGATCGGCGCCGCTCGCTTCACCGCGCGCTCGAGCGCGGCGGGCTCGCGCGCTCGGACGTCGTTGCCGTGCGCGCTCACAGGCCGTACCTCGCGTGCACCACGAGGTCGGTCGCCCGGCCGTCGTGGGTGAAGCGCGCGCTCTCGAACGAGGGAGCGCCGAGGCCTGGCCGGGCATCGTTGGAGAAGCCGAAGCCCTCCTGCGGGATGCCGATCCAGTCGCGATCGAGCTGCCCGTCGTCGTCCTCGTCGTGGAGGAACGCGAAGGCATAGTCCCCCGGGGCCACGTCCTCGATCACGCAGCGAACGACGGAGCTGCGCGCGCGGGCCGTGCACGTGGCGATCTGGTGCCCCTCCTCGGTCCAGCCGTCGCGCGAGGCGAAGAGCGCGCCGCGGACGGCGCCACGATCGGAGCGCAGGCCCTCGATCTCGATCGTGACGGTGCCGCCGTCGGCGCGGGCGGCGAGCGGGGAAGTGAGCGACACCAGGGAAAGAGCGCAAGACAGCAGTACGGATCGACGCATGGCGACCTCCACGGAAGAGCTCGAGCGGCGCGAGGTCGGGGTCTCCCCCCCGACCGCTCGCTCGGTTCATCCCGGGGTGTCCGGTACCCGGAGGACCGTTCGACGAAAAAACACGCGGCTCGAAGCGCGCGCCCCCTCGGTCCCACGCCGGTCGTATCGCAGCGCGTCATGGTCGCGCTCGCTCACCTTCCGAGGGGGTGGCCGCGGCCCGAGCCGTGATATAGGAGCGCCGCGCATGAGCGAGCTCCTCTCGATCTATCGGCACGCCCTCACCGCGCGGCTCGTCGACGAGCGTCTCGACGTGCTCGCGCGCGGCGAGCGCATCGCGCTCCATCCCGGATCGCAGCGCGCCGAGGTGGCGATCGTGGCGGCTACGGCCGCGCTGGGCGAGAGCGACTGGGTGTTCCCCACGGCGCGTGACCACGCGGCCTCGCTCGCGCGCGGCGTCGAGGTCGGTAGCTACCTCGCCCACGTCATCGGCGGCGCGAGCGATCCGCTCGTGGGGCACGCGACGCCGGGCGCCTTCTGCTCGCGCGAGAAGAAGATCGCGCCCCCGACGGGGCAGCTCTCGCAGCACCTCACGCAGGCGATGGGCATCGCGTGGGCGATGCGCCTGCGGAAGGACCCGAGCTGCGTGCTCACGTTCCTTCCGGAGACCGCAGCCGAGGCCGGGGACTTCCACTCGGCGGTGAACTTCGCGGGCGCGACGAAGGCGCCGATCGTCTTCGTCGTGCGGACCGACGGTTCGGAGGCGCCGGCGCCCGCCGTCGAGATCGTCGACAAGGGCATCGCGTACGGCGTCACGGCCGTCGAGGTCTCGGGCGAGCCGCTCGCGGTGCTCGCGGCGACGCGCGAGGCGGTCGCGCGTGCGCGCGGGGGCGAGGGACCGACGCTGCTCGAGGTCCGCTTGGCCGGCGAGGAGGGCAAGGACCCGCTCGAGGCGCTGCGCCAGCGCTTGATCGCCGACGGCGCCCTCGACGAGAGCAGCGACATGCACCATCGCCGCGAGCGCATGGGCGAGATCGAGGCCGCGATCGTGGCGGCGATCGACGCCGGCGCGCCCGCGCTCGAGACGATCTTCGAGCACGTCACCGCGGAGCCGGGTCCGCACCTGATTCGCCAGCGCGACGAGCTGCGCTCGGTCTACGAGGCCTCCTGATGTCCCAGAAGACGGGTTCTTCGCAGAAAAACATGGTCCAGGCGATCAACGAGTCGCTGCGTCTCGAGATGCAGCGCGACGATCGCGTCGTGATCCTCGGCGAGGACGTGGGCAAGGTCGGCGGCGTGTTCCGCGTGACGGCCGGCCTCTGGGACGAGTTCGGCGACGACCGCGTGATCGACACGCCGCTCAACGAGGGCGGCATCGTCGGCGCCGCCATCGGCATGGCCGCCTACGGCATGCGCCCGGTCCCGGAGATCCAGTTCGCCGACTTCATCTTCCCGGCCTTCGACCAGATCGTCAGCGAGGCGGCGAAGTTCCGCTATCGCTCGGGCGGCGAGTACAGCTGCCCGATGGTGATCCGCGCGCCCGTCGGCGGCGGCATCCGTGGCGGCGCCTACCACTCGCAGTCGCCCGAGGCGCTCTTCATCCACACGGCCGGCCTCAAGGTCGTCTGCCCGTCGAACCCCCACGACGCCAAGGGCCTGCTGGCCGCGTCCATCCAGGACGAGGATCCGGTCCTCTTCTTCGAGCCCAAGCGCGTCTACCGCGCCGTGAAGATGGACGTGCCCGACGAGGCCTACACGACACCGCTCGGCGTCGGGAAGATCGTGCGCGAGGGCGAGCACGTCACCGTCGTCGCGTGGGGCGCGATGCTCTACGAGGCGCTCAGCGCGGCCGAGACCGTGGCCGAGCAGGGCATCGAGTGCGAGGTCATCGACCCGCGCACGCTCTGGCCGCTCGACCTCGAGATCATCACGCGCTCGGTCGAGAAGACGGGCCGCATCGTGGTCGTGCACGAGGCGCCCAAGGCGTGCGGCTTCGGCGCCGAGGTGCTGCAGCTCGTCACCGAGAAGAGCTTCCTGCACTTCCAGGCGCCGCCGACGCGCGTGACCGGCTGGGACACGCCCTTCCCCTACACGCTCGAGAACGACTACCTGCCGCTCGCGCACCGCATCGTGCCGAAGCTGGTCGAGATCGCGAGGTACTGACCATGGCGCGCTTCGAGTTCAAGCTGCCGGACATCGGCGAGGGTGTGGCCGAGGGCGAGATCGTCGCCTGGCACGTGAAGGGCGGCGACGTCGTCAAAGAGGACCAGCCGATGGTCGAGGTGATGACGGACAAGGCGACCGTCACGATCGGCGCGCCCAAGAAGGGGACGATCCTCGAGACGCACGCGACCGTCGGGCAGATCATGCCGGTCGGCGCGCTGCTCGTCGTGATCGAGACCGACGGCGCGACCGCGGTCGCTGCGGCGCCGGCCAAGAGCGCGGCGCCGACCAAGCCCGCGCCGGCGGCGGCGGCCAAGCCCGCCGGCAAGGCGAGCGAAGGCCCTGCGGCGACGGCCGTCGGCGACATCAAGGACACGCTCCCCGGCGCGACGTTCTTCGGCGCGAAGGATGCGCCCAAGCCTGCCGAGGCGAACGGCGGCAGCAAGCCCGCGCCCGCGAGCGACTACTACACGGATCGCCCTCTCGCGACGCCCGCGACGCGCAAGCTCGCGCGCGATCTCGACGTGGACCTGCGGCGCGTGCGCCCCACCGGCGACGGAAACCGCGTCACGCTCGACGACGTGCGCGCCTTCGCGGGCGGCGCCTCGACGAAGGCCCACGCCCCCGTCCCCCCGGCGCCGAGCGAGGCCCGCACCGGCGGCGGCGTCCCCGGCGTGACCGGCCGCGCGCCGGTGGCGATCTCGATTCCGCCGGGCACCGCGCCGCGCGAGGGCGAGCTCGAGGTGCGCAAGCCCTTCGTCGGCGTGCGCCGCAAGATCGCCGAGCGGATGCAGACGGCCAAGAACACGGCCGCGCACTTCACGTTCGTCGAGGAGTGCGACGTCGGGCGCCTCAAGGAGATCCGCGCCCGCATGAAGCCGGCCGCCGACGCCGCGGGCGTGAAGCTCACGTTCCTGCCCTTCATCGTGAAGGCGGTCGTCGCGGCGCTGAAGAAGCACCCGATCCTCAATTCGGCGCTCGACGAGAGCACGAACGAGCTCGTCACCCGCAAGTACATCCACCTCGGGATCGCGGCCTCGACCGACAACGGCCTGATGGTGCCGGTGATCAAGGACGCCGACCGCAAGTCGCTCCTCGACATCGCGCGCGAGATCGACCGCCTCGGCACGGCGGCCAAGAGCGGATCGATCGCCTCGGCCGACCTCACCGGGTCGACGTTCACGATCACTTCGCTCGGCAGCCAGGGCGGCCTCTTCGCGACGCCGGTCCTCAACTTCCCCGAGGTCGGCATCCTGGGCGTGCACCAGATCAAGAAGAAGCCCGTCGTGAAGAACGATCAGATCGTGATCGGCGAGATCATGCTGCTCTCGCTGAGCTTCGATCACCGCATCGTCGACGGCCACGTCGGGGCCGCCTTCGCCTACGACATCATCGGCTTCCTCGAGAGCCCCGAGACCCTCTTCCTCGACATGGTCTGAATCTCCGCGGCCGGAAACCCCGACTGCGTGACGAAACGTCCACTTCGGCGCGCAGGGTGTTGGCGAAAGGGGCGAGGTATCGGTAGCCTCTGTCCGATGGCTACCTTCCGCCCCTTCGCGCGCTCGTTCCCCGTGCTCGGAATCGCGATCCTCGTGGCACCGCTCGCGGCCGGCTGCGAGCTCTTCGTCCACTTCGATCGCTCGAAGATCGACGAGGGCGGCGATACCGGCATCGACGGCGGCAGCGACGCGGGCACGCCGACCGATGGCGGGCCGGACGTCGGGCCTCACGACGCGGGCGGCATGGACGCCTTCGTCCCGGTCGACGCGAACGTCGACGCGAACATCCCGCCGGACGTGGGCAACGACGCGTTCCACTTCGACACCGGTGGCGCCGACGCGGGCTGCCAGGGACCGAGCGACTGCCCGGCGACCGGCAACGAGTGCGTCATGGCGACCTGCGATCTGGGCGTCTGCGGGACGATGAACCTCGGCAGCTCGCACATCGTGGCGACCCAGACCTCGGGCGACTGTCACATCGTCGTCTGCGACGGTGCGGGCGGCACGACGACGATCAACGACGACTCCGACCCGCCGCCCGCGACGGAGTGCGAGGCGTTCACCTGCAATGCGGGCTCGGTGGTGAGCAACCCCGAGCCGACCACGACCACCTGCACGACCGGGGGCACGGTCTGCGACGGCGCCGGAAACTGCGTCGCGTGCAACGTCCCGAGCGACTGCCCTTCGCTCGGGGGCGAGTGCGTCGTGTCGTTCTGCATGACGCACACGTGCGGCGTCACGAACCTCGATTCGAGCCACACGCTCAGCACGGGGCAGACGCCGGGCGATTGCCAGCGGCTGGTGTGCGACGGCTTTGGCGGCGTGACCAGCGCGGACGACGCGAGCGACTTGCCGATCTCGAGCACCGCCTGCCTGGTCAGTCCCGCGTGCACCGGTACGCCGCTCGCGCCGGCGTTCACGCCCGCGGCGACCGGCACCGACTGCACGGCCGACGGCATGGCTCCGCGTCACGTGTGTGGCGACACGACGATGGCGTCGGTGGCGGGCACCTGCGTCGCGTGCAACGTCGACGGGGACTGTACGGCCGGCACCTGCCAGGCCGATCACACCTGCATGTAGATCAGTCTTCTTCGGGCGGCGGTCGCCGCGGTGCGTGGAGGATCGTCCGCGCGGGCAAGAGCAGCTCGCGCGGGCGCATCACGACGGCACCGAGCGGGCGCATCGCCGCGATCTCGTGCGCGCCGGGCGAGAGGTCCGGGAACAGGCCCGTCGTGAGCGACTCGACCGAGCCGACGGCGACCCCGTCGACCACGACCACGATGCGCGCCTCGCTCTCGTTCACCAGCGCGAGGCCGCGCTGGGGTGGCGGGCCGCGCCCGTCGTCGGCGCTCGGCTCGAGGTCGCGGCTCACGCGGCGCGGTGCGAGGTGCGCCTGCGCGCTCGCCTCGAGGAAGACGCGGGTCGCGGCGCGCGCCGGAAGCTCCGGCGGGTCCACGTGGTCGGCGCGGATCTCGCGGCGCGGCGCCTGCACCGTCACGTCGGCCATGCGCTCACCACGCCAGTAACCGACGCGAAAGCCGAGCGGAGCGCCGGTGGCGCAGCGCCGCATCACGTTCTCGCGCGCCTCGCCCGACCACTCTGCGAGCAGCGCGCACACGAGCATCCCGGGCCCCGGCTCGGTCGCACCGCGCAGCGCCGGATCACGGCGAACCACGAGGATCGGCCCCGCGCGCGGCGGTCCGCCTTCGAACCACGCCCCGAGCTCGCCCGGCACGAGCGGCCCGCCCCCGTGCTCGTCGAACACGTAGGCGCCCGGGCTGTCGCCGCGCAAGCGCACCTCGGAGCCGCCCGCGACCGGCCAGCCCGGGCCGGCGAAGCGCGCGCGCACGCGCTCCTCGCTGACGTCCACGTAGAGCTCGGCTGCGGCCGTCTCCACCTCGCCACCGCGCTCGCCGAGGACCGAGGGCACGTCGAGCGCCACGCGGTAGACGAAGCGCCGCACGTCCACGCGCTCGTCGCTGTCGTAGGCCACGTCCACGGCGGCCGCCGGGGCGACGAGCGGGGGCCCCATCGCGTCGTCCAGGCTCGGTGCCGCCTCCGCGATCGCGGGCGGAAGCTCGTCCTCGGGAATCGGCGGCAGCTCCGCCTGCTCCTCGATCTCGACCTGGGGCGCGACGTGCAGCGCGGGATCGACGCGCGGCGGCGGCTCCTCGCAGCCGGAGAGGAGCATGGAGGCGGCGAGCGCCCGGAACGCGTCGCGCACGCGCGGCGCCTTCAGAAGTGGCCGTCGATGCGCGTCCAGCCGTCGGGCACGCTCGGCTGGCTCGTCGCGACGCCGACGCCGACGCCGACGCCGATGCCGACGGCAGCCACGCCGATGACGGTCCAGAACCACCACTCTTCGTAGAGCTCGGGGCGGCGCTCGACGGTGTCGTGGAGCGCTTCTTCGGGGGCCGCGACGGCGCCGGAGAGGTCGACGCCCGCATAGAGGTCGACGCCGAGCTGGCGCGCGACCTCCATGCCGGCCTCGTCGGTCGTCATGCTCGCCTCGCGCTGCGAGAGCAGGAAGCGCGTGCGCATGTCGTAGAGGTACGCCTGCACGTGCACGCCCTCGGCGCCCTCGGGCGTGACCACGCCGATGATCACCTGCGCCGCGCCGAGCGTGCTGCCGAGGCTGCGGATGTTCGTGCCGGCGCGCTCCTCACCGAGCTCGCCGCGGATCGCCGCCTGGGCCTCGGGCGAGGCGACGAGGCGCGAGCGCTCGTTGGGCGTGAGCCGATAGCTGACCGAAGAGCCCTGGGCCTCGACCGTGGCGCGACGGATCGTCTTCACCGACGCGATGTGCTTGAGGGTCACGTAGTGATCGCCCACCAGCAGATCGGGAACGGTCGCCGGCGAGGGCCCGTAGCTGCGGCCGTCCACGTAGACCTCGGCGCCCGCCGGCTCGGAGGAGACCGTCAGCGAGGCGCGCGGCCCCGCCGTGACGCGGGTGCGGACGCGCTCGAACACGTCCTGGTACTCGGCCGGATAGCGGCTCGCGTCGTACTCGTGCTGCTCGCGGAACACCACGACCCGCGCGAACATCTCCTCGCACTCGCGCTGGCGGTGCAGGCGGCAGCGCGCGATGCCGGCGATCATGTACGCATCGATGAGCTGCTCGCGGCGCACGGCCTCGAGGTTGCCCTCGAAGAGCTGCAGGATGACGTCGACGCTCTCGAGCACGTCGCGCGCGTCGCCGTCCCGGACCTGATCGGCGCGCGAGTCGAGCTCGTCCATCGCGAACTGCAGGTCCTCGCTGATCGTCGGCGGCGAGAGCACGTCCACCGGATGCACGAAGTCGATGCCCTGCACCTCGGCCAGGCCCCGGCGCAGGCCGATGGAGACCGTGGCGGCCTGCGCATCGGTGGTGCCGCCCTCGGTGATCATGAGCGCCGTCGTGACGACCGCATCCCCACCGCCCTCGGACTGCGCCGAGGCCGGCTGTGCCGTCAGGGGCAGCGCGACGGCGAGACCGAGGAGCGAGGTGGTGAGCGCGATCCGCCGCGTGCGGAGGCCTGGTGCGCGAGTGGGAACCGACGAGCCGACGTGCGTGTGAGCCACTTCTCAGAACTCCAGGACCACCACGCCGCGAGGGTTATCACCGACGGTCGAGCCCTGCGAGCCCACGGCCACGCCCACCGCGACCGCGGTCCCGATCACCACCACGCCGCCGATGATCGTCCAGAACCACCATTCTTCGGCCACCGAGTGCTCGGCGGGCGGCGGCGGCTGGTGGATGATGTCCTCGACCTCTTCGTGGGGCGTCTCCTGCACGTGCTCGACCTGCGGCCGCGTCGTGAGCGCCGCCTCGAGCGCGCCCGAGACGAGCCGGTGCACCGCGCTCTCGAGCTCGCCGATCCCCGTCGGCGCCGTGCCCGCGCCGCGCACGAGGCGGCGGCCCGTGGCCACGTCGTAGACGAGCAGCTCGATGCCGACCTGGCCCTCGACCTCGGCCGAGGAGACGCGGATGACACCGATGCGCTCGATGTCGAGGATCTCGGCGACCTGGCGCATGGGCGAGCCGGCGGGCGCCGAGCTCACGTCGGCGTCGCGGATCGACGCGATGGCCTCGTGAAGGCCCGTCGTGCGCGAGTCGTCCACGAGGAACGCGCTCGAGCTGCCGGTCGCGTGCGGGCGCACGGTGACCGAGCTGACGCTCGGCGTGGCGCCGGCGCGCGTGACGCGCACCACGTGGTCACCGCCGATCAGGCCGGTGACGGTGACGGGCGTGACGCCGCGGGCCACGAAGTCGACGTAGGCGACGCCCGGCGGATCGCTCTCGATCGAGATCGAGGCGCTGGGGGAGGCCGCGTCGCGCGGGCGGGCGGCCTCGAAGCGCGAGGTCACGTCGGGCGGGAACACGTTCGGATCGGGCACGATGTGCGGCATCTGCACGTGCAGGCGCGCGAAGATGCGCGTGGCCTCGCGCTGCTGGCCGTTGAAGGCGTAGGAGGCGCCGAGGAACAGGAGCGCCTGGCCGAGGTCCTCGGGGTCTTCGAGCGCCGTCGCGGTCGCGTCGAAGTCCTGCACCGCGCCCGACAGGAGCTCGATCGCCTGGCCGAGATCGAGATTCAGGTAGGCCTGGCGGCCCTGGTCGAGCCGCACGCGCGCGCGCTCGATCGTCTCGAGCGCCGAGTCGTCGTAGCCGAGGAAGAGCTGGTCGGCCGCGCGCCAGTCGACGCTCGTCATGTTCCGCAGCTCGTGGCGTGCCGCGGCGCCCGCGCGCTGGGCATAGGCCTCGAGCGCATCGTCGGTCGCGACCGAGACCACGTAGACGCGCGGCGGAGGCCCGCTCGTGGAGCTCGTGCTCGGCGGCGGGCTCGACGTGGTGGTTGCCGGCGCCTCGTCCGCGCTGGAGGAGCCGTCGTCGGGCGGCGAGTCGCTCGTCGTCTCGTCCTCGTCGGCCGGCGGATCGATGCGGCGCGGCTGAGCCGCGACGACGGTCGCGGAGAGCGAGACGAGGGCGAGAGCCAAGAGGGGAAGCGTGTGAGACGAGCGCACGTGTGCCGGGCCGAGGGTACCCGAGATCGCCCTGTCCGCGTCAACCGATCCCGCGCTCCGAAACGCGCCGGCACTCTGCCCCTTCGCCAGGAGTTTCGGTTGTCTCCCGCGCCCCTGGTAGGCTGCTGCCATGAAAGGGCTCGTCCGCTCCACCACCGTCCGCGCGCGCCGCGCGCTCGCGTCCGTGTGCTCCGGAACGAGCACGAGGAGCTGACATGAAGATCTGCGCCGTGATCCTCGCTGGGGGCGAAGGCACGCGTCTGTCGGTGCTCACCGCCAAGCGCGCCAAGCCCGCGGTCCCGTTCGCCGGCAAGTTCCGCATCATCGACTTCGTGCTGTCGAACTGCGTGAACTCGAACGTCTTCGACGTGATGATCCTCGCGCAGTACCGGCCGCACTCGCTGATCGATCACATCGGCGCCGGCGGCCCCTGGGAGCTGAACCGCGAGCGCGGCGGCGGCGTGCGCATCTACTCGCCCTACCGCTCGCGCGAGCACACGGCCTGGTACGCCGGCACCGCCGACGCCGTGCAGCAGAACTTCCTGTTCATCAAGGATCGGCGCCCCGATCTCGTGATCCTGCTCAGCGGCGATCACATCTACCGGATGAACTACCGCGACATGATCGACTTCCACATCGCCAACGGCGCGGAGGCGACGCTCGCGACGATCTCGGTGCCCGACGAGGAGAAGTCGCGCTTCGGCATCTGCCAGGTGGGCGACGACGGGCGCATCACGCACTTCGTCGAGAAGCCGCGCGAGCCCGTGCCGGGCCTCGGCTCGATGGGCATCTACGTCTTCAATTACGACGCGCTCGATCGCGTGCTGCTCGAGGACCGCGATCTCACGAGCTCGAGCCACGACTTCGGCAAGGACATCCTGCCGCGCATGATCGGCCGCGGCGAGAAGGTCTATTCGTGGCTCTACAAGGGCTACTGGCGCGACGTCGGCACGCTCGACAGCTACTGGGACGCGCACATGGATCTCGTGAGCGATCCGCCGGCGTACGACCTGAACGACCTCGGCTGGCTCATCCACACGCGCAGCGAGAACCGCTCGCCGGCGCGCTTCGCCAAGGGCGTGAAGGTCGAGGACGCGCTCGTCACGCACGGCTGCACGCTCCTCGCGTCGGCGACGGTCGAGCGCAGCGTGCTCTCGCCCGGCGTGCGCGTGATGCCCGGCGCGGTGATCCGAGACTCGATCGTGCTCAACGACGTCGTCGTCGATCGCAACGCCGTGCTCGAGCGCGCGATCGTCGACGCGCGCGTCCGCGTGGGCGCCGGCGCCAAGATCGGCCGCGAGGGCGGCGCGCTCACCGTCGTGGGCAAGAGCGCCACGATCCCCGCCGCCCAGACCATCGGCGCCGGCTGCGTCATCGGCGCCGACGTCGTCGCCGCCGACTACCCGAGCAACACCACCGCCGACGGCGAGGCCGTCTTCACCCGCCGAAGGCCCCACGAGATCCGCTGAGCGTTCGGCCGGACGGGCCTGAGGGCCGTGAGGAGCGCCCACAGCGCTCGGTGGCGGATCACGGCCGGGATCACGGCGCGTGGCCTCTGCGACGGAAGAGGCCTCCCCGAAGAAACACCCGATCCGGCGGCTCCGCCAGAATCGGCGTCGAAGAGGCGGCTGCGCGCTCGAGGCCCGCTCGCTCGCGCCGAGCGGAGCGAGCGGAGCGGCGCGAAGGAGCGCAGCGACGAAGCGAAGCGCAGCGAGCGCAGCGACAGCCGCGGAACGAGGAGGGAGGCTCGTCCGGCTCTGCCGGACGAGGGAGGCCGCGTATCGGCCTCCCAGAAAATCAGAATCGGAAGCGGGCTTCGAGGCGCAGCACGTGCTCCACGTCCGCGACCAGCGCGCCCGGCACGTGCTCGCGCTGCGTTCCGGCGTACACGAGCGAGAAGATGCCGACGTTCCGGTAGAAGAACCAGTGCAGCGCCGCGCGGTACTGCAGGAGCTCGGGCTGGTACTGCACGCCGCTCGGGGTCGTGCGCCCGCCGGGCACGTTCGAGTAGCCGAGCGGGTGGTAGAAGCCGCCGACGTCCGCCGCGAGGAGCAGCGTGCGCGGCACGAGCAGCGCCGCGACGCTCACGTTGAACGCCGTCTGCATCGCGCCGTAGTCGAGGATGTAGCGGGAGTAGCTCTCGCCACGCACCTCGAAGTGCCAGAAGCGCCAGACCGCGAGCGCGTGCCACGCGACCGCCTGCTCGTTCGGCAGCGTGTCGAACTTGCCGCCGAGCAGGAACGCGAGCGTGAGCGGGACCGGCGTGTAGAGGTACGGGTTGTCGCCGATGCGGTCGTAGTGACCGATCGCGTCGAGCTGCAGCGCGCCGCCCGCCGTCCACGCGAAGTTGCGGTCGTCGGCGCTGAAGAAGCGCCCGCCGACCGAGCTCGAGAACTGGTTCGAGCCCGCCGCCGCGAACAGGCGGAAGCGCACCATGCCGTCGTCGTCGATCGGGCCGCCCGTCTCGACCACCACGCCGTTGCCCTGCTCGAACGCGCTCGCCATGTAGTTGGCGGGGTCGAGGAAGAGCTGGCGCGCCGCCGAGATGATGCGGATCGTCGAGAGCGTGCCCGAGCCGCTGTTCATCTGCAGGTAGTGGCCGCGGCTGCTGATCGGGATCTGGAAGGCCACGAACGACAGGCGGAACGAGTCGTCGAGGCGTGCGCTCAAGAGGAAGAACGACTGCTGGATGCCCGGAATCTGACCGAGGGCGCGCAGCTGGATGAGCGTGATGCCCGCCTCGGGCCGGTTGCCCTGGTACTCGCCGTCGAGGCCGTAGTTCAGGGTGAGGCGGCCGCCCGCGCCGGCGACGACCGAGAAGCGGATCCCGGCGTGCGAGGTGCACACGGTGACCGAGGGATCGAAGCGGCAGCCGACGTCGGCGCAGTCCATCTGCCCGTCGAGGTCGTTGTCGATGCCGTCGGCGCACGTCTCGTCGCTGCGCTCGCCGTCACGGTCGGTCCCCGTGCCGATCAGATCCTCGAGGCTCTGCCCCGGCCCGAGCTCGGGCAGCTCGTCGGCGCCCGAGGGCGTCGTGGTCACGGCCGAGGACGCGCCGCCCCAGCTGCCGCGGCACGCGCGGATCTCGGGGATCTGACAGTCCTGGTCGTCACAGTCGGTGAACCCGTCGCCGTCGTTGTCGAGCCAGTCGCGGCAGGCTTCTTCGGTGTTCTCGTCGCGCCCGCCGGCCTCGCAGTTGCCCGAGTCGAAGCAGTCGGCATCCGCGCAGTCGGCGAGGCCGTCGTGATCGTCGTCCTCGTGGTTGGCGCAGTTCTGCTCGGTCGTCGCGGCCGGCACGACCGACATCACCGGGGGCGGCGGCGTCTGGGCCACGATCTCCGGCGTCGTCGTTCCATCCTGCGCGGCCGCGGGCGAGGCCACGAGCGCCAGCACGAGGCCGAGGAGCACAGCGAGGCTGCGCGAGGTCGAACCGATCATCGAGGGAGCAGAGGTCATGCGTGGGGCTCTCGGGGTCGGAGGCGCAGAAGAGAAGCTCGAAGGGATCACATGCCGGCGTCGGCGCCGGTCGTGCCCGCGTCACGGTCGGGATAGAGGACGTAGAGCGGCGTGCCGCAGACGAGGCCGCGCTCCCCGCGCTGCGCCAGGCAGAGCGCCTGCGTCAGCGGGTTGTAGTTGCAGTCCCAGTCTTCGCAGTCGGTGAAGCCGTCGCGGTCGTTGTCGAAGCCGTCGGAGCAGTCCGCGAGCGAGATGCTCTCCTGGCAGGGCGTGCGCACGCGGCCGGTGTCCGGGTCCGAGTCCACGACGGTGCGGCACGAGCGATCGGCGCAGTCCGCGTAGCGGTTGTCGTCGTTGTCGATGCCGTCGGTGCACGCCGCGAACGTCGACTCCGTGTGCATGCGGCAGTACGCCGTGATGTCGGGATCGCCGAGGCCCGTGCAGCTGTTGTCCGCGCAGTCGGTGTAGCCGTTGCGGTCGTTGTCCACGCCGTCGGTGCACTTGGCGACCGTGTTCTCGGCGATCTCGGCGCAGTGCGCGATCGCCTCGGCGCTCGCGCCGTTGGCCGAGAGCGTGCAGTTGCGGTCGCGGCAGTCGATGTAGGTGTTCGAGTCGTTGTCGATGCCGTCGCTGCACGCCTCGAGGCTGTGCTCGGCGTGCGCATCGCAGTACGCGATGGCCTCGGCGCTCGCGCCGCGATCGGCCCGCGTGCAGCCGAAGTCGGCGCAGTCGGCGAACCCGTTGTGGTCGTCGTCGATGCCGTTGCTGCACTCCGCCGCCGAGTGCTCGGTGCCAGGCGGACACGCGGCATTCGTGAAGCAGTCCGAGTCGAAGCAGTCGGTCTGGCCGTCCCCTTCGTCGTCGATGCCGTCCGTGCAGTTCGTCTCGACGCACTGCGGGTCGGTCATGCAGTCGCGGTCGAGGCAGTCCGTGAAGTCGTCGCCGTCGTTGTCGACGCCGTCCCGGCACGCGCGCTCGGCGGCGCACACGGTGATGAAGTTCACGGCCGCCTGGCTGCAGCCGTTGTCCTGGCAGTCGACGAACCGGTTCTGGTCGTCGTCGATCCCGTTGCTGCAGCTGATGTCGTCGAACTCGAGGTAGCAGCAGAGCTCCTGGATCTGCGCGCAGTCGGAGTCGCCGCAGTCGAAGTTGCCGTCGAGGTCGTTGTCGATCCGGTCGCTGCAGAGCTCGAACGTGTTCTCGGGGTGCGGATCCGGGTCGAGCGAGGTGCGCTCGCCGCAGAAGCCACCCATCAAGCAGTCCGGATCGCGGCAGTCGACGAGGCGGTCGAAGTCGTTGTCGGTGAAGTCCGAGCAGCTGATGTCGTCGCGCTCGTAGCCGCGCGGCGGCCCGAGCGGGTTGGGCGAGAAGCAGCTCGGGACCACGAGCAGGCTCGCGAGGCCCAGCACGAGAGAGAGGCGACGCATCAGTGGTGCCCCCAGCGGCCCTCGAGATCGTCGGGCACGGTGCCGTGGCCGGCGAGGCAGCTCGCGCGGCTACGCCCGTAGCGGCGATCGAAAGGCACGTAGATCGCGCACGATCCGCGCTGCGTGTGCGACGTCAGGCGCCCGGCGTCGCGCTCGGTGGAGAGGCGCGCGAGGATCGGCGTGCGGATCGCCTCGTCCACGTACGCCGGCAGCTCGCCGCGGCGCGCGAAGCGCGAGGCCATCTCGGTCACGAGGATGTTCGAGAACGATCCGACGAGCGGCGCCGTCGTCGGATCCGTGCGCAGCGCGCGGGCGGCCTCGCGGGCCTGCACCTCGTCGGCGACCGTCTCGGTGTTGCAGACCCACTCGCAGTTCGCGTACGTGTCGCGGTGCTGCATGCTCTCGCTGTGGCCGTCCCGCGTCGAGATGAGGCGGTTGTAGTGCCACTCGCGGTCGCGGTCCTCGTCGAAGCTGTGGACCGAGGTCATCACGAATTCCGGCACGCCGTGCGCCCAGATCCCGCGGCCCTCGCGGATGGCCTCGCGCTGCGCGCGCAGGTACTCGGGGCGCGCCGGGTGGTCGTCCACCTCGTAGGCCATCGCGTAGCCGTGGCGGATCATGTCGACGGCGAGATCCGGGCAGTCGAGCGCGGCGCGGCCGTAGGTGTCGAAGTTCCCGTCGAAGCTGCAGTGCCAGGTCCCGCGGCGCGCGTGGACGGTGGCCATCTTCGCGAGGATGTAGAGCTCGTAGGGGTGCCAGTCGCCCCACTGGTGCGCGGGGCCGAAGCTCTCGAGCGTGTTGTAGTGGATGAGACGGCACTGCTGGCCGGCGATCTCGCCCTCTTGCGGGCGGAAGCTGTCGCCGTCGTTGAAGCTCACGGGCGTCGGGACGCCGTTGATGAAGACGCGCGTGAGCGCATCGGCGCCCGCGTCGTGCGGGAAGGCGAGCGCGCTGGCGACGGCGAGCAGGGCCGCGGCGGCGACCGAGATCCTCGTGCGTGTGTCGGTCGGAATCGTCGTCATCGGCTCGCCTGAGCGTACGCCGGCCCGAAGGCCGTTCGGAAGCGGCCAGGGATGACACGCGGATCCGTCCGCCGTCAATCGAGGCGTGCGGCAGCACGGAAAGGTCGACGTGACGGCTGGCTCACGCGACGGCCTTTACCGGACGCGCCGCCGCCGGCATCCTGCGCGCCGCGCTCGGCTCTCGCCGGGCCGACCGGAGGAGAGACGCATGGGCTTCGTGGGCCTCGACTACTACCAGCTGGACGACGAGCTCACGGAAGAGGAGCTGCTCGTACGGAAGAACGTTCGGAAGTTCGTGGAGGCGCGCCTCGATCCGATCATCGCCAAGCACTACGAGGCCGGCACCTTCCCGATGGATCTCATCCCCGAGATCGCGGGCCTGGGCCTGCTCGGCGCCAACCTCGAGGGCTACGGCTGCGCGGGCATGGGCGCCGTGGCGTACGGCCTCGCGATGCAGGAGCTCGAGCGCTGCGACTCGGGCGTGCGCAGCTTCGCCAGCGTGCAGGGCTCGCTCGCGATGTACCCGATCTGGGCCTACGGCAGCGAAGAGCAGAAGCAGAAGTACCTGCCGAGCATGGCCGCTGGAAAGATGATCGGCTGCTTCGGGCTCACCGAGCCCGACTTCGGCAGCAACCCCACCGGGATGATCACGAAGGCCGAGCGCGTCGCAGGCGGCTTCAAGATCAACGGCGTCAAGCGCTGGATCACGAACGGCACCATCGCCGACCTCGCGGTCGTGTGGGCCAAGCTCGACGGCGTCGTGCACGGATTCATCGTCGACAAGGGCACGAAGGGCTTCAGCGCGCAGAAGATCGAGGACAAGTGGTCGCTCCGCGCGAGCGTCACGGCCGAGCTCTTCTTCGAGGACTGCGTGGTCCCCGAGAGCGCGATCCTGCCGAACGTGAAGGGCATGAAGGGCCCGCTGAGCTGCCTCTCGCAGGCGCGCTACGGCATCAGCTGGGGCGTCATCGGCGCGGCGATGAGCTGCTACGACACCGCGCTCTCGTACGCGAAGGAGCGCAAGCAGTTCAGCCGGCCCATCGCCGGCTACCAGCTCGTGCAGAAGAAGCTCGCCGACATGGTCACCGAGATCACGAAGGCGCAGTGCCTCACGCTGCGGCTCGGGCGGCTCAAGGAGCAGGGGAAGATCAAGCCGGCGCAGATCTCTCTCGCGAAGCGGAACAACGTGGCGATGGCGCTCGACATCGCGCGCACGGCCCGCGACATCCTCGGGGGCAACGGCATCATGTACGCGTATCCTCCGGGACGGCACATGCTGAACCTCGAGACGGTCTACACGTACGAGGGCACGAACGACATCCACACGCTGATCATCGGCCAGGATGTGACGGGGATCGCCGCGTTCGAGTGAGCGCGACGCGCGCTCGCCGTCGGAGCTCCGGAAGGAAGCGGGCAGCGCCCGCGAGCCGAAGGGGCGCCGCCGGCGAGCCGAGGGAGAGGAGACGAGAACATGTGGGGTGAGGTCGACACGTCGAACGATGCGCGCGTCCGCGAGGTGCGGCGCTGCGCGAAGTGCTCGCAGCCCTCGGTCACCGTCTTCCACGTCACGCAGCACTACAACCGCGGCATGCCGACGGGGCGCACCTACTCCCACCGGTGCAACAGCTGCCAGACCACGTTCGACTCGATCAGCACGTGGCGCGCGATGGTCACGCTGCTCTCGGGGGCCTTCATCGCGTCCATCGGCTTCTCGTTCGTCTCGATGTTCGTGCTCGAGCTCTTCGAGCGCGGGATGGACACGGTTCGATACGCCGACGGCGGCCGCTGGGGCACGTGGGGCTTCGGCGCGCTCATGCTCTTCGGCGGCGTCGCATGGTCGGGCTACATCACGTGGCTCGTCGCGCGTCTGATGTTCCTGAACCCGGTCGCCGGAACGCGCTGACGGCGCCGCGCTCGATCGCGAAAGACGTGGACGGAGCACGCTGGCGAACCTAAGGTCGGCGCCGCCATGCGCCGTACCTTCGTCGCGCTCGCCGCGCTCGCGCTCGCTGGATGTGTGGGATTGCGCCTCACCCCCGTCGACTCGGCCTACCAGCGGCCGAGCAACGTGGCGGTGTACTTCACGGTCGACACGGCGGGCGGCGAGCCCGTCGGCGGCCTCACGGCCGAGAGCTTCCGCATCTCGGAGGACGGCTCACTCGTCTCGCCGACCGAGAGCCAACAGACGATCGTGAACCCCGAGGTCGCGGCCGAGCACTACACGCTCCTGCTCGTCGACATGAGCGGCTCGGTCACCGAGAGCGATCAGGTGCCCGTGCTCCAGGCCGCGGCGACCGAGCTCGTCTCGCAGGTCGAGGGCAGCTCGCAGCGCGTGGCCGTCTACGCCTTCGACGGCGAGGAAGAGATCCACGAGATCGTGGGCTTCACGACCGAGGGTGGCGCGACCGCCGGCGTGGCGCGCCTGGGCGGTTTCCGCCCGCACGATCCCTCCACGAACCTGCACGGGGCCGTCGTGCAGGGCCTGGCGACGCTCGACGAGGCGCTCGCGCACTCGAGCGTTCCCCTGCGCTTCGGCACCCTCGTCGTGTTCACGGACGGCACCGATCACGCGGCGCGCGTCACGCGGCGCGACATGGGCCACGCGATCGACGAGAGCCCCTACGACGTGTTCGCGATCGGCGTCGGCAGCGAGATCGACGAGGGCACGCTCGGCGACGTCGGTCGCGACGGCTACGTTCTCGTCGAGGACTCGGCGGCCATCACCGAAGCCTTCCGCCAGGTCGGCGCGCGCATCGTGCAGATGACCCAGCGCTTCTATCTCCTCAGCTACTGCAGCCCCGCGCGCGCAGGCGTGCACCGCGTCACGGTGCAGGCCGTCACCGAGGGGGCGAGCGGCAGCCTGAGCTACGAGTTCGACGCAACCGGGTTCGGTCCCGACTGCGACCCGAATCGCCCACCGCCGTTCGCGATCGGCACCGAGCGGGCACGGACGCGCCCGCGCGCCGGGCGAGGCTCGCGCATCCAGGTCCAGGCCACCCATTGAACGCCATCGAGATCGAAGAAGAAGAAGAGACGACCGAGGAGCCCGAGGCGGGCCCCGAGCACGAGCTGCCCGAGCTGCTCGGGCCGGCGCTCACCGAGGCTCTGCTCGGCCGCGGCTACACGTCGCTCACCGCCGTCCAGCGCGCGGTCCTGCATCCCGACTCGATCGGGCGTGACCTCCGCGTCACGTCGCAGACCGGGTCGGGCAAGACGATCGCGATCGGCCTCGTGCTGCGCGACCTCGTGATCCTGCCCTCGCCGCGGCCGTCGAAGGCGGCCAAGCCGCGCGCGCTGATCATCGTCCCGACGCGCGAGCTCGGACGGCAGGTCGAGGAAGAGCTCGGCTGGCTCTACGCGCCGCTCGGCGTGCGCGTCGCGGCGGTCACGGGCGGGACGAGCTATCGCGACGAGCACCGCGCGCTCGCGCTCCTGCCGGCGCTCGTGGTCGGCACGCCCGGGCGCCTCCTCGATCACCTCGAGCACGGCTCGCTCGATCCGAGCGAGATCGCCGCGGTCGCGCTGGACGAGGCCGATCGCATGCTCGACATGGGCTTCACGGAGGCGCTCGACGCGATCTTCGCGCGCGTGCCCGAAGGGCGGCGCACGCACCTCGTGTCGGCGACCTTCCCGCCCGAGGTGCGGCACCTCGCCGACCGGGTGCAGAAGAACCCGATGCACGTCGAGGGCACGCGCCTCGGCGTCGCGAACGCCGACATCGAGCACGTCTTCTATCTCGTCGACCCGAACGAGCGCCTGTACGCGCTCGTGAACCTGCTCCTCGCGCATCCCGACGCGCGCACGCTCGTCTTCGCCAAGACGCGCGCGGGCGTGGCGGAGCTGGCCGAGGCGCTCGGCGAGCAGGGCATCCCGGTCGCGGCGCTCTCGGGCGAGATGGCGCAGCGAGAGCGCACGCGCGCGCTCGCGGCCTTCAAGCGCGGCGCGCTCCGCGTGCTGGTGGCCACCGACGTCGCGGCGCGCGGCATCGACGTCTCGGACATCTCGCTCGTGCTCCACATGGAGCCGCCGAACGACTCCGACACCTACACGCACCGGAGCGGCCGCACGGGGCGCGCGGGCCGCAAGGGCACGAGCGCCGTGCTCGTGGCGCCCAGGGAGCTGCAGCGGGCCCAGCGCATCGTCCAGCGCGCGCGCGTCCAGGCGCGGATCGAGCCGATGCCGACCGCGGCGCAGATCCGCGCGATGGAGGACGAGCGCCTCGTCGCGTTGCTCGCGGGGGACGAAGCCGGCCCCGAGATCGACGAGCGCACGCGGCGCATCGCCGAGAGCGTGGTCGCGAAGGGCTCGCCCGAGCGCGCGCTCGCGCGCCTCTTGATCGAGACGGGGCTGACGCGCGGGCCCGAGCCGCGCGAGCTGCGCGTGATCCAGCCGCCCACGCGCAGAGACGATCGGCGCGATGCCCCGCGCGGCGCGCCGCGCACGCAGATGCCGCCGCCGGGCGCCGGCCCGTCGATGGAGGCGCCGCCGAGCCTCGACTTCGTGCCCTTCCAGGTGAGCTTCGGCGCGCGCCACGGCGCCGACGCGCGGCGCCTGCTCGCGATCGTGTGCCGCCGCGGCGACATCGAGAGCCGCGACATCGGCGCCATCCGCATCGGGCCCGCGAGCTCGCTCGTGGAGGTGCGGGCCGATCGCGCGAGCGCCTTCGAGGAGGCGAGCGCCCGCCCCGATCCGCGCGATCCCCGGGTGCGCTTCCGCCGCTACGACGCGAGCAAGGACGCCGCGCCGCGCCGTCCCGAGCGCGGGCCGCAGCGCGAGGGGCCGCCGCGCGAGGCGCCGGGCCGCGAAGGGCCGCCGCGCGAAGGACCTCCTGCGCGGAGCGGGCCGCGGCGTGAAGGACCGCCCTCGCGAAGCGGGCCCTCCCGTGGCGGGCCGCGCGGCGGGGATCGTCCGCCGCCGCGTCGTCGCTGATCGCGCGGCTCAGAAGCGCACGGGCACCGGCTCGGCGGCGTAGCCGTCGCCCGTGCCGAGCTGCCCGCGCGCGCCCGCGCCGAAGCAGCGCACGTCGCCCGCGTCGTCGAGGACGCAGCCACGGTACGCATCGAAGACGCCGCTCACGAGACCGCGGCTCGGCGTGACGACGTAGTCGTCGCCCGCCGGAGCGAGCGCGCCGCACGCGAGCGGGGCACCGGAACAGACCACCCCCTCCTCGTCGAGCAGGATCGGATCGACGCGCGGGATCGCGCTGAGCGCCTCGTGCTGGTGGCCCCAGCAGTGGACCTCGCTCGCACCGATCGCGCACGTGGTCCTCGCGGCGGACGCGAGGCGTGTGACGCCGGTGACGCCCTCGACGCGGCGCGGCTGCTCGATCACGTGGGCGTGCTCGGCGTCGTGGGCGCGGATGCGCGCGAGGCACGCCGCATCGCAGGGCGGCGCACCGACCTGGAGGTCGTGGTTCTCGCCCCAGCACGCGACCGTACCGGAAGCGAGCAGCGCACAGAGATGCGCGTCGCCCGCGACGAGGGCGCGCGCGGGCTCGTCGAGCGGGATCTTCGTCGGCGCGGTGCGCTCGGCGAACGCAGGATCGCTCGTCTGTCCGCGCGTGTCGTCGCCCCAGCACCAGACGTCGTCCCCGAGGCGCGCGCAGCTCGCGCTGCTCGTGACGGCGACCTCGTCGGCCGGCGCGCCGAGCCCGATGCGCGCCGGCCGTGCGAGCTGGCTCGACGCGTCGAGCGCGCTCTCGCCGTGCTCGTTCGATCCCCAGCACCACACGTCGCCGCCGGCCACCGCGCAGGCGTGCGTGCCCCGCGCCGCGAGGCTCGTCACGTCCTCGAGCGGAAGGCGCGTCGGGCTCGCGATCGGCAGGTGCTCCGGCGCGCCGACCCCGACGTCGCCGTCGAGGTTGCCGCCCCAGCACCACGCGGCGCTGGCCACGCGCGCGCACGCGAAGTCCGCTCCGCGCACGAGCTGATCGGCGCCGCCGATCGTCACGGGGAGATCGACGAGAGCGGTCTCGTCGTGCGCGTAGCGGTCGCCGCGCGTGCCTTGGCCGAGCTCGGCCGCGCCGTTCTCGCCGACACAACTGACGGCTCCGGCGAGGTCGATCACGCACGCGTGGCGCGCGCCCACCGCGATCGCGCGCGCGGGAGGCAGCGCAGCGAGGACGAGCTCGACCTCCGGCAGGTCCACCGCGCTGATGCGCACCTCGTCGATGCAATCGATCCCGCCGCTCGCGAGCGAGCCGCACACGTGGGGCTCGAGCGCCACGATTCGCTCGGCGCCGGGGATCCGCCCCACGACGCTCGCCGTGCCGTCCCCGGCGTCGAGGAAGTACACGGAGCCCGGGACGTGGACGCCTCCCCATCGGTAGACGGTGCCATCCGCCGCGAGCCCGAAGCTCCGACCGCCGACGAGCGCGACGTCGACGAGCGGCGCGACGTCGATACGATGCACCCGCCCCTCGCCGGCTGGCCCCGCCTCGCCGAACGCGTTCTCGCCCCAGCACCACGTCTCGCCGGCCGCGCTGCGCGCACAGGTCGCGAATTCGAACGAGACGATCTGCACCGCATCGTGCACGTCCGGCGCGACGACGGGGGTCGTGCTGTACGGAGCGCGCTCCCCCACCATCACCGGGACTGGCAGCTCACGCAGCCCGTCGTCACCCCAGCAGGCGACGTCCCCGTCACGCAGGATCGCACAGGAAGACAGCGCGCCCGCCGCGACCGCGGTCGCCGGGGCCAGCCCCTCGATGCGCGTCGGGCGCGGCTGGAACACGTCTTCGGCGACGGGCGGCAGGCCGAGCTGTCCGCCCGTGCCGTAGCCCCAGCACCACACGGCGCCCTCGTGGTCGACGGCGCAGACGTGGTCGTCCGAGACGTCGATCGCCGTGACGCCCTCGAGCCCCTCGACGATCGTCGGCGACGCGCCCGCGTCGTGCGTCGGATCGCCGACCCAGCCGAGGTAGGTGCCCCAGCAGCGCACGCGCTCGTCCGCGCCGATCGCGCACGTGAGCCGGCCTCGCGCGCGGATCGCGATCGCCTCGGAGACGACCGGCGGCGGATCGATCTCGCGCGGCGGTCGCTCGTGCACGAGCGCGCAGCCCATCGCGGTGGCCGGAAGAAGAACGAGCGAGAGAGCCGCCGAGCGCATCGCCCGAGCCTCCCACCGCGCGGGGCCTCGAGGCCGATTAAGCAGCGTTAAACGAGCCGCGTCGGATCAGAGCGCGGCCGTCTGGACGGGCAGGCCGAGCAGCGCACGACCCGCCATCGTGTAGGTGGTGTCGCTGATCATCAGGTGCTGCGTCGCGATGTGCGCATCGCGGTGCAAGCGTCCGAAGGGCTGCGCGTCGTAGACGCTGGCGCTGCCCGCCAGACGTTGCACCACGTCGACGGCGCTCACCGCGAGCTCGGCCCCGCGGCTCGCCGCCAGGCGCAGGCTCGCGCGATCGGCGATCGACATCTCGCTCCCGCCCTCGACGCGCGCGTGGACCTCGTCGACGGTCGACATCACGAGCGCGCGCGCAGCGCGGAGCGAGCCTTCGGCGCGCGCGAGCTCGGTCTGCACCGTCTCGCGCTCGGCGAGCGTTCGCTGCGAGCCCGCCTGCTTCTTCGCCTTCGCGAGCGCCGCGAACGCATCGATCGCCGCACGCCCGATCCCGAGTGTGACCGCGGAGATCGAGAGCGCGAGCAGGCCGAAGGCCGGAAAGCGATAGAGCGTGCCCGTCTCGCGTGGCGTGGCCGTCAGATCGAGCGTGAAACGGTCGGGCACGAACGCGCCCTCGATCGCGAGGTCGTGGCTGCCCGTGCCGCGCAAGCCCGAGACGTTCCACGTGTCGACGATCGTGGTGTCCTCGGCGCGCACCATGCCTTGGATCGCGCGCGGGCCGTTCTCACCGTCGACGAAGAAGCCGACCATGCGCCACGGGCTGTGGTCGACGCCGCTCGCGAACGCCCACCGGCCGCGCACCCGATAGCCGCCCTCTTCGCGCACGCCCTTGCCCATCGGCGCGAACACGCCGCACGCCCGCGCGCGCGGGTCGGCGAAGATCTCGCGCGCCGCGTCGAGGGGCAGGTACGCGGCGACGAGGCCCGTCGTCGCTCCGATGCCGACGCACCACGCGGCGGCCGCATCGACGCTCGCGACGGCCTCGATGGCCTCGAGGATCGCGCGCGGCGCGAGCTCGGGGCCCGAGGCCGAGCGCGGCACGGCCATGCGGAACAAGCCGGCCTCGCCGATCGCGTCGGCGACGTCGTCGCCCAGCTTGCGCTCGGCGTCGATGCGGGCGGAGCGCTCGCGGAGCAGAGGAGCGAGCGCGCGGGCGCGGGCGAGCGTGTCGGACGAAGAGCTCATCGTCTCGAACGATACCATCGCGTCGGCGACGCGCGCGCCGAGCTCAGCGCGGAATGCCGTGTTGGCGCAGCATCCGCTCCACGTCGTCGGGCGTGAGCCAGCAGGCGTGGGTGGAGCGCGGGTTCAGCGCGAGATGCCTTCCGCGTGTCAGCTCCGCGAGCGAGGCCATCGGCAGCGTGAGCATGCTCGCGCCGCGCTCGAGCGAGGCGGAGAGCACCTCCTTCGAGGTGAACACCGGGATCATCGGCAGGCCGTCGGTGCGCGTCCAGTGCTGGAGCGCGATCTTGCTTCCCGCGATCGTGCGGCCCGTCTTCGGATCGACCTCGGCCGTCCCCAGCACGTGGACCATCGAGCCCATGAGGCACTTCTCGAAGGCCGCTCGGCGCGCGGGATCCTCCGAAGCGAGCCGGAGCTCGGTCTCGAGGGCGTTCTCTTTCTTCGGATCGGCGGCCATCGCTCGAGCTTCCGGGAAGCCGCGCCCACGGACAAGGGGGCGCGTCCACGGATCGGCTCGCCCACTCCGGCCTCTCCGCCCGCTCCCGTCCGGGCCTCCGGAGCGAGCACCGTTGCGGGTCAGCGGCCCGTGAGAGCGACCTCGATCGAGAGCGGGTCTTCGTGCTCGGGGCGGGCGCCGCTCGCGCGGATCGCACCGAGGTGCAGGCCATCGCGCGCGATCGCCTCGCGCTCGATCGTCGAGAGCGCGTGACGCGAGCGGATGCGATCGCCGCGGAGGAAGTGGGCCGGCGAGAAGAGGCCGTCGGCGATCAGATCGACGCGGCGCGGGCGTCGCCCGGTGCCGACGCGGAGCGCGAGATCGTCGGGGCAGGCGCCGCGCGCGACGAGCTCGAGCTCGAGCACGCCGTCGTCGTCGACGTGCGCGCTCGTCAGGCCGAGGCAGGCCGTGAGCGTCTCGCTCGCCTCGGGCCGATCGTCGTGGCCCACGACGTAGCGCTCGACGTCGATGCCCTCGCGCGGGTCGAGGCCGCGCTCGAGCAGCACGAAGTCCCCCGCGGCCGCGACGATCGCGTGATCCCCGCGCGCGAGCCACGCGCGCACGATGGGCTCTTCGTCGGTGCGCACGAGGTCCTCGTCGTGCAGGAAGCGGCGGCGATGCGCGAGATCGAGCACGACGACGTCGCTGTTCGTCTCGGGCGGCGGCGCGCGGTGCAGCGTGCGGCGCTCGGCGAGGTGCGCGAGCATCGCGTCCGGCGCCTGCACGCTCGCGAGCGGCGCGATCTCGTTCGTGATCGCGCGCATCGCGGTCGAGCGCGCGTCGTCGCGGAACGCCGCGGCGTCGAAGCGAATCGAGAGCGGCGTCGCGCCACCGACGAGGTGCGCCGCGAGCGTCGCCGCGAGGAGCGGCGCCAGCGTCCAGGTCGGGATGAGCCGCCGCGCGCGCTCGGCACCCACGACCGCCGCCCGCACGAGGAAGGGGAGCGCCGGCGTCAGGTAGTGCGAGTCGAGGCACGTCGTGGTCGGGAACTCGGAGAGCAGCGCCACGCCGAGCACGGGCGCGACCACCACGAGGCCCTCGGGCGCGAGGAGCGGCAAGAGCGCGAGCGGCGCCGCGACGACGAAGACGTAGGCCCAGCGGCCGTTCTCGGACAGGTGCTGCACGAGCTCGGCGGGATGCGTCGCGAAGTCCACGAGCACGGCCGGCACGCTCGATCCGTGGCGCCCGAAGTGCAGCGAGAGCGAGCCCGCGGGCGGCGCGAACGCCGGATGCAGCACGAGCACGAAGACGAGCAGGTACGCGAGCGAGAGCCCCGCGGTGGCGAGCGCCAGGTTGCGCGCCCCGTGCTCCCCGCGCCGATGCAGCACGATCGCCAGCGCGGACGCCGCGAAACAGCCGACGAGCGCGAGGTCCTCGCGACACGCGGCGATCCCGAGCGCGGCGAGCAGCATCGCGTGCGCGTTCCTTCGGTCGAGCGCGTCGGCCGCCCACGCGAGCGGCAGCACCGCGACGGTGCCGGGATGGAACTCGTCGCAGGCGACGGCCGCCACGTTCGGATGGAGCAGGAACGCGAGCGCGGCCACGAGCGCGCCCGCCTCCCCGAAGCGCCGCGCACCGATGCGGGCCAGCGGCACGGCGGCGAGCGCCACCGCGAGCGATTGCGTCGCGAGAAGCGTCGGCACGGCGCCGAGGAGCGCAGCCACGAGCGCGAGCGGCTCGAAGATCCACACGAGGTGCAGGCCGTACACGCTCGCGTTGACGATCGGCTCCCACGCCGAGCCGTGCAGCTCGCCCCAGCACATGCGCGCGTAGATCGCGAGATCGAACGTCGTGTCGTGGAAGCTCGCGTAGCGCAGCCACGAGAGCGCGAAGAAGAGCGCGGCGCTCGCGAGCGAGAGCACCCGCACGGCGCGCTGGGCGCGCAACGGAACGGCGGCCTCGGGCTCGCGCGCGGCGCGGAAGAACGCCCGCGACGCGCCGAGCGCTCTCTCTCGCGCGCTGCTCATCGCGCGGCGCGCACCATCGCCTGCAGCGCGTCGGCCTCGAGAATCGCTCCCGCGCGCGCCGGATCGAGCGCGGCGAGCACGAGCACGCGCGCGAGGTCTTCGCCGCGGATCGAGCGGTAGCGATCGGCCGTGCGGCGAGCCCCGAGCACACCGAGCGCGCCGAGCAACGCATCGGCGACGGGGGCGCCGAGCTTCTCGGCTGGCCGCGCGTCGTCGCGGTCGCCGACGATGAACGAAGGACGCGCGATCGTGTACGGGACGCCGCTGCGCGCGAGCGTGCTCTCGACCCGCGTGCGCGCGTCGAGGTAGCTGCCACGCCCCGCCTCGCCCGCGCCCGCCGACGAGAGATAGACGAAGCGCGGCAGGGGCGAGAGGGCGCCGCTCGCGGCGATCAGCTGCTCGGTCATCGCCACGTCGACCGCGTCGTAGCTCTCCGTGGACGGATCTCCGCCCGCCTTCGCCGCGCGCGAGGCGCGGGCGCGCGTGGTGCCGAGCAGGCCGAAGACGCGCGTCGGCCGATGCGCCGCGAACGCCGCCGCGATCGCGCTCGCCTCCCAGGGCGTCGTGTCGACGACCGCGCCCTCCGCCTCGAAGCGCCCGCGCCACTCGGCGAGGCGCGGCGAGTCGGGGCGAACGTGCGCGTGCGTCTCGATCCCGCGGCGCCGCAGCTCCGCCACGACGAATCGGCCCGTGAGACCGGTCGCTCCCGCGACGAAGGCGCGCTCGCTCGAGGACATGGGCGCGCACTATAGCGGGCGCGCGTCGCGCCGCCGTTCAGAAGGGATTGATGGTCGGCGCCCCGGGGTTGCGACGCGTCGTCGTCGTCGGCGGCGGGGTGGGCGGGGTCGGACGCGACGACCACGGGTCCAGCACGCCGGCCTGCGGCGGGTACGTGGGCCCCGTCGGGCGCGGGCGCGGGAGCGAGGGGCGCGGCCGCGACGGAACGTGCGTGGTGGCCGTGGGCGGCGCGCTCGCGGCGACCGCCGCGGTCCCGCCGCACGTGAAGTGCAGCGTGAAGCCGCGGAAGACGCCCTCGTCCTCGCCGGCGTCGTCGCGCACCTCGAGCGACCACGTGCCGCGCGCGCTCGTGTCGCCGAACGCATGCAGCGCGCCGCGCGCGTCGTCCCACGCGTAGCTTCGCGGCGCGTACGAGCGGCTCCCGCCCGTGTGGTTGGCGAGCGTCGCCGTCTGCCCGCCCGGGCCGTGCAGCACGATGCGGAGATCCTGGCTGTAACCGTGCTGCGCGTCGACGTCGACGCTCATCGCCCCGATCGAGCACTCGGTCGGCACCTCGAGCGTCTGCGTCGCGACGCGGTAGTCGCGGATGGGAACGGGCGAGCCGCTCGTGGCCGCATCGAAGGTGCCGCTCGCGAGCGAGGGCCCGACCGGGCTCGCCGTGCTCGTGGTGGCCGCGACCTGGGGCGCGCCGTCGGCGAGCGTCGCGTGCACGACCATCGCATCGCCGATGAGGCGCCCGACGGCCTCGGTCGTCGCGTGCCCCGGCATCTCGAGGATGAAGCGCCGATCGTGGCCCATCTCGCTCTCGGGCACGGTGAGCACGAACATCGCGGGGGTCGTGCCGAGCGTCTCGCCCTCCGGCGTGCGCACCGTCGCGCCGCTCGGCGTCGTCGTCACCGTCACGCTCACGCGGTGATCGCTGCTCGCGACCGCCGTCCCCTCGCTCGCGCCCGGCGCGCTCGGCGAGAGCGAGAGCTCGTAGGGCAGATCGGCCGGCGCTTCGAGCGCGCCCACGTGCACCGCGTACTCGCCCGGCTGCGTGATCGTCACGTGCGGCGCGTGGCCCGTGCCCTCGTCGCTGTCGCAGCGCACGTCCGTCGGCCCTACCACCGCGATCGCCAGCGGGCCGCGGAGCGAGCGCGCCGAGATCGTGATCGCGCTCGCGTCGTCGAGGCGCACGAGGTGCTCGGGCGTGCCCGTGTCGACGAAGCCCGGGCAGCCGGCCGAGAGATCGATCGCCGGGCTCCCGGTCGCGCTCGTGTGCCCCGTGAGCGTCGCGCGCGGCGCCGTCGCCGAGACCGTGACCGAGCCGAAGCGCGGATCGACCGGCCCACAGGCGGCGAGCACGACGAGGGTCGCGAGGGCGAGGGCGGCGCGGCGGAACGAGCGCTTCTTCGGCACGGCTTGGGTCATGCAGCCTCCTGATCGTCGGGCGGCGTGGGCTCGGGGGTTCGGACCATCGGGGGTGGCGGCGCATTGGACGTGCGGCTGCCGGGCGGCATCGACACGCGCGCATTGCGCTCGGGGATCGACACGCTCGCGACCGCGCGATCGGGCATGCGGACGAGCAGCAGGCTGATCAGGTAGACGACGAGCGCGGCGAAGAGGAGCGCCATGCGCATCGGCATCCGCACGAAGGCCTCCCCCGGCGTCGCGAGCGCGTCGGCGGGCGCTGCGATCACCGTGCCGCCGCCGAGCGTCGCGAGGCGCTCGAGCGAGCCGCGATCGGGGCCGAAGCGCGCGAGCTCGGCGTCGTAGGGCGTCTCGTCGCCGGCCGCGCTCGTGGGCTCGGGATCGAGCGGCAGGCGCGCATCGACGAGGAACGTGAAGCCGGCCGGCACCGTCGTCTGCCACACGCCCGGGCCCACGATGCCCATCTCGAGCTCGGTTGGAGCCTCACCCGCAGGCGAGGTCGAGGACGCGACGGTCCTTCCGCGCACGATGCGCGTCACGGGCGCCGGCTCCTCGAACGGAAACGGCGAGACCACCGTCACCACGCGGCGATCGGCGTGCGCCGGATCGCGCTCGACGAGGACGCGCGGCGGCTCGATCGTGCGGTGACGCAGCATGCCGCGCGCGAGCGAGGTCCAGAACTGCCGGAACACCGGCGCGCTGCGCCAACCGTCGGCCCACGAGCCGTTCGACGCGCTCGTGAACGACGCGACCTGGCCGAGCCCCCGGTGCCAGTGCGCGAGGAGCGGCATGCCCTCGGTCGCGCTCAGGACCTGCGTCGCGCCCGGCTTGGTGGTGGCGAGCGCGTGGCCGGTGAGCGCGGGCGCGCCGGAGAAGTCGACGCCGTCGAGCATCGCGAGGTGCGTCGTCTCGCGGGCGACGAAGGTCGTCTGCCGTTGCGCGGGAGGCTGGCGCGCCATCGCCTCCGAGACGACCAACGAAGAGAGGCCGGCGGCGCTCGAGGTGACGTGGTAGCGGCCGCGGCCGATGCGGGCGATCTCGGCGAGCAGGCTCGAGTAGCTGCCGATCGTGATCGTCGAGATCGACACGCCGCGTCCGGCGAGCGCGGTGGCGGCGGCGATCGCGCTCTGCGGCTCGCTCTCGCCGTCGGAGATGAGGACGACGTGGTGAATGTACCGGTCGTCGTGCGACATGATGTGGTTGGCGCCCTGGACGGCGGCCGCGATGTTCGTGCCGCCGTCGGCGTCGATGCTGCGGATGAAGTTGATGACCTGGGTCGCCTCGCTCATCGGCTGCGGCGCGATCGAGCGATCGACCTGGCCCGAGAACGCGACGACGCCGACGCGCGCATCGAGGCGCAGCGCGTGCACGGCCGCGACGGCCGCGTTGCGGGCCTGGGCCATGGGCGTGCCGCTCATCGAGCCCGAGCGGTCGATCACGATCACGAGCTCGAGCGGGCGCGGCTCGGGCTGCGCGGGCGGCGGCCCGATGGGCTCGATCTCGCGCAGCGTGCGCGGCGTGCTCCGCACCGGACGGCCGCCCGTGATGCGGATCCAGCCGCCGCCCTCGTCCTCGACCCAGTGCCGCAGCGCGGTCTGCTGCACGTCGGAGTAGTCGCCGAGCTCGATCTCGTCGGAGATGACGAGCGCGAAGCGGTCGTAGCCGGGCACGTCGGCCGGCGCCTGCTGGGGCGTGCGGAGCTCGACCTCCATGCCCGCGTCGCGCAGCGTGCGCGCGAGCACGGGCTCGGGGTGCTCGGCGTCGTGGAAGATCAGGACGCGGGGCTTGGGGAGCACCTCGACGAGCGCGCGCCAGCGATCGTTGGCGCTCACGCTGTCGCCCGACGCGCTCACGGCGACCTCGAGCTCGTGGATGCCCGGCTCGGTCGGGAAGCGCACCGAGAGGCGCGCATCGGAGTCGCCCTGGAGCGCGTGGTGATCGGCCGTGGCCACGCTCGCTCCGTCGAGGAAGGCCTCGAGGTGCGCGTCGGTCTCGCGGCTCGCGAAGACGGTCGCGGCCACGTCCATCGTCTCTTCGGCGTGCACCAGGCGCGGCGCGTCGAGCGCCGCGAGCGAGACGAGGTCGAGCGGCGGGCGATCGCCGATCGGGAGCACCGAGACCTCGATGCCGTCCTGGTGCGCGGCCGCGATCGCCGAGGCGAGCGCGCCGTCCTCGTCGCGGCCATCGGTCGCGACCACGACGCGACGCACGTGATCGCGCGGCAGGGTCGCGCTGGCCGCGCCGAGCGCGCTCGCGACCGAGGGCTCGGGCGTGCCCGCGCGATGCGGTGCTCCGTGCGTGAACGTGACGTCGGGGCGCGCCGCCTCGAGCTGCGCCATCTGCTGCCGCAGCGCATCTCGCTCTTCGGGCGCGATGCCGTCGCTCGCGTCGATCGCCACGGCCACCGCGAGATCGTCGGTGGGCCAGCCGATCCGCAGATCGGCGATCGCGAGCACGACCAGCGCGACCGCGAGCGCGCGCGTCGCGGTCGCCATCGCGCGGCGGCGCGGCGAGAGGAGGAACTTGCTCCGGAGCGCGAGGAGCACGACGAGCGGCACGGCCACCAGGCCGTAGAGCGCGAGCGCCAAACCGACTTCGATCTGGGGCATGGCGCTACTCGAGCTTTCCGCGGTGGAGCAGGCCCCACTCGAGCAGCATGAGGAGGAGAAGGCCGATGGCGACGATCACGGCGAGCGGCGGCAGCTCGCTCTCGCTGAGGAACGTGCCGCCGGTCGCGCCTGCGCCGAGCGAGCCCGCGAGATCGGTGCCGCCGAAGGCGATCGCGCGCTCCCCCACGTGATAGAGGCCAGCGCGCGCCACCGTCGGCAGGATCCCGGCGGGCGCATCGAGCACGTCGCCCTCGGGCCCGCGGATCTCCTGCCCGGCCTCGGCGACGAGCTCGCCGCCCAGGCGGCGCGGCAGCGGCGAGGCCTCGGCGCGATCGCTCACCCACGCGAGGGCGTGGTGCACGAGGAGCGGGAACGACTCGCCGCGCACGAGATCGGTCGCCTCGGTGGAGAAGCCGAAGGCGACGAGGCGCGCGCGCGGCAGCTCGCGGGCGACGGCGATCGCGCGGTCGCCGCTGCGGAGGAGCACGTCGTCGCCCGAGGCCTCGGTGATCGCGCGGGCGGCGTCGAGGTGCACGGTGTCGAAGCGCAGGCCGCCGATCACCGGGTGGCTGCCGAGCACGCCCGAGATGCGCGGGCGGCGCAGCGCCGTGCCGAGCGCGACCGGCCCGCGGTCGAGCGGATCGAAGACGACGACGGCCGCGTGCTCGACGCCGGCGGGAAGCGCCGCGTGGTCGAGGACCACGGCGTGGTAGCGCGAGAGGCTCGTCGTGGTCTGCGTGGCGAGCGCGGCCGTGCCCATCACGTCGACCTCGAGGCCCGGGTGCGCGGTGAGCGCCGCCTCGAGGTAGGGATCGCCGTCGCTCGCGAGGAGCACGCGCGTCGCTTCGAGCGCGTCGACCACGGCGAAGGCGTGATCGTCCACGTCGAGCGCGTCGCTCGAGCCCGCGATGCCGATCGAGGTGAGCGTCGCCGTGAGCTCTGCGCGCGCCGACGAGAAGCCCTCGGCGGTGAGCACACGCTCCTCGTGGGCGCCGAGCTGGATCGTCTCGTCGAGGAGCGGCACGTCGCCGTCGCGCACCACGACGTGCGCGTGGCCCTCGCGCGAGGCGTAGTCGTGGACGGCGATGCGGACGGTGTACTCGCCGACCGCCGTGGGAACACGGCGCGCCGAGAACGACGCGATGCCGATGGTGTCGGCGCTCGTGCCGATGGGCAGCACGACCTGCGTCGCGCGCGTGGCGTGGTGCACCGGGTGGTCGGTGAGCACGACGATCTGACCGAGCGGCGTCGGCGAGTCGCCCGAGCGCGCGACCACGATCTCGTCGGCGAGCGCGATCGCGGCGTCGAGATCACTCGGTCCGTCGTCGGTCGTGATCGAAGCGAGCGGCGCCTCGAGGTCGCTCGCGGCGTCGGTCACCGGCAAGAGCACGGAGGCGCGCATACCGGCGCGCACGATCGCGAGCTCGCCGGTGATGGTCGTGCGCTCGGCCCAGCGGCGCACCTCGGCGGTCGCGTGATCGAGACGGCGGCCGCCGGACTCTTCACGGACCGCCATCGTGCGGCCCGCGTCGAGCACGATCACGGTGGTGCCGCGCACGCCGGCGCCGAAGCGCGGATCGCCCGCGAGGAACACGATCGCCGCCGCGACGAGGATCGAGAGCAGCAGGGCGAGCAGCGGGATCCGGATCGAGGCCAGCCACTTGGGCCGGCTGTTCTCCATCGCCTTCAGCCAGAACTCGACGTTCGAGACGATCTGCGGCCGCGGCGTGCGGCGCAGGAGATAGAGGAGCACCACCGCGCCGATCGCCAGCGCCGCGAGCCCGACCACCGCCCACACCGGCAACGCCGCGAAGCTCATTCGACGACCCGTGGCGTCGAAGACGCGATGCGCACCCGAACGATCTCCCTCTCGCGCCAGAGCGGGAGAGGGCCGGGGAGAGGGACTGCAGAGCCGAAGACGGCCCGACGCCCCTGCGATCGCTCGTCTCGCCCACGCATCACGCGGCCTTCTTCCCTTCGCTGCCCGCGAACGCCTTCTTCAGCATCGACTCGCCGCTGGCCTCGACCTCGAGCTCGACGAAGCGCCCGCCGGCGCGGCGGCACGCGTCGCGGCACTCGCCGACGTGGCGGTCGACGATCTTCGTGTACGCATGGACGAGCTCCTTGCTCATCCGCAGGCGCACGGTCTGCCCGCTCTCGGCGTCGAAGAGCTCGAGCTCGCCCTCCATCTTCGGCTGGCGATCCTCCTCGCACGACAGGTGCACCACGCGCAGCTCGTGGCCGAGCGCGCCGAGCGTGCGGAAGGCCTGGGGGAAGCCCTCCGGCTTCATCAGGTCGCTCACGACCACGACGAGGCCCTTCTTCGGCCATCGCTCGGCGAGCGTGCGCACCGCCTGCGGGAAGTGCGTGGGGCCCGCCGCCGTGCACTCGGTGAGGAAGCGGTCGACCTCGGGCAGATCGGCGCCCGTGCGCAGCGGCCGGCTCTCGCGCTCGAGATCCGCGCCGAACGGGATCACGATCGATCGATCGAAGCGCTTCATACCGACGTAGGCGAACGCCGCCGCGATGCGCTTGGCCGCCTCGATCTTCGGCGGCTTGCCGCGCGCCATCGATCCCGAGAGGTCGAGCATCACGTAGATGCGCGCGTCGCGCTCTTCCTCGAACTGCCGCAGGACGAGCGCGCCGTTCTGCGCGAACTTCTTCCAGTCGATGCGCCGGAAGTCGTCGCCCGGCACGTAGCCACGGTGATCGGCGAACTCGACGCCGCTCGCGAGAACGGGCGACTTGTGGCCGCCCTGTCGCGTCGCCGTCGCGCCCGGCCGCACGTGCAGGGCGAGGCGATCGAGAAGGCGTCGGGCGGCGTCGTCGAGGACTTTCATGGCGATCCGTGGCGATCGAGACCCAGCTGCCGTTCGAGTCGACGTTCCATTCTCGAGGTCCCCTCGAATCCCCTGAAATCAGCGCTTCTTCGCCGAAGCTTCCTTCAGCTGCACCGGCGCGCTCTTCTTGTCCTTGTGGTCGAGCTCGATGAGCGTCTGGCGGATCAGCGTGTCGGTCGTCGCCTCGTCGGCGAGCGCGTCGAAGTTCAGGAGGATGCGGTGGCGCAGGCACGGGAACGCGGCCTTGTGCACGTCCTCGATCGACACGTTCAGGCGCCCGTCGAGGAGCGCGAAGAACTTCGCCACCGCGAGGAGCGACTGCGCAGCGCGCGGCGAGGCGCCCGCCTTCACGTAGCGGCGGTTGCACGCGGGCGCCGTCGGGTGATCGGGGTGCGTCGCGAAGACGAGGCGCACCGCGTAGCGCGAGACGTGCTCGGCCACCGGCATCTGCCGGATCGTCTTGCCCGCCGCCACGATCGCATCGCCGTCGGCGACCTTGCCGACCTCGGCCTCCACGGCACCGGCCGTGCGCGCGACGATGTTCACCATCTCGTCCTCGGTCGGGAAGCGGACGAGCACCTTCATGAGGAAGCGATCGAGCTGGGCCTCGGGCAGCGGATACGTGCCCTCGTTGTCGATCGGGTTCTGCGTCGCGACGACGAAGAAGGGCGAGGGCAGCTCGTGCGTCTCGCTGCCGAGCGAGACCTGGTGCTCCTGCATCGCCTCGAGCAGCGCCGACTGCGTCTTGGGCGAGGCGCGGTTGATCTCGTCGGCGAGCACGACGTTCGAGAAGAGCGGGCCCTTCTGGAGCGACATCATCGGGCGGCCGTCGGGGCCGACCTGCACGTGGAAGGTGCCGAGGATGTCGGAGGGCATCAGGTCGGGCGTGAACTGCACGCGCGCGAACTTCAGGTGCACGACGTCGGCGAGCGTGCGCGCGAGGAGCGTCTTGCCGACGCCGGGCACACCCTCCATGAGCACGTGCCCGCCGAGCAGGAGACCCGCGGTCACGCACTGCACGGTCTCTTCCTGCCCCACGACGCGCTCGCCGACCTTCGCCGCGATGCGCTGGCAGAGAGAGCGGACGTGCTCGAAGGGGTTCAGCACGTGGACTTGCTGCTTGAGTGTCTCGACCATCGTGGTTCCTGTCGTTCTCTCGTCTCGGTCGTCGTTGTCGGCGGTCAGTGCGAGCCGCCGGAGGTCCCACCCTCGCGCGCGCGTCGCTCTTCGAGCGCGCGGAGGTATCGACGCACGTAAGCACGGAGCGATCCGGGCACGTCGGCGCCTCGGCTCACGTGCCCACTCTCGGCGGCGGAGCCGGAGACGGCGCCGCTGCCTTCGCCCGGATCTCCGCCGGAAATGCCGTCCATGTGCATGCTCATGCGGCCCTGATCGCGGCCGCCGCCGGGGAGAAGGCCCATCGGGTCGACGTCGGAGGCCGTCTGCGAGGTCTGTCCGGGCTGTGTACCGGGGTCCACGTCGGACGCCTGCGCGGCCTCGATCGCGTGGCGCGCGGCGCTCGAAGGATCGCCCGCGGCGCCGGTACCCCAGCCGTCCGAAGGCGAAGACTGCGGCCCGCCACCCTGCGACGTGCCCTGACCTTGTCCTTGACCCTGACCTTCGCCCTGCCCGCTTCCGTCGCCCTGACCTTCGCCCTGGCCCTGGCCTTCGCCCTGACCCTCGCCCTGGCCTTGGCCTTCGCCCTGACCCTGGCCTTCGCCCTGACCTTCGCCTTGGCCTTCGCCCTGGCCCTGACCTTCGCCTTGGCCTTCGCCCTGACCCTGGCCTTCGCCCTGACCCTGACCTTCGCCCTGCCCCTCGCCTTCGCCCTGACCTTCGCCTTGGCCCTGCCCATCACCGGACTGCGACTGCGAGCCGCTCTGTGCGCCACCGTGCTGCGAGCTCGAGCCCTGGGATCCGCTCTGCGAGCCGCTCTGGTCACCGCCCTCTTGTCCCGACTGCGAGCCGCTCTGGTCGCCGCCTTCTTGTCCCGACTGCGAGCCGCTCTGATCGCCACCCTGCTGGCCGCTCTCGGACCCGCTCTGCTCGCCGCCCTCTTGCCCGCTCTCGGATCCGCTCTGCTCGCCGCCCTCCGATCCACTCTGATCGCCGCTCTGCTCGCCGCCCTCTTGCCCGCTCTGGTCGCCCTGCTGCCCGCTCGGATCGCCGGACTGCTCGCTGCCTTCTTGCCCGCTCTCTTGCCCAGCCTGATCGGCCTGTGCGAGCTGCTCGCGCGCATCGCTCGTCGCGCGATCGGCCACGTCGTCGTGGAGCTGCTCGAGCGCGTGCCGCGCGTCCGCGAGATCCTGCGTCTCGCGCCCGCCCTCGCGGCGCAGCGACTGTCGCGCGTCCTCGATCGCGCGATCCATCGCCTCGCGGTCGCCCTGCTGCCGCGCCTGGCTCGCGCGATCGAGCGCCGCCGCCGTCTCGGGCGCCTGCTCGCGCACGGCCTCGGCCGCCTGATCGAGGCCCTGCCCGACCTCTTCGCCCGGCACGCCGTGGTCCTCGTCGCTCGGATGGAGCGAGGCGAGATCTTGATCGAGGCGCTGCATCGACTCGACCAGCTCCTGCCCACCGTCGCGCCGGCTCGAGTCCTCGGTCTCGTCGCTCGTCGTGTCGCCGCGCGCCGCGCGCTCCTCGGCCCAGCCGCGCTCTTGCTCGGCCAGATCGAGCGCCTCGCGCTGCGCCGCTTGGGCCTGCGCTTGCAGCTGCGCCGCCTCGGCCGCGCGCGCCGGATCCTGCGCGGCCTCGCGCCAGCGCTCGAGCGCGTCCTGCGCCTCGTCCCACTGCTCGCGCAGCTCTTCGCTCGCATACGGCGGCGGCTCGCCGCTCACGCTCGTCGGCGCTTCGCCGAGCTCGCTCTCGCTCTCGCTCCCGCCGGCCTGCTCGTCCTCGCTGCCCGGCGGCTGCCGTCCCGTCGCGCGCTCGATCGCCTCGGCCGCACGCCGGAACGCTTCGGCCCGCCCGAGCTGCGTCTGCTCGCGCGCCCGATCGAGCTCGTGCTCGAGCCGGTTGATCTCCGCGTCGAGCCGGCGCTCGGGATCTTCGGCCATCGCGCGGCGCAGCGCCGCCGCCTCTTCGGCGATCTCCTCGGCGCTGCGCGTCTCTTCTTCCTCGCCCATCGCCTCGCGCACCGCCGCGCGGATCGACGGCCACGCCATCCCGAGCGGGATCGCGATCGCCGCGCTCAGCGCGAGCGCGCCCAGCCACTCCGGCGAGCGCAGGAGCGGGCGCGGGATCTCGGGCTGCTTCTCGAGCCCCTCGAGCACCGCCGCCGCTTGCTTGGCCTGCAGGCGCTGGAGCGGTGTCGGCTCCTTCTCACGCGCGAACGAGACGGCGCTCGCGAAGCGATCCTGCCCGTCGACGAGCCGATCGAGGATGCGCGCCGCGTCGAGATCGCCGAGCCAGCGGCGCCGCACCTGCACGATCGCCGCGATTCCGCCGACCGCCAGCGAGACGATCCCGGCCGGCGTGGGCGAGACGTGCGCGATGTCGCTCACCACCACGAGCGGCAGCGCCGTCGCGCCGGCGATCGCCGCGCCCGACACCAGCCCGTCGAAGAGCACCCAGCGATGCACGTGCGCGCGCACCCGCGCGAGCGCGCCCGTGATGGACGAAGCGAGCATCGGCTCGGACGGCCGCTCCCCGGGGGCCTCTTCGCCCGGGACGTCCTCTCCTTCGTCGCGCTCGGTCTCGCTCACGCTGGTCCCGACACCTTCTGACGATCGACTCGGCAATTCGTTCCCGCGTTGGGCGCCGGAAACGGATCGCGAACGATTCGAACGGGGATCCTACGCTCCCAGAACGCAAAAGACCCCCGGGAACCTTCCCGGGGGCCTCTCGACGTCACTCGTTCTTCTCTAACGATCTCGCGTCATTCCGCCGCGGTCGACTCGAGCACGAAGGGGTAGCTCACCGCCGTGGGGCTGGCCGAGGCCGGGAAGTGCCAGCGCTGGACCGCCTGGGCCACGCAGCCGTCCACACCCGCCAGGCCCTGCGCCTGGCTCGTCGAGACGTGGCCGTCCTGGGCGATCTGGAAGCCGACCGTGACGCGGCCCTCGAGCTCGGGGTGGCCGACGAGCGCCTGCTCGTAGCAGAAGCGCACCTCGTTGCGATGGCGGGCGATGACCGAGCGGATCTGCTCGCGGGTCAGGCCGCCGACCGTGCGACCACAGCTCGGATCCGACGCGGCGCACATGTGGATCTCGGTGATCTCGTGCGAGACGCGGTCGCTGAGCGCGGGGCCCGGGCCGACGTGGCGGCCGCCGTGCGTGTCGAAGCCGCCCTGGTCGATCGTGCCCTCGCCGCAGTGCTCACCGATGCAGGTGCCGTGGCCCCGCGTCATGTGCAGGCCGCCGGGGCCGGGGCCGAAGAGGCCGCCGGGGATGAGCGCGTCGCCGGGGCCGCCGGGGCCACGGTCGAGCAAGGGGTTGCCCGTCATGAAGGGCGAGTCGTCGCCGTCCATCGACGCGAAGACCTGCGAGAGCTGGCGGAAGGTGCTGAGGCCCTCGATGGTCTCGCGCGTGGGCGCGACGATTGTCTGCGGCGCGCGGTGCGGGCGGCCCGGGCCTCCCGAGACGGCCGGCGTCGGCGATTCACCGCCACCGTCGGCCGAGGCCGGCGCCGACGAGGTGGCGTCGCTGTCGGACGCATCACCGCCGGTGACCGGCGCGGGCGGCGGCGGCGTGACCTCGATCGCGTCGAGGTGCACCTGGATGTAGCGGGCCTGCTCGCCCGTCAGGTCGTTCGAGAGCGCGCTCGCATCGGGCGGCATGAGGAAGAAGGTGCAGAGGAGCGCGGCGTGGAACGCGAACGCCGCCGCGATCCAGCGCGCGCCGGTGCCGTCGAAGAGCGGCGCCGCGAACTTCTCCTTCTCCTTCGCCACGGGGCGCACGAAGAAGGTCATGTCGGCGATCGTGATCTCGAGCGTCGTCTGCGCGCCGACGACGAGCGTGCGCTCGGCCGCGTCCGCGCTCAGCTCCCGCGTGCTCTCGCCTTCGCTCACGATCGCGGTCGCGCCCGCCGGCACGCTCACCATCGCGCGGCCCTGCTCGACGACGAGCAGATCGACGCTCGTGCCGAGTGGAAGAAGGAAGCGACCCGCTTCACCGACCGCGATGCGACGCGGGCGATCGAGGCTCACGAGCTCCACGTCCAGCGGCTGGCCCTTCCAGCTCTGAACGACCTCGACCGAAAAACCCTGCTCCGCATTGCGTTCCATGACGATGACCTCCGACGCGGTGATGAGCAGCGCGCGTGCCAGGAGATCGACCTCGAAAACGCGCGGAAGTTCCGCCGGAGATCGCAAAAAGAGGGGTGTTACACCGAGTGTTACGGCCCGCGCGAGCGCTCGCGGTTGCGTCACGTCGCGCGCCAGCCCCCTCGCCGCGACGATCCTCGGCGATGCCGACGTCGACCGCGATCGCGCGCGCTCGACCAGCCGCTCAACGCTCGCGGCGACCGCGCACGACGTACTGATCCGGCAAGGTCTCGCTCACGATCTCCGAGGACAGGCCCGCGCTCGCGAGCTCCCGGGCGACGTCTTCGGCGAGCACGCGCGCTTCGACCGGCGGCCCGTGCGCGGCCTGCTGCGTGAAGTCCACGACGACGACCGTGCCTCCCGGCCGCAGCGCCTCCCGCAAGCGGCGCGCGTACAGGGCGCGATCGGCGAAGTGGTGCCACGTGTCCACCACGAGCACGTGATCGACGCTCTCGGGCGCGAGCCCCGGGTCGTCCGCGGCGACCGCGCGGGCCTCCACGTTCGTGATGCCCTCGCGCGCCACGCGCGCGCGCACGTGCTCGATCATCGCCGGCTCGCTGTCGAGCGCGAGCACGTGGCCCGACGAGCCGACCGCCACCGACAGGTACGGCAAGAAGTAGCCCGTGCCCGTACCGAGATCCGCGACGGTCTGCCCGGGCGCGATCTCGAGCAGCTGCGTGACCTCGACCGGGTGCTGCCAGAGCACGCGATCGGGCGCGTCGAACATCGCCTCGAAGCGCGCGACGTCCGAGAAGTCGTGCTGCATCGAGCCGTGGACGTGCGCGTGGCCACCCTCGGTGGCGGCGTGATCGTGATCGTGATCGTGCCGATGCATCTCGCCTCCCGGGCCGTCCTCGCTGGAGTGCATCGCGCAACGCGTCTCGGAGCTCGAGCCTCCGCACGCGACGACGAGCACGCTGGTCACCAACCATCCGGTTCGATTCATCGCGGTCATGGCGCTCCGGTCAGGACGAGGGTCACGGCGCACGTGCCGCCGAACGTGTCGACCTCGGCAGCGAAGCGCCCCTCGACGCCGCTCGTGTGCGCGGAGAGCGTGCCCGTGGTGCGGCTCGACGCGTCCGGGATCGGGCAGGAAGTCTGGATGCTCCACGCACAAGGATCGGTGGCGATCGGGGTGATGGTCACCGAGCCCTCGCCGCACATGCCGCTGAAGTCGGTCTGGATCGGCGGCACGTGGAGCGCGAACGTGCTCGACCCGGGCCCTCCGAGACAGCCGGGCGGCATCTCGCCGAGATAGGTCACCGTCACGTCGTAGAGACCACTCGGCAGGCAGCCGCCCCCCGAGGCGTCGGGCGCCGACGCGTCGCGACCGACCGGCCCCACGTCACGCCCCACCGCGGCATCGCCCAGAGAGCGCTCGTGCGCGAGGGCGCAGCCGGGTGCCGCGAGAAAGACGAGAAGGAAGACAGAAGGAAGCGCGCGGGCTCGCATCCACCGATGCTTGCCGGTCGGGCGCGGGCCCGCAATGCTCGGCGTGCGCACGCGCATCCCGGTGCCGACGCGGCGAGCCTCTACGCGGCGTGCCCGGTGATCACCTCGCGCACCGCACGCGCGAGCGTCTTGGCCGTGTAGGGCTTCGGCAGGAGCCGATCGCGCGGCCCGAGGGCCCCGGCCCGCGCGAGGCGGTCGTCGCTGTAGCCCGACACGAAGAGCACGCGCAGCGTGGGCCAGCGCGCACGCAGCTGCGCCGCCACCTCGGGGCCGTCGATCCCCGGCATCACGACGTCGGAGAGCAAGAGATCGATCGCCGGCAGCTCACGCGCGATCCGCAGCGCGTCGTTGCCGTCGGCGGCTTGCACGACTTGGTAGCCGAGCCCCGAGAGCGTACGAGCGAGGGAGCGACGCACGGCGGCCTCGTCCTCGACCACGAGGATCGTCTGCTCGGCGGACGCCGCGCGCGGTGGCCGCGAGGAAGCGTCCGCCGCGGCGCTCGGCGAGACCTCGGTCCGGGGCAGGAGCACCGAGAAGGTCGAGCCGCGACCGGGCTCGCTCTCCACCTCGATCGCGCCGCCGTGCTGCGTGACGATCCCGTGCGCGATCGCGAGCCCCAGCCCCGTGCCCTTGCCGGCCGGCTTCGTGGTGAAGAAGGGCTCGAAGATCGACGCGCGGGTCGCGGCGTCGATCCCCGAGCCGGTGTCCGTGACCGAGACGCGAACGTAGGTGCCGGGGGGCAGGCGCAGCGCGTCGGCGCGCGCCGCGTCGAGCAGGTCGAGCTCGACCGAGGTCGTCAGCGTCCCGCCGTCCGCCATCGCATCGCATGCGTTGATGGCGAGGTTCAGGAGCACCTGCTCGAGCTGCCCGCGATCGGCGAGCACGCGGCCGACGCCCGGCTCGACGCGGCGCACCAAACGCACCTTCGCGCCACCGAGGCGCGCGACCATCCGCTCGACGACGTCGATCACCGCGACCACGTCGGTGGGCGTGCGATCGAGGGTCTGCTTGCGACCGAGCGCGAGCAGGCCGCGCGTGAGCTCGCTCGCGCGCTGCCTGGCTTGCTGCGCATCGGTGAGCGCCGCGGCGACCTCGGGGTCGCCCGCGCCCACGTCTTCCACGAGCTCGAGGCCGCTGCCGATGATCGTGAGCAGGTTGTTGAAGTCGTGCGCGACGCCCCCGGCGAGCCGACCGACCGCCTCCATTTTCTGGGCATGGCGCAGCTGGTCCTCGAGCTTCGCCCGCGTCGCGAGCTCGGCGCGGAGCTCGCTCGTTCGGGCCTCGACCTTGCGGTCGAGCTCGTCGCGCGCCGTCGCGGCATCCGCGAGCGCGCGCTCCAGATCACTCTTGCGCTTGGCGTCGCGCGCTCGCAGCTCGGCGAGGCGCACGTGCTCCCGGCGCTGGCCGTAGTGCGAGATGGCGGCGACCGTGCACCCGGCGAAGAGCACGAACGCGTCGTGCTCGAGCTCGGTCGTGCTGCGGACCACGGAAGCGACCGTCGCCCAGGCGCCCACGATCACGATGCCGAGCGGCAACGCCCAGTGCGTGCGCATCATGGCGCCGGCCATGATGACGATGACGAGCGACACGTAGAACGCGGCCGCCGGCTCCCCCATCAGCGCGAGCGACAGGAGGATGTTGCCGATGATCGCGAGCACGAGGCCCGCCGTCAGGAAGGGCGCCGCGCTCTGCCCGATGCGGTCGCGGCGCGAGAAGAGGTGGAGCACCCCGCTGCCGAGGACGAGCAAGAGGTCGTACGTGACCATCGGCGCGCGCGCCCCGTCGGGCATCGCCAGCGCGTTGTAGATCCCGAAGACGACGAAGCAGATCGCCGCGCCTGCGGAGGCGTCGCGGAGGCCTCCGAGGAGCACGCGGTCGGCCTCTTGATCGAGGTGACGCCTGCTCAGCGGAACCGTCACGGAAACGCGATCGGCGATGGGCAATGCTCCTCCAGGTTAGCAGAGCGAGACATTTCTACGCACGAGCCGGGCGATCATCCGTTGCCACGGCAGACACCGCTGTTCCAGCGTCAGAACGATGGCTGCCCGGAGCTTCCGAGGGCGCGCTTCGGCCATCGGACGAGGCCCGCCGATCCTCGAGCCGGTTTCCCGAAAAACGGCGCATTGCGCACCAGTCTTGTCCAGGACAAGATCAGGACAATCCATGTCTCGAAAGACCGCCGGCCATTCCATCGCCCTCGCGTCGCGGCTCTCCGGCGTGCCGATCGAGACCCTGCGGGCGTGGGAGCGCCGCTACGGGTTCCCGCGGCCGGATCGCGTCGAAGGGACCAACCGCCGCCTCTACTCGGAGGACGACATCGCGCGGTTGCGCTGGATCTCGCGGGCGCTCGCGCGCGGGTTCCGCGCCGGCGACGTGGTGCCGCGCGAGCCGGCGGAGATCGAGGCGCTGATCGGCGAGACGGCCGCGGAGACCGAGCCGTCCCCGCCCGCGTCGAGCTTGCCGAGCGTGACGCACCTCGTGCAGTTGCTCGCGAAGGACGACGTGACCGGCTTCGACGTCGAGCTGCGACGCCTCGCCGGCGCGCTCGGGCCCAAGGCCTTCGTGACCGAGGTCGCGCATCCGCTCGCCGTCGAGGTGGGGCGCGCGTGGGAGGCGGGCGAGCTCGAGGTGCGCCAGGAGCACTACGCGAGCGAGGCCGTGGCGACGCAGCTCCGGCTCGCGCTCGGCGCGCTGCAGGACGTGGCCGGCTCGCCCGTCGTGCTGCTCGCCACGCTCGAGGGCGAGATGCACGGCCTGGGCCTCGTCATGGTCGCCGTCTATCTCGCGGTGAGCGGCGCCAAGCCGCGCATCGTCGGCGCGAGCACGCCCGTCGATCAGATCGCCGAGGCGGCGAGCGCCCTGCACGCGGACGTGGTCGGGCTGACGATCACGCCGGCCGGAGTGACGCGCACGCTCGAGTCGCAGCTGCGCACGCTCGAGCGGCAGATGCCGCGGGATGCGCACCTCTGGCTCGGTGGAAGCGGCGCGCGCGAGGTCGCGCCGTCGCGCCGCCGGGAGATCGTGGGCGACTGGGCCGCCCTCGACCAAGCCCTCGAGCGCGCACGTCGCGGCGCGCTCGATCCCTCGGCCCGGATCGGAGCCGTGCGATGAGCGGAGCGATGCGCGTGAGGAGCCTCGAGCCCGCGAGCGGGCCCGAGCCGGTGAGCGGCGGCGGCAGTGGACCGACGCGCGCCCCGGCGCGCCTCTTCGAAGGCTTCCAGGGCGTGTGGACACCGGTGATCGCGAGCCACGCGCTCGGCGCCGAGAGACCCTTCGGCACCGAGATCGCAGGCACGAAGGTCGTGCTCTTCCGCGGCGAAGGGGGCCGCGTCTCGGCGCTGCTCGACCGCTGCCCGCACCGCGGCGTCGCGCTCTCGCTCGGCAAGGTGAAGAAGGGCTGCCTCGAGTGCCCCTTCCACGGCTGGCAGCTCGACGGCGAGGGCCACGTGCGTCACGTGCCGTGGAACCCCGACGCGAAGCTCGAGCGCCTGCGCGGCGATGCGATCCCGGCGCGCGAGCACGGCGGGCTCGTCTGGGTCTACACGAGCGAGCGCTCCGCGGAGGGCGAGCCCTACGTGCCGCCGGCGCTGCTCGATCCGAGCGTGCGCGTCACGGCCGAGTCGGTGGTCTGGAAGACGCACTGGACGCGCGCGATGGAGAACATGCTCGACTGGCCGCACCTGCCGTTCGTGCACGCCGGCACGATCGGGCGCGGGATGCTGCGCGCGAGCGACGCGCGCATGGACGTGCACTGGGAAGCGACACCGTGGGGCGCGACGAGCCGCATCGAAATCGACGGCGAGGCGCAGAAGGCACGTCTCGACTTCCGCTGGCCGAACGGGATGACGCTCTACATCCCGATCACCAAGCGCGTGTTCGTGCTGCAGGTCGCGTGCATCCCGATCGATGCGAGGACGACGCGCCTCTTGTTGATCACCGGGCGCGACTTCCTCCGCGCGCCGTGGCTCGACGGCTTCTTCCACTGGCAGAACCGGCGCATCGCGGTCGAAGACCAGGCCGTCGTGGAGTCCTCCGATCCGCCGGAGGTGCCGCACGCGGGCGACGAAGCCTCCGTGCGCACGGACTCGCTGCCGCTGCACTTCCGCAAGCGCTACTACGCCGAGCTGCGCGACGGTGGCAGGCGTCGGCCGCTGCCGGTCGTCGCGAGCGCGGGAAGCTGACCCGCGATCGCCCGAGCACTCCTCGCCGAGGGATCACGCCGTGAGCGCGACCTCGGGCTTGCGCCGCAAGCGCGACGCATCGACGTGGGGCGCCTCGATCGCGGGCGAGATCTCGACGAGCTCCCCCGCCTCGGGCCACAGGCGTGCGCGCACGTGGCGATCCCAGGCGGTCTTGGCACCGGGCGCGACGTAGTCGGGCGCCTCGGCGAGGATCCAGGCGGCGAGCGCCGGCAGATGCGGCGCCACGTTCTTCGCCGTCGCGAGCGCCCACGCTCCGTCCCCGTGCGCGAAGTGCTCGGCGCGCGCGCGGAGCTCCGAGAGGCGGACGCCGAGCTTCTCGCGGAGCGTGCGCGCCTTCATCCGCGGCCCGAGCGTGTGCACGAGATCGGCGGCCGAGCCCGCCGCGACGTGCAGCGGCTTCTCCAGCGGATCGGCGAAGCGCGTCGCCTTCGCGTAGGCCGCGACCTCTTCGCGCGTCACGCCGTATCGAGCGAGCGCCGCCTCGAGCTCTTCTTCGGCGCGGCGACGTGCCTTGAAGAGCGACATCTGCACCCGCGAGTAGAAGTTCACGGCGCCGTCGCCGCTCGTCTCCACCGCGCAGAAGATGGCGTCCGGGAATCGCTCGGTGACGACCGTCTGCACGCCGTCGGAGACGCCCGAGCTCGGCATGCAGCCGAAGGGCTTCACGCTGATCGTCATGTGCGCCTTCTGGTGCAGCACGTTCATGATCAGCTTGGCGACCTCGAGGTGCCCCTCGCCGCCGCGCAGGTTCACGTTGTAGTGGCTGTGCCCGACGGCCGCGATGGCGTCCATGTCGGGGAGCGAGACCCCGCGCAGGCCCACGAGCGCCGCGAAGACGTGGAAGACGCCGCGCAGCGCGAGCTCGCCCATCCACAGGCCCGCGAGCTTGCGGCCCACGTCGGTGCCGGAGAGGCCGAAGGGGCCGCCGTCGGTCTCCCGGAGCGAGGCGCGCAGCACCGTGTCGTGGCGGATCTCCCAGAGGTTGTAGAGCAAGAGGTTCGCGAGCGTCTGGATGTCGTTCTCGCCGCCCTCCTGCTCGACGAATCGCTGCAGGTGGTAGTTGCCGTCACCCTCGGTCGTCATCGCCCAGAACTCGCCGAGGATCGACACCTTCGGCTTTCCACGCAGGCGATCGACCTCCACGGCGCGCATCACGCGACCGGCCTCGCGCAGCGCCGTCACGATGCTGGTCCGCTCGGCGAGCGCGTCGTGCACGATGCGCTTGGCCTCGGTGAAGGCGCGGTCGGTCTCGCCCGCGCGCACCTCGTAGGGACGAATGCGGTACGCGGCGAGGTTGAGCACGTCGCCCGAGAAGAGCGCCTTCGCGAGCGCGAGGAAGAAAGGCGGCGAGAGATCGAGGCCAGCCTCTTCACCCGTCGCCTGCTTCAAGCCTCCCGTCTGCTGGAAGAGCACGACGCGGAAGCCGTCGAACCCGGCGTCGCGGAGCGCCTTGCGATACTCGGTGACGTACATGCCGAAGCGGCACGGGCCGCACGCGCCCGCCGTGAGGAACACGTACTCCTTCACGATGCGCTCGGCGCTCAGGCCCTCTTCGTCGCGCAGGCGCGCGAGCTCCTTCACGAGGTTGCCGACCGTGAAGTAGGTCGGATTGCACTGCCCGCGGTTGCCGAACTCCTTGCCGAAGCGGAGCGCGCTCTCGTCCGGGCAATCGAGCGCGCGCACGCGATAGCCGAGGCCACCGAGCGCTCCTTCGACCAGATAGTCGTGCGCCATCGTGAGGCCACCGACGAGGAGCGTCGTGTGCGGCCGCTCCTTCGCGTGGAACTGGGCGTCGATCATCGGATCGGTCCAGTGGTGCTTCTCCGTGGCGAGCCCGAGGCGCGCGCGCTCCTCTGCTTCGAAGCGTGCGAGCTCGCGCTCGAGGTCGATGTCGGTGGTCGTGCTCTTCATGGGATCCTCACCACGTCTCCGCCGGCCGTCTTCTTGCCGAGCTTGATCAGGCCCATCACGGGCTCGACCGCTGGAGCCTTCGTCGGGACGAACCGGCGCAGGCGCTCGCGCGTCTCGGCCAGCTCGTGATCCACGCGCGCATCGTGCTCGCGGCGCGCGGCGAGCGCCTTCGCGCGCTCCTCGAGGAGCGCGAGGCGCTTCTCCTCGATGCGGCGCGAGAGCTCGTCCTTCTTGCTGCGCAGATCGCGGAGGCGCTCTTCGTGGAGCGAGAGCGAGTGCGCGTACGTCTTCACGCGGATCGTGATCGAGCCGCCGGGCTTGTTCGCGTCGAGATCGTGCAAGGCGGCGTGCGGGAGCGCCGCCTCGCGCACGATGCCGTCGACGATGCCGTACGTCGGCGCGTCGTGGCCGCACTTGAAGCTCGAGAGATCGAGCAGCACCACGTTCGGGTGCCGCGCCGCGAACTTCGCGGCCCACACGCGCTGCGCCGAGTTCGCCGAGTAGTTCTCCGGCCACACGTCGCCGATCTCGAGCGGGCTCTTCACGAGACCCTTCTCGAGATCGTCCGCGAAGAAGCGCGCGAGGTAGTCGCGATCCTTCGGGATCGATCGGATCGACAGGATCGGATACCCGAGCACCTGGAACTCGTCGGGGATGCCGTGGTTCAGGCCCGGGTCGGAGTGGTACGGGCGACCGAGCACGAGGATCGCGACGCGATCGGTGCGCTCGACCTCGTCGAGGATCGCGCGGCCGCGCCGCTCCACGTCGGCGTCGAAGGCCGCGAGCGCCTTCATGCCCTCGGCGAACGCGAAGTCGCTCTCGTCCTCGGTGATCTCGAGCTCGCGCTCGAACGCGGCGAACAGGCGCCGCTTCATCAGCGCGGGCTCGGTGAACGAGAACGCCGGGTCGAGATAGCGGATCCCGCGCTTGGCGAAGAAGTCCTGCTCCTTCGTGAACGCGGCCTTGATGACCTCGGGCGTGCCCGCGACGATCGGACAGGAGGCCTGATCCATCGCGCCGTCCACGAACGAGGGCACGTGCGTGAGGATCGGGAAGAAGATCGCGTCGAGCGGGCGCTCGGCGTGCTTCTCGAAGAGCAGTTGGTGCACGTGCGCCTGCACGACCTTGCTCGGAAAGCACGGGTCGACCGAGCCGTACTTGCCGCCCGCGACCCACATCGCCTCGCTCGTCTCGTCGCTCCAGACGACGTTGCGCTTGTCGACGCCGAGCGCGCGGAAGTACGCCGTCCAGAACGGGCCGGTCGAGTACATGTTGAGCACGCGCGGCAGGCCCACGCGCCAGCGCGCGCGCTTCTCCGCCGCCACCTCGCCCGAGCGCCGGAAGCCGCGCGTCGTCGCGATGCGCAGGATCTTCCCGAGCCAGGTGCGCTTGACCTCGACGTCGCCCACGGGGCTGCCCGCGGGCGGCAGAGGCGCCACGGCGTAGCCAGGCTGGAAGGCCACGCGCGCCTCGTGCGCCACCATGTTCGGGTACTGCTTGGCGAGCTTCTGGCGATCGCGCGCCATCGCGATCATCGCCTCTTCGCTCTCGACCGTGCCCTTCTCGCAGGAGAAGCCGCTGATGTAGCGCGAGGTGCTTCCGTCGGGTCGCACGGCGTCGATGAAGGTGCGCGAGCAGTGGTTCGGACAGAAGTGGCAGGTCGTCGTCTCGTCGGTGCGCGCCGTGTACGAGAGCGCGATCGCGGCCTCGAGCCCGATGAAGCGCGAGCTGCCGCGGCGCTTCACGACGCGCAGCGTCTCGTAGGCCGCGCCGAGGGCGCCCGCTTCGCCCGTGTGCGGATGCACGAAGATCTCCGCCTCCGGCACCCGCTCCTTGATGTAGTCGACCTGCGCTTTGACGGCGGCGAGGTTGAACTGCGTGCCGCCCTGCAAGACGAAGCGGCGCCCGAGCGAGGCGAGGCGCGGCACGCCGACGACGTACTGCCAGACGTTCTTCGGCAGCACCTGCGCGAGGCCCGCGAGCAGCTCCTCCTTCGCGAAGCCCTCCTTCTGGAAGTTCACGCGATCGGTGTCGAGGAAGACGGCGCAGCCGTACGAGAAGCGCGGTGCGAGGTCGGCCGAGAACGCGGTGTCGGCGTACTGGGTGACGGGCAGGCCGAACTGATCGGCCATGGCCTGCAGGAGCATCCCGTTGCCGGCCGAGCACTGGTTGCTGAGCTTGAACGTCTTGATGTCGCCGTTCTCGAGGAAGAGGACCTTGATGTCCTGCCCGCCGATGTCGCACACGACGTCGACGTCGCCGAACACGCGCGTCGCGCTGATCATGTGCGCGACGGTCTCGACCACGTTCACGTCGGCGCGCAGGCACTCGTCGAGGACCGCCGCGGCGTAGCCGGTCGCTCCGAAGCCGAGGATCTCCAGCGTGGCGCCGTCCGCGCGTACCCCGTCGCGCAGCTCGGCGAGCAGGGCACGCATGTCCTCGATCGGGTTGCCGCGGCTGAGCGTGTAGGCCTTGCGGAGCAGCGTGCCGTCCTCGCCGAGGAGCACGGCCTTCGACGACGTGCTGCCGCCGTCGAGCCCGATCACGGCACGCACGGTGTCGCCCGGCGAGAAGCGCACCGGCGCGAAGCGCGGGATGGCGAAGAGCGAGCGGAACTCGGCGAGCTCGTCCTGGCCCTTCACGAGCGGCGGGCCCGCGCTCGCGCCGAGCCGCTCCTTGCGGCCTTCGGTGGCGTAGCGCGCGAGCGCCTCGGTGCCCGCGTAGCGGCCCACCTCCGCCGGCTCGTGGAGGCCGTAGATCACGGCGCCGAACGCCGCGTAGAGCTGCGCGTTCTCGGGCACCACGATGAGGCTCTCGATCGGCACGTCGGTCGGGTACGCGTAGCCGCGCTCGCGCCACGTCTCGGGGATGCGCAGGCGCCAGCAGTCCTGCAGGAACGGCAGGTACGTGTTCGGCCCCCCGAGCAGCAGCACCTTGCTCCGCAGCGTGCTGCCGCGCGTGAGCACGCTCAGGTTCTGCAGCACGATCGCGTCGGCGAGCGAGCAGAGGATCTCCTCGGCCGGGATCGCCGACTTCACGAGGTTCACGATGTCGGTCTCGGCGAACACGCCGCACTTGGCGGCGACGTGGTGCAAGCGCCCGGCGTCGAAGCGCAGCGTGCGCGAGAGCTCGGGCGAGGCCCCGACCTTCACGAGGCATTTGTCGATCGTCGCGCCGGTGCCCGACGCGCACTTGTCGTTCATCGACGTCGACGCGGTCTTCTCGCCCGTCTCGGCGTTCTCCTTGAAGACGATGATCTTCGCGTCCTGTCCGCCGAGCTCGACGACGCTGCCCACGTCGGGATGGAGCGTCTCGACCGCGAGCGTGACGGCGTTCACCTCTTGCACGAAGCGCGCGCCGAGCGGCGCACACAGCGGGCCCGCGCCCGAGCCGGTCCCGAAGATTCGGATCGACTCGCGCGGCACGCTCGGCAGCGCCTCGGCGATCTCGGCGAGGATCGCGAGCACGGCCTCGGGCTGCTTGGTGTGATGGCGACGGTAGTCGCTCCAGAGAATCGCGCGCGAGCTCGGATCGACGACGACGGCCTTGACCGTGGTCGAGCCCACGTCGAGACCGATGACGACGGGATCGCGGCGGGCAGAGAGATCGGAAGCGGCGTTCGTCATGCCTATGGGCGACACTGACGTCAGTGTCAGTGGCGCAGGCTAACCGACGCCTCGCGCGCGCGGAAGCGTGGAGCGCGAAGAAATCGGCGCCGCCTCCCCTGGTGCACATGGAAATAACGTATCGCTCGCGTGGGCCTTCCGGGCCCTCGATCCGAGGAGAAAAGGTCGCACTTTCGCGTGGCTTCCGCGCTTTTCACGCGACACGATCGCCCTCGCGTGGCCCGCCCCCCCAAGAAGAAGCCGAAGCCGCCCGGCAAGCCTGCGCGCCCCGAGGACAAGAAGGCGGCGCGACGCGCGGCGATCCTCGATGCGGCCACCCGCGTGTTCGCCGACCGCGGCTACGCGGCGGCGACGGTCGACGACATCGTGCTCCGCCTCGGCGTCGCGCGGGGCACGTTCTATCTCTACTTCGACGACAAACAGGACGTGTTCGACGCGCTCGTCGACGACTTCGTCACGCGCCTCGAGGCCGCCGTGGTCTCGATCGACGTGGCGCACCCGACCGAGACGCCCGTCGAGCAGCTGCGCCAGAACCTGTTCCGCGTGATCTCGCTCGCGCTCTCGCAGCCCGTGCTCATGCGGCTCGCGCTGCACGACGCCGCGAGCCAGGGGCCCGATCTCGCGCGGCGCGTCGACGCATTCTACGGGCGCCTGCATCGCCTGCTCGACGAGAGCCTGTCGATCGGCCAGCGCATCGGCCTCGTGCGCGAGGGCGACCGCCGCGTGATGGTCGCGGTCGGCCTCGGCGGCTTGAAAGAGATGATCTACGCCGCGGCGCGCGGCGCCCTGAAGGGCGACGCCGACGCGCTCGTCGACGAGATGATGCTCTTCCTCCGCGGCGGCCTGCTCGCGCCGCCACCGCCCTCGCGGCGACGCTGACGGAAGCGCGCCGACGCGACGCAGGCACGGGATTCGCTGCCCGGGCAGACATGCCCCTCTCTTGTGCCAGAGCGAGCCGCACGCGCGCCGTGGTCTTCACGAGCCTCGCGCTCCTCGGCTGCGGGACCGCCGCGAGCGGCGCGGATTCGGGCAGGCCCGACGCGCCGTGGGTCGGCGACGACGCGAGCGGGCCCGACGCGGGATCCCCCGAGCCGGACGCGAGCGCCGCGCCGGACGCGGGGAGCTGCACGCTGCCTGCGGGGAGGCTCGCGGAGCTCTCTTTCGAGGCGCCCGGTCTCACCGAGCCTTCGTGCGCCGATCCCTTCGCGATCGCCGACGCGCCCGTGGTGGTGCGTACGGCCCGCATCACGTCGGTGACGGAGCTCGACGGGCTCCACGTCACGCTCGACTTCTGTAGCCCGGCCGACCCCTCGTGCACCGGCATGAGCGGCGCGCTCGACGTACACGGCGCCTCCCTCGGGCTGCTCGAGCCGCCGACGACCCTGACGACCGGTCAGTTCCTCGAGATCCACTGGCGCGTCGCCTCTCCCGACGGCGCGGGCCTCTGCACGCGCGAGCTCGAGGTGCGCAACCCCGCGACGTGGGACGGGATCGAGAACCCCATTCGCGGGACCACCCCGCAGCTTCTGCTCGCGGCCGCGCACGGCGTCGCGGGAACGCTGCCCGGCTCGCTGCTCTCCGTGAGCGCGACGCCGGTGCGCGAGGTGACCGACGACGCGGGCTGTCCGCGCGGCGCCCTCTCGTCACTCTCCTTCGCGCTCCCGAGCGCCGGCAGCGTCACCGTCGCGCACGGCCAGACCGGCTTCGCGAACGCGTACGTGAGCCTCTATCGATACTGGAACCTCTCGTCGCTCGCCCCGGCGAGCGCGACGCCCCAGAGCCCCACGCTCGACTGGATCGTGGCCGAGCACCTGCTCTCGATCTGATCCTCACAGCGGCGGTCGCGACGCTTGATCGCGTCGCTCTCTTGCTGTTCCTTTCCCCCGAGGGGCTGCCCGCAGCCCCTCGCCCACACCGGCAGAGCCGGATGTGGGGCCCCTCCCGCCGAGCCGCGCGATCACGTTGGTTTCGGTTCCCTCAACCAACGTGATCGACGCTGTCAGTCGTCGGCGTGGCCCTCGGGATCGGCGTGCATCGTCACGTGCGTGGTCGCGCCGGCCACGTCGCGGACGCGCGCGCGCAGATCGAGGAAGAGATCGTGTAGCTGCACCACGTTGGTGTCCGGCCGCACCACGCAGTGGAAGTCGACGATGGGGATCTTGCCGCCGCGCGTCTTCAGGTCGTGCACCGACACGACCGACGGGTGCGCCGTGAGCGCGGCCTGCACCTTGGCCACCGCCTCCGCCGGGAGCGCCTTGTCCATCACCACGTCGATGCCGTCGCGCACGATCTGCACGCTCGCGCGCAGCATCGAGAGCGCGATGACGATCGACACGATGGAGTCGATGATGGGCAGGCCCGTGAGGTGCACGAGCACCAGCGAGACGAGCACGCCCACGTTCACCCAGACGTCGGTCGTGTAGTGGAGCGCATCGGAGCGGACCACGAGCGAGCCCGTCTCGGCCGCGACCTTTCGGAGGTAGCGAACGGTCGCGATGGTGATCGCGAGCAGCGGCAGCATCGTGACGATGCCGAGCACCGAGTCGTGGCTCTCTTCGCCGACGAGGATCTTGTGGATCGCCTCGTAGATGATGAAGACGCCCGCCGCGAAGACGAAGCCGCCTTCGAACATCGCGCCGAGGCCCTCGACCTTGGCATGCCCGTAGTTGTGGTCGTCGTCGGGCTCGGCGTCGGCGATGCGCACGACGAAGAGGTTCACGAGCGAGACGAGCAGATCTCCCATCGAGTCGACGGCCGACGAGAGCATCGACATGCTGCCCGTGAGGACGCCGACCACGAGCTTGGTCAGGGCGCCGATCACCGAGCAGAGGATCGCGATCTGGATCGCGCGCGTCTCTCGGCTCGCCGTGCTGGAGCTGGAGGTGGTGCGGACGTCGGCGCTCATACGAGGCCCGTCACCTTACGTCCAACCGCGCGCGAGCGCGATGTCGAGCGGGCGCCCGGCGTCGTCGGCGCGTCACGAGCCAGACGCCGTGTCGTCGCGCCCCGCGTGCGGGTCGGGAGCCGCGCTCCGTGGGCCCCGGCGTCCGCTCACGACGGCCCTACCGCCCTCCCCGGCCGGCGATACGATGGCGGCCATGTCGATTCCGATCCCGCCGCCCGTCAACGAGCCCGTCCTCTCCTACGCGCCCGGCACGCGCGAGCGCGCCGCGCTCACCGAGGCGCTCGCGGCGGCTGCGAAGGAGCGCGTGGAGATCCCCGTCTTCGTCGGCGGCAAGGAGGTCCGTACCGGCAAGACGATCGACGTGACGATGCCGCATCGACACGCGCACGTGCTCGCCACCGCGCACGAGGCAGGCGAGGCCGAGGCCACGGCGGCCCTCGGCGCCGCGATGCGCGCGGCACCGGCCTGGGCGGCGATGGCGTTCGAGGATCGCGCCGGCATCTTCCTGCGCGCGGCCGATCTCCTCGCGGGCCCCTACCGCCAGAAGGTCAACGCGGCGTGCATGCTCGGGCAGAGCAAGACCTCGCACCAGTCGGAGATCGACGCCGTCTGCGAGCTCGTCGACTTCTTCCGCTTCAACGTCGCGTTCCTGCGCAAGCTGCACGACGAGCAGCCGCTCTCGCCGCCCGGCTCGTGGAACCGCACGGATCTGCGGCCGCTCGAGGGCGTCGTGCTCGCCATCACGCCCTTCAACTTCCTCTCCATCGCGGTGAACCTTCCGACGGCGCCGATCCTCTGCGGCAACGTGGCGATCTGGAAGCCCTCGAGCACGAGCCTGCTCGGCTGCTGGACGGTGCTCCAGATCCTGCGCGAGGCGGGCCTGCCGGATGGCGTGATCTCGATGCTTCCGGGCGAAGCGGCGCCGGCCGCGCCGGTCCTCGCGAGCGAGCACCTCGCCGGCATCCACTTCACCGGCAGCACGGCCACCTTCAAGAAGCTCTGGCGCACGGTCTCGGAGAACCTCGATCGCTATCGCAGCTTCCCGCGCGTCGTCGGCGAGACGGGCGGCAAGGACTTCGTGCTCGCGCATCCCTCCGCCGATCGCGTCGCGCTCGCCACGGCCATCGTGCGCGGCGGCTTCGAGTACCAAGGACAGAAGTGCTCGGCGGCGAGCCGCGTGTACGTGCCGCGCTCGATGTGGAGCGAGGTGCGCGATCGCGTGGTCGCCGACGTGAAGACGATCCGCATGGGCGACGTCGCCGACTTCGAGACGTTCGTCGGCGCCGTGATCGATCGGCGCGCGCACGAGCGCATCCGCGGCTACCAGGCGCTCGCGAAGGAGACGGCGAAGGTGCACGCCGGCGGCGGCGCGCCGAGCGAGGTGGGCTGGTTCGTGGAGCCCACGTTCGTGGAGGTCGACGCGCCCGATCACCGCTTGATGCAGGAGGAGATCTTCGGCCCCGTCGTGACGGCGTGGGTCTACGACGATGCGAAGTGGCCCGAGGTCCTGCGTACCGTGGATCAGACCTCGCCGTATGCGCTGACGGGCGCGATCTTCGCGAACGACCGCCGCGCGGTGGCGGAAGCGAGCGCGGCGCTTCGCCAGAGCGCGGGGAACTTCTACGTGAACGACAAGCCGACCGGCGCGGTGGTCGGGCAGCAGCCCTTCGGGGGCGCGCGCGCGAGCGGCACGAACGACAAGGCCGGCTCGGCGTGGAACCTGATGCGCTGGCTGAGCCCGCGCTCGATCAAGGAGACCTTCGCGCCGCCGCGCGACTACCGGTATCCGTTCCTCGCGAAGTGAGCGGAGGGCGCGAGGCGGCGCGGGCTCGACCCGCGGACCTCGCGCCCGCGGACCTCGCGCCCGCGTCGCGTCAGCAGTCCGGGCAGCTCGCCGGCGGGATCGTCGGCGGCACCAGGAAGAAGACGTCGCGCGGCGTGCCGAGGGGCGTGAAGCCGTCGCCCACGACCTGCAGCGTCGCGCGGAACAGCTGCGGCTGCGAGGTCGGCATCACGGTGTCGTTCTGCTTCACCACGATGTCGAAGCACACGCGCGTGCCGACGCGCACGTTGTCGAACGTGTCGGCGTGGCCGTCGCTGTTCGTGTCGTGCGCGCTGGCGGCCGCGCAGCCTCGCGCCGCGTCACCGGTCTGGTTGGCCTCGATGTAGTCCACGAATGCCGTGCGGGTGTCGACCGCGTCCGAGCTGTCGTCGCGGTACTGGACAGAAATCGCCAGCGACGTCGCGGAGGCGAGCGTCTGGATCTGGCTGACGACCGTCGAAGAAACGTTGCCTCCGGTCGCAGTGGTCACGAGGGCATTTCCGGCCGCGTCGACAGCGCCCGAGTCGAGGGCGATCGCGGTCAGATCCGGCACCGGCGAGTAGCCGGCCGGGGACGGCATCACGCCGACTCCGATCACGCGGATACGCGCAGCCTGCACGGCGGCGCTCATCGTCGCGTAGTCCGTGTAACCTCCGTAGGGATTGCTTCCGCCGGGACCGTTGTGGAACGCGACGTCGGTGATGAGGACGACGATCGGAACGGCAGAGCTACGGAAACACGGGTAGCCGAACGTCCCGGACGGGCATCCGCTCCGACCGTTGCCCGTGGCCACCGTCCACAGCGCCGGCACATCCCCTTCTGGATTGTCGTAGCCGCCGATCGCCGAGAGCGCGTTCACGCCGCCCTGCGCCACCGACGGGTCGGGCCCGACGTCCGCGCGATTCATGTAGACGTAGGGATCCGGCGAAAGCGGCCAGTCCGGCCCGGAGTACGGGTAGTCCTTGAAATCGCCCACGCCGAACCAGGCGTCGGCGATCGTGGCGCGGACCTGCTCGATGATGCCGCCGGACGACGAGAGCGAGTTGCGCACGTTGTCGATGCTGCCGCCCATCGATCCCGTCGAGTCGATCAAGAAGTACACGTCGGCGACGCGCAGGTCGGTCGCGAAGTCGAGCGTGTCGCGCGGCGGCGAGGCCGGCATCTGGTAGGGCTCGAGGAACACGAAGTTGCCGTGCGAGCGTGGGTTGTCGGAGGCGTCGTTGACGCCGGTGCCGCTCGCGACCTCGACGAGGTCCGTCACGCCATCGCCGTCGCTGTCGGCCTGGCGCGGGTTGCTGCCGGCCGTGTGCTCCTGGGCGTCCGAGAGACCGTCCGCGTCGGAGTCCGTGTCGCGGAAATCCGGGATGCGATCCATGTCGGTGTCGTACGGCGCCGTGGAGAAGTCGGTATCGCCCGCCTCGTCCGTGTCCGAAATGCCGTCGCTGTCGGTGTCGTCGTCCCAGCGGTCGGGCACGCCGTCCATGTCGGTGTCCAGCGTGCTCTCGTCGAGGTCGGCGATGAGATCGTTGTCGCTGTCCTGATCGGAGTAATCCGGCGCGAGGTCGCGGTCCGCGTCGATGGGCGACGACGGGTCGCCGCCGATCTCGACGACGTCCGGGATGTTGTCCCCGTCGTTGTCGAGGTCGCCCGAGTTGGGCTGGCGATCACCGTCGAGATCGTCGCCCCCCTCGACGCTGTCCGGGATCGTGTTGCCGTCGGAGTCGAGATCGCGGAAGTCCGGCATGCCGTCGCCGTCGGTGTCCACGGGCATGCCGTTCGGGCGCTGCCCCTCGAGGGCGTCCGGGACCGTGTCGCCGTCCGAGTCCTCGTCGAGATAGTCGGGCGTGCCATCGCCGTCGGTGTCGACGTTCATGGCGCGGCCCTCGTACTGGTCGGGGATGCCGTCCCCGTCCGCGTCGGGGAGCATCGGTCCGCCGCCATCGGTGCCGGAAGGAGCGCCGTCGCGCCGACCGCGGGCCGCGGCACCTGGATCACAGCCCGCAGCGGGAATCGCGAGCGCGAGCACGAAAGAAAGGAGCCAAGCAGATCTCCTCACGACGACCTCCGTGAGACGAGCGGGTCTTTCAGTTTCTCACAATTCGACGCCGTGGACGACGCCGAAACATGCGGCGACCCGCCGGGATCGGCGACCGAGGCGCCGCGCGACTCGCCGCGGCGCGGCCGCGAAGCACGGGATCGGCGCCCGCGGGCCCGTTGACGCACCGCGTAGCGCGTTGCGCACACCTTGAGCTTTCGCGCACCTGGCGTTGCGACGCCCAGGACGGGCACGCATAGTGGGCCGTTTTTCCTGGAGAACAGCATGGCACGCATGCCCCTCGCGCAGACGGATCCCGAGTTCGTGCAGCCCGCGTCGCGTGGCGCGCTCGAGCGCTTCTTCCTGCGCTTCATCCGCGACGAGCGCGACCTCCCGTTCGTCTGGCTCTCGCTCGGAATGACGTTCGTCCTGATCCCGTTCGCCGCCGCGCTCTTCACGCCCGGCGTGTTCCGCTGGTGGATGGCGCCCATCTACTGGGCAGTCCTCTACGGCTTCTTCGCCGATCGCTACATCCTGATGCTCCACTGCACGAGCCACCGGCCGCTCTGGAAGCGCGAGTACAAGTTCCTCAACTTCTACATCCCGTGGGTGCTCGGTCCCTTCGCCGGTGAGACGCCGGAGACCTACTACATCCATCACATGACCATGCACCACGCGGAGGGGAACCTCGTGAAGGACCTGTCCTCCACGATGAAGTACCAGCGCGACAGCATCGTCGACTTCTTCCTCTACTGGGCCGACTTCTTCTTCCTCACGATCTTCAAGCTCGGCGCCTACGAGGCGCGCCGCAATCGGCCGCGCCTCGTGTTCTGGATGCTCGCGGGCGAGCTCTCGTTCTACGCGGTCGTCGCGTCGGGCCTCGCGTTCGCGCCGGGGCCGACGATCACGGTCTTCCTCGCGCCCTTCCTCGTGTGCCGCTTCGTGATGATGGCGGGCAACTGGGGCCAGCACGCGTTCGTCGATCAGAAGGATCCGGGCTCGAGCTACAAGAGCTCGATCACCTGCATCAACCACCGCTACAACCAGCGCTGCTTCAACGACGGCTACCACATCTCGCACCACCTCTCGGCGGCGCGCCACTGGACCGAGCACCCGGCCGAGCTGCGCGACAACGTCGAGAAGTACGCCGCGAACGACGCCGTCGTGTTCAAGGACATCGACTTCCTCGGCGTGTGGTTCCACCTGATGACGAAGAACTACGCGGGTCTCGCCGACAAGTTCGTCGACTTCCGCGACGAGCCGCGCAGCAAGGAAGAGATCATCGCGTTCCTGAAGAGCCGCACGCAGCGCCTCGACGTGACGCGTGCCGACGTGATCGCGGCCGTCCCGGCCTGAAGCACCAGCGGAGAGAGCGAAGGGGCGAGCGCCGAAGAGGCGTCTCGCCCTTTCCTTCTGGGCTCGTCGCTCGCCCACGCGAGCGGGACGCGCTCCCTTCAGATCGAGGGCAGCGCGTGGCCGAGCGGCTCGATGCGGCCGGTCTCGAGGTACGCGTAGATGCCCCAGCTCTGGATCACGCGGCGCGTGTAGCCGCGCGTCTCGGCGTAGGGGATCGTCTCGACGAACTCGTCGAGCGGGCCGTCGCCGCGCTCGCGGAGCCAGCGATCGACCGCGCCCTGGCCGGCGTTGTACGCGGGCGGGATCATCTCGGGGCCGTTCGCGTAGTGCGACTGGAGCTCGCCGAGGTAGCGCGTGCCGAGCGTGACGTTCACGTCGGGGCGCACGAGCGAGGCCGGATCGCTCGGCAGGCCGAGCGGGCGCGCGAGCCGGCGCGCGGTCGGCCGGATGAGCTGCATCAGGCCGTAGGCGTGCGCGACCGAGACGGCCTGAGGCGCGAAGCTCGACTCCTCGCGGATGAGGCCGAACACGAGCGCGGGCGGCACGCTCGAGGCCTCGGCGCCGGCATGCACGTGATCGGAGAAACCGCGCGGATAGGCGAGCGCGAAGAGGCCGCGCGTGCGCTCGTCGAGCGGCCGAGAGAGCAGCCCCCGCACGAGCGAGCCACGCGTGCGCGACACGGCACGCTCGGCCGCGCCCGCGTGCGAGAGCAGCGCCACGGCGAGCCAGCGCGCCTCGTCGTCGGCGCCCGAGGGCGCCATGCCGAGCGCCTCGAGCTCGCGCTCGGCCAGCGGAACCTCGCCAGCCCGGAGCGCGGCGAGCGCGCGCGCGAAGCCGGGCTCGTGGAGCTCCGGGCGATCGGCGAAGCGCAAGGGCGCGTCTTCGAGCGAGGGCGCGGCGAGCACGACGCCCATGTCGGCGAGCCGGCCGCGCGCATGACGGCCGTAGTACGAGAGCGGCCGGGCGAGAGCGAGCGCCTCGTAGGCCGCGTGGGCGTCGTCGGTGCGCCCGAGGTCGGCGAGCGTGCGCGCGCGCCAGTACGCGGCCCGGCCCTGGAGGTCTTCGCGCGTCTCGATCGCGGAGTCGGCGAGGGCCGCATCGAAGGCGACGAGCGCGGCGTCCATCGCGCCCGCGCGGCGCTCGGTCCAGCCGAGCAAGAAGAGCGCGTCCGAGCGCATGTCGGCGGCCTCGGGGCCCTCGATCACGGCGTGCAGGTGCGCGCGCGCGGCATCGAGATCTCCAGCGCGGAGCTCGATCGCAGCCGCCTCGTAGCGCGCGTCGTCGGTCAGCCGGTGATCGGCCGCGTGCGCCGCGAGCGCGTCGTAGCGCGCGACGGCGAGGCCGTCCTGCCCGAGCGCCGAGTACGACTTCGCGGCGAAGTAGAGCGCCTGCGCCACGACGTCGGGGCTCGAGGCGCAGCGAGCGACCACCGCGTCGAGATGCTCGGCGGCCGAGGCGCGCTCGCGCGCACGGTAGAGCGAGCGCCCCTCACCGAAGAGCGCCTGGCAGTAGGCCGGATCGTCGTGATCGGTGCTCTCGGCGATGGCGTGGAACGCCGCGCGCGCGTCGTCGTGCGCCTGGGTGCGCGCGATCGCCTCGGCACGGGCGAGCGCGTGCGTCGAGCCGATCGCGTGGAGCGCGCGGCGGCGGCGCGGCGGGAGCGTCTGTGCGATCGCGAGCGCCTGGGCGTCGGCGTCGGCGGCGATCGACGAGCTAGGGCGTGCGTCGGCCAGCGTGCGCAGCATCTCGATCGCGCGCTCGCGGCTCGCGTCGTCTTCCTCGGCGGCGAGCAGCGTCGCGCGCGCGACCACGAGGCGGGCCCGAACCTCGTAGGCGAGCGCGTCCGCGCCCTCGAGCGCGCGATCGAGGCGCTCGGCCTCGTCGCTCTCGCCGGCGCTCGCGAGCGCGAGCAGGGCGCAGGCGTCGTCGCGATCGGGCCAGTCGGCCTCGCAGGCGGGGCGCAGGTCGTCGCGCACGGCGGCGAGGTCGCTCGCCGTCCGACCGATCTCGAGGCGCGCCGCGAGCGCGAGCGGATGGCCGCTCAGGGCGATGTCCCGATAGAGCGGCCGCGCCGCATCCGCCGAGCCGGCGGCGGCGTACGCGCGCGCGAGGCGATAGCGCAGCACGCCCGCATCGCCGGCGGAGGCCGTCTCGATGGCCGCTCGGACCTCGTCGAAGTGCCCCTCGGCGATGGCGTCGCGCGCGCGCTCGACGGGCGCGCCGAGCGCGGCGATCGCGGGATCGATGCCCGGCGCGGCGTGCGCGGGCGCCGCGCTCGACACGCCCGAGACCGGCGCCGGGTCGTCGGCGCGCGAGCGGGAGGTCACCTCGCACGTCAGGCCGAGCGCGAGCAGCAGCGCTGCCAGGACCGAGATCCGGCGCAGGCGCGTCCCTTTCGTGGCTTCTCGCTCCATCCCTTCCCCGCGGTGTACGGGGGGAGCGCACCACGCCGCAAGTTCGTGGTCGCACCGGCCCGTGCCCCTGGAACGCGCGGCGAAGGCGAATTGCTTCCCGGGCGATCCGTTCCTCGACGCCGCACCGTCGGGCTCGGGCTCCCTCCACCGACGTGAGCGCCGCCATCAGCGGTCGAGCGGATCGTCCTCTTCCCGGCGCGCTCGCCGCAGCGCGGTCTCTGCGGCGCGCTGGTCGATGCGGCCTTCGACCGCTCGCTGCTCGCCATGCACGGAAAGAAGCGCTCCGCGCGCCGCGTCGAGCGAGCGCGCCGCCTGGGCCTCGGCCTCCCGCGCCGCGCGGGTCCGCTCTCGCGCGGCGGCGAGCGCGTCGCGCAAGCGCGCACGGTGCGCATCCGCGAGCGCCCGCTCGGCCGCCGTCGCCCCGCGCTCGCTCGCCGCCTGCTGCACGCGGGTGACGATCGCGGCCTCGGCGGCCTCGGCCACGGCGCGCGACTCGCGAGCTCGATCGTAGCGGGCGCTCGCCTCCGCGAGCGAGCGCGCGCGCGCCTCTTGCTCGGCCCCGAGCGTCGTCGCGAGCGCGCGCAAGCCCTGCGTCACGGGACGGTGCCGCTGCGCCCGCCCTGCACCGTGGCGTCGACGGTGCCCACGGGCGCGCCACTGCCGTCGACCCAGTCGCCCTCGAGCGCTCCCTCGAGCCGATCCACGCGCGCATCCCCGTCGTCGTCGTGCGCGGCGAGGGGACCGTGCAGCTCGGCGCCCGCGATCTGCGCGTCGAGGGCCGCCACTCGGCCTTCGAGGTTGCTCCGCAGATCGCCGAGCACCGCCATGCAGGCGGCGTGTCGGCAGGTCGCATCACAGCTGACGAGCGCCACCGTGCCGATGGTGTCGGAGGCGAACGCGTCGAGCGAGGTGCACGCGCCTGCCAGCGCCGTGGGCAGATCCCCGCCGTGCGCTCCGGCCACCGCCGCTTCGATCCAGGCGAGCGTGAGCGTTCCCATCGGCGCGTCGATCGGCGCGGAGGCCACCAGGATCGACTGCCCCGCCGCGTCGGCATCGAACGTGAGCGGACGCGCCATCGGAGTGACCGGCGAGAGCACCAGCACGGTGCCCGCCCCGTCGTCGCACGAGAGACGATCGGTCGTGACGAGCCCCTCGCCCGCCAAGCCGAGCGTGACGGAGACGTGCGCGGTGGGCGCGTCGAGCGCGCTCGCCGCCCGATCCAAGAGACCGGCCAGAACGTCCGTCGGGGCCGTGCCGTCCGCGTCGAGCCGCGCCGCGAGCTGACCGTCGACGGCGTCGGTGTCGCGCAGCGCGTGGAGCAGCGTCGCGTCCGCCGTGCCGCCGCGTCGTACGAGCTCGGCCTCGATCGCATCGAGCAGCAGCGTGGCGTCGCCGCCGCGTGTCGCGCTCGCTTCGCGCAGCGCGGCGGCCCAGCCCGCGATCGGCTCGCGCACCGCACCGCCGCTCGTGATGGCCACGTCGATGCCGTAGCGCCCGTCGACGCCCAGCGGCACGTCGAGCAGCACGACGTCGACCACGGTCGTCTGGTCGGGGATGGCCGTGACGCCCGAGACGCAGCCCACCGCCTCGGTGGCGAGCTCGCCCTGCGCGCGCACGAGCAGCGCGTACGTGAGCGTCGTCGGAAGGCCGCGCAGCGTGACGTCGGCGGTGGCCGAAGCGTTCGTGCGGCCGCCACTCGTGGGCGGCATCGCCGTCAGGCCCGCACAGCTCGCGCCCGGGACGAGGTCGAACACACGATGCGTCACGGCGCGCGTGCCCTCGTACGGCGCGTGGATCGTGAGGTTGCCGAAGCTCGTACCGACGCCGACGTCGACGTAGACCGCGGCAGGCGCCTCGCGGGCCGAGAGGCGCACGCGGAAGCTGGACACCTGCATGCCGGCGACGACTTCGACCTGCGCGAGGCCGCTCGCGTCCGTCATCGCCGACACGGCCGACAGCGTCGAGTCCTGCGCCGCGCCCTCGATGGCGGCGACGACCGTGATCCCGGGCTGCGCCACGCCGGCGCCGTCCGTGTAGCGGACGGAGACCGTGGCGCGCTCGGCGTTTCGGAGCGTGACGGAGGGCGCGGAGACGAGCGCGAGGGTACCGGTGGGCGGCGTCGAGGCGTCGGACGACCCCGCATCGAGGCTGACGTACGTCGGGCCCGTGCACCCGACCGCGACGCCTCCGAGGAGGACCGCCATCGCGAGCAAGCGAAGAAGCATTGCCCCGATTGTACCGCTGGCGCGCGCGCCGGGCACCCCGGAAGGAAGGCGGGCGGCCGCTCGGAGCGAGCGACACCCACCTCCCCTCACGTCTGCGTGGTCACTGGCACTCGCCCGTCATCGCGTTGCACGTGGGCATCCCGGGCAGGAACATCTGGCAGAACGAGTTGCCGCCGTAGAAATTGCAGCGCGGCGCGCAGATGCTGTAGCTCGACGTCCAGCAGGTCTGGTCGAGCGTGCCGACGCCGCCGCAGAACGACTGATCGAAGCAGCGGCAGGTGAACTCGTCGACGTTGCCGTCGCCGTTGTCGTCGCGGCCGTTGCAGCACTCGCCCATCGGGCCGAAGGGCGAGCAGTCGGGATCGGCGCAGTCGGTGCGGCCGTCGCGGTCGTCGTCGAGACCGTTGGAGCACGCCGCGACGCCGAGCTCGTTGCGCGGCGTGGTTCCGCCGTCGTTCGGCGGGCCGGCGTCGCGCGGCGGGCCGGCGTCCGTGGGCCCGCAGCCGGGGCGATTGCGACAGTCGGGGTCGGCGCAGTCGAGCAGGCCGTCGCAGTCGTCGTCGACGAAGTCGTTGCAGCGCCGCTCGGTGCGTGAAGTGGGCGTGCAGACCGGCGGGCACGAGGGGTCGCGCCCCGCACAGAACGGATCCTCGCAGTCGAAGAGGCCGTTGCAGTCGTCGTCGAGCCCGTTGTTGCAGACCTCGGGGAACGTGCAGACCCCGCACATCGGCGTGCGCGCGCACTGCGGATCGCTGCAATCGAAGAGGCCGTTGCAGTCGTCGTCGCGCATGTCGAGGCAGTTCACCTCGACGGGCGCCGTCGGGACGCAGGTCATGCCGCAGCCCGGCTGGCGTGCGCAGATCACGTCGCTGCAGTCGGTCAGGCCGTTGCAGTCGTCGTCGCGCCCGTCGAAGCAGTTCTGCTCGAACGGCGCCGTGGGCATGCATCCGCACTGCGGCCCGCACTGGGGATCGATGCAGTCGAAGAGGCCGTTGCAGTCGTCGTCGCGGCCATCGAAGCAGTTCTGCTCGAAGGGTGCCGTGGGCACGCAGCCGCATTGCGTCGTGCACGCGGGATCGGCGCAGTCCGGCAGGCCGTTGCAGTCGTCGTCCCGCCCGTCGAAGCAGTTCGACTCGAAGGGCTCGCACACGTTGCACTCGGGCCGGCCGAGGCAGGCGAAATCGGAGCAGTCGACGAGGCCGTTGCAGTCGTTGTCGACGCCGTCGCGGCACGACTCCGGAGTGACCGACGAGACGCAGCCGGCGCCCGTCACGCAGAAGTCCATGGTGCACGCGTTGCCGTCGTCGCAGCGGAGCGGCGAGCCGCCCTGGCATCGACCGTCGGCGGCGCAGAACTCGACGCCGTTGCACGGGTCGCCGTCGTCGCAGGATCCGCCAGGGCCGCAGGGGCGGACCTGACAGCCGGCCATCGGATCACAGACCAGCCCCGGCGAGCACTCGCCCGAGTTCGCCTGGTGCGCGCAGCCGAAGCCCTCGATGCACACGTCGTCGGTGCAGCTCACCCCGTCGCTGCAGTCCATGGGCGGCAGCGTCGCGCAGAAGCCCGTCGAGAGATCGCAGACCTCACGGCCGTTGCACTGGAGGCCGTCGTCGCAGTCGATGTCGCTACGGCACCCCGTGGTCGTCGGGACGCAGCCCACGTTCGGAACGCAGCGATTGTTGGGCGGGCAGAGGGTGTCGTCGGGCCGCGAGACGCAGCCCGCGCCCTCGACGCAGAGATCGGCCGTGCAGGGGACCCCGTCCTCGCAGGAGAGCGGGCTGCTGCGCACGCACTGACCGCTGACGCAGGCTTCGAAGCCATTGCACGTCAGGCTGTCGTCGCAGTCGCGATCGCTGGTGCAGCGCCCGCCGTCGCTCGCCGAGTCGGGAAAGCCGACGTCGCGCGGGCCCGCGTCGGCCCGCGGTCCGGTGTCGTCCTCGGTGACGTGGAGGCCGGTGCGCACTCCACAGCCGGCGCCGACCGCACCGAGCGAGAGAGAGGCAGCGAGGAGAAGGCGAAAAGACAAGCTCGAAGCGGCGGCGCGCATGCAGTACCCCTGGTGGGTCGAGGGTAGCAACTCCCCGTCCGAGAGGCGAAAAGCCGCGGTTCCGGGCCGTGACCGTACGCTCGGTGGCACCGGAAACGACGAGGACGAGCGCGAGCCCGGCTCGCCTCGTCCTCGTCCTCGCGCGTCCCGCTCGGTGGGCCCGCCGGTCGGCTCAGCCGCCGCCCTCGCCCTTGCCCGAGGGCTCGACGTAGGTGAGGGCCGCCTTCACGTAGTCGCGGTTCATGCGCGCGATGAACGCCACGCTGATCTGCTTGGGGCAGGCCGCTTCGCACTCGTAGTGGTTCGAGCAGCCGCCGAAGCCGAGCTCCTCGTGCGTCTTGACCATCTTCAGCACGCGCGCGTCGCGCTCGGCCTGGCCCTGCGGGAGCAAACCCAGGTGGCTGATCTTGGCGCCCATGAAGAGGCTCGCGCTCGCGTTCGGGCACGCCGCCACGCACGCGCCGCAGCCGATGCAGGCCGCCGCGTCCATGGCCTCGTCGGCGATGGGCTTGGGGATCGGGTGCACGTTCGCGTCGACCGCGGAGCCGGCGCGCGCGGTGATGAAGCCGCCCGCCTGGATGATCTTGTCGAAGCCGCTGCGGTCGACGGCGAGGTCCTTGATCACCGGGAACGCCTCGGCGCGCCACGGCTCGACCCACACCTCTTCGCCGTTCTTGAAGTGCCGCATGTGCAGCTGGCAGGTCGTGGTCGCCTTCTGCGGCCCGTGCGGCCGGCCGTTCACGACCATGCCGCACATGCCGCAGATGCCCTCGCGGCAGTCGTGGTCGAACACGATCGGGTCCTTGCCCTGCTCGACGAGTCGCTCGTTCACGACGTCGAGGAACTCGAGGAACGACGCGTGCGTCGAGATCTCCTTCGCGTACTGCGAGTAGTCCTCGAACTTGCCGGCGTCCTTCGGCCCGTTCTGGCGCCAGACGTGCAGCTTCAGATCGATCGTCTCGCTCACTTGTAGCTCCTGGTCGCGAGGTGAACGTTCTCGAACTCGAGCTTCTCGACGTGGCGCGCGTGGTTGCCCTCGCGCGCGTCGACGCTCGTGCCCTTCCACTCCCAGGCGGCCACGTGCGCGAACTTGTCGTCGTCGCGCACGCACTCGCCGTCCTTCTGGTGCTCGACGCGGAAGTGACAGCCGCAGCTCTCGTCGCGCTCGAGCGCGTCGCGGCACATCAGCTCGCCGAGCTCCATGAAGTCCGCCACGCGGCCCGCCTTCTCGAGCTCGCGGTTGAGCGACTCGCCGCCGCCCACGATCTTCATGTCGGCGTGGAACTCGTCGCGCAGCTTCGGGATCTCCGCGAGCGCCGTCTTCAGGCCCTCGGCGCTGCGCTCCATGCCGCAGTAGTCCCAGATGATCGAGCCCAAGCGCCGGTGGAAGTGATCGACCGTGTGCTTGCCCTTCTGGCCCGCGTCCACGAGCTTCTGGTAGCGCGCGCTCGCTTCCTTCTGCGTGCTCTTCACCGACGCCGTGGACTCGCTCACCGGCTGGTCCTTGAGCGTCTTGGTCGCGCCGGCGAGGTAGTTGCCGATCACGTAGGGAAGCACGAAGTAGCCATCGGCGAGGCCCTGCATGAGCGCGCTGGCGCCGAGGCGGTTGGCGCCGTGGTCGCTGAAGTTCGCTTCGCCGGCCACGAAGAGGCCCGGGATCGTGCTCTGGAGGTCGTAGTCCACCCAGAGGCCGCCCATCGTGTAGTGCGTCGCCGGGTAGATGCGCATCGGCGTCTCGAACGGGTCGTCGCCCGTGATGCGCTCGTACATCTCGAAGAGGTTGCCGTACTTCTCGGCGATGGTCTGACGACCGTCGCGCGCGATCGCGTCGGCGAAGTCGAGGTAGACGCCGCGGCGCACGCCCATGATCTCGGGGCCCACGCCGAGCCCCTCGTCGCAGCGGAACTTCGCCTGGCGCGAGCTCACGTCGCGCGGCGCGAGGTTGCCGAAGCTCGGGTAGACGCGCTCGAGGTAGTAGTCGCGGTCGCCCTCGGCGATCGACTTCGGATCCTTGGTGCAGTCTTCCTTCTTCTTCGGCACCCAGACGCGCCCGTCGTTGCGGAGCGACTCGCTCATCAGCGTGAGCTTGCTCTGGTACTCGCCCGCTTGCGGGATGCAGGTCGGGTGGATCTGCGTGAAGCAGGGGTTCGCGAACGCGGCGCCGCGCTTGTGCGCCCGCCAGATGGCCGTCGTGTTGCAGCCCTTCGCGTTGGTCGAGAGATAGAAGACGTTGCCGTAGCCGCCCGTCGCGAGGATCACCACGTCGGCGAGATGCGACTCGATCTTCCCGGTGACGAGGTCGCGCGTGACGATGCCGCGCGCGCGGCCCTCGTGGACGATCAGATCGATCATCTCGCAGCGGGTGTGCATCTTCACCTTGCCGCTCGCGATGGTTCGCTCGAGCGACGAGTAGGCGCCGAGGAGGAGCTGCTGGCCCGTCTGGCCGCGCGCGTAGAACGTGCGCGAGACCTGCGCGCCGCCGAAGCTGCGGTTGGCGAGCAGGCCGCCGTACTCGCGCGCGAAGGGCACGCCGAGCGCGACGCACTGGTCGATGATGTTCGCGCTCACCTCGGCGAGGCGATAGACGTTGCTCTCGCGCGCGCGGAAGTCGCCGCCCTTCACCGTGTCGTAGAAGAGGCGGTAGGTGCTGTCGCCGTCGCCCTGGTAGTTCTTCGCGGCGTTGATGCCGCCCTGGGCGGCGATGGAGTGCGCGCGGCGCGGCGAGTCCTGGTAGCAGAACGCGTCGACCTCGTAACCGAGATCGGCCAGCGACGAAGCGCCCGCGGCGCCCGCCAGGCCCGTGCCGACCATGATGATCTTGAACTTCCGCTTGTTCGCGGGGTTCACGAGCTTGTTGTCGAACTTGCGCTGGCTCCAGCGCTTCTCGATCGGCCCGGTGGGAACGTTGCTCTTCAGTTCCATGGGTCAGGCTCCAGCCTGCGAGGTCGTACGGGGGCTCGGGGTGCCCGAAGGGCCCCCGCGTGCGCCGCTTGCGGCGCGCAGAAACGCAGCGTCGAACTTGCGCTGGCTGCAGCGCTTCTCGATCGGCCCGGTGGGGACGTTGCTCTTCAGTTCCATCGATCAGGCTCCCGCGATCAAGGAACGTCCGCGCCGACGACGCGGGCGAGGACGAGGAGAGGGATGACCACGTTGCCGAGGCCCACGAAGGTCGCGAACGCCGCCGCGCCACGCTGGAGCGTCGGCCGGTAACGCGGGTGGTTGAACCCGATGCTCTGGAAGAGCGCCTGGCCGCCGTGGAAGAGGTGCAGGCAGAGCAGCGCGTTGGCCGCCATGTAGAAGGCCGTGATCCACCAGATCCGGAAGCCGTGCACGAGGTTCTCGTACACGTGGCCTTCCTGGAACTCGTAGCCCGGCACCACGGGCGCGCCGCCCGTCAGATGGGCGAGGTGAAACACCACGTACGCCAGCAGGAAGAGCCCCGTGAGCGGCATCGTCGTGCGCCCGAGCGTCTGCAGGAAGCTCATCGGCGCGGCTTCCTTGTAGTCGCGGTAGCGCGTCTTGCGCGCCGCCCGCGCCCGCGCGTTCACGTCGATCGTGAGCACCACGTGCGTGACGAGCGAGAGCAGCAACACGGCCCGCACCGCCCAGAGCAGCTCGGGGATCGCGTGCAGCATGTGCCCGTAGTCGTCGAGGGCCTCTTGGCCGGCGAACACGAGCAGGTTTCCAGCGAGATGACCGATCACGAACCCGAACAAGATCACGCCCGTCACACCGACGATCGCCTTCTTGCCGACGGTCGTGTCGACCAGAGTCAGAGCCTTCTGCATTTCTTTCTACCGCTCGGCGCGCGCTCGGGGTCCCGGGAAGGGAGTGGGGCGCGCGGCTCGGGGCCAACGCATACACCCCATGGGGCCGAGGATCAAAGACGAAAGTGCCCAAAGTCGCTGGACGCCTGCGATCGGCTAGGCTGGCCTCGTGCGTGGCCTTCCGTTCCCGTTCGGGCTCTTCGTCGCCGTCGCGCTCGTCGCCGCGCTCTCCCCGGCCGGCGCGAGCGCGCAGGACGTTCCAGCGAGCGCGGACGCCAGCGCGACGTTCCAGCACCGGATCGACCCGCCCCCGCCGCCCGAGACGCTGCCTCCCGACGTGAACCTCGACATCCGCGGTGCCGCGATCGTGCCTCTCTATCGGGACGCGCTCTGCCCCGGCGACCACCAGTGCGTGCTCAACGGGGGCGTCGGCGTGAGCGTCGGAGTCGAGCGCCGCTGGGCCGACGGCTGGGGCTTCCTCTCGCGCTACGACGTCTGGGTCCTCGACGCGGGCGCGCTCTACGAGATCGGCACGATGCACTCGGTGCGCATCGGCGCGCGCTACGTGATCGACGCGACGACGAACGTGCATCCGTACCTCGAAGCGCTCGCGGGATTTCTCGCGTTCGGCGACACCACCACGGTCGCCGCCGTCGGCGGCTCGGTGACGCTCAGCGCAGGCACCGAGATCGAGCTCACGGACATCCTCGCCCTCGACGTCGGGGCCGAGCTCTGGACGTTCGCGACGAGCTTCTTCGCGACCCGCGACGGCGTGCGCCGCAGCGATGGCTTCGGCGCCAACCTCGCGCTCCAGATCTTCGTGGGTCTCGAGGTGCTCCTGGGAACGTTCTGACGATCACGCGTCGTGGCGCAGCGCCGCGCCGACGCGGAGCACGTCGGCGACGTCGACCGCGCTCTCGGGCATGATCGTCGCGAGCCAGCGGGCCGCAGGCTCGACGGTGTCGAAGATGCGCTGCTCGAACTTCACGCGGCTCATGAACGCCAGGCCCGAGGCCACGCTCCGCAGGCTGGCGGCCCAGAAGCCCGTGCCTTCGATCACGTTCGCGAGCCCGCGCTGACGGCTCTCGAACTCGCGCTGGGTGCTCGCGACCTCGCGTCGCGCATCGTCGGGCATCGCGGACGAGGCGTGCGCGATGTCGACGACGTTGAGCGAGCAGAAGGCATCGAAGCGCGTCACGAACGGGCGCAGCACCGAGCGCATCCGCTGGATGTCGCCGGCGGTGGGCGCTGCGAGCCAGCGCGCGACCACCACGGGGCCCGACGAGGCGATCCGGAAGTGCGGATCGTCGAACACGAGCGGAGAAGGCGGCGACGACGAGCGCATGGCGTGGGTGTGCCCCAGAAGCGCGCTCGAGGCGACGAGAACGATCGCCCGCGACGCGCCCAGGCTGGCGCGAGCGGAGGATTCGGATGACGCTGCGCGGAGCGCCTCCGCGCGCCGGATCGATCGAGGTGGCGTTTTGATTCGTCGCGCGCCCAGGGCTATGCCGGCCCGATGACGCGCGCCACGAAGCTCACCGTCCTCGCTGCGACTCTGCTGCTGTCGATCGGAGGCGGCATCGCCGCGGCCCAGGTCGCGGGCGCGACGGCATGGACGACCGACTTTCGCGGACGCGGCATGTGCCTCGACGTCGTGAACGGCGGCCCCGACGACCGCATGACGCACCTCGTTCCGTGCGGCGCGTTCACTGGACAGCGCTGGTCGACCGCGTCCGTCGCGGGTGGCTGGACCACGCTGACCACCGAGTTCCGCGGGCCCGGCATGTGCCTCGACATCGTCAACGGCGGCCCCGACGACGGCTACACCCGCCTCGAGCCGTGCGGCAACTTCAGCGGGCAGCACTGGCACCTGCGCCCCGAGGCCGGTGGCGCCGTGCGCCTCACGACGGAGTTCCGCGGCGAGGGGATGTGCCTCGACGTGGTCAACGGCGGCCCGCGCGACGGCTACACGCACCTGACGCCGTGCGGCGCCTTCACCGGTCAGCTCTGGCACGCGCAGCGCCCGCGCTGACGGCGCCGTCACTCGCCGAGCGCAGCGCGATCGACCATCAGCCGGCCACGGTGTGGGCCGCTCAGCGCGCGCAGCGCCGGGAGTGGCTCGCCCGCGCGCACACGGCGCACGGCGTCCGCCTTCGCCTCTCCGGTCGCGACGACGAAGACGTTGCGCGAGGCGTGCAGGGCCGGGAGCGTGAGCGTCAGGCGCTTCGGCGGCGGCTTGGGCGAGTCGGTGATCGCGGCGACGAGCCGCGTGCGCTCGTCGAGGAGCGCGTGCCCGGGAAACAGCGAGCAGACGTGCCCATCGGGGCCCATGCCGAGCAGCGCGAGATCGAGCGGCCCGTTCCGCCGAAGCGCTCGTTCGTATCGCTCGCATGCCTCGTCGAGGTCGGCGCGCTCGGCCTCCATGCGGTGGATCGTCGGCCCGATCTTGGCGATGCGCTCGAGCCAGAGCCGCTCGGCGAGGCCGTAGTTCGAGCTCTCGTCGGTCGGTGCGACGGCGCGCTCGTCGCCCCAGAAGAAGTGCACGCGCGACCAGTCGATCGGCGCCTCGGCGAAGCGCGGAAAGCACGTGGTCGCGACCGAGCCGCCCGGCAGCGCGAGCGAGAAGCGGCCGCGCGCGGCGATCGCCTCGTGCGCGAGCGAGACCAGCTCCGGCACCAGCAGATCCGCGGGGCGATCGTCCACGACGAGCTCGTAGGTCATCGATGCATCCTCTCGATCGATCAGGGAACGGGGGTGAGGATCGCGCGCAAGCGAGGCGCGATCTGCTGCGGGCTGCCAGGGCCGTGGATGGAGCCCTCGATGCGGCGCTCGGTGCCGCGCCCATCGGGGCCGGGGACGGCGAAGAGCGGGATCATGCGCGAGGCGTAGCCGGCGGCGGCGATGCGATCTCCGTCGCGATCGAGGTCGAGCTCCAGCAGCGCGAGCGCCGGGAGCTCGCCGTCGAGGTCGCCGTGCTCGGCCGCGCGGTGGAAGTACTGGCATGGCTCGCACCACGTCGCGCCGACGTAGACGAGCGGAATGCGCCCTTCGGCGCGCGCGCTGGTGGCGAAGGTGCGAACGAGCGCCGAGAGCTCGCCCTCCCCCGCCGGTGTGAAGCGAACGTGCGGGCCGGTGCTCGAGGCGGACGAGGGCGGCGCAGCCTCGGGGTCGTGGGCAGCACCGTGCAGCGCCGGCGGGGCGTTGCACGCCGCGAGGACGAAGCCGAGCACGAGAGCGGTCCGAGCCACGCGCGCATCTTAGCCGGCCGCGTGCGGCGCGCGCGATCACCCGCGCCGCGAACGCCTCAGGCGGCGCGCGAACGTTCGCACCTCGTCGAGGGTCGGCTCGCCGCCGAGGAAGCGCTCGTGGAGCGCGATGGCCATCACGGCGCGCTGCGACGGATGCGAAGGGACCTCGGCGATCGTCGACGCATGCGCCTCGAGAAAGCGCGCCGCGCGGCGCACCGCGCGCATCGCCTTCCGCTCCTCGGGGCCCATGCGGAAGCGCCAGCGCTTCACTTGCCGGGTGATCGCCGGGCGCGCGCGGTCGACGAGGCTCGCCACGGAGAGCACGCGGCAGTCGTAGGTGCGGCACGTGCGCGGGCGGTCCGCGTAGATCCGGCAGCGTCCGTCCTCGAGCATCGGGCAGTGCCCGCGCTCGTCGTAGCCGAGGAGCCGATGCCCGCGCGGCAGGCCCGGCGCGCGGAACAGGAGCTCGGGCGGGATGACGGCGAGTGCGCGCGTCTCGTCGGGCGCGACGAGCACGAACTGGGACGAGGTGCAGCAGCCCGTGCAGCGCCCGCAGGGCACGTCGGCGTCGCGCTCGCCCGCGAGGGCCTCGCGCAGCGCGACCATCCACTCGCCGAGCGCGCCCGCGTCGAGCGTGCGCGAGCTCGGCGCGGGCTTCGGGGCTCGGGTGCGCACACGGCGAGGCACGCGCGCGTGATGCACCGCGGGCGACACCGAAGCAAACGAACGGGTTGCCGACGGCGCGCGCGGCCTCATGAGAACGCCGTGGTCGCGCTCTCCGTCCTCGATCTCTGCCCCATCCTCGAAGGCGGCGACGCTCGCCAAGCGTTCGCGCGCAGCGTGGCGCTCGCGCAGCGCGCCGAGGCGCTGGGCTTTCGGCGCTTCTGGCTCGCCGAGCACCACAACATGCCCGGGATCGCGAGCGCCGCGACCTCGGTGGTGATGGGCCACGTCGCGGGCGCCACCAAGACGATCCGCGTCGGCGCGGGCGGGATCATGCTGCCGAACCACGCGCCCCTGGTGATCGCCGAGCAGTTCGGCACCCTCGCGGCGCTGTACCCGGGCCGCATCGATCTGGGGCTCGGTCGCGCACCGGGCACCGATCCGGGCACCGCCCGCGCGCTGCGACGCACGAAGGTCGGCGACGCCGACGATTTCCCCCACGACGTCCTCGAGCTGATCCGCTACTTCCAGCCCGAGCCGGATCAGCGCGTGCACGCCTACCCCGGCCGCGGCGCGGAGGTGCCGATCTGGATCCTCGGCTCGAGCCTCTTCGGCGCGCAGCTCGCCGCCGCGCTCGGGCTGCCGTTCGCGTTCGCCTCCCACTTCGCGCCGACGCACCTCGACGAAGCGCTCGCGATCTACCGCCAGCGCTTCCGCCCCTCGCCGACGCTCGATCGCCCGCACGTGATGGCAGCGCTCAACGTGTTCGCCGCCGACACGACCGAGGAAGCGATGACGCTCGCGACGAGCCTGAAGCAGGCGTTCCTCGCGCTGCGCTCGGGCCGCCCGCGCGCGCTGCCTCCGCCCGTGCCGGGGCTCGCGCTCTCGGAGATCGAGGAGGCAATGCTCGCGAGCGTGCTCGAGCACACGGTGATCGGCGATGCCGCCGCCGTCGAAGCGGGCCTCCGGCGCTTCGCCGCGCGCACGCAGGCCGACGAGGTGATCGTGACTGCCCAGATCTACGACGACGCCGCGCGCCTGCGCTCGCTCGAGATCACGGCCGCCGCGCGAGATGCGCTCGCGGCACGATGAGCGCGGATCCCCGCTTCCGATCGCGCGCTCACCTCGGTACGCTGCCTCCAACTCGAACACAGGGAGGCGCGATGCAGCTCGGAATGGTGGGCCTGGGGCGGATGGGCGCGAACATGGTGCGCCGGCTCATGCGGGCGGGGCACGACTGCTACGTGCAGGACGTCAACAAGGACGCGGTCGACGCGCTCGTGAAGGAAGGCGCCAAGGGAGGGACGACCTCGCTCGAGGAGCTGCCGAAGCTGATGACGGGCCCGCGCGCCATCTGCTTGATGGTGCCGGCGGCGCTCGTCGACGGGCTCATCGACAAGCTCGCCGCCGTCCTCTCGAAGGGCGACACGATCATCGACGGCGGCAACTCGCACTACCAGGACGACATCGCGCGCAGCAAGCGCCTCGCCGAGAAGGGCATCCACTACGTCGACATGGGCACGAGCGGCGGCGTGTGGGGCCTCGAGCGTGGCTACTGCCTGATGATCGGCGGCGAGAAGGACGTCGTGGCGGGGCTCGACCCGATCTTCAAGACGCTCGCGCCCGGCCGCGGCAACATCCCGCGCACGCCCGGCCGCGAGGCCGCCGGCGGCACGAGCGAAGAGGGCTACCTGCACTGCGGTCCCGCGGGCGCCGGCCACTTCGTGAAGATGATCCACAACGGGATCGAGTACGGGATCATGGCCGCGTACGCGGAGGGCCTGAACATCCTGGCGAACGCCGACATCGGCAAGCGCACGCACGCCAAGGACGCCGAGACGACGCCGCTCCGCAACCCCGAGCACTACCAGTACGACTTCGATCTCGGCGCCGTCACCGAGCTCTGGCGCCGCGGCAGCGTGATCAGCTCGTGGCTGCTCGACCTCACGGCGCAGGCGCTCGTGAGCGACCCGAAGCTCGACAAGTTCGGCGGGCGCGTCTCCGACTCGGGCGAGGGTCGCTGGACGGTGGCCGCGGCGAACGACATCGGCGTGCCCGCGCACGTGCTCACGGCCTCGCTCTTCGAGCGCTTCGCCTCGCGCGACCTCGATCAGTTCCAGAACAAGGTGCTCTCCGCGATGCGCTTCGGCTTCGGCGGGCACGTCGAGAAGCACGCGGAGAAGAAGTGATGCCCGACACCCCGAACGAGAGAACGCGTGCGGACGCGCTCGTCTTCTTCGGCGCGACGGGCGACCTCGCCTACAAGAAGATCTTCCCCGCGCTGCAGTCGATCGCGCGGCGGGGGAAGATGGACTTCCCCGTCATCGGTGTCGCGCGCGGCGACTACACGCGCGACAAGCTCATCGAGCGCGCGAAGGCGAGCTGCACGGAGCACGGCGGCCTCGACGAGAAGGCCTTCGCGATCCTCGCCTCGCACCTGCACTACATCGACGGCGACTACGGCGATCCGGCGACGTTCGCCAAGTTGCGCGGCGATCTCGGCAGCAGCAAGCGCCCGGCGCACTACCTCGCGATCCCGCCGAGCATGTTCCCGACGGTCGTCACGAACCTGAAGCAGTCGGGCTGCGCCGAGGGCGGGCGCGTGATCGTCGAGAAGCCCTTCGGCCGCGACCTCGCCTCGGCGCGCGAGCTGAACCGCGTGATCCACGGCGTGTTCGACGAAGCCGACATCTACCGGATCGACCACTACCTCGGAAAGCACGCGGTCCAGAACATCCTCTACTTCCGCTTCGCGAACGCGTTCCTCGAGCCGGTGTGGAACCGCCACTACGTCGAGAACGTGCAGATCACGATGGCGGAGAACTTCGGCGTGAAGGGGCGCGGCAAGTTCTACGAGGAGACGGGCGTCATCCGCGACGTCATCCAGAACCACTTGCTCCAGGTCGTCAGCTACCTCGCCATGGAGGCGCCGAGCTCGACGTACCCGGAGGCGATCCGCGACGAGCAGGCGAAGGTGCTCCGCACCGTGCGGCCGCTCAGCGTGGAGAACATGGTGCGCGGCCAGTTCCGCGGCTATCGCGACGAGCCCGGCGTGAGCAAGGACTCGTACATGGCGACCTACGCGGCGCTGCGCCTCTACGTCGACTCGTGGCGCTGGGAGGGCGTGCCCTTCTACGTGCGCGCCGGCAAGGCGCTCGCGAAGACGACGACCGAGGTGTGCATCGAGCTGAAGAACCCGCCGCAGGTCGTCTTCAAGGAGGCGACGCCCTCGATGGGCAACTACGTGCGCTTCCAGCTCAGCCCGCAGGTCGTGATCGCGCTCGGCGCGCGTGCCAAGCGGCACGGCGAAGGGATGGCCGGCCGGCCCGTGGAGCTCTCGGTCGTCGACGAGGTCCGGGACGGCGACGGCGGCGAGCGCCTGGGCGACTACGAGCGCCTGCTCGGCGACGCGATGGCAGGCGACTCCACGCTCTTCGCGCGCCAGGACGTGGTGGAGGCGGCCTGGGCGATCGTCGATCCGGTCCTGCATGGCCCGAGCCCGATGTACGAGTACGAGGCCGGCACCTGGGGTCCTCCCCAAGCGGATCGGCTGGTGGCGGACGTGGGCGGCTGGAACGGGCCCAAGTGACGGCGCACCGGGCGCGCCCTCAAGGGGCCCTCGCGACCGTCCGAAGACGCTGTTGATGCGGGTCCTACTCGTCGACGACGCGATCACGAATCGCCTGGTGGTCGCCCGGTTGCTGGAGAGCCTCGGCCACGAGGTCGTCCAGGCGATCGACGGCGAGCAGGCGATCGCGGCCTGGGAAACGGGGTCGTTCCACCTCGTCATCATGGACATCGAGATGCCCAAGCTCGACGGGCTCGAGGCGACGCGGCAGCTGCGTGCGCGCGGCGCGAGCGTGCCCGTGCTGGGGTTCACGGCGCACGACTCGCTCGCCGAGCTCCGGCGCTGTCGAAACGCGGGGATGAACGGGTTCCTCCGCAAGCCCGTCGAGCGCGCGCAGCTCGAGAAGGCGCTCGAGACCGCCCTCCGTACCGAGCCGAAGAAGATCGTCTGAGGCGGTCGTCCGCGCGGCGGCTCGCGGCGGCGATCAGCTGCGCGGCCGAGGCGGATTCTCGCGCAGCTGCTGCTCGATCATCTCGCGCGTGATGCGCTCGACCGGTGCGAGGTCGTCGGTGAAGATCGGCGCGCTCTCGTCGATCCACGCGGGCTCGAAATTCCCGCGCTCCTTGTGGACGAAGTCGGCCGCGACGTGAGGCATGCCCTCGGCCTCGAGGTCGCGGACCAGGCGCGCCTCGATGTCGTCCGCGCTGGTCTGGCGCGGGAACGCGAACACCACGTGGTTCCGCAGGCCCGCATCGATGACGTAGACCGAAGGGAACGACTCGTGGATGGTGCGAACGACGGAGGCGAGCAGCCGCTGCGAGCTCGCGCCGTCGTAGACGTTCATCACCATCACGCCGTCGTCGTGGAGCACCTCGCGCACGCGCGCGAAGGTCTCGCGGGTGACGAGGTAGAAGGGCTGCACGTTGCCGCCCTGGTAGAGGTCCACGTGCACGACGTCGTAGAGGGCGCGCGTGTCGCGTAGATAGCGGCGCGCGTCCTCGGTGTGCACGTGCATGCGCCCGTCGGTCGGAAGCTCGAAGAAGAGGCGCGCCGCCTCGACCACCTCGGGATCGATCTCGACCGCGTCGATCTCGGCGGTCGGCGCGGCCAGGCGCGTGGCCCAGACGCTGCCGCCGGCGCCCATCCCGAGCACGAGCGTGCGATCACCGTGCGCGAGCGCCGGGCCGAACATGAAGAGATCGAAGTAGCGGTGGCCCAGGCTCCCGTCGACGGGGCGGATCGTCTGCGCCGTGCGCTCGTCGTTCAGCGCGAGGAAGCGGACACCGTTGCGCTCGAAGACACGCACGAGGTTGTACTCGGACTCGCGCACGTAGACCGTGCCCTCGCCCCAGCCGAAGGGCGGAAGGAACGGCAGGATCACGAAAGGCAACGCGCCCACGAGCGCACTGCGCCTCCGCATCGCCGCGAGGCCCGCGAGCGCGATCACGGCGCTGACGGCGACGCATGCGACGAGCGTCGCGCGGACGCCGAAGGTGGGCACGTACCAGAAGCTCGTACCGAAGACGCCGACGATGCTCCCCACCGTGGAGACGGCCGACACGTTGCCGGCCACCGAGCCCACGTGCGCGTCGCGCGCGAGCAGGCGCGTGACGTAGGGGCCCGTCATGGCGAGCAGCGTCATCGGCGCCATGAAGATCAGGAGCGTGGCGACGACCGGCCCCGTGCGCGGCGGCAGATCGGCACACCACTCGAGCAGGTCGATCACGATGGCGAGGATGCCGGCCTGGTAGATCGCGCTCACGCCGATGGCGACGAAGAGCGGTGCCGCGTCCTTGCTGCGATCGGCCAGGCGCCCGCCGAGCGCGTAGCCACAGGTGAGCGCGAGCAGCACGACGCCGATCATCGAGCCCCAGACGTCCTCCGCGTAGCCGAAGTGCGGCGCATAGAGCCGGAACGCGACGAGCTCGAGCGCCATCACGACGAGGCCTGCGAAGAAGGTGGCGACGAGCAGCCCCGTCGACGCGGCGCGCGAGACGCTCCCCCCAGGCTCTGGCTCGGCCATCGCGCGTGGTGATCGCACGGTTCGGCGCGCGTGCAAAGCGCTGCCCCGCGGCGCTACCGCGGAGTGCCCGCGGCGCCGGCGTCGCTCTCCAGCACGGCGTCGTCGCCGCTCGTCCATTCGGCGGTGACGACGTCCGGGCCTTCGTGGCGACGCGGGGGCGACGCGGGGGCCCCGCAGGCCGAGACGAGCGTCGCGAACGTGAGGGCCGACAGAGCGCGGGCGAGCAGGCGAGTCATGGTGCAGTCGTCTCCACGAAGCGGTCGGGGCGAGTCGTGAGCGTCCACGGCTGCGCCGCCGAGAACACCGTGATGCCGAGGCCGCGGCTCGCCCCCGTCGCGCGCCACCGCCAAGGCAGCGGGATGCGCCGCATCGTGCGCCCGCGCAGCTCGGAGATCCGCAGGCGCAGGACGCCTGCGGCATCGGGCTCGCCCACGCTCCCGCCCGCCGCGCTCGCCATGGCGTCGCGCGCCGTCGCGTCCAGCGCCGCCGACGCCGGCAGCGCGAGCTCGACCACGAGATCGGAGAGCACCTCGTCGGTCGTCGACTCCACGACGAGCTCGAGCGAGGCGCGCTCGCCCAGCACGCCGACGTCGCCCTCGATCCGCACGTCGATCGGGAGGCCGTCCGCCGGGCGATACGACGAGAGCGCGCGCAGCTCTCCGCGCACGACGACGGGCGCGCCCGCATGGACGCGGACCGACGCGTCGGCCGGAAGATCGTCGAGCACCGCGGGCCCCTCGGCGAGCGAGAGCTCGCGCGTCGCGCCCCCCACGTCCACCGTCACCGGGCCCGCGGCGTCGGCCCCGAGCGCGCCGAACGTCGAGGCCGCGAGCGCCCAGAACACGGTCTCGGCGCCGAGGCGCGGCGCAAGGTAGAGCCGTCCGATCACCCCGCGCGCCAGCTCGTCGGCGAGCGCGTCCTCGCCGAGCTGACGCGCGGCGACGACGAGCGCGAGCGTCCCCGCGAGCGCGTCGTGAACGTCAGGCCCGAGCCCGTCGGTCGGGCTCGCCGCGGCACGGGCACGCTCGAAGAGCGCGCGCGCCACCACGTCGTCGCGATCGACGAGCAGGAGCGCCGCCGCCATCTCGGCGAGCGTCGCTGGCGTGTCGCGCTCCGTCGCGAGCGCGCGCCACGCGTCGTCGCGCAGGCTCGAGACGACCGATGCAACGGCCGAGCTCGAGGGATCGCCGCTCGAGGGGGCCACCGGCGCGAGCGCCGCGAGCACGGCCGCCCGCGAGGACAGCGAGGCGGGCAGCACGTCGTCGAGGGCCCCGGCTGCGCGCGTGAAGCGCAGATCGTGGAGCAGGTCCTCGTCGGTCGTCGCCCAGGTCACGAGCGCGCACGCCGTGTGGAGCGCGCGCGGCTCCACCGCGAGCGCCCCCTCGAGCGCCGCGAGATCCTCGGCGCTGGGATCGGTGCCCGCGAGCACGTCGGCCCACGCCGAGGCGGCGGCATCGCGGCCGGGGCCCTCGGTGAAGAGGGGATCGCGGCGCAGCGCGCGGCCCGTGGAGACGACCCAGCGCGCGCGCCACGGCCGCTCACCCGGTGGCTGGAGCGGGAGCGCGACCGTGCCGCCCGCGATCGTGCCCGCGTGCGCGGCGTGGAGCGCGCCTTCCGGCAGCACGCGAAGGGCCGCCTGCATCTCGTAGCGAGGCGCGCCCGGCGCCTCGAGCGCGACGGTGAGTCGCGACACGCCCGCTCGACGCGCCTCGAGCACGAGGTCGGAGCCCTCCACGCGCGCGGTGACGGCCTCGCTCGAGCTGGTCGCGCTCGCGCGGGCATCCGGTGCCGGCTCCCGCGTCAGCGGGACGAAGCGGATCGGAACGCGCAGCGAGTCGCCGACGCGCAGCAGCGCCGGCACGTCGGCGTGCGCGACGGTCGGTGCACCGGCCTCGAACGCACGTCGCGCGAGGGACACGCCACCGTCCGCGTCCAGTGCGAGCGCGAAGCCCACGTACGCGCGCCGCTCGCTCGGCGGCGTCCAGCTCCCCGAGAGCGCCTGCCCCGGGCCCACCGCGCCCGCGAAGAGCGCGCGCGCCACGCGCGGCAGCGGCGCGTAGGGAACGGGCGTCGGGTCGATCGGGGCAGGCTCGGTGCCCCAGGTCGCCATCGCACCGGCCACGTCGACGTCGTAGAAGACCTCCGTCTCGATCGCGAACGCCTCGGCCAGCGTCTCGACCGTGGCGCGCCCGAGCTCGACGCCACCCAGGCGGGCCACGAGCTCGTCCTCCTGCACCGCCTCGGCGTACACGCTGCCCGGCGAGAGCACGCGCGCGAACGGATCGAAGACGTCGTCGCCGTTGCCGACCTGGCCGTCGGGGCCCGCGCTCACGAGCTCGTAGCCGGGCACCGGCTGGAAGCGATCGAAGCGCGGCGTCCCGCGCACCGCGACGAGCACGAAGGGGTGCCCCCACGCGTCGAAGAGGTGACTGCGCTCCGGATACTCGACCTCGAAGCCGACCGAAGCCTCGAGGAGCGCCACCACGTACTCGCGGGGATCACCGCGGCGCGCCCAGGCGAGGTCGAGCTGCCGCTCGCGCACGAGCGTGCGCAGGTACCAGAGCACGCGGAACAGACGCTCGCGCGTGATGCGCCGCGCGACGTGGTCGTAGGTGAAGTCGGGGTCGAGCGTCGTGAGCGCATCGATGTCGAGGGGCTCTCCGTCGAGCGCCGCGGCCCGCTCGTCCCCGAGCCCGGCCTCGACCATCGCGGCCTCGAGCATCTCGCGATCGAAGCGCCAGTGCCCGTTCTCGCGCACGCCCACCTCGTCGATTCGATCCGGCACGCGCGCATCGACGAGCTGCTCCACCGCGCGCATCAGCGCTCCGAGCCGGCCACGGACGAAGCGCGCGCGCGTGCGCCACGGATCGCGGAGCAGGCCCTGCGCGACCGCGTCGTCGGGCATCGCGAGCGGCACGAGCGTGCCCTCGCGCAGCGCGACCGGCGCGGCCGTGTCGCGCGGCGTGGACGCGGCCGCGACGGCTCGCACGAAGGCGTCGCCGTGCCCCTCTGCGCGCGCGAGCGCGAGCGGGACCGAGAGGGTTCCGAGCCGCGCCTCGAGCGAGAGCGCCGACGACGCCTCGACGGCCAGCGCGACCGCGGAGGCGTCCGACGTGGCGATGCGGGCGCCCGCGGCGTCCGCCTCGAGCGTGGGCATCGCCGGCGCCGCGCCCGCGAGCACGATCGTGCCGCCGCCGAGCGCCTCCTGGCCGTCCACCACCACGCGCGCCCGCACCCAGATCTCCTCGACGCCGAGCGGCGGCAGCGCGAGCGTCACGCGCGACTCGCGCGGCGCCGCGAAGGTGCGCGCGATCGGCAACCAGGCTTCGCCACGATGGACGAGCGCGGTCACGCTGACCGTGCGCGCCTCGACCTCGGGCCGACGCGCGAGCGAGACGACGAGCCCGCTCGCCGCCGTCTCCGCACCCACGGCCACGAGCGCATCGGGCTCGACGGGGAGGCAGAGCGTCTGCTCGCGGCCGTCGATCGTGAGCGTGGCGCCGACCGACGTCGGGCCACCGCAGCCGTCGAGCTCGGGCCGTGTCTCGGCGGCCCTCACCGGGAGCTCGGCGACGCCGTCGCGATCGGTCGTCGCGCTCGCGGCGGGGCCCGCGTCGCCGGCCACGAGCGCCACGCCGACGCCGGCCCGTGGGGTTCCTTCCGCCGAGACCACGCGCACGAAGAGCGACGAGCGCACGCCCGGCACGAGCGCGCCATCCTCGACGGCCCAGACGGCGTAGCTCGCCTCACGCGCGATGCGCACGTGCGCGGTGCCATTCGTCGTGCCGTGCGCCGCGTGCACGACCCGCACTTCGCGCGTGCGCTCCTCGACCGAGCCGCCCGGGCTCGCCGTGCGCTCGATCGCCCAGGCGAGCGTCGCCTGGCCCCGGGCGTCCGTGCGCACGACGACCTCGTCCTCGCGGGCGGGATCGTCGCTCCAGTCGACGCGCGCTCCCGAGACCGGCGTTCCGTCCGCCGCGAGCACGCGGACCTCGACCGGCACCGTCTCTCCCGGGCGCGCGACGGCCCGCGTGCTCTCGACGCGCGCCCAGAGCGAGGGCGGCGAGTCGGCGGCCACGGTGATCGCTCGCGTGGCCATCGCCTGCCCGTCGTCGGCCATCACCTCGATCGAGTAGGTGCCCGGCTCGCTCGGGAGCTCGAGCTCGGTCGCGATCACGCCCGACGCATCCGTCTGGAGCGTGATCGGCGCGCGCACGAGCGCCGCGCTGCGCAGCGAGATCCGGACCGACGCGCCCGCGCGGGGACGCAGGTCGGCCGTCCCGCAGACGCGGGCCAAGAGCGCCACCGAGCCGCCGGGCGGCACGACCTCGCGATCGGCCACGAGCGCGATCGTCTCGATCGGATCGACCTCGAGCGGCGCATCGAACACCCGGCGCACGCCCCGCGGCGAGATCGCCTCGACGGCGATCTGGGGAGCGCCTTCGAGATCGCTCGGCAGCGTCAGCTCGATCAGCGCGTGCCCCTGCGCGTCGCTCCGCGTCGTGAAGAGCGCCGGGCCGTCGGAGTACGAGGCCGTCACCGTGAGCTCGATGCCACCGGCCACGCGCAGATCGCGTCGGCGCAGCACCTCGTACGTCGTCACGAGCCAGCGCAGGGTCCCGCCCGGAGGGGCGTGGAGCGCGCCATCGATGGACATCTCGAGCCCCGTCACCTCGCCGGCCGCGACGAGACGGCGGGCGGCCGTCTGCGCCGAGACATGCGTGGCGCCGAGGCAGGCGGTGAGCACGAGAGCGAGAGCGAGAGCGCGCGTCACGGCGCACCTCCTTCGAGCGGAGCGACCTCGATCGGGCGCGGTGGGAGCAGGCTGACCGCGTCGTCGCGATCGCTCGCCCACGCGGCCACGCCGAGCCCGTCGAGCGTCCCGGCGATCGACCACCGCACGTGCAGCGGGATGCGCGCCTCGGCGCCCGGCGCGAGCGGCCGCAGCACCACCCGGAGCAACGTCGGCGTCGCCGTCGCGCTGCGCGCCTGCTCTTGCACTTCCGCGAGCGCGGTCGAGGTCAGCTCGGCGCCCGTGGGCAACGCGATCTCGACCACCGTGCTCGCGATCCAGCGCGGCGAGCGGTTCGTGACGACGAGCGTCTGTTCCGAGACTTCGTCCTGGCCGTGTGGCTCGCCCTCGATCGCCATCGCGTAGGGCCCCTCCCGCTCCGCGGGGACGTCCCACGGGACGCCGTACTCGACGCCGAGCTCGGCGTGCACCGAAGCGTGCGGGCCTGCATCCACGTCGATCCGATGAGCGCCCACCGCCGCGAGCGCGGGCACGTCGAAGAGATCGCGACCGGCCGCGAGCGCCCGCTCCGTGCGCGCCCCATCGATCGAGACCGCGACCCGGTCGACGCTCGCTCCCTCGGCGAGCGCGAGCGAGACCGAGCGTGCCAGCGCGAGCTCCGCCGTCGCGAGGCCGCGACCCCGCGCGCGCCACCGCGCCATCGTCGCGAGCAGGGCGAACGCGCGCTGCCGGTGCCCGAGCGCCGCCTCGGCGGCCGCGAACGAGAGCGTGGTCCACGCGGCGTCGTGGTCGACCGCGACCCAGAGCTCGTCCCCCACCGCCACGAGGTCGGGCTCGGCGCGGCGCAGGAGCTCGGCCGCGCGCGCCTGGCCGCGGTCTCCGCCGGCCCGCGCGAGCGCCGCGGCCGCCTGCGCGCGCGCGACGGTGTCTCCGTCGAGCAAGGTCGCGGCGTCGCCCACCTCTCGCGCGAGACGCTCCACCAGGCGCCCGAGATCGCCGGCGACCGCCGGCCGCTCGCCGAGATGCGCGCGCACGGGCGAGAGACCGAGCAGCGCCTGCGCCGTCCCCGGCAACCGAGCCTCGGGAGAGGAGATCGCCGCGAGCGCGGCGGTCAGACGCTCGGCCGCGTCGCGCAAGTCCTCGTCGTCGAACCTGGGGCGCGGATAGGCGGCGCCGATCGCGAAGGCGAGCGTCGTCGCGTCGCTGCCCCCGAGGCCGGCCGCGATGCTCTCTTCGACGCCCAGGCGATCGCTCGTCGAAGGCTCGCTCGCCCACGCGCTGTAGAGACCGCCGCTCTGGTCGGCGAAGAGCGCCGTGCCCACCGTGAGCGAGAGGTGCGCCGAGAGCGCGTCGGCACCCTCCGGCACGTCGAGCGAGAGCTGGCCGCTTCCCTCGACGAGCGCCTCGCGCGTGACGTGCACGGTGCGGCCCGGGCGCACGATCTCGATCGGCCTGCGCACCGCATCGACGACGTTGCCGCTCGTGTCGCTCGCGACCACGCGCAGGCTCCCCGTCGCGCGGATCGTCGGTGCGATCACGAAAGGCACCGCGACCGCATCCCCGGCCGGCACCGTGACCTCGACCGCCTCGCCGTCGGCGACACCGATCGCCTCGTCCCCGAGCAGCTGCACGCGCAACGTCCTCGCGCTCGTGCCGCGATTCGAGACGCGGAGCGGCAGGACGAGGCGGTCCCCGAGGCGCGCGAGGTTCGGGATCGGCGCATCGACCACGATCTCGCGGTCGGAGGTGATCTCGGTGCGCGCCGACCAGATCCAGCCGTCCTCGCGCCAGACGATCACCTCCACGCGATAGGTCGTGACGGCATCCGCGAGCGGGATCTCGAGGTGCGTGCGGCCGGAGGCGTCGAGCGCGAACGAGGGAGTGAACAAGACCGTGGGAGGAAAGCGCTCGCGCACGAGGCGCGCGAGGTTCGTGCCGCCGCTCGAGACGCCGACGCCGCCGCCGTGGCCCACGCTGCTGATGCTCCCGGTGCCGCCCCCGTAGCCGTAGCCCACGCCCCCACCGCCCGCGCCGGTCCCCGTGAGGCTCAGGCCGCCACCCAGGATCGTGCCCTCGCTGACGGAGGCGTGGACCGCGTCGCCGATGAGGTCCTCGGTCATCTCGGCGCTGATGCGCCGGTAGGCGGCGCGCAGCGCGGGCAGCGTGCGCTCGACGGGCGAGAGCACCGCGAGCGCGCGCATCAGCGAGTCCTCGCCCGAGGCCACGGCGTACGGCGTGCCCGCCGTCACGACGCGCGCGAAGGGATCACGCACGTCGTCGCTCGTGCCGACGCGCCCGTCGGGCCCCGGCGAGACGAGCTCGACGCCGGCCGCCTCGGGCGAGAGCATGAACGTGGGATGCGCGCTCGGGACGAGCGCGAAGCGCCCGCCCCACGGATCGTCGAGCGCTTCGCTCGTGATGACGCCGCGCTCGACCATGCGCGCGAGCCAGCGCTGCCAGGGCTCGCGCGACGCCGTGCGCGCCGCGAGGGACGCGTCGTCGCCGGGATCGAGGTAGACGGCGAGCGCCGAGAGGAGGGCCACCAGGCGGACACGCGCGACGCGGCGGGCGACGCTCTCGTAGGTGAAGCTCGGATCGACGGCGGTGATCATCGCCGCCGTCATCGTTCCTTCGCCGAGCGTGGGGTGGTCGGCCGGGTCGAGCAGATCGTCGGCGAAGCGCCGGCCGCCCCCGCGGCCGACGGTGACGTCGTCGAGCGCGCCGGACGCGAGCGCGTCCTCGAGCCGGGTCTCGAGCGCCATCATCGCCGCCGCGACCCCCCGTCGCTCGAGCTCGCGTGCGAGCGGCCACGGATCGCGCAGCACGTCGCGGTCGGGCGCGCCGGCGGAGACCTCGGAGCCCTCGACCGGCAGGCCCAGCGCATCGACCACCGGCGGCGCGACGGCCGGCACGCCGTCGGCGCTCGTCGACGCCGCCAAGGCGGCGCGCACGAGGCGCTCGCCCTCGGCGTCCTCGGGATGCAAGAGCGCCTCGTCGAACTCGCGCTCGAGATACCAGGCCGTGAAGTCGCGCTCGCCGCCGTGGGCCGCGAGATCGCGAACGAGGAGCGCGCCCCACGCTCGTGCGCCTCCGGGCTGCGAGACGAGATCGACCCGCGCGCGCTCGCCGACCTGCCACCGCGTGCGCTCGGGGACGAGCGAGACGAAATCGGGATGCGCGGGAACGACGAGCAGCGGCGCGAACGCGCCGACGCCCTCGAGGCTCTCGTCCTCGTGCTCCACGCGCGCGCGCACGGAGAAGGTGCCGATCCGGTCGCGCGGCACCGTGACGCGCGCGCTCGTGGCGCCGAGGCCCACGCGCACGAGGTCCACGAGCTCGCCGCGTGCGTCGAGGAGCTCGACCACGACGCCCTCGCCCCGCACGGAGCTCCGGCGCGCGAGCGCCACGTCCACGACCGCGCCCGGCGCGACCACGGGATGCGGAACGCTCGGCACGATCTCCGGCGCGAGCGAGACCGGGACCTCGACGCGCGCGAAGCGCTCGAGCGCGGCGCCGAGCACGTGCACGCCGAGCGAGGCGCGCCGCTCTTCGTACGGGCCGGCGCTCGCGCCGAGAGGAAGGCGCACGCGGATCTCCGCGAGGCCGTGCGCATCGGTGCTTGCCTGCGCGGAGCCGCCCGGGATCGCAGCGCCGGAGACCTCGACGAGCGTGCCCGCGGGGGCCGGGTCACCCGACGGATCGCGGAGCTGCACGAACACGACGTCGTCGGTCTCGGGGACGAGCACGCCGTGCGCGGCGAGCACGTCGATCGAGAGCGAGAGCGGCACCGCGAGGCGCATCTGCGCGCTCACGTCGATGGAGCCGTGGGCCGGATGGGACACGTGCACGACCGCGGTCGCGCGGCCGACGTCGCCGGACAGGTACGCCGGCGCATGCACGGCGATGCGCGCCTCCCCGGCGGCATCGGTCACGCCGCTCGCGGCGAAGTCGCCCGCGATCTCGATCGAGATCGCGGCGTCGCGCACGGGCGCGGCGTCGGGCGTCGTCACCTGCACGTGCACGGTCGCCTCGGCGCCGGGCGCGACCTCGTGCGGCTCGATCTCGGCGTGCGCGAAGAGCCGCTCCCACGTGCGCTGACCGACGCGAAAGCTCGTCGTGCGCGCGACGTCGCGCGCGCGCGCACGCACCGAGAGCCAGCCCTCCGTCGCATGCGCGTCGAGTGGGATCGAGAAGGAGGCGACACCCGACTCGTCGGTCTCGACGTCGCGCTCGACCAGGCCCACGGCCGGCCCCTCGACCGCATACCGCACGACCTCGCGGGGCAGGGGCGCGCCCGACGCCCGATCGCGCAGCAGCGCCCACACGTGGACCGGCTCGCTCGGCTCGTAGAGCAGCCGGTCCGTGTAGAGGAGCAGCTCGCTCCCCTCGGTCAGCGAGAGGGGCAGCTCGAAGCGCCGCGCATCCGCCGCAGGGCCGACGTCGATCGCGAGGTGAGGCGACGCGCCGCCCGTCTCCGGGATCGGCACGGAGACCTCGAAGCGCCCGCTCGCATCGGTGCGGACGACGCGCTCTTCTCCGTGCGTCGTCTCGGAGACGAACTGCGCGCGCACCTCGCCCGCGTAGGGCACGAGGGTCGAGAGCCCACGCACGCGGTAGGCGACGCCGCGAAATCGCGCCTCGTGCCCCGTACGCGCGATGGCGGCGCCCGAGAGCGCGAGCTCGTAGCCGGTCTCGGCCCGCGCCGGCTGGGCGAGCGCCACGGCCGGCACCGCGATGGGAGCCAGGAGCACGAGGAGGAGCCCCAGCATCGCGAGGGCGGGGCGAGAGCTCGGTTGCACGCTCGGTCCCGACAACCGCCCGCTCCGCGGGTTCCACGTGCGACGACGATCTTGGCTCAGCCCGGAACGCCCCATGGCGCGCACTGTTTCACGACCCAGGCGAGATCGGCGACGGAACGTTCGACCTCGACGCGCCGCGCGCCGTCCACCCCCTCGGCGGCGATCCGCGGCGCCGCGTCGTCGCGCGCCACGTCGATCTCCGCCGCGGGGTAGTCGGCCGCCACCGCAAGCACCAGCGCCTCGCGATAGCGCTCACCGCTCGCGTCGAGATCGAGCCCAGCGTTCCCTCCGGCGAGCGCTCGAGCGGAGAAGCGGACGACGATCTTCATGCCCGCAGTATGCGACGCGCCTCGATCGAGACGAGACTTCGCGCCGCGGCCACGCGACAGCCCGCACGCGGGCGACCGTGCGGGCGCGCACGCGGGCGCGACGATGCAGGCGACCCTGCATGCGCGAGCCGCGCGCCGCCGCGAAGATCCGACGGCGAAGAGGGCGTCAGGGGATCCGGCTCCGCCGGTCCCGCGTCACCAGTCGGGCCGCCCAGGTCCCCTGGAGCTCAGAAATCGCCGAAGAGATCGGCCATCTTCACGTCGAGCGCGACGGCGATCTTGTAGAGCGACCCGATCGATGCGCTCGACTCCGCGCGCTCGATCTGGCTGAGGAGCGACACGCTGAGGCTGGTGCGCCGCGAGAGCTGCTTGAGCGTCAGGTCGCGCTCCTTGCGCAGCCCGCGGATCGTCTCGCCGATGTGCTTGTGGAGGCTCTCTTCCGGCGAACGGATGAGGCCCTTCTTCCGCATCACGCGATCGAGGACCGCGCGGAACTCTTCCGGGTTGAAGGGCTTGCGGACGTAGTCGACCGCGTCGAGCTTCATGCCCTGGACCGCGGACTCGAACGACGGATAGCCCGTGAAGATGACGACGGCGATGTCGCTGTCGATCTTGCGGATGCGCCGCAGGACCTCGAGCCCGTCCATCTTCGGCATCATCAGGTCGAGCACCACGAGGTGGTAGCCGCCGTTCTTCACGTCGGCCTCGACCGCCGTGGGATCGCTCTGCGTCTTGACCGTGAAGCCGTCCTTGCCGAGGAACGTCTCCATGTACTCGCCGATCGCCGGATCGTCGTCGACGACCAACACCTTCACGGCGGAGCCAGTGCTCGGGGTGCGTTCGGTACCTTCAGCCATGCTCGTACTAGGGTGCGAGACGGGGTCTCGGTGCGAGACGGGGTCTGAAGCCCCCCGATGTGTCGATGTTGGAGTGGGAGAGGGAAGGAGTCGGGGCGAAAGGATTTGAACCTTCGACTCCACGGTCCCGAACCGTGTGCGCTACCAGGCTGCGCTACGCCCCGAGGGAAACCAGAAACCAAGCGAAAATCGAAAACAGGAACCGAAGTGAAGCGGGCCGTGGGGTTAGCGTCGCCGAGGCGTTCTGTCAAGCGATGCTGGAATCATCACTCACGAGACTTGCACACCACCGGCGATCTCGGCTGCGAAAGAGCGTGAGGACGGGATCCGCCGAGGCGTTCGGCGCTGCGGTGCGACCTTCGCCGGCGATCCAAGAGCGCCGGCGACGAGTCGCCCGCCCTGCGGCACCCGCTTCGTCGCTCGCGAGGAGCGAAGCGACGAAGCGGAGGGAGGTGAGGCGGATCCGGCGGTCGAGGCCAGGCTTCCGCCAATTGGGCGGGAGCCCGGCCGCCCGGTCCGCCGAGGAGGCCGCTCCAGGCCTCCTACAGCAAGGTGTAGTTCAGGCCGATCGTGGTCTGCGTGTCGACTTCCTGGAAGCCAGGCACCGGCTCGCCGTCGTAGAGGAAGTTGAACGCCACGTTCGCCGACAGGTTCTGCGCGAGCGTGACCGTCAGCGTGTTGCGCCAGTTCAGGCGCACGTTGCCCCAGTGGGGATCACCGCGGAAGTCGATCAGCGCCTCGACGCCGGTCAGGAACGTCCAGCTGTCGTTCATGTGGTTGTCGTAGCCGAGGAAGAGGCGGCCCGAGGGCTGCACTTCGTCGCCGGGAACGAGGTAGCTCATCATGTCCGAGCCCGTGCACGTCGCCGGATCGACCGTCACGCCGGCGCCCGCCGTGCGGCAGAGCGGGTTCGGATAGCGATCGTCGTACGTCACGTCGGCGCCGACCTCGAACCAGATCCGGTGGTGCGCCTCGGCCTCGGCGAAGATGTTGCGCGCCCAGCCGAGCTGGCCCTGGAAGCGGAAGTCGAGACCGGCGAAGGGATCGTTCCTGCCGATCACGACGGCGAAGAGCGAGTCGTCGGCGTCGAGGAACACGTCGTAGCGCAGGCGCCCGAGCAGGTTCTGCGCGTTGGCGTTCCACGGGCCGAACTGCCCACTCGCCGCATCACGGAGCGACGCCGCGCCGTACGCGAAGGTGAGGTCGAGCGTGAACATGTGGATGTCGCGCCGGACGAGGAAGTGATTGTTCAAGCTCAGCGCGAGGCTGCGCGCGTTGCCGTAGTTCAGCTGGCCCTGCGCCGTCAGCGTCCAGACGGTGTCGTCGGCATCGGCCGCGGGTGGCGCCGCGGTCGTCTCCGCGAACTGCGAGGCCGCAGCCGCTTGCGCATCCGCGACGGAGCACGGTGCGAGGGTGAACAGAGCAAGACCAGCCGCGAGAATCGCGACTCCAGATCGACGAAGGTTCATTGGCCCCTTGAGCTCCCCATTGAGAAGGCGCCGGAAGGTTGATTCACGATGCACCACCGTCAAGCCTGGATCGCGGGTTGCCGTGAGGGCGGACGCGTGGTTTGAAGGCGCGTCGTGCGCTCACCGCTCGCAGCCCTCGCGCTCGTCGCCGCCGTGCTTACGGCGCTCGCGCCGTCGCACGCGCACGCGGGCAACGACGAAGGGGTCTTGCTCGGCAACGAGGCCGCGATGACGGGCGGTGCCGTCTCGGCGGTGACGAGCGACGGGAGCGCGATGTGGTACTGCCCGGCGGGCCTCGCGGCCGTGACGCGCGGCCAGCTCGACCTGAGCGGCAGCGCGACCGTGCTGCGCATCGCCGACACGCCGCGCCTGCTCTCCTCCGACACGTCCGGTCGCGCGGCCGACGGCGGCTACATCGAGGTGCTCGGCATCCCGAGCGCCGTGACCGTCGTGCGCCTGCTCGAGCCGCGCCTCGCGTTCGGCTTCGGCATCTTCACGCCGCAGCTCACCAACCACACCGACCGCGTCGGCCTCACCGACACCGCGAACGGCCTCACCTCCCGCTGGCAGCTCGTGCAGCAGGAGAACACGCAGAGCACGTACGCCGGGCTCTCGCTCGGGTACCAGGTGGCGCGCGACCTCCGGATCGGCGGGACCGTGTTCGGCCTCTACCGACAGGAGACGCTGAGCACCCACTTCTTCGGCGGCTCCACGGCGGCCGACGGGATGGATCTCTTCGCCGTCGGAAGCTCGAGCCTGAGCTCACTCCAGTCGGTCGGTGTCGCGCTCGCGGTCGGCGTGCAGTGGGACGTCGACGACCACCTCACGCTCGCGGCGACGCTTCGCTCCCCGGACCTGCAGCTCGGGTCGCTCTTCCGCTCGACGTCGTCGATGATCACGGCCATCCGCGGCGGGGAGCTGATGTTCGAGCCGACCGATACCTCGGGGCTCGTCCCCAACGTGGGCCTCATCACGCCGACGCGGCTGCGCATCGGCGCCGCGTTCCGAGCCGATCGGTGGTGGCTCGGCGTGGACTTCGAGGTGGCGCACGAGTGGATCGTCCCCGAGCTGAACATCGAGCGACGCTGGCTCGCGAACGCGCACGTCGGCGCGCGGTTCTGGGTCGACGAGAACGTGTCGATCGGCGGCGGCATGTTCACGGACGTGAGCCCCACGCGCCGGATCACGCGCTACGGGCAGACGCAGATCGACTTCGTCGGCGGATCGCTCGGGCTCGAGATCCACACGCCGCACCAGCTCGGCGAAGGCGAGCAGGCCGAGACGATCGTCTTCGCGCAGACGTTCGCGCTCCGCTACGCAGTCGGCTTCGGTCGCGTCGGCGGCCTCGCGTTCACCGACGACTCGTCCACGATGCAGACGGCGGAAGTGCAGTCGACGTGGACCACGGTCCACGAGCTGAGCCTGCATCTCGGCTCGGCGCTCTACTTCTGATCCGCGTCGCGGCGTCGCGCTCGGCCCGCGTCAGATCCCGACGCTCGGCCATTCGTAGGCGACGCGCACGAGCCAGTGGCCGAGCGCGATCAGCGCGAGCGCGATCGAGAGCTCCTCCGCGTAGAGCTTGTCGAGCGTGCCGGAGAGGCTCCAGCCGCGCGCCGCCGCGAGCGCGGCGAAGGGCACGAAGAGCACCGTGAGCGAGAAGAGCAGGATGCCGAACGCGTTCACGGTCCAGGCGCCCGCGGGATCGAAGTGCGCCATGTACGAGAACGCGGTCGTCAGGCCGCACGCGGGGCAGTGGAAGCCCGTGAACTCGTAGAAGCCGCACGGGGCGAGGCCGAGCTGCCGGCTCGATCCCGCGATCGGGTCGGGCGTGATGCGTGCAGCGGTCACGATCACGGCGCTGGCGATGCTCGCGAGCACCACCCAGCCGATGCGGTCGCGCTGCCCGCCGGGCGGGAACGGCGCGCGCGGCGCGAGCCCCTCTCGCGACGCGGCGCTCACGGCGACGGCGCCTCGGCCGCGCGCAGCGTGCACGTGGTCGTCACGGCGGGGGCGTAGACCCAGCCGGCGCGCGGCGCGCTCAGCGAGAGCCAGTCTCCGCGCACGCGCGCGATCGAGACCTGCGTGCCGGGATCGAGGTCGCCGAGGATCGGCGCCGACGCGCTGCCGCGCTCGCGCACGTGGAGCGGCGTCGTGTCGGTGACCACGCTCGTGCACGCGAAGGCGTCCTCGCGGACCAGGCGCATGCGCGGCGCGTCCGAGACGTGGGGCGCCACCAGCCGCGTCACCACGAATTCGCGCACCGAGTACCACTGACCGGGGTCGCCCTCGAAGCGCGTGACGTTCCCGGTCAGCGTGCCTTCGAGCATCCACACCGCGCCGCGGGGACCGGCCTCGGGGAGCGTGACGCCGGGCGTGAGCGTGAGATCGAGCCAGGACGGCCCATCGCCCACGTCGGGCGACCAGCCGACGAAGTGCGACGGACACGTGCAGCCCCACCCGGCCGACGCGGTCGCCACCGGCAGCTGCACGAGATCGCCGTGGCCCGTGCGCGCGGCGGCGAGGCGCGCGTCCACCCAGCGCGCCGCGGGCGGGCCGTCGAGGCCCATCGTTCGCGGCGGGTGGGCGCCCTGGGCCTCTGCGTGCGCGAGGACCGCGAGCCCGAGCAGCAGAACCGCGAGCGCCCCCTCGGGAAGGCTACGGTGCGGTCTTCTCATGCTTGGCGACGTAGCGCGCCCGAAGGTCGTCGACCACGTGGCCGAGCACGCGCTCCTCGTCACCCGAGAGATTTCCGCGCGTCTTCTCCTCGAGGAGCAGCAGGATCTCGAGCGTCTGACGCGCGCCCGGCAGGTCCTGGTCCTGCGCGCCGTCGGGGCTCGCGAGCTCACCGAGCTGGATCATGCACGAGGTGCTCATCGAGAGGACGAACGTCGTGAAGTCGATCGGCGGCGTGCCGTCCGAGCCGGGCAGCTCCCCACCCTCGGCTCCCGCCGCACGCTTCGGGCGCGCCGTCACGCGCTCACTCCTCGTCGTCGTCGGCCGCGCCGCCGCCGGCGTCGTCCTCGGCGTCCGCGCTCGCGCGCGAGGGCCGGGCCTCGTCCTGCTCGTTCGGCTGGCTGATGGCGGCGTTCGACTCGCGGTCCGGGAGCGCCGCGATCTGCTTGTCGACGGCCTTCTGCTCCACGAGACCGAGGGCCACGTTGCGCGCGACGATGCGCTTGTCGAAGAGGAATTCCTGATTGCTCATGGGGATGCGACCTCGTTCTCGGCCGAGCGGCGCGAGGGCGGCGAGTCTAGGGGCGAAGCCGCCGGAGTCAACCGCGGCCCTTGCCACGGGGGCGTTGGAACGCTATTTCTCTCTCGTTCGCGCGCCTCCCCGACGCGCGAGCGCGAGCCCGAGGACGAACCTCCGGCCCGCCCGACCGCAGAGGTCGTCGGCTCGGGGAGCAACCCTGGTCGGGCCGCGCGAGCGCCCCAGGGAACTGTCCCGCGGATCGGTCCGCATTCCGATGCCGGGACGGGCGCCACGAAAGAACAGGCCTTCACGGGCCCTCCGAACATGAACGATCGAATTTCTCCGGACGGCGAGCGCCGTCCCCTCCGTGCCACGGCGCCGGTGGACGACTCCTCGTATTCCGACCCCAGCCCCTCCGAGAGCGAGCCCGACGCCGATCGCTTCGAGGGCGGCCCTCGCCCCGCCGTCTACGAGCGGGTGTTCCCCGCCGGCCACATCGACGAGGACGCGGCGAAGGTGCTCCGGCGCCTGCATCGCGCCGGCCACGAGGCGTATCTCGTCGGCGGCGGCGTCCGGGACCTGCTCCTCGGCCGCAAGCCGAAAGACTTCGACGTCGCCACGAGCGCGCGCCCGAACGACGTGAAGCAGGTGTTCCGCAACTGCCGGATCATCGGCCGCCGCTTCCGCCTCGCGCACATCCTCTTCTCGGGCGGCAAGATCATCGAGACCGCCACGTTCCGCCGCGACCCGAGCGCGAGCGACGACGGCGACGCGTTCGCCGAGATCGGCGAGGGCGACACCGAGGGCTCGAGCGTGATCGCGCCGCGCCTCAAGCCGCGTGACGACGAAGCGGATCTGCTGATCCGGCACGACAACGTCTTCGGCGAGCCCTTCGAGGACGCGCTGCGCCGCGACTTCACGATCAACGGGCTCTTCTACGACGTCGAGCGCGGCGAGGTGATCGACTACGTGGGCGGCATGGCCGACCTCGAGGCGCGCACCGTGCGCACGATCGGCCTGCCCGACGTGCGCTTCCGCGAGGACCCCGTGCGCATGCTGCGCGCCATCAAGTTCTCGGCGCGCCTCGATCTCGGGATCGACCCCGAGGTGTACGACGCGCTCGTCGCGCAGCGCGAAGAGCTGGGCAAGGCCGCCAAGGCGCGCGTGCTCGAAGAGATCCTGCGCCTCGTGCGCGGGGGCGCAGCGCATCGCTCGATCTGGCTCACGTGGGAGACCGGGATCCTCGCGGTGATCCTGCCCGAGCTCGCCACGTTCCTCGACGATGGCCCGCGCGGCGCGCGGACCCTGTGGGGGCGGCTCGACGCGATCGATGCGCTCGTCGCCGACGGCAAGACGCCGAGCGACGTGGTGCTGCTCGCGGCGCTCTTGCTCGGGCCGATCCACGAGGCGCTCGAGGGCGCGCGCGATCCGCTCGGCGCCTACGAGGAGTTCATGAACGGCCTCGCGACGAGCGTCGCACCGCCGCGCCGCATGAAAGAGCGCATGCGCGCGGTGATCGGCTGCGAGCAGCGCCTGCGCCGCGGCCGCATCGGCTCGCTCGCGCACCGCGACTTCTTCCCCGAGGCGGCGATGCTCTACGAGATCGACTGCCGCGCGCGCGGCGCCACGCCGATGGATCTGCGCACCGAGATCGCCAACGCTCCCGCGCCCGAGGACGCGCCGCGCCGGCGCCGTCGGCGTCGTCGCGGGCCGGGCTGAGGCGGCAGGCGCGCGTGCGGGCTCCGGCGCTCGATCTCGGCGCGTGGATCGTCTGGCGTGCCGAGGGGCTCGTGATCGTCGACAAGCCGGCGGGCGTTCTCTCGCAGCCGGGCGCCGACGGGCCGAACCTCGTCGATCTCGCGCGCACGTACTTCGGCGAGAGCGGGATCGGCGTCTTGCACCGTCTCGATCGCAACGTGTCGGGCCTCGTGATGCTGGCGACGCGCAAGGACGCCGCGCGCGCGATGAGCGAAGCCTTCGCGCGCGGCGAGGTGGATCGACGCTACGCGGCGATCGTGCGCGGGAGCCCGAGCACGCAGGCGCTCGCGATCGACGCGTGGCTCGACAAGGACGAGACGCGCAACGTGGTGCGAGCGCGCGACGCCGCCGCGCTCACGGAGGCCGAGCGCGGCGCGTTCGTCCACGCGCGCACCGAGATCACGGTGGAGGCGCGCTTCTCGGCGCTCTTCGGCCGCGGCGCTGCCGTGGAGGCGCGCCCGATCACCGGCCGCTCGCACCAGATCCGCGTGCACCTCGCGCACGTGGGCCTGCCCATCGTGGGGGATCCGAAGTACGGCGTGCGCGTGCGCGGCCTCGACCGCCCGCTCCTGCACGCGCGCACGATGCGCTTCCGACCGCCGGACGCGCAGGAAGAAGTGGTCGTGACGGCCCGCGAGCCGTGGTCGCTGCCCGAGGTGCGGGCCCTCCGACCGATGGGCACGACGAACAAGACGGGTCACGGATCGCGATCTCGACGCTAGGACGGAGGAAAGGACCTCTCGACATGCGCGAACGTCTCGTCTCGAAGCTTCCTCGGCTCCTCGGCTCGCTCTTCCTCGTCGCGGCGGCGATCGGCGTCGGCGTGGGCGCGAGCAGCCTCTACGACCTCGCGATGGGCGGCGACTGCTGCGCGCCCGGCGCCTCGTGCTGCCACCCGGGCTCGCCCTGCTGCGCCGGCCACCACGGTGGCGCGGTCGCCGACGCACGCTGAGAAGGCCGTTTCGCGCGGCGCGGTGCTCCGCTCACGGAGCCGCGTGACGCGCGCAAGGGACCGAGGCAGAACCTCTCGATGAGCGAAGCGGAGCTCGACGCGCTCATGGCGCGGCTCGCGGACGGCGATCGAAGCGCCTTCGATCCGCTCTACCGCGAGCTGCGTCCGCGCGCGCTCCGCGTGGCCCGGCGCGGCCTCACCGCCGACCTCGCCGACGACGTGGCGCAGAGCGCTCTCGAGCGGGTCTTCTTCCGCGCGAGCGAGTTCGAGCCCGGGCGCGCGTGCCTGCCCTGGTTCTACGCGGTCGTGGCGAACGAGGTGCGCGGCGCCGCCCGCAAGCGCGAGCGCACCCACGCCGTGCTCGACGCCGAGCCGCCGAGCCCGACGCTCGGGGCCGACGAGCAGATCGCCCTGCGCGAGCTCGAGGTCGCGCTCGAGCGCGCGATCGATGCGCTCGACGGCCCTTCCGCCGAGGCCATCGCCGCGCTGCTCGGACGAGGCGCGCCGGCGCTCGATCGGGGTCCCACGTTCCGCAAGCGTCTGTCGCGCGCCTACGCGCGCCTGCGGACGATCCTCGGAGGTAGCCATGGATGAGGTCCTCGCGCGCCGGGCGCGCCGCGCCTTCGAGCTCGGTCGGCTCCGCCACGCGGCGCTCGGCGCCACGCTCGTCGCCGGCGCGCTCTTCGCCGCTTCGTTCTGGGTGCCGGCCGCGCCCGACCCGCGGTGGGTGCTCGTGCCCTTCGTCGTGTGGCTCGGCGTCGCGTGGCGCGGCGGCGCGCTCGCGCACGGCGGCCTGACCGGCCTCGTGCTCGGCGCGGCGGGCTGGCTCGTCCCGATGACCATCCTGCGCCCGTGCTGCGCGACGATGGGCACCGCGGTCGCCGACTGTTGCACGCGCCCCGAGTGCTGCCTCGAGACCGGCGCCGTGCTGGGCGCGCTCGCGGCGATCGCCGCGCCGATGGGCCTCGCGCGCGACGCGCGGACCTTCTTCGCGCGCCTCGCGGGCACGCTCCTCGTCGCGGGCGCCGTGCTGGCCGTGCGCTGCGCAGGCCTCTTCGTCGGCGAGTCGGTGGGCCTGCTCGGCGGGCTCGCGCTCGGCACGCTCGTGCTCGGTGGCGTGCGCGCCGTCGTCGCGCGGCCGCGCGCAGCCTGAGCACCGCTCCCCGCGAGCTCGGAGGCCGACGTCCCCGAGCCTGCGGGGCGCTGCACGGATCGACGTCGTCAGGCCTCGTCGAGCAACGCCGCGTAGCGTGCGTCGTCGACGTCCTCGAGGCTCGCCTCGATCTCGGCGCCCACGAGCGCGGCGATCGCCGGCGCGCCGGCGGCGGCGAAGGCGCGCCGGAAGGCGATCACGTCCGGCGCGAGCCCGGGCGAGATCGCGATGACCTCGGGCGGCATCCGATCGCTCATCGCGAGGACGACGAGCGGAGCGCCCGGCGGCCACGGGCCGAGGACCTCGTTGCGCGCTTGATCGTAGTTGCCGACGAGGCCGCCTACGTCGGCGCGCTCCATCGCCAGCGCGAGGCCGACGGCTTCGTGCGAGCCGAGGAACGCCTCGGCCGCGAACACCGCCGGGTCGATGCCTCGCTCTGCGAGCGCCGCTCGCTGGAGCGCGTAGCCGCTGGTGGACCAGGGATCGACCCACGCCACGCGGGTGCCGGGCAGGTCGCGGAGGCTCGTCACGCGCGGCGCGCGGCCGACGAGGAGCGCGCGGGGATCGAGCGCGCCGCGGCGCACGACCGCGAACATGCCGACCGCGCCGAGCTTGTGTGCGCGCGCGTACGCGAGCGGCGCGAGCCAGGCCACGTCGACGCGGTCCGCCACGAGCGCATCGACGAGATCGGCGTACGTCGGCACCCGAACGACCGCCGCGCGAGCCACGAGCGCGCGCTCGAGCCGCTCTTCGGTCGAGACTCCCGGCGTGCCGTCCGGGTCTCCCACCACGCCGAGGCGCAGGCGCTGCCCGCTCGCTCCGTCGCGCGTGGGACGACGCACCGGGAGCCGCAGCGCCGCCGGCGAGACGGGCGTCGACTGAACGGGCGTCGGCTCCCCTGTCGGGCCGAGCGCGCTCGACGCGGCCGCGGCATCGATCAGCCCCTCCGCGCTCTCCGGGAGCTCGCGCCCCGTGGCGCTGCAGAGCCCGAGCACGAGCTCGGTCGTCTCGGTCGTTCGCTCGGTGATGCGCAAGGCGAGCGCGCGATCGATGACCGCTGCGACGGCCGCCGGTAGGTCGGGCACGCGCTCGCGCAGCCGCGGGGCCGGCCGCGTGGCGATGCGAACGGCCATGTCGGTGAAGCTCGGCGTGCGCACCGGTGGCTCGCCCGCGAGCATCTCGTAGAGCACGACCGCGAGCGCCCAGACGTCGACGGATGCGTCGATGCGGTCGTTCGTCAGGCGCTCGGGCGACCAGTAGGCCACGGTGTCGATCGATCCGTTGTTCACCGTCACCATGTGCTCGAGCGAGCCGCCGATCGCGGTCGAGACGAGCTTGCTGACGCCGAAGTCGATCAGCTTCGGCACGATGGGCGCTCCCGGACGGCGCGAGAGGAAGATCGTCGCGGGGCGGACGTCGCGGTGCACCACGCCGACGTCGTGCGCCAGCGCGAGCGCGTCCATGATGGGCAAGAGGACGTCGAGCGCCGCGCCGAGCGCGAGGCGACGCTCGCGCCGCAGCAGCTCGACGAGCGTCTCGCCCTCCAGCAGCTCCTGCACCATGTAGAGCGCGCCGCTGGCGTCGCGATCGACGTCGTAGACCTTCACGACGTGCGCATGGACGAGCGCCGAGGCCGCACGCGCCTCGCGCAAGAAGCGCATCTCGAGGTTCTCGCCCGCGTGCGCCCCGAGCACCTTCAGCGTGAAGCGCTTGCCCGTCCAGGCGTGCTCGGCATCGAACACCTGCGCCGCCGAGCTCACTCCGCCGAGGTCTCCGCTGCGCGAGCTCTCGCGGAGGAGGCGGTACTTGCCCGCCACGAGATCCCCCACGCGAAACGACGCCGTCATGGACGCGGCATCGTAGACCAAGGCAGGCGCGGCGCTACGTTTCGATCGCTCGCGGCCTCGCGGGCGTCCAGAGGTCGGGCCCGCGGTGATCGATCGAGCGCACCGCACCCGTGGGCGCGCGCACGGATGGGGCCACACCCGGGCGCGCCGGCTCGTCAGAATCACCGATCGCGAATCGTGATGATGCGCGGTCGGAGGACGTCCCTGCCCTCCTTCGGCCGCCCGAGTGAATCGGTCGGCCTCACCTTCCTGCCCGTCGCGACATCCGTCGGACGCTGCATTCGCGGGTGATCCGTGGTGATCACGAATCACTCGCGCTCGTCTAGGATGGCGCGATGCGTCCCCTCCTGATGGTCGCGCTGTGTGTCGCGTGTAGCGGGACCGCCGCGCCCGCCGATGCGGGCCGCGACGCCGAGCGCGCTCCCGTCGACGCGCCCGCGGACGCGCCCGCCGATGCGGGGCCTCGGTCCTGTACGACGCGCTGCCCGTCGGGCCTCGTCTGCGCGAGCGAGGGGGTCGCGGAGCTGGCTCCCGAGCCGGGCGACGACCCCGTGTGCACGGCCCCGATCGACGTGATCGGCCGCAGCGCACCCACCTGGCGGTGGCGAGCGGGGGGGCGCCCACTCGGCGCGCGCACGTGCATCTCGCAGGGCTTCGCGCCCGGGCTCTCCCCCGAGCGCCGGGCGCGGCAGCTCGAGCTGCTGCGGGCCGCCGGCATCCACACGCTGCGCCTCGACTTCCCCTGGGCGCAGGTCGAGCCGGAGCGCGGACGCTTCGAGCTCGAGGCCTGGGACGCGATGGTCGACGACGCGCTGGCCGAGCACTTCGAAGTGATCGCGATCCTCGCGTACGGCAGCCCGTGGGCCGGCCCCGACCTCTGGGGCCCGCCCGACGACGTCGCCGACTTCGCGCACTACGCGGCGATCCTCGCCGCGCGCTACGGCGAGCGCTTGAGCGGCTACGAGATCTGGAACGAGCCCAATGCGGGCTACCGTTTCTGGCGCCCCTCCCTGCACGGCGACGCGGCCACGTACGCCGCCATGCTCGCCGAGAGCGCCGCCGCGATCCACGCGACGTGCGAGCGGTGCGCCGTGCTGAGCGGCGGGCTCTTCTTCCACGCACAGGTCATCAACGGCGCGCTCGAGTTCACCCACGACGTGCTCACCGCCCGCCCGGACGCGCTCGCCGGCGTCGCGCGCCTGGGCTTCCATCCCTACCCGCTCTACCCGCCGGTCGACGACCCCGACCTCGACTCGGAGACGGTCCGCAGCATCGGCGGGATGGTGGACGACATGCAGCGGATCCTGGCGCTTCACGACGTCCCCGAGCTCCCCGTGGTGTTCACCGAGCTCGGCTGGCCGGTGGCGGGCAGTGTCGACGAGGCGCGCCAGGCGAGCCTGCTCTCGCGGGCCTTCGTGCTCAGCGCGTCGCTCGGCGTCGACCCGATCTGCTGGTTCAACCTCGCGGACGGCCCGCGGCACGGCACGTTCCCTCCGGAGGACGACTTCGGCCTCTACCGCTACCCGTCGGACGAGCCGCCCGCCGCGGTGGACCCCAAGCCCGCGCGCGACGCGCTCGCGTGGATCGCCGCGGTGGGCGCCGAGGCGGTCCCCGCCGGCCCGCACGAGGGCTGGCACGACGAGACCCACGGGGTCTTCGCCCTCGACTTCGACACGCCGCGCGGAACGCTCACCGTCGCGTGGGCCCGCTCGCCCACCACCGTCTCTCGAGACGAGACACGGACCGTCACCGACCACTTCGGGCGACCGGTGACGTGGACGGGGCAGCTCGGACGCGACCCCCTCTTCCTCGTCCCCTGAGACGCTCGCGCAGGAGCGCGGGTCAGAACGTCGCGTCGAGCTGCAACCGGAAGAGGTGCTCTCCGATCGTGTAGTCGCTTCCGAACGTGTGCTGCCAGTCGAGCTGCAGCTTGAAGGAGTGACCGTTGACGTAGACGTTCACGCCGCTCGCCGTGGCCCGCCCCGCGGTCTGCACGGTGGCGAGCAGCGTGGGATCGGTCGCGCCGATCGCCTCCATCTGCTCGTAGCGCGCGTAGAGCTCGACGAGATCGCCGAGCATCATGCCCGCCTGCGCTTCGAGCCCCCACGCCTGACGGCTGTGCTCGGTGATCGGCATCGTGGCGCCGGCCGGCATCCCGGTGCGCTCGGTGACGCCGTTCGTCGTGCGCCAGAGCCACTCGCCGAGGAACGAGAAGCCGGCCCACTTGAAGACGAGGTCGGCCGCCATGTGGAAGTAGTCGTAGCCGCCGAGCTGGTAGAACTGATAGCTGCTCGAGACGCTCGACGTGCTGCGCGGACGATCGGTCGACTGGTTGTAGGCGATGCCGAATCCGATCGCGAGATGCGGGCTCGTGCTGCGCGTGAGGTCGCCCTCGACGTCGTCGTCGAAGGGGCCCATCGGCCGCACCGTGACGCGGCCGACGAAGAGGAAGCCGGGCGCGGCGGTGGTCGTGAGGCGGTTGCGCCCGTCGCCGGCGAAGAAGCCGAGCGCGTAGGCGAGGCGCCCTTCCCAGCCGAAGAGATCGTTCGAGAAGAGCATCACGCCGATGTCGCGATCGAGCGAGAGCTCGCGGACGACGCCGGCGCGATCGACGGTCTGCAGCGCGAACTCGCGGATCGTGCGCGCGCGATCGAAGGGCACGAAGAACTGGCCGACGCGGACCGAGAGGTCCCGCAGGTGCGTGCTCTCGAGATAGGCGTCGTAGATCGGGCTCGCGTTGTTCGGCTCGAAGTCGCTCGGCCCGAGCGCGAGCTGGATGCCGTAGCGCGTGTTCCGGTCGAGCACGTTGCCGAGCAGCCAGAGACGGATCGTGCGGATCTGCAGCTCGTTCGAGGGCGTGTTGCGCGAAGCGTCCGCGGAGTTGGGCACGTGCAGCGTGTCGCGCACCTGCATGCGGGCGCGGAGCTGGAAAGAAAAGGTGTCGCCCGACGTGACCGTGAGACCGCGACCGGGGGCGACCGTGATCTGCACTTCGTCGTCGGGCGCTTCGGGCGCGGGCGGTGCCGGAACGGGCGCGGGCGTGGTCGGCGCGGGGGCGGGGACGACCTCGGCCGGCGCGACCGCCTCGGCACTCGGCACCTCGGCATCGGGCGAGGGCGTCGGCGCGGTCGGCGTCGGCGCGCTCGTCGCATCCGTGTCCGCGGAGCCCGTCGCCTCGGAAGTGGAGGTCACCTCGCGCGGGGCCGCTGCCTCGCTCGGCGCCTCCTGTGCGCCAGCACGAGCGCTGGCTCCGAGGCAGACGAGGACCAGGAAGAGCCCGATTCGGGATTGGGTCACGGCGGCCTCGTACAGCAGCGGAGATGCCACAGGCAACTCCGCTGAATCCGACGGCCTCTCCGCACAACCATCTCATTTCACGGCTTAGATCCATCTGATTTCACGGTCGCCGTGTCCAAGAACGGATGGCCGTGATTCGGCGCGGATTGCCCAGATCCTTTGCGGCCCACGACGAGAGACGGGCCCATCGCCCGTCCCCGTCACATCTCGCGGGGATCGCCCGCGCGGGATCGATCCATCGTGAAAATGGGCGAATTCAAGCATGGCACCTGCCGTGCGTCGCGCCGCGTCATGGCCCGCGTCTTTCCCACCCTCTGCTTGGCCGGGGCTCTGCTCGGCCTCGCTTCCTCCGCCCACGCCCAAGACCCCGCGTGTACCTCGCTCCCGCGCCCCGTCATCGGGGTCGGCGGCAGTGCGAGCACGCCACTCCTCAAGCGCATCGGCACCCAGCTCGCCGGCGCCGCGTCGCCGATCACCGTCATCTATCAGTCTCCCGGCGCGTGCTTCGCGATCACGCACTACGTGGACGGCACGCCCATCACGGGAAACGCGACCTACTGGGATGCGGCCGGCGCGCAGCACACGTGCACCCTCGGCGCGGTCGGCGTGCGCCCCGACTTCGGCATGGCCGGCAACGGCGCGACGCTCTGCAACGGCGTCACGAGCGTGCCTTCGGGCATCGGTGACTTCGCCGGCCCCGTGACGTCGTGGAGCGTGATCGTTCCCGTCGACTCGACGCAGCAGTCGATCGCGGCCGAGGCGCTCTACTTCATCTACGGCTTCGGCGGCGCCGCCGGCGGCGTCGCGCCGTGGAACGACGACGCGTTCGTCTTCGGCCGGAACGCGACGAGCGCCGCGCAGATCGAGCTCGGTCTCGCGATCGGCGTGCCGGCGGCGAGCTTCCACGCCATCGACACCTCGAGCAACCAGGGCACCGTCAACGCGCTCCACGCCGCGACCGACCCCGAGGCGTCCATCGGGTTCACGAGCACGGAGGTCGTCGACGCGAACCCCACGCTCGTCCGCACGCTCGCCTACCAGCACTACGACCAGTCGTGCGGCTACTGGCCGAGCTCGACGGCGACGGCCTTCGATCGCCGCAACGTGCGCGACGGCCACTACTACCTGTGGTCGCAGTACCACTTCTTCGCGCCCGTCGACGGCACGGGCGCGATCAGCGACGCCGACACCGCCGAGCTGATCGGCTACTTCACGGGCGACGCGACGCCGCCCGCCGGCGTGAACGTGCTCCAGCAGACGATCCTCAACGGGAACATCCCGCAGTGCGCGATGACCGTCTGGCGCGACACCGACATCGGGCCGCTCTACTCGTTCGTGCCGCCCTTCTCGTGCGGCTGCTACTTCGAAGAGGTCGCGACCGGGAGCGCGCCCGCGACGTGCACGCCGTGCAGCTCGAGCACCGACTGCGCCGGCACCCCCAGCACTCCCTTCTGCCACTACGGCTACTGCGAGGTGTCGTGATGTCTCCGCGCGTGCTCTCGTTCCTCGCGCTCGCCGTGATCGCGGGCTGCAACACTCCCACCAATCCCGAGCCCCCCGACGCAGCGCGCGCCGACGGTGGCCCCCGCGATGCGGCCGCGCCCGACACCGGCGTGCTCCCCGATGCGGGCCGCTCCGACGGCGGGCTCGATGGCGGCAACGTGCTCGACGCTGGCGACGACGCGGCGAACGTGGACCTCGACGCGGGCGACAGCGGCACGCCGCCCGACGCGTTCGACTGCGTCGCGCCGAGTGGCTGTTACCAGTGCCCGCCCTCCACGCAGGAGCAGTTCCTCGATCACTGCACCGCTCCGGGCGTCACCTGCCAGGCCTTCCCCGTCACCACCACGCGCCTTCCGCACCTGAACGCGGACGGATCGCTCCCTCCTCTCCCCTGAACGCTCCTCTCTCGCCGTAGGTTCTCGTGAAGCACCGTGACCGAGCCGCAGAGTGGGTGCTGCGACTCTCTCTGGTGCTGCTCTCCTCGTCGACGTCGTCCCTCGCTCTGGCGCAAGCCGGCGAGGACGACCTCGAGATCGAAGCAGCAACGTCCGCGGACGACCTCGAGATCGAGGCCGCGCCCGAGGACCTGGAGATCGAAGCAGCACCGCCGCATGCCGATCCGCCCGAGGCGACGAGCTCCAGCGTCGCCGCCTCCGCGCCGACGTCCAGCGTCGCCGCGTCCGCGCCGAGCGCCGAAGAGGAGCTCGCCGCGCTCCGCGCGCGTCTGGCCGACCTCGAGGCACGCGTCGCACGCGCCGAGGCGGCCGCTCCGAGCGGCGAGGCGACCGGAGCGAGCGAGGCGACCGAAGCGAGCGACCACGCCGCGCCGGCGCACGACCTCGCCGAAGACATCCTGCACGGCCTCTCGCTGAGCGCGTACCTGCAGGTGCAGTACGTGTGGTCGCAGCTCTCGCAGGACGAGCTGAGCCCCGACGGCTCGCCGCTCAATCGCGACCGCTTCGAGATCCGCCGCGGCCGCGTGCGCCTCCGCGGGCAGTGGGATGCCTTCTCGCTCGACTTCGAGGTCGACGGCTCGACCACGCGCGGGCCCTTCTTCGGCATCCGCCACGCGACGCTCGGCCTCGCCTACCAGGGCACGGACGCGTCGGCGCCGCCTTTCGTCGCGGGGCTCGTCGGCCTCACGGAGGTGCCCTTCGGCCACGAGCTGCGGGTGGGGCAGCGCGATCTGCCGTTCATGGAGCGCACCACCGGCTCGCTCGCGTTCTTCCGCGGGCCCGTCGACGTCGGCGCGCGCATGTTCGGCGGGCTCGGTCCCGTTCGCTACGACCTCGCCGTGATGACCGGCTCGCCGATCGACGACCGCGCGGGCGCCGCGCAGGTCGATCCCACCGCGGCGCCCGACGTGGTCGGCCGCGTGGGCTTCGAGTCACAGCCGCACGAGGCGCTCACGCTCGCCGCGGGCGCGTCGTTCCTCTGGGGCACCGGCTTCAGTGCCGGCCAGGCCGCGCAGAAGAGCCGCCTCGAGTGGCTCGATCTGAACGAGAGCGGAACGCTCGACACCGGCGAGATCACCGTCGTCCCCGCGCGCGCCGCCGTACCCTCGTCGACGTTCCCGCGTTGGGCCGTCGGCGTCGATCTCGAGGCAGCGCTCACGACCGACCTGGGTCGCACGGATCTGTTCGGCGAGGTGATCCTCGCGACGAACATCGACCGCGGCCTCTACGTCGCCGACCCGGTGCGCAACGGCGCCGACGTGCGCGAGGTGAGCGCCTACGTCGCGCTGGTCCAGTCGATCCTCGGCTGGGGCGTCGTCGGCTTCCGCTACGACTACTACGACCCGAACTCCGACTTCGTCGATCAGCGTCGCGGTCTCTCCGTGCCGACGAGCGCGGCGCTGCACACGTTCTCTCCGATGGCGGGCGTCACGCTGCCGCCGGACCTCGTGCCGTGGTTCCGCGGGCGCGTCGTGGTGCAGTACGACGCCGTGCTCGACCAGCTCGGCCGCGACAGCCGCGGCGTGCCGACCGACCTCGGCAACGATCAGCTCACCGTGCGCGTGCAGGGAGAGCTGCGGTGAGCGCGCGCCTCGTGACGCTCGGCGCATGCATCGCGCTCGCAGGCTGCGGCGTGAGTGATCCGCTGCGCTTCGACGAGCCGCTCTACGTGCCGGGCGCGATCTTCCGCGTGGGCGCCCTCCCCGGCTCGCCTCCGCTCGGGGCGGACGATCCACCGCCCGAGGGCGTGCCGCTCGTCACGGCGACCGAGACCCCGTCCGGGATCTTCGTCGCCAGTCAGGTCGGTCGCCACTTCATCGGCCGCACGAGCGAGGACGCCTACGCCGTCGCCGTCCGCTTCCTCGAGGCGGGCACCGGCTACTACACGGTGCCCGCCGGCCCGACGAACCCGGCGTTCGCGGGCGAGCGCGACTTCGACGTGGAATTCGATCTCGGCACGCGCGTGCCGCTCGGGCTCTCGCACCTCTCCGTCGTCGCGCTCGACGAGGCCGGCCACGCCGGCCCACGCCGCGATCTCGAGGTCTGCGTCGTCGACGGCTCGGTGCCCGGCGATCTCTCGGCGTGCGATGCGTCGTTCATGCCACCCGCCGCCGCGATCGTGCTGCGCTGGGACACGGGCGCCGATGTCGATCTCGTCGTGACGACGCCCGACGGCGAGCGCGTCGATGCGCGCCACCCGCTCACGACGAGCACGAGCGATCCCGCCGTGGGCCGCTTCGTGCGCGACTCGAACGCAGGCTGCGACCTCGACGGGCGCAACGAGGAGGTCCTCGTCTGGAACGAAGCGCCCGAGGGTGCGGGCGCGTTCCTCGTGGGCGTGGACCTCTTCGCGCCCTGCGGCACGTCGGGCGCTCACTTCGAGGTGACGATCCTGCGCCGCGGCACGACCGACGCGGGCGAGGCGCTCGTGATCGCCGAGCGGCGGACGGGCCAACTGCTCGCGCTCCAAGCCGACCAGGGACGGCAAGCGCCGCTCTACGTGACGTACGTGTCCTTCTGATCGACCCGAAAGGAACGCTCCATGCTCGTCGATTCTCTCCTGCGTGTCGCGCTGCTCGGCTCGAGCTGGGTGCTCTATCTCTTGCTCGCGCTGAGCGTCGTCTCGTTCACGGCGATGCTCGAGCGCTTCCTCTTCTTCCGGAAGAACGGCGCGCAGGCGAGCGTGCTCGCCGGGGCGCTGCGCAAGGCGGTCACGAAGGACGACGAGCGCGCCGTCGACGCCGCGCTCGCAGGCGGCGCGAGCGTCGAGGCGACCGTCTTGCGCGATGCGCTCGCCTTCCGCGAGGGCGGCCCCGAGGCCGTGTCCGACGCGGCGCTCGCGGCGATGGGTCGCGAGCGAGCCCGGCTCGAGCGCTCGATGACGCTCCTCGGCACGCTCGGCAACAACGCGCCCTTCATCGGCCTCTTCGGCACCGTCCTCGGCGTCATCGAGGCCTTCAGCCACCTCGGCGCCCGCGACGAGGCCGCGATGACGCAGGTGATGAGCGGTATCGCCGAGGCGCTGATCGCCACGGGCGTCGGCATCTTCGTCGCGATCCCCGCGGTCGTCGCCTACAACGTCGCGCAGAAGAAGGTCGGCGACGTCGAGAACGACGTCGACTCGCTCACGAAGCTGCTCTCGGCCTGGCTGAAGACGCGCGAGCGCAAGGCGCGCGTGCGCGGCACGGCGCCGGCGCAGGCGACGCGCGAGCGCAGCGCGAAGGCCGCCGAAGAAGAAGACGACGACGCGGCGAGCGCACTCGCGCTCGAAGGAGCCGAGTGATGGCGGCCACGATGGGCGGGCGCGGCAAGGGCCGCGGGATGATCGTGGGCATCAACGTCACGCCGATGGTCGACGTGGTGCTCGTGCTCCTCGTCATCATGATGGTCTCGGCGACCTACATCGTCTCGCAGTCGATGCGCGTCGATCTGCCGAACGCCACGACCTCCGACGGCGCCGTGCCCTCGCTCGCGGCCGTCACGATCGCGGCCGACGGCGCGCTCCGCTTCGACGACGAGCCGGTGACGGAGGCGCAGCTCGTCTCGCACCTGCGCGAGGTCTCGCACCAGGCGGACCTCACGCTCGTCGTCAGCGCCGACACCGCGGCGCGCCACGGCAGCGTGATCCACGTGCTCGATCTCGCGCGCGCCGAGGGGATCACGAGCTTCGCGGTGAACGTGGAGCGGGAGTAGCGGGCGATGGGCGGCGCTCCGATCGCAGCGACGCGGCGCTCGTGGACGGCGGCGCTCTATGGCGCCAGCGTCGCGGCGCATGCGCTGCTCGCCGCCGGCGTGTCGGCGATCCACGAGCCGCCGCCCCCGCCCACGCCGGTCCACATCGTGGTGCGCGAGGTGCACCGCCCGCGTCCCGCGGAGCCAGCCCCGCCGCCGCCCGCGCCGGAGCCCGTCGCGCCGCCGCCGCCCACGCCCGTGCCCGCTGCGCCTCGACCGCGTGCCCCCTCTCCCGCGCCGGCGCCTGCAGCCGCGCCTCCGCCGCCACCCGCAGCGCCCGCGCCACCACCCGCGTTCGGGCTCGCGCTCTCGGGGGGCACCGGCGCCGGCGGGGTGGCCGTGCCGGTCGGCGATCCCTCGGGCGTGCCCGGCGGCACCGTAGCAGCGCCCCGCACCCGCACCGCCGAGCGCCGCGCGCTCGAGGCCGCGCCGCCGCCCGAGCCCGACGACGATGCGTGCACGGAGGCCGCCGTTCGTCCGCGCGCGCTCGAGATGCCGCGCCCCACCTACACCGAGGCAGCCCGCGCCGCCGGCATCGAGGGGCACGTGCGCGTCGAGATCCACATCGGCCTCACCGGCGAGGTCGAAGAGGCCCGCGTCGTGACCTCGCTCGCTCCCGACCTCGATCAGGCCGCGCTCGACGCCGTGCACGGCGCGCACTTCACGCCGCAGACGCGCTGCGGTGTCGCCGAGGCCACCACGTTCACGATCAGCGTGTCGTTCTCGCTCTGACGATGTCGTTCTCTCGCGCGCTGCCGTTCGCTCTCGTGCTCGCGCTCGCCGCGCGCGTGGCGGCGCAGCCGCAGCCTCCTACGCCGCAGCTGACGCGCGCGCCCGATCTCGTGCGCTTCGTGGAGGCGCCCTACCCCGAGGCCGAGCGCGAGCGCGGCGCCGACGCGGCGGTCCTGCTCGAGATCACGATCGACGAGACCGGCCACGTCCGCGAGGCCTCGGTCACCGAGTCGGGCGGCGAGGCGTTCGACGCCGCCGCGCTCGAGGCGGTGCGCGCGTTCGAGTTCACGCCCGCCGAGATCGACGGCGCGCCTTCCGCGATCCGCATCGCGTACCGCTATACGTTCCATCTCGCCGTCGAAGAGTCGCCCGTGGCTCCGTCGTCGCTCCGCGGCATCGTGCGCGCGCGAGGCGACGGTCATCCACTCGCGGGCATCACGCTCGAGGCGCGCGCCGAGACCGAGAGCGAGCCGCACGTCACGACGAGCGACGCCGAGGGTCATTTCGTGCTCGAGGGTCTGCCGGCGGGAACGATCGCGCTCACGCTTCGAGGCGAAGCGATCCCCGAGGTGCAGACGAGCGAGACGCTCGGCGAAGGAGAGACGCTCGAGGTCGCCTACGACCTCACGCTCCCTGCGCCGGCCGAGCCGGGCGAGAGCGGGGACGATCTCGAGATCGTCGTCGTCGCGCCGCCGCTGCGCCGCACCGCCGTCTCCACCGAGGTGCGCGCCGACGAAGCGCGCGTCGTGCCGGGCACGAGCGGTGACGTGCTCCGCGTCGTCGAGTCGCTCCCGGGCGTCGCGCGGTCGGCCGCGGGCGCAGGCCAGCTCGTCGTGTGGGGCGCTTCGCCCGAGGACACGCGCGTCTACGTCGACGGCGTGCGCGTCCCGCGTCTCTATCACGAGGGCGGCCTGCGCTCGGTCGTGCACTCTGGGCTCGTGCGCTCGATCGAGCTCGTGCCGGGCGGCTATGGCGCGAGCTACGGCCGGGGGCTCGGCGGCCTCGTCGCGGTCGGCACCGAGCTGCCGCACGAGGATGGCGTGCACGGGCAGGCGCAGGTCGACGTGCTCGACGCCTCGGCCCTGCTCCGTGGCTCGACCGGCGACTTCTCCGCCGGCATCGCCGCCCGCGTGAGCCTCGTCGACCTCTACGCCGCGCGCCTCTTCGGCTCCGACGTGAGCGCCTTCGTCCCGATCCCGCGCTACCGCGACGGCCAGGCGCGCCTGCGCTTCGAGCTCGGTAGCGGCGAGCACCTCGACGTGGTCGGCCTGCTCGGCTCCGACCAGTACACGCGTGGTGTCCCCAGCGCAGACCCCGGATCCGTCGTGAACGATCGACGCGCGCTCGACTTTCAGCGCCTCTATCTCCGCTACGTGCGCGAGCCGGGCGACGGCAGCTCGCTCGTCGTCACCCCCTTCGTGGGCCTCGATCAGTCCTCGCGCACGACGCAGGTCGGCTCGCTCGCGACGTCGCTCGGCACGAGCGTGTTCCTCGCCGGCCTGCGCGCGAGCTACCGCGTGCACGCGGTCGACTGGCTCGACGTCGAGGCCGGTCTCGACGCGGAGGTCACGAGCACCTCTCTCGCCCGATCGGGCTCGATCGCTCTGCCCGCGCGCGAAGGAGATCTCCGCACCTTCGGTCAGCCGATCCCCGACACCATCGCGAGCGATCGCTGGGACGTGGTGCAGGTGGGCCTCGCGCCCTACGTGGAGCTCGACGGCTCGTTCTTCGGCGGCGCGCTCCACGTCGTGCCGAGCTTCCGCGTCGATCCCTACTTTCGCTCCGTCAGCCGGCGCGTGCCCACCGCGGCCGACCAGCCGGGCACGGGCCTGTTCGCGCAGGACTTCCGCGCCGAGCCGCGCCTCTCGATCCGCGGCACGCCGGCGCAGTGGATCGAGCTGCGCGGCGCGCTCGGCCTCTACCACCAGCAGCCCTCGCCCGAGGATCTCTCGTCGGCGTTCGGCGCGCCGACCTTGCCCGTCTCCGAGTCGCTGCACGCCGTGCTCGGCACCACGATTCGGCCGATCGAGACGCTCTCGATCGAGCTGACGGGCTTCTTCACGAGCTCGAGCGGCCTCGCGATGCGCAGCACGGCCGCCGCGCCGCTGCCGGGTCAGGCGCTCGTGCCGAGCGGCAGCGGTCGCTCCTATGGCCTCCAAGCGCTCGTGCGCCGCGAGCTCGCCGAGGGCCTGTTCGGCTGGGTCGCCTACACACTCTCGCGCGCCGAGCGCGAGAACCACCCCGGCGAGGGCTACCGCCTCTTCGACTACGACCAGACGCACGTGCTCACCGCCGTCCTCTCGTGGGACGTCGGCCTCGGCTTCACGCTCGGCGCGCGCTTCCGCTGGGCCACCGGCATGCCGCGCACGCCCGTCGTCGGCGCGTCGTACGACGCCGCGCGCGATCGCTATGCGCCGATCTTCGGCGCCCAGAACGGGATGCGTCTGCCGGACTTCGTGCAGCTCGATCTGCGGGTCGCGCGCGTCTTCGAGCTCGGCGACTCGCGCCTCGAGATCTCGCTCGAGGTGCTCAACACCTGGAACCAGCCGAACGCGGAGGAGATCGTGTACGCGTCCGACTACGCGTCGAGCGGCTACGTCACCGGCTTCCCGGTGCTGCCCGTCCTCGGCCTGCGGTGGGAGATCTGACGATGCGCGGGATCGCACCGCTCTCCGTGCTCGCGCTCGTCGCCTGCGTGCCGCGCTTCGATGCGGACCCCTCGCGCGTGGACGAGGAGCGCATCCTCGCCGTGCGCGCCGAGCCGAGCGAGGTGCTCCCCGGGGGCACGGTCACGCTGACCGTGCTCGACGCCGACGGGCGCGGCACGATCCCCGACGCCTCGCTCTCGTTCGGCGAGTGCATCGCGCGCCTGCCCCTCTCCGAGCCCGGGCCGGTCGCACGGGCCTGTCTCGACGCCGCCGACGGCGCGATCGGGGCGACCGCGACCGGCGCGACGGCGACGCTGACGCTCTCGGCCGACGCCTGCCGCCTCTTCGGCCCCGATCCGCCGCCCGCGCAGCCGGGCGAGCCGAGCGGTCGCCCCGTCGATCCGGATCCGACGGGCGGCTACGTGCAGCCGGTCCGCATCGCGCTCGAGGACGGCCGCGTGACCTTCGCGTTCGTGCGCCTCGCGTGCGGCGTCTCCGGCGCGACGCGCGATCAAGCCGCAGAGGTCCGCCGCCGCTATCGCGCGAGCGCGCATCCTGTGCTCGACACGCTCGTCGCCGTGCACGAGGACGGCTCGTTCCAGGACGTCGCGGCCGGCGTCGCCGTGCACGTCGCGCCGTCCGAGGCGCTGACGCTCCGCGCAGGATGGCCGCTCTGCCCCGAGGTCGACGCGTGCGGCGACGGAATCTGCGGGCCAGACGAGGAGCGGAGCAGCTGCCGCGAGGACTGCGCCACGCCGATCGGGTGCCGCGGCGCCGAGCGCTACGTGCGCTTCGATCGCGGCGCGGGTGCCGTCGTCGTGCAGCGCGAGTCGATCCGCGTCTCGTGGCTCGCGACCGCGGGTCGCTACGACGAGCTCCGCACCGGCCGCGCCGCGGACGACGCGACCCCGAGCACCGAGAACGTCTGGCACGCGCCCGACACGCCCGGCACCGCCACGCTCTGGCTCGTGCTGCGCGACGATCGCGAAGGCGTCTCGTGGGCCGAGGTGCCCATCGTGATCGATTGACCCCCATTCCGCAGCGCCTGTCGATTCGCGCGGCAGCTGACCGAGCACGACGCCGCGCTCGCGAGCGTCGTCTCACCCGCGCGCGGACCACGGGTCGACCACGTCGAGCCCGCAGCCGTCGAAATCGGCGACGTTCCTCGTGGCGAGGCGCGCATCCGCCGCCCGGCAGATCGCGGCGATCTGCGCATCGAACGCCGAGATGGGGCGCCCTGACCTCCCCCGTGACGTCAGGATGAGTGCGTACACGCGCGCCGCTTCACGCGCGAACGGGAGCACACGACCGCCGAGATCGACCTCGAACATCGCATCGGCCGCGGCGGCGAGCGCGTCGCGGCGCTTGCCCTTCGGGAGCATCGCGATCCCCGCGCGGATCTCGGCCTCGGAGACGCTCGTCGTGTAGAGCTGGCTCGCGGGCTGCGCGTTCACCCACGCGAGTGCCCGACGCTCGGGGCTCGCGCGCATGAGCTCGCTCAGCACGTTCGTGTCCAGGACGATCACCGGAGCTTCGGTGGCGGCCGAGCGGGCTCGCGCGGCGGAAGCACGACCTCGGCGCCGCCCACCGCACGGAATCGCGCGTGGATGGCGTCGCCCAGACCGCGCACGGGGCGCTCGTCGTCGGCCAGCACGACGCGCAAGATCACCCGCACTTCTTCTTCCATCGCACGGCCGTGCCGCGCCGCCCGGACGCGCAGACGCTCCTTCAGTCCCGGATCGAGATCCCGGATCGTGATGCTGGCCATGCAATCGATGATTGCATCGCGCTCGGCCCTGTCAATCGGCGCCGCGGAGACCGACGCGGCGGAGCCGAAGGTCTCCCCATTCGAGCCGAGACGCGCATCGCGACCGAGGCTCGGTGGTCGACCCGAGATACTGGTCGACCACTGTCTGTTCCAGCGCCTTCGCGCTGGAACTCGAACTGCAGTGAAGGGTTCCGACACATCTTGTGTCGGCCCTTCAGCGCCGGCGACGGCCGAGCCCGAAGGCGATCGCGATCATCGCCAGCACCACCGCGAGGGAGCCGCGGCCCGGCGAGGCCGTGCAGCCGCCGCTCATGACCACGCCGCCGCGCGGCATCGCGCTCGAGGCGTCGTAGCGCACGATGCTGCCGTCTCCCTGCGGGCCGGCATCCACGCCGGCGTCGGACGTACCGAGCGCGGCGTCCTCTTCCACCACGGCGATGCCCGCGTCATGTCCACTCGATCCGGCATCGCGCGTCGCGGGGCCGGCGTCGTGCGGGGCCATGCCGGCATCGCGCGGCGCCGGGGCCCGGCACGCGCCCGCGGCGCAGCCGTCGGCGCACGTCGTGCGCGTCACGACTCCGTCCACGCAGCGCACCCGATCGTCGCCGTCGCAGGTCCAGCTCGCGCCGATGCCGGTCGGGCACGCGGGCGCCACGCTCGTCACGCGGATCTGGATCTGGCGATCCGAGGGGCCGCCGCTGTCCGAGAACCACGTGACGTGCTCCTCGACGAGGTTGAAGTACTGGTCGTAGGTGCCCGGCGTCGTGGGCGCCCGCACGCTGAACACGAAGCGCCCCGTCTGGCCCGGCGCGACCGTGCGATCGATCGTCGCGGCGCGGTGATCGTTCACCCAGTCGCTCGCATGCAGCGCGCTCGCGCGGTCGCGCGGCGACGACGTGCCGAGATAGGTGTGCCCCGGGCGCCACGTCTCGGTGCCGGTGTTGCGCATCTCGAGGTAGCCGTGCTGCGTGGTGCCGGCCGTGAGGCGGAACGTCTGGCTCGCGAGCGGGAAGGTCTGGTGCACGTAGCTCGCCGCGTAGCGCTGCGTGTTCCAGAAGCTCGCGCCGAATTCGTCGTAGATGTTGCTCGTGTGATCGCGATAGCGCGCGTAGCGCGAGGTGAAGCACGACGCGCCGGGCGCGCAGCCGTTGTAGTAGTGCGTGACGGTCGTGATCCACGCGTTCCAGCGGCTGTTGCCGACGCGCACGCCGTTGATCCACGCGATCGCCTCGGCGCGCGTACTGACACCCGAGATGTGCGTGCTGCGGATCACCATCGCCACGACGAAGTCGACGGCCGCCTCGGTGTTGCCGGCGACGGTGAGGATGCGGTTGCCCTCGCGCGCGAGCGTCTGCGTGTAGGTGCCGGCGTCGAACTGGAACATGCCGAGCCCGCCCTGGTGCGCCGAGCAGGGGCCGTCGCCTGCACCGGCCACGACCGGGCCGCCGCACTCGGACGAGTGCGGGCCCTGGCAGGCCCACGTCAGCTCCGACCAGCACTGCGACATGCTCGTCTCGGAGTCGGCGATGCCGGCGAGCAGGTAGCCCTGCGTGATGCCCGCCGCCGCCGCGGCGTCGCGGATCTGCGCGGCGCGAGCCCGGCGCTGCGCGGCCGTCAGCGTCGACTCCGCAGCCGAGACGTCGCCCACCTCGGGCTCCGCAGCGCAGGCACCGAGGACGACGAGCGAGACGAGGGCGAGGGCGAGAGCGCGCATGCGCTCCTGCTCCGCAAGCGCGGTGCCGGCGGCGAGCCCCGGCGAGTGCCACCTCGAGATCGCTATCGCGTGCGCCGAGCGCGCCGCATCGTCACGCCGAGGACGAGCGCGAGCGCGATCCACGCGGCCTGACTGCCGCGCGAGGGCGAGGCCGAGCAACCGCCGCTGAGCTCGCCGCGGGCGCCATGGCCCGAGGGATCGCTCGGGCCCGCATCGGGACGCGCGAGCATCCCGCCATCGCCGCCCGCCATGCAGGGCGCATCGAAGCCGTCGCAGTCCTGATCGATGCCGTCGCCGCAGACCTCGGGCGCGCTCGGGTAGACCGACGGGTCCATGTCGTCGCAGTCGTCCGCCTCGAAGCCGTCGCCGTCGACGTCGGTCGTGGGCGCGGGGCGGCAGGTGCCGCCCGCGCAGCCGTGCGCGCACGTCTCGCGCATCACCATGCCGGCCGTGCACTGCACGCGGTCGTCGCCCTGACAGCTCCAGTCGGCACCGATGCCGGTCGGGCACGCGGGCACGGCGGCGGGTGTGCTCGTGACGCGGATCTCGATCTGGTGGTCGATCGGGCCGCCGCTGTCGGCGAACCAGGTGACGCCCTCCTGCACGAGGTTGAAGAACTGGTCGTAGTCGCCGGGCGTGGCCGGCGCGCGCACGCTGAACGCGAAGCGGCCCGTCTCGCCGGGCGCGACGTCGTGATCGACCGTCGCCGCGCGGTTCGGCGAGACCCAGTCGTGGCCCGCGATCGGGCTCGCCGAATCCCGCGGCTCGGTCGTGCCGAGGAACGTCTGCCCCGGGTGCCACGTCTCGGTGCCGGTGTTGCGCATGTCGAGGTAGCCCGAGCTCTCGGTGCCCGCCTCGAGCGGGAAGGGATCGGAGGCGTAGGGGAACGACTGCGCGACGAACGCGGCGCCGTAGGTCGAGGTCGCCCAGAAGCTCGCGCCCATCTCGGTGTAGACGCCGCTCGTGTGATCGCGATAGCTCGCGTAGCGCTGCGAGAAGCACGACGCGCCGGGCGCGCAGCCGTTGTAGTAGTGCGTGACCGTCGTGATCCACGCGTCCCAGTGATCGTTGCCGACGCGGACGGCGTTGAGCCACGCGATCGCCTGATCGCGGGTGTCGACGCCGGAGATGTGCGCGCTGCGGATGACCATGGCGACGACGAAGTCGACGGCGGCGGCCGTGTTGCCGGCGACAGTGAGCACGCGGTTCCCCTCGCGCGCCAGCGTCTGGTCGTAGGTGCCGGCGTCGAACTGGAACATGCCGAGCCCGCCCTGCATCAGGGAGCAGGGGCCGTCGCCCGCGCCCGCGACGACGGGGCCGCCGCAGTCGGCGGAGTACGGGCCCTGGCACGCCCAGGTCAGCTCCGACCAGCACTGCGACATGTTCGTCTCCGCGTCGGCGATGCCGGCGAGGAGGTAGCCCTGCGTGATCCCGTTCGCAGCGGCGGCGTCCCGGATCTGGCCGGCCCGGGCGCGGCGCTGCGCGGCCGAGAGGCTCGACTCGGCGGCCCGGAATTCCTCGGGCTCGGGCGCTCCGAGGCAGGCACCGGCGAACAGGACGGTGAGCGAGGCGAGGACGGCAGCGCGCATGAGCGCGCTAGGCGCAAGCGCCGGGCCAGCGCGAAACGGGGTCGAGGAGCCTCGGATGCGGCCTGGGGATCGCACTCGGAGCGCGATCCCGGGCGCCGCGGTCGGGAGCCGACCAACTTCCGGTCGGCCCGCGATCACTCCACGAAGATCGCGCCGTACATCCCGGCGAAGAAGTGGTTGTTGCAGTAGTACCCGTAGGCGCCGGGCGCGAGAACGGTGAACGTGGCGCTCGTGCCCGCATCCCGGCTGGGGATCGGGGAGGTCGGATCCGGCGTCGCCACGCCTGCGCTGACCGTTCCGGGACGGAGCGGATGGAACCCGAAGTTGGCGTTGAGCGTCACGATCGTGCCCGTGCGCACCCGGATGCACTGCGGCGTGTACGCGAGGCCCGCCACGTCGATCGTCACCGTCCCCTGGCTGGTGAAGTCGAACGCGGTCGATGCCGTGCAGCCGTTGAGGAGCGACTCGGTGGTCGCGTCGGCCACGGGGAGGGCGCCCGCGTCGCCGGGATCCAGAGACGCATCGAGCCCGACGCTGCCGCCGCCGTCGGCGACGACGCCGCCGTCGGCGCCAGCGTCCGTGCCGAGGGGACCGGCGTCTCCGCTCCCGAGACCCGAGTCACCACTGCCGAGACCCGAGTCACCCGTGCCGAGGCCCGAGTCGCCCGTGCCGAGGCCCGAGTCGCCCGTGCCGAGGCCCGAGTCGCCGCTGCCGAGACCCGAGTCGCCGGTGCCCAGGCCCGAGTCACCGCTGCCCAGGCCCGAGTCACCGCTGCCCAGGCCCGAGTCACCGCTGCCCAGGCCCGAGTCGCCGCTGCCCAGGCCCGAGTCGCCGCTGCCCAGGCCCGAGTCGCCGCTGCCCAGGCCCGAGTCGCCGCTGCCCAGGCCCGAGTCGCCACCGTCGGGCCGCGCGCCACCGTCGCGCGCGCAGGCATCGCACGCTGCGTCGGGCTCGAGACCGGCCTCGATCGTCGTGTCCGGCCCCGGACAACCCGCGATCGAAAGCACCACACCACTCACACCCAGAAGCACCGAGAGTCGAAGCAGCCCCATGGCCGCCGAGCGTAACGCGCCCTCGGGCCGTGGGTCACGCGCTCTGGCGGAGGCTCGCGGGCGCCATGAGCTCGCGGAGCGCGCTCGTCTTGCCGAAGCAGAGCAGCTGATCGCCGGGCAGGATCTCGGTCTCACCGCGCGGGTTCGGGATCGCGAGGCTCCCGCGCTGGATCGACAGCACGCGCACGTCGCGCTCACCGAGGCGGCAGGCCGCGAGCGTGCAATGCGCGAGCGCGCTCGCCCGCGACACCACGAGCTCGGCGACGCCGTAGCCCTTGTCGAGCGTGAGCTTCTGCTTGAGGTCGACGTCGGGGAAGATCACCTGCTCTTCGCAGTGCCGGATGATCGCGCCCGCGATGTCGATGCGCGTCGTGCCCTCGATGCCCTCGAGCCCCGGTGAGCTGTTGACCTCCATCACGAGCGGGCCCTCGTTCGACTCGAGCATGTCCACCCCGGCGACGCGCAGGCCCATGATCTGCGCTGCTCGCAGCGCGACGCGCTCGGCCTCCGGCGAGAGCGTCACGGCCTCGGTGCGGCCGCCGCGATGCACGTTCGATCGATACTCGCCATCGGTCGCGATGCGCCGCATCGCCGCGACCACGCGCCCGCCGACCACGAACGCGCGCACGTCACGCCCGCGGCTCTCCTTCACGAATTTCTGGATGAGCACGTTCTGCTGCGCGCTCTGCAGCGTCTCCACGATGGCCTGCGCGATGCGGCGGTCCTCGGCGAGGATCACGCCCACGCCCTGCGTGCCCTCGAGCAGCTTGATGATCACCGGCGCGCCGCCGAGCCGATCGATCGCCGGCAAGATGTCGTCGCGGTGCTTGACGAACGAGGAGGCGGGGAAGCCGATCGCGTGGCGCGAGAGCACCTGGAGAGCGCGCAGCTTGTCGCGCGCGACCGTGATCGCGTGCGAGCCGTTGAGCGTGAAGACGCCCATCTGCTCGAACTGCCGCACCACCGCCACGCCGAAGAAGGTGATCGACGCGCCGATGCGCGGGATGACCGCGTCGTAGCTCTCCACGGGCTGGCCGCCGTAGAGCAGGCTCGGGCGGCCCGCCTCCACGTTCACGGCGAAGCGCAGCGGGTCGAGCACCTCGACCTTGTGCCCGCGCTGGTCGGCCGCGGCGACGATGCGCTCCGTCGAGTACGAGCGATCGTTGCGCGAGAGGATGGCGATGCGCATGGACTGGCGATGCTGGCGCAGGTCGGGGCCCGCGCCAAGCGCACCGCGCGCGGAGCGTGCGCTCCGTCAGGCCACCGAGGCGCGAGCCCTTGCCGTCCTCCCTTACTCGGGGTGCACGTGGCTCGAGATCACGTCGTTCACGGCACCGATCGCGACGCGGTAGTCGTACCAGCCGCGGACCACGGCGGTGAGCAACGTCTGGGCCTGCTCGTCGTCCGCGTCGTAGGGCCCCCCGAGCTGCCCGAGGTACGCCACGAACGCGTGCCACGCGGCGATCTCGGCCTCGAGCGCGGTGCGCAGCTGATCGACGCTCGCGCGCATGTCCTCCGGAACGATGAGCTGCGCGAGGAGCGGCGTGTGCTCGTCGAGAAAGTGCATGCAGCCGTTCACGAGCGTCGCGTAGGCGCTGGGGCTCGACTGGGCGCGCTGGAGCACCGCCGCCTGCACGGCCGCGTTGCCGGTGAGCGATCGGATGTCCTCGCGCGGCAGGACGCAGCCCCAGAACTGATCGAAGTTGCCCTGGCGCATGCCGTTCAGCTGGCGACCGAGCGAGCTGTACTCGCTCTCGCCGTTGCCGCGCAGCACGAAGACCGCGATGCCGATGGCGAGCACGCCGAAGACGATGACGGCCGCGACCATCGTGCCCGTGCCGCCGCCGCCGCCGATCGCCTTCTCGTCGTCCGCGAGCGAGGTCTGCTTGCCGGGATCGTCGTTCGCCATGGTGTCTCTCCCCGCGGCGGATGCCGCACGGGCACGCCACGTCCGACGAGAAGAGGTACCACGACTACGGGGTCGGCGTCGTGGAGCACGCGCCGACGAACACCTCGGTCGAGTACGCGCCCGCTTGCCCCTGCCCGGTGAATCGCGCGAGGAACACCGGCGGCGGGACGTAGCCCGGGCCCGGCGTCATCGGGGGCGGGCAGAGATCGGTGCCGAGCACGTCCTGATCGACGAAGGCCTGGAGCTGGGAGCGCGAGGGCGTCTCGCCCGACTCGTTGACGCTGCCCATCCACCCCGTGGTGTCGCGCGGGGTGAGCGGCGCGCCCGTGTCGAAGATGGAGCGCTGCGGGATGACGTGAATCGTCCCGTCGAGCGAGGTGAGCGCCGCCCCGGGCCCGTGCGCGACCGAGCTGGCCAGCGTCGTGCTGACGAAGGCGTGCCCCATGAACGACCCGTGCTGGACCATCGCGTACCCCTCGCTCGGGTGCGCGGAGACGCCGTGGTGGCAGGTGACGCGGAGCGCGGGCGGCCAGTGCGAGCCGGCGTCCGCGCGCGCACACGTCGCCTGGAAGGTGCCGCCGTCGACGCGGCCCCCGATCACGACGCCGAAGGGCTCGAAGCGGCGCGCGGGATCGTCGGTGCCGCAGACCTCGGCGAGCGCGCTCGTGGGCGCAGCACGGCCGAGCGCCGAGACGCCTCCGTCGACCGACAGGATCGCGCCGCCCTCGAGGTGCTGCACGACCGCGCTGCCGACGTTCCCCTCGAGCAGGTCCACCGAGTCGAGAACGGCGCAGCCGCTCGCAGCTCCGAAGAGCGAGACGCGACCCGAGATCACGACCTCGCTCGGCGCGTCGTCGTACGTGAGGATCGCGACCTCGACGAGATCGCAGCTCGCGCTCAGGGCGTCGGTGCCTGGCGTGGGCGTGCACACCGCGCTGCCTCCGTCGCCTGGAGGAGACGACGCGTCGAGCGCGAGCGCCGCATCGCCCGCGACGGACGCGTCGCCCTGCGGCGTGGGGCCCGCGTCGTTCTCGGCGGTGGCCGCCGGCCCGCCGCCGCAGGCGGCCGTCGAGACGGAGAGCGAGAGCGCCACGAAGACGAGCCGGGGATCTTTCACGGGCGAGTCGGATGCCTCCGACCCCGCCCGCATTCACGGGCGCCCCGCGCGCGTGCGGAGCCCAGCGACCGTCAGGGCTGACCGCTGGCGAGCGTCACGAAGAACATCGTGCAGTCCCCGGTCTGCGTCGCCATCGTGCCGTCGGTGCCCGTCATCGACGTGGTCCCGACCCGCCCTTCGAAGGCGAGCGGCGACTCGATGAAGCCGAGCATCTCGCACATCTCCTGATCACCGAAGCCCCAGTGCACGACGTCGGTCGTGGGGTTGAAGAACTCGCAGCCGAAGCGCAGCCCGTTCACCGTGCTCAGATCGATCGGCGGCGTGTAGGCGATGCCGCGCGCCTCCCCCGGAGCGCCCTGCACGTCGAGGAGCGACATGCCGTCGTTCGGTCCGCCGACGGCCTCGAGGAACACGCGCGTGCCGAGCGCGTGCGTGTGCGGCAGCGAGTAGTAGAGGCGCATCGAGAGCGGCCCACCCGTCTGCTGCTCGAAGCCGGTGCGGATGTCGCACGTCGTCGAGGCGCGCGAGGCCTGGTGCGGCGGCAGCGCGAGGTCCTGGTAGGTGATGTGGAAGGGCGTGAGCCGGATCGTCACCTGCTCGGCCGGGAGCGTGTAGAGGCTCATCGTGACGTGCCCGGTGACGTCCGTGTCCGTGAGGTTCAAGAGGTGGATGTCGCTCACGATCGTCGAGTGCGCGGGGATGCGGACCGCGGCGCCGTGGGGGAACGCCTGCACCTCGTGCGTGGCCTGCGTGCTCTGCGCGTAGAGCACGCCGCCCGCGACGGCCGCCGTGAGCTGATCGTAGCCGCGGTCCGCGCAGGGCCAGATCCCGTCGGCGCCCGGGTACATGTCCTCGGGGACGTAGGTCCAGTTGGAGTGGTGCGACGACTCGTGCTGCGTGAGCTCGACGCCGTTCACCCAGAGATCCTGATCGTTGTGGAGCGTCCAGCTGCGGCAGTAGCGCAAGAGCTCGGCGTGCGCGGCGATCGTCTGGTCGGGGAAGTCGTGCGTGATCGCGGTGCCCTCGAGCGGCTCGCAGAGGCCCTCTTCGGTCGGATGCATCCCGGGATCGCAGGCCGCGCAGACCGCCGTGCCGGTGCTGGGATCGCAGGCGCGCTGCGTCGCGAGGCAGCCCTGGATCTCGGTCGGTGAGCACATCGCCGGCGCGACCGCCGTGGTGCACGAGAACGAGCCGAGAGCGAGGAGCAGGGGGGCGAGGTGCGTAGGGCGCATCGAGACAGCGTAGGGAAGCGCCGGGGCGCTGTCGACCGAGACCCCTCGGCTGTGGGGTGAGCGACGTTGCCTCGCGCCCCACACTCGCGCGGGCCGTCGCGGCGAGCCGCGCGTTTCGCGAGGGGGCACGTCGCGTGCTGGAGCGAGCGGCCATGCAGAACGATGCCTCGCCCCCTCGTCTCCTCGTCGTGCTCCTGCTCGCGCTCGCGCCCCTCGTGCCGGCGTGCGGCGGCACGCTGCCCGATCCCATCTACGCGAACCAGGTCGACGCCTACTTCCCCGACGCCCCCGACGGCGCCGACGACGACGCGCCCGAGGCCGAGAGCGCCCACGCGCTGCACATCGCGGCGGGCCACTGCGCCGCGCGTCTCAACGGGCATCGCAGCACGGCGGAGTCGGTCACCGTGGTGCAGGGAATTCTCTCGGGCATCGGCGGGCTCACGGGCGGCGTCGGCGGAGCGCTCGCCGTGGTCGACCTGAACAGCCCCGACCTCAACACCGCGATGGGCGTCATGGGCTCGATCGGCGCGGCGATCACCGTGGTCGGCAACTTCGTGCTCGGCTTCGTGGCCAACCCGCTCGAAGAGACCCGGCGGCACGGCCTCGGGCTGCGGAGCTGGGATCTCGCCATCGAGCTCGCGCTCGCACACGGCGATGCGGAAGCGGTGCGCGCCTCGCTCGATCGATGCGCGGCCGACGAGGGCCCGCCGACGCACGTGGCGCCGGAGGGCGAGCCCTACTCCGAGTGAAGCTCGCTCGCGCCCGCGGGCGGATCGACGTAGTCGACCTCTTCGCCGCGGAAGGTGCGCAGCGTGGTGACTCCGTCCGCGCGCCGCACGATGTTCTCGGGGCCGATCGCGACCTTGCCGCGCCCGTTCGGCGTGTCGACCACGAGCTTGGGCAGCGCGATCCCGCTCATGCGGCCCGAGAGCTCGCGCAGGATCGCGAGGCCGGTCTCGATCGGCGTGCGCAGATGCCCGGTGCCGCGCACGGGATCCGCCTGCAGCAAGTAGTAGGGCCGCGCGCGATGCCGCACGAGGCCGCGGAACAGCGCCGCGAGCGTGGTCGCATCGTCGTTCACGCCGCGGAGGAGCACGGTCTGGTTCATCACCGGGATGCCGTGGTCGGCGAGCATCCCGAGCGCGCGCGTCGCCTCGGGCGCGAGCTCCTTGGGGTGATTGAAGTGCGTCATCACCCAGACCGAAGGGTGCGTGCGCAGCACGCGACACAGCTCGGGCGTGATGCGCTGCGGCAGCGTCACCGGCGTGCGCGTCGCGATGCGCACCGTGACGACCGACTCGATCGCCGCGAGCTCGCCGAGGATCGCCCCCACGCGCTCGTCGCTCGCGACGAGGGGATCGCCACCCGAGACGATCACGTCGACGACCTCGGGGTGGGCGCGCAGCCACGCGAACGCCGGCGCGAGCGTGGAGAGCGAGCGCGCGCCGCCGTCTTGCCCGACGATGCGCGAGCGCGTGCAGAAGCGGCAGTACACCGAGCAGCGATCGGTCGCGATGAGCAGGGCGCGGTCCGGATAGCGGCGCACGAGGTGCGGCGCGACCGTGTTCGCCTCCTCGCCGAGCGGATCCCGGAGATCGCCCGGCACCTCGCGCTGCTCGAGCGCGTGCGGCACGCACTGGAGGCGAATCGGACAGCGCGGATCGTCGCGATCGGCGAGCGACGCGTAGTGTGGCGTGATCGAGAGCGGCAGCCCTTCGCGGAGCGCGCGCGCCGCGCCCTCGCGCTCGGCCTCGGTGAGCACGAAGGCCCGCTCGAGCGCCTCGAGCGAGGTGATCGCGCCGCGGACCTGTGCGCGCCAGTCGTCCTCGGAGACGGGCGAGAGGCTCGAGACGACGCGGAGCGAGCTCATGAGCCGCGGAGCGTAATCCGCGACGTGGTACATCGCACGTATGCGCCCGTGGATCGCGTGCAGCGTGCTCGTCCTCGCCTGCGGAGAAGCCGCCGCCCCCACGCCCTCCGCCGCGCCCGATCCTGCGAGCCCGCCCGCCCCGGCCTCGGCGCCCACGACGGCGTCGAGCCCCGATGTGCCGGCGATCACGGCCGCGAGCCCCGAGGCCGACGCCGCCGATTGCGAGCGTGTCGGGCCTTGCGCCGAGGCGTTCGCCGCCGTCGCGCCGGCCGACCTCGCGGGCCCCGCGCGCATCGCCGCCGAGCAGCTCGATCAATCGCTCGCCGAGAGCCCCGCGCGCGCCGCCGCGTGTACCGCCGCGCTCGCCAGCTTCCGGGCGGACCTCGAGCGCCTCGAGATCGACGTCCCCGAGGCCTGCCGCGCGAGCGCCGCGACCGACGTCGCGCGCTGACTCAGGTCTTCTCGTTCTTCACGACCTCGACCCAGCGCTCGACCTGCTCCTGGATCACCTTCATGGCCTGGCCCTGGAAGATCCGGAACAGGAAGGGCACGTCCATGTCGACGTCCACCTTGTGCTCGCGGACCTTGATGGTGCCGCCCAGCTTCACGCCCTTGGCGTTGAAGCTGAACTCGCCTGCGTCGTCGGCGGTCCAATCGAAGCGAGGCGAGTACTCCGCGAAGCGGGCCTTGTACTCGTCCATCGCCTTGCCGATGGCGATCTTGCTGCGCGCCTTGTCGAGGTTGGTGTCGATCGTCTGCTTCATGGCGGTCCCGATTGATTATCAGTGGAGCGGCGCGCGGATCAATTCCCGCGCGCCGTCTCGCCGCAGTTCCGTTCTCACCCGAACGACGCGTCGTCGCGGCGGGGGCGCTTGTTGCCCTCGAGGATCTTCTTCCTGAGGCGAACTGCGTCGGGGGTGACCTCCATGAGCTCGTCGCGATCGATGAACTCGAGGCCGTTCTCGAGCGTCACGATGCGCGGCGGCGAGAGCACGACGTTGTCGTCCTTGTTCTTGCTGCGCACGTTGCTGAGCTTCTTCTCGCGGATGATGTTCACGTCGAGGTCGTTCTCGCGGTTGTGCTCGCCGACGATCATGCCCTCGTAGACCGAGTCGCCGGGGGCCACGAAGAGCACGCCGCGCGGCTGCAGGTGATCGAGCGCGTACGCCGTGCACTCGCCGGTGCGGTCGGCGACCATCGCGCCGTTGATGCGGCGGAGCATCGGGCCGGCGTAGGGCTCCCAGCGATCGAACTGCGTGTTCAAGAGGCCCGTGCCGCGCGTCGCCGTGAGGAACTCGCCGCGGAAGCCGATGAGGCCGCGCGACGGCACGCGGAACTCCATGCGCGCGCGCCCGAAGCCGAGGTTCGTCATCTTCACCATCTGGCCGCGGCGCTGGCCCAGCGAGGTGGTGACGATGCCGACGTGGGCCTCGGTGACGTCCACGATCACGAGCTCGACGGGCTCGCACTTCTCGCCGTCGATCTCCTTCACGACGACCTCGGGCATGCCGACGGCCATCTCGTAGCCCTCGCGACGCATCGTCTCGAGGAGCACGGTGATCATGAGCTCGCCGCGCCCGTACACCGTGAACATGTCCGGCGTGTCGGTCGGCTCGAAGCGCATCGCGAGGTTGCGCTTGGCCTCCTTCTCGAGACGCTCGCGGATGTGCCGCGACGTGACCCACTTGCCCGCCTTGCCGGCGAAGGGCGAGGTGTTCACGAGGAAGGTGACCTTGAGGGTCGGCTCCTCCACGTGGATGCGCGGAAGCGCGACCGGATTCTCGGCGTCGGCGATCGTGTCGCCGATCTCGACGTGCTCGAGGCCCGAGATCGCGACGATGTCGCCCGCGCCGGCCGCGCCCACGGCGACACGCTGCATCGACTCGAAGCCGTAGACCTTGGTGACCTTCTCCTTCACGGGGCCCGACTCGGCCATGCGCGTGATGGGCTGCAGGTCCTTCACCGAGCCCTGCACCACGCGGCCGACCGCGAGGCGGCCGACGTAGTCGTCGTGCTGGATGTCGTTGACCAGGATCTGCAGCGGCGCGCTCGGGTCGCCCTTCGGCGGCGGCACCTGCGAGATGATCGCGTCGAAGAGCGGATCGAGGTTCTTCGCCTCGTCCTCGAGCTTCGTCTTCGCGACGCCGAGCTTGCCGATCGCGTACACGACCGGGAAGTCGGTCTGCTCGTCGGAGGCCTCGAGGTCGACGAAGAGATCGAAGATCTCGTTCAGCACCTCGTCGGGGCGCGCGTCGGGGCGATCGATCTTGTTGATGACGACGATGATGCGGTGGCCGAGCTCGATGGACTTGCCGAGCACGAAGCGCGTGCCCGGGAGCGGGCCCTCGGCGGCGTCGACCAGCAGGAGCACGCCGTCCGCCATGCGGAGCGTGCGCTCGACCTCACCGCCGAAGTCGGCGTGGCCGGGGGTGTCGACGATGTTGATCTTGATGTCGCCGCGGCGGACCGAGCACTGCTTGGCGAGGATGGTGATGCCGCGCTCGCGCTCGAGATCGTTCGAGTCCATGACGCGGTCCTCGACCGCCTGGCCGGTACGGAAGACGCCGGACTGCTTGAGCATCGCGTCGACGAGCGTGGTCTTGCCGTGGTCGACGTGGGCGATGATGCAGATGTTGCGCAGGTGGTTCTGCGACGCGCTGGGGGACGACATAGGGCGCGCTCTCTAGCAGACGGAACGAAAAAGGCGCGCCGGATCGCTCCGACGCGCCTTTCTCCGAGCACGTTCGCTCAGCAGTGACGCCCGCGACCCGCCGGATCGTTCGGGTCGCTGTCGCTGCAGGCGCGGCTGCCGCAGCCGGCCGGATCGCGCGGATCGCTGTCGCTGATGCCACGGCCGCGGCCGTTGCCCGCCGGATCCGAGGGATCGCGATCGGTGCAGCCCGGAATCGCGTGCGCTTCCTGGGTCACGCCCAGCGTGAGGGCGGCCGCGCCGAGCGCGATGCCACCGACCATTCCGACAGCCGTACGACGGCCCATGCTCGACTCGGTCACGATCTCTTCGGGGCTCAGGGTCTTCTTCGACATGTTGCGTTCCTCTCCCTCTCCGTCCGCAGAAGCGGTTGGTGAGAGACTACGCACTGCCCTTTCTCGAAATGCATCGAAATCGTGTGCCGAGAGACGTTCTCGCGCGTTCCAAGATCAGCGGACGCAACGAACCACTACGACGGAAGCGAAAAGCCCGGCGCGAGGCCGGGCTTCTCGGAAACACCGCGCGATTCCTCGCGGCTTCGTGCGAGCTCAGAGGCTCATGTTGCGGATGCGCCAGTAGTACTGGCCACCGTCCGCCGCCACCTGGACCACCGGGCAACCGACCTCGTCGAGCCCCGCGAGCGCCGTGACGTAGGTCCGCATCCCGACCCAACGCGCCATGTCGTCAGCCCAGTTCGCATCCCCCGCCCACGGCGTGTGGTAGCCGAGCGTGACCTGCGAGCCGACCGTGACCGGGCCGTAGCTCGCCACGCTCATCCCGCAGTACTGGGGAATCGGCTGGGCCATCGGGGCCTGCGCGGCCTCCGTGCACGCCTGCGCCAGACCACGCTGGCAGGCGAGCGCGAGCAGCTGCACGCCACGCGCCGGATCGGGCGCGACGACGCCGGGGCGACCATCGCGGAGGAAGACGCCCTGGTTCCGGCAGCCCCACGTGTCGCCCATCGTGCAGGCCTGCTCGTAGTAGCGATACGCGGACGCGAGATCCATCGGGACCGCGATCGCGTTCTCGTACATGTAGCCGACGCTGTTGCACGAGGTCGCGTGCCCGCGCTGGCACCCCTGCACGAACATCTGGTACGCGAGCGGCGGGTTCGCCGGAAGGTACGTGCCCTCCTGGTAGCCGTACGCGACCTCCCAGCAGGCCTGGGAGTGGTTGTACGAGCACGCCTGCTGCCAGCTGCGGTAGGCGGCGTAGCGATCGCTCGGGACCTCGTCACCCCAGTACTGGCGAAGGCCCTGCTCGTAGCAGGCGTCGCCGTTGCCCGACATGCACATCGCCTGGACCTGGTAGGCCGGCAGCGTGTACGTGCGCTGCGCGCTGGCGATGCCCGGCGCGGCGAAGAGGCCCACGCACACCCCGAGCAGCGCCGCTGCGCCCGCCCACGACCCGAGACCACCCGACGCTCGTCCCATCGCTGACCCTCCAGAGCTCGATGCCGCGCTCGCGGCTCCCCGACCCGCTGCCTCGGCTCGGCCTTCCGGCCGATCGAGCGCGCGCTCCATAGCATACGGCTCGTATCGCTGCCTCCGACGTGGAGCAGCGGGCGTTTCTTCACAGCGCCAGCCGGCGGGCGCGCTTCTTCCTACGGCGGGCCCCGCCTCGACTTCCTCGAGCCCGCCACGAGCTACGTGGACCGCGCGAGCCGGGCCTCCACTTCCTCCGCGATCGCGAGGGAGGCCGTCAGGCCGGGGGACTCGATGCCTGCCAGCACCACGAGGCCCGCGATGCCGTGGACGCTGGCGTCGGCGATCGCGAAGTCACGCGCCGGCTCGCCCGGGGCCGAGAGGCGCGGGCGGACGCCGACCGCCAGCGGATAGAGCTCGTCCGCGCGCACGGGGGGCCGGAACACCCGGGCGATCGCCTCGGCGAAGCGACGCGCCTTCTCGCGGGCCTCCTCCGCGGCAGGCAGATCGAAAGAGGGTGCGTCGATCCACTCCGCGTCGGGCCCCGCGAACAGGAAACCCTCGACGTCGCGCGTCAGGTGGATGCCGAGCCCGTCCGCTTCCGGGAGGGGATAGACGAGGGAGGCGATCTCCTTGCGATGCCGCGGCTCCAGCGCCATCCAGGTACCGCGCACGTAGTGCTGGCGGAGGCCGAGCGCGTCGGGATCGAGACCGGCCCGCGCGGCGAGCACGTCGGAACCGAGGCCTGCCGCGATCACGACGCGCGGAGAGACGAAACGCGCGCCCTCGATGTGCACCGCGATCTCGCTCGCGCCGGGCTCGATCCCCACGACCTCGGCGCCGCGCAGCGAGAGCACGCGCCGGGCCGCGCACTCGTCCTCGAGCGAGCGCACGAGCGATTGCGTGCGCACGATGGCCGTGGGCGCGACGAAGAGCGCACGCTCGGCGTGCACGGCCGGTTCGAGACGCGCGAGCTCGGCCTCGTCCACGAGGCGGGCCTCGATCCCGCGATCCTTCGCGCGGGCCGCGAGCGCGACGAGCGGCGCCTCGTCCCGCGCGCTTCCGACGATCCACTTGCCGAGCGTCTGGTACGGGAGGTCCTCGAGGCGCGCGCGGCGCCCGAGCAGCTCGCGCCCGCGCAGGCAGAGCGTGGTGCGCAGCCAGTCGCTCGGGTGGTGCAGGCCCGCGTGCACCACCCCGGAGCTCCGCGTGCTGTTCTCGGTGGCGTTCCGGTCGTGCCGCTCGAGGAGCAGTACCTTCTTCTCTCTGCGCGCGAGCGCGGCCGCACACGCGAGGCCCACCACGCCGGCGCCGACCACGATCGCATCGAACGAGGGCTCCATCCGCACGCGAGCGTACGCCCGAATCGACCGCCGGAGCCGCCGCCGATGCAGCTCTGCGTTTGCTCAGAGCGCGCCGCGGTCGGGTGCGTATCGGCCCTTCCGAGGTGTGCATGGATCCGAAAGCACGGGTGTGGGCTCAGCTGAAGGACGTCCTCGATCCGGAGACCGGCGTGAATCTCGTGGACCTCGGCGTGGTACGGCGCGTCGAGGCCGAGGCCGAGCTGGTCCGCATCGCGCTCGACCCGGGCCATCCGCTCGCCAAGCACTTCCAGACCGAGGCCGAGGCGGCCGGGCGCGACGCCCTGCCCGGCTGGAAGATCGTGGTCGAGCTGGCGGCCTGACGCTGCGCGCTCACGCGTAGGCGCGCACGGCGAAGTACACCGCCATCGACCACGCGAAGATCACGACACCGGTGCGCACGCGCTCGGCGGGGATGCGCCGCGCGAGCGAGGCACCTCCGTAGCCGCCGACGATTCCGCCCAGCGCGACCGCCGCCGCCGGCACGAAGTGCACCTCGTGCGCGAGCAGGAACAGGGCGATCGCGATGCCGTTGAGGATCGCGCCGAGCACGTTCTTCAGGCCGTTCATCGCATGCATGTCGGAGAGCCCGACGAGCGAGAAGGTCGCGAGCATGAGGATGCCCATGCCGCCGCCGAAGTAGCCGCCGTAGGTCGCGATCACGATCTGCACGAGCGCCGCCGTGACGACGCGCCGCATCGGGAGCGGGCCCGTGACCGTCGGCGCCCCGGCGCGCAGGCGCTTCTGCAGGCGCGGGCCGAACGTGAAGAGCGTCGCCGCGCCCGCGATGAGCCAGGGAACGAGACGCGCGAAGGTCGCGTCGCTGGTGCGAAGGAGCAGCAGCGCGCCGGCGAGCCCGCCCACGAGGCTCGCGAGCGAGAGCGCGACCACGAGACGGCGGTCCTTCGGCAGCTCGCGGCGATACGCGTACGCGCTCGCGGTGCTCGCCGGCCAGAGGCCGACCGTGGTCGTGGCGTTCGCGGCGACGGGCGTGACGCCCGCGAAGACGAGCGTCGGGAAGACGATGAAGCTCCCGCCACCCGCGACCGAGTTCAGCGCGCCACCGACGACGCCGGCGAGCACGAGCGAGGCGAGCGCGAGCGGGTCCATCGAGCGGTCGTGCGTAGTACGACGGCACGCGCTTTCGATCCAGGGCGCCTCGCGCGCGGCCGCGCTGCGCGTAGGAACGAAGGGTGACCGACGAGACGCTCGAGACGCTGTGGCGCTCCGCCGCTTCCGCGACGGAGACCTTCGATCCCGCGCGCGTCGCCGAGCTGCCCGCAGCGGCGCGACGTTACTTTCTCCACACGCTCGCGCCGGGCACGAAGCTCGCGACGTGCGCGCGCTTGAAGATGCACGGCAGCCTCCGGCTCGGGAAGAGCTGGGCCCCCTTCGAGGCCGAGCAGGTGCTGCGCTGGGATCGCGGCTTCGTCTGGCGCGCCCGGGCGCGCGCGATGGGCCTGCCGATCGTGGGCGCCGATCGCTTCCTCGACGGCGAAGGAACGATGCGCTTCCGCCTGCTGGGCATCGTGCCCGTCGCGACGGGCGAGGGCCCCGACGTGACGCGCGCCGCGGCAGGGCGGTTCCACGCGGAGGCCATCTGGCTCCCCGCCGTGCTGCTCGGTGCCGACGTGCGCTGGTCGGAGCGCGACGCCGCGCACCCCCACGCGCGCATCGCCGCGCACGGGGAGACGAGCGAGGTCGATCTCACCCTCGACGAGACCGGCGCGCTCCGCGCCGTGTCCTTGCCGCGGTGGTGGACAGCCCCCACCGGGCCGTCCGGGCACTACGAGCCCTTCGGCGGCACGTGCGGCGACGATCGCACCTTCGACGGCGTGACGATCCCGACCACGTACTCGCTCGGCTGGTTCTGGGGAACGGACCGCTACGCGAGCGAGGGCGAGTTCTTTCGCTGCACGATCGACTCGCTCGAGCAGAAGTAGTCACCGCGGCCGCGACGTCAGATCAGAAGCGGCCCTCGATCCCGAGCACGACGGAGCCCTGCGCCACCGTGAGGTGCGCGCGGGTCGCGCGATGGTGCTGCGCGAATCCGATCGGAACGCCGATCGCGATCGTGAGCACGCCTGCGACCTGCGCCAGGCCCGTGAGGACGTAGAGCGCTGCGTCCGGGTGGCCCGATCCGGCGACGAGGAAGGGTCCTGCAATCGGGATCAGGCCGAGGCCCACCTCGCCCGAGCCGGAGGAACGGTCGCAGACGTACTCGTACCCGGGCTCGTAGCCGACCGGCGTGCAGTGGCGCGGCGGCGTGCTCGCCACGGCGATGAACGTGGTGACCCAGCCCGCGAGCACGAGGGCGCCTCCGACGGCCGCCGGCACCACGATCGGAGTGGACGACGACGACGACGACGACGGCGGCGAGGGGCTCGGGCTCTCGGCCTCGGCCTCGATCTCGTCACCGTCGAGCGTCGGGGGCGGTGCCTCTTCGGCGAGCGCGCGCATGGGCGCGAGCGCGACGAGCGCGACGAGAGGAACGAGAGAGAGGATCGAGAGGCGAGAGCGCATGCGCGCCGCAATGCAGCTGCGGGGCCAAGCCTCGAGCCTCGTCGAAACAGCCTGAATTCGCGCCGTGCCGCGCGCGCTGTGCCCGAGGTTCACGCACGAGCGTGAGGCGCGTGCGACGCCCGTGAACGCGCGGGCCCGTCGAGCGCCGCCCTCAGCGCGCGCGACGAAGACGCGCGAGCCCGAGCCCGAGGACGAGACCGACGAGCACCAGCCCGCCGCGCGCCCCGCGCCCCGGCAGCGCGCTGCATCCACCGCTCGAGAGCACGTGACCGTCGCGGCGCGGCGTGTACACCGGCGCATCGCCCGACCAGTCGAAGCCGGGATCGTCGACCAGCGGCTCGTCCGGCGGCAGGTAGGGCGTCAGGCACGCCGGGTCGATGCCGTCGCAGTCCTGGTCGATGCCGTCGGCGCAGACCTCGGCGTGCCCAGGGAAGCGATCCGGATCGTGGTCGTCGCAGTCCACGCCCGCCGCGCGGAAGTCACCGTCCTCGTCGACGGGCGGCGGAGGCGGCGGCGGCGCGCACTCCGTCACGCGGAAGCTGAGCCACATCTCGGGCCCGAACCACGCGCGCGTCTCGTCCACGAGGCGCCACGTCGTGCGGTGGATGCCCGCCGTCGCGGGGATCGTGCCGTGCATCGTGAAGCGCGTGCGGCGGCAGCCCTCGGTGGTGCACTCGCCGCCGCTCGGAACCACGCGCGGGTTCGAGCTCGTGGCGATCGAGATGCGGCCCGAGCCCGTGAGCGGATCGCTCGTGTCGCCCGGCACCCCGAGGCGCACGGCGTGGCCGTTCGTGGTGCCGCCGTCGTCGACCCAGCTCGCCGTGCCGTCGTCCTCGAGCTCGAACCAGAACGTGACCGGATCGTTCGCGCACGCCGTGAACTGCGCCGCGCCCGTCTCGTCGGCGGCCGCATCCGTGCCCTGCCCGACGAAGCGCGCCGAGAGCGCGGGCGTCGCCGGCGTCGGCGGCGGCGTGGGCGGCGTGACCGAGCCGCCACCGAAGAAGGGCGTCTCCTGGCGCGACGCGGGCAGCGTGATCTCGGCGTGGATGTGATCGATGTGCGGGATCGGCCCCGTGTACGGGCGCACGCGATCGGTCGAGCGCGAGCCGCTCCACTGCGTGCGGTCCCAGACGAGGTACTGCACGCCGATCGCCTGCGAGTTGGTGATGAGCCAATTCGCGATCGGATCCCCGACGCCGTTGTCGGCGTCGCCGTGATCGGTGGGAATCATGATGTCGAGCGCGCGCCCCGAGCCGTGGACGCTCATGCGCGAGGTGTTGGCCGTGTTCGGGCGGCAGCTGTAGCCGCCGACGCTCGAGATGCCGTGGAAGTGATCGCGGAGGTAGCGCGAGAGCGCGGCGGCGCCGGGCGTGAGCGAGCCCGAGCAGTGCGCGCCGCCGTCCCAAGCCGGCACGTCGTCGTAGTGGATGACGGCGCTCCCGGCGCGCAGGGCCGCCGCGTCGGGGACGAACGAGCCGGCGATGCGCAGGAATTCGGGGCCCGCGGCCGAGCAGGCCGGGTCGTCGGGGCCGTCGCATTCGTCGGGCGCGGCGCCGACGCAGCCGGCGACCGAGAGGAGAGCCACCAGAGCCAGCGGGCGAAGCGTCGTGTGGGCCACACCCCGCTCGTCGCACGCGGCGTGCGCGCCGCGGCCGGCCTGGTTGCGGCCCGGGGCGAGCATCGGGGGCCACGGGTGCGCCAAGAGGTCACGGACCGGCGGCGTACCGAGGCCGCGGCCGTCCAGACCCCGAGCAGTCCTGTCGGCGAACGGGGTACAAGGGAGCGCCGAGACGGAGGCGCCATGAAGAGCGTGTTCAAGGATGGAATCCTCGAGGGCAAGGTCGCGTTCGTGACGGGCGGCGGCTCGGGGATCTGCAAGGGCATCACGGAGTCGTTCCTGGCCCACGGCGCGCGCGCCGCGATCCTCGGGCGCAAGGTCGAGCGCCTCGAGGAAGCCGCCAAGGAGCTGAGCGCCAAGACGGGCAAGGAGTGCCTCCCGATCGGCTGCGACGTGCGCGATGGCAAGCAGGTCGAGGCCGCCCTCGATCGCGCGCTCGAGCGCTTCGGCCGCATCGACGTCGTCGTGAACGGCGCGGCCGGAAACTTCCTCGCGCCGGCCGCAGCGCTCTCCTACAACGGATTCAAGACGGTTCTCGAGATCGACGCGATGGGCACCTACAACGTCTGCCGCGCGTCGTTCGACAAGTGGCTCAAGGACCACGGCGGCCACATCGTGAACATCTCGGCGACGCTCCACTACGCGGCGACGCCGCTCCAGATCCACGCGGCCTCCGCGAAGGCCGCCGTCGACACGATCACGCGCACGCTCGCGATGGAGTGGGGCCCGCTCGGCATCCAGGTGAACGGCATCGCGCCCGGCCCGATCGCCGACACCGAGGGCTACGCGCGCCTCGCACCGCCCGGCTTCGCCGAGAAGGTCGCGAGCGTCGTGCCGATCGGGCGGCTCGGAACGATCGAGGACATCGCGAACTGCGCGACGTGGCTCGTCTCGGGCGCCGCGTCGTACGTGCACGGCGAGACGATCGTGGTCGACGGTGGCGCGTGGCTCCCGGGCGCGCGCGCGATGATCGGGTGAGCCCGTGATCTCGCCTCGCCGCGCCGCGCTCCTCGGTGTCCTCGCGCTCGCAGCGTGCTCGTCGCCCAGCCCGGCGCCCGCCTCGAGCGCGGTGCCTGCGCCGACGGGCACCGTCGCGCCCTCGAGCGCGCCGCCGCCGACGACGACGAGCGAGCCCAGCCCGAGCGTGGCGACGCCGCCCGAGGTGGCGCCGCCGCGCGCGCTCACGGCCGAGGGGCGCCGCACGCTCACGACCGCGATCCGCGAGGGCCGCCGCGCGGCGCACGCCGGGGACTTCACCGCGGCCCTCGCCTCCTTCGAGCGTGCCGTCGCGGTGCAGCCCACGAGCTCGCGCGTGCGCTGCGAGGCGGCGTACGTCGCCTACCAAGCGGGGGATCTCGATCGTGCCGAGGCCCACGTGCGGGTCGCGGTGCTCGGCCTTCCCCACGGCGACACGGTCCCCGAGAGCGCGCGCGTGGCCACCGCGACCTGCCTCTACAACGCGGGGCTCGTTCACGAAGCGCGCGGTCGCCTCGACGAGGCGCGCGCGAGCTACGAGCGCTCGATCGCGCTGCGCCCGAACGGCACCGTCCAGGCGCGCCTGACCGCGCTGCGCACGCGCATCGAGGGCGCGGCGCCCGCGACCGACGCGCCGCACGACTTCGGTCCGTACGCCACGGGCACGAGCTTCGAGGCGATCGCGTCGAGCGTCGTGACGACGCTCTGCCACCGCGGCGGAGCCGGCTTCGAGGCCGGGGAGATGGAGTGCGCCGCGCTCACGCACCGGCTCGAGACCGCGCGGACGTCGGGCGAGCATCCGATCGAGGCCGCGCTGATCTCGGTGAGCGCGCAGACGCCCGCAGGCGGCGAAGAAGACTGGTCGGTCCTCGCCATCCGTTCCGGGGGCGAGACGCGCGTCGCCACGCTCGCCGACGTCTACTCGCCCGGCGCGTTCGGCATGAGCGCCGAGATCGAGGCGACGATCGACACCGAGGACCTCGTCCCGGGAGGCGGAACGGAGCTCGTCGTCACCATCGGCGCGTTCGCGCACGACTCGGACATGGGCGTCTGCGACGAGTACGAGACGAACGAGGCCGCCTCGATCGTCTGCTCCACCGACGACGGCGCGCTCCGCTGCGCCGCGCTGCCGACGGCGTCGATCGACGTCTACGAGCACGAGCCCTGTCAGGACTCGCTCGATGCCGATCACGACGACGACTACGACGAGCCGCTCGAAGGCGACGTCGGGCGCGTCGAGGCCCACGGGTACGAGCTCACGATCGAGATGCACGACGGACGAGCCACGCTCCACCGCGCCGAGGGCTCGCACGGCCAAGCGGTACCGCCGCTCCTCGGCAGCTTCGAGATCACCGCGCTGCTCTCACGCGCCGATCTCGCGTGGCCGGCGAGCTGGGAGCCGCTCTCGCCCTCGTCGGGGTGAGGCCCGATCCGCGCGTCGCTGGGCGGCCCTCGCTCGGGCGAGGCCGGACGGGCCCGGCCCCCGCCGACCCCACCGATCAGGGCGAGTCGATCCAGCCAGAGGACTTGCGGGCCTGCACGGCCGCGACCGCGAGCGCGTCGGCGAGCTCGTTGCCCGCGACGCCCGCGTGGCCCGGAACGTACGTGAGCCGCACGGAGGCGAGCTTGGCGAGCGCCTGCTTCGTCTTGGCGACGAGCTCCGGGTTGGCCTTCGCCTTCCAGCCCTTCGTGAGCACGCCGATCGCGTAGCTCGAGTCCGTGCGGATCTCGATCGCGCGCGGATCGTCCACGAGCACTTCGGCGGCGCGCAGGATCGCCGTGAGCTCGGCGATGTTGTTCGTACCGATGCCGAGGAACTCCGAGAGCTCCTTCTTCTTCACCGCGCCCTCGAAGATCGCGACGCCGAGGCCCGCAGGGCCCGGGTTGCCGCTGCACGCGCCGTCGGCGAACACGATCACCTCCGCCGTGCTCTTGGCGGCCGCGGCGTGGTGCTGCTCGACGCGCGCGGCCTTCGCGGCGGCGTCGCTCTTCTTCTCCTTCGGCTTTTCCTCCTTCTTCGGAGGCTCGCCGGCCGGGCCGCAGTGATCGTCCGGCAAGACCTCGGCGCCCGCGATGGCCTCGAGGTTGCGCTCGGCGGCGCGATACGCGCGGCCGTCGTTGGGCTTGTAGCGGACCTCGACGCGCCCGCCCTCGGCGAGGAGGCGCCCGTCGTCGTGCGCGCGCGCGAGCACGCGCTGACCGCGGAGCATCTTGGGAATCCAGGCCATGCGAGAGCGCGAGCCTATCTTCCGTCGCCGGAAGTTGCGACTTCGGGGCCGTGCTAGACGCGGGCCATGACGGACCTCGAGGCGGTGATGGGCGAGCTGCGCGCGTTCGTCCGCGAGCGCGACTGGGAGAAGTTCCACGACCCGAAGAACCTCGCCATGGCCGTCGGCAGCGAGGCCGGCGAGCTCGTCGCCGAGCTGCGCTGGGTCGCCGGCCCCGAGAGCGACGCGTGGTGCCGCGAGCCCAGCCACCGCGCGCGCGTCGCCGACGAGATCGCCGACGTGCTCGTCACCACGCTGATGCTCGCCGACCGGATCGGCCTCGATCCGATCGCAGTGATTCGCGCGAAGATGGAGAAGAACCGCGCGAAGTACCCGGTCGAGACCGCGCGCACGCGGCCCGACCCCTGACGGACTGACGGATCAGGGTGAGATCGGATGAAGAAGCGCGCCGGCGGGAACGCCCTGCGGGACGCTCACCCCCGCGAGCGCGTGCGCGATGCAGCCTTCCTCCGGCGCTCCGTGGAGACGGCCGCGCACGGTGACGGCGGTGGCACCCGCGGCGTCCCAGCTCACCGCGACGACGACCGCCGCGTGGTCGGTGCACTCGAGAATCGTCGGCGCGCGCGCGTCGATGGCGGCGCGGAGCTCCGTCTCGACGTCGAGCGCATCGGCGGTCGATGCGTCGGTGCCCACGACCTGTTGCGACCGCGGAGCAAAAGAGAGCACGACGACGCGGGGTGCGTGGGGCGCCCCGGCGAGCGAAACTCTCTCGAGCACGCCGCCCGCGCACGCGAGCTCGGCGTCGGACGCCTCGCTCACCATCCCGTGGTCGGTGATGCGGCCGGTCCGCCCGACGATGACCCGAATGCTGGCCGGCACGTGCTCGCCGGCGAAGCAGGCGAGCACGTCGTCGTGGATGTCGCCGAGCATCGCGCGCACGTCGTCGTTGGACCACGGGCTCGAGGGCCCGTAGGTGTGCGTGGCGGGCGCCGGTGCGGTCGTCGCGAACGACGCGCCGCCCGAGGTCGGCTCGTCGTGCACGCACACGTTGCCGACGCACGTGTAGGTGAACTGCCCGCCGCATCCGCGGACCGTGTAGCTGCCACCACCGAGCCGCGTCGCGACGATGTCCGCGACCGGGCAGTGCAGCTCCGCCGACGCGCGGCGCATCAGGGGCGATGGCCCGCAAGCCGTGACGCCGAGCGCCAACACACCCGCGATCCAGGTCCCACGCACCGCCCTCTGCCGCATGGGGCGCGAGCCTATCACCGGGGCTCGGTGCCGAATGTGTCGAGCTACTTCAGCGCGCGATCGAGGAAGGCGCCGACCGCGGCCATCACTTCGTCGCGGTTCGTCTCGTTGAGCATCTCGTGGCGGCCGCCGGGCCAGAGCTTCTCCTCGAGGCGATCGAAGCCCGCGCGCCGCAAGCGCGAGGTGAGCGCGCGGACGCCCTTGCCCATCTTGCCGACCGGATCGTTCTCGCCCGAGAAGACGTAGAGCGGGCGCTTGGTGGGCATGCGCGACCAGTCCGCGCGACCGGTCGCGACCAGGCCGTCGACGAAGTCGACCCAGAACTGCGTCGTCATCATGTGGCCGCAGCGCGGATCGGCGACGTACGCGTCCACTTCGGCCGCGTCGCGCGAGAGCCAGTCGAATTCGGTGCGCGCCGGCTTGAACGCGTCGTTGAACGAGCCGAACGACATCTGCGTGAGGAGCGCGCTCTTGCCGCGCCCGCCGAGGCGCAGCCGCTCGAGGCGCGCGATGCCCTTGCCGAGCGCCGCGAGCGCGCCGCCCGGCTCGTCCGAGCCCGAGAGCACGTAGGCCTGGTAGGGATCGCTCCGCAGCATCACGCCCATCGTCGCGAACGAGCCCATGCTGTGCGCGAAGAGGCAGCGCTCCTTGCCCGGGTGCTCGCGTCCGGCGTGCTCGCCGAGCTGCACGATGTCGCGCTGGATCCCGTTCCAGCCGTCGATCCCCGCCCAGCCCACGTCGGCGTCGCTCACCGTCTTGCCGTGGCCGCGATGATCGTCGGCGTACACGGCGTAGCGGCGCTCGGTGAGGAACGTGGCGAAGCGCTCGTAGCGACTCGAGTGCTCGGCCATGCCGTGCGCGATCTGGACGACCGCGCGGACCTCGCCGTCGGGGAGCCAGGACTGACAGAAGAACTTCGTGCCGTCGTCGGCGCGGAGCTCGAACGTCGTGTGCTTCATCGGCCGCCACTATGGCACGGCGGGCGCACCTGTCGCGGCGCTCACGGCCGGGCGTCGGCCGCGAGCTCGTCGGCCACGGCCAGGCAGAGATCGACGTGGGCGCGCACGCGCGCCGCGCGGTCGGTGCTGCGCCAGCTGCTCTCGAGCGTCAGCTCGGGCACGCCCTTCCCCGCCGCGTACTCGTTGGCCGCCATCATCCCGAGCGCGCCCGCCCAGAGGCGCAGCACCACGCGCCCCGCCGGCGTCGAGGGCGAGAGGCCGCGCGGCGAGAGGCGCGAGCCGAAGTAGTCGGTCTCGGCGAGCACGGTCCCGCCGCGCTCGAGCGCGCCGAGGAGGCGGATCGCCACGTCGTGCGTCACCCACCGGTTCGCGAACATGAACGCGGCGTCCTGCGGGCCCTCGTGGAGCGAGATCACGAAGTCGGGCGGCGCCTCCTCGAAGGCGCTCCGCACCACGCGCGCCTCCTCGGTGGCGAAGCGCACGAAGTCGCGGTTGATGTCGTAGCCGTCGGCGTTGAAGCGCGAGAGCTCGGCGGCCCCGACCGGGTTCACCGGCGTGAGCACGTGCAGCGCCACGTCCGCGTAGCGGTCGCCCGCGCGGTGGAAGCGATCGAGCACGTCGGGGATGCAGAGGATCCCCGCCTGCTCGTTGCCGTGCACCCCCGAGAGCACGAGCAGGCGCTTCTTGGCCGTGGCCCGGTTGCGCGAGCGGACGGAGAGGATCGGGCGGCTCGTCCCGCGGTACGCGACCCGCGCGCGCTCCTCGACGTCGAACCGATCGGCGAGCGCGCGCACCTCGCGCTCGAACGCCTCGGGCTCGTAGCCGATCGGCACCACGCCCATCGCCGCATCGCGCGCGGGATAGGTGTGGACGCGCCGGACCAGGTGGTACTGCGCGAAGAGCTTCACGTCGTTCAGGGTCGGCATGCCGTGGGGCTCAAGGGATCTGCGTGAAGTCGATCGTGGCTGCGCGGAGGTCGGTGGCCCCGAAGATCGCGCGCACCCAGGGCTCGTCGAGGGCGAGGTCGCTCGAGTACCACGTGACCGCGACGTGATCGGCGTCGATGTCGGCGACGCCTGCGTACGCGGTGTCGCCCGCGGAGGGGAAGTTGCCGTGATCGAGGATCGTGAGCGGCCCGCCCTCCAGCGTGCCGGCGATCTCGTAGAGCGCCGTTCGCTTGCGCATCTCGCGCTCGAGGAGGTGCCGGCGCGCGACCACGAAGAGGCGATCGCCGTGGAAGAAGGCCACGGGCCCGTCGAGCCGGACGCCGTCGAGCGTCTGCGGGCAGTCGAACGTGTCGTAGGGCGCGCTCGACCAGCACGCGATGGTGCGGAGGCGCCCGGCGTTGCCGAGGTACTCGGTGTCGTTCCCGTCCACGCGCACGAGCGCGAGCAGGCGCCCCGAGGGCATGAAGACGATCTCCGTCTCGAGCGGCGTGTCCTCGGCGATGCCGTAGATCAGCGGTCCCATCGTCCAGGTCTCGCCATCGGGCGACGAGAAGAGGCGCACGCTGAGATCGCCGTCCTCGTAGGCGGCCGAGTAGTAGACGCCCGCGTGCTCGCGCACGCGCCAGAAGCTCCACGTGGGCGGCGCGATGGCCGCCATGCGCGACCACGTGTGCCCGCCGTCGGTCGACGTCGCCTCCACCGTGATCGTGTCGACGTTCGAGTCGCGCGTGGAGTTGACCTCGAGCCGCACGAGCGCCTTGAACGCGAGGCGCCCGTCGGGGAGCACGAACAGGCTCGGGTCGCGCAGGTCGCGGTCGCCGAATTCCGGGTACGTCGCGGCGGTGGGGCCGTCGACGACCGAGATCAGATCGTAGGTCTGTCCGCCGTCCTCGGACCGGTAGAAACGGAGCGAGCAGTTGTGGTTCAGCACCTGGCTGATGGCCGTGCGGTGCACGAGCAGGATGCCGCCGTCGAACGCCAAGAGGTCGGTGTTCTCGTCGTGCGGGCAGAGCATGCCGCCGGTGCACGTGCGGTTCGTGACGCCGACGCCGGGGACGAGGACTCGCTCGTCCGTCAGCCAGCTCGGAGGTGGGCCCGCGTCGGGCGCCGCCGCGTCGCGCATCCGCGGGCCGCCATCGACGCCCGCGTCCGAAGACGCATCGTTCTCTTCTCCCGCATCGACCGGCTCCGCGGGCGGCATCGACGAGCACGCCGCGATCCATCCCGACAAGAGCAGCGCCGCGTGTCGCATCGTCAGTCCTCCAGGCCCAGGAACTTCCGCGTCCGCGGATCGGTCGGCGCCGCGAGGATGTCCTTCGGGTGGCCGTTCTCGATCACGTTGCCCTCGTAGAGCACGAGCACGCGGTTCGCGAGCTCCATCGCGAACTTCATCTCGTGGGTGACGACGACGAGCGTGAGCTTCTCTTCCTCGGTGAGCTTCTGCAGCAGCTCGACGAGATCCCCGACGCGCTGCGGGTCGAGCGCGCTCGTGGGCTCGTCCATGAAGAGCACCTCGGGCCGCATCGCCAGCGCGCGCGCGATGGCGCAGCGCTGCTGCTCGCCGCCCGACATCATGCGCGGCAGCGCGCCCTCGCGGTGCGAGAGGCCGACCTTCTCGAGCAGGTGCCGCGCGTAGTCCCGCGCCTTCGCGAGCGGCTCCTTCTTCACCTGCACCGGCGCTTCGTGGACGTTCTCGAGCGCCGTCATGTGCGGGAACAGGTGCCAGGTCTGGAACACGAGGCCGCTCACGAGCCGCAGCTTCTTGATCTCGTCCGCGTGGTGGGCGTCGTGCGGCGTGAGGCTCGCGCTCGCGACGCGGATCGTGCCGCCGTGGAACGTCTCGAGCGCCGTCATGCAGCGCAGGGCCGTGCTCTTGCCGCCACCCGACGGGCCGACGAGCGCGGCCACTTCGCCGCGGCCGATCTCGTAGCTGACGCCCTTGAGCACCGTGCGGTCGCCGTAGCGCTTCACGAGGCCCTCGACGTGCACCGCCGCCTTCTCGCCGGCGTCGGTCTTCGGGCTGGCCGCCTTCTCGGTCGTCGTGTCGGTCACGGGTTCCTCGCGAGGCGCTCTTCCATGCGCTTGCTCAGGATGGACAAGGGATAGCTCATCGCCATGTAGAGGGCCGCGCAGAGCAGGCCCGGGATCAGCCAGCTGCGCACCTCGACCGCGGTGATCGTCATGCGCTTGGTGAGCTCGACCACCGTGATCACGGAGACGAGCGAGCTGTCCTTGAGCAGCGCGATGAAGTCGTTCGTGACGCCCGGGAGGGCGATGCGCACGGCCTGCGGCACGATGATGCGCCTCAGCGCGAGCATCCGGGACATGCCCAGCACGGTCGCCGCCTCGAGCTGGCCCGGCGGGATCGCCTGGATGCCCGTGCGGTAGATCTCGGCCTCGTAGGCGGCGTAGTTGATGCCGAGACCGACGATGGCGGCGACGATGGCGTCGTACTCGGTGTAGCCGTCCCAGCCGATCGTCGCGCGGAACCAGGGCATCACGCCGTAGTAGAGGACGTAGAGCTGGAGCAGCACGGGCGTGCCGCGGAACAGCTCGACGTAGCTCGTGGCGATCGCCGAGAGGGGCTTGGGCCCGTACATGCGCGTCAGCGCGAGCAAGAGGCCGAACGCCACCGCGAGACACATCGCCGCCGCGCTGAGCCCCAGCGTGATCGCGGCGCCCTCGACGAAGAGCATCGCGTGATGCGCCGTGAACGTCGCGTGCGAGCGCGCGAGGAGCATCGTGCGCGTATCGTCGTCGGTCCACGACACGAGGCGCTGCTCGCGCTCGCCGTCGATGTTCCAGCGCGCGAAGATGCGCCGCGCCTCGCCCGACTGCGCGATGTGCGCGAGCGCGTCGTCGATGGCCTCGCAGAGATCGCTCTCCGCGCGGCGGCAGGCGATCGCGTAGTAGCCGTCCTGCACGTCTTGGACGAGGTGGAGCGAAGGGCGCACGAGGCCGTAGCGAGCCGCGATGATGTCGTCGAGGAGCACGCCGTCGACGCGGTGCCCTTCGAGATCCGAGTAGGGCTCTTCGGTACCCTCGTAGGAGACGACCTCGACGTCCTGCGTCGCGAGGATGTCGTAGCTGAACGAGTTGGCGAGCGTGCCGACGCGGTGCCCGTGGAGCGACTCGAGGTTGGTGATGCTCGTGTCGTCGCGGCGTGCGACGAGCTGCGCCGAGAAGATGAAGTAGGGGCGCGTGAACTGGACGGTGTCGGCGCGGGCGGGCGTGACCTCGAGCCCGTTCATCGCGATGTCGAAGCTGCCTCGATCGAGCGAGGGCACGAGGTTCGACCAATCGTTCTGCACGAACTCGGCGCGCACCCCGAGCTCGCGCGCGATGGCGTCGGCGAGCTCGACCTCGAAGCCGACGAGCTGCCCCGGGTGATCCGGGTCTTCGAACACGTAGGGCTCACCACCCTGGATGTCGCCGCCCCAGCGCAGCACGCCCGCCTGGCGGACGCGCTCGAGCGCGGACTGGCGCGTGTGCTGGCAGGAGACGGCGAGCGGCAGCGTGAGCAGAACGCAAGCGAGCCGGACGTCGAGCTTCATCGAGGCGCACGCTACCGCGGCGCTGCCCCGATGGGAACGGGCGCCGCTCGGTCCTCGGGGCCGATACGCGGCCCCCTCCATCGGGAGCTCAGTCGACGCGGCGCGACAGGATCAGATCGAGGAGCGGCTCGATTCCGTCGGCGCGCCCGAGGGTCACCATGGCGGCGCCTCCCGCGTCGAGCATCTCCGAGAGGCGCGCGCCGCCCTCGGCATCGGACGCCCACACGATCGTGGTCGCGCCGTTCGGCAGGCGCCGCAAGCCGGCGACGAGCGCCTCGCGATCGACCTCCGCCGGGGACTGGCCGTCGAGCACGACGACGAGCGCCGAGTAGGCGAACACGGCTTTCGAGAGCGAGGCGACGTCGGCGACGGCGACGGTGCGAACGCGGTCCTCGCCGAGACAGAGCACGAGGCGGCTCGCGAACTCCTCGCGCGCCGAGAGCACGACGACCGGCACCGGGCGCCGCACCACCGTCATCTGCGCGGTGGCCGTCCCGTCGCTGGGGCCCTCGTCCCCGTCGAGGTCCACGTCGACGTCGACGTCGAGCCCCGCCGCGTCGCCCGAGCGCCCCGAGCGCGCGAAGAGCTGCTCGATGCGCTCCCGGATCTCCGAGGCATCCTGCTCGCGCAGTCGACGCCGCACCGCGAGCTCGAGCGGCCCGAGCGCGAACGCGTGCATCGCCTCGAGCGTCGTCGGTGGCGCGCCGCCGCTGCGCTCGAGCGCTTCGAAGAGGAGCGTGGTCGCCACCGTCGGCGACACCACGCCCTCGAGCGCCTCGCGAACCATGACCAGCTCGGCCCGCCCCATCCGAGATCATGATGCCAGAGACGCGCGCCCGGTGGATCGGTAGGCCGCGGATCCGTCAGGACTGGAGGCGCAGCGTCCCGAGGATGGCCCGCCAGACCGGCGCGACGTCCGCGAAGCGCGAGGGATCGGCCATCGCCTGCATCACCCAGCCCACCCCGGCCCGCGCCGCGCAGCGATGCAGGGCGTGGTGGCTCGGCTCGTGCGCGTCGTAGAGGGCCTCGATGTCCACCGCCGGCCAGTCGGCGAGCATCGCATCGCTGGTCCGCAGCACCCGACCCACCCGCGCGATGTTCTCGATGCCGAGGTCGGCGTACGAGCGCGTGTCGCCCGGCCACTCTTCGCGCTTGAGGCGGAGCTGCGTGGGGACCGCCTCGTGCTCGCTCGCGAGGTCGACGAGGAGCAGCACGACGTTCGGCACCGACGACGGCCGGACGACCCAGCCTGGCGGGATCGCCACCGAGAAGCCGTCGCCCTCGACGCGCTGCCACGACGTGCCGCCCGTCGACGCCGGTGGGCGCTCGGAAGGGATCGTGTCGCGTCCCGGCTCGACGCGGACGCGGGGTCGCAGCTCCACACGCGCCTGGGACGTGTCGGGATCGCCCGCGATCGCCTCGCGCAAGGCGGCGCGCAACGCCGCCGCGTCCGGGAATCGCGCCCGCGCGTCCTTCGAGAGCGCGCGATCGACGAGCGCGGCGAGACGGGGCCCCACGTCCGTCGCCACGTCGCCCACGGGCGCGTGCGGCGTCGAGCACGCGCGCACCGCGATCGCGTGGGGCGTGGGCCCGGTGAACGGCGGCACGCCGACGAGGATCTCGTAGATCATCGCACCGGCCGCCCAGACGTCCGAGGCGGGCGTCGCGCCCTTGCTGCTCATGATCTGCTCGGGCGGCATGTAGTGCGGCGTCCCGAGAGCCGCGCCCGTCTGCGTGCCGCCGCTCTCGTCGAGATCCTTCGCGATCCCGAAGTCGAGCAGCTTCACGCCGCCGCTGCTCTCGACGAAGACGTTCTCCGGCTTGAGATCGCGGTGGACGAAGCCACGCGCGTGGGCGGCGGCGAGCGGCTCGAGGAGGCGGTCGACGAGCACGAGCGCCTCGCCGCGCGAGGTCTCGCCGGAAGCGAGGCGTGCGCGCAGGCTCTCGCCCTCGAGCAGCTCCATCGCGAGGAAGAGCTCGCCGGTGTCGTCGTCGCGGCCGGCGTCGAGCACCTCGACGATGCCGGAGTGGCCGATGTCGGCCGGCGCGCGTGCCTCGCGGCGGAACCGCTCGCACGCGATGGCGTCCAGGGCGACGTGGGGATGCAGGAGCTTGAGCGCGACCACGCGGTGGCTGACGACGTGGCGGGCCCGGAAGACGGCACCCATGCCCCCGGACGCGATCTTCTCGTCGATCACGTATCGCTTCGCGACCACGTCTCCCGCGCTGCGCACGCCTCGGGCTTACCCGACGAGCGCCTCGCGGCAACAGCCGGCGCCGTCACCAGCGGCAGTCGAACACGAGCTTCGTGCCGAGCACGTCCACGCGCACGCGACCTTCGACGGAGGCGAGCGTCATCGCAGACTCGATCCCGCCCTCGAGCGCGACGACGTAGGCGCGGCTGCGCAGCACCTCGGCCGGCACGTCGTGCACGTGCAGCTCGGCGCGGTTCTCGTCGTCGGGAAGGATCGGCTCGGGGCGACCGACGTCCTTGTAGATCACCGACCAGATCTGCGGCGCGCGGCGCAGGTAGCCGCGCGGTGTGAGCCCGAACACGGCGTTCACCGAGCGCAGGATGGGCTCGAGCGTGGGGCTCTTGGCGATGCGCAGCATCCCCTGCTTGCTCCAAGCCCGCATCGCCGTGCGCCCGAGCACGAGCTCGATCGTCTCCGACAGAAGCACGTCGTAGGCGACCGGCAGCCACGCCAGGCGCGACGAGTCGCGGATCTCGGCGAGCATCTTCGGATCCAGACGGACCTCGACCAGCGCCTTGGTCTCGGGGCCGAGGGCCGCGAGCTCGTCGAGGTTCGAGTGGATCATCGCCGCGCGGACGAGCGGGACGCCCGCGTCGCTCGTCTCGCGCTTGCCCCGGAGCGGGTCGACCGCCGGCAGCTCACGCGAGATCCGACGGGGCGGCCCTTCGGTCGGCGCGACCTCGCGGCTCGATCGGCGCGGGTCGGCGCTCGGCGCCGACGACGGCGAGCTCGGGCGCGGCGGCTCACCACCAGTCGGAGGTGGCGGAACGGACTCGCGGGTCGAGCGCCGGGGATCCCGCGGCACTTCCTGGCTCGGTCGTCGCGAGTCGGACGAGGGCACGAGACAACGCTACCACGCGCCTCGGGGCAGGGCTTGGCCGGCCCCGATCACGTGAAGAACGACATCACCCACGCGCCGATCGCCGCGCCCACGGTGAACGGCAGGAGGATCGAGATCCCGATGAGCGCCAAGCCGACACCCACGAGCGCCTTGTCCGCCGTCGTCGGCTCCGCCTTCGGGTCGGCCTTGTAGCGCTTGATGATGTCGAGGTTCTGGCGGTTGCTGCGGTAGACGAAGTCGAACGCGTCGCCGACCACGGGGATGGCACCGACCACCGTGTCGATGGCGATGTTCACGACCATGCGCCCGATCGCGAGCGTGGGGATCCGCTCCTTGAGCGCGAGGAGCAGGAGCGCCGCCGCGCTGCCACCGGTCACGACGTCACCGACGCCGGGAATGAGGCCGAGGATCGGATCGAGACCGATCTTCACGTTCGTGCCGGGGATGCGGATCGCATCGTCGAGCAACGTCACGAGGCGCTCGGCCCACGGGGCGAGCTGCACCGCGAGCGCCTTCTTCACCTCGTCGCTCGCGTCGTCCCCGAGCGCCTTCTCGACGGCGCGCTTGCTCAGCTCGCGACCGAGCAGACGCGCGCGATCCGGCTCCTCGAGGTCGAGCGCCTGCTTGGGCCGGACGACGATCGCGCCTTCGGAGGTCTCCACGTCGTCGTCTACGCGCGAGCCCGACCCCGGATTTCCCATTCAGCTGGCCAGGGCCATGGGCTGATGCGCTGCCCGCTCGTCGAGCCACGTCCGCACGCAAGGCCACACCGTCGTGGTCGCCTCGCGGCCGACGACGATGTCGATGTGGCCGCAGGGAAACGCGCGATACGTCTTGTCGTGCGAGCGGCTCGCGTCGTACGCGGGCTTCACGGACTTCGGCGGCGCGAGGTGATCCTCCGTGCCGGCGATCACGAGGAGCGGCCGGTCGAGCATCTCGAACGCCATCCCGTAGTCGATCATTCCGTCCACGCTCTTCCAGCCCTCCTCGCGCCCCGCGCGGAAGATGTCGAGCGCGACCTTGAGGCTCGTGTGCTCGAACGTGCGGGCGAGGTACTCGTCGAGCACCTCGCGCTCGAGCGCGCCCGGGCGCCAGCCGCGGATCGGGATGGGCATGAGACGCGAGTCCCAGAACGCGCGACGCTTCTTGAAGTGGTTGCCGACGGCGCGCACGGGCAGCGGCAGGTTGCTGTCGAACGCCCCGGTGAAGCCGACCACGCCGGCGATCTCGCGCAGCAAGAGGAGCAGCGCGGAGCCTTGCCCGAAGCGGTAGGGCGAGCCGAGCGTGATCACGCCGCGCGCGTGCGCCTTGAGCGAGCTACCGGCGACGCTGTAGCTGATGAGGCCACCCATCGAGTGGCCCATCAGGAAGAACGAGCGCTCGCCGGAGAGCTCCATCGCTTCGCGCGCGAACGCCGGCAGATCTTCGCGGATGTACTCGTCGAGCAGGCGCGGCCGGGGCGCGCCGAAGCGACGGCTGCGGCCGTGGCCGCGCAAATCGAGGTTGAACACGTCCCAGCCGTCGTTCGCGAGGTAGTTCACGAACGAGCGCTTGGTGCTGTGCCACGTGTAACGGTTCTGGCCGAACCCGTGGACGAGCAGGATGGCGCCGCGCGACGTTCGCCGGCCGGCCTTTCGCTTGCGGACCATGCCGAGGGGGTGCGGCCCGGCCGTCATGATGACGTCTTTGACGAAGACCGCGCGCTCGTCACCGTCGATGGACTGCTCGACGGTCTCGGTACGGAGGATCACGGTGAGAATATAGCGCAGGCGCCCGAGCGCGGCGCGGGCGCGTGATAGACTGACGGCGTGCATCGCGCGCTCGTGGTGATCGGCATCGTCTTCGCTCTCTCTCCTCGGCCCGTTCGGGCCCAGGACGCGGCGGCGCCCTCACGCGACGCGCTCGTCGCGATGCTCTCCGGGTTCGAGGATGCGCCGACGCTCGCGGACGTTCGCGCGCTCGGTGAAGGCGCGGTCCCGGTGCTCATCGCGATTCACGACGATCCGAGCGTGATCGCGCCTGCGCGCCTGCGCGCGGTCGAAGCGGTGGGCGCCTTCACGAGCGCCGAGGCGCGCACCTTCCTCCTGCGCGTGATGCACGATCCCGCCGAGCCGGCGGCCGTCGTCCGCGAGGCCATCGAGGCGCTGGCGAGCGCCGCGGGCGCCGATGCGATCGGCCCCATCCGCGAGTTTCTCCGCAGTCCCGACCGGGGCACGCGGGAGCGCGCCATCGAAGCGCTCGGGGCGATCGGCACCGTGGCGGCTCGACGCGTGCTCGAGGCGCACGTCGCTCACGAGCACGACGCGGCGCTCGCCGATCGTGCCCGCACCCTCGCCTCGACGCCGGCGCGCGCGACGCACTGACCGCGCTCCTCGTCGCGGCCCGCTGCGTGTGGCGCTGCGATGCGTGCGCTCGCGCCCCGCCTCGAATCGTACGGGCTCGTCGTCGTTTCGTTGCGCTTTCGATCGAAGCGCGGAACAATTCGAACGTGCGCCTGCGCAGTAAGCGGCCCCTGCCTTCGACGATTCCCCCTTCGGAGGATCCGTCGTCGGCGACCCGCGAGGTCCCGGTCGAGCTCCGCGGGCGGCGCGTGATGACGCGTCTGCTCTCTCGCATCGCCGATCGCCGCGCGCTCGGGGTCGAGGCGCGCTCGATCGCGCTCTCCGAGGAGGACGAGGTCTCGCTGCGCGACTCGGCCGGGCACACGTTCGGCGCCGCCGGCGCCGACGCGGCCGCGCGCGGCAAGGCGGCGTTTCGCGCGTTCCTCGTCACTTGGCTCGCGAGCACCGTGGAGCTCGAGCTGACCTTCGACGCCGTGGAGACCGACGTCGGCTGAACACTCGGCCCGCCGGTCTCGACGGGGGCGGGCGTGACCCCGAGGGCCGCTCGTGCGTACGATGAGCGCATGGTCGTGGACCGCGCCATCCTCGACGCCCTGCTCGAGGGCTGCCAGATCGTCGACCGCGAGCTGCGCTACGTCTACGTGAACGACGCGTTGGTCGCGCAGTCGCGTCGCACCCGCGACGAGCTGATCGGCCGCACGATGAGCGAGTGCTACCCGGGCATCGAGGCGACGCCGATGTTCGCCATGCTCCGCCGCGCGCTCGTCGATCGCGTGCCCGGCCGGATGCAGAACGACTTCGTCTTCCCCGACGGCGCGCGCATCGTCTACGCGCTGCGATTCGTGCCGGTGCCGGAAGGCGTCTGCGTGCTCTCGCTCGACGTCACGCACGAGCACGGCGACCCGGCCGTCATCGTCCGGGACTCGGCGGACGCGATCCTCACGCGGACGCTCGACGGGATCGTGACGAGCTGGAACGAGGGGGCCGAGCGCCTCTTCGGATGGACGGCGGCGGAGATGATCGGACAGCCGATCGATCGCTTGCTGCCGCCGGACGCCGACCCCACGCCGCGTCGAACGGCCGAGGCGCAGGTCCAACGCGGCGTCGTCCACGAGCTCGAGGCCCCCCGCATGCGCCGCGACGGATCGATCGTCGAGGTCTGGGCGACGATGTCGCCGATCCACGACGATCGCGGGGTCGTCACGGGCATCTCCGCGATCATGCGCGACGTGACCGAGCTGCGGCGCACCGAGCGCGAGCTGGCGCGTGCCAAGCGCGCCCTCGAGACGGCGAACCAAGAGCTCGGCTCGTTCGGCTACTCGGTGGCGCACGACCTGCGCGCGCCGCTGCGCAGCATCCAGGGCTTCACGCAGCTCGTGCTCGAGGACTTCGCGCTCACGCTGCCGGAAGACGCGCGCGAGCACCTCGCCCACGTCACCCAGTCGACCCAGCGCATGGAGAAGCTCATCGAGGACCTCTTGCGCCTCTCGCGCCTGGGGCAGGCGCCGACCACGGTGCAGCCCGTCGATCTCGGCGCGCTCGCGCGGACGATCGGCGAGCGCCTGCGCGCCGCGCATCCCGACCGGAACGTCGTGCTCGAGATCGACCCCGCGCTCGTGACGCGCGGCGACGAGGGCCTCGTGACGATCCTCCTCGAGAACCTGCTCGGCAACGCGTGGAAGTTCACGCGTGGGCGCGCCGAGGCGCACGTGCGCGTCGGGCGCGCGATCGAGAACGGCCACGCGAGCTTCTTCGTCCGCGACGACGGTGTCGGCTTCGACGCCAAGAGCGCGCGCAAGCTCTTCGCTCCGTTCCAGCGCTATCACGAGCCCGATCGGTTCGAGGGCACCGGCATCGGCCTCGCCACCGTCCAGCGCGTGGCGCATCGCCACGGAGGACGGGCCTGGGTCGAGAGCGAGCCGGGCCGCGGGACGACGGTCCATTTCACGCTGGAGCCGGCGGGCGAATAGCGCGTCGGCGGATTGCGGCGGTCTTTCGCGGAGCACGGTAGTCTCCCGCACGGCCCGTGAACGACGCGCACGCCACGAGGCTCTGTCCGAGATGCGGAGCCCGCTACGGGAACGACGCCACGTTCTGTCGCAACGACGGAACGCCGCTCGTCGCGATCGCGGCCCCGGCCCCCAGCGACCCCTTGGTCGGCACCGTCTTGCTCGGGCAGTTCCGCATCGACCGACGCATCGGCGAGGGCGGCATGGGCGCCGTCTATCGGGCGCGGCAGCTCAGCGTCGGGCGCGACGTCGCCATCAAGCTGCTCCACCCGGATCTCGCGGCGAGCGCCGACGCGGCCAAGCGCTTCGAGCGCGAGGGGCGCCTCGGCGGCGCGATCGACCATCCGAACGTGGTGCGCGTCTTTCTCTCGGGGCGCCTGCCCGACGGCTCTCTCTACCTCGTGATGGAGCTGCTCGAAGGGATCACGCTGGCCGATCTCCTCCGCGCCGAGCCGGTGCTCGCGCTGCCGCGCACGCTGCACATCCTCGAGCAGATCGCGCTCGCGCTCGGCGCGGCGCACGACGAGGGCGTCGTCCATCGGGACATCAAGCCCGAGAACGTGATCCTCGTGCGGAAGAACCGCGATCCCGACTTCGTGAAGGTGCTCGACTTCGGCATCGCGCGCCGCGCCGCGCTCGACGAGGCCATCCGTCTGACGGCGGCGGGCCTCGTGCTCGGGACCGCGCTCTACATCTCGCCCGAGGCCGCCTCGGGGCTGCCGGTGGACGCGCGCAGCGACGTGTACTCGCTCGGCGTGCTCGCCTACCGGATGCTCGCAGGCGTGCTGCCCTTCGACGCGAGCTCGCCGGCGGGACTCCTGATCAAGCACCTGCAGCAGCCACCGCCGCCGCTCGTCGCGCGAAGCGGCCCGCCGATCCCGTACGCCATCGCCGACGTCGTGATGCGCGCGCTCGCCAAGAGCCCGGCCGATCGCTACGCGGACGCGAACGCGCTCGCCGAAGCGCTCGCCGAAGCGGCCGCGCGCGCGGGCGTGGAGTTCGGGCGGCCGCGCACCAGCGAGCTGAGCGCCATCACGAGGCTGCCGCCCGTCGCGAGCGGCGAGCCGCGCGCGTCGTCGCCCTCGGACGAGCCGATTCCGGACGACGAAGTGCCCAGCGAAGGCGGGCCCTCCGTCCTCGTGCTCGTCACGTCGTTCATCCTCGGCGCGCTCGTCGTCTTCTTCGTCATGCTCTGGCCGCGCGCCTCGGCCCATCCCGCGACCGCGCAGGTGCGCGCCGAGCAGGTGAAGCGCGCCGAGGAGGCGCTCGCGCAGCATCGATGGGAAGGCCCCGACGGAGTCCTCGCCACGACGGACGCGCTGCTCGCCGGCAGCCCCGACGATCCCGACGCGCTCCGCATCCGCCGCAGCGCGGCCAGCGAGCTCGTCGAGATGGGCGATCGCGAGCGCGCGGCCGGTCACGAGGACGCGGCGCGCGCCGACTACGATCGCGCGCTGGCGATGCTCGTGGGCGACGCGCCCGGCGGCGCGCGGATCACGCCCTACGAAGGGCCGACGGCCGCGCCGCGGCGCGAGGCGATCGTGGTGGCGCCCGCACCGCGCTCCGGGGAGCCCGTGATGATCACGGCGACGATCGACGAGCATGACCCGCTGCCTGCCGCGCCGCCACGGCTCGCGATCCTCGAGAACGGACGCCGCGTGGGCGGCTTGGTCGAGGCGGCGCCCACCGGCACGCCGGGTGTCTACGCGGCGAGCTACACGTTCGCGCAGCCGGGCACCTTCGTGATCGAGTGCCGCGTCGGCGAGGGGGAGAGCGCGTTCGCCTTCCGCACCGAGATCCACGTGGAGCGCGGCCCGCGCCCGCCGCGCCCGACCGGCGGCGGCGGCGGCGGCCCGGGCCCCGTGACCACCCAGGGCTGAGCGGCCCGGGCCCCGTGACCACCCAGGGCTGAGCGGCCCGGGCCCCGTGACCACCCAGGGCTGAGGGGGCGCTCGCCGGCTTCGTCACACGGCGGACACATGCGCGTCACGGCTCCCTCGCGCGAGTGATCGAAGGTGCTGCGCGATGTCGTTCCGCGCGCTCGCGCTCGCTCTCGTCCTCGTCGGCGCCGTGCCCTCGCTCGCGTCGGCCGATCTGCGGGTGCTCGAGGCGAACGCGCCGGTCGATCCCGCGGCCACGCCGCCCGAGCCCGAAGAGTCGACGACGACCACGACGACCACGAATCCCGACGGCACGACCAGCACCACCACGACGACGACCACCGCGACGACGACGACGACGCCCGCGCCCACGAGCACGGAGCGCCGCCCCTTTCTCGACGATCACCGCTGGCTCGACCTCACGGGCTTCGTGCAGCCCGGCTACATCCAGCGCCTCGACAACCCCGCCGAGGGCGTGAACGCGGGCATCGTCGACGACACGTTCTGGGTGCAGCGCGCCCGCATCGGCATCCGCGCGCAGCTGTTCAGCTGGCTGCGCGCGCGCCTCGAGCTCGAGATGCTGCAGACGCCCGCGCTCCAAGACGCGTTCGTCGACATCGCCCCGGCCGACTGGCTCCAGTTCCGCGTCGGGCAGTTCATCGTCCCGTTCCTGCAGGCGTATCGCTACAACGAGCTGAACCTGGCGTTCCTCGACCGCCCGCTCTTCGTGCCGGTCTCGCCCGATCGCACGTTCATCCGCTATCTCGCGCCGCGCGACGTCGGCTTCCAGATCTTCGGGCGCATCGGCGACCTCTCGCCCAGCTCCATGTTGCCGGTCTTCGAGTACCAGCTCGGCATGTTCAACGGCCGCGGCCCGAACATCGCGCTCAACAACGACAACGTCTTCCTCTATTCGGCGCGCTTCACGCTCTACGCGCTCGGCATGCCCGTCGGCGCCGACCGCGAGAACGACCTCGCGCGCAACCACATCCCGCGCGCCAACGTCGCCTTCGCGGCGTACTCGAACTGCGACGACCGGCAGAACTGGAACCGCGGCTTCACCGTCGACCTCGACTTCCGCTGGGAAGGCCTCTTCGTCGAGGGCGCCTTCGTCTGGTTCCGGAACGGCGCGTCCGGCACGCCGAACCCCGTGACGCTCGCGACGCCCACCTCGACGGCGACCCAGCAGGGGCAGCACGGCGCGTTCTTCCTCGCGGACAGCAACGGTTGCCAGGGCGTGCCCGACGGCACGACGACGCCGACCGGGCAGCCCATGCAGGTCACGGTCAACACGCTCGACTTCGTCTCGCGCGGCGCGTCGCTCCAGCTCCAGTACGTGCTCCCGCGCTTCCTCACCGACCTGCCGTTCTCGCTGATGGACTTCGAGCTGCTCTTCCGCGCCGACTGGGTGGACGCGAACTCGCCCTACAGCGCCTCCGATCCGCTCTTCGGTGGAGGCCCCGGCTCGCCCGGCTATCTTCCTCCGCCCAGCTACTCCGACGCGGACAACCCGCCGACGCGCTGGCGCCTGACCTTCGGCATCAACTGGTTCCCCACCGGCCAGAACCAGGTCCGCCTCGGCATCAACTACCAGCTCAACCGCGAGAGCGAGGACGCCGTCATCGCCGGGCAGACGTTCCGCGGCGTCTCGAACGACATCTTCTGGCTCCAGATCACGACGGGCATCTGAGGTGACATCCATGAACCGCAATACGCTCCTTCTCGCGCTCTGCCTCGCTTCGATCGTCGCCGCCCCGGGCTGCGAGACGACCGGAGCCACGGTGGCCGACGCCGGCAACCCGAACGACGACGCGAGCGAGCCGATCGAGGACGCGGATCTGCCCGACACCAACGCGGATACGGGGCCCGTGCTGCAGACGCAGCTCACGTACACGCCGACGGGCTGCGGTTACGCCGTCTCGACGCCGACCGTCACCGAGACCGGGATGGGCATGGACGTGTTCGGCGACACCCCCGAGCCGGACCACATCCACACGAGCTGGGCGGGCCCGACCGACACCACGTTCGCCATCAACTGGCACACGGGGCTCGGCACGCTCGCCTCCTCGGTCCTCTTCGGCACCGACATGGCGGCGGTCGCCGCCGCCGACGACGCCGGGTCGGGCGTGACGCGCCAAGAAGGCCACTTCATGCGCTTCCGCGCGTCGTCGTCGCCCGGAGGCTTCGAGATCGTGCACGAGGCCCACGTCTGCGGCCTGAGCGCGGACACCGAGTACTTCTACAAGGTCGGCGGCCCCGGGCACTGGAGCCAGGTCTATTCGTTCTCCACGGCTCCGGTCGTGGGCTCGACCGCGCCGTACACGTTCGGCGTCACGGGCGACAGCCGCGGCTACGAGGACAACGCGTGGGCGATCACCCAGCACCACTTCTCGGATCGCGCCGTCGACTTCCAGCTCTTCAGCGGCGACGCCGTCGTCGCCGGGCCGAACCAGGGTGAGTGGAACCAGTTCTTCACGCAGGTCGACGGCGCGTTCGACACGCAGGACTTCCTCGCCACGCGCCCGATGATGATGGCGAACGGCAACCACGACCTGCTCTCGGTGAACTATCTCGTCCAGTTCGCGCTCCCGCAGGACGTCTCCGACGGCGAGATCGGTCAGGGCGAGGACTGGTACTCGTTCGACTACGCCAACGCGCACTTCATCGTGCTCAACGACACCGTCACCCGCAGCAGCGTGATCGGCGGCCAGGAGGCCGCCTGGCTCTCGGCCGACCTCGCGGCGGTCGATCGCGCGCAGACGCCGTGGGTCTTCGTGACCCACCACCAGCCGATGTACACGTGCACGGCGGGCCGCCCGCCGGACACGAATCTCCGCGCCGCGTGGCAGTCGGTGTTCGACCAGTACCACGTCGACATGGTCTTCAACGGTCACAACCACGAGTACGAGCGCTCGGCGCCGATCTTCGGGTTCGACTCCGGCGGCGGCCACGTCGCCAGCGAAGGCGCGAACGCGGTGCCGGTGATCGCCGCGGGCGGCATCCCCTCGGGCACCATCTACATGGTCGCCGCCGGTGCCGGCGCGCCGCTCTACTCCGTGAACACCGACTGCCCGGAGACGCGTCACGCGTTGAGCGTCCGCGCCTACCTGATCCTCGAGATCCAGGATCGCTCGCTGCAGTTGACCGCGTACGACGCGCTCACCAACTCGGTGATCGATCAGATGACCTACACGAAGTGACGATGCGCGCGCGCTCGTCGAGGGCGTCGACCGGCGCGTGGAGAGCGGCGTGGGCCGTGTCGGCGGTCTTGGTCGCCCTCCCGGCGGCAGCCCAAGCGCCCACGGCGGACGCGGCCGCGTCGATGGCGGCCGCGCAGACCGCCGAGCGCGAGGCGCGGCCCGCGGAGGCCCTCGCCGACTACCGCGCGGTGATGCAGAGCGCGCCCGGATCGCGGCTCGCGAGCCGAGCGCGCGCGCGGGTGGAGTGGCTCGAGGCGCGGAGCGACGACGAGCTCCGGCCCCTGGCGGCGCTGCTCGCGTTCCAGCACCGGGATCCGAGCGAGCGCACGGCGTCGGTCGTCGCCGCGTTCGAAGAGACGACCGACGCGATGCCCCCGTGCCTCGTGCGCGGCGAAGCACGGCTCGCGGTCGCCGGGGATTGGTCGCGCCTCGGTGAGACCGAGCGAGCGCTGCGCGCCTGGGAGGCCGCGCTGGCGGACCCGAGCGTGCCGGCGTCGGACCGAGATCTCGTGCGCGAGTCGATGGCGCGCGTCCGGATGGAGAGCGGCGACCTCGAGGGCGCGCTGGGCCAGCTGGAGGACGACGGTCTCTCTCGTCTCACGCTCCACCACGTGCTCGCGCGCCGCATCCGCGCGGCGACGTGGGTGCCCGTCTCCATCGCGATCGTCGTGTCCTTCCTCCTCGCCGTCGTCGTGGCCACCGCGCGGAGCGGCCGATCGCGAGAGGCGCTCCGATCGCTCGCGACGCCGCTCCGTGTCGCGATCGCCCTCGTGCTGGGCGCCGGCCCCTACGCGATCGTCGCCTGGTGGGGTGACGAGTCGGTCGGCGCGTTCGAGGCGTTCGCGCCCGTCGCGGTGGCGGTGCTCTTGCTCGCCTTCCTCGCGGCCGAGGTGCTGCCCTCGGCGCGGGCCCGCGCCGGCATGGGCGCGCTCGCCGTCCTCGCCACGCTCGCGGCGGCGTACGCGTCGGTCGCCCTCTACGGGGAGGCGTTGCCCTTCGCATGACTCGGCCCCCTTCCCCACGCAGCGATGCCCACGCCCGCACGCCGAGCTCGGCGATGCTCGTGCAGCTGCTCTTCGTGATCGGCGCGGTCGGAACCGGCGCGACCGCAGCGCTCGTGACGTGGCTCGGCGCTCCCGCGAAGCAGCCTCCCAAGCCGCGCGCCCCGAGCGATCGAGAGGAGCCGGAGCCGTGACGCCGGTCGAGCTCGGTGCCCGCCGCCTCGCGGCGAGCGGGATCGCGGGCGCCCTGGGCGGCGCGCTCGGCTACGTGGCCGGGCGTGGCTGGTTCCACGTGGTGATCGGCGCCGGAACGCCCGCGGTGATCCTGCGCGAGCAGCGCATCAACTTCCATCTCGCGCTCGTCATCGCCCTCTTCGTGGCCGTGGTCACCGGCCTCGTCACGGCCGAGCTCGCTCGGACCGAGGCCCGCGTGGACGCGCTGGAGCGGTGGGCGCTGCGCGCGGCCTTCCCGATCCTCGCGGTCGCGATCGCGCTGACCTTCGCGTGGCCATGACGCTGACGCTGCTCGAGGCGATCCACGGTCACGTCGGCGTCCTCGCCATGGCGGCGCTCCTCCATCCGCCGCTGATTCTCTGGAGCGGCAAGCCGCTCTCTCGCAACGGGCGCCTCTCCCTCGCGGCCTCCCTCGCGCTCGTCGCGCTCGCATTCGGGCTCGGCCTCGCCATCTACCCCGAGTACCGCGAGCAGGTGAAGCCGGAGCTGTTCCGCGCGCACGTGCGCGAGGGGCTGCTCTTCGAGACGAAGGAGCACCTCGCGTGGATCGCGCTCGTCTCCGCGATCGGCGCCGGGCTCGCGGGGCTCGTCGCTCCGCCGCGCGCCGCGCAGGTGCGCCGCATCGCCGCCCGCGTCTTCCTCGGCGCCGCGATCGCCTGCGTGCTCACGGTGGCGCTCGGGACGTGGATCGCCTCGGTCCAATCGTTCTGATCTCGACCGCGACCGCGGTTCCGGCAATCCTCTCGGGGTGGGTGGCGCGCTCCGTGGGTGCATGCTGGCGATCGCGCTGAGCCTGGCCGCGTCGACACCGGCGTACGCGCAGCCGCCACGCGCGCCGAGCAGCTCCCGAGACGTGTCCGGCTCGCTCGGCCGCGACGGGCGGCCGCTCTTCTGGCCCACCGAGCCGCCCGCGGGGACGCTCGGCCGACCGGTGCTCCTGGTCGGGCACGACATGCCGCTGCTCACGGCCGGCGTCGTGATGCTGAGCCTCGGCATGGCGATGAACGTCATCGTCGCCTCGCTCGACGTCACCGCGGGCAACTGCGCCGACTATTTCCCCGCGACCCGCATGGAGTGCGGGACGGCGCCGTTCGCGCTGGTTCCGCTCGCCGGGGGCGTCGTGCTGGGCACGGTGCACTTTCACGGGGACCACATCGCGACCGCGGTTCCGATCGTCGTCGGGCTCTCGAGCCTCGCGCCGCAGATCCTGGGGCTGATTCTCACGCTCGTCGCCGTGCACGGGCACACCGAGGATCTCGTGTCGCGAGACGTGCTCGCGGTCTTGCCCTGGGCCTCGGGCGAGGGCGCCGGTCTCGCGCTCGGAGGCTCGTGGTGAGCCCGCGCGCCCGCGTCGCGTGGCTCGCGATCACGCTGACGGTCGCGGCGTGCGGCTGCGGCCGCGCCTCGGAGATGCCGCGCGTCGGTTTTCCGATGGCGGGTGGGCCCACGACCGAGGGCTTCGAGCGGCTTCTCTCTCGCGCGCGTGACCTCGGCTACACCATCGACTTCTCCGACGCGGCCTTCGGCGCCTTCGGCGTCACCGCGCGGACCCCGGCGGGGAGGCGCGACCCCGAGCGTGCGACGCTCGTCGTGCAGTGCCACGCCGACGGCCGGGCGACGATCGACGTCGTGGGCACCGCGACCGACGACCGCGGCCACGCGCGCGTGACGCCCGCGCTGCGCCGCGAGGTGGTGCGATTGGCGCAGGAGCTCGAGGAAGGTCGGCTCGAGCCATGAGGCGCGCCTCACTCGCCGCGCTCCTCGCCTCGCTCGTGCTCGCGGGCACCAGCGGATGCAGGCGCGGGCCCGGGGCGGAGGGCCGGGCCCCGCTGATCGCCGCTCGCTATCGCCGCACCGAGCGGCAGCTCGAGGCGCAGTCCGGCTGTGACGACGTCCAGTCGATCCGCGCAATCCGACCGAGGGTGCTCTCGGTCCGTGGCTGCGGCGAGCAGCGCGAGGTGGTCGTCGAGCCCGACTTCACCGTCGCGCACGCCGTCGCGCCGGTCGAGACGCTCGCCGCCCGCGAGCTCGCGTGCCCGGAGGGCGCGGTCGAGATCACGAGGCCCTCGCCCACGACGCGCGGCGCGGCGGGATGCGGGCGGCGCGCGCGCTACGACCTGATCTGCGACGAAGCGCTCTGGGCGTGCGCGTGGGCGATGACTGCGCATGCCGGAGACTGGGAGGGCGCGGCGCCCACGGTCGTCCCCGTCCCCCCGATCACGCCGGCCGGGTACACGTCGGTTCCCTCGCTCGACGACGTCGTGCTTCCGCCCCCACCCGCCGAGAGCGTGCTTCCCACCGAGTGATCTCGGCGGGAGGGTCCGCCGCGCGGGCGCAGACCCCGTGCGTGGGGCCCGCTGGCGGGCGCGCAAGCGCTCAGGGCTCGGCGACCAGCTGCACGAACATCTCGCCGACGACGGCGTGGCGCTTCGTGATCCGCAGGCCCGCCTCCTCGATCGTACGCTCGGTGTCGCGGTTCGGATCGCAGCGCAGCGTGCGCCAGATCTGCTCGGCGATCGAGCGGCAGAACGCGCGCAGCACCGGCGAGCGGGGGCGCACGTGCTCGAGGAAGAGCACGCGACCGCCGGGCCGGCACACGCGACGCATCTCGCGGTACACCGTGAGGGGATCGTCGAACGTGCAGCCCGCGACGGTGCAGACGACGGTGTCGAAGCGGCCGGCGTCGAACGCGAGCGACGACGCGTCCCCGCGCTCGGCGGCGAACGCGATGCCGTGCCGTGCCGCCTCGCGCGCGGCGCGCGGGAGCGATCGCCCCGACAGGTCGAGGCCCGTCACGCGACAGCTGCGCGGGTAGTACGCGAGGTTCTTGCCGGTCCCGATCGCGACCTCGAGCACCTCGCCCGACGCGTCGCGCAGCAGGTCCTCGCGCATGCGACCGAGCAGCGCTCGGTCGAGCCACGCGGTCCAGCGGTCGTAGTCGCCCTCGAGCGCATCGTAGAGCGCGGCCATCTCGCGCGAGCCTTTCGAGGCCTGGGGCTCACTGCTCGGTCCGTTCATCGCGGCGAGGGAGACCACGCGCCGCGTGCGCTGTCGAGCTTTACCGCTGCGAGCGTCCGGCTCGCGCGAGGGCGCACGCCGATGTCACCCGACGGGGTGACGTCGCACCGAGCGCGTCAGCGCGGCCAGAGCCACGCCGCGCCGCGCACGCCGCTCGAGTCGCCGTGCATCGGCGGCACGAGCCGCGTCGTGACCTCGTCGCTGAACACCCACTGCCCCCAGAGGCGCGGCACTTGGTCGTAGAGCGCCGCGACGTTCGAGAGCCCGCCACCGAGCACGACCACCTCGGGGTCGAGCACGTCGACGATCGTCGCGAGGGAGCGCGCCATGCGGCTGGCGAGGCGCGCGATCGTCGCGGCCGCCGCCGGATCGCTCGACGCGCGCTCGGCGATCTCGTGCGCCGATCGCTTCTCGCCGGTGTGTGCCTCGTGATCGCGCGCCACGCCGGGCCCGCTGAGCCACGTCTCGATGCAGCCGTGCTTGCCGCAGTAGCATGCCGGGCCCGGAAGCTCGCCGGGCTCGGCCCACGGAAGCGGGTTGTGCCCCCACTCGCCGGCGATCGCGTGTCGCCCCACGAGCGCGCGCCCGTCGACGACCACGCCCGCACCACAGCCCGTCCCCACGATCACGCCGAAGACGATGCTCGCGCCCGCGGCCGCTCCGTCGCTCGCTTCCGAGAGCGCGAAGCAGTTGGCGTCGTTCGCGATGCGCACGGGGCGGCCGATCGCCGCGGCGAGATCCCGATCGAGCGGGCGGCCGTTGAGCATCACCGTGTTCGAGCCCCGGAGAAGGCCCGTGCGTGGCGAGAGCGATCCCGGCGTGCCGATTCCGACGGAGAGACGCTCGCCCTCGCCGAGGCGCAGGGCGAGCCCCGCCACCGCGTCGATCACGTCCTCGTACCGCCCGCGCGGCGTCGGCACGCGCTCGCGTCGGACGATCGCGCCCGCGTCCGAGAGCACGATGCCCTCGACCTTCGTACCGCCCAGATCGATGCCGATCCGCAAGGGAGCCTCGCGGCGCTACTTCTTCTCGTCGAGCTCGTCGGCGAGGTAGCTCAGGATCACCTCGTCGAGCGACTTGTCGCTCAAGAGATCCTGGCCGAAGAGCGACTCGGTGCGCGGCTTCGAGGGCTCCTTCACGGGCGCGGGCGCCGCAGCACGCGGGGCCACCGGCGCGGTCACGCCGTAGCGCCCCGAGGTCCGCGAGGACGGGGGCGACGCCGCGGCCGCGTCGGGGCGCGGGAACGTCGCGGACGAAGACGTGCGGCGCGGGGTCGCCGGCGCGATCCCCGGGCTCGAGTCGAGCCCCACGCTGGTGATGCCGGCCGCGCGCGCCGGCTCTTCCGGGACGCGATCGGCGAAGTTCCCCCCGTCGTAGCCCGCCGCCGCGCGCTCGAGCGCGTCGACGTCGACCGGCGCCGACGGGCCCTCCGCGGCGCGAGGTGTCTCGTCCTCGACCACGATCTCGCGGGCGGCGAACTCGCGCGCACCGGCGAGCTCGTCGTCGTCGAAGAGGCCGTCGCGCAGCGCGATGAACATCGCCTTGTGCTGCGCCTGCATGAGCTTCTTCACGACCTCGGCGAAGCGGTCGGAGCCGAGGTGCTTCTGGTAGCTCGTCTTCTTCGTCGCGATGATCCGCCCGCCGTCGGCGAACAGATGCGTGAAGATGTGCGCGTGCTGCACGCCCGAGTCTTCCGTCTGGATGTGGAAGACCTTGCCGTGGTGGCGGACGTTGTTGTTGTACCCGAGCAGCGGCGAGGGCATCGAGAGACCGCTCCACACTACCACCGTTTGGCGCGAACGATCAGGGATCCGCGCCCGGGTCGGTCCGTACCGCCCTCTCGGTGAGGCCTGTCCGCGCGGGGCGGGCCTGGCTACCCTCGGGGGGTGCGCGGGAATCTCGCCGATCGTGCCGTGTCCATGGCTGCCCGGGCCGTCGTCGGCGCGAGCGTGCGCCTCCGGGGCCGGCGCGCGCTCCCACGCAACGACCGCGGTGAATCGCTCGATCCGTACGTGGCTGCCGTCGTCCGCGCCGCCGCGCGACTTCCGCCGCTCGAGCGCCAGACCACCGCGCGCGCCCGTGCCGGCATGGACGCCAACACGGCGCTGACCGACGTGGCCTTCGAGCCGATGGCCCACGTGGTGGATCGCACGATCGACGGGCCGCACGGCGCGATCGCGACCCGCGTGTACGTGCCGGTCGAGGCCCCGCGGCCGCTGCCGCTCCTCGTGTACCTACACGGCGGAGGCTTCGTGATCGGCTCGCTCGCGTCGCACGATCGCGTGGTGCGTCGGCTCGCGGCGCGATCGCGCGCGATCGTGGTCGCCGTGGACTACCGGCTCTCGCCCGAGCACCGCTTCCCCGTCCCCTTCGAGGACGCGCTCGCCGCGACGAAGTGGGTGCTCGCGAGCGCGCGCAGGCTGGGCGGCGATCCCGAGCGCGTCGCGATCGGAGGCGACAGTGCCGGCGGGAACCTCTCGGCCGCCGTCTGCCTCGCGCTGCGTGACGAGCGGAGGCGCGATCCGAGCGTGCCCGTTCCACGCCTGCAGCTCCTCGTGTATCCCGCGACCGATCTGCGCCGGCAGAGCGCGTCGCATCGCCTGCTCGGCGAGGGCTATCTGCTCTCGCACGAGCTCATCGAGTGGTTCATGGCGCGCTACCTGCGCTCGAAGGCCGACGAGCTCGATCCGCGCGGCTCGCCGCTGCTCGCCGCCGATCACCGCGACCTGCCGCCCGCGTGGATCACGATCGCAGGCTTCGATCCGCTGCGCGACGAGGGCGAGGCCTACGCGGCGAAGCTGCGCGAGAGCGGCGTGCCGACCGAGCTCGTGTACGAGCCGGGGATGATCCACGGCTTCTTCACCATGGGCGGCGTCGTGCCGCGCGCGGCCGAGATCGTGGACGCCGCGGCCCGCGCCATCACGCGCGCGATCGGCTGAGCGGCCTCAGGTCTCGTCGTCGCGCTTGGGGCGCGGCATCCCGCGCTGCGTCGGGCGCTCGGAGGTCGCCGTCGGCGCACGTGGGACCGCGGGCATCGAGCCCGCGCTCGGGCTGCGCGGGCGGGCGGCGGCATCGAGCGGTTGACCGAGGAGCGCCGCGCGTCGCGTCGCCGCGTCGATCGGCGGCGGGCGCGAGGAGCCGCCGTCGAAGGGCGTCTTGGCCATCGAGCCACGCGTGAGCCAGCGGTGCGCGTCGCTCGATCCGCCGAAGCCACGCACGCGCGCGCCCGACGCGAGCGCGGCCATGTTCACCTCGGCGACGAAGAGCTCGTCGAGCGTCACCATCGCCGTCGCGTTCGCATGGGGCGCGCGGGCCCACGCGAGGATCGCGTCGCGCGCCTCGCGCGTGACCTCGGCGTCGCGCAGATCGAGGAACAATCGCATCGAGTCGTGCGTGCGCGCTTGCTCGGCCGCGGTCTCGCGCAGGGAAGCGGCCTCCGAGATGCCCACCGGGCCGGTGGCGCCCACGTACGCGTACGCCGGCCGCGTCTCGCAGAGGAGCTTCATCGCCGCCCGCCGAGTGTCTCCCGCGCGCGAGCCCGAGACAAGCGACTCACGCGCTCGCGCGTCCTGCGCACGCGCAGATCGACGAGCTCGCGCGCCACGCCGAGGATGCGATGCCACTGCGTGCTCTTGCTCTGACCGGCGCGGCGAGGCCGACATCGGATCGTCACGCGGCTCGTCTTCGTGCGCGCCGCGAGCATGCGGATCGGGAACTCGAAGTTGAGGAAGAACGAGTCCGGCGGCAGCGCATCGGGATCGAAGAGCGCCTTCTCGAAGAGATAAGGCCCGTCGCTCCGCATGCGCACGCCGTGCACGGCGAAGATCAGCGCGCGCACGCCGAACGAGAACACCTTGCGGTCGAGGCCGTCGTTGCGATCGTCGTAGACGCTGAACACGACCGCCGCGCCCGTGCGTCGCTGTTCGTCCCGGAGCGTGCCGATGGCCTGCGGCTCGATCTGCCCGTCGGCGGGGAGGAACGTCACCCACCGCCCACGCGCGACGCGCACGCCGCTCTTCAGCGCGGCGCCGATCCCGCGGTTCTTCTCGTGACGCACGAGCTGGTGAGACCGGCCGGCCAAGGCCTTCGCCGCGGCGGCGCTCGTGCCGTCGCGCGAGCCGTCGTCGACGAGCACGATCTCGGCGCCTGGCTCGTGCGCGTCGAGCCAGGCCCCCAGCTCGCCGAGCACGGCGGCGATGTTCTCTTCCTCGTCGAAGGCGAAGACGACGATCGACAGATCGCTCATGGCCGCTCGCGCAAGACGCGCGCCGGCGAGCCGGCGACCACCGCGTAAGGAGGAACGTCCCTCGTCACCACGGCGCCCGCGCCGATCTGCGCTCCCCGCCCGATGCGCACGCCCGGGAGCACGATGCTCCCGACGCCGAGATCCGCGTCGTCCTCGACCACCACCGGCGCGAGCTCGACCGGCGCGTGCAGGATCGGAACGGCGCGCCCCTCTTCGCGGTGCACCGACGTGAGGATGCGGACGCCCGGGCCGATGCCGACGTTGCGGCCGACGGTGATGCCGCCCGCCGCGTGCAGGAAGCACTGCTGCCCGATCCAGGTCCCGTCCCCGATGCGCAGCTCGTTCTTGTAGTAGCCCTTCAGCATCGCGTGGTGCCCGACGTAGACGTGCTTGCCGAGGTGCACGTTCTCGGGATGGAAGACGAGGCAGCCGTCCTCGAGCACGCAGCCCTCGCCGCAGGCGGCGAGCTCCTCGATGCGGAACCGCCCACTCCCGTGGGAGCGCGGCGCGCGGCTCGGAGTCTGTTCGCTCATCGCGCGCATCCTACGCGATCGCTCGTGCACGCTGTAGGATCGCGGTCGATGAAGCGGCCCACGCGCGCACCCTCGACACCCCACGAGCAGCGCGATCTCGACGTGCTCGGGGTGCGCCTGCGCTACATCGACGTCGCGCCCACCGAGCGCGAAGAAGGGCCGCCGCTCTTGCTCGCGCACGGGCACAGCTCGCGCATCGAGGAGTACGACGCGCTGATCCCGCACCTCGCGCGCACGCGTCGCGTGCTGGTGCCCGACCTGCCGGGCTCGGGCTACAGCGACAAGCCGGACCGCCCCTACACGCTGCGCTACTTCGAGGACACGCTGCTCGGCGTGCTCGACGCGCTCGGCATCCGCGAGGCGCACGTGGGCGGCGGCTCGCTCGGTGGCAACCTCGCGCTGCGCCTCGCGCACCGCGAGCCCGAGCGCCTCTCGCGCGTCGCCGCGTGGGCCCCGGCCGGCGCGTGGGAGCCGAGCGCGGGATGGGCCCGCTTCGCGCGCACGGCGCGGCACGCGCGCTGGCTCTTCTTCCCGAGCCTCTGGGTGCAGTCGCGCTTCTGGTACTCGCCCACGTGGGCCGGGCGCGAGGCCGCGCTCGAGGGCGCCTGGCGCTACTACCGCGAGGTCTACGGCCCCGGCTTCCACCGCATGTACTGGGACATCGGGCACGATCAGGCCTCGAGCAGCCTCTACCCGCTCGCCCCGCAGATCCGGCAGCCCACGTGGCTCGCGGTGGGCGATCGCGATCACGGGCTCGACATGTTCAACGGCGTCAAGCGCCTCGCGACGCTGCTCCCGAACGTGCGCTTCCGGATCTACGAGGGTGCGCGCCATTCGCTCGCCAACGAGATCGCCGAGACGTTGGGCCGCGAAGTCGACGGCTTCCTCGCCGACGCGCGCGCTCAGGTGGGCGAGCCGCCGAAGGCGCAGGGCGCGTAGTCGGCCGAGGGCTCGCAGCGGCGACCCACCGAGGGGATCGTTCGACAGCTCTCGCCCGGTGCGCACTGCGCATCGCGAGCGCACGGGGCGTGCGATGCGAGCCACGGCAGGCACGTCCCCGCCTCGACGGTGCCCGTGCGCACCGAGCAGTAGCCCTCGGTGCACTCGTGGTCGGGAAAGAAACAAGGCATGCCGACGAGCGCGTAGTGGCAGTGCCCCTCGTCGCAGCGACCGCCCGAGCCGCACTCCGCGTGCGCCGTGCACGCGACGTCGGCGACCGACGGAAGCACGCACGCCCCGTCGATGCACGCGAAGTCGTAGGGGCAGACGGTGGTGGCATCGCACGCGCAGCCGGGCCCCACCTGCGCGGCGCATCGCGCGGGCGAGCCTGCGGGCGCGTTCGGATCGATCGGGACGCAGCGCAGGCCCGCCGCGCACGCGAGCGTGCGATCGCAGGCGCCGCCCGCGGGCGAGCGTGGCGTGCACACGCCCATCGCGTCGTGGACCGACGCCACCGCGCAGTAGAGCCCGGGCGCGCACGAGGCCTCGTCCGCGGGCGTGAAGCGCTCGACGTGCGCGATGCACGGCTCGCCCTCGAGCGGCGTGCGGGCGCACGTCCCCGTCGATGGCTCGCAGTACGCGCCCGCGCCGCAGTGGGCGGCGTCGCCACAGCGGGCGCCGACCGCCACCTCGTGCGGCACCTGGCACGTGCCGTCGACGTCGCACGCCAGCGTCGCGCCGCAGTAGTCCAGGTGGACGATCAAGACATCCATCGGAATGCAGGGCTCTCCCGCGACCGGATCGCGCGTACAGACGCCGGCGCTGCAGTAGGCACCGACGACGCAGCCGGCGCCGCAGGGCTCGCCGATCGCCGCGCGCGGCACGCACGTGCCACGCCCGTCGCAGCCGTGGCTCGCATCACACGGCGGATCACACGGGATCGGCGGGCCGCTGCACGTGCCCGAGCAGGCAGCCGCCGTCGTGCCCTCGCAGCGGTAGGCGCACTCGTCGTCACTCGTGCACGCCGCGCCGGCGAGCGCTTCGGCGCGGTCGAGGCCTGCGCACGCGAGGAAGGGCGCGTCGGTCCCGATCCCGCCGTACGACGCGCACTCGACGCCCTCCCAAGCGCGCAGGCACGCCGCCGCGCGCGCGAGATCGATCACGGGCTCGTAGTGCCCCGGCGCGACGAGCACCGGCTCGCAGGCGATCGCGAGCGCATCGTTGCAACGCACCTCGGCCGCACACCGCGCCTCCGCGATCGCGCGCGCGAGCTCTTCGCGCGTGTCGAACGTGGTCGGATCGTCCGGATCGGCGAGACGCTCGCCGCAGGTGGGCATCACGTCGGGCGCCGACGAAGGCCGCTCGACGTGCGCGTCGGGCGGCGGCGCGGCGTCGTCGCTCGGCGCGTCGAGCCCCGCATCGGTCGGCGCGACCGCATCGACGCCGGCGTCCGGGACCGTGCCGCTGCAGCTACAACCCGCGAGCACGACGAGCGCCGTCGAGACGACGAGCGGAGCGAGCGACGGACGCGGATCGATCACGCCGCGAGCGTACGCGCCGCCGGCCCTCGCGTCATGCCCGCGTCAGGGCGCCGTGCACGTGCCTGCGGGCGCGTCGTTCGTCGAGCCCGGAATCGTGCGGAGGAAGGCGACGAGGTTCGCCGCATCGGTCGCGCTGAGCGGAATGCGCGGCATGCTCGGGCAGAGCGTGCGCCCACCGATGCCCGTTCCCGAGGTCACGGCGGCCGCGATCTGCGCGTCGGTCCAGTCGCCGATCCCGTGATCGGGATCCTGCGTGATGTTCTCGGGGTAGCTGCCGCCCATCGCGACGCTCGTCCCCGCATAGTCGGCGCCGTGGCAGCTCGTGCAGACGTTGAGCTGCGCGATGCGCGCGCCTGCCGCGACGGCCGCCGTGTTGGCGTCGCTCATCGGCGTTCCGCCGCCACCATTGCCGCACGCGCCGAGCAGCGCACCGCCGAGAGCGAGGACCGAGAGAAACGGGAACGAAGCGCGGAGCATGCGAAGCCTCCAGGGTCGATGAGCCCGCGACGCTACAGGTGGCCGAGACTCGCAGCAACTCTCCCGAAGAGGCTCGCTAGCTCCGAACGCCATCGCAGGGGCACGTTGCCGAGACGGCCACCACGCGCCAGGAGGTCTCGCCGACGGGCGCGCCCGGCGCGTCGCTCAGCTGGCGAGGATCTCGCCCAGCGCGCTCCGCAAGAGCTCCGCTTCGCCCGCCGACACGAACGAGGTCGTCGTCGCGCCCGTGTTCATGATGCGCACGCAGGGCCGCCCCGCGACGGCCGTGAGCTGTGCGCGCTCGGCGATGCGCGCCTGGTGCGCGATCGTGTCGAGGCGCGGCACGCCGAGCGACTCGGGCTCGGAGAAATGCAGCGTGCTCTCGTCCTGCTCCTCGCCGAGCACCAGCTCCATCGCGTCGGCGAGCAGAACGGTCGCCGCGAAGTACGACTTGCCGTCGGCGATCTGCGACCAGTCGTCGTCGTGGGCGGCGGTCACGTCGCTCGCCCAGCGCCCCTGGCGCTGCGAGCCATCGACCGCGACGGTGACGTCGTCGAGCACGCACTCGAACTCTTCCTCGTCCTTCGCGTCGACGCGCACGGAGAAGAGGCGCACCGGTCGCGCGGCCTTGCGCGTCATGCGCCGTGCGAGCGCGATCCCGAGCGACTTCGTGAGATCGAGCCGCAGGCACGTGCCGCGCTCGCTCGTCACCACCGTGACCTCCACGTCGGAGGGCCCGCGCGCCTTCGCATACCCGAGCTCGCGCGCGGTCGACTCCCACGCCGCGAGCACCACCGCTTCGGACCGATCCACGAAGAGCGCGATTGCTTCGTTCGCCATCTTCCCCTCGGGGCCGCCCATTCCCACGAGTCGAGCCCCGCTGCAACTCGTACGCGCCGCGCGCGCGGCGTCGCGGTGGAACGCCGTATGCTTGGATCGGAGCCCGGCACGACATGGCAGACCCCCCGCACTACCTCCGCTTCGCTCGGGCCCTCGCGCTCGTCTCCACGGTCGCCTCCACGGGCGGCGCGGTCGCGGGCTGTCATGCCGCGCACGAGCGCCCCGGCGATGCGCCCGACGCCGCACGCCCCGACGCACGGGTCGACGCCTTCGCGATCGACACGGGCCCTCCGGACACGGGGGACCGCTGCCTTCAATGCGAGTGCTACACGATGACCGGCACGCTCCCGAGCTGCCAGACGCTCGGCTACGTGGAGTGCTGCGCCGTCATCGGCCCGCTCGCTCCTCCGAACCTGCCCGCCTGAGGGCGGTAGAGAGCGAGCCGAGCGCGCTCCCTTCGAGAGAGCGAGCCGAGCGCTCACTTCGGGCCGGTGAGGCGCTCCATGTCCTTGGCGAGAGTGCGCTGGATGTGCTCGACCGTGCGCTCGCGCTGGATCGTCTTCGTGGTCGCGTACGCGGTCGCGGGAAGGGCCGACAAACGCGTGGCCTCGGCGAGCGCACGCTCGAGCAGCTGCGCTTCTTCGACGACCTCGTCGACGTAGCCCGCGAAGAGCGCGCCGTCGGGATCGTACTGCTCGGCGAAGAGCGTCGACCGTGTGAAGAAGCGCGGCTCGAGACGGTCGCGCGCGAGCTCCATCGCGAGCACCGGCACGGGCATCCCGATCGCGACCTCGTTCAGGCCGATCTTGAAGGCGCCGCGCACGGCGATCCGCACGTCGCCGGTGAGTAGCACGAGCGCGCCGCCCGCGAGCGCATGGCCCGTGCAGGCGATCACGAGCGGCTGCGGGTGCGTGTAGAGCTTGAGCAGCGTGCCCGCGCCTCGGCTCACGATCGCCCGCGCGGCATCGAGCCCCGCCGTCATCGCCTTCAGGTCGAAGCCCGCGCAGAAGCGGCCGGGACGACCGGCGAGCACCACGGCCTTCGCCTCGCGGCTCGCGCGGTCGAGCGCCGCATCGAGCTCGCCCATGAGCTCGTTGCCGAGCGCGTTCGCCTTGCCATCGTCCATGCGGACGAGCGCGGTCTCCCCGCGCTGCTCGTACGTCACCATCGCCATGCCCGGCATCGTACTCGCGGCGCCGGGGCGAGCGCGAGGACCGCTTTCGCCGCGCCCACGGGGCCAGCTGGCTTGACGCGCGTGGCCGCGGGCGCGAGATCGAGCGCCATGACGAGCGCACACGATTTCACGGCCCGCACGATCGACGGGCACGAAGCGTCCCTCCGCGACTACGCCGGCAAGGTCCTGCTCGTCGTGAACGTGGCGAGCCGCTGCGGCCTGACGCCGCAGTACGCCAAGCTCGAGGCGCTCCATCGCCGCTACGGCGGCCGCGGCTTCGCCGTGCTCGGCTTCCCGTGCAACCAGTTCGGCGCGCAGGAGCCGGGCACGGAGGCCGAGATCCAGGCGTTCTGCTCGACGAAGTACGACGTCACCTTCCCGATGTTCGCCAAGGTCGACGTGAACGGCGACGGCGCGCACCCGCTCTACGCGTTCCTCACGGCGCAGCCCACGCAACCGGAGGGCCCCGGCAAGGTGGCGTGGAACTTCGGCAAGTTCCTGATCGGCAAGGACGGCGCGGTCCTCGCGCGCTTCGCGCCGCAGGAAGACCCGACGAGCGCGTCCGTCACGAGCGCAATCGAGCGCGCTCTCTGATCTCGCGAGGGCGCCCGACGTGTCGGGCGTCGATCGCGCTTGGTCGCGCCGCGGTCCGCACGTAACGTCCGCGCGTGGGCATGGGGCGGCTCGAGGAGACGCGTGGCATCGATCTCGTCGAGGTCGCGCACCAGGACGACGCGCATCTGCGGCCCTGGCTCGATCGCTTGCTCGCGGCGCTGCGAGGGCTGGTGCCGAGCACCGTGGTCGCCTCGGCGGCCATCGTGCGTCGCCACGCCGATCGCTACGAGCTCGTCGCCGGCGACACGGCGTCCTACGAGGGCGGCCCGCTCGCGCCCACGGTCGCGCTGCTGCCGACGATCGATCCGACCCTGCTCGACCGCTTCTACCGGATCCCGCAGCCGCTCGAGCTGCACGGCATCCAGACCGACGCGTCGGCTGCGACGATGGTCGCGAGCGCGTTCGGCGGCGAGCGACCGAGAGACAGCCTCGCGATCGTCGCGCAGGGGCACGAGGGCGTCTCGATGGTCGCGTTCGCGCTCTCGTCCGAGCCGCTCGCGCTGAGCGCGCGCGAGAAGCTCCTGCTCTCACGGACAGCGGCGCACGTGGAGGCGGGGCTCCGCGCGCGCGTCGGCTCCGCGCCTCCGAGCGCGGTGCTCGCGCGCGACGGACGGGTGCTCTCGGCCGACGGGCCGGCGCGTCGCAAGGTCGTGCGAGAGGCGCTCTCGCATCACGTGGTCACGGTCGAGCGTGGCCGCACCACGAGCGAGCGCCGTCGTCCCGAAGCGCTCGACGCGTGGACCGCGATGGTCGGCGGCCGCTACGCGATCGTGGAGCACGAGCAGGGAGGCCGGCGCGAGTACCACGTGCACGAGAACCCGCCGCACGTGTGGGCCGCGCGCGCGCTGACCGAGCGCGAGGCGCGCGTGCTCGAGCTCACCGCGCGTGGCCTCCAGGGAAAGATGGTCGCCTATCACCTCGGCATCTCGGCCGCCGCCGTGTCCTCCGCGCTGCGGAGCGGCGCCGAGAAGCTCGGGCTCGGCTCGCGCGAGGAGGCGGTGCGCATCGCGGCCGAGGCCCTGCGCCCGACGCCCGACGAGACCGCGGCGCCGAAGCTGACGCGCTCGGAGCTCGACGTGGTCGAGCGGCTCCGCTTCGGCTGGACGAACGCGGCGATCGCGGCAGCGCGCGGAACCTCCGTGCGCACGGTCGCCAATCAAGTGCACCAGCTGCTCCAGAAGCACGGGCAGCCCTCGCGCCGCGCGCTCATCGCGGCGATGCAGCGCGCCGGCGAGGAAGGCGTGAGCGAGACGAGCGAGCCCGGTGAGCGCTGAAGGGCCGACAAAACGTGTGTCGCGACCTCTCGCGGACGCTCGAGCTCCAGCGCGAGTGCGCTGGAACGGACCGTGGTGGACCCGCAGTTCGGGTCGACCACCGAGCGCGGCGGGCGTCACCCGAGCCCGTGCTCCTTGAGGACCGCCTGGTTGCGCGCCTGCGAGCGCTGCAGCGCGGGCCGTGCGGCGAGCCGCTCGGCATACGCGGTGAACGCGGGGCGCGGATCGAGCATGCCGAACGTCAGCATGTAACGGACGGTGCCGCCGAAGACGACGTCGGCCATCGTGAAGCGCTCGCCGAGCAGGAACGGGCCCGCGCCGATCGCGCTCTCGATCGCCGCGAGCATCGCCTCGTGCGTGCCCCAGCCCGCCTGTCCCGGCTTGAACCCCCAGCCCGCCGCCTTCGCCATCGAGCCCGGCTCGATCACGGAAGGCGCGAAGAACGACCAGCGCAGGTAGGTGCCGCGCGCCGGGTCGTCGACCTTCGGCGCGAGCGTGCCGTAGGCGTAGCGGTCGGCGAGGTAGAGCGCGATCGCGGCCGATTCGGTGACGACGACGTCGCCGTCGACGAGCACGGGCAGCTTGCCCATCGGGTTGAGCGCGACGAGCTCGGGCGCCTTGTGCGCGCCGGCGCGCATGTCGACGAAGCGCAGCTCGTAGGGAACACCGACCTCCTCGAGCATCCAGACGACGTTCGAGGCGCGCGAGTGCGGGTGGTGATGCAGGACGATGCTCATGGGACCCTCGTTTCGCGGCGATGGTGCCCGGCGCGAAGCGACGAGACAATCGTGGCGTGCGCTCGGCGATCGATCACGCGCGCGACGGGATGTCGTCGAGGTGCCGGAGCGCAGCCTGTTCCCACGTGCGCTCGAAGACCTCGCGCGGCGTCTCGAGACGCTTGCGCAGGCGCGCGTCGGCTCGGAACTCGGCCATCTGCGCCAGCGTCTCCGGTCGCTCGCGCGCGATCACGTGGAGCGCGCGCGGATAGCCCAGGCGCCCCGGCAGGCGCGGCGTGCCCTGGACGAGCGCGAGCGTCACCTCGGCGAGCGCCTCGCCCTCGAGCCGGCGCGCGACGGCGGCGCCGAAGTCGTCGAAGAAGGGCCCCGCCGGCACGCGCAGATCGGGATGCGTCCGCAGCGAGCGCGGCTTGCGCAGCGCGAAGTGGCGATGGTTCTCGTGCGCCATGGACGACCCGTCGATCGGCGACTTGTAGAGCTCGCCCGCCGTCCAGAGCCGTCCCTCGTGGCGGAGCCTGCGCTCGGAGTCGAAGGGGGACGCCGTGAGCTTGTAGCAGCGCAGGCGCAGGGGATCGGTGACGGGCAGCTCCCACATGTCCACCACCCGATCGAGATCGCCGAAGTTGTGGGCGATGCTCACCGAGGCGCGCAGCGCGCCGAGCCCATCCTTCGCGCGCCAGAGCGAGCCGAAGATCTCGGCGTGCCGGCGCGACTCGTCCTCGATCGCAGCGAGCAGCTCCGCGCGCAGCGAGGCAGCCTCCGGCGCGCGCGAGCGGCCGAGCGCGGCGTACGCGCCGACGGCGACGGTGAACCACTCGCCGAAGTGGCCGTGCAGCACTTCGTGCTCGAAGGGCGTGCCACGTGCGCCGTAGCTCGCGCGCGTGGTGAGCGCGACGAAGTCCCAGCCGCGGCTCTCGAGCACGAGGCGCGCCTGCGCGAGCGCCGTCTCGAGCGGCAGCGAGGCGGGCCAGAGCTTCTGGCGGATCGCGATGTCGACGTCGGTCGGCACGGGCGTCGCGCACGTCGCGTAGTGCGACGCGAGGCAGAGCCGGTAGTACTCGAACGGCGAGAGCGAGGCCGGGCGCACGCGGTCGTAATCGCGCACGATGCGCACCGGTTCGCTCGCGGCGATCACGGGGAAGCCCGGCGGCTCGTCGAAGACGTAGGGCGACGTGCCGCGGACCTGCGAGACCAAGAGCTCCGGAGAAATGCTCATCGCGAATCGGTGACGCGCACGTGCCACGACGAGGGCGAGGGCGCACGTCGTGACCCGCCCCGGTGCAGCCCCACACGAACGGCGCGTGAGCGTTCGCTCAGGCGGCGTGGGCGGCACGCGCCGCGCGGACTGCCGCGCTGCTACCTTCGCGCCCTCCTGGGGAGGCAACATGACGATCCGTTTTCCGGCTCGCTGGGCACCGGCGTGTCTCGCGCTCGCGCTCGTAGGCTGTCCGACACCCGCGCCCACCGCGCCCGATGCCGCGATGACGCCGGACGCGTTCGCGCTCGATGGCGGCGCGGATGCCGGCACCGACACCGGCGTGGATGCCGGCACCGATGCCGGCGCGGACGCGGGGCCGGCGCAGTGCGTGACGATCGCCGACTGCGACGACGACGGGCTCTTCTGCAACGGCAGCGTGCTCTGCATCCCCGGCTCGCCGCGGGCCGACGCGCGCGGATGCGTGATCGAGGATCCGCCCTGTCTCACCGGACAGACCTGCAACGAGGACATGAACGTCTGCGAGACGATCTGCAGCACGAATCCCGACGCAGACCACGACGGGGTCGACGCCGTGGCGTGCGGGGGCCAGGACTGCGACGACTCGACCGCGACGCGCTCGCCGCTGAACGACGAGGTCTGCGACTCCGCCGACGTGGACGAGGACTGCGACGCCACCACGTTCGGCGCCCGCGACTACGACGGTGACGGCTACGTCTCGGCCCAGTGCTGCAACGTGGCGGGCACGGCGCGGAACTGCGGCCCCGACTGCGACGACACGCGCCCCTCCGTGAATGCGGCCGTGCCCGAGGTCTGCGACGGGCGCGACAACGACTGCAACGGCACGGTCGACGATGGCGTCACCGTCGCCGGCTATCGCGACGAGGACGGTGACCTCTACGGGACCATGTTCACGCCGCTCATGCTGTGCCCGGGCCTCGGGCACTTCTCGGTGAGCGCGCTCGACTGCGACGACACGACACCCGGCGTCCACGGCGGCCTCGTCGAGGTCTGTGACCACATCGACAACGACTGCAACGGCCAGACCGACGACGCGTCGGCCGCCGTGGTCTGGTACCGCGACGCCGACGGCGACGGCTACGGCAACGCTGCGAGCGGGGTCGTGCTCTCGTGCACGCCGCCGACGGGCGGGTACGTGACGAACCCGTACGACTGCGACGACACGCGCGCGACCGTGAACCCCGGCGTGCGCGAGGCGTGCAATGGCGCCGACGACGACTGCAACGGCGTCGCCGACTACGCGATCGCGCCCGGCGACTACGAGGACGACGACCTCGACGGCTACCCCGACATGCGCTGCCCCACCACGGCGCCCCGCGACTGCAACGACTGGGATCCGACGGTGCACCCGACGGCGCCCGAGCTCTGCGATCACCTCGACAACGACTGCGACGGCGACGCCGACGCGACCACCGTCCCGATCCGCTGGCACACCGACGCCGACCACGACGGATACGGCGACGCGCGCGACCCCGGCATCGAGTCGTGCGAGCTGCAGCGCGGGCGCGTGCCGAACGCGCTCGACTGCAACGACGCCGATCTGCGGATCAGCCCGAGCGCGCGCGACGGCTGCTACGGCCGCATCGACGTCGACGACGACTGCGACGGCACGATCGACGACGGCGCGACCGAGCAGGGCTTCTGGCCCGACTCGGACGGCGACGGCTACGGCGCCGGCACCTACGTGATCGCCTGCGGCGCGCCGCCCGGCTTCGCGGCGGCGCCCGGCGACTGCAGCCCCGGCGATCCGACGCGCCACCCGCACGCCGACGAGCAGTGCGACGCGCAGAACGGCGTCGACGACGACTGCGATGGCCTGATCGACTGCGACGACGTCGACTGCGAGTCGTCGGCGGTGTGCGCGATCACGTACCGACTGGCGGTCACGGGAGGCGACGGGCAGACGGTGCAGGCGAGCACGACGCTGCCGACGCCGATCAGCATCCGCGTCACCGATCTCGCGGGCGCTCCGGTGCCGGCGCGCTCGGTCACGATCCAGCCGCAGGGTGGATCGGTCGCGCTCGTGCCCACCCAGGTGACGGATGCGACCGGCGTCGCGCGCTTCTCGTTGCGTGCGTCGCCCTCGGCCGGCACCGACGTGGTGCGCGTCACCTCGCCCAACGCGCGCGCGACGTCGTTCACGATCGTGGTGACGCCGGCCGCCGCGGGCAGCGTCGGGAGCATCCTCAACGCGCGTTTCTCGCGCGGCGGGGCGAGCGGCATCCCGGGCGCCGCGATCAACGCTTCGATCGAGGCGCCCAGCTCGATGGCGGCGACGAGCGACGGCACCGTCTTCGTGACCGCGGCCTGCAAGCTCTACGAAATCTCGCCGACGGGCCGCATCACGCTCGCGGCTGGCAGCGACACGTGCGGAGAGCCGAGCGACGGCAGCGACTTCGAGAGCGCCACGTTCCCCTTCCTCACGAGCGTCGCCACGGACCCGACGGGCACGCTCGTCTACGTCGCCGACAGCACGCGCATCTGGCAGCTCGACCGCACGAGCGGCGCGGTGACGCGCTACGCGGGCGGCGGCTCGCTCGGAGGGCCCGGCTACGGAGAGGGCGAGCTGGCGCGCGACGCGCAGATCAGCCTCACCTCGCTCGCCGTGCTCTCGGATGGCTCCGTCGTGTTCGACGACCTCGTGTTCCAGGCCAACCAGGGTCGCATCCGGCGCGTCGGCACCGACGGCCGCATCCGCACCTGGATCGCGCCGAGGCCCACCCTCCCCGACGGCCTCGCCATCGACTTCTCGAACCAGGTCGACCTCGTGGAGCTTCCGGACGGGAGCGTCGCGCTCGATGCGTACGACACGACGACGGGCGGAGAGGTGATCGTCGTGCGCGACACGGCGGGCAACCTCCAGCGCGTGGCCGGAGGCGGCAGTGCGCAGGCCGACGGCCCCGCCCTCTCGGTGTTCATCTCGCGCGTCGGAGGCCTCGCGGCCGACGGCACGTCGATCCTGTACAGCGAGGAGCCCGCGCACGTGGTCCGTCGCATCGATCCGCAGGGCCGCGTCACGACCGTCGCGGGCACCTTCAACGTGCCCGGCGCCGACGGCGACGGTGGCCCCGCCACCTCGGCGCACCTCGAGAATCCGACGGACATCGCGATGCTCGGGACCACCTCGCTCGCGATCCTCGACTCGCACAACCACGCGGTGCGGGTGCTCGAGCTCGCGCCGGCGACCGGCACGCCGACGATGTCGATCGTGGGTGCGGCGACACGCAGCTCGGTCGTCACCCAGATCCCCGCGCCGCTCGTGGTCAGCGTCCGCGACGGCGCCGGCGTCGTCGGAGGTGTGACCGTGTCGATCACGCCGATGCACCCCGGCGTGCAGGTGATCGGCCCGTCCACGACGGTCACGGCCGCCGACGGCACCGGGACCTTCTACGTCCGCGCGGCGCCGGAGGTCACCATGCAGCCGTTCGTGATCCGCGGCACCGACGGCCTCGGCCGTCCGCTCGCGGGCTCACCGGTCACGATCGTGATCGATGCCACGGCGCCCGCCGCCGGGACGATCACGCCGTTCATGAACGCGACGGGCGCCGAGAGCGGCAGCGATCCCGGGCCCGCGCTCGGCATGCACATCGGCCAGGCGAACGGCGTGGCGCTCGACGCGAGCGGCAACGTCTATTTCGCCTCCAACGTGCGCGTCTATCGCATCGATCCGCGGGGCGTGATCACACACTTCGCGGGCAACGGCGTCAGCTCGACGAACGGCGACGGGCTCGATCGCCTCCAGGCGAGCTTCTCGAGCCCGCGCGTCGCCGGCTTCGACCCGACCCGCAACCAGCTCCTCGTCGCCGACGTCGCCCGGCTCCGCACGATCGACGTCGCGTCGGGCGTGGTCGCGCGGCTGCTCGGCGGTGGCTCGGGATTCGGCGAGGGCCTGCCCGGCTCGCTCGTGGACGTCAGTCAGGTCTACTCCGTCGGCGTCGATGGCGACGGCGATCGCTACGTGCACACGACGCGAGGGATGCTCCGCGTCGACGGCGCCGGGCTCGTCACGACGTGGCTCGCGCCGAATGGCAGCCTCGGCGCCTACTCCGACCGGAACTCGAACGAGTTCGCGATCGGCTCGGGCCCCGCGGGGGATCTCCTGGTGGCGAGCTCCTGGAGCGGGCCCGGCTGTTCCTCCTGCTCGGGCGTGCTGCGCGTGAACACGACGACCGGGACGGCCACGCTCATCGCGGGGGGCGGCACCGGCTTCAACCCCGGTAGCCCCGCCACCGCGTCGCGGCTCGGCATCACGCGCAACCTGCGCGTCGACGCGGCCGGCAACGTCTACCTGTCTCAACAGGACTCTCTGGGGACTCCCTGGGTGTCCAACCGCATCCTCCGGATCCGCGTCGACGGCGTGCTCGAGGTCGCCGCAGGCAGCGGCCAGTCGGGCCGAACGGGAGACTTCGGGCCCGCGACCAGCGCGAGCCTGCAGATCGGCGAGTCGGGCCCGCTCCACTTCTGGGCCGTGAGCTCGAGCGGGCGCCTCTACATCGCGGACGACCTCGATCCGACCCACGCCGTCCTCCGCACCGTCTGGTGATCGCGTTGCATCGCGGCGCCGTGCTCGTCGTGCTCGTGCTCGCGGTGCTCGCCGCGGGCCCGGACGCCGCGCGCGCCCAAGACGCGGCCGCCGAGCCGTCCGACGCGGCGTCGCCTCCGACCGCGGGCGCCGACGCGAGCACCGCCGAGGACGCGCCTCCGCCTCCCGATCCCCGGCTCGTCGAAGCGCAGGATCGCGTCGAGCGCGGCACCGCGCTCTTCGACGCGGGCGACTACGAAGCGGCGCGCGCCGAGCTCCTCGCCGCCTACGAGCTCCTCGACTCCCACCCGCAGCGCTACGTCGTGCTCCTCGATCTCGCGCAGTGCGAGGAGCGTCTCTTCCGCTACGACGACGCGATCGCGTACTACCGACGCTATCTCGAGGACGCGCCCGAGGACGCGAGCGAGCGGGGCACCGTGCGCCACGCGCTCGGCCTGCTCGACGCGCTCCTCGGCACCGTCGTCGTCGCGGTCGATGGCGCGCCGGCGTCGGGGCTCGTGGTGTGGGCCAACGATCACCAAGTCGCCACGGCCCCCGGCGCGATCCGCGTTCCCGGCGGGCGCGTGCGCATCGACGTGCGCGCCGACGGCTTCGTGCCCGCGACCGCCGAGGTGGAGGTCGTGGCGCGCCGCGAGGTGCGCGTGTCGCTCACGCTCGTGCCCGTCGGCTCGCTCTCGGGGCTCGATCCCGCGATCTTCACCGGCCTCGCGGTCACGGCGGGCGCGCTCACCCTGCTCGGCGTGGGGCTCGTCGTCGGTGCCGCGGTCTGGGACGGCAACGAGCGCGCGATGGAGCGCGTGCTGCGCGACGAGGCCGTGCCCGGCCGGATCCAGGGCGTCGTCCTCGCGAGCGACGTGAGCTTCGCGGCCGCCGCGAGCGTCGGCTTGGCGGCGCTCGTCACGCTCTTCCTCACCGACTTCGACGGTGCGGCCACCGTCTCCCCCTCCGTGTCGCCCGACGAGGCCGGGCTCACGCTGCGAGGCATCTTCTGATGGCGCGGCCCTCGACCCCCGGCGCCCCGATGCTCCTCGCGCTCCTCGTCACGTGCGCCAGCGGATGCTCGCTGCTGGGCCTCGGCCACTACGAGGTGGGCAAGAGCTGCCGTGCCGACGCCGAGTGCGCGCCGCTGAACGCGCGCGACGCGCTCTCCGACGGGGACTGCCGCGCGTGGCGCTGCGTCGGCGCCGACACGGTGCGCGACGGGCGCTGCGTCAGCAGCGACGACGCCGATGGCGACGCGCACGCTTCCCTCGCGTGTGGCGGCGACGACTGCGACGACGGAGCCCCCGCGATCCACCCGGGCGCCCCCGAGAGCTGCGACGGCACCGACGAGGACTGCGACGGAGCCATCGACGACGGCGCCCTCTTCGGCGCGCTCTCCCCCGTGCTCGCCGTCCGTGACGGAACCAGCGCAACCCTCTCGCTCTCCGCAGACGGCGTGGGCGACGTGCTCGTCGCGGTCCGCGGAATCGCGGATGCCGACCCCGGCGTCGCCCGCATCGACGTGGGTGCCGGCACGCGCGTCGACACACAGTCGCTCGAGGTGGTCACGCGCAACGCCCAGGGGCAGGTCGTCGCCGACTGCCCCGAGCCCGAGGGCGCGCGCGCCGACTGCCAGGTGCGCTCGCTCGCCACGTCCAGCGCCGTGCCCGACGCCCGCCTCGGTCTCGCCTCGCTCGCGGTCGATCAGTGCGCCGCCGGTCAGCTCCGCGTCGGCATCGTCTCCGAGGCGCTCGATCAGCTCGTGCTCCCGCTCGCGCCGACATCGGCGCCGTTCGGCATCGACACCGGCACGACGGGCATCGACTGCACGGGAGTGTCGCGGGTCGCCCGCAGTCTGCCGAGCCACGAGGGCGCGACCCGCGTCGCGCTCGCCGCGCACGCCGTCGCGCCCTCGGACGACGTCGTCGCCCAGGGCCTCGGTGTCTTCGTCGGCGACTCCGACGCGAGCGGCGGCCGCCCGCGCTGCGCGAGCAGCGGCTCGGCCGCCATCGCGAGCGTCGAGGCGATCGGGATCTGGGAAGAGATCACGCAGGTCGACGGTGCGCGCGCCGAGGTGAGCGGCGACGGCATCCCGCTCGCGCTCGGCTTCACGGAGGCGCGCGGAGCCCCGGCCGTGCTCGCGCTCGACGCGCCCGAAGGCTTCGTCGTCGGCTTCGCCTCGGAGACCGCCGTCGTCGACGTCCGCTTCTTCGGCCCGCTCGCGCCGCTCCCGCGAGCTCGCAGCGCCACGCCGCCCCTCGCAGCGCCGATCCCGCTCGCCACGATCGCCGCCGATCTCACCGTCGACGACGTCGCGCTCGCCGAGGGGCGCACGCACGACGACGTGGTCGACGTCGCCGTGCTCGCCTCGTTCGACTGCGGGGCGCGGCTGACCTTTCACGTCGTGGGCGTGTCCGTGGGTGGCGTCACCGGCGCGGCCGCGACGCGTGAGGTGCCGCTCGGCTTTCCCGCCCTCGCCGACGCCGGCCCGCCGGCGCTGCTGCACCTGGACGCCGGCGTGCGGCCCGCGGGCGCGGGGGAGCCGGGCGGAGGCTTCGTCGTGGCCATCGCCGGGCGCGATCCGAGCGAGCCCAGCGGCACGGTCGCCCTCTACGTCGTGCGGGTGCCCGACGCGACGGGAGCGGCCCTCCCCTTCGAGCGCTACGCGGATGCGCCGCTCGTCCCGCACGCGGTCGTAACGCTCGTCGCCGACGCGATGGACGGGCACCCCGGCCTGGTCGCCGCGACGACCGGCACCACGAGCCCCGAGCTCGCCACGACCCTGTTCTGCGGCGGAGGACGCTGACGTGCGGCGCCCCGCGACGGAGCGAGCATGGAGGCCGTGAGCCCCGCGGCCGAGACCGATCCCTGGGTCGGGCGCATCCTGTCGGAGCGCTACCGGATCGAGCGCCGTCTCGGCAAGGGCGGCATGGGCGCCGTGTACGAGGCCGAGCACTTGCTGCTCAAGCGCCGCGTCGCGCTCAAGGTGCTGCTGCCCCAGCACGCCGAGGACGCCGAGGTCGTCGCCCGCTTCCGGCGCGAGGCGCTGGCCGCGACCCACATCGGTCACGAGCACATCGTCGAGGTCCACGACATGGGCCGAGCGGACGGAGGCACGCTCTTCCTCGTCCTCGAGATGCTCGAGGGCAAGGACCTCGCACGCGCGCTCGACGACGAGGGCCCCTTCCCGATCGCGCGCGCGATCCACGTGATGGACCAGCTCTGCGATGGGCTCGCCGCCGCGCACGCGAAGGGCATCGTCCACCGCGATCTCAAGCCGGAGAACGTGTTCCTGATCCCGCGGAAGGGCGATCCCGACTTCGTGAAGATCCTCGACTTCGGGATCAGCAAGTTCCAGGACGGCGTGCTCGGCGAAGAGGGGAAGATGACGCAGACGGGCGTGCCGATGGGCACCGCCTACTACATGGCGCCCGAGCAAGCGATGGGGAGGCGCGACCTCGATCATCGCGCCGACGTCTACGCGCTCGGGGTGATCCTGTTCCGGCTGCTCACGGCCGACTATCCGTTCGACTCGGAGACCTTCGCGGGCCTCGTGGTGAAGCTCGTGACCGAGACCGCGCCGCGCGTGCGCCCCCGACGCCCCGACGTGCCGGAGGCGCTCGACGCCGCGATCGCGCGCTGCCTGGAGAAGGAGCCCGCCGCGCGCTTTCCGACCGTGGAGGCGCTCCGCGAAGCGCTCGCTCCCTTCGCGCGCCTCGAGGGTGGAGCGCCGCCGCGTCCCGCCCGCAGCGCGGTCGTGGTGGGCAGCGGCTCGCACGACACCGCGCTCTCGGCGACCGCGACCCCGGCCGCGCACGCGGTCCCGGCGACCCTGCCCTCGCGACGTCCGCTCGCGCGCCCGGTGACCGCCGTCGAGGCGACGCCCACGCGCCCGAGCGGCGGAGGCAACGCGCTCGCGTGGGTGTTCGGCGGCGCCGGAATCGTAGCCACGGCCGTGCTCGCGCTCGTGCTCGTGAACGGAGGCCTCGGCGCGCGCGACGCGCCCGCGAGCACCACCGCGCCCGCGCCCGTGGACGGTGTCCACCTGACCGTGACGAGCGTGCCCTCCGACGCGACGCTCTTCCTCGATGGCGAGCGCATCGCCAATCCCTTCGACGGCCTCGTCGAGCGACGCGAGGGCCTGCGCGAGGTGCGCGCGGAGCGCGAGGGCTACGAGAGCTACCGCGCCGAGATCGCGATCACGATGCCGCAGACGCTGCACATCGATCTCGAGCGCGCCGCGGCGAGCGAGGCGCCGCCGGCGACGAGCGAGAGCGCGACGCCGCGCGGCAGGCACCCGGGGCGACCGATCGCCTCGACGGCGGCACCGAGCGAGGCGAGCCCGACGTCGGAGGCGCCGCGCGCGACGACGGTCCCTCCGCCGACGCCGGCGGTGGAAGCGACCCCGCCGCCGACCGAGCCCGAAGCGCCCCCTGCCACGCGCGCGGTGCTGCCGGAGCACACGGGCGTTCGGTCCGGCGGCCTCTTCGGGCACCCGTGAGGCAAGCTCAGTGGTCGACCAGAAATACTGGTCAACCACTGTCTGTTCCAGCGCATTCGCGCTGGAACTTGAGCTGCATTGAAGGGTTCCGACACAACTTGTGTCGGCCCTTCAGCCGGCGGAGCGCGGCGGATCCCCCGAGAGGTAGTGCTCGAGCACGCGCACGCTGCGCAAGAGCTCGAGGTCGCTCGGCCAGTGCTGGCGGGCCTCGCGGAGGCGGAAGAGCAGCTCGAGCCACTCGCCGGAGTGGAGCATGCACGCGATCTCCTCGCGGGGCAGGAACGCCTCCCAGCGACGGCGGCGGGCAGCCATCGGAGCGAGCTCGGAGCGAGCGGGCGACGAGCGGGGCGAAGGGACGTACATGGCGGGTTGCCGAATAGAGCGGACGATCCGAGCCGGCACTGAAGCGGGGTTCTCGGCTTCCCGGGACCCGAGGTAGGATGGCCGCATGCCGACGATGCCCCGCGCCACGGGCCGCGCCCGCCGAGGTCTGCTCTTCTTGGCCACCCTCGCGTCGATCGCGGCGGGCCTCGGCGCCGCCCCGATCCGGGCGCAGACCGCCAACGTGCCACCGATCCTCGCGGGCACCTGGCAGCACGACGGCGCGCTCGCGCGCAGCGTCCGGACGATCGACGCCGCGTTCGCGCCGAGCCTCGCGGTGATTCCAGAGCTGCTGCAGGGCTTCGCGCGCGATCGCATCCGCACCGACATGGCGCCGCCGCGGAGCGTCGACGTCACGCTCGAGGGCGGGCGCGTCCGCGTCGCGCTACACGCCGAGCGCGAGGCCACGATCGAGGGCGCGCTGAACAGCCACGCGCGCACGACGGGGGTGGACGAGGGGACCGTGGTCACGCCGCGGGTCGCGAGCGGCTGGCTCGAGCTGCAGTACGTGGGCGAGGGCTCCGAGCTCTTGCAGCTGCTCTCCACCGAGGCCGATGGCGGGCACATGCACCTCGACTACACCGTGACGAGCCCGCGCCTGCGCGGCCCCGTGCGCTACCGGCTCGAGTACGTGCGCGCCGCCGGGCACTGAGAGGGTGACAGGAAAACTGTCGCCCTCTCTCGCGGAGCGATACGAGGGGGAGGCTCCATCGGGATTCACTCCCGATGGAGGGGGCCGCGTATCGGCCCCCCACGGACTGAGCCGTCGGGGCGCCCTCGCGGTACCGAAGGGGGGAGCCGTCTCGTGGCTCTCTTCCCAACGACTCCGAGCTCGAGGCCGATGCGCGACTCGCTTCTTCTTCTGGTGCTCTTCGGGAGCACGATCTCCGCGATCGACGGTTGCTCGATGGCGCACGAGCAGCCGGGCGCCGACGCGGGGGCGCCACGCATCGACGCCTCCATGCCGATCGATGCCCGAGCGCTGGCCGACGCCTGGGCTGGTCACGATGCGTGGTGCGTCTCGCCGATGGGAGCGCAGGGCCTGATCCCGGCCGATGTCGCCGAGTGCCTGGGCCTCGCGGCGCCCGAGTGCGCGTACTGCCACGTGGAGTCGGACCAGTGGTTCTTGCGGCCGATGACGCCATCCCCGCCCAGCGTGCAGCCTCCGGCCTCCGGCGCGTGCGCGCTCTGCCCTCGCTGACCGCTCGCGTGGTCAGCGAGGCTGGGACGCGCGCGCGATCGCCTGCGCGACGCGGATTCCGTCGATCGCTGCGCTCACGATGCCGCCCGCGTAGCCCGCGCCTTCGCCGCAGGGATGGAGGCCGCGCACGCCGGCGCACTCGAGCGTCTCGGGATCGCGCGGCGTGCGCACGGGCGAGCTCGTGCGCGACTCGGTCGCGACCAGGATCCCCTCGCGCGACGCGTAGCCGCGCAGGCGCCGATCGAAGGCGACGAGCGCGCTCCGCAGGCGCTGGGCGAGCGGCAGGCCGGCGACGTCGAGGATGCTGCCGACCTCGCTGGGCGTGATGCCGGGGATGTAGCTCGTCGCCGGCAAGTCCTGGCTCGTCTTTCCGGAGAGGAAGTCGCTCGCGCGCGTCGCGGGCGCCTTCATCTGGCCGCCGCCTGCCGCGAACGCCGCTTGCTCGATGCGCGCCTGCAACGCGACGCCACCGAGCGGCCCTCGGAAGCCCGCCGCCTCCCAGTCGCTCGGCTCGATCGCGACCACGAGCCCCGAGTTGGCGTACGGCGAGTCGCGACGGCTCAGGCTCATCCCGTTCACGACGAGCGCTTCCGGCTCGGTGGACGCCGGGACGATCCAGCCACCGGGGCACATGCAGAACGAGAAGACACCGCGCTCCCCTTCACGGCCGCGCGTCTGCTGCACGAGCCGATAGGCCGCGTTCGGCAGCTTCGGATGATCGGCGTCGCGCCCGTACTGCGAGCGGTTCACGAGCGACTGCGGGTGCTCGATGCGCACGCCGAGCGCGAAGGCCTTGGGCTCGAGCGGCACGCCCACGTCGAGCAGCATCTGGAGCACGTCGCGCGCCGAGTGGCCGGTCGCGAGCACCACGCGTCGCCCCTCGATCACGCGGCCGTCGCGCAGCGCGACGCCCTGGATCGCGCCGTCCCGCACGATCAAGCGCACGACGCGCGCGCCCATCTCGAAGCGCACGCCCACCGCCTCGAGCGCCGTGCGCATCGCCGTGACGACGCGCGGCAGCTTGTTCGAGCCGATGTGCGGGCGGGCATCGACGAGCACCTCTTCGGGCGCGCCCGCGTCGACGAGCGTCTCGAGCACGTCGCGCGGCGAGCCGCGCTTGTCGGCACGCGTGTAGAGCTTGCCGTCGCTGTACGTGCCGGCGCCGCCCTCGCCGAAGCAGTAGTTGCTGTCGGGATCGACGACGCCTTGCTTCTGCAGCGCGGCGAGGTCGTGGCGGCGCGGCTGCACCGTCTTTCCGCGCTCGAGCACGATCGACGCGATCCCCTCGCGTGCGAGCTCGTGGGCGCAGAACAAGCCGGCCGGTCCGTCGCCCACGATGATCACCGGCTCGCCGGAGACCTCGCGCAGCGGGCGGCGATCGGGATCGCGCAAGCGCGCGCCCTCGCCGAGGCCCACCGAGACGTGGAACACCACGCGCTGGCGGCGCGCGTCGATCGCGCGGCGCACGACCGCGAGCCCGGGCAGCGCATCGGGCGGCGTGTGCAGCAGGCGGGCGACGCGCGCGCGGATCGCCTCGAGATCGTCGATCTCGTCGAGCGGCACGTCGAGCTCGACGCGATCGACGGCATGTCCCGGGGCAGGCACGGCGCGGAATGTAGCCCGCGTTCGCCCGATCGCCCGCACTGGACGAAGGGGGGCATTCCGGGGTTAGCTCGCGCGGCATGACTGAGATTCGCCGCGCAGTTCTCGTTCTCCTCGCGCTCGGGCTCGGAGCTTGCTGCTTCGGTGGACGCTCGGGCACGGCCACGACGACCGATCCGGGCACGCCGACCACTCCCGCCTACGACCCGGCGACCCACGGCGAGGGGCAGCTGCCGACGCCGCCCGTGCTCTTCGCCGGCGTCGAGGCGCCCTACCCGGACCCGCTCGCCGCACGCGGCACCCAGGGCGCGATCGTACGCTCCGGCACCGCGACCGCGCAGACCGTGAGCGGCGCGCTCACCGGCGTCGCGCAGGGCACGACGTGCTCCTACGTCGAGTACCGCATCGTCGGCTCCGACTACGACTGCCGCTGGAACGTGACCTGCGGCGGCTTCGTGCTCTACGGCCTGGGAACGGGCGGCTACCAGCACTGCGAGGACCCGACGTGGCCCGCGGGCACCTTGATGTTCGACCCGAACACGTCGCGCATCGACACCGACCCGAGCTTCATCTTCAACGCCAACGGCCTCTCGGTGAGCGACGACGCGGCCGGCCGCCTCGGCGCGTTCACCGTGACGATGACGGTTCCGTGAGCCCTTCTCGGCGCGGTCCGGGCTGAAGGGCCGCGATGAGCGAGCCGGCGCGCGTCGCGGCGGTGGGGCTGGCCGAGCTCGTCACGCTCCTCGCGGCGGGCGCCGCCTTCGGCAAGACCCGCGCGCGCCTCGCCCTCACGATCGTGCTCGCGCTCGCCGCGCTCGCGCTGCCGTGGGCGTTGCCACCGTGGCCCTTCGTGCGCGCGCCGTTCGCGCTCGCGTCGATGTTCCCGACACTCCGCACGATCGAGCTGGCGATGGATCGGCGCTCGTTCGGCGTGCTGCAGCGCGCGCTCACCTACGTGGCGCCGCTCGACACCCTCGCGGCGCGGCGGGTCGCTCCGCGTCTGGAGCGGGCCGGCGTCGCGCGGATGCTCCTCTATGGGACCGTTCTCGCGCTCGGGCTCGGCACCATCGCGCTCGCGCCGCAGGGCGCGCTCGCACTGCCCGTGCGCTGCCTCGGCGCGGTGCTCGTCATGGTCGGCGCGATGGACACGCTCTCGGCGTTCCTGCGCACCGCGCTCCTCGGGATCGGCATCGAGGTGCCCGCCGTGCAGGAGGATCCGATTCTCTCGCGCACCCTCGGGGAGTTCTGGGGGCGACGCTGGAACCGCGCGGTGGGAGGTTGGCTGCGCAAGCACTGCTTCACGCCGCTCGCGCGCCGGGGGCGGCCGCGCGCCGGGCTCGCGCTCGCGTTCGTGGCGAGCGCGCTCTTGCACTTCTGGCCCGTCTTCGTGGCGCTGGGCCTCGGGCCTGCGCTTCTCATGGCGGGCTTCTTCGGGGCGCAGGCGATCCTCGTCGTGGTGGAGGCGCGCCTCGGAATCGCGCGCTGGCCGCGGCCGATCGGGCGCGCGCTCACCGTCCTCGCGTTGCTCGGGACGAGCCCGCTCTTCACCCTGCCCGTACTGGGCCTGTTCGGGCTCGCGTGAAGATGCTGGTATCCTGTCGCGAGACACGATGAGCGAGGGCGCCGGCGCACGACAGGCGAGCGACGCGGAAGCGCGGGAGAGGACGTTCGACGAGAGCGGCACCCTCCTCGGCGAGCGCTATCGCTTGCTGCGGCCGCTCGGGGAAGGCGGCGCCGGCATCGTGTACGCGGCGACCGACGAGCGCATCGGCGCCGAGGTCGCGATCAAGGTGGTGCGCGGGTCGGCGCGGCGCGACGAGATCACGCTGGCGCGCTTCCATCGCGAGGCGCGCGCGGCGGGCAAGCTCGGGCATCCGAACATCGTGCGTGTCACCGACTTCGGGACGCACGCGAGCGGCTCGCCCTACGTGGTGATGGAGCGGCTCGACGGAGAGACGCTCGAGGCGCGCATCGCGCGCGACGGAAAGCTCGAGCCGGCGACGGCGATCGAAGTGCACGTGCAGCTCGCCGACGCGCTCGCGGCGGCGCACGCGGCGGGCGTGCTGCATCGCGACGTGAAGCCGGCGAACGTGTTCCTCACGCAGCTCGCGACGGGCAAGGTGCTCGTGAAGCTGCTCGACTTCGGCCTGGCCGAGCTCTACCAGGAGCCGGGCTCGCCGCGGCTGACCGAGCGCGGCTTGCTCGTGGGCTCGCTCGCGTATCTCGCGCCCGAGCGCGTGCTCGGCGGCACGGCGAGCGAGCAGGCCGACGTGTACGCGATCGGTGCTTCGCTCTACGAGAGCCTGAGCGGCACGCTGCCCTTCGCGGCGCCGAACTCGATGATGATGCGGGCCAAGATCCTGGGCGGCGAGGTCGAGGCGCTCGCCGAGGTGCCCGAGGCGCTCGGAGACATCGTGCGCGGGTGCCTGGCGCGCGATCCGGGCGAGCGCATCACGTCGGCGGCCGAGGTGCGGCGACGGCTGCTCGCCGTGGAGCTCGCGGTGACGCGCACGGCGGCGGCGCCCGCAGCGGCCACGAAGGTCGCGGCGCCGAGCCCGGCGGCGCCGGCGGCGGGTCGCGACTGGACGGCGGCCGTGGGCTGGGTGATCGCGGCGCTCGCGCTGCTCGCGCTCGGCGGCATGGCGCTGCGCGAGTGGGGCGGAGGCGGCGAGGCGGCGAGGGCGGCGGCCGCCGCGCCGCCCGAGGTGGCGGCAGCGTTGGCGGCGACGGCGACGGACGTCGCGCCGGCGACGGACGTCGCGCCGGCGACCGAGGTCGCGCCGACCACCGAGATCGCGCCCATAGCGGCGGCACCCGCGACCGAGGTCGCGCCGAGCGCCGAGGTCGCACCGAGCGCCGAGGTCGCGGCGAGCGGCGACGACGAAGGAGAGGTCGACCGCAGCGGCGAAGCTCCAGCCGCTCCTCCGCAGTCCCTCACCCCAACCCTCTCCCGCTCGCGCGGGAGAGGGGGCCGCGCGGACACCGCCACCGACTCGGTCTCGACCTCGACGTCGAGCGCGACCTCGACCTCGACGTCGAGCGCGCCTTCGACCGCGCCGCCGGAAGCGCCCGCCGCGGGCTCGCGCTTCGATCACATCCAGGAGCCGGACTGGGGCGAGCCCGTTCCGCACTGACGGACGCGCGCGTGTGGGTCGTGCCCCAGCGCGTGCCGTCTCGCCCGCGCGCCGGTCGCTTCAGCTGCGCGCGCGGAGCTCGCGCTCGAGCTCCTCCAGCGCGTCGAGCTCGCGCTTGAGCTCCTTGCCCTGGTTGCGGCTCTTCACGACCGCGTCGGCGCCGAAGAGCAAGTACGCCTCCTTCGCGCCGCCGAGGCGCGCCACCGCGCTGCGCAGCACCGCGGCGCGCAGTACGTCGAGCGTCGCCAGCGGAATGGGCACCTCGTTCCGATCGCGCCGCGCGATCGCCGCGTCCACGACGAGCTCTGCGGCGCGCGCGAGCGCGGCGAGGGCATCGCCGTCCTCCGCGTCGCCCGACCGCCGGCCCGCGCCCTCGCTCGCGAGCGCCGCCTCCACGATCGAGCGACCGATGCGCACGCGCGTGTCCGGGCTCTCGGCCTGCGCCGCGAGCCAGAGCGCGTAGGCGCGCCGCACCACGTTCTCGAGCTGCCGCAGGTTGCCGGGCCAAGAGCGCCGCGTCAGCGCCTCGAGCGCCTCCGGCTCGAACGCGGCCGTGTCGCGCCCGCCCGCGTCCTGGTGACGGCGCGAGAGCATCACGCTCGCCCAGCCCGCGATCTCGTCGCGCCGCTCGTCGAGCGCCGGAAGGCGCACGGGCAGCACGTTGATCCGGTAGTAGAGGTCCTCGCGGAACGCGCGCGCCCGCACGAGCGCCGGCAGGTCGGCGTTGGTGCCGACGACGAAGCGCACGTCGGCCTGCCGCTCCTTCGTCGCGCCGAGCGGGCTGAAGCGCCGCGTCTCGAAGAGGCGCAAGAGCGCGGCCTGCGCCGCGAGCGAGAGCTTGTCGATCTCGTCGAGGAAGAGCGTGCCGCCCTCGGCCGCCTCCACGAGGCCCACGTGGTCGTCGTGCGCGCCGGTGAACGCGCCGCGCTTCCACCCGAAGAGCTCGGCGAGCTGCATCGTCTCGGGCACGGCGAGCAGGTTCGCCGTCTGGAACGAGCGGCGGCTCCGCGGTGAGCGCGCGTGGCACCACTCGGCGAGGCGCGACTTGCCCGCGCCGGTCGGCCCGGTGATCAACAGCGTCTCGTCGAGCCCCACGAACACGCGCAGCATCCTCACGAGCGGCCGCGTCTTCTCGCCGAGCACCGGCAGCAGCGGATCGATCGGACCTTCGTTCTCGGGCTCGCGGCGCACGGATCGCGCGAGCACGACGGGCGCGCTCACGTCGGCGACGAGGCGCAGGCTCGCCGCCCAGTCGCCCACGGGCCACCCGCGGCCGACGCGATCGGGCCAGCTCAGCTCGAGCGAGACCATCCCGGCGACCGTCTCGTCCGGCGCGAAGAGCGGCAGCGCGACGAGGTGCGTGACCTCGCGCGCGAGCATGCGCTGGCGGCTCCCGTGCTCGCTCACGTAGGCGGGCGGCACCTCCACCGCTTCGCCCGTCTCGAGATCCGTGCCGCGCGAGAACGCGAGGTCGACCCCGATCGCGTGGCGCCGACGCTCGACGAGGCCGAACGCGGTCGCCGAGGGCGCCACGTGCCCCGGCTGCCCCGGGATCCACTCCTTCGTCGCGAGCGCGCGATAGCCCGCGCCCTCGGAGCGCAGATGCACGAGGCCTCGCGCGAGCGCCGCGCCCTCGGGAGTGGCGATCGGCTCGAGCGCACGCGCGAGCTCGGCGAGGAGCTCGGCGGAGGCCGCGTCGAACGACGTGCAAGCGCGAAGACGACCGAGGTGCTCGCTCAGGGTCACGTCGAGAGTGTCGGGGGCCGCGGTTCGCGGCGTCAATGCAACGGCGCTCTGCGCGCGCAGAGCGAGCCCACTTCGCCGAGGGGCGCGTGTGGGCCACACGCGGCGCGTGCGCCCGCCACGCACGCGGGGTGCTCGCGCCGCGCGATCCCGACGTACGATGCCGGCACGCGCGTTGCCCCGACCGAGCCCATGAGACACGCCCTCCTCGCTCTACTCCTCGTCGGGCTCGCTGCCCGGGGCGCGATCGCGCCGGCCTCGGCGTCCGCCCAGACCGCGACGGGCGATGCCGCGGAGCTCGAGACCGAGGCGCGCGCGCGGTTCCAGCTCGGGCAGCTCTACTACTCGCAAGCGCGCTTCGCCGAGGCGGCGCGCGAGTTCGAAGCGGCGTACGCGACCCACCCGCACCCGCTGCTGCTGCACAACCTCTATCTCGCGCGGCGAGACGAAGGGAACGTGCCCGCCGCCGTCGACGCGCTGACGCGCTACCTCGCGACGGCGACCGACCTCTCGGCGGCCGATCGACGCTTGCTCGAAGGGCGGCTCGCCACGATGCAGCGCCAGCTGCCGGCGACGACCCCCGAGACGCCCGACACCCCGCCGGTCGATCCCGTCGTGGGCGATCCCGAGCCGGGCGGAGGCGACGACGCGATCGTCGCGCCCACGGACGAGGCGTCCGACGAGGTTGCGAGCGACACGACCGACACGAGCGGCGGCATCGGCCTGGTCCCCGGCGCCGTCACGCTCGGCATCGGGGGCGCCGCGCTGATCGGGGCCGCCATCGCGGGCGGAATCGCGCTCTCGGTGCAGTCCGATCGCGACGCGCAGTGCAACCTCGCGGGTGGCGCGTGCCCGGCCTCGCTCGACCAGAACGACTACGCCTCGCGCTTCGGCGCGGCGCGCGACGCGGGCTGGGGCCTCTTCATCGTGGGCGCGGCCACGGCCACGCTCGGCGGGGTGCTGCTCGGCATCGGCGCGAGCCAGGGCGCGAGCGAAGCGGCGCCCGTCACCACGAGCGCCGCCTGCGACGGCACGGGCTGCTTCGTCTCGGTCTCCGGCCGGATGTGATCCCCCCGCGCGCGCAGCGCTCCGGCGCGTGGCGCGCGCCCTGCATCGCGCCGCATCGAAGAGGCTCCTCTGCGCACGACGAACGACAGCGACGAGTCGCGTGGCGATCGCGCCACGGCGATCGACCTCGTGATGGGTGGCCGCTTCCGCATCGGGCGCGAGCTCGGCGCGGGCGGCATGGGCACGGTGCACGAGGCGATCGACCTCGCCATCGACCGCCCCGTCGCGCTCAAGCTGCTCCAGCGCGGCCTCGCCGCCGACGAGCACCAGGTCGCGCGCTTCGAGCGCGAGGCGCGCGCGGCCGCGAAGCTCTCGCACCCCAACGTGATCGGCGTCACCGAGCTCGTGCGCGACGAAGCCTTGGGCCTCGGCCTCGTGATGGAGCTGCTCCACGGCGAGTCGCTGGCCTCGCGCCTGACGCGCGGCGCGCTGAGCGAGGCCGACGCCGTCGCCATCTTCATGCAGGCGCTCGATGGCCTCGCGGCGGCGCACGACGCCGGCATGGTGCATCGCGATCTCAAGCCCTCGAACGTCTTCCTCGTGCCGATCGCTCACGGCGTCCTCGTGAAGCTGCTCGACTTCGGCATCGTGAAGCTCGCCGAGGAGGGCGCGGTCCCGAAGCTCACGCGCAAGGGCACGTTGATCGGCACGCCCACCTACATGTCGCCCGAGCAGGTCGCGTGCGATCCGGTCGATGCACGCAGCGACGTCTACTCGATGGGCGCCTGCCTCTACGAGGCGCTCACCGCGCGGGCGCCCTACGTCGCGCCGCACACGCTCGCGCTGATCGCCGCGGTCGGCGGCGGCCCGCCGGTCGACCTGCACGATCTCGATCGCTCGCTCTCGCCCGACCTCGTGCACATCGTGCGGGTCGCCATGAGCCGCGATCCGAACGGCCGCTACCAGAACGCACGCGCGATGCGTGCCGCCCTGGCCAACGCCGTGCTGGGCGCGCCGCCGAGCGCGCCCACGACGGCTTCGCGCGCGCCGACGACGGGTGAGCGGACCCTCGCCGCGAGCGCCGCGCCTGTGTCGACGGCGCCCGCCACTGCCGGCGAGGCGCTGCCCACCGGCCGCCGCACGCCCGTGATCGCGTTCTTCGTCGTGCTCGGTCTGCTCGCGGCGCTCGCGCTCACGTGGAACGCGATGCGTGGAGTGGGCGGCGCGGGCGGCGCGACCGGCGTGGCGCCGAGCGCCGTTCCCGTCACGACGCGCGCCCCCGCGCCGCCCCCCACGACGACACCCGTGCCCGCGCCCCCACCGGAGCCCACGCGCACGGCCGCGGTCGGAGTCGATCCACCACCACCGACGCCCGTCGCACCGCCGCCGACGGCGAGCGCGGCCCCGCGTCCGCACCCGATCGAGCGCCCCCATCCTTCGACGGCGCCGCCGAGCACGGGCCCCTCCCGCCCTCGGGTGGGCGAGCAGATCATGGATCCCTTCGCGAGCCCCTGAGGTCGCCCTCGCGAGCGCGTTTCCGCGCCGCGCCCCGATGCGGTACACCCGCGGGCCATGCTCTCGAGCGATCCCGGAGCGCGCGCCGTCGAGCGTGCGTGGCTGCTCTACACGCCGGTGTGGGGCGCCATCACGGGCGGCGTGATGCTCGGCGGCTTCGCCGAGCGCTGGGGCGACGTGCCGCTGATGATCTTCGGCGTCGTCCTCGCGCTCGGCGCGCTCGCGGCGCCCTGGCTCGCGCTGCCGAAGAGCCCCGCCGAGCGCACGAGCGCGGTCCAGCACGCCGCGTCCATGTCGATCGCGACGGTCGTGCTCGCGCTCGGCATGAACTACTTCCAGACGCCCTACTTCTTCGACGTGCTCCACATGCGCTACGGCTTCCGCGCGAGCTGGACGCTCGAGCACAACCCGCTCTTCCTCTATCTCGTCACGATCCCGTACTTCGCGACCTACTCGGTGCTCGCGTGCATCGCGACCCGGCTCGCCCGCGCGCGCGCGCCCTGGCTCGGCGGGGCCGTGTGGGCCGTCGTTCCCTTCACGCTCGCGCTGCTCGAGACGGTGCTGAATGCGAACCCGTTCATGACGCGCCTGTTCTGCTACGACGACCTGCCCCTCATGCTCTGGTTCGGCACTCTCTCGTACGGCGTGTCGTTCGTGCTCGCGCTGCCGGTGTGGACGGCGCTCGCCGAGCCCGCCCACGAGACGGACGCGCGCTGGAAGCAGCTCGTGCGCCGGCCCGTGATCGGCCCGCTGCTCGCGATGGCGCTCGTCGTGCTGCTCGACACGCTCGTGCTCGCGGGCGCGCGCGCCTGGGTGGCGCCGCACTTCACCACGGTGGTGAGCGGTGCGACCGGCGGCGCAGGCGGTTGCTTGGCTCCGGCGGAGCCTTGAATGAAGCCCCCCGCCCGTGCGTTGAAACCCACGACGGCCTCCGCTATCAGGACCTCGACATGACTCGCCTTTCGCTCGCTCGCCTCGCCCTCTTCGCGCTCTTCGGCCTCGCGCTCGTGGCGCACGGCGGGCGGGCCCAGGCGCAGGACCTCGCCCCCGGGCACGACGACGCGCGGACGGTCGCCTCGTGGGTGCAGTCGTTCTACGACAGCACGACGAGCGTCGAGGCCGACTTCCAGCAGTTCTTCTGGACGCGCGTCTACAACCGCACGGACACCTCCCGCGGTCGCCTGCGCATCTCGCGCCCGGGGCGCATCCGCTTCGACTACAGCGAGCCGAGCGGCAAGGTCGTCGTCGGCAGCGAGGGGCACTTCACCTACTACGAGCCGGGCGAGAGCGGCGGCGCCGGCCAGTACTACACGGGCGAGAGCGACTCCACCTCGCGCGCGCTCGGGTTCCTGATGGGCACCTCACACCTCGCTCGCGACTTCCGCTTCGAGCTCGTCACGAGCTCGACGGCGCCCGAAGGCACCGTCTGCCTCGAGCTGCGCCCGCGCGCACCGGATCCGCACTACCGCCGCGTGCGCCTCTACGTGATGGCGCGCACCGGATCGATCGGCGTCGTGCAACGCGTCGCGATCGAGGACCCGGACGGCAACTGGAACACGTTCGCCTTCTCGGGCTTCCACTTCAACCGCGAGGTCGCGGCCGGCACGTTCGACTACACACCGCCCGCCGGCGCCCGCGAGATCACGCCGCCCTCGTCGTCGTCGTCGGGCGAGTGAAGATCAGGGCGCGCCGCACGCGCGGAGCCACGCCGGGCTCCCCTCGGTGTGGAACGCCGACACGCTGACCGTGCCCTCGAACGAGCGCCCGTCCGGTGCGACGACGCGCACGCGATGGGTGCCGACCGAGACGCGCGCGGTGGTCGGCACGTTCTCGCCCGTCGGTGCGCCGTCGATCGTGACGGCCCCACCGCGCGCGTCGTCGCAGCCGGCCACGATGCGCACCCAGCCGCTGCCGGCGGGCGCCGAGGTCGGGGCGATCTCGGGCGCCGCGCTCGGCGCAGGCCGCGTCGGCGTCGGGCGTGCCGGCGCGCTGCTCGGCGCGGGCGCGTGAGGTGCGACGTCGCGCGGGGCCGCGTCGGCCGGAGCCGCGTCGCCGAGAGCGGCGGCGTCGATCCCCGCGTCGTGGGTGCCGTGCTCCCTCGTGGCGTCCACCCGTACCGGCTCGCTCGGCGCCGGATCCGCGCGCGTCGGCGTGATCGACGCGCCGCCCAGCGCGAGCGCACCGAGCCCGAGCGCGATGACCGCGATCGCGACGGCGAGCACACCGACCCACGCGCGTGAGCGCTTCGGGGCGACCGGCAGCGCGAGGGTCGGCGCCTCCGTTCGCGCGTCCTGCGGCGGGGCCTTCCAGCGTGCGCGCAGCGGAGCGAGCCACGCGCGCAGCTCGGCGCGCCCATCGCGCGACGCGCGCGTGCGATAGGCCTCGTCGAGCCGCGCGATCATCGCGTCCGCGCTCGCGGGCCGCGCGCGCCGGTCGGGCGCGACGGCGGAGGCCACGATCCCGCGCACGTCCTCGGCGAGCCCGTCGGCGAGCGGCGCCGGCTCGCCCGCCAGCATCCCGAGGAGCACCTGGTCGCCCTCGAGCGGGCTCCGCCCGGTCAGCGCGAAGTGCAGCGTGCAGCCGAGACCGAAGAGATCGGTGCGCGCGTCGAGCGTCCCGCGCGTCGCTTGCTCGGGCGCCATGTAGCTCGGCTTGCCGCGCGTCACGCCCTGCGCCGTCTCCAGCGCGCGCCCGCGCGCGAACGCGATGCCGAAGTCGCTGAGCTTCACGTCGCCGTTCCAGCCGAGGAGCACGTTCGACGGGCTCACGTCTCGATGGACGAGACCGAGCGGCTTGCCCGCCGCGTCGGTCGCCCGGTGGGCGTGCGACAGACCGTGCGCGACCTCGCGGGCCACGTGGAGCGCGATCGCCTCGGGCAAGCGCTCGCCGCGCGCCCCGAGCTCGTCGACGAGCGCCTCGAGCGTGACGCCGTCGACGAGCTCGAGCGCCTGGAAGGGCGTGCCGTCGACGATGCCGTAGTCGAGGATCGCCACGAGGTTGGCGTGGTGGAGGTGGCTCGCGATGCGTGCCTCGTCGGAGAAGAGCTGCGCGAGCTCCGGCGGCGCATCGACGTCGCTCCGGATCCGCTTGAGCGCGACGCGCCGCGCGAAGCCGTCCGGGCCCTCCAGCACGGCCTCGCTCACGGTCGCCATGCCGCCGCGCCCGAGGGCCCTGCCCACGCGATAGCGGCCGAAGGTCTGCGTGCCCGACACCGGGCGCCACGATAGCGTCGGCGGCGCCCGTGGCGAAAGCGGCGCGCGCGATCCTGCCCGTTCGGCGCGCGAGGCCCCACCGCGCTCGGCGCTCGCGGTAGCCTCTCCGCATGCGACTTCGTCTCGCCTTTCCTTTCGTCGCGCTCGGCGCGCTCGGCTGCTCTTCGTCGCTCGCGTGCGGCGAGGGCACGACGCAGGTCGGCGCGCAGTGCCTGCCGATCGTCACGTGCGGCCCCGGGACCACCTCGATGGGCGCGCTCTGCGTGCCCACGTCCATGCTCGCGTGTGGCACGGGCACCGTCCGCATGGGCGATGCGTGCGTGCGCGACGATCAGAGCTGCCCGGCCGGCACCGTCCAGCGCGGGAGCGTGTGCCTCCCCGCCGACGTGGTCGTCGTGCACGTGCCGCTCGAGGCCGGCACCACGGTCGCCATCGTGCAGGGCATGCACGGAGGCTTCTCGCACAACGGCTCGCAGGTTCACGCGCTCGACTTCGACGTCCCGATGGGAACCACCATCGTCGCCGCGCGCGACGGCGTGGTCGTGGACGTGCGCGAAGACTCGAGCACGGGCTGCGGAGACGCGAGCTGCGCCTCGCAAGGCAACTACGTGCGCCTCGATCACGGCGACGGGACGTACACCGTCTACTACCACCTCCAGCAGAATGGCGGCCTCGTCGACGTGGGCGATCGCGTTTGCGCCGGGCAGCCGATCGGTCTGTCGGGGAACACCGGCTGGTCGACGGGCCCGCACCTGCACTTCCAGGCCGAGGACGCGTTCGGCTACTCGCTGCCGCTCTACTTCGAAGAGCTCGGCGACGCGACCGAAGGCCGGGCCTTCGCCGGCGTGTCCGTCACGAGCGCGAACGCCGCGCCCGCGAGCTGCACGCACACGATCGCGCCGAGCGAGTGCCCGCCCGACCTCTTCGCCCACGACGGGATCACCGATCTGGCCGGCATGCCCTGCGGGCTCGCCGAGCGCGGGACCACCTACCACGTGAGGGGGCGCGCCCTCGGTCCCGACCGCACGGGGCAGCTCGCGTTCTTCGGCGACCTCGACCCCGACTGGTCCTACGAGTGCGGCACGAGCGCGGCCGACGGGACCTTCGCGATCGATCTCGCGTTCGCGCCGACGCGGGCGAGCCTGCGCGCCTACGTCTCGATCTCCGGCGCGACGACCTCGGACTGCACGAGCGCGGACGGCTGGGACAGCTCGCCGCACATCCGCATCCGGTGACGAGGGGAGCGCCACGCTCGTTTCCGTGCGCCGCCGTGCTCGCGGCGATGGCCGTCACCGCGTGTGGCGCGAGCGCGACGCGCGGGCCGACGGTCGCGCTGGTCCTCGAGGCGAGCGGCGGCGACGCGAGCGAGCTCGCGGCGCGGGTGCATGCCGCGGAGAGCCACCTGCCGGTCACGCTCGAGCCGCGCACGGCGCCGCCCGCCCCCGAGGGCCCGCCCGCCGCCGCGCTCGACTTCGCTCGCGTGCGCACGGCGTACGACGACGGCGATCTCGAGGGATGCCTCGCGGCGATCGCGGGCGATGCGGTCGTCGCCTCGGCGCTCGAGCGCGGCGATCGCGACGAGGCGAGCCGCGCACTCTACTGGCGCATGGCGTGTCTGCGTGCGCTCGGCCGCACCGACGAGGCACTCGAGGTCGCGCGCGAGCACGCGGCGCGCGAGCTGCCGATCCCGCCCGACGTCGGGGCTGCGAACGCCACGGCGGAGACGATGCTGCGCGACGCGCACCGGGAAGCGAGCAGCGGCCCGCGCGCGCACGTGGACGTCCAGAGCGAGCCCAGCGGAGCCGCCATCACGATCGACGGCGCGCCGACGGGCATGCTGACACCGGCCGTGATCGAGACCCGCCCGGGGCCTCACCTCGTCACGCTCGGCGGTGGCACGCTCGCGCCGCGATCGCTCGCGGTGCTCGCGACGGCCGATCGAGCGGTCGAGGCCCGCGTGGCGCTGCTCGAGCTCGAGCCGGATCCCGCCGCCCGCGCTCTCCACCGCACCCTCGCGAGCGGCGCTGCGGCCGACGCCGACACCTCGCTCGCGCTGCTGGCGCTGTCGCTGCGCGCGCGCTCGCTCGTGCTCGTGCTGGCCGAGGACGACCGCGTGCGCGCGTCGCTCTACGGCACGGGCGAGGAGGACGGGGCGCGGCGCATCGTGCGCGCCGAGCGCGTCGGTGATCGGACGAGCGACGTCGAGGGCCTCTTGCGCGACGTGCTGGTGCGCGGCCGCCTCATGGCGCCGCCGCCGGCCTTCTACGAGCTGCCCGAGGTCTGGATCGCCGTCGCCGTCGCGATCGCGGTCGGCGTGGGCGTGACGCTCGGCCTGACGCTCGAGCCCGAGGTCCACACGCGCGTGGTGTTCCCGTGAGCCTCGCCCTCTCGCGCTGGATCGCGACCGCCCTCGGCGCAGGCCTCGTGGCGAGCGCGTGCGCCGTGCAGCACGACGTGCCGCTCGTGCTCGAGGGCCTCGACGACGGCCGGCCTGCCGGCTTTCTCTGCCGCGCGCCCTCGGCGACCGGCGGCGCGCCTTATCTCGCCGAGCTGGTCGCGCCGCGCCTGCGCCCCTGCGAGGCCCGCTGCGGCGCCGGTGTGTGCCGCCGGGAGGCGTACGTCTTCGACTTCCTCGAAGTCGGCGGCGTGCCGAGCTGCAGCGGCGCCACGCTCGCCGATTGGTGCAGCGAGCCGGGGCGCTGCCGCGTCGCTCAACGCCGCTGCGTCGAGATCGACGCCTGCGTCGCCACGTCGACCGCGAGCAGCGCCGAGAGCGTCGCCGAGGGCCTGCGAAGCGCGAACGGCGGCGTGATCACCGATGCGCCGCCCGAGGGCACGGTGCTCGTGCGGCTCGTCGGCTCGGCCCAGTCGTGCGCAGAGATCGAGTCGCAGGGCCTCGCGCGCCAGGACGTGTTCGGCTGCGCGTACTCGTGCCCCGTGCAGCTCGCCGTGACCGAAGGCGCCGTGCAGCTCGACCTCGCGACGCTCGACGACGAGTGCGGCCAGGCCGTCTACGGCTGCGCGCTCTTCGTCTCCGGGAGCACGCCCGTCGCCCCCTGAAGAGAAGAGAGGACAATCGGTGCTCGTGTCGGCCCTTCAGCCCTCACGCAGCCGGTGCTTGCGGATGAGGTCCGTGAGATAGCTACGGTCGAGGCCCGTCTCGCGCGCGGCGCGGGCCGCGTTGCCCGCCGTGCGCTCGAGCCAGCGCATCACGTAGCGCCGCTCGAAGCGATCCACGAGCGCCTGCTTGGCCTCGCGAAACGGCAGCTCGAGCAGCGCGTCGATCGCGGCGTCGGGGATCGCGGGGCTCGACGCCGGCCGCGCGAGCGCCGGCATCTCCCCGAGCGCGAGCGTCGCTTCGACGAGGTTGCGCAGCTCGCGCACGTTGCCGGGGAACGCGTGCTGCTCGAGCGCCACGAGCGCGTCGGGGCCGAAGAGCATCTCCGCCGTCTGGTCACTGCCCCGCTCGGCGAGGAAGTGATCGATCAAGGGCACGAGGTCGTCGAGGTGCTCGCGCAGCGGCGGCACCGCGAGCGTCACGACGGCGAGCCGGTAGTAGAGATCGAGCCGGAACCGGCCGGCGTTCACCTCTTCGCGCAGATCGCGGTGCGTGGCGGCGACGACGCGCGCCTCGAGCGGCAGCTCCTTCTCCGAGCCGAGGCGCCGGAAGCGCCGCCGCTCGAGGACGCCGAGCAGCGTCGTCTGGAGCGCGAGCGGCAGCTCCCCGATCTCGTCGAGGAAGACGGTGCCGCGCCCCGCACGCTCGAAGGCGCCGTGGCTCGTGCGGTCCGCGCCCGTGAAGGCACCACGCTCGTGGCCGAAGAGCTCGCTCCCCACCAGCGTCGGCGCGATGGCGCCGCAGTCGACCACGAGGAAGGGCTCGCTCGCGCGCGGCGAGCTGCGGTGGAGCGCCTCGGCCGCCACCTCCTTGCCCGTGCCGGACTCGCCGACGAGGAGCACGGCGGCATCCGTCGCGGCGACGCGCGAGAGGCGCGCCATCAGCGTCTGCAGCACCGGCGAGCGCCCGACGAAGGGGCCGAGCCGCGGCGCACCGAGGAGCTCGACGCTCGCGCCGCCGGCCGCCGACACGCGCACCTTGGTGCCGCCGAGCTCCAGCACGGCGCCCGGGGCGACGTCGCCGCGCTCGAGCCGGACGGCCCCCACGCGCGTGCCGTTCGTGCTGCCGAGGTCGCGCACGCGCAGTACCGTGCCCGCCGCGGTGATCTCGGCGTGGAAGCGCGAGACGGTCGGATCGCCGACGCGCAGCGCGTTTCCTTCGGCCGTGCCGATCGAGACCGCCTCGCCTTCGGCGCGCAGCCCGCGGTCCGGCCCATCGACCACCTCGGCCGCGAGCGTGCGCACCGGGAGGCGCGAGACGGAGACGTGAGGAACGGTGCTCACCACGGCATCGTAGCCCGCGCGCCCGGTCCTCCGCGTGCCGGATCGATCCTTCGCAGGTGAGGGATGGATCCCTCACCCGGCGCCCCCCACGCGATCCTGCGCGGGGTTTTCCGCGTGGAGTCGAAGGGCACGTGGGTTGCTCGGGCGCAGCGCATGCGCGCTCGACGACTCGCTCCTCGCTCCGTCTCTCTCGCCGCCACGCTCGCCACGCTCGCCGCGTGCGCACCGCCGCCCGGCGTCGCCGGGCCACCCGCCGACACCGACGCCGGCACCCCCGCGCGCGATGGCTCCGCGCCGCAGACCGATGGCGGCACGCCGACCGGTGAGCCGACGTATTACGGCCAGGTCGACGATCTCCTCGCCGCGCACTGCTGGGGCTGCCACTCGGCCGACGCCGGTGGCATCGCGCCCTTCGCGCTCGACACCTACGAGAGCGCGGCCGCTGCGTCGGGGGCCGTGGCCGCCGCCACCGCCGCGCGCACCATGCCGCCCTTCTTCGCGGTCGACGACGGGAGCTGCCAGAGCTTCGAGGACGACGGTCGCTGGCTGAGCGACGCCGAGATCGCCACGCTCGCGACGTGGGCCGCGCGCGGCGCGCCGATGGGCGACCCGACCTCGCCGCCGCCCGAGCGGATGCAGGTGCCGCACATCGACGCGCCCGACGTGACGATCACGATGCCGACGCCCTACACGCAGCAGCTCTCGCCCAACGAGATCCGCTGCTTCGTGGCCGACCCGCACGTGACCGCCGACACGTTCATCACCGCCTACGAGGTGCTGCCCGGCACGCCGAGCGTCGTGCACCACGTCATCGTGTACGAGCCGGAGACCGACGCCGACGCGACGACGGCCACCGGCATGCAGGGCACGGACGGCCAGCCCGGCTATCGCTGCGACGGGGGCCCCGTCGTCCCCGGGCATCCGGTCGCGCTCTGGGCGCCCGGAAGCCACCGCACCGCGTATCCCGCGGGAACCGGCCTCGCGCTCCCCGCGGGCCGACGTCTCATCATCCAGGTCCACTACAACGACTCGACCTCGGGCGGCCCGCGCGCGGACCAGACGAGCATCGCCTTCGAGACGACAGCGACCGTGGCGCAGCCGGCGCAGATGATGCTGCTCAACCAGACCGACATCACGCTGCCGCCGCGCGCGACGAGCACCACGACGGCGCAGAAGACGCTGCGCGTGCCCGCCGCGGGCCGCATCTGGGGCGTGTTCCCGCACATGCACGTCACGGGGCGGCACCTCGGCTTGACGATGACGAGCACGGCCGGCACGAGCTGCCTGCTCGACGTCCAGCGCTGGGACTTCAACTGGCAGCAGGCCTACTTCTTCACGAGCCCGATCGATGCGCGCGCCGGCGATCGCATCGCGATCGAGTGCGAGTACGACACGTCGTCGCGCGACGCGACGACCACGTTCGGCGAGGGCACCGAGGACGAGATGTGCCTCTCGTTCTTCTACGTCACGGCGCGCTGACGCGGCGCCGCGAGGACGAAGCGTCGGTGCTCAGCCCGCGAGCAGGTCGCGCAGCCCGTTCGCGGCGAGCACCACGAAGAGGAGCGTCGTCGCGACCATCACGGTCATCGCGAGGCGCGGGCTGTGATCGACCGCCCGGCCCGCCTCGCGCGACATGCGCTTGCTGAACGTGGCCATGCACTGGACGCGGCAGCGGCCATCGAGGATCGCGTGGAGCTCCTCGATCATCTCGCTCGCCGAGGACCAGCGGCTCGCCGGGTCGAGCGCGAGGCCGCGCCGCAGGAAGTGCCCGTACTCGGGAGCCACGCCAGCATCGCCGCGGAACATGCGCGTCACCGGCGCCGGCTCGGTGGTCTGCACCGCGGCGAGCAGCGCCGGGAGCGACGTCACGTCCTCGAAGCGGTGGTGGCCGAGGTTCAGCATCTCGAAGAACATCACGCACGCCGAGAACAGATCGCTCCGCGCATCGAGCGCGTCGTTCTGCCCGCGCGCCTGCTCGGGCGACATGTAGAGCGGCGTGCCGATGAGCGAGCCCACGCTCGTCGCGCTCGCGCGCCCGTCACCGGCGACGAGCATCGAGGGATCGGCCGCGTTGCCCTCGCGCGCGCCGCCCACCGGGCGCGCCACGCCCCAGTCCATGAGGACGACCTCGCCGAAGCGCCCGATCATCACGTTCGCCGGCTTGATGTCGCGGTGGATGACGCCGCGCTCGTGCGCGAACTGGAGCGCACGGAGCACGCCCACGAAGATCTCCACGCGCCGCGTCACGTCGTAGGCGCGGAGCGTCGCCGCGTCACCCGCCTTCAGCCGATCGAGAACGCTCTCGAGCGTCTCGCCCTCGACGTACTTCATCACGAAGAAGAGCGAGCCCGACTCGTCGACGCCGACGTCGTGGATGGGGACGATGTTCGGGTGCTCGAGGCGGCCGATCGTGCGCACCTCGTCCACGAACCGCGCGACCGCGGCCGGCCCGTGCACTTCCCCGAGGAGCTTCTTGAGCGCGACGTTGCGGCCGATGTCGCGGTCCTCGACCAGCTGGACCTCGCCCATGCCGCCCCGGCCGAGCGTCTTCACCGTCTCGTAGCGCCGGCCCTCGCTCGGCACGAGACGCGCGCCCTCGCGCCCCTGGTCGATGCGCGGGAGCACGCTCGCGTTCGTCGTGCGGAGCGAGCTCCGCTCCTCGCGCTGCGAAGGGTCGATCGTCGGTAGCGGGGCGGCGATCGTGGCACCGAGCTCCACCGTCAGCGTCTTCGGCACGTCGGCGACGGTCCGCTCGAGACCGCTCACCCCCGCGCCCGCGTACTCGACCGTCTGCGTCATGGCTCCCGATTCTTTCGTCCCGGGCCCCTTCGTTACAAGGGGCCGCGAGCGAAGAAGCGTGAAGCACGCGTGAACGAAAGAGACCGCTCGTTATTCCGCGGCGCTCGAGCTCGGCTCGGAGCGCGTGTCGGGAACGGACGTACCTGCCGCGTCCGCGGCCGGCGGGGCCGCGTGAGCCTTCTTGTTGCCGCCGAAGAGCTGGTCGATCTTGCGGATCGGCCACGTCACGAAGCCGCCGACGGCCGCGACGAAGCGCGAGTGCGAGAGGTCGTCGAACCAGGTGTAGACGACCGGCGTCGCGACGAGCGTGAGGAGCAGCGAGAGCACCTGCCCACCGGCGATGACCGAGCCCATCGCGCGGTTCGTGCCGGCGCCGGCACCCGACGAGACGAGCAGCGGGATCATGCCGGCGACGAAGGCGATCGTCGTCATGAGGATCGGGCGGAGGCGGTCGCGGTTGCCGATCATCACGGCGTCGGCGCGAGAGAGCCCCTTGCGGCGGAGCTCGCGCGTGTGGTCGACGACCAGGATCGAGTTCTTCTTCACGACGCCGAAGAGCACGAGGATGCCGAGCGCCGAGTAGATGTTCACGGACTGGTTGAGGACCAGCAGCGAGAGCAGCGCGAAGGGGATCGTGAGCGGCAGCGAGATGAGGATCGTGATGGGGTGGATCCAGCTCTCGAACTGCGCGGCGAGCACGAGGTACATGAAGATGAACGAGAGGAGCACGGCGATGCCGAAGCTGCGCGCCGCGCGGCCGAGCTCTCGCGAGCGGCCGGTGAAGGCCGAGCGATAGCCGGGCAGCACGTGCAGGCCGTCGAAGGCGCTCTGGAAGCCCTCGATGACCGTCGCCTCCGAGGTGCCGGCGACGGTGTTGCAGTACACGGTGACCTGGCGCTGGCGGCCGAGGTGCTGGATGGACGCCGGGCCCTCGGCGGGCACGATGCGCGCGATGTCCGCGAGGCGGACGGTGCGACCCGGGACGACGCTCGGCACGCGGATCTGCTCGAGGTCGGCGACGCGCGTGCGGCTCTCGAGGTCGGCGCGCACGCGGACGTCGTACTGCTCGCCCGCGTCGGCGAAGGTGCCGACGTCGACGCCCGCGACCACGAGGCGTAGCGCGTTCGCGATGTCGGCGACGTTCACCCCGAGGTCGGAGGCGCGCGCCCGGTCGATGTGCACCTCGTAGGCCGGCTGCCCGGTCACGAGGGTGACGTCCGCGTCGACGACGCCCTGGATCTGACGCACCTGCTCGAGCATCGCCGCCGAGTACTCGGAGAGCTGGTCGATGTCGGGCCCGTTGATGACGAACTGGATCGAGGCCGAGTCCGCGGCGCTGCCGCCGCCGAACGCGTTCACCGGGCTCACGATCGTGCGCAGGTGCTCGCCCGCGTAGGGCGGGAGGACGTCGTTGCGGACCGTGGTGATCACGTTGTCCTGCGTCACGTCACGCGTGGTCGGCGGCGTGAGCGCCACGAAGATCGTGGCCTGGTTCGGGCCGCGGCCGCTCGAGTCGCCTTCGGCGCTGCCGACCGTCACGAGCGTGTGCGCGACGCCGTCGAGCGCGCGCACGTCGCGGGCGATGCGCTCGCCGACGAGCTGCGTCTGCGCGAGCGAGGTGCCTTCGGGCGCGCGGATCGAGATCTCGAAGCGCGACTCGTCCTCGAGCGGGAGGAAGGTCTTCGAGACGGCGCGACCGAGCACGGGGATCGATCCGAGCGCGATCACGAGGAAGATGCCGACGACCCAGCGGTGCCGCATCGCGTGGCCGAGGAGCCACATGTACCCGCGCTCGATGCGACCATAGAGACCGCCGCGCTCGCCGCCGTGGCCGTGGCCGTGACCCTCGGCCGACGTGACCGTGCGGTTGCCGCGGGCCCACGCGAGGTACTGCTCCGCCTCTTCGCCGCGGTCGCCGGGCGCCGGATCGGGGATCTCGAGCGAGTCGCTCTCCTCTTCCGGAGGCGGAGGCGGCGCGCCGGTCGGCGACTGCGCGCCGGTGAGCCAGCGCGAGCAGAGCATGGGCGTGAGCGTGAAGCTCACGAAGAGCGACACCATGATCGAGAAGCTCATGGTGAGGCCGAAGCTCGACATGAAGCGGCCGATGATGCCGCTCATGAACGCGATCGGGAGGAACACCGCGACGAGCGAGAGCGTGGTCGCGAGAACCGCGAGGCCGATCTCCTTGGTCGCGTACACGGCGGCGCGGCGCGGGTCGTAACCCTTCTCCTCGATCCACCGGACGATGTTCTCGAGGACGACGATCGCGTCGTCGATGACGATGCCGACCGCGAGCGTGAGCGCGAGCAGCGTGATGATGTTGAGGGTCAGCCCCATCACGTTGATGAGCGCGAAGGTGCCGATGATCGAGGTCGGGATGGCGAGCGCCGCGATGACGGTGGAGCGCCCGTTCCAGAGGAAGAGGAGCACGACGAGCGCCGCGAAGAAGCCGCCGAGCACGAGGTGCTCTTCGACGGCGGCGATGGCGTTGCGGATGAACTCGCTCTCGTCGCGGACGATCTGGACGTCGTAGCTCGGCGGGAGCGAGGCGCGGATCTCCTGCACGCGCGCCGTGAGCGCGTCGACGATGGCGACCGTGTTCGTGCCGGACTGCTTCTGGACCTGGACGATGACGACGCTGCGGCCGTCGAGCGTCGCGAGCGAGCTCGGCTGCTCGTCGGTGTCGGCGACCGTGGCGACGTCGCGGATCCGAATCGGCCGCCCGTCGCGCGTGGTGACGACGAGATCGCCGAACTCGGCCGCGTCCTCGAGCCGACCGCGCACGCGCAGCTGCATCGTGCGCGCGCCCTCGTCGACGTTGCCGCCGGGGATCTCGATGTTGCCCTGCGCGAGCGCCATCTGGACGTCGCGCGGCGTGAGACCGAGCGCGGCGAGCGCCTGCGTGTCGAGACGGATCTCGATGATGCGCTCCTGGCCGCCGATGATCGCGACGCCGCCCACGCCGTCGAGCGACTCGACCATGCGGCGGATGCGCGTGTCGGCGTACTCGGTGACCTCGCGCGGCGAGCGATCGCTGATGAGCGCGATCTGCATGACCGGCGCGGCGCTGGGATCGACGCGCTCGACGCGCGGCTGGTCGATGCCCTCGGGTAGCTGCGAGAGGATGCGGTTCACGCGGTCACGCACTTCCTGCGCGGCCACGTCCATGTCCTTCTCCATGAGGAAGCGCGCCATGACGACGCTCAGGCCCTCGTAGGAGTTGCTGCGGAGCTCGTCGATGCCGGAGACCGAGCTGATCGCCTCCTCGATCGGATCGGAGACCTCGCGCTCGACCTGCTCGGGCGAAGCGCCGGGCAAGACGGTCGTGACGACGACGATCGGGACGTCGATGTTCGGGAAGCGATCGACGCCGAGCCCGAAGAAGCTCGAGCCACCGACGACGGTGATCAGGAGCACGAGCACCCAGGTGAAGACGGGGCGTTTGACGCAAATTTCGGCGAGCCACTGCATCGGAGTTCCTCGTGGGTTCGGTGGGCGGCTCGGATCAGGACGAGAGGCGCATGCCGTCGGCGAGCTCTTCGAGGCGCTCGGTCGCGACGACGTCGCCCGGAGAGACGCCCTGCGAGATCACGACGTGATCGGCGTCGCGCTCGGCGATCGAGACGACGGCCTCGACCACGCGCCCGTCGCGCAGGATGAACACCCGGCTGACGCCGGCCTGGGTGAGCACCGCGGACGGTGGCACCGAGGCCATCGACTCGGTGTGGCCGAGCAGGATGCGTGCGTGCGCGAACATGCCCGGGCGGAGGCGATGCTCGGGATCCGAGTTCGGGATCACGGCCTCGACGACGAGGCCGCGGCTCGTCGCGTCGACCGACGCGCTGATGTAGCGGATCGATCCGGGGAAGACGTGGTCCGTCGCGTCGACGCGAACCTCGACGGACTGGCCCTCACGCACCTCGAAGATCCGCTCTTGCGGAATCTGCACCTCGATGCGCAGCGGATCGGTCCGGACGAGCGTCACGAGGTGGCTCGCGGCCGTCACGTACTCGCCGGGCGAGACCTCGCGCGAGGCGATCTCGCCGGCGAAGGGCGCGCGCACGATCGACTCGCCGACGGAGGTGCTCGCCTGGCGGAGCGCCGTCTGCGCGCTGGAGAGCGCGGCGATCGATGCGCGCGCGTTCTGCAGCGCCGACGCGTACGACTCGCGCGACGACGTCGCGCGCGCGCGGGCCTCGTCGAGCTGGGCCTGCGTGAAGACGCCGCGCTGCGCGAGGCCTTCGGCGCGCTCGAGCGCCGCGTCGTTCATCTCCATCTGGGCGTGGGCCGAGAGCACCTCGGGCGTCTGGTCGGGCGCGGGCGGGGCGCCGTGCTCGTCCATGCCGAGGCGCGCGCGCGCCTGATCGAGCGACGCGCGGGCCGACGAGAGCTGCAGGCGATAGTCGGTGTCGCGCAGACGCACGAGCGGGTCGCCCTCGGCGACCACCGTGCCGCGCTCGACGAGCACCTCGACGACGCGGCCCGGCACGATGGGGCTGACGTGCGACTCCTCGTCGGCGAGCAGCGTGCCCGAGAGCTCGATCGTCGCCGGCACGTCGCGCGCGACGGCGGGGGTGCTGGCGGGGGCGGTGATCGTCGTGGTCTCGGCGGTCGCGCGGACGGCGACCGACGAGGGCTCGCTGCCATGGCAGGCCCCGAGCGCGAGGACGAGCAGGACGGAGAGCAGCGTGCGGTTCATCGGGAGGCCTTTCGGGCAGCGGTCTTCTTCTTGGGGACGGCGCGAACGAGAGCGCCACGCGCCACCGCGCGATCCTTGACGGGACCACGCGGCAGCGAGCGCGGAGCGGAGTCGGCGGAGGCCGAAGCGGCGGCGGTGAGCTCGTCGAGCGTCGGCGCGGGGACGAGCACCCTCGCCAGCAGGTCGACGCTGGGGAGCTCGAGCGGGAAGCCGTAGTCGACGATGGTCGCGAACGCGAGGCCGCGCATGAAGCAGTGCAGGAAGGTCGCGAGCTCGCGCGCCGAGGCGTGCTTGCCGATCTCGCCTGCTTCCTGTCCGCGCGCGAGCCGCTCGGTCGCGCTCTCGAAGCTCTCGCGCATGTGCGCGCGCACCATCGCTCGCGTCTCGGCATCGAGGTTGTCGCTGACGATCGCCTGCGTGATCACGTGCGACATGTCGGGCTCGGCGCGCACGCGCTCGAACCAGAGCGCGAGGCTCGCGCGCATGCGGTCGAGCGCGGTGCCGCCGAGCGCGTCGTCCTCGGCCATCAGGCTGCGCGAGCGCTCGAGCTTGTCCTCGAGGATCGCGCGGAACACGGCGTCCTTGTTCTCGAAGTAGTGATAGACGAGGCCGTGCGAGAGCCCGGCTTCCTTGGCGACGTCGGAGATCTTCGTGTCGCTGAAGCCCTTCTTCGCGAACACACGCGTCGCCGCGCGGAGAATGTCCGTGCGGCGAGCGTCCTTGATCTGCTGGTTGCCTTCGGGAGAGCGCGGCACGAGAGCCTCGGCGGTTCTGTCGGGCGGACCGTTCGAAAATCGTCCGCGGGACGTCGATCGTTGGTTGACGTGTCAGTCAATGGATCCAGAATCCACCGGCGTCAAGGGCAACGCTGCCCACGGAGCAGAGATGGACTCCTCTTTCCAAACGTTCGTTCGTTCTTCGCTCGTTCTCGCCACGCTCGCGCTCGCGGCGCCGGCCTCGGCCCAGCAGCCACTCGCGGAGTTCCTCGCCGGCTCGGACTCGGCCTCGGTCGAGCTACGCGGCCAGGACGCTCAGCGTCACGTGGCCCACTCGCAGGTGGACGTGGCTCGCGCGCGCCTGCTGCCCGCCTTCAACGCCACGGGCACCTACCAATACAACGAGATCCAGATCCAGTTCCCGAGCCCCTTCATGCCCGGCACCACGCTGACCCTGCAGCTGCACGACTCGCTCGTCGGCGCGCTCACGCTCCAGGTGCCGCTGATCGACGTCTCGGCGTGGACCTCGTTCTTCGCGGCCGAGCAGTCGGCCGACGCCGCCGACGAGCGCGTCGATGGCTCGCGCCAGGACGTGCACGCGACCGTCGTGCAGCTCTGGCACGGGCTCGTCGCGGCGCGCGCGGTGCGCGAGGCAGCGCAGCACAACCTCGAGGTCGTGCAGGCCTCGCGCGACAACGTCGCTGCGCGCGTCGAGGCGCAGGTCGCGCCGCAGCTCGAGCTCGCGCGCGCCGAGGCGGAGGTGCTCCGCGCGCAGCAGACGATTGCCGAGGCCGACCTCAACATCGTGCTCGCCGAGCGCAACCTCGAGCTGATCACGGGGGTCCACCCCTCGGCCGACGCGCAGACCCTCACGGACGATCTGCACGCCGAGCCCTCGCTCGACGACTTCATGACGCGCGCGCACGACGCGCCCAGCGTCCGTGCCGCGGCCCACGCCGTGCGGGCCGCCGAGCTGAGCATCGACGCCTCGTGGGAAGGCCTCCTCCCGACCGTGACGGGCGCGTTCCGCGAGACGGCGACGAACGCCGCCGGCTTCAGTGCCGCCTCGCAGTACGCAATCCTCTTCACGGCCTCGTGGACGCTCGATTTCGGCCACGTCGCGGCGATCGGCCTGGCGGGCGACCAGCTCGCTGGCGCGCGCGCCCAAGAAGACGGCGCGGTCCAGCTCGCCGAGACGCGCATCTACGAGCAGTGGCACCGCGTGCAGTCGCTGCGCATCCGCGCGCAGGCGGCCCAGGGCGCGCTCGCGGCGCTCCAGCGCGCCGACCAGGACGCGCACGCGCGCTACGAGGCCGGCGCCGCCACGCAGCTCGAGGTGATCACGGCCGATCGCGATCTGCTCCAGGCGCAGGTCGCGGTGATCGCGGCGATCGCGGACCTGCGCACGGCACGCGCCACGCTGCGCATCCGCGCGGGCATGGAGAGCGAGATCCGCTGATCTCGCCTGCGGCTCGCGAGACGCGACGAGGCCCGGCCGGGAACGGTCGGGCCTCTCGTCTTTCGACGTTCGCCGCTTCAGCCGACGGCGAGGTCGGTCGCCGCCACGAGCGCCACCACGAGCTCGGCGAGCATGCGTCGGTCGAAGGGCTTCGTGAGCATCGCGAACACGCCGGCGAGGCGCGCATCGAGCGCCTTCTTCTCGGTCACGGTCTCGTCACCGGCCCCGGGCCGCTCGCTCATCAGCACGATGGCCGTCTTCGGGCTGCTGGCGTGGATGCGCCGCGCGACCTCGAGCCCGCCCATCCCGGCGATGCCGTCGCTGACCACCACGAGCCCGGCCGGCCACTCCTCGAGCAGCGCCAGGGCCGCCTCGCCGGAGCCGGTCCCGACGACGCGCGCACCCGCGTCGCCCAGCGCCCGCGCGAGCTCGCTCTGCGTCTCGGGATCGTCCTCGACGACCACGATGTGAGGACGGCTGGCGTCCGGGAGGCTGGGGTCGTCGGTGTGGGACATCGTGGGCTTCGGTTCAACCTACGCTGCGGGCTGCCTGTTCCATTCCCGTGGCAGGCCGACGAACCCTCCGTTGCATCCTCGGCATCGGACGTTCGGGGGCTCGGCTTGAGCCTGGTTTGATCCGCGCGAACGGAACCGAGTATGTTCCCCCCGTGCGTCCGCCGCCCCTCCCCCACCAGACCGGCTTGCTCGCGAGCCTCCTCGAGAAGCTTCCGGCCTGGCAGGCCCAGACGGGCCGCTCCCCGCTGATGGTCTTCGACCTCGACGCCACGCTCTTCGACAACCGCCCGCGGACGCTCGAGATCCTGATGAACTACCGCGAGGAGGTCCTCGAGTCGCAGCCGGACGTGGCCGACGCGCTCGCGGCGCTCACCGCCGACCGCATCCACTACCTCCTGTCCGACACGCTGCGAGGCTGTGGCATCACGCGCGCGAACGTCGTCAGCGACATCACGCGCTACTGGCACGACCGCTTCTTCACCGACGAGCACTGCCAGTTCGACGCGCCGATCGAGGGCGCCGCCGAGTACGTGCGCGCGTGCCACGAGGCGGGCGCGATCGTGGTGTACATGACGGGCCGCGACATCGCCGGGATGCTCCTCGGCACGATGTCCTCGCTCCGCGACTGCGGCTTTCCGATCGCCGTCGCCGGCACCGAGGTGATCCTCAAGCCCGACGCCACGATGCCCGACGAGGCCTTCAAGCGCAGCGCGCTGCCCACGCTCGAGCGCCTCGGCGACGTGGTGGCCTTCTTCGACAACGAGCCGGCCAACTGCAACCTCGCCAAGGCGATGTTCCCCGACTCGACCATCGTGCTCCTCGACACGCAGAAGGTGCCCTACGCGCCCGAGCTGGCCGAGGACGTCGAGGTCGTGACCGACTTCCGGGTGACGTGAGCGCGCGCGCGGCGTGCCTCGTGCTCGTCGTGGCGACCTCCGTCGCGAGCGCGGGCTGCGAGGACGGGCGCCTGCGCTACGCGGAGGACACGACGCGCCTGGCGGCCTCGGCGATCACCGACGTGGAGACGAGCGGCGGCGAGGACGCGCAGCTCTTGCCGCTGCTCGAGCGCGCGCACTACCGCCTGGGCCAAGAGGAGCGCTCGATCGAGGAGTGGCGCGATCACGGCGGCCCGCTCGCGTTCGCGACGCACGCGCCCTGCCTACGCAACGCCCTGATCGCGCTCCGCGAGTACCTGATCGCGCACGAGCGGCCCGTGCCCACCGACCTCGACTCGGCCGAGGCGATGCTCGCCGAGGTCGCGACCCACGACTGCGAGCCCTGACGCCTCGAACGACGAAGGCGCGAGAGCCGAGCTCCCGCGCCTTCCGTGCCGACCGTTGCGCGGTCTCAGCGCTTGTAGATCGCCATCACGTCCGAGAGGAGCTTGACCGCTTCGGCCTCGGGGCGCTGGAACGCGTTGCGGCCCATGATCGAGCCGAAGCCGCCGCCCTTGGCGATGCCCTCGATCTCGGCGAGCACCTCGGCGGTGCCCTTGGCCTCGCCGCCCGAGAAGATCACGATGCGGCGGCCGTCGAAGCACGCGCGCACGACGTGGCGGATGCGCTCCTCGAGCGTCTCGCGCGGGATCTTCTCGTAGGCCTTCTTCGTGTCCTTGTCGGTGCGCTCGAGGTGCGCCGTCGGCGGCTTCACCTTCACCACGTGCGCGCCGAGCTGGCAGGCGATGTGCGCGCTGTACGCGATCACGTCGAGGGCCGTCTCGCCCTCCTTGCTCATGCTGCCGCGCGCGTAGCTCCAGAGCACCGTCGGCAGGCCCGCGTCGCGCGCCTCGGCGATGAGGTCGCGGATCTGCTGGTAGAGCGTGTTGCGCGCCGCGCTGCCCGGATAGATCGTGAAGCCGATCGCGCTGCAGCCGAGGCGCACCGCGTCCTTCACGCTGCCGGTGAGCGCCGACGCCGGCGCGCCGGGATCGCCGAGCAGGTCGCTGTTGTTCAGCTTGAGGATCAGCGGGAGCGCGCCCGCGTACTGCTGCGCCACGATCTCGAGCTGGCCCAGCGGCGCCGCGTAGGCGTTGCAGCCGCTCTTCACCGCGAGGCGCGCGTGATAGTAGGGATCGTAGCCGGCGGCGTTGGGCTCGAACGTGCGGCCCGGCCCGTGCTCGAAGCCCTGATCGACGGGCAGGATCACCATCTTTCCGGTGCCGGCGAGCGTGCCCGTGTTGAGCATGCGGCGCAGGTTGCCGATCACACCGGGCGTCTCGCCCGCATAGTTCGACAGGATCTTCTCGACGCGCTCGCTGGACACGATCTCGGTCATGGTCTCCTCCGCAGAGAGGCCAGCTTGTAGCACGGCCACCGCATCGCGCGGGAGACCAGCCTCGGCGGCTGCGACAACCCGCACGCTGCCCTCGCGGGTACGGGGCCGTCGCCCGCGCAAGCCGCGTGGCTCACCGTGCCGTCGAGGACGACGACGACCGGCCACTCACGGGCTGACGGCGACCGCCCCACACTGCGCCTCGAAGACGCGCGGCGCCGTGCACGTCATCGCCGAGATGCTGACGAGCGCGCTCCCTGCGGGACAGTGCGCGTCGGCCTGTCCCCCGCTCACGGTGCCTGCGGTGCCGACGAGCACCGGCGCCCCGAGCGCGAGCACGTAGCTGCTCGCGGTCGGCCCGCCCGAGATCCCGATCGGGCGGCACTCGAGCTGCGTGCCCATCGAGACGATCCCGGTCGCGATCGTTCCCGCCGGGCACGTCAACGTCGTCCCGCTGCTCACCGTGCCGATCCGCGCGAGCGCCGTGGGCGGGCCGACGCTCACGGAGTAGGAGTACGCGGTGCCCACGGCGCCCGCGGCGGCCACGTCCAGCGTGCTGCAGCCGGCGCGGATGCCCTCGGGCACCGTGACGTTGAGCTGCTCCACGAGCTGCGTCATCACGGTCCCGCTGGGGCAGAGCGTCGCCGCCGCCGCCGTCGTGCAGTTCGAGCGCGTCCAGATGGTGAACGACGTCGTCGGTACGGCCACCGAGACGTCGAGCGGGCACCCTTCGTCGGCGCCGCCCGAGCAGTTGTCGTTCACACCGTTGCACGCCTCGGTCGCGCCCGGATGGATGCTGGCGTCGGCGTCGTTGCAGTCGGTGCGCGGATAGTCGCTGGGGTTGCCGTTGCGGCACGTCGCGCCCGTCGGTGCGTAGTGATCTCCGTCGCCGTCTTCGTCGAGCGCGACGCCGCCGCCGCTCGAGCAGTCGCCGTCGATGCCGTCACAGTGGTCCCGAAGGCCGGGATTGACTCGAGGATCGGTGTCGTCGCAGTCGTCGGCCGGGATCGGCCCGCCCGTGCACACGCCCGTCGTCGGCGCATGCATGTCTCCGTCGGCGTCCTCGGTCGTGATCGCGCCGCCGCCCGTGGAGCAGTCTTCATCGAGCTGATCGCAGAGCTCGGTGGCGCCGGGGTGCACGCCAGCGCTCGCGTCGTCGCAGTCGTCGAGCGGATAGCCCGTGCTGCAGGCCGCGCCCAGCGGCGCGTGCAGGTCGCCATCCGCGTCCTCGGCCGGGAGCGCACCGCCGCCGCTCGAGCAGTCGTCGTCGATCGCGTTGCAGCGCTCCATCGCGAAGGGATGCACGAGCGCCATCGCATCATCGCAGTCGCCGCCCTGCACCGCGTAGCCGGCGATCGGGAGGCACGAGAGCATGGTCGGCATCGACGGGTCTCCGTAGCCGTCGCCGTCCGCGTCGACGTACCAGGGGACGGGCACGGTCATCTCGTCCACGCGCGTGTCGCAGTCGTTGTCTTTCGCGTCGCAGATCTCGGGCGCGCCCGGGTTGCACGTCGCGCAGGTGTCGTCGCAGTCGTCGTGGTTCGTCACGAGCCCGCTCGTCGCGCTGCACCCCTCGGTGGGCGTCGCGCGCGCGTCGCCGGCGCCGTCCATGTCGAGGTCGGGATAGAGCCTCACGCCGACCTGCTCGTCGATCGCGGTGTCGCAGTCGTCGTCGCGACCGTTGCAGACTTCCGATGCGTTCGGCCCCACGCCGGGCAGGGCGTCGTCGCAGTCGGTCCCGCATCGCGCCGCCGCGCCCGTGCCGTTGCAGCATCGCGCGTCGGGGGCGCCGTCTCCGTCCGCGTCGCGCACGCCGAACGTGCTCGGGTCACAGTCCTCGTCCGCGTGGGCCGGGTCGCACACCTCGGTCGCGCCCGGGTGGTAGGCCGCGTTGGCGTCGTCGCAATCGGTCCCTCCGCACTCCATCGCGTCGGCGCCGTCACCGTCGGCGTCGCGTGCGACGGCGCAGTTGGTCACGCAGCGGTCGGCGTTCTCGTCGCAGGTCTGCCCGCCGAGGCAGGGCCCGTTCGGAAGTCGCACGCATCCCCGCGCATCGCTCTGGGGCCCGCCGGGCAGACAGCGCGGCGGCCCATCGCAGAAGGCGCCTCGATCGCAGTCCGCATCCTGCGTGCAAGAGGACCCAGCGTCCGAGACTGCGGCCGCGTCGCTCGGTGCGGGCTCCTGCCCACATGCGGGGACCAGAACGAGGCATGCGGCGAAGACCCAAGCGCGATTCGGCAAGCGACGACTCCTCGCCCCACTATCGCAGAGACGGCGCACGCGCGTCATCCGACCCCGCGTGCCCGGCGTCGAGCGCGCATCGGATCTCGGGCGACGCGACCGCGCGATCACATCAAGCACGCGCTCGTCGGCACCGAGCCGCGGTTGTTCCCGTCGCGGCACTCGAAGACCTCGTGGTCGGGATCCACCACGACCACCGCGTCGCGGCTCGCCGAGCCGGCGGGGAACGTCGCCATGCACGAGACCTCCGTGCACTCGGCGGGCGCCAGCAGGCGCGGCAGCACCGTCTCGCACGCGATCGCGGCGCCGGCGTCGGGATCGCCGGCGTAGAACACGACGCGCGCACCGTCGGGCACCGGGTTCGTCCCGCGGTTGCACACGCGCGCGCCGAGCGAGACCGTGCCCGTCGCGTCGCAGAGGTCGGTGCCGCGCGCCACGGCGACCGTCAGATCCGCGGCACCCGTGCGCGCGAGATCGCCCTGCGCGTTCATGCGGAAGTTGTCGAGCGCGGCGACCGTGTGGTTCGGCATCCACGCGTGCGTCGCCGGGATCGTCCCGTCGTCCTCGACGTGCGTCACGTGATAGGCGTGTTGGTTCCAGATCGGGCGCGAGGCGGCCCAGCGATCCATCACGTCACGCAGCACGCGGATGCCGGTGCCGCTCGTGAAGGTGCTCGTGCCGCGCGTGAAGATCGGATCGGTGCCCGGGCAGGTCACGCCCGGCGTCATGGCGACGACGATCTCGCTGTTGAAGTCGCCGTCGAGGTCGGCGATGACGGGCAGCTCGTAGCCGGTGCCGCTGGAAGCGGCCTGCGAGAAGAGCACCTCGCCGTCGGTGCCGCGGTAGATGCGCAGGAAACACTCGTCGCCGTAGACGACCTCGGCCACGCCGTCGGCGTCGAAGTCGAACACGCTCGAGCCCGTCACGTTGCTCGACCGATCCTGCGAGGGGCGGCTCCAGAGGACGCCGCGCGGCAAGCCCGCGGCGCGTGTGCAGCCGGGGCCCGTGCCGGCCGCGAGGTCGCAGTCGAGATCGAAGACCGTGTAGCGAGAGCCGCCGGCGACCGCGAGCTCGCGCCGCCCGTCGCCGTCGAAGTCGCCGATCGTGGGCGGCCCGCCGCGGCCCGCCGTGACGCCCGGATCGGCGGGCAGCGCGATCGGGCCGAAGACGACGTCGCCGCCGACCGTCATCACGCGCACGAAGCCGTCGGCCGTCGAGGGCGAGTCGATGGCGGGCGCGTAGGCGACGACGATCTCGGGCCGTCCGGGCGCATCGCCGACGGCGCCGGGGAAGTCGCCGAGGTCGGCGACGGCGACGTGGCCCACGCGCACGGCCTCGCTCGCGTCGGCGGCGGGTGGCGCCCAATAGCTCTCGCGCTCCCAGGTGTGGCCCGTCGCGTTCCACGCGTAGACGCCGTCCCACGAGACCAGCTCGGGCGCGCCGTCCGCGTCGACGTCGGTGACCACCGCGAAGAGGCCCAGACGCAGGTAGTTCGTGTACGTCTCGCCCGGGTTCAGGAGGCATCCGTTCGCGTCGTAGACGAAGCGATCGAAGATCACCTCGGGCACGCCGTCGTCGTCGAGGTCGTGCATCGAGGGGCCGTTGTTGTTCGTCCAGTCGTTCGGCATGTGGCGCGGCTCGCCCGGCATGTCGCAGCGGCGCCCGTACCAGAGGCGATGGAAGGTGTGCGTCGCGGGATCGACGCCGAACGCGACGAGACCGCCCGCGCTCGCGGTCGACGCGAGCGACGCCGCGACGATCTCGGGTCGGTGATCGGGCGCGCGATCGAGATCGCCGATCGCGAAGTTCGTGGCGTACACGACGCGATCGGCCGGATCGCCGAGCGTCGCCTGCTCGGTGCAGGTGCGGCCGTCGAGCACGCGCAGCACGCCGCCCTCCATCGTGGAAGCGAAGCTCGCGAAGACGATCGAGGGCGCGAGCACGCTGCGGTCGTCGTCGAGGTCGAAGTCGGCGACCATCGGCGCGCTGTAGACCTGGTTCCACGTCGCGAACGCGTCGGTGTCGCCGCTCGCGTCCCAGTGGCACTGCTCGCTCGGCGCGAACTCGCCGATCGCGATCGGGCGCTCGCAGCCGGGATCGGTGGTGACGGTGGGCGGCACGCCGTAGGGCGTGCACTGCATGTCGGTGTCGCAGTAGCTGTCGCCCGTGCAGTCGTCGTTCGTCGTGCAGGGGCCGAGGACGGGCACGCAGGTGTCGTGCGCGCAGCGCTCGCCGCCGCGGCAGCAGGCGCCGCCGCAGAGCGCCGCGCCGTCGCAGGCCGTGCCGCCGCCGGTGTCGGCGAGGCTCCCGCCGCCATCGCCGCCGTCGCGCCCGCCGCCGCCGTCGAGGGCGGCCTCGCAGCGGCCATCGATGCAGCGCGCGCCGCCCGCGCAGTCGGCCGCCGTGGTGCAGGTGCGCGGCCCCACGCCGCCGCCACAGTCGCAGCCGGCGGCGAGCCAAGAGACGAAGAGGAGAGAGGACAGCCCCAGCGCGCGCGTCATGGCCGCGAGCGTACCGCGGGAGTGGTCAGCGCGGCGCGGCCGCGAGCGCGCGCTCGAGGAGCGGCAGGAGCGCCGGATTCGCCAGGCGCCGCGCCTCGTCGAGCGAGCACCACTTCGCGCGATCGATCTCGGGCACGCGGATCTTCTTGCCCGAGCGCGGCGGCCACTCGATCTCGCACTCGTTGCTCTTCACCTGCGTCGCGTCGAGGTCGTGCCGCGCGGCCCACGCCACGACGCGCTTGCCGGACTTCATGCGCACTTCGCCGAGAGACTCGAAAGGCCCCGGCGGCGCCGGCAGCCCGAGCTCCTCGCTCGCCTCACGGATCGCCGCCGCGAGGGGCTCCTCGCCGAGATCGAGCTCGCCCTTGGGGATCGACCACGCGCCCTCGTCCTTCTTCGCCCAGAAGGGCCCGCCGGGATGCACGAGAAGCACCTCGCTCCCGCGGACGAGCACGAGCCCAGCGCTGACGACGTTCGAGGCCATGCCCGGAGGATGGCGGCCTTCGCGCGCGACCGCACGCGGAGCTGCCCCGCGCTGCGCCGGCAGTGGATCGCCGCCTCCCGGTGTACGGCCTGAGCGCCTTCACCACCCCGCCGCGCGGAGCGCGCACGCTCCCTCGCGGAGCGGGACGACGGTAACGCGTCACGTCGCGTCGCGTCGAGGCGCGCGCGACGTCGCGGGCCGCATGCGACTTGCTCCCCAGCGCGCGCGGACCGAAGCTCCTCGCATCGCTCGTCGACCGAGCGGCCGCTCTTTTCGTACGAAGAGCCCCGAGGACCATGACGCATCCATCGCTTCGCCTGTGCTGTCTCGCTTCGTGGCTCGTGGTCGCTGGATGCGGAGGGCCGACCGGCGAGACCGATGCGAGCGCATCCCGCGACGGGGGCGGCGTGGATGCCCCCGCGAGCGACGGCGGCGAGGGCGACGCGGGCCGCTCCGATGCCGCTCTCGTGGACGCCGCGCTCGTGGACGCCGCGCTCGTCGATGCGTTCGACTGTCGTGGGCCCGGAGCGCAGGACCTGGACGGCGACGGTTTCTCCCCCGACGACGGCGACTGCGACGACTGCGACCCCTTCGTGAACCCCGGCGCGATCGACGTCTTCGACGGCACGAGCTGGGGCGACCAAGACTGCAGCGGCACGCCGGGCGACGAGGTCGGTGGCTGCGACGGAGCGCTCGCGCTCGCCGACGTCGACCCGCGAAGCGCCGCGCGCGCCCTCGATCTCTGCCGTGCCACGACCTCCCTCGCCCACACGTGGGGCGTCCTCGATGCCCGCTGGGTGCGGGCGAACGGATCACCGCTCACGCCGACGCTGCAGGTCGGTCTGCTCTCGAGCTTCGGCACCGGTAACCACGTCCAGGTAGGAGGTCGCATGCTCGGCCTGTCGACGGGCCACGCGAGAGACGCAGCCGATCCGGGAGCCTGTGGCGGTCCGAGCTGTGCTTCGAGCGCGCCGACGATCACGGCGCCAGCCGGCTTCCCGTGGTCGAGCAGCGCATGCAGCTTCTCGAACGAGCTCACCGACGACGTCGCGCTCGAGATCCAGCTGCGCGTGCCCACGAACGCCGTCGGCTTCGCGTTCGACTCGGAGATGTTCAGCTTCGAGTACCCCGCGTGGGTCTGCGCGAGCACCGGGGACGGCGCGGCCGTGCTCATGTCGCCTCCGCCGAGCGGCAGCGACGGCCAGCTGGTGTTCGACGCGCGCCACGAGCCGCTGAACACGCAGTCCGCCTTCTTCGGCGCGTGCGATCCGACCACGAGCGCCGAGTTCGCGATGAACTGCGGCGCGAACTGCCCCCTGCTGCCCTCGCCTTACTGTCCGCTGGGCACCGGGCCCCTCGCCGGCACGGGCTTCGGGGCGTGGGGCTCGGCGGGAGGCACCTATTGGCTCGAGACCACGACGCCCGTCGTCGGCGGCTCCACCATCTCGCTGCGCTTCCTCGTGTACGACGACGGCGACGGGAGCTTCGACTCGACCGTGATCTTCGACGGCTTCCGCTGGATCACGAGCGGCACGGTCACGAGCGGAACGACGCCGATCGCCGCGCCGCGCTGAAGCGCTCGTACGTCGGCCGCGGGCCCTGCCTCGGGCTCCTCCCCGCGCGTCCGACGACCCGCATCGGAGCTCCGGGGCGTCGTCCTAGGCGCTGAGCGAGAGCAGAAGGCGCGTCATCTCGGCGGGGCGCTCGATCTGGGGCATGTGCCCGCCGCCCTCGATCACGTGCAGCTCGCTCCCCGGCAGCTCGGCCACGAGGCGCTCTCCGACGCGCAGGGGCGTGAGCGCGTCGCGCGCGCCCCACACGATGCTCACCGGCGTGCGCGGCGTGCGCTCGTCGGGAAGGCCCGCGAGCGCGGCGTTGCGCATCGACCCGACGAAGGCGTCGCTCGACGCGCGCATGCGCGACTGCATCGCGCCGTCGAGCAGCGCGGGCTCCACGATCATCTTCGCGAGGCCGCGCTCGGAGAACGCGCTCGACTTCATCCACGCGAAGAGCGGATCGAAGACCGGCCAGGCGAACGCGCGCCCGAGCCAGCGCGGAATGGGCGGCGCGGCGCCGCCATCCACGAGCACGACGCGCTGCACGCGCTCGGGATGCGCCGCCGCGACGTAGCGCGCGATCGCCGCGCCGAACGAGTTGCCGACCACGACGGCGCGCGCGATCGCGAGCGCGTCGAGCACGCCCACGCTCCAGTCGCGCAGCGCCGCGAACGACGCCTCCGCGCCGAGCGCCTCGCTCCCGCCGAACCCGGGAAAGTCCGGCGCCACCACGAAGCGCTCCGCGGCGAGCGACGGCAGCACGCGCTCCCAGTGCACGGCCGCATCGCCGCCGCCGCCGTGCAAGAGGAGCAGCGCCGTCTCTCCTTCCCGCCGCGGCCCGATCCACATCGAGGCCCGCCGGCCCCGCACGCTGCGCTCGACTCGCTCGATGCCCATGGCCCCGAGGCGTAGTCCATCTGCCGCCGATTTCGACCGCGCGCCGGCGGCGCCGCGATTCTCCGGGAACATGCGCCCCCCCGCGCTTGTCCCTGCGAAAGCCCCCGTCTAAGGTCCCGCGGCTCGCGCGTGTCCTTCGCCGTGAGCCCTTTCCCGAAGAGGACCATGACGTCTCGCTTCCGCGCCCCCTCGGCGCTCGTTCCAGGCTTCGTCCCCTCCGGCCCCTCCCGTCCGCGGCAGCGCCGCCCTCGCCCCGCGCCGCGGCTGCTCGCGTTCCTGCTCGTCGCGGTCGCGCTCGCCGTCACTTCGGCGGGCGATGCGCAGGTCGGCGCCCGCCCCTACGAGGCGCATGCCGCGGAGCTCGCCAGTGCGGCGCACCGCGCCGGCCGCTCAGCGCGCGCCATCCTGCCCATCCTCGAGCTCTATCGGCAGTGGAACGACGTGCAGCCGTCGGTCACGCTCGCCGCGCTCGATCGGCTCGCGGCCGACCGCACGCTCTCGGTGCCGGTGCGGCAGTACGCCGCGCAGCTCGCCGCCCGCGGTCGGCTGCGCGCGGGTGATCCGGACGCGTCCTCCCGGGCGTTCGACGAGCTCGGCTACATCCGCACGTGGCGCGTCGTCGGCCCCTTCGACAACGAGGGCAAGGCGGGCTTCTCGCGCGCCGACGAGCCCGAACAGCTCGCGATGAGCGCCGTCGACGAGAGCGCGCGCTTCGAGGGGCGCGAGCGCCCGGTCGGCTGGCGCGACTATCCCGACGTCGGCCACTTCGGCTACGTGTCGTTCGACGCGGTCTTCCGGCCGGACACGAACGTCTGCGCTTACGCCGAGACGTGGGTCACCTCGCCGCGCGCGCAGCCGCTCTCGCTCTTCCTCGGCGGCGGTGGCGCCGTGGCCGCGTGGTGGAACGGGCACGAGGTGCTGCGCGACGCCGCCTATCGCCAGCCCGATCCCGATCGCAGCGCGGTGATGGTCGCCGCGCAGCAGGGGCCGAACCGCCTGCTCGTGAAGGCCTGCGTCGCGTCGAGCACGTGGGGCTTCTACGCACGCCTCGGCGACGCGACGGGCGCGCCCGCCACCGGGCTCACCTACGCGCGCACGGGCGACGCGAGCGCGGTGCATGCGTCGAGCGCGCATCTTCCCGCCGCGCCGCAGGCGCCGCTCGCAGCGCTCGAGGCCGCGGCGGCCGGCGATCATCCGAGCGCGCAGGCGCTCGAGGACCTCGCGCGCGTGCTCGCGTACACGGGCGGGGACGATCCCGCCGAGCAGCGCGCCAAGCAGCTCGCCGAGCACGCGGCCACGGCGCAGCCGACCGCGGAGCGCTGGGTGCTCGCCGCCACGCTCGCGACGGCGCGCGGCGATGCGTCGCGCTTCGTCGATCGCGCGGTCGCGCTCGCGCCGAACGATCCCGCGGTGCTGCTCGCGCGCGCGCGCCTCGTCGTGGGCGGGCCGAGCCCCGAGGACGCGCTCGCGATCCTCGATCGCATCCCGGAGGGCTCGACCGAGTGGCTCGACGCCGCCGAGATGCGCGCCGATCTGCTCGAGGACCTCGGCCTCGCGTACGCGTCGCGCGCCGTGCTCGAGCAAGCCGCCTCGCACGCGCCGGGTGCGCCGCGCTGGATGACGCTCCGCGTGCACGCTGCCGACGCCGTGGGCGCGCGCGACGAGTCGATCGCGCTCGCCACGCAGGCGCTCGCCGCTCGCTACGACGATCAGTCGATGCGCGAGATCCTCGTGAGCGACGCCATCACGCGCGGCGAGACCGATCGCGCGCTCGCGCTCATCGACGACTACCGCGCGCTCGGCAACGACCACACCGGCTACTACGGCCACGTCGCCGCGTTCTACGACGCGCTCGGGCAGACCGACGAGTCGATGGGCATGTACCGGCTCGCGCTCGACCTCGCGCCCGAGGACGCCTCGACGCACGTGTCGTACGCCCACGCGCTGCTCCGGAACGATCAGTCCGCCGCCGCGATCGACGAGCTGCGCATGGCGCTCGCGCTGCGCCCGCAGGACGCCGAGACGCGCGAGCTGCTCGAGAGCATCCAGCCCGAGGAGCGCGCGGACGAGGCCTACGCCGTCGGCGAAGAGGAGCTGCTCGCGCGCCGCAGCGACGACGCGTCGTACCCCACGCGCATCCTCGAGGAGCTCACCGTCAACACCGTCTACGACAACGGCCTCGGCTCGAGCTTCCACCAGGTCGCCGCGCAGATCCTCACCGACCAGGGCGCGCGCGACTGGCGCACCTACCCGATCCAGTTCGACCCCGACGTGCAGCGCGTCTCGGTGCGCCTCGCGCGCGTGACGCGCAACGGCCGCCACCTCGAGGCCGCCGACTCGTTCGAGCAGCAGCTCGGCGAGCCCTGGTACCGCATCTACTACGACACGCGCGCGCTCGTCGTCGTGTTCCCGGATCTCGAGCCGGGCGACATGGTCGAGATCCGCTACCGCGTGGACGACGTCGCCGAGCGCAACCTCTTCGACGACTACTACGGCGACCTCCACTACCTCGGCGGACACACGCCGATCGCGCGGCTCGACTACGTGCTGCTCACGCCGACGGCGCGGCGCTTCTACTTCAACCAGCCCGCCCTCGCCTCGCTCGTGCACGACACGAGCACCGAGGGCACGCGCCGCGTGGACCACTTCCACGCCGAGGACCTCGCGCCCATCCGCGACGAGGACAGCATGCCTGGCCAGACCGAGGTCATTCCTTATCTCCACGTCTCCACGTTCGAGACCTGGGACGAGGTGGGCCGCTGGTGGTGGGGCCTCGTGCACGATCAGCTCTACGCCGACCAGCACCTCCAAGAGGTCGTGCACCAGCTCACCGACGGCGTCACCGACCTGCGCGAGCGCGTCACGCGCATCTACCGCTGGGTGATGGACAACACGCGCTACGTGGGCCTCGAGTTCGGCATCCACGGCTTCCTTCCGTACCGCGTGCCGCAGATCGTCCAGCGTGGCTTCGGCGACTGCAAGGACAAGGCCTCGCTCCTCTACACGATGCTCACCGCGGCCGGCATCGACGCGCGCCTCGTGCTCGTGCGCACGCGCCGCAACGGCGCCATCGAAGGCACGCCCGCCTCGCTCGCGATCTTCGATCACGCGATCGCGTACGTGCCGGAGCTCGACCTGTTCCTCGACGGAACGGCCGAGTTCAGCGGCATCGGCGACTTCCCGCAGATGGACCAGGGCGTCACGGTGCTCGTGGTCGGCCCGGACGGCGCCGCGCTCCGCCGCTCGCCGCAGCTACCCGCCGATCACGACCGCCGCACGCGGACGCTCTCGGTGGAGCTCTCAGCCGACGGCACCGCGCACCTGCGCGGAGAAGAAGAGGTGCGCGGGTCGGAAGCGCCCGGCTACCGCAGCAACTACCAGACGGAAGGCACGCGCCACGAGCGCTTCGAGCGAGCGATGCGCAGCATCTTCCCGGGCATCGAAGTGCGGAGCGAGAGCTTCGAGAACCTCGCGAACATGGAGGCGCCCGTGCGCTTCCGGTACGAAGCCACGGTGCCGAGCTTCGCGGTGCGCGACGCGGACGGGCTGCGCGTGCCGGGCTCGGTGCTCGACGAGCTCACGCGCCTGATCGCGCGCACCGACGCGCGCCACTTCACGCTCGATCTCGGCGGGCGCAGCAGCTACGTCGAGGACCGCACGCTGCGCGCGCCGGCGGGCTACACGATCGGCGCCGTGCCCGAGGGCGGCGTCGTGGACTCCGAGTTCGGCCACTTCGCGATGACCGCGACCCAGAGCGGGAACGAGGTCGTCGTGCACACCGAGCTCTCGCTGAACGCCGACACGATCCCGGCGGCGCAGTACGCGGCGTACCGCGCGTGGATCGGGAGAGCGGACAGCTTGTTGAGAAGTCGCGTGGTCATGATCGGCCCGGCCGCTCCGCCGCCTCCCGTCCACGCGCTTCGCGCGTTCCCGTCCGGCGACTCCGCGTCCGGCACTCTGGCTTCGATGATCCAGCCCGGAGGTGCGCGATGAGCCGCGCTCGCCGCTTCTCCGCGATCTTCGCGGCGCTCTTCCTCCTCGCCTGCCCCTCGGTGGGCGGCACCACGCCGCACGCGCTCGGTATCGACGACATCCGTCGGCGCGCCGCCGAGCGCCCGAACGATCCCGACGCGATCTTCGCGCTCGCCGAGGGCGAGCTGCTCGCCCAGGGCGGCGACTCCACGGTCGCGCGCGCCGCGGTCGATCGCGCGCTCGCGCTGCGCGCCGACGATCCGCGCACGCACTTCCTCTCTGCGCTCGAGCACAACCTGCACGGGCGGCTCGCGAGCGGCCTCGAGGAAGTGCTGCGCACCGTCGAGACCGCGCGCACGTCCGACGATCCTCGGGCCGCCGAGCTCGCCGAGGCCGCAGCGAGCGCCCTCTCCGACTACGACGGCTCGGTGCCGGACTTCGGCGCGCAGGTCGTCGCGCGCATGTCGCCCGTCGTCGACGACCCGGGCCACGCCGGCATCGCCGCGCGCTACACGCTCACGCAGCTCTTGATCGAGCTCGCCTATCGCCGCGGGGACCTCGAGCGCGTGCATGCGCTCGCCACCTCGGCGCGCTGCCAGACGTCGTGGCGCGTCGCGGGCCCCTTCGGACCGCGCGCGCTCCTCGGCTTCGATGCGGCGCTCGCGCCCGAAGAGGACGGCCCGCTCGCCGAGAGCTACGACCTCGGCCCCGGCCGCCGCACCCGCGCGACGCGCGCGATCGAGGCGGCCGGCTGCGCCGTGCACCTCGGCAACGGCCCGGTCGGCGGCATGGGCGTCACCTACGCCGAGACGACGATCGAGGTCCCGAGCGCGACGACGTACCTCGTGCGCCTCGAGACGCCGAACGCGGCCGAGCTCTTCCTCGACGACCACTCGGTCGCACGCGTCGATCGCCGCGGCGAGCTCGTCCCGCGCACGACGTGGCACGAGGTGCCGCTCCCCGCGGGCACGCACCGCCTGATGGTGAAGGTCGCCTCGCGCCACCCGAACCCGCTCGTGATGCTCGCGGCGTATCCCGGGCTCTCGCGCGGGGATCTGCCGAGTCGGCAAGGGGTGCTCGCCCCGGAGGACCCGGACGGGAGCGGGCGAAGCCCGCGGACGGGAGGGACCGGAGCGGGCGAGCCGATCAGGGACGCGCGCGACCCCGCCATGAGCACGGACGGCCTCTTCGAGCGGATCCTCACGGCCGCCGTGCACATCGCGCGCAGCGACTACGTGTCGGCGCGCGAGACGCTCGCGCCGATGACCGAGGGCGACGACGCGCCCGTCGTACCGCTCGTGATCGCGAGCACGGTGGCGCTCGCCGATCCGATCCGCGGCAGCGCGCTCGGTAGCGACGACGCGCGCCGGTATCTCGACGTGGCGACCGATCGCGATCCCGGCGCGTGGTACCCGCGCTTCCAGCTGCTCGTGCTCGAGGCGATCTCCGGGCGCGTGCGCGAGGCCGTGCCGCAGCTGCGCGCGGCCGAAGCCGAGTTCCCCGAGGTGCCGCTCTTCGCGATCACCCTCGCGCAGGTGCTCACGCGCGCGGGCTGGCAGGAGCAGGCGGACGACGAGATCGAGGGCTTGCTCCGGCGCGCTCCGTCGTCGTGCGCCGCGCTCTCGGCCACGCTCGATGCGGCGATCCGCCAGAGCCACGAGGGCGAGGCGGCGCCGCTCGCCGAGCGCATCGTCACCGAGTGCGATCAGCGGAGCGATGCACGCCTGCAGCACTTCGTGCGCCAGCGCCGCTGGGACGAGGCCTCGGCCGAGCTGCAGCGCCTGGCCGCGCTCGAGCCGGACACGCACCGCTACCAGGTGCTCGACGGGCAGCTCACGCTCGCGCGCGCGCGCGGCGATCGCGCCGAGACCGAGCGCCTGCTCGGCGAGCTCGAGCAGCTGATGCCGCAGTCGCTCAACGTCGTCACGATGCAGGCCGACCTCGCCCTCGCAGGCGGCCACCGCGACGAGGCGAGCCAGCGCTTCGCGCGCGCCCACCGCGAGGAGCCGGAGTCGATGGCCGAGCTCTACCGGATCGAGCGCGCCGTGCTGGGGCAGAGCCCGCTCGAGCGCTATCGCCGCGACGGCGCCACCGTCATCCGCGAGTTCGAGGCCTCGGGCCACCACTACGAGGCGCCGCGCGTGCTGGTGCTCGACTACACGGTGACGCGCTTGTTCGCCGACGGGTCGATCCTCGAGCTGACGCACAACATCATCCACGTGCAGTCCGACGAGGCGGCCGAGGAAGAGGCCCAGTTCACGCCCCCCGAGGGCGCGCAGCTGCTCACGCTCCGCACGATCAAGGCCGACGGCACGCGCCTCGAGCCCGATCAGATCTCGGGCCTCGAGCACATCGAGCTGCCGAACGTGGCCGCGGGCGACTACGTCGAGTTCGAGTACCTGCGCACCGAGGGCCCGCCCGCGGCCTACGCCGGCGGCACCACCGGCGAGCGCTTCTACTTCCGCAACTACGAGACGCCCTTCGAGTCGTCCTCGCTCACGCTCGTCGCGCCGCGCGAGCTCACGATCGACGTGGACCCGCGCGGGCAGGCGCCTGCGACCGAGACCACGGACGACGGCGATCTGCGCGTCTATCGCTGGGCCGTGCACCAGAGCGAGCCCTTCGTGCGCGAGCCGAGCGCGGTCTCGCCGACGGAGTTCTTCCCGTCGATCCTCTGGGGCTACCACGCGAGCTGGCGCGACTACGTCGACAGCCTGCGCGACGTGCTCGCCGACCGCGAGATCCGCGATCCCGCAGCGGTGGCGCTCGTGCACGAGGTCGCCTCGCCCGACGGCGCGACCACGGCCGAGCAGCGCGCCGAGCGCCTCTACGAGTGGACGATGGACGAGATCGAAGAGTCGAGCGGTGCGCTCTTCGAGCAGGCGGCCACGATGGTGGCGGCGCGCACGGGCAGCCGCGCGCGCGTGCTCCTCTATCTCCTGCACCTCGCGGGCATCGAGGCCGAGCTCGCGCTCGTGCGCGACTTCGGCGCCGACCCGACCGACAGCCCCGTGCCCGAGGACACGCGCTACGGCTCGCTCCTGATCCGGATGCAGGGCACCGAGGGCCCGGTGTGGATCGCGACCGGCCAGCGCGGCGCGGCCTTCGGGACGATCCCGCCGAACCTGCGCGGCATGGACGCGCTGATGCTGAACGCGGCCGCCGAGCGGACGACGGTGACGATGCCGCCGCTCGAGGCGGACCTGCGCACCGTCGAGGTGGACATGACGCTCGAGGAGAGCGGCGATGCGAGCTTCGACGTGACGGAGACGTTCCGCGGCGCGGGCGCCGCGATGTGGCGCACGCAGCTCGAGGGGATCCCGGACGCGAACCTCGAGGACGCGTTCGACGAGGGCTACGTCTCGCGCGTGCTGCCGGGCGCGAGCATGACGAGCCTGCGGATCACGGGCCGCGCCGAGCACGATCAGCCGCTCGTCCTGCACTACACGTTCGACGTGGAGGACCTCGGCCACGTCTCGCACGGCCGCCGCGTGCTGCCGGCGCTCGTGCCGACGCAGCTGACGAACGCGTTCGCGCGCCTCGCGAGCCGCACGACGACGCAGATCGTCTCGCCCTCGCTCGCGCTCGACCTGACGCTGCGCGCGCACCTGCCGAACGGCGCCGAGGTGAGCTCGCTCCCCGAAGCCGAGGCCGAGATGGGCGGCCCGCACGAGGCGACCGCTCGTTACACGGCCACGCGCACGCCCGACGGCTTCACCCTCGAGCGCCACGTGCGCATCCCGCGCATGCGCCTCCTGCCCACCGAGTACGCCGCCTTCGCCGGCTTCTGCCGCGAGGCCGACGAGATCGAGAGCCGCGAGATCGGCGTGGAGTGAGAGGCGCCTCCCGCTAGGGCGCGCCGTTCATCGCTGCGAGCGTCGCATCGAGCACGCGGCGCTCGCCGTGGATGGCGCGGGTGAGCAAGTCGTTGCCCATGCCGGATCGCCGAGGGAGCGCATGGCCCGTCGATCTCTTCCAGGATCGCGTGGCATGCCGGCTGCTCGACGTGATGCCATGACCGTTCGTTCTCCCGTTCTCTCTCGGAACCACGGCGCCGCGCATGCCGGCGGAGCGCCGCACCCTACGAGCGACGTCGATGAGCGGAGAGCCGTTCCCCTCGATGGTGTGGAGCGCGCATGTCGCACCAAGTGATCGCGGAGCCGACCCTCGCTCAGCGCGCTTGGATCGCCATGGGCCGCCTCGCGAAGCGCCGCGACGTCATCGTGGACACCGTCGCGCTCTGGAGCGGGCCGGTCGGCCGATGGAACCTGCCCGAGCAGGTGAGCGCGTTCTATCGCGAGCAGAACGGCCTCGCGTTCAAATGGCGCTTCCGCGACGAGGCCGCCGCGGAGCACGGACCGGAGCTCCTCGGGCTCGACAACACCGGAGCGTGGGCCGTCGATCCCCGCGACGGGCGCGGTGTCTGCGGTGTCGTGAAGGCGAGCGGGCTCTCGATCGACGCGCTGCCCGCGCCGTGGACCGCGGAAGACGAGGTGCTGGTGCTCTGTGGCGCGCCCGATGCGCCGTCCCTGCTCGTGCGCTTCCCGCAGGGCGGCCAGGACGACGACGTGTATGCGCCACACGGACGACTCGGATCCTTCCGCCAGGCGCTGGAGCAGGCGCTCGCGAGCGGGTTCGCGTACGGCTGGGAGAGGAAGAGCGAGGCGGCGGCGCGAGTGTCGGATCGCTTGCAGGCACCGGCACCGCTGCGGGAGACGTTCGAGGTAGAGGTGGAGAGCGCACGCAGCATCGACGGCGTCGCGTACCGCCGAGGCCTCCTCGCCGCGCTCCCGCCCGCTCGCTTCGACGCGATGATGAAGGCCGCCGGGTCGTCGGCGAAGGCGAAGGGCCTCTCGCCGGACGATCGCACCCGGCACCTCGAGGAGGCGCTCGACGGCGCGAGGAGCGCGCGCGCGGTCACCGCGATGATCCGCGCGGCGGCGCTTCCGAGGGCCACGACGAGGGACGACCTCGTGACTCACTTCCGCCTCGACGGGCGCCCGGTCGTCGAGGTCGAGATCCGGGTGGCGCACCTGCCGGACCCGGACGGCCTGCCGCTCGCGGAGGAGCCGACGACGTTGGTTCGGATTCTCCACGAGCAGCCCGGCCTGCACGTCACGGACGGCTTCCCCGCGCACCCCGATCTCTTGAGCTTCTGCTATCTGGCGAAGCTGGACCTGCACTGGGTGCCGTACCTCGCGTGCGAGACCGTCGAGCGATGGAAGGGCCGCGGTGCGAAGCAGGCCCGCTTCCGACTCCTGCTCGACCCCGAACGTGCCGAGGGGCTCTCGACGGGCCTGCGGTTCGTGTCGAGCGCCTTGCCTTCGACGATGCAGGGCTTCCGACGAAGATGAGCCCGGGGCGGCCGTCTCGGCGTGGGTGCGGTCCGCGGGCAACCGCTTCGCGACACGCCGTGCACAAGCGAGCGGGCCCGTGCGCGACCGGCAGGCGACGCGTTGGCCGGTCTCCTCGCCATCGACCACGGGGCGAGGAGGCCAGGATGTGCCAGCTCCGCGAGGCGCCGCCGCGCGTCGTCCTGCGCCCGCGCTTCGGGAGAATCCGGGGTTGCACCGCTCGCGCGATCTGACAGAGCCCGCCGATGGTCTGGGGCATCGGGGGGCTCGCGCTCGTCGCGGGGATCGGTCTCTTTCTCTACCGTCGCTGGCGCGCGACACAGGATGCGCTCCGGCTGACGCTCGTCGCCGTCATGATGTCGTTCCCCGACGGGAAGTGGGAGCGCATCGACGACAGCCGCGGCCGCGTGCGGCGAGGCCAGCACACGATCGACGTCGACCTCTTCCCTGCGATGGACGCGCTCGGAAACGGCGGCCTGCCCGGGCTCCTCGTGCACCTCGGGACCTCGCTCTTCCTGGGCACGACGGCGGCCTACCGCACGGAGATCGAGGTCTTCTTCCTCGAGCGCCTGAGGACGCGCTTTCCCGACGCGGAGATCACCGGCGATGACGGGCGCGCGCTGACCGTGCGCGCGGCGGGGAGTGTGTTCGAGCTCGTGCGCCTGCCGATGCTGCTCGAGCTCTGGGGGCGCGACGACGAGCCACTCGCCGAGCGGCTCGCGCTCGTCGACAAGATCCTCGACGCACGCGTCCGCTCGAACGACGCCGCTTCGCACCGCGAGCGTGTGCTACCGCGCTTCACCACGCCCGACCGCGAGGCCCGCATGCTCGGGACCATCGAGACCCAGCGCAAGGTGAAGGGCCTGAAGTACCCGGTCGACTGCGTGCTCGATGCGGGGAACACCTGCCTGACGATCGGCGCAGCGGCCTTCTCGGAGCTGGGCGTGAAGAGCCACAAGCAGCTCCACGCGCTCGCGCTCGAGAACCTGCGCAAGCGGATGCAGCCCTTCCGCTACGCCGACGCGGGGCTGCACGTCGTCTCGGACCGTGCCGACCACGCGGCCGCGCAGGTACTGCTGATCCCGGAGAAGCTGGTCGGCGATCAGGCCATGTTCGCGGTCGCGCCGGCGCCCGGCGGGCTCGTGTTCTGGCGCGCGGACGATCACGACGCGGCGCGCGAGGCGCGGAAGAAGGTGAAGTCGGCCAGCCCCGACGTAGCGCCGATCCCGAAGCCGGTCCGGATCACGCACGAAGGCTTCGCGAGGTCGAGCTGGGCCGAGGCCCTGGGGACGGCGGCGGCGGCCACGCCCCCCGACACCGAGGAAGCGTCGGCAGAGTGACGGCCGAGCGGCCTACACTCGCCGCTGGATGCCGATCACCGCTGCCCGTTTCCGCAAGCTCGCGCTCTCGCTCGAGGGCGCCACCGAGGTGCCGCACATGGACCGCGCGGCGTTCCGCACGAAGAAGCGGATCTTCGCGACGCTGGCGCCGGACGAGAGGTCGGCGAACCTCGCGCTCGACGCCGAGCTGCAGGCGGCCGTGTGCGACGCGGTGCCCGACGCGTTCGCGCCCGTGCCCGGCGGCTGGGGCCGCATGGGCTACACGACGGTCGATCTGCGGCGCGTCGGTGAGGCCGATCTGGTGCGCGCGCTCGGCGAGGCGCATGCGCGCGCGCTGCCGCCGCCAAAGAAGCCGCGCAAGGCGCGCTGACGCGAGACGCAACGGCGCCGCGCGGAGCGCCAGACACGGGAGCGCGCGCACGCACGGGACGGCGAGCGTGAGCGCCCGAAGCGTCCTCGCGCGCGCCGACGAGCTGCTGCGCCGGGATGCGACGCGTCCGGCTCGGCAAGCCTCGCCCCGCCGGCGCGTGCGCGGCGCGCGCGCCCGCGAGCACTCGCCGCTACGTGCCGGTCTTCTTGTGCGTCGCGAGCTGCTGGCGCGACCAGGCGAGCGCTTCGTCGAGCGTGCCGCACACCGCGTGCGGCGTCGGGTGCGACGCGAAGAGCATCACGCCGCTCATCACGAAGCGCAGGCTCGGCGAGCGGAACAGGAGCGCGGTGCCGAGGCAGGTGTCCTTCATCCGCTCGCCGTTGCTCTTGAGCCAGTCGACGCTCTTCTGGCGCATGTACGCCGAAGGGATCTCGGCGAGCAGGTTGTCGAAGACCACGACGTGCGGGATGCCGCGCTCGAGGATCTCCTGCGAGCGGGCGACGAACGCGTCGACCTGCGCATCGGTCGGCGAGCCGATCGTGCGGTGCACGACGATCGGCCAGCGCGTCATGTCGGTCTCGATGCGTCCGGTCGGCGTCGCCACGAGCGCATCTTACAGCGCGCGTCACGCTCCCGATCCACGAGGAACGTCGTGCTGAAGGTTTGACTATGCGCAGAAGCACACGTGGCGCCTCGGCACCGGCCGTCACGCACCGAGCACGAAGCCCACCATCCCGAGGAGCAGCCCGAAGCCCGAGAGCCCGATGGCCGCGACGCCGAGGACGATGGTGCGCTTCACGAGCGCGACGATGCCGGCGATGCCGCCGACCATCGCGGTGAGCAGCGCGAGCCCGACGGGAATCGCGAGCAGCTCCCAGCCTGCGCTGTGGCCCTCGAAGCCCGCGATCAAGAACGCGAGCATCCCGAGGGCGCACGTGACGAGGCCGGCCGCGATGCCGACGGTGCCGGCGACCTTCGAGGGCGCGTCGGGCGCGGGCTGGCTCATCGCGGGCGCTTGCCCGTAGGCCTGCGGCGAATACTGCGGCTGGGGTGCGTACGGGCCGGGGCTCGGGGGCTGCATCGGATTCATGGGAGGCATCTACGCGAGCGCGCGGGTCGTCTTCCTCCGTCGCGAGCGACGAGGCCACGCTGGCTCCGCGCGTCACGCGAGGCCACTCGTCTGGCGCGCGCGGACACCGGGGCGAAGTTGCACGAGGGGATGCGTCGGCTACCACTGCCCGCGCGTCGACGCGGGGTCGTCGACCGAGGAGACCGAGATGCCTGCGCCGACCGCTTCGGGCCGAGAGCTGCACTTCCGACCGCGCGCGCGCCCGGGACGCGCCGCCGGGCTCGGCGTGGGCGTGCTCCTTCGCGTCGTCGCCGTCCTCGGGATGGCGCTCCTCTTCGCGGGCTGCGCGGAGTACTACGCGCGCCGAGAGGCGCGTCGTCAGGAGCGCGCCCTCGCGCGCGCCCAGCGTCGCGAGGCGCAGATCGCAGAGCAACAACAGGAGCTCTTCCTCCGCTGCTCGAACCCGCAAGTCGCCTTCGAGGAGGGCAACAACGACGGCATCGAGCACCGCCCCATGAGCTCCTCGTGGGTCGCGGAGTGCCCGCCCGAGTACCAGGCGCAGCAGTACCAGGCGTACACGGCCGGCTACCAGCAGGGCGCGAGCTACGCGCCGGGCGTCGTGGTCGTCGCCCCCGCAACCTCGGCCGGCGTGCGTGTCGGCACGCGTGCGGGCGTGGTGTCGTGTCGCTTCTCGTCGGACTGCGGGGGCGCCTCGATGAGCTGCCGCAGCTGGGGAGGCATGGGCCAGGTGTGCATGGGCCAGGGCTACGCGGGCGATCCGTGCTGGTTCGGTAGCGACTGCCTGTCGAATCGCTGCGACGGCGTCGGACAGTCGCGAACGTGCCGGTGACGCGGCGCCGCGGCGTGACGCCAGCGCCGAAGGATTGACTATGAGAAAGGTCCGCCCTTCGCCGCGCCCGGCGCGCGCGCGAGGCGGCGCCTCTTGCGCGCGAGCCCGCTCCCCGGCGACAAACGCCGCATGCCGAGCCCCTCTGCGCTTCCGCGCAACTCGCTGAAGGCCGCCATCCAGCGCTCGCAGTCTGCGCTCCTCCGCTCGCAACGCGCCGACGGCTCGTGGGACGAGCGCTCCGACGTGGGCCCCGTGAGCACCGCGATGGTGCTCGTCGCGCTCTCGTGGCTCGGGCACCTCTCGCCCGCCGATCGCGCGGCCGGCGCGCGCTGGCTGCGCTCGCAGCAGCGGAGCGACGGCTCGTTCGTCGGCCGCCCCTTCGCGCGCCGCGGTGATCTCGGTACGACCGCCGTCGCGCGGACGGCGCTCTTGCTCGACGACGCGAAGGAGAGCCGCGAGGCCGCCGCGCGCGCGCTCGCGTTCGTGCAGAAAGGAGGCGGCGACGACGAGCTCGTCCGCCGCATGGGCACGGGCGACGTCTCGGCGATCTTCTGCGCGATGGGCGGACAGCTCGATCCGCGCCGCATCCCCGATCCACACCTCGGCTGGGCGCTGATCCCGGGTGTGGTCGAGATCGCGGCGACGCGCGTGCACTTCGGCATCGTGATGGGCGCGCTCATGACCTCGCTCCTCGGCCGTCGCATGCGCGGCGACTACGGGCCGGACGGCAACGACGTGGGCCTCTTCGCGCGCGAGGAGCGCGCCAAGGCGATCGAGCTCTTGCGCCTGTTCCAGAACGCCGACGGCAGCATGAACTCGAACACCGTGCAGTCGGCGCTGCTGCTCTCGGCGCTGCACGCGGCCGGCCTGCCGACGAGCGAAGGGCCTGTGAAGAAGGGCATCGACTGGCTGCTCTCGCGCCGCGTCGAGGCGCCCGAGGGCGTGTGGTTCGACGTCTTCGCCTCGGACGTCTGGAGCACCGCGTTCACGGTGCGCTCGCTCGTGCGGAGCGGCATCGCGCCGGGCGATCCGCGCATCGCGCGCGCCGTGGAGTTTCTGCTCTCGCGCCAGCTCGAGGTCGACCAGCCCTGGCCGAACCAGCGCCAGCGCGACGCGGTGAAGCACGGCGGCTGGGCGTTCCAGACCGGCAACGAGACGATGGCCGACGCCGACGACGCCGGCGTCGTGCTCTCGGCGCTCGGGCTCGCGCTCGAGAAGCCGCGGGTCGGCGCGGCGCTCGATCCCGCGCTCGTGCGCCGCATCCGCGACGCGATGACGCGCGCGCGCGCGTGGATCCGCTCGATGCAGAACCCCGACGGCGGCTGGTCGGCGTTCGTGTGGGGCCTGCCGGCGCGCCCGCGCGGGCCGATCTTCACGAAGAACGTCGACGTGCCGCCCGACTCGCCGCTCGCCGCCGTGGGCGTGATGCTGCGCCCGCCGCCCGAGCTCGGCGATCCCTCGACCGAAGATCTCACCGGGCGGGTGCTGCACGGCCTGGCCGCAGCGGGCGCGCGTCGCGGCGACGACGAGGTGAAGCGCGCCGTCGACTTCCTGCGGCGCCACCAGACCGACGAGGGCGGCTTCTGGGGGCGTTGGGTCGTGAACTACCTGGCCTCGACGGCGTACGTGCTCTCGGCGCTCGACGCGCTCGGTGAGGACCCGAAGCAAGAGCTCGTCGTGCGCGGCGTCCGGTTCCTGCTCGCACACCAGAACGCCGATGGAGGCTGGGGCGAGTCCATCGAGAGCTACGCGGATCCGAAGCGCGCCGGCCGCGGCCCGAGCACGTGCCCGCTCACCGCGCTCGTGATCTGCGCGCTCGTCGATCAAGGTCACGGCGACGGCGAGGCGGTGCGCCGCGGCATCGCGTACCTCGTCGCGCGCCAGCGCCCCGACGGCACGTGGCCCAACGACGACTACGTCGCGACGAACCTCCCGCCCGACGGCTTCTACGTCTACGCGGGCGCCGCGCGGCACATGCCGCTCGAGGCGCTCGGCCGCTACGCCCGGCGTCACGAGCCCGAGCTCGCGGCCCCGCCCGAAGCCTGGGGACGCTGGACGAGCGCGATCCTCGGGCCGGCGCGCGAGCGCATGGATCCGCTCGCCGACGCCGTCGTCGCCGAGATCTACGAGAGCGGCCGGCTCGACGCGATCAACGGGATGCTCCGCCGCATCTTCGAGAACGACGATCCGATCCCGACCCAGCTCCCCGATCGCGCCGAGCGCTACTTCCACGAGACCGAGGCGCTGCCGCCCTGGGCCGACCCGAAGCGCATCCGCCGCGCGCAGCAGCTCTTCGCCGATCACGGCGTGCAGGTCGTCTTCGGTCTCTTCTGCTCGTCCTTGCCCCAGTCGTACGCGGCCGCGAACGGCGCGCTCGTGCTCACCGAGACCGGCGCGATGGTCGGGCGCGTGCACGAGCGCATCTTCGAGACGGCCCAGTTCCTCTTCGACGTGCTCGACGTGGGCGGGCTCGATCCGAACGGCCGCGGCATCCGCTCGGCGCAACGCGTGCGCCTCATGCACGCGGGCGTGCGCAAGCTGATCCTCGAGTCGAAGAAGATGCCGTGGGACCGCGCGCGGCTCGGCGCGCCGATCAACCAAGAGGACATGGCCGGCACGCTGATGACGTTCTCGATCGTGACCTTCGACGCGATCCGGCGCCTCGGCGTGGAGACGACCGACGAAGAGGGCGACGACTGGATGCACCTCTGGGCCGTGATCGGTCACTTCCTCGGGGTCGACCCGAGCCTCGTGCCGACGGGCCTGGACGACGCGCGCGCGCTGATGGACGCGATCCGCGAGCGGCAGTGGGCCGAGTCGCCGCAAGGGCGCAAGCTCGCCGCGGCGCTCGTCGGGATGATGCAGGAGTTCTTCACGCGAAATCACTTCCGAGGCCTCACGCCGACGCTCGTCCGCTTCCTCGCCGGCGATCAGTGCGCCGACGTGCTCGGTGTGGCGCCCTCGGACTGGACGCGCGCATTCGTCACCGAGGCGGCGCAGGTGCTCGACTGGCTCGACGACGACGCGCGCGAGACGCACCTCGAGAAGGCGATCGGCCTGGTCGGTGCCGACGTCATGAAGGCCATCGTCGTCTTCGAGCGCAGCGGCAAGCGCGCGCCCTTCCGTGTGCCGGCCTCGCTGAAGAAGACGCTCCTGCCGAACGAGTAGACCGCTTCCGGACGCGGCGCATTTCGCGGTAGAAAGGCGCCGTGCGGATCGACGTCGCCGACCCGGGCTCCGAGCGCCTCTCGATCGTGGCGGCCCTCGTGGGCGCCGGCTACGACGTGGCGACGGCGGAGCTGCGCGACGTGGTCGAGACGCGCGCCGACCTGCTGGTCCTGGCAGCCGATGCGCCGGGCGCGCTCGCCGTGCTCCGGCGGCTGCGCGACGACGGTCGCCGGCCCGACGTCCCCGTGATCCTCCTCGGCACGCCCGAGGGCACGACACCGATCCCCGAGGGGCCCGGCTTCGGCGCCGAGCTCGTGCTCGCGCGGCCCGTCGACGAGGATCGGCTGCTCGCCGGCGTCGAGCGACTCGTGCGCGCGCGGGGCCACCAGCGCTCGGGCACCGAGGCGCGCGGGCTCGCCGATCGAGGCCTGGGCGGCCGTGGCCCGAGCGAGCGGCCACCGGGCGTGCCGGAGCACACGCTCGAGCTGCGCGAGCGCGACGATCCGAGCGGCGTCTCGGCGATTCTCCCGGCGCCGCCCGGGCCGAGCAGCAACGACGCGAGCGTGAGCGAGATCGAGGAGCGGCCCGTGACGCGCCCCGAGCGCAAGTCGTCGCCCTCGCTGCGTCCTTCCAAGCCGCCCACGACGGGCTCGCACTCCCAGGTCGAGCGGCGCTCGGAAGCGCCCGTCAGCGTGATCACCACGGGCTCGGGCTCCGTCTCGAGCTCGCTCTCGAGCAGCGCCGAGATCGCCGCGCCGGCGCCGATCTCCGAGCAGCTCCGGAACATCTTGATCGCCGCCGACCGCCGCGTGTTCCCGGGCCTCGCCGCGATCGACGTGTCGATCCCGGCGGGCGAGGCCTCGGCCCGCGAGCTCGTGCCCGACGAGCTCTTCGACGACGCGAGCCCCGACTCCGACGCCGAGGACGAGGGGCTCTTCGTCGTCACACCGCTCGCGTCGGTGCTGGGGCGCTCGGTCTCGTCGGCGCCGCCCCGCAAGACCCCCCCGAGCGAGCCGCCCGCCGAGCCCGAGAAGAACGACAAGAAGACCTCGCCGGGGACGCCGCTCAGCCTGGGCGCCGGGATCAAGGCGCCCTCGCTGCCGCCCACGCGGCTCGACCCGCCTGCGCCGCCGCCGCTCCTCGACGAAGAGGCGCTCGGCCCCGCCGACGCGAGCGGCGTGCGCCGCCTGCCGATCGCGGCCGGCGTGATGCTGCGCGCGCTGGCGTCGATCGTGTCGAGCCGCACGTCGATCCGTGCAGCGGTACGCGCCGAGGGGCTCACGATCGAGCTGGTCTTCGCGCGTGGCGAGCTCGCGCGCGTGGAGGGCCCGGTCGCGACGGCGGCGCTGGCGAGGCTCGGTCGATCGGCGGCCGACGAGGCCGCGGCGAAGGCGCGCCTCGCCGGGCTCGTCGAGCGCGGCGAGCTCGCGAGCGTGAGCGAAGGGCTCGCGCTCGCGCGGGCCGAGCAGGATCTGCTCGCACGGGTCGTCGCGCTTCGCGAGGGCGAGGCCGTGTTCCACCCGGCGCGCGACGAAGATCTCCCCACGCGCCTCGGCAGCACCGGCCGCGCGCTCGGCCGCGTGGCGGCCGCGCTCGAGCCGAGCGAGGCGTTCGCGCTCGCGCTCGCGCCGCTCGGTGCCAACGGGCGCCTCGAGCCCACGCGCGCGCTGGGCGGGGCGGTGGCGACGTTCGGCATCGCGCCCGATCTCGGCCGCTTCTTCGAGGCGGCGCCCGAGGGCATCTCGCGCCTCGAGCTCGCCCGGGCCACGCGCATCGCGAGCGAGCTGCCGGGTGTGGCGGCGCTCCTCACCACGGCGCGCGCGCTGGTACTGGTGCGTGGGCGCCCCGAGCGCGACGAGGCCGACGTGCGCGCCGTGGGCGAGCTGGTGCGCGAGCACGCCGCCCGCGCCGACGACGCGGACTACTTCACGCTCCTCGGCCTTCCGGGCGATGCGGACGATGCCGCCGTGGCGAGCGCGTACGCCGGCCGCCGGGCCCAGCTCGCGAGCCTGCCGCTCGACGAGCTCGGCCTCGGAGCGCTCGGGCCCCAGCGCGCCATCGCCCTCGCCGCGCTCGACGAAGCGCACGAAGTCCTGGCGAATTCCGCGCTCCGGGCCGCGTACGCGCGCGCGCTCGGCTTCCCCTCGACCGGCCCGCAGGCCTGACGGGCCGAGCGCCGCGCCGCGCATTCCCCACCGAGCGTGCGGGGAGGCCCTCGAACTTCCGGGCCGGCGTATTAGAGTGCGAGTCGAGCCATGGCGATCCGCAAGATCCTCCACTACCCCGACAAGCGGCTGCGCACCCCGGGTGCGAAGGTCGAGAAGTTCGACGCCGCCCTCCACACGCTCATCGAGGACATGGCCGAGACGATGTACGCCGCGCCGGGCGTGGGCCTCGCGGCGCCGCAGATCGGCGAGAGCGTCCGCCTCTTCATCGTGGACACGGCGACCGGCGACGACGAGCCGAGCGATCTGCGCGTCTTCGTCAACCCGGAGATCGTCGAGCGCGCCGGCGACATCACCTGGGAAGAGGGCTGCCTCTCGTTCCCCGGGATCCACGAGGAGATCGATCGCAGCGAGCGCGTGAAGGTCCGCGCGCAGGACCGCGACGGAAAGCCCTTCGAGCTCGAGGCCGAGGGCCTGCTCGCGGTGGCCATCCAGCACGAGCTCGATCATCTCGACGGGAAGCTCATGGTCGATCACCTCGGCATGCTCCGCCGCCGCGTCGTGCATCGCGAGATGACGAAGCGCTCGGCCGAGGCTGCCGAGTAGCGCGCGCCGCCGGTTTCTCCATCGCGACGAGGATCCTTGCACCGCGCCCGCGCTCTCTTCTTCGGCACGCCCGACATCGCCGTGCCCAGCCTCGAGGCGCTCGCCTCGATCGCGGACGTGGTGCGCGTGATCTCGCAGCCGGACCGCCCGGCCGGGCGCGGCAACAAGGTGCAGCCGACGCCGGTGCACGCCGCCGCCGATCGCCTGGGCCTGCCGGTGATGCAGCCGGTGAAGGTGCGCACGCCCGAGCTCGCCGCCGAGCTGCGCGCGCTCGAGGCCGACGTCGCGATCGTGATCGCCTACGGCCGCATCCTGCCGAAGGCGCTGCTCGAAGCGCCGCGCCTCGGATGCCTGAACCTGCACGCGTCGCTCCTGCCGCGATGGCGCGGCGCGGCGCCGATCCAGTGGTCCATCGTCAGCGGCGACCGCGAGACGGGCGTGTGCCTGATGCAGATGGACGAAGGGCTCGACACCGGGCCCGTGCTCGCGCGCTCGCAGCGGCCCATCGGCCCCGACGAGACGGCCGGCGAGCTCTTCGCGGCGCTCGGGCTCGACGCCGCCGAGCTCGTGCGCACCGAGCTGCCGCGCTTCCTGCGCGGTGAGCTCACGCCGATTCCGCAGCCCAGCGAGGGCGTGACGCTCGCGCGCATGCTCGAGAAGAGCGACGCGCTGCTCGACTTCACGCAGCCGGCGCGGGCGATCCACGACCGCGTGCGCGGCCTGACGCCGTGGCCGGGCGCCGAGACGCGGATCGCCGGTCAGCGCGTGAAGGTGCACGCGACGCGCGTCGCGGAGGACGACGGCGAGCGCGGTGCACCGGGCACGCTGGTGGCGATCACGGCCGAGGGGATCGAGGTGGCTTGCGGGCGCGGCCTCGTGCGCCTCGTCGAGCTGCAGCTCGAGGGAAAGAAGCGCGCGCGCGCCGCCGACGTGGCGAACGGCCTGCGCTTGGCGATCGGTGCGCGCTTCGGCGCGCAGGGAGAAGAAGCATGAAGATCTACACGCGCACCGGGGACGCGGGCGACACCGGCCTCTTCGGCGGAGAGCGAGTCAGCAAGGCGAGCACGCGCGTCGAGGCCTACGGCGACGTGGACGAGCTGAACTCGTTCCTCGGCGTCGCGCGCCAGCACCGCTTCGGCAAGGACGGCGAGGACGAGTTCGATCGCCTGCTCGCCGCCATCCAGAGCCGGCTCTTCGATCTGGGCGCGGAGCTCTCGAACGCGAAGGGCAAGGACCTCGGGATCCCGCTCGTCGACGACGCCGACGTCGAGGCGATGGAGCGCGCGATCGATCGCGCCGAAGAAGAGGTGCCGCCGCTCAAGGTCTTCGTGGTGCCCGCGGGGGCGCCGCTCGCAGCACATCTGCACGTGGCGCGCACCGTGTGCCGCCGCGCCGAGCGGCGCGTCGTCGCGCTGGCGGCCGAGACGCCGATCCGCCCCGAGGTCGGGCGATACTTGAATCGCCTCAGCGATCTGCTCTTCACGCTCGCGCGCTTGGCCAATCACCGCGACGGACGCGGGGACGTGCCCTGGGTGGGGCGCGGCACGCAGGCGAGCTGACGGGCCGACACGACGTGTATCGGAGCCCTTGCCTGCAGTCGCGCTCCAGGAGGCCGGTCGCGCCTCGCGAGACGATGTGCATCGCCGGGATCCGAAACCGATCGATCGCGACGCCGCGACTGGTATAGTTCGCGCGTGGGGTTGATTGCGCAGGGGCCGCGCAAGCGGATTCTCGTCGTCGAGGACGACGACACGAGCGCGCGCATGGTGCGCGACTATCTCGAGGCACACGGCTACGACATCTCCGTCGCCGCGAACGGGAACGAGGGGCTCGAGCGCTTCCGCAGCGAGCACCCCGACTTGATGATCGTGGACGTCGCGCTGCCGAAGAAGAGCGGCTTCGATCTCTGCATCGACGTGAAGCAGACCGAGCACGGCCGCACGATGCCGGTCCTCCTGATGAGCGCCGTGTTCCGCGGCGGCGAGACGACCGGGACCTACCCGCGCGACGGCATGGGCCCCGAGGCGATGCTCGCCAAGCCCTTCGATCTCTCGGTGCTCCTGCGCCGCGTCCAGCAGCTCCTCGGCCGCGCGGCCTGAGGGAGATCCCGGCCCGCGGGGTCACGCTGGCGGGCGCCAGCCGTCGTGCTCGTCCCAGCCCATGCAGAAGCGCGCGTTGATCTCCGACAGGGAGCGCAGCGTGAGCGGCGCCGAGCCGTCTCCGCGGTGCAAGTACGCGTCGACGCCGAACGGCCCCGCGTAGCCAGCCTCGCGCAGCGCCGCCCCTACGCGCGCCGCAGCGCCCGCGAGCTCGGTCGCGATCGCGGGCGAGAGATCGTCGGCGTGTCGCGAGCCGAGGAAGGCGCCGAAGGCATCGACGTGCTGCGCGCGCATCGAGCGTACGTGCGGGCCGAGGGCCGTGGCCCACGCATGCACGGAGAGCTCGCGCTCGATCACGACGCGTGGCTCGATCACGAGCGCGCCGCTCTTCTCGAGCGAGGCCCGCACGAACGCGAGGTCGGCCTCGGAGGGCTCGCCTCCGCGCACGCGCCGCTGCCCGCGCCCCGAGACGCCGAGCACGCGCTTGAGCAGCCACTCGCCCGGCCGCGCCAGCGCTTCGCGCGCCGCTTCCTCGCTCTCGAGCACCGCAGCGCCGGCGAGCTCCCCTGGATCGAGCGCCGCGGCGAAGCGACGATCGTTCACGCGCCGCAAGACCTCGACGCCCGGCGCCGCCGGCGCGGCGAGCCCGGCCCGCGCGATGGCCGCGAGCGCGCGAGGCGTCGGGCACCACGCGAGCGCCTCGGCCTCGGGCGGCGCGCGCTCGCCGAGCGGATCGATCACGACGCATCCCGCGGGCAGCGTCGGGCGCATCTCGCGCGCGAGGCGGAGCACGCGCGCCGCGACCTCGGCGCGCGGCTGGTAGCGGCGCCCCGCCTCCAGCTCGAGCTCCGCGTCGAGGTTCAGGACGAAGGCGAGCGGCGGGCTCACGGGCTCGCCGGCTGCCAGCGCTCGAGCGCGTCCATCACGGCGTCGGGCCAGCCCGCCTCACGCCGCGCTTCGCGATCGAGCGGCCGGCCCCGGAAGAGGATCGGCGAGAGCGGCGGCGGAAGGGCACGGACGAACGCGTCGAGATCGAGGGGCTCCCCGAGCTGCGCGAACCACCGCACGGCGAAGCGCACGTGGGCGATCTCCTCGCGACCGATCGCCGCCGTCAGGTCGGCCGCCGCATCGTCGCCGGCCGCGCGCAGCTCGGCCTCGAAGCGACGCGTGTGATCGAGGTTCGCCGACTCGAGCCCGAGCCCGACGAACGCACAGAACGAAGCGGGGGAGTCGATCGAGGGCGCACGCTCCCAGAACCAGTCACGCACGGGGAACGCGCCGTAGGGATGCCCGAGCCGCGCGAGCTCGACCTCGTAGGCTGCGAAGTGGCGGGCCTCGTCGCCCGCGAGCGCGGCGAGGCCCCGCACGAAGGGCTCCGGGGCGTCGGCGAACGCGAGGATCGCCCACGCGAAGAGCTCGGCCGCCTGCAGCTCGTGGTGCGCGAAGACGTGCAGCAGCTCGGCGCGCTTCTCCGGGCGCGCCAGCGCCCCCGCGCGCGGGGTCTTCTTGCGCTTGGTGGTCCGCACGAGCGCGGGCGGTCGCCCCGGCGCCGTCAGGCGCGCCGGCCGCCATGCCGCATCGCGCGCGAGCGGAGGCACGCCGGGCGCGCGCTTGCGGGCGAGATCGTCCGTCGTCACGAGCGACCAGGCCCATGCCTCCAGCGTGCCTTCGCGCGGCCCTTCGAGCGCCATCTCGGCGGATATGTCCTCGCCGCGTGGGCCCGTCGAGGCGCGCGCTGCTATGGTCGCGCCCGATGGCCGCCCCTTCCAAGCCCCTCACGAGCAAGCAGGCCGCGCACCTGCGGGCGCTCGCGCATCACCTCGACCCCGTCGTCCAGCTCGGGAAGGAAGGCGCGAGCGAGCCCGTCGTCGAAGCGACGAAGGCCGCCCTGCTGGCCCACGAGCTCGTGAAGATCAAGCTGCCGCAGGTCGAGAAGGCCGAGCGGAAGGCGCTCACGGCCGCGCTCGCGGGCGCGACGAGCGCCGAGGTCGCCGGCGAGATCGGCCGCGTCGCGGTGCTCTACAAGCGCCACCCGAACAAGCCGAAGATCGCGCTGCCCAAGTAGCCCTCGGAGGTCCGCGTGCGCCTTCCGCCCTCGCTCAGCCGCGATCACGTCGTCACGCTCGAGCGCACGCACGTCTGGCCGCCCTACACCTCGAGCGAGCGGCACGAGACGCGCGACCCGCTCGTGATCGTGGAGGCGGAGGGCCCCTGGATCGTCGACGCGGACGGCACCCGCTACGTCGATGCCGTCTCGTCGTGGTGGAGCGCGACGCTCGGGCACCGGCACCCGCGCCTGGTGCGCGCGCTCGCCGAACAGGCCTCGCAGCTCACGCACGTCGCGGCGGGCGGCGTGACGCACGCGCAGGTGGCGCTGCTCGCCGAGGAGCTCGCGAAGCTCGCGCCGGGCCTGCCGCGCACGCACTTCTCGGACGACGGATCGACGGCGGTCGAGGTCGCCGTGAAGATCGCGTTCCAGTACTGGCAACAGAACGGGCGGCCGAAGCGGCACCGCTTCGTGTGTCTCTCGGGCGCCTACCACGGCGACACGATCGGCGCGGCGAGCCTCGCCTCGCTCGAGGAGTTCTCGGGCGTGTTCGCACCGCTCCTCTTCGACGTGGTGCACGCGCCGGCGCCGAGCGACGACGGCGGCTGGGATCGCGTGCTCGCCTCGATCGAGGACACGCTCCGCACGCGCGGCGACGAGATCGCGGGCGTGATCGTGGAGCCGCTCGTGCAGGGCGCGAGCGGAATGCGGATGCACGCGCCCGCCGTGCTGCGGCACCTCGCCGAGGCCGCGCGCCGCGTCGACACGTTCCTGATCGCCGACGAGGTGTTCACCGGCTACGGCCGCACCGGCACGATGTGGGCATGCACGCAGGCGGGCGTGGTGCCGGATCTGATGTGCCTCGCGAAGGGCTTCACGGCGGGCATCCTGCCGATGGGCGCCACGATGGCGAGCGCGCGGCTCTACGACGGCTTCCGCGGCGGGCCCGAGCGCGCGCTGATGCACGGCCACACGTTCTGCGGCCACCCGCTCGGTGCGGCGATCGCGCGCGAGGTGCTCGCCATCTACCGCGACGAGGACGTGCTCGAGGGCGTCGCCCTGCGCGCGAGCCGCATCCACCAGCGCTTCTCGAAGCTCGCGTCGATCGAGGGCGTGCGCGGCGTGCGCACGCTCGGCGTGATCGGCGCCGCGGATCTGGGCGACGTCGGCTACGGCGGCACCGGCATCGGCTGGCGCGTGGCCGACGCGGCGCGCGCGCGCGGCGTGTTCCTGCGCCCGCTCGGCGACACGGTCTACGTCGCGCCCCCGCTGAACGTGCCGCTCGACGTGCTCGAGCGAACGCTCGACGTGCTCGAGGAGTCGATCCGCAGCGTCGTCGGCTGAGCCCCCGCGCGGTCCCGCGCCTATTCGGCGCGCCGGCGCTTCGGCTTCTCGTAGCGCGCTCGCTCGTCGGCATACACGCGCGGCTCGGCCACGCGTGTCTTCGGCAGGGGCCGCGGCGCCTCGAGCCCGAGGCGCGCGAGCAGCCACGCGAAGTCTTCGGGCGCGACGAGCACGCGCCGGCCCTCTCCGGCCCAATGCGTCGCGGGCTGCGTGCCGATCCGAAGCGGATCCTCGAACTGCGCCCGGAGCTCGAGGGTCACCACGCCGCGGTGCTCCTCGAGCCGCCGGCGGCAACGCGCGAGGTCCATCGTCCACACGTGCTCGTCGGGCCCCTCGAGCGTGAGCGTGTCGCCGGCGAAGCGAAGCCAACGAAGGCGGTGGCGACGCTTGGCGACGACGGGGTCGATCAGGAGGGCGACCGCACCTGCAGCGATGAAGAGCGCCGCCGGCCCGAAGTTCGCGACCATGGGGAACAGCCACGAGTAGAACACGAGCTGCACGAGCGCGCCGGTGGACGTCGCGAGCGGCGATAGCCACACGCGGCGCTCCGCCTCGGGCGCGCGGAGCGGCACGCCCGCACGATAGGTCGGGGATGGCATCGTATCCATCGACGTGGCCTCGCCGCCGAGCGCGGCTGCGATGCGATCGAGCGCCTCCGCGTCGACCACCACGTCGGGCTCTTCGATGGCGGTGCGCGCACCCGCGGGGATCGAGCCGCCTCGCGCGCCCACCACGAGCCGATGCGCTCCCGAGCGCAGCACGAGGGCGGTCCCGACACGACCATGGGCCCCGAGCCACACCGCGCGATCGATCGCGAGATCGACGCGTGGTAAGCGCGTCCGATCGTAGACCACGGCGTCTCGCTCGATGCGGAGCGGCGTGCGATTGAGCCGTGCCCTCTCGATCAGCGCTACCACCGCGACGAGCGCCAGCAGCGCGACACCCACGACCTCCCCTCGCCCCTCGACTTCCATCATCCACGCGAGCGCTCCCGCGAGAAGCGCAGAGAGGCCGGCCGTGCGCCGGACGGAGGCCGAGGGACGCCAGCCCGCTACCGGCAGAAACGAAGGCACGTCGTCAGGCGCGCGCGCCGCGTCCTCTCGTCCCTCGTCGCTCACGGAGCCTCGCGATGCCCGCGCGCGCAGCGCGCACGAGAGCCAGAGCCAGCGTCAGCGTCGCGAGAGGGCATCACGTTACGAATCGCCGTACGGACGAATCGAGAGGGTGCCACGCGCAGGCGCCGCCCGCCGCTCGGCTCACAGCGGCGGTCGCGACGCTTGATGCGTCGCTCTCTTGCTGTTCCTTTCCCCCGAGGGGCTGCCCGCAGCCAACGTGATCGACGCTGTCAGTCCGGGCTCGCCTCGGCGGTCGTCTCGTCGCGGCGCTGGTCCAGCGTGAGGCGGAACGTGCGCGAGAAGTCGTCGGGTCGATCGGCGTCGAGGCCGCGGGCGCCGAGGCTCGTCACGGCGATCACCACGGTCGCCGTGCCGTCGAGCAGCTCCACGGGGAGGAAGCTGCGCGGGGTCGGGCGCGGCGGCGCCCGCATGCGGGCGAGCTCCTCGCCGTTCGCATCGAGCCGCAGCGCGACGAGCGCCCACTCGACGCCGAACTCGCCGCGCAGCCACACGCGCAGCTGCGAGCCGGGCGGCGCACCTCGCACGTCGCACACCGCGTACGCGCTGCCGTAGGGCTCGATCACGCCGTCGTAGCGCGCGGCCCGCGGCAGCTCCGACCAGCGCGCCTGCGCGAAAGGCTGCACGCTCGCCTCGGGCGGCAGCGACCCGAGGATCGGATACGCGAGGCCGTGCGGCGGCCGCCGGCTCCCCGCGAGCCAGCGCGAGGCGCCGAAGTCCTCCACGATGCGTGTCAGCGGGTCGTGCGCGAGCGCGACCCCGTGCGCGAGGACGTAGTAGTAGTCCGGCAGCGCGTGCAGGCCCGCGCTCGGATCGCCCGCGGCATCGCGCGACCACTGCCGCGTCGCGTTCCAGAGATCGCGCACGAAGCTGCCCGTGCCCTCGTCGTGCCGCGCCGAGATGGCACCGACGAGCAGCGCGCCGCCCTCCCCCGTGCTCGGATCGTGCGACACGAAGCCGCGCCAGCTCTCGCGCTGCTGCAGGAACACGAGGGACTCGTCGCACCCGAAGCGGCCCGTCACGAGGTAGGCGAGGTAGACGGCCGTCGCGCGACGCCACTGCGGCGACTCCGCCGGGTCCATCGCGAGCAGCATCGCGTCGGCGTAGGCCGTGAGCGCGCACGCCGGCACGAGCGCCGGATCCACCGCGGCGCTCATCTCGGCGAACGTCACGGCACCATCCACGTCGGTCGCCGTCGTCGGCACGTCGATCCCCGCGCGCTCGAAGCGGACGGGGGCCTCGCGCTCGAGCGGCTGCGGGTCGAGCGCGGGCTCGTGCAAGGGATCGAGACGAAGATAGAGGTCGAGCTCGCTCCCGCCGCCGCGACCGCCGTCGTAAGGAGGGCGCGGCCAGCCGAGCGCGTCGAGCGCCGCGGCGGCTTGCTCGAGCGCCGCGAGGGTCCTCGCCGCATCCACGTCGGGCACGCCCGGCTCGGCGTGCACCGCCACCGGCCAGAACGAAGACCGCAGGACGAGCCCGTCGTCGGCCGGACGCTCGCTGGGCGCCGGGAACGGAACGGACGGCCAGGTGATCCCCGCCTGGACGGCGTCGGACCACTCGGCGAGGCCCTCGATCGTGTCGTACTCGTCGGCGTGCGGAAGCGGCCGATCCTGCGCTGCCGCGGGCGCGATCGTGGCGAGAGCGACCCAGAGAGCGAGGGCGATCGCGCGCATCGCGCTGTGTCCCGTTGTTGACACGGAGGCTCGCGTACCTCTACACCTTTTTCCGGGCGTTTGCGCCTTCCGCGCCCGGAAAGATCGCATGGACGAGCCGCGCTTCGACCCGACCGGGTTCTTCGACTTCGACCTCGCCCAAGGGGCAGTGCGCGCGCGCGGGGGCACTCGTGTCCTCTTGCTCTCCGACACCGTGGTGGCCCCCTTGGTTTCCTCGGCCGTCGCGAGCGGGGATCTGACGGCGCTGCGGCGACTCGGCCGCCACATCGGCGAGGAGATCCGCGCCTCGGTCGGGGGCTCGGCCGCCGATCGCGCGCCCGACACGGTGATCGGCCATGCGGCCAGCGTGCTGGCGCTCTTCGGCTGGGGTCAGCTCACGGTCGAGCGCTGGGGCGACGCGCTCGTCGCGCGCGTGGGCGCGCTGCCCGACATCGACGAGAGCCAGCTCGCCCTGGCAGCGCTGCTCGGCGGCTTGTTCACGGCGCTCGCCCAGAAGGACGTGGCGTGCGTGCCGCTGATGCGCGCCGACGGCGGCGATCGCGGCGCGTTCATCCTCGTGGATCCCTCGGTCGCGGAGACGGTGTGGTCGTGGGCACAGGCGGGCCACGACATCGCGGCGATCGTGCAGCAGCTCGCGCCGGCGGAGGGCTCGTGATGGACGTCGGCAAGCTCGAAGGTCTGCTCGCGAAGATCGAGAAGAACCGGCGCCCGGCGCCGCCGCCGCTCGAGACGGTGCTGCGCGGGCTCGGGAGCTCCCCGGGGACGGCGAGCGCGCCCGAGTCGCGTGCGGTGCGTCCGCGATCGATGACGCCGTTCGAGCAGGCGCTCAGCGGCAAGCCGGCCGAGCCCGAGCTCGAGGTGGTGATCGACGACGACGCGGGCGAGCAGGAAGCGGCCGCCGCGGCCGAGCGCGAGGCCGCACAGAAGGCCGCCGCGGCGAAGGCCGCCGAGCAGATGGCGGCCGAGCGCGCCGCCGCCGAGAGGGCCGCCGCCGAGCGCGTCGCGGCCGAGCGTGCTGCCGCGGAGAAGGCTGCCGCGGAGAAGGCTGCGGCCGAGCGCGCCGCCGCCGAGAAGGCCGCCGCCGATGCGCGCGCCGCCGCGGAGAAGGCCGCTGCCGAGAAGGCCGCCGCCGACAAGGCTGCTGCCGAGCGCGCCGCCGCCGAGAAGGCCGCCGCCGAGAAGGCCGCCGCCGATGCACGCGCCGCCGCCGAGAAGGCCGCTGCCGAGAGGGCCGCCGCCGAGCGCGCGGCCGCCGAAGCGAAGGCAAAGGCCGAGCGCGAGATGGCCGAGGCCCGTGCCGCCGCCGAGAAGGCCGCGGCCGAGCGCGTCGCCGCCGAGCGTGCGGCCGCCGAGGCCAAGGCGCGCGCCGAGCAGGAGATGCTCGCCGCCCGCGAGACGGCCGCCCGCGAGGCCGCCGCCCGCGGTGCCCAGCCGATCGTCGCCGCGGCACCCCAGAGTGGTGCGGGGCCCGTCGCCGCGGTGCGCGGCCAGATCGAGCTGCCGAGCTTCGGCGCGCTCGTGTCGCGCACGCTCTCGCTCCGCCCGCATTGAAGGCGGTGGCGCCGGGCCTTCGGGCCACGTGAGCGCCGCTCTGCCGCTCGTCGTGTGGCAAGCTGGCGGACCGCCATGCTCCTCACGATCGACGTCGGCAACACGCACACCGTGCTCGGCCTCTACGAGGGCACGAAGCTCACGCAGTCGTATCGCATCGAGTCGTCCAAGGGCCGCACGGCCGACGAGCTGCTCGTCGTCCTGCTCACGCTGCTCGACGTCGCCTCGATCCCGCGGACGAGCATCGACGCGACCATCATCGCCTCGGTCGTGCCCGCGCTGACCGACGTCGTGGGCAGCGCGACGCGGCGCGCGTTCGGCCACGAGGCCATGGTCGTCGGCCCCGGCATCAAGACCGGGATGCCCATCCTCTACGACAACCCGCGCGACGTCGGCGCCGACCGCATCGCCAACGCCGTCGCCGCCTACGAGCGCGTGCAGGGCGCGGTCTGCGTCGTCGACTTCGGCACCGGCACGAACTTCGACTGCGTCTCGAAGAAGGGCGAGTTCCTCGGCGGCGTGATCGCGCCGGGCATGCAGATCTCGGCCGAAGCGCTCTTCTCGCGCGCCGCGCGCCTGGCGCGGATCCCGCTGCAGAAGCCGCCGAAGGCGATCGGCAAGAGCACGACGCACAGCGTGCAGTCGGGCATCGTCTTCGGCTACGTCGGCCTCGTCGACGGGCTCGTCGAGCGCATCCGCGCCGAGATCGGCGACCCCTGCCGCGTGCTCGCGACGGGCGGGCTCGCCACGCTGATCGCGCCCGAGTCGAAGACGATCGAGGCCGTGATCCCCGACCTCACGCTCGAGGGGCTGCGCATCCTCTACGAGCGCAACGCGACCGCCAGCTGATCGGCGCTGCGGCGCGCTCGCTCAGTTCGCGAGCGTGACGGGGACCGAGAGGTCGATCGTGCGGCCCGCGACATCGGCGCTGCCGGCCGGCAGATCCACGTGCGCGACGGCGTCCACGATGCAGTCGACCTCGTCCGTGTCGCCGACGTTGGCGATCTCGACCGACGACTCGGTGACGTGGCCCGTGCGGCCGTCCACGCGCAGGCGCACGTGCGCCATCGAGTCCGGCACGGCGCCGCGGCCGATTCCTTCGGCGTGGCAGCGACCGAGCGCACGACCGAGCGCGCCCGCGCCCGCGGTGCGGAGCGCCCGCGCCCAGGCATCGGGGACCGCCGTGCCGTCGGCAATCGTGGGCGTCCCGATCGCGGCCCGCGGGCCCGTGCCCGGGATGCCTTCGCGGTCGGCGTCGTCTTGCCACGAGCGGAAGCGCTCGGTGTCCTCGCGCGCGAGCACGCGGCCCTGCGCGTCGACGAGCTCGACGAACGCGACGTCCATGCGCACGAGCGTCACGGCCGCGCGCGGGCGGATGAGGCAGCTCGAGCGCTCGGGATCGTCGAAGCCGAGGAAGAACCCGACGCGCAGCCGCGCACCGCTCTCGCGCGCCGCCGCCAGCTCGGCACTGCGCGCCTCGTTCGCCACGAAGCCGATCGTCTCCATGTGCGAGGGGAGCAGCTCCGCCGAGCCCGAGAACGCGCGCAGGTTGTGGCGCGTGTCGACGGGAAGGAGCTCGTCTTCTTCGGCGCGCGTGCCCCATCGCCACGGCGCATCGATCGACACCGAGTAGAGCGTGTCGTTGTCTCCCGCGTCGGCGGCCCGACACGCGGTCTGGAGCGCGTCGAGCGTGCCCAGCGTGCGATCCGACGCCTGCGCGAGCGCGAGGCCCGGGAGGCCGAGCCCGACGACGAGGAGCAGAGACGCGACGGTGCCGATACGCATGGGTCGAATTCCTCTCCGCAATCAGTGCTCGTCCCGGAGGACCCGGACGGAAGCGGCGAAGCCGCGGACGGTAGGGGCCGGAGGGGCGAGCCGTTCAATTCCTCTCAGCGATCCGTGCTCGTCCCGCAGGACCCGGACGGAAGCGGTGAAGCCGCGGACGGTAGGGGCCGGAGGGGCGAGCCGTTCAATTCTGGGAGAGAACGCCGGCCTCGTCACGCGCTCGGATAGCGCGCGACGACCTTGCGCTCGGGGCGATCGATCGAGAGCACGGGGCTCGTCACGAGGTCGCGCCCCTCGGCGTGGAAGAACATCGACTCACCCACCTCGGGCATGCCGACGCTGGCCTGGATGCCGCCCTGACGGCTGAACTTGAGCCCGCCGTGCACGCGCTGCTTGAGCGCGAGGTGCGCCCGCAGCCACTCGCCGCTACGCCGGTCGCGCACCGCGACGCACTGATCGCGACGCACGTGGTACTCGGTGTTTCGCGTCACGAAGACCTTGTGGATGCGGCGATCGGCGGACGACGGCTTCGAGGTGGGCATGGGCGGACCTTCCCTTTCTCCCCGAACCTACGCGCGCCGATCCGAGCGCCCAAGTTTCCGGCAAAGGGACGGTGGAGGCGTCCGAGCGGCCCCCGCCCTCGCTCACGGGCAGTCTTCGCTCACGGGCGGTCTCCGCTCACTGGCGGTAGTCGAGCGAGAACGTCATCGGCGCCGGCATCATCGGGCCCTGCTGCGTCGCGCGCGTCGTCATCGTGTGCCCGTCGGCGCTCAGCGTGTAGACGTTCCAGCGGCGCCCGAGCGAGTGCTCGAAGTACTGCTCGAGGTGCCCGTCGCGGAAGTACTGGCGCACCGTCACGTCCGTGCCGTCGGGCAGCTCGAAGTCCTGCGCGACGCCGGGCCGGGTGATGTACGTGAAGCGCTGATCGAACGCGATCGAGATCTGTCCGTCGGGGAACGCGATGTCGATCCGATCGTTCACCGGCGTCTGATCGTGCATCTGCGAGCGGGCAAGGCTCTGCACGAAGTAGTTCATCTCGGTCACGCAGCGCTCGATGCCGCGATCGATCGTCGCCTGGCCCGTGGCGTGGCTCACCGTCAGGTTCCAGGCGCCGGTGTAGAGGCGCCGCAGCTCTTCCTCGCTGCGCGTCGGCGCGGCGCTCGAGCCGGTGGACGATCCCGAGGACGACCCGGTCGAGCCCGAGCTCGTCGGGGTCGTGGTCGCTCCCCCGCTGTCTTGTCCCTGCCCACGGAGCGGGACGGCGGCGAGGAAGAGGAGGCAGGCGGCGAGGGTGACGAGGACGGAACGGGCCATGGCGCCTACGTAGACTGACGTCACCCCGGGTTTTCTTCAATCGCCGGGCGAGGCGCCGCTATATAACCGCCCGGTGCCGGAGATCGAGGCCCACCGCTACGCCACTTACGCCGAGCTCGCCCTCGGCGTGATGACCTTCGTCTCGCTCTTCGTGGTGACGGCCCCCTACGGCCGCCACGCGCGCAAGGGCTGGGGGCCCGAGATCTCGCAGCGCATGGCCTGGGTGCTCATGGAGCTGCCCGCGAGCGTCGGCTGGGCCGCGATCTACTTTGCCGGGCGCCACGCGCTCGAGGTCGTGCCGCTCGCGCTCCTCTTCGTCTGGCAGGTGCACTACGTGAACCGCACCTTCGTCTTCCCGTTCCGGATCAAGGCCGACGGAAAGACGACGCCCGTCAGCATCGTGCTGACGGCGATCGTGTTCAACCTGCTGAACGCCTACGTGAACGCACGCTGGGTCTCCGAGCTCGGCACCTACGAGACGAGCTGGCTCTACGACGCACGCTTCGTGGTCGGCGTGCTCGTGTTCGGGGCCGGCTTCGCGATCAACCAGCACGCCGACTGGGTGCTGATGAACCTGCGCAAGCCGGGCGAGACCGGCTACAAGATTCCCTACGGCGGCCTCTATCGCTTCGTGACCTCGCCCAACTACTTCGGCGAGATCCTCGAGTGGACGGGCTGGGCGATCGCGACGTGGTCGCTCGCGGGCCTCGCGTTCACCGTCTACACCTTCGCGAACCTCGCCCCGCGCGCGGTGAGCCATCACCGCTGGTACCGGGAGAAGTTCCCCGGCTACCCGAAGGAGCGCCGCGCGATCATCCCGTTCGTGTGGTGAGCCGCTGCGGAGCGATCAGCTCGGCCCGCGCTCTTCCCCGAGCACGACGTTGTCGATGAGACGGGTCGCGCCGATCTTGGCGGCGACCGCCACCACCGCGCGATCGGCCACGCGCTCGATCGGCGCGAGCGAGTCCGCGTCGGCGATCGCGACGTAGTCGATGGAGTCGAACGCCGCCTCGATCTCGGCGCGCGCGACCCCGACGAGCGCGGCGCCGTCGCGCTCGCCGCGCTCGAACGCGCGCACGGCCGCGCGCAGGCCCCGCGAGATCGCGAGCGCGCGTTGCCGCTCTTCGGGCGAGAGGTAGCGATTGCGCGAGCTCAGCGCGAGCCCGTCGGCCTCGCGCACCGTGGGCATGCCCACGACGTCGATCGGCAGGTCGAGATCGCGCGTCATGCGCTCGATCACCTTCCACTGCTGGTAGTCCTTGCGGCCGAACACCGCGACGCAGGGGCCGGCGAGACCGAAGAGCTTGGCGACGATGGTCGTCACGCCTGCGAAGTGACCCGGACGATGCACGCCTTCGAGCACCTCGGTCAGGCCGCGGACCTCCACGACGGAGGAGAATCCCTTCGGGTACATCGCCTCGCGCGCCGGCGCGAAGAGCACGTCGACCTTCGCCTCACGGCAGCGCGCGAAGTCGGCGTCGAAGGTGCGCGGATAGCGGCCGAAGTCCTCGTTCGGGCCGAACTGCGTCGGGTTCACGAAGAGCGAGAGCGCGACGAACGTGGCGCCCCGCGCGCGCGCTTCGGACACGAGCGCGAGATGCCCGTCGTGGAGCGCGCCCATCGTGGGCACGAAGCCCACGCGATGGCCCATCGCTCGAGCGACCTCGAGCGCACCTCGAAACGCCTGGGGGCTCTCCACGATGCGTGTCATGACGTTGCCGAGCGTACTACCGCGCCGCGAGAGCGACGGGTACCGCCGCGCAGCGCGATCAGTGCGGGCCGTAGGTCGGCCCGTTCGGAGACGGGCTCGCGGGATCGGAAGAGGCGGTGTTCGGCCGCACGCCGAACGAGTGCTCGTCGGTCGGGAACGCGGCGCGCTTCACCTCGTCGACGTAGGTGCGCGTCGCCTCGACGCCGGCGCGATAGAACTCGGCGTAGCGCTTCACGAACTTGGGCCGGAGGTTCGGCGTGAGGCCGAGCAGGTCGTAGCTCACGAGCACCTGCCCGTCGCAGTGCACGCCGGCGCCGATGCCGATCGTGGGCACGTCGAGCGCCTCGGTGATGCGGCGCGCCAGCTCGGTCGGGATGCCCTCGAGCACGACGGCGAAGGCGCCCGCCTCGGCCACCGCCTTCGCGTCCTCGAGCACGCGCAGAGCGTCGTCCTCGCTCTTGCCCTGCACCTTGAAGCCGCCCATCGCGTGCACGCTCTGCGGCGTGAGGCCCACGTGGCCCATCACCGGAATGCCGACCTCGACGAGGCGCGCGATGGTCTTGGCCATCGCGGCGCCGCCCTCGAGCTTCACCGCGCTGACGCCGCCCTCGGAGAGGAACCGGCCCGCATTGCGGAGCGCCTCTTCGGGCGTGACCTGGTAGCTCATGAACGGCATGTCGCCGACGACGAGCGCGCGCCCGCCGTCCTTGCCTGCGCGCACGCCGCGGACCACCGCGCGGCAGTGGTAGATCATCTCGTCGGTCGTGACGGGCAGGGTCGAGTCGAGCCCTTGCACCACCATGCCGAGCGAGTCGCCGACGAGCAGCAGATCCGCGCCGGCCTCGTCGAGCATGCGCGCGAAGGTCGCGTCGTAGGCCGTGACCATCGCGATCGGCTCGCGCGACTTCATCTGCCGGACGAGAGGAACCGTGACGCGCGTCCGCGTCGGGCTGGTCTGGGTCATGCGCTCGCGCCGTCCAGTCGCGGCCGGCGAAGTGCCGGTCCACGCTCTTCGGAGCTCGGAGAGCACGATAGCACGCGGCCTCCGGGGTGCTCGCGGCCGACGAGGCCACGGGAGCTGCGCTCAGCTCAGTGCCTGACCAGAAATCCTGGTCAGGCACTGTCTGTTCCAGCGCATTCGCGCTGGAGCTCGAGCTGCAGTGAAGGGTTCCGACACATTCTGTGTCGGCCAATCAGTGGACGATCTCCACGGGTCGCGGCACGAAGTCGGGCTCGATCTTCCGCATCAGCGCCAACGCGCGGCGCTGGCGATCGTCGTACGTGTAGCCGCCCGTGAGCGCGGCCATCGCCGAGGCGCCGCCGCAGGTGCAGCGTGCGCCATTCGCCATTCCGCGCAGGGCGGCGAGCGCCGCGGCATCCGCCTCGAGCCGGTAGCGGCAGTACTCGCGCGACGGCAGCGCCCAGTCCTGGGTCGGGTTGCGGCGCAGCGCCTCCTCGTACGCCGCGAGCGCGCGCTCGATCCGCCCTTCCTCGACACACCAGTCGCCGATGTCGAGCAGGCAGGGGATGTACTTCGGATCGTGAGCGGCGGCCTTCTCGAGCCACGCGATCGCCGCGTCGAGATCTCCGGCGCGGCGATGCGCCATCGCCGCGGCGGTGAGGGACATCGTGGTGGGCGCGGCCCGGGCACGTGCTTCGGTCACCGCGATCGCGTCGGCCGTGCGCCCCGCCCGGGCGAGCATCATCCCACGCACGATGGCGCTCGCGTCCGTCGGGCCGTGCTCGGCCTCCACGCGATCGATCAGCGGCAGGGCCTGGGCGAGCACGCGCGCGGCCTCGGGCGTGACGTGCGGGGGATCGGGAAAGCGCGTCGCGATCGCGTAGAGGACGTCGGTCGCGGGCTTCGCGCCGAGGCGCTCGATCGCGCCCGGGATCGCCAACCACTCGGGCACCCAGAGCTCGAGATAGCGCGCGGCGGCGCCGCTGCGCGCCGTCGCCATCGCGTGATCGAGCGCGTCGTCGAGCGCGCCGCGGTGGTAGGCGGCATAGGCACGCAAGCCGTCGATCGCGACCCAGGGCTCGGCGTCGAGCGCGCTCGCGAGCACCTCTTCGAAGCCCAGCGTGTCGAGCGCGCGCTCGAGGAGCGCGAGCCACTCCTCGCGCGTCGGATCGACCCAGAGCGCGCCCGCGAGCGGGCGCATCGCGGCGCGCGCGTTACCCGCCTCGATCGCGTCGGCCGCGAGCTGGGCGTCCTCTTCGGCCACGTCGATCGACGGGAGCGGGCCGCTCGCGGGGTAGCGGGCCGCATAGCGCTCGTCGTCCTTCTTCTCCGTCGACGCTCGCCGGCGTGCCATCGCGCGCTCCGAGAGATCCGATCAGAGCATGAGCGTCACGACGCCCAGCGTCCCGGGCTCGGGCCCGCGCGTCGCGGCGTCGACGCCGAAGCCGATGCCGACGCCGGCACCGACGACCACCACGCCGAGCAAGATCCAGAACCAGGGCTCGCTCGCGACGTCGCCGCCCCCGGAGGGCGGCGGCTCGAGCGGAGCCACCGGTCCCGCGCTCGCGTCGGCAGCCTCGGCCGGGATCCGCAGCGCGAGCGGCTGCGCGTCGCTGCCGAGGTGCGCGAGCTCGGCGCCGCTCGGCGAGACGGCCGTCAGGTAGTACGCGACGTCGATCGCTCGATCGGTCGGGCCCACGACCGGGATGCGCGCGACGAACGAGCCGTTCGGGCGCCGATCGAGCACCACGCGCGAGTAGCCCGCATCGCCCGCGTGGCGGTACGAGAGCCGCACCTCTTCCACGGCGTCGGCGCCGTCGAGCAGGTCGACCTGGATCGTGGGCGACTCGCGATGCGCGAGCGTGCCGGGCGAGCTGTGGCCGATCGTGACGCGCACCGGTTCGGGATGGGCCTCGCGGGCCCGCGCGAAGGCGCTGATCACCGGCGGGCTCGCGTCGGCATCGGTCAGACGGAAGCCGGGATCGCGCGAGTACAAGAGGCGCAGCGTCTCGCGCGCGGCCTCGGCCTCCTGGTTGGCGATCTGCGCCGTCGCGAGCAGCTCGAGCCCGGCGTTGCGCTCCGAGGCGCCGAGATCCCGGCGCGCGAGCAGCGCCTGCGCCTGCTCGATCGCCTCCGGGTACGACGCGTAGAGCACCTGCTCGCGGATCGCCGCGAGCTCGGCGTCGGCAGCCGTCTGCGCGTGCGCGAGCGGCGCCACGCCGATCACGCAGAGCAAAGCGAGCAGCGCGCGCCTCACGCGCTCCCCACCTTCTCGCCGACCATCGCGACGAAGGCCTCGACGAGCGCCGAGAGCTCCTTCTCGCCGCGCGCGCGCGCGGCCTCGACGCTCTCGCCTTCCTTCACGCGCTCCACGACGTCGAAGTAGTACTTGATCTTCGGCTCGGTCCCGCTGGGCCGCAGCATCACGCGATGGCCGCCCTCGAGCTCGAGCGCGAGCGCGTTCGACGAAGGCAGCGCGAGCGGCTCGCGCGTCTCGCCGCGGATGCGGGCGCGCGCCTCGAGATCGAGGATCGCGTCGACCTCCTTGCCCGCGAGCGCGCTCGGCGGAGCCGCGCGCACGGCGCTCATGATCTGGGCGATCTGCGCGGCGCCGTCCTGGCCTTTCATCGTCACGGAGACCTGGCGCGAGAGATAGAGGCCGTAGCGGCGCGCCATCGCGTCCATCTCGCCGAGCACCGTCGTGCCACGGCTCCGGCACCACGCCGCGAGATCGGCGAACACGAGCGCCGCGCTCACGCCGTCCTTGTCGCGCACGACGTCGGCGATCGTGTAGCCCAGCGCCTCCTCGTACCCCATCACGAAACGCTTGCCCTGCGCCTCGAGGTCCATGGCGCGGTTGGCGATCCACTTGAAGCCGGTGAGCGTCTCTTCCCAGTAAGCACCGTGCGCGCGCGCGATGGCGCCGAGCATCGGCGAGCTCACGATCGAGCTGAGCACCGCGCGCTCGCCGCTCGGGTCGCCCTCCGACAGGAGGTAGTGCGCGAGCAGGCAGCCCACGTCGTTGCCGGTGAGCTGCTGGTAGCCGCCGTCCCCGCGCGGAACGGCGATCGCGAGGCGATCGGCGTCGGGGTCGTTCGCGATGACGAGGTCGGCCTTGGTCTCTCGCGCGAGCGCGAGCACCAGATCCATCGCGCCCTTCTCTTCCGGGTTCGGGAAGCGCACGGTCGGGAACGCGCCGTCGGGCTTGGCCTGCGCCTGCGCCGAGCGCACCTGCGTGAAGCCTGCCTCGGCGAGCGCGCGCCGCGTCGGCACGTCGCCCACGCCGTGGAGCGCGGTGTACGCGATCACCAGATCGCGCGGGCCCTTCGGGTGCACGACGAGCCCGGCGATGGCCGCGTGATAGCGATCGATCTCGCGGTCGCCGAGGATGCGCAGGCGCCCGTCCGACTGCGCCGGCGTCTTGCGCGGGATCTTCAGCGCGGGTGGGACCTGCTCGATCTCGCGCGCGATGCCTTGGTCGTGCGGCGGGATGATCTGTGCCCCATTGCCCCAATAGACCTTGTATCCGTTGTACTCGGGCGGGTTGTGGCTCGCGGTGATCATCACGCCCGCCGCGCACCGTTCCGTCTTCACGACGAAGCCCAGCATCGGCGTCGGCGTCGGCCGATCGAACATCAGCACGCGGAAGCCCGCCCCGAGCGCGACCTCGGCCACCTCGTCGGCGAACTCCGGGCTCATGCGGCGGCCGTCTCGACCGATGGCGATGCCGCGCTCGCGCGCGTTCTCGGTCGTCGCCATCAGGTACGCGCAGAGGCCGGCGGTCGTCTCGCGCACGACCTTGAGGTTCATGCGATTGGGCCCTGCGCCGATCACGCCCCGCAGGCCGGCCGTCCCGAACTCGAGGCGCTGCGCGAATCGATCCGCGAGATCCGCGCCGCCTTGCAGGCTGTGCAGGAGCGCATCGACCTCGGCGCGCGTGTCGGGATCGGGATCGTCACTCATCCAGCGCTCGGCCGCTCGCCGCAGCGCGTCATCGATCGTCATCTCTCCATTCAAGCACAAGAGAGGCATGGAAGGGGAGCACGACGCTTGACCCGCGGCGCACGCGGCCGGCATCATGATCGAGGGTAGAGAGCCCGTGCGCGGTGAACGATCAGACGGGTGCTCGTGGGGGCGCCTGGGCAAGGTGTGCGCGATGCAGCGTGTCGCGCACGTTACGGCCGTGTTGTCTCTCGCGATCGTGCTCGGCGGGATCGCGCCGACGATCGCGAGCGCGCAGACGGAGCCCTCGGCGGCGGACCGCGCCGCGGCCGGTGAAGCCTACGATCGCGGGACCGCCGCATATCTCGCGCACGACTACGCGCGTGCCGCGACGCTCTTCGAGACTGCCTATCGCCTCGCCCCGAGCGCGCCCGCGCTGATCCAGGCGATTCGCGCCCACGAGCACGCCTCCGACGGAGCGCTCCGCGCCGGCTCGCTCGCGCTGCGCCTGCAGGCGCTCTACGGCAGCGATCGTCAGGCCGCACGCCAGGCGACGACCACGCTCGCCGCGGCGACGCCGCACTATCTCCGCGTGGATGTCGCGTGCGATGCGTCGTGCACCATCGAGCTCGACGGGACGCTCGAGGACTACGCGTCGTTCTTCGTCGATCCCAGCTCGCCCCACACCGTGCGCGCGAGCTTCGACACCGGGCCCGCGGAGGCACAGACGACCTCGGGCGCCGCGGGCGAGACGCAGACGCTCACCTTCACGCGACCGCCCCCGCCGCCCGAGCCGCCGCCCGTCGTCGCTTCGACCGACACGACCGGCACCAGCACCAGCACCACGAGCACGACGAGCACGACGACCGGCCCCACCACGGCACCGAGCGGCGGAAGCGGGGGCGTTCACCCCGCGGCTTTTTTCACCGTGTTGGGGCTCACGGTCATCTCCGGTGGCCTGCTGATCTGGTCGGGCGTCGACATGTACGCTGGCGTACCGGCGTATCAGGCCAACCCGACGATGGCAGCGCTCCAAGATGGACAGGGTCGCGAGCTTCGAACCGACATCCTATGGGGTGTCACGGGCGCGCTCGCGGCTACGTCGGTGATCCTGGCCATCTTCACGGACTGGGGTGGTGGCGGCTCGTCGAGCGAGACCGCGGCGCCGACCGTCTCGTTCCTCGTTTCGCCGAGCGCGCTCGGTGTCGTCACGACGGGGCGCTTCTGATGACGACGGCGCACGGCAGCGAGAGGTCGAGCCCGTGAGCACCGCCGCCGCGCAGCCTCTCCGGGATCTCTCCGGCAAGCGCCTCGGGCGCTACGAGATGCTCTCGCAGCTCGCCTCGGGCGGCATGGCCACCGTCTACGTCGCGCGCGCGCAGGGCGTCGCCGGCTTCGAGCGGCTCGTCGCGATCAAGGTGCTGCACCCGCACCTCGCGCACGACGAAGAGTTCATCTCGATGTTCCTCGACGAGGCGCGCCTCGCGGCCCGCATCCGTCATCCGAACGTCGTGCCGACGCTCGACATCTCCGACTCGCAGGGCGACGGCTACTTCCTCGTCATGGAGTACATCGAGGGCGACCATCTCGGCGCGCTCCTGCGCGAGTCCGCGCGCGGAGGCCAGCGCCTGCCGGTGCCGGTCACGCTCCGCATCCTGATCGACGCGCTCGAGGGCCTGAGCGCCGCGCACACGCTCAAGGACGGCGACGGAAAGGCGCTCGCGATCGTCCATCGCGACATCTCGCCGCACAACATCCTCCTCGGCACCGACGGCGTCGCGCGCATCACCGACTTCGGTGTCGCCAAGGCCGAGGTGCGCCTGAGCTCGACGCGGGACGGCCAGTTCAAGGGCAAGCTCGCGTACATGGCCCCCGAGCAGGCCTCGAACGGGACCGCCGATCAGCGGAGCGACCTGTTCAGCATGGGCATCGTGCTCTGGGAGTCGCTCACGGGGCGCCGCTTGTTCCGCGCCGACAACAACGGCGAGCTCCTCAATCGGCTGCTCAATGCGCCGATCCCGCTGCCGAGCGAGTACGTGCCCGAGCTCGCGCCCCTCGATGCCGTGCTGCGCAAGGCGCTCGCGCGCGACGCAGCCGAGCGCTTCCAGTCGGCCGCCGAGCTCGTCGAGGCCATCGAGGCCGCGGCGCCCGGCGTCGGCGGCATCGCGTCGCCGCGCCAGGTCGGCAAGTCGGTGCGCGAGTGGCTCGGCACGAAGATCGACACCGAGTCGACGCGCATCCGCACGGCGATCGACGCGCTCGGCCGGAGCGAGGTCAGCTCGGCGGGCGGCGTGCCGCGCCCCGAGGGCACCCTCGGCACGCCCATGCCGATGCCGTCGAGCTCGAGCTCCGGCTCCACGCCGAGCGCGGTCCGACCGATCACGGCCGTACGCCCCGAGGACGCGACGATCGGCGCGACGCCGCGAGCGATCGCGCACGCACAGGATCCCGTGCCCGACAAGGGCGGCTCGCGCGGCCTCGTCCTCGGCGTGGTGGCCCTGCTGCTCCTGGTGGTGCTCGGCGTCGGCGGATACTTCGTCTTCGCCGGCGGCGCCGCGGCCCCCGCGGCGACGACGCTCGCCCAGCCTGCGCCTCCGGTGCCGCCGCCCTCGACGGTCGTGACGGCGCCTCCGCCCGAGACCGGGAGCGTCGCCGCGACCACGCCGGAGGCGACCGCGCCCGCGACGACCGTGGAACAAGCAGCGCCGCCCGCGACGACGACGTCGACGACGACGAGCGAGCACGAGCACGGCGGCCACCACCGCCCACGCCCGCGTCCGACCACCACGACCACGACGACCTCGTCGCAAGACGACGAGGACGACGACCTGCTCGTCAATCCGTATCGCCACTGAACGGCGCAGCGTCACGGAAGCTCGCCCGCTGGGGGCGGGTGCTACGCTGCCCGTGATGTGGAGCAGCTCCGCGGCCGAGAGGGCCACTGCGCGCGAGTCTCCGCTCGCGGCGCTCGATGCGCTGGTCGGGCAGCTCGCCCGTGCGACGCGCGTGCTGCCGGCGCTGATCCCGAAGAACGCGTGGGCCGAGCGAGCGAGGCTCACCCAGGCCCTCACGCGCGGAGAGCCGCTCGTGCCGCGTTGGACGCTCGAGCCGCGCGCGCCCGAGCCTGCCCTCCATCGCGCGCTCGCGACGGCGCGGCAGCTCGTCGAAGCCGTGCGTGGGCATCCGCTCGGCGACCTCTACGCGGAGCGCCTCGAGGAGCTGGAGCTCGACGTGGCGCTCGTCGAGGCGCTCGACCGCGCCCCGCTCGTGCGTCCTCTCGCGCGGCGGCGCTACGGCGACGGAGCCACGAAAGCGCACGACGGTGAGAAGGACACCACGCTCGGCGAGGTCGCGCGCCGCCTGCTGGCCCAACCGGCTCCGGCCGCCGAGCCGCTCGAGCTACCCACCGACGGTGGCCCGCGATCGATGGCCGGCGCGATGCGCGTGGCGATCATGGCGGCGGGGCTCGAGGTCGAGGTGCGGGTCGAGCCGCGCCTCTCCGCGGGCGCCGCGGCCGGCGACCGCACGATCTTCGTCGCTGCGCGACGCTTCGGGCGCCGCGAGTGCCAGCGCCTCGTCGCGCACGAAGTGCTCGGCCACGCCGTCGCCGCAGCCAACGGTGCGCTCCACCCGCTCCGGCTCGTCGAGACCGGCACGGCGCAGAGCTTCGCCGACCAGGAGGGCGTCGCGATCGTCCTCGAGGAAGCGGCCGGTGTGCTCGATCCCGCGCGCGTGCGCGTGCTCGCGGCGCGCGTCGTCGCGACCGACGCGATGCACGCCGGCGCCTCGTTCGCCGAGACCGCGCGCGTGCTCCACGAGGACCTCGGCCTCGGCCCCGATCTCTCGATCGCCATCGCCGAGCGTGCGCACCGTGGCGGCGGCGTCGCGCGCGACGCGGGCTACCTCGCAGGCTACCTCCGCGTCCGCGGCGCGATCGCTCGCGGCGAGGTGACGCTCGACGAGCTCCGCGCCGGTCGCGTCTCCGTGCGTGCCGTCTCCGTGCTGCGGGCTCTCGGCGTGCCGCTTCGCCACCGCCCGGACCTGGCCGTCGTCCTCGCGCGCGTCCGCGTCGCGATCGAGGCCTGAAGCGCGATCGCTCGAGGCGTCGGGAAGTCGCGAGCGACCTCGCGGCCCTTCAGCGACCTCGCGGCCCTTCGACGACCTCGCGGTCCTTCAGCGGCCGAGCGGTCGGAGCTTGATGCCGAGCAGCGTCGCGATCGGCTGCGCGAGCGGCCGCGCCATCGAGGGCAGTCGCCCCTCGACCACGGCGCGCGCGCGCGCGTGCGGCTCGCCCTTCAGCGAGGGGAGCACCACCTCGGCCCAGCGGAGCAGCGTCTTGGGCTCGGCCGTGGAGAGCGCGAGCTCGAGCACGGGCTCGAGCCGCTTCTGGTAGGCGACCGAGGCCGTGCAGAGCGCGGCGAACGTCGTCACGAGACCGTCCTTGCCCACGTCCGTCGTGAGCGAGAACGCCTCGGTGAGCTGTGGCAGGTGCCGCGCGACCCGCGCGGGCGCGAGCTTCGCCATCACCGGCAGCGCCGCCGCCGAGGTCTGCACCGTGCGCTTGTTCGGCGAGGCAATCGTGACCGCGAAGCGATCGATCGCCGCGACGAGCAGGTCGGGCTTCTTCACGAGCAAGTCGTCGAGGATGCGCGCGGAGGTCGTCGCGGTCGTCGGCTTGTCGCTGCTGAGGTTGTCGGCGTGGGTGAGGACGGCCGCCTGGTCCGCGGCGGCGACGATCTTGTCGGCGGCCTCGTTCGTCGCGCTCCCGCCGCGCGCCTCGTCGGCCATCGGGGCCGCGAGCGCGCCGCTCGAGGACGGGGCCTTGGCGCCATTGGCCTTCGCCGCGTCGGCCGGCGGGCTCGACGCCGGTCCGGCAGTTCGCGCACGCGCCGCCGGCGCCTTCTTCGCGTCGTCCTTGCGTGCAGTCGACTTCGACACCGTCTTCCTCATCTGCGGCGGCGACTATATTCGATGCGCGCGCATCCGACCATCGTGGCGAGCGAGATTTCCGCCCCGCCGCGCCCGCGTGGCGCGCGGCCTACCCTCACGAGGTCGCGAGCACTTCGAGCAGGCGCGGCAAGCTGCTTCCGAAGCGCTGCGTCGTGTTCCGGTGGCCGCCGTCGAACTCCTCGTGCAGCACGGGCACGCCGCGCTCGCGCAGGAGCGCCGCGAGCCGCCGCGCGCCGAAGTGCAGGCCGTGCTCGTCGCGGTTGCCGGCGTCCAGGTACACGAGCGACGCCCGCCCCAGCGCCGCCGGGAAGCGCTCGAGCAGGCGCACCGGGTCGTGCTCGAGGAAGCGCTCCCAGGCGCCCTGCACCGGCAACGCGCTCGCCGGATCGAAAGGGAGATCGCAGTGCGGGAACGGGAGCGACGTATTCGGCGCGTACGCCGCCGCGCAGGCGAGGAGCGCGATCGCCTCGAAGTCGGCGTCTCCCCGCGGCCCCTGCTCGCGCATGCGCTCGGCGAAGGGCGCGAGGCCTCCTTCGCGATCGAGCACGGTCGCGACCGCCGTGAACGTCGGCCGCACGCTCGTCTCGAAGAGCGAGTCGCCCGCGTGACTGCCGATCGCCGCGAACGCCTCGGGCCGGTCGATGCCGATCCGGAGCGCGCCGAAGCCGCCCGACGAGCGCCCGACGATGGCGCGGGCCTCGCGCGTCGGCACGGTGCGATAGAGCTGGTCGACGAAGGGGACGACCTCGTCGACGACGTAGCTCTGGTAGGCGCCAGTCGCCGCCGAGTCGAGGTACTGGCTGCCGCCCCATCGGTTCACCGCATCGGGCACCACGAGGATCGCCTCGACGCACTCGGCGCGCTGCAAGAGGCCCTCGTAGATCTCGAAGACGTTCTTGTCCCAGAGCCGGAACGACGCGAGCGTGCGGTGCCCCGCGCCGAACGCCGGCAGGACCACGACGACGGGGAAGCGACGCGGCTTCGTCTCGTCGTAGCTCGGCGGTAGATAGACGAGCACCTCGCGCTCGGTCGGGTCGGAGAGCACGTTGCCGCGAAGGGTCGCGCTGCGGAGGATCGGCGTCTCGATGCGGCCGCGGAGCGGCGTCACGGCGCCACGCTCGGGGAAGCCGCGGCGGCGCGCGTCACGACGACCGTCCCGCGCGGGGCGGCCGGCTCGGGGAGCGCCGCCGCGACGACCGTGCCGTCGTCGATGCCGCGTGCGACGAGCGCCTCGCGCAGCGCCGCGAGCCCCGCCTCCGGCACACCCGCTACGGTGATCGAGTGCGCATCGGGGCTCTCCGCGCGAAGCCACTGCGCCAGCTGATCGAGCGCGCTCGCCTGCGTCGCGGCGAGCGATCCGTCGCGTCCGAAGGAGAGGCGCCCCTCGATTCGCGCCTCCGCGGTGGATCGGAACGCGCCGCGGCCCGCATCGGGGCATCCGTCGGTGTCGTCGCGTCCGTTGATCGTCTCGGCCTCGGCGAGGCATGCGTCACTCGCGTCGGGCACGCCGTCGTGATCGTCGTCCAGATCCGGGCAGCCGTCGGCGTCGTCGTGGCCGTCGCGATCCTCGGCGAGGCGCGGGCAGGCATCGCTCGCGTCGGGAACCTGATCGTCGTCGTCGTCGGGGTCGGCGCAGCCGTCCTCGTCTTGCCAGCCGTCCACGTCCTCGCGCGAGCCCGGGCACGTGTCGCTCGCGTCGGGGACGCCGTCGCCGTCGTCGTCGAGATCGGGGCAGCCGTCCGCGTCGTCGTGGCCGTCGAGGTCCTCCGCGTCGGCGCCGCAGTCGTCGAGATCGTCGCGCAGGCCGTCGCCGTCCGTATCTCCGATCGGGTCGTTGCACCCGTCCTCGTCGACGTCGAGCTCGAAGTCGGCGGCCTCGTTCGGGCAGTGATCGTCGAGATCGGGCACGAGGTCGCCGTCGTTGTCGGGCTCGGGGCAGCCGTCCTCGTCCTCGTGCTGATCGAAGTCCTCGGGCAGCGTCTCGCAGGCGTCGTGATCGTCGACGATCCCGTCCGCGTCGCGATCGTGCACGCGGGGCGCGAAGGTGACGCCCACGATCAAGCGGCCCGAGGGCGCGCCCACGCCGGCGACGAGGCCCGTGCCGCCGGCGACGGTGATCTGCGTGTCCTGGATCGTGTAGCGACCGCCGAGGCGCCACTCGCACGCCGTGCTCGCCGCGTTGCCGAAGGGATTCTCGCCGTCCGTCGTCACGTCCACCTCGGCGATCGCGACGAGGTGATCGAGGAAGAACGCCGGCACCTGGATCGCGAGGCCGGCGTAGAGCTGATTGCGGAACGGGACGCCGAGGATGGTCGGCTCCGAGAAGTGGTGCCGCCAGCCGATCTGCGCGCCGACGCCGAAATCGAGCAGGTGGAAGTCGCCGAGGAGCGCGCCCTCGACGACGGGCGCGCCTTCGCCGGCGAACGAGTCCGTGTGGCCGAGCGGCACCGTGGTCGAGACCTGGATCGCGAGACCTTCGCCCTCGTGGCGCTGGCGCTCCACGGTGGCGTCCTCGCCGAGGAGGCGCGCGCGGAACGCGAGGCGCGGGTCGCGCACCGCGACGACCGCGAGCGAGGGCCCGCCGTCGTAGTCGGGGCCGTTGCCGTTCTGCCACGCGACCACGGGCGCATCGACGACGAGCGCGAAGTGGCCGAGAAGCCCGACCTGGAAGAACGCGTCGAGATCGACGCGGTCGCTCACGACCGCGAGGCGATCCGTGGGGTCGACCACGCTGCGGAGCACGAGCGGCTGCGAGACGTAGCTGCCGAAGAGGCCGAAGTTCGTGCGGAAGGGCCCCGGCGTGCGCGTGCCCGTGATGCCGAGGAAGCCGTCGCCGTCGGGAGCGGGCGAGAAGCGCGCGAGATCGAGCCCGCGCTGCGCGCTCGCCGCGGGAGGCGAGAGCATCGAGAAACCCAGGGCGAGTGCCGCGAGGAAGAGCGCCGGACGCACGGGCGGAGGATACGTGAGCCCCGGGCCTCGCACACGGGTCTCGTGTCGACGCGGCTGGGCCTTCGTGGCACGTGCTGGCGTCGTGCGTCCCGTCTCGGTCTACGTGCACTTCCCGTGGTGCCTGAAGAAGTGCCCCTACTGCGACTTCAACTCGCACGCGACGCCGCGCGACGAGGTGCCGCACGCGGCCTACGCGGACGCCGTGCTCGCCGAGCTCGCGCTGCGGCGGGCCGACGCGAGGGACGGCGAGCTCGTGAGCGTGTTCTTCGGCGGCGGCACGCCTTCTCTCTGGGAGCCGGCGGCGCTGGGCCGCGTGCTCGCCGGCGTGCGGCGGGCGTTCTCGCGCGAAGCGCCGGGCCTCGAGGTGACGGTCGAGTGCAACCCGACCTCGCTCGATCGCGAGCGCGCGGCGGCGCTTCGCGCGCAGGGCGTGAACCGTCTCTCGATCGGCGTGCAGTCGCTCGATCCGAAGCGCCTCGAGTACCTCGGGCGCCTGCACGACCCCGCCGGGGCGCTCGCCGCGCTCGAGGCCGCCGTGCGCGAGATGCCGCGCGTGAGCGCCGACCTGATGTTCGGCTCGCCGGGACAGAAGGCGTCGGACTTCGCGGCCGAGCTCGCGCGCGTGCTCGAGACCGGCGTGCGGCACGTGTCGGCGTACGCGCTCACGATCGAGCCCGGGACGCGCTTCGGAGAGCTCTACAAGAAGGGCAAGCTCCCGATCGCGAAGGAAGAGGACTACGCGGAGACGTTCCTGCGCGCGAGTGAGCAGCTCGATCGCGCGGGCTTCTCTCACTACGAGGTGTCGAACCACGCGATGCCCGGCGAAGAGGCGCGCCACAACCAGCACTACTGGCGCGGTGGCGATCACCTCGGCCTCGGCGCGGGCGCCTACGGCTGCGTCACGGACGCGCCGACACGCGGCGCACGCCGCTGGCGGAGCGAGCCGATCCCGGCGCGCTACCTCGCACGAAGCGGCACTTCCGAGGTCACGGTCTTCGAAGAGTCGCTCACGCCCGAGGACGTGGTGCGCGAGGCGCTCATGCTCGGGCTACGCACGCGTGAGGGCGTCGACCTCGCCGCGCTGCAGACGCGCACGGGGATCGATCCGCGCGCCGGGCGCGAGGACGCGATCGCGCGCCGTGTCGCGCGCGGTGAGCTCGTCGGCACCTCCGATCGGCTCCGCGTGCCCCGCGAGCACTGGCTCGCGCTCGACGCGATCGTGACCGACGTGTTCTGAGGGCCGCCCCGAGATCGGCCGGAGCCCGGTCGCGCGCCTTCATCTTGACAGTGACCACTGTCACAGTCATAACCGCTCCATCGTGCGGCGGCGTGCATCCCCACTCCCGGGGAGCGCGACCCGAGCCGCGGGCACCTCTTTGCCCAGGAGATGACGATGACGGCGATCCGGAGGTTCGGAAGCGACGAGGAGCGCCTGCGCGCGTTCGGGCAGGAGCTCGATGCGCTCCACGCGCAGGTGAAGGCCAAGATCGGGGACGACGACGTCCGCTACGTGAAGCGCGTCCGTGCGTTCTCCCTCGCGATGGAAGCGCTCGGCCGCACGCTGATCCACGTCTCGTTCGAGCCCGTGCTCTTCGTCTGCGGGGTCGTCGCGCTCTGGCTCCACAAGCAGGTCGAGGCGACCGAGATCGGGCACACCGCGCTCCACGGCGCCTACGACGGCCTCGCGAGCGCCGAGGCATTCCAGAGCAAGACCCACCTGTGGCGCGTGCCGATCGACGAGGAGAGCTGGCGCTACGGGCACAACGTCCGCCACCACGGCGCGACCAACGTCGCCGGCCACGACGCGGACATCCACTTCGGCCCCGTGCGGCTGACGAAGGACACGCCCTACGATCCCGCGCGCCACCGCTTCCAGCTCTTCTTCGCGCTCTTCGTGCTGTTCCCGAACTTCGGGCTCTTGATGAACACGCACTTCACGGGCGTCTCCGACGCGCTCCACGGCAACGGCCGCGGCGGCGACGACTTCCTGAAGGACCACAGCCGAGAGAGCGTGCGCGCCGCGTGGCGAAAGGCCTTCCGCAAGTGGGCGCCCTACTACGCCTACGAGTACGTGCTCTTCCCGGCGCTCGCGGGGCCCTTCTTCTGGAAGGTGCTCCTCGGCAACTGGCTCGCCGAGACCCTGCGCGACGTCTACTCGGCCGCGACGATCTTCTGCGGTCACGTGGGCGAGTCCACGAAGAGCTACCCCGAGGGCACGCGCACCAAGAGCCGCGGCGAGTGGTACGCGATGCAGGTCGAGGCCTCGAACGACTTCGTCGTCCCGTGGGCCGTCTCGGTGCTCTGCGGCGGCCTCGATCTGCAGATCGAGCACCATCTCTTTCCCAAGCTGCCCCCCGAGCGCCTGCGTGAGATCGCGCCCGAGGTGCGGCGGCTCTGCGCCGAGCACGGCGTCGAGCACCGGAGCGCCAGCTGGCCGAAGACGCTCGGAGAAGCGCTCCGCTGGATCTGGGTGCTCAGCAAGGACGACCGGTCGACCGGCAGCACGATCCGGACGCTCAGCGCGGCGATGGCGTGAGCGCGGCGCTCACGACCTCGGTCGCGCTCGCGCCGCCCGTGATAGAAACCTCGCCGCCCATGTCGGACGACGCGACGCTGACGATCGACGATCTCGCGAGCAAGACCGCCGTTCCGAGCCGCACGATCCGCTTCTACCAGTCCAAGGGGCTGGTCCCCTCGCCGGTGATGAAGGGACGCGTCGCGTTCTACGGGCCCAGGCACGTGGAGCGGCTCGAGCTCGTCGCGCAGCTCCAAGACCGAGGCCTGCGCATCGACGCGATCCGCGAGCTCGTCAAGCGGCTCGACGAAGGCACGCTCGACGTGAGCGACTGGCTGGGGCTCGACGCCCAGCTCTCGCAGCCGTGGGCCGACGACCGGCCGCGCACGATGACCGAAGACGAGCTCTACGCGCTCTACGGAAAGAAGCGCGCCGGCCTGCTCACGGATCTCACGCGGCACACGAGCGTGGAGCGCAAGGGCGACACGTTCTACGTGCCGAGCCCGGCGCTCGTGGCGATCGCCGGCAAGATGGACGCGGCCGGCGTGGACCTCGAGCTCGCGGCGAAGGCCAACGAGGTCCTCGCGCGACACCTCGGCAAGGCCGCGGGCGAGCTCACCGAGCTCTTCGTCTCGCACGCGAGCGACGGAAACCTCGACGCCGACCTGAGCGCGCTCATCCAGTCGCTGCGCCAGCTCGGCCCCGAAGCGGTGCGGACGATCTTCGCGCAACAGATGGAGCGCTCGCTGCGCGAGCTCCTCGAGTCGGGCCGCGCCGCGAAGATTCCGAAGAAGAAGAAGCGCTGAAGGGGTGACAGGAAACCTGTCGCCCCCTCTCGCGGAGCGATACGAGGGGGAGGCTCCATCGGGATTCACTCCCGATGGAGGGGGCCGCGTATCGGCCCCCGAGGACTGAGCGCCGACCCACGATCGAACGGCCCCAGCGAGAAGATGACAGCGAGCCGCCCTCGCGCGAGCATCGCTCCCGCGAGACGCCGGTGACCGACTTCGACCGTGTGGAGGCCAAGGGCCTCGCCAAGACCTACGGCGCCACGCGCGCGCTCGCGGGCGTGGACCTCACGCTGCGCGGCGGGCAGGTCACCGTCGTCGAGGGGCCCAACGGCGCGGGCAAGAGCACGCTGCTCTCGCTGCTCACGCTCCAGGCGCGGCCCACGCGCGGGACGCTGCACTTCGGCGCGCTCGACGCCGTGGCGCACGCCGAAGCGCTGCGACCCTTCGTGGGGGTGCTCTCCCACGCGTCGTTCTGCTACCCGGACCTCACGGGCGCCGAGAACCTCGTGCTCGCGGCGCGCCTGCATCGTGTCGCCGACGCGGCCAAGCGCATCCAGACCCTCCGCGAGCGCTTCGACATCGGCGCCTTCGGCGACCGCGCGGTGCGCACGTTCTCGCGCGGGCAGCTCCAGCGGGTCGCGCTCGCGCGCGCGCTCGTCGCCGAGCCGCGCCTGCTCCTGCTCGACGAGCCCTCGACGGGCCTCGATGCGCGCTCGACGGAGCTGCTCGTGGAGGTCGTGCGCGGCGAGCGGGCGCGCGGTGCGATCGTCGTCGTCGTCACCCACGACGCGTCCTTGTCCGAGAACGTCGCCGACGTGCGCGTGACGCTGCGCCAAGGTCGCCTCGCGGAGGCCGCCTGACGTGAGCGACGTGCTGCGCGCTGCCTGGCTCGTGCTCGGCAAGGACCTCGCGATCGAGCGGCGCACGCGCGAGATCGTGGTCTCCACCGCGCTCTTCTCGCTGCTCGTCGCCGTGCTCGCCTCGCTCTCCTTCTATCTCGACGACGTCGATGCCCGCGCCTTCGCGCCCGGCGTGCTGTGGATCGCCGTGTCGTTCTCGGGCGTGCTCGCGGTCGGGCGCTCGTTCGCTCGCGAGCGCGACAACGAAGCGATGCGCGGCCTCTTGCTCTCGCCCGTGCCACCGGCCGGCATCTACCTCGGGAAGGCGGCGAGCACGCTCGTGTTCCTCGCGATCGTCGAGGCGCTCCTGCTGCCGGTCGTGGCGATCCTGTATCGCGTCGATCTCGGCCGCGTGCTCCTGCCGACCTTGCCGGTGCTCGCCCTCGGGACGCTCGGCCAAGTGCTCGCCGGCACGCTCTTCGGCGCGATGACCGTGCGCACCGGCGCGCGCGACCTGCTCGTCGCGGTCGTGGTGTTTCCGCTCGTGGCGCCCGCGCTGCTCGCCGCCGTCGTCGCGACGCGCGAGCTCTTCGCGCCCGGCGAGGCGCTCGAGACGCTGCGCTGGTGCCAGATCCTGCTCGCCTACGATCTCGTCGTCGGCACCGCCGGCGTCTGGATGTTCGGCCCGCTCGTGCGCGACTGACGCGCACCTTACGAATCCTCACGTTTCCCTCGCGAATAGCGCGCGCCACGCCGCGTCGGTCCGTGCATGCCCACGGCCTCGCGCGCGCTCGCCCTCGTCTTCGTCCTCTTCTGCCTCGTCCCGCTCGGCGCTTCCTCCGTCCGCGCCCAAGCGCGCGGTGACGCCTCCGTCGTCGCGCTCGGCGCCGAGCTCGTGGGCCGCGAGAGCCAGGCCGGCGCCGCGCCTTACGCGCTGCACCCGAGCGGCGACCTCGTCTTCGCGGCCGACGGAATCCTTCGCACCGATGCGCGCGGCACGACCCGCTGGGCCTACGCGGACGCGTCGATCGTCGACGCTGCGGTCTCCGGCGATGGCGCCGTCACCGGCTTGGCGCGCCTCCCCGTCGCGCGCCCCACGACCGCACGGCTCGTGCGCTTCGACGACACGGGCCACGTGCTCTGGACACGCGAGCTGCATCGCGGCGCGCTCGATGCCTTCACCTACCCCGATCTGACGGGCGCGCCGGGAGGGGACGTGGTGCTCTGCGCGACCCTGCGCGGCCCGCACGGCGGTGTCGTCGTCGATCGCGTCGACGCAGCCGGGCACGTGCGGTGGTCGCAGCGCCTCGACGCCTCCGCCGAGTGCACGGCCGTCGTCACGGACGCGGCGGGCGTGGTCTGGGCCGGGATGACGAACGGCGGCACGACGGGCATCGTCGAGCGCCTCGACGCGAGCGGGCACTCACGCTGGCGCGCGCTGTTCGATGGCCCGACGATCCCGATCGACCTCGCGCTCGCGCCCGACGGAAGCGTGCTCGTCGGTGGCGAGCTCGACGGCGCTGCCGATCTGCTCCCGGGAGCGCGCGAGCAACGCGTCGAGGCGCGAGGCTACACGGCGTTCGTGACCCGCCTCGCGCCCGACGGGAGCGGCGCGTGGGCGTGGCTCGGCGACTCGATCGTGCTGCGGAGCGTGCTCGCGCGCGGCAGCGAGGTGCTCGTGGTGCAGCAGGGCCGCTTCGTGCGACTCGACGCCCTCGGCGTGGCACGCGAGACGCGCTCGTTCGGCGTGCCCTCGGTCGACGGCGCAGTCTCGCAGCCTTTCCTCTCCGTCACGGGCGCGCTGCTCGATGCGCACGGCGACGTGGTCCTCGCGCTCGGCGTACCGACCCCCGACGCCGTCGGCCTCGCGCGATACACGCTCTTCGGCGAGGCGCCCTACGAGGGCCCCCGCGGCTCGGTGCTGGCCCGCCCGGGCTGGTGAGCGCCCCCCGAAAAGGCGATCGCCCCGCACGCTCCCACGTGCGAGGCGATCTCTCCCCCTCCCTATCGACCGACGTCAGCCTGCGACGCAGACCACGGTCGAGCCGAGCGTCTGGCACGTGGCGCCGCCGCCGCACGCCGCGCACGGGCACGCCGTGCAGGTCGTCGGCAGGTAGTCCTGGCAGCCGCCGTCGCAGATCTGACCGGTGTCGCAGACGTTGCCGCAGCCGCCGCAGTTCAGCGGGTCCGTGCGCAGGTTCACGCACGAGCCGTCGCAGTTGCGCAGCGTGCCGGCGCCGCCGTTGCCGCACATGGCCACGCAGACGCCGTTGTTGCAGACCGGCGTCGCGCCACCACAGGTGTTGCCGGCCGAGCCGCAGTTCGTCGGATCGTTCGTCAGGTTCACGCACGCGCCGCCGACGAGCGTGAGGCCCGGCAAGCAGACGCAGGCACCCGCCTGGCAGTACTGCGTGCCGTCGCAGGCGTTGCCCGCCGTGCCGCAGTTGTTCGGATCGGTCTGCGTGTTGATCTGGCAGGTGCCACCCACGCAGGCCTGACCGAAGCCGCAGCGCATCGCGCAGCTACCGCAGTGACGCGGATCGGTCTGGGTGTCGGTGCAGATCGTCGCGCCACCGCCGCCGGCCGGGCAGCTGGTCTGACCGGTCGCGCACGCGCACGCCCCCGAGATGCACACGCCGCCGGGCCCGCAGTTGCGAGCGCACCCGCCGCAGTTCGCCGGATCGTTCGAGACGTCGACGCAGGCGCCGCGACAGATGATGTCGGAGCCAGGGCACTGGCAGTTGCCGCCGCTGCAGCTCGCGCCCGTCGCGCACGTGTTGCCGCACGTGCCGCAGTTGAGCGGATCGCTGCTCAGGCCCGTGGTGCAGCCCATGCCGCAGTCGGTCGTGCCCGTGGGGCACGCACACGCGCCCGACGTGCAGATCGCGCCGGGGCCGCAGTCGTTGCCGCACGTGCCGCAGTTCTGGGGATCGCTCGTGAGGTCGAAGCAGCCACCGCCCGGGCACGTCGTCGCCGGCGCCGGGCACACGCAGGCGCCCGAGACACACGACTCACCGGTGTTGCACGCGTTCCGGCACGAGCCGCAGTGCTGCGGGTCGGACGAGACATCGGCGCAATCGGGACCGCAGGTGACGAGGCCGGTGCTGCACGCACAGACGCCCGTCGTGCACGTCTGCGTCGCCGTGCACGTGTTGCCGCACGAGCCGCAGTGGGTCCCGCTCGTCTGGAGATCGACGCACGCGGGGCCGCACGTGGTGAGCGGCGGATCGCAGACGGCCGGGCCCGTGTCGGTCGGCGGAACGCCGGTGTCGGTGGGCGGTAGGCCCGTGTCGTTGGGGGGAACACCGGTATCGCGAGGCGGAACCCCAGTGTCGGGCAGGTTCGCGTCCGATCCGTTTCCGCCCCCATCGTCCGTGCTCGCCACGGGAGCCGAGCTGCAGCCCGCTGCGGCGGCCCCGAGCAGCGCACCCATCACCCACCAACGACAAGCCGGTCCAAGCGTCATGCGTCCTCCGTCGGGACCCTCGTCCAGCACGGAGCACGCCAGCCGCGCGCTCACGATTCACGGGCGAATGCGAACCTTCTCGCGCCGCGAACGTACGTTCTTTGCGTAGTGCGCATGCAGCTGCACAGCCGCGCTCGTCTCATGGCGCGCTGCGCAGATCCACGATCACGTCGCGCGCTTCGCCCGGCGCGAGCGAGAGATGCGCCGTGTGCGAGCGCCCGAGGGCCGGGTTCACGAGCTCGAGATCGTGCTCGCCCGGCGCGAGCGCGAAGTCGACGATCGGCGTGACGCCGACGACCGATCCGTCGATCCGCACCTCCGCCCACGGGCGCGCATTGACGCGTACGTGGGCGCTCTCGAGCGCCTGCGAGGGCGGCGGCGGGACGGGCTCCTCGAGCGCCGGCTCGTGCGCGGGCGGGCGACGCCGCTCGAGCGGTGGGGCCGCCGAGGTCTCGACTCCGTCGTCCCCCTCGTCGGCGGTGCCGACCGCGACCGCCGCGGTCGGTTCCGCGACTTCACGCGTGGCCAGAGCGCTCGTCGGCGTCGGCGCGGCGACCGTGCGGGGCTCCGCACCGTGGGGCGTCGCCTCGGCGTCGGCGTCGGGAGCCGCACGCCGCCCGAGCCCGAGCCCGAGCGCGAGCGCGAGCGCGAGGGCGAGACCGCCGATCGCCGCGCCTCGCGCACGGGAGGGCACGGCGGGCCGGGGCGGGATGGGCGTCGCCCGCGACTCGGAGCGCGGCGAGGAGCCCGGCTTCATGCGTCGCGCGAACGTCTCGCTCTCGCCTTCGGTCAGGTACGAGGCGTCGGTGCGCAGCTCCTCTTCGTCCCCCGTTCGCGTCGTCTCGCGCGGACGAGCGCTCTCGCTCACGCGCTGCGCCAAGAGCTCGCGCGGCGAGCGCCCGAGCCGTACGCGCGCCTCGGCGAGCAGTGCCTCGAGCGCGTCGCCGACCTCACGCGCCGAGGCCGGGCGCTCGGCGGGATCGAGCGCGCAGAGGCGCTCGAGCAGGGACGCGAGCGCGGGCGAGACCGCGGGCGCTTCGTAGGCCGGCCACGCCACGCCGGGCGGGGCGTCGTCCTCGGGCGCACGGCGCGCCGCCTGCCCGCCGAGCATCTCGTCGAGCAAGAGCCCGAGCGCGTACAGATCGACCGCGGGCGCCACGACGCCGGAGCGTCGCTGCTCGGGAGCCATGTAGCGGCGCGTGCCTCCCACCGCGGCGCCCGCCTCGTGCGCCGCGACGCCGAAGTCGGCGAGCTTCACCTCGCCCGCCCGCGAGAGCAGCACGTTCGCCGGCTTCAGATCGCAGTGCGCGATGTGCCCCTCGCCCTCGAGCGCGTGCAGATACGCGAGCGCGCGCGCGATCTCGGTCGCGACGAAGAGCGCGACGTCTTCGTCGAGCGCCTCGCCCTCGCGCTCGGCGAGCAAGCGACGCAGGTCGCATCCCTCGACCCACTCCATCGCGAGGTAGTAGTCGCCCTGGCTGCGACCGAAGTCGAAGACGGAGACGATGTTCGCGTGCGAGAGGCGCATCGACAGCCGCGCCTCACTCACGAAGCGTGCGAGCGAGGACGGGTCCGCCAGGCGCTCGCAGCGAATGCGCTTGATGCACAGCTCCTTGGTCACGCCGGCAGCGCCGAACGCGCGCGCGCGATGCACCTCGCCCATGCCCCCCCGACCGACCCGGTCGAGGAGCACGTAGCGACCGACGCGCCCGGCCAACGTGGGCTCCACGTGGCAAGCTTGCCCAATCTCGCGCGCTCGCGCATGGGTTCGTGATCGATGCTCGGATCGAAGCCTCCGCGGAAATGCGCTTGCACGCCCCGAACGGGGCGACCGAGACTCGCGCGGTGAGGCGAACGCTGCGCATGCGCGGTCCGGCCGCCGTCCCGATTCTCCACGTTTTCGTGGGGATCGCGTGTCTCGCGCCGCCCACGGGCGTGGCCGCGCAGCCAGCGCTCGGCCCGGCGCGGCGGGTCCTGGTCATCCGTGCGGACGAGGCCTCGTCGGCGGCAGCCGAAGCGCTCGGCGCGAGGTTGATCGAGCGCTCCGCGGCGCTCGGCGAGGACGTCGGGCGCCCGCCGCGGCCTCCGCCCGCCACGCTGCCGGGCGACGAGCTCGCGGCCGCCACGCTGCGGGCCGACGAGGCGTTCGCCTCGCTCGCGCTCGCCGAGGCCGAGCGCACGATCGAGGCGGCGCTCGCCGCGATCGATGCCGAGGGCCCCGCCAGCCAGGACGCGCTCGTCGACGCGCTCCTGCTCGCCTCGATGGTGCACGACGCGACCGGCGACGCGCGCGGCGCCGAGGAGGCCGCGCGGCGCGCCTTGGTCGTGCGGCCGACGCTCACCATCGACCCGACCCGCTACCCGCCCACGCTCGCGACGCGCGTCGAGTCGCTGCGCGCCGGCCTCGCGCGATGCGCGATCACGCTGCGCCGCGACGAGCCCGCCGACGCCACCCTCCGCCTCGATGGTGCCCCGGTGGACGTCACCACGGCCGAGCTTCCGTGCGGTACCCACTGGGTCTGGGCCGAGCACCCCGGGCGCACCGCGCAGCGCCGTCGCGTCACGCTCGTCGAGGGGACCGATCCCGTCGTGGTCGCTTTCACGCTTCCGCTCGATCCCGGCGCGGCGCTCGCGGCCCTCGGCGCGCCGGGCGCCCCCGTCGACGCGACGGCCGAGCACGCCGCCGCGCTGCTCGGGCGCTCGCTCTGGGTCCTGGACGTGACGGCCGCAGCGCAGGGCGGGCTCCGCGCGACGCTCGGCGCGCGCACCGTCGCGCTCGGTCCCACGGCGAGCCTCGACGCGATCGCCGACGCGCTGCTGGCGCCCGTCGTGATCGACGACGTCGACGAGGTCGCGATCGGCGTGGGCGTGGGCGCCGGGAGCGCCGCGCTGGTCGCCCTCGCGATCGTGCTCGGCGTGGCGCTCGCGCCGCAGGGCTCGCCCGGATGGGTCGGGACCGGAGAGATCGTGGTGCCGTGAGGCGCGTCGCCCTCGCGTTCGCCACCGTGCTCGCCGCCGGCTGCGCGCCCGAGCGCACGCGCGTGCCGTTCCACGTCGTCGCGCTCGGCCCCGACCCGTTCTTCGGCGGCACGATCTCGGACATCGTGGTCGCCGTCGAGCGCGGCGGCGTGCGCGACGACTCGGTGACCACGCGCTACGCGCCCGACGCGCGAGAGCTCGTGCTGCCACCCTTGCCCCACGGCGGCGACTACGCGCTCGTCGTGGAGACCGAGCTCGACGGCCTCACCCTCGGGCGCGGCCGATCGTTTCCGTTCTCCGTGAGCGCGGCCGGCGCCGAACGCGCGCCCGACGTGACGCTCGGCGCCGTCGGGCGATTCGCGTCGCTGGCGCCCGGCGGCGCAGAGCCCGCCTGGGAAGAGATGTGGCCGACCGACGAGGGCGCGCTCCTGACCTCGACGGCCGGCCTCGCGCGCTTCGTCGCGCACGAAGCCTCGACGGGTCTGCCCACGCTCGCACCCACGGTCGCTTGGCCCGCCGCGCGCGTGGGCGGCTTCGGCGTGGGGCTCGGTACGGGTGCGCTCGTCGTCGGCGGCACGTCAGGTGGGGCCGCGCTCGTGCTCCCCGACGGCACGGTCGCCGCGGAGCTCGGCGCCGACGTGCTGCCGGCCGCTCACGGCATGTCCGTCGTCACGCTCGACGAGTCCTCGGTCCTCGTCGCCGGCGGCGCCACGGACGCGGGCGAGCCCGTGTTGGACGTCGTGAAGATCACGCTCACCGATGGGCGCCTGTCGACCACCGCGCTGCCTCCACTGACGGAGCCGCGGCTCGACGCCGAGCCCCTCGCGATCGAGGCACGCACGACGACGCTCGCGATCGAGCCTCGCGTGATGATGCTCGGCGGCACCGACGCGACCGGGCTCGCCGCGAGCAGCATCGTGCTCCTCGACCCGAGCGGAGGGGCCGCGCCGCAGCGGCTCGCCTCGACGATCCCGACGAGCGACTCGGCCGCGTGCGCGCTCGACGTCGGGCTCGTGCTGGTCGCCGGCGGGCGCGACGCCGCGGGAACCGTGGTGACCGACACGAACCTCCTCGTGGTGCAGCTCGGCGATCCGTCCTCGATCGAGGTGCTCTCGCCCGCGCCGCCACGTCTGTTCCGCGCGCGCGCCGGTGCCTACGCGCTCTCGTTCGGAGCGGGCCTCGCGCTCGTCGTCGGCGGCGTCGACGCGAGCGGTGCGCCCCTGGCGGAAACGGAGCTCGCGGAGGTGCGCCTCGACGCGCTCCCGGGCAGCATCGTGCTCTCCGACCGCGTGGTTTCTCCCGCCGCCGGATCGAGCGGGACTCGCCTCTCGGACCATACCTTGCTCGTCTCGACGGGCGATTCCGTCTCGCTCTACTTCCCTCCGCGCGGCGAGTGAGCAATCTTGGAGCTGCCGACGTGACGCACGACCAGACGACCCTCGACGTCCCGAGCCTCCGCGCCGAGCCCGTCCGCGCCGCTTGCCTCGTGTGCATCGAAGGGCCGACGCGCGGCGTCTACGAGCTCCCGAAGGACGAGACGATCTCGATCGGCCGCAGCCGCAGCTCCGAGATCTGCGTGGACGATCCCGCCGTGAGCCGGCTGCACGCGACCTTCCGCTGGGACGGCGACGCGCGCGTCCTCGTCACCGATCACGAGAGCCGCAACGGCACGCGCATCGGCGCGATCCGCGTGCAGGGCGAGAGCGCGGCGAGCAACGGCGATGTGGTGCACGTCGGCCCCGCCTCGCTGATGGTGCTCGTCCCCGGGCCCCGCAAGAGCAGCGCCGCCCACTCGATGCAGAAGACGCTGCTGCTCGTGGACCGCGCGTCGCGCTGCGATCTCTCGGTGCTGCTCCTCGGCGAGACGGGCGTCGGCAAAGAGGTGCTCGCGCGCCGCATCCACGAGCAGAGCGCGCGCGCGCGCGGCCCCTTCGTGGCGCTGCACTGCGGGGCCATTCCCGAGACGCTCGCCGAGTCGGTGCTCTTCGGCCACGAGAAGGGCGCGTTCACGGGCGCCGATGCGCGGCGGGAGGGCGTGCTCGAGTCGGCCACCGGCGGCACGGTGTTCCTCGACGAGATCGGGGAGCTGCGGCCGAGCAACCAGGTGCGCCTCTTGCGCGCGCTCGAAGAGCGCAAGGTGACGCGCGTCGGCGGCACGCGGCCCTCGCCCATCGACGTGCGCTTGATCGCCGCCACGCACCGCGATCTCGATCGGGCGGTCGCAGACGGGAGCTTCCGCCGCGACCTGCTCTACCGGCTCGACGTGCTGCGCATCACCGTCCCACCGCTGCGCGATCGGACGGACGAGCTGCCCGAGCTCGTGCGCGCGCTGGCCGCCGAGGTCGCGCCGGGAAAGACGCTGACCGAGGACGCGCTGATCCCGCTCTCGCGCCACACGTTCCCAGGCAACGTGCGCGAGCTGCGCAACCTGCTGGCGCGCGCCGCGGCGCTCGGCGAGGGCAGCCACATCGATCGCGAAGCGATCGAGAGCCTGCTCCCGAAGCTGACGCGGAACGACGGCCCGCTGCGCGGCAAGGTCGACGACGCCGAGCGCGCCGCCATCGAGGACGCGCTCGCGGCGACCCAAGGCAACCAGACGCGCGCGGCAGCGCGCCTCGGCATCTCGCGCCGCGGCCTCATCTACAAGATGGAGCGCTACGGCCTCAAGAGGCGGGGGTGAGCGCGTTGGCCTCGTCCTCGCATGGGCAAGGGTCGTGACCCGCGGCGGCGCAACTCGGCTGTTCCCCTTCGGCGCGCTCTTGCTCGCGCTGGGGTGTACGACGCCGGGCGCACAGGTGGACGCTTCGACGCCGATGCAGGATGCCTGGAGCCTGCCCGGCGTTCCGGGCACGGTCGTCCTCGGCTCCGAGATGGAAGGGCCCACGCTGCCCATCGAAGGCTTCTGGCTGCGGATCGAGACGCTCCGCATCGTCGGCGACCGTGGGGCCGAGTTCGACCCGCAGAGGCACGACCTCCCCTTGCTCGCGGTCGACGCGGACGGAGTCGAGATCCCGATCGAGGTGCCGCCGGCCCTCTATTCCGCCGTGTTCCTGGGCCTCGATGCGACCGGCGCCGACGAGGGCGAGCCCGTGCTCGAGCTCGTCTTCGGCCCCATCGACGGGACGCGCTTCGACGTGCAGGTGCACGAGCGGCTCCAGCTCCTCGCGCGCTGCGAGCTCGGAGCGATCATCGACACGCGGGGCGGGCTGCGGGTGGGCGTCGACTTCGAGCTGGGCGAGGCCGTGATCGCGATGCTGCGCGAGCCCGTTCCGGCGCCCGGGCCCGACGGAACCGTCTTGGTCGACGAGACGACGGCGCCGTCCGCCGTGGCTGCGTTCCGCGCTCGCTTGATCGAAGAGGTCCACGCCGAGTGCGGCCACTGAGCGAGTGAGCCCGCCGATCGGCCGTGTACGACGGGTGCGCGGTGCGCAGCCGTTTGCACTCGCTCAGCCCGCTTCGAGGCGCCGCGACACGACGACCGCCTCGGCGCGCGCGCCCGAGGGATCGAAGCCGGCGAGCCACGACGCGAGGGCCTCGTCCACGGCCGAGAGCGGCGCCTCGGGCGGGAGGTCGAGCGCGATCGGGAACCCTCGGACGTCCGCGTCGGACTGCGCGAGGTGCTCGAGGATCGCGTGGCCGAACACGAGCCGGCGCTCGCCGATCGAGAGGATGCCGCCCTCGTCGATCATCGCGAGCACGTCACGCTCCCGCGTGCGCGCATTCGGCAGATGCGTAGGCCGCTCGCCGATCTGGGCGACGAGGGCGTCGCACTGGCGCTGCGCGAGCAGGCGCTTGCTGCGCGGGAACGTCGCCCAGACGAGCGCGTTCATCGCATCGTGTAGGTGCGTGCGCGTGGGCACGACGCCCAGGCGCGCGATGCGGACTTCGTAGAGCCCGTCGAGCGTGACCTTCCGCCGCCGCGGCCGCGTCTTGGGCGCCTGCGGCTCGAAGCGGATCGGCGCAACGAGCGCGCCGAGCTCGGCCTGGAGCCGCGCCGCATCGGGAAGCGGGGAGAGCGGGATGCGCTGGAGCAACGCGCGATAGGGATCGAAGAAGGCGCTCTCGATCGACGGCTGACCCGCGCTCACGCGCGCGAAGCTGACACGCGCGCGCGATGCGCGCCCTCCGGCGTCAGGCCTCGAGCAGGTCCTCGGCGAAGGTGCGGGCGAGGCCCATGATCGTGTGCTGCGGGTTCACGCCGAGGTTCGACGGGATCGCCGAGGCGTCGGCGACCACGAGGCCCTCGTAGCCGTGCACGCGGCCGCGGCCGTCGGTGACAGAGCGCGCGGGGTCGCTGCCCATCACCGCGCCGCCGAACAGATGCGAGAGGATCGCGATGTAGGCGCGCGGGTCGAGCGGCGCGTCCTTGAGCTTCTCGATCTCGTCCGGCTTCGTCTTGAAGGGCATCCCGGCGATGCCGGTGATCAGCTCGCGCGCGCCCGCGGCGACGTGCTGCTTGGCGAGCAGGTACATGCCCTCGCGGAACTTCAGCATGTCGGCGCGATCGAGGCCGTAGCTCACCTGCGGCTTGCCGGTGAAGAAGTTCCGCGAGACCGAGCCGACCGACTCGGCGCGCACCGCGTGGCACCACATCGCGACGTGGCGGTACTCGGAGATGCGCTTCATCAGCTCGAGCCCGCCGCCCGAGAAGCGCGAGGCCACGAGCTCGAGCGGGATCGAGAGCGTCTCGAGCTTCAGGCCCGGGTGCTCGCGATACCCCGTCGAGGCCCAGCCCTGCGTGGCGCCGACGTTCTGATCCACGGGGTCGGCGTAGCAGCCGAACACGCCCGTGCCGGGGTGCGCGCGGAAGTACTTCCCGAGCGACTTGTTCTTCACGCCGCTCGCCATGAGCAAGACGGGCGTGTGCGTCACCGAGGCGGCGACGAGCACGCCCTTCTTCGCGCGCACGTGGAAGGCCGCCCCCTTCTGGCGCGTGCGCGGATGCACGAAGTGGCCGCGCACCCCGGTCGCGCGTCGGCCCTCGAGCACGATGCGATCGACGGGCGCCGACGAGAGCACGAGGCCCTTCTTCTCGACCTCCGGGACGAGCGTGATGTTCGTGCTCTGCTTCTTCAGCGCGCGGCAGCCCTGCAGGCACTGGCCCGAGCCGATGCAGCCCTTCACGTAGCGCCGCATGTAGTGGCTCTCGGGGAAGCCCGCCTTCTCGGCGCCGAGCATCGCGAGCTCGTTGCTGCGCCCGCGCGCCGCGGCCGGCACTTCCTCGACCGAGAGCTCGCGCTCGATGGCGTCCTGGTGCGCCCACACGCGATCGCGCAGCGAGCCGCGCCCGCCGGCGGCGCCGCCGATGCCGGCCTCGCGCTCCCAGCGATCGAACACGTCGGCCGGCGTGCGCACGCAGATGGCCGAGTTGATCACCGTGGTGCCGCCCATGCAGCGTGCCTGCACGATGGGCCAGAGCGCGCGGCCGACCGCGAGCTGCGCGCCCCAGTCGTCCATCAGATCGCGGAACGATCCGTACGTCGAGTGGGGGTACTGATCGGGGTCGCGCCAGGCGCCGGCCTCGACGATCGCGACGCTCACGCCCGCGCGCGAGAGCGTGGAGGCCGCCGCTGCGCCGCCCGCGCCGCTGCCGACGACGACGTAGTCGACCTCCGACTCGTAGGGCGGCTCCGCGCGATCGCGGAACGAGACGTGGGTCACGAGGTCCTCCACGTATCGGGATCGGCGGCGAGCGGCGGCAGCGCGAACTTCGCGCGCACCGCGGGATGCCTTCCCCAGCACAGGCCCGCCGGCAGCTTCACGAGCATCGCGGTCTGGCGCACGAGGTAGATCGGATGCGCGCCGAGCGCGTAGGCGTGCTTGTCGCGCAGGCGCTTGCTGAGGAGGAACGCCGGCAGCGGGACGAAGATCGTGATCAGCGGCGAGAAGTGATAGACGAGCGCGCCCATCACCGTGCCGAGCCACATCAGGAACGTGGTCTCGAGCTTGAACTGCCGCAGGAACTCGTCGATGCCCGTGTCCTCGAGCCCGGGCAGCTCGTCCGTGCGCGGATAGAAGGCCACCATCGCCGATCGAACCAGCGCGATCATCGCGCGAGGATCTAACGCGGATTTCGTTGCAGCGGAAAGGAAAACGAGCGCCACCTCAGCGCAAGGCCACGTCGATCCCGAAGAACAAGGTGTTCTGCTCGACGCCCGTGTGCGTGTGGCGGTAGCCGATCGTGTAGGAGAGGTCGGGGACGATCTCGATCTCGATGCCCGCGGTCCAGCCAGCCTCGAGCGAGAGCGCGGAGAACGTGTCGCGGCCGAGCTCGCCGATGCTGCTGCCGCCGACGTCGACGGAGGCGAAGTAGCCGCCCACCGAGAAGTGCGCGAGCGCGAAGAGGCGCACGACGTCGACGCGCAGGTCGAGGCCGCCGCCGATCTGGAGGCGCACGTTCCACACGTCGCGCATCGCGCCGACGAGCGCCTGCGGGCCGCCCTCGAGGGTGACGGGCGCGCCTTCGAAGTCGGCGTAGCCGACGCTCACGCGCAGGTCGGGCAGGCGCAGCCAGGGCGCGGGGCGGTAGCCGCCACCGAGCGTGAGGCCGCCGAACGCGCGATCGAAGCCGGGCGCGACGTTGCCGAGGTGCGTGCCGCGCTCGATCTCGGGGATCGTGGCCGGCGCATCGGGCGTGAAGGTGACGGTGCTCGGATCGACGAGGTCGACGTACCACATGAGATCGAAGTAGCCCGGCGCGTCCGACGCGGGCGGGCGCGGCGGCTCGACCACGGGCTCGTCGACCGCCGGCGCGACGACGGTCGTCGTGACGAGGGGCGCTCCGGCGCACGGAACGATCTCGCCCGTCGCGTCGCGACAGGGCTGGGCCTGGGCGGCGAGCGGCATGAGGAAGAAGAGGAGCGCGAGCGACACGAGGCCGATCGCGCCGACGAAAGAACGAGAAAGCAGGGATCGAGCGTCCACGGTGCACCTCGAGCGCGTTTCGCGCGACGCCCGAGGAACGCGAGTCGGACGCGGACCTTACAGTTCCTCCGAGGGTGGGCTTGACGATGGCGACGGAACCGCCATGGATTCGGCCATGAGCCGTCTTCGCCTCTCCTCGTTCTTGGCTTCCACCACCCTCGCCGGGCTCGCGCTCGTCGCGGGCTGCGGCAACGGCACCACCGGCAACGGCACCGACGCCGCGACGGTGGACACCGGCAGCCCCGAGAACGACGCGGGAACGCCCACCGAGGACTCCGGCCGCCGCGACGCCACGGTCGTCGACGCGTGGGTTCCCTCGGACGCCGGCAACGACGCCGACGTCGCGCGCTGCAACTACGTGGGCGTGGACGAAGTGATCGTGCTCTGCGCCGGCGACTACACGTTCCTGAGTCACTTCACGAGCGACCAGGGCTGCCCCGACATCTACGCGTTCGATCCCGAGCTCGCGCAGTATGCGACGCCCGAGGAAGCGCTCGCCGCGACGCCGAGCTGCGACGCGACCTGTCAGTGGCACTTCTCGTTGGCCGTCGACCGAATGTGGTGTGGTCACCGCTCAGGCTACGAGATCCTGCGCAGTGATGCGGCCGGCTGCGCCGACATCTACCGCTTCCCCGAGGGCTACTACGCCTCGGTCGAAGAGCACGACGCGATGGTCCCCTGCCCCTGAGGCACACGCCGGAGCTGCGCCAGCTCGGCGATAGCAGCGCGTGCACGACGACGGCATCCGACCGGCGTTGCGTGACGTGCATCGCTGCGCCTGAAGCCGAGTGATCGAGAGAGATCGTGGTACGCGTCGCCGCTCGCTTGCCGCGTGGCGCTCCGAGCGCGACGCGGGCCGTGCGTGGCCCGCGAATCCCGTATGCTGCTGGCGCCGCGCAGCTCGCGCGGTCCCGACCCGGGAATCGAGATGCGCCTTTTCCATCGTCGAGCGCACGACGCGGCTTCGATGCGCGTCGTGCGGCGCAACCACTCGTGGCGTCCCGCGCCCCTCGTCGGGCTGACGCTCCTCTGCCTCGGGTGTGCCGCGACACCAGTCGACCGCAGCGACGTCGGTCCGAACGACTCGGGCTTCCACGGCTGTCGTTGGGAGGCGCCGCCCCGCCCCGGCGTGTGCGACGGGGCCGGCGAAACGCGATGCACCGGTTGGGCGACCCGTCTCGCGCGCGGCTCCGATCTGGAGACCTACGCTGGCTGCACGACGAACGGCTGCGAGTCCGCGGACCGATGGAGTCCACCTCGCTGTGGGGCCGCCCCACCGTGCCCCGACGGCCAGGCCTGCGGACGACTTCCGGGTGACGCGGAGGCGCGATGCTTCGCCTGCGACGGCTGACCGCTCGCGCCTCGCTGCTGGGCGTCCTGCTCACCGCTTGCGCGACCACGCACGAGGTCGCTCCCGACGGTGGAGGCTCGTGTCGCTGGCAGGCTCCGCCCGTGATCGGATTCTCGTGCGAGTCCTACTGCGACGATTGGGCAGAGGGCCTCGCCAGCCATGGGCTCGCGATCGCACGCTGCGCCTCGTTGCATGGCGACGCGCACGTCCTCCCGAGCGATCGGTACCGCTGCGCGAACGCCGATCGATGCGACGGAGACGTCTGCTACTGCGGGAGCTTCTCCGAGTGCGCGGACGGCTCCGCCTGCATGCGCGTCGGCGACAGCTCGTACTGCATCGCCTGCGACCGCTGAACGCGCGAGGCGCAGTCGTCCGACGTGATACGGCGGTCCTCCATCGCGTCCCGACGTCGTACCCTCGGCACGTGGGCCCGCCGCTGCTCGAGGGCGCGCGCTCCGACCTGCTAGGCTCGAAGCGATGGCGTTCTGGTCGAAAGAGCCTCCGCCGCCCGCGGCGCCTCAGTGCTCGTTCTGCGGCAAGCCGCAGCGCGAGGTGAAGAAGCTGATCGCCGGACCGAACGTGATGATCTGTGATCGCTGCATCGGCCTGTGCAACGACATCGTCGTCGAGGACGAAACGAAGCGGGTCGTCGAGCCGATCGCCGACGCGCGCGCGAGCCTGATCTGGGCGCTCGAGCGCGCGATGGGCTCCGCCGTCGCGGTCCGCCGCCGCGTCGTGGAGGCGCTCCTGGCGCTCGCGGACGACGACGCGGCGACGCGCGAGGTCGCGCACGCGGCGTTCCGATTCGGCGACCCCGGCGGCACCCTGCTCGCGCTCGCTACGATCCCCGCCGAGCGACGCACCGCAGAGGACGCGATCTACGAGGCGTACGCGCACCACACGCTCGGGGATGCGGCGGCCGCCTCGGCCGTGCTCGCGGCGTTCGACGCGTCGTCGGTGTCGGAAGCCACGCGGCTGATGCTCCCGCTGCATCGCGCGCGCTTCCGGTTCTCCGAGGGCAGCGTTCCGCGCGACGAGGCCGAGCAGCACGCGAAGGCGGTGATCGAGCTTCGCGCGCGTCTGCCGTCGCTCGGGCTCGACGAGGGTCAGCGACGTCGCGTCGAAGGTCACGCGCGTCTGGTCGATGCCTACGCCGCGCACGCGCTCGGCCATCTCGCGCGCGCCGAGGCGATGCTGCGCGAGCACCTGCTCACGAGCGAGCGCGACGCAGCCGCCTGGGCGCTGCTCTTCGAGATCCACGCCGCGCAGGGCAACGCGGAGCACGCGAGGGCCGCACGCGAGCGCGCGCTCGCGCTCGTCGATGCGAGCTCGCGCATCGCGGAGAAGCTCCGCGAGCGATCCGTCGGCCCGTTCCGCTGACTCCCTGAGGAGCGTCGGTCACGAGCGTCGTGCCGTCCCGTCTCCGGCACGGTGACCTCAGCGGTTGGCCACCGAGATTCGGCCGCCCGGCGATCTGTGGCAAGGGTCTGTCGCCCCGCGAATGGGGCGAACCGCTTACGGCGGCCTACGTCGCGTGCGGGTGGGTCGCGCCGAGGACGGAGACGCGGCCCGCGTCCTCGCTCGCCGGCGTGCACGCGCACTCGGTGGTCGCCGTCGTCGCGTCGGAGCACGAGGCGTCGGCGCGGGCGCAGCGGGCGCGCGAGGTCTCGTCGCCGAGATCCGAGGCGAGCTGGCAGATGCGGTGCGCGGCGTCGCAGATCGACGTGCTCGCGCGGCAGCGGCCCTCGCAAGCGGGGCCCGCCTCCTCGAGCTCTTGCTGCGCCGCGCGAAGGCGCGCCTCCTGCTCGTTCATCTGGGCGCGCGCGTCGGGCTGCGGCTCTTCGCGACGCTCGGCCATCGCGCCGCCGCAGCCAGCAGCGAAGGGCATGCCCGCGAGAGCGAGCGCGAACAGGGTGAGGCCGATCCTTCGCTTCATGGCGTCTCTTCTCCGTGCGCCGGCTCGGCCGGCAGGCCGAGCACGACGCGGTTGATCGCGATGCTGCGCTCGAGCGCGTCGATCGCAGCCTCCGACTCGACGCGGGCGCCGTTCTCGTCGCCGCGCTCGCGCAGCGCGGCGGCGCGCGCCTGGTGCACGCGACCGAGCACCACGTGGAGGCGCGCGCGGAAGTAGCTGTCGCGCGTGGACTCGCCGAGGCCCGCCTGCGCCTCTCGCTCGGCGGCCGCGTCGTCGCTCCTCGCGAGCTCGAGCTCGGCCAGGCGGCCGTAGGCATCGAGACGCACGTCCTCGCGCTCGGGCGCATCGGCGTCGAAGGGCACCTCGAGGATCCGGCGCGCGCTCGCGACGGCGAGATCGATCTCGCCGCGCGCCTCGCGCTCGTCCGACTCGTGCTGCAATGCCTGCGCCGTGCCGAGCGCCGAGAGCAGCGCCTGCGAGGGCGCCACGGCGCTCGCCTCGCCATCGCCCGGACGGCCTTGCGACGCGCAGCCCACCGCCAGCGCGAGCACCCCGCAGAAGAAGAGGGGCTTCATGGCGCGTCTCCCGCCGCGGCCCAGGCCGCGAAGTAGTCGTGCGCGCGCACCGTGGTGATGCGATCCATGCGCTCGCTCGCGCGCTGCTCGTCGGCGAAGGGCGCCTCGAAGATCGCGCTCGTCGGCCCGCCGTAGCGCACCGTGCGCAGGTCCGGCGCCGGGTCGGGCCAGAGCGAGAGCCCGAGCGGCAGGCCCAGCGTGATCAACACGACCGCGGCGGCCGCGAGCCAGCGCACGCGCGCCCGCGTTCTCGCCGCGCCCGCGCCGCGCTGCATCGCGCGATCGACCGCGCGCACGCGCACCTCGGGCGCGAGCTTCGGCGCTTGGCCCTTCGTCGCGCGCAGCGCCTGCGCGAACGCGGCGTCGGTCCCGGGCTCGGCGCTCGATCCCTCGTCGAGCGCGCGCGCGAGCTCGGCCGCGGCGCGCAGCTCCTCCTCGGTCGGCTCGGGCTCGTCGTCGATGTGGCTCATCTCGGGGCTCTCCGTCTCATGTGAGGGGTCCGAAGGTCTTCTTCAACGCGGCGAGCGCGCGGTGCAGGACGACGTCGAACGTGGGCACCGTGACGCCGAGCGCGGCCGCGCACGCCTCCCGCGGCTGCTCTTCGAAGATGCGCAGCTCGATCGCGCGCCGGTAGCGCTCGTTCAGCGCCGCGAGCGCGTGCTCGAGCTGCCTCTGTCTCGCGGCGAGCTCCTCGGCCTCGATCATCGCGGCCTCGGCGCCGGCCTCGATGCGCGGCGGCAGCGCCGTCACCTCGGCGCCGTAGCGCTCGGTCATGCGCCGCTCCGCGCTGCGCCGCCGCGCGCCGTCCACGATGCGGTGGATCGCGATCCGCCGCAGCCAAGGCCAGAGCCCGGCCGGGCCCTCCCAGCGGAAGTCGGCGATGCGCTCGACCGCGCGCGAGAGCGTGTCCTCGAGGATCTCGGCGGCCTCGGGGCGCGAGCCGACGCGCGGCAGGATGACGGCGTCGTGGAGCGGCGGCGCGAAGTGATCGAGCAGTGCGCGGAGCGCCTTCTCGTCGCCGGCCACGGCGCGCGTGCAGAGATCGCGCTCGTGCGCGACGTCCCACTCCGTGCTCGTGCTCGACGGCGCCACGCTCGAAGGCCGCGAGGATATCCCTTCCGGGGCGAGCAAACCGTTCGTCCTCGATGCGCGCGGCCGGGAGTCGCCATCACCGCCAGCCGGCGAAGCGCGCCGACGTCGAGGTCGTCTGCACCGCCCATCCGCCTGCGCTCGCGTCGGGCGCCGGTGCGAGCGTGGGCTGCGGCAAGAGCCGCGCGGTGCGCGCCAGCAGGGCGAGCGGCTCCTCGAGCGAGCGCGCGCGCTCCAGCTCGCCCATCGCCACGAGCCGTGCCTGCGCGTCGTGGGCCTCCGCGAGCGCGCCCCACGCGAAGCTCCCCGCGCGCGTGGTGTCGCCCAGCTCCACGAGGTGGCTCGCTTCGCGCACCGACCACGCGATGCGCCCGAGCGTCACGTTGCGCAGCACCGACGCGTCGAGCGCCGGGTCGCAGAGCGGCGCCGCGTCGCGCACGAGCGGCAGCTGGGTCGAGGCCACGGTCGCGCTGCCGCGATCGAGCGCGCCGAGACGCACCTCGACCGGGATCGCGACGGCCTCCGTCCCCGGCGCCAGATCGATCTCGTGCACGACGACGAGCGCCTCGTCGGCGGCCACGTCGCCGAGCGCGGTGTCGAGCACGTTGCCGCTCTCGTGCGTGCGCTCGTCGTAGCTGCGCACGAGCGTCGCGCCCGGCGGCAGCGTCACGATCACGTGCGCATCGCGCGCGGCGATGCCCGTCAGCGCCGCGAGCTCACGCCCGAACACGCGCTCCACCTCCGCCGGCCGGTCCACGTAGTGGAACGCGCCGCCCGCGTCGTTCGCGAGCGACTCGAGGAGCGAGAAGTCGATCTGCTCGCCCATGCCCACCGTGGTCAGCGAGATCGCGCGCGCCCGCAAGGACGCCGAGAGCTGGCGCAGCGCCTCGGGCCGCGTCTCGCCGACGGTCGCGACGCCGTCCGAGAGCAAGACGACTCGCGCCGGCCCGCTGCGCTGCACGTGCATCTCGCTCACGACCTGCACGCCGAGCGAGAGGCCCGCGCCGAGGTTCGTCGCGCCGTAGGCTCGCAGCGTGTCGATCGCGCCGAGGATCGTCGGGCGCGCGGCGCCGACCTCCGTGGGCGGCAGCGCGAGGTGCGCGTCGTCGGCGAAGGTCACGATCGCGATGCGATCGCGCGGGTCGAGCCCCTCGACGAAGCGCGCGAGCGCGTGCCGGACGGCGCCGATCTTGTCGCCCTCCTGCATCGAGCCGGAGAGATCGAGCACGACGACGACGTCGGTCGCCTCGCGCACGCTCGAGGTGCCGCCGCGCATCGACACCTGGACGATCGCGCGCCCGCCGCTCGTCGAGACGCGGCCCGCGCCGAGGTGCGCGTCGACGAGGATGGGCAGCGTGGTCGTCGCGCCCGGCGGCGGCCGTGGCGCGTCTTCCTCGGCGTGCACGTCGATGAAGTCCGCCGCGCGCACCTCTTCGGCGGCAACGATCTGCCCCTCGGTCGCCGCGCGCCGGAAGCGCGCATAGGACGCGCCGCTCCCTCCACACCCGCTCGCCAGCGAGAGGACGGCGGCGAGAGAGACGACCAGAGCCCAAGGGCGGCGTTCACCGATCACGAGGCACCTCCGCCCGGAGAACGACCTCACGCCGTGCGCCTTACACCTCGCTTCGTCGATTTCTCCCATCGACGTTCGGCGGAGAGAGCCCCATCCTCCCCGCCATGGCACTTCCCCCCTGCGGCATCTATCGCACCAAGGGCCCCATCGGCGCCGTCCCGGCGGGCCGGCTCGTCTACTTCCACAACCACGGCAACCCGGGCGCGGGCGTCTATCTGCCGGAGCGCTGGGAGGGCAATCGCGCGCGCTTCTCGCCGAACGGGCACTCGCTCCCCGACGAGGCCGCCGCCGCGAACCTCGAGCCGCTCGCGGCCGAAGGCTTCTACTGCGTGACCGAGCCCTTCCACTGCTGCGACAAGAAGTGCCGGCTCTTCGAGCCCTCGCTCCTCGTGCAGCTCGGGTACGACGGCGCGGCGACGCCGATCCTCTTCGTCCCCGAGCTCGATGGCCCGAAGATGGCGCTGCCCGAGCGCGGCGTGCGCATCGAGTCGAACTGCTTCGAGAAGATGGTGCCGCTGCTCGTCGCGCAGAAGCCGCGCCCGCAGGACGGCAGCGAGCTCATCCTGCACTGACGGCGTCCCGCGACGTGACGGCCTTCGTCTGCGCGCGGTGCGCCCGCACCTTCGAGAGCCCGACCGACGCGCCACGCTGCCCGACGTGCTTGCGCAAGAGCAGCGTGCGGCCCGCGGACGACTCGGAGATCGCGCGCCTCGCGCGCGGCGAAGCGACGAGCGGGAGCGGTGCGCGCGCGGCCCTCTTGCTCGCGACGGTCGCGCTCGCGGCGCCCGGCCTCGGCGTGATCTCGCTCGCGTGGCGCCGGCTCGCTGCCTACGACCTCGCGCTCCCGGCCGTCGTGGCCGAGCTCGTGGCGCTCGCCGTCTGGCTGCGCGCGGCGCTCGTCCCGGCCGATCCCGAGCGGCCGCTCGCTGCCTTCCTCCCGCGCGCAGCGATCGGCGCAGCGCTCGGCGGCTGGGCGCTCGTCTCGGGCGCGATCACCGCACAGGCCGGCTCGCTCTCGCCGGCCTTCACGGTCGTCCTCGGAGTGCTGATCTTCGCCGCCGGCGTCGTCGGCGCGCTGCACTGGCTGCGCGGCCGGGACGAGCCGACCTCGCGCGGGCCCGGCAAGTGGCGGTGAGCGGCCCGGTGTGCACGCGCTTCACGGCCCACGTGCAGTGCGTTGCCCACTGGCACGCCCTGGCGCGCCGCCGATCGCGAGAAACCGCGGCTTTTCGCGTGTGAGGTTCGGCACGAGCCCTGCTGTAGGGGGTCCCCATGCGCACGCCCGCGACCCTCGCCGTTGTCCTCGCCCTGCTCGGTGGCTGCCGGCCGCCGGACACCCTCGCCCCGCCGCCGAGCCCCTATCCGGGGTACCCGGGGACGCCTCCGGAGACGACCGGCATGTACATCGACGCCCGCGCGGCGTCGGTCGTGTCGGCCGCCGAGACGCCGCCTCCGATCTCCGGTGGAACGCTCGGCGTGACCGCCGACGGCCGGACGATCGTGGCCGCCGACCCCGACCGCGACCGCGTGATGCTCGTCGACGTCGCGACGCAGCACACGACGACCCTCACGCTGCCGGCCGGCGCCGAGCCGGGCCGCGTCGCCATCGACGACGCGCATGCGCTCGCCCACGTGGTCCTGCGCGGCAGTGGCGAGGCGCTGACGGTGCACCTCGAGGGCGCGCCGCTCCCGACGCGCCGCACGGTCTGCGCGGCACCGCGCGGCATCGCGGTGGACGCCGAGCGCAACGTCGTCCGCGTGGCGTGCCGTGACGGCCAGCTCGTGAGCTTCGACGGCACGACGAGCGCGCCGGTCAGCTCCATCCAGACCGGCCTCGACGACCTGCGCGACGTGATCGTGCGCGGCAACGAGCTCGTCGTCTCCCGCTTCCGCGCCGCGGAGCTCGTGCGCCTCGACGCCGAGACCGGCACCGAGCTCGGCGTCTCGCACGTCACGCCCACCTCGAGCGTCTCGCCGACGCAGGTCGACTCGAACGGCAACCCGGCCGAGTTCCGCCCGGCCGTGATGTGGCGCGCGATCCCGATGGGCGACGCGATCCTCGTCTCGCACCAGCGCTCGAGCGACGGCGAGCTGAACCTCGCGCCCGGCGCGTACTACTCCACCGGCGTCTGCAGCGGCTCGATCGTGCAGTCGGCGGCCACCATCTTCGACGGGCAGAGCCTCACGCCGATCGACACGCCGAACATCGCGGGCGCCACGCTCCCGGTCGACATCGCGCGCAGCGCGCAGGGCGAGATCGCGATCGTCGGCGCGGGCATCGAGAGCACGGACTTCGCGCCGAGCGTCACGCGCATCCAGACGGCCTCGCTCCAGGTCGGCGGCGGCTCCTACGGCGGCTGCCTCTACGGGGACAGCTACTACGGCTACTACGGCACGGGCGAGGTGCCTACGGACGTGGAGCACACGCCGAACGCGATCGCGGCGATCTACCTGCCCGACGGCCGCCTCGTGGTGCAGGGCCGCGAGCCCGCGCAGATCCGCATCGAGGTGCCTGGCGACGGCGACGACACCGTCGTGGCGCTCGGCGGCCGCTCGGTCTTCGACACCGGCCATGCGTTCTTCCACGGCGATGCGGGCCGCGGCACCGCGTGCGCGTCGTGTCACCCCGAGGGCGGCGACGACGGCCGCGTGTGGCACTTCGCCGGGATCGGCGACCGCCGCACGCCGCGCGTCCCGCAGGGCTTCCTCGAGACCGCGCCCTTCCACTGGGACGGCGACCTGCCGGACATCAGCCACCTGATGGGCACGGTCTTCACGCAGCGCATGGGCGGCCCGGCCGTCGATGCGTCCCACGCGAGCGCGATCGGTCACTGGCTCGACACGCGGCCGGCCGACCTTCCGCGCACGAGCGAGAGCAGCACGGCGGTGGAGCGCGGCGCGCACGTGTTCGCCGAGGCGGGGTGCGCGAGCTGCCACTCCGGCGCGATGCTCACGAACAACCAGACGGTCGACGTCGGCACGGGCCGCGCGCTCCAGGTGCCCTCGCTGATCGGGGTCGCGCGGGCTCTGCCGGTCATGCACGACGGCTGCGCGCACACGCTCGCCCAGCGCTTCGACCCGGCGTGCGGCGGCGCGGCCCACGGCACGATCCTCTCGACCGACGACCCGCGGATCCCCGACCTGGTCGCCTACCTCGAGACGCTCTGAACCGCGCGCGAGGAACGAACGAACGAAGGCCCGGGACGAGCGTCCCGGGCTTTCTCGTTTCCGTCGGGCGCGCGGCGGATCAGGCCGCGATGCGCGTCGGCGGCGTGAGAACGACCGGATCGGTCGCCGCCTCCACGGCGCCGTCGAGCCCCGAGATGCGCTCGAGCTCCACGGGCCGCTCCTCGCTCGGGACCTGCGACATGCCGTGCGCGACGGTCGCGGGGCGATCTTCGATGCCGAGCGCGGTCATCGCGCGGTTCAGGGCGCCGGTGACGCGCTCCACGAAGTCCTGCCGGCGCTCCTCGCGGCGCTCGCGCGCCAGGCGCGTCAGCGCCGCCTGCATCGTGTCGACGACCCGCCGGTGGCACTCGTCGACCCACTTCTCGTCCGCCGCGGCCTCTTCGCCGGTCCACGCGAAGTGGATCGGCGGGAGCACCTCGGAGCGGATGCGCGTGGGCATCGGCAGGTACGGCGGCGGCACGCCGAACGTGAGGCCCCAGGGAAACGAGAGGATCGTCGGCAGCACGTTCACGCGGGCCCAGCGGTCGAGGCCGAGCGCCCGGGCCACGTTGCCGCCATCGTCGAGCACGACGAACGCCGAGTGGGCGCCCGCCGTGACGATCGGCGCGATCGGGACCCCCGCGCGCAGCGCGAGCTTCACGTAGCCACGACGCTGCCCGAACACGATCTTGTCGCGCTGGGAGAAGGGCCGCATCACCTCGACGTCACCGCCCGGGTAGACGAGCGCCTTGTGGCCGGCCGCCAAGATCCGCTCGGCCGTGCCGGCGCGCGCCCGCACGGCGCCGAGCGGACAGAGCAGCCGGTTCAGCGCCGGCGGCTTGAGCGCCAGATCGTGCGCGAGCGCGAAGGGCAGGTCCTCGAGGCCGCGCTGCCGGAAGATCGCGCTCGCGACGATGAACACGTCGGGCATGAGCACGCCCGCGTTGTGGTTGGCCACGAAGAGGGCCGGCCCGTCGGGGATCCGCGAGAGGCCCTGGACGCGCGGATGGAAGAAGCGCTCGAGCACCGGATCGATGCGATCGAGAAACTCGGCGATCTTCGCCGGGTCGCGGTTCTCGAGCGAGTCGGGGTCGTAGAGCGGCAAGGTCACGGCGGGCTCCGGTGCGCGGGGGGGACGAGGGCTCGTGCTCCCAACGCTTGCGTCGACAAGATTGTGCCCACAAGCGTTTCCCGAACAAGCGGGATCGCCGGCCGTGACGAAAGAATTTCCGTTCGCGGCGCGACCGGCTCACTCGGGATCGGGCGAGCGCCGGCGTCGGAGGGGAAGCAGCACGCGGGCCAAGAGCGAGAGGGCCACGATCGCGGCCGCGACGAGCCCGAGTGTCGGATTTCCGTACGGCACCTCGACGGAATGCAGACACCCGAGCAGGCCCGCGGCGTAGGCCAGCCGATGCAGCGCCGACCACGCGCGGACCCGGAGCGCGCGCTGGACGGCCGGAAACGACGTCACGAGGAGCGGGAGGAGCAGCGCCACGGCGAGCGCCCCGTGACGCATCCAGGGCAGGCGCGCGAGCGGGGCGAAGGACCACGAAGGCAGGTACGCCGCGACGGCGAGTGAGGCGTGCGCCAGCGCCGCGACTGCGCTCCCGATGCCCAGGCCCCGGCGGGCGGCCCGCAGAGCGAGGCCACGCTCGCCGCCGACGAGGAGCCCGATCGGCGTCGCGAGCAGCGTCAGCACGAGCGACGCGAGCGCGAAGACCCCGGTGAAGCGCAGGGCGGCGTGATCGGCGCCCGCCCCGATCGAGGCGAGGAGCCCCAGCGCCCCGGCGAGGGCGAGGCCGAGCGCGAGCGCGCGCCGCGCCGGGCTCACAGCGACCTCAGGAACGTGACGAGGTGGGCGCGGTCGGTCGCGGAGAGGACGCGCGTGTGGCCGTGGCGATCGGTGGCGTTCGCGTCGCCGAGGACGGCCTCGAGGGTCGCCGCCCGCCCGTCGTAGAGATACGGTGCGCTCACCGCGACGCTGCGAAGCGAGGGCACGTCGAGCGAGCGCCCTTCGACGCCTCCACGGCGCGGCGCATCGGGAAAGATCGACTCGATCGCGTGCAGCCCGAGCGAGGTGAAGCCCGGCGCCGCGTGACAGTCGGGGCAACCACTGCGCACGAAGACGTCGAGCCCCGCACGCTCGCCCGGCAGATCGCGGGCGACGTAGGTCGGCGGTGGCGGGAGCGTATCGAGCCAGGCCTCGATCGTCGCGCCGCGGTCACCGGCGGGCTCGCGGTAGCCGCGGTACTCGAGGCGCGCGACCTCCATCAGATCGGCGATGCGCGGATAGCTCCCGTCGCGCAGGAAGGGCGACGTGCCGACGAGGCCGCGCGTGTCGAGCGTCGGCGCGGCGACGCGCCCGCCGATGTTGTGCGTCGCGCCGTCGGTGCCTCCGTAGGGGTGGCAGCTGTGGCAGGAGACGCCCGCGCGCGTGGCCTCGAAGAACGCGCGCTCGCCGAAGCGCAGGCGCAACGCGTCCGGCTCGCGCGAGAGCAGCTCGCGATCGGTGAAGGTGAGCGCGAAGCGTTGGCGCAGCGTTCCGTCGGCCCCCAGACGCAGGATCAGGCCGCTCGAGGGCGAGGTGACGAGCAGCGTTCCGTCGGCCAGCTCGACGACGCCGTACGGCACCGACGCCCCCAACGCGCCGACGTCGATCACGCGCGGAGCGGGCCCGCCGAGCTCCTCGATCTCGTCCGTGCCGCCGAACGCCACCCACGTGGTTCCGCGACGCGTGCGGAACAGACCGAGCGGGCCCGCGCCGCGATCGACGTCGCCGGCGTGGTCTTGGCGCTCCGTGCGGAACGCGGTGAGGTGGTCCTCGACGAGCGCGAGCGTGCGCGCGTCGAAGGTCGCGACGCGGTCGGCCACGAAGTGGTTGCCGAGCCCGGCTTGCCCGTCCTCGGCGAAGTCTCCCAGCGCCGCGACGAGACGAGTGCCTTCGTCGTCGAGCGCGACGAAAGTCGGCGGCACCGCCAAGCGTCGCGATGCCGTGATGCGGAGCGCGCCCTCCTGTTCCTCCACGCGGACGAGCGCCGCCGGGCTCCGCGTCGCGACGATCATGCCGTCTCCGAGCGGCGCCGACGCGACGAAGAGAGGCGTCCCCTCGAGCGCGAGCGAGCCGAGCGTGGCGCTCGGTCCTTCGCGCAGCACGAAGGTGCGCCCGTGCAAGTGCCCGAGACCCACGGCGCCGGGCCCGCCTTGCGACTCGCGGGATCGGTGGTCGTCCGGGTCGCGCCGGAGCAGCTCGGTCGACCAGCGATGCGCCACGACGAGCGCGCCGTCGTCGTCGATCGCGCAGTCGGTCGGGCCGTCGAGCACCGCGACATGCTCGAGCGCGAGCTCGGCGCCGAGGGTGACGACGAGCACCTCGTCGAGCTCCTCGTCGGGGATGCACGCGCGTCGCAGGTCGGGCGAGAGGCGCGGCCAGCGCGGATGGGGAAGCGGTGTCGCCGCCAGCAGCTCGCGCTCCGTGACGGAGCCGTCGACCTCGAGGCTCGCGGTCGCTTGGTGCGCCTGGGCCCGCGGCGCGCCCTGGAAGCGCGGGTCGTAGTCGACGCGGAACACGCCGTGACCGAGCGCGTCGGCCTCGATCCAATCGGCACTCTCGTCGAGCCGCACCCGCACGTGCTCGCCCTCCGCACGCACGAAGAACGTCTGCGGCCGATCACTGGCGACGAGCGGCGGCGCGATCGCCGGAAGCGCGAGGTGCGCGTGGCGGTCGGGCAGCTGCGCGGCCAGCGTCGTGAGCCCCTCGTGCTCCGCGAGCGCGTGCACGCGCGCCGCGAGCTCGCGCAACGGGACCGCGAGCAAGAAGACGAGGGCGCCGACCGCGAGCCCCCGAGGGACCGCGGGCATCTCCTTCGGCCAGCTCCAGGCCCGCGCCGCGTTCACCACCAGCCACGCGACGCCGTACGCGATCGCCAGCTCCACGAAGCTCGCTGCATGCGCGAGCCCCGCGAGCACGAGCGCGAGCACGAGCGTCGCGAGATCGGCAGCGCGGTCCTTCACCTCGGCGCCGAGCATACGGGGCCGCGGCCGGCGCGTCGCCCGCGTCTGCTACATCGTCGCCATGACCGACGCGACCCTCGCGATCGAGGCGAAGGACGGGGCCGTGCGCTTCGCGGTGCTCGTGGCCCCGCGCGCGAGCCGTGAGAGCGTGCTCGGCGTGCACGACGGCAGCCTGAAGATCGCGCTCACCGCCCCGCCCGTGGACGGCGCGGCGAACGCAGCGCTCGTGGCCTTCCTCGCGCGCGCGCTCGGCGTCGGCAAGCGCGACGTGCGCATCACGGCGGGCGAGAGCTCGCGCCGCAAGCGCGTCGAGATCCGCGGCACGAGCGTCGAGGCCGTCCGCGCGCTCGTTTGATCGCCTGTCAGGCTTCGCGCTCCGGCGCGCGACGCCTTCTGACAAACTGTCAGCGCCCTTCCCACGCGGGCCCCGAGATCAGCGCTGATCACGGCAGATCGCGCGATCTCGGCGGACGGCACGGGACCTGCTGAGTCCGTGGGTCATGGAGCTGTTCGGACTCACTCGCTCGCAGATCGCCCTCTGGTCGCTCACGGCGCTCGCCGTGCTCGGGCTCGGCACCGCCGTGGCCGACGCGATGGTGGAGACCGACGCCGAGCGGCTCGGCGAGGTCGCCCGCGTCGTGGAGCAGGGCGCACCGAGCGCGCGCGTCGACGGCCTGCTCGCGTGGGCCGATCCCGCCCGCGAGCCGGTCTATCTGACGCACGGTCGCACGCGCTACCGCATCGACGACGGCGCCGACCTGCCGGACGCGCTCCACGACGTGCTCGCGCCGCTCGATCGCGAGGGCGCCGTGGACGTGGTCCAAGACGACGTGAGCGTCGAGGGCGAGACCGGCACCGTCGCGATCGGCGCGCGCGTGGACGGAGAGCGCGTCGACGTGCGGCTCACGCTCCGCCGCGAAGGCCAGGGCTGGCTGCTCTCGGGCGTCAGCGCCTACTGATCGCGCGCGCGTCGGCCGCTCAGCCAGGCCGCGCGCCCGAGGGGCTCCGCGCGAGCTCGCGAGCGATCTCGTCCACGTACGCCTCGGCCTTTCGCAGCGGCACGTCGGCGGCGTCGACCATGTCGTGCGCGATGCGATCGCGTGGCTCGCCGCGCGAGAGGCGCTGGCGGATCGTGTTCCGGAAGCGACCGAGGGCCGCGCTCGCGTCGACCGACTCGCGCGCGCGCTCGATCGAGGCCTTGGTGGCGGCCTCGCTCGCCGCCCCGAACGCGATCTCTCCGAGACCGACCGTGAAGTGGAAGACGTTCGACGCCGTGTAGAAGAGCGTCATCACGAACGAGAGGTAGCCCCACCAGCCGAGGATCATGTTGAGCCCCTGCATGGTGGCGAAGTTCTTCGACAAGCAGCGTAGGCAGTGGCGGCCGGAAAGGGTCTCGGACCGGCGCATGATCAGCATCCCGATGTTGCGCGAGAACGTGGCCTCCACGGCCTTGCCCCCGCGCGCGCAGAACTCGCAGCCCCTTGCCATCGCGCCCATGATGAACCGGCGCGGCGCGGCGCGCGACGGCCCGATGCGACACGAGGTCGCGCGCGGCGCTCAGAACGCGTTCTTCGCCTCACGCACCCGCGCGAAGACCTCGTCGTCGTTGCTCGCCTCGCCACGCGCCGCCGCGAACGCGCGTACCGCCGGCTCGCTCCAGCGCAGGAACGGGTTGGTCGCGCGCTCGAGGCCGATGCTGCCTCCGACCGTCGGCTCGCCCACCTCGCGCTGCTCGGTGGCGCTCGCGAGGCGCGAGGCGACGTCGCGGTTCTCGGGCTCGACGAGCTGCGCGAACTCGAGGTTGCGCACCGTGTACTCGTGGCCCGAGAGCACGCGCGTCTCGGGGTCGAGCGCGGCGAGCTTGGCGAGCGAGGCTCGCATCATCGGCATCGTGCCCTCGAACACGCGCCCGCACCCGCCGGAGAAGAGCGTGTCGCCCGTGAGCGCGAGCCCTTCGCCCACGTAGGCGATCGCGCCCAGCGTGTGCCCGGGGATCGAGAGCACGCGGAAGCTCGCCTCGCCGAGCGTCACCACGTCGCCTTCTTCGAGCACGCGGTTCTGCCGCGGGATGCGCCCGTGCTCGCGATCGTAGCGGCTGCCCAGCACGTCGATCGGGCCGAGCGCCTCGACGATCGCCTCGATGCCGCCCGTGTGATCGGGGTGGTGGTGCGTGCACCACACGGCCTCGAGCTCGACCTCGCGCCCGCGCACGACGTCGAGCACCTTGTTGCCTTCCGAGGGATCGACGACGACGGCGCGCCGCGTCTCCAGCTCGACGAGCAGGTACGCGTAGTTGTCGCGGAGCAGTGCGATGGGCTCGAATCGGATCGTCATGGACGGGCCTCGTGAACGACCTCGCCGACGCGGCGCTCGAAGCGAACGCCGTCGGGGAAGAGACTGCGCCCTTCGGCGCGCAAGCGCGGCGCATGATCGCGCTCGTAGTCGGCGAAGGCCTGCCGCGAGTCGAACGCGTAGCGCACTTCGAGCGTGAGCGGCGCGTCGTCGAAGCGGGCGAGCGTGGCGCTCCGCGCGCCGGCGCGCACCACGTCGGCCATGTGCCCGGGGGCGAGCCATGCGTGCATGCGCTCGAGGTGAGCGCTCGTGTCGCACACGATGCGGACGACGTACTCGATCGTGGCCATGAGAGTTGTCTCTTTAGCCCTGGATCGCCGGACTTGCATGTCGCGAGCGGACGCGCGAAACAGAAGGTGGAGGCTCGCCCATGACCCAGACGATCACGCAGCGCATCGCCATCGGCTCCAACCGCGACGGACGGCTCGAGGTGTTCTACGTGTCGGCCGACGGTGCGCTGAAGCACAACTGGCAGCGCACGCCGAACGGCCTCTGGGCCGGCGAGAAGACGCTCGCGAGCGCGGCCAAGAGCGTCGCCTGCGGCGTGAACCAGGACGGCCGCCTCGAGGTATTCTGGATCAGCCCCACCGGCGCGCTCGAGCACGACTGGCAGAAGGAGCCGGGCGGCGACTGGTTCGGCAAGGAGAAGCTGGCGGACGCGGCGAGCGCGGTCGCCGTGCAGAGCAACGCCGACGGGCGCCTCGAGGTCTTCTACGTGGGCGCCGGCGGCAAGCTCCAGCACGACTGGCAGACCGAAGCGAACGGCGACTGGCACGGCGCCGAGACGCTGGGCGAGACGGCCGTCAGCGTGGCGGTCGGCAAGAACCAGGATGGCCGCCTCGAGGTCTTCTACGTGACGACCGCGGGCGAGCTCCGGCACGACTGGCAGAAGGAGCCCAACGGCGACTGGTACGGCTTCGAGAAGCTCGCCGACCAGGCGCGCGAGGTCGTGGTCGGCAGCAACGCCGACGGGCGCCTCGAGGCCTTCTGGCGCGACGGCGAGAGCACGATCTGGCACGACTGGCAGACCACGCCGAACGGCGACTGGGCCGGCAAGGAGTCGCTCAAGACGAAGGCCCGCCGCATCGACGTCGCGCGCAACCGCGACGGCCGCCTCGAGGTGTTCTTCATCGACGGCGAGGGCCGCATCAAGAACACCTGGCAGGTCAGCCCGAACGGCGACTGGGGCACCGACAGCGAGGTGCTCGGCGAGGCCGCGACCGAGCTCGCGCTCGGTCAGAACCAGGACGGCCGCCTCGAGCTGTTCTACTGGGGCAAGGGCAACGAGATCTGGCACAACTGGCAGCCGCGCGCGGGCCAGGGCCCGTGGAGCCCGATCGTGCACTACGACGTGCAGTCGGTCGGCTGATCGCGGCGAAGCTCGGTGCTCGGCCCGACATTCGGGTCGAGCACCCTCCGTTCCAGCGGCCCCTAGCCGATCGTGACGCCGCGGCGCCGGAGCTCGTCGAGCGCGCCGCCGCCATCACTCACCTTCAGCGACCACGCGCCGCCGTCCCGCAGCTCGAGGACGATGTCGTCGGCGCCGAGCAGGTGGGTGGTGACCTTGGCGCGCGCGAGCCGATCGAAGGACGCGACGATCGCCTCCCCGTGATGAGGAACGAAGGCGACCCCGTCGTCGTCGACCCGGAACGTGCCGGGGGTCCAGCTCGCCAGGACGCGGACGGTGTCGGACGAGATCTGGGCGTTGGCCGGGATTTCCATCCGTGGAGGCTCCGGCGTCACGGCGCCACACGTCAACCACGACCGAGCGCGCGGCTTGACGTGGGCGGCCGGCGACCGCAGAAACGGCGCGATTCATGGCCTCTCTGACCCCCGAGCTCGTCTCTGCCTCCATCGCCGGCGTGATGGATCCCGTCTTCGGTCGCGCGATGAGCGCGATCGGCACGCTCTCGATCGTCGCGGTCGAAGGCGACGCCGTGAAGCTGGCCGCGAAGCTGCCGGCGCCGTCGAAGGAGAACGAGCAGCGCATCCGCGAGCGCGTGGAGAGCGTGTTGCGCCCGCTCGCGCCGAGCACGATCGAGATCGCCTTCACCGTCGAGGTCCCCACGCGCGAGGTGATGGGTGACGACCCCGTCCCCGGCGTGAAGAACGTGCTGCTCGTGATGAGCGGCAAGGGCGGCGTGGGCAAGAGCACGACGGCCGTGAACCTGACGCTCGCGCTCAAGCGCATGGGCATGCGCGTGGGCCTGCTCGACGCCGACGTCTACGGCCCCTCGATCCCGACGATGATGGGCGTGTCCGGCTCGCCGGTGTCGAAGGATGGCAAGACCATCGCGCCGCACGAGCGCTTCGGCGTGAAGATGATGTCCATCGGCTTCATGCTCGAGGACGAGAAGCAGGCGATCGTCTGGCGCGGGCCGATGCTGCACTCGGCGCTGACGCAGCTCCTGAAGGACGTCGACTGGGGCACGCTCGACGTGCTCGTGCTCGATCTTCCGCCAGGCACGGGCGACGTGGCGCTCACGATGGCCCAGAAGCTGAAGGTGACGGGCGTCGTGATGGTGACCACGCCCCAAGAGGTCGCGCTCGCCGACGTCTACAAGGGCGTGAGCATGTGCGGAAAGCTCAACCTGCCGATCCTCGGCGTGGTGGAGAACATGAGCTGGTTCGTCGACCCGGCCGGGAACAAGCACGAGCTCTTCGGAAAGGGTGGCGGCCAGAAGGTCGCCGAGTTCGCGCAGGCGCCGCTGCTCGCGCAGATCCCGATCGTGCCGAGCGTGCGCGAGTGGGGCGACAAGGGGATGCCGGTGGTCGAGAGCGAGCCCACGAGCGAGCCGGCCCTCGCGTTCATGCAGCTCGCGGAGCGCGTGAGCGCCGCGATGGCGCAGCACCACTTCGCCCGCACCGGCGGCGAGAAGGCCCCCGCAGGCAAGGGCCCGACGCGCCTCAAGATCGTGCGCTGAGCGACGTCGTCGGATCCGGCGCGGCAGCGTCGTCGGCGCCCACGGCGTCGCGGATGCGCGCGTCGATCCACGCGCCGTAGGCATCGCGCTCGGGAAGCTCGAGCTCGATGCGCCACTCGCGTCGCGTCGCCACCTTCGCCTCGCCGGTGCGCGGATCGCGCCCCTCGCGGAGCACACGCTCGGGCCAGAGACCGACGCCGCGGCGCTGCCACGCCGGCACGCTCTGGAAGGGACGCCCCGCCGTGTGCAGCAGCTCGTGACGCTGCGGTACGGAGAGCCGCTCGAGCTCGCGCGTCGCCGCCGTCCCGTCGAGCCCACGCCCCCGCAAGTGCCAATAGCAGTGGCCGGACAGCGCGTTCCGGGCCGCGTCCTCGTAGCGCCAGCGAAAGTAGTCGCGCACGAGCGACTCGTTCGGGAGCTCGAGCAGGCGCGCATCGAACGTCGCCGGAAGACCGAGCCGCAGCGAGAGCGTGGCCGCCGCCGTCGAGGCGAGGATCGAGAGCCACTTCGCGGCCCGCCGGCCGAACGCGGACGCGTCGCGCGCGAAGAGCAGCGAGATCTCGTCGCTCTGCGTGTAGGCGTAGGCGACGTCGAAACCGCTGTCCGCCGCGAGCGTGCGCGAAGCCGCGATCATCGCGTCGCGGAAGCCCGCATCGAAGGGCTTCTCGAGGTCGCGCAGGGTCTCCTTCGTCAGACGCGAGAAGGAGCGCCCATCGATGCGCGCGATCACGAAGCAGTCGGGCAAGAGCTCCCGATCGTGGGTTCCCTCGTAGGCCTTCAGACGCGCACCGAGCGAATCGTGTTTCATGGCACTCCCTCCTTCGGGACGAGCTCCCACGACAGGGCATCGCTCCGGAATCGCCACACCGCTTCGAAGCCCTCCGCGTGGCGCGGCGGAACGAGGCGCCGCTGCGCTCCGACGATGACGTGATCGGGCACGCGTGCATCGCCGACGCGGGTGGCGTTGCGCGCGAGCGCGGCCTCGAGCGGGGCGTCGACCCAGATCGCGACGAGCGTCGCTCGCCCGCGGGACGCCTCCGTGTAGCGCGCGCGCTCTTCGGGCGTGAGGTTCGTGTTGTCGACGACGAAGGCCGTTCGCGACCCCAGGCAGGCTTCGAGCATCGACGCTTCTCGGAAGCGCGTACGGAGCATGTCGAGGTTCAGTCGCACGTGGGTGTCGCCGAAGAAGCCGCGCGCGAGCGTGCTCTTGCCGGCGCCTTGAAGGCCGACGAGCACCACGGAGAACGAGCGGTCGGGCGCGTCCACGTGAGGAGCTTGCCACGAGCGGCCGCGAGATCGGAGCGCGCGCGCCGCTTGACGCGGCGCCGTCGTGTGAGTACACCCGTAACCATTCGCTCACCCTTCATCGACGAGCGAGGACGGAGAGCCATGGCGACGAACGAGCTGGACCTGACCTACGACTACTACCTGGCCGCACCGGCCGACGCCGTGTGGAGGGCGATCACCGACGGCGCCGAGACGGAGAAGTACTTCTACGGGACCCGCCTCGTGGGCCGGCTGGAGCGCGGCGCGCCGCTCGCGTACGAGGCCGGGGGCGCGCGCCTCGTCGAGGGCCAGGTGATCGACATCGAGCACGGAAAGCGCCTCGTTTCCCAGCATCGCTCGCTGTGGGACGAGAAGGTGGCGGCCGATCCTGCCTCGACGGTCCGCTGGGAGCTCACCGCGATGGGGCCGAAGGCGACGCGCCTGGTGCTCGTGCACGGCGGCTTCGACCGCAAGACCGAGACCTACGAGCAGTCGGCGCGGGGATGGCCCGTCATCCTCTCGTCCTTGAAGACCCTCGTCGAGACCGGCGCGCCGCTCGTGCTCCCGCAGGAGGGCGCGTGACGAACGAGATACCGATTGGGCACGCGTCGGGCACGAGCCGGGGCCTGCGCATCGCCGACCGCGTGCTCCTCGGCGCGCTGGGCCTGAGCGCGGTCGGTCACACGATCGGCACCTTCGCGCTCCTCGAGATGGGCACGCCGCTCTTCGTGTGGTCGCTCGCCGGCGCGCTCGCGGTGTGGCTCCTCGTCGCGCTCCATGCGCTGCGCGCCGCGCGCCCGACGGACCGCGCCGTCGCGTGGATCGCGGTCGTCGGCAGCGTGGGCTGGGCGCTCGTCGCCCTGCTCTTCGGCGCCTCGATCGGCGACGTCGCCGATCCGCGCGCGCTGATGCACGCGCTCAGCGCGCTGGGCCTCGCGGGGCTCGGCGCGCTGCAGCTCGCGCGGCGCGACCCCGCCTGAGCGGCCCGCGGCGCGCGCCTTCGAGCTCGGCCGCGCGCACGCGCTGCTCCGAGGCCCATTCGCGCAGCACCTCGGCGAGCACGTCGGCCCGCGGATCGGCGGGCCGGTGGCGCACGGTCACCACCGCGAAGGGACGAGAGAGCGCAGGGCGCAGTGGTCGCACGACGAGCGTTCCGGCCGCGAGCTCGTCCTGCAGCGTCCAGGCGCCGAGGAGCGAGACGCCCTCCCCTGCCTTCGTGAGCGACACGATCGCCTCGGTGAGCGGCAACCGCTCGGCGTGACGGAGCGCCGACGCCGACTTGCCGAAGGTCGCGCGAATCCACGCGAGCTCGGCGGCCGGCACCTCGTGCGTGAGCACGCGGCGCTCGGCGAGCAGCTCGATCGGCACGGCGGCGCGCAAAGCGAGCGGATCGTCGGGCCGCATCGCGACGGCGAACTCCTCGTCGAACACGTGCCGTGCGACCAGCCGCGGATCCGGCTCGAGCCAGGGCATCACCGCGAGATCCACCTCGCCGTTCACGAGGGCCTCGCTGGCGCGGCGCGTGGCGTCGACCCGCACGTCGATCCGCGTCGAAGGCACGTGCTCCCGCATGCGCGCGAGCGCGGTGGGGAGCCACGGATACGCCGTGTAGCAGCCCGTGGTGAGCCGCAAGCGAGGCGCAGGCGCAGCCGGTGCCACGAGCTCCTTCTCGACGGTGAGCAGCTCGGGCAGCAGCCGATCGGCGAGAGCGACGAGCCGCGCTCCGCGCGCGTTGAGCACCACATTCCGGCCGACCCGATCGAACACCGAGACGCCGAGGCGTTGCTCCAGGCTGCGCAAGTGGTGGCTCAACGCAGACTGCGTCAGGTGGAGCGCTTTCGAGGCCGCGGCGAGCCCTCCGCGCGCCGCGACGGCGTGCACGAGGCGCACGTCCCGCAGATCGAGGAGGGGCATCGGATGAACATCGTTCATGGGTTCGTAGAATACAACGAGATGGATTCACGTGTCGCGCGCGACCAATCTCGCGCGTGGGGCCTTCGCGGCGCCCAGAAAGAGACACGACGACATGGAGCTCTACTTCTCGCCTCTCGCCTGCTCGATGGCCACGCGCATCGCTCTCTACGAGGCCGGCGCCGACGCCACGTTCATCGAGGTGGATCCCATCACCCACGCGACGCTCGACGGAACGCCGCTCGCCTCGATCACGCCGCTCGCGCTCGTTCCCGCGATCCGCACCGACGAAGGCGACACGCTGGTGGAGAACGCCGCCGTGCTCCAGTATGTGGCGGCGCGTCATCCCGAGGTCGGCCTCGCACCGACCGACGCGCGCGGCCGCGCGCTCCTGCAGCAGTGGCTCTGCTTCGTCGGCACCGAGCTCCACAAGGCGGTCTTCGCGGCGCTCCTCGACCCACACGCCCCCGAGGGCGCCAAGAGCTACGCGCTCTCGAAGGTGCCGGCGCGCTTCGAGCTGCTCGAGAAGCACCTCGCGGGGCGTGACTTCTTGCTCGACCGCTTCACCGTCGCCGACGCCTACCTCGTGACCGTCCTGAACTGGACGATCGCGACACCGATCGATCTCGCGAAGTGGCCCGCCGTGGCGGCCTACCTGAGCCGCCACCGCCAGCGCCCGAGCGTGGCCCGCGCGCTCGCGATCGAGCTACCGCTCTACCAGGCCGAGCAGAAGCGACACGCGGCCTGAGCGCCGCCGCCCGCTCTTCTCAGCGCAGGATCGGCGCCGAGAGCATCGGCAGGATCTCGTAGTGGAACCCGAGGCCCGACCTCACGACGGGGTCGGCCTCGGTGAGCGCGCGCGCCTCCGCTTCGCCCGCGACCTCGACGAGGCAGAGGCCCCACACGGCCGTCGGATCTCCGATCGGGCCGGCCGCGATGACCGTGCCCGCGGCCGCGCGCTCGCGCAGGTAGATCGCGTGCGCGCCCATCGCCTCGGCCTCGTCCGGCCGCATGTCGGCGGGGAACGTCGGCCGCGGAGGGATCAGCCGCAGCAGGAAGAACTTCGTCGGCTCGCTCTGGGCCGCCAGGGAGCCGGCCATCCAGCCGAGCACGCGCTCCCAGCCTTCGCCGTGACCCCGACACGATTCGGTGCGCTCGGCGAAGCCCTCGTGGCGCACGATCACGCGCGTGCCGCCCTCGATGGGCTCGAGGCGGTAGGTGATCTTCGTCTCGTGCCCGCCATCCCACGCGGCGCGCCACGTCCACACGAGCTTGCGCGGCGCGTCCACCTCGACGATCTCGCCCTCGACGGAGAAGGGGCTGCCGTCGGCGTTCTTGCCTGACGCGCGCCAGCTCTTGCCCGGCTCGAGCGGCATCACCCACTCCTCGGTCCAGTACATGCCGTCCTGGCCCCACCACTTCACCACCTCGGCGCCGTTCGTGAGCGCCGAGAACACGCGCTCCGCCGGCGCCGCGATCTCGATGCTCGCGAAGATCGTCCCTGCGCCCACGTCCGCGATCGCGCGCGCCCGACTCTGCTTCCTCACTGCCGCCGTCACGTTCCCTCCACGTAGCGCTTCAAGTTGTCGAGGTTCGTCAGCCAGAACGCGCGATAGCCCTCCACCCAGCCGGCGACCTTCGTCAGCGGCTCGGGCTTCAGGCGATACACGCGCGCGCGCCCCACGCGCTGCTCGGTCACGAGGTTGGCGCGCTTGAGCACGAGCAGGTGCTTCGAGATCGCGGGGCGCGTCTGCTCGAAGTCCGACGCGAGCACCGTCACCGCGGCCGGCCCGGCGCGCAGACGGTCCAAGATCGCGCGCCGCGTGGGGTCGGCGATCGCACGGAACACGTCTTCGTGGGCCTTCGCGCGGTGCATGACGCGTAACTTATTGGTCACCTATACGCGAGCGCGCCCGCGGCATCAAGCCCGGTCGTCGCGGGTCTTGGGATCGCGCGGCCCCGCCGGTAGCATCGAGGGATGCGCTCGCCCACCCGCCTCGCCACGCTCGTCGCATCGTTCCTCGCGCTCACGCCTGCCCTCGCCCGCGCACACGGCGTACGGGTGGATGGAAGCCCCGCCGACTGGAGCGGTCGAGGGCCTGCGAGCACGAACCTCGGCATCGTGGCGCGCGATGCGATGTCCCAAGGCGAGCTGGTCTGGCGCGACGAGCCCGCCGACACGCGCACCGATCTCTCGTCGCCCGAGGTCGGCTCCGACCTCACCGGCTTCGCCGTCACGGCCGACCGCACGAATCTCTACTTCCTCGTCACGTTCCCTGCGGGCGTCGCGTGGCCGCCGCCGGGCGTCACGCCTCAGATCCAGATCGCGATCGACCTCGACCGCACGGCGGGGAGCGGCAACGACTTCCTCGCCGGCTTCGCCGACACGCGCACCTCCGACCGCGGGCGCTGGGAGCGGCTCGTCCAGACGCAGGGCCTGACGAGCGCGGTCGTGCTCGACACGGGCTACGCCTCCGTGGGGAACGCGACGTTCGCCGTCGCGGGCAACACCGTGGAGATCGGCGTTCCGTGGACGATGCTGGGCGGGGTCTCGCGGCCGGATGTCGTCCGGCTCACCGTCGCGACCTTCCGAGAGCTCGCGAACGGCAACACCGTCGACCTCGGCGGGAGCGGCGTCTCGAACGCGCTCGACGTCGTGAGCGACTACGGCGATCCGCGCGCCACGGCGCAGCCCAACACGTTTGCCGAGGTCTCCGACCTGGTGATCGACGACTTCCTCGACGTCTGGCTCGATCGCACGAGCGCCGAGGTCTACGCGCCGCTCGCCATCACGCGCTTCGTGTCGGCGCCGGCGGCTGGCGGCTCCGAGTGGATCGAGCTCCGCAACCAGACCCCGTCCGCGTGGGCGCTCGACGGGACCTGCCTCGGCGACGAAGAGACGCCCGACGGTACCGAGTCGATGCGCTGCTTCCCGGCGGGCTCCACGCTGGCCTCCGGAGCGACCGCGGTGATCGCCGACAGCGCAGCGACGTTCCAGGCGCGCTACGGCGCGCCGCCCGACTTCGAAGAGGGCAACGCGAGCGGAGCCGTTCCCGACCTCACCGGACCGAGCGCATGGGCGAGCACCGCCGCGTTCGCGCTGGCCAACGCTGGCGACGAGATCCTCGTGACCGACGCGACGTGGACGCTCCTCGACGTCGTCGTCTACGGCAGCGGCAGCTACGCGGGCATCACGTCGCTCACACCGACGCCGGGCAGCGATCGCGTCGCCGTGCGCCGCAGCCCGACGACCGACACCGACGACTGCCGCGCGGACTTCTCGGCGGCCGAGGCGACGTGCGCGACCAGCGTCGCGTGCGGGCTCTGTCGCACGTGCGCGTCGTTCACGTGCGCGATCACGGCCGGGGCGAGCTGCGACGACGGCAACGCCTGCACGCTGAGCACCACGTGCGATGCGAGCGCGGCCTGCAACGGCGGGACGCCACGCACGTGCAGCGATGGCGACCCCTGCACCGCCGACGCCTGCGACACGACCGCTGGATGCACGTTCTCGCCGACCCCGGGCGCGATCTGCGACGACGGGCGCAGCTGCACGACGAACGACGTGTGCGTGAGCTCGTCCACGAGCCTCACGTGCACGGGAACGGTCGCGTGCGACGACGGCAACGCCTGCACGGCCGACGCGTGCGCGCCCTCGGGCGCGTGCGGGCACACGCCCTCGGTGGGCACGGCGTGCAACGACTCCGACGCCTGCACGAGCGCGGACCAGTGTGATGCGACCGGCGCGTGCCACGGCGCTCCGACGAGCTGCGTCGACGACGGCAACCCGTGCACCGCAGAGCTCTGCGATCCGGTCCGCGGGTGCTCGTCGGTGCCGACGAGCGGCCCCTGCGACGACGGCGACGGGTGCACCCTCGCCGATCACTGCGCGGCCGGCGCGTGCGTGGGCTCGCCGCGCTCCTGCGACGACGGGAACCCGTGCACGGCGGACGCATGCACCGCCGGCGCGTGCGAGGCGACGCCGCTCACGGGGACGAGCTGCGACGACATGGACGGCTGCACGGTGGCCGACCAGTGCACGGCGGGCGTGTGCGGAGGCGCGCCGCGCTCGTGCGACGACGGCAACGCCTGCACCGCGGACACGTGCACCGCGGGCGCGTGCGCGTCGTCTCCGCTGACGGGCGCTGCGTGCGACGACGGCGACGCGTGCACGACGAGCGACGTGTGCGCGGCCGGCCTCTGCGGCGGCACCCTCACGTGCATCGACGCGGGCTCGACGCCCGATGCGGGAAGCGACGTCGATGCAGGAAGCGACGTGGACGCGGCGACCGACGTCGATGCCGCCACCGACGTCGATGCAGGAAGCGACGTCGATGCAGGAAGCGACGTCGACGCGGGGATGCCCGAGGGTGACGCGGCGAGCACCGCGGACGGGGGCAGCACGTCCGACGCGGGCCGCGACGCGGGTCGCGGCGACGCGAGCCTCGACGGCGCGGTCTCGCCCGACGCGAGCGGCCCCGCCGTCGTCATGAACGGCGGCTGCGGTTGCCGCGCGAGCGGCCGTCCGTCTTCGAGCGGAGGCTGGCTCGCGCTGGGTCTCGGCCTGCTCGTGCTCGCGCGCCGTCGCGCGCGCACCTGAGCGGAGCGGCACTCGCGGGTCGCACGCGGGCGTCGGTCAGGACGCCCGTGTCGGACCGCCACGCGCCACGCGCGTCAGGCCGCCTGCACGCGGCGCGCGGTGCTGCCGAACACGTTGCCGCCGATCTGGATCGAGCGCTTCCAGACGCCCGTCGTCTCGTCGGTGTGGAACACCGACGCGCGCGAAGGAACGCCGTCGAAGATGGCGCCCATTCCCAGGTTCGAGGCGAGCCGACGCCAGACGACGCGACAGGGAAACAGGTACTCGACGCCACCGTCCTCGACGCGCACGACGATGCGCGTGCCCTGCGCGGGCGGCCGCGCCGTGGCGATCGCGATGCCGGTGCCGGAGATGTTCTTGATCTCGCCGGACTCGAAGCCGCCCGGGAGCGTGAAGACCACGCGCGCAGGGACCGGCGCACGCGGCATCGTGCGGCGCCCACCATCGGCCTCGCCGGTGAGCAGGCGAGAGAGCGCCACCAGCCGCGCGCGCTCGTCTTCGTCGAGCGGCACATCGAGCCGATCCTGCTTCCCGCGGAGGAGCTGGTACTCGTAGATCATCTCGAAGAAGTTCTTCATGGTTGGCTCGCTCAGGGTCGGTGCAACCGAGGTGCCACGTGCCCCTGCTTGCGCTCGGGAGCTCCCCTCGGCGGGATCGACGTCGAGATCGGACGCGGATTCACTCGAAAAGTTCTAGGGACCACGTGTGCTCTCGAATCCTCGGGTCTCTTCGGCTCGGACAAGCGTGTCGCGGTCGCCCTTGGATCGTGCGGGGACTTACACGGAGGCCGCGTAGCCGGCGTGGCGCCCGATGCGTGGGGCGGCGCGCAGACACGCGCGTGCAGGGCTGGGCGATCGCGCAGGTAGGGGAAACTGCGCGTGCCCGACGTACGAAAGAGGGCACCGGCCCGAGCCGAGCCCCCACGCTCGCTGCGTGTCATGGTCGCGCCGGATGTCGGATCTCTTCGATCGCCGCGAGGACCGTGAGAGGCCTGGCGCGCCTCTCTCCGAGCGCATGCGGCCGCGGCGGGCGGCCGACCTCGTGGGGCAGTCGCACCTCTTGGCGCCCGGCGGCGTCCTGCAGCGAGCGATCGCCGAAGACCGCATCCCCTCGATGATCCTCTGGGGCCCGCCGGGCTGCGGGAAGACCAGCCTCGCGCGGACGCTCGCGGTCGAGAGCCGCGCCGAGCTCGTGCCCTTCTCGGCCGTCCTGAGCGGCGTGCCCGAGCTGCGCAAGGTGCTGGAAGCGGCGAGCGAGAAGAAGAAGCTGCACGGGGCGCGCACCATCCTCTTCGTCGACGAGATCCATCGGTGGAACAAGGCGCAGCAGGACGCGCTGCTTCCCTACGTCGAGCGCGGCTCGGTGATCCTCGTCGGCGCGACGACCGAGAACCCGTCGTTCGCGGTGAACGCCGCGCTGCTCTCGCGCGCACGCGTCTTCAAGCTCGAGCCGCTCGGCAGCGTCGACGTGCGCGCCCTGCTCGAGCGCGCCCTCTCCGACCGGGATCGCGGGCTCGGGACCCTCGAGGTGAAGGCCGAGCCCGATGCGCTCGACGCGATCGCCGAGCACGCGCACGGCGATGCGCGGCGCGCGCTCGACGTGCTGGAGCTCTCGGCGCGCGACGCGCACTCGCGCGGCGCGGCGATCGATCGCGCGCTCGTGGCCTCGGCGCTGGCGTCGCCTTCCTTGCGCTACGACAAGAGCGGCGAGGAGCACTACAACGTCGTCTCCGCGCTCATCAAGTCGATGCGCGGTAGCGATCCCGACGCCGCGATCTACTGGCTGATGCGCATGCTCGAGGCCGGCGAAGATCCGCTCTTCGTGCTGCGCCGCCTGATCATCTTCGCGAGCGAGGACGTGGGGAACGCGGACCCGCAAGCGATCCAGGTCGCGATGGCGGCCGACGCGAGCTTCCGGCGCCTCGGCATGCCCGAGGGCCTGTTCCCGATCGCGCAGTGCTGCACCTATCTCGCGAGCACCGTGAAGAGCAACGCGAGCTACGAGGCCTTCACCCGCGCGCGCGAGGACGTGAAGCGCCACGGCGCGCTCGAAGTGCCGCTCCATCTGCGCAACGCGCCGACGAAGCTCATGAAGGAGATGGGCTACGGCGACGGTTATCGGTATCCGCACGCCGAGGGCGGCTTCGCGGAGGGCGTCTCGTACCTGCCGGCGGAGCTCGCGGGGCGTCGCTACTACGAGCCGAAGGACGTCGGCTTCGAGGCGAGGATCAAGGCGCGCCTGGCCAAGCTCCGCGGCGAGGGCGGCTGACCGCTCGATCACCGGTCGCGAGTCGTGACGATTCGCGAAGGGAGGACGTCCCCGTCCTGCCTCGGCAGCCCGAGTGAATCGGTCTGCCTCACCCTCCTGTCCGTCGCGACATCCGTCGCGACGCTGTGTTCGCGAGTGATTCGTGTGATCACGCGTCCCGATCGCTCGTTCAGGGCGCGAGCGGCCCGAGGTCGAGCACGATCCCGTCGGCGGAGCGAAGCGCGCGCTCGATGTCGCTCGCCGCATCGCTCGATGCGTCGACGGGCGCGTCGTCCGGCGCCGCGGGAGTCGACGGGCTCTCCGTGCGCGCGCTCGTGCCCACTTCGGTCACCACGACGTGCGTGGGCTCGCCGGGCCCGCTGTCGTCGGTCCAGCGCACGCGCTCGGCGCGCACGTCGACGTGCACGAAGCCGCTCGTCGGGTACACGCCGATGCCGGCGTAGGGCTCGTCGTCGAGCAGCGTCCGGATCTCCTCGATCGAGACGCCTTCGATGCGCAGATCGAGCGCGCGCCCGAAGCGATGCCGGCTACCCGAGCGCGCGTTCGGGCGGTAGCCGCTCACGATCTCGATCGCGTGATCGGGAAAGTGCTCGGCCAGGCGCGTGACGAGCGGCAGGAGCCCAGCGTCGAGCCGGCGGATCCCGGGCGCGATCCACTCCGGGTCGCTCTCGTCGAGCATGCCCGGCACATCGGTGCCGCGCGGCCGCGCGAGCAACGAGAGACGCGCGAGCACGCCTTCTCCGGCGGCGCCGTTCTCGTCGCGCAAGAGCAGCGTCTCCGACTCGCCGCTTCCATCCCCCACGCGGACGAAGCGCGCGCGGATCGGAGCCACGCTCTCCGGCGCCACCGAGGGCGCGGGGGCGACGGGTGCGGGCTCCTCACGCTGCATCTCCGCAGGCGTGGCGACGACGGCAGGCTCCGCGCGGACCGGCGGATCCTCGCGTGCCTCGCGGGGCGGCGCCGCGGGCGGCTCGCTCGGGGCAGCGGCGGGCGCTTCGTCCGCGACCTCGATGCGGTCGGAGCCCTCGCTCCCGAAGAACACGACGGTCAGATCGGCCCGGGCCGGGCGGGCCGTGGCGAGCACGACGGCGAGCACGAGCAGTGTGGTGACTTTCTCGGGCACGATCCGAATGGTCGGAAGGCCCGGGCCCGCCCGTCAAAGAAACGGTCAGGTCTCGACGCGCGAGGTCACGACAGGCGGTTTCGCCCCATCTCCTCGGGGTCGCGCGACGATCGCGAAGACGGCCGGCAGGATCAGCAAGATCGCCAGGCCGACACGGTACGAGATGGTCTCGTGCCCGACCCATGCGCCGATGACGACGGCGAGCACCGGGTTCACGTATGCGTAGCTCATCGCGAGCGCCGGCCGCGCGTGCACCAAGAGGTAGTTGTACGCCGTGATCCCGACGAGCGAGCCGAGGCTCGCGAGGTAGATCACCGCGAGCGCCGCTTCCGGGGCCACGTGGTCCGGAATGGGCTCGCCGCGCAGGCGCGAGACCACGAGCGTGAGCGCGCCGCCCGAGACCATCTGCATGGCGCTCCCCATCACGCCCTTGCCCACGGCGAGCTTGCGCACGAGCACCGAGCCGAGCGCCCACCCGATCGGCGCGAGCAGCAGCAGGCCCGCCGAGGTCGCGTCGGCGTGCAGATCGCCGCCGAGCGCGAGCACCACGACGCCGAGGAAACCGACCCCGAGACCGACCCACTCGCGCGCCGAGACGCGCTCGCCCACGAGCGGCATCATCACCGCGCCCCAGAGGGGCATGGTCGCGCACACGACGGCCACCACGCCCGAGCCGATCTGCACCGAGGCGACGGCGACGAACCCGTTGCCGACGACGAAGAAGAGCAACGCGACCACGGCCGACGCGGCCCAGGCGCGGGCGGGCGGGAGCTTCTCGCCGCGGATCCGCGCGATCCCCATCAGCACCGACCCCGCCGCGAGGTAGCGGACGCCCGCCGTGAGAAAGGGCGGGAGCGTCTGCACGGCGACACGGATCGCGAGGTACGTCGTGCTCCAGATCAGGTAGACGGCCGCGAGCGACGCGAGGAGCCAGGGGTCGACCCGCGACGCTCGAGACGGAGACGCGGGCGCGGTCGACATGGCCTCGATGCTGGTCGCGCGCGGGTCGGACCGCCAGGATCCAATCACCGGAGCGCGAGCGCTCCGCAACGGACCAAGCCGCCGCGGCGGCTCGCGCGGTACCCGCTCGTCAGAAGCGGACCGTGAGCCCCGAGGGGCCGAGCGAGAGCGATACGCCGGTAGAGGGCGTCGACTCCTGCACCGTGAGAGCCAGGACGACGCCGAGAGTCACCAGCCCGAGGCCGACCCCGAGCGTCACGTCGGCGCCGAGGTCGAGGGTCTCGAGCGTGGACACGCGTGCGGGGCTGCACGCGAGGCCACACTCGCGCGCGAGCGCGTCGTCCTCGGCCAGCGCGAGACCTCCCAGCACCGCGAAAGCGATCAGGCTCGCGGCGCCGGTACCGAGCACCACCCATCCCACCGGATGCGGCTGCGCGGCGGGAGCTTCGGCGCTCGTCGGCGACACGGCCCCCTCGGACGAGCTTCCCGCGCCCTCCTGCTCCATCGGCGCGAGCGGTGGATCGCTCGGCGGGGTCGCCTCGTGCGCAGCGGCGCGAGCGCGCAGCCGGGTCACGCGCTCGGCGAGCGCGTCGCGGTTGGGCGCTTCGGGGGCGGCCGCGAGGTAGGCCTCGAGCTCGTCGGCGGCCTCCTGCTCGCGATCGAGACGCTCGAGACACGAGGCGAGGTTGAAGTGGAGCTCGGCACGCCCGCTCAGCTCGAGCGCGATCCGGAACTCGCGGAGCGCGCTCTCGTAGTCGCCACGATGGTAGGAGTCGTTGCCGGCCTGGAAGTGGAGCTGGCCGCGCTCGTCGGCCGCCGAAGGCGACGACTGCGCGTGCGCCGTCGGCGAGGCGAGCCAGAGCAGCGTTGCCGATGCGAGCGCGACGACGAGAGCGGGGAGTCGTGCGCAGGGGACCTGAGAGCGCGGTCGCCCGGAGGCATCGCATCGCGCGGCGTCGTTCTCGGAGCTCATGGCACCACCCTCACCGCATCGGGCAGCGTGGGCGCCGCGGGCGCGCCGCACTGGCCGTGGTTGTTCGAGCCCCAGCACCAGACCTCCCCCGTGCCGCGCTCGATCGCGCACGAGTGGCCGCCGACCCCGCGGCCCGCTGGATCATCGGCATGACCGAGCGCGATCGCGTCCACCGCGAGAGCGCTCGGGCCCGGTCGTGGGAGCGCCGGCGCCGCGGTCGACGTCGTGGTGGACGCGCGCGGGGAGCGCCCGTGCGCGAACGTGTTGTCGACACCCCAACAGCTCGCGGTCCCGGCGGCGTCGATGCCGCAGAGATGACCGGTGCCGCCCGCGAGCTGCGCGAAGACCCTCCCGGGCGCCGTCGTGGGCGCGGTGCGGAACGCCGGCACGTCACCGAGGTCGAGAAGCTGGAAGCTCCGGGCGTAGCCCCAGCACGCGACGCTCGTCGAGGTACGTGCGCAGGCCGAGTAGTTGCTGGCGACGACCTCGACGAACGCGACACCGGGGGCCTCCACCGGCGCAGGAACGTGCGTCACGCCGCTGGTCGTCGCGGCGCCACGCCCGAGGATCCCCCCGTCGGCACCCCAGCACTGGATCGTGCCGTCCGACAGCAGGGCGCACGAGAAGTTGCTGCCGAGCGCGAGCTGGGCCGCGTCCGAAGGGAGCGGGACCGCGACGAGGTCGGGGAACACGCCGGGGCCCATCGACGCGGGGATCCCGACCTGCCCGGTCGCGACGCCCGCGTTCCCGTTGAGCCCCGCACACCGCACGTTGCCGGTGGTGGTGCGGACGCAGACGTGGTTGTACCCACAGGCGACCTCGACCGCGTCGACGGTGCGCGTCCACGGGTCCGCCCCGGTCGAGAGCGGGCCCACGCCGAAGCACTCGACCCGTCCGGCGAGGACGACGCAGGTGTAGGCGACGCTCGCGCACGCGTCCCGGACGTCGGTGTAGCGGGAGCGGATCGGCGTCGACACGTCGCTTCCCGCCGCGACGCCGAGCTGCCCGGCGTCGTTCGATCCCCAGCACCAGAGGTCTCCCGAGACGCCGAGTCGAGCGCAGGTGTGGAAGCCCCCGCCCACGAGCTGGACCGGCTCGTCGCAGGCCGTCGTGGCGCCGCTCGTCGCGCAGCGTCGCCACGGGCAAGCCGCGCCCACCGCCGGCTCGGCCGGATCGAGGATGCCATCGCAGTCCGCGTCGACGCCGTCACAGAGCTCGTCGGTCGCATCCGGGAACACGTCGCTCCGCGCATCGTTGCAGTCGTCCCCGCGCGCGACGAGCACCCGCCCGCTCTCGGCACATCCGGAGACGAGGGTTCCGGCTCCGATCCCGTCCCCGTCCTCGTCGCGGTAGCCGGTGACGGGAGTGCAGGCATCGGGCGCAGCGGGCGCATCGAGGCCGAAAGCGTCCTGCAGCGCGCCGTCGGGAACATCGCCGCCGGCGTCGGGGATGCCCGCATCGAGGAGCTCACCAGCGTCGCCCGAGGACGCGTCGAGGGCCCCGCCGTCGAACGCCGCATCCGGGATGCGTGCATCCGGGAATCCGCCATCGCCGCTCCCTGCTTCGCGACCGGCATCGGTCGATGCGTCGGACTTCCCGGCGTCGTGCTCGGAGCTCCGCCGCGAGGCCGGCACGACGAGTGAGCACCCGGCCGACGCCGTCGCCAGGGCGACGAGCACGAAGCACCACGGAGCGCCCGCGTACGACGTCATACCCGTTTTCTGACACGGGCGGCTTGGCTCCCATGAGGAACTTCGGCTGAAATCGACTGACAGAGACGGCACCGCCCCCAGAAACATGGATGATTCTGGGCTCCGCCCGCTCGCGGAGCCGTCACGGTCGCGGGGAGCGCGGCGGCTCGGAGAGCAGGAGCGGTGACCGACACGGAGGCGATCGAACGGGGCCCGCGACGTGTTACACCCGCCCCATGAGCAAGCTTGCGCAATCGATCGTCGTCGCGACGGACTTCTCCGAGGCCTCCGAGCTCGCGCTGCGCGCGGCCGCGATCCTCGCGGGCCAGAACCAAGCGACGCTCTACGTGATGCACGTCTTCGTGCCGCCCGACAGCAAGGCCCTCGTGCGTGACGAAGCGACCGGCCTCTGGATGGCGGACGAAGAGACGCGCGCGAAGCTGCACGCCGACCTCGATGCGCTGGTGGCGCGCGTCATCCCCGACGCCAAGCCGCGCGTCGCCGTCACCACGAGCCGCAAGCCCGCCGATGGGATCTGCCACTACGCCGAGCACGTGAAGGCCGACCTGATCGTGGTCGCCACGCACGGCCGGACCGGCGTGGGCCGCTTCCTGATCGGCAGCGTGGCCGAAGAGGTGGTGCGCCGCGCCGACTGCCCGGTGCTCACCCTGCGCTCGAAGGCCAAGAACTGAAGCGCTCGGCCCCGCCCTCTTCGTAGACGGCGCGAAGGCGAGCGCGGTCGCGGTAGACTGCGCTCGCCGATGACCGACGCCGCCACCCCGGAAGAGATGAAGAAGCGCATCGCCGAGCTCGAGCGCGAGGTCGCGCTCCTGCGCGAGCGCTGGGAGCTCAACGACGCGATCGACGACCTGGCCGAGATCGCGATCCGCGATCGGCTGCCCGTCGATCACACGCTCCGCCTCGTGCTCCCCGCGCTCTGCGCGCGCACGGGCGCGAGCCTCGCGTTCATGCGCACCTACGACGAGTCGCTCGCGCTGCACGACTTCGTGCACGCGACGGGCGAGAGCGCCGAGCTGCCACTCGACGCCGACAGGCTGGCGGCCGAGGTCGAGGCCTCGAGCCCCGCCTTCCACGCGGTCACGCTCGACGGCGCTCCCGCGACGCTGGTGGCCCAGGCGCTCGACGTCGCCGGCGAGCCCTTCGGTGCCACCGCGATCGTGGTGCCCGGCGAGGCCGACGAGGCCGAGCGCCAGCGCCTCGCGGACCTGCTCGACACGTTCGCCGAGGAGATCGACAACCACCTCGCCTCGATCGCGGTCTCACGCAAGAAGTCGATGCTGACCGCCGCGATGAGCGAAGCGCTGCGCGATCCGGTGCTCGACTCGGGGCTCGCGCGCGCGCTGGGCGTGCTGCGCGAGAACATCCCCTTCGAGGACATGATCCTCGTCTTCCGCCACGAGGACGACGTCTCGGGCAACACGCTCCGGTACAAGATCCTCAAGAACCGGGAGCTCGTGCACGACTCGAGCGTGCGCTCCGACGGCGACGTGGACGCGTTCATGCGCAGCCACGCCTTCCGCCTGATGACGGGCGACGACGAGCCGGTGCGCGAGCGCTTCGGCATCCGCCGCTTCCGCGAGGAGGTGATGATCACCGGCATCCGCAGCGCGCGCGTCATCGGCCGCTTGATCGTCACGAGCCGCCGCGGCGAGTTCAACACCTTCGACCGCGATCTGCTCGACCGCTTCGCCGACTCGCTGCGCCAGCGCATCGTGGACTTCAACCGCGAGTGGAAGGGGCTGAGCACGGGCTTCCCGAAAGAGGTCTGCGAGCGCCTCCTGCGCGAGGAGGGCTACGACGAGAAGTACCTCGCGCCGCGCGAGCGCACGTGCGCGATCATGTTCGCCGACATCAGCGGCTTCACGCGCCTCTCCGAGCAGGTGCTGGTGGCGCCCGAGGCGATCGGCCGCCTCGTCGACACCTGGAGCGCGCGCGTCGTCGAGATCCTCTGGGAGACGGGCGGCGTGTTCGACAAGATGGTCGGCGACTGCGTGATCGGGATCTGGGGCCCGCCCTTCTACGAGGAGTCGCCCGAGGAGCTCTGTCGGCGCGCGGCGACGGCGGCGCGGCGCATCCGCGAGTTCACGCGCTCGCTCTCGGCGCACGAGGCGCTGCCCGAGCTCGTCGGCCAGCCGGTGGACGTGGCGACCGGCCTCAACTTCGCGCCGCTCTTCGTCGGCACGTTCGGTCCCGACGCCGACTTCACGGGGTTCTCGAGCGGCATGAACAACACCGCCCGCCTGCAGGGCCAGGCGAAAGGCGGCGAGATCCTCTGCATGGACGGCTTCGTCGAGGCGCTCGGCGATGCGTCCCAGTTCGGCGAGGAGAAAGAGGCGGCGGTGAAGAACGTCGCGAAGCCTCTCAAGTTCCGCCCGCTGAAATGAGCCGACACCGAGCGGTCGATCCTGCGCACCGCGATCGACGGTATCCTGACCACTCGACCTTCCTCGGAGGCACGATGTCCGCCCTACGCTTGCCCTGCTTGGCGCTGCTCCTGATGCTCCCGGCCTGCACCGCGGCTCGCCGCACCGGCGACGGAGGCCCCGGCGAGGGCTTCGACGGCGGCACGCTCGATGGCCGCGTGCGCGGCGACGCCGGCCACATCGATCCCTTCGATCCCGACGCGGCGTGCGGCATCTCGACGATCCCGACGCAGCAAGTGCCGGGCAGCCTGCTGCTCGTCTTCGATCGCAGCGGCAGCATGGACGACCCCGCGAACGGCGACACCGGCCCGACGAAGTGGGACCTCGCCGTGATGGCGATCGACCACGTGCTCACCGGCGTTCCCGACGAGCTCTCCGCGGGCTTGCTGCTCTTCCCGACGGGGAGCGGCGACGAGTGCACGATCTCGCTCGCGCCGGGAAGCGTTCCGCACGTGGACGTGGCGCCGCTCTCGACGAGCCGCGCGCAGATCTCGTCGGCCCTCGCGAGCGCGGATCCGAGCGGCGGCAACACTCCGATGTTCGCCGCGCTCCGCGCCGGCTACGACTACCTCGACACGCTCGACACGACCGGCCGCCGCGGCCTCGTCCTCGTGACCGACGGCGCCGAGACGTGCGATCTCGATCAGCGCGACGCGGTGCTCGCGCAGGTGGCCGACGAGCACGCGACGCACGGCTACCTCACGTTCGCGGTCGGCCTCGACGAGACGAACAACGAGCTCTCGACCATCGCCTACAACGGCGGGACGCCACGCAACGACACCTGCATCCCGGCCTGCACGGGCGCGACGTGCACGTCGGCCGCCGACTGTGCGAGCGGCGTGTGCAGCGATTCGACCGTCGCCGGCATCCACATCCCCGGCCAGTGCGGCTGCGTGACGGACGGCGACTGCCCGAGCCCGCTGACCTGCCAGCAGCCCATGGCCTGCCCCTTCCCGCCCGCGAGCCCGCTCTGCGCCGTGTGGCCCGACGACGCGCTCTGCGACGGCGCGGCGAACTGCTGCCACTACGACGCGGCCGGCGGCTCGTTCCAGTCCGACTTCGAGGCGGCGCTCGACGAGATCGCGCGGCGCCTGCTGGAGAGCTGCGTGTTCGAGGTTCCGCGCGGGACCGATCCAGGCAACTTCGATCCGGCGCGCGTGAACGTCGGCGTGACGTTCGCCGGCCAGAGCCGCACGGTGCTCGCGCGCGGCACGGATCCCACGATGGACTCGTGGGACTACGTGCCCGGCACCGACTCGCACTCGCTCGTCATCCAGGGCCCGATCTGCGATCAGCTGCTGGCGAGCTCGGCGACGGTCGAGATCGTCCTCGGCTGCCCGACCATCGTGTTCTGACGAACGGAGCGGACACCGATCGCAGAGGCGGTGTCCCTGCTCGAGCTCCGCAGTCCCTCAGCCCAACCTGGTACGAAAATGAAGGTCTAAGTGTCGAGAATGGCTCGATACCGATCTGGCGGTCGATCACCAGGCCGCGTCGGGCGGGTGCGACGCTTCGACGGCAGGAGTGCTCACCCCGGAGGGCCCGGACGGGAGCGGGCGCAGCCCGCGGACGGTAGGGACCGTAGCGGGTGAGCCGTTGATCCTCGTTTGAACACATTCCGCAGCGAGCCGCGGTTCGCTCGCAAGGCGTGGGCAAAGGGGCGCTCCCGCCCGGCGCGGCAGGCGATCACTCGATGGGAGGCCCCATTTTCGTTCACCGCAGATGCGCCGCCGGCGCGTACCCGTTCACCGGGTGTAGCGGAGTTGATCGTGTGACGACGGACACGGTCGAGGGATCGACATGTTGATCGCGCCGTGATCGACTCGATGGGTGAGCACGAGCGAGGAGCGGATCGCGCGGCTGGAGGCGCAGGTGGCACGCCTCCTCGAGATCGTCGCGGAGAAGGACGCGAAGATCGCGAAGCTCGAGGCTCGTGTCGCGGAGCTCGAGGGTCGGGCGGCGCAGAACTCGTCGAACTCGAACAAGCCGCCATCGTCCGATCCTCCTGGCTCGCGCCCGAGCAAGCCGTCCACGGGTCGCGGGCCCGGCGGGCAGCCGGGGCACAAGCCGCACAAGCGCACGATGCTGCGGCCGACGCGCGTGACCGACACACGGCCGACCGAGTGTGCGTGCTGCGGCGGGCGCCGGCTCGCGCCGCTCGACGCGCCGCCGCGCGTGCATCAGGTGCTCGACGTGCCAGTGCCGGCGCCGGACGTGCACGAGATCCGGATGCACGGCGCCGTGTGTCGCCGCTGCGGCGAGACGTCGTGGGGCGCGCTGCCCGAGGGCACGCCCGCGCACATGTTCGGCCCGCGGCTGCTCGGCCTGATCGCGTATCTGCTCTCGGCGCGGATGAGCCGGCGTCAGCTGCGCGAGCTGCTCGTCGAGGTGTTCGGCATTCCGGTCTCGCTCGGCGCGCTGAGCGAGGCCGAGGAGCGCGCGTCGAATGCGATCGCGGTGCCGGTCGATGCGGCGGTCGCGCACGTTCGCGGCCGACGCGTGAAGCATCTCGACGGCAGTACGTGGCGAGTGCGCGGTGTGCTCGCGCCCGTGTGGACCATCGCCACCAAGCTGGTGACGGTCTTCTTCATCACGTCGGACGGCACCGCGAAGACGGTGCGCGCGCTCCTCGACAGCCTCACCGGCTTCCTCGTCACGGATCGCGGCTCGCAGTTCGGATTCTGGGCCATGGAGCGACGACAGGTCTGCTGGGCGCACCTCGTCCGCAAGTTCGTCGCGTTCTCCGAGCGCAACGACGAGGGCCGCGAGCTGGGCCAGCATCTGCTCCTGTTCGCGCAGGCGATGCTCAGCGAGTGGCATCGAATCCGCGACGGAACGATGACCCGCGCGGTCTTCGCGCAGCGAGTCGACGACTACTACTCGGTGGCGATCACGAACCTGCTCGCCCGCGGCGCCGAGCTCCGTCTTCGCGGCGTGTCCGGCGCATGCGAGGACGCGCTCGCGCACCGCGAGGCGCTGTTCTCCTTCGCCCGCGTGCCGGGCGTCGATCCCACGAACAACCACGCGGAGCGTGCGCTCCGGCCCTTCGTGCTCTGGCGCAAGACCTCGCAGGGCTCGCAGAGCGAGCGCGGCTGTCTCTTCGCGTCGCGCGTGATGACCGTCGCGCAGACTCGACGCCAGCAGAAGGCGTCCGTGTTCGCCTTCCTCGTCGACGCCTGTCGCGCAGTTCAGCAAGGCACGCTCATGCCGTCGCTACTACCCGCGACCCGGTGAACGGCTACGCCGGCGCAGCCCAGCTCTCTCCCGCTAAGCGGGAGAGATTTGATGCGCTGCCGCGCACCTGGCGGTGTTGAAAATGAGGGGCGGGAAGGCGCACGGACCAGCCGCATGCTCACGATCGTGGAGCGGTGCGACCGGACCAAGACCGCAAGTCCCAATGGAGTTCACAGCCCGCGGGAGAGACTGGTCCGTGCAGCGCTGAAGGTATCTGTTGTTGGCGCGCCCCGCGAGGGGGAGGCCGAGTACCAGGATCGTTCCTGTACCTGCTGCACCCGGCGCATCCGCTCCACTCTGGAGGTGCGAGATGGAAGTCGTGTCGGAGCGCGTGTGTGGGCTCGACGTGCACCAGCTGACGGTGGTCGCTTGTGCGCTGATCGTCGAGATTGCGTAGCAGGCCGTCGAGCGGCGAGTTCTCGGCGATGACGGACGGCCTTCGCGACTTGTGCGCGTGGCTGCTGCAGCACCGCGTGACCACGTCGCAATGGAGGGGACGGGGTCGTATTGGCTGCCGGTGTACGCGGCGCTGGAGCAGCACCAGCGCTCGACCTCTGGGGTGAACGCGCACCCATCAAGAAGGTGCCCGGTCGCAAGACGGACTGAACGACGCGCGCTGATCGCGCAGCTTCTTCAGTGGGGCTTGTTGCGCAAGAGCTTCGTGCCGACGGCGGGTTTCGCGCCTTCGTGACCTCACGCGCTCTCGGCGGAGCTTGGTGCAAGGCGCTCGCGTCAGCTGAACCGGTTGCAGAAGGTGCTCGTCACGGCGAACGTGAAGCGGCGCCGTCATCGCCGACATCCTCGGCGTGTCGGGCTGGCGATGGTGCGGCGCTCATCGCAGGCACGCGACGCCGCTGCAGATCGCACAACTGGCGCGCGGCGCGATGCGCAAGAAGATCCCCACCCTCGTTCGGGCGCTCGAGGAACTCTCCTTCCGCACCACAAGCTCCTGCAGATGGAGCTCGACCTCGTCGACGCTCTGGACGGACACATCGCCAAGCTCGACGCCGAGATCAGCTCGCTTCGAGCCGCATCGAGCCGAGGTCGACCTGCTCGACACGATCCCCGGCGTCGACCGCCAAGGAGCCGGGACATCCTGTCGGAGACCGGCGTGGACATGACACGCTTCGCAGAGCCCAACCTCGCAGCCTGGGCCGGTGTGCTCCCGGGGAACGGGTGAGCGCAGGCAAGCGGCTCGGTGCCAGCGCCGCAGCGGCAACGTGCGCGACCACCACCCTGGTCGAGCCGCGCTGGGCGCCGCGAACACGAAGGGCACGTACCTGCGGGACAAGTACTACCGGCTCCGAGCTGCCCGCGGCGCCAAGCGCGCGGCGATCGCGATCGCGAACAAGATCATCTGCGCGGTCCACCGCATGCTGACGGGCCGGGTCGCGTACGCAGACCTCGGCGCGACCTATCTCGACCGGCGCGACCGAGGACGAACCGTCGACCGCCTCGTCCAACGCTTGGAGAGCATGGGCCTGCACGTCAGCGTCACCGAACGCGACGTGAGCCCAGCAGATACCGCAACTTAGAACGTCATTTTCGTACCAGGGCTAGGGTGAGGGACTGCGGAGCTCGAGCAGGTACACCGCCTCCGCGATCGGACTCGATCACCCGCGACCGGGGTCACTCCTCGTCGAGGAGGCGCTGGATCGAGGCGTCGCGACGCAGCTCTTCCATCAGCGCGGTCTCCTGACGCTGCATCGCGTCCTGACGCATCTGGTTGTAGAGCTGCATCCGAACGCTCTCGTAGCTCGGGACCGACTCCGACGCGTAGTGGCGCGCGCGGAGCAGGAACACGAAGAAGCCGCGGCTGCCGCGCACGACGGGGCTGACCTCGCCCTCTTCGAGGTTCATCAGCGTCTCTTCGAGCTCGGTGTCGAGGCTGCCCTGCGACAGGTTGTGGAGCTCGCGGCCGCCGTGGTCGGCCATCGCGTCCTCGAAGTCGTCCTGGTCCTCGATGTCGTCCCGCACGGCCTCGGCCGCGCGGCGAACGCGCGCGATCTCCGACGCCGACGCGTGGTCCCCCACCGGGAAGAGGATCTGCGCGGCGTCGAAGTGCGCCGTGCGGCGAGCCCGCGCGACCTCTTCGTCGTAGCGCTGCTGCACGTCCTCTTCGGTGATGTTCACGCGGTTGCCCATCCGCTCGTTCAGAAGGCGGAAGTGCACGAGCTGCGCGCGGATGTCCTCGCGGTACTCCTCTTCGGTGCCGAAGCCTTGCTGCGCCACGGCGTTCCAGAAGGCCTGGCCGGTGAGGCCCGACTGCTGGCGCACGTTGTCGATCGCCGCCGTGACGTCGGCGTCGGTGACCGTGATCTCCTCTTCCTCGGCCGCCTGCTCGACGAGCTTCTGGTCGATGAGGTGGTCGAGCACCTGCGTGTAGATCTGGCGGATCGCCTGCAGGCGCTGCGCCTCGGTCGGCGCGCCCATCGCGCGCGAGAGGTAGGGCGCGGCCTTCTCGCGCAGCTCGCTCAGGAAGATCGCGTCGTCGTTCACCACGGCGACCACGCGCTCGATGACGTCGGCCTCCGTCGGCTGCACGGCCACGAAGGGCGCCACGAGCGCGCCCGCGAGCGAAGCGAGCACCAAGGCCACACGAACGTGCTTCACGGCGTCACCCCCGTCGTGGGCGGCTGCGGGACCGGCGCGCCCGGCGGCAAGCGCGGCGAGACCGGCCCGTCGACCGCGCCCTCGGGGATCGCCGGGTAGCTGCCGCCCTCGTCCTCGATGTGGATGTCGTCGAGCACGTCGAGGTGCTCCTCCACGTCGGCCTCCGCGGTGAGCCGCTCCACGAGCGCCTCGATCTCGTGCTCGCGCCGCTCGCGCACGAGGCGGCTGCGGATGGGCCGCGACGACTCCTCGAGCGAGCGATCGAGCGCGCCGCGGCGGCCCGTGAGCTTCACGATCTCGAAGCCGCGCGCGCTGTGGACGACCTCGCCGTAGACGGCGCCGATCGTCTCGAGCGAGAAGGCCGCCGTGGCGACCTCGTCCGGCACGGTCGGCTCGCCGTCGCGACGCTCGGCCGGGCGAGAGAAGAAGCCCACGTCGCCGAAGCGGTCGCGCGTGGTCGCGTCGGTGTCGAACTGCTCGGCGAGCTGGCGGAACAGGCGCACGTCGGAGGGGCTCGCCTGGAGCTGCCGCAGCACACGCTGCGCGTCGGCCTCGCGCGTGAACAGGATGTGGCTGATGCGGACCTGCTCGGGCTGGTGGAACTCCGCCGGGTGCGCCTCGTAGTACGCGCGCACCTCGTCGTCGGTGATGTCCTCGGGCTGGATGCGCTCTTCGTACTCGTGCTCGAGGAAGCGGCGGATCACGAGCTGCTGCTCGGTGCGCCGCACCTCGGGCGCCTCGTCGAAGTGCTGCGCGTGCGCCTCTTGGGCGAGCAGCTCGAAGCGCACCATCTGGTCGAGCAGCTCGCGACGGCGCTCGGGGCTGTTGTAGCGAGCCGAGAGATAAGGCCCCTTGTTGGCGATCGCCTCGGCGAACTCGCCGACCGTGATCGTGTGATCGCCGATCTTCGCGAGCGTCTGCGCCGCCTGCTCCTCGGTGAGGCCGTGCACGCGCGGCTCGTCCGCCCGGCTGCCGCCGCCCTGATCGCCGTCGCCGCCCGAGCAAGCGAGCGCGATCGATCCGACGACCGAGGCGGCGAGGAGCGCGAGAAAACGGCGATTCATGCGGGAAACCGAGCGCGGATTAGCACGGCCGCCGAATGGGCGGCAACCAGTCGCGGAAGCCTCGCTGGCGCGGTTTCAGGCGCGCGCCCGGGCTTCGGGCAGAATCGAGCGATGCCGGAAGCCGCGGACACGAGCGCCTGGGCCGAGCGGGTCGCCAGAGCCCTGGTGACGGAGCTCGAGGAGCTCACGGGCGTAACTTGGGAGCGGGACGGGGTGCGCATGCGGAGCCCGCTCGGCGCGGTTCGAACGGCCGAACTGCATGCGGATGCGGGGCGCGGGCACGTCGACATCGGCATCGCGCTGAACGGGGTTCCCGGCCTCGGAGCGCTCTGGGACTGCGCTGCCGGCCCGTCTGCCTGCGACGACGCGGCGGCGAAGTCCGTCGCGCACCTCTGGGCGAGCACGACTGCGCCTGCGATCTTGGAGCTCGGGTATCGCGACGGGCGCTTCGCGGACCACGCAGACCACGACCCCACGCTCGGCCTCGCCGAGTGGCACTCGGTGCACGGACCGCTCATCGCGTTCGGACCTGCTTCCGCACATGCCGACGCCATCGCTCTGCGTGACTGGGCGCTGGCCCATCCACTGGTGCCGCAGATCCGTGCTTCTTTGAGCCCGGCGCTCGCTTCGCCAGGGCCGCACGGCGTGAAGCTCTTCCTCGCGGACTGTGCGGGAGGGGCGCCCCCGATCGCGGAGGTGCGCATCGACGGGATCCGCGATGACGCCTCGTCCGAGGCGCTGCTCGGAACGCCCTGGCCACGACGAGCGACCGGGAGCTGCCTCCGGTCGTTCGTCGTGTTCCTTCATCGCTGACCCGACCACCGCCAATCGCCCTCGCAGCACGGGCGACGACGCGAGCGGTCAGTGGTGCGCGGCGCGGAAGAACGCGCGGGCGCTCTCGCGGTTCGCGTCGGCGCGGGCCGCGCAGAGCTCGATCTCCTCGACGGCGCCGTCGAGGTTGCGCGGGCCGCCGCTGGTCTCGGCCATGCGCGGCGCGAAGAAGGCGCGCACCTCTTCGGCGCGCGCGTGCGTGCAGAACCCGGCCGTGACGAGCGGCAGGTAGCCCGCGTACTCGGGGCCGATGTGCTGGCGCAGGCCGTCGTAGTTGGCCTGGAGCCAGGTCCACGCCGCGTCGCGGCCCGCCGGATCGCCGAACTGGCCGGAGATGGGGCGGAACACCTCGTTCACGCGGAGGCGCTCGTCGAGCGCGAGCGCGAGCGCGCGCGGGCGCAGCGCGTCGTCGTCCACCTGCGCGATCGCGCGCAGGATGTTGCCGCGCACCACGGCGTCCTCGCTCGTGCCGAGGATCGACAACAGAGAGTCCAAGAAGGCGGCATCGCCCTCCTGCACCGCCACCGTCAGCGCCAGCTCCGCGAGATCGGTCGGCACCGCGTCGGCGTGGATCGTCCCGCCCGCCACGTAGGCCTGACCGCGGCGCGCGGCCTCGCGCCGCACGCCCGCGTCGCGCGCTTCGAGCGCGAGGAACGTGAGCACGGCCGCGCGGAGCAGGCGCGTGTCGCCGTCCTCGGTCACCCCGCGGCGCGGCGCCCAGCCGAGCGTGCGCAGCTGCGAGGCGTAGAGCTGGCTGCCGTAGCGCTGGAAGGCCGCCTCGTCCGAGGGCTCGAGCAGGTAGTCGTGCGCGAACGAGAGCAGGCCCGTCGGCGCCGTGGCGACGAAGCGGTTCGTCGAGCTCGCGAGCGGCGCGAGCGTGCCGAGCGCGGAGCCGAACGGGATGCGCCCCGCCTGGAAGCCCGCGCCCACCGAGTCGGCCACCGTCACGCGATCGCGATCGCTCAGCATCGGCGTGCCGCCGCGCGGCGTCGCGGCGCTCATCGCCGTCGCGAGGCGCGCGAGCCACTCGTCCGGAAGCGTGAAGCGCGCGTACGAGCTTCCGTCCGCGTTCGGCTGCACCCACGCGGGGCAGGCGTTCCCCTCGAGCGTGATGGAAGGCGAGTCCGCCGACACCACACCGCACGTCGTCTGCACCGTCGTCGTCGGATGCGCACCGGCGCTCGTCACGCCGTAGCGCACGCAGAGCGGCACCGGCCAGCTCATCGCGCTCTCTGCGTGCGAGCCCATCGGCAGGTAGCGGCTCTGTGCGAAGCTCACCGTCGCCGGCGCGCCCTCGTTGCAGGTCACGGTCGTGGCGAGGAGCGGAATGCCCGGGCGCAGCGTGAACGCGTCGAGCACGGGGCCCACGTCCTGGTGGCTCGCCGCCGACAGCGCGCTCACGAGATCGGCCGTCGTCGCGCTGCCGCGCGCGTGCGCGGCGAGATAGCTGCGGATGCCCTGCTGGAACGCGTCCGGCCCGAGCCAGTGCTGGAGCGTCATGATCACGCTCGCGCCCTTGCTGTAGGTGATGCCGTCGAACGCGTTGGCGATGTCGTGGCGCGACTCGATGGGCTGGCGGATCTGGCGGGCGCTCGCGAGCGAGTCGGCCTCGAAGCCCTCGAGCTCGGTCGTCAGCTCGGTCAGCTCGGCGTGGAACTCGGGGAACACGCGCTGCACGATGCCGGTCTCCATCCAGCTCGCGAACGCCTCGTTGAGCCAGAGGTCGTCCCACCACGCCATCGTGACGAGGTCGCCGAACCACTGGTGGGCGAGCTCGTGCGCCATGACGAACGCGTAGGCGCGCTGCTGCGAGACCGGCGGGTCGGCCGACAGAAGTAGGAGCGAGTCGCGGAACGTGACGAGGCCCGCGTTCTCCATCGCGCCGGCGGCGAAGTCCGGCACGGCGACGATGTCGAGCTTGTCGAACGGGTACGCGATGCCGAACCACTCCTCGAGCGCCTGCACGATGGCCGGCGTGTGCTGCATCGCGAACGCCATCTCGGGCCCGCGACCGCGCGGCGCGAGGCCGCGGAACGGGAGCGGCGTCGAGCGCACGCTCGAGGGCGGGATGGTGCCCTCGACGACGTCGATCGGACCGACGGCCCACGCCACGAGGTAGGTCGGCAGCGGCTCGGTCGTCGCGAAGCGGTGGCTCGTGAGGCCGTTGCCCGCCGTGCCCACCTCGAGCTCTCGCGTGTTCGCGAACGCGCCGAGAGCCTCGGGCGCGACGAGCGTGACGTCGAAGGGCGTCTTGAAGCGCGGCTCGTCGAAGCAGGGGAAGGCCTTGCGCGCGGCGATCGACTCGAACTGCGTGAAGGCGTAGTGGTCCTCGCCGACGTCGACGCGGTAGAGGCCCTCGAGCGCCTCGTCGAAGTGCGCGGTGTAGCGGATGCGCAGGCGCACGTTGCCCGGGCCGACGGGGCGCTCGAGCACGACGCGCGCGATGCCCTCTTCGTCGTCGACGCTGCGCCACTCGCCGGTGATGGGCTCGCGGCCCGACTCGGTGGCGACGATCTCGGAGACGGTGAGGTGCTGGCCGTGGATCCAGATGCGCGACTGGCGGTGCTCGAGCGTGACGTCGATCTCGGCGACGCCGGTGAACACCTGCTGCGCGGGGTCGATCGCGACCGTGAGCGCGTAGCGCGTGGGCGTGACGTCGGTGGGCAAGCGCAGCGGCGTCGCATCGGCGTCGCTCGTGGCGTCGCCTCCCGATGTCGTCGCCGGAGGTGGAGGCGCCGTGTGCGGCTCGGTGCCGCCGCCGCCCCCGCCGCCGCAACCGATCACCCCCGCCAGAGCCAGGACCACGAGCTGACGCGCCTTCGACATGGGGGCGGGTCTAGATCACGCGAGCGCGTTCGTCACCTGGGACGGGAGTGGCCGCCGACCCGCCGTGTCGTCCTGCCGCGGATCCCCCAGAGGCGACGAGTGGCGTCGGACGAGTGGCGTCGTGCGCTCCTCCCGCCGACACGAGCACGACTGCTCGTGCCGCCGCCGCGCTCGATCGCGATCCGATGCTCGCGCACTCTCGCCGTAGCGCTGCACGATCACGGGAGTCCCGGCGCGAGATCGCGTCGCGACCCATTCCACGCGAGCCGTCCGCACGCCGTCGCGGTACAAGGTGCGCCCATGGCGACGCTGATGCCCTTCGTGTGGGTGCTCGTGATGATCGGGTTCGTGGGCGCGACCTACTTCTATCGTCAGAGGATGATGGGCGCCGCGGCGGCAACCGAGCAGCAGCACACCGAAGCGCGTGCCGGCGCCGTCGCGCAACGCATGGGCCTGGCGCTCGTGCAGGGCGATCCCAACTTCAACTTCTATTACACGAACCGATGGCAGGACCTCGGCCAGGCCATGAGCCGAAACGTGTTGAGCAGGCCGAGCCGCCCCGACATCGAGCTGCGGATGGAGGGCACGCCCGGCGGCCGGCGCGTGGAGCTCGTCTACGTCGATCGCCTCCGCGTCGAGGACAATCTCCTCTCGCGCGACGTGATGCGGTGGCTCGACATGCGCTTGATCGTCGGCGTGCAGGCGCCGTTCCCCGACTTCGAGGTGACGCTGCGCACGCCCAACGAGTACATGCGGCCCGAGCCCCAGCTGGCGTTGCCTCCGGCCTCGTTCGGCGATCCGATGCTCGACACGGTGCTGGCCCTGAAGACGAACGACCCGCGTATCGCGCCCGCCATCGCGGAGGGCATGCGCCTGTTCGCGGGCGAGCACTACGTGCACGTGATCGGCGCCCGCGGCGTGCTCACGTTCCGCTGCACGGACATGTCCGCGATGGCGTTCGGCCACGGCGACAAGCTGCTCCTCGCGATGGACGCGGCGGCGCGCGGCATCGAACAGGCCGCCGCCCAGCACCTGGCCGCGCGCGCGTAGGCGACCTCGCGTGAACGGCGCCGAGCAGATCCCGATTCCGTGTGCCCGGTGTGGGGCCCCGATGAGCGAGGTCGCGCCGGTCGCGATCCTCGCGCACTCGTCTCTCCGATGCACGTTCTGTGGTGCCACCGAGGAGCTCCCCGCCGAGGCCGCGGCGCGGGTCACGCGCCTGCGCGCACGCCTCGCGCAGATCCGCTGGGCGGAGCAGGCCGAGGAGGGCCCCGCGCTCGCGTACGCGCGCCTGCTCGACACCTGGAAGAAGAGCGTCCTGCCGATGATCGGGCTGATGGGGCTCGTCGGCGTCCTCGCGTCGCTGACGAGCCTCGCGCACGCGCTCGATCTCCAGGGCCCCGCGCGGATCGCCGCGCTCGTGTCGGCGCTCGCGGCGCCCCTTCACCTGATCGCGATCCTCGGCGGCGTCACGGGCGGGTTCCTGTGGGCGATGGGCCGCTTCGTCCGCGAGGTGCAGCCGACGCTCGAGGCGCGCCCCTCGTTCGCCGAGGGCGGTTCGCTGCGCTGCCGTTCCTGCGGTGGCGATCTGCCCCGCGACGGTCGAGCCGGCTTCATCCGCTGCGGCTACTGCGCCGCCGACAACCTCGTGACCGAGCAGGTCGCGCACGATCGACGTGCTCGCCTCGACCGCGAGCTCGCCGATCGCCAGGCGCGTGCCGCGGGAACGGCCCGGCGCGTGCGGGAAGGGATGGAGCGCTACACGCGCACGCTTTACGTCTCGATGGGCGCAGCCGTCGGCATCTCGCTCGCTCTCTCGCTCGGGACGACCACCCTCCTCTCGTTCCTGATCCGTTGACCCAGGAGACCACGATGAACGATCTCGGCCCCGCGCTCTCCACCCACAAGGGCCGCTTCGCGGCGGGCGGCTACCTCTGGTATCTCGGCACGCTGATGCTCGTGTTCGGCGCGTGGGCCGTCGTGAGCGCGCCGTTCACCGGCGACTGGGCCCGCGCCGGCAACGGAGTGCTGGCCGTGGTGGTCGTGCCGCTCGTCGTGGCATGGCCCGCCTACAAGCTGCGCCAGACACTCACGATTCACCAGAACGGCTTCGTGTGGGAGCGCCCGTTCCGCGCACCGCTCGTCGTTCGCTGGGCGGAGGTGCGCGGCGTCCACGTCTCGCAGGTCTACGAGCGGCGCACGCTCCACACCAAAGGCATGCACCTCGAGATCCAGATCACGCTGGAGGGCGGGCGCGAGGTCGTGGTCACGAACGACCTCGACAAGATCGAGGATCTGCAAGGCTATCTGCGCAATGCCGCGAGTCAGGCCGGGGTCGCGTCGGTGGGAGCGCCCGGCACGATGCCGGGTGCCGCGCCGGGCGCCGGCGCGCCGCCGAGCCCCTGGGGCTGATCGGAGGCGCGGCGCGCTGCCTTGACGGGGGGCGGTCGCTCGAGCCGCTCAGTGGCTCAGCTGGATCGGGAGCGCTTCGATCAACGCCGGCTCGCTGGGGCCGATGCTCAGCGTGATCATCGCGGGCGCGTAGCCGGGAATCACCGCGGCACCGCCGAAGCGGCCACGCGGGACGTTCGCGAGCGTGTAGTAGCCCTCGGCGTCGGTCTGCGCGGTGGCGACGAGGTACGTCTGGAGCTGCGCCTGCGAGAGGCGGCCCACCTGCACGAGCGAGAGCGTCGAGGCGAGATCCACGCCCGGGCGCGCGACCATCACGGTCGCCGAGGGCACGGCGGCGCCGGTGCTCGCATCGATCACGCGACCGTGCACCGACACCGGCGGGCCCGCGACGGCGGTCGGCGGCGGCGTGCGGCCGCCGTAGCGCGGCGGATAGGGACCGCGCGGCCCGTAGCCATAGCCCGGCGGCACGGGCGGATATCCCGCCACCGAGGGCGGCGGAGGCGCGGTCGTCTGCTCGAAGTGCAGCGTGAACTCGACGGGTGCGCCGTCCTCCGAGCGCGGCACCAACACCGCGAGCGTGAGCCCCGTCGGATCCTGCGGGTAGATCTGCACGCCGCCGCGACCCTCTCGACCGATGTCGCCGCTCGGGCCGATGAGGCCCACGGGGAGCGAGGGCGTCGCCGTGACCATCGCCGGGCGCTCGTCGGGCACGCGGTAGTAGAAGACCTCGGCGCCGTCCATGCCGCCGGTGTCGCCCACCGCGTGGTCGACGAGGTCGATCCCGGCCGTGAGCGCGGTGATGCCCGTGACGATCTGATCATCGATCGGCGCGTGCGCGAGCGCATGCGACCATTCGCTCGGGATGCGCTCGACGGGCCGCGCGAGCTCGATCGGCTCGAGCGTGTCGCCGCTCGAGACCACCGCCGTGGGCACGGCGACGAGGCGGCCCTGGCGATCGACGAGCATGCCGCCGGAGTTGCCGGGGTTGAACTCGGCGTCGGTGCGGATCCACGAGACGAGCGGCGTGTCGGTGCCGCTCGCGCCACCCATCTGGAAGCCCGTCATGTGGCCGCCGGTGACGTTGATCGTGCGCACGCCCATCGGGAAGCCGAACGCCCACAGGCTCGAGCCCGGCTGGAGCGCCTCGGTGTCGGCCATCGGGACCGTGGGGAACGTGGTGCCGGCCGCGAGCGGCGTGCCGTCAGCGTTGGCGACGATGCGGATCAGCGCGAGGTCGAGCCGCACGTCCCCGCGCACGACGCGGCCGAGGTAGCGCGTGGTGGCGGCATCGCGCGCGGAGCTCACGGTCGCGATCTGCACGTGCTCGGCGTCGTAGAAGCTGCCGGGCCCGCCGTGGCTGCCGTGCCGCACGTTGCCCACGACGTGGAAGTTGGTGAGCACGTAGCCGTGCGCGTCGATGATGCTGCCCGAGCCGACGCTGCTGCCGCCCGCGACGTCCACTTGGATGCGGACCGCAGCGCGCGTGCAGCGATCGATCGCGCGGTCGCTCATCTCCTGCGCAGACACGGCCGAGGGCGCAGAGAGCGCCAGCGCGGCGAGGGCCGCGAGCAAGAGCGGGCGCAGAGGGGAGATCATCACGGCAAGCGTACCGAGCGCGGACGAGGGATCAACCCCGCGGCGAGCCCCGCATTCCCTCGGCGACCACGACCGCTCGGGGCCGCGGCCCGCCCGGAGAGCCGACCCGGCGGACCACTCGGCGGAGAGCGGCCGCGAGGTCGCGGCAGCGTGACCTACGCTCGGCCCCATGACGATCGCCACCGCCACGCAGACGCCCGGCACCACGCCCGTGCCGGAGCGCATCTCGTTCCGCGAGTTCTGGGCCCACTACCTGCTCCATCACCAGCACCCGATGACCCGGCGCCTGCACTTCCTCGGTTCGGCGGTGTGCCTCGCGGGCTTCGCGCTCTCGGCGCTCGATCGCACGCCGTGGATGGCGATCGCCGCGGTCGCGATCGGCTACCTGTGCGCGTTCGGCGGCCACTGGTGGGTCGAGCGCAACGCGCCGATGACGTTCCGCGCGCCGCTCCGCGCCGGCTTCTGCAACTGGCGCCTGTTCGGGGTCGAGTGCCTCGCGCTCGTCGGCGTGGGCGGCGGCTTCGAGAGCGCGCTCGCGAGCGCCGTGAAGCAGGCGCCGCACGTGCTCGCCTGGATGCAGAGCTCGGCGAACCAGTGACCTTGCGCGATCTCTCGCTCGCGGCCCGCTCGTTCGTGGCGGTGGCGACCTCGCCCGCGATGCCGCGCTGGCCCGAGTACCGCGCGCGCGTGGAGGCCGATCGCGCGCGTGCGCCGCGCGAGGTGGTGGAGCGCGAGGCCGAGCTCGATGCGCTCGTGGCCGCCCTCGGCGATCGCCCGCTTCGGATCACGAGCACGCCCGTACGCGTCGTCGCCACGCTGGTCTCGTTCGCCGACGATCACGCGGCGCGACTTCCCTCGGAGACGCTCCCGCGAGCGAGCGCGCTCGCCCTGCTCGCGCGGCTCGAGGCCCACGCGGAGTCGGAGGCGCCGCCACTCTCGGTGGCCGAGCAGCTCGCGCTCGCCCTCGCCGCGGAGCCCGACATCTGGACGGCCCTGCTCGCGCTCCACCTCGCGACGCGTCAGCTCGCGCGCGAGCGCGACGTGCGGGCGCTGGGGGAAGAGGCGCGGCGCGGGCTCGATCGCCGCTGCGACGTGGGGCGCAGCATCGCCGGTTTTCCGGCAGCGCTCTCGCAGGGCGGCGATCCGCTGGGCGACACCTATCACTACTGGGCGAACGTGGTCGCGGGCGTGCTCGCCGAGACCCTCGGCGGCGCGCGCGGCGCAGCCATCGCTCGCCTCTTCGACGCGGGGCCCGCGCTGATGACGCTCGTGCGCGAGCGCGCCTTCGGCAGCCACCTCTTCTACGGCAACCACGCCGCGGTCGATCGCCTCGGACTCGCTCACGGGCGAGCGCTGGCGAGCGCTCACGCCGCCGCCGGCTTGCTCCCGCGCGTCAGGCCGAGCCCGATCATCGAGATCGAGGCGATCCCGATCTGCGAGACGCGCGCGAAGAGCGCGATGGACACGGCGCGCGCCGGATCGTCGCCGAGCGAGAGCGCGTCGGCGAACACGCGGTAGGCGCCCTCGAGCACGCCGACCTGGTTCGGCACGAGATCACCGAAACCGGCGCCGACGAGGTGCACGGCGAGCGCGAGCAGCGCGCCGAGGAGCGAGGGCGTGATGCCCACCGCGACGAGGAGCGCCGCGTACATGCCCACCTGCACCACGCGCGCGAGGCACGCGAATCCGATCGCGCGCAGGAGCTCGCCGCGGCTGGCGCGGAGGCCCTCGCCCAGGCCCTCGAAGCGCGCCGCGAGGCCGGGCCAGCGCTTGGCGATCGCGCTCCCGAGCCGGTCGTGACGCAAGAGCGCCCAGGCGACCACGGCCAGCACGAAGGTGACGCTGCCGTTCACCGCGAGCAGGCCCGTGAGCCAGTGCGCGCCGAGCGCGACGAGGCACGCCACGAGGCAGACGCTCGAGATGAACGTGTTGCCGACGAAGGCCGCGACCTGGACGTTGGTGCCCGCGGCCGTGCTGCGCCCCGCGCCCACGTAGGGGGCGAACGTGGCGGCGCGCGCGACCTCGGCGCCCGCGCGCCCGAGCGGCAAGAGCGCGCCGACCACGTACACGAGCGCCGTCGATCGCACGAACACGCGCCCGGGGATCGCCGCGGCGCCGCTTCCGAGCACCGAGCGATGCGCGAGGGCCTCGCACGCGAAGTAGCCCGCGTCGCCGAGCATCACGAGCGGCAGCGTCCACGCGCCCAGGACGATCGTCTGCCAGACGCGCTCAGGCCCCGTCTCGTGCACGAGATAGGCGACGCCGGCCACGCCCAGCGCGAGCGCGAGCAGGCTCAGCCAGCGACGCGCGCTCTCGCTCACGAAGAAAGGCCTCGTGTCACGAACGAGCGCTCGTCACGCGGAGCCCGACCGCGCTCAGCTACCGGCGCGCGCGAGCTTGGGCGCGCGGAGCGGCACGACGCGCGAGCGCTCGATGCGCCGCACGCCGTCCTTGGCGACGGGCGTCTCGATGCGCCCCGACTCCTCGGCCGCTTCGACGCGGCTCACCGCGTGGCGGGCCGTGACGCTCTCGCGCTCGACCTCGCGCTCCACGGCCGGCAAGCGACCACGCCAGTGCTCGGGCTCGGCCGGCGCCTTGCCGCGGCCCGAGAGCGGGAACGGGCTCTCGAGGTACGCCTCGCGCGCGCTCAGCGACTCGAGCTGCGCCCACATCGCACGGTGCCGCGGGCGCGGGTCCATGCGCTTGTAGCTCCAGCCCTCGAACTGCATCGCACGACGTAGGCCCTGCAGGACCACGTCCGGGCAGTGCTTCTGCGCGAGGTAGAGGAAGCCGCGCTGCGCCTCGAGCCGCAGCTCGGGGCTGCGCGAGGTGGAGCCGCCGCCGACGTGCACGACCTCGTCGGGGATGAGCTCGAGGTGGTAGCCCGCACGCATCGCGCGCGCGCACCAGTCCCACTCTTCGTTGTAGAGGAAGAAGCTCTCGTCGAGACCGCCGATGGCCTCGAGCACGTCGCGACGGGTCATCAGGCAGGCGCCCGAGATCAGCGGCACACGCGTCGGCGTCTTGATCGGCAGCCAGTTCGGGAAGTACCAGGCGCCGAAGACGCTCTGCTTGGTGCCGTCCTCGTTGAGGAGCACCGGGCCGACGCCGGCGAGGAGCTTGTCGCTCGCGAGGCGCGCCTTCATCGTCTCGAGCGCGCTGCGGCTCACGAAGAGATCGGAGTTGCAGAGCAACAGGTACTCGCCCGTCGCGACCTCGAGACCGCGGTTGGTCGCGTGACCGAAGCCGTGGTTCTTCATCTCGAGCAGGTTCACGCTCGGGAACTCCGAGCGGACCATCTCGGGCGAGCCGTCGTGCGACGCGCCGTCGACGACGATGACCTCGGCCTCGGGGGCGGCGACCGCCAGCGTTCGCAACGTGCGGCGCAGGAGCGCTCGCGCGTTGTACGACGGGATGACGATGCTCAGACGTCGCATCTCACTCATTCGCTTGCCTTGGCCTCGAAGTTGGGTTCGGTCGTCACGGTGCCGAGGAGCAAGGTGCCGCTCGGCGCGCCGTGTGTTGTTTCTTTCTCGTCGAGCCCTCGACGGCGCCGTGCCTTAGCACGCTGCTCCGAAAACGCCGCGCTCTCCAGTTTCCGGCGACGCGAGGGTACACGTCTCGTGCCACGCGGGGGAGGCCTCTGAACAGGCCGACCGGGAAGCCGATTGCTCACTGGGCGGCCCCGGCTGCGTAGCCCGTTACACGGTAGGTCGTGAACGTCTCGAGCGGCTCGTCGCTCGGCCCGTAGGGCAGCCCCTGCCAGACGGCGTAGTAGCCCTGGCGAGTCGTGATCGTGCGGGCGATCGCCGAGACACCAGGGGACATCGCGGTCTCGTCGACGGGGGTCAGCACCGCCTCGTCCCGTGGGTCGAGTGGCTGAGGATCCGGCAGTCGTGGCCGGACGAGCAGGTCTCCGGGGGCCAAAACCGAGACACCGGGATCGTAGGCGACGAGGCCTGCGTCGGCCGCGTACCACTGCCAGCCCCAGTGCCCGACGAACCAGACGCGGCCCGGAGTGGCACCCCGTTCACGGTACCGTTGCCCTGCTTCACGGTATGCATCGGCCTGCACGCGGTCGGCCCCGGCCACTGCGAGCCCGATCAGGATCGTCAGGATCCCCAGGGCGATCGACCGCGGGCGTGGGACCTCCACCCGCCGCAGGACGAGCAGCGTCAGGCCCGGGAGCACGAGGAGCGCGTGCCGGACGGCGATGAAGGGCGAGAGCACGACCACGAAGGCCGTCAGCAGCGCGATCGAGCCGGCGAGGAGCACGTCGGAACGATCCCCGAGGTCGATGGACCGGCTCACGCGCGCGATCGCGAGCACGCCGGAGAGGAAGAAGAAGGTGCGTAGGAGCGTCACGGCCCAGGGCTCGTCGCGCATCTCGGCGGGGCCCACGGCGGCCACGATGCGCGTGGCCACCACGAGCACGACGAAGACGGCCGCGCCGATCGCGAAGGGGCGCCGTTCGAGCGTGAGCGCCCAGGGGGCCGCCGCGATCGCGCCGAGCGTGAGCACGAAGAGCGCTGCGCGCGCGAACGTGATGCCGATGCGCGCGGCGATCCCGAAGTCGCCGACGCCCCCGGGATGGCGCTCGAGGATGTGGACGCCGCCGTAGTCGGCGACGTTGAACGCTGCGTAGGCCGCGAGGAGCGCGAGCGCGATGCCGAGCGGAAGCAGACGGCGCGCATCGCGCGCGCGGATCGCATCGAGGACGAAGAGCGGCAGGAGCGCGATCGCGGTGTACTTCACGAGGCACGCGAGCCCGATCGCCGCGCCCGCGATCGCGAGGCGAGGCAGGAGGCGCGCGCCCTCGGCGGTGAGCAGCGCCCACGTCGCGACGCAGATCAACGAGACGAGCGGCGCGTCGCACATGATGTTCTGGCCGGGCAGAAAGCCCGGCCCGAGGAAGACGAGCACGGTCGCGAGGCGCGCGTGCGCGGGGTCGCGGAGCTGCTGGAGCGCGAGCGCGTGGAACGCGAAGAGGCCCGGCAGCACGAAGAGCGCGAGCACGAGCTGGGCGGCCACGAGCGAGCCGTGCGAGGCCCAGAGCGCCGCCGCGATCGCGTAGAAGAAGAGGTGCGGCTGGTTGAGCGCGTGGATGGGCTCCGGGTGCGCGCCCCAGAAGACGGTGCCGCGCATCGGATGGAGCGGATCCTCGAGGATGTGCTCGGCGATCGCGAGGTGGGCGCCGTCGTCGACGTGGGCCGCCTTGCCCACGTTCACGAGCGTGGCGATCGTCCATGTGGCGAGGACGAGCACGAGGTCGGCCTGCGCGAATCGACGCGCCGACGGAATATCGGTGCCGGGCCCAGACGTCACGCTCGGCCCTCCCTCGGGAGGCGCGCGCGCGCGGAGAGCACGGCCAGCGCATCGGTCGTCGACATTCGCGCGGGTTCTACTACACCGCTCCCCTCCCCGCGGCTTGCCGCGAAGTTGACCCCCCGCCCGACCTCGGAGAGACGGTCGGGACATGACGACCGCCACGATGTCCGACGAGATCTCCTCGCTCGAGAGCCCGAAGACCGACCCGCCGGCCCAGGCGTCCTCCGGCGCCAGGCCTGCGGGCGGCGGAGGCCCGCGTCGGTGGGTGATCTTCGGGGTGAAGGCGATCGTGAGCCTCGCGATCCTCGCCGGCATCGGCCGCTCGATCGCGGCGCAGCAGGGCCTCGGCAGCTTCGGCGACGCGATCGCGGAGCTCGGCTGGGGCTGGGTCGCCGCGGCGCTGGGCGTGCACCTCGTCGGCGTCGCGCTGAACGTCGTGCGCTACCGCGAGGTGCTGCGCGGCCAGGGCATCCACGCGAGCTGGCGGTTCCTGCTCGGCAGCTTCCTCATCGGCCGCTTCTTCGGCGCGCTCTCACCGGCCGGCTTCACGGGCCTGGCGGGCTGGCGCATCTACGAGGTCGGCACGCACACCGGCAAGTTCGCCCGCACGACGGCCGCGATCACCATCGACACGATCATCGGCCAGCTCGCGTTCGGCGCGATGGTGATGATCGGCTCGCTCTTCGGCGCGCGCATCATCGGCTCGAGCGGCGTCCTGCTCGTGAACGTGGCCTTCGCGGCCATCATGGGCGCCGGCGTGCTGGTGCTCGTGCGGCCGGGCCTGTTCGCGGCGATCGCGGCGCGCCTGCCGGCCCGCATCCGCACGCGCGGTCAGACGCTCGTCGACGCGATGCAGGCCTACCGCGGCCAGACGCGCATCCTGCTCGTCACGCTGCTCTGCGCGATCGGCGTGCACGCGGCGCACTTCTTCGTCTACGTGTGCACGGCGCAGGCGCTCGGCGCGCACCAGATCGGCACCGGCGAGGTCTTCTTCGGCAGCGCGCTGCAGATCCTCGCGACGATGATGCCCGTCTCGATCAACGGCATCGGCCTGCGCGAGGCGACGGCCGTCGCGCTCTACACCTCGCCGGCGATCGGCGTGCCGATGGCGATCGCGGTACTGATTCCCTCGATCGGGTTCGCGGTCGAGATGAGCGTGTCGATCCTCGGCGCGCCGATCTGGCTGATGCGCCGCAGCGGCTATGCGCCCTCCCTCACGGTCGACGATCCGGATCGCGAGCAGCCGGCGATCGCGGCGATCCCGGTCGCGCCCGAGAGCGCGTGGCCGAACGTGCGCCGCGGCGTCGAGCTCGGCCTCGGCGCGGGCATGCTCGCGGGCCTGGTGATCGGTCTCGTCGAAGGCGGCGTGGTCGTGCAGGCCGCCGCCGGGCGCGCGGGCCCGTGGGTCATGGCGTACGGCGCGATCGCCTACGCGCTCTTCTGCGGCGCGGTCGGTGCCGCGGGCGGCGGTGCGCTCGCGTGGTCGGGCCGCAGGATGGCGCGCGAGGCGATGCCCGAGGCGGAGGCGTGGGCGCGCTGGATCGCCGGGCTCTGCGCCGGCATCGGCTTCGGCCTCACGGCGTTCCGGATTCGCCGCGACGTGTTCCACGAGGAGCTCGCGTGGCGCTCGCTGCCGGGCCTCGGCGTGCTGCTCGCGTGCGCGGCCGGCGCAGCGCTCGTCTACCTCGCGCTCTTCTACGCGTTCCGCTTCGTCGCCGGCCGCGGCAAGGTCTTGCTGCGCCCGATCGCGACGCCGACGCTCGTGCTCGCCGTGCTCGCCGTGCTGGTGCCGACCACGCTCGCGATCGGCGAGCCGAGCACGAACGATCCGCACGTCGTCCACGGCGCCGCGGCCCCCGCGGGCGCGGGCAACGTGATCGTCATCGTGGTCGACACGCTGCGCGCCGATCACCTGCCGAGCTACGGCTACGCGGCGGGCCGCACGCCGAACCTCGACGCCTTCGCCGAGGACTCGATCCGCTTCGAGCAGGCGTTCAGCAACGCGAGCTGGACCCGCCCGAGCTTCGCCTCGATCATGACGGGCCGCTTCCCCTCGTCGCACGTGACGATGGCCAAGAGCGCGTCCCTGCCGGACGAGGTCACGACGATGGCCGAGGCGTTCGCCGCCGGCGGCTACACGACGCACGGCATCGTCACGAACTACAACGTCGGCCCCTACTTCAACTTCCAGCAGGGCTTCGACGCCTACGAGTACCTCTCGCCGGACTTCGTGCTCGGCGCCGACGACACGGCGGCGAAGCTCTTGCTCGTGCAGTTCCTCCGTCAGCAGATCGAGACCGTGCGCGACGCCGCGCTCGGCGTGCAGCCGGGCACCGCGTACCAGGACGCGAGCGTCGTGAACCGCCACGTGAGCGCGTTCCTCGACGAGGTCGGGAGCGACAACGGCGCGCACGCGCAGCAGCCCTGGATGCTCTTCGTCGGGTACATGGACCCGCACGATCCGTACTTCCGGCATCCCTACGACGGCACGGCGTACGGCCGCGCCGCGCACCCGAATCCGTCGCCCGACGAGGCGGCGATGCTGACCGAGCTCTACGACGGAGAGATCACGTTCTGGGACGAGCAGTTCGGCGCGCTCGTCGCCGATCTGCGCCGCCGTGGGCTCTACGACTCGACGACGATCGTCATCACCGCCGATCACGGCGAGGAGCTCTGCGAGCACGGCGGCTTCTGGCACGGCACGACGCTCTACGACGAGCAGATCCACGTGCCGCTCTTCGTGCACCTGCCGGGCGGCCGCCGCGCGGGCACGACGGTGCGCCACTGGGTGCAGAGCATCGACCTGATGCCGACCTTGCTCCGCGACGCAGGCCTGCCGGTCCCGGAAGGCGTGCAAGGCGGCAACCTCTACGACGGCAGCGAGCGCCTCTTCGCCGAGGAGAGCCACGAGGGCAACGTGCTGACCGCCGTGCGCGAGCACCGCGGCACCGACGAGCTCAAGCTCATCACGGCGAACGCCGGCAACCCGCGCCATCTGCCGGAGCACGAGCTCTTCCAGATGGATCTCGATCCCGGCGAGCAGCACGACCTCTCGACGACGCAGCCCGAAGCGCTCGAAGCGCTCGAGGCAGCGACGACCGCCGCACAGATCTATGCGAGCGAAGGCGCGGCCGAGGGGCACACGGTCGAGATCACCGAGTCCCAGCTGCGGCAGCAGTGCGCCCTCGGCTACGCCGATCACGACGAGTGCTGTCAGCGCGGCTACCTTCCGGCTGCGTCCTGCGCGCCCTGAAAGCGGGCGTCTCGCGCCCACGCCGCACCGCGTCATCTACTGCCACGCGGGGGACTCGCAGTCGACGTGGGGTTCGCGTTACCATCGACAGGCCGCTATCCCGGAGGCCGTCGATCATGAAATGCAGTGTGTGGGGACGCATCGTCGGACTTGCGCTCGTGGCTCTTTCGCTCGGAGCGCTCGCTTCCGGATGCGCGAGCGCCGACACCGGCGGCGGTCGCCGTGACGGCGGCGGCGGTGACGTCGGCGCCTTCGACGCGAACGCGACCGACACGAACACGCCCGACGTGGGGCGCGACTCGAGCTACGACGCGAACGCCGACGCGGGGCACGACGTGGGCCCGCACGAGACGGTGCAGACCTGCGAAGCGTGCGCGACGAACGAGGACTGCGACGCGGAGTCGTTCTGCGCGCGCCTCGTGACCGGCGAGCACGCGTGCCTGCCCGGCTGCAACATGGAGTTCCCGAGCTGCCCGCGCGGCTTCACCTGCATCTTCGACGCCTCGGGCACGGGCGTGAACGCGAACGTGTGCGCGCCGGTCGGCGGCCCCTGCTGCGTCGACGAGGACACGGATCACTACGGCGTCGGTGTCGGCTGCATGGGCCCCGACTGCAACGACAACAGCGCGACGGTGCACCCCGATCGCGACGAGGTCTGCGACGGCCTCGACACCAACTGCAACAGCCGCGTCGACGAGAACCCGAACGACTGCGGCAGCGGTCGCTGCACGCCCGACGGTGACGGCACCTACAGCGCGATCGTCGGCGGCATGTGCGTGTCGGCGACCTGCCAGAGCGGCACGACGAGCGACTGCGCGCTCTACACGTGCTCCGAAGGCGGCGACATGGGCACCACGTGCGCCACGATGTGCGCGCCGGCGGGCACCGACGACGACACGTACTGCATCGCGAGCGCGCACTGCGACGCCGGCGTCTGCGTGTCCGACGTGCCGAGCGGCGGCACCTGCGACGAGGACAGCGACTGCGGCACCGCGCACTGCGACAACGGCTTCTGCTGCGGCTCGGGCACCTGCTGCGCGACGGACGCCAACTGCCCCGGGGGTGGCTCGCCCACGCGCGTCTGCGACAACCCGCGCGCCTGCCAGGGCCACCGCGGCGTCGTCACGTGCGAGTCGAACGAGTGCCACGCCGTCTCGGGCATCGACGACGACACGTCGTGCGACGCCTCCACGCAGGCCGTGAGCTGCGGCCTTTACAACCCGGTCCTGTGCACGGGCGGTGACCCGCAGATGACGGGCGACCGCGCTTGCCCGACGAGCTGCCTCACCGACGGCGACTGCATCGCGGCAGCCCACTGCCAGATCGGGTTCTGCGTGCCCGATCTGCCGCCGGGCTCCACGTGCTCGCGCGGCGCCGACTGCCAGACGGGCCTGACCTGCGTCGATCACGTCTGCTGCACGAGCGCTTGCAACGGCAGCTGCGAATCGTGCGCGCTGCCCGGGACGGAAGGCACCTGCACCGCGGTGCCCACCGGCGCCGACCCCGACAACGAGTGCTCGGGCTTCAGCTGCATGGGCTACTACACCGGCTTCCAGGGCAATGCGTGCTACCCGCAGCTCGCGGCCGACTCGAGCGCGGCCACCTGCGATGGCGCGCGCGCATGCCGCACGCCGGATGCGCTCTGCCCGTCGCAGCCGCGCAGCCCCGTCCCGCAGGTGACCTGCAGCTCGCCGTGCCAGACGCCGCGCGCCGGCACGTGCAGCGGGATGACGCCCGGCGCGTGCGACAACCTCGACAACCCCGGGATCCAGACGACGTGCGGCATGGGCATCTGCCAGCGCTCCGTGCAGACGTGCGTCGGCGGCACGCTGCAGACCTGCACGCCCGGCACGCCGCAGGCCGAGTCGTGCAACGGGCTCGACGACGACTGCAACGGCACCGCCGACAACGGCGGCGCGTCGCTGTGCCCCTCGCAGCCGAACGTCACGTCGCAGGCGTGCAACGGCGCCTCGGGCTGCGCGATCACCGGCTGCGCGGGCGGTACGGCGAACTACGACAACATCCTCGGCAACGGCTGCGAGTGCGACACGAGCGGGGGCGGCGGCTCGTGCGCCGGCGCGCGCGCGCTCGGCTCGTTCAACCCCGGCCAGTCGATGACCGTCGGCGCGGCCATCGGTGTCGGGAACAGCTCCTGGTTCACGGCATCGTTCCCCGCGTTCGGCGGCACCGGCGGGCGCGGCGGCACGCCGACCATCAGCGTGACTCCCACGGGCGCCTTCGCCGTCCACGTGATCCAGAACTGCTCGGGCTCCACGTTCGTCTGCAACGGCAGCGGTGACTCGGCGTCCTCGGGCGCGGCGCTCAATCGGTTCGAGTTCAACGACACGATCGACAACAGCCCGTCGGGGTACACGTCGAGCCTCCAGACCTGGCCCGACACCGTCTACATCCAGGTCACGCGCACGAGCACTCCGACGAGCTGTTCGGCGGCGACGTTCTCGCTCACCGTCTCGCGCTGACCGACGCCGCGCTTCACCGCGCGCCGGAGCTTCACCGCGCGCCAGAGCGGGCCGACCATCGCTGGACGGCCTGCTCGCGCTCGGCCGGAGTCGCCAGCTCGAGCCACGCGCGGAAGCTCTCTTCGGAGATCTCGATCTCCACCGTGCCCGCCGAGGCCGCGCGCGCCTGACAACCCAGCCGGCTCTCGGGGCGAGGCTCCTCGCAGGCGAGCTCGATGACGTCGCGCTCGTCCTCCTCCGCCGCGCTGAGGTGCTCGGCGCCGGCGCGGACGTAGACGTGGCAGGTCGAGCACGCGCACACGCCGCGGCAGCGCGAGCCCTCGGGCGCGCCCGCGCGCTGGGCGGCGTCGAGCACGCGATCGCCGAGCGGGACCTCGCACTCCAGCGCGAGCCCCACGAAGATCACCTTGAGCGTCGGACCGCGGAGCGCGCTCGAGGTCATTCGCGATCGAGCACCACGAGGCGAACCTTGGCCGAGCCGCGCTTGACGCCGACGCGCCGCGCCGGAGCGTCCGTTACGCGAGGCGCGTGGCGATGCGCGGCGCCGCGCTCCCAGACGAGCGGCGCGACCTCGGAGTCGCCGTAGATGTCGAGATAGCCCCGCCACACGCCCTCGCAGACCTCGGTGAGCGCACAGCGAGAGCAGGCGTCCGTGTGATGCTTCAGATCGAAGCGCTTGCGGTCCTGCCAGTTGAAGCGTGCACGCCCGCCTTCGAACGTCGCGATGCCGTACTCGCCGTCGGCGCGGATCGAGCAGTCGGTCGAGAGGTCGCGGAAGATGTCGCCGCAGTACTTCGAGAGCAGGTTCCGGCTGCGGAGCAGCTCCTCGGGCAGGACGCAGAGCGGGAAGCCGCCGAACGTGAACGTCTTCTTGAAGTGATACTCGTTGAGCAGGATCGCCTTGAGCAGCAGCGGCACCGTGGCCGTGTAGGTCGGGACCAGATCCGCGTTGCCCTCGGCGTAACCCTCGGGCCGCACGAAGTTCACGCGCAGGTCGTCGAGACCCATCGTGTCGAAGAAGAACTTCATCATCCCGAGCAGGTGCGGGCCGTTCTTCGCGTTGAGGACGATGTTCACCGAGACGCCGTCGGCCAGGTGCCCCTCGCGCTTGCGCTGGAGGAGATTGCGGATCGCCGTGCACTTCTTCTCGAACGCGCCCGGCACCATCACGAGCTCGTCCTCGAGCTTCTTCTGGTGGCCGTGCATCGAGATCGTCACGCGCGTCAGGCCCGCGGCGAGGAGCTTGTCGAGGAACTCCATGCGCCGGAGCATCATCGCGTTCGTGGCGAGGGCGATGCGCGTGAAGCCGAGCTCCTTCGCGTAGGCGACCGACTCGACGATCTTCGGGTACGTCGTCGGCTCGCCGCCGAGAAAGCCCACCGAGAGGTGCCCCTCGGCGCGCCACCGCTCGAGCTCGGCCTTCATCACGCCGAAGTCGATGAAGGCGAGGTCTTCCTTGGTCGGCATTCCGTCGATGCAGAAGACGCACTTGTTGTTGCACGTCTTGCCGACGTTGATCTCGACGTTCTTCCGCAGGTCGCGGTAGGCGCTCGAGACCTGGTTCGCGCTCGGCGCGAGGGCGGGGGCGTCACCGTCGGCGCTCACGGGCCCTCCTTGGTGAACGGCGTCAGGGCCGACGTGTCGAAGCGCTCGGCGTAGCGATCGAAGACGCCCATGCAGACGTCCTTCCGCGCGCAGCGCTCGCACTCGCGCGTGTGCACGCGCTTGCGGTCGGGCGCCCACGAGTAGATGCCGTCGAAGACGACCTTGCCCGGCGCGCTCGCCCACTCGACGGTGACGCGCGGATCCCAGTGGAGATCGTTCGAGAGGAACGCGTGTTCGCCGAGGACACACATCGGGGTGCCGAAGAAGCGTACCACCGCGTGGGGGGCGCGCCCGGGGAGCTGCGGCAGGATGCGCGCGAGCGTCGGCAGGTCCACGGCGAGCTGCTCGTACGCGTCGAGCCCCTTGCCCTCGGGCGTGAGGTTGGAGACGACGAGGAGCTCGGCGCCGAGGGCGTCGGCGAGCGCCGCCGTGTCGGGGAGCGCCTCCACGTTCTCGCGGGTGACGACGGTGTTCACGTACGCGTGGAAGCCGGGGCGCAGCGCGCGCGCGTTCGTGATCGCGGTGCAGACCTGCTCGAAGCTGCCCACGCGCCCCGCGACGGCGTCGTGGATCTCGGCCCGCGGCCCGTGGAGCGAGAAGAGGGCCTCGTCGAGGAAGGGCATGGCGCGCTCGGCGAAGTCGCGGCGAGCGATCATCGTCCCGATGGTGCCGATCGACGTGCGCATGCCGAGCTTCTTGGCGAGCGCGAGCACCTCCACGAACTGCGGATGAATCGTGGGCTCGCCACCCGTGAAGTGGACGTTCTTCACGCCCCGCGAGGCCTGCTGGCGGAGCACCGTCGCGACGCGTGCCCACGTCACCGGATAGGCCTTGTAGGCGCTCATCCGATGATCCTCGGAGCAGAAGGAACAGCGCTCGGGGCACGTGTACGTGAGGTGCAGCTCGAGGCGCTCCATCACGCGACCGTTCGGACCGACCCAGGGCGTGAGCGAGCCTTCGGCGGGCGCGGCGCCGAGCACCGGGAGCGAGAGGCCGCTCATGCCGCGCTCCTTCCTCGCGCGCGACGCCGGGCGGCGATCCAGCGCGGAAGGAGCCCGCGGCAGAAGCGCGTGAGCGCGGCATCGACGGCGAGCGTCGAGCTCCACACGCGCGGCGGCAGCGTGCGCTCGAGCAGCGCGTTCACCTCGCGCTGCTTCTCGGCCAGCGCTTCGGCCGTCGGCGGCGCGTCGAGGTCGCCACACCGCGTCTCCGCGAGCAGGTCCTCGAGCGCGCCCGAGAGACCGACGTTCGACGGATGGATCGTGCGATCGGCGTCGACCACCAGCCCCGTGTTGAAGAACGGTGTCGGCGCGCGGGTGGTCAGGTTCCGCACGTAGAGGCGCTCCCCCGCGTCGAAGAGCGCCTCGATGCGCCGCGCCATCTCGCCGAACGACGCCTCGAGCGCCGCGAGCTGCGCGTCGGTCCAGGGCAGGTAGTAGCCCGGCAGGAAGTTGAAGCGCCGGAACCCGAGCCCGAGCAGGTGCTCGAAGTTCTCGGCCGCGCTCCCGGCGGTCGCGGGTGGGATCGTCTGCGTCACGACGACGCGCGCCATCCGCGACAGGCGCGGCGCCAGCGCCTTCACGCGATCGTAGGTGTCACCCACTTGCGGCAGGGAGCGGCGATGGCGCCGATGATCTTCGGGGCGGCCATCCATCGAGATCTGCAGGATCGTCTTCTCGTGCGAGGCCACGAGGTCGAGCCACGCGTCGTCGAGCATCAGCCCGTTCGTGGAGAGCTGGATGGAGCGCACCGCGTCGAGCGTCTCGGCGTGCGCGAGCGACGCGCGCACCACCTCCGGCACGAGCAGCGGCTCGCCGCCGAAGATCTTCACCGCGCCGCCCCCGAAGCCGCCTTCCTGCACCGGGCGCGCGAAGAGGTCGAGCGCGCGCCGCGCGTCCGTCTCGTCGAGCGAGGGCCAGCCGTCTTTCGCGGTCGGACAGTAGCTACAGCGCAGGTTGCAGTCGCGCGTGACCGTCAAGACGAGCAAAGAGCCGGCCTCGAGCGACGCATCCGCCCTCGAGCCCGGCTCCGTCGTCGCGCCAGCCAGCGCGCGCACGGTTCACCTCACCACTGGCCGTGGCTGCCGTGCGAACCGTGACTGCCGTGCGAGCCGTGACTGCCGTGCGAGCCGTGGCTGCCATGCGATCCGTGGCTGCCGTGGGACGCGTGCGAGCAGTGCTGCGCGAGGATGATCCCGCGGCTCGCCGGATCGGCGAGCAGATCGTCGGCGGCGAGCAGGAGGTCGGTCGTGCGATCCGGTCGCGTCGCCTGCTCCGCTTCGCGCGGCTGCATGAAGAGCGCCGGCGAGCGACGCGAGCGCGGCAAGACCGGCGTTGCCTGCGCCGAAGGCCCACGCCCGAGCTGGACGAGAGGCTCCCCTGCGGCGACCGGCGTCCCGTTGTCGTCCCTCTTCTCGCCTTCAGCCATGACTGCTCCTCGCTTCTAGCATGAGCCCAGACACAGAGTACCTGCAATGGCGTCTCGGAGGAAGGCCCCCGCAGCCGCTTTCCCCGGCAAGGGACCCGTCAGACCGCGCAGCTCTGCCCTTGCTCGCGTGGCCGCGTCAAGATCCAGCGGCGGAACATCGCCTCGATCTCGCCGCTCGGGTCGTTCGCGAGCCGCTCGAAGAGCAGCGTCGCGATCGTGTAGTGCTCCTTGCACTTCGGCGAGGTCGGGCGCTGCCCGAAGATATCGCCTTGTTTCATGTAGTTATGCATCGGGCACACGCCGCAGAAGGGCTTGTTCCAGCACGTGTGGCAGCCCGGGAGCGAGTCCTGGAGCGAGGCCACCGCCATCGCGCGGACGGTCGGGTGCTGGATCATCTCGGAGTAGGTCGTGCTCCCGACCTCGCCGATCTGGAACAGATCGTTGCCCATCGCGGCCGTCATCCGCGCCTCGTCGCAGGTGAACAGCTTGCCGTCGTAGTTGTAGGCGACCTGGCCGGTGCCCGCGCCACAAGGGGATCGGATGTCGACGAAGTTGGGGTCGTCGCCGGTGAGAATCTTCGCGAGGAACGTCGCCGCGGTTCCCTCGACGAACGTGATGTTCTTCTCGCGGTTGAGCTGGATGATGTAGTCGAGCGCCTTCGCGTAGAAGTCGAGGTACTCGAGCGGCGTGTAGCCGATCGCCTTCCACGTCGCGAGCGCGAACCCGTACGGGTTGAGCGGGCGCAGGTGGATCGTGTGCATCCCGAGCTCGGCGTAGAGGTCGACGACCTCCTTCCAGCTCTCGAGCGTCTTCTTCGTCGTCGTCATCAGCGCGTCGACGTGCCAGAGCTGCGGGTCGCGCCCGAGCTCGACGTAGCGACGGTTGAAGTACGCGATCCAGTGCCGCACCGTCTCGTAGGCGCCGGCCTTGCTGCCCTTCCACCCCTGATCGTGCACGTTGTCCGGGCTCTGCTTCCAGGCGCGGTTCCAGTCGTGCACGTGCTGCGGGCCGTCGAGCGAGGTGCACACGAGCACGTCGTTCGCGATGAGCCACTCGGCTTTCTCCTCCGTCATGAACGTCATGTTCGTGACGAGGGAGTGCACGAGCTCCTTCTTCTCGACCTTGTTCTTCTCGCGGCTGTACTCGACGATGAACTTGATCGCGTCGAAGTTCGCGGTGGGCTCGCCGCCCTGGAACTCGAAGTTGATCGCCGGCGACGTCGACTGCATCGCGTGGTCGACGACCTTCTTGGCCGTCGCGAGCGACATGTCCGTGTCGACGCGATCCATGTCGGTGCGCGACGCGTGGCAGTACTTGCAGCTCTGGTTGCAGCGAAGCGTCGTGATGACGATGTGCAGGTGCGGCCCGTACGAGAGGAACGACTTCTTGCGACGCACGCGCGCCGCGAGGTCGTCGACGTCGAGGCCGTCGCGCAAGAAGCCCTTGGCGCGCAGCGCCGCGTGCTCGGGATGCCCTTCGACGAGCTGCCCCGCGAGGAGCTTCTCGAAGTCGGCCTTGTCGAGCAGGTGCCACTGTCCCGCGTCGTTCGTGACGATCATGCGGCCCGCGACCTCGCCCCAGCGGAAGAAGGCCAGGCCGTCGGTCACGAGAGGGAGGCGACGCGCGCTGACCGTGCGCGTCTTGGCAGGCGAAGCGGTCGTGCTCATCGGGTCACCGTGCGCGTGCGCGCCACCGTCTCGGCGAGCGCGAAGTTGGCGAGCTCGTCGGCGAGCACGGCCGCGACGTTCGCGCGCGGCTGCTCGATGCTGACGAGGAAGTCGTCGGGGTTGTCGATCAGCCGAATCGTCGCGAGATCGGCGAACGCCTTCACCGCCTCTTCGACCGCCTCGCGCGCGTAGATCGAGCGATGGAAGCGCACCAGCTCGCCCGCAGGCGGCGCGCTCGCCTCAGCCACCGCTCTTTTCCTCGCCGGCAGGCTTGCTCGGCTTCTCCCACGGCACGGGCACCTCGAGCGGTGCCTCCGCCATCTCTTCGGCGTCGAGCTCGGCCAAGAGCTGATCGATCGTGCTCTTGCCCTCCGAGGCGAAGAACGCGCGCGCCATGTAGTACTCGCGGATCCGCGCCGTGGACTCGCCCACGCGGAGACGGAGCACCTGGTTCAAGAGCTCGTTCGCGAGCTCCCCCGCGAGAGCCTCGAGGTCGGCCTCCGTCGCCGGGCCCTTCGAGCGCAGCCGGACCGAGACCTTCTGGTCGCCCGGGCGATCGAGGAGCACGTAGCATCGGTCGATGAAGATGTAGGCGGCCCCGAAGATCGCATCCCGCGGATAGACGGTCTCGTCGATCACGAACCGGATCTGGCGCTCGGAGAGCTCGTACTCGAAGTCCGCCGTCGTGGCGGCCGGCTCGGTCACGCGCGCTCCTCCTCGGCGGAGTCACGGCGCATCGCGACGAAGCCGCCGTGCGTCGCGAGCCGCTGCTCGTGCGTCTGGAGCGCGCGGAGCGCGGTGCGCTGCGGGCGCGAGAGGCCGGCCTCGAGCGCGGCGGTCTCGACGCGACGCAGCCGCGCCGCGAGCCCCATCACCGCCAGACCTGCCTGCTCGTGGGTCTGCGCAGCGCCGTCGGCGCCGTTCATCCAGCGCAGATCGAGCAGGCGCGTCGACGCGAGCCCCGACGAGACCTGCGAGCGGCGGAAGACCTGGACGATGGCGCGCGCCCCGTCGGCGCCGACCAGCGTCACGCGCGCCGAGCCGAGCTCGACCTCGGAGACCGACTCGAGGCGATAGCCCAGCGAGAGCGGCCGACCGACCAGCGGCGCGAAGAGGAACTCGAGGGAGGTCGACCGCGCGTCACCTGAGCGCGCGCGATCGGCGATCCCGGAGACGTGCGCTCCACTCCACATCGCTGCGGTCGCAGCACCCGCACCCACGAGACCGAAGAACGTCCTTCGTTGCATGTCGTGACTCCGTAGCGTCGAGCGCCCTCGATGCCGTTCCAGGATACGCCGACCCGCGCCTCAGGGGGAAGAGGCACGCGGCCGAGAGCCTTCAGAGCGCCTGGGGCCCCTCGTACCCGGCGACCAGCGCGTTCGCGACCACCTCGCCCAGGCGGGTGTAGCCGCGGATCGTGTAGTGCACGTGATCCGACTGTGCCCAGGGCGGATCCGCGGCTGCCCACTCCATCATGTGGCCCTCACCGCCCCCGAACCGGACCAGATCGAAGAAGCCGCAGCCGTAGTCCCGGGCGACCCGCCGCTGGGCCTCCACGACCTGGGCCGTGCGCGGGCGGGGCTCGAACGAGCCGTCACGGTGCACGATCGGACGATCGCTCGGGCCCACGAGCAGGCACGAGGCGGTCGGAACGGCCGATTGGATGCGCCCGAGGACGGCGCGCACCTCGTGCTCGTACTCGTCGATGGGCTGATCGTCGTCGCCGCTCTCGTTCGTGCCGTAGGCGAGCACGACGAGATCGGGCATGCGCCGGCGGAGCTGCTCCGCCTGCAGGTCGGAGTTCCAGAGCAGCTGCGAGGCGGCGCGGGCACCATTGATGCCGAGCGCATCGACGATCACGCCCGGGCGCTCGCGCTCGACGGTCGCGCCGTAGACGGTCACGGTGCCGTCGCCGCGCGTGCGGATCTCGAAAGTGTGCGGGCGGTCTTCGGTGGTGACGACGGCGTAGCCGGCGTCGGTCGAGTCGGCGCGCGTGTTGAGGCGACGGTCGAGACGGCCGTCGACGAGCAGATCGATCGTGCCGCCGTCGGGGCGGTGCGCGTACCAGAGCTCGAAGCGGCTGGCAGGCTGGGCTTCGGTGTCGATGCGGCCCCACGCGTGCGGCGCGTCGGTGGTGAGCGTCACGCCCATCACGCCGTAGAGCTGCGGCTCGGTCTGACCGACGCGCACCCGCAGGATGTCCCAGCGGCGGTAGTTCGACGTCACGTCGAGATCGGAGACGCGGTAGCTCGGCCAGGGCTCGACCGGGAGCACGAAGCCGTGGCCGGCGTCGCCGAAGCGCGACTGGAGCAAGCGGCGCACGGTGCCGGTGTAGAGGTCGGCCGCGACGTGCGAAGCGCCGTAGAAGACGACGCGCGACTGGCCTTCGCCGGTGGCGGCGCGCCGGAGCGAGGCGTGGAACGCCCGGAGCGCGCTGCCGCTCGGATCCTCGATGTCGATGTCGACGCCGTAGATGGGATGGCCGTCCTCGTCGAGTGGCCAGACGGGCGCCGGCGGCGCGAGCTCGATCGAGGTCGACTCGGAGGCGATCGCGGTCGCGGCCTCGCTCGCGCTCGTCGTCATCGGCACGACGGACGCCTCGACCTGCTGCGCCACGGCGGCGCGCGAGGGCGCGTGCGTGACGAGCGAGGCGCCGCCGAGCGCGAGCACCGCGCCCAACGCACGCCACGCCCAAGACCGACCGCGCGAGCCGCTCACCACGGGATACAGGCTGCGGACGGAGGGGCCTCTCGTCAAATTCGCCGCGGACCGAGCGCAGGCGCCGCCGTGCCCCGCGCGCCGCGCGCGCTACACTTCGGCCACCGATGAAGCGACGCTCTCTTCTCACCGGGGCAGCGGGCGCGATCGCGCTCGGGACGATCGGATGTGCGCCGGAGAGCGCGCGGCTGCGGGCCGTGCCGGCGAGCGGCAGTGGGCACGCGATCGGCTCGCGCGGCATCGCGAGCCTCGTCGAGGCACGCCACTCCGTGGACGGCGCCGGCGTCTCGCTCACGCGCCACACGGCGACGGCGGCGCTCGAGGCGCTCGATCCCTTCGTCTTGCTGGACGAGATCCACTCGAGCCGTCCCGCCGACTACGAGCGCGGCTTTCCGAGCCATCCGCACCGCGGCTTCGAGACCGTGTCGATCATGCTGAACGGCCGCTTCCGCCATCGGGACAGCCACGGCGGCGGCGGCCTCGTGGTGCCCGGCGGCGCGCAGTGGATGACCGCGGGCGCCGGGATCGTGCACAGCGAGATGCCCGAGAACGATCCGGGCAGCACCGAGGTCTTCGGCTTCCAGCTCTGGGTGAACCTCCCGCGCGCCGAGAAGTGGCAGCCCGCGGCCTACGAAGAGATCACGCCCGACCGCGTTCCCGAGGTCGCGCTCGACGCGGGCGGCGCGATGCGCGTGATCGCCGGCGAGCTGCTCGGCGCGCGCGGCCCGGTCGCGACGCGCACGACGCAGCCCGTGCTCGCGACGCTGCGCATGGCGGCGGGCGAGGACGTGGAGCTCGCGATCCCGCGCGATCACGCGGCCTTCTTGCTGGCGGCCGAGGGATCGCCGCGCATCGGGAGCCGCGAGGAGGTCGTCCCCGAGGGCGCGCTCGCGCAGCTCGAATCGCGCGGCGAGCGGGTGCGCATCCGGAGCGAGCGGCCCTCGCAGCTGCTCTTCCTCGCCGGCGCTCCGATCCGCGAGCCCATCGCCCACGGCGGCCCCTTCGTGATGACGACGCAGGAAGAGATCGAGCAGGCGTTTGCGGATTACCGCGCCGGCCGGCTCGGATAATCTCCGTTCCGCAGATGCGGAACATCCTCTTCGTCGCCCCCTTCCCGCTCGAGACCACCATGCGCTTCGCGCGCGCCGCCGCGAAGCTCGAGGACGTGCGCTTCCTCGGCATCTTCCAGGAAGAGCCGAAGGGGCGCGACCGGAGGATCTTCGACGACGTCGTGAGCGTGAAGGACGGCCTCGACACGAAGCTGCTCGCGAAGGCCGTCGATCACTACCGCAAGAAGTACGGCCGCCCGCACCGCATCCTCGGAATCCTCGAGCCCCTGCAGGTGCAGCTCGCCGAGCTCCGCGCGCACTTCGAGATCCCGGGCACGGATCCACGCACGGCCGATCTGTTCCGCGACAAGGCGCGCATGAAGGACGCGCTCCGCGCGGCGGGGCTGCCGGTCGCACGCCATCGCTTGCTCACGGGCTTCGAGAGCGGACAGTCGTTCGCGCGCGAGGTCGGCTACCCGATCGTGCTCAAGCCGCCGGCCGGCATGGGCGCGAAGGCGACCTTCCGCGTGCAGGACGACGAGTCGCTGCGCAGCGCGCTCGCCTCGATGCGCGTGAGCGACAAGAGCCCGATGCTCGCCGAGGAGTTCCTGCGCGGCGCCGAGTTCAGCTTCGAGACGATCACGATCGCTGGCGAGCCGCGCTTCCACTCGCTCAGCAAGTACCTGCCGAGCTGCCTCGAGGTGCTCGAGAACCCGTGGATCCAGTGGTGCTGCCTGCTCCCACGGGACATCTCGGGCAGCGAGTGGAACGAGGCCAAGCGCATCGGCCACGCGGCCGTGAAGGCGCTCGGCCTGGACGACGGCTTCACGCACATGGAGTGGTTCCGCCGCCAGGATGGCTCGCTCGCGATCGGCGAGATCGCGCAGCGCCCGCCGGGCGCGAACATCACGCTGATGACGGGGCTCGCCCACGACATGGACCCGTACCGCGCGTGGGCGCGCTCGGTCGTCGACCGCGCGTTCGACGGGCCGTACGAGCGCAAGTACGCGGTCGGCTGCGCCTACCTGCGCGGCGCAGGCCACGGCCGCGTGGTGCGCGTCGAGAACGCCGACCCGGTGAACAAGAAGATCGGCAAGTACGTGGAAGAAGCCAAGCTTCCGACGATCGGCGCCCCCAAGAGCGATAGCTACGAAGGCGACGGGTTCGCCGTGGTCCGGGACCGGGACACGAAGACCGTCGAGGACGTGCTGCGCTACATCATCGAGAACGTCCGCGTCGTCTACGCGTGATCCCGCTTGCGCGGCGCGTAGATAGAGGCCAACTCTCGCTGGGACGAATGAGAGTCAGAATCAATCTGACGCTCGAACGTCGGACAGCTGGGGTTGAACGCACCGATGGGACCTTCGCCTTCGCGCCTCGAAATGCCGTCTTCTCGCGCACCTCTTTCTCCTTCCGCGGGCACCCGCTGGCGGCCGCTCTTCGGGCTCGGTGCGGGGATCGTCGCCGCGGGGGCGCTCGCCGCCGTCGCGTGTAACGGCCCGAGCTATCCGCCTTACGACCGCGACGTGCTCCTGTCCGAGACGGCCACGCTCGTGATCGTCCCGGGCTACGAGGACGCCGCGACCGCGAGCGCGCACCTGAGCGACGCGACGACCGCGCTCTGCGCCGCGCCCGACGCGACCACGCTCGCCGCGGCCCGCAGCGCGTGGCGCGACGCGTTCGTCGGCTGGCGCCGGACCACGGCGTACCAGTTCGGGCCCGCCGCGCAGATGAACCTCGCCGACGTCGGCTCGAGCCAGGGCGCGATCACGACGGCCGCCAACGAGACTTTGATCGAGTCGAACCTCGCCTCCGCGACGCCCGCCCACTTCGATGCGGCGTACGTCGACGCGCTCGGCGGTGGTAGCCGCGGCTTCCACACGCTCGAGTACCTCCTCTTCGCGTACCCGGGCTGGACGGGCACGAGCGACGACGCGATGACGCTCGCCGCGCTGGGCGATGCGCGCCGCTGCGAGTACGCGACCTTCGTGGCCGATCACCTCGCGCGACAGACGGCCGCGGTGCGCGACGCGTGGAGCCCCGCCCACGGGAACTTCGTCGCGACGTTCACGATGACGGGTGGATCGAACCCGCAGTACTCGAACGACCAGGCGGCCGTGAGCGCGCTCGTCGGTGGCGTGCGCGACGCCGTCGAGAGCACGAAGGTGCACCGGCTCGGCGGCCCGCTGGGCCGCTCGACGTCGAGCGCCGAGATCGAGTCGCCGTACGCGCACGCGTCGGTGGCCTCGATGCGCGCCGCGGTGGACGGCGCGCACGACGCGTGGACGGTGGCGGAGCACTCGCCGGACGACTTCCTGCGCACGCGCAACACGATGCTGGCCGACGAGGTGATCGAGTACTTCGACGCGTCGGACTCCACGCTCGCGGCGCTCGAGAGCCCGCCGCTCGCCTCGCCCTTCGAGACCTACGTCGCGGGCAGCGACCACGCAGCGGGCGATGCGGCGTACGACGCGCTCGGCTTGCTCGAGCGCGAGCTCGCGGGGGACGTGGCCTCGACGCTGGGCCTGAGCATCACGAGCGCGGCCGACGGCGACTGAGATGCGCGCTGCTCGTCACGTCGGCACGACGCGGCTCGCGATCGGCTGCGGACTCTGGCTCGCGATGGCGACGCCCGTGCTCGCGCAGTCGGCTCCCGCGACGTCGGACGAGGCGACGGCCGTCCCGAGCGGCGACGAGGACGGCCCGCTCGAGAGCGAGGACGACGACGCGTACACCTCGGACGACGACGATCTCGTCGCGGCGGACGTGCTCGTGGTCGGCGAGCGCCTCCCCGATCCCGACAGCACGCCGCAGGCGTCGACGACGTACGACGAAGCAGACCTGAGGCGCCAGCAGCCGCTGAGCGTCGTCGACGTGGTGCGGCGCGCGCCGGGCGTCACCGTGCGCGACGAAGAGGGCATCGGCCTGCGCCCCAACATCGGCTTCCGCGGCCTCTACTCGGACCGCAGCCGCAACGTGCTCGTGATGGAGGACGGTGTCCCCATCGCGATGATGCCGTACGACTATCCCGAGCTCTACGTGGCGCCCGCCGTCGAGCGCTACCGCAGCGTGGAGCTCGTCCACGGCGCGGCGATGCTGCTGTACGGGCCGCGCACGATCGGCGCCGTTCTCAACTTCGTGACGCTCGCGCCTCCCGCGGAGCTCACCCTGATCGGCGACGCGCGCATCGGCACCGACGGCTACGGCTACGGCTTCGCCAGCGCTGGCGACACGATCGGCGACCTCGGCGTGCTCGTCACCGCGATGTACCAGCACTTCGACGGCCCGCGGCACCTCGATCTGAACCGCCTCGACACGATGGCGCGCTTCGCCATCGATCTGCACGACGCGGGCGAGCTGCGCCTCAAGCTGCAGTTCTACGACGAGGACTCCACCAGCACGAACGTGGGGCTCACGCAGATCCAGTTCGACAACGGAGTCCTCGACAACTTCGCCCAGCACGATCGCTTCCCGATCCGCCGCGGCGCGGCGCAGATCACGCACCAGGTCGAGCTGAGCGCGGACACGACGCTCTCGACCACCGCGTACTTCAGCCTGACGACGCGCGACTGGTGGCGTCAGGACTTCAACCGCGGGTTCGTGCGTGGCGCGCCGGTCGAGCGCATCGTCAACGGTGCAGGCGTCACCGTGGCGCCCTACGACGACCCCAGCATGCCGACTGCGCCGAGCGATGGCTCGGCCGTGTACTTCCTGCGCACGAACGTGGGCCGCCTTCGCGAGTACCTCGTGACCGGCCTCGAGCCACGCGTGACCGGCCACTACGACGTGGGCTGGATGCGCGGCGAGATCACCGGCGGCCTTCGCGTGCACTACGAGCGCGGCCGCGACACCGATCTGCTCGGCGCGAGCCCCGACGCGCGCAGCGGGACGACGCTCAACGCGCAGGTCCGCGACGTCTTCGCGGTCGCGGGCTACCTCCGCCCGACCTTCGAGTTCTTCGACCATCACCTCGAGATCGCGCCCGGCCTGCGCGTCGAGACGATGATCACGAGCGCGACGCAGACCGTGCAGCTGCAGCCCGGCGGTGTGGGCCCGGACGGCTCGTACGTGCCGCAGTCGGGGCTCGTGCTCACCACCCCCGCGCTCTCGGCGGGCTCGAGCGTGGCGCCGCTTCCGGGCGTGAGCGGCGTGGTGCGCCTGACGAACGACGACGAGCTCTCCGTGTTCGGCGGCGTGCATCGCGGCTACGTGCCGCCGGGCGTGCGCGACTCGATCCTCGGCACGGGCCGGGACGTGCAGCTCGCCGCGGAGTACTCGTGGAACTACGAGATCGGCGCGCGCGGCACGGTCGGGAGCTGGCTCGACTACGAGACGAGCGCGTTCGCCATCGACTACGAGACGGCGGTGCTGATGCCGACCGAAGCGAGCACGACGGCGCAGGGCGGCCTCTCCACGGCCGGCCGGCAGAACATGTACGGCGTCGAGGCGCGCCTCGAGCTCGATCCGATCGCAGCGGCCGGCCTCGACTGGCACCTGCCGCTGACGGTCTCGTACACGTACGCGAGCGCGCACTTCGGCTCCGGCTACGTGCGCGACGCGGCGGGCCGCACGCTCTCGGGCAACGTGATCCCTTACGTGCCCGAGCACACCGTCTCGGCGCGCATCGACTTCGCGCACCCCATCGGCATCGAGGCGCAGGCGAGCATCGACTACATGAGCTCGCAGTTCGCCGACGCTTCGAACACGGTCGAGTCCACGCTCGACGGCGTCACCGGCGTGATCCCCGCGCGCGCCGTCGTGAACGGGCGCCTGGCCTACACCTACGCGGACTGGGGCCTCACCTTCTACGTCGACGTGCGCAACCTGCTCGACACCCACTACGTCTCGAGCCGCGCCCCCGCCGGCATCAACCCCGGCATGACGCGACAGATCTTCGGCGGCATCCGGATCCAGTACTGAGAGCGCTCGTGCCGACGGTCGAGCGTGCGCGAGAGTGGCTGGGCGAGCGGGTGCCCGCGCACTCGCTGGCCGCGCTGCGGATCGGCTTCGGCCTCGTGATGCTGATCGCGACGATCCGCTTCGCCGCGCTCGGCTGGATCGACTCGCTCTACGTCGCGCCGCCCTTCCACTTCACCTACTACGGGTTCTCGTGGGTTCATCCGTGGCCCGCGCCGCTGCTGTACGCGCACTTCGTGCTGCTCGGGATCGCCGCGCTCGCGATGGCGCTCGGCGCGTTCCATCGCGTCTCGTCGATCGCGTTCGTCGTGCTCTTCGGCTACGTCGAGCTGCTCGACGTCACGACCTACCTCAACCACTACTACGCGATCACGCTCGTCGGGATCCTGCTCGCGGCCACGCCGGCCGCGAACGTGGCGAGTGTCGACGCGTGGCTCGCGCGCCGCCGTGGGCGCCCGCTTCCGACGACGGTGCCGCGCGCGGCCGTCTTCGTCTTCCGCGCGCAGCTCGGCATCGTCTACTTCTTCGCCGGGGTCGCGAAGCTCGGTACCGACTGGCTCTTCCACGCGGAGCCGCTCCGCACGTGGCTCCTCACGCAGACGGACTTCCCGGTCGTCGGGCCCTGGCTGGGCGCGCCCTGGCTCGCGTTCGCGATGAGCTGGGCCGGCGCGGTCTTCGACCTGACGATCCCCATCTGGCTCTCGCTTCCACGCGCGCGCCCCTTCGCGTACGCCGCGGTCGTCGTCTTCCACGTGGTCACCGGGCTGCTCTTCCCCATCGGCATGTTCCCGTGGGTGATGATCGGCCTGACGCCGATCTTCTTCGCGCCCGACTGGCCGGTGCGCCTGCTGCGTCGCGCCACGTCCGCGCCGTCCGACCCGAGAGGCGCCGCGCTCTCGCCCGCGTGGACCGTCGCGCTCGCGGTCTGGCTGCTGATCCAGACGGCCATGCCGCTCCGGCATTTCCTCTACCGCGGAAACGTCCTCTACACGGAGGAGGGCTTCCGCTGGGGCTGGCTCGTGATGATCGTGGAGCGCCAGGGCTCGCTCACGTACCGCATCGAGACGCCCGACGGGCGACAGCGCGATGCGACGCCCGACGATCTCACTCCGCTCCAGCGCCGCATGATGGCGACCCAGCCCGATCTGATCCTCCAGTACGCGCATCACCTGCGCGACCGCTACGCGCGCGAGGGGCAGCCCGTCCGCGTGTTCGCCGACGCGTGGGTCTCGACGAACGGCCACCGGCGGCGCCGTCTGGTGGATCCCACCGTGGATCTCGCCGCGGAAGAAGACACGGTGTTCGGCTTCGACTGGGTGCTCACCGAGGACGATCCGCGCGGAATCGATTGATCGTCCGGCCCCCGGAACGCATCATCCGCGCGATGTTCAAGAAGGTCTTGGTCGCCAACCGTGGCGAGATCGCCGTCCGCATCCTCCGCACGCTCCGCGAGATGGGGATCGCCTCGGTCGCCGTGTACTCCGACGCCGATCGCGACGCGCTCCACGTGCGGATGGCCGACGAGGCCGTGCCGATCGGGCCGGCGCCCAGCCGCGAGAGCTACCTCGTCACGAGCAAGATCATGGACGCGTGCAAGCGCACGGGCGCCGAGGCGATCCATCCCGGCTACGGCTTCCTGAGCGAGAAGTCCGAGCTGCCGCGGGCCTGTGTCGAGGCGGGCATCACGTTCATCGGGCCCGATGCCTCGGCGATGGACGCGATGGGCTACAAGACCTCGGCGCGCGAGCGGATGATCGCGGCGAACGTGCCGGTCGTGCCGGGGGCGAACGCGGGTGACTTCGATGCGCTCGCAGCGGCGGCCGAGAAGGTCGGCTACCCGGTGATGCTCAAGGCGGCCGGCGGCGGCGGCGGCAAGGGCATGCGCTTCGTGACGCAGCCGAGCGAGCTTCGGGCGGCCTACGACCGCGCGAAGAGCGAGGCGAAGAACGCGTTCTCGGACGACTACGTCTACCTCGAGAAGGCGATCGTCTCGGCGCGCCACGTCGAGATCCAGGTGCTCGGCGACAAGCACGGCAACGTGGTGCACCTCTTCGAGCGCGACTGCTCGGTGCAGCGCCGCAACCAGAAGGTCGTCGAAGAGACGCCCTCGCCCTCCCCCGTCCGGACACCCGAGCTCGTCGCGAAGATGGGCGAGGTCGCGGTGCGGGCCGCGAAGGCCGTGGGCTACCACAGCGCAGGCACGGTCGAGTTCCTGCTCGCGCCCGACGGCTCGTTCTACTTCCTCGAGATGAACACGCGCCTGCAGGTCGAGCACCCGGTGACCGAGCTCGTCACCGGGCTCGATCTGGTGCGCGAGCAGGTCCGCATCGCGTACGGCGAGCCGCTCGGCTACGGACAGGCCGACCTCCACCAGCGCGGGCACGCAATCCAGTGCCGCATCTACGCCGAGGATCCTTCGACGGGGTTCCTGCCGAGCCCCGGCCGCATCGAGGTCTTGCGGACGCCCTCGGGCCCCGGCGTGCGCGACGACTCGTGCGCCTACCAGGGCTGCGAGATCCCGAGCTACTACGACCCGCTCGTCAGCAAGCTCTGCGTGTGGGCGCCCACGCGCGCGCTGGCGATCGCGCGGATGAAGCGCGCGCTCTCCGAGTACGTGGCGCTCGGCATCCGCACGAACCTGCCCTTCCACCTCGCCCTGATGAGCGAGCCGGATTTCGCGGCAGGGAACTACGACACCGGCTACATCGGCAAGCACGAGAGCGTGCTCTTGACGTCGGGCGCGGCCGGCGACGCGGCGGATGCGATGGCCATCGGCGCGGTGATCGCACGCGCCGCCGAGGACGATCGCGCCGCGCGCGAGGCTGCGCAGCGTGCGATGAGCGCGGGCGGCGGTGGCATCGGGATGACGCCCTGGCGTCTCGGCGGGCTCTCGCGGCTCTGAAGAACCGCGCTCCGCGAGCGCCAGAACGACGAAAGCCCCGGCTCGATGAGCCGGGGCTTTCTGCGTTCACGACCGCCTCGCAGCGGAGGGTCCGTCCCGACCCTCCTTGCCTAGGGTGATCGGCTCGCTCCTGCGGGCCCTTCCGTCCGCGGCTTCGCCGCTTCCGTCCGCGCCCTCCGGAACGAGCACTCCTTGCTCAGGGTTGCGCGCCCGCGCCGAGGAGGGCGGTCATGCGGCGGACGATGTCGATGTTGTCGATGAAGCGGCGGAGCGGCTGACCGCCGCCGCGCGTCTGGAGGCGCTGCGCGTGCAGGAGCATCTGCGCGCCCACGCCGGTCTCACGACCGCCGTCCGGGTAGCTGACCGCGTGATAGGTCAGGCCGCTCACGTCGTCGACGAAGTCGATGACGGTGTGGCCCGGCGCGATCACCACGCCCTCGGCCGCCCCTTCCACCCAGATGCGCGAGCGGTTGAGGAAGTCCTGGTCGTAGGTCTGCGGGATGTAGGCCATGCCGAGGATCGTCGCGTAGAGCTCGATCGAGAAGCCCACGTCCGGATCGATCGGCGTGCCGCCGGGGCCACCCGCCGCCTGGTCGGCCGGCGTCGGGTAGACGACCTCGAAGCTGCCGTCGAAGCGCGGGCCGATCGTGGCCCAGTCCTCGCCCATCGTGCCGCGGAAGAAGTTGGTCATCGCCGGGCCGAAGGTGCTGCCGAAGTTGATCTGGTAGCGGCGGATGTCGGCGTCCGTGTCGCGACCGATGAAGTGCGTCTCCGGATCCGTGAGGACCTCGAGCGCCACGACCTTGTCGTAGAAGTAGCCGACGCGCTGGATCTGATCGAACCAGTAGTAGCCGTCGTCGAAGTTCCACGTCGTGTCGATGTACCGGCCGTCGAACGAGTTGATGCGGTGCGTGCCCGCGCCGTTCCCACCCGTCGACCAGACCTCGGTCCCGTCGGCGAGCACGCGACGCGCGTAGGTGTCGGGCGTCGGCGCAGTGACGACGCGCGTGAGCAGGCCGTACGACGTCGCGACCGCCGCCGTCCACGCGCCCATGCCGTGCTGGCCGGTCCAGAACGATGCCGGGATGCTCGAGCCGAACGTGTCCTCGTAGAACGAGCGATCGAGCGCGTAGATCGAGTTGCCGTTCTGCAGCTTCTCGAACCAGCGATCGTGCACGCGCTCGACGACGCTCTCGGGCGAGAAGCCGATGCGCTGACGCCGGAAGTTCGTGAACGGGTAGTAGTTCCAGTACGTGTCCGCGATCGACTGGAGCGTCTCGTAGGGATCGGCGCCCGCGTCGTAACGGAGGCAGTCCGGGCCGAGGTCCGCCTGCTCGTCCGAGCAGAACATGTACGGAACCGCGATGCGGCCCTGCTCATCGGCGAGCGGCAGATCGATCTGCTGCGCGCGCAGGTACGCGTTCTGGCCGAGCGACGTGTACGGAACGTCGGCGCGGTTCTGGATCGAGTCGATCCCGCCGAGCACCGACGGCCAGTCCGTGTACTCGTAGGCCGTCGGCACGCCCGTCGTGAAGGTGCTCTCGCGCAGGCCGATGCTCCAGCCGTACTGCTGGATCGCCGCCCAGAACGCGACGTCGTCCGGCATCGCGGCGTCGGCGAAGACCTCGACGATGTCGCCGTAGCCCATCTTGATCGCCGCGCGGTCGTAGTGGCCGATGTGCTGCGCGTCGGTGGAGACGAAGTTCTCGCCGTAGTCCATGACGGTCGAGTACTGGTACTCGCGGATGCGGCCGGCGGTCTCGGCAGGCGACTCCGGATCCCAGAGGCGCGGCGCCATGTTGCCGTCGTTACGCAGCGTCCAGTACGTCGGCTGGTAGTTCAGCGCGTCGTAGCTGCCCGAGAAGTTGTGGCGGAGGCCGAGCGTGTGGCCGACCTCGTGCGCCGTCACGGCCTCGAAGACCGGATGACGCAGCATCGTGCGGACGAGCTCGTAGTCGATGGTCCCGTTCACGGCGATCGGGTACTCGACGCCGTACCACTCGATCGTGCCGCTCCCGTGCGCCGCATCGACGATCGCGCGCGCGAGGCCGAGCACGCCGTCCTCGGCGAACTCCGCGTCGAGCATGCAGCCGTGCTGCTGGATCTGGTCGCGCAGCTGGCGGAGCTGGGCCAGGTGATTCGCGCTCATGCCGCGGAGCGGCGAGGCGCGCTCGAGCACCTCGTCCGAGACCTGCGTCGACGGGTCGAGGCCCGCCGCCATCAGCATCTCCGGCGTGAGCATCGCGCGCTCGACCTCCGAGCCGTAGAGCGACGCGGTGCGCGCGGTGCGGACGGGATTGCCGAAGGCGCCGGCCTCGTAGAGGCGTGCGCGCGACGAGCGCTCCGCGTCGAGGAGCTGGGGCAGCGTCTGCGGCGGCACGCGCTGCGCGTCGGTGCGCACGTCGCGGGCCCAGCTGAAGTCCATGCCGTCGGTGATCTCCTCGAGATGCGCCGGATCGATCGGCACCGCGTGCGACGAGCTCGTCGCCGACGTGTCGTGCGCGGCGGCCGAGGCGTCCTGCCGGTCGAGCCAGTCCTGGACGACGGTGCCGTTCTCGATGTCGGTCTCGCTCGCATCACCGTTGAGCAGGCGGATGATGTCGCGCGCGAAGCTCTCGAGCGTCTCGACACCCGCGCCGTAGATGAACGCGTTGCCCATCACGATCTCACCGGTGAGCGGATCGGCCGACGAGGGGCCGTAGCCGAGCGGGCTCGCGAGGAAGGGCTCGTTCACCCAACCGACGAGCGAGTAGCGGAGGTCGCCGGGGCGCGCCTCGGTGCCGGGCGGGCCGCAGGCCGGATCGGCGCCTTCCGGCACCGGGCTCTGGCACAGGATGAACATGTGCTGCGCGTCCGCGCGCGTGCGCTGCGAGGCGCAGTCGGTGCCGCCGTACGTGTTGCACTCGATCTCGCGGAGCGAGCCGACCGTGTCGACGAAGGCGCTGTTCCAGTCGGCCGTGAAGGCCGCCGCGTCGGGGAGCAGATCCTCGGGGAAGTTGCTCGACGTGTAATAGACGACCGGCCGCACCTCGCGATCGCGATAGGGGATCGTGCACGCGCCGGAGAGGTGGCCGTTCGCGTCGAGCGTGCGATGCGCGCGCGCGTAGTCGAGATCGCACACCGAGCCGCCGCCGCCGCAGGCCGCGTCGGACGTGCACGCGACGAGCGTCCCGTCGGCGTTGGTGCGGTGGCTGTTCTGCCAGAGGTTGTGACGGTTCACGAAGTGGAAGCGCGCACCCTCGACCACGCCGTACTGCTCGTCGTAGCCGGCGCGCAGCGTGTTGAAGTAGCCGAAGCGCTCCATCCGGTCGCCCGTGTAGACCATCGGCTGGTACTGGGCTTCTTCCGTCGGATCGACGCGCAGGAACGAGTTGCGGATCGAGATCTGCGACGCCGTGCAGTCGAGGTGGTCGTGGTAGTAGAGGAAGCAGACCGGGATGTCGCCGAAGCCGTCGAAGTGCACCGACTCGGGGCGCACGAACATCTGGTTGACGATGTCGATGTAGTTGACGGCGTTCGTGGCGTCGCGCTCGAAGCGGGGCGCGTTCGGGTCGGTCGGGTCCTGGACGTAGTAAGCGACCGGCTCGGCCGTCACGCCGTCGATGATCCGGTGCAGCGCGAAGAGGTCGGTCTCGGACACGAGGTTCGTCGACCAGTCGACGCGCATGAAGCGGCGCTCGTACCAGGGACGGTCGGTCGAGTTCTCCTCGATCACGTTGAGCTCTTCACCCGTCACCGGGTTGTACTGGCGACGCACGTCGAAGTGCGACGTGATGCGGTACATCGCGATCGCCGCGCCCGTCTCGTCACCGGCGCCGTTGATGCCCGTCGGCTCGCTGTTCGCGATGAACTGATAGCTGCGCCGGGCGATGAGGTAGTCCTCCTGGATCTCCCAGCGGATGCGCTCGAGGTTGCCCTGCTCGCCGACGAACGTGAAGCCGACGCTGTACGGCGTGTCGACGACCGTCTGCTGCATGTACCACTCGCCCGCGAACATCGACTTCTCGAGCGCGTACGGCTGCACGCGGTTCACGGGCGCCTGCGGGTCGCCACAGCCGGGCACCGCGACCGTCGCGATCCCGGTCGCCAGAAGCGCCACGAGCGTCAGCCCGCGCCGGAAGGAAGAAGAGGGAAGGAACGAGAGCGACATGTTGGCTCCTTGAGCGCCGAAATCGGCCGCGGTCATCGTGCGCGGCAACTTTCGTGCAAGCGCGAGAGGTAGCCCATTCCCGCGATCTTTCCAGGCCGAGTTGCGGCCCGCGAGGTCGCTCGTCAGCCGAGTGACGCGCCGACGGTGAATCGACTTACGCCGCCTGGATCACCGGCGTGGCCGAGAGGGCCGAGCCGAACCGTCGGCCGCCCCTCCGTTCGGAGCGTGCCCTCCGTGCTCGCTCGTTCCCGTCAGGGCTGCTCGACGTGGAGGTGGTAGCGGCCGGTGACCCCGGGCGCGTAGCTGGCCACCACGACCTGGTAGGTCCCCGACTCGCTCATCACGACCTCGAGCCGCGAGTTCAGGTTTCCGAAGCCCACGTCGTCGTTGACCATCTCGCGGCCCGACGGTGCACGCACGATCAAGTACGTGTCGAAGTCGGGCGAGTCGATGGTCACGACCACCCGATCGCCCGCGCCGAACGAGTACTCGTAGACGTCCGCGTACTGGCGGCCTTGGTAGGAGCCGTCGCCGTACTCGAGCGTGCCGTCCACGTCCGGCGCGCCACTTCCGCCCATCGAGCCGAGGACCGCGAGCCCGAAGAGCAGGACACCGATCCCCACGAGGCCGAGACAGCCGAGGCCCGAGACGATCACCACCGGCCAGAGCCAGCGCCGCTCGCCCGTCGGCGCCGCGGCCGGCGCGCCCGGCGTGGAGGGAAAGCTCGGCGCCGACGGCAGCGGCGGCATCGCGCTCGCCGGAGGGACATAGGGCGGCGGCGGGGAGAGCACCGGCGCCGAGGGCGTCGCGAACGACGACGACGAGCCGTGCCCGGCGGGCATCGGCGTCGTCATTCCGGGACCTGCCTGCGGGACGCTGGGCGGCGAGAACATGCCGGGAGAAGAAGGCGCGCTCGTTCCCGGCGACGAAGGCATCTGCATCGCCGCCGTCGGCGGGAGGCCCGGCCGTCCTTGGGCCGTCGGCGCGCTCGTCGAGTGCACGGACGGCAGCGAGGAGTCGACCGTCGGCGGCAGCACCGGCAGGTCCGACGTCGCGACCGGCGGCGGCGGCAGCGTGCCGCGCGCCTGCCGGAGCGCCGTGAGCATCTCGCCCGCGTCGCGGGGCCGCTTCGACGCGTCCTTCTCCAGGCAGCGGTCGACGAGCATCGCGACGGCCGCCGGGATCCCGCGCGTCACGTCCGCGAGCGGTCGATGCGGCTTGGTGCAGATCTCGACGACGACCGTCGCGATCGTCTCGCCCGCGAAGGGTGGCGCGCCGCTCAGCGCCTCGTAGAGCATGATGCCGAGCGCCCAGACGTCGGTCGTGAAGGTGACGTCGCGCGCGCTCATCGCCTGCTCGGGCGACATGTAGTGCGGCGTCCCCATCGCCGTGCCGGCCTGCGTGACGGTGTCCTGACCGGCGAGGTCGCGCGCGATCCCGAAGTCGAGGACCTTCACGACCTCGTGCCCGTCGCGCTTGCGCGCGAGGAACACGTTCTCGGGCTTGAGGTCGCGGTGGACGATGCCGGCTCGGTGCGCCGCCGCGAGTGGCTGGAGCAACTGATCGAAGAGATCGAGCACCTGCTGCTGGGTCATGCCGCCGCGCGAGAGGCGCTCGCGCATCGTGTCGCCCGAGAGCAGCTCCATCGCGACGAAGAGGGCTCCCTCGCCCTGATCGAAGCCGGCGTCGTAGATCTCGACGATGCCGTCGTGGCCGATCTGCGCGGGCGCGGCGACCTCGCGCATGAAGCGCTGCCGGGTCGTCTCGTCGCGGCCGACGGCGGGGCTCAGGATCTTGAGCGCGACCGTCTTCTTCGAGAGCACGTGCATGCCCTCGTAGACGATCCCCATCCCGCCTTCGGCGATCTTCCGGCCGACACGGTAGCGGCCTCCGATCACGCGCTCGCTCGTCACCGGCGAGAGGCTAGTACGGGGACCCGGAAATGTGATCGCCTTTCCGGGCGCCGGAGGTGTCCGCCCGAGCTCGGAGGTGGGCCCGCAGGCCTTCTCGGGGACGCAGGGACCCGAGCCCCTTCTCGCGAGTCGGCGCCCGCGCGAGGCGCGGTCTGCGCTACGAAACCAGCGCTCCGAGCCGAGGTATCGCGCTCGATCGGGGCCCCTTCGCTTTTTCCTTGCCCCCCCGGCGAGCCCGGTTCACATTCTGCGCCCTTTTCGCGCCGGCATGCCCGTCGCGGAGCATGGCGGCCTCGGGCGGACGCGTTCCGACGAGGCACTTCGAGAGGAACGGCCATATGTACGCAGTGATCAAGACCGGCGGGAAGCAGTACCGCGTGAGCGAGGGCGACAAGCTCCGCGTCGAAAAGCTGCCCGGCGACGCCGGCGCCACCGTGACCTTCGAGGAAGTGCTGATGATCGGCGGCGAGAAGGTCGCCATCGGCAAGCCCCTCGTGAAGGGCGCCAAGGTGACCGCGAAGATCCTGACCCAGGATCGCGCCAAGAAGGTCATCATCTTCAAGTTCCGCCGCCGCAAGAACTACCGCCGCAAGCGCGGTCACCGGCAGCCGTTCACCGAGATCCAGATCACCGGCGTGGCCGGCTGAGCTTCCCGAGGAGACACACGACATGGCTCACAAAAAGGGACAGGGCTCTTCGCGCAACGGGCGCGACTCCAGCGCGCAGTACCGCGGCGTGAAGATCTACGGCGGCCAGGAAGTGTCGGCGGGGAACATCCTCGTCCGCCAGGTCGGCTCGAAGTTCCACGCGGGCACGAACGTGGGCGTCGGCAGCGACTTCACGCTCTGGGCGCGCATCGACGGCATCGTGAAGTACGAGCGCGTCGGCAAGGACAAGCAGCGGATCAGCGTCTACCCGAAGGGTGACGCCCGCCTCGCGGTCGCCGCCGCGAGCTGATCGCGAGCTCGCTCGCGCGAGAGGGAAGGCCGATGTCCGAGAGGACGTCGGCCTTCGTCGTTCCGTCGTCCTCGCGGGCGCGAGTCGCCCTCCCGCTCTTGCACGTGACGTAACGGTGCCTAGCCCGTCTGAGCGTGCGCGGGGCGCGCAGGCCGTACGTCGCCGATGCGAGGAACCGCTCTTCCACGAGTGTTTTGTGCGGTGTGGCTCCTCGCCGCGTGCGCTCCGGAGCGCGCCGCGCACGGCGAGCCCGACGCCGGCAGCATCGCGGCCGAGGCGCGCACCGTGGAGACGCTCCCGCGGACGCCGCATCTACCGACGTATCCGTGTGGTGAACAATGCCACGACGCGCGCACGCCCGACCGCAGGCCGCGCGCGCTCTCGCTCTTCCACGTGCGCCGGCAGGCCCACCACGGGCCGGCAATCCACTGGTGCGACGACTGCCACGATCTCGCGCAGCCCGACCACCTGATCTCGCTCGACGGGCAGCGGTCCATCTCGTTCGACGCGTCGGACGAGCTCTGCGCGCAGTGCCACGGCGAGCGCCATCGCGACTGGGAGCTCGGCCTACACGGAGGGACCGTCGGCAACTGGCGCGGCACCGTGCAGCAGCGCCTCTGCACGGCTTGCCACGATCCGCACGCGCAGCCCGAGCGCATCCAGCTCGAGGCGCTGCCCGGGCCCTTGCCCGATCCGCGCATCGGAGAGGACGGCGAGCTGTGAGCGAGCCGCGCGACGAAGGCGACGACGCGCCGGTGGCGACGCCGCCCGACGAGGCTGCGACCTCCGGGCCCCGCGCGGAGCCGCGCGCCGAGAGCGACGACGTGCCGGTGGTGACACCGGACGAGGCCGCGACCTCCGCGCCGAGCGCGGACGAGGCCGCGACCTCCGCGCGCGCCGAAGAGCGCACGAAACGTCACCTCCCGATCGCGGGGCAAGCGGCACCGCGCACGGCGGACCCGGCGCTCGCCGCGGGCATGGCGCAAGCGCAGGTCGGGCGCCGTGCGTTCCTCGGAGCGCTGGGCACGATCGGCGCGAGCGCGGCAGCCGTCACCGCGAGCGGCGCGACGTCACTGAACTGGGAGAGCTTCTTCCGGCAGCACTATCGCCGCCTCGACGACGAAGAGCGCACGCGCCTGATGCACCAGCTCGAGGAGCGCGTGCTCGCCGAGCGCGGCATCGCCGTCTCGATGTCCGACCCGGCGCCGCTCGACGGCGTCGAGTTCGCCTATGCGCTGAACCTCAGCGCATGCACGGGATGCCGGCAGTGCGAGCACGCGTGCGCCGTCGAGAACAACACGTCGCGCGATCCGCAGATCCACTACATCCACGTGCTCGAGCTGGAGGCCGGGACCTTCGAGCCGAGCTCCGACGCCGAGAGCTACGACGGCCCCGTGCCGCGGCCCGGCAAGGTCTACATGCCCGTGTCCTGCCAGCAGTGCGCGAACCCGCCCTGCGTGCGAGCCTGCCCGGTCGACGCCACCTGGCGCGAGCGCGATGGCATCGTCGTCATCGACTACGACTGGTGCATCGGCTGCCGCTACTGCGAGGCGGCCTGCCCGTACGGCGCGCGCCACTTCAACTTCGCCGAGCCCTCGATCGCGCCGAGCGAGATCAACCCCGATCAGAGCTACCTCTCGAACCGGGTGCGCCCGCGCGGCGTGATGGAGAAGTGCCACTTCTGCCTGCATCGCACGCGACGCGGGCAGCTCCCGGCGTGCCAGGAGGCCTGCCCCGTCGGCGCGCGCCACTTCGGCAACCTGCTCGATCCCACGAGCGAGGTGCGCCGGATCCTCGACACCAAGCGCGTCTACGTCCTGCGCGAGGAGCTCGGGACGATGCCGCGCTTCTTCTACTTCTTCGAGTGAAGCGATGAGCGAGCCGCGACAGCCCGGGTTCGTGTCCGCCGCGCTCCGCGAGATCGCGGGCGAGGGCTGGGCCTATCGCGCGTGGGTGCTCGCGCTCGCGACGGGGTGCCTGATCGGGACGCTCGGCTACCGCCAGCAGATGATCGACGGCCTCTACGCGACGACGATGACCGACCAGATCAGCTGGGGCGCGTACATCGCGAACTTCACGTTCCTCGTGGGCGTCGCCTCGGCGCTCTTGATGGTCGTGCTGCCCGGCTACGGGTTCCGGCTCGCATCGTTCAAGCGCATCGTGTTCGTGGGCGAGGCCGTCGCGCTCTCGGCCGTGATGATGTGCCTGCTCTTCGTGGTGGTCGACATCGGCCGGCCCGAGCAGTCGTGGCACCTGATGCCCTGGCTCGGCTCGCTGAACTTCCCGGCGTCGATCCTCAGCTGGGACGTCGTGGTGCTCAGCGGCTATCTGGGGATCAACGTCGTGCTCGTCGGGCTCGCGATGTCGGCGCGCTACCGGCAGCAGAAGCGGCCGCCGAGCTACGTGCCGATGCTCTTCGTGAGCATGGTGTGGGCGATCAGCATCCACACCGTCACGGCGTTCCTCTACACGTGGCTCGGCGCGCGACCGTTCTGGAACTCGGCGATCGTGGCGGCTCGCTTCATGGTGTCGGCCGCGGTGTGCGAGCCGGCGATCCTCGTGATCGCGCTCCGCTCGCTGCAGCGCGGGCTCGGCGTGCCGGTGGACGAAGAGGTCTTCTTCGTCCTGCGGCGCGTGATGACGACCACGCTGCTCGTCGACCTGTTCTTGTTCGGCGCCGAGGTCTTCACCGAGCTCTGGAGCGGCTCGCGCCACGCCGAGTCGATGCGCTACCTGCTCTTCGGGCTCGAGGGGCACGACGCCGTGCGCGCCTGGGTGTGGGCCTCGATCGCCATCATGGCCACGACCGCGGGCGTGCTGCTCTCGCCGCTGAAGCGGCGCCCGTACGTGCTCGAGCTGGCGTGCGTCGCCGGGATCGTGGGCGTGTGGATCGAGAAGGGCATGGCGCTGGTGGTGCCCGGGTTCGTGCCCTCGCCGCTCGGCGAGATCACCGAGTACCAGCCCTCGCGCGTCGAGCTGATGGTCTGCCTCGGCATCTGGTGCTTCGGCGCGCTCGCCTTCACGCTGATGGCGCGCGTGATGGCGCGCATCGAGGACGGGTCCCTGCGCGCCGCGGGAACGCCCCCGCTCGTGCCGACCTCGAGCATGCTGCCGCGCGCGCCCGTGGGCGTGCCCGTGGGTGTCGACCCGCAGGGAGAGAAGCCGTGAGGCACGCGGGCGCGCTCGTGCTCCTTCTCGCGGCGTGCGAGGCGCCCCCGCCGCCGCCCGCGATGCCCGACGCGGCGGCGGCGTCGCTCGACCAGGCCACGACCGACCGGGTGGAAGGAACGATCGCCGGCGAGGCGTTCGCGGCGCTCGACGTGCGCTTCCGCGCGCGCGACGGCGCCGTCCCGCGCATCGATCTCTGGCTCGCCGATGCGGCGATCGAGCGCTGCGGGCTCGCGCTGCCGCGCTCGGGGACGCGCGTGTGGCTGCGCTTCCCGGGCGTCACCACGCTCGCGCGCGGCCGCTACGCGCAGACCGACGAGCCGAGCTCTCCTTTGACCGCGCACTACGAGCGCTTCGTGGGCCGCCACGGCGCCGAGCCCGACTGGGCGGAAGTGCATCGCGCCCGCGCCGAGGTGGAGATCACCCGCGCGAGCGCGACGGCGATCGAAGGGCGCCTGCGCGCGTGCTTCGCCGACAGCGAGCAGAGCTGCGTCGGCGGCCGCTTCGTCGCCCGCCCCTGCTACAGCCGCGTCGACGGTCGCGCGCTCCGCGAGCCGCCCGGGCTCGTCGACGAGGCGCTCGAGCCGAGGAGCCCGAGGTGATCGCGCCGCGCGCGCTCACGAGTCCTGGGCGAGGAGTGTCGAGGTCTGCGGCGCGCTCGCGGTCGAGGAGCGGGCCGACGGACGCGAGAGGCGCCCCGGCCGGTTGCCGGCGGCCCTTCGACGGGACACACCCGGCCGCATGTCGCTCCGAGGCAAGACGATCTGGATCACCGGCGCCAGCGCCGGCATCGGCGAGGCGCTCGCCCTCGAGCTCTCGCAGCGCGAGGGCGTCACGCTCGTGCTCTCGGCGCGGCGGCGCGAGGAGCTCGATCGCGTGCGCGCCCGCTGCGCGCGCCCCGAGCGCGTGCACGTGCTGCCCGTCGACGTCGCCGAAACGGACGCCGCCGAGAAGAACGTCGCGGCCGCGATCGCGCTGGCCGGGCCGATCGACGTGATGGTGCACAACGCCGGCGTCGGGCAGCGCTCGCTCGCCAAGGACACGCCTCTCGCCGCCGACCGGCGCGTCATGGAGATCAACTACTTCGGCGTCGTCGCGCTGACGAAGGCCCTCCTTCCGTCGATGATCGAGCGCAAGCGCGGCCACTTCGTCGTGGTCTCGAGCGTGACGGGCTACGTCGGCACGCCCTACCGCACCACGTACGCGGCGAGCAAGCACGCGCTCCACGGCTTCTTCGAGGGCCTGCGCGCCGAGGTACGCCCGAGCGGGATCGCCGTGACGATGATCTGTCCCGGCTTCGTGCGCACCGAGATCGCGAAGAAGGCGATCGCCGTCGCGGGCGGAAATGCGGCCGATCACACGGCGGTCGAGGGCGGCATCGCGCCCGAAGACTGCGCGCGCAGCATCGCGCGCGCGATGGAGCGCGAGGCCCGCGAGGCCTACGTCGGGCGCGCCGAGGTCGCAGGGATCTATCTGCGTCGCTACGCGCCGGGCTTGCTCGCCTGGGCGCTCGCCCGCGTGAAGACGACCTGAGGCCGAGCGCCCGTCCCGCGGATCACGGCGTCTTCGTGCGGGCCGGCAGCGGGATGTCGGCGCGGCTCAGCACGCCGCTCGGCGGCCGTCCGAGGACGAGCACGCGATCGCGGCCAGCGGCCTTGGCTGCGTACACCGCCGCATCGGCGGCCCCGACGAGCGCGACGCCCGTCTTCTCGGTCAGATCGCCGATCTGTGCGAGCCCCACGCTGGCCGTGACGCGCGCGGTGGTTCCCTCGAAGCTCGCCGCACCGATGGCCGCGCGCAGGCGCTCACCGAGCGTCGCCGCGGGGGGGATCCCCGTGTGAGGAAGCAGGATCGCGATCTCCTCGCCGCCGTAACGCGCAGGGATGTCGGTGCCGCGCAGCATCTTGCGCACGACCGCGCCCACGCCGGCGAGCACGCGATCGCCGGCGAGATGCCCGTGCTCGTCGTTGACGCGCTTGAAGTGATCGAGGTCGATCATCACGAGCGTGAGCGCGAGGTCGTAGCGCACGGCGCGCGCCACCTCCCGCGCGAGCGCGGTGTCGAACGCGCGCCGATTGCCGAGGCCCGTCAGCGGATCGGTGACCGAGAGCTCCTCGAGGTGGCGGTTCTTCTCGCGCAGTTCCTCCTGCATGCGGCAGATGCGGAGGTGCGACTCGACGCGCGCGAGCAGCTCCCGCGCGTGAAAAGGCTTGGTGACGTAGTCGGAGGCGCCCGCATCGAAGAGCACGGCCTTGCGCTCGGGGTCGGGCTCGCTCGTCAGCATGATCACGGGGACGTGCGTCATGTCGGTCCGCGTCGCCTTGAGCGCGAGGAACCGCGCGCCGTCGCAGAGCGGCATCTCCAGATCGCAGAGCACGAGGTCCGGCGCCTCCGACGCGAGCAGCTTCAGCCCGACGAGCCCGTCCTTGGCCTCGATCACGCGATCGACCATCGGAGACTGCGTGAGCAGCAGCGTCGTCGCCCGCCGGATCGCGGGGCTGTCGTCGATGACCAACACGGTCGACATCGTGATCCTCGGGGGGGCTCCTACGGTCCCTCGTACGACCGCGGATCGACCTTGAGCCGCGGAACCGTGGCGCTGGATCAGGGATGCAGAACGGCACCACCGACCACGGCGCCGGTCCACTTCGCCTTCATGGCCTCGCGATAGTCCGAGAGCGCGAACCGATGCGACACGTAGGGACGAATCGCACCCTGCGCGGCCCACGCGAGCACCTGCGCCAGACGCGGCGGGCGGATGGACGGGTCTTGCGCGGTGCCGATCGCGGTGGGACAGCCGAGCACGTCGAGGCCCTTCATCATGATCAGGTTCGTGGGCAGCACGTTCGCGTTCGGCGCGCCGCGCTGTCCCTTGCCCTGCGCGACGAAGGGCGTCGCGGCCCAGCCCACGACGAGGAAGCGCGCGCCGAAGCGTACGCAACGCAGGCTCTCGATCGAGATCTCGCCGCCCACACCGTCGTAGACGACGTCGACGCCCTTGCCGCCGGTGAGCTCCTTCACCGCGTCCTTGAAGCCCTTCTCGCCGACGGCGATCACGTGGTCGGCACCCTGCTCCTTCACGAGCGCCAGCTTGGCCTCGCTGCGCCCGGTCGCGATCACCGTGGCGCCGAGCAGCTTCGCCACCTGGACCGCCGCGAGGCCCGTCGATCCCGACGCGCCGTGGATCAGCACCGTCTCGCCCTTCGCGAGCCGACCGCGCGCGATCAGGCAGTGGTACGCCGTCTCGTAGTTGCCGAGCAGGTTGCACGCCTGATCGAAGTCGAGCGTGCCCGGAATGCGGTGGACCGCGACCTGGGGGACGACCACGTACGACGCGAAGCCGCCCTGCGACTGGTAGCGCCCGAGCGAGCGTGGCCCGGCGAGGAAGCCGTCGACCAGCACGCGCTCGCCGACCGGGAAGCTGCCCGCTGCGCTCTCCCCCGCCGCCACCACCTCGCCCGCGCACTCGAGGCCCGGCGTGTAGGGCGGCTTGGCCATGTGCTGGTACTGCCCGCTCGTCATGAGCAGATCGACCCAGCCCACCGAGGCGCTGCGGACGGCGACGATCACCTCGTCGGCCGCGAGCGCCGCCGGATCGGGCGCCTCCATCGGCACGAGCGAAGTGTGGTGCTCGATCGCGTCGAGCGGGGTCTCGCCGAACTCGGCGACGACGACGCGGTGACCAGAGGGAAGAGGCGCGCTCATCGCGCGCACTATCGCATGACGCGAGGCGCGCGCGCGCACGCGTCGAGCGCATCTCCCCTCACGGCGCGGCGGCGCCGCAGTGAGCGCACGTGGGGAGCTCGCGAGAGAGCGGTGCGCCGCAGCTGGCGCAGTGCGCGGCCCGCGGCGCTTCCTCCGATCCAGGCGCGACCGGTGCCAGGTCTTCGAGGTCGGGCGCGAGCGTCAGGAGGGTGGTCCGCGCGATGCGCTCGCCTGGCGCGGCCGGAAGACACGCGAGCTCGACCCCGAGGAGGTCGGCCGGCGCGAGTGTCTCGAGCTGATCGAGGAGCGCGTGGATCTCCACGCGCTCGCCGCCGCGGAAGTCCTTCAGCTCTCCGCGCGCTGCGACGACGAACGTGAACATCGCCGCTCCGTCCCGAGAGGCAGGCGAGAGGTCGCCGGCAGGAACCTCCGGCAGATAGAGGACGCCTCGCTCACTCCGCGTCAGCCGATCGGCGAGCGCGGAGTGGGCCTCGCGCGTGTGGCGCCGATAGAGCTCGTAGGCGATCGGCGGGCTCATCGGCCGGTAGCAGTTCGCGCCGCCGTACATCCAGGCGACGTCGCTCTTGCGGAGCAGGCGCACGATACGTCCGACCTTCTCGGCGAGCTGCGCGCGCGAGGTGGACGGCCCGAGAGCCCCGAGCTTCGAGAGCTCGGTGCGCAGGAAACGCGCGGACGCCTCGTCCACGACGAGACGCAGAACGCTCACGTCGGCGTTCATCCATCCCCGCCCCTGCGGCCCGGGCGGCTCGATCTCCTCTCGCCGGACGAGCCAAGCGACGAAGACTCCGAGCCCGACGAGCACGAGCACCCCGACGACGGGATGATCGAGGCAGTAGGCGGCGAGCCCGAGCAGCTCGAGCAGCGGGTTGTCCCGCACCGCCTCCCAGTACGCGCGATCGGCCTGGGCGGCGGCGTCCTCTCCCTCGGGGGCCTGCGCGAGCGCAGCCGACGTCACGACGAGCCAGGCGAGCACCGAGGGGACGACGCGGGCCAGAGACCGAAACGGACGAGCCATGGGCCGCATGGTATACGCGCCGCATCATGTTGGATCCGCGTCACGTCACCGAGCACCTCGACGAAGTCCGCGCCGCCATCGGCCGCCGATCGGATGCGTACGCGTCGGTGCTCGATCAGATCGCCGCGCTCGCGCTGGAGAAGCGGCAGGCCCTCACCGAGCTCGAGCGAGCGCGCGCCAGCAAGAACGAGGCGAGCGCCGCGATGGCGAAGATCGCCGACAAGAAGAGCGAGGAGTTCGCGCAGAAGCGCAAAGAGCTCGGCGCCGTGGGCGATCGCATCAAGGAGCTCGAGGCGCGCGAGAAGGCGCTCGACGCCCAGCTCGAAGAGCTCCTCCTCGGCGTGCCGAACATCCCCGACGCGAGCGTGCCCGAGGGCCGCGACGAGTCGAGCAACCGCGTCGCGAAGGTGTGGGGCGAGAAGCCCGCGATGAGCTTCACGCCGAAGGATCACCACGACCTCGGCGTGGGCCTCGGCATCCTCGACTTCGAGCGCGCCTCGAAGATCAGCGGTGCGCGCTTCACCATCCTCGTCGGCATGGGCGCGCGCCTCGAGCGGGCGCTCTTGCAGCTGATGATGGATCTGCACGGCACCGAGCACGGCTACACCGAGGTGTGGCCGCCGGCGCTCGTGCTGCCGCGCGCGATGCGCGGCACCGGGCAGCTCCCGAAGTTCGCGGCCGACATGTTCCGCACCGAGCGCACGAAGCTCGGCGAGACGGCGAGCGCCGAGGAGAAGGAGGCCAACGACCTCTACCTCGCGCCGACGGCCGAAGTGCCCGTCACCAACATGCACGCCGACGAGATCTTCGAGCCGGGCACGCTGCCGCGCGCGTACTGCGCCTACACCGCGTGCTTCCGCGCCGAGGCCGGCAGCTACGGGAAGGACACGCGCGGCCTGATCCGCCAGCACCAGTTCGACAAGGTCGAGCTGGTCCGCTTCTGCGCCGCGGGCGAGGGCCCCTCGCAGCTCGAGCTCCTGCGCGGCCACGCCGAGCGCGTGCTCGAGGTGCTGGGCCTGCACTACCGCACGGTCGAGCTGTGCGCGGGCGATCTCGGGTTCGGCGCCAAGAAGTGTTACGACCTCGAAGTCTGGCTGCCAGGTCAGAACGCCTATCGCGAGATCTCGAGCTGCAGCTGGTTCGGGGACTTCCAGGCCCGCCGCGCGAAGATCCGGTACCGCGCCGAGGAGAAGGGCAAGCCCCAGCTGGCGCACACCCTGAACGGCTCGGGCCTGGCGATCGGGCGTACGCTCGTCGCGATCCTCGAGCAGGGACAGCAGGCCGACGGATCCGTCGTGATCCCCGAGGCGCTGCGCAAGTACGTCGGCGGCGTGGACCGGATCACGCCTCGCTGACCCGGGAGCGGCGTGCCCTACCTGACCATCGACGATCACCGACCGCTGCTCGTCGTGCGCCGCGTGGGCACGGCCGACGCGCGGAGCGTGTCCTCGATGCTCGAGTGGACCGCGCAGCAGTTCGATCTCTCGAGGGGCCAGGTGGCCTGGATCTACGACGCCGGAGAGTCGCCCGGGGGCCTGCCCGACGCGGCGGCGCGGCGCGCGGGCGCGGACTGGATCGCGCGCAACCGGCGGCGCATGGAGCAACACTGCGTCGGCCTCGACTTCGCCTTCGCCTCGCCTCTCTCGCGCGGCGCGCTGACGGCGGTGTTCTGGATCGCGAAGCCACCCGTGCCGTGGACGATGCACGCGACGCTGGCGGCGGCGATCGACTCGGCGCTCGATCGGCTCGGCCGCCCGAGCAAGCTCGACGCGAAGGCCGTGCTCCGCGATCTCGCGCGGCGGCCGAGCGTCGTCGGCTGATCAGCCGAGGCGGCGGAGTGCGTCGCGCTGCATGTCCGCGTCGGCGCGGAGCACCGCGAGGCTCGCCGAGAAGGCGCGCTGCGCCGCGACGAGCGAGACGAAGCTCTCCACGGGATCGACACCCACGCCGTCGAGCGGATCGCTCTCGCCGAGACGCGCCTGGCTCGCCGCCACCGCATCTCCGGACGCGCCGTCGGGGAGCGCGAAGGCGCGCGTCACCGCGGAAGCGGCGCGATCGAGCGAGCGCTCGGCCGCGCGCAGACCGGCGAGCGCGCTCGCGGAGGCGGACGGGACTTCCACGTCCGTCTCATCGGACGGCGCGCCGCTTCCCTTGAGGCGTCGGCTCCCGCACCACCTCGACGAAAGCGCGGAGCGCCGCCGGCACGTGGCGATGCCCCGGATAGTAGAGCGCGAAGCCGGGGTACGGCGGCGTCCATTCCTCGAGAACGCGGACGAGCCGCCCCGCGGCGAGGGGCCCTCGGACGTCCCACTCGCTCACGTAGGCGATGCCCGCGCCCTCGAGCGCCGCCGCGATCATGAGCGGATCGCGGTCGAGCGTGAGGCGTCCGCGCACGTCGATCGCGGTCTCCTCGCCGCGCTTGCCGAGCTGCCACCGGAAGATCGCCCCGCCGGGCCAGCGGCGTCGGATGCAGTCGTGCGCGAGCAGATCCTCGGGCGTGCGCGGGGTGCCGTGCGCGCGGAGGTAGCGCTTGCTCGCCACCACCGCGAAGCGGACGTCTCCGCTCACGGGGACCGCCACCATGTCCGCCGCGACCGCGTCGCGGAAGCGGATCCCCGCGTCGAACCCCTCGCGGACGATGTCGACGAAGCGGTCGTTCGTGGCGACCTCGACGTGCACCTCGGGATGCAGGCGCGCGAACGCGAGGAGGCGCGGCAAGACGATGCGGGCGGCTTGCTCGGAGGCGTTGAGACGCAGCGTGCCGCGCGGCGACTCGCGAAAGGCGTTCACCGACTCGACCGCGCCGTCGATCTCCCGCAAGGCCGGCCCGATGCGCCCGAGGAACGCCTCGCCGGCCTCGGAGAGCGAGACGCTGCGCGTGGTGCGCTGGAACAGACGCACGCCGATGCGTCGCTCGAGCGACGCGATCGCGTGGCTCAGCGCCGAAGGCGACATCCCGAGCTCGGCGGCGGCGCCGCGGAAGCTCTTGTGCGTCGCCACCGCGAGCGCCGCGCGGAGCTCGTCGAGACCGGCGCGACTCATCGTTCGATCTCGCTCATGAGCGTGTCCACGATTGCATGGATTGTCTCATGAATCGTCTTCGCCATGATGGGGAGACCGCGCCGACCCATCGCGCGCGACGAGGAGACCATGACGAAGACCCCGATTCAGGAAGACCTCCGCGGCAAGGTCGCGATCGTGACGGGCGCGACCGGTGGCATCGGCAAGGAGATCGCGCGCGGCCTGGTGCGGCTCGGAGCGACGGTCGTGATCGGCGGCCGCAGCCGAGAGAAGACCGACGCCGTCGTCGCGGAGCTCCGCGGCGAGGCGAGAGCGCCCGCCGCGGTCGAGGCGGGCCTCGTCGACGTCTCGAGCCTGGCCTCCGTGCGCGCCTTCGCGCGCGAGATCGCCGCGCGACATCCGGCGGTACACGTGCTCGTGAACAATGCGGGCGCCTGGTTCACCGATCGCCGCGAGACGAGCGAGGGCCACGAGCTCACGTGGGCGACGAACGTGCTCGGCCCCTACTTGCTCACGAAGCTCCTCGCCGAGCCGATGCGCGCGGCGAAGGGCGCCCGCGTGGTGAACGTCGTGAGCGAGCTCGCCTCGAGCTTCGATGCCAGCGACCTCGAGTGGAAGGCGCGGAAGTTCGACGGCTTCAAGGTCTACGCGCAGTCCAAGCAAGCGCTGCGGATGGTCACGTGGATCCAGGCGGCGGCCCTCGAGAAGGACGCGATCACCGTGAACGCGGCCGCGCCCGGCTTCGTGAAGAGCGACTTCAACCAGAACGCGCGCGGCTTCGTGCCGACGATGATCAACCTCTTCGCCTCCGTGATGGGCGTCTCGCCGGCCGAGGGCGCCGACACGCCCCTCTGGGCGGCCGCGAGCCGAGAGATGGCGGGCAAGACGGCGTGCTACGTCGACAAGCGCAAGATCCTCGACGGGAAGTTCCGCGACCCCGCGGCGCTCGACGATCTCGAGCGGCGCCTCGCCGCGATGACGAGCGCCCCCGCCGCGCGCGCCGAGACCGCGAGCGCCTGACGCCCGCTCGTGCGATCGTCCGCCCGTGGACGGCGAGCCCTTCGCACCCCGCATCGAGTGCCCGCGCTGCCGGCGGCCGGCGCGGGAGTGCTACTGCGCGGCGATCGTGCCGCAACGCACGCGCACGAAGGTCGTGATCCTGCAGCACCCGCGCGAGCGCGACGTGGCGATCGGAACGGCGCGCATGGCGAGCCTCTGTCTGCCCGACGCCGAGCTGCACGTGGGCGCGAGCTTCGAGGGCTCGGCGCTGCTCGAGCGCATCGTCGCCGACTCCGAGCGGCCGGCGGCGCTCCTCTGGCCCGGCGAGGGCGCGATCGACGTGCTCCGCTCCCCACCCGAGCGGCCGATCACGCTCGTGGTGGTCGACGGCACCTGGCCGCACGCCAAGAAGCTCGTGAAGACGACGCCCACGCTCGCCGCGCTGCCGCGCTACGCGTTCGTGGCGCCCCGGCCGAGCGAGTACCGCATCCGTCGCGAGCCGCACGAGGCGTATCTCTCGACGATCGAGTCGCTCTGCGTGGTGCTCGGCGCGCTCGAGGGCGAGCCCGAGCGCTTCACGTCGCTGCTCGCGCCCTTCCGCGCGATGGTCGAGGCGCAGCTCGGGCACGCGCGCACGATCCACACGCCGCGCCGGCGGCACAAGCCCGTGCGCACCCCGCGGCCGCGCGCGCCGAGCGTGCTCCACACGCGCGCGCGGGATCTCGTGGTCGTCTCGGGCGAGGCGAACGCGTGGCCGCTCTCGAGCCCCGAGCACGCGCGCGAGCCGGCCGAGCTCGTCCACTGGCTCGCTTGCCGCATGGCGACGGGCGAGGTCTTCGAGCGCCTCGTCGCACCGAGCCGCCCGCTCTCGCCGACCACGGCGCACCACGCGCGCCTCTCCGAAGAGGCCATCCGGCGCGGCATCGCGCGCGACGCGTTCCCCGAGCAGTGGCGCACCTTCGTGAAGGACGACGACGTGCTCCTCGCGTGGGGCGACTACCCGTTCTCGCTCCTCGCCGGAGCGGGCGCGCACGTGCCTCCCGATCGGATCGACCTGCGCCACCTCGCGACCGTGATCGAGAACCGCCGCGTCGGCGCGCTCGAGAGCTACCACGCGAGCTTCGCCGCAAGGCCGGACGCACCGCGACCCGGGCGCGGGGGCCTGCGCCTCGCGATGTCCCTCGACGTCGCGAGGCACCTCGCGACCGTCGTTCGCTGACGCCTGCGCAGAATCGGCGCAGACTCTCGGTGATGCGTCGCTCGCTCCGGCACTCGAGTCTCGCCTTGGCGTTCGTCGCGGTCGCGGCGTGCGAGACGCCGGCACAGGAGCCCGCCGACGCCTTCGTCGCGGTCGACGCCCACGCGCCGCCAACCGCCACGCTGGACCTCCTGTTCATGATCGACGACTCGGGATCGATGAACGAGGAACAGGCGACGCTCGAGAGCGCGATGCCGCACCTCCTGGAGCTCCTCGCGACCGGCCACGACACGCGCGGCATGCTCCCCGACCACGCGCCCTTCGACTCGATCCGCATCGCGGTGATCACCTCCGACCTCGGCGTCGGAACGAGCGAGCTCTCGAGGTGCGACGCGGTCGGCGGCGACGACGGGATCTTCCAGATCGACTCCCGATTTCCCTTCCAATCCTGCGACACGAGCTATCTCGACGACTACGGCGCGCGGTTCTTCGATTGGGAGAGCCAGGGCCCTCGGAACGTCGAGCAAGTGGCGCACGACCTCTCGTGCGTCCTCACCCTCGGCACGGCGGGCTGCGGTTTCGAGCAGCAGCTCGACGCGCCGCTCGAGGCGCTGAGCCCGGCGCCACTCCCCGATGGCGGCTCTCCGTTCGACTGGACGGCCCCTGGCTACGCGCCACCCGTGTTCCGCGGCGGGCTCTACGGCCACGGCAACGATCCGGCCACGAACGGTGGCTTCCTGCGCCCCGACTCGGTGCTCGCGATCGTGCTCCTTTCGGACGAGGACGACTGCTCGACCGACATGGGCGCGCGGCTCTACTCCCTGAGCGACCCCGAGATCGTCCGGACCGACCTCAACCTGCGCTGCCACGCGTACCCCGAGATGCAGTACTCGCTCGCGCGCTTCGTCGACGGCTTCGTCGGCCTGCGGCGCGAGCCACGACGGCTCGTCTTCGCCGCGATCACCGGTGTTCCTTCGGAGAGCGCGGGCTTGCCTCCGTCGGCGCTGCTCGCGCTGCCGGCGATGCAAGAGACCGTCGATCCGCAGAACCCGACGCGGCTCCTGCCCGTCTGCGTCTCACCCGGCGGTCGCGGCGTCGCCTACCCCGCACGACGCATCGTCGGGGTCGCGGAGGGTCTCGAGGCGCGCGGCGCGCACGTGACCGCGCAGACGATCTGCGAAACCGACTTCGATGCGCAGCTCGACGAGATCGCGCGCCAGATCTTCCTCGCCGCGGAGTGACACGAAACGGGCGGCGGCGCGGCGGGACGGGTATCTTCGCCCCGTGTCGATCCTCGACCGGCTCCAGCGTGATCTGCCGCTCGCTCCGCGCACCACGCTCGGCCTCGGGGGGCCCGCGCGCTTCCTCGTCGAGGTGCGGGACGACGCCGAGCTGGTCGAAGCGCTCGCGTGGGCCGAGGCCGAAGGGCAGCGCGTCGCGGTGATCGGCGGCGGCTCGAACCTCGTCGTCTCCGACGCCGGCTGGGACGGGCTCGTGATCGCGATGGCCTCACGCGGCGTCGAGACGCTCGACGACGCCGGTGGCCGCGTGCACCTGCGCGTCCAGGCCGGGGAGCCCTGGGACGCGCTGGTCGCGCGGGTCGTCGACGAAGACCTCGCGGGCATCGAGTGCCTCGCGGGCATCCCGGGACAGGTCGGCGCGACGCCGATCCAGAACGTGGGCGCCTACGGCCAGGAGGTCTCGAGCGTCCTGACGCGCGTGCACGCCTACGACCGCGAGGCGAAGCGCTTCGTGACGATCGAGGCGGCCGACTGCGCGTTCGGCTACCGCGACAGTCGCTTCAAGCGCGCGCCCGAGGGCCAGGTCGTCACGAGCGTCGAGCTCGTGCTCCATCGCGGCGGCCGACCGACGATCGCCTATGCCGAGCTCGAGAAGAAGCTCGGCGAGCGCGCGGGCAGCGCCACGCTCGCCGAGGTCCGGCAGACCGTGATCGCCCTCCGCCGCGCGAAGTCGATGGTGCTCGATCCACGCGACCCCGACACGCGCAGCGCGGGCTCGTTCTTCACCAACCCCATCGTCGACGACCGGACGCGCGACGAGGTGCTCGCGCGCGCGAAGGCCCGGGGCCTCGCGCGCGTGCCGACCTATGCGCAGCCCGACGGCCGCACGAAGCTCGCCGCCGGATGGCTGATCGAGCAGGCCGGCGTGACGAAGGGCCTGCGTCGCGGCGCCGTCGGGATCTCGTCCCAGCACGCGCTCGCGCTCGTCCACCACGGCGGCGGCACGACGCGCGAGCTGCTCGCCCTCGCGGACGACGTCGTCGCGCGCGTGCGCGATGCGTGGGGCGTCACCCTCGAGCGCGAGCCCGTGCTGCTCGGCTGAGAGTTTCCGACGGCCGGCCGGCGGCGACCGTCTACTCGCACCAGCGGTTGGGGCCGCACTGCGTTCCCGGCAGACAGTCGTCGTCGGAGACGCACTCGCGCACACAGCGATGGGCCCCGATGCAGAACGAGCCGAAGCCGTAGCGGTCGATGCACTCCTCGCTGCTGTTGCACGTCGTCGTGCAGAGCCCGTTGAGGGGATCCGTCGTGTCGCACGTCAGGCCACCACCGCACGCGCTGCTCGTGCTGCAGGACTGGCCCAGCGCCCCGCGCTCGTCGTTGCCACCGCCGGGCCCGCAGTTGCTGCTGCACCCCGTGCCGAGCCCGCCCACCACGAGCAGCCCTACCATCCACACCGTCCCTCGCTCGATCGCCTTCCGCATCGCCGCCAACTCCTTGTCTGAACCTCGCTCGAGTCGGGGCGAGCCCGCTCCATCGAGCGTTTCGACGCTACGCGCCCAGCGCGACGAGCGCATCGGCCCTAGGGATGATGCAAAATCACCCCACGAACGGCCGGCGTGGGCAGCGCGCGCGCCTCGCGTGCGCTACCTTCGCGCGCCGTGATCGAGACCGAGATCGCGGAGGCGTTCGAGATCGTGCGCGGCGGTGAGCGCTCCTCGCTGCTCCTCACGTGCGAGCACGCCTCCGAGCGCATGCCCGAGCCCTGGCGCTGGCCGGAGGAGGATCGTCGTCTCGTGGGGACGCACTGGGCCTACGACCTCGGCGCGGCCGAGCTCACGCGCGAGCTCGCGGCGCACACGCGGTCGGTCGGCGTGCTCTCGCGCTTCTCGCGCTTGCTCGTCGATCCCAACCGCGGCGAGCACGAGGCCTCCCTCTTCCGCGACGTCGCCGAGGGCCAGCCGGTGCACCTCAACGCCGCCGTCCACGGTGACGAGCGCGAGCAGCGCTTGATCCGATACTACCGGCCCTTCCACGCGGCGATCGATCGCGAGGTCGCGGCGACGCACGCGCACACGCTCCTGTCGGTGCACTCGTTCACCGATCTCTACGAGGGCCAACGGCGCTGGCTCGAGGTCGGCATCCTCTTCGATCGCGAGGACGAGCTCGGCGCGCACCTCGTCGGCGCCTTCGCGGCCGCCGGCTTCCACGTGGCGCCCAACGAGCCCTACTCGGGCAAGGCAGGGCTCATCCACTCGGCGGCCACCCACGCCGCGCCGCGGGGCCTGCGCGCCGTGGAGATCGAGGTGCGACAGGACCTGGCGGTGCAGGCCTCGTTCCGCGCGCGCGTGATCGACGTGCTCGCGAGGGCGCTGCCGTGAGCGAGCGCGAGCGGGCGATCGAGCGCGTCGTGCGCGCGCTGTGCCCCGAGGCGAGCGAGCACCTGCCGGCGCTCTCGACGTTCGTCGGCCTCGTGGAGACCTGGAACGCGAAGCTCGATCTGACGGGCGCGCGCGATGCGCGTGCGCTCGCCGACGTGATGATCGCCGACGCGCTCGTCCTGGCCGACCCGGCGTTCGTCGCGCCCGGCGCGCGCTTGCTCGACGTGGGCAGCGGCGCCGGAGGGCCGGCGCTGCCGCTCGCGATCGTGCGCCCCGACGTGCCCGTGACGATGCTCGAGCCACTCCAGAAGCGCGTCGCCTTCCTGCGCACCGCGATCGGCACGCTGCGCCTCGCGCCCCGCGTGACGGCCCTCGCCGGACGCGTCGAGCTGGCCTCGCCCACCGCGCCCGTCGCCGCCGACGTGACGAGCGCGCGCGCCACGTTCGCGCCCACGGATTGGCTCGCCGCGGGGCTCGCGCTCGCGCCGAGCGTGCTCGTGCTCACCACGCCGCAGGAGCTCCCCGCCGGCGCCGCGCCCGCTGCGCGCCGCGATTACGAATGGCCCGGCTCGGGGGCCCCGCGGGTGCTCCTCCGCTTCGACCGGAGCGCATGAGCACGCCGGCCGCCACCAAGGTCGCGCCGCGCGTCCACGCGATGCTCGTCATGGTCCAGCTCGCGTTCGCCACGCTCTCCGTGGTGGGCCGCGTCGTGCTCCGCGACGTGCCGCCGATGGCCTTCGCGATGCTCCGCCTCGTGGGCGCGGCGCTCGTCTTCGCCGCGCTCTCGCCGCGCACGTTCCTGCCTTCCGCGATGCCGTGGCGCGACCGGCTCGCGATCGCCGGCTGCGCGGCGCTCGGGATCTGGGGCAACCAGGCGCTCTTCCTGAGCGGGCTGGCCCGCACGACGGCGACCAACGCGACCGTGCTCGTCGCGACGATCCCGGTCTTCACCGCGATCGCGTCGATCGTGCTCGGGCGCGAGCCACCGCGCGCGCGCGTGATCGGCGGCATCGCGATCGCGTTCGCGGGCATCGTCGTGCTCGTGGGCCTGGACGCGCTCGATCTCGGCGGCGCGCACCTCGTCGGCGATCTGCTCGTCACCGCGAACTCGGTCGCCTACTCGCTCTACCTCGTGCTCGTGCGCGATTACACCGCGAAGTACGGCGGGCTCCCCGTGGTCGCGTGGGCGTTCTTCTGCGGCGCGCTCTACTCGCTGCCGCTGGGTGTGCCGCAGCTGCTCGGCGCCGCCGCGGCGGTGCCCGACGCGACGTGGGGCTGGGTCGCGTACGCGATCGCGGTCCCGACGATCTTCGCCTACCTCGCGAACGCGTGGGCGCTCCGCTACGCATCCTCGTCGACGGTCGCGATCTGGGTGTTCCTGCAGCCGACGATCGCGGCGCTGCTCGCCTGGCGCTACCTCGGCGAGACGCTCCACGCGCGGCTCGCGATCGCCGGCGTGCTGGTGCTCGTCGGCATCGCGATCGTGACCCGCCAGGCGCCGCGCCCGGCGAAGACGGCCGACGGAAGCTGACGAAGGGCGCGACGCCCGAATCGTGGGGCGCGGTCTCGCGTCTCGCTCGCGCCGGCGCGCCCCGTGCGTCAGCCGCCCGTCGGCGCGGCGCCCATGTCGAGCAAGAGCCGCCGCACGTCCGCCGCGTCGATGCCGCCGGGATCGATCTCGAGATAGCGCTGGTAGTGCTGGATCGCCTCGGCACGACTGCCGGTCAGGCGCTGCGCGTCGCCGAGGATTCGGTTGGCGTCCGCGAGCCAGGCGGGGCGCGGCGTCGCCACGTCGCCGATCGCCACCGCGCGCGCGAGCGAGTGCGCCGCATCGGCGGTGTGGCTCGCGTCGAGCTGCAGGCGGCCGAGCTCGTACCACCACTCGCCGTTGGTCAGCATGCCGTTGGCCGCGCGCCCGTACGCGTCGATCGCCTGCGAGAGCTGGCGCAGCTGGTCGTAGCAGTCGGCCTCCGCGGCGATCGCCGCCCAGTTCGTGGGCGAGAGCTGCTCGGCGCGCTGCAGATCCACGAGCGCATCCTGCACCGCGCCCGAGCGGCGCCGCGCGTCGCCGCGGACGAAGTACGCGTCGGCCAGCGTCGAGTCGCGATCGAGCGCCTCGTTCGAGCGCGAGATCGCCAGGCCCAGGTCGTTGTTCGCGAGCGCCGCGCGGCCGGCCCACATGTAGAACTCGCCGCGCGTGGCATCGAGCGAGATGGCCCGCGCGAAGTGCTGCGCGGCGTCGGGATAGAGCTCGCGCGCGTAGGAGATGCGGCCGGCGAAGTACTCGGCCTCCGCGTGCGGTGGCACCTCCTGCAGGACCGGCGTGAGCGTCTGCTCGGCGGCGTCGTAGTCGCCGACCGCGACCTGCGCGCCGCCCAGGCGCAAGAGCAGGCTCGAGTCGTTCGGATGCTCCTCGAGCGCGGCGCGATAGAACTCCACCGCGCGGGCCTCCTCGTGGCGCGCCTCGAAGAGCAGGCCGCGCTCGAGCGCGAGCCCGGGATGGGTGGGATCGACGGCCGCGAGCTGCTCGAAGGCTTGCGAGGCCTCGTCGAGCCGGCCCGCGCGACGGAGCACCACGGCGAGGCCGAAGCGCGCGCCCGGCAACGTGTCGTCGAGCGCGAGCGCCGCACGGAACTCGCGCTCTGCCTCGGGCAGACGGTTCTGCGAGAGCGCGTACGTGCCCAGCTCTTCGTGGACCTGCGCGCTCTCGGGCACCGCGCTCCGCGCCGACTCGAGCACGGCGACGGCGTCCGAAGGACGGCCGGCCGCGTCGTGCAGACGCGCGAGCGCGAGGTAGCCGTCGAAGACGTGAGGCGCGAGCCGCACGCTCTCCTGGTAGTGCGCGAGCGCGACGTCGTCGTGCTCGAGCTGCTCCTCGACGTGGCCGAGCCAGAGCTGCACCTCGGCGTCGTCCGGGCTCTCCGCCGCGAGATCGGTCAACGTCGTGTGCGCCTCTTGCACGCGATCGATCTGCATCATCGCGCGCGCGGCGCCGAGGCGCGCCTCGAACACCGGCGTGCGACCGCTCGGCAGCGTGACCGACGAGGCCGCCGCGCCCGCACCGATCACCGCCTCGAAGCGACCGAGCGCGTCCGAGGGCCGATCGATGAGGAGCATGCGGCCCTCGCCGAGCACGGCGGAGAAGTCGTTGCTGTCGGCATCGGCCGCCTGCTCGTAGGCCTCGAGCGCCTGGCCGGTGCGACCGCGGATCTCGTAGATCGCGCCGAGCAGCGACCACGCCTCGGCGCGCAGGTGCGCGTGCGAGACGAGCGTCTGCTCGCCCAGCGGCTCGCGCCCCACCACCTGGCTCGCGAGCGTGATGGCCTGGGTGTCGTCACCCGTCGCGTGCAGGCGCTCGGCCCGCGCGAAGAGCGCCTCCACGTGATCGGGAGCCGCCTCGAGCGTCGCGGCGATCGCAGCGTCGTAGGGAGCGACGTCGTCGCCGGTGTGCAGCGCGCGCGCGAGGCCCCAGTGGGCCGCCGCGCCGCCCCCGTGCTCGATCGCCGCCTGGAATGCCTGGGCGGCGTCGGCCGAGCGCTGCTCGGCGAGCGCGACCTCACCGTCGAGCAGATCGACGAAGGGATCGGTCGGCGCGTGCGTGCGTGCGCGGGCGAGATACGGCGCGACGCCCGAGGTGCGCCCGTTCGCGTACTCGTCGGCGGCGATGCCGAGCGCGAACACGGGATCCTGCTCGTCGCGCTGGCGCATGCGCGCGCGGATGCCGGCCGCTCGGGCGGGCTCGTTGCCGAAGCGCACGCGCGCCATCGACTCGACGAAGAGGCTGCGCGAGAGGAGCTCGCGGTTCACGTACGCATCGTGCCGCGCCGTCGCGAGCGTGCGCAGCGCCTCGCGATACGAAGAGGGCGTGTCGTGCAGGAAGCGCTCGTCGGCCTGCGTGATCGCCGCGCGGACCGCGGCCGGATCCCCGGCGGCCGGCGTGTACTGCTCGAGGAAATAGACGCCGAACAGACCGTAGGGCGTGGCCGCGAGCGCGCCGCCTGCGCCGGCGATCAGCACGAGCAAGATCACGGCGACGAGGACCCCGCGACGCGATCGCGGCTTGGCGATCGGTGCGGGCTTGGCGAGCGTCTTGGGCGCCGCCGGCGGCGCGGTGCGATCGATGTCGACCCCGCTCGCGGGCGGGCGCAGCGAGGCGCCGCGCTCCTGCGGGATGTCGGCGAACTCCATGTCGTCGCCGCGCCGGCCCTCCGGCAGGTCGATCTCGCCATGGCCGCGCGGTGGAACGCTGCGCTGCTCGGGCAACGGCAGCTCGAGCTCGCTCGCCGAGGCGCGCGCGCCGATCTTGCGCGGCGGAGGCAGATCGAGATCGTCGCCGAGGCCACCGCCCCCGGCGCGCGCGCGCGGCGGCGGCAGATCCAGATCGCCCAGGCCTCCCTTGTCCGCGCCACCGCCTTGCGCGCGCGGCGGCGGGAGATCGAGATCGGGAAAGCCTCCGTCGCCACCGGGCGTGGGCAGATCGGCGCCGCCCCGGCGTGGCGTGGGGAGATCGGCGATGCCGCGCACCTGCGGCAGGTCGCTCCCGTCGCGCAGCACGGGAAGATCCACGCCGCCGGCGAGCGGCGCCGGAAGATCGACGTGCCCCGCGCGCGGCGCCGGAAGATCGACGCTGCCCGCGCGCGGCGCCGGAAGATCGACGCTGCCCGCGCGCGGCGCTGGAAGATCGACGCCGCCTTCGCGCGGCGCCGGCAGGTCCGCCAGCTCGGCGCCACCGCGCTTGGGCATCGGGAGGTCGAGATCGCCGAACGCGCTCTGCGCCGCCGCGAGGACGCGGCCTTTCGGCGCCGGAAGATCGGCGCCGCCCTTCGGCGCCGGGAGATCGAGCTCGAGCGAGGGCCCGCGGCCGCTCGGCGGCGGCAGATCGCCGCCATCGGGATCGTCGAAGGGAGTGCGCGAGACGTCGGCGAGCGCCGGCTTCACACTATCGACGCGCGCGCGCGCGCCTCGCGGCGCAGGAAGATCGAGCTCGAGGCCGCTCGAGGGCGCGCCGCCCCGCGGCGCAGGGAGATCGAGCTCGTCGAGCGTCGGCGCGCCGCGGCCTCCGCGTGGCGCCGGGAGATCGGCGTCGACGGGCGGCGCGATCGGCGCCTTCGCCGCACCGCGTGGCGCCGGAAGATCGAGGTCGAGCGGCGGCGCGACCGGCGCCTTCGCCGCGCCGCGTGGCGCCGGAAGATCGAGGTCGAGCGGCGGCGCGATCGGCGCCTTCGCGGCGCCCGGCTTCGGCGCTGCGCCCCGAGGCGCGGGTAGATCGAGGTCGTCCGGAATCGGCGGCGCGATCGGCGCTTTCGGCGCCGTCGGCTTCGGCGCCGCGCCCCGAGGCGCGGGTAGATCGAGGTCGTCCGGAATCGGCGGCGCGATCGGCGCTTTCGGCGCCGCCGGCTTCGGCGCCGCGCCCCGAGGCGCGGGTAGATCGAGGTCGTCCGGAATCGGCGGCGTGATCGGCGCCTTCGGCGGCGGAGGCTTCGGAACGGCACCGCGCGGCGCCGGCAAATCGAAGTCGTCGCCGATGGGCGGCGCGATCGGCACCTTCGGCGGCGGAGGCTTGGGGACCGCGCCGCGTGGCGCGGGGAGATCGAGATCGTCGCCGATGGGCGGCGCGATCGGCACCTTCGGCGGCGGAGGCTTGGGCACGGCGCCGCGCGGCGCCGGCAGGTCCAGATCCTCGGCCAGCGGCTTGCTCCCGAGCACGGGGCGCGGCAGGTCGAGCGAGTCCTTCACCGAGGGCCCCGGCACCGCGGGCTTGGTCGCGGGCACTGGGACCGGAACCGGGGCCGGCGCCGCCTGGCCGCCGAGCACGGTGTTCTTCTGCGCCGCGGCCTCGGTGCGGCCATCCGGAAAGACGAGGAACGTCGTTCCGCACTTCGGGCAGCGCATCTTCAGGCCCGTCGCGGGCAGCCGGCGCTCGTCGAGCTCGTACTTGTGGGCGCAGGAGATACAGGCGACGTTCATCGGCTCGGGCTCTTCCTGGTCGGCGAAGCGCGACGCGCAGAAGCTGCGCCGCTGCGCGGAACGAGCCTATCACGGCGGTCGCGCGACTCTGAACTTGTCCACCAACGGCTCTCGGTGCCGGCCACGCTCCGTTCCGGCACGCGTCGAAACGTGGCCGGGCTTGACCGCTCCTTCGGGCGGCCCGTACGGTCCCCCTCCATGAAGCGCACCGTCACGCTCGAGATCGCCGGAGCCCGCTACCGGATGGCATCGGATGCCGACGAGGCGCACCTCGGGCGCCTCAGCGAGCTGATCAACGATCGGATCGCTGCGCTCGGGCCGAAGGTGGCGCGCACCGCCACGCCCGCCCAGCTGCTCGCCGTCGTGGCGTTGGGCTTGGCCGACGAGCTCGTGCAGGCCGAGCAGCGGCGACGCGAGGTCGAGCACGTGGTCCGCGACTCCGTGGGCCGCGCGATCGCGCGCATCGATCAGCGCCTGGCGAGCGAAGGCGGCCGCGCGTAAGCCACAGGCGTGCCCATCGAGGTCGACCCCGAAGAGCGGCGCGAGATCGCGCGGCGTGTGAAGATCGAGCTGCGCGAGCGCATGAAGCGCGTGCGGCGCGCGCTGGGGCCCGAGAACCGCGCCGCGAGGAGCGCGAAGATCGCGGCCCACGTGGTCGCGTTGAAGGAATGGTCGCTCGCGGGAACCGTGGCGCTCTTCGTCCCGATGCGGATGGAGGTCGACGTGGGCCTGCTCGAGCGGCACGCGCGCGACGACGGAAAACGGATCGCCGCGCCACGGATGACGCCCCCGCACGAGGGCGCGCCGGTGCACGACTGGGAGCTCGTGCTGCGTCTCTGGGAGGACGGCGTCGACCCCGTGGAGAGCGGGCACATGGTGCGCGAGCCTCCGGCGAGCGCGCCGCTCGTGCCGCCGAGCGAAGTGGATCTCGTCGTGGTGCCCGCGCTGGCGCTCGACGAGCGCGGCGCGCGGATCGGCTACGGGGCCGGCCAGTACGATCGGCTTCTGCCCCACTGCACGCGGGCGGTGCGCGTGGGCGTGGCGTTCGACTTCCAGTACCTCGCCGAGATCCCCGAGCGCGAGGGCGACCAACGCGTCGACTGGATCGTGACCGACGAGCGCGTGGTCCAGGCCCAGCCGCCGCGCCTGCGGTGACCGCGGGCGTCAGGCGACCGAGCTCTCGTCCGTCGATCCGCGTTCGGACGTCGTTTGACGCACCGCGACGAACGAGCACGAGAAAATACATTTGGTGACAATCGGCGTGGCATGTCTCGCCCGTGGTCCACGCCTTCGTCATCTGCCTCTATCTCGCGGTCCTGACGGTTCTGGCCCTCTACGGGTTCCATCGGGCGCAGCTGCTCTACCTCTACTGGAAGCACCGCGATGCCGCCCCGGCGCCTGCCGAGAAGTGGAAGGAGCTGCCGCGCGTGACCGTGCAGCTCCCGATGTTCAACGAGATGTACGTCGCCGAGCGGCTCATCGAGAGCATCGCCGCGATCGACTACCCGAAGGACAAGCTCGAGATCCAGGTCCTCGACGACTCGACCGACGAGACGCAGAGCATCGCCAAGGCGAAGGTCGAGGAGCTCGTCGAGCGCGGCTTCGACGCCGTCTACATCCACCGCACCGACCGCACGGGCTTCAAGGCCGGCGCGCTCGAGAACGGCACCAAGCTCGCGAAGAGCGATTTCCTCATGGTCTTCGACGCGGACTTCATGCCGACGCCGTCGATCATCCAGGATCTCATCCATCACTTCACCGACCCGAAGGTCGGCATGGTGCAGGCGCGTTGGGGCCACCTGAACCGCGACTACTCGGTGCTCACGCGCGTGCAGTCGATGATGCTCGACGGCCACTTCGTGGTGGAGCACATCGCGCGCAACCGCAGCGGCCGCTTCTTCAACTTCAACGGCACGGCCGGCATCTGGCGGCGCGCCACGATCGTGGACGCCGGCGGCTGGCAGCACGACACGCTGACCGAGGACATGGATCTGTCCTTCCGCGCGCAGCTCCGTGGCTGGAAGTTCGTGTACGTGCCCGAGGCGCTCGCGCCCGCCGAGCTGCCCTGCGAGATGATGAGCTTCAAGGGCCAGCAGTTCCGCTGGGCCAAGGGCTCGGCGCAGACGGCGAAGAAGCTGATCCCGACGGTCATGCGCGCCGACATCCCGTGGAAGGTGAAGCTCGAGGTGCTCTTCCACCTCACCGACAACTTCGCCTACCTCTTCCTGCTCGTGCTCGCGTTCCTCCAGCTGCCGAACATGATCCTCCGCCAGGAGATCCAGCGGCCGGAGCTCTTGCTGCTCGACGTCCCGCTCTTCGCGCTGACGAGCGGCTCGATCGTGCTGTTCTATCTGACGACGCACCGCGCGCTCTACGGCAACCTGTGGGAGGCGATCCGCCGCCTCCCCCTGATGATGGCGCTCGGCATCGGTCTCTCGCTGAACAACGCGCGCGCCGTGCTGGAAGGCCTGATGGGCCGCGAGAGCGAGTTCGTGCGCACGCCCAAGCACGGCGTCACGCAGAAGACGGAGAGCTGGACGAAGAAGAAGTACCGCGCGAGCAAGGAGCTCTTCTCGTGGATCGAGGTCGGCATCGGCCTCTACTTCGTCGCCACGATCGTGATGGCCGGCGTCATCGGCGCCTGGACGAGCATTCCTTTCCTCGTCCTGTTCATGGTCGGCTTCCTCTACGTCGGCTCGCTCTCGCTACACCAGGCGCGCTGAGCCATGGCCCCGCTCGAGCCCGAGCGTGCGCTCACGCTCCTGGCTCGGCTGGGCGAGCCGCCCCGCGAGATCGAGAGCAACTGGAAGCGCCGCTACACCCGGCAGCTCGAGGTGGTCCGCGGCGTCGATGCCGAGGGAGAGCTCTCACCCCACGGCACCCCCGAGGCCCTCGTCGACGTCGTGCGCGAGCTGCACGCGCTCGGCCGGGACAAGCAGCTCTCCTTCGGTGAGCGCGCGCTCTTCGCGCAGGGCAAGGCGCTGCTCGCGCGCGCGATCGGCACGGCGCTCGGACACACCGAGACCGACGTGAGCGAGCAGATCGCGCAGAGGCTCGGCCGGTAGGCTCGCGCGAGGGCCGGCCGCGGCGAGGTTGCGCGCCACGCCGTCGCGGGCGATCAATCCCCCCGATGCAGCTCTGCCTCGTCGGTATGTCGGGCGTCGGCAAGTCGTTCTGGTCGCGGCGTCTCGCGGCCGAGCTGGGCTTCGTCGTCCACGACTGCGACGCCGCAATCGGCGCGCGCCTCTCGTCGATCGTCACGCCCGAGCCGGGCGAAGAGCCGGTCACCGCGCTCGGGCGCTGGATGGGCATGCCGTGGAGCGAGGGCTACGCGGAGCGCGAGGCGCGCTACCTCGCGCTCGAGGACGCCGTCACGCGAGAGGCCGTCCTCGCGATGCGCGATCGGCACGTGCTCGACACCACCGGGAGCGTCATCTACCTCGGCAGCGACCTGCTCGAGACGATCCGCGCACGCTTCCGCGTCGTCTACCTGCGCACGCCCGACGAGCGGCGATCGGCGATGCTGCGCCGCTACCTCGAGGAGCCCAAGCCCGTCGTGTGGGCGGGCGCGTTCCACGCGGCCGAAGGTCAGGCGCCCCTCGACGCATTGCCCGCCGCCTACGCCGCGCTGCTCGCGCTCCGCGATCAGCGCTACGCCGCGCTCGCCCACGTGACGCTGGACGGAGGCGAGCTCGAGCGACACCCGCCCTCCCCGAGCGAGCTGCTGCGCATCGTCACGTGAGGGCTTGTCCGCCGAGATCGCGCGTGCTTCCGTTCGGGGCAGAATGCCCCCCTCGAAGCCCGTCGTTCGGCACGTGGAAGGCGCGAGCGCGACCGTGCGGGTCAAGAGCACCCTCGTCGCCTCCTCCCGCCAAGGCCTCTTCGATCGAGGGCACCGCGAGGCCTACGAGCACGCGTTGGGCGCCGAAGGCTCCCGCCTCATGGCCGACGCCGTCATGGGCAACCAGTGGCTCCCCCTCGAGACCGCGCGCCAGCACTACCAGGCCGCCGATGCCATCGGGCTCTCGATCGAGCAGATGCACTCGGTCGGCAACGTCGTCGGCGCCCGCATCGAGGGCGCGCTCATGGGTAGCCTCGCGCGCCTGGCCCGCGCCGGCGGCATGACGCCCTGGACGCCGCTCGGCCGCCTCGACCAGCTCTGGTTCCGCATGTACGAGGGCGGATCGATCGCCGTCACCGAGCTCGGGCCCAAGGACGCGCAGGTCGAGATGATCCACAACGAGCTCGCCGACATCCGCTACTGGCGGGTCGCGCTCACCGGCCTCTTGCACGGCGCGCTGCTGGTGTTCGCGCGCACCGGGCACACCCAGCTCGTCGACGAGCTGCGCCGGCCGGGCACCGCCGTCTACCGCATGTCCTGGGTCTGACGAGGAACGCGTCCCGCGGTCCCCTCCGCTCCGCCGGAGCGGCTGTCGACGACGCTTCGCTCGGCGCTATGTCCCTCTCCGAGGTGCGAATCACTCCCGGCGCGCGCGCGATGATCGTCTCGGCGTTGGCGTTCGCCGTGATGAGCGCCCTCGTCAAGCTCGCCGGCCAGCGCCTGCCCTCCGTCGAGATCGCCATCGCGCGTGGCGTCGTCACGCTCGTCGCGTCGTACGTGCTCCTGCGGCGCGCCGGCATCCCCGCGTTCGGCCACGCGAACCGCTGGCTCCTCGTCCGCGGGCTCATCGGGCTCGGGGGCCTGCAGTGCTACTTCTACGCGGTCACCGTGCTGCCGCTCGCCGAGGCGACGGTGATCCACTTCACGAACCCGATCTTCGTGGCCATGGCGGCGCCGCTCCTGCTCGGCGAGCGCGTCGGACCGCGCGAGATCGGCGGCGTCGCGCTCGGGCTCGTCGGCGTGGTGCTCGTCGCGCAGCCGGCGTTTCTCTTCGGCGGCGCGGGCGTCGCGCTCTCGCCGCTCGGGCTCGCCGTGGGCCTGCTCGGTGCGATCTTCGGCGCCGCGGCGTCGATCGTGGTGCGCAAGCTGCGCACCGAGCATCCGCTCGTCGTGGTGTTCCACTTCCCGCTGCTCGTCGTGCCGCTCACCTTGCCCTTCGTCGTGCCCGTGTGGGTCACGCCCACGCCGCGCGAGTGGCTGCTCTTGCTCGCCGTGGGCCTCGTGACGCAGCTCGGGCAGATGAAGATGACCGAGGGCCTTCGCCACGAGACCGCCGCACGCGCGAGCGCGATCAGCTACGTGCAGATCGTCTTCTCGTTCACGCTCGGCTTCACTCTCTTCGGCGAGATCCCGACGCCGCTCACCTGGCTCGGCGCGGCGCTCGTCACGATCGGAACGCTCGTGGTCGTGACGGCGCCGTCGCGCGCCGCCGCGAGCACGCCGCCCGAGGTCGACGCCGGCGCGGCCGAGTGATCGCGCTCGGGCTTTCGCGGTACCGTAGCGGCGTCATGGCCAAGCGCTTCCAGGTCACCGAGTCGCCGCATCTCGTGTCGTTCGACGGTCGCTTCCGCATCGCGCGGCACGAGACCAAGCCGGACAAGAAGCACCGCAGCAAGGACGACAGCGACGCCGAGCTGCTCGCGTACATCGGCCGCATGCAGAAGCTGCAGGCCAAGCTCGCAGCGAACGATCAGCGCGCGCTCTTGCTCGTGTTCCAAGCCATGGACGCGGCCGGCAAGGACGGAACGGTGAAGGCCGTGACCTCCGGCATCAACCCCGCCGGCTGCGAGGTCTATTCGTTCAAGAAGCCGAGCGAGACCGACCTCGATCACGACTTCCTGTGGCGCACGTACAAGTGCATGCCCGAGCGCGGGCGCATCGGCATCTTCAATCGCAGCTACTACGAAGAGGTCCTCGTCGTCCGGGTGCACCCGGAGCTGCTCGACCTCCAGCGGCTCCCGGGCCGACCCAAGAAGCTCGGCCAGATCTGGGAGGAGCGCTACGACTCCATCCGCGACATGGAGCGCCACCTCGCGCGAAACGGCACGCACATCCTCAAGTTCTTCCTCCACGTCAGCAAGAAGGAGCAGAAGCAGCGCCTGCTCTCGCGTATCGACGATCCGACGGCGAACTGGAAGTTCAGCGCGGCCGATCTCCGCGAGCGCGAGCACTGGGACGCCTACATGAGCGCCTACGAGGCCGCGCTGAACGAGACCTCGCGGCCCTGGGCGCCCTGGTACGCGATCCCCGCCGACGACAAGCACTACATGCGGCGCGCCGTCGCCAAGATCATCGTCCAGACGCTCGAGGACATGGAGCTCGCGTACCCCACGGTGCCGGAGAGCGCGCGGCGCGAGATGCTCAAGGCCAAGCGCGAGCTGCTGAAGTCACGCTGAGCCCGGCAATCTCGCCGGCTTCCTCAAGTTCACGCCGCAGATCGTCCGAAGAGCGGAACGTGAGGCCCCTTCCCCATCACGGGTCGGCCCGGGCCGCGCTCGTCGTCTTCGCCACGATCGCGCTCCTCGCCGCCCTCCTGCTCCTCGGCTCGTCCGAGCGAGCGTGGGCCGTGAGCGCTGCGTCGCTCCTGGTCGGGGGGGTGGCTGCCGGCGTCGGATGGGAACGGGCGCGCGCGAAGGCGCTCGGCGCGCCGGCCGCGGCGGAGCGGGCGCACGCCGAAGCCTCCTCGCGGACCGTCCTCGACGCGGCCACCGACGTCGCCATCCTCGCGACCGATCGCGACGGGACCGTCCAGCTCTTCAGCGCCGGCGCCGAGCGTCTCTTGGGGCTCCGCGAGCGCGACGCCCTCGGGCGCGCCGCCTGGGTGGACTGGCTCGATCCTGCCGAGCTCGAGGCGCGGTGCGCGGAGCTCTCCGGCGCGGACCGGCCTCGGGTGTCGAGGTTCGAGGCGCTGTTCGGGTCGGCGCACCACGGCATCCCGCGCGAGTGGACCCTCGTTCGCCCCGACGGCGAGCGGCGCGCGATCTGTCTCGTCACGACCGCGTGGCTCGACGCGGCCGGTGCCCCGCGCGGGCTCGTGACGGTCGCCCACGACGCGACCATGCGCCACGCGTCCGAGAGCACGCTCCGGGAGGCGATGCGGGCCGCCGAGAGCGCGAACGAGGCCAAGACGCGCTTCCTCGCCAACACGAGCCACGAGATCCGCACCCCGATGAACGCGGTGCTGGGCCTGGTCTACCTCCTCGAGCACACGCGGCTCGACGACGATCAGCGTGGCCTCGTCGACAAGATCAACACCGCGAGCAATGCGCTCCTCGGCCTGCTCAGCGACATCCTCGACATCGGCAAGCTCGAGGCGAACGAGCTCATCCTCGAGCGCGCGCCCTTCGATCTGCATCAACTCGTCCGCGAGCGGACGGGGGCTCACCTCGGGGAGGCGAGCGCGAAGGGCGTGGGGCTCGAAGTGCGCATCGATCCGCGCGTCGCGAGCGCCGTCGAAGCCGATCCCGGTCGCGTCGGACAGATCGTCACCAACCTCGTCTCGAACGCCGTGAAATTCACCGAGTCGGGTCGCGTGATCGTCGAGCTGAAGTGCGGCGGCGAGCGCGAGCACGACTCGGCGCGCGAGGTCTCGATCCAGCTCGAGGTTCGAGACACGGGCATCGGAATGTCCCGGGAAGCGCTCGAGCGCGTGTTCAGTCCCTTCGCCCAGGCCGACGCGTCGACCACGCGACGCCACGGCGGCACCGGGCTCGGCCTCACGATCGTGCAGCGTCTCGCGCGCCTGATGGGCGGCGAGGTCGAGATCGACAGCGAGCCCGAGCTCGGCACCGAAGTGCGTGTCGCGCTCCGTCTCGAGCGATGCGCCAGCGCGAGCGCGAGCGCGAGCGCGAGCACGCCCACGAGAGGCGTCGTCTCGCCGGTGGGCAAGGCGCTGGCCGGGCTCACGATCCTCGTCGTGGACGACAGCGAGACCAACCGCGTCGTCGCCGATCACGTCCTCCGACTCCACGGCGCCGAGGTCTGCCTCGCCGAGAACGGGCTCGAAGCGGTCGAGCTCCTGCGCCTGAGGCCGCACGTCGACGCCGTGCTGATGGACGTGCACATGCCGGTGATCGATGGCCCCGAGGCGGCGTTCGTCACGCGCACGGAGCTGGGCCTCGGCCCGGACGTGCTGCCCATCATCGCGCTCACCGCCGGAACGCTCTCGAGCGAGCGCGAGCGCGCGCTCGGCGCGGGCATGAACGACTTCCTGACGAAGCCGATCGTCCCGCAGACCCTCATCGCGACGTTGCTACGGCACGTGCGCCGCGCCGAGTCGGCCCCGACCGAGGGCAGCGGGACCAAGACCACGGCGAGCATGCCGCCGCGCTCGGGCGTGCGCGGGATCGAAGGAATCGATGCGAAGGACCTGCACGAACGGCTCGGCGACGACTCGGTGCTCGTGCTGACGCTCTTGGCGCACTTCCGGGATGAGACGTTCGGCATCCGCTGGCCGATGGGCGAGCTCGATGCCACTTCGCTCGAAGCGCACCGCGCAGACATGCATCGCCTGAAGGGATCGGCGGCGACCGTCGGAGCGGTGGAGGTGGCCCAGCGCGCCTCGGCGCTGGAGCTCGCGTGCAAGCGCGGAGACGTGGAGCAGGTTCGCGCGCTCGGCACCGAGCTCCGGACGCGACTGGAAGCGCTCCGGGACGCGATCGGGCGCGCGACCGAACCGGGCTCCGAGGGCTCGGTGGCCGAGGTCGCACCGCGCTCGGCGGCATGACGCACGCGTCGCCGCGCGCCTCGGGGCTCAGGCGACCGTGGCCATCGCGCGGCGGATCTCCTCGTCGGTGAGCGTGCGCGGCGAGCGCTTGGCCTCGGCGAGGATCGCCTGCACCACCGCGGGCTCGACGGCGAGCCCGTGGTGCTTGAGCCAGAAGCTCACGTTGCTCGCGCCGCTCATGGGCCCGATCTCGATCTCCTGCACGCGCCCGAACACACCCGCTGGCACGCCGGAGTACACGCGGTCCGCGAGCTCGGTGTCGCCCTTCTCGATGGCCTTGATGATGGCCGAGGCGTGCACGCCGGTGCCCGTGCGGAACGCATCGCGACCGACCACCGGATAGTTGATGGGGATCGGCACGCCGAGCGCCTTGCCGACCTTGTCGCAGAGCGCGCCCAGCTTGCTCACGTCGCGATCGCCGAGCTCGCCGATCAGCTTCATGTTCACGAGGATCTGATCGAGCGACGCGTTCCCGACGCGCTCGCCGACCCCGAGGATCGCGCCGTGGATCCGATCGGCGCCGTGCTCCACGGCCCAGATCGAGTTCACGACGCCGAGGCCCCGGTCGTTGTGCCCGTGCCAGTCGATGCCCACGTGCTCGGCGCCGAGCGCCTTGAGCAGGTCGCGCGTCCACGTGATCAGGTTCCGCACCCCGTCGGGCGTGACGTGGCCGACGGTGTCGCAGAGCGTGAGCCGGGTCGCGCCGGCCTCGATCGCCGAGCAGAAGAGCTCGTAGAGCACCTTTGGATCGCTGCGCGTCGTGTCCTCGGTGACGTAGTTCACCGGCAGCCCCTCCTTCACGCCGAAGGAGATCGCCTCGAGCGAGCGCTTCTTGATGAGCTCGACCGACCAGTCCTCGGCGAGCGCGCGGATCGGCGAGGAGCCGATGAACGTCATCACCTCGATGGGTCGCCCGGTCTTCTGGGCGATGTCGGCCATGGGGCGGATGTCCTGCACGAGCGTGCGGCCCGCGCACGTCGGGCGGATGCGCAGCTTGGCGTCGACGATCTCGCGGCAGAGCCGGAGCACGTGCTCGTAGGCGCGCGGGCCGGCGCCGGGGAGGCCCACGTCGCAGGTGTCGACCCCGACGTCGTCGAGGAGGTGGAGGATCTCCAGCTTGTCGTCGATCTCCGGATCGAGGACCGACGGGTTCTGCAGCCCGTCGCGCAGCGTCTCGTCGTGCAGCTCGAAGCGGCCGTTGAGCGCGACCGGCGCACGGCGCCCGACGGTGTTCCAGTCGTAGATGAGCTTGGAGGTGTCCACTTCCTAGATGATTCTTTCGGCGAGCCGGGTTCCGCAAGGGGCGTTGCTCACGCGCTCGGGCTCCCCGAACGACCGGTCGCCGCCACGGGCAGCGCGTCCCGCGGGCCCGGCGGGAGCGAGCCGGTCGACGCACGACTCACGCGGGTCTCAAGAGCTGTCCCGAAATCCCGATTCG
>JAXLYV010000004.1:0-811798 GCA_046351235.1 Sandaracinus sp. | reverse complement strand
TATCGCTCCGCGAGCGAGGGCGACAGGTTTCCTGTCACCCTCTCAGTGCGCGCGGCCGCGCTCGGCGATCAGCGTCGTCAGCACACCGAGCGCGGTGCGCGCCTGGTAGTCGTCGGCGAAGGATTCCTCGTCGCCGGTCGCGGCGGTCCTCGGCTCATCGCGCGGCGTGGCTCGCTCCTCGTGCCCCGACTCGGCGGCGAGGTGGCCCTCGAGGCTCGCTTCGCTGATCACCGGCGAGCGATCGTGGAGCGCGCGCAGCGCCTCCGCGTCGAGGTCCTCCACCACGATGTCGGGGTCGATGCCGCGCGCCTGGATGCTCACGCCGCTCGGCGTGTAGTAGCGCGCGATCGTCAGCTTCAGCGCGCTCCCGTCCGGCAGCTCGATCAGGTTCTGCACGCTTCCCTTGCCCCACGTCGTCTGCCCGACGAGCACCGCGCGGTGATGGTCGTGCAGCGCGCCGGCCACGATCTCGGCGGCGCTCGCCGTGTAGTGGTCGACGAGCACCACCATCGGCCAGTCCGGGCGCGTGCCCGCCGAGTGTGCGCTCGCCTCTTCGAGCACCTGTCCGTCGCGGCCGCGCGTCGAGACGATGGTGCCCTCCGTCAGGAACTCGTCGCTCATGCGCACGGCCTCGTCGAGCAGGCCGCCGGGGTTTCCGCGCAGGTCGAGGAGCACGCCGCTGACGCCGCCGGCGCTCGAGGTCTCGCTCACGGCGCGATCGAGCGCCGCCCGCAGCTCGTCGGTCGTCGTCTCGGAGAACGAGCGCACGCGCGCGTAGAACACGCGGCTCGGGAGCACGCGCGCCTCGACCGCCTCGACGTGGATCACGCGCCGCGTGAGCGTGAGCTCGATGCCTTGCTCTTGCCCTTCGCGGCGCAGCCGGATCGTGACCGGCGTGCCGGGCGCTCCGCGCATGTGCTCGACCGCGTCGCTCAGGCGCATGTCGCGCGCGCCGAGCCCGTCGATCGCGAGGAAGCGATCGCCCGGCTGGATGCCGGCCTCTTCGGCCGGGCCGCCGGCGATCACGCCGTGCACCACGAGCCAGCCGTCTCGCACGTCGACCTCGATGCCGATGCCCCCGAACTGGCCCTCGGTGTCGGACATCAGCATCCGGTACTGGTCGGGGGTCAGGAAGCTCGAGTGCGGATCGAGGGTCTCGACCATGCCGCGGATCGCCCCATAGATCAGGGCATCCTGATCGGGCGGCTCCACGTGGCTGACCTCGATGTGGCTCAGCGCGCGCGCGAAGATCGACAGGTTCGCGTAGGGGCTCGCCTCGCCCGGCGTGGCCGCGGCATGCCCCTGGAGCAGCGTCCCGGCGAGGCCTCCGGCGAACGCACACGCGCCGAGGCCAAGATTACGGAGGATTCTCGCGCGGCGTGACGCCATTGACGCTCTCATCGGACTCCTGTACTACCACTCTTGCGCACACGCCGAAACGGCGAGGGAACTGTCGAGGGTGACGATGGGCGGCACGGACAAGCGGAAGCAGAGCCTGTATTTCCCGGAGTCGATGCTCGACGAGATCCAGAAGGAGGCCGCGCGGCTCGACCGCTCGCTCTCCTGGATCGTCCAGCGCTGCGTGAAGGTCGCGCTGCCCGAGATCCGGAAGCTCCCGTCGGTCAACGACGTCGAGGACGGCGAAGAGTCCGAGAGCTGACGCGTTGTCCCGCGCTGGATCGGGACCGCTCTCTTCGGTGTCCCTCCTGCGCGGTGAGACGACCGCTCGGGCGCGCGCTCGCGTGACCCGCCACGGCCTTCGATGAAGTCCCACGCTCCTTCCGTCGTCTACGACGAGACCCGGTTCGCCCAGGGGCCGGACGGCACGCGTCTCTTCTACGGGACGCTCGGGCCGCGCGAGGCGCCCGTTCCCGGCGCTCCGTGGATGGTCCTCTCGGACGGGATCGGCTGCGACGGCTTCGCCTGGAAGTACCTCGCCCCGTACCTCGCCAAGCGTTACCGCGTCCTCCACTGGCACTACCGTGCGCACGGCCGCAGCGGGGCGCCGGTCGACCCGGTACGCATCGACATGACCGCGCACGCGCGGGATCTCGTGGCGGTGCTCGAGCACGCCGGCATCGAGCGCGCCGTGCTCTTCGGCCACTCGATGGGCACGCAGGTCGCGCTCGAGACGTACCGGCACGCGCACGACCGCGTGGCCGCGCTCGCGTTGCTCTGTGGCAGCTACGGCCGCATCACCACGACGTTCCACGGAAGCGATGCGCTCGCACAGGTGCTTCCCACGATCATCGAGCTCGTCGAGGCCAACGAGGGGCTCGTCCGGGCGGTCTGGGGGCGCATCCCGGCGGGCCTGGCGTACCGCATCGCGCGCCTGACGCGCGAGGTGGACGGCATCGCGCTCCGCGAAGAGGACTTCCGCTGGTACGTCGATCACGTGTCGGCCATGGAGCCCAAGACCTTCCTCGCGATGCTGCATCTCGCCGGTGAGCACTCGGCGGACGACCTCCTGCCCACGATCGACGTGCCGACGCTCGTCATCGCCGCCGAGCGCGACACGTTCACGCCCGCTGCCCTCGCGCGTCACATGGCCGAGTCCATCACCGGCGGCGAGCTCTTCGAGCTGCGCGGCGCGAGCCATGCGGCACCCGTCGAGCAACCCGTCGCGGTCGAGCTCCGGATCGACAAGTTCCTCGAGGAGCGCGTCCTACCCGCGGAGCGCCATCGCGAGGGTGCCGCGCCGTCCACCGATCCCTGAGCCTGCCGCCGCTCGGAACGGAATCCGCGTCCGACGGTTGTGTCGCGGCCCGATTGAGCGCTAACGTGCGCGCGGGGCTCGGATCTCTTCGATCCCCTCGCTTCCGTGCAACGGCAACTCGCGACCGCGACCCCCGATCGGCCCGTGCGTCTCGGACGCTACGACGTGGTCGGTCTCATCCGCGCAGGCGGCATGGGCACCGTCTACGAGGCGATCGACCGCGAGCACGGAACGACGGTCGCGCTCAAGACGCTCACCGACCTCGACGCCGAGAGCCTGCGCCGTTTCAAGACGGAGTTCCGTGCCGTCGCGGACCTCGCGCATCCGAACCTCGTGCCGCTCTACGAGCTGAGCTCGGACAAGGGCCTCTGGTTCTTCACGATGGAGCGGATCGACGGCGTCGACTTCCTCGAGTGGCTCCGCGGCCCCTCGGCACGCGAAGCACCGACGCTCGAGGAGGAGCGCAATGCGGAGGCCACCACGAGGCCGCGCGTGGAGGCGGAGCCGCACGTCCCGCTGATCGAGCCGACGCCCACGGCCCCGGAGTCGGTGACTCGCGTCCGAGAGGCGTTCGGACAGCTCGTCCGTGGGGTGCGCGCGCTCCACGCGGCGGGCCTCGTGCATCTGGACCTCAAGCCGAGCAACGTGCTCGTCGATCGGCACGGGCGCGTCGTGGTGCTCGACTTCGGTCTCGTGCGCCCCGTCGCGGAGAACGCGCAGGCCGCGCTCGATGGAGATCTGACGAGCGCCGTCTCGGGGACCCCGGCGTGGATGGCGCCCGAGCAGTTCGCCGGCGAGAACATCGGTCCGGCGGCCGACTGGTACGCGGTCGGGCTCATGCTCTATCGCGCGCTCACGGGCCTGCACGCATTCCCGCCGGCCAGCGTCGCGGTGACGTGGTTCGCGAAGATGCACCTGCCGCCGGTGCCGCCCGACGAGCTCGTCGGCGGCGTCCCGCGTGATCTCTCGCTGCTCGCGATGGATCTCTTGCGGCCCGAGGCGAGCGAGCGCCCCGATGGCGCGCTCGTGGCCGAGCTCGTCGCCGGCGAGGCCTCGCCCGTGCGCGCGACGGAGCGTGCGCAGCGTACCGAGCTCATCGGGCGCTCGGAGGAGCGTGCGTTGCTCGCACGGGCGATCGAGCGTGCGCACACGCGCGGCGCGGCGATGGTGCACGTGCGCGGCCCCTCCGGGGTCGGCAAGTCGGCGCTGCTCGGTGAGCTCCGCCAGATGGCCCGGCGCGGTGGCGAAGCGCTCGTCCTGCGCGGGCGCTGCTACGAGCGCGAGTCGGTTCCGTACAAGGCGTTCGACGAGATGTTCGACGAGCTCGCGCGGCGCCTCGGCACGATGCCGGCGCCCGAGGTCGAGCGGATCCTGCCGCGCTGGACGGTGGAGCTCGCGCGTCTGTTCCCCGTGCTCGGCAGCGTCGAGGCCATCCGCACGCGCGTGCGCAGCTCGATGATCAGCTCGGACGTGACGTCGGCGATGGAGGTGCGGCGCCGGGCGCTCTTGGCCGCGCGCGAGCTGGTCGAGGCGCTCGCGCGCGAGCGCCTCGTGGTGCTCGAGATCGACGACCTGCAGTGGGCCGACACCGACAGCGTCATCCTGCTCGACGCGTTGCTGGCGGCGCCTGCGCCCGCGCGCCTGCTCGTGGCCGCCTCCTATCGCCCGCACGAAGCGAGCACGTCGACCGCCAGCGCCGCGTACCTCGCCGCGACGGGCGAGCTCGCCGCGCGCGGGGATCTCGAGGTGACGACGATCGACATCGGCCCACTCTCGCCCTCGGAGGCGCGCTCGCTCGCGGCGGCCACGCTCTCGCTCCGCGACGCGCGCAGCGAGCGCCTCGCGAGCCGCATCGCCGACGAAGCCGGAGGCGTTCCCTTCTTCGTCGAGGAGCTCGCGCGCTTCGCGAACTACGAGCGCGCGGCGGGGCGCGAGATCTCGACCGACGGCGTCACCCTCGATGGCCTGCTCGCGCAGCGCATCGAGGTGCTCCCGCCGGGCGAGCGCTCTCTCGTGGAGGTGCTGGCCGTCGCGAGCAGCCCGATCCCGCTCTCGGTCGCGCTCGCCGTGGCCGGGATCGAGCGCGGTGTGCTGCGCGCGCTCTGGACGCTCCGCGGCGGCCACTTCGTGCGTGCAACGGGCGTCGCCGCGACCGACGAGGTCGAGCTGCACCACGATCGGATGCGCGAGGCCCTGCTCGCGTCGATGGCGCGCACGCGGATCGACGATCGGCGCGTCGCGCTCGGGCGCGCGCTCGCCGCGCTCGGGACGAGCAGCCCGTGGCTCTTCGATGCCGTGCGGCACCTCAACGGTGTGCTCCATCGGCTGGATGCGGCCGAGCGGCTCGCGACGGCGCGGCTCAACCTCGCCGCCGGCAAGGAGGCGCGGCGCGCGGCGGCGTTCACGCTCGCGTTCGAGTGCTATCGCGCGGCGAGTGAGTGTCTCCCCGCCGACGTCTGGACCTCCGACTACGACCTCGCGCTCGCCGTCCACACGGGCGCCGCCGAGTCGGCGTATCTGGGCGCAGCGTGGGACCAGCTCGACCAGTTCATCACGAGCGTGAAGGCGAACGGTCGCACGATCCTCGACCAGCTGAGCGCCTGGGAGGTCGAGATCGACGCGCTCATCGCGCGCAACCGTTACGCCGACGCCGTGCGCGTGGCCCTCGAAGCCTTGCGCCTCTTGAACGTCGCGCTCCCGGAGGATCCGGGGCCGCCGCAGATCGGCGAGGAGCTCGCCGCGGCGAGCGCGGCGCTGGCCACGGTCGGGCCCGCCGGCCTCGTGCAGCTCGGCGTCGCGACCGATCCGCAGATCGTCGCCGCGATGCGCATCGAGGCTCGCGTGTCGTCGGCCGCCTACTTCGCCAAGCCCGCGCTGCTTCCGATTCTCGCGTGCCGCTTGGTCCGCACCTCGGTCGAGCACGGCCTCTGCGCGGCGACGGCGTACGCGGTGGCGATCTACGGGATCGTGCTCAACGCGATCGGCTCGCTACGCGACGCCCACACGTGGGGTGGCGTCGCGCTCGAGCTGCTCGAGCGCTTCGAGGATCGCAGCCAGGAGGCCCGCACGCGCCACGTCGTGCACGACTTGGTGTGCACGTGGATGGTGCCGCTCCGCAGCACGCTCGGCGCGCTGCGTGAGGTCGTCGAGATCGGCAAGACCACCGGCGATCTCGAGTACGCCGGGTATGCCGCACACGCGTACGTGCACAACAGCTTCTACGCGTCGATGGACCTCGAGCCCCTCGTCGAGGATGCGACCCGGTTCGGCGACTTCATGCGCTCGCAGGGACAGGTGAACGCGCTCCACGTGCACGAGCCCTTCGAGCGCCTCCTGCAGTGCTTCGTGGGTCGCTCGCGCACACCGGCCACGCTCGATGGCGCCGGGTTCGAAGAAGCGAGAGCGCTCGCGGCCGCGATCGCGAGCGGCTCGCGGAGCGCGCAGTGCATCGTGCCGTTCTTGATGGGGCTGGTCCGCTACCACTTCGGCTCGCCAGCGGAGGCGAGCTTCCATTTCGAGCGCGCGCGCCCCTTCCTCGATGGCGTGGCCTCGACGTGGCACCACCCGATGCTGCACCAGTACGCCGCGCTCGCGATCTGGGCGCTGCCGGCGAGCGAGCGCAGCCCCGCGCTCGAGGCCGCGGCCGACACGAGCCTCGAGGCGCTGAGGGCGCTCGCGAGCGAGGCGCCGCACAACTTCGCGCACCGCGCGAGCCTGGTCGAAGGAGAGCGCGCGCGGGCGCAGGGGGATCTGCCGACCGCGAAGGCGCACTTCGCCGCGGCCGCGCGCGGGGCGTCCGAAGGGGCCTTCTCCATCGACCTCGGCCTCGCGCACGAGCGCTGGGCGCTCGTCGAGGAGGCGGCGGCGCATCGAGAGCACGCACGTGCGGCGTACGCGCAGGTCTCGGCGCGCGCGAAGGTCGATCTCCTCGGCTGACGCGGCCCCCCCGGCCCGTCCCTCGGCAGCGTTCAGAACGCGCCCTCGACGACGAAGCCTTGCGTGCTCGCACCGAAGACGGGGCGCACGCGAGCCTCCCCGGCGGCGATCGGCCGGTACTCGTCCGCGTCCTCCCCGACGAGCCCGGCGATGAGCAGGATGAGCCCCGCGTCCTGCAAGAGGCCCTCGAGCGAGAGGTACGCGTAGTACGACGATTGCACGCCCGGCGGCAGATCGGTCATCTGCACCCAGGGCCCGACGATCGGCACGAAGCCCCAGCCGACGTAGGTCTGCCGATGCTCGAACTCGTCGAGCAGCGAGGAGATCGAAGTCGTCAGGATCGACCACACCCAGCCGCCCGCGAGCAGGCCGATGCCAGCGCCTGCGAGGCCCCAGATCACGCGGTGGCCTCGCTCGAGGCGCATGCAGCGCATCACGCCGTGGCGATCGGGCTGGAGGATCGCGTCGCCGGGGCACGCGGTGCTGCCGTAGCCTTCGACGTAGCCGGGCTGCGTCGGCGCCACGTAGAGCTGCGCCTGGGGGGCCACGGTGGGACCTCCGATCGGCTGGATGACGACACCGCTCTGCGCCGACGCGCGCGCGGGCGCGCCGAGCGCGGCGCCGAGTGCGAGCGTGAAGAGCGCGCCGAGCGAGAGAGCGTGCCTGTGCGTGCGTGAGAGCGACGAGCGTTCGAGAGCGTGGTCCATGCGGCCTCCTGCTCTCGTCGAACGCAATCGATACGCCAGCGCGCCGATCACGAACCGTCGTGAATTCAGGCGCGAAGTGCGCGACGCACCGTGAGTGGGCGGCTCTCCGTGGTGAGAACCGAACATGCGGCGCGCCTGCACGCGCGGCGGCGACGGAACGACGAAGGCCGCCCCGATCGGAGCGGCCTTCGTTCGCGCGGAGATCGCGGCGCGCGCTACTGCACGGTCACCGTGGTCGCCGTGCTCGCGTTGCCCGCGGCGTCCGTCGCGGTGATCGAGAGCACGTCGCCGGGGCACGCGTTGAGGGTGCCGCTGAAGGTGCCGGTGTCGGTCGCGCTCGCGGAGACGTTGGCTGCCGCGGTGGTGTTGGTGATGCGCACCGTGCTCCGCGCCTCGACGCTGCCTGCGGTGCCGGAGACGGTGGTCGTGCGCCGCAAGAGGCACGTGGTCAGCGCGGGCGCGCGTGCCGTGATCGCGCTCGCCGTGGGCGCGATCGGCGCGACGCTGTCGTGCACCACGACGACGCGCGCCGGCGGGCTCGTGATCGTGCCCTGGGTGGAGGTCACGTCGAGCGTGCTCGACGCGTTCGGCATCAGCATGACGTCGATCGCGAACACGCCCGTGCTGGGATCGGCCGGGCCGGACGCGGCCGTGGCACCGCCGGCCACGTCCACCGTGATCCCGGTGCCGGGCGTCGCGACGCGCCCGGTGAGGTGGTAGGTCGCGATGCGCGTCGGCGGCGGCGCGGGCTGATCGAGGATCGGTGCCGCGGGGGTCGAGGTCGACTGCTGGACCACGAGCGTGGTCGCGGGCGACGAGTTCCCGGCGCGATCGGTGGCCACGACGGCGAGCGTCGACGTCGTGTCGGTCGCGAGGCTCACGCCGAGCGCGAAGTTGCCGAGGTCGTCGGCGTTGCCCGTCACGGCGGACACGCCGCCGGTGACGCTCACGTGCACGCGCGGCTCGGTGGTCCCCGCGACGACGACGGAGGTCGCGCCGGTCGGGCTCGCGATCGAGCTCACGGTCGGCGCCGCGGGCGCCACGTCGTCGTGGACGATCACGAAGATCGTGTCGGCGCCGCTCCCGGCACGATGCGCGTGGAGCTCGTTCGACTCGTTCGGGTGGAGCATCACGTCGGCGCCGAAGACGCCGCTCGCGTCGGCCATCACGTCGACCTGCGAGACGCCGCCCACGATCTGCACCATCGCGCTCGGCTCGGTGCGGCCGGTCACGTGTACCGGGCTCGTGGCGGTCGGAGACGCGACCGGGTCGATCACGACGGGCGCATCGAGGGTCGAGTCCTGCACGATCGAGAGCGTCGCCGGCTCCGAGGCGTTCGTCGCCGCGTCGGACGCGACGACCAGGAGGTCGTTCGTCGCATCGACGGTGAGGTCGACCTCGACCGAGAACGTGCCGCTCGCATCGGCGGTCGCCGTGGCCGCGCCCGCGCCGCCCGTCACGCTCAGCGTGGCGCCCGGCTCGCTCGTCCCGGTGATCGTCAGCGTCTCGAGGCTGGTCGGAGAGGCTTGCGGATCGATCGAGGGCGAGCTCGGCGGGACGTCGTCGTGGATCACCGTGAGCGGCGCGGCAGCGCTCGTCATCCCGCCCGAGACCGCGAACACGAAGAGCGCGTTCGACGCGTTCGGATGGAGCTCGACCGGGATCGAGAACGCGCCCGTCGCGTCGGTCGTTCCCGAAGCGGCATCGACGGCGCCCGCGATGGTGATCGTGACCGCGGCCTCCGCCGTGCCCGTCACGTTCACCCTCACGTCGTTCGTCGGCGGGATGGCATCGACGAGGGGGGCCTCGACCGCGAGCGTGGGATCGTAGGTGATCGAGAACGAGAGCGGCGCCGTCGCGTTGCCGACGTCATCGGTCGCGACGAGCGAGAGCGCGTTCGGCACGGGCACCGTCGCGGACGTCGTCAGCGGGATCATCAGCGTGAAGCGACCCGTGCTGTCGGCCGTTCCCATCACGGGCGCCATGCCGCCCGTCACGGCGAGTCGCGCGCCGGCCTCGGTGCGGCCGCGCACGCTCGCCGTCGTGCGGCGCGTGGGCGAGACGAGCGGGTCGAGCACCGGGGTCATCGGGGCCGTCCCGTCGTGCACGATGGTGCGCATCACGGAGGTGCTCTCCGCGCCGCCCGAGGTCTGCGAGAACACGAGCGTGTTGGACGCGTTCGCTCGCAGCGCGACCATCACCGAGAACGCGCCGTCGCCGCCGACGGTCGCGCTCGCCACGGGATCGGCACCGCCGCGCACTTGCAGCGTGGCTCCGGCCAGGCCGTGACCGGTGATCGTGAGCGGAGACTGGTTGGTCCGCATCGGCGTCGCATCGATCGTCGGGGCATCGACCATCGACGCGGGGGGCGTCGTGCCGTTGCAAGCCGCGAGCGCCAGCGCGACGAACGTGGTGAGGACGAGTGGGGCGCATTGCAACACTCGTCGAGAAGCCAAGGCATCGTGTCGAAACATGAGGCGCACCTCCACGGACGCGGAGAGCGAAGCGCGTCCGACGGAACCGGCAGCAACGCGCATACCTGCCAGGATGAGCCCAGAAATCAGGCCGATTCGGCCGCGCAGGGCGCGCGCGTGGGGAGCCACACGACAGCGCTATGGGCCCGGGCCCTACGTCGCGCGTGCGCTCGCACTCGTGTTAGCGTCGAAGTGCTTGCATCGCACGACCGAGAAATGGGGCGAGCAACCGAAGCTCGCGGTCCGCACCCTCAAGGCCGACGTCGTCGAAGGGCCCGATGCAGGCCGCTCGACGTGGACGTCCGACGAGCGCCTCACGCTCGGCACCGCGAAGGGCAACGACCTCGTCCTCGGCGACGAGACGGTGAGCCGCTTCCATCTGCTGGTGAAGCGGACCGACGAGGGCATCCTCGTGGTCGATCAGCGCTCGACGAACGGCACGTTCGTCGGCGGCGCTCGCCTCGGCGAAGCGACGGTCACGCCGGGCACCGTGATCGCGCTCGGCCGCACGCGCGTGCGCCTGGCGAACGGGCAGGACACCGACGTCGAGCTGCACGACGACGCGCGCCTGGGCCCGCTCTACGGCACCTCGATCCCGATGCGCCGCGTGATGGCGTGGGTGCGCCGCGCCGCGTCGAGCGATGCCTCGGTGTTGCTCTCGGGCGAGAGCGGCACCGGCAAGGACGTCGTCGCTCGCGCACTCCACGAGCTGGGCAGCCGTGCGAGCGGGCCCTTCGTCACGGTGGACTGCGGCGCGCTCGCGCCGAGCCTCGTCGCGAGCGAGCTCTTCGGCCACGAGCGCGGCGCGTTCACCGGCGCCGATCGACAGCACCTCGGCGCGCTCGAGCAAGCCCACGGCGGCACGCTCTTCCTCGACGAGATCGGAGAGCTGCCGCGCGAGCTGCAGTCGGTGTTGCTCGGCGCGCTCGAGCGCCGCACGTTCCGCCGCGTCGGCGGCAAGCAGGACGTGAGCGTCGACGTGCGCGTGATCGCGGCGACGAACAAGAACCTGCGGGTCGAGGTCAACGGCGGCGGCTTCCGGCTCGATCTCTTCTACCGCCTCGCGGTCCTGGCGCTCGAGCTGCCTCCGTTGCGCGAGCGCCGCGAAGACGTGCCGCTCCTGCTCGATCACTTCTTCGCCGAGCTCGGCCACAAGGGCGGCCCGGCCGCCATCCTGCCGGAGGACGTGCGCGAGGCGATCGCGAGGCACGACTGGCCGGGCAACGTGCGCGAGCTGCGCAACTTCGCCGAGGCGACGCTGGCGCTCGGTCATCTCGCGCGGCCCGGGGCAGGCGCGCACGTGGTGCTCGATCCGCCGAGGAGCACGAACGGCAGCGTCTCCAGCCCCGTGGCGAGCGCGCAGCCCGATCTCGCCAGCGATCAGCTGCCCATCGGCGAGCTCTTCGACGTGCCCTTCAAGGACGCCCGCCAGCGCGCGTTGCTCGCGTTCGAGGAGCGCTACCTCGCGCGCCTGCTGACGAAGTCGGGCGGCAACGTCTCGCAGGCGGCACGCGAGGCGGGGCTTGATCGCTCGTACCTCTTCTCCCTCCTGCGTCGATCCGGCCTGCGCTGACGCGCTCCACCGGAGGCGCTAAGGGCCGAGGTGCTCGAGGCGCTCGCGCACCGTCGGCGCATCGCGCGCGTCGGGAGCGAGCTCGAGGTAGCGCGCGTAGGCCCGGCGTGCCTCGGGCGAGAGACCGAGCCGCTCGGAAGCGAGGCCCAGGCCGCGCCACGCGGCCGCCATGCGCGGCGCGGCTCGCGTCGCCTCGTCGTAGAGCGCACGCGCGTCGGCGATCTGTCCGTGCAGCATCGCGGTCTGCGCCTGCCGCACCAGATCGGCCGAGCGATCCGTCGAGGAGGGGCCCGAGCCCGTCGTGCTGGTGGCTTCGGCCGCGGTGGTCGACGACGGTGGCGCGGCGGGGGTCGTCGTCGTCGTCGTCGTGACCGCCGTGGTCGGCGGGCGCGCCGCGTCGTGCTCGCCCCGGGCGACGCGCGTCGGATGCGGCGTACGGTCGACCGAGGCCGTGCTCGTCGTGGCGGGCGCGGTCGTCGTGGCCGGAAGCGCCGTGACCTCGGTCGGTGGGGGCGCGGGATCCGGCGCCGACGTCGGATCGAGCAGCAACGAGGGCTCCGGTCGCGGCGGCGACGGAAGCGGCGTCACGATCGGTGTGGACGGCGTCGATCCGAGCGCCCACCAACCCCCGAGCCCGAGCGCGCCGAGCAGCAGCACGGCCGCGGTGATCCACGGCGCCCGCGAGCGCGCGCCCGGAAGCGGCCGCTCGTCGGAGGGCGGCGGCGAGGGCGGTCGCGCGGTCGACGCTGTCTCGGGCGGCGGCGGTCGACTGCGCAGGCCCGCGGCAGGCATGAGCGCGTGATCGCGGAGCGCATGTCGCAGCGCATCGACGAACGCGACCGCGGACTTCGGTCGCCGATCGGGCGCGCGCTGGAGCACGCTCGCGAACACCGCCTCGACGGAGTCGGGGAAGGGCTGGCCGCTCACCCGCGTGAGCGTGGGCGCGACCTCCGAGACCTTGTCCATGAGCACGGCCATGGGCTGCCCGTCGAAGGGCGCCGCGGCCGTGAGCATCTCGAAGGCGACGACACCGAGCGCGTACACGTCGCCCGCGGGGCCGGAGAGCTCGCCGCGCGCCGCCTCGGGCGCCATGTAGACGGCGGTCCCCACGACGTGGCCGACGCGCGTGAGCCGCTCGCTGCCCTCGCGCTCGTGGAGCGCGGCGAGGCCGAAGTCGACGAGCTTCACGATCTCGCCCATCGCCTTGGTCCGCGTGAAGAAGATGTTCGACGGTTTGATGTCGCGATGGACCACGCCCTCGAGGTGCAGCGCGTCGATGGCCGCGGCGATCGGCGCGAGGATGTCGACGACCTCCGAGAGCGGCAGCGTTCCCCGCTGCGCCATCCGCTGCGCGAGGTCGTGCCCGTCGAGCAGCTCCATCACGAGGTAGGGCTCGCCACTCGTGAGGCGCCCGAGGTCGAAGACCGTGACGACGTTCGGGTGCCGCACGCGGCTCGCCGTCTTCGCTTCGCGCTCGAAGCGCTTCAGCGTCTCGGCGTCGCGCGCGAAGCTCGCGGGGAGCACCTTGATCGCGACCTCTTGATCGAGCTCGAGGTGCGTCGCCTGATAGACGACCCCCATGCCGCCGCGCCCGATCACGCGCGTGATGCGGTAGCGACCGCCGATCACCCGATCGAGGAGCTCCTCGGCGGGGTCGGGCGCCTCGTCCCCGTTCGTCGTCATCAGGTCGCCCGACTGCCGCGCCGCATCCAGCGGATCGAGCGGGTCGTGGGGGAGAGGGCTCTGTAGACGTTCGGTCGCCATGCGCGAGCGCTCAGAGCAGGTTGCAGCTGCCCGAGCCGTTGCAGCCGAGGACGCACCCGTGCCCGCACGAGCCGCAGTTGCTGCCGCTCGTGTTGAGGTTGACGCAGCCGGTCGAGCCGCCGCACCACGTCTGCCCGCTCGGGCAGCAGTGGCTGTTCGAGCAGGTCGGCGTGCTGCCGGTGCACTGGCGGCCGCACATCCCGCAGTCGTTCGCGTCCCGCGTGATGTCGCGGCAACCGTCGGCGCAGCAGGTGTTGCTGCTGCCGCTGCACGTCATCCCGCAGGTGACGCAGTGGCGCGGGTCGCTGTCGACGCACGCGCCGTTGCAGCAGAGGTCGCCCGCATCGCACACCGAGCACGCGCTGCCGCAGTGCGCGGTGGTGCTCCCCACGCAGTGGCCGCCACAGCACACGTCGCCCGCGTTGCAGACGGTGCCGCAGCTGCCGCAGTTGTTCTCGTCGGTCATCGTGTCGGCGCACGAGTTGCCGCAGCACTCTTGCGGCGGCGTCTGCATCGAGCAGTTCACGGTGCCGCAGCCCGTGCACTCGCCGTCGCCCGGCAGGTGGCAAGCACCGCCGCAGCACGCGGTCGCGCCGCCCGCATTGCACACGTTGCCGCAGCCGTTGCAGTTCATCGGGTCCGCGAGCGGATCGATGCACGCGCCTGCGCAGCAGAGCTGGCCGCCGTTGCAGACGTTGCCGCACGCGCCGCAGTTCATCGGGTCCTCCAGCGTGTCGAGGCACATGCCGGCGCCCGAGGTCGCGTCCATGCAGCACTGAGAGCCCGCCGCCGAGCACGTGTCCGTGCAGCTTCCGCAGTGCATCTCGTCGCTCGACGGATCGACGCAGTGCCCGTTGCAGCAGGTCTCGGCGTCGGTGCAGGCCGTCTCGCAGTTGCCGCAGTGATCGTGATCGCTCGCGAAGAGGAACGTCTCGTCGACTGCGCCGTCGCAGTCGTCGTCGAGGTGGTCGCAGGCCTCGGCGGTCGCCGGATCGGGGCCCACGCAGCCGAGCGCGGCGCCGTCGCACTGCATGGTGCCGCTGCCGCACACGCCCTGGAACGGCCGCGTGCAGGGGACGCCGCGGCCCGGGACGTCGTCGACGAACGAGTCGCAATCGTCGTCCTGACCGGCGTTCATGCACGTCTCGGGCATGGGCGCGCCGTCGCCGGTGCAGAGGCTCCAGTGCCCGCTCGTGCACGTCTGCGTGCCGTTGCTGCAGCGGCCGACGCCGGCCTGCGCCTCGCTCCCGTGGAAGCACGGCTGCGTCTCGCTGCCCGTGCAGCCACAGTCCTCGTCGATGTCGCCGTCGCAGTCCTCGTCGAACGCGGTGTCGCCCGGCGCGGTGCACGTCTCGGTCGCGGGGGGCACCTGGCCGGCGCACGTCTGGAGCGCACCGCCGCTGCACACCTGCGTGCCCGGCTGGCAGAGGCCCACGCAGAGGTAGCCGCCGCCCGCCTGCGGCGTGCACCCCGGCATCGCGCCTGGGTAGCACTGCCGGTTCGATTCTTCGTCGATGACTCCGTCGCAGTCCTCGTCGTCGGTGCCGGAGGGGCGACCGCAGACCTCGCTCGAGGGCTGCACGTCGGAGACGCAGGTCTGCATCCCGGTCGCGCTGCACGCGAGGTGCCCGTCGGCGCAGACGCCCGGAAGCCCGGTGCTGCACGCGGCCGGCGTGACCCCGCAGTCCGGGACGTTCGCGTCGCCGCCGAGGCCGCCGTCGCTGCCATCGGGCACGTTCGTGTCCATCGGCACGTTCGCGTCGGGCCCGCCGTCGTACGGAAGACCCGCATCCATCCCCGAGTCGCTCCGGTCGCTCACGCAGAAGCCGCGATAGCAGTGGCCGAAGCCACACTCGGCGTCGGACGTGCACCGCGGGCTCGTGCTCTGGCTCGCGTCGATCGCGCAGCCGGCCGAGAAGAAGAGGAGGAGCGCGAGCGCGCGCACGGCGTGACGAGCAGAGCTCACAGGGCACCTCCGAACGTTCCCGCGAGCGCGAGCCCGACCTCGGAGGGGCCGGCGATCGGTGCGAGCGCGAGGGGCGAGCTCCCGTCGTCGTTGCCGGCGACGAGCATCCACACGAGGCCCGCCACGGCGACGACGGCGCCGCCGATCAAGAGGCCGTCCGCGGCGAAGGCCTCGGCGCGCTGGCGCGCGAGCAGCCCGTCGAGGCCCGCGTCGACCTCGGCCTGCGTCGAGAAGCGCGTGCTCTGGAACGTGCTCGCGTCGGCGAGGGAGAGCCCGCCGACGATCGCGCCTGCGAGGAGCGCGAGCGCGCCGATGCCGATCACGATCGGCGGCGCGATCGAGAGCGAGTGCGAGGCAGCGGGCGTCGTCGGGGGCTCGTCGGCCTCGTGCTCGGCGACCGGCGGAAGACCGAAGACCTCGCGCAGGAGGCCCTCGACGCCGCCGAGGAGCGCCGCGGTGTCGCTCGCCGTCACCTCGCGCGTGCCGCGGCGCATGGTCTGGTCGCGCCCGTCGTAGACGAGCACGGTCGCCACGACGGTGCTGCCCGCCGCGGCGAGCGAGGGAACGACGATGATCGGCGTTCCGGTCTCCGCGGCGACCGCGGAGAGGCACTCGGTGGTCTCTCCCATGCACCCGAGCGCGAGCTGGATCTGCTCGAGGTCCAGTGCCACCGCGCCTTCCGTGCGAACCACCTGGAGCGCGTCGAGGCGTGCGCGGAGCGTGCGGTCGAAGGCCGCACCTTCGCCGGGCTCCACACCCGTGAGCTGGGTCGTGAGGATCGTGGCCGCCGGGCGCTCCTGGGCCGCAGCACCACGCGCCGAGAGCATGATCGCGATCGACGCGAGCATCGGTGTCCAACGCATGACCATTCGCATCGGACGCCGTGCCAAGCACGCGGCGCACCAAGCGATTTCTTTCGATCGCACCGTCGATCCTCCGGAGATCTCCGGGCTGGGGCACCACAGCCGTGGTGCAGTGCCCTACAGCCTCACGAAGAAATCGACGCTACCACGACTTCTTCGTCAGCCCTCGTAGGCGAAACGAAGCAATGCAACGGAAGTCGCTGGAGCGACGCACATTGCCCCGATCGCGTGAGGCAATATGCATCGAGTGGGATCAATTGCCGTAGCTGGAGCTCGAGAACCACCACTCGACGCCGATGCCGAGGAAGTGCTCGATGGGCTGCCGAGAGCGCGGGTCGAGATCGTTGTAGAGCGAGCGGGCGCCGTCGTCGCGCGCCGTGAGCACGTACATCAGCCGGATCTGCGGGCGCGTGTACGTGCCGCGCCCGAACGGCGAGAGATAAGGCATGAGGCCGAGCTTGAAGACGCCGCCGCCCTCAGGCGCGCCCGTGCGCTCGTCGATCGCGGTGGTCTGCAGAGCTTGGTAGGAGAGATCCACCGCGACGCCGGCGACGTCGCCGAGGAAGACCATCGGCCGCACGCTCAGCGCGCCTTCGCTGATCGCCGATCGGTTGAAGAGCGCGGGGTCGGCGTCGCGGAACAAGCGCCACCAACCGCCGAGCTGCACGCCGATGCCGACGTCGGCGTTCTCGCGCCACTCCCAGTTCCCGCTCGCCGCGATGCGGATCTCCTCGGCGCGACCGGTGGTGATCACGGTGCCCGTGCGGAACGGGACGCCGAGCGGATCGTAGGCGCCGAGGCCGCGCGCATACCGGAAGAAGACGTTGAGGAACGCGTGCTGATCGGAGAGGTAGCCGCCGACCTGCGCGCCGACGACGTAGCCCGAGTCCTCGGGCAGGCGCTCGGTGGTGCCGTCGTCGCGACGGCGATCACCGGCGCCGAGGTAGTGCTGCTCGCCGTAGAGGCGCGCGAGCATGCCCGTGGGCGCGAAGCGGCCGAAGGGCCACCACGTGACGCGGCCGCTCGTCACGATGCGCGGGCGATCGAGGATGAACACGCTGTCGGGAAGGAAGCCGATGCGCGCTGGCGCGAGCGAGACCTGCTGCTGGTACGGGTTGTTCGGCTCGGCGAGGCCGACCTGCAGGCGGAATTCGAGATCGTCCTCGAAGTCGTAGCCGAGGCCGCCGCCGACCATGTTGAGGTTGTCGAGCGGCCAGAAGTTCATGAGGTAGACGTCGTCGCCGCGCACCATGCGCGAGCCGCCCCAGAACGAGAGCCCGCTCGCGAGGATGTTGCGGGCCTCGACGTAGAGGTTGCGGATCGCGATGCGCGAGCTGAAGTCGCCCGAGTAGTGGAAGAGCGGGCCGCCGTAGGCGACGGTGAACACGATGCGCGTGTCGACGCCGTAGAAGTGATCCTCGCGGCGCAGCTCGAGCTCGGCGTAGGTGTCGTCCTGATCGATGCGCGGCGCGAAGGCGACGATGCCGGACTGACGCCCGGTGCGGCCCTCGAGATCCGAGGCGGCGATCACGCGGCCGTAGGAGCCGAAGTGGAAGCCGTTCATGAACTGCGTGAGCGCGTCGATGTGCTCGTCCTGCTCGCGCTCGTGCGCTTCGTCGTCCGACTCCGGCTCCGTCGAGGTCGAGGTCGAGGTCGAGGTCGAGGTCGAGGGTGGCGTCTCGCTCGCGGCGTCCGCCGCGCTCGACGGCTCGGTCGAGGCCGAGGCCGAGGACGGATGCGCCCGCTCCCACTCCTCGCGGGCCTCGCGCTGGGCAAGGTCCGACGGGACGTCCGTGTTACCAGCCGCATCCTGCGCGCGCGCAGTCGCGGCACCGGCGACGGTGAGCAGGAAAGCCAACCCCAGAGCGGCTCGCACGGCGCGACAGTACCTCAACCGATTCGGTCGCGACCGGCTTGTTTCGCCGCGAGCAGACGGGCGTCTGCCGCCCGCATCAGGGTGGGCTCGTCGTGGCCGTCGGCGGGCAAGGTGGCGATGCCGGCCGACACCGTGACGCGGAGCGGCGTCGTGCCGAACGGGATCTCGAGGGCCCGCACCTCACGCATGAATTGTTCGACGAGCACGCGTGCGATGGGCTCGCTGGCCCTCGGCAACGCGATGGCGAGCTCGTCCCCGCCGAGGCGGGCCGTCAGGCCCCGCACGCCGATCACCTGCCCCAGCAGACGCCCCACGGCGGAGATCGTCTGTGCGCCTGCGAGGTGCCCGTGCGAGTCGTTGATGCGCTTGATGCCGTCGATGTCGAGCATCGCCACCGAGAGCGGCTCGCTCGCGAGCGTGGCGGCCTCGACGAGCGCCGCGAGATCGGTCTCGAAGCGTCGCCGCGAGAGCAGCCCGGTGAGGTCGTCGCGCGCGATGCGCTCGATCACCGCGTGGTCGAACGCCTGCTCCACGGGGTCGTGGAGCTCGAGCCGGAGCAGCGTGTCCCCGACACCGAGCTGGTCGCCGCGCTGCAGCAGCGCATCCTTGCCGATGCGCGTTCCGTTGATCTCCGTACCGTGCTTGCTCCCGAGGTCTCGCACCCGGACGCGTGGGAGCCCATCGGGGCCGCGCACGGCATCGACCACGGCGTGCTTCCACGAGACCGCCGCGTCGCGCAGGACGAGGTGGTTCTCGGGGCTGCGACCGATCGTGACCGGCCGGTCGACGAGCGTGCGCTCGCCGAGCTGGGGCCCCGCGAGCACCACGAGCACGGCCTTCATCGCGTCGGCCGGCGGGCGCGTCGAGCCGCCTTTCTGCGCCCGGAGCTCGGTGAGCGTGCGCGCCCCGTCCTGCAGCGTGGTGTGCGGGTCGAGAGGCTTCTTGCCGTCGCGCGTCACGAACGAAGCTTACAAGACCGACGTAAGACACGAGAAATCGGCGACACGTGTGCTCGGTCGGGAACTTTCGGGCTGGCCCGTGGTCCTAGCGGCTGGAGGTGTCTTCATGCGAGCGATCGCCCTCGCCGTCGTCCTCACCGCGCTCTCGGGAATTGCGGGTCTTTCCGGGGTGCAGGCCCAGGATCCGGTGGTTCACCCGAACGCGCACGTGCTCGATCCGGTGATCGTGACCGCGCGCGCGCCGCGGCCGCACGCGATGATCTTCCTGCGTCGGGCGCCGGTTCGATTCGATACGCCCGATCGCACGGCGCATGCATCGGTCGATCGCATCGTCGACAGCGTCCGCCACGATCCGTTCTGAGTGGCGCGGAGGTAGCATCGTCCTGATGCGCTGGCTCTTCTTCGCGCTGGCCTGTTCAGCGCTCGGCACGCCCGCGCTCGCGGCGGCGGATGCCGTCGATCCGTGCCCGCCCGGCTTCGATCCGAGCCACAGCGGCTGCCACTTCGACCCCGAGCCGGAGGACTTCGGCGTGTGCGGCGCGTGCGGGTGCGCGCTCGTCGGGATCGGCCTCGGCGGCGCGGCGATCTTTCTGCGTCGCGATCGCGCGAAGGGGCGGCGCGAGGGCTGACGCGCTCGCGCGACGGAAAAAACGACGGCCGGAGAGCCCAGCCCTCCGGCCGTCGCGTCGCACCGATCAGGCTCGTGCGATCACTGGCAGGGCGTCGGAACGGCCGTGCCCATCGCCTGCAGGCCGGCGCGCCAGCCGTCGATCGAGGCCTGGCAGCCCGGCTCCGCCGCCGCACCCGCCTGGGCCGTCTGCGCGAGGGCGTCGCATGCGGACTGCGCTGCCGCGCCCGCGGGGCCCATGGCCGCCACGTACGCCGTGCAGCACTCCTGCGCGCGCGCGCAGACGCCGCCGCCACCCGCCGGCGCGGCCGGAGCCTCTGCCGTGGGCGCCGCCGAGGGCGCGGGAGCCGGGGTAGGAGCAGGTGCGGGCGCAGGCGCCTCCGAGGCCGCGGGCGCGGGGGCGGGTGCGGGCTCTTCCGCGGCCGAGCCGCAGGCGACGAGACCGAGCGAGGCGATGACGGAGACGAGCAGGATCGAGCTCTTCATGCTGGAGGTTCCCCTTCTGTTGGAAGCCACGCGATGCGACGCCCGTGGGCGCCCGCATGGATGCGCGGACGGTACCTAGTACGAATGCCCTCCGCCATCCTTCCTCGCTCGCGCGTGTGACGGTACGCGCCCCCGGCCGCAGCGAGCGCCGCGGCGCGGAGTGGAGCTACTTCACGAGCTCGTACACGCGGGCGACGGCTTCGCCGAGCTTGCCGGCGTCGTTGCCACCCGCCTGCGCGAAGTCGGGTCGGCCGCCGCCGCCGCCGCCCACGATCGCCGCCGCCTCCTTCACGATGTCGCCCGCCTTGAAGCGATCGGTCGCTTCCTTGCTCACGGTGCACGCGAGCAGGGCGCGCCCATCGCTCGACTTCGTGCCGAGCAGGATCACGGCCGGCTGCAGCTTGTCGCGCAGCTGCTCGGCGAGCTCGCGCAGGGCCTTGCCGTCGCCGCCCTCGACGACCGCGCCGAGCACCTTCACGCCCGCCTGCTCCTTGGCCTCCTTCGTGAGATCGACGCCGCCGCCGCTGCCCGACATGAGCTTGCGGCGGAGCTCTTCGATCTCCTTGTTCTTCTCCTTCACGGAGCCGAGCAGGCTCTCGACCTTCTCGCTCGTCTGGGCGGGCGAGCTCTTCAGCAGCGCCGCCGCCTTGCCGAGCTCGCGCTCCACGCTGCGCACGTGCTGCACCGCGCCCGTGCCGGTCACCGCCTCGACGCGCCGCACGCCCGCGGCGACGCCGCTCTCGCTCAGGATCTTGAACAGGCCGAGGTCGCCGGTGCGCGCCGCGTGCGTGCCGCCGCAGAGCTCGATCGAGTCGTCGGTCATGCGGAGCATGCGCACGACCTCGCCGTACTTCTCTTCGAAGATGCCGATCGCGCCCTTGGCCTTCGCCTCGGCCATCGGCAGCACCTCGGTCTCGATCGGCGCGTTCACGAGGATCTTCCCGTTGACCAGGTCCTCGATCTTCGCGAGCTCGTTCGCGTCGAGCGGGCGCGAGCCCGAGTAGTCGAAGCGCAGGCGCTCGGGCGAGACGAGCGAGCCCTTCTGCATCGCCGTCGGGCCGACCACGGTGCGGAGCGCCCAGTGGAGAAGGTGCGTCGCCGAGTGGTTGCGGCGCGTCGCGCTGCGGCGCGCGTGGTCGACCTCGAGATCGACGCCGGCGCCCACTTCGAGCGTGCCCTTCGTCATCTTGCCGCGGTGCACGAAGAGGCCCTCGACCGGCTTCTGCGTGTCCTCGACCGTGAAGAGCGCATCGCCCGCGCGGATCACGCCGTGATCGCCGACCTGACCGCCCGACTCGCCGTAGAACGGCGTGACGCGCGTGACGACCTCGCCCTCGTCGCCTTCGCGCAGCGCCGTGACGCGCTCGCCGCCCTTCACGAGCGCCGCGACCGTGGAGCCCGCGCGCTCCTTGTCGTAGCCGACGAACGACGTCGCACCGACCTCGCCCGCGATCGCGTGGTGCACGTCGCTGACCGCCTCGTGGCCGACCTTGCTGTCCTTGCTGCGCTCGCGCGCGCGCTCGAGCTCGGCCTTGAAGCCGGCGTGGTCGATCGCGAAGCCCTGCTCGAGCGCGATCACGTCCTGCAGGTCGAGCGGGAAGCCGAACGTGTCGTAGAGCTTGAACGCGATGGCGCCCGGGAGCGTCTTGACCCCGTTCGCCTCGGTCCACTCCTCGTTCTTCGCGAGCAGCTCGAGGCCCTTGTCCATCGTGCGACGGAAGCGCTCCTCTTCCTGCTTGGCCACGTCGGCGATCAGCGCCGCGCGCTCGCGCAGCTCGGGGTACTGCTCGCTCATGATCTCGACGACCGCGAGCGCGCACTCGTGCAGGAACAGCCGCTCGATGCCGAGGCGGTGGCCGTGGCGGATCGCGCGGCGCATCACGCGGCGCAGCACGTAGCTCTCGCCGTCCTTGTCGGGCATCACGCCCTCGGCGATCAGGAACGCGGTCGTGCGCGCGTGATCGGCGATGACGCGCATCGACACGTCGTCCTTCTCGAGCGTGCCGCCGTAGGTCTTGCCGCTGATCTTCGCCGCGAGGTCCACGATCGGGCGAAGCAGATCGGTGTCGTAGTTGCTCGTGACGCCCTGCGCGGCGGCGCAGAGGCGCTCGAGGCCGGCGCCGGTGTCGACGCTCTGCGCGGGGAGCGGCTCGAGGCGGCCGTCCGCGTGCCGCTCGAACTGCATGAACACGAGGTTCCACAGCTCGACCCAGCCCGCGCCGTCGGGGCCCGGCTCCTGATCGAACTTCGAGAGGTCGGGCTCGCCGGCGCCCATCCAGTAGTGGATCTCGGTGCACGGGCCGCAGGGGCCGGTGTCGCCCATCGACCAGAAGTTGTCCTTCTTTCCCATGCGGATGATGCGCTCGGGGCCGAAGCCAGTCGCCGCCGCCCAGAGCTCGCCCGCCTCGTCGTCGGCCGGCACGCCGTCCTCGCCGCGGAAGATCGTGACGACGAGCTTGTCCTTCGAGAGGCCGAGGCCCTCTTCGCCCGTGACGAAGGTCCACGCGAAGTCGATCGCGTCCTTCTTGAAGTAGTCGCCGAACGAGAAGTTCCCCATCATCTCGAAGAACGTGTGGTGGCGCGCGGTGACGCCCACGTTCTCGAGGTCGTTGTGCTTGCCGCTGATGCGCAGGCACTTCTGCGCCGTCGTCGCGCGCTTGTAGGGGCGCTGCTCCTTGCCGGTGAAGACGTCCTTGAACTGGACCATGCCAGCGTTGGCGAAGATGAGCGTGGGGTCGTTCTTCAGGACGAGCGGGCCGGAAGCGACGCGCGTGTGCGCCTGCTTCTCGAAGTGGCGGAGAAAGGCCTCGCGAATGTCCTTGGACGTCTTCATGGCGGACGCCGAACCTGCCTCCCCGGGCCCGGCGTTGCAAGCGCGCTCGGGCCACTTTCGCGGGCTCGCAGGCGTCGGGTGGTATCGTGACGGGATGAAGACCTCGGCTTTCTTCGGGCGCGTCACGTTCCTCACGCTCGCGGCCCTCGCGGCGGTGCTCCTCGGGCCCGCCGGCGTCGCTCGAGCAGGCGGGTGCCCGACCTGTACGAGCAGCGCGGAGTGCGTCGACACGTTCGACGGCGGCATCGCGTTCTGCGTCGTGCACGACGCGCCGGTCGGCTGCGGCTCGCAGACGACGCTCTGCTGCCCCGGCCAGGGCTGTGCGATCGGTGGGGACGGTCGCCCGAGCTGCGAAGGTACGAGCTGCCACGTGATCGATGCTGTGGACGCCGGGACCGACGCGGGTGCCGATGCGGGCGCGAGCGGCACCGACGCGGGGACGAGCGGCACCGACGCCGGCTCGAGCGGGACCGACGCGGGGACGAGCGGCACCGACGCGGGCGCGAGCGCCACCGACGCCGGCACGGGCCGCATGGATGGCGGCACCAGCACGCCGTCGAGCAGTGGCTGCGGCTGCAGCGCGGTCGGCCGGAGCGGGGCGAACGGCGCGGCGTGGCTCGCGCTCGGGCTCGCCCTCCTCGTCGCGCGCCGTCGCACGCGCCGCGGGCGCTGAGGCCGGGGCAGGCCTCGAGCTCGATCACCAGCGCCGTCAGCCCGATCGCGGCGCGCATCGTGAGCGGGAGCCAGGGCGGTAGCGCGAGGCGCTGACCGAGCATGCGCTTCTTCGCGTCGGTCGAGAGGCGCGAGAGACCGGCGAGATCCTCGGCGCGTGCGAGGCGGTCCTCGCGCGCGAGCGGCGCGAGCGCGAGCGCGAACATCTCCAGCGTCGGATCGGTCGCCGCGCCGCGACCGATGCCGAGCAGCGCGCTCGACGCATCGAGGACGAGCGCGTCGCGTAGATCGTCACGCTTCGCGAGCACGTCGAGCAGATGCGCGACCTTCGTGCGGGTCGCGGCGTCGAACGAGACGATGCTGCCGAAGTCGAGCACGGTGACGCGCCCGTCCTCGTGGAAGATCCAGTTGCCCGCGTGCGGGTCGGCGAAGAGGAGCCCGTGGTCGAGCCAGGCCGTCCGCACGAAGCGGCGGATCGCCCGGGCCTGGGTCGCGGCCGTCGGTAGGCGTGCCGCCTCGTCCACCCGCAGGCCGTGCACGAGCGCGGTCGTGAGCACGCGGCGCGTCGAGCGCTCGGCGAAGACGCGCGGGATCGCGATCACCGGGTCCCCCGCGAAGAGCGCCGCGAAACGCGTCTGCCAGGCGGCCTCCTTGCCGTAGTCGAGCTCCTCCTCGAGACGCGCGCGCACCTCGTCGACCATCGCGCCGGCCGTGGGCATGGCGAGCAGAGCCGCGATGCCGCCCGCGCGCGCGGCGTTGTCGAGGTCGGCCTTCAGCGCGGCCTCGATGCCCGGGTGCTGGACCTTCACGGCGACCTCGTGGCCGCCGAGCGCGGGCGGCAGCACGGCGCGATGCACCTGACCGAGCGAGGCGCTCGCGAACGGGTGCTCGTCGAACGAGGTGAACGCCTGCGCGATCGGCATGCCGAGCTCGGTCTCCACGAGCGCGCGGATCGCAGTCGGATCCGACGTCGCGGCCCTTGCCCGCAGGCGCGCGAGGATCGGCTCGGCCTTGGCGCGCTCCTCCGGCGGGAGCATCGCCGACCAGATCCCCGCCATCTGCCCGGCCTTGGTCGCGAGGCCGCGCAGCTCGGCGAGCGTGTCGGCGGCGCGCGCGAGCGGCGCCACCGGGTCCTTGGTGAGCGTGCCGAGCGCGAGGCCGGCCCCGGCGCGGGCCATCCCGGCGAGGCGGCCGAGGCGGCCCGTGCGGAGAGACTTCGGCGAGAGCGTGGAGGGGGTGGCCATCTCCAAAGGGTAAGTGACTAACGAATTTGTGCAACTCACGAAATGGCGACACGTTCGCCCGCGTGAAGAAGGCGACGAGCGAAGCAGAGACGGGGCTCCGCGAGCGGAAGAAGAACGAGACGCGCGCACGCCTCGTGGAGATCGCAGGGCGCCTCTTCCGCGAGCACGGCTACGTCGAGACGAGCGTGGAGCGCATCGCGCGCGAGGCGGGCGTGTCCTTGCCGACGCTCTTCCGCTACTTCCCGACGAAGGCCGACCTCTTGTTCCACGGCGCCGACGACGTCGTCCTCGAGTGGGAGCGCGAGATGCGCGCCGGCCCACCGCGCGAGCCGCTCGGCGACGCGCTCCGGCGGGCGACGCACGCGATCGCGTTCCGCACGCCCGCGCGGGGCTCGGTCGCACGCCTGCGCGCCGAGCTCTCGCCGCACGATCCGGAGCTGCGCCGCAAGGCGCTCGAGATCGACGCGCGCCTCGTCGGCCGCATCGCCGCGACCATGGGCGAGCTGCTCGGCCTCGCTCCGGAAGAAGACGTGCGCCCCTTCCTCGTCGCGTCGTGCGCGATGGCCGCCGTGCGCAGCGCGCAATTCACGCTCGGCCACCAGCGAGCCACCAAGCGCGACTTCGCGGCGCGCATCGACGAGGCCTTCGACGCGCTCGAGGGCCTCGGCGGCATGCTCCGCGCGCCGATGCGACGCCTCTGACCGCGGCGATCGCGCCGCGTCCGCGGGCACACGGCGAGCGGAGCGGCCCGCGGTTCACGAGCGCGCGCGTGCCGGCGCCGGCTCCGACCGAGCACGGGCGCGATCGATGAGCCCGACCGGGTAGTGCGGTGAGGTGAAGCGCACCCTCATGCCTCGGTCGAGCGCCAGGCGCACGACGGCCAAGTGACGCCGTGCGAGCGCGGCGTCTTCGATCGGCTCGTGCTCGAGCTCGCGCAGCACCCGGAAAGTCGCATCGAGGCTCTCGAGCGCGCGGGCCAGCGCCCCCTCGTCGCCTGCCTCCAGCGCCGCGAGCGCGAGCCAGAGGTGCTCGGCTTCGTCGCGCCACGCGGACGGCTCGTCGCGACGGATCACGACGAGCGCTTCTCGACAGCGCTCCTCGACCGACTCGCCTGCGAGCAGAGCGAGGACGGCCCTCGAAGGGCTCGTGATCGGGTCGGCGGTGTCGAGCCGCCCGCAATCGAGGCGTGCGAGCGCGCGGAGCACCTCTGCGCTCCCGAACGCCGTCGCGCTTCCGAGAAGCGCCGCGACGTGGCGCTCGCTGAGCCACTCCGAGCGCGCCAAGAGTGGGACGACGCGCTCGGCGTGCTCTCGGAAGAGGTCGACGACGCTCGTCTCGGGCTCTAGGCGCTGGAGCGCGTCGACGGCGGCGCCGTAGAGCTGCTGGACGAGCGCGCTCCAGTCGACCTTCCCCTTCCGGCGGCGCTTGGTGGGCTTCGTCGGCGTCTCCGACTCGAGGGCGTCGAGCGCGCGGCGGACGGCGTCCAGCTCGTCGGGAGTGGCTCCTCGCAGTCGAGCGATCTCGGCGGCGTCGAGCAGACGATGGCTGGCGGAACGTCGTGCCCGCTCGACGAGCGCGCGCGAATGCGTCGGCGCATCGACCTGGAGCGCGACACCACGCTCGACGGCGAGGCGCACGAGCGCGAGCGGCGCTCGCGGGAGCAGGGCGTCCGCCTTCGGTCGGAACCACGCCTTGCAGAGCTGCGGCTGCAAGCCGGCGAGCGTCTCGAGACAGCGATCGAGCGCGGCCGCATCGCCCGCTTCGATCGCGATCAGGCCGAGACACAACTGCTTGCGCTCGGCGACGTAGACGGCTGGTGGTGGCTTGCGAACGCGCTCCGCCAAGGCGGCGCGACAGGTCTTCGTGACGCGCTCGCCGCGCAGCATGGACAAGAAGAGCCGTGGGATGCGGCCGTACGCCGGGCTCTCGATGTCGGGGTCGAGGAGAAACTCCGGGAGCTGGGTCAGCCGGCCATGCACCGCGGGGCTCCCGAAGGCCACCGCCGCAGCGACGAGCTCGGCGAACCGCGGCTCGAACGCCGCGGCCCCGTGTTCCCGCTCCAGCATCGAGACGACGGCCGTGGCGTGCTCGTCCAGGAGGGACGAGGCCGCATCGCTCGGGCCCTGCGCGGCGAAGACGTGTGCGGCGACCGAGAAGAGATCCTCCGATGCGTCGACGAAGCCCGCCGGGTCGCGCTCGTGGGCGCGCACGCGAGCGCGGACCGACGCGAGCGCGCCGAGCGCACGGCGCAACGCGACGGCGACGTTCGTGGCGTCGGAAGCTCGGCGTGTGGGCTTCGCCCTCTTCGCCGTGGGCTTCGCCTTCGTCACCTTCTTCTTCTTGGCGGTGGGCTCTGCCCTGGCCTTGGCCTTGGTCGTCTTCGTCGTCGCCCTCGTCCTCGTCGTCTTCGCCATCATCTGCTCGCGCATCCTAGGCCAACCTCTTCGTCCGACGCACGACGCCCGCCTTGCTCGACGTGGCCGGCGCTCCACGGTCGAGGCGTGGCCAGAGCGCGCGGACGACAGGCGGGAGCCGCTTCGGCATTGCGCTAGCGTTCTCTTCGCGATCGTCCTCGCGCCGTGGACGTTCGGGGCCGAGTCGTCGGGGCGCCGCTTCGGGCACGACACGCATGCGATGACGGCGCGGGGCGCGTCGCTCTTCGCGTGGGCGCGCGATCACCTCGACGAGGACTGGCACGGCTACGCGCTGATCGGCTCGGCCTTGGCGCGCTCCTCCGGCGGCAGCATCGCCGACCCGATCCCCGCCATCTGCCCGGCCTTGCTCGAGCTACCGCATGGCGTCAGGGTCGATGCGTGCGTCGCAAGGCCCGCAGTGCGTGGAGTCCCTGGATCCTCGTGCTGCCCCTCGCCCTGGGCGGCTGCGCGCTGGCCCACGAACGCGAGCCGCGTGACGCGTCGCCCGACGGGGATGCGTCGCCGGACGGGACCACGTCCGACGGCTCGCGGCCCGATGCAGGCCGCGCCGAGCTCGAGTGGGCGCGCCAGCTCAGCACGGCGCAGGACGATCGCGCGCGCGGCTGTGCGGTGGGTGAAGACGGCGCGGTCTACGTCGTGGGCCACGGGGGTGCGACTCTCGCGGACCCGCTCGGCGCGGTCGACGACCTCGCGAGCTTCTTGCGCGTGTACGACGTCACCGGGCGTGAGCGCTGGAGCCGGCGGATCTCCACGTCGCGCACGGTCGTCGCGGCGGTCGCCGTCGACCCGTCGGGAGACGTGTACGTGGCCGGGGAGACGGGAGAGGTGAGGTTGGGGGAGATCCTCGACGACTCGGGCCGTCACGACGCATTCCTCCGGAGGTACGACGCGCGCGGGAACGTCGTTTGGACCCAGCAGTTCGGAGCCGACGAATCCACCCCGGGCAACTCCGGAGCCGGCATCGCGGCCATCGCGCTCGATGGCGACGGCCACGTCTACGTCGCAGGCGCGACCGACGGGACGTTTCCGGGGGAGACGCGCATCGGTCAGGGACAGAACGCGTTCGTGCGTCGGTTCGAGGGTGATGGGACGGTGCGTTGGACGCGCCAGCTCGCCGCTCCCTTCTCCGTGGCGACGTCCGTCACGGTCGACGCGCGCGGCGCCGTGAGAGTCGGAGGAGTCGTGACCGGTGACCTCGAGGGAACCGCGACCTTCGGCGGTCAGGACGCGATCGTGTGGACGCTCGACCCGGAGACGGGCGCGCTTGGTGGGATGGTCCGTTTCGGCTCCGACGCCGAGGACGGCCTGCAAGCTGTCGCGGCGGACGCGCACGGAGACGCGGTCGTGGCGGGCTATACGGTCGGTACGCTGCCCGGGCAGAGGCGCGCGGCTCGTGTCGATGCGTTCGTCGCAGCGATCTCCGAGGGGCCCGAGCCCGCCTGGATTCACCAGTTCGGCACGCCCCTTCGTGACCTCGCCTATGGTGTCGCCGTCCGACCTTCGGACGGGACGATCTACGTGGCGGGTCTCACCCAGCACGCGCTGCTCGGGGAGACTCCCCTCGGAGGAGACGGCGACGCTTTCCTCGTCGCGGTCGACCCCTCGGGGGAGCTCCTCTCCACGAGGTTGTTCGGAACGACGGACGGCGATTCGGTCGTCGGGATGGGGGTGGGCGCGGGGGGCGCCTATCTCGCCGGCGATACCATCGGTGTTTTCCCCGGGGAGAGGGCGCTCGGGGGCTTCGATGCCTACGTCATGCGTGTGAGCCTCCCGGGCTCGTGAGCCGCTTCGGCATCGCGCTCCGCGTGCTCTTCGCGATCGTCCTCGCGCCGTGGACGTTCGGGGCCGTGTCGGCGGGGTGCCGCTTCGGGCACGACACGCACGCGATGACGGCGCGGGGCGCGTCGCTCTTCGCGTGGGCGCGCGAGCACCTCGACGAGGACTGGCACGGCTACGCGCTCGGCGACGATCTGGGGGTCGGCGCCTTCGACGCGATCCTCCTCTCCGAGCTGGCGGTGGGCCTCCACCAGAGCGCGCGGCTCGAGCCCGCGCGCGAGGAGGAGAGCGCGCGGCTGCTCCGCGTGGTCGCCGATCGCATCGTCTCGGCCGACGTCGCGCCCCAGGGCCGCGCGCTCGAGCGCATGCCGCTCGACGACCACAACCTCTACTTCACGCACGCACTGCTCGTGCTCTCGCTGTCGCGGATGCATGGCGACGATCGGCGCGACGCGCTCGCCTCCTCGCTGGCGCGGCACCTCGACGCGCGCTCGCGCGAGAGCGAGACGTTCCACGCGCGCAGCTATCCGGGCTCGCCGCGCTGGCCGGCGGATCAGTCGGCGACGCTGGCCGCGCTGCACGCCTACCGTGCGGGGTACGGCGGCGACGTGGGCGAGCGCGCCACGCGCGGCTGGCTCGCGTGGATGGAGCACCACCGGGTCGAGGGCGATCTTCCGTGGAGCGCGACCGGCGACACCTCGTACACGCGCATCCCGCGCGGCTGCGCGCTCTCGTACATCACCTTCTACGGCGCGCAGTTCGCGCCCGCGGAGAGCGATCGCCTCTACCGCGCGTACGTGGCGCGCCACGGCCTCGACGTGCTCGGTGTGAGCGGCTTCCGCGAGTGGCCGCCGGGCGTCGACCGCGGGAGCGACGCCGACGCCGGCGTCGTGCTCTTCGGCTGGGGGATGGCCGCCACCGGCATCGGCCTCGGCGCCGCGCGGATCCACGGCGACGAGGCGCGCGTCGTCGGTATCGAGCGCATCGCGGACCTCGTCGGCGTGCCGGTCGGCCGGAGCTACGCGCTCGCGCCCACGCTCGGGATGGCGATGCTCTTCGCCGGCGAGACGGCGACGCCCTGGGTGGGCGGCGGCGAGGTCGAGGCACCTCCACCGCGGACCTCGCCGGACGTTCCGACGTTGCCCCTCGCGATCGCCGCGGCCTGGCTCGCCCTCGAGCTCGTCGTTCTGCGTCCCGTCGCGCGGCACATCGTCGCGCGCGTCCGCGCCAGGCGCGCGCCCACCTGATCGTTCATTCCGCCGCCGCGGCGTCCTCGGCGATCGAGCCCGGGTTGGGGCTCACGCGCACGCGCGGCAGGTAGCGGCCGTCGTCGAGGGCCTGGAGCTGCCCGAGCAGGAACTCGCGCGTCGCGCAGCGCAGATCGAAGAGCTTGCCCGCATCTTGCGCGCTCACGAGCACGCGCAGCTCGGCCGTGCGCTCCTTCGCGTCCGTGACCTGGACCGCGATCGTCTTGCCATCGAAGAGCGGGTGCTTCTTCACGAAGGCCGTCACGACCTCCCGGATCCTCGCCACCGGCATCCCGAAGTCGACCGGCACCTTCACCTCGCCGATGAGCTCCGAGCTCGCGCGGGTCCAGTTCTGGAACGGGGACTCGAGCAGCTTCGTCATCGGAACGATCAGCCGTCGCTGGTCCCAGATGCGGATCACCACGTAGCTCAGGTTGATCTCCTCGACCGTGCCGAACTCGCTCTCCACCACGACTTGGTCGCCGACGCGGAGCGGCTGCGTGAACGAGAGCTGGATGCCCGCGAGGAGGTTCCCGATCATCCGCTGCGCGGCGAGACCGACGACGATGCCGGCGACGCCAGCGGACGCGAGCACGGACACCCCGACCTGGCGAACGGCGTCGAACTGCATGAGCGCCGCGGCGACGAGCACCACGATGCCGACGATGCGGATGACCTGGCGGAGCACCATCACGCGTGTGCGCGTCCCGCGTGCGCGCCAGCCTTCGCGCTTGGCGGCCCGATCGGCGACCTCGCCGGCCCCGAAGTCGACGAGGCGCAGGAAGAGCCACGCGCAGTTCAGCACCCACGCCACGCCGTAGAGGCGGCCGACCACGGGCATCGCGTCGGCGGGCAGGCGCACGAGTGTCGTCAGCAGGCCGAGCACGGTCAGGAAGAGGGCGAGCACGAGCGGCCGATCGATCGCCTCGATCACACCCTCCACGGTGGTGCGCTTCTCGCGGTCCTTCGCGAGCGCGCACGCTACGCGTTTGCCGAGCTTGCCCAACCCCCAGCCGGCCACGAGCGCGAGCGCGAGCGCGACGGCGAGCGTGATCCACTGCCACGCCGCCATCCCGCCCAGGCGCGCCTCGACGAGCGCGCGGGGCGCGAGGTTGCCGATGGGCCCGCGATCGACCCGCTCGGCGAGGACGGGCGCCATCCGCACCGTCGTGGGCGTGAACAGCCAGCGCGTGACGCCGTCGTGGTGCGTGCGGCGGATCGTCACCTTTCCGTCGGCGCCGCCTACGTCGGCGAGATCGAGCGCGCTCTCGCCGTCGCCGAGCGTCTCGGGGACGGCCTCGGCCTGGACGCGCCGGGCCTCGAGCACCGATGCCAGCGCCCGCGCCGAGCGCTCGCCCGTCTCGGCGCGCCGAGCGGTCGGGATCTCGCGCAGGTCGAGCGCCTGCGACGCTTCTGCCCAGCGCTCGTGGTCGGCGGCCTCGAGGAACGAGGCGACCGCGCGGCGCGGCGTGGCGAGATCGACCGCGCGCGCCGGCGTCTGCGCGCGAGCGGGTGCGACGGGAAGCGACAGGAGAGACGCGAGCGTCACGGACACGAGCACGGAGGAGCGCATGGGGCTCGCCCGCTGCACGCGCGGTGCCGCGCGCGCGCTCCGCGCTCAGCGCAGCCAGTAGTCGCCGAACAAGCGCGCGCCGGCCCAGCCGATCTCGGGGCAGCTCACGTTGCCGTTGTGGTCGAGGTCCTCGGCGTCGCCCACGCGCCGCGCGCTGAACTCCGAGCCGGGCAGCACGCGGATCGTGAGGCTCGAGGCGACCGACAAGCAGGGGTCGCTCACGCCGAGGATCTGCTGGTCGACCGTGGGGTCGGCGGTGCCGTCGAACGCGTCGAGATCGGTCACGGTGCCGGTGAGCGCGACCGTCGCACGGAAGGCCGCGTAGGCCTCTTGCGGCTCGCGGCAGACGACGGCCGTCGCGTCGATCGTCACGCCCGCGTTCCCGTCGGCGTCCTCGTCCACGGCGAGCGTCGTGTCGGCGGCAGTCGGGAGCGGATCGGTCTCGGGATTCGCGAGCGAGGCGCCGATGACCACGATCGCGCGCGGCGGCGTGAAGACGGCGCCCATCGGGTCGGCCGCGGAGAGATAGTCGCCCTCGGTGTCGATGATGTGGCTGCGGATCGCGCGGTCGGCCTCGGGCGTGAACGCCAGCGTCGCGACGCCCTGCACGCGCGCGAGATCGATGACGCAGGCCTGGATGCGCGCGCGGACGGTGGTGCCGCGCTGGAGCAGCCGAACGCGATAGAGCTGGCGCGTGTCGAGATCGAGCACGACGTTCGCCTTCACGCGGACCTCGAGCGCGAAGAGCCCGCTCAGCGGCCCGGCGCCCGTCGTGTCCCAGTCCTCGAGCGGCTCGGGCGGCACGTCGGGCGGGCCGGCGTCGTCGCGCACGCCGCTGTCGCGCGGGCGAGACGCGTCGCGCATGGGCACGCTCGCATCGCCGCGCACGAGCGCGTAGCCGTCGCGGCTCGGCCCGCACGCGGCGAGCAACGTCAGCGAGAGGAGCGCCGCGCGTCGATTCACCATCGCGCCTCCGCCGAGACCTGCACGGAGGGCACGAAGCCACCGAAGTGGTAGCCGCCGGCCGCCGTGCCGGGGTTGCGCAGGTATGCGTCGTCGCTCTCGAAGCGGCGCGGGTCCTTGGTCTCGCTCGCCTCCTCGAGGATCGAGAGGCGGAAGCTCGCGCGCAGCGTGAACGTCGCGCTCGCGTCGTTCGTGAGCTCGTCGAGGCGCGCCACGGCGCCGAGCGAGGTGTGGTGCGTGTCGTTGATCAGCAGGTTGCTCGGGCCGCCGAAGTTGACGAAGGGCGCGCGCACGAACGAGTAGCCGAGCAGCACGTCCAGACCGCGTGTCGGCGTGACGCGCACGCCGCCCGCCGGCACGAAGGTGTCGCCGAAGCGGCCGGGCGCGGGATCGTGCGTGCCGGTCGTGGCCTCCGACCAATGCAGCCACGTCACGTCGGCGCTGAGCTCGAGCCAGGGGACGGGGCGCACGGCGCCGCCCAGGGCGAGCTCGTGCGGGCGGACCCAGTGGGCGAAGCGGTGCACGTAGCCGATGTCGGCGAAGCCGGGCACCTGCTGCACGCGGCTCCAGCCCCAGTCGTCGACGTAGCTCGCCATCCGGTAGGTCAGCCCGAAGCGCAGCTCGTCCATCGGCATGATCGCGACGCTCGCGATCGGCGAGACGCGCGCCGAGACCTGGCCTTCGGTGCCGATGCGCGTGCCGACGTCGATCACGCTCGGGTCGGTGGAGTCGATGCTCGTCGTGATCGCGGTCGTGTAGAGCGAGATCCCGAGGCCCAGGCGCGCCGTGATGCCGAACGAGAGCCAATCGACGGGCCGGTAGGCGAGCCCCGCCTCGAGCGAGAGGTGCCGCGCGCCGTCGGTCAGCGTCATCCATTGCACGTCGTCGTCGGGCCGCACCGAGTAGGCGAAGAGGCTCGTCACCGGCGTCGTGATCGAGAGGCCGAGAACGAGCCCCTCGACGCCGAGCCCGTGCCCGAGATCGAAGCGGCCTCCGACCACGAGCGAGCTCGTCTCGGCGGGCGCCGGCGTGGACACCGGCATCCCGTCGGCGCCCGTGACGTGCACGAGCGGTTGCCCGTACACGTAGCCGATCGTCAGCTCGGAGAGCCCGGGCCGCATCCCGCGCGGCGCGAGGAGCGCGGGCGCGTAGTGCACGCTGGCGAAGCCGGCAGGCACGGCGGTGACCGCGTTGCCGAGGCCCGCGACCTCGGGGCCGACGCCCATCTCGTCCTCGAGATCGGCGCGCGCGAGCGCCGGCGCGAGCGCGACGAGGAGGCCCATCCCCAGGATCGCGGCGCGCCTCATCGCGACACCTCCGAGGGCGCGCCGAGCGCGAGCGTCATCGAGAGCCCGCCCTGGAAGTACGTGATGCCGCCGGTCACGCCGGGGTAGCCGAGCGCATCGATCTGCTGGCCCGGCACCGTGGGCTGCGCGTCGGGGAGCATCGCCGGGTCCTTCGTGAACGCGATGTTCCCGAGCACGTGCCCGCGCACGTAGAGATCGAAGTGCAAGGGAACGTGCACGAGCGGTTCGAGATCGAGACCGAAGCCCGCGCTCAAGACGTGCCGATCCGCGTCGAGGTAGCTCGAGAGCGCGACCTGCGCGGGCACGGGCGTGGGCTCGAGCGCGTAGCCGAGCCGGAACGCAGCCCACCGATCGACGACGTACTCGGCGCCCGCGCGCAGCGTGACGGTGTCGTGGAAGCCGGGCGTCGGCGTCGCGTCGTGGAGCGAGAGGTACGAAGACCACTGCACCCACGTGGCGTCGGCGGAGATCGAGAGCTCGGGCGCGAGCTGGAACGCCAGGCCGAGCGCGACCTCGTTCACGGAGAAGACGTCGACGAAGTCGAGCGGGTCGTTGGCGAGGATGCTGCCCGCGCGCAGCTCGATCGGGCCCTGCGCGCGGAGCGCGACGCCTTGGCGATAGGCGAGCCCCACCGAGAACTGCGGGACGGGCGCCCAGCGTGCGCCGAGCAGGAGCGCGCCGCCGAAGCGCACGTCGCGATCGAGTCGCACCACGACGCCCTCGTCGACGGTGGCGCCGCGGCGCGCGTCGTAGCTGACGTAGGTGCCGCCGAGGAGCGAAGGCACGACCGTGACGCCGATGCCGACGTCGACGTGGCCTGGGAGCGCGATACCCAGGTCGAACGTCGCTGCCGTGCGCTCGAGACGTGCGTCGTAGAGCGGCGCCGCGGGCACGTCGTCGCGGGGCGGCGCGTCGACGGTGATGATGCCCGACGAGGGCACGTGCACGGCGGCGCCGATGCGCACGCGCCGCAGCCACTCGGGCCCGGGGAGCGGCACGACGAGCGAGAGGCCGTAGCCACCGACCGCGCGCTCGGACGCGGTGCCGCTCTCACCGGTGCGCGCCCACGCGAGCCGGTAGTACGCGGCGTGCCCGAGCAGCGTGATCGTGGTGCGATCCACGTCGGCGATCCCCGCTGGGTTGAACGAGATGGCGCTCGTGTCGCCCGCCCGCCCCACGACGGCGCCGCCGAGCGCCGCCGCGCGCGCCGACTCGCCGTCCACCGCGCCCGAGTCGGCGCGGGCGTGCGCCACGAGCGCGAGCACCGAGGCGAGGGCGAGGAGCGCGGCCCTCACGGCGACCTCGGGACGCAGCCGCTCTGCGCGAGGTCGCACACGAAGCAGGGGGCGCAATCGCCGTCGCGAGCGCATCGCATCGCCGGGACGCACGTCCGCGTCGTGACATCGCAGCTGCCGCCCGCGCACGCCGCGTCGGCGCGGCAGCTCGCCGGCCACGGCGCGGGCGCGATCGTGATCGGCAAGGTGCGGAGCGAGGTCGCCGAGCCGCCGGCGAGGTTGGTCGTCGTGAGCGACACGTGCAGCGGGCGCGCGCCGTCGGCCCGCACCGTGAGACGCGGCGAGGTGAGGGAGCCACTCGCGACCTCGTATCCGTCGCCCTCGAGCGCCCACGAGAAGGCCAGCGGCGCGATCGTCGCACCGTCCGGAAGCGACGAGTCGTCGGGCGGGAGCGGGACGAGCGAGAGGTGCCGCGACGACATCGTCCCGTCGAGCGTGATCTCGGTGCGCCGCGCATCCCCCTGGCAGACGGTGCCGGGAGACAAGAGGATCACGGCCGAGGGCGTGTCGGCGGGCGGGCCTCCGCAGCCGAGCGCGGCGAGCGTTCCCAGCACGAGCATCAGCGCGGGCGTCCCTCCGAGGCGCATGAGCGTTCGATGCTACACGAGTGCGGGGCCGGGAGCGGCGGCGTGGTACACCGCGAGCGATGGCTCGTGCAGGGCTGCCCATCCTGGCTTCGGCGCTCGTCGCGACGTGCCTCACCGGCTGCCCGCCGACGCTCTCCCAGGAGCGAGGAGACCGCTACCTCGACGCCATGGCGGCGGCCGATCGCGATCACACGGCGGGCCGCGACGAGGCCGCGATCGCCGACTGGCGCGAGGCGGCGGGCGCCGCCGAGCGACGCGTGGACCGCGACGAGGCCGAGCACCGCGCGGCGCTCTCGCTTCGTCGTGAAGGGCGTCTCGACGAAGCGCTGGCGCTCTTCTCGGAGATCGCCGCGCGCCGTCCGATCTCGCGCCGCACGGTGCGCGCGATGTTCGAGGTGACGCGCATCCAGCGCGAGCAGGGCCGTCGCGACGAAGCGAACGCGGGCCTGCGCGCGATCGTCTTCGAGCACGCCGGCGACGGCCAGGCCTCGCGCGCGCTGCGGACGCTGGTGGCCGATCTGCGCGCGAACGAGGGTGACGATGCGGCCATCGCGCTCCTCACCGAGCTCGATGCGGCCGTCCCCGCGACCGATCTCGGCGACGACGTGCTCACGGACCTGGCCCAGATCCACCGCGACCACGGCCGCCGCGCCGAGGCCCGCGCGCTCTACGAGCGGATCGTGGCCGAGCATCCCTATCCGCGCGGCCAGCGCTGGGACGACACGTTCCTGCGCCTCGCGGACATGGCGCAGGAGGACGGCGATCCCGAGGCCGCGGTCCGCTACCTCGAGCGGATGATCGATCCGCACGCGCTCGGGCTCGCGCCGGGGAGCTACACGCTGCCGCACATGCCGGACGGGGCGCTGCGCATCGCGCACATCTTGCGCGACGAGATCCACGACGTGGATCGTGCAGCGGCGGCCTTCCGGCGCATGCACGACGCGTTTCCGACCTCGCTGCTCCGGGACGACGCGCTCGTCGAGCTGGGCGAGATGCTGCTCGATGCCGGGCGGCGCGACGAGGGCTGCGCCGCGCTCGAGCAGGCAATGCACGAGACCGAGGTGAGCGCGGCCGTGACGCGTGCCCACGAGCGCCACGCGAGCGCCTGCGCGTCCCGGTAGATGGACCGCCCCGGGCGCGCATTTCGGACTGTGAAGTCGTCCGCGCGCGCGTAGATCGGGGCCGAGGTCCAGGAATGTTCGAATCGGCCGAGCTCGGTCACACGCTTGCGCGGGAGAAATTCCGCGCCGAGGTTCCCGCCCTCCGCGAGGCGCTGCTGGAGGCGCAGGCGGAGCTCCTCGAGAAGAAGAGCTTCTCGGCGCTCGTGATCATCGGTGGCGTGGACGGGGCCGGCAAGGGCGAGACGGTCAACACGCTGAACGAGTGGATGGACCCGCGGCACATCCACACGCACGCCCTCGGGGCGCCGAGCGACGAGGAGGCCGCGCGGCCGGCGCCCTGGCGCTTCTGGCGGGCGCTCCCGCCGAAGGGAAAGATCGGGATCTTCTTCGGCTCCTGGTACACGCAGCCGATCATCGCGCGCACCTACGGGCAGACGCGCGCGCCCGAGCTCGACCAGTCGCTCGAGGAGATCGTGCGCTTCGAGAAGATGCTGCACGACGAGGGCGTCGTCGTGCTCAAGCTCTGGTTCCACCTGAGCAAGGCGCAGCAGAAGAAGCGACTGCGCGCGCTCTCGAAGGATCCGCGCACCGCGTGGCGCGTCACCGACACCGACTGGAAGCACTTCAAGCTCTACGACGACTTCCGCGCGGTCTCGGAGCACGCGCTGCGTGCCACGTCGACGGGCCACGCGACCTGGCACGTGATCGAGGGGCTCGATGCACGCTACCGCGAGCTCACGGCGGGGCGCCTCGTGCTCGAGACGCTGCGCGCGCGCCTCGACGCGCCGCCCGCGCCGCCGCCCGTGCGCAAGAAGAAGGCGAAGCTCGCCATCGAGACGACGAAGAAGGGCGAGGGACCGCCGAACCTGCTGCGTGCGCTGGATCTGAAGCGGCGCGTCGCCAAGGCGAAGTACGACGAGCAGCTCGAGGCGCTGCAGGGAAAGATCGCGCTCCTCACGCGCCATCCGCGCTTTCGCGAGACGGGCCTCGTGGTCGTCTTCGAGGGCGTGGACGCGGCGGGCAAGGGCGGCGCGATCCGTCGCATCACGCAGGCGCTCGACGCGCGTCACTACCGCGTGCACCCGGTCGCGGCGCCGAGCTCCGAGGAGCGCGCGCAGCCGTATCTCTGGCGCTTCTGGCGCAACGTGCCGCCGCTCGGCGAGGTCGCGATCTTCGATCGCAGCTGGTACGGCCGCGTGCTCGTCGAGCGCGTCGAGGGCTTCTGCTCGGACGCGGACTGGCAGCGCGCCTACTCGGAGATCAACGACTTCGAGGCGCGCCTCTCGGATCGCGGCCTCATGGTCGTGAAGTTCTGGCTGCACGTGGATCCGGCCGAGCAGCTGAAGCGCTTCCAGGAGCGCAAGGCGACGGGGTTCAAGCGCTTCAAGATCACGGCCGAGGACTGGCGCAACCGCGAGAAGTGGCCGGCCTACGAGATCGCGGCGTGCGACATGTTCGATCAGACGAGCACCGCGAGCGCGCCCTGGACCCTCGTGCCGGCGAACGACAAGCGCGTCGCGCGCTTGCTCGTGCTGGAGACCCTCGCCGATCGCCTGTCGAAGGCGATCGAGCACGGTAACGAGTCGAAGAAGAAGTCGAAGAAGTGAGCGGGGCCACCGAGCGTCTCGCGGAGGAAGAGAAGCGATGAGCCGCCACTCGATCTTTCCCGTCGATCCCACCACGCACGGCGTGGCCGACCACGATCTGCGGGGCCTCGTCGAGCGCCACCAGGTCGTGTTCGAGATCGCGCCGAACCAGGTCGTGAAGGATCGCGAGCTGATCCGGCACGGCTGGGTGGTCGATCTCTACGGGCGCCCCTCGGCGGCCGACGCCACGCTCAGCTACGGAGAGAAGACGCATCACGTGCACGACGTCCTGCACGCGGTCGCGGCCACGCTCGTCCCCGTCGAGCACCGCGGGCTCGTGAACGCCACGCTCGAGCACTTCACGGGCGCGGTGCGCATCGACGCGCGCGACTTCGCCGAAGAGGTGCGGCTGCGCATCCAGCTCGAGCCGCCGACGACGGCCCGCACCACCCTGATCGGCGACCAGGACACGGCGTGGCGCGACGAGATCATGCAGCGCCTGCACGAAGTGGGCGCACGACAGCGCGCGGCCTGACGGCACGCGTCGCACGCGGGCATGCGGGCGGCGTAAGCTCCCGGGCGTGATCCGCATCGACGCCCGCCCGCTCGAGCTCCGCCTCTATTCGCCCTACGGAGCGATCGTGGAGGCGCGCGCGTCGGCGCCCCGCTCGGCCAACCACGGCAACGCGCAGGCGTGGGACGCGCTCGCGATCCTCGAGAGCGCGCGCCCCGCGGCCCGTTGCACGGCGTCGCTCTTCCGTTGCCTCGCGCACCAGGGCCCCGAGCTGCCGATTCGCTGGCTCGAGCGGCATCCCTTCTCCACGCAGATGTTCGTCCCCATGCGCGTCGGCCGCTACCTCGTCGTCGTGGCCCAGGGAGGCGATGCGCCGGATCTCGGAACGCTCGCGGCCTTCGTCGTCGAGGGCGCGCGCGCCATCACGTACCACCCGGGCATCTGGCACCACCCGATGGTCGCGCTCGACGAGGACGGCGACTTCGTGAACGTGATCTCCGGCGACGGCACGGAGCGCGACTGCGACGAGCAGGCGTTCGAGGCCCCGCCGGCGGCCGTGGCGATTCCGGAGCGGTGATCGGCGGCGTAGCGCGATGGTCCAAGGAACGCGGGCGAGGCATCATCCAAAGGTCATGACGTACGCGCCTCGCCTCACGCTCCTCGGCTCGCTCGCCCTCTCGGCGCTGGTGCTCGTGCCGGGGACGGCGCTCGCCCGGCGCGCGGCGGTCGCTGCCGACATGGAAGCGCCGCCGCAGGGGTCGGGCATGGGGGCCGTCGCGCGGGTCCAGCCGCCGGATCCGCCGACCGTGCTCACGCAGGCCGACCTCGGCACCATGCTGCGCTCGCTCCGGCCGCTGATCGAGCAGTGCATGACCGACGCGCATCGCGAAGGCGTCGCGCGCGTGACGGCGCGCATCCACACCTCGCACGTGCTCGACGTCGAGGTCCATGCGCCGGCGGACGACGCCGCCGTCTCGCAGTGCATCGAGCTCGCGATGCGCCGCCAGCTCACGCTCCTCGCGCAGATGGAAGTGCGCCGTGACGTCCGCGCGAGCGTCAGCGTGCGGCACCGCGAGCCCCGTGCGCCGCGTGCGCCGCGCGCGCCCCGTGCGCCCGCGCCGCCGCCGCCCGCGCCCACCAGCGTCGAGGCGCAGGTGCATGCGGCGATCGATCGCGATCGTGCGGCGATGTGGTCTTGCCTCACGGCGGGTGGCGCCGATCCCTCCGGCACGGCGACGCTCGACGTGACGCTCGCGCCCGACGGGGCGCTCGCGCTCACGGGCGCCGGCCTACCGACGGGCGTCGTCGCCGCGCCCGCGCTCGGCTGCCTCTCGGCGCGCATCACGCAGCTCCGGTTCAGCCCGGCGCCGGCGCACGCCGTCGCCATCCATCACGTGCTCTCGCCCTCGCCCTGATCGGCCGGCGTCTCGTCGGGCCCGGACGGGATCGTGAAGTCGACGACGTGGCGCCGCTGGCCGCGCTCGATCGTGAGCGCGTAGGTCCCCACGATGCGGCCGCTCACCGACACCGTGACCCGCGCGTCCGTGGAGTCGGCCACGCCGCAGTCGCCCCAGTAGTGCACGACCACGTGGTAGTCGCCGCCGCGGGGCGCGCTGGTCCAGTGGACGTTCTCGATGTTCTGCCCGCCCGGGATGCACGCGCCGCGCGCGTCGTGGTCGAGGTGGGCGCCGCTCGGCGCGTCGCGATCGAGGTAGCTGATCGTGAATCCCGAAGGGTCCGTCACGTAGAGGTCGAGATCGGCGCCCGAGCTCCACGCGAGCGTCACCTGGATGGGCCCGCTCTCCCAGCCACAGCCCTCGTCGATGCGACCGTCGCAGTCGTCGTCGAGCGCGTTGCACGCGTCGGAGCTCGCGGGCGTGCAGGGGCCGGCGTTGGAGGCGCTGACGCCCGGAGGAAGAGGCGCGACGGCCGGCTCCACGTGCACGATCGTGCGCGGCATCGCGATCTGCGCCGTCGTCTGCGGCGCCGTCTCTCTCGCGCCGCCGCCGCACGCGCCCACGAGCGCGAGCCAGGGAACCAGCACCGCCGCGAGGTGTCCGTGATGCGAGCGCGCTCGGCGGCCGTGCTCGTCTGACCGTGATGTCCGGCTCGTGTCCATGCGCAACACCCCATCCTGTCGCGAGCCGCGGCCCGGCGCGAGAAAGCCGGCGAGCGCCGAGGCGCGCCCGGGATTACCCTGAGGAGAACGAGGACATGTCCAGCCCCGACGAGCACGCGCCGCCGCTGGATCGAGCCGCCCTCCGGCTCCTGCCGAGCGAGGTCGTCCTCTGGTCGGGGACGCCCGTGCGCGGCGTTCCGCGCGACGGATTCTGGGTGGTGACCCCGGCCGTCGCGATCGCCGTGGGCGTGGTCGCCGCGCTCTTCACGGGCTTGCTCGCGGTGGCGGAGCTGCCCGGCTGGCAGCAGAGCGCGCTCGTCCTCTGCTACTCCGTCGTGCTCGCGATCGGCTCCCTGCTCGCGCCGCGCTACGTGCGCGATCCCTGCGAGTTCGTGGTCACCGATCGCCGCATCGTGTGGCGGCGGGGCAAGAGCGTTCGCTGGGTCGATCGCGACGCGATCTCCTTCGCGCGCATCCGATGGCATCGCAGCGTGCCGGGTGTCGGCCACCTCGAGCTCGTGCGGGCCGTGCCCTTCGGCCCGCTCGCGCGCAGCCAGCGCGTGGTGTTCCACGACGTGCGCGGCCCCGACGCCGTGCTCGCGATCATCCGCGACGCCGAGCTCGCCGAGCACACGAGCGACGCGGAGATCCCGCTCGCGGAGCGCCTCGACCTCGAAGAGCGCGTGCTCTGGGGCGCGGGCCCCGAGGGCGCGCTGCTCGGTCTGCGCGACGTCGGCACCGCCGCGCTCGGCCTCGTCATCGTCGTGCTCGCCGTCGCGTACGCGGGATCGGCGGGGCGGATCCTCCTCGGCCTCGAAGCGATCGGGCTCGCGCCGGGGTCGCTCGTCTGGACGCTCCTGTTCCTCGCGCTCGCGGCGACGTTCCTCCTCCTCTGCGTCGTCGGCGGCGTGCTCGTGTGGTGGGGCACGGCGCGCGCGCGCGCGGAGGGGCGCGACACCGAGTACCTCGTGACCGACAAGCGCGTGCTCATCCGCCGTGGTCGCACCGAGCTCTCGCTCGATCGCGCGCGCGTCTTCGACGTGGCGGCGCGCCCGGGCTTCCGCGGGCTCTCGCACGCGTTCTTCATCCTCGACGGGAAAGAGGCGCGGGCGCTCGGCGACTCCGGCGCGCTCTCGGGCCTGCTGCCGGCGCGCGACGCCGTGCCGCCGATCTTCTACGAGCTGCGCGACGTCGACGGGCTGCGCGCGCTCCTCGTCGGCCGCACCTCGCGCCCGTCGCTCGAAGACGCGGCCTGACGACACCGCGGCCGATCCGGAGTGGCCGCGGGCGCGACCAGCCGTCGAGGAAAACGCAGCGGCTCGTTCGTCGTTTGCACACCGCCAACGCGGTTGAGAGCGTCGCGCGCGCGCGCGGCCGGAGAATGCGTCGGCGCGGGCGCTGCACCACGCGAGCTCATCCGAGGAGGAAGCCGCCATGCATCGCTCGAGAGCCGTTCGCCCCTTCGTTCCCCGATCCACGCTCGTCGCCGCGCTCGTGCTGCTCGCCAGCACGGGCTGCTTCGAGCGTCGGCTCGCCGCGGTCGCGCCGTGCACGCGCGCGACGGTCGGGCACACGCTCCATCCGATCCTGGTCGAGGACGTCGACCTCCTCTTCGTCGTCGACGACTCGAACTCGATGACGGAAGAGCAGAGCGAGCTGGTCCACCAGATCCCGCATCTCGTCGAGGCGCTCGCGTCGGGCGATCTCGGGCTCGACGGCACCATCGACTTCCATCCGGCGCGCACCATCCACGTCGGCATCGTGTCGACCGACATGGGCGTCGCGAGCGCGACGGACGTCACGTCGTGCACGACCGGCGTGGGCGACGACGGCTTGCTGCGCACCGCCGGCAGTCGGTGCACCGGCGCACAGCGCGGCCCGGTGTTCTCGTTCGATCGCGGCGGAGACGCGGCGGCGTTCGCCATGGACGTCGGATGCGCGGCCAACCTCGGCACCGCCGGCTGCGGCGAGGAGCAGCCGCTCGAGTCGATGCTGAAGGCGCTCTCGCCCAGCCAGCCTCAGGTCTGGACGATCCCCGGCTACTCGCCGCCTCCGTTCCTGTTCGGCACCGGCCACGGCGGCGCCGAGGACGAGAACGCCGGGCTCGTGCGGGACGACTCGGTGCTCGCGATCATCCTGATCTCCGACGAGAACGACTCGTCGACGGGCGATCCGAATCTCTTCTCCGACACGGCTCCGTACGCCGCGGTGAACCTGAACCTGCGGGGGTTGGCGTTCCCGCAGCAGCTCTACCCCATCCAGCGCTACGTCGACGGGCTGCTCGCGCTCCGGACCGAGCCGGGGCACCTCGTCTTCGGCGCGATCGTCGGGATGCCCGTCGAGGCGTCCGGGCTGAGCCCCGACGACGTGCTCCGCCTCGATGCGATGCAGGAGCGCGAGGACCCGAGCCGGCAGGGCCGGCTGCTCGCGGCGTGCCGCGGCCCGCTCCAGACCGAAGGCGCCTACCCCGGGCGGCGCGCGGTGGAGCTCGCTCGCGACCTGCGGATGGCGGGCGCGGGCGCGAGCGTCTCGTCGATCTGCGACGACACGTTCGAGGACGCGCTCGACCAGATCGTCCAGCGCATCGGCGACGCGCTCCGCGAGACGTGCTTGCCCCGCGCGCTGAACCCGGACGCCGAGGGGCAGGTCTCGTGCGAGGTCGAGCAGATCTTGCCGGCGATCGGCAGCGCGCCCGACGAGCGCACGCACTGCAGCGCGCTCGGAGACGCGGAAACCTACCGGCTCGTGCGCACGGAGAACGTCGAGATCGGCGGGCAGGTGGCGCTGCGCCAAGTGTGTGCGCTGCGACAGCTGCAGCGCGACGAGATCGGCGGGACCTCGCCAGGCTGGTTCTACGACGACGCGAGCCCCGACGTCGCCGAGCTCTGCCCCCACGCCGAGGGCGGGCGTGCCCAGCGGATCTCGTTCCAGGGGGTCACGATCGTGTCCGGGTCCGACGTGCGCCTCTCGTGCGACGAGGTCGTGGCGGGCCAGAGCGGCGAGATCACGATCGGCTCGTTCTGCAATCCCGCGGCGGCCGCCGACCCCTGCGCCGCGGGCCTCGCGCCCGATCAGCAGACGCCGCTCGTCTGCGATCCCTTCACGCGCTCGTGCGGCGTGCCCTGCTCGATCGACGCCGAGTGCACGGTGGCGGGCGTCGCGGGAGAGCTCTGCGACGATCGCACGGCGGCCGAGTTCTTCGGCGCGAGGCTTCCCGAGGGCATGGATCCGCACGCCGTCCACGGGATGTGCCTCAACGCGACCTGCGAGTAGCAGGCCCCCGGGAGGGAATCGGTCCCCGCGGGGGCCCTCCCGGGATTGCCGAGCGCGGCGCGTGCCCTCAAGGTGCGCGCCGTGCTCACCGCGGACCTGGTCCACACGCGCCGCAAGGGCGATCAGCTCTTCGTGGTGCCGCTCGGCGCGCGCCGCGAGGCGGCCGTCGATCTCGCGGCTTCGGTGCTCGGTGCTGCGGAGAGCGCGGAGGGCCTGCGCCGCGAGGAGCTCGATGCCGCGCTCGAGGCGATCGAGGTCGAGCCGCGCGACGACAAGCTGAAGCAGGGCCTCTCCAAGCTCGTGGAGGACGCGCTCGAGTTCGAGGTCTCCTCGGAGATCGAGCCCGCCGCGCTCCGCGGCGAAGTGTTCGCGCGAGCGGCCAGCGCGCGACGCGAGGGGCGCTTCGATCGCGACGCGCTGCTCGCCGCCGTCGCCCACGAGCGCGGCGCGCCCGCGGAGTCGATCGAGCGGGCGCTCTACGCCGACCTCAAGTCGCAGCACGTCGTGCGCTTCGCCTCGCGCGCGATCTTCGATGCCGGGCCGGAGGCGCTGGTGCGTCGCTACGAAGCGGCCCAGCCGCAGGCGGTCTTGCTCCGCGCGACGCAGCTCGTCGCGACGGTCGCGCCACGCGACGCGGCGGCCACCCGCGCGCTCTTCCGGAAGCTCAAGTTCCTCGGCTTGCTCCACGCCATCGTGCGCGACGGATCGCGGCTGCGGATCACCATCGACGGCCCCTTCCATCTCTTCGCGCAGACCACGAAGTACGGCGTCGCGCTCGCGCGCGCGCTGCCGGTGCTCACGAGCGTCGGCCCGCACGAGATCACGGCCGACGTTCGGTGGGGCAAGGAGCGGCTGCCGCTGCGCTTCGTCGTGAAGAGCGACGAGGCCACGGGGGGCGCGGACGAGGTCGAGCCGAGGCTCGGCGCCGACGCCGAGAGCCTCCTCGCCCGCTGGAACGCGCGGGCCGACGCGAGCTGGCGTGCCGCGCCGGCCGCCGACGTGGTCGAGGTCGCGGGGCGCGCGCTCTTCGTGCCGGACCTCGTCTTCACGCACGCTTCGGGCGCGCGCGTGCAGGTCGAGGTGATGGGGTTCTCGTCGCGCGACGCGGTCTTCGCGCGCGCCGAGCTCGCGCGCTCGGGCCTGCTTCCGCCCACGGTGTTCTGCGCGAGCGAGCGCCTGCGCGTCTCGGAAGAGGTTCTTCCCGACGACGGCGGCGCGAGCCTGCTCGTCTACAAGGGCGTGATTCCCCTCGGCGCGCTCGAGGAGCGGCTGGAGCGCCTGCGCGCGACGCGACCCTGAGGGCGCGCCCGCCTCGGACGCCGCGCGCGTCCACGCCCTCGTCACAAACCGAAACGCGAGGATCGGGGCGTCCCGCTTGACGCGCGGGTGGACCGAGGTGAGCGTCGCTCATGGGCTGGCGGATGAGCTCTCGTGTGCGTGGCGCGCGTGCGTGCGCGATGGCTCTCGGCCTCGCGTCGATGACCTGGGGGGCCGCGTGCTCCAGCTCCGTGAGCGTCCCGGAGACCTGCGTCTCCTCGCGCGAGTGCGGCCCGGCGGGCCTCGTGTGCGACGTGGGCGCCGGGCGTTGCGTCGAGTGCGTCGTCGATGCGGACTGCCTCGCCAGCGATCGCGTCTGTCGAGCGAGCGCCTGCGTGGCGGTGACCCGCTGCACGTCGAGCCGCATGTGCCCGGGGCAGGTCTGCGATCTGGCGGCCGGCATCTGCGTCGATTGCGTCGTCGACGCGGACTGTCGCCCCGACCAGGTCTGCTCGGCGAGCGCGTGCGTCGCGAGGCCGATGCCCTGCACGTCGGATCGCGAGTGCTCGGCGTCGGGTCTCGTCTGCAGCACGACACGAGGGGTCTGCGTCGAGTGCGTGCGGGATGCGGACTGCCCCGAGGGTACGTGCGTCTCCGACCGCTGCGTGGTGGGAGGCGACGCCGGGATCGACGCCGGCCGCGATGCGTGGTCTGCGTCCGACTCCGACCTGCCGCGGGACGCGGGGCCGGACGCGCTCGGGCCCGCGGACGCCGCGATGGAGCACGACGCGTACGTGGAGCGGGACGCCGGATGCGGCGCCTCGGCGGGCTCCCTCGAGTGCTCGAGCGCATCGCCCATCGGCACCGGCACCGTCGTTGCCGGCGAGCGGGCGATGTCGGCGATCGGTGCCCTGCTGCCGGGAGACTCCGCATGGCACACCGTCGCGCTGCCGACGGGGAGAACGGCGCCCCGCGTCGAGCTCTCGCTGAACGAGGGCGGCGCCTACGTGCTCGACGTGTTCTCCACGTGCCTGGGTGCGAGCGGCGGCGTCGCTGCCTCGTGCGGCGCCGCCGAGGCCTCGCTCGGGATCTCGGTGTGGGAGTTCCAAGACCGGTGCCTCCCCGCGAGCTGTCTCCCGACGCGTGACGTGCCCTGGCCGAGCCAGATCTGGATCCGCGTGCGCCGCGTCGACGCGAGCCCGGCCTGCCTGCGCTATCAGCTCGCGGCCAGCAACCCGCTGACGAGCTGCGATGCGATGGACGCCAGCCACTGCGGCGCGTCGTGCTTCGACTGCACCGCGCGCATCGCCCGGGCGACGGGACCGCTCTGCTCGGCGAGCGGGGTCTGCGACTACACGTCGTGCGCCAGCGGGGCCAGCGACTGCGATGGCAACCGCACGAACGGATGCGAGGCGTGGTCGGCCACGGCGTGCGGGGCGAGCTGTGCGGACTGCACGGCCACGTTCGGGCACGTCACGGACGCCACGTGCTCGACCTCGGGCTTCTGCACCTGGACGGCGTGCGCCACCGGCTACGCGAACTGCGACGGGAACGCGGCCAACGGCTGCGAGGTCATGACGGCCCACACCAGCGCCGAGTGCTGCGGGGCCGCGTGCACCGGATCGCTGACGTGCATGGGGAGCGCCGCCGCCGGCTACGGCTGCCGCTGAGCGGGGCGGCCCCGCGCCGGCGGCGGGCGCCTTCAGATCGCGCGCTCGGGCTCGATCGATGCGTCCTCGAGCTCGGCCGCCACGAGCGCGATCCGCAGCTCCAGGATGGCGAGCACGACGCCCGTCGCCTCGACGAGCACGCCCAGCAGGAACACGGCGAGCGCGACGTAGGCCGCGTCGTCCCAGACGAGCGAGAGACCGATCGCGAGCGAGCAGAGGAGCATCGAGAGGATCGTCGCCAGCAGGCACACGAGGGCGGCGCGGACCAGGCGTGCGCGCGCCATGAGGTGCTCGACCTGCTCCTCGAGCGTGATCACACGCCGCCGGGTGCTGCGGCTGGGTGCCGGCGCGGGGGCGATCGACATCCGCGAGAGCGTGTCGATCTCTTCCTTGTGGATGGCGCGGATGCGCCCGACGATCGTGGCGAGCCGATTGTAGAGCGCGAGGCAGACGAGCCCCGCCGCCGAGATCATCACCACCGGGGCCACCAGCAGCTGGATCGTGTGGACCGCGTCCGGCACGGCCTCTGGATACGCACGGCCCGGGGCCGCGACAGGGCCAGGGCCCGGTCCGCCGGGGCTGTCGCCTCGCGCCCGGACGTGCGGCAGGGTGGCGTGGCGCCTCGATTTTCCTATGCTCGGCCGCCATGACCACGCACGGGCCCGAGATCGAGCTCTTCTTCGACGTCGGCTCGTCGTACTCGTATCTCGCCTTCACCCAGATCGACGCCATCGAGAAGCGGACCGGAAAGAAGATCCGTCTTCGGCCGTTTCTCCTGGGCGGCGTGTTCAAGTCGACCGGCAACGAGATGCCGGCGCGCGTCGCGGCGAAGGCGAAGTACATGATCGTCGACATGCAGCGCTGGGCGGCCGAGTACGGCGTGCGCTGGACGCTGCCGGCGAGCTTCCCGGTCGTCACGATCACGACGCAGCGCGCGCTCGTCGCCGCCGACCGGCTCTTCGGGCAGGAGGCCGTGAAGAAGCTCGGCAGCGGCCTCTTCGACGCCTACTGGGTCGAGGGCCGTGACCCCTCCGACCGTGCGGTGATCTCCGCGGCCGCGACGGCAGCCGGGCTCGATGCGGCGGCCATCGTGACGGCGATCGACGCGCCCGAGACCAAGGATCGGCTGCGCGCCGACACCGAAGAGGCAGTGGCCCGCGGCGCGTTCGGGGCGCCCACCTTCTTCTACGGAACCGAGATGTTCTTCGGCAACGACCGCATCGCGCACCTCGAGCGCGCGACCGAGAGCGAGTGATCCATGCGTTACCTCTGTCTCAACTGCGAAGAGCGCTTCGAGCACGATCCCGAGAGCAAGACCAAGCTGCGCTGTCCCAAGTGCCTGCGCGTCACCGGCCTCGAGAAGGTCGGGGATCCGAAGAAGGCGGCGCCGGCCCAGAATCCATGGCTCGTCCCCGGCGTCGTCGCGGCGCTTCTCGCGGCGCTCGTGGGCGGCTGGGCGGTGTGGCGCTCGAATCGGCCGGTGACGGTCGGCGACGAGGTCCCGGAGGGGCCGCTCGAGCAAGAGGTGCTCGAGGCGCACCTGTCGCACCACCACGTCGACGCGCGGCCGCTCACGCGCTTCCTCGCGGCCGACGACGGCATCGAGGCCCTCGGCGACCACGCGCACGGCAGCAACGCGCAGGAGCTCGCCGCGGACGTGCTCGAGCAGATCCGCGCGCGCGCCGAGGCCGGAGCGCTCTCGTCGTGGTCGATGGGTGTGCCGCGCGAGACGCCGATCGAGGACGCGGCGGCCGCGTGGAGCTGGCTCGACGAGGACGGCAGCCACCGGCGCCTGTACCCGATCGAGGTCGCCGCGATCATGGCGTCGGCGCTGCGCACGCGCGGCGTGAACGCGATGCTCGCGGAGGCGTTCGCCTTCCCGGGCGACGAGGCGCCGCCCGATCCCTCGGGCCACTTCGGCTACTTCGTGGTCGCGGTCTACGACGGCGAGGCGGGCGAGGGCGACCCTCACTACTACGATCCCTACGGCGGGCGCGATGCGCAGCCGGAAGAGGACGACGTCGAAGTGCTCGACGACGTGCAGGTGATCGGCGCTGCGCTCAGCCTGCGCGCTCTGCACCTGCTCGTGCGCGAGAGCGACGCCGAGCGCGCGCTCAGCGTCTCGCAGGACGCGCTCGAGATCTATCCGCGCTCGCCGACGACGCGCTCGGTGCGCGGCGCGATCCTGCTCGCCGCCGGCAATGCGCCGGAGGCGCTCCAGGAGTTCCGCGCCGCCGCGGACATCCGCGAAGATGCGCCGCGCCGCAACCTGCTCGCGAGCATGTACCTCGCGCAGAACGACACCGACGCCGCGAACCGCGAGGTGTCGGCCGCGCTCGAAGAGGCGCCCGACTACGCCGCGGCGCACGGGACGCTCGCCGCGATCCACCTCGCGAGCGCCGAGCCGGACGAGGCGCTGCACGAGCTGCAGACGGCCGAGCGGCTCGACCCGGATCTGCACCTCTTGCCCGGCTTGTGGGCGAACTACTACGCCGGCACGGGCGAGCTCGAGCGCGCCGTGGAGTACGCGCGCCGCGCGGTCGATGCGAGCGCCGGCGATCTGCAGACGCGCCTCATGGCGGCCCGCATCTACCGCATGGCGAGCCGCTATGGCGACATGCGGCGCGAGGCGCGCGCCGTGCTCGACGCGACGCCGAGCGGGCGCCGCGATCAGATGACGCAGCTCATCCGCCAGCTCCTCGGCCCCACGGCGCTCGAGGACGAGGAAGAAGAAGAGATCAGCGACGAGGAGCTCGACGCCGAGGACGGCGAGGACGGCGAGGACCTGACGCTCGACGGCACCGGCTTCCAGCTCAGCTCACCGACGCTCGGCACGAGCCCCGGCGGCGACCTCACGCTCCACGACGACGAAGGCGTCGCCGAGGGCGAAGAGGACGAGGCGGCGGGCGACGACTCCGAGGAGGGCCCGGCGCTCATGCTCGGCGACCGCAGTCACTTCCACCTCGGCGGGGGCGGCGGCGGTGGCGGCGGCGGCGGCGACTCGCTGCACCTCGACCTGCACTGACGGGCCGACACACAACGTCTCGGAACCCTTCACTGCAGTTCGAGCTCCAGCGCGAATACGCTGGAACAGACAGTGGCTGACCAGCATTTCTGGTCGACCACTGACGCCTCTCGGCACCGTGCGGTGGGGCACCGGGCTCGCGCCCTTTCCCGGGCACCGAGCTCTCTGCGAACCGCGCTCTCTGGGGCCGAGCCCAGGCCCCGCCCCGATCGAATCGGCTCGGCTCGGCTCAGTTCACGATGCGGCCGTAGGCGCGCACGCGGATGTTCACCGTGAAGGTCGCCATGCCATCCGGGAAGGGCGATCCGGGCGCCAAGTCGACCGCGGTCCGCGCGAAGAAGCGCACGCGGCGCGAGGTCCCGACGATGTAGTCGCCGAGCGCCAGCGAGCCGTTCGCATCGATGTCCATCTCGCCCATCGCCTGGGTGTGCGCCGGGATGGACGGGACCGTCCCGATCGGCTGGAGGGACGCCGAGGTCTCGGTGGCGCTCTCCGGCCCCCAGAGGACGGTCGTGGCGGGCAGGTCGATCGTCAGCGTGTTCGGTGAGACCGAGTAGCTCACGCTCTCGATCTCGATCGCATCGACGAGCCGAAGGAGCGTGCCGGCCGACTGCAGGAGCGCATCGAAGTCCACGACATCGCCCACCGGGACGGCGAAGCTGATGGCGGACGGGTCGCAGACGCCCGCCGTGCACGCGACCGGGACCTCGGTCGTCGACGGGCAGATGTTCGTCTGGGAGCAGTCGATCGTCCGAATCGTGGCGGTGCCGCTCGTGTCGTCCCGGAGCTCGGTCGGCAGGTTCAGCGCGGACGCCGAGACACCGAACTGCTGGTCTCCGGTCTGGAGCGCGACGACGATCGAGTTGTTGCAGGCGACGAGGGGGAGAGCGACCAGGAGGACAAGGAAGCGAGACGGCATGGCCTCAGTGTACGAGTCCGCGCGCAGCGGCGCCAAAGCCCTGGGTGTGCGCCGCCGGTGCGCACCGACTTTGGAAGTGCAAGCGTCGGCAACCATGGTACAAACGGGCCACCGATGAGAACCCGAGGGAGGGATCGTGGCCTCTGAGTCGACGCCGCCGCCGCCGTCCGGTGGGGGCGCCCGCTATGCCATCGCGGGCGTCGCCCTCGCTGCCGTCGCCGGTCTGGCGTACTGCATGATCGCGCCGGGGGCCCCTCCGCCGACGACCACCACGACCGACGCGCATCCCGACGCAGGCCCTCCCCAGCGCTCCACGGCGCTCGTCGAAGAAGAGCTCGTGATTCCGGACGAAGAGCCCGACGCAGGCGCGGTCGATGCGGCCGAGCCGGTCGAGCCGACCCATCGTCCGACCGGCCCGCGCCCGACCGGCGGGGATTGGGACAGCTGCACGGGCGACGTGAACGCGCGCCCGACCTTCGAAGAGCACCGCGCGCAGTTCCAGGCCTGCTACGAGCATCGCCTCAAGGCGGCGCCGATGCTCCAAGGCCAGATGATGCTCCAGGTCCGCGTGGCCGCCGATGGTCACGTGGACGGTGTGCAGGTGGGCGGCTCGCTGCACGACCGCGAGGTCTTCTCGTGCGTGCGAAGCCTCGCCAACCGCATGACGTTCCCGCGCGTCACCGGCGGCACCTGCGCCGTCGTGGCCGTTCCCTACACGTTCACACCGCAGCAGTGAGCGCGCGCGCCGAGTCCCGGCGACGGGGCTCGCTCGCGACGGGGCTCGCTCGGGGACGGGGCTCGCTCGGGACGGGGCTCGCTCGGGACGGGGCTCGCTCGGGACGGGGCTCGCTCGGACGGGGCTCGCGCGGCGCCGGGCTCGCTCGGGGGGCTTGGTCAGGGCCCGGTGACGGTCGGCGGGCTCGTCGTCATGTTCGCCGAGACGACGAGCGCATCGCCCGGCTCGGCGCGGAACCGACGCTCGACATGACGGCCGAGCGCCGGGTTGTCGAGCACGAGCGTGTGCGGTCCGGCCGACACGCTGACCCCGCGGATGGGTGTCTGGCCGAGCGGGCGCCCGTCGAGCGAGACGTTCGCCCAGTCGATCGCGGTCACGCGGAGGCTCGCCGAGCCGCGTGCCGTGGCGGCACCGGCGTCGACGCGTCGCGGGCCGGCGGCATCGACCCCGGCGTCGCCATCGAGGGCGGCGTCGCTCGCGAGCGCTGCGTCGTCCGCGACGCCGGCGTCGATCGGGCCCGCGTCTTCGTCCAGCACGACGAGCGGCTCGATGTCGACGGCGCTCGTGACGCCGTGATCGATCGGGTCGATCGGTGGCGTCGGCGTCAGCTCGAAGCGGGCGCCCGAGACGAGCCACACGGCGAGCGCGGCGGCGACCGCGGCCGCGAGCAGCGCGGGCCAGCGCGGGAGGGCCGCAGGCCCGGCCTCGGTCGGAGCGGTGGCGCCCGAGGGCTCGGTCGTGCTCGCACGCGTCCGAGCTCGCTCGATTCGCGCCGTCGACGGCGCAGGCTCGCCCTCGTCCCTCGCGGCGGGCTCGCTCTCGGCCGCGGGCGCGGCAGGCGCTTCGAGCGGGGTCTCTCCAGAGCGCTCGAGCTTGGCGGTCCCGAGGATCGCATCGAGCGCCTGGCTCTTGGCGAGGACCTCCACGCGCCCGGGCGTCACGACGCCGGTCACCTTCTCTTCGTGCGTCGTCTCGCTCGCGCTCGATCGCTCGCGCGCCTGCACCGCCCGCGCCGCGAGCGTCGCGCTGGCGCCTTCGTCGTGCTCGAGCGCGCTCGCCGCGGCCGCGAGCGAGCGAGCGACCGCACGGGCCGAGGCCGGGCGCTCGCTCGCGGTCGGCGCGAGCAGCTCTCGGACGCGGCTCGCGAGCGGCTCGCGAGACGTCTCGGCCGCGAGCGCGGGCACCTTCGCGAGCGCGCGCAGGCTCTCCAGATCCTTCGCGTCCACGGGGCTCTTGCCGGTGAGCGCGTAGACGAGCACGCAGCCGAGCGAGAAGAGGTCGCTCGCGGGCCCGAGCTTCTCGCCGCGCGCCTGCTCGGGCGAGAGAAAGCCCGGCGTCCCGTAGAGCGCCTCGCTCTCGTCGCCGACGTCGGCGCGGGCGGCGATCCCGAAGTCGAGCAGGCGCGCGTGGCCGGCGGTGTCGACCATCACGTTCCGCGGTGACACGTCGCGGTGCACGATCTCGAAGCGCTCGTGCGCGTACGCGAGCGCGTCCGCGATCTGCGCGCCGACCCGCGCCGCCTCGGCCGGCGCGAGCACCTGGCTCTGCACGAGCTCGGCGAGCGTCGCGCCCTCGACGTGCTCCATCGCGAGGAAGTACGTGCCGTCCACGATGCCGAGCTCGTAGACGGGGACGATGTTCGGGTGGCTCAGCGCGACGAGGACCTTCGCCTCCTCGACGAACATCGCGACGAACTTCGGGTCGCGCGCGAGCTCGGGAAGGATCTCCTTCACCACGAGCTTCTTCTCGAAGCCACCGAGGCCGCGGAGCGTCGCGAGGTGCACGCGCGCCATGCCTCCGCGGGCGATCTCCCGCTCGAGGAGGTACTTGCCGAAGCTGCGCGGGCCCGAGACCGTCACTCGCGGGCAGACTAAATCAGGGATCGCGCTTCGGGGGCACGAATCGCGATCCCGGGTCGGGCCGTGCGGCGCGCGCGCGCGCGATGCGCGCTCGGACGAGCTTCGCGATCTCCACGCACGTCGTCGGCACGAGCGTGAGAGGCAAGAGCTCGAGCGCTTCCATCGGCTCGACCGCGCCGATGCCGAACGCGTCGCGCACGACGGGCACGAAGCTCACGACGGCCTGCAGTGCGAGCGTCGTGACCACGACGGCGAAGAGCGGTCGATTGCCGAAGAGGCCCAGCTGGAAGAGCGTGCGCGTCCGGCTGCGCGCGGTGAATGCGTAGAGGACCTCGGACACCACCAGCGCGAGGAACGCCAGCGCACGCGCGTGCTCGGTGCTCCGGCCGTGCGAGAGCGCCCACGCGAACGCGCCGAGGCTGACCGAGGCGTGGAGGGCGCCGACGAGCGCGATCGTCGTCCACTCGACGCGGCGGATCACCGGCTCGGTGAGGCCCCGCGGGCGCTCGTCGAGCACCTCGGGCGGCGTCTTCTCGGCGACCAGGGCGAGCGCGGGCAAGCCGTCGGTGACGAGGTTGATCCAGAGCAGCTCGAGCGCGGTGAGCGGCAGCGGCCAGCCGACGAGCGACGCGCCGAGCATGACCAGGAGCTCCGCCGCGTTGCCGGCGAGCAGATACACCAGCGCGCGTCGGATGTTGTCGAAGACGCCGCGGCCCTCGCGGATCGCGTCCACGATGGCCGAGAAGTCGTCCTTCGTGAGGATCATGTCGGCGGCCTGTCGCGTCACCTCGGTGCCGGTCTGGCCCATCGCGATGCCGATGTGCGCCTCGCGCAGCGCGGGCGCGTCGTTGACGCCGTCGCCCGTCATCGCGGTCACTTCCCCGCGCTCCTTCCATCCGCGCACGATGCGCAGCTTGTCTTCCGGCGTGGCGCGGGCGTGGACGCGCTCTTCGGCGACGTCGCCCACCTTCACGATGCCCATCTCGCGGGCGATCGCCTCGGCGGTGGTGCGGTGGTCGCCGGTGATCATCACCACGCGCACGCCCGCGCGGCGCGCAGCGGCCACGGCGCTGACGGCGGCGGGGCGCGGCGGATCCGCGATGCCGACGACGCCCAGGATCTCGAGCTCCTTCTCCTCGTCGCCGCGACCGATGGCGATCGCGAGCACCCGCAGGCCGCGCGCGGCGAGCGTCTCGGCGGCGAGAACCAGCCCGTCCGGCACCTTCGTCGCCACGAGCAGCATCGGCTCGAGCGCGCCCTTCACGTAGAGCACGCCGTCCGCGCGGCGAATGGACATCCGCTTGCGGTCGGCGTCGAAGGGGGCGACGTGCGTGCGCGGGCGCGTGCGCTCGATCTCGTCGCGCGCGATGCCTCTCGCGAGCCCGGCGCGCTCGATCGCGAGCTCGGTCGCATCGCCGGTGCCCGCGTGCACGTCGGCGTCGCAGCACGCGACCGCCGCATCGAGCAGGCGCGCCTCGTCCGCGCCCTCGATCGCACGCAGCTCCATCACGCCAGTCGTGAGCGTGCCGGTCTTGTCGGTGCACACGACCGTCGCGCAGCCGAGCGTCTCCACGGCCTGGAGGCGCCGCACGAGCACGTCGCGTGCGGCCATGCGCGTCACGCCGATCGCGAGCGCGAGCGTCACGATCGTCGCGAGCCCTTCGGGCACGGCGGCCACCGCGAGCGAGGTCGCCGCCATCGCGATCTCGAGCGGCTCCTGGCCTCGCACCACGCCGAGCGCGGCGACGACGGCCACGATCGCCAGGCATCCGACCGCGAGCGCGCGGCCCACCTTCTCGAGGCGCGCTTCGAGCGGCGTCTCGTCGCGCTTCACGCTGCCGAGCAGCGTCGCGATCTTGCCGAGCTCGGTACGCATGCCGGTCGCGTGCACGACCGCGCGGCCCGAGCCGCGCGCGACCGAGGTGCCCATGAAGACGCGATCGTGACGCTCGGCCAGCGGCGCATCCTCGCGCGCGTCGTCGTCGCGGCGCTTGGCGCTCGGAACGCTCTCGCCGGTGAGCACCGCCTCGTTCACCTCGAGGTCGTGCGCGCGACGCAGGCGCGCATCGGCCGCGACGATGTCGCCCGCCTCCAGCACGAGCACGTCGCCGACCACGATCTCTCGCGCCGGCACGACGACGTCGTGCCCGTCGCGCCGCACCCGCGCTCGCGGCGCCGACATCGCCGCGAGCGCCGCGATGGCCGACTCGGCGCGCCACTCCTGTACGAACCCCACCACACCGTTGAGGAGCAGGATGACGGCGATCGCGATCGCATCGCGCACCTCGCCGAGCACGATCGAGAGCACGCAGGCGGCCGCGAGCAGCATCACGAGCGCGCCGCGGTACTGCCGCAAGAACACCGCGAGCATCGAGGCGCGCTTCTCCCGATCGAGCTCGTTCGGTCCCTGGGCGCGCAGTCGCGCGCTGGCCTCCGCCGCTCCGAGGCCCCGGAGGTCGTCGTCGTGCTCGTGCATGGATTCCGGCTCGGCCCCGAGCCCCGACGCATCATGCGCCCGCGCGACGCCGATGCCAGGCCCCGTCCCGCGTGGCACTCTCCAGGGAGTGCGATCCGGGCTGAGGTTCTCCGCGCTCGCGGCCACGATGGCGGTCGCGGCGGCCGGCTGTGGCGAGACGGTCGTCGATCACGTCCCGCTCGTGCTCACGCTGCCCGAGGCCAGCGAGTGCCGTGGCCCGGCCGGGCCCATCACGCTCACCGCGCTGGGGGACTTTCCCACCACCGAGGGGCTCGTGATCCAGCTCGATCCGAGCGATCCCAGCCCCGACGCGATCACGCGCTTCGCGAGCAGCTCGCTCGCGTTCTCGGCGTCGGCGCCCGCCGCGACCGGCGCGTGGACGGCGTTCGGCTGGGCCACGCGGAGCTCGATCCTGCGGGAGCCGACGCTCGTCTTGCGGCCCGTCGGTCGCTCCTGTCCGCTCGGCGACTCCGAGGCACGGCAGCCGGAGGGCGCGGCCATCGCGAGCATCGACGAGTCGCGCCTCGTGATCGTGGGCGGTCTCGACGACAACGACCGGGCCTCGCGCCGCATCGCGCGCTTCGACGTGCGACGCGAGCGGGTCGAGGTGATGCGCGTGGAGCAGTCGACGACCATCGCGTTCGCGTCGGCGGCGCTCGTGCCCGAGGGCGATGCGGTGCTCGTCACCGGCGGCGCGGGCAGTCGCAACGGCGACGGGGGCGACACGTGGGAGCGCATCCCGCTCGACGGTGGTGCGGCGACGTTCGGGTCGCTCGACGCACGCCGCCGCGATCACACCAGCCTCGCGGTCGACGGCGCCGTGCACGGCGTCCTCTTGCTCGGCGGAACCGGCGCTGGCGGCGAGCTCGTCGAGACCGTCGAGTGGGTGGACTCGGCGCACCACACGGGCGGCGTGCTCGGTGCTTCGCTCACGCCCGGCCGCCGCGCGCCGCACGCGATGCTCCTCGACGGTTCGCACGTCGTGGTGGCGGGCGGCGTCGACGGCAGCGGGCATCTCGTCGGTGACGCGTCGGTCCTCGATCTCGACGCCGAGGTGATCACGCCGCTCCCCGTTCCTTCGTGCGCGCCCGATTGGATCGGCCTGCTCGACGATGGACGCGTCCTTTGGTGCGCCACCTGTGCCGATCCTGCGCGGGGCGGCGCGGTGCGCACCACGGTGTCGGTCGTCCTCCCGCGCACGCGCGAGGTCGCCGAGCGCATCGTGGACGTGCCCGTCGTGCTCGATCCGGTGACGACGGCGCTCCCGAGCGGCCGCTTGCTCGTGGAGGGGCACCGCGGCGACGGAACGCGCCAGGCCTTCGTGGTCGACGTCGGAGCGGCGACGGTCGCGAGCGCTGCCACCTCGCGCCTGCCGCGCTCGCTGGTGACGCTCGCGGATGGCACCACGGTGGAGCTCGCGATCGCAGGCGCATCCGTTCGGCGCGACGAGCGGGGCACCCCCTTCGACGCCGCGCCGCCGAGCTACGTGTTCACCCTCGACCTCGACGCGTTCGCGCTCGACGCGGCGACGCGCTGGACGCCCACGACCGATGGGCTGGGCACCGCGAGCGGCGTCTCGCGCGCGCGTCTCGACCTGCGGCTGCTGCGCCTCGCGCGCTTCTCGGCGACGCTCTCCGCGTCGGGGTCGTTTCGCGTGCTGCTCACGGGCGCGCACGGCGAGGCGAGCGCGACCCTCGGTCCGGCGGGCATGGCGGCGCCTCTCGACTGCCGCTTTCCGGAGGGAGAGGGGGACCTCACGATCGCGCGGAGCGGCGACGCGATCTCGATCACGCGGGGCGGCGCGACGGGGGGCTGCCTCGTGCCCGAGCTCCCCGAGCGCGTCGGGATCGCGATCGAGGCGGACGCCGGCGCGACGCTTCGCTCCCTCGCCGTGGTACGCCTCGCGAGCTGATCCCTCCGCAAGGAGTGCTCGCCGCGTAGGGCCCGGACGGGAGCGCGCGCAGCGCGCGTACGGGAGGGACCGGAGCGGTCGAGCCGATCATCCCTCCGCAAAGAGTGCTCGCCGCGGAGGGCCCGGAGGGGAGCGCGCGCAGCGCGCGTACGGGAGGGACGCGAGCGGTCGAGCCGATCATCCTCCGCAAAGAGCGCTCGCCCCGGAGGGCCCGGACGGGTCGATCAGGGAGCGACGAGGCGGTAGCCCGACGCGTCGAGGGCGACCTCCACGCGGCGGCCCTGCGTCAGGCCCTCCGTCCGCCCCTTCGCGAGCCGCAGGCCCGCTTCGACGTTCACGACCTCGGCGCCACCCTGCTCGGGATGGAGGGCGAGCACGACCCAGCCCTCGATGCGCTCCGGCGCGCTGGCGCCGGCGAGCTCTTGCTTCACCTTGTCTCGCACGCGCGGATCCGGGCAGATCGTGCGCGCGGCCGCCAGCGCGATCCCGACCTGAACCTCGTCGCGGAGCACGTGGCGGGCGTAGGTCGCGATCGCGAACCACGCGTTCGCGAGCGCCAGCTCGAGAGCCGGCGTCCGCGGCGGCGTGGCGAGCCACGTCGCACGCACGGAGCGCTCGCGCGACGCGGCGTACTGCTTCGTGCGGCGCAGGCACTCGCCGTGGCCGAAGAGCGCCCACAGGCGCTCGGTGCGGAACGCAGGCGTGTCGATGTCGGGGAGCAAGCCCTCCGCCCTCGTGTAGCGCGCGATCGCGTCGTCGAAGCGGCCCGCGTCCTCGAGCGCGCGCCCGGCTCGCCACATCGTCTCGATCGCGTCGCTCGAGCGCTGCGCGACGTACGCACGCGAGGCTTGCTCGAAGGTCGTGACCGCGAGATCGGTCTTCTTCGCGCGCGCCCGCACGATGCCGAGGCTGCGGAGCGCGTCAGCGACGGCGTGGCTGTCCTCGCCCGCCGCGCGCAGGTCCCACGACACGGCCTCGGAGAACGCCGCCTCCGCCGCGGCGAGCGCACCGCGCGCGTCCTCGAAGAGCCCACGCTGGAACGCGAGGCTCGCGAGCTGCGAGGGCTCGGCCGAGCGCTCGGCGCTCTCCTGCATCGTCTCGAGGATCCGCTCGCCGCGGTCCCAGTCGCGGTCGGCGATCGCCGCACGGAGCGCTGCGAGCGCATCTCCCCACGTCTTCATCGCGTGCATTTCTCCCATGCGCGTCGGCTCGCGCAACGCGGCGCGCGAGAGAGCGACGCTCGATCGTCACGCTCGGCGTGCATCCGGATGCGCGAAGCGTGCAGCGAGCTGCACGCACGCGCGGATCTCCGCGGCCCGCGCGCGGCACGAGCGATGCGAGGAGCGGGGCGGCAGCGATGCCGGAAAGCGAGTGAAAGCGATGCATGGCTCTCGGGCTCTGGGCACGGTGGCCCTCGGGATCTGGATGGCAGCGGGCTGCAGCACGCCGCCGAGCGGCGGCGACGGGGCGACCGCGGAGGACGCAGGCGCGGCGCAGGCCGACGGGGGCACCGCGGGGGACGCGGGCGTGGCGCGGACCGACGGCGGCATCGCGCCGGACGATGCGGCCGCGATGCCGCGCGACGCCGCGTCCGCACTGGACGACGCGGGCTGGGTCCCGGGCGACGCCGGCTGGATGCCGCGCGACGCGGCGTGGATCCTCGTCGATGCCGGGTCGAGCCCCGACGACATCGCGCGCTGCGAAGCGACGGCAGCGACCGTGGCCACGGCCTGCCACGGCCAGGTCGATCGCACCTGCGAGCACACCGAGATCGCCCGATGGTGTGCGCACGAGCGCGCGGACGTGCTCGCCGATGCCTACGAGTGCCTGGCGGCCTTCAGCAGCAGCTCGTGTCGGACGTTCTCCGATCCGAGCGGTGCCGAGGTCTGCCTGTCCGGTGTCGCCGCCGAGCACGACGTCACCCACGCGCGCGCGGTGGCCGACACCATCGTCGCCCGATGCCCGACGATCCTCCCCGAGCGCCTGGTGACGACGGCCATCCTCCCGCTGATGGTCTTCTCCGACGCGACGCTCGACGCGCTCGACGCCTGCTTCGCGGGCGCCGCCGACTGCGACGCCACGCTCGCCTGCTATCGAAGCGAGCTCGCGAACATCGTCGCCTGCTACCCGTGACGCCACGCTCGGCGCGACCCGAGGAAGGCCGAGCGCGGTCGCCTCGGGCCCGCCGCGTCACTGCTTGTCGAGGCGACCGACGAGCGAGAGCGTGAACGACGCGCCCATGTACTTGAAGTGCGGGCGCACGCGCAGGCTGCATCGGTACCAGCCCGGCTGCCCGGCCACGTCCTCCACGATCACCTGTGCCTGGCGGAGCGGGCGGCGCGAGCGCACCGAGGGCTCGGGGCTCTCCATGTCGACCACGTACTGCGAGATCCACTTGTTGAGCTCGCGCTCGAGATCCGCGCGCTCCTTCCACGTCCCGATCTGCTCGCGCTGCAGCACCTTGAGGTAGTGCGCGAGGCGCGTGATCACGAACATGTACGGTAGCTGCGTGCCGAGCCGATGGTTCGTCTCGGCCTGCTTGCCCTCCGCCGAGATGCCGAAGGTCTTCGCGCGCTGACACGAGTTCGCCGAGAAGAACGCCGCGTTGTCCGAGCCCTTGCGGTGCACGAGGCCGATGAAGCCCTGCTCGGCGAGCTCGAACTCGCGCCGCTCCGTGAGCGCCACCTCGGTCGGGATCTTCGTCTGCACCTCGCCCATCGCCTCGAACTGATGGAGCGGCAGGCCCTCGACCGCGCCGCCGGCCTGCGGGCCGATGATGTTCGCGCACCAGCGGTAGCGCGCGAAGCTGTCGGCGATGCGCGCGGCGAGCGCGAACGTCGTCGAGCCCCAGAGGTAGTCGTCGTGCTTCTCGCTCGTCTCCTCGTAGTGGAAGGCGCGCACGGGCGAGGTCGACTCGCCGTAGGGAAGACGCAGCAGCATGCGGGGCGTCGTGAGCCCGACGTAGCGCGCGTCCTCGGCGTCGCGGAAGCTCCGCCAGCGCGCGTACTGCGGCCCCTCGAAGAGCGACTGCAGATCCTTGAGCTTCGGTAGCTCCGTCCACGAGGGCACGCCGAAGAACTTCGGCGAGGCCGCGCCGAGGAAGGGCGCGTGCGACATCGCCGCGACGGCGGCGCACGACTTGAGCAGCGCCATGTCGGCCGGGCCGTGATCGAGCTCGAACGAGCTCACCATCAGGCCGTAGGGCTGGCCGCCGAAGGTGCCGTACTCGGCCGAGTACGCGAGCCGGTAGAGGCCGCTCTTGGTGATCTCGGGGCTGTCCTCGAAGTCGGCGGCGAGCTCCTCCTTCGTGGCCGAGAGCAGCTCGATGCGCACGTTCTCGCGGAAGTCCGTGCGGTCGACGAGGTGCTTGAGCCCGCGCCAGCTCGCCTCCAGCTTCTGCAGCGCGGGCGCGTGCAGGATCGCGTCGAGCTGCGCGCTCAGCTTGCGATCGATCTCGGCGATCATGGCGTCGACGAGCACCTTGTCGACCTTCTCGCCGCGCCGCGAGGGCGCGAGCAGGTGCGTGACGAGAGCGCCGACCCCGCTCTTGGCGATCTCGTAGCCGTCGTCGCCGGGGCGCATGTGGGTCTCGGCGAGGATCTCGTCGAGGAGGGAAGGGGGCGCGATCGCCGTCGTCGTCAGGGTCTCGGGCTCGCGCTCGGTCTCTCGGGCTTCCATGGCTCGTTCCTTTCTTCGTTCTCGTTCACGCCGGCTTCTTCGGGTCGAGGCCGAGCTCGGCTTCGAGCGAGGCGCGCGCGCTCGCGTCGTCGAGGAGCGCCGCCAGCTTCTTGCGGAACGCGGGCACGTTCCCGAGCGGGCCCTTCAGGGCCGTGAGCTGCTCACGGAGCGCGAGGAGCTGCGCGAGCTCGGGCACGGCGCGCGCGATCGCCTCGGGCTCGAAGCTCTTCATCGAGCGGAGCTCGAGGTGCACGCCGAGCTCGCCGCCGGTGGCGTCGAGACGGTTCGGCACCGAGAGGTCGACCGAGACGGCGTGCTCGCGCAGGACCTCGTCGAAGTTGTCCTTGTCGACGTTGATCGGCTTGCGCTCCTCGATCGGGCGCGCGTCCTCGCGGCCACGGAAGTCGCCGAGCGCGAGGATCTTCAGCGGGAGCTCGACCTCCTCGCGGGCATCGCCGGTCGACGACTTGTAGGTGATGTTCACGCGCTCCTTCGGCGCCACCGACTGTTCCTTCGTGCTCACGTTCTCTTCTCCGTTGCGGGCCGTTTCCGGCGGGTCTGTGGGTTCATCGGCCGGTCTTGGCGGGCGTTGCGCTCGGCTGCGCAGAAACTTCGAAGGCGGCCGCGGGGCTCACGCGGGCGAGGCGCGCGAAGGCGGCGGCGCGGCCCGGGGCGCCGGCGGGCGCGGTGCGGAGCAGCCCGGCGAGCACGGGCGCGACGAGCGCGGGCTCCCACTCGTCGAGGCCGAGGCGCTCGGCATCGGCGGCGAGCGCCGCATAGAGCTCCGCCGCGAGCGGTGTGGCCGACGCGTCCTCGGCCACGCGGGCGAGACGGGTGCGGAGCGCGAATCGATCGCGCGCGCTCGGCGCGGCGCTCGCGAGGGAGGAGCCGAGCGTGAGCGCCTCGCGTGCGCGCGCCGTGCGGGCGAGCTGCGCGACCTCGTCCCAGCGGTCCGCGGGCGCCGGGGGCGACTCGTCGCTCGCGGCCGGCGAGGGCGGCGCGAGCCACGTGCGGAGCTCCGGCGACGCGAAGGGCGAGCCGTCGGAGAACGAGCGCTCGAGCAGCGCCGGCAGGCGCGCGACGAGGCCCTCCATCTCTCGCCGGTGGAGCTCGGCGGCGCTGGCCGCGCCGGCTCGCCCGAGCGCGCGCGAGAGGAAGAGGTGGAGATCGAGCGCGAAGCGGTGCTTCTCGAGCGCCCCGATCACTTCGCGGCTCGCCTGCTCGGGCGGCGCCGCGCTCGCCGCCTTCTGGGCTGCGTCGAGGACCAGGCGCGGCGGCGGCGCGAGCGCCGTGCGCCCCTCGCGTGCGATCTCGGGTGCCGCGGCGACCGGGAGATAGAGCCCCACGAGCGTGAGCCGCAGCGCCTCGGCGTCGAGCGGCGTCGGGCCGCGCACGAGCGCGGCCGCGGCGATCAGAGCGCTCGAGGTGCGACGCAGGAACGAGGGGACCTGCTCGGCCCGGTCCGGGAGCGCTTCGAGCGGGCTCGGCGGCAGCGCGGGCGCGGCCGGCGGCGGGAGCACGAAGACGGGCGTGCTCGGCGGAAGCGGCGGAGGCGGCGGGATCACCTCGGGCGCCGGCGCCGGCAGCGCTGCGAGCAGGCGTGCCGCTGCGTCCTTCAGCGCGTGCATCGAGGGCGCCTCGCTCTCGAGCGACGCGGCGGCGCTCTCGAGCGCGTCGAGCGCGTCGCCGAGGGCGACGAGCCGGCCGCGATCTGCTTCCTTCGCGCTCGCGAGCACCAGCTCGGCCCGGCCGAGGAAGAGCGCCATCGCGTTCGCACGAGCGCGCGCGCGGGTCGGGAGCGCGCTCGCGTCGGCGAGCAAGGCCGCCAGCAGGCGCGCGCCGAGCGCGGTTCCCGCGACCCCCTCGCGGTGTGCGAGCGCCGACGCGAGCGCGGCTCCCACCACGACGTCGCGACCGACCTTCGAGAGCAGCTCGTCGCCGTGGCGCAGCACGAGCGCCCAGTCGGGCCCGGCGCCCGTGGTCGCCTCGAGCTTCGCCGTCTCCTCGCGGACGAGCTCGAAGCTCGGGTGCGCGCGCAGCTCGAGGCCCGCGGGCGGCCGCGCGTCGGTCCAGCGCGCGAGGCGCGGGTCGCTCGTCGCGGCGCTCACGGCGCACACTCCGATCCCGCGCGCGTGATGCGTCGTGGCGCCACGACGCCCGTGCCGCGGAACGCGCCGAGCGCGCGCCCGGGCCGCTCGTCGAAGAGCACACACTCGGTGCGGACCGGCCGCACGTCCACGATCACGTCGACGTCGTGGCCCGGCAGGTGCCAGCGCAAGGTCCGCACGCGCTCGCCGCTCCGCGCCTCGATGGACGCGGCCTCGACGAGGCGGAACAGGCCCCAGGGCCCCTCCTCCGTGATGCGCTCGGAGAGATCGCGCGCGCTCTCGACCTCGAGGCGCGCGCCCGCGCTCGGGCTCTCCCCGGGCCACACCACGCGCGACCACGTCTCGGGCCCGTTGCGGTAGTCGATCGTCGCGCCACCGACCGAGAGCCGCACCGACGCGGCGCCCGGCGTGGGATGGATGCGCACGTCGAGCTCGATGCGAGGCTCGCTGCTGCCCGGCGGAAACAGACCGCTCGTGATCGCCTGCGAGCGCGCGAGGAACGCCGGCAGCGACGACGCATAGGGTGAGCCGCGCTCGAGACGCGCGGCGAGCTCGAAGCGCGCGCCGGCGCGCGGCGCGATCGATGCGAGCGCGGCGTCGTAGTGGGTCCAGAGCGTCCCGCCCGGGCGATAGAACGCGCTCACCTCGTCGAGCGCGGCGTCGTCGCCCTCGGGCGCGAACGGATAGCGGCCGGTGAACGACGACGCGAAGGGGGCGCGCACGGCCGCGCAGTAGGCGTCGGCCACGGCGCCGGCCATCGCGCGCGACGAGGTGACGGCCGCGGCCTCGACCGGCGGGCGCAGCACGAGCTCGAAGAAGTCGCGCGTCCCGGGCGAGCGGTCGGCCACCAGGCCATCGACGCGGCGTCGCGCGGCGACCAGGCGTGTCTCGAGCGCGGCGGCCGACGAAGGATCGTCCTGATAGCTCGCGAGCGCGTCACGCAAGAGGCCGAGCTCGTCGCGATAGACGTCGATCCCGAGCGGCGCATCGGGCGGCGAGCCGGGCGCGCGCACGGCGAACGACGTGTACGGATCGAGCGCGCGCGCCACGATCGTCTGGCGTGCGGGATCGCTGGGCCCCGGGCCTGCGCCCGTCGCCGCTGCATCCGTGCGGGTCGTGAGCTCGGTCGTCAGGCGATCGAGGAGCGTGCTCTCCGGCGTGTCGCCGCCGGCATCGCGCAGCGTCGCGTTGTCGTCGACCGCGGCGAGGAGGCGCCCGAGCGGCGGCGGCGTGCCACGGCCGAGATCCTCGAGGAGCGCGATCGTCTCGGTGGGATCGCTCGTCGCGCGGATGCGGACGCTGCCGAGGAACGAGCGCCACTCGTCGGCGTACGCGCGCAGATAGGCCTCGCGCAACGCGCTACGAGCGCTCGCGTCGCTCTCTCCGCCGTGGGCGCCGAGCAGCCAGGCGCGCTCGCGGGCGCCCTCGTGCGAGGCGAGCCGCTCGCGCACCACGCTCTCCCACGCGCGTCGCGTGAACACGCCGCGGACCACACGCTCGGAGGTGAGCGCGTGCCCCGTCGTGCCCACGAGCGATGCGAGCGTCAGGTCGTAGCCGCGCCCCGACACGCTGGCGGCGAGCGCCGCGAGCGCCTGCTCGGTCGGATCCACGCGCGCGAGCGCGAGGCGTGCGAGGCGAACGGCCTCCTCGTCGCGCTGCGGGCGCGGCAGATCCGTCTCGCGCGCGATGGCGACGAGCAGGGTCGCGTCGGGCTCGCACGCGCTCGCTGGCGCCTCGATCGCCTCGCACCAGCGCGCGGCGATCGCGTGGGCGAGCCGCTCGCCCGCGGCGTCGTCGAGCCGGGGCTCGCTCGTCTCGCGGGGCGCGGCGAAGCGCAGCTGTCGCTCGAGCAGGAGCGTGGCGCGCGCCGCTTCGTCCGCGCTCGGCCGTCGTGAGAGGTCGCTCTCGAATGCCGCGCCCCAGCGCCGCAGCTCCTCGGCGTCGGCGGCGAGGATCGGCGCGAGCACGTGGCTCGTGAGCGCCTGCGCGTAAGCCCGGCGGGCGCGGTCCTCGCGCGTCACGCCGCCGTAGAGGCCGAGGCGCATCGACCAGGGCGCGCCCTCTCGCCGTTCGTCCCGCAGCGACGAGAGCTGCGCGCGCAGCGGCGCGAGCGCGCGGGGCGCGGGGAGCGAGGTCGGCTCGAGCACCGGAAGCGCGTCCGCGAGCGCGTCCACCGCGAGGCGGTTCGCGCGCCACGACAGCGCGGTGGCGATCACGAGCAGCGCCGAGATCGACGCGAGCGAGGTCCCCACGGCGAGCTGCACGAGCGCTCGGCGGCGGCGGGCCTTCGTGCTCGGCGCCGCGGTCTCGGCGTCGGCGAGCGCGACGCGCGTGAAGACCTGGTGCACGAAGTAGCTGCGCGGCTCGAGGCCGGGCTCGGCGGCCGCACGTGCGTCGATCGCCGCCGCGCGCAAGGACGAGGCGAGCAGCCGATCCGAGGGGCGGCCCTCCTGCGTGGCGCTCGTGAGGTAGACGCCGCGCAGGGCGGGTGTCTCGCCGTAGACGCTCGTCACGAAGACCTGCGCGAGCAGCGTCGAGAGCGGATCGACGATCGACGCGAAGTGCGCCGGCAGCTCGGCGATCGGGCCGCGCGCTTCGAGGCGCCGCTCGCTCGCGAGCGCGCCCACCACGCGGCGGCGCAGCGTGCGCTCGAGCTCGCCGAGGCCCTCGTGCACCGCGTCCTCGGTCGCCGCTCCCGAGGGCTCGATCACGAAGCCCCACGGGCGCGCGCGCTCGCGCTTGTCGAGGCTGGCGAAGGTCTCGGAGAAGCCGACGAGGCGATCGGCGCGCGTCACGACCGCGTAGACCGGGAGCGCCACGCCGAAGCGATGGCTCAGGTGCTCGAGGCGCTCGCGCAGCTGGCGCGCGAGGCTCGCGCGCTCGGCCTCGCTGCCCTCGAGCAGCACTTCCATCGGGATCGTGAGCAGGGCGCCGTCGAGCGCGCGATCTCCGCGGTGCTTGTGCAGGCGCTCGGCGAAGGCGCGCCACTCGGCGTCGTCGTCGCTCGTGGCCCAGCGCCCCGCGGTGTCGATGAGCACCGCGTCGTTGCCGAGCCAGAGGTCCGCGCGCTTCGTCGCGCCGGGCCCGCGGCCGGTCCCGCCGGCGCTCGCGGCCTCGCGCGAGGTCGTCGGGAAGGAGAGGCCCGAGGCGCGCACGAGGGCGGTCTTGCCGCTGCCCGCGGGCCCGAGAAGCACGTACCAAGGGAGGGCCTGCACGGCAGCGCGCCCCCCGCCGGCGAGGCGCGAGCGCGCGATGGTGCCGATGGCGGCGTCGAGGCTGCGGCGGATCTCGTCGAGCTCGGGCGCGACGTCGGGGCGCGCGACGGGGGCGCCGCCCTTCGCGGGAAGGGCCCGAGGCTCGAGCTTGCGCGCCCGGAGCGCCTGCATCGCGGCGCGCCCGAGCGCGAGGGCGAGCACACACGCGACCACGAGCGCGTCGATCCCCAGCGGCACCCAGAGCGGTGCGGCGACGAGCAGCAGCAGCCAGGGCGCGGCGAGCAGGATCAGGAGGAGGAGCCCGAGGGCGATGGCGATGGCCATGCCCCTGTCTCGGGCGGTCCGGGCGAGCGTTGCGTGCGGGCCCTGCGACTGGGCCGCGGAGGCTCAGGGAAGGGGGCGCATCGAGGCCGTGAAGTGCCGCAGGTGCGGCGCCTGCTGCGCGATGGCGTAGCCGCGGATCTCGCTCGCCTTCGCCTTCAGCTCGCCGATCACCTCGGCCGCGTACTCGAAGTGGCTCTGCGTGTACACGCGCCGCGGGAACGCGAGGCGCACCAGCTCGAGCGGCGCGTAGGTCTCGGTGCCGTCGGGCAGGCGCTTGCCGAACATGACGCTGCCGATCTCGACCGCGCGGAGGCCGCCCTCGAGATAGAGCGCGCACGTGAGCGCCCATGCCGGGTACTGCTCGCGCGGGACGTGCGGCAGGAACGAGCGCGCGTCGAGATAGACCGCGTGGCCGCCCGTGGGCTCGACGATGGCAACGCCCGCGGCGCGCAGCTTCTCGCCGAGGAACTCCGCCGTGCGGAGGCGGTAGCGCAGGTAGCTCTCGTCGGTGACCTCCTCGAGGCCCACGGCGAGCGCCTCGAGATCGCGGCCCGCCAGGCCCCCGTAGGTCGGGAACCCTTCGGTGAGCACGAGGAGCTGGCGTGCCGTCTCGGCCCAGGCGTCGTCGTTCAGCGCGAGGAAGCCGCCGATGTTCACCATGCCGTCCTTCTTGGCGCTCATGGTGCAGCCGTCGGCGAGCCGGAACATCTCCTCGGCGATCGCGCGCACGCTGCGCTCGCCCTGGCCGTGCTCGCGCATCTTCACGAACATCGCGTTCTCGGCGAAGCGGCAGGCATCGAGGATGAGCGGCTTGCCGTACTTCGCGAGCAGCGCCTTGTAGGCGCGCACGTTCTCGAGGCTCGCCGGCTGGCCGCCGCCCGAGTTGTTCGTGATCGTGATCATCCCGAAGGGGACGCGCGCCGCGTCGCGCTGGAGCAAGGCCTCGACGCGCGCGAGGTCGACGTTGCCCTTGAAGGGCGCGCTCGTGCGCGGCTCGAGGGCTTCCTTCGTGGGCAGATCCATCGCCTCGCAGCCGCGCACTTCGACGTTCGCACGCGTGGTGTCGAAGTGGGTGTTCGAGGGGATGATGTCGCCGGGCTTGGCCGCGACCTGGAAGAGGATGTGCTCGGCGGCGCGCCCCTGGTGGGTCGGGATCAGGTGCTTGTAGCCGGTGAGGCCGCGCACGACCTTCTCGAGGCGGAAGAACGAGGGCGAGCCCGCGTAGCTCTCGTCGCCTTCCATGATCGCGCCCCACTGGTGCGCGCTCATCGCGCCGGTGCCGGAGTCGGTGAGGAAGTCGAGCACCACGTCGTCCGAGTGGAGGCGGAACGGGTTGTGGTGGGCCGCCGCGAGCAGGCGCTCGCGCTCCTGCCGAGTGGTCATGCGGATGGGCTCGACGGCCTTGATGCGGAAGGGCTCGAAGATGGTGCGCGGCACGATCGACCGCCTACGCACGCCCGCGCGCGCGGACATGACCTGGCGCACACCCTCAGCCACGAGTGCTCGCACCGTAGGGCCCGGACGGGAGCGGGCGCCGCCCGCGGACGGTAGGGTCCGTAGGCGCGAGCCGACCAACCCTCAGCCACGAGTGCTCGCACCGTAGGGCCCGGACGGGAGCGGGCGCCGCCCGCGGACGGTAGGGGGCTCATCCGCCCAGGGCGGACGCGGTGTGGAACGTGAGCTCGAGGGCCAGGAGGGCCCAGCTCGCCGCGCCGAGCAGCACGGCGCCGGCACCGAGCGCGAGCGCCCACCGCCCGTCGAGCGCTGGCGCGACCTTCCCGCGCTTCGGGAGCGCGGCGGGCGCGAGCGGGAGCTCGGTGGCCGCGCCGGCGCGGACCAGGTCGAGGTGGACCTCCTCGACGAGCTCGAGGCGAGCTTGGTCGCGCCCCGCGTAGCGACCACGGAAGCCGAGCGCGAGGACCACGTAGTAGACCGCGAGCACGCGCGCGCGCGAGGGGTCGCGCCGCACGCCGTCGAGGCGCACGAAGAAGCCGTCGCCGGCGCTGTTCTCGCCGAAGAGCGCGAGCTGGAGCAGGCGCGGTAGCCACGCCTCGCGCGTGCCGGGCCGCGCGATCATCGCCTCGTCGGCGTGCGCGGCGAGCGCGTAGACCACGTCGTCCACGTGCGCGAGCGGCAAGCGCTGGCGCTCGGCCTCGGTCCGGAGCGCGCGCAGCTGCTCGTCGAAGAGCGCGCGCGCTGCCTCCGGGCGCACCTCGGGCCGCTGTGCGATGCGGATCGCGGCGAGCATCGGCTCCGCGAGCGCCACGAAGACCTCGAGCGAGGGCTCGCGTGCCTCTCGTTCGGCGCGGCTCACGACGTCCTCCGCAGCGCCTCGCCCAGCGACGCCGAGCGACGATCGGTGGTGCGGTCGGCGCCGTGCTTCGGGATCGCCACGAGCGTCAGGCGCGTGTGCGCGGGATCGAAGGTGCGCGTCGGCAGGTACACGGCGATGCCCCGCTCGGCGAGCGCGGCCCGCAGATGACGATCGGTCGCCGGCAGCTCGAAGCACGTCTCTTCTGCGCGCGCGGGCACGTCGGGCGGCGGTCGATGCACGAGCGTGAGCGGCGCGCCCGGCGTCGCCGTCTCGAGGACGCTCGCGATCTCGCCATACGAAGCGACCTTGGCGAGACCGGCGAGCACCGACTCCACCTCGCGGCCCGGCAGCGCCGAGCGAACGCTCAAGTAGAAGCGGTGCCCGCGCGCGAGCTCGTCGTCGAGGCGCGCGAAGTGCAGACCGTCGCTCCGCGGCTCGAGCGCCACCGTGCGCGCGTGGTCGCGATCGGTCGCCGCGAGCAGCGCATCGATGCGATCGAAGGCGGCGACGAACGATCGATCGGGCAGGAGCGCGTCGTAGTCGGGCAGATCGAGCTCGGCGCTCACGGCCAGCACCGAGAGCGCGCCCGCGAGCTCGAGCAGCCGTTCGTAGAGCGCCTCGGGTCGCGTGCTGCCGCGCCGCAGCTGATGCCGCAGCACGGGGTGGTGTGCCGAGAGGATCGACGCCAGCAGGAAGCGCGTCGCATCGCTCGCGTCGACGGTCACGTCGCCCCCCGCGCGCTCGTGGCGCGCGGCGAGCAGCGTCGCGCGCCGCGCACCCAGCCGCTCGACCAGGCGCGTCAAGCGCGCCATCAGCGGCTCGGAGGCCTCGATCGCGAGGAGCGGCCCCACGATGGCGCCCGTGCTCTTCGTCTCTCCCTGGGCGTCGCGCTGGAGCACGACGAGCGGCAAGCGCTCGAGATCCTCGTGAGGCTCGTGGCCCATCACGAGGCGCAGCGCCGGCACGCCCAGCTCGAGCGCGATGGGCTCGGCCGGCGTCTCGGTGTGCGTGTCGATCGCCGTGCGCTCGAGGATCGTGAGTCTCGGCGCGGCGCCCGTGAGCGCGGGGCGATCGCGCCGATCGCGCGTGAGTGCGAGGTGGACCGTCACCTCGGTGCGATCGGGGCCGAGCCCGCTCACGGGCCGATCGGGGATGCGCAGCTCTCGCCCCGGGCCCACCGAGACGAGCGTGCCGTCGGCGAGGACCGCCTCGAGCCGCTCGATGCGCAAGACGCCCTCGCGGAGGGAAGCCGCATCGAGCGCGAGCGCGCGCAGGCCCCACGCGCCCTCGACGCAGGCGCGAAAGCGCGCATCGATCGCGGCATCGCGCAGGCGGTCGGCCTCTTGGAAGTGCTGCGGCGCGAGCGGGAGCCCGTCGAGCCAGAGTACGCGCGCATGGGCGCTCATGGGATCCTCCTCGTCTCGCCTTCGCGCTCGATCCGATACTCGTCGACGCGCAGCGCGAGCGCCGCGTCCGAGCCACAAGGAAGCTCTTCGACCGGCACGACCACCCGCCACGTGCGGCCGGCCGGCTGCCGCACGATCGCCAGCGCGGCGAGCGCGTGCACCTCGGCGCCGGGCGCGACCGCGACGTGGGCGGTCTCGCCCGGATAGAGCGTCACGGTCTCGGTCGACACGATGGCCGCCTCGAGCGTTCCGCTCGGCTGCCACGCGTCCTCGAAGGTCGCGCTCGCGAGCGCGTCGGGCTCGCGCAGCGCCAGCACACGGATCTCGGTCGGGAGCGGCGTGCCCGAAGGATCCGGGTTGAGCAGCGGCCCCGACGCGAGCGCGACGTCGAGCGAGGCGGGGCGCTCGCAGACCGGCGCGGCCACGAGCGACTCGGCACAGCCGGTGAGCGCGAGAGCGGCGAGGAGCAGAGCGCGCGCGCTCACGACGCCCTCCGTTCCGCCAGCACGTCGGCCACGTTCCCGGCGAGGCGCTCGTCCGACCAACGGCGCCCGCTGCGCAGCGCATCGAGCGCTTCGTCCAGCTCGGCTCGCGTTCCGCAGCGCGGCAGCGTGAGGTGCCCGTCCTCGAACAGCGCCTCGCGCGTGCGCGTCGGCGAGCCGTGGAACGCCCGCCCGAGGCGCGCGAGGGTCGCGATGCGTGCGTCGCCCTCGAGATCGCCGATGCGTGCGACGGCGGCGAGCGCGCGCGCGAAGTCCTCCACCTCGCGCAGGTGGCTCGTGGTCGCGTCGGCACGCGCGAGGAGCGCCTCGAAGCGCTGCGGGTCGAGCGCGGTGGCGGCGGCGTGCGCGTGCCATCCGAGCAGGTTCTCCGCGCTGTCGCCGACGCCGAGATAGTGGCCCGCCGAGACCGCGGCGTCGTCGCCGTCGCCGAGCGTGCGCATCGCCGCGTCCAGCTCCGGGTGGGCGAGCGCGACGTGCCGTACCGTGGTCGCCATGCGCGATCCGTCGCGCGCCGTGGGGTCGAACGCCGCGCCGTGGTCGTGCACGTACTGCGTGGCGAACGCCTCGCGCATCGCCGGGTCGCGGAGCGCGCGCGTGGCGACGAGGTCCCCGAGCTCCTCGCGCGACAGACCGGTCGCCGACGCGAAGCGCTCGCCATAGCCATCGATCAGCGCCGCCGTCTCGCCCTGCTCGGCGAGCTGCCCGATCTCCCTCGCGCTCGCACCGTCGAGGCCGAGCCGATCGGCGCTCGCGAGCACGCCGCGCCGGTCGACGACGAGGTGATAGAAGGCGACGGCCGCCTCGCCGCGCGCCCGCATGGCTTCGATCTCCGTGCGGCTCGTGCCGAGCTCGGCGAGCTGCGCGTCCGAGAGCGGGGCGAGCCGATCGAGGTGCTCGCGGATGGAGAGCTGCGCGACGCCGTACGACGCGCTCGCGCCGGCGGTCGTGCGCAGCGTCGAGAAGGTCGCCGCGCCGCCCGACTCGGTACGCCGGTTCGCCTCGGCGAAGACCGTGAAGGCCTCCGCGTCCGCGGCGCTCCAGCCACGCGCGGGATCGGCGCCGGCCGGGGCCTCGCGTGTCTCGAGCAAGACCTCGCGAAACGAGACGGTGTTGCCGGCGCGCGATGCTTCGGGCGCGGGCGTACTGGGCCGGAGCCGGCCGATGGCGTCGATCCTCACGTTCTGCTCCTTCCGAGGCTCTTGTCGGCAGCTCGCGCTCACCGTTGCGTCAGAGCCCATCGAAGAGGGAAGGACGGTCGGCGACGAGCGCTCCGTCCCCCACGCGCAGCCGGCGCGCACGCTCGACCTCGTGCGTGCTCCGGGCGGGCAGCTCGGGCCGGGCGAGGGCGATCTCGCGTACCGTGGCGTGCTCGTGGAGCAGCAGGCCGTCGCGATCGCTCGCGAGCGTGGTCGTGCACGTCGCGACGCGCTCCCAGCCGTCACCGACGGGGGTGCGCCGCTCCACGCGGATCGCCAGCTCCCCATCGACGTCCCCGAGCGCGAGCGGCGAGAGACGGGCGCCGTCGTCGGAGAAGAGCGCACCGCGCCGTGTCGTGGAAGAGAGCTCGTCGGAGCGCTCGGCGACCACGATCACCAGGGGGCCCACCGGCCAAGCCGAGAGCGTGGGGCGGATGGGGACGCCGGCGAGCCATCGCGCATCGCGCACCTCGAGGCCGAGGGAGGTGCGCTCCACGCGGATCAGGCGCGCTCCGGGACCGCTGCGCGCCCACACGACCCACGACGCGGGGCCGGTCGCGACGCGCGCGAGGACGACGTCGTCGCGCGGGCCCTCGGCGCCGGCGACGGCCGCTTCGAAGTCCTCCGGCCGCGGCGCCGCGCCCTCGGGCAGGCGCGCGTACGAGAGCGTGCCGGCGAGCGGTTGCACGCTCGCGCATCCCAGCGCGAGCACACCGAGCACGGCGAGGAGCGGCAGACGCGGGCGCACGTCACGTCTCCTCGGCGCGGCGCGCGAAGTAGGCGCGCGCGTAGAGATCGCGGAAGTGCGCGCGGACGTCTCCGACCTCGGCGGCGCGCGCGGCGAGCGCCCGCAGGGTGGCCGCGTCACGGAACGCGCTCGGCCACCAGCGAGGGCTCGCGGAGCCGGTCGGCGCGCGCGGGTCGAGCGACGCGAAGAGCGCCTCGGCCGCGTCGGCGCTCGCGGCCTCGCACGCCACGAGGTGGGCCGCCCACTCGCCCGCGGCGCGCTCGAGCACGCGCGGGCGATCGCTCGTGCCTTCGCCGCTCTCGAGCAGCCAGCGCAGGAGCGCCCGCGCCTCGTCCGGGATCTCCTCCGTGCGCACGTCGCGATCGGGCGCGAAGCCGCCGAGGGCGCGGATGGCACCACGGCGGGCGAGCGTCGCGTGGGCCACGCTCCGGGCGAGGGCTCGCAGCACCTGCTCCACCCGCTCGAGGACGTCGCGCCCGGCGCCCGGGCTCGCGCCGGTGAGCCGCGACATCCACGCCTCGAGCGCCTCGCTCGGTGCGCTCGACGGCGGCGCGGCGTCGCCTGCCAGCGCGCGCATCCGCGGATCGTGGGCGAGCTCGGGATGCTCTTCGAACAGGTGCGGCAGCACCGCGCGTCGCGCGTCGGCCGGCATGCCGCGCAGGCGATCGATCGCGGCGCCCGTGTAGGCCGCGCGCAGCGGCCCGAGCACGGTCAAGAGGCCGTGCAGATGATGCAGCTCGAGCGTCGCGGCGGCGCCGGCGACGGTCGCGCCCTCGAGCGCGGGCATCGTCTCCGTGCGCGGCTCGCCGGTCTCGTCGGAGGAGCTCATCGCGCGCTCCACGTGAACGTCGGCCGGCGCGCGTCGTCGAGGCCGATCGCGAGGCTGCGCGCCACCACGCCGGCGCGGGCCGGCGCGAGCAGCTCGCTCGCGAGGGGCGCGAGCAGCTCCACCTCGATCCGCGCGCGCAGATGACGCACGCCCGCCGAAGGATCGCGCGCGCTGGCGAGGAGCATCGCGTGCAGCTCGGGCGCGAAGCGGAGCGTCAGGCCGTGGGCCGTGCGCGCGCGCTCGGCGATCCGCGCGAGCTCGAGGTCGACGATGCGGCCGAGGGCCTCCTCGTCGAGCGGCAGGTACGGAATCACCGTCATGCGCGCGAGGAGTGCCGGCGCGAAGTGCGCCGCGAGCAGCGGTCGCACCGCGCGCTCGATCGCGTCGAGATCCCGCGTGCCCGTCGCGGCGAGCTCGGCGATCCGATCGGCGCCGAGGTTCGAGGTGAGCACGAGGGTCGCCGAGCGGAAGTCGACCAGGCGCCCCTCGCCATCGGCGAGCACGCCGCGATCGAGGAGCTGGTAGAACACGTTCATCACCTCGAGGTCGGCCTTCTCGCACTCGTCGAGCAGCACGACCGAGTGCGGGCGCAAGCGCACGGCCTCCGTGAGCTTGCCGCCCTCGCCGTAGCCCACGTAGCCCGGAGGCGAGCCGACGAGGCGCGAGATGGTGTGCTTCTCCTGGTGCTCGGAGAGGTTGATGGTCGTGAGGAATCGATCGCCGCCGTGGAGCAGATCGGCGATCGCGTGGGCCGTCTCGGTCTTGCCGACGCCGCTCGGGCCGACCAGCAGGAACACGCCACGCGGCGCATCGACGCGTCGCAGGCCCGCCTGCGCGATGCGGAGGCCTTCGGCGAGGCGCCGGGTCGCGCCGCCCTGGCCGATCACGCGCCGGTCGAGGTGCGCCTCGAGCTCGCGGAGCAGCTCGTTCTGCCGGCGCTCGACGTCGCCCACCGGGATGCCGGTCCACGCCTCGACCGTCGCGGCGACGGCGCGCGCATCGACCTCGGCGAGCGCCCACGGCTCGCCGTCCACGCTCGCCTCGTAGGCCTCGCGCGCCACGCGCACCTCGATCTCCGCGGCGCGGCGATCCGCGGGCGCGCTCGCGGGCGGCAGCGCGGCGAGCGCCCGTCTCGCGCCGAGGAAGCGCTCGAGCGCGTCCCGCTGCCTCTTCCAGCGCGCCTCGAGCTCGGCGAGCAGGCCGCGCTCCGCGGTGATCCGCTTCTCGAGCTCGGCGACGCGCGCCGCGGCCTCGGGCCGCTCGACGCGCTCGCGCCCGAGCGCCGCGAGCTCGCGCTCGAGCCCTGCGATCTCGCTCCGTCGCTCGACGATCGGCGGCGGCGGCGCGGCCTGGCTCGTGCGCACGCGCGCGGCAGTGGTGTCGAGCACGTCCACGCAGGAGTCGGGGAGCTGCCGGCCGGCGAGGTAGCGCTTGCCGAGGCGCACCGCGGCGAGGACCGCCTCGTCGCGCACGAGCACGCCGTGCGCCGCCTCGTAGGTGGGCACGAGGCCGCGCAGCATGGTGACGGCGCGCGCCTCGTCCGGCTCCTCGACGGTCACCTTCTGGAAGCGGCGCTCGAGGGCGGCGTCCTTCTCGAAGTACTTCTTGTGCTCGCGGAACGTGGTCGCCGCGATCGTGCGCAGCTCGCCGCGCGCGAGCGCGGGCTTGAGGAGGTTTGCGGCGTCGGTGCCGCCGCTCGGCTGCGCGCCGACCAGCGTGTGCGCCTCGTCGAGGAAGAGCACGATGGGCCGCGGCGACTCCTTCACTTCGCGGAGCAGGCTCGTGAGGCGCTGCTCCATCTCGCCGCGCGCGCCCGCGCCCGCCTCGAGCAGGCCGAGATCGAGCGCGCGCAGGTCCACTTCGCGCAGCGCCTCGGGCACCTCGCCGCGCACGATCGCGAGCGCGAGGCCCTCGACCACGGCGGTCTTGCCGACGCCGGGCTCGCCGACGAGCACGGGATTGTTCTTGCGGCGGCGCGCGAGGATGTCGACGAGCTGCCGCGTCTCGCGCTCGCGCCCGAGCACCGGGTCGAGCTCGCCGCGGCGGGCGCGCTCCGTGAAGCTCGTCGTGAAGCGCGAGAGAGCGCTGCCGTCCACGGGCGCCGACGCGCCCGCCGGCGCCGGCGCTCCCAGCTCGCGACTCTCGGCGGAGGCCGCCAGCGAGTCCTTCTTCTCGCGCACCTCGTCGAGCGAGATCGAGTCGAGCGCCGCGATCGCGCCCGGCGTGCGCGCCGCGAGCTCGAGATGGGCGAGGAGCAGCGCGTAGGAGCGCGTGGCGGTCTCGCCGAGCTCGAGCGACGCGACGAGCCACGCGCGCTCGAGCCAGCGCACGAGCGAGTCGCCGAGCGAAGGACGCGCCCCACCGCGCGGAAGGCGCGCGAGCCACGCCTCCACGCCCGCCAGCGCCGCGGCCCGCGTCTCGGGCGCGAGCACGCACGAGGCATCGCCGCTCTCGTCGGCGAGCAGCTCGCGCAGCACGTGCTCGGGCGCGAGCTCCGCGTGCTGCGCGAGCGCCGCCGCGGTGACGGCCGACTCGAGATGGCGCCGGGCGCGGGGGGTCAGCCGGCGGACGAGCTTTCTGGGATCCGATCGCATGAGCGCTCCTCGTGCGGCGCGAAATGCCGCCTCCTGCGCTCTTCTCGGCAGGCTCAGCCGGCCGTTGCGTCGATTCTCACGTTCTCGGAGCGGCCGGCCCCGCGCCGCGCACCGAGCGTGCTGGCGCCGAGCCGTGCGAGGCCCAGACGCGCCGCACCTTCTTCTCTGCGCACGCGGACCGAGAGCGTTCCGGTCGCGTCGCCCATTCGCGCGACCAGCATCCGGATCGCCTCGCGCGCCGGGCCGCCCTCGGCGAGCGCTGCGCGATGCGTCGCCGCGACGGGCTCGATCTCGATCGTCGCGTGGCCGGCGGGGTCGGCGACCGAGCTCCCGAGCAGCGCGTCGTCGCCGAGGCGCGCGCGTCCGAGCCTCGAGCGCGCGGCAGGCGCGATCGGGATGCGCTCTCCCTGCCGCTCGCGCAGGGCGATGCGCACGCCGCCGAGCCAGCGCTGCGAGACGAGCGTGAGCGCGCGAGCGAGAGCCGCGGCGCTGGGCCGTCCGTGGAGCAGCGGCGCGAGCCAGAGCGCCGTGTGTCGATCGACGGCGCTCTCGCCCGCCGCCGAGACGAGCGCCGCGACCTCGTCGCGCCAGCCGGAGCCCTCGTCGATCGCCGCGTCGGGAAAGCGCGTGCGCTGCACCGAGCGATGCGCGAGCGAGAGCATCCGGTGATGAAAGGGCGCGAGCAGGCTCTGTCGCACGCCGTGCTCGGGATCCTCGAGCGCGATCTCCTCGGCGAGGTGCGTGGGCAGCGCCCCGCTCGCGCCGGTGAGGCTGAGGGCGCGCGTGACCCAGACCTCGCCCTGGCGCGGCGAGACCTCGCTCGCCTCGAAGCAGAGCTCCGGATCCGGCACGAACCGCAGGGGCTCGTCCCGCAGCGCGCCGCGGCCGACGGCGCGGCCGGTGCGGCGCTCGGTGGCGGCGATCCGGGAGAAGAGGTCGCGCGTCATCCGAGCTCCTCGAGGCCGCCGCGCGCGGGGAACGCGTACGCCGCGCCCGAGGGCACGTGGCGCACGGAGACGCGCTGTCGCGCCTGGAGCGGCAGCTCGCTCGCGAGCGCACGGTCGAGCGCGCGCGCGAAGAGAAACGCCTCGCCGACCGAGGGCACGCGCGCAGCGTCGAGCTCGAGCGCCACGTCGACACCGCGCTCGATCACGCCCCGCCGTGCCGCGCGGATGGGCGAGGCGTGCACGGCGACGAGCGCCGCGGCGAGCGCCGCCGCGCCGCGCGATCGCCCCACGTCCACGCCGGAGGGGACGGCGCAGGAGAGCCACCACGCGCGCAGCGCGCTGGCGTCGAGGCGCGCGCGATGGCCCACCGCCGTCGCGCCGACGAGTGACGCGAGCGCGGCGCTCGCGAGCTTCGGCGGCGAGGACGGGCCGACCGGCAAGAGGTTCGTGAACGTGGCGAGCGAGGGGGAGCCGTGGATGGGCTCGCTCACGTCGCCGGGGCGCAGGCGCGAGGCGAGCGCTCGGTGCGTGCAGCGCAGCTCGATCGAGAGCGTCTCGGGCTCGAGCGTGGCGCGCCCCGTCACGCGCAAGAAGGTGTCCACGCGACCGTCGAGCGGTGAGAGCGTGCGGCGCAGCGCGAACTGCCCTACGTCGGCGCCCGCCTCGAGCGATGCGTACGGATGGTAGGCGCGGCGGGCGCGCGCGCCGGGCGCGATGCCGGTCACCCGCGTGACGTCGAGCACCTCGATCGCGTGCGGCGGAAGGCCCGCGGCGCGCAGCGGCGCATCGCGCAGGTCGTCCTCCCAGCGAATCGGCTCGGCATCGCAGGTGAAGACGTCGATCGCCGGCACGCAGTGCAGGCGCAGCGCGTCCTCGGGCAGGCGCTCGGGGAGCACCAGGGCCGCCTCCGGCGCGAATCGCAGCTCGAGCTCCAGCTGCTCGCGGCGCTCGGCGTCGGGCACGCGCTCGAGCCCCGTCACGTCGAAGAAGAGGTGCCGCTCGGGGAAATACGCCGTCTCCGTGAGCACGCGCGCGCCGGTGGGCGATCGCTCGGGCCAGGGCAGGTGCGGCTCGCGCTCGGGGTCCACGAGGCGAGCCTCGACCGCGAGGTCCCGCTCGCTCCCCACGGGACGCGCGCGCACGCCGGCCAGGTGACGATCGAGCGCGAGTGCCAGCGCGCTCGCGTCGGCGAGCGGCGCGAGCACGAAGAAGCGCAGCGGCCGGGCCGCATGGAGCGCCCCGAGCGCGGAGCGGGGCGCGCGCAGGCGCACGACGAGCTTCGGCGCGCGCGAGGCGCTGCGGTCGAGCACCGAGCGCTCGATCACGATCGGCGTCAGCTCCATCTCGGTCGTCGAGCGCAGCTCGCACTTCACGCCATCGATCGCGCGCGCGCCGAACGCCGCGTCCTTCGCGATGCGCACGCGCTCGTGCGCGAGCCCCGGCCGCGGCGCGAGCTCCATCACCGTCGAGGCCGGCACGGGCCAGAGCGCGTGCGGCGCGACCGCCTCGGCGAGCGCCTCCACCGCCTCGGGGATCGCGTCGCCGGTGCGCTCTCGCACGCGGGCGGCGACGAGCGCGAAGCCCTCGAGCAGGCGCTCGACGTCGGGATCGGTGCCCGCGTGCGCGAGCGCGTCACAGAGCCCGGGATGGGCGCGCGCCATCTGCGGCCCGAGCTCGCGAAGGATCGCGAGCTCTTCGCGGAAGCTGGATTCGAAGGACGAAGCCACGACAGTCCTCTCTCTCGTGACGCGTCAGCGAACGGTGCAGCGGCCGAGCGCGTCGATCTCGGTCACGAATCGATGGGCGCGGCGCGGATCGTCGTGCGCGCGCCCGCTCACCTGGAACGCGAGCACGAGCGGGTCCTCGCTCCGTACGGCCCGTACCGACACCTCGACCAGGCGTGGCTCGTAGCGCTCGACGAGCTGCCGCAGCGCGCGCTCGATCGCGCGCACGCCCTCGGGCCAGGTGTGCACGAGGTCGGTGAGGTCGGGGCGGCCGAAGTCGCGCGCCGCCGGCGCGGATCCTCGCCGTGCCTGGAACAGCACGGCGAGGTGCGCCGCGATCGACGCGCCGGGATCGATGCGCCGCTCTCCGCGCTCGAGGCGGTCGAAGAGACCCCGCGCTGCGCCCGCCACGGCGATCAGCTCCCGGTGCGCTCGCGCCAGCTGTCGGCGAACTCCTTGCTGCCGGGCACGTGCGTCCACGTGATGCGCGAGAAGACGAAGCTCACGTCCTCCTTCACCGGCGCGTCCTCGGTGCCCTCGCTGACGCGGCGCTTGATGCGGCACACGCGGGCGTCCTCGATCTTCACGGTGAACCAGTGCTCCCAGCCGCCGCCGTCGGCGATCGGGCGGAAGAACTTGAACTCGCCCGAGCACTGCTGCGAGCGCGTGAGCGCCTGCGCGAGCACCGGCGAGCTCTTGTCGACCCACTTCGTGATCGAGATCGGCTCGTAGGTGCGGTCGGACTGCGCCCACGAGGACCGGCGATCGAAGCCGACCGAGACGCCCTCTTCGTACGAGTGGCACTCGATGGCCTTGCTGACGTCGACGTCGGCCATGTTCTGGATCGACGACTCGGCCTCGACGTCGTTGCCGTCGGCCTTGAGGAACAGGAACACGGGGATCTGGGACATGACGGGAGCTCCTCGTTGGGCCGGAGACCCTCTCCGGCCGGACGCATTCGTTGTCGGCGAGGCGCGGCGTGCGTTGCGCGCTTCAATCGCCGAGCAGGTCGACGAGCACGCGCTGCGTCGCGCCGGGGTCGAGCGAGACGTGTCGCTCGCCGCGCGTCTCGCCGTTGGACACGACGACCGTGTGCGCGCCCGGGGCGAGCGCGACGCTCACGGGCGTTCGGCCGACGGAGTGGCCGTCGATCGTCACCTCGCCGTAGGGGATCGCCACGACCTGCAGGTGCGCGCGCGCCGCGTCGTGCGCATGGACGACGTGCGTTCGATGGCCGCGAACGGGCGCCGGGATCTCGACGACGGGCGCGGGCGACGGCGCGGGCTGCTCGGCCGGCGGCGGCGCGGGCGGCAGCGTCGGCTCGTGCGTCTCGGCCGCCGCGATCACGGGCGCGCTCGGCGGCGTCGCGATCTTCGGCGCGCTCGCGGCTCCGTGCGGGGGCCCTCCGAGCGCGCGCGCGATCGAGCCGCTCCCGAGCGCGAGCGCGGCGAGGCCGACGACGAGCGTCGTGGAGAGCACGGCCGCCCCGGCGAACGCGCCGATCAGCCAGAGGCGCGTGGAGGGCCCGCGCACCGAGCGCTGGAGCGCCGCCGTGCCTTCACCGGTCGAGGTCGCCAGATCGCGCTCGATCACGGTCGGCCCCTCTTCGATCGCCGGCGTCGCACCGGCATCGACGGTGGCGCGCACGCGCGGCCCACGGACGCGCGTGGGCGGGGCTCCCCCCGCGCGCCCGCGCCGCACCTCGTCGACCAGCGCAGCGAGGGCCCGTCGCGCATCGCGCGGCGCCGGGACCGCGGCGAGCACGCGCACGACCTCGTCCGCCGACGCCGTCCGATCCGCCGCGCGCGCCGCGAGCATGCCGTTCACGAGCGCGATCACCGGCTCGGGCGTCGTGGGCGCGAGGTCGCGGAGCGAGGGGCGCCGCCCGCGCTGCGCGTTCGTGAGCGTCTCGAGATCGGTCTGCCCGTCGTGCGGCCTGCGCCCGGCGAGCAGCTCGAAGAGCATCACGCCGAGCGCGAAGACGTCGGTGCGTCGATCGAGCGCGTCCCCGAGCGCCTGCTCGGGCGCCATGTACGGGATCTTCCCCTTCACCACACCGCTCCGCGTGCGATGCGTGCGCAGGGTCGATCGCGCGATGCCGAAGTCGGCGAGCTTCACCTCGCCGTGGATCGAGAGCAGCACGTTCGAGGGGGTCACGTCGCGATGCACGAGCTCGGCGGGCTTTCCGTCGATCGTGAGCGCGTGCGCGTGCGCCAGGCCCTCGGCGATCGAGCGCACCACGTGGAGCGCCACGTCCGTCGGGAGCGCGATCCCGCGCTGCCGCAGGCCCGCCACGAGCGAGCGCAGGTCCATCCCGTCGACGAGCTCCATCACGAGGAACCACTTGCCGTCGACGCGCCCCAGCTCGTGCACGGTCGCGATCGAAGGATGAGAGAGGTGCGCACAGAGCCGCGCCTCGTCCTGGAGCTGCGTCACCGCGTCGCGGTCGCTCTCGTTCCCCTCGAGCACGCGCTTGAGGCAGACGCGCCGTACGAAGCCCTCGGGCCCGCTGCGTCGCGCCGCGTAGACCTCGGCCATCCCGCCGACGCCGAGGCGCCCTTCGATCTCGTACTCGCCGAATCGCTCGCCCATGGCTCACCTCGTGAGCCCCGTATCGGGCGAGCCGCGCTCGCGTTGACTATCTCGTCCAGTACTCGCGCATCAGCTCGCTCATCCACGCCGGCTGGTGCACCTCGCCCCGCGGCCCGAGCTCCACGACCCAGGGCTTGAGATCGAGCACGGGCGTGCCGTCGATCGCGTCGAGCCCCTGCACGCGCAGCGTCGTGCCCTCGACGCCGAGCACCCGGCACACGGTCGTCCCGATCGTGTTCGGCCGGTTCTTTCCGCGCTGCGCGAAGATGCCCACCTTCGGCCAGTCCTCGCGGTGCCGCGGATGCCGCGCGCCGGTCTCGATCTTCGCCGGGTCGACCCCGTGCATCCGGAAGATCACCTCGACGTGCGAGAACGCGTCGAGGCCCGCGAGGGCGTCGGCGCCGAAGCGCGCGGGGTCGAGCTCGATGCGCACCGCCTCGCGGTCCCAGTCGTCGTCGGTCGCGGCGCTCCGCGTGCTGACGACGGTCCCGATCGGCGTCACGACGTAGGGGCTGCTCATGCTTCGAGCATGAGCGCGCCGCGCCGCCCCACGATGGGCCAAGCCGGCGCCACCGGAGGTGCCAGCGCTATTCGTCGTCGCGGTGCCGCGCCGCCCGTGCCTCGCGCCGCGCGCGCGCTCCGGCGGGCGTTCCGTAGCCGGCGATCCGATCGGTGCGCAGCACGCCGTTCTCGAACGTGAGCTCGTCGATGAAGCGCGTCGGCCCGAAGTCGTAGACCAGCACGTCGATCACGACCGTGACGGTCTGCGCGTAGCCGACGCCGTAGCCGTAGCCGGTGCGCGTGTCGCCGTAGGGCCCGACGAAGACCGTGCGCGTCTCGGTGCGCGTGGTGAAGTACGTCGGCTCGCCACAGACCGAGCGCACGTAGGCCTCGTGATCGCCCGCCTCGACGAGACGCCCGTCGCACGAGAGCGCGCTCGCGGAGCCGGGCGCCGCGAGGAGCGCCCCACCGAGAGCCAGGCCGAGCAGCGCACGAGCGAACGCGTGGGACATGGAGCCCTCCGAGGGGGACGACTTCCGACGTACTCCCTGGCCCAGATATTCGGGCCCGGAGCGCGGTCGCGCAAGTCGACCCCTCCCGGCTGGAAGTCTTCAGGGACAGGCGATCCGCAGGTCCGCCAGGCGCGCGGTGTGGTCGCCGGCCGCGGGCTGGGTCGTCCACGCCAGGACCGCGTGCGGCGAGCCGGCCCCGTCATTGGCCCTCGTCGCCCGCCCCGATGCCGTCGCGCCGCCCTCGAACGAGTCGAGCACCAGGGCGGAACCGCCGCTCGGCCACACCAGCGGATGCAGGTCGGTGCCGAGCACGCGCGCGACGACGCGGGTGGTCCCGCCGACGGTCTCGCCCGAGAGCACCAGCGGGGTGCCCCCCACCTGCGTGACGCGCGCCCAGGCGACCGAGGTCGCGTCGGTCCGCAGGTCGATGCGCGGCGTCGCTGCCGGGAAGCACGATCCGGGGCAGTCGAACTGGCGCACGTGGATCTCGTTGCCCGCCGGATAGACCGCGAGGAAGCTGCTCGCGCCGCCGATCGCCACGCTGACCTCGCCGGTACGATCGGGGGTGCCGACCGTCCCCGGCTGGAAGTCGCCGTAGTGCCAGAGCAGGGACTGCGTGAGATCGGCGGGGTCGTTCAGAACGATCCAGCCCTCCGCGCTCTGCATGCCGACCCCTTGGCCGCTCGGGATACCGCTCGACGAGGGGAGGAGCGAGTTCAGGTAGGCGAGGTCGTACACGGAGGCCTGGGTCGTGCCCGCCACCTGCTGCCGCACCACCACGCTCGCGCCGTCGATGGCGACCGCGCCGAAGATCTCGTCCGGCGCCGTCCGGCGCTCGGGGTCGGGATAGGTGCTGCTGGTGATGGGCTGCGTGACGCTGTCCGACGACTGCGACGCGCTCAGGAACGTGACGCCTCCCGCGCTGCGCCCCACGAGCACCACGTCGAACAGACGCGAGGTGTCGTTGAAGGCGGCGCTGCCGAGGTCCACGTCGAGCACCTCGCTGACGGCCGTGATCCCGCCGAGCGAGGCGATCGCGTCCGTGACGCTCGTCGCGCTCGTGGGCGCCGCGATCGCGCCGAGCGGCGTGCGGTGCAGGTACACGCGCGTGCCCGCCCCGCGCCACGCCACGAGGATCTCGCGCGCCGTCGCGCCCACCCCGACCGTGAGGTCGACGTCGCCGCCGAGGCCCGGATCCGACTGCAGCAAGACGCTCGTCGGGGAGCTCGGCGCGCAGACCGTGCAGTGCCCGCTCACGCAGGTCGACACGCTCGCAGGGCAGTCGATGTCGGTGGTGCAGTCCGTGGGGCCGGCGTCGAGGCCCACGTCGGGGATGTTCGCGTCGACGGGGCCGGCGTCGCGACCGCCGTCGATCGGGCCGCCGTCGGTGCCGCCGTCGCGCGCGCCGGTGTCGCTTCCGCGCGCGTGGCGCTCGGCGTCGATGAGCGCCGTGCAGCCGGCATGAGAGGCCGCGAGCGCGAGGACCAGGGAGAGATACGTCGCGCGGCTCACAGCGCACCTCCGACGAAGAGACCGCCCGCATCGGCGGACGCGAACGGCGTGATCCGCAGCGCGGCCGAGCCGCTCGTGCTGCTCGTTCCCGTCATCGCATCGACGAGGAGCAGCGCCGCGCCCGCAGCGGCCGCGACGAGCCCGATCGAGAGCGCCACGTCCGCGCCGATCGAGAGCGTGCGCAGCCCATCGACGTCGGAGCGCGCGCAGTTCGGGCTGCACGTGCTCGCGAGGCGCGAGTCCTCGGAGAGGGCGAGGCCGCCGAGGATCGCGAACACGATCAGGCCGGCGCCGCCCGCCGCCAGCGTGACGATCCCGGGAACGAAGAGCGGGTGCTCGGCCGGCGCGGTCGAGGTCGCGGGCGCGCTGGACGTGCTCGCCTGGCTCGCTTCGGCCGCGGCGATGCGCTCGCGCAGGTTCACGAGCCGCCGCTCGAGCGTGGGCCGGTCCTCGGCCGAGACGAGGTCGGTCGCGAGGTACGCCTCGAGATGAGTCGCGGCCTCCTCGAGATGATTGAGCCGCTCCTCGACGAGGTAGAGGTTGAAGCGCAGCCCCTCGCGGTGCGAGAGCTCGTAGGCGACCTGGAACTCGTGCAGCGCCGCGTCGTAGTCGCCCTCGTCGAAGTGCAGGCGACCGGACTCGAAGTGCGTGTGGGCGGCCTCGTCGTCGGGAGACTGCGCGCGCGCGAGGGCCGGCAGCGCGAGCATCACCAGCGCCGCGAGCAGCGGCGCCCAAGCAAGAAAGGCTCGTTGCATGCGGGCAACCTGTCACGAGCCGCCGCTTCTGTCACCAGACCGGCCGAGACGAGACTCCCCACACGGCTCGCTTCCCGCGATCGCCAAGGACGCCTACAGTGCGGGCCATGACCCAGCGCTATCGCGCGCCCTTCGGTCCCGGCGGCAGCTCGCCCATCGACGACACCACGGCCTCGCGCCTCCTCTCCCTCGCGCTCGCGCGCGGCGGCGACTACGCCGACCTCTTCTTCGAGTACGAGGTCGGGGGCAGCTACGGCTTCGAGGACGGCATCCTCAAGTCGGCCGGCCGCGGCGTGTCGGTGGGCCTCGGCGTCCGCGTCCGCAAGGGCGACGCCACCGGCTACGCCTACACCGAGGACCTCTCGCTCGAGGCGATGCAGCACGCCGCCAAGATCGCCGGCCAGATCGCCGACGGCGGCAAGACGCTCGACCCCGTGGGCCTCGCCTCGGTGAAGACGCCGCACCGCTACGACGTGAAGCAGCTGACGCTCGACGTCGCGGGCGAGCAGAAGCGCGAGCTCTTGCGCCGCGCCGACGTCGCCGCGCGCGGCGCCGATCCGCGCATCAAGCGCGTCGAGGCCTCGCTCGCCGAGGAGTACCGCGAGATCCTCATTGCCACGAGCGACGGAAAGCTCGTCCACGACGTGCAGCCGCTCATGCGCTTCGGCATCCGCGTGATCGCCGAGCAGAACGGCAAGCGGCAGGCCGGCTCGAGCGGCGGCGGCGGCCGCCTCGACCTCTCCTACTTCGATACCAAGTCGCCCGAGTGGCACGCGAAGGAAGCCGTGCGGCAGGCGCTCGTGATGCTCGACGCGCGCGAGGCCCCGGCCGGCACGATGGACGTGGTGCTCGCGCCCGGCGACAGCGGCATCCTCCTGCACGAGGCGGTGGGCCACGGTCTCGAGGCCGACTTCAACCGCAAGCGCACGTCGAACTACACCGATCAGATCGGCCAGGTCGTGGCGAGCGAGCTCTGCACCGTCGTCGACGACGCGCGCATCACCGGCTCGCGCGGCTCGATCGACGTGGACGACGAGGGCCTCGTTCCCGAGGCGACCACGCTCATCGAGAACGGCATCCTCCGCGCGTACATGCAGGACCGCCAGAGCGCCGAGCACTTCCACACGCCGGCCTCGGGCAACGGGCGGCGCGAGTCGTTCCGCTCGCATCCGATGCCGCGCATGACGAACACGTTGCTCATGGCCGGGCCGCACGATCCCGAAGAGATCATGAAGAGCGTCGAGCGCGGCATCTTCGCCTCGCGCTTCGGCGGCGGGCAGGTCGACATCTCGAACGGCGACTTCGTCTTCTCGCTCACCGAGGCCTACCTCGTGGAGAAGGGGAAGATCACGGCGCCGCTCAAGGGCGTGCAGCTGATCGGCAACGGGCCCGACGTGATGCGCAAGGTGACGATGCTCGGCCGCGACATGGAGCTCTCGGACGGCATCTGGACGTGCGGCAAGGACGGGCAGTCGGTGCCGGTCGGCGTCGCGTGCCCGACCATCAAGATCGCGGGCATCACGGTCGGCGGGACGCAGGTCGGCTGATGCAGCTCGCGCGCGCGAGCGAAGAGCGCCCGCGGGCGCTCGCGGCCTTCGAGGGGATCGACGCGGCGCTCGCGTCGAAGGTCCTCGCGGAGGCGCTCGCGCACGGCGGCGACGAGGCCGACGTCTTCGTGGAGCGCGTGGTCCGGGCGAGCACCGTGCTCGAGGACGGGCGCGTGCGGACGGCCGAGCGCGACCTCTCGCAGGGCGCGGGCGTGCGCGTGCGTCGGGGCGAGGGCGCCGGCTACGCGCACGTGGAGAGCCTCGCGCGGCCCTCGCTCCTCGGTGCGGCCCGCACGGCCCGCACCATCGCCGCGGGCGGGCGCGCGATCGCGCCGATCGGGCTCGAGGAGCGCTCCGTTCCGCGCCGCTACGATCCCGGTAGCTCGCTCGACGCGCGCGCCGAGGCCAAGCGCGAGCTCTTGCGCCGCGCCGATGTCGCCGCGCGCACCGTCGATCCGGCGATCACGCGCGTGGAGGTGACGCTCGACGAGATGCTGCGCGAGATCACGCTCGCCACGCACGAGGGTGTGCTCGTGCGCGATCGGCAGCCCTTGCTCCGCTTCGGCGTGCGCGTGATCGCCGAGCGCGGCGGTCGGCGCGCCGAGGGCAAGAGCGGCGGCGGCGGCCGCAGGGACCTCTCCTACTTCGACGAGCGCTCGCCCGAGTGGCACGCGCGCGAGGCGGCCCGCGAGGCGCTCGCGATGCTCGAGGCGCGCCCTGCCCCGGCCGGCACGCTCGACGTGGTGATCGCGCCCGGCCAAGGCGGCGTGCTCCTTCACGAGGCGGTCGGCCACGGGCTCGAGGCCGACTTCCACCGCAAGGGCACCTCGCGCTACGCGGGCCGGGTCGGGCAGAAGGTCGCGAGCGGGCTCTGCACCGTGGTCGACGACGCGCGTCCGTTCGGCGCCCGCGGATCGATCGCGGTGGACGACGAGGGCGTCGTGCCCGAGGCCCTCACGCTGATCGAGGGCGGCGTGCTGCGCGCGACGATGAACGATCGCTTCTCGGCCGCGCGCCTCGGCGACGCGCGCAACGGCCACGGCCGGCGCGAGTCGTTCCGGCACGCGCCGATGCCGCGCATGACGAACACGCTGCTGCTCGCGGGGCCCCACGACCCGGAGGAGATCCGGAAGAGCGTGCGCCGCGGCGTGTACGTGAAGAAGATCCGCGGCGGCGAGGTCGCGATCGAGAGCGGCGACTTCGTCTTCTTCGTGGCCGAGGGCTACGAGATCGTGGACGGGCGTCTGGGCGCGCCCCTCGCGGGGATGAACCTCGTGGGCAACGGGCCCGACGTGATGGAGCGCGTGACCATGCTCGGCACGGACCTCGAGCTCACGGACGGCACGGGCACGTGCGGAAAAGATGGACAGTCGGTCCCCGTGGGCGTGGGGTGTCCGACCATGAAGATCGCCGGCATGACCGTCGGTGGAACCAAGATCGGGTGAACGAACGATGAGCGGCAAGGACACACAAGCAGAGCTTCTCGATCTCGGCGCGCGCATCGTCGAGCGCGCACGCAAGGCCGGCGCCGACGTGGCCGAGGCCGTGGTGAGCGAGGGCTCGCACCTCTCCACGAAGGTGCGCCTGGGCGCGCCCGAGCTGGTCGAGGAGGCGGGCTCGCGCTCGGTGGGCCTGCGCGTGATCCAGGGCGGCCGCGTCGCCGTGAGCGCGACGAGCGATCTGAGCGAAGCGGGCATCGCGCGCTTCGTGGAGGACGCGATGGAGCTCGCCGGGCTCTCCGAGCGCGACGAGCTCGCGGGGCCGCCGGACCCCTCGCTCCTCAGCCGGCGCGAGCAGCACGCGGACCTCGATCTCTTCGATCCTTCGGTCGACGCGATCGACGGCGCCGCCGCGCTGAAGCACGCGCTCACGGGCGAGAAGGCCGCGCGCGACTTCGACGCGCGCGTGACGAACTCCGAGGGCGCGACCTTCTCGCGCGCATCGGGGAGCAAGGCGATCGTCACGAGCGGCGGCTTCGCCGGCTACTCGCGCGGGACCTACGCCTCGCTCACCGTCTCGCCCGTCGTCGACGACGAGGGCGGCAAGAAGCGGAGCGGCTACCACTGGACCGCCAAGCGCCACTACGCCGAGCTCGATTCCGACACCTACGTCGGCGAAGAGGCGGCGCGTCGCACGCTCGCCAAGCTCGGCGCGCGCAAGGTACCGACGCAGGAGGCGCCGGTGGTCTTCGACCCCGACACGGCGCGCTCGCTCCTCGGGATGCTCGCCGGCTGCATCTCGGGCGGCGCCATCTGGCGCAAGAGCAGCTACCTCGCCGACCGCCTCGGCACGAAGGTCGCGAGCGAGCTCGTCACGGTCGTCGACGATCCGCTGATCCCGCGCGCGCCCGGCTCGCGCGCCTTCGACGGCGAGGGCCTGCTCTCGCGCCGCAACGTCGTGGTCGATCGCGGCGAGCTGAAGTCGTACCTGCTCGACACCTACTCGGGCCGCAAGCTCGGCATGCCGAGCACGGCGAGCGCCTCGCGTGGCGGCAGCGCGGGCGTCGGCCCGGGCACCACGAACTTCCTGCTCCAGCCCGGCAGCGAGACGCCGGGCCAGATCCTGAAGAGCGTTCGGCGCGGCCTCTACGTCACCGACATGATGGGCTCCGGCTTCAACCCGGTGACGGGCGACTTCAGCCGCGGCGCGGCCGGCTTCTGGATCGAGGAGGGCGAGAAGACCTTCCCCGTCAGCGAGATCACGATCTCGCTGAACCTGAACGAGCTGCTCCAGCGCATCGACGCGGTCGGAAACGATCTCGATCTGCGGAGCTCGGTCGCCGCGCCCACGATCCGCGTGAGCGCGATGACGATCGCGGGCACGTGAGCATCGTCGGCACGTGAGAGAGGACAAGCGCCTCCTCAAGCTGCTCGGGGTCGAGCGCTGGCCGACGCGCGAGGAGGCCGCGCGCGCGCGCTGGTTCCAGCCGGTGCGCCTCGGCCCGATCGAGGCGCGCGACCGCACGTGGATCCCCGCGATGGTGCCCTGGCGCGCCACCGACGACGGCTTCGTCACCGAGCACGTGATCGACTGGTACCGGCGCTTCGCCGTCGGCAAGCCGGGCGTGATCGTCGTCGAGGCGACGGGCATCCGCGACGTGCCGAGCGGGCCGCTCCTGCGCGCGGGGCACGAGCGCTACGTCGAGGGGCTCTCGCGCTTGTCGCGCGCCGTGCACGAGGCGAGCGAGGGCGCGACGAGGGTCTTCGTGCAGCTGATCGACTTCCTCGCGATCAAGCGGCGTCCGCCGCGCGAGAAGTTCCTCGAGCGCTTCCTCGTGATCGACGACGCGCTGCGGGAGAAGGTCGGCATCGACGACGAGGTGGCCCTGCGCGCGCATCTCGTGGCGCAGGACGACGCGACGCTCGCGCGCCTGCTCTCCCCGCGCGACTTCGAGTCGATGACGCGCGGCCATCGCGAGCGCGTGACCGACGTGCACCTGGCGCACGTGCGGGATCTGCCGCGCACGCTGCCGCCGCTCTTCGCCGACGCCGCGCTGCGCGTGCAGCAGGCGGGCTTCGACGGCGTCGAGCTCCACTACGCGCACGCGTACACGATGAGCTCGTTCCTCTCGCGCCTGAACACGCGGCAGGACGGCTACGGGGGCTCGCTCGAGGACCGCGTGCGCCTCCCGCTCGAGGTCTTCGCGGCGGTGCGCGCGCGCGTCGGCGCGGGCTTCGCGGTCGGCGCGCGCTTCCTCGGCGACGACGTGGTCGCGGGCGGCTCGCGCATCGAGGACGCGTGCTTCTTCGCCGAGGCCTTCGCGCGCGCGGGCATGGACTTCCTCTCCGTGAGCAAGGGCGGCCGCTTCGAGGACGCCGAGCAGCCCAAGGTCGGCGAGGCCGCGTATCCCTACACGGGCGAGAGCGGGCACGAGTGCATGCCCACCGTTCACATCGACGCGCCGGGCCCGTGGAGCCGCAACGTGCCGCTCGCCGCCGCGATCCGTGCGCGCGTGCGTGGCGCGGGCTTCGAGACGCCGATCGTGACCGCGGGCGGCATCGCGACCTTCGATCAGGCGGAGGCGATCCTCGAGGCCGGCCACGCCGACGTCGTCGCCACCGCGCGCCAGGCGCTCGCCGATCCCGACTGGCTCGAGAAGATCCGCAGCGGCCGCGGCGCCGAGATCCGGCGCTGCTTGTTCACGAACTACTGCGAGGCGCTCGACCAGGCGCACAAGGAAGTCACCTGCCAGCGCTGGGATCGCGAGGACCTCGCGCACGTGCCGGAGACGCAGCGGAGCAAGGACGGAAAGCGCCGGCTCGTCGCGCCCTGATCGCCAGCCGAGAGTGCTCGCCCCGGAGGCTACTCCCCGCGATCGGTGATCACCGGCGTGCGCGCGTGCGGGCAGTCGACGCGCGGCACGAACGTGCTCGCGGGCGAGTCGAGAAACGTCGCCACGTCGGTCGAGGCGCCCGGCGCGAGGCGGATGTCCTGGATCTGCGGGCTCACGTCGGTCGACACGTGGCAGACGACCTCGTGGTCGCAGTGGTTCGAGACGTGGACGCTGTGCGCGTAGCCGTAGCCCGAGAAGCGCGCTTGGCCGTGCGCCTCGACGCAGTCCTCGCGGTCGCCGACGGCGCGCATGCTCTGGCCCAGCGCGGTGCCGGCGACCAGCGCGGAGGCGCTCGCGAGCAGGACCGTCGCGACCCGGAGTCGTCTCGTCTTCGTCGCGCGCATCACATCGCTCCTTCGCATACACCGAGCACGCCGAGGATCACGCTCTCGACGTTCACCAGATCGTCCACCGGGCGCGCCGTACACGCCAGCGTGCTGCTCCGGCAATCGTCGCTCGTCACGCAATAGCGACGGCACTCGTAGCCGCCCGTCATGTCGACCATCGCGGGCGCGCAGCCGAGGCTCTGGCCGCACGCCGCGAGATCTGGCGCATCCGTGCCACACGAGGTGCCCTGGATGCCGTCGCCCGTGGGCCCGCGGCAATCGAGGAAGCGGATCTCCGTGCCCGCGGCGCTCGTCGCGCTCACCGCGTCGCAGCGATCGCTCCGTAGACACCCCTGTTGTCGCACGGGATCGCAGCCGATCACGCAGGCGCGCGTGCCCGCCGGCTGCGCCGGGTCGTCGATCTCGGCGCAGAGGCCCTGGGCGGCGACGTCGGCGCACTCGGCATCGGCCGCGCAGGGCCGCAGGCACGCGCGCTGCGAACCGTGGTCGCTCGCGCAGAGCTCGCCGCTCGCGCAGTCGCTCGCCGTCGTGCACGGCACGCGCAGGCCGTAGCCGTAGCCAGGCGATCGCGGGCTCACGCAGATGCCGCGGCGGCAGTAGGCCCCCGGGACGGGGCAATCCGCACCGGTCTCGCACGGGTTCCAGCAGGTGAAGTCGCGACAGATCTCGCCGGGCTCGGCGCACGCGCGGCCCGGCCCGCACGGCGAGCTCGTGTGGTCGAGCGGCTGATCGAGCAGGCACACGCCGAGGTTCGTCGTCTCCCCGCGCACGCAGTGCAGACCACTCATGCAGTCGCGCTGATCGATGCACTCTTCCTGGCAGCGACCGGCCGTGCACTCGAGCAGCGGCGGACAGTCGCTGTTCAGATCGCAGGGCTGGCCCGTGCTGGGCGCTTGCTGACACGCGACGAAGAGCAGGCCGAGGGCGAGAGATCGAGCGCGCGCGAGCGAAGCGAAGCGGGGCAGGGACGACATCGCGCCGATCTTCCCGCGTGCCTTGCGCCGTGCCAAGGTCGCGACATGCGTTTTTCCGGTCTCGCCTGCTTCGCCGCTCTCTCGCTCGCGCTCGGTGCCTGTGGTGGAGAGCCTCCCGAGGAACCGGTGGCCGAGGTCGAGACGACGGGCGACGAGACGGTCGCCGAGGCCCCGCCCGTCGACGAGCCGCCGCTCGGGCCCTTGCCCGAGGACGTGACGCCCACGCGCTACGCGCTCTCGCTGCGCGTGGTGCCGAGCGAGGAGCGCTTCCGTGGCACGGCCGACATCCGCGTGACGCTCGCGCAGCCCACGACGCGCATCTGGATGCACGGGACCGGCCTGCACGTGTCGACGGCCACGATCTCGCCGGGCCTCGAGGGCGCCGCGGCGGAGACGGCGATCGCGGCGCGCTGGGAGCCCTCGGCGCACGAGGGCGTCGATGCGCTGCGCTTCGACACGCCCGTCGGCCCCGGCAGCGCGACGATCCACATCGAGTACGACGCGGCCTTCGATCGGCAGCTCAAGGGCCTCTATCGCGTCGACGTGGGCGAGGACCACTACGCCTTCACGCAGTTCGAGGCGACGAGCGCGCGCTACGCGTTCCCGGGCTTCGACGAGCCGCGCTTCAAGACGCCCTTCGACATCACGCTCGACATCCCGGCGACCGATCGTGCCGTGAGCAACGGCAGCGCGATCGAGACCTCGCCGCTCGACGAGGGCATGCAGCGCGTCCGGTTCCGCACGACCGAGCCGCTCCCGACGTATCTCGTGGCGATGGCGGTCGGCCCGCTCGACATCGTGGAGGCGCCGCCGATCCCCGCGAGCGCGGTGCGGTCGCGTCCTCTGCCCTTGCGCGGCGTGGCGGCGCGCGGGCGGGGCGCCGAGCTCGCCTACGCGCTCGCGCACACGCCGGCCATCGTGGCCTCGCTCGAGTCGTACTTCGGGATGGAGTACCCGTACGAGAAGCTCGACATCATCGCGGTGCCCGACTTCGCCGCCGGCGCGATGGAGAACGCGGGCGCGATCACCTTCCGCGAGTCGCTCCTCCTTCTCGGTGAGCACGCGCCCGAGGATCAGGTGCGCGCCTTCACGAACGTGATGGCGCACGAGCTCGCGCACCACTGGTTCGGCGATCTCGTGACGATGCCCTGGTGGGACGACATCTGGCTGAACGAGGCCTTCGCCACGTGGATGGCGACGCGCGTCGTGCGCGACGTGGCGCCCGAGCAGCACGCGGAGCTCGGATCGCTCGCCGGGATCCACGGCGCGATGGGCGCCGACTCGCTCGCGGCGGCGCGCCAGATCCGGCAGCCGATCGAGACCGAGGACGACATCCGCAACGCGTTCGACTCGATCACCTACCAGAAGGGCTCCGCCGTCCTCGCGATGTTCGAGCGCTGGATCGGCGAGGACACGTTCCGGGACGGCATCCGCGCCTACCTCGGGGCGCATCGCTTCGGCACGGCGCGCAGCGAGGACCTGCTCGCGGCGCTGGCGCAGGCGTCGGGCCGCGACGTGGCGACGCCGTTCTTCTCGTTCCTCGAGCAGCCGGGCGTGCCGCTCGTGAGCGCGAACCTGTCGTGCGGCGAGGGCGGCCGCTTCGTCGACCTCACGCAGCGTCGGTACACGCCGACGGGCTCGGAGATCGCGGCGACGGGTGCGACGTGGTCGATCCCGGTGTGCGTGCGCTACGGGCGCGGGCGCACGACGGGCTCGGTGTGCACGCTCTTGAACGGGCCCTCGCAGCGGCTCGCGATCCCGAGCGAGCAGTGCCCCGAGTGGGTGCTGCCGAACCAGGACGCCTCGGGCTACTACCGCTGGACGCTCGCGCCCGAGGATCTGACGGCGCTCATGGAGCACGGTCTTCCCTCGCTCACGCCGGCCGAGCGGCTGAGCCTCGCGAGCAACCTGCGCGCGGCCTACGTGTCGGGCGCGCTGCCGGTGGCCGACGCGCTGAGCGCGAGCGAGGCGCTGACCCGCGACGCGTCGCATCCGGTCGCCGTCGAGCCGATGATGCTGCTCGCGACGCTGATCGACTATCTGTCGCCGGAGGAGCGACGCGAGGAGGCGCGGGCGTACGCGCGCTCGCTCTACGTGCCGCGCTTCACGCGCCTCGGCTGGGCGGGGCGCGGGCGCGAGGACGGAGAGACGCGCCTCTTGCGGCGCGACATGGCGAGCTTCCTCGTGCGCATCGCGCGCGACCCGGCGACGCGGGCGCGCGCGGCGACGCTGGGCGAGACGTACCTCGGGATCGGCCACGGCGACGAGCTCCACCCCGACGCGGTCGAGCCCACGCTGATCGCGACCGTGCTCGTGGCGGCGGTGAACCAGGCGGACGCCGCGCGCAGCACGGCGGTGTTCGACGCGCTCGTCGCGCACCTGGTCGCGTCGACGGACGCGATCGTGCGCACGAACATGCTGATCGCGATCGGCTCGGCCGAAGATCCGGCGCTCGCCGCGCGCGCGCTCGCGCTGGGCGCCGACCCGCGCCTGCGCGTGAACGAGGTGACGATCCCGATCGGCGGTCAGGTGGACTCGCCGGAAGGGCGGCTGCGCGCGTGGGAGTGGGCGCAGACGGGGCTCGACTCGCTCCTCGGCCGCGTGGCGACGACGCGCGGCGGCGCGATGCCGCTCCTGTTCGCGGGCTTCTGCGACGCCGAGCACCGCGCGGGGCTCGAGGCGATGTTCACGCCGCGCCTGTCGACCTTGCCCGGCTCGCCGCGGAACCTCCGGAGCGCCCTCGAGGCGATCTCGCTGTGTGCGGCGCGCGTGGAAGCGCAGCGCGCGAGCGCGCTCTCGTTCCTCGACGCCCACCAGGCGCCAGCGCGCCCCGCGCGGCGCTGAGCGGCTCTTCCTCGCGCTCGTAGAAGGACCGGTGAGCCATGTCGTGCCTGCACTCGATCTCGATGACCCGCGCAACGGTCGCGCTCGCACTCGGCGTCTCGTTCCTCGGGTGCTCGGGCCCGGCGGCGCCACCGCCGGACGCCAGCGTCACGCGCGCGTGCTCCGTCGACGCCGACTGCGACGACCACCTCTTCTGCACCGGCCCCTCGTCGTGCGTCGACGGCACCTGCACGGCGCCCGCAGCGACGTGCGGTGCCGTTCAGCTCTGCGACGAGAGTGGCAGTCGCTGCGTCACCGAGTGCTCGGTCGCACGGGACGCCGACGGCGACGGCGTGGACGCGGTGGAGTGCGGCGGCATCGATTGCGATGATTCCGATCCCCAGCGCGCGCCCGGGCGCGCCGAGGTCTGCGACGTCGAAGCGCACGACGAGGACTGCGATCCCTCGACGTTCGGGTTCCGCGATCAGGACGGGGACGATCATCCCGACATCGCGTGCTGCAACCTCTCGCCGAGCGGGGATCGGACCTGCGGCGACGACTGCAACGATCTCGCCGCGTCGGTTCACCCGACCCAGGTCGAGGTGTGCAACGCGGTGGACGACGACTGCGACGCGGCGACCGACGAAGGCCTGCGGATCACGGTCTACCCCGACGCCGACGGAGACGGCCACGGCAGCGCGGGCGCGAGCGCGAGCCAGGCCTGCATGCTCGACCCCGGCTTCGCGCGGGTCGCCGACGACTGCGACGACACCGACGCGAACCGCTTCCCCGGAAATCCCGAGGTCTGCGACGCGGCGATGCTCGACGAGGACTGCTCCGGCGCCGGCAACGACGTTCCCGGAGGGTGCGCGTGCACCTACGCCGGAGGTGCGCCCGAGTCGTGCGGCACGATGGGCGTCTGCGCGGGCGCGACCCACGCGTGCTCGATGGAAGGCGTCTGGTCACCGTGCACGGTCGTGCCCGCGACGGAGGTCTGTGACGCCGCGCATCTCGACGAGGACTGCGATGGCAGCGTCGACGAGATGTTGACGGTGACCTGCTATCGCGACGGCGACGGCGACGGCTATGCGCCCGACGGCGCGGCGCCGACGAGCACGTGCGCCAGCAGCGATGCGGCGCGGGCGAGCGCACCGTGGAACCGCTGCCCGGTCGGCACGACGGGCCGCGCCCCAGGCGTCGGGGCGGTCGACTGCTGCGACTCCGACGGCCGCGCGCATCCCGGCGCGAGCGCGCAGACCACCGCGCGCGCGTGCGGAGGCTACGACTTCAACTGCGACGGCACCGAGCGGCGCACGAGCGTGGGACGCACGCTCTCGTGCTCGTCGATCGGGGACATGACGACCTGCAACCACGACGTCGTGGCCAACGGCATGGGCTGGTGCGACGGGCCGCCCGCGTGCGGCCAGTCGAGCGGATACGGGAGCTGCTACTGGATCGGCAACGCTTGCTATCGGCAGGGCTGCCTCCCGAGGACGATGCCCTGCGACTGAAGTCGGTCGATCCGCGCGGGCGCATGCGCTGCGATCAGACGAGCCGGCGGCGGCCCTTCCACGAGGCGCCGGCCGCGATGCCCAATCGCTCGAGGCCGGGGACGATCGCGCCCTCCATCGTGCCGTAGAACACCTCGCGCGCGAGCGCGGGATCGTCGGCGCCGAGCGCGAGGGCATCGGGCGGCAGGACCGGGAAGGGCGGCGTCGGCGCGAGCTCGCCCTCGATCACCGCGAAGGCGTGCACGAGGAAGCGCTCCACGCCCGCGCGCGCCTCGGGGTGCGCGTCGAGCCAGGGCTGCACCGCGGCGAGGTAGTGGAAGCCGAACTGGCCGTGCAGCACCTCGTCGGCGAGCAGGCGCCGCGTCTGGTCGCGCATGAAGGGATCGGTCGTGCGATCGAGCGTCGCGACGAAGCGCGCGCAGGCGACCATCTCCGACAGGCACGTGGTGTAGAGGACGTTGCGGAGCGCGCGCTCCTCGAGGCTCACGCCCTCGTGCTTGGCGAGGGGCGCGACCTCGAGCGAGACGTCGACGACGGGCTCGACGCCGAGGGCGACGAGCACCTCGGCGCAGGTCGCGGTGTGGCGCAGCTCGTCCTGCGCCATCCGCATCATCACGATCTTCGTGTCGAGTGGCGCGTTGGCCTCGAAGAGCTGCTGCGCGAGCTGCGAGAACACCATGCTCGAGCGGTGCTCGATCTCCATGCGCAGCGTCCACTGCTGGATCACGAGCGCGATCGCGGCGGGATCCCACGCGCCGCGGTCGAAGACCGCGCTCGACGGCGGAATGCGGCGTAGGCCGCGCTCGATCGCCTGGCGCTCTTCTTCGATCGGCGTGCCCGAGGGCGTCGCGCGGAGCTGGGTCACGCGAGCGCGGGGAGGTTCGGCGGGGCGAGCGGGCCGACCGCGGCGCAGCAGCGGATGTCGCACTCGGGCAGGCCGGCATCGGTGGCGGTGAGCCCGCAACTGCACATCGTCATGTCGCAGTTCAGGTAGGCATCCGTTTCGATCCCTGCATCCGCGATGGCCGCGTCGTCGACGGTCGTCCCCGTATCCGGCTGCGGCGATCCGGTGTCCGTGGTCCCGCCGCCGCCGTCGGTGCCCGAGGGCGTGGTGGCCATGCCGCAGCCGGCGCTCGCGCCGCCGATGGATCCGACCAGGGCGAGCGCGCGTGCGAAGCGAAGGTAGTGAGGCTCGGTCATGGCGTGAGCTTAACGCGCCTCTGCGTGGCGCGCGATCTCGGCGGCCTTCACCCGCGCGCGGGGAGTGACCAGTCCATCGGTGCCCCGCCGAGGCGCACGAGCTCGGCGTCCACGCGCGAGAAGGGGCGCGAGCCCAGGAACTGCTTGGCCGAGAGTGGCGAGGGATGCGCGCTCTCGACGATCCCGTGGCGCGCGCGATCCACGCGCGCGGCCTTCTTCTTGGCGTAGTTCCCCCAGAGCAAGAACACCACCGGCTCGCGCCGCGCCGCCACGGCGTCGACGATCGCGTCCGTGAAGCGCTCCCAGCCCTTGCGAGCGTGCGAGCCGGGCGCGTGCGCCGCGACCGTGAGCACGGCGTTCAAGAGCAGCACGCCGCGCTCCGCCCAGGGCGTCAGATCGCTGCACGCCGCCTCCACGCCCACGTCCGAGGCGAGCTCGCGGAACACGTTCTTCAGCGAAGGCGGGCGCGGTGTTCCCTCGCGCACCGAGAAGCAGAGGCCGTGGGCCTGACCCTCGTCGTGATAGGGGTCCTGGCCGATCAGCACGACCCGCACGCGCTCGAGCGGCGTGAGCGCGAGCGCGCGCAGCACGTCCTCGTCGGGCGGGAACACCGGCCCCTTCTCTCGCTCCGCGCGCACGAACGCGGCGAGCCCGGCGACGTAGGGCTGCGCGAGCTCGGGGCCGAGCGCCGCGCGCCAGCCGTCGGGGATCGAGAGCGTCTCGGTCACGGCCGCAAGATACTCGGCGCGTGCACGTCGTCACGCGCCGCGTAACGATGCGCGGTCCCCATGCGCTTCGAGCACCTCGTCGAGATCAACGACCTCGCTCGTCCCGAGATCCGCGCCCTCTCGCGCGACGAGGTCTGGCGCGGGCTCGTCGTCCGGGCCGAGCGCCCGGACCTGTTCCTGCCGGGGCTCGAGGACGTCACGATCCTCTCGCGCAGCGCCGAGGGCCTCGTGCGCGTGCTGCGCTTCGGCGAGGTGCTCCTCACCGACGAGGTGCACTTCACGCCCGAGAGCGAGGTCCGCTACGAGGTCGCGGCGCAGGGCGAGATCCAGCGCTCGAGCCTGCGCATGCGCATCGAGGAGCCGCGCGCGGGCCACCTGTTCGTGCGCTTCGTCTACGAGGACGAGGGCCTCGTGTCGGTGCGCGATCCGCGCGAGGCGGCCGCGCTCGACGACGTGCGCCGTGCCGCCTACGAAGGCGCCGACGTGGACACGGTCGCCACGATCCGCTGGCTCGTCGAGTCCGATCAGCTCGCGAGCGTGAGTGCCGAGAGCGCGCTCCGCGGACGCTCCGCGCCGGATTGATCCCCGCCGAGCGAGACGCGCGAGCGCGGGCCTTCAGCTCTCGGCGTCGTCGACCGGCGGCGGGCGCGTCTTCAGCGCGCGCGGCGGGAGCAGATCCGGCTCGCGGTCGACCTTCATCGCCATGAAGAGCGCCGCGTCGAGCTTGTAGAACGCGCGGCGCTTGTAGAACGTGAGCGCGTCCTCGTTGTTCTCCGCGACCTCGAGCACGAGGTGCGTGCAGCCGTGGATGCGCGCCAGATGCTGCAGCTGCTCGAGCATGAACGAGCCGACGCCGCGGCCCTGGTAGTCGGGGTGCGTCGCGAGCTCTTCCACGAAGAGCGGGCGCATGTCGCGCGACTCGAAGTACTTCGGGTTGATCCAGTTGTCCGAGCCCGTGACCTCGAACGCGCTCTCGGCGTAGCCGACGATCTCGCCGTCGACCTCGAAGAGCAGCTGCTCGATGCCCTCGTCGTCGTACGACTCCTCGAAGCGCTGCTTGCTGCGCGGGCGCTGGTACTCGACCGTCTCGCGGTTCACGTCGCGGAACGAGAGCTTGAGGAAGTCCCAGACGCGGTTGATGTCGCGCCGGTGCATGCGGCGCACCGTGATGTGCTCGCCCTCTCCGCTCTCGTCTTCGCTCTTGCCCTTGAGGCGCCCCTCGGCGTGACCGAGCGGCGGGCGCGTCGGCGTCTGCTTGCCGCCCGCGGCGGCAGGCTTGGCGGCCTTCACCTTCTTCGGCGTGGCCTTTTTCTCGATGGCGGGCGCCTGCGCGGGCTTCTCGGCGGCTCGCGTCTTCTTCGGGGCCGCCGCCTTCTTCGGGGCCGCCGCCTTCTTCGGGGCCGCCGGCGCAGGCGCCAGCGGTGCGGGCGGCGCCACGAGCTCGCTCGCCGGCTTCTCGAGCAGCTTCTGCGCGATGTCGTCGAGCGACTTCGAGCGCGCTCTGCGCCCCTCGGGCGGAGCGCTCGCCCCGCCTCCGCCCGCCCTGGTCTCGCGCGCCTTCGCCATCGAGCGCGGTGTTACCAGGCGGGGCCCATCGGGCGCAAACGGCACGGGCTCGTGTGGAGTCGGGGCGTGCGAATCCGCCAGGGGGTAGGGCTCGTTTCCATCGCGTGGCTCGCCGCGGCCTGCCAGTCGCCGCTCGTCAGCGGCGCCGGTTGCTCCTTCCACAGCGACTGTGCCGCCCCGCTCGTGTGCGTCGCCTCGCGCTGCCGCTCGCAGTGCCAAGAGGCGCGTGACTGCCCGTATCCCCTCGACTGCGTGAAGCTCGCCGAGGGGCTCGGCGCGTGTCAGGTGCACGAGGACGACGCCTGTCGCGAGGGCGCGAACGATTGCGCGGCGCCGCTCGTCTGCCGGGCGGGCCGATGCCGGCAGGAGTGCGAGGAGACGAACGAGTGCGCGCTCGGGATGACGTGCGGGACGGCCGCCGCCGCGTGCGAGCGGCCACCCGTGATCGCGGGCGTGTGTGATCCGCTCTCCGATCAGGGCTGCGCCGCCACCGAGACGTGCGCGCTCGTGTCGGGGGTCGCCTCGTGTGTCTCGGACGCGACCGGCTCGGGCACTCCCGCGCGCCTGGGCGAGACCTGCACGAGCGACGACGCGTGCGGGCCGGGGCTCGTCTGTCCGCTCAGCTACGGCAATGGCGTGGCGGGCGAGGTGGGGCGCACCGAGCGTCGCTGCTTGCGGGTGTGCGGGCTCGATCCCGCGACGAGCTGCGGGCTGGGCTCGGTCTGCGAGATCGCGAGCTTGCAGTACAACGGCTGGGCGCAGCCCCAGGTCCCCGCGGGGCTCGGCGTGTGCACCGAGATCTGCGACCCGATCGCCGACGTGGGCTGCCCCGCCGGCGAGACGTGCCTCGTGCTGCGCGCCTCGGCGGGGCGCCCCACGTTCTGCTCGCCGACGCACCCCGGGACGATGGCGTTCGTAGACTGCCAGGGCGACTACGAGTGCAGCGGCCACGCGCTCTGCGATCGTGCGCCGGGCGACCGCATGCCGCGCGTGTGCCGGCCGATCTGTGATCCTGCGGGCGCGGGCACGTGCCCGTCGGGCTCGCACTGCGAGCTCGCCGACACGCTCGACACGGGCCGCGACTACGGGCTCTGCGTGCGCGACGGCGCGACGCCCTGACGGCGTCAGCGGCGCTTCTTCGATCGCGCGGGAGCGCGGGGCGCCGTCTGCGCGATGCGCGTGCGGATCAGCTTGCGGACGAGGCTCGCCGGGAGCGGCGCGTCCGACGCGAAGTGGAGCGACGACTTCGTCTGCGCGTAGCCCTCGATCTCGCTCGCGAGCGTGGCGAGCGTCGTCCCGCTGAAGGGAAAATAGGAGCAGCCGTCGCGACGCGCGCAGAAGCCGGCGACGACCTCGCCATCGAGCCGGAAGGCGGGGATGCCGTACGAGATGCACTCCTCGGCGCGCGGGACGATCGAGCGGATCGTGCGGCGAAGCTCCTCGAGCGCGGCGCGCGGCTCGGGCGCCACGGTGGCGAGATAGGCGTCGATCGTGGTCGGCTTCGCGCGGCTGGACGGGACGGCCATGCGGGGGCTCGTAGCACGCCGCTGCGCGATGCCGCGACGACGAACGGACGTGCGCGGTCGCGCCGCGGAAATGGCGGGCGTGGCTCGCGCGTAAGAGCCACGCATGCTCGAGGAACGGAGGCGACTCGGCCTGGGCGGCGGGCTGTCCGCGGTGCTGCACGGCGCAGGCGCGCTCCTCCTCGGCGTCGCGCCCCCGATCCCTCGGCGGGCGCTGGACCTGCAGCCGGTGACGGTCGAGTGGGCGACGTCGTCCGTCGCGCCCGCGCTTCGAGAAGCCGAGCCTCGTGAGGCGGTGAGGTCGGAGGCGCCGCGCGCGCTCGAGACTGTGCGTCGCTCGGATGGACGTCGTGCGCATCGCGCGCAGGAGCTGCCGCGCACCGCGACGTCGGAGGGCGAGGGCGAAGGGGAGGGCGCGCCCCTGCCCATGCCGATGTCCGAGGAGCCTCCGGCCATGCCGCGTGAGCCGCCGAGGCTCGACCTCGATCCGGCGGCGGTCGTGGGCGCGCTGGTCCTTCGCGACGACCGTGCCCCGCGTTGCCGGGACCGCCGGCGCCGCGCAGCGCGCCCGTGCGCGAGGGCGTCTCGGCCGAGGCGGCGCTGGCCGCCGTCGAAGAGCACCTGCGTCGCGAAGCTCGGCGGCGACCCGGAACCGAGCGCGCGCCGGTGCACCTGGTTCCGCACCCGGACGGCACGTTCACGTACACGAGCGATCCGCGCTTCCGAGCCGTGATCCACGAGGACGGCGCGATCGAGATCCGCGAGGCTGATGGAGCGAGCTACGAGTGGCAGACCGGCAGCGGCACCTTCGACCTCGAGGGGCTGCTCATGGGAGCCGCGGGGCAGAGCCCCTGCGCGGGCGCCGTCGAGGCGTTCTTCGACGAGATCGAGCCCTTCTTGGTCGAGCACGAGGCCGCGTTCCGCGCGCGGCGTGAGGAGCGGGCGCTCCGCCGACTGCGCGGGCAGATCGTACGCCTCTGGTCGGACGACTCGCGATCCCGCGCGGAGCGACGCCGAGAGATCTTCGAGCTGTGGAACGAGACGAGCGACGACGAGCTGGGGGCGCGCGCGCGTCGGATCATCCTCGATCTGGTGCGCGAGCTGATGCCGCGCGGATCGCCCGAAGCGTACGGCGACGAAGAGCTCGCAGCGCTCGGCGCGCTCACCGCGCACGCGGACGCGTTCGCACCGTACGAGTAGCGACGCGCGCTCACAGCGGCGGTCGCGACGCTTGATCGCGTCGCTCTCTTGCTGTTCGTTTCCCCCGAGGGGCTGCCCGCAGCCCCTCGCCCACACCGGCAAAGCCGGATGTGGGGCCCCTCCCGCCGAGCCGCGCGATCACGTTGGTTTCGGTTCCCTCAACCAACGTGATCGCCGCTGTCAGGGCGTGACGACGAACGTGCTCGTGCAGTGCGCGGGGCCGCTCGGGCCGGTCGCGGAGTCGAGGGCTGCGACGTGCATGCCGGGGCCGAGGAGCGCGCCGCTGCCCGCGTAGCTGCCGACGCAGGGCACGCTGCCGAGGCCGAAGCCGTCGACCGAGAGTGTGCAGCCCGTCCCGTTCGTGGCGAACGTCGCGGTGAACGTGGTGCTGGTCGAGCCCGACGTCGGGAGCACCTCGATGCTGCAGCTCGTGAGGCCGGCGTCGTTGGCGGTGCCCGCATCGGGGCCGGTGTCCACGACCGTGAAGGTGACCGAGCAGCTCGTGGCGCCGCTCGGCCCTCCCGAGACCACGAGCGTGACCTCGTGCGTGCCGAGAGAGAACCCGCCGCTCGAGACCATGCCGGCGCAGGGCACCGCGAACGGCGGCCCGCCATCGAGCGCGGCCTGGCAGACGGTGCCGTTGGTGCTCGCGCGGAATTCGAAGCTCGTCGAGCTGGGCCCCGTCGTGGGCGTGACGGTGAGCTCGCACGTCGTCGTCGCGGCGTCGTGGCCAGAGCCGGCGTCGGTCGCGCCGCCTGCATCGATGCGGTCGCCCGCGTCCTGGCCCGCGGCCGCGTCGGCAGACGTGCTCGCGTCGTTCCCGATGCCGCTGGCGTCGCTCGCCGCGCTCGCGTCGTCCGGTGTGCCGGTGTCGCTCGCGCCGCCGTCGTCGCTCGGGCTCGCGTCGTCGTTCGCGCCTCCGTCGCCGGGCGTCGTGCCCGCGTCGGAGCCGCCGGTGTCGGCGGCCGAGCTCGCGTCGCCGCCGTCCCGGGCTCCGTTTGCCGCGTCGACCGAGCCGTCCAGTCGGCCGGCGTCGTCGGCGCCCGGCGCGGGCGCGGGCGCGGGGCACGCGGGAATCGTGAAGAGCAACGCGGCGATCCACCCCATGCGACGCATGGAGTGAGTGTCGCACGTCTCGGGGCTCCGCCGGTCTCACGCGGATCTCACGGGCCCGGTCGGCACTTCGGGCGCGTAAGGACGTTTCAGGAGGCCGACGTGGCGGTGAGCGCGGTGGTCGAGGCACGCTCCGCGCATGGGGGATCGAGCGCGGATCCGGGCTTCCGAGGGGTCGCGCGGCGGCACGCACGTAGGGCGGATCGGCGCGCTCGCGCTCGCGACGGTCGCGCTCGCGACGGTCGCGCTCGCGACGGTGGGCCTCGCGACGATCGGCCCCGTGGCCGTCGGCACCGCGCAGCCGCGCCGGCGGCGCGCGCCGCCTCCCTCGACGCGCGCCGAGGAGGCGAGCTCGGCCGCCGCACCCGTTCCTCCGGGGCCTCCGCCCACGCGCGCGCTCGCGATCGCCGTCGCGGGCAACCACAGCTGCGCGATCAGCGGCGAGCATCGAGCGTTCTGCTGGGGCATCGACGACATCCTCACGCTGCTCGCGCCTCGGGCGAGCATCCTCGGCGAGCGCGACACACCGACCGAGCTCGTGCGCAGCGCAGGGGCGACGCGCATCGCGATGCAAGGAAGCCAGCCTCTCGTGTGGGTCGGCGAGGGGAGCCTCGTCAGCTACGGCACGTGGGACGTGCAGCCGCTCGGGCGCATCACGCACTCGCCCGAGGCATGGCAGGGCGACGCGCTCGTGCTCGAGGGCCTCGCGGCCGCGGTCACCGTGGTCCCGAGCGCCGACGGCTCGGTGCTCTGCACGATCGACGCCGGCGCCATGCGCTGTCGCGGCGCGAACCAGTACGGGCAGCTCGGCAGCGGCTCGACCGAAGAGGGGTCGGAAGCGCTGGTCGCCGTCGCCGGCCTTCACGGCGTGCGGACTGCATCGAGCGGCGGCTCGACGACGTGCGCGATCGACGACCAAGGGCTCGCGTGCTGGGGCCGGGCGACCGACGGCGTGCTCGGAACGGGCGCCACCGAGCTCGCGCGGACGCCGGCGCGCGTCGCGCTGCCGGGTGCGGTCGAGGTCGCGGTCAGCCGTCGCGGTCACGCCTGCGCGCGCGACGCGAGCGGCAGCGTGTGGTGCTGGGGCCGCGGCAACGAGGGCCAGGTCGGCAACACCCCGAGCTCGCGCGATCGGCCCGAGCGCGTCGCCGGGGTCGAGCATGCGAGCGCCATCGCCGTCGGCCAGTACTTCACTTGCGCGCTCGTCGAGGGCGGCCGCGTGCGCTGCTGGGGCGCCGGCAACGAAGGGCAGCTGGGCGACGGACGCAGCGTCGGCAGCGTGGCTCCGGTCGAGGTGCGCGGCCTCGCGGGCGTCTCGTCGATCGCGCTCGGCGACGCGCACGCATGCGCGCTCGATGCGAGCGGCGCGGTGTGGTGCTGGGGCCGAGACCGCGAGGGCAGCTGCGGTACCGCGACGCACGGCACCCGAGCGACGCCGGTGCGCGTGATCGGCCCCTAGAGCACGGTGGGCGCCGCCGCGCGCGCCCGCCGAGCACCGCTGCGCCGTCGTGAACCTGCACGCGGTGAGCCTCTTCGAGGCCACGCATTCCCCCCGACGTGCGCGTTCTCGGAGCGTCGCGACGCCGCCCCGTCCCTCGTGTAGCCTCCGTCGCGGGTGGTCGAGCTCGCGACGCTGGCGCAGGTCCTGATCGAGATCGGGGTGCCGATCGCGCTCGCGCGCGCGGTGCGCGCACGGCGGCCGGTGGGCTGGCGCGCGCTCTTCGTCGGCGTGCTCGCGTTCGTGCTCTCGCAGGTCGGGCACCTGCCCTTCAATGCGCTGGTCGGGCCGCTCTTGCCGGCGCCGCCCTCGCCCTGGGCGGTGCCGGTCGCGTCCGTATTTCTGGGGCTCTCGGCGGGCGTCTTCGAGGAGCTCGCGCGCTACGCGGCCATGCGCTGGGCGCTCGCCAAGCAGCAGACGGGCCCGCACGCGCTCGCCTACGGCATCGGGCACGGCGGCGTCGAGTCGGCGATCCTCGGCGTGCTGGCCGCCACCACCTTGCTCAACGTGCTCTTGATCGAGCGCGTGGGCCCGGCCGCGCTCGGGATCCCCGCCGCGCAGATCCCGACCGTCGAGCAGGGCCTGCGCGAATTCCACGAGGGCGGCGCGCTCCCGCACCTGCTCGCGGCGCTCGAGCGCATCTGCGCGATCTCGTTCCACGTCGCGGCGAGCACGCTCGTGATGCGCGCGGTCGTGGAGAAGCGCGCGCGCTGGCTGATCTTCGCGATCGGCTACCACGCGATCACCGACGGGATGCTGCTCCCGCTCCAGCGCAGCTTCGGCACCGAGATCACCGAGGTCTTCATCCTCGGGACCGTGCCCGTGAGCCTGCTCGTGCTCGCGTGGACGGTGCGGGCGCTGCCGGCGCTGCCGGTGCCGCCGCGTGAGGCGAGGCCTGCGGCGAGCGGCGCGCCGATCGAGCTCGTCCGCGCCGACAAGCGCTACGGCGAGGTGCACGCGCTCCGCGCGGCGAGCTTCACGCTGCGCGAAGGCGAGCGCGCGTGCCTGCTCGGCCCGAACGGCGCCGGCAAGACCACGACCATCCGCCTGATCACCGGCGCCGTGGCGCCCTCGAGCGGCTTCGCGTTCGTGCTCGGGCACACGGCCGACGAGGACGCCTTCCTCGCCTGCAAGGGCCGCATGGGCATCGTGCCGCAGCAGCCCGGCATGTACGAGCACCTCACGGTGCGGCAGTACCTCGCGCTCGTGCGCGAGCTGTACGGCCGCGGCGATGCGCCCGAGGTCGCCGCCGCGCGTCTGGGGCTCGAGGATGCGCTCGACCGAGCCACGTCGGCGCTCTCGGGCGGCATGCAGCGGCGCCTCGCGCTCGCAGCGGCGCTCGCGCCGCATCCCGACGTGCTCGTGCTCGACGAGCCCTCGGCCGGCCTCGATCCCGTCGCGTCGCGCCAGATGATCGCGGCCGTGCGCGAGGCGAGCCAGGGGCGCACCACGCTGCTCTGCACGCACAACCTCGCCGAGGCCGAAGAGCTCTGCGACTCGGTGGTGATCCTGCGCGGCGGCGAGGTGGTGCTGCACGCGAGCATCGACGAGCTGCGCAAGAAGACGCTCGCGCGCATCGCGCTGCGTGCCCAGGGTGCGAGCGAAGCGCTCGCGCTCGCGCTGCGCTCGCTCGGTCACGAGACGGAAGCGGGCGACGAGGGCGAGGTGCTCGTCCCCGCGCTCGATGCGGAGCGCGCCGCGCCTGCGCTCCTGCGCGCGCTCTTGGCGGCCGGCGTGGACGTCTACGAGTGCCGCGTCGTGAAGCCCTCGCTCGAGGATCTGTTCTTCCAGGCCGTGAGCGGCGGGGCGAGCGAGCCGCGGAGCGTGTCGCCCGCGGCCCGGGAGGTGAGCCCGTGATCGAGCGCGAGGTCCGCGTCCTGTTCCGCAAGGAGCTCCAGCAGCTCTTCTCGGGGAAATCCGCGCTCGCGACGGGCGCCATCCTGCCGCTGCTCATGCTCGGCGTGGTCCCCACGGTGCTCGCGCTCGCGACCCATGCCTCCGGCGAGCCGGACCGGCCCGTGCCCGAGTCGATGCGCATCGGCTTCATCGGCGACGTGGCGACGGACCCGCATCACCTCGCCGGCGCCATTCTTCCGCTCTTCGTCGCGGTCGTGGGCATGGTGCTGCCGACGATGATGGCGTCGTACCTCCTCGTGACCGAGCGCGAGCGACGCACGCTCGAGCTGCTCGTCGCGCTGCCGGTACGCATCGAGCAGGTGCTCCTCGCGAAGTTGCTCGCGACGCTCGCGGCGTCGTGCGCGATCGCGGTGCCGATGCTCCTGCTCGACATGATCGTGCTTCCGCTCGTGGGGGCCGCCAGCTTCGCGCAGGTCGTCGCGCTGCCGATCCTGCTCGGGGCCGGGCTGACCCTCTCGACCAGCGTGGCGCTCCTCATGGCGCTGCTCGCGAAGGACTTCCGCACCGCGAACAACGTGGCCGGCGCGGCCATCGCCCCGACGCTGATCGGGACCTGGGTGCTGGGGATCTTGCTCCCGGGCGGGATCGCGCGACCGCTCGGGATCGGGCTCATCTACCTCGTGATCGCTGCGTTCTTGTTCCGGCGCGCGCTGAAGACCATCACGTTCGAGGGGCTCCTCTCGTGACGGCGCGGCCCCGAGAGCCGCGGGCGCGGGCGATGGACGTGGGCGGAGAGCGCTTGCTCGTCGTGGCGACGCCCTCGCCGATGCCGCCTTCGATCGCGGCACTCTCGGCGGCCGAGCGCGAGGTGGCCGCCGCGATCCTGCGCGGGCTCTCGAACGCCGAGATCGCGCGCGAGCGTGGCGTCGCGGTGCGCACGGTCGCCAACCAGGTGAGCGCGCTCTTCCGAAAGCTCGGCGTCGGCTCGCGCGCGGAGCTCGCGGTGCTCTCGACGCGGGGGCAGCCGTGACGCGCGCCGCGCCGCTCGCCGTGGTGGAGAAGGCGTACGCGCTCGATCCGCCGTGGGACGCGTGGCTGCGCGGCATGGCGGACGCCGCGGCATCCGACCTCGCGGCGGGCATGGGGCTCATCGGGGTCGCCTACGACGCGCGCATCCCGGGCACGCCGCAGCGCCTCGCGCTGGTGGCCACGGAGGAGGCGTTCCCCTATCTCGGCGCGCTGGGCGCCATCGCGCCGACGGCGGATCCGAGCGTGATGCGAGAGGTGCTCGCCGAGCCGGGGCTCGCGAGCCTGACGGACGTCTTCGGTGCCGAGCGCTTCGCGTCGATCGAGGCCTTCCGCGCGCCCGGCGAGCAGTACGGCCTGCGCGACTTCGTGCGCCTCAACGTGACCGACGCCACGGGGGTCGGCGTGATGATCGGCGCGCCGCAGCCGCGGGCGACGAAGACGCGGCGCGATCGCCGGCGTGCGTGGGCCCACGTGTACCCGCACGTCGCGGCGGCCCTCCGCCTGCGTCTGGCGCTCCTCGCGGCGGCCGAGAGCGAGCCCGCGCCGGATGCGGTGCTGGACGCGGAGGGCAAGCTCGTCCACGCCGAGAACGACCAGGCCGCGAGCGCGCGCGAAGAGCTTCGTCGCACCGTCGTCGCGCGCCGCGACGCGCTGGAGTCGGGCCGCGCGGAGCTGCTCGATCCGTGGACCGCGCTCGTCGAGGGGCGCTGGTCGCTCGTGGACCGCTTCGAGCGCGACGGTCGCCACTACGTCGTCGCGCGCGCCAACGAGCCGGACGTGGTCGACCCGCGCGCGCTCGCGCCGCGCGAGCGTCAGGTCGCGGTGCTGGCGTCGCTCGGGCGCAGCAACAAGGCCATCGCGTACGAGCTCGGGATCGCGACGAGCCGCGTGGGGACGCTGCTCGGGCAAGCGGCACGCAAGCTCGGCGCCTCGGGGCGGGCCGATCTCGTGGCGCTGGTTCGGAGCCTGCGGGGCCGCTGAAGGCGCGGCCCCGCTTGATCCGCGCCCCGCTCCTCCGTAGCGTCTCGTCTCATGCAACGCGCTCTCCTCGGTCTGCTCGTGGTCGTGGGTCTCTCCTTCACGGTGGACACGCCCGCTGCGGAAGGACAGGCGCGCGCGGTCGCGCTCTCGGCGCTCGGCCGCTGTCTCGACGTCGCGTACGGCAACGCGGTGAACGGCGCGGCGGTGCAGCTCTGGGAGTGCAACGGCTCGCCCGCGCAGCAGTGGTTCCTCGAGGGCAATCGGGTGCGCAGCGCGCTCGGGCGTTGCCTCGACGTGACGGCGGGCAACGCGGGCAACGGCGCGCGCGTGCAGACCTACGACTGCAACGGGACGCCCGCGCAGTCGTGGACGTTCCTGCCGAACGGCGCCCTCCGGAACGGTCTCGGGACGTGCCTCGACGTCTCCTCGGCGAACGCCGGCAACGGCGCGGCGATCCAGGGCTACCAGTGCAACGGCACGCCCGCGCAGCAGTGGTCGGCGCGCTGACCATCGCGCGCCGACCCCCTCGAGCGCGGGCGTGCGCCGCGCAGGTGGCGCTCAAGGCGTGACAGGAAACCTGTCGCGCCTTGTCCTACCCGAGCGAGAATCGCTCGGGTTTTGGGGTTTGGAAGGAACCCGACAGGAGGATTCCTGTCGGGCCTTCAGAGCGCGCCCGGCGTGACGTACATCTCGCCCGACGAGCTGCCGAGGAGCAGCCGTCCGTCACCGACCGGGTAGGCCTCGTACCAGCGCGTCCCCGGCTGCTCGACGTGCAGGTAGCCCGCTTCGCGCTCCGCGCCGCCGTCGACACGGAGGACGTGGAGGTCGAGCGTGTCCACGTTGTCGGTGCAGACCTCGCGGCCATCGAACCAGGAGCTGCCGCAGTGCGTGCTCGTGGTGGTCCCCTGCTCGAGGCGCCAGCGCTCGCCGCTCAGGCCCGGCTGGCCTTCGACCTGGATCGCCGTGCGGCCGGAGACGAGCCACCACGTCGAGACGTCGTAGGTCTCGAAGTGCGCGAACACGCCGTCGTCGCGCACCACGATCTCGGAGAGCTGCGTCGTGCCCTCTTCCACGCCGCGAACGCTCTCCCAGGCGCTGCCGGCCGCGAGCGCGCGGCGGCGCACGACACCCGCATCGGGATCCATCGCGTAGAGCGCGCCGTCGTGCTCGACGATCTCCTGTGCGAAGAAGCCGAGGGTCTCGCGCGCATCCACGTGCGTGCCGTCGAAGTGGCAGAGCGTCGAGCGCCCGCCGTTCCCGATCGCGAGCAGCCATGCGTCGTCCATCGCCGGCGCGTCGACGAGCCAGGCGTCGGGGGTGCTCGGGTCACAGTCGCTCGTCGAGAGGGGCTCCCAGGCATCGCCACCGGTGTAGCGATAGAGGTGCCCATCGAGGTCGCCGACGAGGGCCTGGCCGTCGCGCCAGGCCACGCCCCAGATGCGGCCCGCGTGACCGTCGGGGATCGGCGGGGTGAGCGTGGTGGTCGCGGCGCCGTCCACGCGGCGCAGCGTCGTCTCGTAGGTGCCGTCCGCCAGCAGCTCCTGCACCGCGAGCACGCCGTCGCGCTCGTCCACCGCCGACGGCATCGGCCCGTACGCAGGCACGCGCAGCATCGTGCTCGGGTCGTTCGCGCAGCCGGCGAGGGAGCACGAGGCCGTGAGCGCGAGAAGAGCAGCGGAGCGGCGGATGAGGCGAGCGAGCATGGGGTCCTCCAGGTGGCGTTCCGTCGCCACGCGGAGGGACGAAATGCAGGGCGCGGGCCGGGCGCCCGGCGCGGGAATCCGCCTAGAATTCGGTGGCTGGCCGCGGGATGTGCAGCGCCCTGCACGCGGTCCATCACGGTGGCGTGCGCCGCGGTGCACGCGTATCGACGGCCACGCCCGAGGCGCGCCCCGTCGAACCGCGTCGAGTCGAGGGGGAAGTGGAGTACTATCGTCTCGGGATGACCGAGCCGCGCATCACGATCGTCCCCGGCCTGTGCGGAGGGCGCCCGACCATTCGCGGCATGCGCATCACGGTCGCCGATGTGCTGGATCTCCTCGCGGGAGGCATGACGCCCGAGGCGATTGTCGGCGACTTCCCCTATCTCGAGCGCGAGGACATTGCCGCATGCCTCGACTACGCCGCTCGACAGGCACGTCGCGAGGAGCTCCCGGTCAAGCGTGACGCGGCGTGAAGTTCCTGGTCGACGCGCAGCTGCCCCTCGTGCGCCGCGCGGAGTAGGCGAGGCGGGAGGAGGAGGGGCGATGACGACGTCGATGGAGCTCGTGGGTCACCTCGAGGACCGCGCGACGGGCCGCGGGCTCGTGCATCTTCGTTGGGTCGAAGACGAAGGCGTGCGCCGCTGGCCGTCCGCGACGTGGGAGGCCGGCGTCCTCGAGGTCGGCGCGGAGTGGGCGCGAGCGCTCGTCCAGCTCCACGCCGGCGCCATCGAGGTCGTGCAAGTCACGCTCGGCGGTGCATCGGGCGCGGTGGCGCTCCGTCGCGAGGCCGACGGCGTTCGCTGTGTGCTCGGGGCGGACGGCTGGAGCGGCGAGGTCGACGTGCAGGACCTGAGCCTGAGCGTCATCACGCTGCTTCGCGGGGCGCTGTTCGCCTACGACGTGCGCTCGCTCGCTCCGGATGCGCTACGGCGCGAGGCACGCGCGGCGCTCGACGCGCTCGAGCGCGCGGAGCGCACCGCGCGGCCGGTCGATCTCTTCGTGCGACGGTCGGAGAGGGATCGCGCGGACCGCGACCTCCGCGCACGCCTCGAGATGGCGGCGGTCGCCTCTCGCTGGCGTGTGCAGTGCTACGACGGCGAGGAGTCCATCGCACTTCCGGTACGCGGCGCCTTCGACGAGCTCGTCGTCGGGGGCTGGCTCCACATCGAGTGGATGGACGACCGGGCGTGGTGGATGCGCCTCGGCGACATGCGCGTGTGGATCACCGTGAACGCGCCCGACGATGTTCGGGTGGACGTCGAGCGCGGGCACCACTCGGCGGTGAACGGGGAGACGACGACGGCACCTCGGTGACGGCGCTCGTCGACCTCAGTCCTCGGGGGCCGATACGCGGCCCCCTCCCTCGGGAGTGAATCCCGAGGGAGCCTCCCCCTCGTATCGCTCCGCGAGAGAGGGCGACAGGTTTCCTGTCACCCTCTCAGCGCGCCCCGGCCACGCGCGTGTGCATGCCCGCCGCGACCTCGCGCTCGCGGCGCTCGAGCTGCGCGGGGAGCTCGATGCAGGCGACGCCGCCGGGGCGATCCATCTCGGCGATGCAGGCGTTGCAGCGGCTGCACTTCGAGGGCGCGCGATCCCCGTTCGACCAGCGCAGGACGGTCGTCGGATCCGCGAGGAGCGTGCGGCCCATCGCGACGAGCTCGAAGCCCTCGCGCATCGCGGTCTCGGCGTCGGCGAGCGAGGTCACGCCGCCGAGCAAGACGAGCGGGAGCTTCACCGCCGCGCGCACGAGGCGCGCTTGCTCGAGGAAGAAGAGCGGCGTGAAGCGCTGCTGGGGCACGAAGATCGGGCCGAAGAGCGCGAGCGCGATCTTCATCGCGCGGTCTTCCTCGACCTCGATCATCTGCCGCAGCGGGCGGCCGCCGCGGAGCAGATGGAACGCCGAGTGGCTCACGAGCCCGCCCGAGAGCACGAGCGCGCTCGCGCCTGCGCGCTCGAGCGCCTGCGCGATGCGTGCGCTCTCCTCCGCTTCGAGCCCGCCGCGCACGCCGTCGTCGAGGTTCGTCTTGCAGAGCACCGGGTAGCTCGGGCCCACGCGCGCGCGCACCGCCTCGAGCACGCGCAGCGGAAAGCGCAGGCGGTTGTCGGTGCTGCCGCCGTACGCGTCGCGCCGCCGGTTGAGGAAGGGGCTGAGGAACTGGCTCAGCAGGTAGCCGTGCCCGAAGTGCACCTCCACCGAATCGAAGCCCGCTTCGCGCGCGAGCGCTGCGGCCTCGGCCGTGTCGCGCACCACGGCGTCCATGTCCGCTTCGCTCATCGGCCGGATGCGCGGCATGCCCTTCATCAGGCCGTATGCGTTCAGCCCACCGGACGGGCCGCGCGGCCCGCCCGTCGTCTTGCGGTGCGCGTCCTTCGTGAAGCCTCCGGAGTGGCCGAGCTGCAGGCTCGCGGCGCCGCCTTCGGCATGCACCGCGTCGGTGAGCGCGCGGAAGGGCGCGACGGCCTTCGGGCTCATCACGAGCTGCGCGCCGAACGTGCGCCCGCCCGGCGAGACCGCGCAGTAGGCGATCGTCGTCAGGCCGACGCCGCCCGCCGCGAGCTCGCGGTGATGGCGCACCAGCGTCTCGGCGGGAAGGCCGTCGACCACCATTCCTTCGTACGTCGCCGTCTTCACGACGCGATTGCGCAGCGTGAGCGAGCCGAGCGTGAAGGGCTCGAGCACGGGGCTCGCGGCGCTCACGCTTCCACCTTCCCCGGCGAGAGATGCGCGATCGCGCTGCCGAGCCAGCCGGCGGCGCGCGGGGAGCGGCGCCGGATCCAGTCGAGCGTCCGTGTCTCCACGCTCACGGGCACCGTGCCCCGATTCGCGCGGATGGCGCGCACGATCGCGGCCGCGACCGAGCTCGGGTCGTGGCCGAAGCCGCTCCCGAAGCGATCGAGCACGCTGCGCTGCGCGGCGAGCGCGTCCGAGAGCGTCATCGTGCGCGAGAGGTTCGTGCGCGTGACGCCCGGGCAGATCGTGCTCACGCCGATGCCGTGCGGCGCGAGCTCGGCGCGCAGCGACTCGCTCAGGCCGACCACCGCGAACTTGCTCGTCGTGTAGGCCGCGATCCCGGGGAACGCGAAGAGGCCCGCCATCGACGAGACGTTCACGACGTGCCCGCCCGCGCCGCGCGCGATCATCTTCGGCACGAAGAAGCGGCAGCCGTGCATCACGCCGCCGAGGTTCACGGTCATCACGCGATCCCAGTCCTCGAGCGTCGTGTCCACGAGGCGCCCGGCGTGGGCGATGCCGGCGTTGTTCACCAGCACGTCGACGGCGGGGAAGCTCGCGTGCACGCGATCGGCGAGCGCGCGCATCGCGTCGCGGTCGCTCACGTCGACGCGCTCCGAGCGCGCGTGCTGGGATGCGAGCTCGCGCGCGACGGCCGCGAGCGCGGCCTCGTCCCGGTCGCAGATCACGAGGCGCATGCCCTCCCGCGCCAGGGCCAGCGCGGTCGCGCGCCCGATGCCGCTCCCTGCGCCCGTGACCAACGCCAGCTTGCCGCGAAGCTCGTTCATGGCGCGCATCCTATCGCGGGTGGCCGGGCCGGGTGTGCGGGAGGCCGCGCCCTCGCGGCGACGACGTGCGCTCGCGCCGAGCGCCACGATCGCGTTGATGGGCGCACCGAAACCGAGCCACGATCGCCATCATGACCGCGAGACCGATCGTCCTGGTGACCGCCCTCACGCTCGCCGCCTGCGGCGGCGGCACGCCGCGAACGGACGCGCGCGCCGAGCCGAGCTGGGCCGACGCGATCGGGTCGCCAGCCCCCTTCGGCTGCGCGTGGACGGCGATCGAAGACGGTGCGCTCGTCGAGGTCGCGACCGACGAGGCGATCACCGCGTGGGCGAGCGCGCCGGAGCAGTCGGAAGCCTACGGCGTCGTGCCGCTGCCCGCCTCGCTCGCCGAGCACGCCGCGTTCTCCCGGGTCGCCTGGATCCCGGGACCGAGCGGCCTCTGCCGCGCCGAGCTCGCGGAGGCCGAGCTGCGCGTGGGTGACGGCCCGCCGATCGTGCGTCGCCCCGTGCGCGGCTGCGCCGAGGCACCGCTCGCGTGGGCGTGCGAGCCCGGGGCCACGCCGCCCTCGGACCTGCGTTTCGTGCCCTTCGCGCTCGACGCGGCGGCGCCGATCGCGACGCCGGCGACGGGCGTGGTCGCGGCGGCGCTCGCCGCGCGCGATGCGGCGATGAGCGACGAGGAGCGCGCGGCGCTCGCCGATCCCGCGGCCTCGATCGCCGACGAGCGCGTGCGCACGGCCACCGCACGTCTCGAGGGCGACGACGTGTGGACGTACGTGCAGCTCGCCTCGGCGCGCTTCGTGACGGCGAGCGAGGTCGAGGACGGCTGTCCGGCGTTCGAGCGGGAGCACGATGCGGTCTTCCGCGAGCGCGCGGAGGGCCCCCACCTCGTCGAGGCGGCGGGAGGCGTGCTCGGCGTGCTCGCCGACGCGCACCACGTGCTCGCGCTCGTGCACGCGGCGGGCGCCCCGAACCACGACGGCGAAGAGTGCAGTGGCGCGTCGAGCTGCCTCGTGCTCGAGCTGCAGGCGCTCGGCCCGGGCGACGCGCTCACGACGGTGCACCGCGCGTTCTACGGTCACACCTCCGGCGAGACGTGGGTGTCGAGCGGCCTGCTCTACGAGGAGACGCGGCCCGACTGCGGCAGCTGATCGCCGCGCGCCGTGGCGCCCCGACCCGTCGCCGGGCTCGGCCTGGCGCGCGCGCGAAGCTCGATCGCGGCGCGCGTGATATAGCGGCGCCCCATGGCCCACTCGTCGTTCTCGTCCCGGGCGCGCCGCGCCTCGATCGCCTCCTTCGCGCTCTCGCTCGCGGCGTGCGGCGGCACCGCTCATGGCGGCACCACTCCGCATCTGTCGGGGATCGATCGCCTGCGCTTCAACCAGCTCGCGCTGCGCCTGAACGAGCCGCTCTTCTGGGCGAGCGACGCGAACCAGAACGGTCAGCCCGATCCGGACGAGGTGCGCTCGCTCCTCTTCTATCCGACGGCGGAGCGCTGGGTGGAGAACGGCGCGTTCACGGCCGACTACGAGCGCGTCGTGGCCGCGATCCAGCGCGAGGCCGAGGCCGCGCCGCCGGCCGACGAGCGGCGCGCCCTCGTCGTGGCCGAGCTCGATCACGCGGCGCCGACGCTGGTCGAGACGGATCTCAGAGACCTCCCGCCCGAGCACCGCGCGTTCGCCGAGCACATGCTGACCGTGGCCGCGCTGATGGATCGCCTCTACGCGCACCAGGTCGGCATGGACGCGATGCAGGCGCGCCTGTCCGCCGGGGACACGGCGAGCGCGAGCTTGTTCCGCCGCAACTGGGGCCCCGAGTGCATGTCGTCGGTGACGGAGTCGAACCCGGCTTGCTCGGCGATCGAGGGCGCGCCCTCGCAGCCCGTCGACGTCTATCCGACCGCGCTGCAGAGCGACGAGGCCTTCTGCGCCACGCTCGAGGCGCGCCCCGATGCGAGCACGCTGCTCACGCCGTTCACCGTCGTGCGCGCAGGGGAGGGCGGCGCGCTCACGGCCGTGCCGTACACGACGGCGTACGCGGACCTGATGACGCCGATCGCGGCCGAGCTGCGCGCGGCGGCGGACGCCATGACCGATCCGAACGAGACGGCGCTCGTGGCGTACCTGCGCGCGGCGGCCACGAGCTTCGAGACGAACGACTGGGTGCCGGCCGACGAGGCCTGGTCGCGCATGAGCGTCCGCAACTCGCGCTGGTACGTGCGCGTCGCGCCGGACGAGACGTACTGGGAGCCGTGCAGCCAGCACGCGGGCTTCCACCTGACGTTCGCGCGGATCGATCAGGGCTCGCTCGTCTGGCAGGACCGGCTCGCGCCGCTGCGCACCGACATGGAGGGCGCGCTCGCGGCGCTCGTGCCCGGCGAGTACACGGCGCGCGAGGTGCAGTTCCAGCTCCCCGACTTCATCCAGATCGTGGTGAACGCCGGCGACGACCGCGACGCTTTCGGCGCGACGATCGGCCAGAGCCTGCCGAACTGGGGCCCGGTGACCGACGAGGGCCGCGGCCGCACGGTCGCGATGAGCAACCTCTACACGGATCCGGACTCGCAGGCGCGACGCCGCGCGCAGGCGATGAGCCTGCTCGACGCGGCCTCGATGGAGCCTTACACGGACGACGCGACGCCGGGCTTGCTCAGCACGATCCTCCACGAGGCGAGCCACAACCTCGGCCCCTCGCACGAGTACCGCGACGCCAGCGGGCACACCGACGAGGAAGCGTTCGGCGGCGGGCTCGCCTCGACGTTCGAGGAGCTGAAGGCGCAGAGCGGCGCGCTCTTCTTCATCGACTGGCTGCGCCAGCGCGGCGTGCTCACCGAGCAGCAGGAGCGCGAGGTCTACGTGGACTCCATCGTCTGGGCCTTCGGCCACATCTCGCGCGGCATGGTCACGCCGACGGGGCAGCGCAAGCCCTACTCGCAGCTCGCGGCGATCCAGATCGGTACGCTGCTCGACGAGGGCGCGCTGACCTGGAACGAGAGCGCGATCGCCGCCGACGGTCACAGCCAGGGCGCGTTCAGCATCGACTTCGCGCGCCTGCCGGCCGCGTGCCAGGCGCTCATGCAGCGCGTGATGCACATCAAGGCGACGGGCGACCGCGCCGCAGCCGAGGCCCTCGCCGCGCAGTACGTCGACGGTCCGCGCGTGCCGCACGCGACGATCGTGGAGCGCTACCGCAGCTTCCCGCAGGTCTCGTTCGTGTACGCCGTGCACGAGTGAGGGTGAAGCGAGCCGGACATCGCGGGAAGGCGCGCCCTCGTTCGGGCTCGTTGCCGTCGCGAGCGTTGGCCCGGTAGGGTGCGGCCGTGAGCACCCCGCTGGAGGTGATCGGCACGTTCGACGGAGGCTCCGCCGTCGCGAAGTGCGATCGCGTTCTGATCACGGTCTACACGCGGCGCGCTCCGCTCGCGTATCTCGACGTCGCGCAGGAGGCGGGAAGAGCGCTGGGCAAGACGTACCCCAAGCGCGTGCTCAGCTTCACGCTCGCGGTCGACGGCGCGGGGCTCCCCGCGTCCGACTTCCGCGCGAAGGCGGAGACGAACATGCGCGAGTCGGACGCCTGGATCCAGGCGGGCGCCATGGTCATCGGCGGCTCGGGCTTCTGGGCGAGCGCCGCACGGAGCGTCATCACCGGCTTCATCCGCGTCTCGAGCGGGCCGACGCACCGCGCCTTCGGCGACGTGCCCGGCGCGCTCTCGTTCCTCGAGACGGTCGGGGGGCTGTCGCCCGAGGTCTCCGCCGCCCTTCGCCCGTGGGCCACCGAGGTCATGAACGGGCGCGTGCTCCACGTCGGCTGACGACGCGCTCGTGCCGCGCTCGCGCAGCGCTCGTGCCGCGCTCGCGCAGTGCTCACGCGCCGCGGTGTCGATGCTTCTTCCCGCGCCCGGTGAGCCCCTCGCGGATGCGCGCCGGATCGCGCGGCGGCTTGGCCGAGCTCGCGAGGGCCGCGCCGAGCTGCGCGAGCGTCTCGACCTTCTCGGACGCGCCGCGCTTGCGCAGGCGATCGATCGCGTGCTGCAGCACGCTGCGCACGTCGACGTGCTTGGCCTCGCGGCAGCGCTCCTCGAGCCACGCGATCCCCGAGGGCGTGCCGCGGAAGCTCTGCGCGGCGAGCGCGATCGGTGCCGGCAGCGACGCGCAGACGCGACGGCGCGCATCCGATCGCTCGGCGGCCCGCGGCGCGTCGGCGACGTCGTTCAGCAGCGCCGTCAGCACGGTGAGCCAGCGCTCGCGATCCGTGAGCGCGTCGAGCGCGCGCCGCTCCGCGAGCACGTCGCACGTGACGGCGAGCGAGCCCCAGCGCCGCTCGCGATCCTCATCGGCGAGCCATTCCTCGGCGTGCGCGACGAGCGCATCGGCGCCCTTCTTGGCCGCCAGATCGATCAGCGCCTGACCCGTCGCGATGCGCACGGGCGCGCGCTCGTCGGCCGCCAGCTCGTGCAGCGCCTCCCACGCGATCTCCCCGGTACGCCCGCGCGCGAGCAAGTGCGCGTAGCCGTAGGCGGCTGCCATCGGCAGGAACACCTCGCTCGTGTCGGGCGCCGCGTCGTTGCCGGCGAAGTGCGCCAGGACCTTCAGCGCGCGCTCGCCCTGCGCCGCCGCCTCGGCGCCGAAGCCCGACGCGAGGTCGAAGTTCACGCGCGGGCTCGGCTGCCCGCCGAAGCGCGCCAGCCAGAACGCGAGCTCGCGCGGCTGCCCGGCGATCGCCGAGGCCAGCATGCGCTTGAGGTCGTCCGAGCCGAGGCCCTCGGCGCCTTCGCCCGTCTTGCTCGCCATCGGCTCAGCCCTTCTTGCGCGTGAGGAACGCCATCACCGCGGCCACGTTCTCTTCGCTGCCGTAGCGCGTCGCGAGGACGGCGTTCTCTTCGAGGAGCGACTGCTCGAACCCGATCTCGAGGCCCTTGTCGAGCACGCGCCGGCACGCGAGCACCGCGCCCGGCGGCTGCGCGGCGACGTCGTTCGCGACCGACATCACCTCGTCCATGAACGTCGCCTTCGGGAACACGCGCGTCACGAGCCCCCACGTCGAGGCCGTCGCGGCGTCGATGGGCTTGCCGCGTAGGATGAGCTCGCGCGTGCGCTGGTGCCCGATGAGACGCGTGAGGTGGAAGCTGCCGCCGTACTCCACGCCGAGCGCGAGGCGCATGAAGGGCACCATGAAGGTCGCGTGCTCGGCCGCGTACACCATGTCGAAGCTCGGCAGCATCGTGACGCCCATGCCGACCGTGGGGCCGTTGATGGCGGCGATCGTGGGCTTCTTGCACGCGCGGAGCGGCTCGTAGAGGCGCGCGACGCGCGAGATGTCGCCCTGGATCGAGCCGAGGAAGAGGTTCACGTCGGCGCCGGCGGTGAAGTAGTCGCCGTGGCCCGTGACGACGACGACGCGCACGCTCGGCTCCTCGCTCGCCGCCTCGAGCGCGGACCAGAGCGCCTCGGTCAGCGCGACGTCGAACGCATTCTTCTTCTCCGGCCGCTTCAGCGTGACGACGCGAACCGGCCCCTTGTCCTCGATCTCGATCGGTAGCGTGATCACGTGCGGCCTCCGGAGGGCGGCACGATAGCAGACGGCGCCGTGAGGCCCGCGCTCGTCGAGGCGGGGCGCTCGCTCACACGGCGCGCCAGGCGCCGTCGACCCGCGCGACGACGCCCGTGCTCGTTGCGCGCAAGTCGGCCACGTCTCGCGCGAGACGCTCGGGTGGGCCGAGGCCCGTCTCGGTGATCGCATGGGCGAACGCGTCGGCGTCGTGCGTCAGGGTCACGACGCGCGGCGCTCCGGGGTCTCGCAGCGCGAGCACGGCGTCGGCGGTCTCGGCCTTTCCGAGCACCTCGCCGTCGCGCCAGCGCATGATCTCGCAGCCCATCAGCGCGCGCTCGTCGTCGAGGAAGCACGCGCATGCCGGCGAGCCGGCACGCTCGGCGCGCACCTCGCCGCCGTCCACTGCGAAGAAGCGCGTCGTCCCGTGTCCCACGCCCTGCGCGACGAGCGCCACCGCGCCGCTCGGTGCCACGTCGAGGGCGGTGTAGCCACCGGGCGGGAGCGGCAGCGTCGTGCGCGTGGCGGCGACGTGCACGATCGAGCGCTGCACGGGCGCGGCGTAGGACGAGCCCGTCTCGAGCGTCGGAACGAGCGCGAGGTGTGCTCCCCCGGCCAGCGCGCACGCGAGGCTCGCGCCATGCGGGAGCGCCGGAGCGAGGCCGCCGGTTCGTGGCGTGGCCGCGCGTGGTGACGGCAGCGCTTCGGTGTCGAGCCCTGCGAGCTCCGCGAGGCCGACCGTCTTCTGCACGCGGCCGCCGCTCGCGAACGACGCCGTGACGAGCATGCGTGCGTCGCGACGCTCCACGCTGAGCTGCCAGATCGACGCGGCCTTCCCCCACGTCTCGGCGTCCACGGCGAGCTCCGTGCGGGGCACGAGCCGATCGCCGTCGACGGCGAGCACCACGAGAGAGGCGCGCGGCGGCTCGCCGTGCGCGATGCCCACCACGATCAGGCCGGACGGTGTCGCGTCGAGCGTCACGAGCGCCGCGTGAGGCAGAGCTCGCACGCAGACGGGGCGGAGCAGGCCGTCTTCGCGCTGCAGGAGCAGGAGGCCGCGGCGCACCGCCACTACCGCACGATCCGCGTCGAGGGGCACCGCGCGGGCCGCGTCGTAGGCCGCGCGGAGGGGGCGACTCCCGAGATCGGCGGCCACGCGCGCCTCGGTCTCGCCTGCCGCCTGCTCGGCGAGCGCGCCGAAGTGATGCCAGAGCAGACGTGTGCGCGCGGCGTCGGCCCGCACGACGGCGCCCATGCGTCGCGCCTCGGCGAGCGCGTGACCGGACGTGAACGGCGCGGTCGGATCCTCGCCCGGGAGCGTCTTGCCCCGAAGCACCGTCAGCGAGAGCGTCGGCGTGGGCGGCGAGAGGGGCGCAGGGGCGACTGCCGCGGCGAGGGACGGGTCGCTGGATGGCACACCCGGGCTGCACGCGAGCAGGGTGGGCCCGGGCTCGGGCTGGACCTCCCGGGTGCGTCGATCCCACGCGCTCTCGCCGCGTCCCTTCGACGGCAGGTGAACGCACTCCGCGACCGGCGCGATGGCGTGGATCGCATAGAGCCCGCGCACCACGAGCTTGCTCGCCTCGGGGCGCGCGAGCCCGGGCGGCGCGGTGATCGCGGCGCGCACCACGTCGGGATGCGACGCATCGAAGCGAAGCGTCGCGGACGCGGCAGCGACCTCCTTGCGTATGGCGCTCGCGAAGGCCTCCTCGAGCGTGGCCGGCTGCGCCGAGGCGAGCGCGAGTGGCGCGACGAGCTGCACGGCGTAGTCGAGCACGAGCGCTCCCTCGCCCTCGGGCTCGCGACCGAAGAACCGAAACGGGAACCCTTGCGGCTTGGCCGACATGCGCGCTCGCTCAGCGTCGCTTCGACGCCTTCTTCTTGGCGGGCGCCTTCTTCTTGGCGGGCGCCTTCTTGGCAGGCGCCTTCTTGGCGGGCGCCTTCTTGGCGGGTGCCTTCTTGGCGGGTGCCTTCTTGGCGGGTGCCTTCTTGGCGGGTGCCTTCTTGGCGGGCGCCTTCTTGGCAGGCGCCTTCTTGGCGGGCGCCTTCTTGGCGGGTGCCTTCTTGGCGGGCGTCGCGCGCACCTTCTTCTCGGCGCGCGCCTTCTTCTTGGCAGGCGGGCTCCCGCTCGCGCCTGGGGCTTCGCTCGCATCGTGCTCTCTCGGGTGCCCGGGCGCGTGCTCGGCGCGCAGCGCGCTCACCTTCTGCTCGTCCACCTCGACGTGACCGCCGGCGCTCTCCTCCACTGCGCCGGCCTCGTAGGCGCTCGCGAGGATCGCCAGCCACACTTCGATGCTCGGCGCGGTCACCGTCCGCCACGACTCGTCGTGCCAGAATTCGAGGACCTGCCCCTTCGGTCCGCCGAAGCAGCCCGCGAGGTCCACGCACACGAAATCGCCGCCGCCGTTCCCCAAGAACGGCACCCACCCCGCGTGCCAGTGCGAGGGATCGTCGAACTGGCCCTCGGCGAGCATCTCGTCGAGCGAGCGCTTCGCTCCGGCGATGTCGGCCGCGCTCAGCGTGCTCCAGTTCCCGACGAGGCGGCCGCCTCCTGCGCCACGCCACGCGAGCAGGGCCACGAGCCCTTCCGGCAGCGTCGCGCCTGCGGCCTCCGCGATCTCCTCGAGCTCGGCGGCGCTCGCACCCGCCTGCAGCCCGCCGTGGTAACCGGGGCGCTGCGCACGAAGCGCGGCATCCAAGCGTTCGATCGAGCTCTTCGCGATGGTCATGTCATCCCCGTCGTCGCGCATGGCGCCGCGTCGTGCGCCGCCCCGAGGCTCGACGCTATCACGCCGCTTTGATTCGTCGTGCGCACGCGGATCTTCCCCCGGCTGCGCGGTCGCGGATCCACGCGCGGGCAGACGGCGTAAGCTCGCCCCGTGCTCGTCGAGCTGACGCTGGGCGCCTTGCGGCGCGCCGAGGAGACCTTCGGGCCCGGCGCGGCCGTGCGCGTGGCGGCGGCGACCGTGGAGACGCTCGATGCGGAGGCGCGCCGCACGCTCTTGCTCGCAGGGCTCGGCGCGGCCGTTCGCGCGGGAGACACGGAGGCCTTCGCGTCGTTCGCCGCGCTCTGGGCCGCGAGCGGAGACGAGCTCGAGGATCACCGCGCGCTCTCCATGGTGGCGCGCCTCGTCGAGGCCGGGGAGATCGAGCTCGCGCGACGGCTCGCCCGCGCCGAGCTCGAGCGCGCGCCGACGGCGGCGGCGCGTTTCGTCCTCGCGTCGACGATCGAGGAGAGCGAGCCGGCGCGCGCCCGAGAGCTCTACCTCGAGGCCGTCGGCGGCGATCCGGCGCTCGCCGCCCGTGCGCGCGTCGCAGCGCTCTCGCTCGAGGGAGCCGACGCGCACGAGGAGGCGCTCGCCGCGATCGATGCCGGCGCCGATGCGGCGACGACGCTGCGCCTCGCCGAGATCGCGCTCGCCTCGCCCCGTCTGTACGCGCGCACGCGCGTGCTCGATCGCCTGCGCGAGCTGGCCCTCGAGCCCGCGCATCGCGCGGTCGCGCTGCGCATCGCGCTCGCGCACGCCGATCGCTGTGGCGCGGGTCTCGGCGCGCTCGAGCGAGATCGCATCACCGAGATCGCGCGCGTCGCGTCGGCGGACGCCGAGATCCTCCAGGCGCTCGCCGGGCAGGCGCGGCCCGCCGTGCCCGTGGAGCTCGCGCGCGCAGCGCTCGCGGGCCAGGCGCCCACGACCGAGCTCCCCGATCGCGCCGCGATGCTCGGGCTCCGTGCGATCGCGGGCGCTGTGCGAGACGAGAGCGCGACGCTGCTTCTCTCCGCGCTCGCGGCGCACCCTCCTTCGCCGCTCGGCTGGTCCGCCGTCGTCCTCGGGCTGCGCTCGGCGCCGAGCCGCGAGGGCGCTCTCGCCTGCGCCGAGCGCTGGGTCGAGAAGGGCATCGCGCCGCCGGGCGGGTTTCTCGCGCTCGCGGGAGAGCTCGCCGCGCTGGAGGAGCCGCGGCTCGCCGAGCGCGCGATGGCGGAGGCCGTGCGCGCGCACGAGCGCGATGCGCGCACGCACCTCGGGATCGCGCTCGAGCGCCGTGCGCACGCGGCCTACGCGGCCGCCGACCTCCCGCTCGCGAAGTCGCTCCTCGAGCGCTCGCTCCGGGTGGACCCGGAGCGCGCCGCGGAGACGACGACGTCACGCGGGCCCGATCGACCCTGAGCGACGCGCGCGGCTAGGCCCGCTCGAAGCGCGCTCTGGCGGCCTCGCTCCTCGGCTGGAAGAAGTTCACGAGGTTTCCGTCCGGGTCGCGGAACAGCAGCGAGCGATTGCCCCAGGGCATCGTCGTGGGGGGCTGGAGCACTTCGGCGAGCTCCGGCGCGAGGCGCGCGTACGTCGCGTCGACGTCCTCGACCCGCAGCTCCAGGATCACCGAGCGGTTGCTGGCCGGCCGCGCTGCGCCGTCGGCGAACATCGCCATCGTGCGCTCGTGCGCGATGGCGATCACGGCCCGCCTCGTCTCGATCTCGACGAAGTCGTCGGTGTAGCGGCGCGGGGCGATGCCGGTGATGCGCTCGTAGAAGCGCGCGAGGCGAGAGACGTCGGCGGTGACGATGCGGATCGAGACGAATTCCATGCGCTTCCTCGTGGCGGCCGCGCGCGAGCGTCTCCGTGACGCGCTGCCGCGAGGACCGCACGAATCGGATCCTGACGAGGGGATGCTGACAGCGTGCTGACAGCAGTCCACGGCACGCTCTCGTCATGCGCCGTACCGAGCGTCTCTTCGCCATCATCCAGCGCCTGCGCCGGCGCCGCACGCCGGTGACCGGCGCGGCGCTCGCGGCCGAGCTCGAGGTCTCGCTGCGGACCGTCTATCGCGACGTGGCGGAGCTGATGCAGCAGCGCGTTCCGATCCGCGGCGAGGCCGGCACGGGCTACGTGCTCGACGCTGGCTACGACTTACCGCCGCTGATGCTCACCGAAGACGAGCTCGAGGTCGCGGTGCTCGGCGCGGCCTGGGTGGCTCAGCGCGCCGACCCCTCGCTGGCGCGCGCGGCGCGGAGCCTCGCCGACAAGCTTCGCGACGTCGCTCCGCCCGCGCTGCGCCGCGTCTCGCTCGAGACCGCGTCGCGTCCGGCGCCTCCGCTCGAGCCGGTGCCCGACGGTATCGACCTCGCGCCGGTGAGACGCGCCATCCGTGAAGGACGGAAAATGGAGATCGTCTACCGGGGCGACGACGACCGCGAGAGCGTGCGCGTCGTGTGGCCCTTCTTCGTGGCGTACATGGAGCGCGTCCGGATCGTCGCGGCGCACTGCGAGCTCCGCGGCGCGATCCGCCACTTCCGCGCCGATCGCATCCGTCGGGCCCGGCTCCTCGACGAGCGCATCCCCGAGCCGCTGCGCGCGCTCCGGGCGCGCTACCGACACGCGTATCCGAATCGTGGCGAGGAATGACGAGCCGTCCGGGTGGACCCGGAGCCCGCGGCGCGCGACAACCAGGGCCCTGCGGGAGAGACGCGATGAAGACGATGGAAGAGATCGTGAGCTGGGTCGAGCGCGGCGGAACGCACGCGGGCGTCTCGGGCCGCCCGGGTACGGGGCCGGTGCTGACGAGCGAGAGCCCCGCCACGGGCGAGACGATCGGCGCCGTCACCACCGCGAGCCGCGCCGACTACGACGCCGTGGTCGCCGAGGCGCAGCGCTGCTTCGAGCACTTCCGCATGGTGCCGGCCCCGCAGCGCGGTGCGCTCGTGCGGCGGCTCGGGGAGCTGCTCCGCGAGCACAAGGAGCCGCTCGGCGAGCTCGTCTCGCTCGAGATGGGGAAGATCCGGAGCGAGGGTCTCGGCGAGGTCCAGGAGATGATCGACATCTGCGAGCTCGCGGTCGGTCTCTCGCGCCAGCTCTACGGCCTGACGATCGCGAGCGAGCGCGGTCGACACCGCATGATGGAGCAGTGGCATCCGCTCGGCCCGGTCGCGGTCGTCACGGCGTTCAACTTCCCGGTGGCCGTCTGGGCGTGGAATGCCGCGCTCGCCGCCGTCTGCGGGAACCCCGTCGTGTGGAAGCCCTCGCCGCACGCGCCGCTCTGCGCCGTGGCGGTGCAGGCGCTCTGCGATCGCGCGATGAAGGAGACCGGCTTCTCGGGCGTCTTCCAGCTCGCGATCGGCGGCGGCGACGTGGGCGAGTGGATGGCGAAGGACGCGCGCTTCCCGCTCGTCTCGTTCACCGGCAGCTCCGCCGTCGGGCGCCTCGTCGCGCGCGAGGTCGCGGGGCGCCTCGGCCGCTCGCTCCTCGAGCTCGGCGGCAACAACGCGATCGTCGTCATGAACGACGCCGACCTCGAGCTCGCGGTGCGCGCGATCACCTTCGGCGCGGTGGGCACCGCCGGCCAGCGCTGCACCACGACGCGTCGCCTCTTCGTGCAGAAGGGCATCGCGAGCACGCTCGTCGATCGCCTCGTCGCGGCCTACGCGAGCGTGAAGATCGGCGACCCGCTGGAGAAGGGCGTGCTCATGGGCCCGCTGATCACCGAGGTGGCCGTGAAGCGCTACGAGCACGCGCTCGCCCGCGCGACCGAACAGGGCGGCCGCATCCTCTGCGGCGGCGAGCGCGTGGCGCGGCCGGGCCACTTCGTGCGGCCCACCATCGTGAAGGCGCCGGCGCAGAAGGACTTCCCGATCGCCTGGGAGGAGACGTTCGCGCCGATCCTCTACGTGTTCGAGATCGAGGGCGTCGAGGAGGCGATCGCCGCGAACAACGCAGTGTCGCAAGGGCTCTCGAGCGCCATCTTCACCGACAGCGTGCGCGCCGCCGAGACGTTCCTCTCGCCGATGGGCAGCGACTGCGGGATCGCGAACGTGAACATCGGCACCAGCGGCGCCGAGATCGGCGGCGCCTTCGGCGGCGAGAAAGACACGGGCGGCGGGCGCGAGTCGGGCTCGGACGCGTGGAAGGCCTACATGCGCCGCCAGACCTGCACGGTGAACTGGGGCAAGGACCTGCCGCTCGCGCAGGGCGTCGAGTTCTTGTGAGCGAGGGCCGGGCGTCGCGCGGAGGCAGCGTCGGATGAGCCGCGGAGCCCGCCTGGAGGTACGTACGTCCATGTCGTCGTCGCGCGCTCTCGTCCTCGCTCTCGTCCTCGTCGCGCTCTCCGGGTGTACACCCGCCGCGGCCACCCCGATGGACGCGGCGGGAGGCTCGGATGCGGCGCGCACCGACGGCGGCACGACCGACGATGCGAGCTCCATGCGTGAGGATGCGGGCTCGCCCGGCGCCGATACCGGCACAGCCCCCGCCGACACCGGCGCGAGCGGCGCCACGATCCCCGTCATCGTCGCCGCCGGCGCGAATCACTGGCGCTGGCTCAGCATCGACGAGGGCGTCACGTGGTGCGCCGTCCCGCACGAGAGCACGGGCACCACCGACTTCGACAACCCCTACCTGTTCCGCAACATCACCTTCGCGAACGGGCGCTTCGTCGCCGGCTCGTGGCGCGGCATCTTCGTGTCGACGAACGGCTACGCCTGGACCGACGTGACGAACGGCGCGGGCCCCGCGTTCGGCCAGTGGGTCGCGCAGATCGACTACGGCAATGGCTGGTGGGTCGCGACCGGCGGCTACGGCACCGCGATGCGCTCGCACGATCTGACGGCCTGGGAGGACACGAGCGACTCGCTGCCGGGCGACGAGGCCTCGCGCACGCTCGCCTTCGGCGACGGGCGATTCGTGACGGCGCGCGATTCCGTCGGCTGGTGGGAGAGCACCGACGGTACCGGCTGGACGCAGCGCGACGCGGCCGGCGGCACGGAGGTACGCTTCGATGGAGCGAGCTTCGTCGCGCGTCCCGACTACGACGAAGGTCGCGGCATTCGTCTCCAGGGCGGCTGGCCCAACCACATCCGCCGCTCGGACGACGGCGGCGCGAGCTACGCGGACGTGGCGGACGTCGACGACGCCGTCACGCGCTTCGCGTTCGGCACCGCGCCCGCCGAGGACTACGCGCTCGGGCGTGTGCCCACCGATCTCGCGACCTGTCTCGGGCTCTGAGCTCGGCGCCGCCCCCTCCCGTCAGCGCAGCGGCATCCGCACGTGGAACGTCGAGCCCTTGCCGGGGCCTTCCGACTCGACCCACACCTTGCCGCGGTGCAGCTCGACGATGGTCTTCACGAGCGCGAGCCCGATCCCGGTGCCCTCCGAGCGGCCGTCGAGCTTCTCGAAGAGCCCGAAGATGCGCTCCTGGTGCGCTGGCGCGATCCCGATCCCGTTGTCGCTCACGCTCGCCCAGAGCTGGCCAGCGTCCTCGCGGCACCGGACCACGATGCGCGGGGAGGGCTGCGGCCCCATGTACTTCACCGCGTTCTCGAGGAGGTTCTGACAGACCTGCGTGAGGCGGGTGCGATCCGCCATCACCCGGACGTCGTCGCCCTCGACGACGAGCTCGACGTTCGCCAGCTGCGCCGCGAGCAGCTCGCGTGTCTCGGCGATCACGTCGCCGACGCGCACCTCGACCGGGTGATGGCCGACGCGCCCCACGCGCGAGAGCTCGAGCAGCTCGCTGAGCATGCGCGCCATCTTCTCGGCTGCGGCGCGCACGCGCGCGAGGTCGGTGAGCGCGCGCTGCGCGTTGCCCGCGCGCACGTCCTCCTCGATGCCGCCGACGAAGCCACGGATCGTGACGAGCGGGCTCTTCAGATCGTGCGAGATCGTGTACGTGAACTGCTCCATCTCGCGGTTGCGCGCGCGCAGCTTCTCGACGAGCTCCTCGCGCAGCTCCTCGCTCCGATGGCGCTCGCTGATGTCGTGGACGTAGCCGTGGTAGGTCACGCTCTCGTCGGCCTCGCGGCTCGCCGCGGCGCGCAGCTCCATCCACCGCTCCACGCCGTCCGGGCCGCGCGCTCGATGCACGTGCGTGATCGTGCCGCCGCTCTCGCTCGCCACGCGGAACGCCTCGCGGAGCTCCTCGCGCACCCGCTCGCGGTCCGGCACGTGCCGGTAGAACTGCACGGGGTCGGCGAGGAGCTCGGCGGGCGTCACGCCGTAGTACTCGTGCACGCGCGCGCTCGCGAACGTGAAGCGGGACTCGGTGCCGGTGCGGCGCGACTGGAAGAAGAAGCCGGGCAATTGCGAGGCGAACGTGGAGAAGCGGTCGCGCTCGAGCTGCTCGCGGTACCGGAGCAGCTCGCCCCGGAGCTCGAGCGTCTCTCCCACGTTGCGCGACACGCCGACGGTCGCGCGGATGGCGCCCACTTCGTCGCGTAGCGCCCACTTCTTCGTGTGGAAGTGCGCGACGACGCCGTCGTGGCGCGTCACGGGCTCGAGCGGGATCTCGAGGTCTCGCCCGGTCGTGTAGACGAGCAGGTCGTCGGCGACGTACTGCTGCGTGTGGTCGGGCGCGTTGAAGGGCGCATCCACGAGCTCCCGCAGCTGCTCGTTCGTCATGCCGTAGTAGTCGCGAAACGCCTTGTTCGCCCACAGGATCCGCGAGTGCGCGCCCTTGACGAGGATCATGTCGGGCAGCGCGTCGAGGATCTGCGCGTAGGTCTCCACCCGGCGGAGGAGCGCCTGCTCGAGCGCGCGCGTGGTCTCGACATCCTCGGTCACGCGGTCCCGCCCCGTCGGATCGCGGCCTCGAGCGTCGCGGCGAGCTCCTCGCGCGAATACGGCTTGAGCAGCACGGGAAGGTCTTGCTCGCCTTCTCCTGCGAAGCCCGTGCAGAGCACACACGGAAGGCCGGGCGCGACCCCACGAATGCGGCGCAGCAGCGTGCGGCCATCCAAGCGCGGCATCGTCAGGTCGCTCACGACGGCGACGAGCTCGTCTCGATGCCTCTCGAACGCGGCCCATCCGGCCTCGCCGTCGACGGCCGAGACCACCCGGTAGCCCAGCCGCTCGAGCATGCGCTGCGCGCCGCGCAGCACCAACGCCTCGTCCTCGATGAGGAGCACGAGCCCTCCGCCGACCGGCACCGCAGGCGACGAGGTCGGCACGATCTGCTCGCCGGGGCGCGCCGGGAGCAGCAGCGTGAACACCGAGCCTTCCCGCTCGCGCGAGGTCACCGTGACCGCGCCGCGCAGCTCGAGCACGGTCGCGTAGACCGCCGCGAGCCCGAGGCCCGTGCCGTGCCCGACGTCCTTCGTCGTGAAGAAGGGCTCGAACACGCGCACGAGCACCTCCGGCGGCATTCCGATGCCGTCGTCCTCGACGCGCAGCTCGACGTAGCGGCCCGGCGCGAGCTCGAACGCGCGGTACTCGTCGGGAATCGCCTCGAGCTCGAGGTCGCGCGTGACGAAGCGGATCGTGCCCCCTCCCGGGAGCGCATCGCGCGCGTTGATGCCGAGGTTCAAGAGCGCGCTCTGGAGCTGCCCCGCATCGCCCACCAGCTCGGTGTTCGTCGCCGTCAGCGACTTCGTCACGCGGACGCCCGCCGGCACGGTGCGGCGCAGGAGCGCCACCGCCTCGCTCACCACCGCGTGCACGTTCACGACCGCCACCCCGGCGCGCCCACGACGCGAGAAGGCCAGCAGGTTCCGAGTGAGCTGCCGAGCGCGCGTCGCCGCCGACACGATCAGGTTGCACAGCTCCGCGTCGCCGCCGCTCGCCGCGAGCTCCTGCGCGCCCGACAGGATCGGCGCGAGCATGTTGTTGAAGTCGTGCGCCACGCCTCCGGCGAGCTCGCCGATCGCGTTCATCTTCTGTGCGTGCCGCAGCGAGGCCTCGAGCTCGCGCCGGCGCGTCACGTCGAGGCCCAGGCAGGCGAGCCGATAGGGGTTGCCGTCGGCACCGGCGATCCAGAAGCGGCGCTCCTCGACCCAGCGGGTGCTCGCGCCGTCCACGATGCGGAACACGTCGCCGTCCGACGCGCCGAGCACCCAGAGCGCGCCGAGGTCGTCGGCGTGCACGTGGGCGAGACGTCCCTCCCAGCTCTGGGGCCCGTCGCCGTAGACCGCCCGCCACGCAGGGCTCGCGTAGACGACCTCACGCGTCGCGAGATCGAAGAGCCAGAACACCTCGGGGATGTTCGCGACGAGCTGGCGGAAGCGCTCGTCGCTCTCGCGCAGCCCGTGCTCGGCCTTGCGGCGCTCGACGAGGTTCGTCGCGGCATTGAGCGCGCGCTCGATCGTGACCGGGAGGTCGCGGTACATCTCGGGCGACTTCACGCAGTAGTCGAGCGCGCCACCCTTCATCGCGGCGACGGCGCGCGCTTCGTCGCCCTGGCTCGTCTGCACCACCACGGGCGTCGACTGATCGAGCAGGTCGAGCCCCGAGCCGTCCGGCAGGCGCAGGTCGGCGAGCACCAGGTCGACCCCTCCTTCGGCGAGCGCGGCGCGCGCGGAGGCGATCGAGCCGACGACACGGATGCCGAGCCCCTCGCTTCGCTCGATCGCGCGACGGGCGAGCTCGACGTGTGCGGTGTCGTCCTCGACGAGCAGGATCGTTCTCGATGCGCTCAACCCGGCGAGCTCCGGCGGTTCTGCTCGAGCCAGTAGTGCGAGAGCTCGCGCAGCAGGGCGTCGAGCTGGGTCACGTCGTCGGGCTTGACGAGGTAGCTGTTCGCGTAGTGCGCGTAGGCACCCTTCACGTCGCGGTCGGCGGTGCTCGTGGTGAGGATGATGATCGGGATCTCGCGCAGCGTCGTCGAGTGCTTGGCGTGGTCGAGGACCGACATTCCATCCACGCGTGGCAGCTTGAGATCCAACAGCACGAGCACGGGCCGACAGAGCTCGCCTCGGGCGACGCGGTCGAGGTAAGCGATGGCGCTCTCCCCGTCCTCCACGTGCGCCACCCGCTGGCGCAGGTGCTGTCGCTCGAGACAGCGCAGGACCAGCTCGGCGTGATCCGCGTTGTCTTCGACGTAGAGAATGTCTCGCTGCATGGTCCGTGACCCCCGCCGTCACGATACCACGCACGGGCTGGCCTCCCGCGATGTAGGCACGGCGTGGCGAGGCGCGTGAGAGCAAACGCTCGACGACTCCGCGGCGGCGCGCGTGCTACGAAGCGCGCCGTGCTCCCCTGGAAGACCCTCGCGACCGCCGCCGCACCGGGGGGCGCGACCATGACGCTGGTCCAGCGTGGTGACACGTTCGTCATCCGCGTCGATCGGCTCGAGCTCATGAGCTCACGCATGCACGGCTCGGAAGACGCGCTCGCGACCTTCGCGTGCGAGGGGCTCGAGCCCAAGGCGCGCGTCCTCGTCGGCGGCCTCGGGATGGGGTTCACGCTGCGCGCGGCGCTCGACCGGCTCGGCCCGCGCGCGCGTGTGGACGTCGTCGAGCTGGTGCCGGAGATCGTCGAGTGGAACCGCGGCGTGCTCGGCCCGCTCGCCCGCCGGCCGCTCGAGGATGCGCGGGCGAAGGTGCTGGTCGCCGACGTGGCGCGCGTGATCGCCGAGTCGCCCGACACCTACGACGCGATTCTGCTGGACGTGGACAACGGCCCCGCGGCGATCTCGGCGCCGGGCAACGCGAACCTCTACGGCGAGCACGCCCTCGCGCGCACCGTTCGCGCGCTCACGCCGGGCGGCGTGCTGGCGGTCTGGTCGGCCGGCGACTCGCAGGCGTTTCGGCGCAGGATCGAGCGTGCGGGCCTCGAGGTGCGGACGCGTCACGTCCGGGCCCACGGCGAGAAAGGCCCGAGACACGTGGTCTGGGTGGGGCGAAAAGCGCTACGCTGAGCGTGTCGAATGTCTGCGGTCCGCCGCGCCACCCACTGGCTGATGAACCTGTTCGGTTGGCTCCGCCCGCAGCCCACGCCCCCCATCCTGCTGCGCCTCTCGCTCGGGGAGAAGTGCCCGAACGACGTCGAGGTCGAGGCCGAGTGGCTCCCCAGCCGTCGCCGCGTGCGCGAGCGCTACATCTCCACGGCATCGATGGTGCTCGTCCCCTGGCGGCGCGACGCGGACCGCGCCGTGCTGCGCATCCACGCCGCCGGTCACGTGGGCGAGACCGAGGTCACCGTCGAGAGCAATCGCGCGGGGACGGTCGTCGATCTGCCGATGCGCCGCGTCGGCTGAGCCCCGTCCGTCGACGGGGCTCGGGCGCGCGCTCGTTCGGCTACTGCGCAGCAGCCGGATCCATCCACATCACTTCCCAGTGATGCCCGTCGACGTCGTAGAAGCTCCAGCCGTACATGAAGCCATGGTCCTGCGGCGGCTTGGCCTTTCGGCCGCCCGCCTCGAGCGCGGTCTTCACCAGCCGGTCCACCGCTTCGCGGCTCGGGCACGAGATGCAGATCAGCGCCTCGGTGTGCTTGCGCGTGTCGGCGATCTCGTTGTCGGTGAACGTCTTGAAGAAGGGCTCGGCGAGCAGCATCACGAACGCCTTGTCGCTGACGATCATGCAGGCGGCCTTCTCGTCGGTGAACTTCGGGTTGAATGCGAAGCCCAGCGTGCGGAAGAACGTCTGCGTGCGTGCGAGGTCGCGGACGGGAAGGTTCACGAAGATCAGTCGGTCGTCGGCCATGGTTCTCTCTCCTTTTCTTTCTCTCTCGATTCGTGGGGAACGAGCGTCAGCGAGGGCTGCGGAGCGGCACGAGCGCGCGCAGGCGTGGCTCGCGCAGCCACAGCGCGCCCCAGAGCATCGCGGCGACGTAGGTCGGGAAGAGCACGTGGGTGAAGAGCGGATTCTCGATCCGCACGTGCGTCGCGACGGCGCCGCCCAGGTATCCCGTCCAGAAGATCGCGCCGAGGATCGACGTGCGCGGGACGACGTAGAGGACGAGCAGGATCGCTTCCGTCAGGCCGATCCAGAGCACCTGGCTCGGTGGATACCCGAGCTGCTCGGTCTGCATCGCCGGAGCGAGCTGCATCAGCTTGATCGCGGCATCGAAGGCCAGGAAGAGCACGACGAAGCCGCCGAGCGCGTACGAGCCGATGCGCGCGGGGCGCGAGACGGGAAGGGCGGGCGCGGAAGGTTCGAGCGATGTGGCGAGGCTCATCGGGGCGATCTCCTTGTCGGATTCACCCTCTTCGACTGGCCCCCGTGCGGAAAACCATCGGTCGTCCGCGAAAAAGATCGGAGCGCTCAGGTGAGCGCGAGCGGAAGGCCGAAGCGCGGGAAGAGCGTCTCGACGTCGAGGAACGACATCATCGACGTGATCTCGCCCGGGCCGAGCTCGAGCATCAGGATCGCCCACGCGTGGTAGCCGCCGCCCTCGCTCGGCCGGTACTGGGCGATGGCCGGCATGCCCGAGGCCTCCACGCGGACGAGCTTGCTGCCGCGACACGGCGCGCCCGGTCCGCGCAGCCAACGCGCGATGTCGGCGTGGCCGGTGAGCCAGAGCGTGTAGGGCGGCATCGAGAGCGTCGCGTCGCGATGCAGGAGCGCGGTGAGCGCATCGACGTCGTAGCGCTCGAAGGCCTCGACGTAGCGGTCGACGAGCGCGCGCTGCGTCTCGGTGAGTGGCGCCGGTAGCGTGGCGAGATCCTTGGCCGCGAGCGTCGCGCGCGCGCGCTGGAGCGCGCTGTGGATCGCCGCTTCGCTGGTCTCGAGGCACGACGCGCACTCGGCGATCGACCAGCCGAGCACCTCGGTGAGCAGGAGCGAGGCGCGTTGCTTGGGCGGTAGGTGCTGGAGGGCGGCGACGAACGCGAGCCGGATGCTCTGCCGCAGCACGAGGCGCTCTTCCGGATGCGCGTCGGCGGGGATCGTGTGCGCGTCGGGGATCGGCTCGATCCAGTGCGTGCGCTCGCGGGTCTCGAGCGCGTCGTCGGGGGTGCCGACGGGCCCGTCCTCCACTGGGCGCGTGCGTCGTGCCCGCGCCGCGATCGCGTCGAGGCACACGTTCGTCGCGACGCGATGGAGCCAGGTGCGGAGCGACGACCGACCGTCGAACCCGTCGAGGCTCTTCCACGCGCGCACCATCGTCTCTTGGACGGCATCGTCGGCGTCGACGGCCGATCCGAGCATGCGGTAGCAGAGGCCGGTGAGCGCAGCGCGATGGGCCTCGAGGTCGGACGCGGCGAGCATCGGTCGAAACTAGTACGGCCCACGTCGCGGCGGCGCGCGATCCCGCACGGCCATTCCGCCACACGCGGGCTCGTCTTCTATCGGTGGGTGTCGGCCGTGTCGCGGGGACGGATCGCGAGGAGCGCCGGCAGCGCGCCCTCGGGCGCCGAGGCGCTCATCGCGTCGATGAGCGCGCGTGCCTCCGCGGGGCCGATCGGGCCGAGCATCTTCACCACCGACGTCCGGCTGAGCGCGTAGAGCACGAGCGAGAGAGGCAGCGCGCGCACGAGGTGGACGGAGGTCGGACGAATCGAGTCGCCGAGGCGCTCGACGAGGGCGAGCCCCGCGCGCAGCGCGCGCGCGTACGCTCGTGCCTCGGCGAAGGAGAGCCCGCGTCGCCGCCCGTAGGCCTCGCACGCCATCGCGAGGACCGTGGCGATCCACACGGCGTGCGTACGCAGCCACGCCTGCATCGCGGGCTCGACGGCGGTCGCGATGCCGGCGTGCGTGAAGAGCTCCGCCCAGCGGCGCTCCTTCATGATCGTCTTCTGCGCCACCGTGTGGATCGTGTGGCGAAGGCGGCCGTTCTCGAGCGAAGCGACGATCGCCGGGAAGCCGAAGCTCGCGCGCCCGGCGAGCTCGCCCTCGAGACGCGCCAGCGGCTCGAAGAGGTTGAGCGTGAAGACGATGGATCTCGCGGCGCTCGCCTTCAGCGCCGGGAGGATCGCATCGAGCTTGTGGGCGAGCACGGTGACGAGGACGAGGTCGTAGGCGATCGTCGGGTCGAGCGCGCCCGCCGGCACGATGCTCGCGCGCTCACCCTCCACGGTCACGATGGCGCGCTCGTCCGAGAGCTGCGCGAGGCGCTCGCCGCGCGCGATGCACGTGACCTCGTGCCCCGCCTTGGCGAGGTGCAGCGCATACGCGCTGCCGATGGGGCCCGTGCCGTAGATGGCGATCTTCACGTGCGCTCGCCGCGCAGCACTACGGGCAGTGCGCACTGCCAGCAAGCGCTCGAGAGCCCTCGTCTGCATCGTTCGCATCTCGGAGCGATCGTGTTACCCCGAGCCGATGGCCGACCGTCTTCTCGACGACCTCCCGTCGCTCCTGTGCTTCGCGCGCGTGGTCGAGACCGCCTCGTTCACCAGGGCGGCCCAGCTCCTCGGGGTCTCGAAGTCGGTGGTCAGCGCTCGTGTCTCGCTCCTCGAGGAGCGAATGGGCGAGCCGCTCCTTCTCCGGACGACGCGGAAGGTCACGGTCACCACGCTCGGGGCCCGCATCTATCCGCACGCGCGATCGATGGCCGAGCAAGCCGCCCGCGCGACCTCGGGGCCGGCGACCGCGGTGCGCGGAACCATCCGTCTCAGCGCGCCCGTCGTGCTCTCGCAGGTCTGCCTCGCGCGACCGCTGCGCGACTTCCTCGCGGAGAGGCCGGGCGTGAACGTGGAGCTGCTGCTGAACGACCGCCTGGCCGATCTCGTCGAGGAGCGCATCGATCTCGCATTGCGAGTGACCAAGCTTCGCGACTCGAGCCTCGTCGCGCGTCGGCTCGCGAGCACGCCGTTCGACGTCTGCGCCGCGCCCAGCTACCTGGCCGAGCACGGTCGCCCCGAGCGGCCCGAGGACCTCGCGCACCACAACTGTCTTCGCTATGCGCTCCTCCGCCCCGAGCACGAGTGGCGGCTCCATCGGGAGGGACGCCGTCTCGAGCTCGGTGTGAGGGGCAACTTCGAGACGACGAGCGGGACCATGCTGCGCGAGTCCGCCATCGCGGGGCTCGGCATCGCGATTCTTCCCCGGTTCATGACCTTCGACGCCGTGCGCAGCGGCTCTCTCGTGCGCGTTCTCGAAGCCTTCGTACCGCCGCCCATCGGGATCTACGCGGTGCGCGCCGGGCGACCGAAGGCCGCGCCGATCGTCGCAGCGCTCGTGGACGCGCTCGCAGAGGCGTTCCGCGAGCAGCCCTGGGCGGTGAAGGCCGGAGGCTGACGAGCGTTCGGAATGCCGAACGATTCGTTCGGCCCGCGCGGCTTCCGATCGCGGAGGCCGCTCCGCAGGAACGCGGTATGACGAACCTCGACCACCCGCTCACCCGACTCGATCACCTCGCGCGAGCCCGGAGCCACCTCGGCCCGACGGTCCTCCGGCTCGGCCTGGGCACCGTCTTCCTCGCCCACGCGTACGCGAAGCTCGCCGTCTTCACGCTGCCCGGCACCGTCGCGTTCTTCGAAGCGAACGGCCTGCCGGGCTGGACCGCCTATCCCGTGCTCGCGGTGGAGCTGCTCGGCGGTCTCTGCCTCGTCGCTGGCTACCAGGTGCGCCTGGCTGCGCTGGCCTTGATTCCGGTGATGCTCGGGGCCTTGATCCCGCACGCAGCCAACGGCTGGATGTTCACGAGCCCCGGCGGCGGCTGGGAGTACGTCGCGTTCCTCTTGGTGGCGCTCGTCGCGCAGCTCCTCGTCGGCAAGGGTGGCGCGCCCGCGTCGGCCGAGAGCACGCTCGCCCCGAGCGCCAGGCCGCCCGTCCCCGCGGGCTGAGCGCGGCTCGAGGGCGGCGAAGGTCGATCGGGACGCGCGTTTCACTCGCGTTCGTCCTACGCTCTCGTCGATGCTCGACGCCCAAGTCTCGAGGTCGGAGCCCGCGTGGGTCCCGGCTCGCCCCCTCGCCCGCGGGCTCCTGTCCCTCGCGGTGATCGCGATCCTGCTCGCCGCGTGCGGCGGGAGCCCGACGAGCTCCGACGCGTCCGCCCTCGACACGGGCGTGCACGTGGAGCCCGGGCCCGGCGAGCCCGGCGGCCCCTGCGGCGCGGGCGTCGCGTGCGCCACCGGCACCGAGTGCGCGAGCACGCGCTGCGTCTCCTGCGGCGCGTTCGGCCAGCGACCGTGCGCGTCGGGCTGCCGCGAGGGCGCGCTGCGCTACGGCGTGTGCTTCGACGAGACCGCGCCCTCCGGAACGCTCGGTGGCATCTGCCTGCTCGAGGACTGCACGCCAGGCAACTGCACCGTCCCCGACGGCACGAACTTCGTGTGCTTCGCCTGCGGCCAAGCCCCCGGCCAGCCCTGCTGTCCCGTCGTCGGCTGCGAGGGCGCCCTCACGTGCACCGACGACGTCTGCCACTGAGGAGGCGCGGATGCGTCGCCCCATGATGCCCGGGTCGGAGCGGCAGCCTCGAGCACGGAACACCCGCGCCGATGCGCTGCCAACGCGAAGAGCACGATGAGGAGCGGTGCCGACGAGGCGAGCGCGGACGTGCTCGAGCTGACGGCCAGCCGCGAGGCGCTCGCCAGCTACGCGGCGCGGCGAGCGCGTGCCGCGATCGGCGCGTGGGCGATCGTGCTGCCGATCGTCGTCGGGATCCTCGTCGTCGAGTACCGGCTGATGCTCTTCGCGATCATCGCGCTCGCGGGGGCGATCGTTCCCACCGCGCAGGCCGTGCGCGCGCGGCGCGTCGCGGGACCGAGCGGCCTCGTCGTGCGCCTCGAGTCGAGCGGTCTCCGCGTTCGCGCCGCCGGGCCCGAGGTGCGCGCGCCGCTCTCCGACGTGCGCGCGAGCGTCGAGGACGGGACGCTGCTCCTGTCGGTCCGTGACGGGGAGCGCTGGCACATGCTCGCCGTCCCGGGCGAGGCGAGCGTCGTCGAGGCGTTCGCCGTCGCGCTCGAGCGGCAGGGAATGACGGTGCCGCGGGCGCGCGCGGGCGGTCTCGTCCTCGTGCTCCTGCTCGTCGGCGTGGTCGCTCAGCGCGGGCTCGCGATCGTGGGCTCGGTGCTGGTGCTCGCCGGGCTCGCGAGCCTCGGGCTCACGCTCGCAGGGCGGCCGAGCGGATCGGTGCTCACCGGGCTCGGCCTGGTGGGTGGCGGTTTCGCCTGCCTGGTGGGCGCGGCGCTGGTGCTCGCGCTGGCGCGACGGCGATAGCTTCTCGCGGGAAACGGGGCGACGGGCGGCGCGGCTCTACGAGAGGCGCCGCCCTTCGCTCCTCAGCGCGACCAGCCCGGCGCGCGGTCCGTGAACGTCCCGATCCACTGCTGGGCGATGGTCGGCGCGCTCGTCGCGCGATCCCAGTCGACCAGGAGCAGCATCTGCTGGCCGGGGTCGCTGCCCTCGGGCGCGCGCTCGGCGCGGAACAGCACGCGGCCATCGGGGCGCCGGGTGCTCGTCACCACCGCCGTGCTCGCGAGCGCGGCGGGGATCTCCACGAGCTGGGTCGCGGCGCCGGCGATTGTCGCCGAGATCACCAGCATGCTGCCGCGCGTCTGCGTGGCGAACTCGACCGGCTGGCCGCCGCGAGGCTGCCACACCGCGACGGTCGGCGTGGTGATGCCGGGCGCGTAGAGCGTCACGGGCACGCGCGGGCTCAAGGTCACGCGGATCGCCGAGCTCGGCGGCGCCACGATCACGGGGGGCGCGACCACGGGCGGCGGCGCGACCACGACGGGCGGCGGCGCGACCACGACGGGCGGCGGCGCGACCACGACGGGCGCGGTGAGGGTGTCGTAGCGGATGCCGGGGATCGTGGTGACGCCGAGCTGGTAGCCGCCACCGACGGACGAGCTCGAGTAGGCGCCGACCCAGACGCGGATCGGCCCGGGGCGCGCATCACCCTGCACGATCGGGTTCATGCCGCCGCCGCTGTCGTCGTCGCACTGCACGCTCCCATCGGCGTACTGCACGATCATCGTCGTGTCGGCGGGGGCCGCGACCACGAAGCGCAGGCTCGGCATGTACGTGGGCACCATCACCACGTGGCTCGGCTGCGGCGTGATGTAGCCGCGGCAGCCGGGGAACATCGAAGAGGCCTGCACGGGCCCGCCGAAGCGGCCGGCGAGGATCGTGGGATCGCTCCAGCGACCACCGAGGTCGAGCGTGCCGAAGAGCGGCGCGCTGGGGATCGACGGCATCGCGGGCGGGCCGCCGATCTGCGAGACGGTGAGGTCGTAGGGGAAGGTGCCGCCGCTGTAGGAGCCGACCCAGACGTAGACGGGGCCCGAGACGGTGGAGGTGTCGACCTGTGCGTCGAGGCCGTTCGTGTCGTCGTTGCAGAGGCGGCGGCCGTCGGGCAGCAGGACCATCAGCGTCGAGTCGCTGCCGGAGCGCACCGAGATGCGGAGCGCGCCGCCCGAGACCGTGATCACGTGGCTCGGCTGCACCGAGGCCGTCCCGCGGCACGAGCCGTCGACGGCGCTGAGCGAGATCGGGCCGCCCGCGACGCCGCGCAGCGTGCCGGGCGAGTAGTCGCCGATGGAGATCGAGACGCTCCCGTAGATCGGGGGGCCGGGCACCACGTACTGGGCCTCGGCCAGGCTCGGGGCGGCGGCGAGCGCGAGGAGCGCGAAGAGCGACGCGACGCGAGCGGTGAGGGAGCGAGCGGACGACGACATGCGGGAGCCTCCGGCGACTGCGATTTACGTCTCTCTGGGGCCTTCGGCCAGCCGACGGCACTTCGCCCGTCCCATGGACATACGCAACGTCCAGGAAGGGCTTCCTTCCTGGACGCGCGACGCGAGCGAACGATTCACCGATCCGCGCCGCCGCGATGCGGCGTGGAGAGCCGTAGAGAAAGGTATCCCCAGAGGGGGGACGAACGGCCGAGGACGGCCGTGGCCGTCCCCGTTCCGTCGCGCTCACGCCCGGCTTCAGCAGCGACGGCCTGCGCCGTACGGATCGCTGGGATCGCTGTCGCTGCAACCGCGCCCGCCGCTGCCACCGCCTCCACCGCCGCGCCCGTGCCCGACCGGATCGCTCGGGTCGCTGTCGGTCACGCCCGCCGAGCCGCGGCCCGCGCCGCCTCCGCCGCCGGGGCACCAGCGTCCTTGGCCGACGGGGTCGGTGGGATCGACGTCACTGCACGGCCCGCCCGTGTGGCACGTGCGGCCCTGACCCCCGGGATCGGTCGGATCGATGTCGCTGCACGGGTGCACGCCGCCCGCGCCACACGAGCGACCGGCGCCGTACGGGTCGGTCGGGTCCGCGTCCGAGCATCCGCGGTCCTGCGCGCTCGCGACCGAGACGACGCCGAGCGCGGCGAGGGCGGCGGCGGAAGCGCCGACCAGCGTGAGCGCCTCGCGGCGGCTCGTGCGGTGCGTCGAGATCTCGCTCTCGTCGAGCGTGAGCTTCTTGGGGTGGGTGGGGCGCGGAGCGTCGTCGTCGTGCTGCATGGTTCCCTCCGATCACGTTCCCTACGTGACGTGAGCGTGTGATCGCTCGCGTGAGAGGACGTCGGCCGGTGTGCGCGATTCAGCGAAATGCGCGCATGGAATCTCATCGCGACCCACGTGTTGAGCGAGATGGGATCGCGCATCGCGCGGCGGCTCGGGAAGGTGGCGCGGCGCACGCGAGTAGAGTGAAGGACGGCGCGCTGGCACTCTCGCTGCGATGCGCCGCTTCTCTGCTGCCCTCGTCGCGCTCTTCGCCCTCGCGTGCTCGTCGCCGCCGCTCGCGCCCTGGTCGCCGCCCGCGGACGAGTTCGTGCGATCGGACCGCCACCACCTGCGCGACGCGACGGGCCGCGTGATGGTGTTTCGAGGTGTCAACGCGCGCGTCGAGGGGATCTTCGACGTCACGCTCGACCCCGTGCGCTGTCCGCCGCCGACCGACGTGCTCGAGGACATCCCGGCGCTCGAGGCCGCGGACTTCGCGCGCATGCGCGCAATCGGCTTCGACGTGCTGCGGCTGCCGATCCAGTGGTCCGCCATCGAGCCCGCGCGCGGCAGCTACGACGAGGCGTACCTCGCGCGCGTGGAGGATCTCGTGGCGCTCGCCGCGAGCTACGACGTGCGCGTGCTGATCGACTTCCACGCCGACGCGTGGTCGAAGGACCTCGGCGAGGACGGCGCGCCGCTCTGGGCGACCCTGCCGCCGCCGGCGCCGGAAGACCTGCTCTGTGGCCCGCTCGAGTCGCTCGACACGCGGCGCACGGCGACGCTCGACGAGTATGCCGCGTTCTTCGACCCGAACGATCCGGCGGCGCTCGCGCTGCAAGACGACTTCGGGCGGATGGCGGCGCACGTGGCCGAGCGCTTCGCGGGCGAGCCGAACGTGATCGGCTACGACCTGTTCAACGAGCCTCTCCCGAGCGACGCGAACATCCAGCGCTTCTACGCACGCATCCTGCCGGCGATCCGTGCGGTCGACGCGCGGCACCTCGCGTTCTTCGAGCCCTCGGCGCTCCGCAACCTGACCGACATGGGGCCGCGCCCGAGCGGCGCCTTCCCCGACGAGGGTGGTGTGTACGCGGTGCACCTCTACACGCTCTCGTTCTCCGATCCGCGCCACGAGCTCGACACGGTCACGCGGGCGCGCCTCGAGCCGAACGTGACGCGTGCGCGCGCCGAGGCGGAGGCCTTCGAGGTGCCGCTCTTCGCCGGGGAGTGGGGCGTGCGGCCGGACTCGCCGGGGTCGGCCCCCTACGTGGGGTTCCTCTACGATCTCTTCGACGAGGCGAGCGCGAGCTCGACGGTGTGGCTGTGGAAGGAGAGCTCGCAGGGCGGCTGGGGCTTCTACGACTACGACGCGGCGACCGATGCGTTCACCGAGCGGCCCGAGGTCTTCGATGCGCACACGCGCGTGTGGGCCGAGGTGATCGCGGGCGAGCCGACGACGGCGCACTACGATCGCGAAGCGCACGCGCTGACGCTGAGCTTCGAGGGGCGCGGGGATCTGGCGCCGCACGTGATCCGCGTGCCCACGTCGTTCGCGTCGTTCACGGCGAGCTGCGACGGCGCGCCGATCGCGGAGGCCACGCGCGAGGCGACGACGGGCCGCGTCGAGGCCATCTGCGCTGGCCCGGGGACCCACACGTTGGTCGTGACCGCGATCCCCTGAGAAGGGACCGTCGAGGAACCGCAAGACGACGAGAGCGCGAAGGGATCGCGTGGCCGCTCGCCCGCGAGAGCGGGAGAGGCCTGGGGAGAGGGCTGCGACAGGCCGAGATCGGTTGCGCCCTGCGACGGGAGTCGCCCCCGCGGCTTGCGGCCGCGCGCGCCCTGCGCTTCTCTTCCGCGCCATGCGCACCTTCCGAGCCTCGGGCCTCCGCGTCTTCCTGCTCTCCCTCTTCGTCGTCGCGTGCGGCGGCGGCTCGAGCTCCGAGTCGACGCCTCCTCCCTCGACCACGACCACCGGGACCGAGGCCGCGGCACCTTCTTCTCCTTGGGACGGCCTGGACGACGCGCACCTCGTCGCGCTCGTCCGCGAGCAGTCGCTCGCCCGCATCCACGAAGCCGAGCCCTCGCTGCCGATCGATCAGCGCGCGGCGTGGCTCGCCGATCCGGCCGCCGCGCCGGAGCTCGGAGATCGCGTGTGCGAGCAGATGCTCCACCTGGCGATCGCGGATCTCGCGTCGGGAGATCTCGACTCGGCCGAGCACACGGTGCGCCTCGTGCGGGCGCGCGCTCGCAACCGCAACAACGCGTTCCTCGGCACCACACTCCTGTCGGTGATCGCGCGCCACCGGGCCGGCACGGAGTCGGCGGCGGTGCAGAACGCGGTCGCGCCGATCCTCCGCGAGCTGCCGCGCGCGCGCTTCGGCGCCTCGACGGTCGTCTTCCAGATCTACCAGGCCCAGTCGCAGATCGACGCGTCGCTCGAGGACGTGCACGGGCAGCTCGTCTCGCTCGACACCGCGGTGAGCGCGCTCTTCACGGCGCACGTGCTCGCCGACGTCGTCGCGCACCGCGAGGCCTACCTCGCCGCGATCGCCGTCGTGCGCGCCGACAACGACGCGCGCCCCGCCGACCCCGACTACGCGTTCTCCACCGTCGACCTCACGGGCGCGCGCGATGCGCAGCCGGTGCTCGTCGCCGTCTGGGACACCGGCACGGCGCCGGCGCTCTTCGGCGAAGGGGCGCCGCTCGGCGACCGCCTCTTCACCGCGCCCGACGGCTCGCACGGCGTCGCCTCCGATCCCGATCCGGCGCAGACCGGCCTGATGTACGACCCGGGCGCCGACACGATCGCGCAGTACGGCCCCTTCCTGCGCGGTGTGATGGACCTGCGCGCCGGCATGGCGAGCACCGAGCCGGCGCAGCGCGTGCTCGCGCTGATGCGTGAGGCGACCGACGCCGAGAGCCTCGATCGTCTCGAGTCGCACCTCGATCAGATCGGCGAGTGGGCCCACGGATCGCACGTCGCGGGCCTGCTCATGGCCGGCATCCCGCAGGCGCGCGTGGCGATCTTCCGCTCCGCGTGGGCGGGCGAGGCGCGCATCTATCACCACCGCGGCCCGACGGCCGACGAGCTCGCGGCCGAGCAGGCGAACATCGAGCAGATCGCCGCGTTCATCAACGCCAACCACGTGCGCGTCGTGAACGCCTCGCTCGGCTTCTCGCGCGACTACGTCGAGGCCGAGCTCCGCTACGAGAGCGACCGCTACGAGACCGACGAGGCCGTCCGCACGCGCGCGGCCGAGATCCACGCGGCCCGTCGCGCGGAGTGGCAGTGGATCTTCGAGCACTGCCCCGACACGCTCTTCGTGATCGCGGCCGGGAACTCGAACCGCGACGTCGTCGAGTACGAGGAGGTGAGCGGCTCCTTGAGCGCGCCGAACCTGCTGATCGTCGGCGCCGTGGACCGCTTCGGCAACTGGGCGACGTTCACGAACAGCAACCCCGAGCACGTGCGCCTGTTCGACTTCGGCGTCGAGGTCGACAGCGTGATCCCGTCGGGCGAGCACGTCCCGCTGAGCGGCACCAGCATGGCGTCGCCGAACGCGGCGAACCTCGCCGCGAAGATGATCAGCGTGGACCCGGCGCTCACGCCGGCGCGGACGATCGAGATCATGCTCGGCACCGGCGACGCGATCGCAGCGCCCTTCAACGGCGTGATCGCGAACGAGGCCCACGCCCTCGAGCGCGTGCGCCGAGAGCGCCGCCCGGCCCCGCGGCGCGCGGGGCGCTGATTCTGCAGTTGGACGCGAGCCCGGCGGGGCCGCCACACCTGCGCGGGGCCTCCCGCCTAGCTAGCTAGAGAAGTGGTTGGGCTCGTAGGGCGTGATGCTTACCGAGTACACCCGCCGACGCTGAGAGGTCGCGCGGCGCGCGGCCGCGTTCTTCGTCAGTTCGGCCCGGTGATCCGAATCGTCCCCACGGTGTCGCCCCCGCGGTACCAGCGGCCGTCTCCCGTATTGAACGTCGGATGGCTCAGCACGCTGATGTTCGCCAGCCAGCACCCCGGGGGTACGTTGATACTGCCGCCGTGAGTCTCCCAGGTCCCGTTGACGTTCGAGATGTCGACCCAATAGGGGCCGCCGCCCACGCCCTCGATCATGATTCGCGTCACCGGCGTGACCGCGACCGACGAGTCGTAGTGGTCCACCGAGATGTCGTATCGGCCTCCGGGGAGCTCGACACCCGTGATGGAGGACAACAGGCAATCGCCCGGCGATCCGTTCCATCCGGGCGAGTATCCCACCTGGATGTCGCGCCCGCCGTTCACGACGGACGCCATGCACAGCACGAGGCTCGGGTTCACGAAGAACGGGCTCAACGCGGGAGGAGCGTTCACCCCGGTCGTCGCCCCCGCGGATCCCCAGGCGCCCCACGTGCAGGCTGCTCCGCACGTGCGCCGTCCGGCATTGAAGCTGTTGTTCGCAGCGCTCGGACACGCGAGGCCCGCGGTATCCACCTGACCCGGCATACAGGCGACGTTCTCGTAGGGGATGCCATCGCAGTCGAGATCGACGTTGCACTGGGGTGAGGTCGTGCCGCTGTCCCCCGTCGAGTCGCTGCACGTGAACGACGAGCCGCCGCACACGTAGCTGCCCTCCGCGCACGCGTCCGCATCGGGGCCGTCGCAAGCTCCCGTCGGCGGCGTCTGACACGTCCCGCAGAGGACGGTGCCGCCCGTGCAGACACAGGAACCGCTCACGCAGCTTCTTCCCAGCGTGCAGCTGACGCCTTCGTCGATCGTCCCGTTGCAGTTGTTGTCGATGCCGTCGCAGACCTCGGTGGTCGTGCTCGGTCGGTCCATGCAGACGACGGCACCACCCGCATCGCAGATGCTCTGGTCGTCCTGGCACATGTCGGCGTCCGTGCTGTCACACGGTCCCCCGAAGGTGCGGCAAGACGTTCCACAGACCGACTGCCCCGCAGGGCAAGAGCACACGCCGCCGGTGCACGTCTGGCCACTGACCGTACAGAGCGTCGATGGATTCTCGTCGATCCGACCGTCGCAGTCCTCGTCGCTTCCCCCACACTGCTCGGGCATGCTCTCGACGGAGCACGACGTCCAAGCGGCTCCACCGCCCGTCCGAGGCGCGCAGGTCTGGACGCCTTGCCCGCTGCAGCAGGTCATCGTCTGCCCTTCCATCGGGCAGCTGCAGTCTTCGTTGACCTGGTCGTCGCAGTCCTCGTCGACGTTCGCGCTGTCGCACACTTCCGGCGCGCCCGGATGAACGGCACGCCCCGTCCCCGGGGTGTCGTCGCAGTCGGTCCTCAGCGCCGAAAAGCCGAGCGGGGGCGTGCAGTCCGTCATCGTGACCGCATCGGCCGCCCGAGCGCCGTAGCCGTCGCCGTCGAGATCCTGCGAGTAGATCGTCTGGACGTTCTCGTCCGTGAGGCCGTTGCAATCGTTGTCGCGGTGGTCACACGCCTCGGGGGCGCCAGGATGGATGAGCTCGCGCGTGTCGTCGCAGTCATCACCGCACAGCATGGAGCCATCGGACTGTGGATTGCAGCACTCCGCGCGCGCGTGGCTGTCGTGGTCGTCGTCCGGGCCCACCGTCGATGGGTCACAGTCGTTGTCGACGGCGTCGCAACGATCGGTCTCGGCGAGATTGCCGTGGTAGCGCGTCGCGTCGTCGTCGTCGCAGTCCGTGCTCGCGGGGTCGCCGTCGCCGTCGAGATCGACCGAAGTCGAGCGGCAGCGGTCGGCGCTCTCGTCGCAGCTACCGACCGTCGCGCACGGTGCGGCACCGGCGACGCAGCGCCCGCCCGAGCACGTCTCGATGCCGTTGCAGTACGTATGGTCGTCGCAGTCGGTGTTCACCGCACAGCCCGCATCACGCGTCGACGCGTCGAGCGGAACCCCGGTGTCCGGTCGAGCCATGCACCCGCCCGGCGCGCAGTACTCCGTGGGATCACAGAACGAATCGTCGTCGCACGGCGTGAGGGAGGTCGTGTCGGCAGGACAACCCGATGCCGAGGTGCCCATCGCGATCGCGAGGGCCGAAAGCCAAGCGCGCTCACGCCACCGCATCTCAGTACGGCCCACTGACGCGGATGTGACGGAAGCCAGAAATGGTCGGACCTCCGAGCACGACACCGACCGTCGCCACCAGAACCAACGCGCTGCGCATGGATCCCCCCTCTGACGCGCCGACCGCTACAGCGGCGCAACGATACGGCGGCCCCGAGCCCGCCGCTTTCGTCGAGCATTCTCCGCGCCATCTCTGCGCTCTGTCAACGCCGCGCTCGATCCACGGGGGTGGTCGCAATGGGATGGGGAGGAGTCACACCCAACAGCCCGAGTCGTCACGCGACGCACGACGCGCGTCACATCTGGGACAACTTGCGCACGCGACGCACCACGCGCGTCACACCTGGGACGACTTGCGCATCGTCATCCCCGACTGCACGATCGTCGTCGGGGGGCCGTGAAGCACCACATTGCGATCTCGCTCGTTCTCCTGATCACGTTGGAGCTCGTCGGTTGTCCGGCGCCACGTCGCGGGTGCTCGTTCAACTCCGATTGTACCGCCGGGCACTTCTGCCAAGCCGGAGCGTGCATCGCCGGATGCACGACGGACGCGCAGTGCGTCGCGACGAACGGCGCCGGGTCGACCTGCAACACCTTCGGGATCTGCAGCGGTGGCACCGACGCGGGAACACCGCGTGACGGCGGGCCGGATGGCGCGACGGCGGACGCGGGCCGCGATGCGGCGATGCCGACCCTCGATGCGTTCATGACGATGGACGCCTTCGTCACGCCGGATGCCTTCGTGGGAGCGGACGGCGGCCTCGATGCCGGATCGGATGCGGGATCCGACGGCGGATCGGATGCGGGAACGGACAGCGGGCGGGATGCGGGAACGGACGCCGGAGCCGACGCGGGGAGCGACGCCGCCGTGACACCTCCGCGGGGCAGCGTCTACTTCTCCGAGTACATCGAGGGCACCTCGAACAACAAGGCGCTGGAGGTCTACAACGGTACGGGCGCCGACCTCGACATGAGCACGTGCACGATCCGCGAGTACATCAATGGCAGTAGCACCGCGGGAGCGATGCTTGCGCTCTCGGGAACCTTGATCGCCGGTGATGTCCTCACGATCTGCAACTCCAACGCGTCGACGATTCCGATGTCCTCCTGTGACGTGCGCGCGGGAGGGGTGATGCAGTTCAACGGCAACGATGCCCTGGAGCTCGTCTGCGGCGGCGTGACGCTCGACGTGATCGGCCAGATCGGCATGGACCCCATGCCCGAGTGGGGCGCTGGGCTGACCTCGACGCAGGACAACACCCTGCGACGACGCTGCAGTGTCACGAGCGGGGATCCGATCGGCACGGACGCGTTCGATCCGGCGAGCGAATGGGACGGTTTCCCGACCGACACCTTCGACGGGCTCGGCGCTCGCGGCTGTCCGTGAGCTCGTCGATCTCGGGCCGGCCGTCGACACCGACGGCCAGTCCGAGTCGTCGAGCGCCAACCCGTGAACCCCACACGAGCACGAAACAGACTGGACGTCGGCTCCCCGACCGACGGCGCCGTCTGGGGACGGCGATGGTACTCGCGATCCGCTCGTCAGATCTGGCGGATCGACACGATGCGAACGTGGTTGCCTCCGATGAAACCATTGTCAGGTCGCTCTCCGACGACCACGGCTACGCTACCGCAGCCGGTTACCACAAACCGGAACGTCCAGTATGTCTCGACGCCTCCCAGATTATTGCCGCACTCACGATATCCCGCGAATGGGTTGGAGCGGCAGAACCCGTTCGTCGCAAACCCGAACGACGTCGGGATGGATGCACCGAAACTTGAGCTGTACTGATAGACCTGAACGTCGAAGAGAGCGGTGTTGAGATTCCCGTCGTCTCGTTCCCCGACGGTGATCTCGTACGTTCCGTTCGGGAACACCCCGGGGGCGTACAGCATGCCGCACGTGCTCCCACCCTGGTAGGGAACGAATCCGCCATTGGTCCCCTCCCATGCGAGGCCGGGGCAGGTCGTGGAAAACGGAGCGGTAGAGCCAGACCGGAACGACGCCGGATCGTTCCACGTCGTGGACTCCTGGTTGCACGTCGACGGCCAACGGCAATCGGAGCCGCAACGGTGGGTGCCCCGGCTCATCGGCGTACTGAGGAATCCACCGCCGCACAGATAGCATACCTCGTTCGGATTGCCGGAAGTCGGATTGCAGTCGCCAGGTGCGTTTAGGTTCTCGTAGAAGTTCCCGTCGCAATCCACGTCGTTGCTCGCTCCGCACTGACGTGCATTGGTGCCCGAGTCGCCGGTGGTGTCGCTACAGGTGTATGCGGAGGCCGTGGGATTGCACGCCCAGCTCCCTTCTTGACATGCGTCGGCGTCGGAGCCGTCGCAGGCGCCTGTGCGAACGTTGACGCACGCCGTTCCACACACGGCCTGACCGGTCGGACACTGACAGCGACCACTTCTACACGTCTCGCCGGTATGGGTGCACGCGGCCATCTCGTCGACGCGCGTATCGCAATCATCATCGACACCGTCGCAGTCTTCAACGTCGATCGAGGCCGTGCACGTATCCCAGTCCCAGCCCGTGCCGTTCATCACGCACATCTGGGTTCCTCTGCCTCCGCAACACGACCGTGAGCCGTAGGAGGGCATGCAGCGGCAGCCCTCGTCGGCCATGCCCGTGCAGTCCTCATCAATCGAGTTGCCACACAGGTCGATCCGTTCCGGGTTCACGAGCTCGTTCGAGTCGTTGCAGTCGCGGTTGTTGTCCGAGTAGCCGATGGGTCGGGTACACGCCATCATCGTCGTCGCGTCCGACGCGGCCGAGCCGTAGTGGTCGCCGTCGGCGTCGAGGTAGAACGTCGGCAGAATGCCTTCGTCGGTGGTTCCGTTGCAGTTGTCGTCGGCGCCGTTGCAAGGGATCTCGTTGGCTGCGGGGCTCACGGTCGCCTGCGAGTCGTTGCAGTCGGTACCGCAGTCCATGGAGCCGTCAGGCTGGGGGTTGCAGCATCCGACTGCGGAGAAACCATCGCCGTCGCTGTCGGGCCCGAGGGTGGATGGGTCGCAGTCGTTGTCGATGTTGTCGCACCGGTTGGTCTCTTGGATGTTGCCGGTGAAGCGGGTCCGGTCCTCGTCGTCGCAGTCGGTGGTCGCAGGATCCCCATCGTTGTCGAAGTCGACCACGGTCGCCCGGCAGCGGTCGGTCGACTCGTCGCAACTGGAGGCGGAGCACGGAGGTGTGCCTGCCGCGCACCGACCGGCGGCGCAGGTCTCGGCGCCGTTGCAAAACAAGTGGTCGTCACACGCGGCGGCATCCGCGCACGTCCCCGCGGCGTCGCTCGCCCCGCCGCCGTCGGCCATGGAAGTGCAGTCCGTACCCGCCTCACACGGGGTGACCGGAGCGGGGGTCGACGCGCAGCCCGCCCACATGAGGCCTGCCAGGACCAACCAGCCGATCTGAATCTCGCTCACACGCATGAGCCCTCCCCGGGTGCGACGCGCTCGAGGCCCGAACGCTATGTGGGTGCAACGCGAGCATGATCCGCGCCGCACGTCGTCGAATCAAGCCTGCTCGGTCGGGTGCAGCAGTGTCCCGACGGGTCGAACCGACGTCCCGGTCTGCCGGCGCGCGGTCCCACGTTCTTCTCGCGCGAGTCGCACTTCTCACGGCATCATCGCCCGACACGACAGCCCGCCACCGAGCACCGCTGGGCTCGCGCCCGCTTCGGCGTAGGCGTACTCGAGGCGCGTCCCCGCCGCGGCCGAGGCGAAGACCGTGGCTTCGCGCGGGCCGACCGCGCGTGCAGCATCGTCGAGCCGCTGGGGAGTGGCGTCGACGACCCGCGTTCCGGTCTCGTCGACGCGCACCGCGAGAAGCTGCCCGTCCGACGACCACGTCACGACGTAGCCGCCAGCGGTCGTCGCGTCGGGGACGAATCCTCCGGGGCCCGGGCGGCCCGGCACCAGAACGCCCTCGTCGAGGTAGCCGACTACGGGCATCGAGCCTCGGCCGATCTCGAGAGACGTCCCGCTGGTGATGGCCCCCGTCGTCGCGTCCAAGGTCGCGCGCGCGAAGTGGACGCGGGCGGTCGCATCGCAACCCTCCTGCCACACCACGCCCATCGCGACGGTCGCGCCCTGCACGCGGCCCACCGCGATGCGCACGTGGTCCGCCGCAGCGCCGCTCGCGATCGTCCCGCCTGGGCCCCGCGGCGAGAGCGGTGACGAGAGCCGGGCGACGTGGCCGCGCGCGGAGGGCCGGCAGTGATTCATCTCGGCTGCGGGGCATGCCGAGGAGAGGCAGCACTCGAGCGCATCGGTCCCGCACTCCGCCTGGGTCGAGCACGGGAGCAGGCACCTTCCGTTGATGCACTCGCCACCATCGGCACAGCTGCCGGACGCGCACGCCGGGGTGAGCTCGGGCAGCGGGTCGAGCGCGCCCACGAAGCGGAGCTGGACGGACGACGCCGTCCCCGGGGAGCCGAAGCCGACGATCCAGCCGTGGCCGTCGATCGCCGCCACCGCGGGCCGACCCACGCCGACCGTCTGCCCGAGCACGCGCGGCACGCCGTCGTCGCTCGCGTGGACGAACGCCGCGTCCGTCATCGTGGGCCCCGCGAACCAGGCTCCCAGCGCCTCGACGTCGTAGGCGGTCGATCCCGCCGCGCACGCCGGAAGCCCCATGGCGGGGCGGGCCAAGAACGTGACGAGCGCCGTGCCGTTCGTCGTGTCGCCCGTCCTGAGCGCAGCGACGCTGGGCTGCGTCGCGCCCCGCGTCGCATCGGCGCGGCTCGCGCCGGTACAGGCCGTTCCGCCCAACGTCGCGTCCACGTCGACGCCCGTGAAGACGTCCGATCGCGACTCCGGGCCGAGCGCCAGCACGTCCATCGGTTGGTCGGTGGTGGACACACCCAGACGCAAGAGACCGCTCGCGCAGCCCCGCGTGCTGATCGAGGCGACGAGCCATGCCGTGGCGTCGATCGACCGGTCGAGGGCGACATCGTCGAAGTTGCATGCACGACCGTCCGGGCCTTGGACGTCGGGGCGCGTCGGCGGCAGGCAGACGCCGGCGACGCACACGCCGAAGACGGGCTGGAAGAGGCTCTGCGTGAAGTGAACGAGCGGGCAGTCCGCGTCGGTGCGGCACGCATCGCGGCAGACGCCGGCGGCGCACACCCTCGACATCGAGGGACAGCACGCGGCCGGATCGCTCCCCGTGGCGGGCGTCGTGCCGGTCTCGAGGACCTGCCCTGCGCAGCAGTTCGCGGGCGAGCTCATCGCGGTTCCTGCCGGGCCGCACGCGCGCGCGCCCGCGGTCACGTTGCAGGTGCGTGGCAACGTGTTGGGCATGCAGTCGGTGTCGGCCGTGCAGGCGTCGCAGGTGCCGGCGCTGCAGAAGTGGCCGTCTCCCGGGAGATCGTCGAGCCAGGGCAGCCGATGCATCGTCGACGTCATCCCGGGGCCGTTGCACGTGGCACCGCTGGTGGGGCACGCCACGCCCGCGGAGCCGCGCTGCATGCAGCCCGGCGCGGTCGTCAGCGTGGTCGGACGCGTGATGCCTTCGGCGACGTTGGTCTCGTAGCTCAGCTCCGAGGCCGCCCCGCCCGCTCCGGTGCCGAGCAGCGCAGCGCTCGCGGTGTCGGTCGTCGCCCAGGCGACTGCGGACACTCCTTCGGCGCCCTGCGCGAACGAGACATGGTCGGCCGTGCCGAGCGTCGGGACCACCACGGAGGGGCCGGTGGCGAAGGCACCGTCGTCCACGACGCCGTTGCAGTCGTCGTCGACGCCGTTGCACGCCGTCTCGGACGCTCCCGGGAACGCGGTCGCGTGGCGGTCGTCGCAGTCGATCGCACCGTCGCCGCACTTCGCGAACGTGTCGCCGTCGTAGTCCTCCGGACCGAGCACGCAGCGCGAGGCGCGGCAGAAGTAGCGCTCGCACTCGGACTCCGCGAGGTTCGCGTCGCGATTCAACGACGCACAGTCGTCCGACGACGCGCACGAAGGAATCGGGATGTGGTCGAGGCCGAGCGCCGAGCAACCGGCGCTCGACGCCAGTCCGAGCGCGAGCAGCGTCGAGAGCACGGGAGGGCGCAGCGACATCAGAGCTCTCCCGAGAGCGTGAGCCCGACGACGGAGGGGCCGACGCTGGGCGCCAGGTGCAGGTGCGCGCTCGCCCCGTCGGCGTGCGGCGCCCGAGCGCTCGGGCCGTCCCAATCCGTGAGAAACGCGAGCACCACCGACGTGACCGCGAACAGGCCAGCGGTTCCGTAGAGCACGTCCGCGACGAGCGCGTTCGTGCGGATGGACTGGGCGAGCGCCTCGGTGTTCTCCATCCATCCCGCGGTCGTCCGGCACATGGGGTCCCCGCCGCAGCGCGCGACCGCGTCGGCGTTCTGTTGGAGCGCGATGCCCCCGAACACGGCGCCCACGACGGCGGCGGCGACGGCGATCCCGGACGACGTCCAGAACGGCCACGGCTCGATCCCCTCGTAGTCGCTGAGCTCGTGCAGCTCCAGGCTCGCCGTCGCGCTCGCGCGTGCGAGCACCTGCACGTCGGCCTGCGCAGGCACGTACCCGTCCGCCCGCAGCTCGATCGTGTGTCGTCCCGACGGGACCCGGAACTCGTGGTGGGTCGCATCGAAGGGGCCGATGTCTTGTTGATCGATCCAGACCTCGCCGCTCGCGACGTTGGCGGTGAGCGAGATCGTTCCGAGCATCGTCTCCAGCGCCCGAATCGTCGCTTCGACGGTCGCGCGGTCCTCGGCCTCGGGGCCTCCTTCCTCGAGATAGCGCTCGTAGTACGCGATTGCGCGGTCGTATCGGAACATGCGCTCGGCGCATTGCCCGATGTTGTAGAGGACGTAGTACCGCATCGGTCGTCCTTCGAGGAGCTCGTAGACACGCTCGAACTCGACCAGCGCCGACTCGTAGTTTCCCGCGCCGAACGCAGCCTCGCCTGCGGCCTGGCGCGTGCGCGCCTCGGTGACCGCATCGGAAGTGGGCTCTTGGGCGCGGGCGTGCAACGGCGACGACGCGAGCAGCCAGACACTCGACACCAGCGTCGCCCAGATTCCGAATCGACTCATCGAGACACTCCCCCTCGCTCGACGCACCGAAGCATGCGTCATGCCGCGCGCTCGTCGCAATGGCATCCGGGCCCTCCGGGACGAGCGAGCACTCTTGCCTGGGATTCACTCCCCCACGGGCGGGCGCCTCTTCCTCGACGCCGACCTCCACCCCTCATTCGCGCGCTTCGTCGAGCTGAATCCCGAAGCGCTCCGCCCATCGATAGATCTGACGTCGGTCCTTGCCGAAGAACGCAGCGGTCTGGCTCACGTTGCCGGCGTACTTTCCGAGCACGCGGACCAGCTCTTCGCGGCTCGGTGCGCGGTCGGAGGGAATCTCGAGCAGCGCGAGCTCTTCGGCGGAGATCGCGGTGCGCGCGCCGACCCGCTCGTCGAGCGCCACGCGGAGGGCCGCGGGCAACTGTCCCAGCTCGATTCGACCGGAGGGAACGAGGCTCGCCAACAAGAGCATCCGCTGTTCGAGCTCGCGGACGTTGAACGTCCAGCGCGCCAGCAAGAGCGCCTCCGCCGCATCGGGCGAGAAGACGTCGTGGGAGGCTGCGTTGCGGCGTGCCGGCGTGACCCGCGCGAGCACCGCGCGTGCGAGCCGCAAGACGTCGTCGCGGCGAGCGCGCAACGGCGGCACCTCGACCACGGCCCCCGACAAGCGCGCGAAGAGATCTCCGCGGAACGCGCCTTCCCCGATCGCTCGCTCCACGTCCACGTTCGTCGCGGCCACGACGCGTACGTCGACCCGGCGCGCCTTCGTCGAGCCGACCGCGCGCACTTCGCCCGTGGCGAGCACGCGCAGAAGCTTGGCCTGCAGCACGGTGGGCATCTCGCCGATCTCGTCGAGGAAGATCGTGCCGCCCTCGGCCTCGCCGAAGAGCCCGTCGCTGCGGCGCTCGGCACCCGTGTATGCGCCCCGCTCGTGGCCGAAGAGCTCGCTCTCGACGAGCGCGTCGGGGAGGGCCGCGCAGTTGACCGGGACGAGCGGGCCCGTGCGGCCGCTGGCGCGATGGACCTCGCGCGCGAACACTTCCTTGCCCACACCGGTCTCGCCGTGGATCAGCACGGGAAGCGGCGCGACGGCGACGGCGCGCGCGTGGGCGAGCGCACCGAGGAACGCGACGGATTGGCCGACGAGCCCATCCGTTCGCGGTGGAGCGCGGAGCACGTCGAGCTGGTCGTAGCGCAGGTGCTCGGCGACGATCAGCGTCGCGCCGAGGCGGATCACGTCGCCCGAGGCGAGCGGATGCGCCTGTTTGGGCACGAGCCGTCGGCCCCCGACCCAGGTGCCGTTACGACTCTCGAGATCGCGGACGACGAGCCGGCCGCTCTCGTCGACCTCGAACGCCGCGTGCGCGCGAGAGAGCTCCGGATCGTCGATCGTGAGGCCGCTGTCTCCTGGGCCGCGCCCGACGATCATCGTCTTGGTGACGAAGCGCGCCAGATCCTGGGCCGAAGAAGGAGAGTGCGCGACGACGATGCGGTGGACGCTCGGCGGAGCGGCGTCACGCGGCGGGGTCGGCGCGGTCGTCGCAGGCATCGGGGCGACGCTAACACACGAACGAGCGCGGCGACGCGAACCGTGACCCGACCCCGGGCCGGCCGGGACGGACCGGCCCTACGACCGTGACACCTCGCGATGCCGGGACCTCGCTCAGATGGGGACGTGCTTGAGGACCGCCGACGGAGTCGGCGGCTCGCGGGAGTCGATTCCCGTCGCGGACTCGCCGCCTCCACCCGTGGCCGAACCGTGCGCCCCCGTCGGAGCGCCTTGGCCGGCGGTCCCGGTCGCAGGGGGCGTAGGCGCCGCGGTCGCGGGTGGGGGGGTCGGTGTATCGCTCGCCGGCGCCGGGGTCGGCGGACGGCCCGTGCTCGTCGCCGGTGCCGACGACGGCGAGGAACCAGAGCCGCGACCTCCGTGGTGCCCGCTCGATCCGACGTGCGGGTCCGTCGTCGAGCTCGGGGGCGCCGGCGGAGCCGTGCCGCGGCGGTCGTCTTCGCCGGTTCCCGGATCGAGGAGAACCAGCACCGAGTGGGGGTAGCTCAAGCGCACGTTCTCGATGCGCGTGCGAAAGCCGGTCGCTTCGACACGGAGCTCGTGCAGCTCGGTGTCGTTCTCGTCGACGACGCGGGACCAATGCCCCTCGCCCTCTCGATGCGCGGGGCGCCCGTCGATCAGGACGGCGGCGTCGCTGGGCGAGACGGAGAAGTCGACCGTCGCGACCTCGTCCACGACGGAGCTCGGCGGGGCTTCGACGAACGAGGTCGGCGGCGGTACGGCGGTGCCGAGCGCTCCCGACGCCCACAAGCCGACCGCGCCCAACGCGACGGTCACGACCGCGATGCCGGCCGCGAGCGCCGCCGTGTTGCCGCTCTTCGCCGGAGGCGCCGTCGGTTCTGCCGGCGCCGTCGCGGGCTCGCGCGAAGGACGGATGCCCGACGCCGCAGGCGCCGCGCGCGGGGGCTCGGTCGCGCCGGCGTTCACGGGCGTGGCGATCGGTCCGGGCGCGCTCGCCATCGTCGCGGCGAAGGCGGCCGGGTCCTGCTTCGGGGGCGCGCTCGTCATCGTCTCGAACGGGGCGAGCAGCGCCTCGAGCTCCGCGCAGCTCTTCACGCGCGCCTCCACGTCGCGCGTCAAGCAGCGGTCGATGATCGCGGCGAGCCCCTCGGGCACGTCGGGCCGCAGCGTGCGAATCGGCGTCGGCGTCTCCGTGCAGATCTTCACGATCAGCATCGGATAGGCGTCGTCGTCGAACGGGTAGCGACCCGCGAGCGCCTTGTAGAGGATGACGCCGACCGCCCAGAGATCGGTGCGGTGATCGACCGTCTTCTTTCCCTGCGCCTGCTCGGGCGACATGTAGTAGGCGGTGCCCATGATCGAGCCCGTCTTGGTCGCCGCGCGGCCCGCGCTCCCGCCGCTCGCGTCCTGGAACTTGGAGATGCCGAAGTCGAGCACCTTCACGAAGTCCGGATCGCTCGTCCGCCGAACGAGGAAGATGTTCTCGGGCTTGAGATCGCGATGCACGATGCCCTTGGCGTGCGCGGCCGCGAGCCCGCTCAACACCTGACGCACGATGTGCACGGCCCGCCCGATCGACAGGCGCGGCTCCTTCTCGAGCACGCCGGCGAAGTCGGTGCCCTGCAGGAACTCGAGCACCATGAAGATCGCGCCCTCGGGGGTGCGCCCCATGTCGTTCACTTCGACGATGTGCTCGTGGCCGATCGCGGTCGCGGCGAGCGCCTCTTGATGGAAGCGCGCGACGATCTCTCCCGACGAAGCGAACTGCGGATGAAGGAGCTTGATCGCGACCCGCTTCTTGATGAGCAGGTGCTCGCCCTCGTAGACGGCGCCCATGCCGCCTTCGCCCAGCTTGCGCACGACCCGATAGCGGTCTTGCAGCACGCGCCCGATCAAGGGATCGGGCCCGACCAGCTCGTTCGTGAGCGCGCCCCCATGGGTCACGGGCGCAGGATAGCAACCCGCGGCGCCGCAGCGAAGCACCGACGTGCTATCGCCCGGCATGGCTGGCGACCGCGCTCGCTTCGAGTTCTCCTTCACGCCGACCTCCGAGGAGATGGCGCGGAGCTGGCTCGTCGAGCACTACCGGAGGCAGGGGCGGGTGCCGGTGCGCACGCTGGTGGGCGTCGGCATCGTCGTGATGGCGGTGTCGATGCTCGTGCGGCAGCCGAGCACGATGGGGTGGATCGCGCTCGCGTGGGGAGGCTTTCTCCTCCTGCGGCCGCTCGCGTTCGCGCTCTCGCTTCGGATGGGGCGCAGGCCGCCGCCCGCGGTGAGGCTGGGGATCGACGCGCGTGGGATCGAGGTGCGCACACCGAAGGGGAGCAAGCTGTTCCCGTGGGCGGACGTGACGGCGTGGGGGCTCGGGTCCGACTATCTCTGGTACGAGCTGCGGCGCGGCCCGCGCGCGATCGTGCCGTTCCGCGCGATGAGCGACCGCTCCGGGGTGGAGGCCGTCTTCCGCGCGAATCGCCCGGCCCCCGCCTCAGGCGTCGAATAGCCGGGTCGACGCCACGAGCGCGCGGATCCGCTGCGTGAGCTCTTCGGGCGGCTCGATCGCCGGCTGCGCCTGGTAGATCGCGAGCGTGCGCTTCACGCGATCGATCTCGCCGTACGCGCGCAGCGTCTCGAGCGAGGTGCGCACGGGCCGCGCGGGCACGTAGCGCAGCGCCTTCGGGTCGAGCCGGCCCCTGCGGACGTTGTGCGGCACCTGGTGGAGGCAGCGGCACGGGTTGCGCGCATCGGCCACGCCGCAGTGCGCGCCGAGGAACGCATCGAGCGTCGCCCGCGCGCGAGAGAGGCGCTTGCGAAACGCCGGCTCGCTGATGCCCAGGGCGCGTGCCGCGCTCGCGGCGTCGAGCTCGCAGAGGGCGCCGAGCACGAACGCGATCCGCGCGGGGCGATCGAGCGCCTGCAGCATCGCCTGCGTGCACCCGAGGAACACCTCTTCTTCCAGGAGGCGCTCCTCGGCGCCCGCGGTGATCTCGGGCGCGATCTCGCTCGGCGGCTGCCCGAGGTCTTCCTCCACGAGCGTCGCGAAGCTCAGCGCGCGGATCCGCGAGCGAGCGCGCATCAGGTGGCGCACGGCGATGCGGTAGACCCACGTCTCGACCGTGCTCTCGCCGCGGAACGTGGAGAGCTTGGTGAGGACGAGGACGAGGATCTCCTGCGTCGCGTCGCGGGCGTGCTCGCGATCGTGCAGGAAGCGCACGGCGAGCCGGAAGACGGAGCTCTGGACGCCGGTGACGAGCGCCTCGAGCGCGACGCGGTCGCCCTCTTTCGCTCGCGCGGCGAGCGCATCGAGATCCGGCTCGCTCACGCGCGAATCTCCTCGAGCCAGTCGCGGAGCGCGGCGGTGACTTCCTCGGGAGAGTCTTCCTGCGGGTAGTGCAGGCCCTTCACCGTGACGCGCGTCTGGTGCGGAAACCGCGCGCACTCGTCGCGGAGCGCGCCGACGAGCAGGCGGCCCGGGCTCGTGTCGACGAAGAGCTTGGGGACCGGCGAGCGCGCGAGCCACGCCCGCGCCGCATCGGTGACCTCGCAGATCTCGCGCGGCGCGCCGTCGAAGGGGAGCTGGCGCGGCCAGGCGAGCGTGGGGCGCCGTCCTTCCCCTCTTTCCGCGAAGGGGCGGCGATACTCGGCGCAGACCTCGTCACTCGGCGTCACGAGGAAGCCTCCGGGCGCGAGCATACGCTCGAGGAACACGTTGTCCTCGAGCACGAGCTTCTCGCCGTCGGCGGACTGGATCGCGCGGAACGCGGCCTGCGCGGCCGGCGGGAGATCGGCCATGCGGGTCGAGCCCAGCACCGCTTCCATGTACGCGACGCCGCGCACGCGGCGCGGATGCCGGCGTGCCCAGTCGAGGCCGAGCGCCGCGCCCCAGTCGTGCATCACGAGGACCACGGGCTCGCTGGGGAGCACGGCGGCGATCCAAGCGTCGACGAAGGTGCGGTTGCGTGCGAACGAGTAGGCCTCGTCGCCGCGCTCGCGGAGCTTGTCGGAGTCCCCCATGCCCATCAGGTCCGGCGCGAGGCAGCGGTACCGGCCCGCGAGCCGCGCGAGGGGGTGCCTCCACAGAAACGACGACGTCGGGTTCCCGTGCAGGAACACGACGGCCGGGCCCTCGCCGTGGTCGACGTACGCCATCTCGTAGCCCTCGATCCGCACCTTTTTCTTCTGCTGCATGGTCACTCCTCGAGGCCAGCTCACGGCCCTCGAGCACGTTGGAGGCGACGGGGGGCTCGCGCGTGACCGAGAATCGTCGCGGGACGATCTCGGTGGCTCGGCCGAGCGTGGCGAGCGGGGCCTTCGGCGGCTGCTCTCTCGGTACGGGAACCGAGAGCCTGTGGACCCTCGCCGCAACGCACCTACATCGCGCCCCGATAAGGCCGCTGTAGGCCCCGTCGAAGTGGGCAGGGCGCGCTGGCAAAGAAAAACGCCGGTCGCAGGCTTCTGAGCGTCAGTTCAGTAGCGAGGCCGACGTCGTGAGAGCGACGACGATCGACGGCACGTCTGTTCCGTGTCGCCGAGCCGAGAGGCAGCTCGTCTTCCTCGATGGAAAGGAAGGGATCTCCGATGGCCGCCGAAGCTCGTGTTCTCGATGAGTTGACTCTACCGCTGGAGGGTGTGGCGAGGGATGTCGGCAGGCCGTCGGGCCCCCGGCGTCGGCCGAAACTACTCTCCCATCCGCCGCGGACGCTCCCGCCCTCGCTCGCGGCGATGGAGCTGGGGGAGCTGCCGGCGCACGGGCTCGCGGCGCTCCCGGCGCCGTTCACGGCGCGGCTCCGCGCGGAGGACGGCACCGTCTTCCACCTCTCTACCTCCGAAGCGGAGCGGGCGGCGCTCGCCGAGCGGGGCGACATCGCGCTGGACGGCGACGAGTGGGAGGCACTGGCCGTCGCGGCCGAGGCCGACCGGGCGTTCGCGCCCGACCTGATCGAGGCGCTCCGGGAGCGCGGGGTCACGGGCCGGCTCCGGGTCGACCAGCTGCTCGACGGTGTGGGCTACGAGCAGGCCACGGCCGGGCTCGAGATGCGCTTCTCGGTCGCCCGCGTGCTCGCGCGGATCGGGGCGCGCCTCGACGAGGTCTGGACGGAGCTCGAGGGCGGAACGGTGTTCCCGTGAAGCCCCTCTTCGGCCGATGGCGGCCGCCTGAGTCGGTGGAGCACTCCGCTGGGCTTGGCGGCGTCGAGCAATCAGCGCGGCTTGGCGAGCGCCCCCAGCGCGGAGTAGGCGGCGTACTTGTAGGCCTCGGCGAGCGTCGGGTAGTTGAAGACCATCTGGATGAGCGCGTCCACCGTGCCCCCCAGCGTCATCACCGCCTGCCCGACGTGCACGAGCTCCGTCGCGCGATCGCCGAGGATGTGGACGCCGAGCAGGCGGCGCGTGGCGCGGTGCACCACGAGCTTGAGCATGCCGTCGACGTCCCCTTGGATGAGGCCGCGCGCGTTCTCCTTGAAGAACGCACGACCGACGACGTAGTCCAGCTTCTGCGCGCGAGCCGTTTCTTCCGTCTCGCCGGCGCAGCTCACCTCGGGGATCGTGTAGATGCCGTAGGGGAGCAGCGCGTCGACGGACTGCTTGTAGTCGATGCCGAACGCGTGGCAGACGGCGACGCGGGCCTGCTCCATCGAGGTGGAAGCGAGCGCGGGGAATCCGATCACGTCGCCGACGGCGTACACGTGCGGGACCTTGGTCCGGTAGTGGTCGTCGACGGCGAGCGCACCGCGGCCGTCGGGGACGAGGCCGATCGTCTCGAGGCCGAGGCCCTGGGTCGCGCCGACGCGGCCCGCCGCGAAGAGGAGCTTCTCGCACTCGAGCACGGTGCCCACCTTGCCGTCCGGCCCGTCGAGCAGGTCGCAGAGGCGGTGGCCGTTCGGGCCGCGGTAGATGGCGCCCCAGCGATGGCCTTTGCGGATCTCGATGCCGAGCGAGCTCACCATCGTGCGCTCGAGCAGCTGGCCGATCTCGTAGTCGAGGAACGGTAGGAACTGCGTCTTGGCCTCGACGAGGACCACCTTCACGCCGAGCGCGGCGAACATGCACGCGTACTCGCAGCCGATGACGCCGGCGCCGAGCACCACGAGCCGATCGGGGAGGTGATCGATCGAGAGGATCTCGTCCGAGTCGTAGACGTCGGGATCCGCGATGGGCACGTCCGGTGGGTTGCGCGGCACCGAGCCCGTCGCGACGAGGAAGTGCTTGGCCGTGACGCGTCGCTCGGATCCGTCGGGCGCGGTGATCGCGACCACGTGCGGCTCGACGAAGCGCGCCGTGCCGCGCGCGAGCTCGACGTGATGGCGCGCGAGGTTCGCGCGGATGCGCGCGGACTCCCCGGCGGCGATGGCGTCCTTGCGCGCGATGAGCTTGGGGACGGCCGCGTGCCGGTCCTCGAGCGAGACGGCGACGCCGTAGAGGTCGCGAGCGCGGTAGCCCGAGAGATAGAGCGCGGTCTCGCGGAGCGTCTTGCTCGGGAGCGTTCCGGTGTGGACGGCCGCACCACCGGGCTCGGGCTCCTTCTCGACGACCAAGACCTTGTGGCCGAAGTACGCGGCCTGCACCGCGCCCTTCTCGCCAGCGGGCCCCGCGCCGATGACGATCAGGTCGAACGTGTCGGTCATGCTTTCGGATAGTACAGGGGGTTCCCGCACGAGATCTCGACCGGAGTGCCGACGGGCGTCGAGATCGTCCTTTACACGGGTGCATTCGACGGACAGAATCGCCCCGGCTCGACGCGCTGCGGCACCTTCGCAGCCCCCGCCTCCAGGAGCAGCGGCTCCAGAAGGCCCAGGTCGAGCGAAACCATCGGAGCTAGAGCGAGAACCCATGGCGAAGGACAGCCTCACCGTCACCGACAACCGCACCGGGAAGACCTTCGAGCTCCCGATCACGAACGGAACCATCAAGGCGATGGACTTCCGCCAGATGAAGGCCTCGGAAGAGGACTTCGGCCTCATGACCTACGACCCCGCGTTCATGAACACGGCGTCGACGTCCTCGAAGATCACGTTCATCGACGGCGACAAGGGCATCCTCGAGTACCGCGGCTACCCCATCGCCGAGCTCGCCGAGGGCGCGAGCTTCCTCGAGGTCGTCTGGCTGCTCACGAACGGCGAGCTGCCGAGCAAGCAGCAGCTCTCCGACTATCGGCAGCAGGTCACGATGCACACGATGGTTCACGAGAACATTCGTGAGTTCATCGACGGCTTCCGCTACGACGCGCACCCGATGGGCATGCTCATCTCGACGGTGAGCGCGCTGAGCACGTTCTACCCCGAGGCCAAGAACGTGAACGACGCTGCGAATCGGCGCCTCCACATGACGCGCCTCGTGGCGAAGATCCCGACGCTCGCGGCCTACGCGTACCGTCATCGCCGCGGCCTGCCGGTGGTCTACCCGGACAACGACCTCAGCTACGCCGGCAACTTCCTGAACATGATGTTCAAGATGACGGAGGCGAAGTACCGCCCGAACCCGGCGGTCGAGAAGGCGCTCGACGTCCTCTTCACGCTGCACGCCGATCACGAGCAGAACTGCTCGACCTCCACGATGCGCGTGGTCGGCTCGAGCAAGGCCGATCCGTACAGCGCGCTCGCGGCGGCGGCGGCGGCCCTCTACGGCCCGCTCCACGGCGGCGCGAACGAAGAGGTCATCTACATGCTCCAGAAGATCGGGAGCAAGGACAAGATCCCCGACTTCGTGAAGAGCGTGAAGGCCGGCGAAGGCAAGCTCATGGGCTTCGGCCACCGCGTCTACAAGAACTACGATCCGCGCGCGAAGGTCATCAAGCGCCTCGCCGAGGAAGTGTTCGACGCGATCGGCAAGAACCCGCTCATCGACATCGCCGTCGAGCTCGAGCGCATCGCGCTCGAGGACGAGTACTTCGTGAAGCGCAAGCTCTACCCGAACGTCGACTTCTACTCGGGCCTCATCTACCAGGCGATGGGCGTGCCGCTCGACATGATGACCGTGCTCTTCGCCATCGGCCGCGCGCCGGGCTGGCTCTGCCAGTGGGAGGAGATGCTCGGCGACAGCGAGCAGAAGATCGCGCGCCCGCGCCAGGTCTACCTCGGCTCGCCCACGCGGAAGTTCGTGCCGGTCGACAAGCGCTGAAGGGTCGGCGCCGCGGCGTCTTGGCCGCGCGGCTCGAAGGAGGCACCATGCAGCGATGCGTGGTGCCTTCGTCGTTCTCGGGGCTGTCTTCGGGGTCGCGTGCTCGGCCGCGCAGGCACAGCCCTCGTCGGGGGCCGCGCCCGATCCGTCCAGCGTGTGCCGCTCCGACGCCGACTGCGTGCTCCACGACGGCTGCTGCCCGGGCTGCTGCAGCTGCCCCACGGTGGTCACGCGAGCGCAGGCGCGGCTCGCGCAGCAGGCGTGCGCGGTCGCGACGTGCGCCGCCGTCGACTGCAGCCACCGGTCTTGCCGCGCGTGTGATCCGGTGCATCCCGCGTGCGTCGGCGGCGCCTGCGTCGCGCGCTGAAGGTCGACACGAATGGGTCGGAGCCCTTCACGGCAGCGCGAGCTCCAACGCGAGTGCGCCGAGCCTCTCGTGCGGAGCCTGGTCGTCGTCCTCGCGCTCGCGCTCACGCCCGCTTGTGCCGGGCCCGCGGCGCCGCTCGCTCCCGATCCGTCGCCGCGATGCCACGCCGACGACGAGTGCGTGCTCGCGGCGACGTGCTGCCCCGACTGCTGCGCGTGCCCGACCGTCATGCACCGCGACGACGCCGCCGAGCTCGTCCGGCTCTGCGCCGACACGCGGTGCGAAGCGATCACGTGCGGCGACTGCCCCGCGTGTCCGGCGGTCCACCCCGCGTGCGTGAGCGGCGCCTGCGTCGCGCGCTGATCGGCCGAGATCCGAGGCTCACGCCGCTCGCGCGTCGTCGTCCGGCCGCTTCGGCGCGCGCCAGAAGAACAGCACCGCGAGGCCGAGCGCGGTCCAGGTGATCCCGCTGGCGTGCGCGAGCAGCGCGATGCTCGTCGCGCGCGCGGGCGTGGTGCCGAGCGCCTCGGCGGCGAGCATGAACACGCCCTCGGCCGAGCCGACTTGCCCGGGAACGAGCACGCCGACGGCGGCCGCCACGAGGTTCGTGCCCTGCACGGTGAGCGCGAGCACCGGCCCGATCGTGATGCCCACCGCGTGCGCGAGGATGGCGTACTGCAGCGTCTGCGCGCCGCGTCCGAGCATCATCCAGGTGACCGGCCCGGCGCCCACGCGCGGCCCCGCGCGCGACACCTTCTGGTAGCGCTCGAACCCCTCCGCCATGCGCGGGAGGCGCCGCCGCACGAAGCGCTCGACGAAGGGGCTCTCGACCATCACGCGCAGGCCGACGCCGCTCGCGAAGAGGACCACGGCGTGCAGCACGATCGCGAGCGTCAGCGTGGGGTCGGCGCTCGACGCCCAGGCCGCGAGCGCGCACGGCAGGGAGAAGATCGCCGACGCGATCAGCACGTTCGCTTGGTTCGTGGTGCCGAGCGCGCCCGCTTCGCTCACGCCGAGCACCTCGTAGAAGAGCCCGGCCTTCACGAGCTCGGCGGCGCCGCGCCCGCCGGGCATCAGGTTCATCACGCCGTGGCCCGCGACGTGCGCGAGGAACATGCGCCACGCACCGATGCGTCGCCACGCCGGCCCGAGGGCGAGCGCCGAAGCGACCGCGTCGCAGCCGATGCGCGCGGCCTCGAGCAGGAGCGCGAGCGGCATCCACGGGAGCGCCGCTTCGAGCAAGGGCACGAGCACGTCGGTGCCCACGTGGCGCACCACCGACACGAGCAGCCCCACGCCCACGAGGGCGAGGAGCACCCGCGTCACGACGCCGCGCCACCGCTGCACGCGGCGGATGCTGCCACGATTCCGACGTGCGTCCGGCGACTTCGCGCGCTCCGATTGCACGCCGCCCGCGCCAGGTCGACAATGACGCCGATGATCCGCGATGCGCTACGAGACGCCTCTCGCCCGACGGACGAGAGGCACGACGACGAGCTCGAGGCCGCCCCCCGCCCCTTGAGCGAGATCGTCGAGCCGATCGAGACCGGGCGCCTGCAGCCGGAGCACCCGCTCTCGAAGATCACCGAGCGCACGGGACGCGATCCCGCGCTCCTCGCGCGCTGGGTGGCCGCGATCGAGCGCAAGGGGCAAGCCGTGCTCGTCGGCCCGCCCGGCGCCGGCAAGAGCTTCCTCGCGCACCAGCTCGCGCGGCACATCGTCGGTGGCGGCGACGGCTTCGTGCAGCGGCTCGCGCTGCACCCAGGCACCTCGTACGAGGACTTCGTGCAGGGCTACCGGCCTACGCTCCGCAAGGACGGGACGACGCACTGGCCGCTCACGTGCGGGCGCTTCTACCTGTTCGTGGAGAAGGCGCTGCAGCGGCGCGGGCCCTGCGTGCTGATCCTCGAGGAGATGCAGCGCGCGGACGTGGGCACCGTGCTCGGCGAGCTCGTGCACCTGCTCGAGGCGCGCGACGAGCCCATGCCGCTCGCGTCGGGCGAGATGCCCTTCGTGCTGCCGTCGAACGTGCGGATCCTCGGCACGATGAGCCAGGCCGATCAGCGTGCGAGCGCGGCGCACCACGACGCGCGGCGCCCCACGCCCGATCACGTGCTACGGCGCCGCTTCGCGTGGCTGCGGGTGACGCCCGACCCGGAGACGCTGCGGCGCTACCACGCCCGCACGGGCTTTCCGGTCGATGGATTGATCACGGTCCTCGCGCGCGCCGACTCGCTGATCCGCGATCCCGATCGCGCGCTCGGGCTCTCGTACTTCCTGCGCGACGACCTCAGCGACACGATCGAGGACGTCTGGCGCTTCGAGGTCGAGCCGATGCTCGAGTCGCTGCTGGCCGATCGCCCGGCCGACGCCGCGCGCCTGCGCTGGGACGCGGTGCGCCACCGCATCCTCGGATGAGCGCCATGGGGGGACGCTGGCTGCTCTTCGTGGGCGCGCTCGCCTCGGTGGCGACGGGCTGCCATCGCGCGGCGACGCCGTTTCGTCTGACCGAGCGCCGGATGCAGCACCTGCTCGAGGTCGCCTCGCGCGAGACCTCCTGCCCCGCGGTCGGGATGACCTACGAGCAGATCTCCGAGCGCGTGTTCCGCGTGTCGGGCTGCGGCACCTACGTCGACTTCGGCGGGTTCATGCGTGGGCGCGGGCGCTACGTGTCCGCGCGTTGGCGCCCCATCGCGCCGATCACGGAGCGCGCGCCGCTCGACATGCAGTGCCCGAGAGCGGCGAGCACGTTCACCCCGACCGGGCCGATGGCGTACACGGTCGCGGGCTGCGGGCGCGTCGCGCAGTTCGAGCTCCGGTGCGGTGACGTCGACTGCGGGTGGATCCAGGTGGGCGCTTCCGCCGCGCCGGTCGTCGCGGCCTCTTCGTCGAGCGTCGTCGTCGCGCCGGTCTCGCCGGGCGCTCCCGTGGAAGAGACCCTGCAGGCGGCGCGCGCGAGCGTCCTCGCGTGCTCGAGCGGAGCCGCCGTCTCGATGCGCGTCGCCTGGGACGGCACCGGCCACGTGACGCTCGCGCTCGATCCGCCCTTCGGCGGCACCCCCGTGGAGACCTGCGTCGCCGGCGTCGTGGGCAGCGCGCTCACGCGACCGCCGACGGTCCCGGGCTCGGCGACGGTCGTCGTTCGCTGAGCCACCTCCGCGCCCGACGAACGCGGGCGACGCTCACGGCCGCTCCGAGCGCCGCCCCGAGGTACGAGCCCGCGTGGGCCCCCTGGGCGACGAGGTAGCTGCGCGGCGAGAGCACGCCCGCGTCGGCGATCGCCACGCCCAGACACGGCTCGCTCGCGGCACCGAGAGCGGCACACGTCCCCGCACCGAGAAGCGCGTACGCGACGACGCGCCCGAGCTCGGGGGCGAGCGCCCGCTCGGGCAGCCGCGAGAGACGCCCGGGATTGTTCGCGATCACGAGCGCGAGCCCGACGGCGAGCCCGGCGGACCAGCCCGCGAGCAGCGCGAGCCGAGCGACCGGCGCGAACGAGGTCGCGGCCTCCGGCAGGCCCTTGCCGATCGAGAAGTACTCGCGCGAGATCGACCACGTCACGGCATCGTGCGCGAGCGCGTAGGCCATCGCGCCGAGCGCCGCGCCGAAGAGGACGCCCAGCTCGCGGGCGCGCGACCACGTGCCGGTGCGGGCTCGGTCACGCAGGGCGAGCGCAATGAGGACGACTGTACCGATCGGCGCGCGCCAGACGAAGGTCGGGTCGTCCATCACCCCGCGCGAACGCCGCGAGAGGCGCGTGTCATTCCTCGACTGCGTAGGTCGTCACGCACCCCGGCGCTTGCAATCGCAAGGAAAATACGAGCGAAAACGCGCTCGTCGGGTCGACAAATCGCCGATCGCGGTTGATCCTCCGGCGCCGTGCTGACCCTCTACGTCGCCATCGTGGCCGTCCTCGCCTTCGAGGGCGTGCTGCTCGCCTACCTCGGCTGGGCGTACAACGCGCCGCGCTTCGCGAGCCGTCGCATCAGCCCCTCTCCGCCGCTGCGCGTCTCGACCGGCGAGCGCGCGCGCTACTTCCTGATGAGCAGCGGCCTCTCGCTCCTGTTCATCTTCCTGTTCACGCAGGGCCTCTGGGGCACGGGCATCACCGAGACGGGCCCGAGCTGGCGCGTGATCGTCGATCCGATCGCGGTGATCCTCTTCTACGACTTCCTCTACTACTTCCTGCACCGCCTGATGCACCACAAGCGCCTGATGCGGCACGTACACGCGGTCCACCACCGCGCGCGCAACCCGAGCGCGCTCGAGTCGTTCTACCTGCATCCCGTCGAGCTCTTCGCGGGCCTGGCGCTCCTGAATGCGTGCGTGTGGATGTACGGCCTCGTGCTCGGGCCGATGAGCGTCGCCGGCTACTCGGTGCTCTTCTTCTTCCACTCGACGCTGAACATCGTCGTGCACTCGGGCCTGCAGTTCGGCGGCGCGCTCATGCGGCCGCTCGACTTCCTCGCGAAGAAGCACTCCATCCACCACAAGGACGACGGGACGCGGAACTACTCGTCGCTGACGCCGATTCCGGACTTCCTCTTCGGAACCTCCGCCTGAGAGCCATGACCATGCAGCTCGCCGCCGTCGATCCGGCCCGCCCCGACGTCATCCCCTGCTTCGATCCCGCCACGCGTGAATCGCTCGGCACCGTCGCCATCACGACGCCCGACGACGTGAAGAAGAAGGTCGCCCGCGCGCGCGAGGCGCAGAAGGCGTGGCGCAAGACCACCTTCGAGCAGCGCCGCCGCGTGCTGGGCCGCCTGCTCGATCGGATCCTCGACGACGAGGAGCGCATCGTCGAGCTGGTCTGTCGCGACTCCGGCAAGACGCGCGAGAACGCGCTCATGGGCGAGATCTGGACGGTCTGCGAGAAGCTCCGCTGGACGATCGCCAACGCCGAGAAGCACCTCGCGCCCGAGACGGTCTCGTCGGGCGTGCTCGCCCACAAGCGCGCGCGCCTCGAGTTCCATCCGCTCGGCGTCGTCGGCGCGATCGTTCCGTGGAACTACCCGCTCCAGAACGTGATGAACCCGGCCATCCCCGCGCTCGCGGCCGGCAACGGCTACGTCGTGAAGCCCAGCGAGTGGGTCGCGTGGTCGAGCGGGCCCTTCGTGGAGCTGATCCGCGACGCGCTCGAGCGCGAAGGCCACGACCCCGAGCTCGTGCAGATCGTGCAGGGCGACGGTCGCACGGGCCGCGCGCTCGTCGAGTCGGGCGTCGACACCCTCGTGTTCATCGGCTCGGTCGAGAACGGCAAGCGCGTGCTCTCGGCGGCTGCGCAGACGCTCACGCCCGTCGTGCTCGAGCTCGGCGGCAAGGACCCCTTCATCGTCTGTGACGACGCGAACCTCGAGGCGGCCGTGCACGGCGCGCTCGCCGGCACGTTCATCAACTGCGGCCAGAACTGCGTCGCGAGCGAGCGCATCCTCGTGCAGCGCAGCGTCGCGCGCGCGTTCGAGGAGAAGATCGCGAGCCACGTTCGCGCGATGCGCCAGGGACCCTCGCGCAAGGGCGAGATCGTCGACATCGGCGCCATGGCCACACCGCTCCAGCTCCAGGTCGTCGAGAAGCTGGTCAAGCGCGCGGTCGAGCAGGGCGCGCGCGTCGTGAGCGGCGGCAAGCGCGCGCTCGAGGGGAAGGGCGAGTTCTTCGAGCCGACCATCCTCGCCGACGTGAAGCCGAGCATGGACATCATGCGCGAAGAGACGTTCGGCCCGGTGCTGTTGATCTGCGCGTACGACCGCGACGAGGAGGCCATCGAGATCGCGAACGGCACGAGCTTCGGCCTGGGCTCGAGCGTGTTCTCGGGCGACCGCGAGCGCGCGCGCAAGATCGCGTCGGCGCTCGAGGCCGGCATGACGGGCATCAACGACTTCGGCGGCATGAGCTACATGGCGCAGGACCTCACGTTCGGCGGCGTGAAGCACAGCGGCTTCGGGCGCATCAACGGGCGCGAGGGGCTGCGCGCGATGTGCAACGTGAAGTCCGTCCTCGACGATCGGCTGCCCTTCTCGTTCGCCAGCAAGGTGTACCCGGTCTCGCCGCGTGACTTCGGCGTGACGAGCGGCACGCTCGATCTCATGTACGGCCGCGGCGTGCGCCGCCGCCTGCGCGGCGTCGGGCGAATCGTGCGCTCGTTCTTCGGGTCCTGAGCGGAGGCGAAGCGATGATCGGCTCGCCCCTCCGCGCCCTTCCGTCCGCGCGCTGCGCGCGCTCCCTTCCGGTCGCTCCGTGACGGGCACTCCTCTCGTCGACTTCATCGTCGTCGGCGGCGGGTCGGCCGGCTGCGTGGCGGCCGGTGTGCTCGCCGATGGCGGCGCCTCGGTGACTTTGATCGAGCGCGGCCCGAGCGCCGACGAGCATCCGGCCGTGCTGCGCGCGGACGGCTACAAGGACGCGTTCGTCGACGACGGCGTGTTCCTCGAGCGCTTCAGCGAGCCGCAGGCGAAGGCCGGCAAGCAGCGCATCTTCATGGGCACGGGCGGCGTGCTCGGCGGAAGCGGCGCGATCAACGCGATGGTCTACACGCGCGGCGCGCGCGAGGACTTCGCCGAGTGGCCGGTCGGCTGGCGCTGGGACGACCTCGTGCCGCACTTCGAGGCGCTCGAGGCGCGGCTGCGCCTGAACCGCAAGGCGCCGACGAAGTTCACCGAGGCCTGCGTCTCCGCCGCCGAAGAAGTGGGCTTCCGGCGCAGCGAGGACTTCCACGACGGCCACCTCGGCAACGCGATCGGTTACGAGTGGATGAACTTCGAGGGCCCCGACCGCCGCAACGGCTACGTCGCCTTCGTGCGCGGTCGGAAGGAGATCGACGTCCGCACGCACACGCGCGTCTTGCGCGTCGTGATCGAGAACGGGCGCGCCGTCGGCGTCGAGGTCGAGAAGCAGGGCCGCCGCGAGACGCTCCGCGCACGTCGCGAGGTGATCCTCTCGGCGGGCGCGCTCGAGTCGCCGCGCATCCTCCTTCTCTCCGGCATCGGGCCGGGCGCAGCGCTCTCCTCGTTGGGAATCTCGGTGGTCGCCGATCGCGCGCAGGTCGGCGAGAACCTGCACGACCACCCGAACGTGCCGACGTTCCACCACGCGAAGCTGGAGGTCGACTTCTTCGCGCCGCAGCTCTACTCGTTCTTCCGCACGCGGCAGGAGTCACCGCTGCCGCCTGGGCAGAGCGACAGCTGCTACGTCTTCTGGCCCGCGCGCTCGGCGATGAAGGAAGCCACGCAGCGCGTGCTCCCCGGCCAGGTGCTCCCGCCGCGCCTCTACGGGCCCGCCGGCAAGAAGGTGATCCGTGGCGCGATCGCCGCGGCCTTCGCGCTCCCGCCCGTGCAGCGCTTCGTCGATCACCTCTTCGGCGTGATCGTCATCCTCGGCAAGCCCCGGAGCCGCGGCACGCTGACGCTGCGCTCGGCCGACCCCCTCGCGCCGGCGCGCCTCGATCCGCGCTACCTCTCGCATCCGGACGATCTCGACACGCTCGTCCAGGGCGTGAGCGTCGCGCGCCGCATCACGAAGGCCAAAGGCCTCGCCGACGCGGGCGCGCGCGAGCTGATGCCAGGGCCCTTCGTGAAGAGCCGCGACGCGATCGCGCGCTACGTCGAGAAGAACCTCATCACGACCTACCACTTCGCCGGCACCTGCCGCATGGGCACGGACGAGGCCTCGGTCGTCGACACGTCGCTCCGCGTGCGCGGCATCGAAGGGCTGCGCGTGGCCGACGCGTCGGTGATGCCGACGACCCCGGTGTCGGCGCTCAACGCGCCCAGCATGATGATCGGCCTGCGCGCGGCGCGCGCAGCGCTCGAAGAGAGCAAGACATGACGACGAGTGTGGTGACGGGCGGCGGCGGGTTCGTGGGGCGGCACTTGGTGAACGGCCTCGCCGCGCGCGGCGACGACGTGCGGAACGCGGATCTCCGCGCGCCCAGCGAGCCCTACGGCGAGAAGGTCGCCGGCACCTTCGTGCAGTGCGACGTGACCGATCCCGAGAGCGTGCGAAAGGCGATCCGCGGCGCCGACGTGGTCTTCCACAACGCGAGCGCGGTCCACACCAAGCAGACGCACGTCGACTACGTGCGGAAGGTGAACTTCGAGGGCACGCGCAACGTGATCGAGGCGTGCCGCAAGGAAGGCGTGCGCAAGCTCGTCTACGTCTCGAGCGGCAGCGTCGTCTACGAAGGCAAGAACATCGAGAACGGCGACGAGACGCTTCCGTACCCGCGCACCATGCAGGCGCCCTACGCCGACGCGAAGATCGCCGCCGAGAAGCTCGTGCTCGCCGAGAACGATCGGACGCTCGCGACCGCCTCACTCCGTCCGCACGTGATCTACGGCGCCTACGACGGCCGCTTCTTGCCGGCCGTGCTGGCCCACGCGCGTGCCGGGCGCCTGAAGGTGCAGGTCGGCACCGGCACCTGGCTCAGCGACTACACGTACGTGGAGAACCTCGTCGACGCGCTCCTGCTCGCGGGCGACAAGCTCGAGGTGGGCTCGCCCGTCGCGGGCCGCGCGTACTTCATCACGAACGGCGAGCCGATGCCCTTCTGGGACTTCGTGCGCCGCGTGCTCGACCGCCTGAAGCTGCCGCCGATCCGTTACCGCGTGCCGCACCAGCTCGTGTACGGCATCGCCGCGATCAAGGAGGGCTTCGAGGCCCTGCGTGGCGGCGAGCTCTCGCCCGAGGACGGCCTCACGCGCTTCGCGATCCGCTACATGTGCACGCACCACTACTTCTCGATCGAGCGCGCCCGCAAGGAGCTCGGCTACGAGCCGCGCGTCACGGTCGCCGAGGGCATCGAGCGCACCTGCTCGTGGCTGGAGAAGACCGGCCAGGCCTGATCGCGCGCGCGCCGGTTCGTGCGTGCGGGGCACGCTGTGCAGTGCGGCGCACACCGGCGTGCAGCCGTCTTCACGCCGAGCGCGCCGACGCGCACGGAACGGGCGGCGCATCGCTTGCTCCGGCGCGAGCCGATGAGGTCCACGATGAACTTCTTTCGAGCCAGCTTCCTCCCTCTCCTCGCCGGTATGGCCGCGACCGCGGTCGCGGGCTGTCCGGGCCCTTCGCCGACCACCGACGTCGATGGCGGCGCGCGCGACGCGGCGAGCCAGGACGCGCCCACCCTGGCCGATGCGGCCGCGCCCGATGCGTCGAGCGCGCCCGATGCCGCGTCGACGCTCGACGCGTCGGCGCCGCTCACGACGGCGGACGAGCTCGTGACGGCCATGGCGAGTGTCGCATGTGGCGCCGCGTACGAGTGCGCCGCGGCAGACCTGGGCTTCGCGCAGCAGCACCTCTCCATGGGCCATTGTCTCACGGCGACCCGTGGGCTCTACGCCTCGCTTCTCACCGATCCCGCCGTCGCGTTCGATGCGGCGATGGCCGGTCGATGCCTCTCCGCGCTCGATGCCGCGGTCTGCATCTCGGGGCAGATCCCCGACGACACCGCGTGGCCCGTCGACTGCCGCGCGGCGCTGCACGGGACGCTCGCGACGGGCGCGAGCTGCGCGCGCACGGCCGAGTGCACGCAGGGCATCTGCTCGTGCGCCGGCGTCTGCGTGGACTTCGCGCAGCGCGGCGCCTCCTGCGCGGCGGCGCCCTGCGACGCCGGCCTTCGATGCACGGCCGCCGGGATCTGCGACGCGGACACGAGCGCGCGGCCCGGGGTCGGGCAGGCTTGTGACGCGCTCGGCGGCTGCGATGGCGCACTGCGCTGTTCGGGCGGCATCTGTCGGACGCTGCGCGGTCTTCGGCAGGCGGGCGTCGGCGATGCGTGCGTGAACGCCTTCGACGGCGGCAACGTCGATCCGGCCACGCAGTGCGGCCTCGGGCTCTTCTGCGACTTCGACCACGGGTCGGTTTGCGCGGCGAATCCGTCGGCCGGCGAGAGCTGCGGCGGCCAAGCGGTGTGCCCCCAGGGCTATGCGTGCCAGGGCTCGCCGCAGACGTGCGCCGCGGTGCAGAGCGAGGGCGCCGACTGTTTCGATCCTTCCGCGTGCGTGCCGGAGGACGTGTGCATCGTCTCGGTCTGCACGCCGAGGCAGCCGCTCGGCGGCACGTGCGGGCAGGACGAGGAGTGCTTCAGCCGGCGGTGCGCGCCCGACGGGAGGTGCGCGCTCCCCGAGCGCCGCTTCTGCCCTTGATCTCGCGAGCGCACGCCCGGAGGCGCGGGCGTGCGCGTTCGCGCATCGAGACGGTCACGGAAGGCTCGTGAGCCGCTATAGCGGCTCGATGAAGCGATCTCCGTGGTTGGCTCTGGCGCTCGCGGGCTGTGCCTCGGCGCCCCAGGTGTACTCGGCGCGCTCGGCAGCGTCGGTCGAGGCGGCGGCGGCGTCGCGGCCGGTGATCGGGCGCGCGCTCTCCGAGGAGCCGCCGCCCCCGGGCGCGCCCAGCGAAGGATGGGCGGGCCTCGCCGACCGCGCGGAGGCGCCGGCGGCGATGCACCACCACCATCACCACCCCGGCATGGTGATGCCCGCGCCGAGCGAGGGGGGAGAAGCCCATGCGCATTGAGGGCCTCGCTCTCGCGCTCGTCGCGGCGATGCCGCTCGCCGGGTGCGTGTCGACGAGCGTTCGCGGCGACGTGGACGATCTGCGCACGCTGACCCACGCGACCACGCTCGCGGACGTGAGCGGCCCGGTCGACGACGCGCCGGCGACCGAGGTCGACGAGATCTTGGCGGCGCCCCTCGACGCCGACGCGGCCGTGCGCATCGCGATGGCCAACAACCGCGAGCTGCGCGCGACGCTGCGCGAGCTCGGCATCTCGCGCAGTCGGCTCCTCACGGCCGGCCTGCTCGCGAACCCAACCGTCGAGGCCGAGCTCACGCCGGAGCGGCAGTCGGCCGTCGCGATGCGCGTCGAGTGGGACGTCGCGAGCGTCGTGCTGGCGCCGCTCCGGTCCGAGGCGGCGAGCGCCGATCTCGACGCAGCCCGCTTCGACGCCGCCGAGGCCGTGCTCGAGACGGGCTACGAGGTGCGCGCGGCGTTCTACGCGCTCGCGGCCGCCGAGGAGTCGCTCGCCATCGCGCAGCGCGCGCTCGAGGCGCAGCTGACGGCCCGTGATGCAGCACGGGCGCTCGGCGACGCGGGAAACCTGCGCCCGCTCGACGTGCGTGTGCGCGAGGCCGCCTTCGAGGAAGAGCGCGTCGCGGTGGCCGAGCGCGAGCTCGAGGCGCTCGTCGCGCGCGAGCACGTCCAGCGCCTGCTCGGCCTGCACGGGGACGACACGGCGTGGACGATCGCCGGGGCCCTCGCTCCCGCGCCCGAGGCGCCGGCCGATCCCGAGGACCTCGAGACGCGCGCCGTCGATGCGAGCCTCGCGCTCCGCGCGCTCGCGGCGACGATGGTGGGCCACGCGCGGCGCGCCGGCCTCGCGCGCACGGAGGCGCTCCTGCCCGAGCTGCTCGTGGATCTGCACGCGCTCATCGGCACGGCCGACACCACGATGGCGGCGCCCTCCACGGCGCTCGGCGGCGGCGTCGCGCTGCGCCTGCCGATCTTCGACCAGGGAAGTGGCCGCGTCGCCATGCACGAGCACGCGCTCGATGCCGCCTTCGAGCGCTACGTCGGCACGGCGATCGAGGTCCGCTCGGCCGCGCGCGAGGCGCGGGCGCGCGTTCTCTCGTCGGCCCTCCGCGCCCATCACTACGAGGCCATCGTCGTGCCGGCGCGCCAGCGCGTGCTCGACGAGACCGTGCTGCAGTACGACGCGATGCAGGTCTCGGTGTTCCAGCTGCTCGAGGCGCTGCGCGCGCGACAGGACAGCGAGATCGCCTCCGTGCACACCCGCGCCGAGTACTGGACCGAGGCGGCTGCGATGGACGCGCTCCTCGCCGGGCACGTGGTTCGCCGCGAGGCGAGCGCGAGGCCGCCGCGCGCCCCGATGTCGACGACGGAGGAGCTCTGATGGATCGCCGGAGCTTCATGCGCCTCGGAGGCGCGACGGGCGTGGTCCTGCTCGCCCAGCCTCGCGACGTGCTCGCGCAAGCCACCGCGCCCGCACCGGCGCGCAGCGCGCGCCCTCGTTCCCCCTCGAGCTTCCCCGGCGGCCAGCCCTCGGTGGTCACGCCGAATGGCGCCACGCTCCCGCTGCGCGACGTCGGCGGCGTGAAGGTGGGCCACCTCGTCGCCTCGGAGTTCGATCACGAGCTGGCGCCCGGCCTCGTCTGCCGCGTGTGGGGCTACGAAGGCCGCACGCCAGGGCCGACGATCGAGGCGACCGAAGGCGAACGCCTCCGCATCTACGTGACGAATCGCTTGCCCGAGCCGACGACGGTGCACTGGCACGGGATGATCGTCCCGAACGGCATGGACGGCGTCTCGGCGCTCACGCAGCCGCCGATCCCGCCCGGCGCGACGTGGGCCTACGAGCTCGAGCTCCGGCACGCGGGCACCTTCATGTACCACTCGCACTACGACGAGATGACGCAGATCGCGCTCGGCTGCGTGGGCATGATCGTCGTGCATCCGCGCACTCCGCGCGGCCCGGCGGTCGATCGCGACTTCGTGCTGATGACGCACGAGTGGACGGTCGACGTGGGCGCGCGCCGTCCCGATCCGAACGCGATGAACGACTTCAACGTGCTCACGTTCAACGGGAAGATCTTTCCCGCGACCGAGCCGCTCCTCGTGGGCACGAACGAGCGCGTCCGCATCCGCCTCGGCAACCTCTCGCCGATGGATCACCACCCGATCCACATCCACGGCCTCTGGTTCCACGAGACGGCGACCGACGGCGGCGAGATCCCGGCGAGCGCGCGGCGGCCCGAGACCACCGTGCTCGTGCCCGTCGGCTCGACGCGCGTGATCGAGATGACGCCGACCGAGCCGGGCGACTGGGCCATGCACTGTCACATGACCCACCACATCATGACGCAGATGGGGCATGGGCTTCCGGCGATGGTCGGCGCGCGCATGGACGCCGTCGACGCGCGCCTCTCGCGCTCGGTCCCGGGCGCGATGACGATGGGCACCACCGGCATGGGCGGGATGGGCGACATGGACATGCCGATGCCGGGCAACAGCCTGCCGATGCGCGGCGGGCCCGGGCCCTTCGGCACCATCGAGATGGGGGGCATGTTCACGGTTCTGAAGGTCCGGGACGAGCCGGAGACGGCCGATCCGGCCGGCTGGTACACCCATCCGCCCGGAACCCAGCCCGCCGAGGCCAGCGCCGAGGCCCTGCGCGCCGATGGGATCGACCCGGATCGCGCGGTCGGGTGAGCGCCCCGAAAATCGCCCTTTCCTGCGCCGTTTTCGCTGCTAGGTTCGCGCCGCCATGGCGAAGGGCGAGAGCTTCAAGGACATGTTCACCCGCGGCGACATCGTCGTCGCCAAGCAGCGTCGCGTCTCGGTCGGCGAAGAGGTCGAGGGCGTGGTCGGTCACGTCGGCAAGGACGCGGTCCTCGTCGACCTCGACGACAAGCAGCAGGCGTACTTCGAGCTGCCGGACCTGAGCGACGCGGGCGGTAAGCCCCTCGTGAAGCCGGGCGACCGCGTGCGCGGCTTCGTCGTCTCGACCGAGGGCTCGATTCGCCTGGCCAAGCGCTTCGGCAAGGGCGAAGCGAACGTCGATCACCTGAAGATCGCCCTCGAGCAGGGCACGCCCGTCGAGGGCAAGGTCGTGGCGGTGAACAAGGGCGGCGTCGAGGTGGACCTCGGCGGCGTGCGCGCGTTCTGCCCGGCCTCGCAGCTCGACGATCGCTTCGTGCAGGACACGACGCAGTTCGTCGGCCGCTCGCTCTCGTTCCTCGTGACGAAGGTCGAGGCGCGCAACGTCGTCGTCTCGCGCCGCGCGCTCCTCGAGCGCGAGGCCAAGCAGTCGCGCGAGCAGACGCTCGCCTCGCTCGAGGTCGGCCAGATCAAGCGCGGGCGCGTCACCCAGCTGCGCGACTTCGGTGCGTTCGTCGACGTGGGCGGCATCGAGGGCCTCGTGCCGCTCCGCGAGCTCTCGCACGAGCGCGTGAAGGCCGAGGACGTCGTCTCCATCGGCGACGCCGTCGAGGTGCAGATCAAGGGCATCGAGAAGAAGGGCGACAAGACCGAGATCACGCTATCGCTCAAGGCGCTCGCGGCCGATCCCTGGCAGGCGATCGAGGCCGTCGCGCCGGTGGGCCGCGTCGTGGCCGGCCAGGTCACGCGGCTGGTGGAGTTCGGCGCGTTCGTGCGCATCGCGACGGGCGTCGAGGGCCTGCTCCACGTGAGCGAGCTCGGTGCGCGCGTGAAGCATCCGCAGGACGCGCTCTCGATCGGCCAGTCGATCCTCGCGCGCGTGCTCTCGGTCGATCCCGTCAAGCGCCGCATCGGGCTCGCGCTCGCGGCCGAGGGCGCGCAGGTCGGCAGCGAGGACCGTGGGCCCTCGATCGTCGTCGGGCGCATCGTCACGGCGAAGGTCGAGAAGGTCGAGAACTTCGGCGTCGTCGTCCAGCTCGAGGGCAGCTCGGGCCGCGCGGGCCGCGGCGTGATCCCCAACGCCGAGACGGGCACCAAGCCGGGCGCCGATCTGCGCCGCGAGTTCCCCACCGGCGCGAGCATCACCGCGAAGATCATCGATGCCGGTGATGGCGGGCGCCGCGGGCCGCGCCTGTCGATCAAGGCGGCGCTCGACGACGCCGAGCGGGCCGACTTCGACACGTACAAGGCGTCCACGCGCGATCAGGCGCGCATGGGCTCGCTCGGCGATCTGCTCAAGAAGAAGAAGCTCTCCTGACGCCTCGGCGCGGGCGCGTGCGCAGTTGACGCGCGCTGCGTCTGGGCGGGACGCGCGACCTTCCTCCGTGGCCCGGATCGCGCGGCCGTTCGGCGGGCATGCGGGGTGCTTTCGAGACGCTCGATGCGGTCTCGGGCTCGGGCGTGGTCTCGCGTGGCGGCGAGAGTGGAATCGCGGCCGCGATGAGCACGCTCGAGCTTCCGGTCGGGACGGTGCTCGCCGAGCGCTTTCGAGTCTTCCGCCGGCTCGGTGCCGGCGGGATGGGGGCGGTGTTCGAGGCCGTCGATCAATCGATGGATCGTCCGGTCGCGCTCAAGGTGCTGCACGACGGTGCAGGCGCCGATCCGCAACAGCTCGCGCGCTTCGAGCGGGAGGCGCGCGCGGCGGCGCGGCTGAGCCATCCGAACGTCGTCGGTGTCTCCGAGCTCGTCCGCGACGCGGCGGTCGGGCCGATCCTGGTGATGGAGCTCTTGCCGGGGCGCTCGCTCGCGAGCCGCATCCAAGAGCAGGGTCCCTTGCCCGAGAGCGAGGTCGTGACCATCGGCCTCCAGGCGCTCGACGGCCTCGCGGCGGCGCATGCGGCCGGCATGGTGCATCGCGATCTCAAGCCCTCGAACGTGTTCCTCGTGCCCCTCGCGAGCGGGGTGCTCGTGAAGGTGCTCGACTTCGGGATCGTGAAGATGCTCGAGGAGGGCGCGCTTCCGAAGCTGACGCAGCGCGGGATGGTCATCGGCACGCCGATGTACATGTCGCCCGAGCAGCTGCGCTGCGATCCGGTCGATGCGCGGAGCGACGTGTACTCGATGGGCGCGTGTCTCTACGAGGCGCTCGCCGGCGTCAGCCCCTACGCCGCGTCGCACACGCTCGAGCTCATCGCGAGCGTGGGCCGAGGACCGCCGCGCGACGTCGTGGAGCGGCGCCCCGGGGCCTCGCCCGATCTCTGCGAGGTGATCCGCGTCGCGATGGCGCGCGATCCGTCGCAGCGCTACCAGAGCGCGGCCGCCATGCGTGCGGCGCTGGGTAGCGCGGTGCTGCGCCGGCCCGGGGATGCGAAGGCGGCGCCGTTCGTGCGCGCCCAGCCCGACGAGGCGACGATCGATGCGCGGCCGGCGCGCGCGCCGCAACAGCGGGTGGATCTCGGCGTCGTGAAGGGGATCCCGCCGACCGCCGTGCACGCACCGCCTGCGGCGCCCGCGCCGAGACCGGCGCCGACGCCGCCGCCAGCGCTTCCGGTGACACGCCGGCCGGCGGCGCTCGCGGGGGGGGTGCTCGCGATGCTCGCGGTCGCGGCGATCGCGTGGTGGATCGCGCATCGACCGGCGCCGCGCGCGCTCGCCGTCATGCCGCCATCCGCGCCCGTGGCGAGCACCGCGCCGCTCGCGCCGCCTCCCGCGACGGCGATCGGTGCACCACCGGTCGAGATCCCACGCGCGCTCGACCCACCCGCGAGCGGCTCCCCTCGCGCGGCGCCACTGCCGGCGCACCGACCACGGCACGGCACGCCGCCGCCCACCTCGGCGCGGCCGGCCTCCGCGCCACCCGTCTCCGCGCCGCCGGCGACCACGCATCGCGTCTCGCCCATCGGTCACGAGCTGATGGATCCGTTCCAGTGAAGCGACCCTCGCGGGGCGGCGTCAACGCGCCGGCGCGAGGCCGTCGTCGTGCTCGGCGATGCGCGTGAGGTGCCCGGCACCATCGGCCCCGATCGTCACGCCCTCGCCGAGGGTGCCGTGCTCGGTCGCGTGGCGTCGGTTCTGTCCCCAGCTCGCGATCGCGGTGACGTCGGCGGCGAGCCAGTGCGTGTCGCGTCGATAGTGCGCCACGACGCTCGCGCCCTCGGTGACGAGGTGCACGTCGGCGATCTCGCCGGGCTCGCTCGACCAGTCGGGATGCTGTCGTGGCGCGCCTTGCTCCGTGATCTGGACCATCGACAGGCGCATGCCGCCGCCGCCACCCGGATAGATCAGCGCCAGGTGGTAGCCACTTCCGTCCCACGCTGCGCCGGCGAGTGGCCACGGCACTGCGATCTCGAACATCGGACCGCTCGGCGCGCCGTCGGCGTCGACCACCAACAAGTAGGTCCGCGCCGCCGTCGGATCGTCGGACTGGATCTCCTCGAAGAAGAGCGCGAAGCCGCGCCCCGGGATCGCCGCGATCGCGACGGCGAAGGGAATGTCGCCTGCGCGTGCGATGGGCCGGCCGGTGGTGTGCTCGTCGCCGAGCACGTCGTGGCCGTCGACGCGTCGGATCGTCCGCCAGCGGAAGGGATGCGCGTCCTCGTAGGACTCGTAGGCGACGATCGCGCCGTGCTCGCCCGCCTCCACGGCGGCCGCGCTCGCGCCGCGCACCAGCACGACGGGCGCGGCGTCGCCGATCGCGATCGACGTGCCGCTCGTGCTCGTCTCGGCCGACCAGCGCGTCGCGACGCGCACGGGGACGTCACCCTCGAGCACCGCCGTGCGCCGCTCCACGTGATCGGGCGGCGCGGGAGGCGGCTGAGCGCGCACGACGGGGCCGAGCGCGAGCGAGAGCACCAGCGAGGCGAGGGCGAGGGCGAGGCGGGGCATCCGTCAGCACGTGGCGACGACGCGGCGATTCGTGACCGAGAAACATCACGGTCCGCGCGGTCAGGCTCGCCACGGTGCCGGCCGGCCGCTCTATCCTCTCCGGATGGCCGACGAGGTCCCCACGGATTTCCGCTTCTTCGAGCGTGCCCGTCACCCCGCCGTGCGCGCCACCCGCGCGCTGATCCGAGGGCTGACCGGGGTCGACCCCGCCCCGGACGACGACGTGGCGCGCGCGTTCGCGGCCGCCTACTTCGATGGCGATCCGGTCGCCGACGCCTACGTCGCCGACGCCTACGCGGGCCGCGACGCCGCGAGAGCGCGCGGCCTTCTCTCTCGCGCGATCACCCACGGGATCGACGCCGTCCCCGAGGCATCGCCCGCCCTCGTGCGCCTGATCCGCGACGCGGAGGCGAGGCCGGCCTGGCTCGATCCTGCGCGGGTGGCGCGCGGCGCCCGCGTGTTCCGCCACTACGGCATCGACGTCTTCCGCTTCGCCGGCGCGATCACCGCGAGCGCCTACCGCGAGAGCTCGGTCGCCAAGCCGCTCGTGCTGACTGGCGCCTACGCCGGCGGCACGGCGCGCCGCCGCTTCCTCGAGACGGCGTCGTTCTGGATCGACGTCTCGGAGCCGGGCGGGCTCGATCGCTTCGCGCCTGGCTTCGCCTCGGCGCTGCAGGTGCGCGTCATGCACTCCGTCCTTCGTCGCAAGCTCCTCTCGCACGCCGAGTGGAAGCGCGAAGCGTGGGGCGTTCCCATCAGCCAAGGCGACGCCACGCTCACGCTCCTCGGCGGCAGCGTGGCGCCCGGGATCGCGATGCACGTCCTCGGCTACCGCACGAGCACCGAGGACATGCGCGATCTGCTCCACTTCTGGCGCTACGTCGGGCACGTCATGGGCGTGCGCTTCACGGCGTTCCCCGAGACGGTCGGCGACGCCCTGCGCCTCTCGTTCGTGGCGGCGCTCAAGGGCTCCTCGAGCGCAGGCCAGGACGGGCTCACGCTCGCGCGGGGCTACGGCCTCGCGTTCGCGCCCAGCGAGAAGGCGAGCCTGCGCGATCGGCTCGAGCACGCCGAGCACCTCGCGATGACGCGCCTGTTCGCGGCGAGCAGCACGTACCGCGGCGCGCGCTTGCCTCCGGCGCTTCCGCTCGTCGCGCTTCCGCTCGCTCGCGCGCCGTTCCTGCTCGTGAGCGAGCTCGTGCGCCGGCGGGTTCCGGTGCTCGACGAGCTGCGAGACCGCCGCGTGCGGAGCGCGCGCCGTGCCTGGCTCGAGCGTCATCTGCACGGCGACGCGGCGCGCTTCCGGCCCGTCGATCAGCTCGCGCGTTGAGCGCGCGGCGTCGTCACAAGCTCAGGCGCAGGCGCGTCACTTCGTCGGCGCGGATCTCCACGTCCGCGCTCCGCGCCGCATGGCCGGGCGAGCGAAGCGAGAGCGTGTGGTGCCCGGCCGGGAGCGCGATCTGGAGCGGCGTGGTCCCGAGGTGACGCGAGCCCTCGTAGACCTCGGAGTACGGGTCGGTCGCGATGCGGAGCGTGCCGGCGCCGCGCGGAGGCACGGCGGGCCGATGCGGCTCGCCGCCACGCACGCGCTCGCGCCGGAGCGCGAACGAGAGCATCGCCTGCTCGCCCGGGCTCGAGAACGTGACGTCGTCGCTGATCGCCTCGTAGCCGACGAGCGAGACCTCGACGTGGTGTGGCGTCGGCGCGACGTCGAGCGCGAGCGGCGTCTCGCCGAGGAGGGCACCGTCGATGCGCACCGACGCGCCCGCGGGAGTGGTCACCACCCGCAAGGTCGCCGCCGCGCGGCGCAGCGAGAGCACGAGCTCGTGGCTGCCCGAGGCCGGCACGACCACGCGCTCGCTCGCGAGCTCCGCGCCGCTCTCGTCGACCGCGCGCACCACGTGCTCGACTCCTGCCGTCACGGTCCGTACGGCCGGCGCCACGCCGATCGCCTCGCCGTCGAGCTCGATCGAGCCTCCCGGGGGATCGGTGCCGATGCGCAGCTGCCCGCTCGGGACGGCCGCCGCGGCGAGCGTGCCCGTGGGCCGCGGCGGGAGCGAGGGCGCGTGGTCGGGCGGCGGTGGAGGGCCGTCCGAGCCGGAGAGGACGACGTACCCGCCCGCGATCGCCGCGACGAGCACGATCGCCGCGCCCGCGATCCAGAGCGGCGCGCGCGAGGGACGCCGCACGATCGGCGTGGTCTCGAGCGAGACGCGGGGTGGTGGAGCCGCGCGCGGCGCAGGTGCGAGCGCGCTCGGCGGGCCGGGGAGCGGGCCGCGCGTGGTGGGGGGTGGCGTGGGGTCGGCGCCCTCGGGCCCGAGCGCGATCGTCCCCGAAGTGACGAGCGTCGGGCTCGGATCCGTCGTGCCCTCGCCGAGCACCGTCTCGGCGCTCTGCACCAAGGGGTCGTCGAGCAGCGCCGTGCGCGCTCGGACGGCGGGCGCCACGTCGGACTTCGCGATCGTGCCGGCGGCGCGCACGGCGCGGCGGTCCTCGGCCATCGTGTCGGGGAACATCGCGCGCACGAAGCGGCCGATCTCCACGGTGTCGCTCGGCTCGGGCGAGCGCCGCACGAAGGCCTCGAGGTCGGCGCGCATCGCGAGCGCATCGGGGAAGCGATCCTGCGCGCGTGGCGCGAGCGCGCGCTCGGCCACGTCCGCGAGCGAGCCCGGTAGGCGGCGCAGCCGCAGGCGATCGGGGATCTCGCCGCGCGCCGACATGCGCTTGCCGAGCTTGCCGTCCTGCTGCGGGAACAGCGGCTGCCCGAGGATCGACTCGAAGAGCAGGATGCCGACGTTGAAGAGGTCACTCCGCCGATCGAGCGCCTCGCCGCGCGCCTGCTCCGGCGACAGGTAGCTGTACTTGCCCTTCACCACGCCGTGCTCGGTCGCGCCGTCGCCCGTCGCGACGCTCTTGGCGATGCCGAAGTCGGCGAGCTTCACGGCGCCGTCGAACGAGACGAGCACGTTCGAGGGCGTGACGTCGCGGTGCACGATGTTGGCGCGCTTGCCGTCGACGACGAGGTCGTGCGCGTAGGCGAGCGCCTCGCAGACGAACGAGCAGATCTTCGCCGCGTGGTGCGGCGGCACCGCGAAAGGCTCGTGGCGCGCGATGGCGCCCTCGGCGGCGCGCAGGATGAGCGCGCGCAGGTCGACGCCGCGCACGAGCTCCATCGCGAGATAGAACGTCTCGTCGCCCGTGCTCTCCGTGACCGAGCCGTAGTCGTAGACGTGCACGACGTTCGGGTGCGAGAGGTGCGCGGCGAGGCGCGCCTCGCCCTGGAACATGCGGCGGAAGTCGGGATCGGCCGCGAGGTGCGGCAGGATGCGCTTGACCACGAGCTCGCGCGAGAAGCCGTCCTTGCCGTCCTGGCGCGCGAGGAAGATCTCGGCCATGCCGCCCGTCGCGAGCCTGCGAACGAGCCGGTAGGGACCGAGCGGGATTCCTTGCACCATCCGGGGCCGCTCGCGCGCGTCAGGGCGCCGTCACCGCGACGGGCGGCGAGTCGACGGCCGCCGCGCCGCGCACCTCGACGTGGATCGGGGTCGGCCCCGGCGGCACGCGGGCGGGGATCGTCACCTCGAGCTCGTACGCGCTCACGCGGCGCACGCGCGCGCGCTGGCCGCCCATCGTGACCGTCTGTCCGCGCGCCGCGAAGCCCCACCCGCGCGCGATCACCGTGCAGCCCGCGTGCGTGCAGGCCGGGACGAGCTCCGTGAAGCCGAGGCCCTCGGGCGTCGGCGCGAGCGTGAAGGCCGTCTCGCCCGTGCGCCCATCGGCCGTGCGCACCGTGACGTTGCCGGTCTGCGCGTCGGCAGGGACCACGACGCGCATCTCGCTCGCGGTGCGCGCCGTGACGGTGGCCGGGCGACGCGCGCCCGCGAAGGTGACGGCGAGCCCGTCGGCCGCCAGACCCGTGCCACGGATCAGCACCGTCTGCCCCGGATACGCCGTGGCCGGCTCGACGGCGCTCACGCTCATCGGCGCGAGCACGCGGAAGTCGGTCGCGCTGCTCGCCGTCCCCTGTAGGCGCACGGTGACCGTGATGCGCCCCGTCGTGGCGCCGTCGGGCACGAGCACGTCGAGCTGCGTGGGCGTGACCGACTGCACGGTGGCGACGCGCCCGCCGAAGCTCACCTCGATCAGCGTCGGCTGGTCGCCGAAGGCGCTGCCGCGCACGTGCACGACGCTCCCGGGCAGCCCCATCGCAGGCTCGAAGCTCGCGAAGACCGGAGGGTTCGTGACGACGAAGGGACGGGGCGTGCGCGCGCTCCCGGCGTGATCGACCTCGACCGAGAGCGGCCCGCTCGCGGCGGCGGGGATGCGCACGTGCAGCTCGGTCGCGCTCGCGCGCAGCACCGGGCAGGGAAGGCCCGAGAGCGTGACGTGATCGTGCGATGCGGTCGGCGAGAAGCCCGTGCCCGTGATCGTGACCTCGGCGCCGGTGCCGCCCTGCTCGGGCGCGAACGACGTGATCGCGACGGGCACGAGCACCTCGAAGGGATCGTGCGACTGCACGGCGGGAAGCCCGTGGATCGAGACGGCGATCCGATCGCTCGTCGCGCCCGCGGGGAGCTCGAGCGTGAGCTCGGTGTCGGTCACGCCGCGGACGGTCAGCGACGCGCCGTGGATCGTCGCGGCGACCTGCCGGATGTCGGTGCCGAACCCGGTGCCGCGTACGTGCACGGTGGAGCCCGCGACACCCGCGCTGGGATCGAGCTCGCGGATCGTCGGTGCCGGAAGAATCGTGAGCGCAGCCGACGAGTAGGCGCGGCCCGAGCCGGTGACGTCGACGAGCAGCGTTCCGCTCGTGGCGGCCGCCGGCACGTCGAACGCGAGCTCGGTCGCCGATGCGCTCACGACGCGCGCGCTCGTGCCGTTCACGAAGACGCGGTTCGCCGTCGCACGCGTGGCGAAGCCGGTCCCGTGGATCGTGATGCGCGTGCCGGGCGAGGCGACGACCGGCTCGAAGGACGCGACCTGCACGCCGACGTCCACCGTGAACGAAGGCGAGGCGACCTGGCCTGCGCCCGTGACCGCGACCGTGAAGGGGCCGGTGGCAGCGCCGGTCGGCACGATCACCGCGAGCTCGGTCGGTGTGGCGGTGCGCACGACGACGGGAAGCGTGCCGAGCGTGACCGTGTTCTCCGTGAGGCGCGCCGAGAAGTGCTCGCCGAGGATGCGCACCTCGGCGCCCGGCGCCGCATGATCGGGCGCGAGCGAGGTCACCACCGGCGCGGGCGGAGCGGCGAGCACGCGGAACTCGGGGCCCTGCACGGTGGTGCCGTCGGCGAGCCGAATCTGGAAATGCCCGCTCGTCGCCCGGCTCGGGATCGTCACGGTGAGCCGGTTCGGCAGCCGCGTCCCCACGCTCACTTCGGTCTCGCCCAGCAGCACCGTCTGGTCGGAGCGGAAGAAGCGGCCCACGATCTGCACCGACGTCCCCGGCGGGCCCGAGGTGGGCTCGACGCGCTCGATCACCGGCGGCGGCGTGCGCACCTGGGCACGGGCCCCACCGCTCGTGCCGAGCGCGAGGCAGAGAAACGACGCGAAGAAAAAGAAGAGCGGGAGCCGCATGGCGGCGAGCATAGCGCGCCCCTCGCGCCGGGCGCCGCTGCGGAGGCTATTCGGCCGCGGCGTCGCCCGGCTCGCTCGCGCCCGCCTCGGGCTCGGCGCCGGCGGCGGTCGGCGGGCGCAGCAGCGGATAGAACTGCTTGGCCCAGCGACGGTAGGTGCCGATGGGCCCGTCGCCGACCGCGAGCTGCGGCGGGTGCACGTACTTCTTGTGGTTCCAGACGTCGAAGTCCTGCTGGACGTCGTGCGAGAACGCGAACATCCCGAGGCGCCGCACGATGCGGTTCACGACCTCGGTGGGCAGACGCGCGAGCAGGCTCTTGGGCCCGATGCGCTCGTGCGCGAACCCGATGGTGAGGCGCAGCCGCTCCGTGTCGGTCGGCGTCGCGAACACGAGGTGCCGCGTGCGTAGCCCGAAGCGCGGGACCTCGACCTCCACGCGCGAGTAGCCGAGGCCGTAGACGTGGATGAAGAACTCCGCGTAGAGATCGCCCAGGAACGCGAGCTCCTGGATGTAGGGGCGATCCATCGCGTACTTCACCGAGAGGTAGCCCGGGTCGGGGCGCAGCTCGCGGAGGATCTTCACGCTCTTGTAGCCGTGGACGATGCCGAGGTGACCGAGGTCGCAGCTGTTCTCGCTGGTCTCCTGCGGGTGGCCCCGCATGTCGTACGTCTTGTACGTCGCGTCCATCCAGCCCGTCAGGTCGATGTCGGGCACGCGGAACGTGGGCGCCTCGCCCGCGGTGCCGAGCCAGACGAGCACGAGGCCGTGCGTCTCGTGCACCTCGTAGCTCGCGACGCGGAGCTTCGGCGGCGGCGGCGTGCCGTAGCCCGTGGCGATGCACTTGCCGTCGGGCGCGAACGCGAACGCGTGGAAGGGGCACACGATGCCCTCGCCCTTCACGCAGCCGCCGTGGCCGAAGTGCGCGCCCATGTGCGGGCAGTAGGGGTCGACCGCCGCAGCCCTGCCGCTTTCGGTCCGGAAGAGGACCACGTCGCGCCCGGCCAAGCGGCGCGTGAGCAGCTGTCCGGGCCGCAGCTCCGTCGAGAGCGCCAGCAGGAACCAGCCGCTCGGGAAGTTCGCGTAGAGGTTCGCCGACGGGTCCACGCCCTCGCGCGACGGGACCACGGGAAGAGACTTCGTGGGAGCCATCGGGCGCGATGATAGCAGCCGCCCCGATCGTTTCATCCGCAACGATGAACTTCGTCAGCGAGTCGGAGCTGGCTCTGAAGTATCCTGACAATACGCTGCCAATCACGTCGGGCAGGGTGTGAGGATGGAAAACACCTCTTCGTCCCAGGCCCTCCCCACCCTCCACGGCAGCTGTCACTGCGGCGCGGTCCGCTTCGAGGTCGACGCCGATCACGGCGGCAGGGCCACGCGCTGCAATTGCACCATCTGCCAGAAGACGATGATCACCGGCCTCATGACCAAGCCCGAGCGCTTCCGGCTCCTCACGCCGCGCGCGGCGCTCACGTCCTACGGACGCCACGACTTCGCCAAGCGCTACTTCTGCTCGACGTGCGGCGTGCACTGCTTCGGCGAGGGCGATCTGCCGATCCTCGGTGGCGCGTTCGTCTCGATCAACGTGAGCACGCTCGACGACGTCGACGTCGGCCAGCTCGAGATCGGCTACTGGGATGGCCGTCACGACAACTGGCACGCGGGCCTGCGGGATCGCCCGTGGCCCGTGAGCGCGCCGCCGCGAGCGTGAGCGCGGCGCGCCGTAGCCCGCAACGCAGCGGCAGACCCGAGGGTTGGCGCGGCTCGACGCGTCGGCGGATCACGCGATCGTCTCGATCGTCTTGCCACGCGGGTCGGCGAGCGCGCCGCCGCCGGCCTCACGCACGGCCTCGCGGATCGCGCGGCGGGCCTCCGCGCGCACGTCTTCGTCCGCCGCGTTCCATGCCGACCATTCCTCGCGGCACAGGCGATGTACGCGCGGCAGCACGGCCAGGCGCACGAGCTCGTCCATCGTCGGCACGAGCTCGAGCTGCGCGGCGGCGCGGGGCGGCGGCGCTCGCACGAGGCCAGCGGGCTCGCGCTCGCTCGCGCGGCGCTCGGCCTCCGACGACACGCGGATCGACCGCAGCCAGCTCTTCCCGAGGTCTCGCGGATGGGCGCTCATGGAGAGGAGGACGGGCCGCCCCGCTCGGACTGACGCGCCCACGGGACGAAGCGAGCGGCCTCGCCCCCGCGCCTCTTCTTCTGCGCCGCCCATGAACGCGCTCTGTCCGGCGCGATCGAGCCGCTATGCTGCCGGGCATGTCTCGCGCTTCCCTTGCCCCGCTCTCCATCCTCTTCCTCGCGGCCTTGGTGGCCGGGTGTCCCTCGAGCCCGAGCGGCGGGGGCGACGATGGGGGCGCGAGCGACGGCGGAGGCGGGCTCGACGGATCGCCGGCCGATGCGGGCCGCGACGCGGCCGGCACCACCGATGGTGCCCGCCCGGACGCGATCGTCCTCGATGCTGCGACCTCCGATGCCGCGCAGACGTCCGACGATGCCGGCGAGCTCGTCGACGGCGATCTCGTCGACGCGGCCCCGACGCCGGACGCCTCCGGCCTCGACGATGCCGGCGCCGACGCGGGCTGTCCCGACTGCAGCGCGCTCGACGATGCCTGTCACGTCGGCGTCTGCACCGGCACGACGTGCATGGCCCAGGCACGCCCCGAGGGAACGCTCTGCGACGACGGCGATGCCTGCACCACGGCCGACGCCTGCCTGGGCGGCACCTGCGTCGGCGCGCCCGTGTACGCCTGGGTCGCCGGCCCCTTCGGCGCCTGCTCGGCCTCCTGCGGCCCCGGCCAGCAGAGCCGTGGCGTCGCCTGCACACGCTGCGGCGCGGAGTCGGTCGACCCTTCGCTGTGCACCGAGGCCGCCCCGTCGGCGACGCAGTCGTGCGATGCCGGCGCGTGCCCGAGCTACACGTGGGTCACGAGCCCGTTCTCCGCGTGCAGCGTGAGCTGTGGCGGCGGCACGCAGAGCCGCTCGGTCGCCTGCGTCGACGACGCCGGCACCATGGTCTTCGAAGGGCTCTGCCCTAGCCCGCGGCCGGCCGCGGTGCAGGCCTGCAACCCGAGCGCGTGCGACACCTACGCGTGGGTCGCGGGCCCGTACTCCACGTGCAGCGTCACGTGCGGTTCCGGTACGCAAGCGCGCAGCGTGACGTGCACGAGCTCGAGCGGCGCCGCGGTGTCCGACGCGCTCTGCACGGGCGCGCGCCCGGACGCGACGCGCGTGTGCAACACGACGCCGTGCTCGGGCTTCGGCTGGGCGCCGGGTGCGTGGAGCGCGTGCAGCACGACCTGCGGCACCGGCACGCGCACGCGCGTGGTCGTCTGCCTCGACGCGACGGGCGCCGCGGTCCCGTCGTCGAGCTGCAGCGGCCTTCCGATGCCGGCGACGATGGAGGCGTGCAGCGTGAGCTGTTATCGCTGGGCTCCGTCGGCGTGGTCGACCTGCTCGGTCCCGTGCGGCGTCGGCTCGCAGGTGCGAACGGTCGCGTGCACGAGTGACACCGGCCCGGTCTCCGCGACGCTCTGTGCGGGGATCCCGATGCCGCCGACGATGCAGGCCTGCTCGCCCGGCGCCTGCCCCAGCGTCGCGTGGCGCCCCGGGAGCTGGTCGGCGTGCAGCGCGGCCTGCGGCGGCGGTACGCGCACGCGCGTCGTCGATTGCGTCGACGGCACGGGCGCCGTCGTCGCGAGCTCGCGCTGCGCCGACATGATCGCGCCGAGCGCGAGCGAGACCTGCAACACGCAGCCCTGTCGGTGATCCTCCGGGCGATGCCGTCGTGCGAACGGCGCTGCGCATGGCTGCGTCGACGCCTTCGCGCAGTTCGCTCACGCGACGGTGCGAGGCCCGCTGCGACGCGGCGCCTCGCGTCTATCTACGCGCGGAGGAGGCGGCATGGCGGTGGTGCGCTCGTTCGCGAAGCGGGTCGATGCAGTGGTGGTGGGCGGCGGGATCGCCGGCTCGTGCGCGGCGGCGGCGCTCGCGCGCGAAGGGCTCGACGTCCTCGTCTGCGAGCCGGGGCTGCCCTCGAATCGCCGCCTCGCGGGCGAGCTGATGCATCCGCCCGCGGCGCGCCACCTCGAGGAGCTCGGGCTGCTCGAGCCGCTCGAGCGCGCGGGCGCGGCGCCGGTCTACGGCTTCGCCGTGTTCCGCGGCCCCGAGGATCGCGGGATGCTGCTCTCGTACTCCGAGGTCGCCGGCGGGCGCACGAGCAGCATCGCGATCGAGCACGCGACGATGACGCGCACGCTGCTCGAGGCCGTGCGCGGTCGTCGCCACGTCGAGGTGCGCGACGGCGCGCGCGTCGTCGCGATCGAGCCGCGCGGCGATCGCACCGCGGTCACCATCGAGCAGAACGGCGAACGAGAGCTCGTGGGCGCACCGCTCGTGGTGCTCGCCGACGGTCGCGGCAGCAAGCTCGGCAAGAGCGTCGGCCTCGACATCGAGCGCGGCCCCGAGATCCAGATGGTCGGCTGGCGCGTGCCGGGCGGGCGTCTGCCCTGGCCGGGCTACGCGCACGTGTTCGCGCACGGTGGGCAGGCGACGTTGGCGTACGCGATCTCGGCGAGCGAGGTCCGCGTCATGTTCGAGATCGGCGCCGGCGAAGAGCTCGACGTGGCCGCACGCCTCGCGAGGCTTCCGCGCCCGTTCCGCGACGACGTCGCGCGCGCGATCGAGACCGAGCCGCGCCTCGTGGCCAAGGTGTTCGCGGTGAGCACGCCCACGATCGTGCAGGGTCGCGTCGCGATGGTGGGCGACGCCGGCGGCTGCGTGCACCCGCTCACGGCCTCGGGCATCGCGTTCTGCACGCGCGACGCCGTCGAGCTCGCGCGCACGGTGGGCGAGGGCTACCGCGCGGACGGGACCTTCGGCGTGCCCGCGGCGCTCTCGCGCTACGCGGCCGATCGGCGCGACCCGATGCGCGCCCGCGCCGCGCTCGGCCCGGCACTCGTCGATGCGCTCACGAGCGACTCGCCCGAGATGGAAGTGCTGCGTCACGGGCTCTTCCACTACTGGTCGACGAGCGCACGCGGTCGCCGGAGCTCGCTCGGCCTGCTCTCCACCGAGCACCTGCGCTCGACGACGCTCGTGCGCGAGTACGCGTCCGTCTGCGCGCACTCGCTCCGTGCGGCGCTCGACGGCACCGTGCCGCGCGAGATGCTGCGGCCCGCGCTCGTGGGGGCTGCGCGACGCGCCACGCGTGCGGTGCTCGACGCTCGCCGCGCCGCCGCCGTGCGTGGGTGAGCGGCTGCGTCGTGGGGAAGACGAGCGCGCGTCGTCGTCCCGTCGCGTCGATGTCCGATAAGGTCAAGGCGCGCGACGACGTCGACGACGCGTCGGCGACGAGAGTCCCCACTTCGATCGCCAGGTTGTGCCAGCGCGCGTGAAACCTGGCGGTTCGCCGTCGTCGGGGCGTGGCACGACGACTGCTGAGACGCGGGGCATGCTCAGCACGCGCTCACTCACCGCTCTCGTCTTCTCTCTTTCTCTCCTCGCGCTCGCGCCGAGCGCGCACGCGCACGCGCAAGCGGCGCCGCTCCTCGCCCCCACCGCGCCGCCGCCGCACGCATCGCTCGCGCCGAGCACGCTCGACGAGGCGACGCCCGAGAGCGCGCCGCGCACCCGCCCGATCTGGAGCTTGGTGGGTGTCGGCGCCGGGCTCTTCGCCGGCGGGTACGCGCTGAACCTCGTCGGCAGCGGTCTGTGGATGCTCGTCCCGACGGGCGTCTACGCCAGCGATCTCCTCGTCCCGACGTGGAACGGTCATCGCAGCGAGTTCTTCTACTGGTCGACGGTGCCGCTCATCGGCCCCTTCTTCCAGATCGGCTATGCCGAAGAGGACTGGATGGCGCCGCTGCTCGTGATCGACGGAGTGCTCCAGATCGGCGGTCTCGTCACCGCGCTCGTCGGAACGTTCGCGCGCGAGAGCGTCCCTCCGCGCGGCGGCGCATCGATCCAGGTCGTGCCGATGCTGAGCGCGCAGAACGTCGGGCTCGTCGCGGCGGGAACGTTCTGAGGGAACGTGCGCACGAGCCCCACGCTCGCGGAGCTCGTGCGCGCGCTTCGGTCAGAGCCGGTGGAAAGCGAGCGTCGCGTCGCCGAGCGACCCACCGAGCGGGAACGTCACGTCGAGCGCGTCGCCCGCGAGCACGTACGTCCCGACGATGTGGCCGGTGCCGAGCTCGGCCGCGGTGAGCGCGCGGCGCGCCACGTCGCTGGTCGGGTCGGTGCAGCCGTCGACCCAGTAGTCGCCGCTCGTCTGCGTGATCTCGATGTTGCCCGCGTCGGTGCCCGACCGAGAGAAGGTACCGGCGGACATCACGTGCGTGACGCAGGCGCTGGCGGCGTTCGGATCGGTCAGCTCCCAGGTCTGCGAGCCGCTCGAGGGGCCGTCGAAGGTCACGATCAGCACGGCGGTGTCGGATTGCATGGCGCGCCAGGCGCCGGTGAGGCCGCCGCCGGGCGCGGGCGAGCTGCATCCCGCGAGGCCTGGCAGCAAGAGTGCGGTGAGCGCGTAGGGTCGGAAGTGCATGCGCCTGCCGTAGCAGTCGGCGACGCGCCGCGATCGGACAATATCGGACGTGCCCGTCGATCGCGTGGAGAGCCGCTGCGATCGTTCGCGCTCGCTGGATCGCGGACCGGCGAGCTGCGAGATCGTTCGCGGCGCCCACGAGGCCGAACGTCTCTTCGATTCGCGCGCGATGCGCCGTTCGGGCGTGCGCGCTCGATCGCGCCGGCTACACCAGGGCCGTGATCGAGACCGGGCCTTCTCGCCGGCGCCAAGACGTGCTGCCTCCCATCGCGCTCGCGCTCCCCATGTCCTTTCGCTGCCAGCGCGCACCCGTCGGCGTATCGGTGCACTCGCTGCGGCGCACCGACGTGCGCGCGCGCCTGACGCACTACGACGGCGTCGTCGTGGACGAGCGGATCCTGACCCCGCGCTTTCCCGCGGTCCTCGGTCCCGATCGCGTGCAGGTGTTCCTTCTCCTCGAAGGTGCGGTGACCCTCCACCTCGACACGCCGGTGGTGCTCTCGCCCGGCGATGCCTGGCAGATGCCGCGGCTCGCGATCCATCGTGGCCGCTTCGAGCGCGCGCGCTTTCTCGAGGTCGATTGGGCCTCCGAGACGTCGCTCTCGGTGGCCCGTCTCGGGGCGAGCCCGGCGCTGGTCGCGCTCGCGAACGAGCTCGGCTCCGTTCCGAACGAAGGCGGCGCGCAACGCAGCTACCTCGATCGCCTGCTGCGCACGCTCGCCGATCTCGGTGCGCCGGTTCCGCCCGCCGTGCGCGCGCTCGACGCCTCCGCGCCCACCGCGCGCGATCTCCGCCTCGGCACCGCCGTGACCGAGCAGTTCGCGCACCTCGTGCGCGAGGCGACGGTCCCGCACTTCAGCGAAGACGCGGCGCTCTCCGGGCGACAGCTGCAGCGCGTCGTCGCGGACTTCCACCGCCGCTACGGGCTGAACGCCACGAACTGGCGCGACACGCGGAACCGGTGGCGGATCCAGGTCGCGGTGGTGCTGCTCAGCGTGCCGGCGCTCTCGGTCGGCGACATCGCGGCCGAGGTCGGCTTCAGCGACTCCACTGCGCTCGCCCGCGCGTTCGCGCGCTGGTCGCTTCTCTCGCCGCGCGAGCTGCGCGTGGCGCTGGCCGAGGCGGCATGAGCGATCGCCGAGCGGGCCTCGGCCGTTCCATCCCCGAGGTGGCTCGACCGGAACGCCACGGTTGACAACGTCGCCCGAGGAGCGCTTCTTCGATCGGCTCGCCCATCGACGGCGGCCACGGAGGCAAGGTGCGGCGCTCATCGCTCTTCGCGCGGCTCTCGCTCGTCACGGCCGGGGTGCTCACGCTCTCGTGCAGCACGCCCGCCGTAGCCGTCGAGCCGGCGTGCCCGCGCCACGATCCGGAGAGCCCGAGCCCGTCGCCGCCCGGGCCCTTCACGCGCGTCGTGCTGGATCCCGCGGCGCCCGCCCCGTTCCAGCTCGCCGTCCAGGCGTGCGCGGGCCTGCGCAACCGCGCCGTCGGCGGCTCGGTGTACGTCGACGCGGACGCGCACGACGCCGTCTGGCTCACGGAGCTCGCGCTCACGCCGGCCGCGAGCGTCGACGCAGCGGACTTCCTGACGGCGTGCCTCGCCGACTTTCCGACCTGTGTCCGCTACGACTACGCGAGCCAGCGCCCGCTCCTGCCGAACGTGCTGACGGTCGCCGCCGCGCTCGGCGCCGTGCCGCTCGACGCCAGCCTGAGCGTGAGCTGCCCGAGCACCGTCTTCGACGCCGTGAGCGAGCTGCGCGATCGCAGCACGCCCGCGCTCGCGACGCAGTACGTGCTCGACACGTACGGCGCCCAGACCTCGGGGCTCGCGATGCTGAACCCCGGCTACGAGCAAGTATCGAGCGATCCCGGGAGCCCGGCCATCACGCGCGACACGAGCGGAGCGCTCGTCGACTTCGTGTTCTCGCAGCGCCTCTTCGTCGTCTTCCTCGTCAACGGATGCATCGCGGGAAATCCCGAGCGCGACGTCCTCGACGCGGTCGTGAACGCCGGCCGCTGGGAGACGCCGCTCGGCGTGTACGGCTACAACGACTCGTGGAACGTCGCGGGCGGCGACCTCTACGAGGCCCAGACGCGCTGCCTCGACTCGCGCAACATGGGCGCGATCGCGAGCATGACGAGCAACCTCTCGTTCTTCTCGACCCGCAGCGCGCCCATCACGGAGTCGGACGTCGTCACGCAGAGCGCGCCCGAGGAGGTCGTCTACGACCCCGAGCGCACCTACGTCGCCTTCGTCGTCGGGGACGGCGACAACATCGCCTACGTCACGGGCGCGCGGCACGACTGGCTCGTGCAGCGCCTCGCCACGTGCCGCGCGAGCAGCGCGTCGTGCCCGCCGCTGACGTGGACGATCTCGCCGCACCTCTCGCGGCTCGCGCCGGACGTGCTGCGCTGGTACTTCGATCGGAGCCGCGAGACCGGGCACGACTCGTTCGCGCTCCCGCCGAGCGGCCATCTCTACGCGTATCCGTCGTCGCTCGAGGAGGGCTCCCAGGAGCGCTTCGCGCGCGCGACCGAAGAAGACGCCTGCATCCTCGGCGTCCACGGGACGGTGCACTGGGACTGGGCCGGTACCTGGCGCGAGGCGGAGAGCACGTTCCTGCCGCGCTACGCGCGCGTCGGCGGGCAGGTCCGTGGCGTGTTCTCGGTCAACGTCCCGTATCTGGTCGACCCGTTCCCGCGGTGGCCGCGAGACCGCTTCTTCGAGGTCCTCTCGGGCCCCGATGGCGGGCGCGTCGCGCTGTTCCGCCCGCGCGAGTGGCGCGGCGTCGACGACGACACGAGCCCCTTCTTCCTGAGCCCGGCGCGCATGGCCGAGGAGATCGGCGGCTATCCGCGGGGCACGGTGACGTGGGTCTACATGACGAGCGACGGTGGCCTCACGCTCGACAACTCGTTCACCGCGCTCGCGGGGCTCCTTCCGGAGCACGTGCAGCTGGTGAGCGCCGACACCGCCGCGTCGCTCGCGCTCGTGGCGCCGGCGCGCTGAGGATCACGCGGGGCGCGCGAGGCGGCCGGCGAAGAGGATCGCGCCGGTGGTGTCGTCGCGCAGGAAGAAGAGGAACGGGTGGTCCGCCGTGAAGCGCGGCGGCTCGGAGATCTCCGCGCTCTCCTCGACCATCACGACGCCGGTCGCCGCGGCCGCCTCGGTGCCCTCTTCGTTCAGCTCCACGAAGACCTGATGGAACACGTCGCTCACCCAGAGCCGGCGCTCGCCCGCGGCGTCCATGCCGGAGAAGTCGGCGCCTCCCTCGAAGATCGGGCCCATGCCCATCGCGGTGAGCGCGGGGCGCAGCGAGAACGCGTCGAGCTCCATGCGGAAGCGCGGGATCGCGACCTCGACGTCGCGACGCTCGTACACGGCCGACGCCCAGCGCGCGACGGTGGCCGCGTCGAGGCCCTGCTCGATCGCCGGAAGATCGCCCGCGTTGCGCGGGAGCACGAAGAGCATCGACATCGCGTCGTGCCCGTCCTCGGACGCCGCGTAGGGGAGGGCGTAGAGCTGCACGTCGCCGCCGTCGACGTGGTCTTCGCCGTAGCGGCCGCCGACGCGGTGCATGGTGCGCGCGCTCAGCTCGCCGTTCGCGGTGTGGAAGGGCGCATCGAAGGTCGCGCTCGGGTCGAAGGGCTCGGCCCAGCGCCCGTGGAAGTAGACCGCGTTCACGAGCACGAGGCGGGTGTCGCCGGTGACCGAGCCTGCGGGCAGGAGCTCGTCGATGCGCTCGTGCGTGCGGTCCGAGACCCAGTGGTTGATCGTGGTGCGCGCCGCTTCGCTCGCGCCCGCGAAGTCGACGACCTCGAGCTCGGCGCCGAAGGCCTCGCCGGTGCGCTGCACGAACGCGGGCGCGAAGGGGTAGGAGCGATCGCCGAACAGACGGTTCGCGACCGCGAGCTCGTAGGCGGTGCGCGAGGGATCGTTGAACGTCTGTACCGCGGCGCCGGCCAGGCGCGTGGCGTCCTCGGGCGAGGAGGCGAGATGGAGCCCGCGCGCCATGACGGCCGCCGTGTCTCCGCGCGCGCCACCGTAGGTCATCGTGAGCGCGGTGGAGATGCTGGCCGGGGAGATCGCGAGGTTGTCCGTGCCGGTCGCGGCGAGCTGCCGGTAGACGTCGAGCCCGGTCGCGTTGCTCGCGTCGGCGAACGAGCGGGCGTCGACCGCGTTCACCTGGACGGGTGTCACGGCGGGCGCCGCGTGGGCACCGCCGCAAGCGGTGGCGAGGGCGAGAACGAGGGCCGAGAGCCGGGAGCGAGGCGTCATGAGGGCTCAGACGTACGAGTCGCCGGAACGGTGCATCGGGCAGTCTCGCACGTCGAACGGCGTCCACGCCCCGTCGCAGGTTAGGCTGCGCGGGGCCCCGAGGAGACCCACGAGACATGGCCGAGCTGTACCGAGCAACCGTCGTCGCAGTGACCCCGCAGAAGGGGCGCACGCGCCCGAGCGCGAGCCTCCAGGTGGTGCAGCTCCGCGAAGAAGGCGGCGTTCGCGGGCTCTACGTCACGCACTACCGGCAGTTCGCAGGCCGTCTGCTCTGGGATAGCGGCATCGCGGCCTTCCGCGAGGGCATCGCAGCGCCCTGGGAGCACGGCGCGCGTTTCCCGTTCGTGCTCAAGGCGAGCCTGCGCGACGTGGTGACGCACGACCTGATCCGATTGATCGACCACGATCGCGCGGGGCTCGAGCGCCTGATCCGGCTGACGGACGACGAGACCCTCGACCCCGAGGCCTACGCGCGCGTGCACGGCGACGACGCGTGGCCGATCCGCGACGAGCCGGATCATCCGGCGAACTACCGCGACGAAGCGAGGCTCGACGTGTCCTTGTCGATCGAGCTGCCGAGCGAGCTCACCGTCGGCCGCACCTGGACGAGCGCCGCGTTCTGGGACGCCTGAAGCGTCGCGCGCGATAGCCGAGGTCGGACTCGAACCGACACTTCCTTGCGGAAAGCGGATTTTGAATCCGCCGCGTCTGCCATTTCGCCACTCGGCCGTGGGAAGGAACGCTTCGTACCACGGCGCGCGCGGGCTTGCATCGGGGACGCGCGCGGCGCGCTCGATCTACCCTCGGGGGAATGACCTCGCGCTCGATCTGGGTCGTGGCCTTCCTCGTCGGGTGTGCGCCGGCCGCCGCGCCCGCGTCCGATGCGGCGCTCGCGGACGCGGCCGTCGGTCACGACGTCGGCGCATCTGCGGACGGCGGCATCGCTGCGGACGCCGCCGCCGCGATCGACGGAGGCGCTCCCGACGACGCCGCGACGGTGCACGACGATGCGGGCGCGACCGGGCTCGGCGATCTGCTCGACCGCGCGACGTTCGACGCGCTCTTCCCGCATCGCGGCGAGGCTGCGTGCAACGCGTCGCTCTACGACTACGACGCGCTCGTGGCCGCGGCCGCCCACTACCCGGCGTTCGCCAGCGAGGGCTCGCTCGAGGATCGGCGCCGCGAGCTCGCCGGCTTCCTCGCGAACGCCTCGCACGAGACGACGGGCGGCTGGCCCACGGCGCCCGATGGGCCCCACGCGTGGGGGCTCTGCTTCCGCGAAGAGGTCGGCTGCGAGAGCGGCGCGTGCACGGGCTACTGCGACGCGACCGCGTATCCCTGCATCGCGGGCCAGACCTATCACGGCCGCGGGCCGCTCCAGCTCTCGTGGAACTACAACTACGCGCAGTGCGGCGACGCGATCGGGCAGGACCTGCTCCACGATCCCGGGCTCGTCACGCGCGACGGCGCGATCGGCTGGGAGACGGCGCTCTGGTTCTGGATGACCCCGCAGGCACCGAAGCCCTCGTGCCACGACGCGATCACCGGGCAGTGGACGCCGAGCGCCGCCGACCTCGCCGCGGGCCGTCGCCCCGGCTTCGGCGTCACCGTCGACATCATCAACGGTGGCCTCGAGTGCCACATCCCCGGTGACGCGCGCGTCGCCGATCGCGTCGGGTTCTACATGCGCTACTGCGACCTGCTCGGCGTCACGACCGGAAGCGACGTGGACTGCGCGAGCATGTCGCCGTTTTGACCCCAGCAAGGAGTGCTCGTCGCGGGCCACGGAGGCCTGCTCAGAACCACGCCGTCGTGCCCAGCGTCAGCGTGTCCTGCGTCGAGGCGTTGTGGACGAAGGGCGTCGTCGCGCCGTCGCCCATCACCGTGCCGGCGAAGTAGGCGCAGCGGCCCATCGTCGCGCACGCGCCGTTCGCACCGTCGCCCGCCGCGTGATCGTGGCGGTACTCGAGGCGCAGCACGATGTGGCTGTGCGGTCGGATCTCGACGGCGGCCGTCGCCGAGCTCACCCACTCGACGGGCCAGAAGATGGCGCCCGCGGTGCCGAGCGCGTTGGACGCGACGTGCTCCCAGAAGAAGTCGCCGCGCGCGGCGAGCGCGAGCCACTCGACGATCTGGAAGCGCGCGGCGAGCATGCCCGCCATGTACGCGCTCGTGCCGAACGCGTTGTCTTCCCAGCCGCCCGTGACCTGACCCTGCACGCCCAACCAATCGGTCGGCGTGAGCGTGCCGCTCAGATCGATCACGTGGCGCCACGCGCGTCCTTCGGGCGCGTTGCGCGGGCGCTCGACGCCGCCGAGGTACGTGAGGTTCGCGCTGAGCAGGCCGGGCGTCGTCCACGAGAGCTGCACTGCGAACGACTTCTCGTCGTTGTTGTCGAGCACGGTGTTCCAGCCGTTGATGCCCCAGAGGACGACGCTCAGCTCGTCGGTGACGGCGTACGAGGCGCGAAGGCCCGTGTGATAGAACGGGAAGCCGTAGAACAGGTTCGTGCGCGAGTAGAGGTAGTTGTCGCGCACGGCCATCGCCTCGACGCCGATCGGCGACAGGAACAGGCCGGCCTGGATGTTCAGCCCGCCGCCGACGGGGATCCGGTAGCCGACGAAGGCCTGCTGCACCATCTGCCACATCGTCTGGCTCTGCGCGCCGACGCCGGTGCCGAGCGAGGGCGCGTTCGTCTCGGCCAGGTAGTACGTGGCCGGCGTGCTGCCCCACTGGAGCGTGATGCGGCCGTTGATGCCCTCCCAGTCCCACTGGGCGTCGAGCACCACGTTCGAGAGGTTCACGGAGTTGTGGCGGTTGTCGAAGCCGCGCAGATCGGTGATGCCGTTGCTCGGCTGGTTGAAGTTCCAGCCGTAATAGGCCTCGACCCAGCCGCCGAACGTGAAGGGACCGACGCGCACGGTGTCGTCGCCGTCGTCTTCGGCGCTCTCGTCGGCGTCGGCCGGCGGCGCGTCCGTGTCAGTGGTCGCCGCGGCGGTGCTCGCCGCGTCCGCGGTGCTCGTCACGCTCTGGTCGGGCGCGGGCTCGTCGTCCTCGCGCTCCCGCTCGCGTGGGGTGGGCGGTGGTGCTTGCGTCGGCACGACGGTCTCGCTTGCCGCTTGCTGCGCATGCGCGGGCGATGCGAAGAGCGCGGCGCCGATCACGACAAGCCAATAGGTGGAGTGCGTTCCCCAGTTGGTCACGCCAGGGTGGTACGCGCAGCGTGCGCGTGCGACCAAGAAAGAGACCGCTAAGACGCGCCCTCGAGCGCGCGCGCCGCACGCTCGTTGACTGGCATTCGTCAACGAGATCGCGGTGTTGGCATGCGGGGCCTCACATCCGTCCGCGCGGAGGTGCCTAGGCCGCTACGGCATGACTCTTCGAAGTGGACGTCGCGGTTTCCTCAGGGGCTCTCTCGGTGCGGCGGGCGCGAGCTTCGCGTACGCGTGCGGCGGCAGCAGTGGCGGGCCGACCGTGGTCGAGCTCGATCACACGCTGGTGCTCGGCTCCGGTTTCGGCGGCTGCGTCTCGGCGCTGCGCCTCTCGCAGGCCGGCAAGCGCGTGACGTTGCTCGAGCGCGGTCGTCGTTGGCCCATCACCTCCGCGCACGACACGTTCTGCTCGATGCGCCACCCCGACGGTCGCGCCTCGTGGCTCGCGACGCAGACGCACATCGGCCTGCACCAGCGCGTCGATCGCTACGCGGGCATCGTGGAGAAGGTCGAGGGCGACAACATCGACGCGATCATCGGCGCGGGCGTGGGCGGGGGCTCGCTCGCGTACGCCGGCATGATGGTGCGCCCGCCGCAGAACCTGTTCGAAGCGACGTTCCCGCTGCTCGACTACGCCGAGATGGACACCGTCTACTACGCGCGTGCCGCGGCGCAGATGCGCCTGCAATCGGTGCCGGACGAGGTGTTCGAGAGCGCGAACTACCAGGCCGCGCGCGCGTTCGTCGATCAGGTGATGGCCGCCGGTCTCTCGCCGACGAAGATCCAGACCGCGATCGACTGGGACCTCGTGATGGCCGAGATCCGCGGGGACCTCCCGGGCGAGGCGATGATGGGGGACTACATCTACGGCCTCAACAGCGGCGCCAAGGGCTCGGTCGATCAGCGCTACCTCGCCGACGCCGAGGCCACCGGCCTGGTCGAGGTGCGCCCGCTCCACGAGGTGCTCGCGATCGGGCACGCGCCGGGCGGCTCGGGCTATCGCGTCGACGCGCGTCGCATCGACGAGCTCGGCAACACGCTCGAGACGATCACCTTCCACGCGCCCTCGCTCATCGTCGCGACCGGCGCCGTCCACACGCCGCGCTTGCTCGTGACGGCGCGCGAGACGGGCGCGCTGCCGGATCTGCCGACCGAGGTCGGCCTCGGCTGGGGCAACAACGGCCAGTTCATCCGCATGCGCGGCAACCTCGACGTCGACGTGGGCGCCTACCAGGGCGGCCCGCCCTGCGTCGTGCTCCACCACTACGACAACGACGTGGCGCCGGTCACTGTCGAGCAAGCGTCGGCCGCGTTCGGCTACGAGTGCCACTGCCTCATCAACCCGAGCTCGAGCACCATCGACGGCACCGGGCGCATTCGCTGGGACGCCACCAGCGCGAGCGCGAAGATCGAGTGGGCGCTCGAGAACAACGCCACCGCCGAGAGCGCCGCCGCGCGCACGGCGCAGATCCTGAACGACGCGAACGGCGGCAACGTGCAGTCGCTCCCCGGCGCCAACGGCCGCCACGACACGTTCCATCCGCTCGGCGGCTGCGTGATGGGCATGGCGACCGACACGTACGGACGCGTGCGCGGGCACGAGGGCCTCTACGTGATCGACGCCTCGCTGATCCCCGGCGTGACCCCGACGGCGAACCCGTCGTGGACGATCGCGGCGATCGCCGAGCGCGCCATCGAGAACGTCATCGCGAACGACGACCTCGGGTGAGGCGACGCGACGTGAGGCGCAAGCGGCGCGGCCCCCGCGCAAAGCTTGCGCCTCGCGCACCGATCGCGCCGTGATCGGTCCCGGCATCGAGGTTGCTCCCCGGAGCGCGTGCCGAAGTCCATCACCGTCGACGCCAACACCGCCGTCGCTGCCGTCGCGCATCGGCTGAGCGAGGTCATCGCCATCTATCCGATCACGCCCAGCTCGACGATGGGCGAGCTGTCGGACGAGTGGTCGGCGAAGGGGCGAGTGAACCTCTGGGGCCGCGTGCCGCGCGTGGTGGAGATGCAGTCCGAGGGCGGCGCGGCCGGCGCCGTGCACGGCGCGGTCACGACCGGCGCGCTCTCGACGACGTTCACCGCGTCGCAGGGCCTGCTCCTCATGATTCCAGACATGTTCAAGATCGCCGGCGAGCTCACGCCCTTCGTGATGCACGTCGCGGCGCGGACGGTGGCGACACACGCGCTCTCGATCTTCGGCGATCACTCCGACGTGATGGCGTGCCGCAGCACGGGCTTCGCGATGCTCGCGGCGGCGTCGGTGCAAGAGGCGCAAGACCTCGCGGCCATCGCGCACGCGGCCACGCTGCGCGCGCGCATCCCGTTCCTGCACTTCTTCGACGGCTTTCGCACCTCGCACGAGGTCGCGAAGATCGTCTCGCTCGACGACGACGTGATGCGCGCGCTGATCGATCCGGCGGCGCTGGCGGCGCATCGCGCGCGCGGTCTCTCGCCCGACGCGCCCGTGCTCCGCGGCACGGCGCAGAACCCCGACTCGTTCTTCCAGGCGCGCGAGGCCGCGAACCCGACCTACGACGCCTGCGCCGGCATCGTGGAAGAGACGATGGCGCGCTTCGGCGAGCTGACGGGCCGCCGGTACCACGCGTTCGAGTACCACGGGCATCCCGAGGCCGAGCGCGTGATCGTGGCGATGGGCTCGGCGACCGAGACCGCGGTCGAGACGGTCGATCACCTCCTCGCGAGGGGCGAGCGCGTAGGCGTGCTGCGCGTGCGCCTGTTCCGACCCTTCGATGCGGCCGCGCTCGTGCGCGCGTTGCCGGCGAGCGCGCGTGCGATCGCCGTGCTCGATCGGACCAAGGAGCCCGGCGCGCAGGGCGATCCGCTCTTCCTCGACGTGCTCGCGGGCCTGGCCGAGAGCGGGCGTGCGCTGCCGAAGGTGGTCGCCGGCCGCTACGGCCTCTCGAGCAAGGAGCTGACGCCGGCGATGCTGATCGCCGTCTTCGAGGCCCTCGCGGCGCCGAGCCCGCCCGCACGCTTCACGATCGGCATCGAGGACGACGTCACGCACCACTCGCTCCGCTGGGATCGCGCGCTCGACATCGAGCCCGACGACGTGGTGCGCGCGATCGTGTTCGGCCTCGGCTCGGACGGCACCGTCGGCAGCAACAAGAACACGATCCAGATCATCGGCGAGGAGACCGATCACTTCGCGCAGGGCTACTTCGTCTACGACTCGCGCAAGGCGGGTGCCGTCACGGTGTCGCACCTGCGCTTCGGCCCCCGCCCGATCCGCAGCGCGTACCTCGTGCAGCGCGCGCCCTTCGTCGCCTGCCACCATCCGACGATCCTCGAGCGCCACGACGTGCTCGAGCACGCGATGCCGGGCGCGACGTTCCTCCTCAACGCTCCCTGGAGCCCGGAGGAGGCGTGGGATCGGCTGCCGCGCGAGGTGCAGGAAGAGATCGTGGACAAGCGCGTCCGCTTCTACGTGATCGACGCGAACGCGGTCGCCGCCGAGACGGGCCTCGGGCGCCACGTCGGCACGATCCTCCAGGCCTGCTTCTTCGCGCTGACGGGCGTCTTGCCGATGGAAGAGGCGATGGCGCACGTCAAGCGCGCCATCCGCAAGAGCTACGGCAAGCGCGGCGAGAGCGTGATCGAGAAGAACGAGCGCGCGATCGAGCGGGCCGTGGCCGCGATGCGGCCCGTGCGCGTGCCAGCCGAGGCGAGCACGCGGCGGCACCGCCCGCTGCCCGTTGCGCGGAGCGCGCCCGACTTCGTGCAGCGCGTGACCGCCACGATGCTCGCCGGACGGGGCGATCTCTTGCCGGTGAGCGCGTTCCCGATCGACGGCACGTGGCCGACCGGCACGGCGAAGTGGGAGAAGCGCAGCCTCGCGCCCGAGCTGCCGAAGTGGGACGCCTCGCTCTGCATCCAGTGCAACAAGTGCGCGTTCGTGTGCCCGCACGCGGCGATCCGTACGATCGTGTGCACGCCCGAGGATGCGGCGAAGGCGCCCGAGGGCACGCAGGTGCTCACCTACAAAGCCAAGGAGCAGGCGGGCCTCTCGTACGTCGTGCAGGTCGCGCCCGACGACTGCACCGGCTGCAGCCTCTGCGTCGAAGTGTGCCCGGCGAAGGACAAGGGCAACCCGCGCCACAAGTCGCTCGACATGGTGCCCGCGGGCGAGATCCGCGAGGCCGAGCGCCCGCGCTGGGACTGGGCGAGCGCGCTGCCGCCGATCGAGCGCGCGAAGGTGCACCTCGACGTGAAGGGCAGCCAGCTCGTCGAGCCGCTCTTCGAGTTCAGCCTGGCGTGCTCGGGCTGCGGCGAGACGCCGTACCTCAAGCTGCTCACGCAGCTCTTCGGCGACCGCATGGTCGTCGCGAACGCGACCGGCTGCTCGTCGATCTTCGGCGGCAACCTGCCGACCACGCCGTGGAGCGTGGGGCGCGACGGGCGCGGGCCCGCGTGGTCGAACTCGCTCTTCGAGGACAACGCCGAGTTCGGGCTCGGGACGCGCCTCGCGCTCGATGCCCACCGCGAGCGCGCCACGATGCTGCTGCGTGGGCTCGCGGGCGAGGTGGGCGACGCGCTCGCGACCGAGATCCTGGGCGAGACGGCGAAGGACGATGCGGCCATCGCGCGGCAGCGCGAGCGCGTCGTGGCGCTCCGGCAGAAGCTCGCGGTGATCGCGCGCCCGGAGGCGCTCGAGCTCGCGGCCGTGGCCGATCACCTCGTCCCGAAGAGCGTGTGGATCGTCGGTGGCGACGGCTGGGCCTACGACATCGGCTACGGCGGGCTCGATCACGTGCTCGCGTCCGACGCCGACGTGAACGTGCTGGTGCTCGACACCGAGGTCTACAGCAACACGGGCGGCCAGCAGTCGAAGGCCACGCCGCTCGGTGCTTCGGCGAAGTTCGCGATGGCCGGCAAGAGCGTGGGCAAGAAGGACCTCGGCATGCTCGCGATGTCGTACGGCCACGTGTACGTCGCGCGCGTGGCATTCGGCGCCAAGGACAAGCAGACGGTCGATGCGCTGCGCGAGGCCGAGAGCTGGCACGGGCCCTCGCTCGTGATTGCGTACAGCCACTGCATCGCGCATGGCTACGACATGGCGCACGGGCTCGAGCAGCAGCGGCTCGCGGTCGAGTCGGGCGTGTGGCCACTCTACCGCTTCGATCCGCGCCGCCTCGCGGCGGGCGAGGCACCGCTCGTGCTCGACGGCGCGCCGCCCGAGACGGGGCGCAAGGCGCGCGTGCGCGACTACATGCAGAACGAAGGGCGCTTCCGCGCGGTCGAGCTCACGGACCCCGAGCGCCACGCGCGCCTGGTCGCGGAGGCCGAGCGCGAGGTCGAGCGGCGCCTGGCCATCTATCGACAGCTCGCGACGCTCCATGCCCCGGCGGTGCCCCGATGACCGACACGACGCCTCCGACCTCGCACTCGCTCGAGACCGACTACCTGGGCCTGCGCCTCTCGAGCCCGATCGTGCCCGGCGCTTCGCCGCTCGCCGATCACCTCGACACCGTGCTGCGCCTCGAGGACGCCGGCGCGCCCGCGATCGGCATGCGCTCGCTCTTCGAGGAGCAGCTCACGCTCGAGGAGCACGCCGTGCGCACCCACGTCACGCACGCCGGCGTCGGCGGCGAGTCGACGCGCGCGTTCCTGCCCGAGAGCGCCTTCGCGATGGGCCTCGATCGCTATCTCGAGCAGATCGATCGGATCCGGCGCCGCGTCGCCATCCCGGTGATCGGATCGCTCAACGGCGCCACGCCGGGCGGATGGGTCGATCACGCGCGCATGGTCGAGCAGGCGGGCGCGAGCGCGCTCGAGCTCAACCTGTACACGCTCCCTTCGGATCCCGATCGGAGCGCCGCCGAGGTCGAGCACGAGCAGCTCGAGGTGGTGCGGCGCGTCGTGGCCCGGGTGACGATCCCCGTGGCCGTGAAGCTCGGGCCCTTCTACTCGTCCTTGCCGAGCTTCGTGCGTGCGTGCGGCGATGCGGGCGCGCGCGGCGTCGTGCTCTTCAACCGGTTCTACCAGGCCGACATCGACCCGATCGCGCTCACGACGCGTCGGACGCTGCACCTCTCGACGTCGAGCGAGCTCACGCTGCGCCTGCGCTGGCTCGCGCTGATCTCGCCGCGCACCAAGCTCTCGCTCGCTGCGAGCGGCGGCGTGCACGAGCCGCTCGACGCCATCAAGGCGCTGATGGCGGGGGCCACCGTCGTGCAGGTCGTCTCGTCGCTCCTCGTCCACGGGCCCGAGCGCCTGCGCACGCTGACCGAGGGGCTGCGCACGTTCCTCGCGCACGAGGAGTACCGCTCGCTCGATCAGCTGCGCGGCAACATGAGCGCCGCGCGCTCGCCCGACCCCTCGGCGTTCGAGCGCGCCGACTACGTGCAGGTGCTCTCGAGCTGGCACGGCTCGACGCCCTCGCACCGGCCGGCGTCGGGGCGCCCGTGAGCGCTCCGGCGTCGCTGCCGCCCGGGCTCGAAGCGCGGCTCGTCGCGCTCCTTCCCGGAGCGCGCGTCGTGCGGGCACGCGCGCTGGGCGACGACGAGGGCGACACGAAGGGCGAGGCGCGCAAGGAGCTCGGCTTCGGCCGACCCATCCGCGTGGATCTCGCGACGGCCGACGGTCCGCGCTCGGTGGTGGTGCACACGGCGCGCGCGAACGACTTCGGGCACGACCGGCGCGCCGATCGGGCCGATGCGATGCTCCTCGCCTACGACACGTTCTCGCTCGTGCCCGGCCACGTGCGCGCGCTCGACGTCGGCGCGATCCGTGACGACGGGACGCTCTTGCCGCTCGACCACACGGGCGAGCTCTACCTCGTGACGGAGTGGGCCGAGGGCGCGCTCTATGCGGACGATCTGCGCCGCGTCGCCGAGACCGGCGTCGTCACGCCGCTCGATCTCGCCCGGGTCGAGGCGCTGGCCGAGCGCCTCGGGGAGATCCACGCGCTCCCAGGCTCGCACGCCGGCGCGTACGTGCGCGCGATCCGCGATCTCGTGGGGCACGGCGAGGGCATCGCGGGGATCGTCGACGCGTACCCCGACGACACGCCGCACGCGCCTCGCGACCGCCTCGAGCGCATCGAGCACGCGGTGCTCGACTGGCGGCATCGTCTGAAGCGCGACGTCGGGCGCCTGCGCCGCACACACGGCGACTTCCATCCGTTCAATCTCTTGTTCGCCCCCGGCAGCGACGTGCCCGTGCTGCTCGACACGAGCCGCGGCTCGGAGGGAGATCCCGCCGACGACGTCGCCGCGCTGAGCCTCAACTATCTCTTCTTCGGGCTCGCGCACCGGGAGCGCTGGGCCTCGGGGCTCGGCGTGCTCTGGACACGCTTCTTCGAGGCCTACGCGCGGCACGCGACGATCGACGTGATGCCCGTGCTCGCGCCCTTCTACGCGTGGCGCGGGCTCGTCGTCGCGTGCCCGCTCTGGTACCCCGCGACGCGGCAGGACGATCGCCGGCGCATCCTCGACTTCGTCGAGCGCGTGCTGGCCGCGCCCCGCTTCGATCCGGCGTGGGGAGCCGAGGCGATGCGATGAGCGGCGTCGTGGCGTGGCTCACGGGGCTCCCCTCGAGCGGCAAGAGCACGCTCGCGGCGAAGGTCGCCGAGCGCCTGCGCGCGCGAGGTGCTCCGTGTGTGATCCTCGACGGTGACGAGGTACGCGCGCGGCTCAGGCCCGCCCCCGGGTACGACGACGCGGGGCGCGACGCCTTCTACGCGACCCTCGCGGGCCTCGCGGGCTATCTCGCGACGCAGGGCGCGATCGTCCTCGTGCCGGCGACCGCGCATCGTCGTGTCTTCCGTGATCGCGCTCGCTCGCTCGCACCGCGCTTCGTCGAGGTCTTCGTCGACACGCCGGCCGAGGTCTGCATGGCGCGCGACGCGAAGGGCCTCTACGCCGCCGCGGCGCAGCAAGGAAACCGCGGCTCGCTCCCCGGTGCGGGCGCGCTCTACGAGCCGCCGCCGTCGCCCGAGCTGCGCGTGCACGGCGAAGAGGCCGACTGCGATCGCGTCGTCGAGGCGTGCTTGCGCGCGCGCGCGTGAGCACGAGGGCGGGCGCAGGCGGTCGAGGGCGATCGCCGGCCGCATCGCTCCCGGCTTCCCGTATGCTGCGAGCATGGGTGCGTCCGGAACGGTGCTGGCGGGGCGGTATCGCCTCGTCCAGGCCATCGGCCGCGGCGGGTTCGGCTCGGTCTGGGAGGCCGAGCACGTCACGCTCCACAGCAAGGTCGCGATCAAGTTCCTCCTCCGGACCGGCGCGCCCGACAGCGATGCCTCGCAGCGCTTCCTGCGCGAGGCGCGTCTCGCCGCTGCGGTGAAGCACCGGAACGTCCTCGAGATCACCGACTTCGGCTTCGCCGACACCGAGGTGCCCGAGAGCGCCGTCGAGCGGGGCGTGCCCTACATGGTGATGGAGCTCCTGCGCGGCCAGAACCTCGCGGAGCTGCTCGAGACCGAGAAGCGCCTGAGCGTCTCGCGCACGGTGCAGATCGTGAGCGACGTGCTGCGCGGGCTCGGCGCAGTGCACGACGCGGGCCTGGTGCATCGGGACATCAAGCCGGCGAACGTGTTCCTCGTGCGCGACGAGGACGGGGACTTCCCGAAGCTCGTGGACTTCGGGCTCTCGCGCCGCGCGGGCCGCTCCGACATCACGTCGGAGGGCATGCTCCTCGGCACGCCGCTCTACATGTCACCGGAGCAAGCGCTGCGCGGCAGCGATCTCGACGCGCGCGTGGACATCTACGCGATGGGCGTCGTGCTCTTCGAGATGCTCGCGGGCAGGCCGCCCTTCGACTCCGCCAACGTCGCCGAGGTGCTGCGCGCGATCGTGACCGAGCCGCCGCCTTCGCTCGCCGCGCTCGCGCCGCAGGCTCCGCCGGAGCTGGTCGCCGTCGTCGAGAAGGCGATGTCGAAGGAGCGCGACGATCGCTTTCCGGATGCGCGCGCGATGCGCCACGCGCTCCTGGCGGCGGTCCGGGGCGAAGGCGCCAGCACCGATCGATCCACCGAGTCGCTGCCGCGCGTGCGCACCGAGCAAGCGCACGCCGACACGCTGGCCGCGGCGCCGGCCGTGGTGATCTCGAGCCAGAGCGCGCGGGACGAGAGCTCTTCGAGCGCGCGAGTCGAGAGCGCGGGCCCGAAGCGCGAGGGCTTCTTCGAGCGGGCCTTCCGGATGCTGCTGCTCGCGACGCTCGCCGCGGGCGTGTGCGTGCTGCTGGTGGACGGGCCGTGGTCGGAGTGGCTCGCGCCGGCGGCGCCCGTGAGCGAGCCGACGCTCGTCGCCCCGCCGGGCGATGCGGCCGTGCCACCGCTCACGCAGACGGCGTCGGCGCCGCCCGAGACGACGGTCGTGCCCGCCGTCGAAGACGAGGATGCTGCGCTCGCGGACGCGTGGGTCACGCCCGATGCCGGCACCGATGCAGGAGCGCTCGAGGAGGCGGATGCGGGCGCCGACGAGCTCGATGCGGGCGAGCTCGACGAGGAAGACGACGAGGCCCTCGACGAAGAGGACGAAGAAGTCGACGACGAGGAAGAGGAGCTCGACGAGGAAGAAGAGGAGGGCCCCGATGGCGGAAGTGTCGGGCCCGCGGGCGCGCGAACGCGTCCGGCACACGTGCGAAGGCCGGTGCGCCACACGCGGCGCACGGTGAGACATCGCCCGGTGCGGCGGCGTCGCATCCGACGACGGAGAGGACGTTGAGGCGATGATGCGAAGTCGGGACGCGAGCGTCGAACGCGCAGTGGGCATCGGTCTCGTGCTCGCGACGACCGCCTGTGGCGGTGGCACCGCGGCCCCCGCGCGCTTTGCGCCCGCGTCGCCTCCGACGAGCCGCGACGTCCTGCTCGCGCTTTCGGCGCATGCGGCGATCGATCCCGCCGACGAGAGCTGCACGCACGTGACCGGTGATCTCGACGCCGAGACGATCGGCGTGATCGAGGCGCACCTGCTCGCGCAGCTCGCCGATGCGCAGGCCGCGGGCGATCCGGCGCGTCTCACCATCGTCTGCGAGCCCTCGGACCCTCCCTACCGCTGCGGGATGGAGGTCCGCATCGAGGGCGACGATCCCTGGCACTACGCGATCCGGTTCGAGCTCGACGCGAGCGGCGCCATCGATCCCGCGTCGGTGACCTGCCCCGGCGTGTGATCGCGCAGCGGCGCTCGATCCCGCGCGGCCCCAGCGCTCGCCGGTCGCGATCGCGGCGGGCACGGGGACGCTCCTCCCCAATGCATCGTGCACGAGCGCGATCGGACGCGGTCAGCGCGCCAGTGCGCCTTCGATCTCGTCGAGGCCCACGCCGAAGCGCGCACGCGCGATGACCTCGAGCGCGGCACGCGGTCCTTCCACGTGCACCGTCGTCTGCACGTGGAGGGCGCTCTCGCCCGGCGCGAGCGACGCCGCGGGTGAGCTCGACTCGAGCTCGTAGAACGGCCCGAGGGGTGCGGCGCCGGGCGCCGGCGGGCCGTCGCAGTAGCTGTGGAGCGCGTCGCCTCCGTAGGGCTCGGCCTGGGTCTCCCACATGCTGTTCACGTAGGGCGCGTCGGGGGCTCCGAGCGTGGCGTGCACGATCGTCAGCACGCCGCGCACCGGATCCCAGCTGCCGAGCGTGGGGAGCGCGCGCGAGGGCGGGATGCCGATCTTGCTGCGGTGCTCGCCGTCGGCGCGGAAGAAGAGCACGCCACGCTCGGCGTCCACGTGCAGGCGATCGGCGGGCACGACGCCGAAGTACGCGTCGTGGACGATGGGCCCGGTCGCGTCGGTGCGGAACGGGATCACCACGGTCGCGCGCGGGGAGGGCGGGTACATGGAGAGGATCCAGATCGAGAGCAGGCCCGTCTCACGCGTCCACGCGCTCGCGCCCGTGTTCGTCACCGCGTTCTCCGAGGCGTAGCCGACCGCCGCGACGTCCGCGCGTCCCTCGACCAGCGCGCCGATCTCGGCGTCGTCGAGCAGGCGCACCGTGCGGGCGAGGTGCACGGAGAACGAGGTGCCGCTCGCGTTCACGAGCGTCGCGTCGCGGGCGAACGATGCCCGCGTCTCGTCGTGCGCCCCGAGATCCCATCGGCCCCAATCGATGGCCTCCGGCACCTGCCAGTGATCGAAATCGAAGGGCGCGCCGGGCGGGAAGTAGAGGCCGAACTGTCCACCCTCCGGGCCGAGCCAGAAGCGATCCTCGCCGCCGAACGCGTTCATGTGCGGCTCGCGCTCGCCGCGCGCGATGAGCGAGCGGTTCACCCAGCCGGCGCTCGCGCCCGCCTCGCCGCGCGCGCTGCTCGTCATCACGCGCCCCTGGTAGCTCGGCACGACCGCCACGCGCGCGTCTCCGCGCGCGAGCACGAGCGTGTCCGGAACGTGCGCTCGCAAGAACGCGAGGTCGTCACCGAAGGAGGTCGTCACGTCGGACATCGCAGCAGGCTCCGTGGGCGCAGGCGTGGGCGGCCGGCTCGCGCACGCCGCGAGCACGATCGCCGAGAGGGCCCAGGGGCGCGTGCGCATGAGAGCATCCTATCGCTTGCGGCCGCGCCTCGCGTCCGTCATGGTGCTCTCGTCATGCCTCGTCGCTCGACGATCACGCTCTCCACCGCGCGCCTCGATCGCGCCGAGGGTGTCGTTCGTCCGCGCGTCGGCGTGGCCTGCGCGCGCGTCTACGGTCGCGACGCCGCCTCGCGCTGAGCCGCGGCGCCCGCTCGATCCCGGGCCGCTCACGCGTGGTGCGTGACGGCAGACCGTGAGATCGGCGCGTCGCGGCTCCGAGCACGTGCGCGGTCACGCGCTCGCTTCCTCCGCTGCGCGCTCGGCGCGCGGCGGCGACGGACACGTCCGTCGAAACGCTCGCAGGAAAGCAGGCTTCCATGACGCTCCCGATCTCTCTCGACCAGATCCGCAACGTCGGCATCGTCGCTCACGTCGACGCCGGCAAGACCACGCTCACCGAGCGCGTCCTCTACTTCGCCGGTCGCATCCACGCGATCGGCGAGGTCCACGAAGGCAACACGACGACCGATTCCGATCCGGCCGAGCGCAAGCACGGCATCACGATCAGCGCGGCCGCCGTGAGCTGCACGTGGCGCGACCACCTCGTCCAGCTCGTCGACACCCCCGGCCACCTCGACTTCACTCTGGAGGTCGAGCGCAGCCTGCGCGTGCTCGACGGCGCGGTCGTCGTGCTCGACGGGACGCGCGGCGTCGAGCCGCAGACGGAGACGGTGTGGAGGCAGGCCGATCGACACGGCGTGCCGCGCCTCGTCTTCGTGAACAAGCTCGATCGCCCGGGCGCGAGCTTCGAGGCCGCGTGTCGGTCCGTCGAAGAGCGGCTCGGGGCACGTGTCGTTCCCGTCGTGCTCCCGTGGCTCGACGCGGACGAGCGCCTCGTGGGCGTGTTGGACGTGGTGCGCGACCGAGCGCTCACGTTCGGCGGCGTCCGCGGGCGCGACGTGTGTGCGCACCCGGTGCCGAGCGAGCGCGTCTCGCTCGTCGCGGCGGCGCGCGCGCGCATCGTCGATTCGTGCGCCGACGTCGATGCGTCCTTCCTCGCCGAGGCGGTGGAGGGCGTCCCGACCGTCGCCTCGTTCGACCGTGCGATCCGTCGTGGGACGATCGCGGGCGCGCTCGTCCCGGCCCTCGCGGGCGCGGCCTACGCCGATCTCGGCGTCCAGCCGCTCCTCGATGCCGTGCTCGCCTGGCTGCCGTCGCCTGCCGATCGGGCGCCGGTGGCGGACGCGCGCGATCCCGCGAACGTCCGACCTCCGAGCGACGACGCGCCTCTCGCGGCGCTCGCGTTCAAGGTCGTGCACGACGATCACGGCGCGCGCACGTTCGTGCGCGTGTACGCGGGCGTGCTCCGGAAGGGCGCGCTCGTACACACCGGCCGCGCCGAGAAGCTCCGCGTCGGACGGCTCGTGCGTCTCTTCGCCGACTCCGTCGAGGACGTCGACGAGGCGCGGGCGGGCGCCATCTGCGCGGTCCTCGGCTCCGCGATCGCGTCCGGTGAGACGCTCTGCGATCCCGTGCACCCGATCCAGCTCGATGCGCTGAGGGTCCCCGAGGCCGTCGTCACGATGGCCCTCGAGCCCCGCACGCGCGCCGATCGCGATCGGCTCGGCGCGGCGCTCGCACGGCTCGTCTCCGAGGACCCCTCGCTCCGCGTCCGTACGGACGAGGAGACCGGCGAGACGACGCTCTCGGGCGTCGGCGAGCTGCACCTCACCATCGCGATGGAGCGGCTCGAGGCGCGTCACCGCACGTCGGTGAGGGCCTCGGCGCCGCGCGTCGCCTACCGCGAGACCGTGGCCGCCTCGGCCGAGGTCGAGCACAAGCACAGCAAGCAGTCGGGTGGTCCGGGCCAGTTCGCCGTGGTGCGCATGCGCGTCGAGGCGGGCGAGCCGGGCACGGGCGTCGTCTTCGTGGACGCCGTCCGTGGCGGGGAGATCCCGCGCCCGTTCGTCGGTGGCGTGCGCGAGGGCGTGCTGCGCGCGGCGAGCGCCGGTGTGCTCTCGGGGCATCCGGTGGTCGACGTGCGCGTCACGCTCCTCGGCGGCGCGACCCATCCCAACGACTCGAGCGAGATGGCGTTCGCCATCGCGGGCGAGCACGCGTTCCGCAGCGCCATGCGCGCCGCGGGGCCGGTCTTGCTCGAGCCGACGGCCCGTGTCGTCGTGCACGGGCCCGAGACCTCGGTCGGCGCCGTGGCCGGCGAGCTCGGCGCGCGTCGCGGTCGCGTGACGGCGATCGAGGCGCGCGAGCGCGAGCACGTGCTCGTCGGCGAGGCCCCCCTCGCCGAGCTCTTCGGCTGGGTCACGCGCGTGCGCGGCGTCTCGGCGGGGCGTGCGAGCACGGTCGTCGAGCCGGCTGGGTACGCGCGGGCACCGGCTTCGGTGGTCGCGGTGGTCTCTCGTCACGCTGCGTGAGCAGCACCCCCGTGAGACGCCCGTCCGCCGCGTCGGCGAAACCTTCTCGCCGGCGCGGCGGACGCGTCCGCTACCATGGCCCCGTGGACATCACCTTCCTCGGCGCCGCGCAGACCGTCACCGGCTCGATGCACCTCTTGCGCACCGATCGCGCGAGCGTGCTCCTCGACTGTGGCCTGTTCCAGGGCACGCGCGCGGAGGCGGCGAAGCGCAACCGCGATCTGCCCTTCGATCCCGAGAGGCTCGACGCCGTCGTGCTCTCGCACGCGCACATCGATCACTCCGGCGCGCTGCCCGTGCTCCCGCGAGAAGGGTTTCGCGGCACCGTCTTCGCGACGCCTGCGACGCGCGATCTCGCCGTCGTCATGCTCGAGGACGCGGCGCTCATCCAGGCCTCGGACGCGCGCTACCTCAACAAGCGCATCGATCGCGGCGAGCTCGACGGCGAGCACGTCGAGCCGCTCTACACCACCGACGACGTCGTGAAGATCCTGGAGCGGATGGTGACCGTGCCCTACCACCGCACGACGCAGGTCGCGCCGGGCGTGTCCGTGACCTTCCTCGATGCAGGCCACGTCCTCGGGAGCGCGATCGTGGTGCTCGACGTGGAAGAGCAGGGCACGACGCGGCGCATCGTCTTCTCCGGTGATCTCGGCCGCAGCCAGACGCCCATCCTGCGCGACCCCGAGGTCCCGACCGGCGCGCAGGTGCTCCTGATGGAGAGCACCTACGGCGACCGCCGCCATCCGCCGCGCGCCGCGATGAACGACTCGCTCGCCGAGGTCGTGCGACGCACGATCGAGCGCGGCGGCAAGGTCATGGTCCCCACGTTCGCTCTGGAGCGCGCGCAAGAGGTGATCCTCGCGCTCAAGGAGCTGCGCGGTGCCGGGGCGATTCCGCGCGTGCCGATCTACGTCGACTCGCCGCTCACGGCGAAGGTCACCGACGTCTTCCGCATCCACCCCGAGTGCTTCGACGCCGAGCTGCGCGCGCGCCTCGAGCGCGGCGACTCGCCCTTCGATCTGCCCGAGCTCACGTACGTGACCGATCCCGAAGAGAGCAAGGCCATCTCGGGCGGAGACACGCCGGCGATCGTGCTCGCGGCGAGCGGCATGTGCGAGTCGGGCCGGATCCTCCATCACCTGCGCGCCGGGATCGGAGATCGCCGCAACACCGTGGTGATCGTCGGCTTCCAGGCCCCGCACACGCTCGGACGACGGCTCGTGGAGCTGCGTGATCGCGTGCGGATCTTCGGGGTGGAGGTGGAGCGCCGGGCGGAGGTCGTCGTGCTGAACGGGTTCTCGGCGCACGCCGGTCAGGACGAGCTCGTCCACTTCGCCCATCAGGTCGCGAGCCGCGGCGCCCTCGAGCGGATCGCGCTCGTGCACGGCGAAGTGCCGGCGCAGCGCGCGCTCGCTCGGCTGCTCGAGGCGGGGGGGCTCGCGAACGTGTCGATCCCGGCCCGCGGCGATCGCATGGTGCTCGCGTGACCGACGACGCGCTCGCCGGAACCGCTCCTTGCGCGTGCGCCGAGCGCCACACGCCGCGCCTCGTCGCGCTCACCGGCGGTCCGGGCGCGGGCAAGACCGCGATCCTCGGCGTGGCCAAGCGGCACTTCTGCCGCCACGTGCTCGTGCTCCCGGAGTCGGCCTCGATCGTGTACGGAGGCGGGTTCCCGCGCCTCGACTGGCCCGCGGCGCGGCGCCACGCCCAGGCGGCGATCGCGCAGGTGCAGCGGCACATGGAGGACATCGAGCTCGAGGCAGCGCGCGCAGCGGTCGTGCTCTGCGATCGCGGCGTTCCGGATGGCCTCGCGTACTGGGATGGTGACGAGCGCGAGTTCTGGTCGGTGGTGGGCGCGTCTCGCGAGTCGGTGCTCGCACGCTACGCGGCCGTGCTCCATCTCCGCCCGGCGCGCGACGGGCACGGCTACGATCACGCGAACCCGCTCCGCATCGAGAGCGCGCGCGAGGCCGAGCGCATCGACGAGCGGATCGCCCTGGCTTGGGAGGGGCACCCGCGCATCGAGGTGATCGACAGCACCGACGACTTCGTGGCCAAGTTGCAGAAGACCATGGCCCTCCTGGAACAGTTCGTCCCGGCGTGCTGTGCGCGCGCCGCAGTGTGAACGTTCGCGCTTGCGGAGAGGCCGCGGCGTGGCTACGGGGACCGCGGAGGAAACGACATGGGTCATTGGACGGCGCTCTGGGTGGATCATCACGAGGCGATCGCGCTCGGTCTCGAGGTCGAGGGGCTCGGCCACGCGCGGATCGCGCACGTGCGCGGTCACGACGAGCACACGCACTCGAAGAAGGCGGGCGGGCATCGGCATCCCGCCGACGAGCGCTACCTCGCGGAGCTCACGAAGCTCGTGGAGCAGAGCGAGCACGTGGTGCTCACGGGGCCCGGCCACGCGAAGGACGAGCTGCTCCACCACATCGAGACCAAGCATGCCGGCCTTCGCGCGCGCATCGACGCCGTGGAGACGCTCGACCGCAAGACCGAGAACGAGCTCGCCGCGCACGCGCGCGAGATCTTCGTGAAGGTCGGCCGGATGCACGGCATCCACGTCGCGTCCGCGCGGCACTGATCGGATCGAGCCGGCGCGCGCGGCCGCGAGGCTCACGCGCGCCGCGCGTTTCGGGGCCGCGGCGCGTGGGCCGCGGCGCAGCGCTCAGGGCTCGGGGCCGAAGAGGCAAGTGAGGTCGAGGTTCTGCAGGTGCCCGGCGGCGTCGCAGAGGATCTCGAGGCTGCCGTGGCACGAGGACCAGCCGTTCGTGCAGTGCGCGGGGCCGGTCTGATAGGCCTCGCCGGCCGCGAGCGTCAGCGTGCCTTCGTTCGGGCCGACGCAGTGATCCCAGAGGATGGGCGTGTGGAGCGTGCACGTGATCGGGCACGCGCTGTCGGGCGGCGGGGTCGCGCCGCAGCTGCCGTTGCAGCCGATGGTCCCGCTGTTGGTCATGCCGCACGAGTTCGGGGCGGAGGTGCAGGCGTTTCCGTAGCCTGCGGGATTGGCGGGCGTGGAGGCGGAGCACGCACCGTTGCAGCCGATGGTGCCGCTGTTGGTCTGGCCGCATGCGTTGGGCGCGGAGGTGCACGCGTTTCCGTAGCCTGCGGGATTGGCCGGCGTGGAGGCGGAGCAGCTTCCGCTGCATCCGATGGTTCCGCCGTTGGTCATTCCGCAGGCGTTGGGCGCGGAGGTGCACGCGTTTCCGTAGCCGGCGGGATTGGCGGGCGTGGCTGCGGAGCAGCTTCCGCTGCATCCGATGGTTCCGCTGTTGGTCATGCCGCAGGCGTTGGGCGCGTAGGTGCACGCGTTTCCGTACCCGGCGGGATTGGCGGGCGGCGCGCACGTGCCGGTGCACACGCCCGAGCAGTCGGTCGTGCTCGCGCAGGTCGTCGTCGCGCCGCATGCGTTCGCGACCGACGTCAGCGTGCACGGGCGGCCGCACATCGTGACGCACGTGCCGCTCGCGTCGCACATTCCGTTCGTGCACGGCGTGCCTGCGGGTGCGCGCATGTCTCCGGGGCAGAGCGCGCTCGTTCCCGTGCACGTCTCGGCCACGTCGCACGCGCCGCTCGCCGCGCGGCACGGCACGCTCGCGCCGGCGAGCGCGTCGCTCGGGCACGCGAAGCTCGTCCCATCACAGTGCTCCGCGACGTCGCACGCGCCCACCGACGCGCGACACGTCGTGCTGCTGCTCGCCGCGTGATCCGCCGGGCAGCTCGGGCTCGCCCCGTCGCACGTCTCGGCCGCGTCGCACACATCGACCGCGGTGCGACACACGCGGCTCGCGGGCTCGCGCGCATCGGTCGGACAGTCGAGCGTCGCCCCGTCGCACACCTCCGGCGCATCGCACACGTCGCTCGCCGCGCGACACGAGGTGCCCGCGTCGCGCGGCATCCCCGTCGCGGCGCAGACCGTCGTCGTTCCCACGCACGTCGTCGTGCCGCGCTCGCACGCTCGTCCGGTGTCGCACGCGAGGCCCGCGGTGCACGCAGGGCAGCTGCCGACGCCCGCGCAATCGACGTCGGCGCAGTCCGCCGCGCCGTCGCAGTCGTCGTCGCTCCCGTCGCCGCACGCGACCTCGGTGGTCGATGCGCACGCGCAATGCGTCGCCTGGCAGACGTGGCCGGCGTGCGCCGGGTCGCACGCCAGGCTCTCGCAGTCGGGGTCGAGGCAGTCGACGAGCCCGTCGCAGTCGTCGTCGGTGCCGTTGCCGCACGCGCTCTCGCTCTGTCCTCCGGGGCACGAGCAGGCGTGCGCCGCATCGCACACGCGGCCGTGCGGCCCGCAGCTCGTCCCGAGCGCGCACTCGGAGTCGGCGCAGTCCACCTCGCCGTCGCAGTCGCCATCCATCCCGTCGTCGCAGACACTCTCGCTCGCGCCGAGCGTGCAGACGCAGGCACCGTCGAGGCAGGCGAGCGAGGTGTCGCAGGCATGGCTGCCGGCGCAGCACGCCGCACCGAGCGTTCCACACGCGGTGCACGCGCCGCCGAGGCAGACCTCGTTCGCCGTGCAGGCGTGGTCGCATCGACCGCAGTGCAGCGAGCTCGTCTCGGTGTCGACGCAGCTGCCGCCACAGAGCGTCGCGCCGAGGGGGCAGGGCTCTGCGCCGTCGCGCGCGGCCGCATCGCTGCCGGCATCGGCCCCGACGTTTCCATCCGCGATCGCCGCGCCGCCGTCGCGACCGCCATCCTGCGCGCCGCCGGCGCCGCCGGCTTGGCTGCAGCCGTTCGCGGTGGCTCCGACGAAGACGCAGAGGAAGAGGACGAGGATTCCGAGGTCGAGACGGCGCATCGGCCGAGGCTGCGCCGGCCCGCGCGAGCGTGGGCTGAAACCGCGCTTAAATGAGCGTCGGCGTTTCCGTCATCCCTGGACGCGCCGCGAAAAGCGCAGGATCGCCCGGAACACGTCCTCCACCGACTCCGGGTCGATGGCGTCCTCTTCCGCCATCGCGCGCCGGGAGCCGAGGAGCGCGGCCTCGCGATCGGGATCGTGCAGCGGCATCCCCACGCGCTGCTTGGCCTTCATCGCGCGGCGCGAGAGCTCGGCGCGGCGGCCGAGGAGCGTGACGATCTCGCGGTCGAGCTCGTCGATCCGCGAGCGGGTCTCGCGCAGCTCTTCCGTCGTCGGGCTCGGCCGTGGCGGCGCGTCGGGCGCGATCGTGATCGCCTCGTGTCGTGGCGCCCGGAGCGCGTCGTCCACGGCGCGCAGCGCATCGAGCAAGCGCTGCCGCGCCTCGCCCGCGTGCGGGTTGTCGGCGCAGATCGCGGCGAAGAGGTGCCCCGCGTCGCCGCGCACCACGTCGACCGTGCGCGCGATGGCCTGGAACGAGGGCGGCGCGAAGGGCACGCGCGTGTCGACGCCGGCATCGAGCATGCCCTTGGCGACGAAGAACGCGAGCGCGTGCGTCTCCGCCATCGCCTTGTCGTGCGCGTGCGCGTCTTGCTCGATCGTCCAGCAGCCGAGGCGCTCGTAGAACGCGCGGGCACGCGCCGTCGCTCCAGGATGCGCGCTCGGGCAGAGCACGACCCGCAGCGGGCGTTCGGCGAGCGCGAGGCTCGTGGGGCCGAAGAGGGGGTGCGTGGCGATCCAGGGGATCGCGTCGCCGAGCGCCGCCCGCATCGCCTCGGTCGGCAGCACCTTCACGCTGCCGACGTCCATCACGAGCTGGTCTGCGCGCAGGTGCGGGCGCATCGCCGCCAGCGCGCCCGGCATCGCGGGCACGGGCACGGCGAGCACGACGAGCGGCGCGCCCGTCACCAGCGACTCCAGGCTCTCGGCGCGTCGCGCGGCCGGCACCTCGGCGCTCGGATCGAGCGCGCGCACGACGAGGCCCGCGTCCTCGGCGAGATCTGCGAGGGCCGCGCCGAAGCGCCCGTGTCCGAGGATCGCGACGTCGAACGCCACGCGGCGATGTAGCACGCCGCGCTGCTACTGCAGGATCGGCGGTCGCTCGTCCTCGACGGCGCCGTGGCTCGGCGCGCCCTCGGCCGGGCAGCTCGCCGGCCGCTCGCGCCCGCTCGGATCAGTCAGCGTCGTCTCGCCGAGCGCGCGCGCAGCGGCGATGGCGATGTGGATCGTCGGAGCGCTCGCGTCGCCCGCGCAGCCGAGATCGCGCACCTCGGTGAGGGCCTGCCGCGCGTCGTCCTCGCGGCCCTGCTCGCGCCACACGGCGGCGCTGCGGAACAATGCGAACGCGTACAGCGGATGGCCGAGGTGACCGAGGACGGCGCGGAATCCCTCGAGCGCGTCGTCCCAGCGCTCGCCCTCGAAGGCGATCTCGCCGCGCACGAGCCAGGCCATCAGCACGAGGTCGCGCGCGCTCTCGTGGTGCTCCACGAAGCGCTGCGCGCGGCCCTCGGCGACGCGCTGCCCGAGGCGCCAGCTCGCCCAGAGCTGGAGGAAGTCGAGGTCGGCCGAGAGCTGCTCGTCGCGGATGCGCGTGCTGGTCTGCGTCAGCTCGCGCACCTCGCGCAGGTGCGTCGCGCGCTCGCGCTCGTCGCCCGCCTCGGCCGCGTAGAGGTGCGCGCGCGCCAGATCGCGCTCGGCCCGGCGTCGCTCCATCCCGCGCGCGGCGCGTCGAGCCGCATCGAGCTCCTCGATCGTCGCCTCGGGACGCGCCAGCACGTCGGCGAGGTTCGCGCCGACCTCGAGCAGGAACGCCGCGCTGTTGGTCGCCGGCGCATGCAGCGTGGTGGGCTCCGCGGCGCTCTCCACCGCGGCGCCGCCGCAGGCCACGAGGAGGAGCGCTCCGCAGACGGACAGTGCGCGAGCTCGCATGGCCCGATGGTACCCGTGTCGTGGGTTGCCTCGCTTGACTTCCGGCCTCTCCGGGCGGACGTCTCGCGCGACGCCATGTCGTCCGACGACCGACCGAGCCGCCTTCTGGAGCGCTTCGCCTGGGCGACGCTCGTCTACAACGTCCTCGTGATCCTCTGGGGCGCGTTCGTGCGCGCCACCGGATCCGGCGCCGGCTGCGGCGCGCACTGGCCGCTCTGCAACGGCGAGGTCGTGCCGCAGGCGCCCACGGTGGCGACGCTGATCGAGCTCACGCATCGCGTGACGAGTGGGCTCGCGATGCTCTCGGCGATCGTGCTCTACGTGCTCGCGCGGCGCGCGACGCCGGCTGGCTCCGCGGTGCGGCGCGCGGCCGCGGCGGTGATCTTCTTCGAGTGCACCGAGGGCGCGGTGGGCGCGGCGATCGTGCTCCTCCGCTACGTCGCGCTCGACACCTCGGCGCCGCGCGCGGCGTGGGTGGGCCTGCACCTCACGAACACGTTCCTCTTGCTGGTCGCGATGGTGGTCACCGCGCTGCGCGCCTCGGGCCTTCCCACCGCGAGCGAGCCGCCCTCGGGGGCTCGGCGCGCGCTCGTGGGCGTCGCGATCGGCCTCTCGGTGATCGTCGGCATCGCGGGCGCGATCACGGCGCTCGGCGACACGCTCTTTCCGGCCGAGTCGCTCGCGAGCGGCATGGCGGCCGATCTCTCGCCCACCGCGCACTTCCTCGTGCGCCTGCGCGTGATCCATCCGATCCTCGCCACGGCGACCGCGGTCGTGCTCTCGGCGATCGCGGGCTCGACGCTCTTCGCGCGGCCCTCGCCGATGCTGCGGCGCGCGGCGATCGCCGTCCCGATCACGCAGCTCGTGCAGATCCTCGGCGGCGTCGTGAACCTCGTGCTGCTCGCGCCGGTCTCGATGCAGATGGTCCACCTGCTGCTGGCCGACGTCTCGTGGATCGCGCTCGTGATCTTCTGCGATCGGCTGCTCGCCGAGCGGCGCGCCGAGAGTGCCGCGGCGAGCCCCGCGCTCACGCCCAGCTGAGCGCGCGCGTCAGGACGCGCCGGCGTCGTCGCTCGCGGGCTTGGGAGCCTCGCGCTGCCGGCGCAGCACGTCGGCGAAGCGCACGGCCGGCTTTGCGGGCGGCAGATCCTTGGTCGGGATCTCGGCGAGCAAGGCCGGCGCGCCGCCGTCGCCCGCGCCCACGAGGAACGCCCGCTCGCCGATCTTCACGAGGTAGAGGGTGCGCTTGGCGTCGAGGTGCGTGCGCTCGAGCACCTCGATGCGCTGCCCGCCGCCGAGCGCGCCGAGCCCGCGGCCCGCGGTCCAGCGCAGGACCGTCCACGCGAGGATGCAGACGGCGACGAGCGCGAGCAGCGCCTGCACGAGCGCCACGCCGTAGCCGCCCGGCAAGTCCGCGTGCGTCGTCGTCGCCTGGAGGAGCAGCATCGCGCGGCGATGGTCGCGAGAATCGCGGGCGCGCGCAACCGGCTATCCTCGCGCGCGGTGGATGCGCGCCGCGCGGTGATCGGGATGGCTCTCTTGTGCGCGTGCGGCGCGTCGGCCCCGCGCCTCTCGCGCTTCGCGACCGTGCTTCCGCGCGGTCTCGGCGCGAGCAGCTTCGACGAGCCCACCCGCGCCCTGTTCGAGCGCTCGCTCGGGGATCGACCGACCCGTGAGCGCGTGCACGCGCGGCTCGAGCTCCTCGCGATGGCGCCCGAGCTCTCGCCGGACGAGGCGCGCGCGCTCCTCGAGAGCACGCTCGACTGGCTCGACTGGGTACGTCGGGGCGAAGTGCCGGACTGGGTCGAGGTGTCGGTCGCCGAGCGGCCGACGGGCTCCGGCGACGAGACCGCCGACCTGCTCGCGTCGATGACGACGCCGACCCCGGATCCGACGCCCACGTCGATCGAGCGGGTCGCGTCGGCCATCCGCGGCAGCCGTGGATGGCTCGCGCGGTCGGCGTCGCCGGAGCTGCTCCGCGCCTGGCGCGCCGCGATGGTGTCGATCCACGGCGCGCAAGACGAGTGCTCGGAGGCCGACGAAGAAGGCGCGCTCGCGGTCGCGCTGGAAGAGATGGCGGACCGCACCGGCCACGACGTCGTGGGGCCGGTGCTCGAGCGCACGCTCACGCGCGCCTCCGTGGCGTGTCACGTCGCGACGCTCGACGGCGGCATTCGTCTCACGCGCGACGACGGCGAGGCCTTCGTGCTCTCGTGCTGGGCGCGCGGCGGCCCGCCGGATCGCGCGTGCAGCGCGAGCCCCGGCGCAGAGCTCGCCTCCGAGGCGGCGCGAGGCGTCGGCGAGCTCGAGTCGGAGGAGCGAGCGCTCGTCGTCGTGATCGGCAGCGCGCTGCAGGCCGAGCGCTACGTCGTCGTCTGGCGCGACGGCGCGTGGCGCGTGCGCTCGGTCGACCTCGCCTGGGCGCGTTGAGGGGCTCGAGTCCCCGTGCGAAGGCGCGCGCGCATACGGCGCTCAGCGCGTGGCGATGCGCGCGCGCAGCCATGCGCCGAGCGCGTCGATCACGCTCGCGGGGATCTCGTGCACGCCGTCGAAGGGCACGAACGTGACGTCTGCGCCCGCAGCCCGCGCGAGCTCGACCGCGGCCTCGCCTCGCGCGAACGGGATGCGCGCATCGCGGCGCCCGTGCGCCGAGAACACCGGCAAGCTGGCGAGGCGCGTGTCGTCCGCGTGCGCGTGCTCCACCGCTCTTCCCGAGAGAAGCGCGACGCCGCCGAGCCGATGGCGCCCCACGCGCGCGAGATCGAGCGAGAGGATCGCGCCCTGCGAAAAGCCGCCCACGATCACGTGCTCGCTCGGCACGCCCTCGGCCACGAGCGCGTCGACGAGCGCATCGAGGCGCGCGACGGCGTCGGCCTCTTGCGCGTCCGTGTCGGGCTGCTCGAGCTCGTACCACACACGCCCGCCGCCGGTACGCCCACCACCGCCACGAGCGGGGTAGGGCGCGGCGGGGACGATGAAGGTCGCGCCCGGCACCGTGCTCGCGAGCGTCCGCGCGACGGGAACGAGGTCGTCGCCCGGTGCGCCGTAGCCGTGGAGCAGCACGACGCGCCACGGGCCGGAACCGACGCGGACCGTGCGCAACGACTCGCCGGACGACACTTGGGCAGCGAGCGGCATCGCCGCCGCGCAGGTCAGCGCGACGGCGACCAGCGCGCCGAAACGCTCACTCCGCGGCCGCATCCTCGCGTTCGCCACGCTTCGCGTAGTCGACGCTGCGATCGAGGAGCTCGGCGAGGTCGAGGTTCTCGACCTTCGGGCCCGCCTCTTCGCGCTCCGCGTGCACGTCGTCGATCGAGTTCGAGATCATCGTCATGCAGAAGGGGCAGCCGCTCGCGACCTTCGTCGCGCCGGTGTCGAGGAGCTGGAGCGTGCGCTTCTTGTTCACGCGCGTCGCCTTCTCGCCGTGGCTGTGCTCCTCTTCCTTCCACATCTGCGCGCCGCCGGCGCCGCAGCAGAGGCCCTTCTGCTTGTTCCAGTACTCGACCTCCACGAGCTCCACGCCCGGGATGGCCTTGAGGATCGCGCGGGGCGACTCGTACACGTCGTTGTAGCGGCCGAGGTAGCAGCTGTCGTGGTAGGCGATCTTGGCGCGCACTTCCTTCGTGGGCGTGATCAAGCCGCGCGCGATGAGCCCGTTCAGGTAGTCCGAGTGGTGCACCACGTCGTACTTGCCGCCGAAGCTCGGGTACTCGTTCTTCAGCGTGTTGAAGCAGTGCGGGCAGGCGGTGAGGACCACCTTCCCCTTGCCCTCCGAAGACGCAGCGACGCCCGCGCCGTTCAGCGTCTCCACGTTCGCGTTCGCGAGCGTCTGGAAGAGGTACTCGTTGCCCGCGCGCCGCGCCGGATCGCCCGTGCACGTCGCCTCGCTGCCCATCGCCGCCCAGCTCACGCCGGCGTGATCGAGCAGCTTGGCCACCGCGCGCGCGACCTTCTTGCTGCGATCGTCGTACTCGGCCGCGCAGCCCACCCAGTACACCACCTCGGCGTCGGGATGATCGGCGAGGAAGCGGACCTCGACGCCTTCCTTGTCGAGCCCGGTCGCCCAGTTGCCGCGGTCCATCGCCGGCAGGTTCCACGGGTTGCCGTTCGTCTCCATGCCCTTGAAGGCCTTCTGCAGATCCTTCGGGAACTCGTTCTTCACCATCATCTCGGCGCGACGCATCGAGACGATCTTGTCGACGTAGCTGATGTTGACCGGGCACTGCTCCTCGCAGGCGCGGCACGTGGTGCAGGCCCAGATGACCTCGGGCGCCACGATGTCGGGGACGAGCTGCACGGGCTCGGCCTTGCGGAAGTACGCGCCTTCGGGCGGATCCCCGTGCACGTGGGCGCTCGCATCCGCCTTCTTCGCGCCGGGCGCCTCGATCCCGTTGTTGCCGAGGAAGTGCTCCTCGAGATCGTAGAGGTGATCGCGCAGCGCGAGCGTGAGGTGCTTGGGCGAGAGCTTCTTGCCCGTGGTGAACGCCGGGCAGTTGTCCGAGCAGCGCCCGCACTCCGTGCACGTGTAGAGATCGAGGATCTGCTTCTGGTCGAGGTGCTCGATCTTGCCGACGCCGATCGGCTCCTCGCGCTCGATCTTGCCCTCGATGTCGTCGACGTCGGGCAGCTTCCCGCGCGCGTCGAGCTTCTGGCCGAACACGTTCGGGAGCGACGTGATGATGTGGAAGTGCTTGCTGTAGGGAAGGATGTTCAGGAAGAGCAGCACCCAGGTCGCGTGCCACCAGAAGCCCACGTGCTCGAGCACGAGCTGCGTGCCCGGCGAGAAGCCGCGGAACCAGAGCCCGAGGCCCGAGCCGACCGGCGCCCACCAGTGCCACGCGGCGTTGCCCTCGAGCGCGAAGCGGCCGCCCACGTACACGTAGTCGGCCGTCATCATCGACGCGATGATGAAGAGGATGAGCAAGCCCTCGCCGCTCAGCGTCATGCGCTTCTGCGGGGAGATCACGCGGTAGTAGAAGAAGACGCCGCAGCCCGCGATGCAGAGGCCGACGATGATCTCCTTCGCGAACGAGTAGAGCTGCCCGACGATGTTGTCCTCGGCGAGCAGGCCGAAGAAGTCGAACGACTCGTCGTACGCGCGGCCCCAGAGCACCACGGTGTTCAGGAGCAGGATCTGGAACGCCGCGAAGATCGTGATGTGCGCGATGCCCGCCGCCGAGTAGCGCGGGTTGTTCGCCATCTTCTTCTGGCCGAGCGCGTAGACGAGGACGTTCTCGACGCGCTTCGTGAGCGACGACACGTCGAACGTGAATTCCGTGTCGGGCGCGCCGACGAGCAGGAGCCGCGTACGCCGCTGGGCGCTCCAGGCGAACATGCCCAGGGTAGAGGCGAAGATCACGGTCATCAGGATCGGGTTCATTCGTCCCTCGAAAGGCCCATGGAAATCGGGGCCGAGCGCTTGATACGACGCAGCGCGCCAGGTGTCGAGAGCGCCGCCGGAATGAACGACGATTCAGGACGCGCTTTCGTGACGCTCCGCGTCGCCGTCCGCTCATCGTGGCCCGCCGTCGCGGCCCTGGGCGCGGAAGACCTCGCCGTCGGGTGAGGGGGCGCACGTTCGGGCGCCCAGAGGTGCGTACCTGCCCCAACAATGAGCTACGTCCGCGGAACCGTTGCGCGCCAGGCCCACGTGGCCATCCCCGAAGGCACCGTCGAAGAGGAGATCGCCCGCGATGGCTTCTTCGGCCGCGCGAGCCACCTCTACCGCCGCCACGCGCCCGTCGGCTGGACGCGGATCGAGGGCGAGCTGCGCCCGCGCGCCTACCAGGCGAGCGAGCTGGCGGCGCCCGGTCGCGACTGGACGGCGATCCGAACGGGCCTGCTCGAGGGCGACGGCGTGCGTCTCTCGCTTGCGCGCCTCGACGGCGCGATGCCGTACACGTTCCGCAACGCCGACGCCGACGAGGTGCTCTTCGTCCACCAGGGCCGCGGCCGCTTCGAGAGCGACTTCGGCGCGATGGGCTACGAGACGGGCCACTACGTCGTCGTCCCGCGCGGCGTGAGCTACCGGCTCGACGCCGCCGACCACTCGACGTTCCTCGTGGTCGAGACGGCGAGCGAGGTGAAGGTCCCCGATCGCGGGCTGCTGGGTCGCCACGCGCTCTTCGATCCCGAGATGTGCGAGGTGCCGGACGTCGCGCAGATGCCGCCGCCGCGTGCGGGCGCCGAGCACGAGCTGCGCGTTCAGCGCGGCGGTGCCCACGGGCGCCTCTTCTATCCCTTCGATCCGCTCGACACGGTGGGCTGGAAGGGCGACCTCGCGCCGTTCCGCCTGCACGTCTCGGACATCCGCCCCGTCTCGAGCGAGCGCTACCACCTGCCGCCGACGGCCCACGCGACGTTCGTCGCGGGCGGCGTCGTGATCTGCACGTTCCTGCCGCGGCCGCTCGAGACCGGCGATCCGCTCGCGCTGCGCGTGCCCTTCTATCACGCGAACGTCGACTACGACGAGGTGCTCTTCTACCACCGCGGGAGCTTCTTCAGCCGTGCGGGCGTGGGCCCCGGGATGGTCACCTTCCACCCGGCGGGCATCCACCACGGCCCGCAGCCCGGCGCCGTGAAGGCCGCGGCCACCAAGGAGCGCACCGACGAGGTCGCCGTGATGATCGATACGCGCTCGCCGCTGCGCCCGTGCAGCCAAGCACCGCGCGTGGAGAACGTGGACTACTGGAAGAGCTGGCAGGAGAAGTGAGCCCCATGACGATCAGCGAGACGAATCCCATCGGCATCGACGGCATCGCGTTCGTCGAGTTCTGCGCGCCCACCGAGGCGCAGCTCGATCACCTCGGAGAGCTCTTCGCGGCGCTCGGATTCAGCCGCACGCGCCGTCACAAGCGCGCCGCAGTCGAGCTCTGGCAGCAGAGCGAGTGCCTCTTCCTCGTGAACCGCGAGCCGGACACCTTCTCGTCGCGCTTCGCGAAGGAGCACGGCCCTTCCATTCCGTCGATGGGTTGGTGGGTCGAGGACGCGCACCACGCGATCGAAGAGGCGGTGCGCCGCGGCGGCAAGCGCTGGGAGGGCGCGTCGATGTTCCCCGGCACGCCGGCCATCGAGGGCATCGGCGGCTCGCTCCTCTACTTCGTGCAGAAGAACGCGCGCATCCTCGAGGATCGCTTCGTGCCCGACCCGAAGCCGCGCGTGGTGAAGGATCGCGGCTTCCTCCTCGTCGATCACCTCACGAACAACGTGCCGAAGGGCGCGCTCGCGACGTGGCGCACGTTCTACCGCGAGGTGCTCGGCTTCACGGACGTGCGCACGTTCGACATCCACGGGCAGAAGACGGGCCTCGTGTCGTACGCGCTGCGCTCGCCGTGCGGGAAGTTCTGCATCCCGATCAACGAGGGCACGGAGTCGAAGTCGCAGATCGAGGAGTACCTGCGCGAGTACAAGGGCGCGGGCATCCAGCACCTCGCGCTCCTCTCGAAGGATCTGCTCACGAGCCTCGAGGGTCTCTCGGCGACGGGCGTCGAGACGCTCGACATCGATCCCGACTACTACAAGACGGTCTTCGATCGCGTGCCGGGCGTGGAAGAAGATCGCGGCGCGATCGCGCGCGCGCAGATCCTCGTCGACGGCGATCCGGAAGGGTACCTCCTCCAGATCTTCACGAAGAACCTGATCGGCCCGATCTTCTTCGAGCTGATCCAGCGCCACAACCACCTCTCGTTCGGCGAGGGGAACTTCGGCGCACTGTTCCGCTCGATCGAGCGCGATCAGGAGAAGCGCGGCGTCCTGTGATGCGCGGAGGGCGCGTGGCCTGATCGGCCGCGGCCCGCTCCGGAAACGAACGAGGACGAGGCCCTTGGGCTCTCGTCCTCGTCTCGTTTCGGCTCTTCGTCGTCGCTCTCCGAGGAGCGAACGCGCTTCAGGCCGCGATGGAGCGGCAGGCCTCGGCGCAGGCAGGGCAGACCTCGACGCAGCGCGCGCACGCGGGCTCCATCGAGGCGTGCTGGCGGCACTGCTCCGCGCACTCGTCGCACGCGGCGGCGCAGATGCGCGCGAGGTCGGGCAGGCGCGCGCTGCCGGCGGTCGCGAGCACGATCACGGCGCGGCACAGCTCCGCGCACTCGCGCGAGAGGCGCGCGCACGCCGCCATCGCCGTCATGCCGCCGGCCGCGTGCTCGATCGAGCGCCCCGTGCACGTGTCACACGCGGCGGCGCACTCCGCGGCGTGACGGATCAGCTCGTCGAGCGCTGCACCGCTCTGCGCGGGCGGATGCGCGACGGGCGTGCCGCCCGTCGACTGCGCGCCGCATCCCGTCAGGGCCCACACCGCGTTCGCGGCCACGGCGCTCGCCGAGGCGGCGATCAGATCGCGTCGGTTCATCGCGGCCCGCTCGTCACTTCGGGAGCTTGGCGTCGAAGAACGCCTTGAGCTTGATCAGGTTCCGCTCTTCGCGCGCGAAGCTCGGCGGCTCGTAGGTTTTCGCGAAGCCGCGCACGTCGCTGAGGAAGTCGCCACGCACCGAGGCGTCGCCGAGGATGTCGCCGACGCTGCGGCCGCGCGCCGCGCCCTTCTTCAGGCCCTTCACGTACGACTCGAGCCGCGCGTAGTCCTTGCCGAGGAACTCGCGGACCACGTCGGCGTCGTTCGCCAGCGGGCCGATCGCCTTGAGGCCGTCCGCGCTGCCCTTGCCGTCGTCGGCCGCGACCGCGAGATCGGCGGCGACGCGCAGCACGAACGCGTCGTCCAGGTAGCCGATGTCGTCGATGCCGTCGGGGATGAGATCGAGCGACTTGAACAGGTAGTTCAGCCCGCCCGCGACCGCCTCGCGCGAGGTGTCGCTGAGACCGCCGTTCTCCAGCACGCCCCCCAGCTTCTCCGCGTCTTCACCCAGGGCGCGGAGCCACGCAGGAAACGTGTCGAGGTACTTGGCCTGATCGCTCATCGGAATCTCCTCTCGCGGGCCAGCTCGGGGCCCCGAATCGCGGGGGATGCTACCCGAACGGCGTCGCGATTGAAAAGCCTCCCGCGTGCCACGGACGATCCCCGCGTGCGGCTCGTCGGCCGGTGCGGTCGGAGGTCTCCGAGCAGGTCGCGGCGGCCGCCGCTCTCGGCGTAACCCTCGGGATTCGTTCGCTCCATCCTTGACGCGCGGAGCGTGACCGGGGTTCCATACGCTCCGACGATGCAATGCAAGAACTGCGGACGCGTGAACCCGTCGGGCAGTCTCTACTGCCAGGACTGTGGTCAGCGCCTGGGGGAGCTCGCGCCCGGTGAGAGGCCGCAGGCGTTGCCGACGCCACCGACGGGCCTCGCGCGCGGCAACGCGAGCCCCGCGTCGTTCTCCGCTCCGCAGGGATACGGCTACGCGCCGAGCCCCAGCCCTGCGGCCCCGGTCGCAGGGCCGGGCCCGTGCTCACGATGTGGGACGCAGAACCCGCCTCACATGCGGTTCTGCAACAACTGCGGCAACCCGCTGACGCCGGCCGCGCCCGTAGCGGCTCCGGCTCCGGTCCCGCCCGCCCCGGCGCCCGCTCCGCAAGCCGCCGCGTCGCCCGCCTTCTCCCGCGCGCAGCCGCCGGTGTGCTGGCGCTGCCGATCGGCGGGCGATGCCGGCGCGGAGTTCTGCAAGTTCTGCGGCGCGCGCTACTCGGACGCCGGCGCGCAGGCCGCGAGCCCGCCCTCGCCTTCGGTCGGTGCGGCCGTGGCGGCCTACGCGTTCTCGGGCCCCGGCGCCTCCCCGGTCGCAGCGCCCGCGCCGGCCGCTCCCGCGCCGCCGATGTCGCGCAACGATCGCACGCACTTCGATCAGCCGAACGTGGCCGAGCGCGGCACGCCGCTCGGGATGCTCGTCGCGATCCTGAAGGACGGCACCGACGGTCGCTCGCATCCGCTGCTCGACGAGCAGACCGACATCGGTCGCTCGGAGGGGCAGATCCAGCTCACCGACGATCCCTATCTGTCGCCGCGCCACGCGCGCCTGCTCGTGAAGAAGGACGGGATCGTCGTGCGCGATCTCGACAGCCTCAACGGCGTCTACGTGCGCCTGCGCGACTCGGTCGAGCTGCTCGACGGCGACTCGCTCCTGCTCGGCCAGCAGGTGATGCGCTTCGAGGTGCTCCCGGAGACCGAGTCGCCGCTCGGCCCGGCGATGCTGCGCGGCGTGCTCGTGTTCGGGACCCCCGAGGTCCCGCGGGTCGCGCGCCTCGTGCAGTACACGACCGAGGGCGTCGCGCGCGACGTGCACTATCTCTACCGCGACGAGACCGTCGTCGGGCGTGAGCAGGGCGACATCGTCTGTACCGACGATCCGTTCATGTCGCGGCGGCACGCGTCGATCACCTTCGATCGCACCTCGCGTCGCTTCGCGCTGAAGGATCTCGGCAGCTCCAATGGCACGGCGATCCGCGTGCGCGGCGAGCGCGCGCTCAAGCCCGGCGATCAATTCCGCGTGGGCCGCCATCTCTTCCGCTACGATCGCGCCGGGGCCGGCGACCGGAACGGTGTGCAATGATCTTCGAGCATCGCGATCTTCCGAGCACGGCGAGCAGCGACTGGTCTATCCTCGTCGCGCCGGCTCGGGCCACGCGGTGCGCCACCCAGCGCCCGAAGGCCGGTAGCGCATGAGCGATCGGAAGTCGGGGAGGGGCTCGAGCGGGAGTGGGTCGGGACGACCGAGCGGATCGTCTTTGACCGATGCCGTCGTCGCGGCCCTCGCCGAGGTCGAGAAGTCGCAAGCCGAGGTGAAGGTCCCGGACGCCGCGAAGGCCGACGGAGCCAAGCCGGACGCGGCCAAGTCGGACGCGGCCAAGTCGGACGCGACCAAGAGCGGTGGTCATCGCGCGCCCTCGAAGGTCGAGCGCACGATGGTGGCCGGCACGCCGGCCGTCGCGGCCCCTGCGCCCGAGCGCGGAGATCCGACGCTGAAGCAGGGCGGCGCCGCCGAGCCCGTGGCGCCGCCGGCGGCCGAGGTGCCGCCGGCCGAGGCGCCGCCCGCCGAGTCGAAGCCGGCCGAAGCGCCCCCCGTGGAGGCAGTGAAGACGGTCGCGGCCACCACCGTCGTCGGCTCGCCCGCGAGCGAGCCGAGCGCGGCGCCGGCTCCCATCGACGCCGACAAGACGCTCGACGACACCGCGAAGGTCCCGGCGAGCGAGAGCTCCACCGAGCCGCCGCCGGCCGAGAGCAAGCCCTCCGACAAGGCCGACACCCTCGAGACCGCGGCGCCCGAGAAGACCACCGAGAAGTACCCGGTCCAGCCCGCCGCCGACGCCGCGCCCCGCGCGCCGAAAGAGACGCCCAAGGGCATCGCGGTCGACTACTTCGGCCGCACCGACGTGGGCCTCGTGCGCGAGCACAACGAGGACAACTTCCTCGTCGTCGATCTCGAAGGTCAGAAGCGCGGGGTGCAGAGCGCGATCCTCCACACGCGCATCGAGGGCGCGGGCGCGCTCTTCGCGGTGTGCGACGGCATGGGCGGCGCGGCGGCCGGCGAGGTCGCCAGCCAGATGGCCGTCGATACGATCCACGAGATGATGCAGAACGGCGGCGCGCCGCGGGACCGCGACCACTTCGCGCGCCGCCTCGTGCGGTCGATCGAAGAGGCGGGCTCGCGCATCTTCGCGGCGGCGAAGATGGATCGTTCGCGGCGCGGCATGGGCACCACGTCCACCGTCGCGGGCCTCGTCGACAAGACGCTCTTCGTGGGCCAGGTCGGCGACAGCCGCGCGTACGTGCTGCGCCACGTCCCGGGCGGCGACGACAGCTTCGCGCTGATCACCAAGGACCAGTCGCTCGTCAACCAGCTGATCGAGGCTGGCCAGCTCACCGAAGAAGAGGCCGAGGCCTTCGAGCACAGCAACATCATCCTGCAGGCGCTCGGCACGACCGAAGAGGTCACGGTCGACCTCACGTTCCTCGAGCTGCGGCGCGGGGACCGCCTGCTCATGTGCTCCGACGGCCTGAGCGGCCTCGTGCACGGCGACATGATCAAAGAGGTGATGCGCAGCTCGCGCGACCTCATCGAGTGCGCCAATCAGCTCATCGCGATGGCCAACGCCGGCGGCGGCCACGACAACATCACCGTCGTCCTCGCCGACTTCGACGGCGAGGATCTCGCGATCGCGCAGCCCGGCGATCGCGTCGCCTACCAGCAGTACCCGCTGCCGCCCGAGGATCCGCGCGATCCCGATCCGGCGCCGCGCTCCACCGGCATCAAGAGCGGCGGCCCCAAGCCCGGCAGCGACGTGAAGCACGACGGCATCGTGACGCCCAACGCGGTGCCCGAGGCTGGCGGCAATCGGATGCTGCTCGTGGGCCTCTTGATCGTCGTGCTCGTGCTCGTCGGCATCGCGGCGCTCCTCTACTCGGGCAGCTCGGCGCAGCCCGCGGAGGCGCCGAGCCGAGCCACGCTCTCTCACGGGGGTGGGGGTGGCGCGCCGAGCGAGGCGGCGGGCTCGTTCCACGTGCTGACGAACATCGGCGAGGCCACGCTCTACGTCGACGGCGTCGCGCGCGGCTCGCTCCGCGACGACATGCACGTGCAGGTCGAGGCCGGCCCTCACCAGATCGAGGCTCGCGCCGGCACGCGGGTGCTCGCGAGCCGCGAAGCGACCGCCCTCGACGGTCAGGCCGTGGTCGTCGAGCTCAGCGAGCGCGACATGCCGCCCGGTCTCGGCGACGACGAGGTCGCGCCCGCGCTCGAGGGCGTCGTGTCTCCGCCCACCGAGTCTCCGCCCCCCGAGGCCCGGCCCGCGCCCGTCGGTCCTGCGCCGACGGCGCCCTGAGGACCCCTCGTGATCCGTCTGACGCAGACGTTCGGAGCGCACGCCGGGCGCGTGCGCGAGTTCGATCAAGACGTCGTCCGCTGCGGCCGGCTTCCGACGAACGACCTCGCGTTCGATCCGCACGCCGATCTCGATGCATCGGGTAACCACGCCGAGATCCGCCGCGAGCCGGGCGGTCGCTGGGTGCTCGTGGACGCCGGGAGCCGCAACGGCACGCTCGTGAACGGCCAGTCGATCCAGCGACACGTCCTCGAGGGCAACGAAGAGATCGAGTTCGGCACCGGCGGCCCGCGCGTGAAGGTGGAGATCCGAGAGGGCGGCGTGCCCGCGGGCGCGCTGCGCGTGGCGCAGCCCACCGCGCCGGCGACGCCGATTCTGCCGCCCTCGGCGCCGCCCCCGCCGGGTGACATGTCGCCGCCGACGGGCGCGAGCCCCGGCGCGCCGGTGTGGACCAGCGGCGGCCCTTCGCCGGCCTCCGGCAGCGAGGCCAAGCGCTATGGGCAGCGAACGCTCGATCTCGCCGTGGAGTCGGCCGAGACGCGCGGGCGCGCCGCGGGCGCAGGCGCCGGATCGGGCGCGATCGTGGCGAGCCAGGTCGAGGTCGCGCGGCTGACCGAGGCGAACAAGCAGAGCCGCATGATCATCATCGGCATGAGCGTGCTCATCGTGCTCTTGCTCGGCGCCGTCTGCTTGCTCGGCTCCGTGCTCGCATACTTCGTGTTCCGGAGCTGAGGTCTGCCGCGTCGGTGAGAGACGCGATCCGTCGTCACACCGGCGTGAGGTAGGTGGCGACGATCTGCTTCTCGCCCTCGCCGGGGAACTCGACGATCACCTTGGGCGGCGTGCCGCCCTCGACGCGCTTCACCTTGCCGACGCCGTAGCGCACGTGCTGCACGTGCATGCCGCTCCGGAGGCCGCTGCCGCCGTCGTCGGCGTCGCGCTCGAGCACCGTCTCGCCACCGCCCTTGCCGCGCGAGACGCCGCGAAGGGACGGGCCGTAGCTGTCGGTCCGCGCCTGCACGTAGCTCTCGCTGCGTGCGCCGGTCGGCCGATCCCAGGCGGGCCGCGGCATCGGCGCGCGCTGGCCACGGTGATCGCCGATGAGCGTCACGTCGCCGGGCGGCAGGTCGTCGACGAAGCGCGAGCGCGGCGCCGAGCGCGGCTGGCCGAACACGTACCGGCTCGTCGCGTACGAGAGCACGAGCTTCTCTCTCGCGCGCGTCATCGCGACGTAGGCGAGGCGGCGCTCTTCCTCGAGCTCGTCGACGCCGTCCTCCTCTTGCGAGCGAAGCGGGAAGAGCTGCTCCTCCATGCCGAGCACGAGCACGACGCGGAACTCGAGGCCCTTGGCCGCGTGCACCGTCATCAGCGTGATCGACTCCTTCGGCACGCCGTCCCGATCGGGCCGCTCGTTGTCGAGCGTGACGCGCTCGAGGAACTGCGTGAGCACCGGCAGCTCGGGGTCGAGCTCGCCGCCTTCCTCGAGCTGCGTCATGGCGCCCACGAGCTCGGCGAGGTTCTCGAGGCGCGAGTCGGCCTCCGGCGTGTCCTCGCGTCGGAGCGCGTCCTCGTAGCCGGTCGCCTCGAGCACGCGCTGCGCGAGCTCGCTCAGCGAGAGCGTCGCCTGCTCCTTCCGCAGCGCCTCGATCAGCTCGCGGAAGCGGCCGAGCGCGCTCCCCGGCTTCTCGATCGCGGCGGCGCCGATCGCGTCCCAGACGCTCGTGCCGCCCGAGGCCGCCGCGTCCATGAGGCGCTCGATCGTCGTCTTGCCGATGCCGCGCGTGGGCACGTTGAGGATGCGCAGGAGCGAGACGTCGTCCTCCGGCGCGGCGATCACGCGCAGGTAGGCGAGCAGGTCCTTGATCTCGGCGCGATCGTAGAAGCGCAGGCCTCCGACGATGCGGTAGGGCAGGTTCGCGGCGCGGAGCGCGTCTTCGACCACGCGCGACTGGGCGTGGATCCGATAGAAGATCGCGAGGTCGGTGAGCGGGCGGCCTTCCTTGCGCAGCTCTTTGGCGGCGGCGACCACGAGCTCGGCCTCTTCGCGCTCGGTCGCGCACTTCACGACACCGATCGGCGTGCCTTCCTCGTTGTCGGTCCAGAGCTCCTTGGGCTCGCGGTCGACGTTCTTCTCGATCACCGCGTGCGCCGCCCGCAGGATGCGCTTGGTCGAGCGGTAGTTCTGCTCGAGCTTGATGACCTTCGTGTCGGGATAGTGGAGCCGGAAGTCGAGGATGTTGCGGCGGTCCGCGCCTCGCCACCGGTAGATGCTCTGGTCGTCGTCGCCGACGACGCACACGTTGCGGTGCGCCGTGGCGAGCAGGCGCACCAGGCGCAGCTGCGCGTGGTTCGTGTCCTGGAACTCGTCGACCGAGAGGTGCGAGAAGCGCATCGCGAGCTTCTCGTGGAAGGTCGGGTTGGCCTCGAGCGCGCGCACCGTCTTGTAGATGAGGTCGCCGAAGTCGAGCGCCTTGGCCGCCTCCATGCGCCTCTCGTACTCGCGGTAGATCTCGCGGATGCGCTCGGCGTCGAAGCCGGCGATCTCGGCCTCGTCGGGCCCGCGCATCTCGTTCTTCGCGCCGTTGACGATCGAGGCGATCATGCGCGGGGGGAAGCGCTTCTCGTCGTACTTCAGGTCGCGCAGCACGCGCGTGATCATCTGCTTCTGGTCGCTGTCGTCGTAGACGACGAAGTCCTTGGCGACGCCGGCCATGTCGGCGTTGCGACGCAAGAGGCGCGCGCACGTCGCGTGGAACGTGCCGACCACGAGCTCGCGGGCCGCACCGCTCGGCACGAGGTGCTCGAGCCGCTCGCGCATCTCGGCGGCCGCCTTGTTCGTGAACGTGACCGCCATCACGCGGTAGGCCGGGACGCCGACCTCGGCCACGAGGCGGGCGATCCGGTGCGTGATGACACGGGTCTTGCCGCTGCCGGCGCCGGCGAACACCACGAGCGGCCCGCGCTCGTGGAGCACGGCCTCGCGCTGCGGCGGGTTCAGCGTGGACAGATCGAGCACGGCCGCGCGTTGTACCGCAAGCGCTCGACCGACGCTTGCCCACCGGAAGCGCGAGCGGGGCGCCCGCCCGTGCTACAAATCGCCGTGATGTCGCGGGGCAACCGTGAGTCGGCCGAGGAGGGCCGGGGACCCGCACGTCCCCGGGGGGCCGAAGGTGCGCCCGGCGCGGCGAAGATCGCCGCAGATCCCGCGGGGGCGACGACCCTCACACCCCAAGAGAAGCCGGAAATGAATGGGGATGCGGGCGAAACGTCCAACTCCCCCGATGAGGAGCAGGACGCAGAGGCCGGTGCCGGCGGATCGCCTTCCGACCCCGAGCTGGGAGCGCCCGAGCTGGGAGCGCCCGAGCTGGGAGCGGGGGACGAGCGCGCCCTGCCGACGCGTCACCGCGCCAGCCCCGAGGAGCGCGAGGCCGACCGGCTGCTCGTCGAGCGCGCGCGCGGCGGCGACCACGCTGCGTTCCGCGTCCTCTTCGACAAGTACCACAAGCGCGCGTTCTCGGTGGCGTACGGCGTCCTCAAGAACCGCCAGGACGCGCTCGACGTGGTGCAAGAGGGCTTCGTCAAGGTGCACAAGCACCTCGGCAACTTCGAGGGGAGCTCGAGCTTCTACACCTGGCTCTACCGGATCGTCATGAACCTCGCGATCGACAGCCTGAGGCGCCGCAAGGTCAGCCGCCCCGTCGAGTACGACGACGCGATTCGTCGCGACTCGGACGTGGGCGGCGGCGACGACGCGATCCTCGCGCGCATGCTCGATGCGAACCCGCGCAAGGCGGCGATCCGGCGCGAGCTCGTGGCGAAGATCGACGCCGCGCTCGCGGAGCTGCCGGACTACCACCGCGAAGTGATCTTGCTTCGAGAGATCGACGGCCTCTCCTACGAGGAGATGGCGGAGGTCCTCGACGTCCCGAAGGGCACCATCATGAGCCGGCTCTTCCACGCCCGGAAGAAGATGCAGGCCGCCCTCGCCGAGTACGTGGACGGCGACATGGACATCGAGGAGTGAGGCCCCAGGTTTCCCGGGCACAGCGAGAAGACCCATGAGCACCGAGAAAGAAAAGCAGGAGAGCGTCGAGTCCGACCGCAGTGCTCCGCAGAGCGGAGCCGATGCAATTGCGTCGGCCCGGCAAGCCGGGCACTCGGGCTCGGACCGCCGGATCCACCGGCTGTACGACGGCGACCTGTCTCTGGAGGAGCAGGCCGCGCTCGAGAAGGAGCTGGCGCAGGCGCCCGCGCTGGGCGCCAAGCTCGAGGGCCTGCGTGAGATCGGCGTCGTCGTGCGTGCGGCTCGGACGGACGAGGCGCCGATCGACTCCGAGGCGCTGTGGAAGGGCATCGAGGCCCAGATCGCGAGCGAGGCCGAGAAGGCCGCCAAGCCGCGGCCGGCGCTGCGCGCGATCGAAGGCGGTCGGTCGACGTCGAAGGACGACGCCGCTCCGGCGACCGCCACGGCCGCGGCCCCGGTCGAGGATCTCCAGACTCGTCGCCGTCGCACGATCGGCATCGCGCTCGGCGTGCTCGCGATCGCCGCGGCCGCGCTCTTCGTGTGGTTCGGCCAGGGCGAGCCCGATCGGATCGCCGAGACGACGCCGCCGGCCAGCGAGGTCGCGCCTGGCCCCGAGGACGAAGCGCCGCCCGAGGAGGCGGTGGCGACGGCGATCGACTATACCGAGGTCCTCGCGGTCGACTTCGGCACGAACGCGGGCACCATCTTCGCCGTCGAGGGTGAAGAAGGGCAGCGCTACGCCGTCGTATGGCTCGACGACATCGAGAAGGACGAGATCGACGGGACGATGGGAGATCCCACGCTCGACGACGGCGCCGGGATCGAGACGCCGAACTGAGACCGCAGCCGGGCCGAGAGCAGAGCGAGCGAGGACGATGAAGCGAGTGCGCAGCGTGCGAGTGACGAGGCGGGCGGCCCTGACGGGCGCGCTGGCGCTCGGCGCCTCGCTCGCGATCGCGCCCTCACTCATGGCGCAGCCTCCCGCCACGACGGCGCCGGTGGCGCCCGCGATCGAGGTCGCCGCCCAGGTCTTCGTGATCGTCGCGCGCGAGACCGATGGGGTGATCGATCCGCGGCTTCAGGGCCTGCACGCGCTGCGCGAGGCGCCGTTCAGCTCGTTCCACACGATGGACGTCGTGGCCGAGCACTCGCTGATGCTCCCGCAGGGCGTGCCCGTGGCGGTGTCGCTGCCGAACGGGCGTGTGATCCAGCTCGTGCTCGAGGAGCTCACGCCCGACGGCCGCAACCACGTGCGCGTGTCGATCAACCGCCCCTCGCAGGCCGACTATCTGCCCGTGCTCGAGGTGGCCGCGCCGCCCGGCGATCCCTTCTTCGTCGCGGGCCAGAACTACCAGGGCGGCACGCTCGTCATCGGCGTCACCCTCGGGCGCGTGGGCGCCGACACGTCGGGGCGCACGTTCGTCACGCCCGCCGCGCCGCCGCCGACGCGCCGCTGACCGAGCGCGGAGCGATACGAGGGGGGAGGCTCCATCGGGATTCACTCCCGATGGAGGGGGCCGCGTATCGGCCCCCCGAGGACTGAGCAGGCGCCCCGAGCGCGCGCTCGTGGTATCGACTGCCGCCATGAAGCGAACGCTGCCGGAGGTCGAGGAGGCGGGGCCGCTCCCGCCGTTGCCGTTCGCGGCGCGGGCGATCGTCGACGTGCTCGGGCCGATGGTCACCGAGGCGCGCCTCGCGCGCATCGACGCGGTGATCGCGCAGCGCACGCGCTCGCTCGTGCCGGTGCTCGAGGGCCTCTCCGATCCCCACAACGGCGCCGCAATCCTGCGCTCGGCCGACGCGTTCGGCTGCCACGAGGTGCACCTCGTCGACGGGCGCTTTCCTTTCGCGGTCTCGCACCGGGTCTCGCGCGGCGCGCATCGCTGGCTCGAGCTCGTGCGGCACGCGCAGGCCGAGGCGTGCGCGGCCTCGCTCCACGCGCGCGGGTATCGCATCTTCGTCGCGTCCATGGAGGGCGAGCTCGTCCCCGAGGATCTCGCCAAGGTCCCGAAGGCCGCGATCGTGCTCGGCAACGAGCACAAGGGCCCGAGCGATGCGATGCGCGCGGCCGCCGACGGCACCTATCGGATCCCGATGGTCGGCTTCGTCGAGAGCCTGAACGTATCGGTCGCGAGCGCGATCACGCTCTACGTCGCGACCCGCGGGCGGCACGGCGACCTCGACGAGCCAGCGCGCGACGAGATCCGCGCGCGATTCCTGCTCACGCAGGTCCACGACGCCGAGGCCGTGGTGCGCAAGGCGCTCGGCACGAACGGCTGAGCCCGGCCGCCCCATCGTCTATGATGGCTCCGCCGTGACGGATCCCGGATCGGGAGCGCGCGGGGGCCGGCTGTCCGCGGCCTCCGCTCTGGTCGAGACGGACGACGCGTTCCTCGCCGAGGAGCGCGGGCTCGATCTCCTGCGGCTCCGGCTGGTGCTCCGCGTCGAGCTCGGGATGGTGCTCGCGACGTCGTGGCTCCCGCTCGTGGCGATGCTCGCCGGCCAGCCGGGGCTCGTTCGCATGGTCGCGCTCGCGAGCTGCCTCGCGAGCGTGGGGTGGGCGACGTGGCGCGCGCATCGCTCCGAGCTCGACGAGGCGGCGCTCGCCCGCGTGAACTTCGCGGCGTTTCTCCTGCCGGCCGTGATCGTGGCCGTCTCGGCGGCGCTGAACGACGGGATCGTGAGCCCGATCGCGCACGCGGATCTCGTGCTGCTCGCGGCCCACGCGCTCGCCTTGCCACGCCCGGCGCGCCGCGCCGCGCCGATGCTCGCGGCCATCACGCTCTCGTGGCCGCTCGGCGTGCTGGCCGTTTGCGCGCTCGACGCCGACGTGGCGGCGCAGCTCTCCGATCCGCGCCTGCGCGCCGACTTCCAGGAGACGGCGATCGCGATCGCGGTCGGCGCGCTCCTCGCCGGCACCGGCCAGGACATCCAGTGGTCGATCCGGCGCGCCTGGCTCTCGGCGCGCCACGCGCGCAGCTACCGCATCGAGGCGGTGATTGGCGAGGGCGGCATGGGCATCGTGTACCGCGCGCTCCATCCGACGCTCGGTCGCGCCGTCGCGCTGAAGAAGCTGCCGAAGGCGGCCGAGCCCGATCACGCCGCGCGCTTCGTGCGCGAGGTGCGCGCCACGGCCGAGCTCGTGCACCCGAACATCGTGCGCCTGCTCGACTGCGGCGTGACGGCGGACGCGGAGCCCTTCTACACGATGGAGCTGCTCGACGGCTTCACGCTGCACGCGCTGGTGAGCGCGGAGGGCGCGCTGCCGCTCCCGCGCGCCGCTTACCTCGTGCGCGACGCCGCACGCGCGCTCGGGACGGCCCACGCGCGTGGCCTCGTGCATCGCGACGTGAAGCCCGAGAACCTCTTCGTCGCGCGCGAGGGCGGCGAGCACGACGTCGTCAAGGTCCTCGACTTCGGCATCGCCAAGACCCTGCTCGGCGACGGCAGCCTCACGGCGGAGGGCGCGCTCCTCGGGACGCCGCGCTTCATGGCGCCCGAGCAGGCCGTCGGCGAGACCGTCGATCCGCGCACGGACGTGTATGCGCTCGGCGCGGTGCTCTACTTCGCGCTCGCAGGTCGTGCGCCGGTGGAGGACCCGAGCGTGTTCGCCGTGCTCGCGGCGCACGCCGCCGGCACGATCGTCCCGCTCGAGCTCGTGCGCCCCGAGGTGCCTTCCGAGCTCGTGGCGATCGTGACGCGATGCCTCTCGACCGATCGCGAAGCACGCTTCGCCACCGCGGGCGCGCTCGCGGATGCGCTCGACGCGACGGGCCTGCCGGGTGCACACGTGCCGAGCGAGAGCGCGGCGATCGACGAGGCCCACCGCGAGGCGCTCGTCACGCACACCACCACGCGCCGCCGCGGCCACGACTCGCGCGCCGTCACGAAGGCGGAGCATGGCTGAGGCGGCGGCGATGCGGCTCGAGGCGGCGAGCTCCGAGAGCTCCGCCGAAGCGGATCGGCGCGAGCACGAGGCGAGCGTGCTGCGATTGCGGCGCGTGCTCGCGGTCGGCGTCGTGCTCTGGAACGCGATCGGCATCCCCAACGACCTCGTGGTCACGCGCACCTTCGACGTCTCGTACCGCGAGTTTCTAGTCAGCCGCATCGTCTCCACGGCGGCCGTCGTCGGCGGCTGGCTCGTGCTCTTCTTCCGGCCGAGCCCGCGCGCGTTCCGCATCGCCGAGGCGACGTCGTTCCTCGGCGCGTCGATGGGCCTCGCGGCGCTCGCGCACGGGGTCGCGGGGCCCACGCCGATCTTCCTCTCGTGCGCGCTGCTCGCGCAGGGCATCGCCGTGCCGCGCCCCTGGCGCGAGGGCGCGGTGTCGCTCGGGCTCACGTGGCTCGGCTATCTCGTGGGCACGCTGGTGCTGCACGTGCTCACGCACCGCACCGCCTCCGAGTGGAGCGATCCTCCACACGTCGTCGCGTACGTCACGCACGTCTTCCTCGCGCTCGCGACGGCGGCGCTCGCGGTGATCGGGGGCGATGCGTTCTTCGCCCTGCGCCGTCAGGCGCGCGAGGCACAGCGCGTGGGCTCGTATCGGCTGCGCGCGAAGATCGGCGGCGGCGCGATGGGCGAGGTGTGGAAGGCGCACCATCCGGGCCTCGGTCAGGAGGTCGCGGTGAAGCTCGGGCGCGACGGCCGTGCCTCCGAGCGGATCGCGCTCGAGGCCGAGCTGCTCGGCGCCGTGACGCACCCGAACGTGGTGCGGCTGCTCGATCGCGGGCGCACGGAGGACGGCGTGCCGTTCTACACGATGGAGCTCGTCGCGGGAGAGACGCTCGAGGCGAAGGTCACGCGCGACGGGCCGCTCTCCGAGGGCGAGGCGCGCTCGATCGGTCGGGATCTCTGTCGCGCGCTCGCGGCGATCCACGCTGCGGGCATCGTGCACCGCGACGTGAAGCCCGCGAACGTGATGCTCGCCACGCGCGACGGCGCGCTCCACGCCACGCTCGTCGACTTCGGCGTCGCCGCCCGGCGCGGGCCGCGCACGAGCGTCGCCGTCGGCTCGCCTCGCTTCATGGCGCCCGAGCAGCGCGCGGGCGCGATCGATCCGCGTGCGGACGTGTTCTCCGCGGCGGCCGTCGTCTTCTTCGCGCTGGCGGGCAAGAGCCCGCTCGACGCCGCCAGCGAGCCCTCGGTCGCGGCGATCGGCCCGGCGCTCGAGACGCTGGACGTCCCGCCTGCGCTGCGCGCATCGCTCGCGACGGCGCTCGCGGTCGACCCCGAGGCGCGCACGCCGAGCGCGGCAGTTCTGCGCGACGCCTTGCGGTAGCGGCGTTATGCTCCGCGCGCCCGCCGGCTGCGGGCCGACGTGTCCCGAGGGGGGATGCGTCTTCGGAGGATGTCAGCATGAAGATGAAGAACCACGTGGACGACGCGCTCGCGGAGTTCCCGAACGACGCCGTCACGGTCCGGGTGTGCAATGCCATCTTCGGCTCGGTGCCCTTCGCGCCGCCGCAGCACAAGTACGTCTCGCTCGGCGACTGCGCGCAGTCGTTCTTCCCGAAGCTCGGTGACGACGTCCACTCGCTGATCTTCAAGCTCGCGCAGGGCGACAACGTGGCGAGCGCGCTCTCCACCGCGCGAACGATCGACACCGGCGACACCGGCATCGCGGTCTACTCGGGCCTGCACTCGGCGCTGAGCATGTTCACGGGCAAGCACACGCTGCAGCTCGACAACGACTCCGAGCAGGGCGTCGACGCGGCGCTGAAGCTGCTCGGTCTCGCGTACATCACCTACCAGCTCTTCCCGGGCGGCCCGGCGGACAAGGCGAGCGCGCTCTGGACGACGCCGGCCGGTCAGGCGCTCGGCTTCTACTACGCGTCGGTCGACGTCGCGCTCCCGTTCGCCGACAACCTCGTGGCCGCGGGCGGTAACGTCATCGGCACGATCATCAGCCGCCACGGCGGCTCGGCGGCGAGCAAGCTTTCGAAGCTCCCCGGAGGCAGCCAGATCGCCGGGCAGGCGCAGTCGATGCTCGGCTCGCTCGTGGCGCCGCTCGAGGGCGCCGTGCGGCAGGTCGCGCCGTACGTGAACAACATCGCCGGCTCGGCGATGAAGCACCTCCCGGGCGTGATGGGCGCCGCCGACAAGGTCGCGGGCGTGGTCGCGAGCGGCGCCGACGTGCTGCCCGTCTATCGCTACCTCGTGGCGCGTGCCGCCGCCGAAGCGTGCGTGCTCAACGCGTCGCGCGGCGTCAGCAAGGTCTGATGGATCAGGCGGCTGCGTCGAGACGCGCAGCCGCCTCTCCGCGTCAGCCCTTCACGCTTCCTTCGGTCAGGCCCGTCACCAGCTGGCGCTGGAGCGCGTAGAAGAGGGCCATCACCGGGACCGAGACGAGGATCGCGCCGGCCGCGAAGTGGCCGAGGTTCGCGTCGTGCTCGCCCGCGTAGCCCTGGAGCAGGATCGGCAGCGTATACAGCTCCTCGCGCGTGAGGAACGTCGCGGCGAGCGCGAACTCGTTCCACGCCTGGATGAACGCGAAGAGCGCGGTCACGGCGATCGCCGGGCGCGCGGCCGGGAGCACGACGCGCAGGAACGCGACCAGGCGCGTCGCGCCGTCGACCATCGCGGCCTCTTCGAGCTCCTTCGGGATCGCGTCGAACGCGCCGCGGAGCTGGAAGATCGCGAAGGGGACCGCGGTCGCGGCGTACACGAGCACGAGGCCCGTGCGCGTATCGAGCAGGTCGAGCGCGTCGAGCATCACGTAGAGCGGCACGGACGCCGCGACGCCCGGGAACATCTGGGTCGCGAGCATCGCCGCGAGCGAGCTCCGCTTGCCCACGAAGTCGAAGCGCGAGAGCGCGTAGGCGGCGGGCGTCGCGATGGCGATCGCGGCGATCGCGGTGGAGACCGAGATCACCGTCGAGCTCCAGAGCTGCGCGCCGAACATCCAGCGGCCCGCGCCGTCGGTGCGGCCGAGGACGGCCTCGAAGTGCTCGAGCGAGAAGCCGTCGGGCACCGGCAGCGCGCGCGCCTCGGGCGTGACGCCGGGCGAGAAGGCGAGGGCGACCACCCAGAGCACGGGATAGAGCGCGAAGACCACGGCCACGAAGAGCACCGCGTGCACCGCGACCTCGGCGAGCGGGCTCGTGCGCGAGGCGCCGGACGCGTGTCCGCCGCTCATCCGACGGCCTCCCGCTTGCGCTCGCGCGGCAGCATCCGCGTCAGCCCGACGAGGATCACGAAGATGAGCACCGAGTACGCGGCCGCGTATCCGATCTGGTGGCCGCGCGTGAAGGCCCAGCGATACGCCTCGGACACGAGGATCTCGGTGGACCCGTCGGGCTCGCCCGCGCTCACGAGGAAGACGACGTTGAACATGTTGAACGTCCACACGGCGCCCATCGCGATCGCGGGGAGCATCACCGGCGCCATCATGGGCAGCGTGATGCGCGTGAGCTTCTGCCACGCCGTCGCGCCGTCGAGATCGGCCGCTTCGTAGAGGTCCTTCGGGATCGAGGTGAGCGCGCCGAGCGCGACGACCATCATGAACGGGAAGCCGAGCCAGACGTTCGTCGTCACGTTCGCGGTGAAGGCCGTCGAGAAGTGCGCGAACCAGCTCACCGGCTCGACGCCGAAGAGCGCGAGGATCGCGTTGATGGCGCCGAGCTGGCGGTGGAACATCCCGCGCCACGCGAGCGCCGTGACGTAGCTCGGCACGGCCCAGGGCACGACGAGCAGCACGCGCGTCAGCGTGCGCAGCTTCACCGTGGGCCGATGCAGGAGCAGCGCGAGGCCGACCCCGATCGCGACGTGGAAGGTCACGTTCACGACGGTCCAGAGCACGGTCACCGCGAGCACGGCCCAGAACGAGCCGTGGCCGAGCAGGTCGCCGCCGCGGTTCGTGAGGATGTCGGCGTAGTTCGCGAGGCCCACGTAGTGGAGGTCCGGGCTGCCCGCGTAGAACGACGTCGCGGCGCCCACGAGCAGCGGCACGACCACGAGCACGAAGACCGCGAGGAACGCGTGCGTGACCCACGCGTACGCGGGCATCGATCGCACGAGCGCGGCGCGCAGCTCCGGGTCGCGCAGGCGCGCGAGCGCGAGGCCGAGGGCGAGGAGCAGCAGGGACGAGACGAGCACGATCGCGATCGAGGGATCGCGCGCGGGAGGCGGAGCGCGCGTCTCGTCCTCGAAGCGGTGCTCGGCCTCGGCGAGCGCCTCTTCCGGCGTGGCGTCGCCACGCAGCACCTTGTGGATCGCGCGATCCATCGGGCCGAAGGCGAGGTCGGCATTCGGATGCGTGGGTGCGATGCGCGCGCGGGCGGCGGCCTCGTGGAACGCGGCCAGCGTGGTGCCCGCGAGCGCGGGGTCGCCCCACACCGACTCGGCCACGACGACGTGCCCGCCTTCCGTCGCGCGCAGACGCGCGCCCTCGGCCGTCGCGAGGAACGCCGCGAGATCGCGCGCGAGGGCCGGCTCGTGGGCATGCGCCGGGATCATCGCGGCCTCGATCGTCACGTAGGGCGTCATCGCCGCGCCCGCGGCCTCCACGAGCGGCAGCGGCTCCACGCGCCAGTCGCCGTCCGGGAGATCGGGCGCGAGCCAGGGCCCGCTGACGGCGGCCATGGCGCGATGGCTCGCGAAGAGATCGTGCACGAGCGAGGTGGTGGCCTCGGCGGGGACCACGCCCGTCTGCTCGAGGCGCGCGAGGTGTGCGAGCGCGCGCGCGCCGCCGGCGTCGTGGCCCGTGAAGTGCCCCTCGGCATCGACGAGGCCGGAGCCGTACGCGTGGAGCAGGCCCACGCTCGCGTAGGCCGAGCCCACCTCCCACGCGAGCGCGTAGCTCCCTGCGGGCAGCGCGTGCGCGCGCTGCTCGATCGCCTCGAGTGAGCGCGTGCCGTCCGCCCCCGCGAGGTCGGGCCACACGTAGAGCACCAGGCACTTGGCCGAGAGCGGCGCGCCCCAGAGCGTGCCGTCGTAAGTCAGCGCGGCGATCGCGTCGGCGGGGAAGTCGTCGAGGGGGAGATCCCCGATCGGCTCGAGCATGCGCTCGTGCACGTAGGTCGACAGACGGTTGTGCGCGTCGAGGAAGAGATCGGGCCCGTGCCCGCTGGGAATCGCGGTGCGGAGGCGCGACGCGTAGGCGCCGAAGGGGCTCGCCACGAGCTCCACGCGCACGCCCGGGTGGCGCGCCTCCCACGCCTGCGTCGCCGCCTCGAGCCCGCGCGCCTCACGCTCGCCGTACGCATGCCAGACGGTCAGCGTCTGCGCGCGCGCGAGCGAAGGCGCGAGCCAGAGCACGAGCACCAGCAGCCCGATCCCCACGCTCCAAGCGCGACTCCCTCTCCCGCGACCGCGGGAGAGGGTTGGGGTGAGGGACTGCGAAGCGAGAGCCGCTCCATCGCCCCTGCGATCGGCCTCGCCCGAGAAGCACGGTCGCGGCGCATCGGAGCCCACGCCCCAAGCGCGACTCCCTCTCCCGCAATCGCGGGAGAGGGTCGGGGTGAGGGACTGCGAAGCGAGAGCCGCTCCATCGCCCCTGCGATCGCACCGCCTCCCCGAGCCCCCCGCCCCCGCGCTCACGCCAGCGCCTTCCCACTCTCGCGCTCGAACCGATGCACGCGCTTGGGCACGAGCACGACGGTCTTTCCGACCTCCACGCGCGCGAGCTCCTCGGGCGAGAGCCGTGCGACGAAGGGCGCGCCCGCCACCACGCCGTGCACGTAGGCCTCGAACCCCATCGCCTCGACGACCTCGACCTTCAGCGTCACGCCGCGCGCGCCCTCGTCCCCGAGCACCACGTCCTGCGGCCGCACGCCGATCGTCACCGCGCCCTCGCCGGGCGCTTCCACGTCCACGCCCTCGGCCCGGGCGCGCCCCTCGGCGAGCGTCACGTCCACGAAGTTCATCGCCGGGCTCCCCAGGAACCCCGCCACGAACTTCGAGCGCGGCTTCTCGTAGACCTCGAGCGGCGGCCCGATCTGCTCCACCACGCCTGCCCGCAGCACCACGAGCTTGTCGGCGAGCGTCATCGCCTCCACCTGGTCGTGGGTCACGTAGATCATCGTCGCGCCCAAGCGCGCGTGCAGGCGCTTGATCTCGACGCGCACCTCGGCGCGCAGCGCCGCATCCAGGTTCGAGAGCGGCTCGTCGAAGAGGAAGAGCGAAGGCCGCCGCGCGATCGCGCGCCCCATCGCCACGCGCTGCCGCTGCCCGCCCGACATGTCGCGCGGATAGCGCGCGAGCAGCTTCTGCAGGCCGAGCATCTCGGCGACCTCGGCGATGCGTGCGTCGATCGTCGCGCGATCGGTGCCGCGCAGCGTGAGCCCGAACGCGAGGTTCTCGCGCACCGTCAGGTGCGGGTAGAGCGCATAGCTCTGGAACACCATGCCGATGTCGCGCTCGCGCGGCGCGGCACGCGTGAGATCCCGATCGTCGAAGCGCAGGGTCCCCGCGTCCGGCAGCTCGAGCCCCGAGATGGTGCGGAGGAGCGTGCTCTTGCCGCAGCCGCTCGGCCCGACCAGCACCACGAGCTCGCCCGAGGCGACCTCCAGATCGATGCCTCGTAGGATCGGCGCGCCGCCGAGCTTCTTCTCGATGCCACGAAGGGAAAGACGCATGCCCGCGCGGGGCCGAGCATACGAGGAAAGGCGTCGCGAGCGGCAGTGTTCCGCGCCATCGTCTTCTGCGTGCCCAGGTGGGAGGAAGCCATGAGAGAACGGAATCGCCGCTCGTGCGTCCCAGCTCGTATGCGCCCGCTCCACTCGGCCGCTCTCGTCCTCCTCCTCCTCGGAGCCTGCGGCGGCGCGCCGCCCGCGAGCGCGACCGAGGCCCCGAGCGGCGAGCCCCCGCCCGGCCCGTGGCGCGCCGACCTCGAGTGCTACGACACCGAGCCGACCGGCGAGCCTGCCTGCGCCGCGCGTGGATGCCGTTGGATCGCGCCGCTCGTCTGCGGGGGCATCGAGCAGCCCGAGGAGCGGATGGCGAGGGCGCAGCGCTGCGTGTGCGTGTGCGCCGAGGAGATGGGCGCCTGCATGCGCGCCCCGTGAGTCGCTCGCAGGCTCTCCCGTCAGGGCACGTCGGCGTGCGACCCGCGGTCGCCACGACCGGCGGTCATCCTCGCCAGTCGACGACGAAGTCCTTCGGGTCCGGTCGCGAAGCGCTCGGCGGCTCCTCGGCCGGCGTCCCGACGTAGAGGTAACCGAGCATCTTGTCCGTCGGCGCGAGCCCCAGCGCCGCGTTCAGCGCGGCGTCGTACGCGGGCGCGCCCGTCTTCCACACGCTGCCGAACCCCTCGTTCTGGAAGCCGAGCAAGAGCCCGTGCATGACGCAGCCGGCCGAGAGGATCTGCTCGATCTCGGGCGCCTTCGGGCTGGGCTTGATCGTGGCGACGACCGCGACGAGCAGCGGCGCGCGCAGCACCTTGTTCTTCTCTTTCGCGATCTCGTCGGCGCTCGCGCCGGGGCTGCGCCGCAAGAGCGAGGCGACGAAGAGGTCCCCGAGCTGGGCGCGGGCCTCGCCGCGGAAGAGCAGCACCTTCCACGGCCGCAGCGCCCCGTGATCGGGCGCGCGCAGCGCCTGCTTGACCACGCGCTCGACGACGTCCGCCGGCGGCGCCGGCTCCTTGAGCTTGGAGATCGACCGACGGTTCGCGAGCAGCTCGGTAGCGTCCATGCCGCCCGGTGTAGGGCGAAGCCCGCGGGATGGCCAGCCCGAGCGTGAGGGGCGAGCCGGGCGAGACCCATGAGCGCGCTCGTCGTAGAATCGCTCGCGTGGAGGTCGCGATCACCGAGCTCGCCGCGGGGACGGGCATCGAGGTCTCGCTCGTCGTGCCCGTGGACGACGCGCGCTCCGCGGTCCGCGCCTCGGGTGGCTGGCGCCGAGAGGAAGGTCGCGGGAATCGAGCCGGAGCCCATTGGGTCCGCACCTCGTCGTGCGGGGTCGACGCCTTGGTCGACGTACTCTCGGACGCGCTCGCCCGGCGTCGACCCAGGTCCGCGGCGCCGCTCGGCGGACGGCTTTACGTCACGGCATCGATTTTGTCCCCGTGCCTGGTTCTTCCTCCGGCGCTGCTGGCCCTCATGAGCAGACACGAGGTGTCTTTGAGCGTCGATTTCCCGTGGGTCACTCTCGCACTCCGGGAGGCGCCGCTGTGTGCGCTCGCCGCGGTTCGAATGGTTGCTGTCCGAGCAACTGTCGGCGGTCAGGGTGGCGTCGACCTGTCGCCACAGACCGTGGAGGAGACGGCTCGGTCCGGGGAGTCACTGCTCCTGTGGTTAGCCGCGGATCGACCAGTACCGAGAACGTGGTGAGCGGCACGCGCTCGGACTCCGGTCGCGTGGGGCGCGACGCTGGGTCGCACGCGGCGTGGTCCACGACGACCGAGGCTCGAGCAGCCGGTCTGGAACCTCCAGCGTCCCCGACGTCATCGCATCCCGGCGTCGCGCACGGACGAGAGACCTCGGCTCGCCTCTGCGCTTATGACGCGGCGGGTCGGCTCGAGCGCACGGTCGACGTCGCACGCGGCGCGACCACGACGTACGTGCGTGACGACGCGGGTCAGGTGCTCTCGACGACGGACGCGCTCGGGCACACGACGTCGCGCACGTACGACGTGCGTGGCGCGATGGCGACGATGACGGACGCGGCGAGCCACACCTGGACGTACGCGACGACGCCGACGTCGAGCACGAGCACGACGCCGCTCGGCGAGACGACGACGAGCACGTCGACGAGCTACGGTCTCCCGCTCGGGACGACGTTCCCGGGCGGCGCGACGACGGCGAGCACGCAGCACGGCACGACCTCGCTCGACGAGTCGTACGCGTACCCAGCGTCGCGCACGGACGAGAGCGGGCGGACGCGGAGCTTCGACTACGACGCGGCGTCGGGCCTGATCGGCGCGACCGACCTCGGCGGCCATCGCTGGGCATACACGTACGAGCCCATCATGGCGGGCGAGGTGAGCTTCGACGTGGAGAGCGGCCGCGTGTCGCTGGTCGCGCCGGACGGGGAGCCGGGCGCGTACCGGTTCAGCGGCGGCGGGCCGTTCCAGGACCAGGAGCAGCTCGTGCGCGAGGCGGCCGGCGCCTGGCAGCACGCGCTCGGCACGGTGACGAGCCCGATGGGCGAGGTGACGCGCTACGGCTACGACACCGAAGGGCATCGGACGAGCACGACGCTACCGAGCGGCGGCGTGCACGCGATGACCTACGCGCAGGGGCACCTCGACACCGAGACGCTGCCCTTTGGGACGACCCTCGAGTACACGCGCGACGCGGCGTTCCGCGAGCTCACGCGCACGGGAAGCGACGGCAGCTTCCGGGCGTTCACGTACGGTCCGGGGGACCGCGTGGAGACCATCGAGGACGACACCGGCGTGACGAGCTACGCATACGACCCGGCGGGTCGGTTCGCGGGGCTCGAGTATCCGACCGGCGGCAGCGTGCACATCGGCCGCGACGCGCTCGATCAGATCGCCTCGGTCGCGGTCTCGGCACCGACGGACGCGAGCCCGCGCACCACGACGTACGTGCGCGATGCGGCCAATCGGATCACCGAGATCCACGACCCGCTCGGCGGCGTGACGTTCCAGACGTACGACGCGAATGGTCGCCTCTCGACGAGGACCTTGCCGAACGGCATCACGAGCACGTGGACGTACGACGCGCGCTCGCGCGTGGACACCATCGTGCACGCGCGGGCCGACCACTCCGTGATCGCGAGCCTCGACTACGACCGCAATCCGAGCGGTGAGCCCTTCCGCATCACGCGCGAGGACGGCACGTTCGTGATGTACGGGTACGACGGCGCGCTCAGGCTCACGAGCGAGCGCTACTTCGACGCGACGCACACGCAGGTCGACGCGATTACGTACACCTACGACGACGACGGCAATCGCACGACGCGGACCACCAGCGCGGGCACCGAGACGTACCACTACGCCGCTGGCTCGGAGCTGACCGACATCACGATGGGCGCGACCACGATCGCCCACTACGACTACGACGACGCGGGCCGGGTCGTGCTCCGCACGCGCGGCGCGATCGAGCAGCAGCTCGACTACGACGTCGATGATCACCTGGTGCGCGTCGCCGACCCGGCGGGGACGCACGAGGTCCTCTGGGAGTTCGACGCTGCGGGCCGACGCGTGCGGCGCGAGGACCGTACGGCCGGCATCACGACGGGGGTGGGGCGCTTCGAGATCGCTCCCACGCTGGACGAGTCGCTGGAGTCACCGCATGCGGTGACCGACGACGCGGGGAACGCGCAGACGGGGTACGTCTTCGCGGGCGAGCACCCGCTGTTCCGGTACGACGCGACGAGCGGCGCGGTCGTCTACTACCTGCAGGACTCGATGGGGTCGGTCGTCGGGCTCGTCGATGCGAGTGGGACGAGCGCGAGCACGATTTCGTACGACGGGTTCGGGAACGAGCTCGGCGTCACCGGGACGCTGGCCGGGCTGCCGAGCGATGCCCAGGGGGACTTCCGGTTCCAGGGGATGTGGAGGGATGCCGGGACCGGGCTGTACTACGTCCGGGCGAGGACGTACGAGACGGAGACAGGGAGGTGGTCCACTCGAGACCCCGCGGGTGCCGCGACGAATCCTGACGAGTCTGAGGAACAATATCGATTCGAACGCAATTGCCCGACAAACTCGCTCGATCCTGACGGCCGGTTTAGTCTTCCGAACGTCACCGCCGCACAGTTGGTGCGAGGCGTCTTGCTGTTCTTGAACGTCGCGACGATCGCGAACGGCTTCGCCGCTGCATTGCATGTCGTATCGACCGGCGAACTTGGCACCGATGACGCCGTGGCAATTAGCTTTGCTATTCTCGCGTTGGCGACCATGGCAACGACTCCCACATCAGCCTCGCCGACCGTTAGCGGTGTTGGGTCGATCGTGAGGTTCCCGATTCCGCAGGTGCAACATGCATGGCGCCACGCCCCGGCGTTTGGTGTGTCGGGTAACTGGTCCGCGGCAGCTGGGTTTCGATTCATCGTGTCCATGAGACAGTTCCTGTCGTCCCCGTCGATTGTGCGCATTGTCGCGACGTATCGAGGATCGCCAGCGACGATCTATCTGAACCCGGCCACACGGTTGATGGTCATGACCGATCCCGCCGACGTGTTCATCAGTGCCTGGCGACTGAATGCACAGCAACTCGCCAACGTTCTCACGCGAGGGTTGAAGATCCCCCGGTTTCGTGGACACCCCGAATGGCGCGAAGATGCGCGAGGAGTGTTCGATGTCGAGACGAGCGCGAAGGAAGTTCACGGAGGAGTTCAAGGCGGAGGCGGTGCGGCTCTGCCACGTCGGCGACCGCAGCATCACGCAGGTCGCGAAGGACCTCGACCTGACGGAGACGTCGCTGCGCGAGTGGTACGCCCGCGCGGAGGTCGACGCGGGTCGCGGAGCGCCGGGCGCGCTGACGACGGCCGAGCGTGAGGAGCTCGCCAAGCTGCGGCGCGAGAACAAGCAGCTCCGCATGGAGCGCGAAATCCTAAAACAGGCGGCCACCTTCTTCGCGAAGGAGAACGCATGAAGTACGCGTTCATCCTCGCGCGGATGGTGGCCTTCCCCGTCGCGATGCTGTGTCGCGTGCTCGGCGTCTCGCCGAGCGGATTCTACGCGTGGCGCGCGCGTCCCGAGCCCGAGCGCGCGAAGAGCGACGCGCGTCTCGCGCTCGACGTCGCGGCGGTCCATCGACGCAGCCGCGGTCGCTACGGCAGCCCGCGCATCCACGCCGACCTGCGCGCTCGCGGCGTGCGCGTCGGCCGCAAGCGCGTCGCTCGGCTCATGCGCGAGAACGGGCTGTTCGCACGGCGGAGACGTCGATACCGCGCGACGACGGACTCGCGACATGCAGAGGCCATCTCGCCGAACGTGCTCGAGCGCGACTTCACCGCGAGCGCGCCGAACGAGGTCTGGGTCACCGACGTGACCTACGTCTGGACGCACGAGGGCTGGCTCTACCTCGCGGCGATCATCGACCTCTTCGCGCGCCGCGTCGTCGGCTGGGCGACGAGCGACACCAACGACACGAAGCTCGCGCTCGCCGCTCTCGCGATGGCGAGCGCGCAGCGCAGACCTCCTCGCGGGCTCGTCCATCACTCGGACCGCGGAGCGCCCTACGCGAGCGAGGAGTACCGACGCGCGCTCACGACGCTCGGCATCGCGCAGAGCATGAGCCGCAAGGGTGACTGCTGGGACAACGCGGTCGCCGAGAGCTTCTTCGCGACCATCAAGGCCGAGCTCATCGACGACGAGGACTACGCTACGCGGGCCGATGCCGTGACCTCCATCGGCGACTACATCGAGCGCTTCTACAACGTCGAGCGGAGGCACTCGCATCTCAACTACGTGAGCCCGATCGAATTCGAATTGAAGTCCAAGGTCGCTTCGCTTGCTGCATAATCAAACCGTCCACGAACTCGGGGCAGCTTCAGCGGGCTGCTGCATCGCGGATACGGACAGAGAGGACGTCTCCGATCGCGGAGGCGTCCTCTCTTCGTTTGTTCGGCTCTCGGTGGAGCGCGGGCCTTCTCCGATCGCGGAGGCGTGCTCCTTCTCTCTCTTCGCAGCCCCTCCCCCCAACCCTCTCCCGCTCGGGCGGGAGAGCTGGGCTGCGCCGGCGGCGCATCTGCGGTGAACGAAAATGGGCCTCCCATCGAGTGATCGCCTGCCGCGCCGGGCGGGAGCGCCCCTTTGCCCACGCCTTGCGAGCAAACAGCGGCTCGCTGCGGAATGTGTTCAAAGCGTCGCACCCGCCCGACGCTACCCATGGGGAAACCTGCTTTTGAAAACCAGACGCGCCTGCGGCTCCTCCACAGACGAAGCCGCTGCGCAGCTTCGTCGACGTGCGAGGGTGGACCCTCGCGCTCCCCACCTTCGTCTCCGCGCGGCACCTTCTCCGGGAGCGCGAGGGCTTGGCCCTCGCCTGCGCCGAATCGGCGGAGCCGGTTCGGCTGTGGAGGAGCCGAAGGCGCCGCGGTTTTTCAAAGCAGCCCACCTCATGGGTAGCGTCGGGCGGGTGCGAGGCTTTGAACGCGATGAGCGGAGCGCCGTCGTTCGCGCGAAGCGTCCGCGGGCAAAGGGTCGCTCCCGACCGACGCGGCCTGGTGATCGACCGCCAGATCGGTATCGAGCCATTCTCGACACTTAGACCTTCATTTTCGTACCAGGGAGCCGCGCCTCACGAGCGAGAGGGCTCCCGGCGCGACATGGGGCTCGGATCCCTTTCCCGCGGAAGCGGGAAACGGCGGGGGAGAGGGACTGCGACGCGCGGGCCGGATCGACGCCGGTGCGATCGGCCGCCCGCCCAGTCACCCTTCGGCGGGCTCTTCGCTCTTCGCCGCGCGCTCGACGTTCGGCTTCGCCGGAGGCTTGCCTGCAGCCTTCTTCGGGTGCCGCTCGCTCGGCGGCTTCCAGCTGCCGCCCTTCGGGTTCGGCGGGCCGATCTCGTCGCCCTCACGCATCGCGCGCGCGGTCTCTTCGGCGAACGCCGCGTAGCGCTGCTGCTCGATCGCTTCGCGGCCCGCCCGCGTGAGCGCTCCGTAGAAGTGCAGGTTGTGCTGCGACACCAATCGCGCCCCGAGCATCTCTTCGGCGCGGATCAGGTGGTGCAAGTACGCCCGCGAGTAGCGCGTGCACGCGGGGCAGTCGCACTTCGGATCGAGCGGGCCCTCGTCGCCGGCGTGGCGCGCTTGCTTCAGGTTCACGCGCCCCGACCAGGTGAGCGCCTGGCCGTTGCGCGCGTTGCGCGTCGGCAGCACGCAGTCGAAGAGATCGATCCCCGCGCCCATGCCCTGCAGGAGATCGAAGGGCGTCCCGACGCCCATCAGGTAGCGCGGTCGATCGTGCGGCATCTCGCGCGCGATCACGTCGAGCGCCGCGTACATCGCCGGAATCGGCTCGCCCACCGAGAAGCCGCCCATCGCGATGCCGTCGAACTCGCGCCCGTCCTCGCTCATCGTGGCGATCGTCTCGAGGTGCGAGCGGCGCAGGTCCACGTTCGTGCCGCCCTGCACGATGCCGAAGCGCGCCTGTCCGTCTTTCCACGGCGCCCGCAGGCAGCGCTTGGCCCATTCCGTCGTGCGCTGCATCGCGCGCGCGATCACCGCGGGCTCGGCCGCGCCGGGCGGGCACTCGTCGAAGGCCATCGCCACGTCCGCGCCGAGCAGCGCCTGCACGCGCATCGACTCTTCGGGCGTGAGGCGCAGCTTGCGGCCGTCGAGGTGCGACTTGAACGTGACGCCGTCGTCGTCGATCGCGTTCAGCCCCGAGAGCGAGAAGACCTGGAAGCCGCCGCTGTCGGTCAGCATCGCGTGCGGCCAGCCCATGAACTTCGGTACGCCGCCGAGATCGGCGATGCGCTCGGCGCCCGGCCGCAGCCACAGGTGGTACGTGTTCGCGAGGATGATCCGCGCGCCGGTCGCCGCGACCTCGTCGGGCGTCTGCGACTTCACGGTCGCGATCGTGCCGACGGGCATGAACACCGGCGTCTCGATCGTGGCGCGCGGCGTGACGAAGCGGCCGCGGCGCGCGGCGCCGTCCGTCACGAGCTCGGTGAAGGAGAAGCCCGGGCTCCGCATCAGCGCGCGTGCTTCGACGAGCGCACGAGCATGGCGTCGCCGTAGCTGTAGAAGCGGTACTGCTCGCGCACGGCCTCGGCGTACGCGCTCTTCACGCTCTCGATGCCGCCGAACGCCATCACCAGGGCGAGCAAGGTCGAGCGCGGTAGGTGGAAGTTCGTGAGCAACGCGTCGATGCAGCGGAAGCGATAGGGCGGGTACACGAAGAGCGCGGTCTCGCCGCTCCCGGCGCGCACGGTCCCGTCGGCCTCGGCCACGCTCTCGAGCGTGCGGCACACGGTGGTGCCGACCGCGACCACGGGGCGATGCTCGGCGCGCGCCGCGGCGATCGCGAGCGCCGTCTCGTGCGGCACCTCGTAGTGCTCGGCGTGCATGCGGTGCTCGGCGAGGTCGTCGGTGCGGAGCGGCGCGAACGTGCCCGGGCCCACGTGCAGCGTGACCTTCGCGATGCGGTGACCCGCCTTCGCGAGCGCCGCCACGAGGCGATCCGAGAAGTGCAGGCCCGCCGTGGGCGCCGCGACCGATCCCTCGCGGCTCGCGAAGACCGTCTGGTAGCGCTCTTCGTCGGCCGCCGTCGCGTCGCGCCGTACGTACGGGGGCAGCGGGACCTTGCCGGCCTGTCCGATCGCGGCGCGCACGCCGGCCTCGGCCGCGAGCTCGAGCTCGACCTCGCCACCCTCGCGGAGCGCGCGCAAGGTACCGCGCAGCTCGGCGCCCTCGAACGTGAGCGAAAGGCCGGGCCGCAGTGCCTTGGCCCCTCGCGCGAGCGCCGACCACACCTCGCGGGTGCCACTCGCGTCGGCCTCGATGCGCGAGACGAGCAAGAGCTCGACGCGCCCGCCGGTCGGCTTGCGAGCGAAGAGGCGCGCGGGCAGGACGCGCGTGTCGTTCACCACGAAGAGCGCGGGGACGAGCTGCTCCGGCAGGTCCAGGATCTTCCGGTGCGCCGTGGTCCCGCGCTCGCGGTCGAGCACGAGCATCCGTGCACCGTCGCGCTCGGGCAGCGGCTCCTGGGCGATCCGCTCCTCGGGCAGCGAGTAGTCGAGATCGCGCGCGTCCACGGCGCCGTTCTGGCATCCTCCACCGGGGGCCGCAACCTCGGCGCGGCGGCCCCTTCGGCGGGGAGCAGGGACCGCCGAGCCCGCCGATCGAGCGAGTCGAGAGAAAATCGACGGGCCACCGCATCCTCGGGGCCCCGTCGCTCGTCGTGGAGGGGGAGGATGACGATGCCCGCCGAGAAGACCGAGACCACGTTCCGCCTGGAGTACCGCGTCTCCGCGCAGATCGACGCGCCTGCCGCGGCCGTCTGGGCACTGCTGACCGATGCGCCCGGCTTCCCGAAGTGGAACAGCACCGTCACCTCGATCGAGGGCAAGATCGCGCAGGGCGAGAAGCTCGCCATCCGTGTGCCGGTGGCGCCCGGTCGCACCTTCTCTCCCCGCGTCGTGGCGCTCGAGCCCGCGGCGAAGATGGTGTGGGCGGACGGGATGGCGCCGATGTTCCGCGGCGAGCGCACCTTCACGCTCGAGCCCCGGGCGGGCGGCAGAGGGACCCAGTTCACGATGGCCGAAGTGTTCACCGGGATCATGCTCCCGATGATCAAGGGGTCGCTCCCCGACTTCCGCCCGGTGTTCGATACGTATGCGGCCGACCTGAAGCGCGCCGCGGAAAAGGTGGGGTGAGCCATGGCGAGCAAGAAGAAGGGCGATCTCTCGGGCACCACGGCGAAGACGCCGCTCACGCTGAAGACGCCGCCGGGCACGGCGGAGTACCAGGTGTGGGTCGACGGCGAGGTCGACCCGAAGGCGCTCGTCGTGCAGGTCGGCAAGACGCAGCTCCGCTACCAGCTGCGCTGCATCGAGGATCTGCACGCGATGCTGAAGAAGCACGGCGACTGGATGCTGCTCGGCAGCGCCGACGAGCAGAAGCCCGCGGCGGAAGGAACGGTCGAGGCGTGGGCCGCTCGGAGAAGAACCCGGTCGGCGGCTGGTACGGCTTGAAGAAGGGCCTGCGTGGCCGCTTCGGCATGTACGTGCCGCCGGTGCTCGAGCACCTCGGCCTCGCCGAGGTGGAGCACGCGCCGAAGAACAACCGCATGCGCGCGATCTGACGAGGTCGGCGCGGTAGGCTCGGCGTCCATGAACGCCACGGCCCCTCCGCCTCCCTCGCCTCCCACCGAGCTCGCGGCCGCGCGCGAGCAGTTCCTCGGCCTCGTCGACTCGCTGCGGCCGGATCTGCATCGCTACGCCTCGCGCCTCGTCGGCTCGGCCATCGAGGGCGAGGACGTGGTGCAGGAGTCGCTCGCGAAGGCGTTCTATCAGCTGAGCCTCTCGGCCGAGATGCCTGCGCTGCGGCCCTGGCTCTTCCGCATCGTGCGCAACACCGCGCTCGACGCGCTGCGCCGCTACGAGCGCAAGCACGTCGGCGCGCTCCCGGAGGAAGACCGCTTGGCCGCTGACGACATGCCGCCGGATCCCGCCGTGACGCGCGCCGCGCTCGCCGCGTTCCTGCGCTTGCCGGTGCAGCAGCGCAGCGCGGTGATCCTGAAGGACGTGCTCGGGGAGTCGCTCGAGGACGTCGCCGCGCAGCTCGACACCAGCGTCGAGGCGGTGAAGGCGCTGCTCGTGCGCGGGCGCGCGAGGCTGCTCGCCGAAGGCAAGGGCGAGGTGCAGCCGCCCACCGCGCCTGCTCCGCCGAGCCCCGAGACGCGCGCGCTCCTCGCGCGCTACGTGCAGCTCTTCAACGAGCGCGACTGGACGGCGGTGCAGGCGATGCTCGTCGAGGAGTGCCGTCTCGATCTCGTCGCGAAGTCGCAGCGCAAGGGCAAGGCCGTCGGCGCCTACTTCGGCCGCTACGCGGCGGAGACCGGGAACACCTTCCGGCTCGGCACCGTCGAAGGTCGCGCGGCGATCGGCGTGTTCCGTGGCGAGCCCGAGGCGCTCGCGTACGTGGTCTTCGTGGAGATCGAGGACGGCCGCGTCGCCTTCATCCGCGACTTCCGCTACGTGCCCTACCTCGCGCGCGAGCTGGTGTTCGTGCCGGACGGCGCGTGAGCGGGGCGGCGCGGCGATCGGCTCGCGCGCTCCTCGTCGATCAGCGGACCAGGCGCAGCGGGTAGATGACCTGGATGCCGGCCGCGCGCGGCCCGAGCGCGGGGAAGCGCAGCGCGAGCACCGTGCGGACGATGCAGTCGAGCGCGTTTCCCTCCGGCAGATCACTGCGGAGCACGCGGGCCTCCGTCACGGAGCCATCCTGCGCGATGTAGAAACGAACCGTCACGTTCCGCTCGCCCGGCGGCTGGTCGGCGATGCACGCGTAGAACGAGCTCGAGGCGCCGTGCATGACGTCGCGGATCGGCTCCATGGCGATTCGCTCGTGGGAGAGCCCCGAGAAGGCGGCGAGCAGGGCCAGGAAGAACGCGACCATCGGCGTCTCGACAACGCGGACGCGCGCGGGTTCCTCGCCGTCAGGCCGGCGGAGGCGTTTCGTCCGGCGCCGACGCCCGTTCCTCGATCACTCGGCCGGCGCGGCCTCTTCGTGCGCGTCTCGGGGCTCGAGCGGCGAGGGCTTGTCCCGCGCGCTCTCCCAGGTGCGCACGCGCGCGAGCGCGAACGGATAGGCGCGGAGCACGGCGAGCTGCTTGAGCCACGTGTACGACCAGCTCTCGAGCAGCGCCGTCGCGATCAGCCAGCGCAGGGGCGGCGCCTCCATCGCATCGCCCTCCGGCGTCGCGCGCCGATGCAGCGCGATGGCGCTCGCGTGCACGACGCCGTCGGTGATCGCGCGCAGCACGAGCAGGCCGATCGAGAGCGCGCTGATCGACGCCTCGCCGCTCGCGATGCCGAGCACGAGCGAGACGAGCGAGACGAGACCGATGGGCGGCAGCACCGCGTCGACCACCTTCAGCGGCAGGCGCGCGAGGCCGAACGCGCCGGTGCGCGGCTGCAGCACCAGATCGCGGAAGCGGAAGAGCGTCGAGAGGAACCCGGCGAACCACCGCGTCCGCTGGCGCACGAGACCTGCGAGCGTGCGCGGCGGCTCGGTGTACGCGCGCGCCTCGGGGATCGTCGGCACGAGGATCGTGCGACCCTCGTGGGCGGCCGCGCGGTAGAGGCGGAAGGCCACCTCGTAGTCCTCGGTGATCGAGTCCGTGGGGAATCCGCCGGCGTGCGCGAGGCTCGAGGCGCGGATCGCGGCGAGCGCGCCCGGGACCTGATCGAGGCCGCCCAGCGCCGACCAGCCGCTGCGGATCAGCGTGTTCTTCAGGTACTCGGTGACCTGGAAGCGCTCGAGCCAGCCGCGCGGATGACGCGGCACCACGGCGCCGGCCGCGGCCTCGACGCGTGGATCGACGAACGCGGCCGCGAGCGCGGCGAGCGCGCCGGGCGCGAGCTCGGTGTCGGCGTCGACCGTCACCAGCACGGGATGGCGGGCCACGGCACGCGCGCGCTCGAGCGCAGCGCCCTTTCCGCCGTGCGGCAGCCGCAGCACGCGCACGCGATCGCCGAACGTGCGCGTGACGAGGTCCGCCGTGCCGTCGGTGCTCCCGTCGTCGGCGACCACGACCTCGAAGTCGACGCCGTGCTGCGCGAGGATCGAGCGCAGCGTCGCCACGATCGAGCCCGTCTCGTCGAGCGCCGCCACCAGCACGGACACGGCGGGCCGCGCCGCTTCCGCGGCAAGCCTCGCCGGCGTGCTGCGTCGTGCCGCGCCCACCACCAGCACGAGCGTGCCGAGCTCTTGCGCCACGAAGAAGAGCGCGAGCGCGAGCCCCGCCTCCACGTGCGAGCCGAGCGCTCGCGCGAGCCCGAGCACGACGGCGAACGCGAGCGCCCACGAGAGGCCGAGCCAGAGCGCGACGCGCGCGGGCGCGGGGGGAGAAGGCGCGTGCGGGGCGGTCACGGGATCGATGGCTCCGGTACGACTGAACGCATCTCGCCCGCGGAGCATTCACCGCGGCCTCGCTTTCCTAAAACGGAAGCGGGCGAGCGCAAGACCTCGTGCCAGACTCCCGCGCCATGTCGGAAGCCACGCCGGTCTCGCCGCCGCTCGACGGCCACCTCTTCGGCCCAGGCCAGCCTTGTTTCGGCTGCGGACCTGACCATCCGTACGGGTTCCGCCTGAAGTTCGAGCGCGAAGGCGACGAGATCGTCACCCGCTTCACGCCGGGCGAGCGCTACCAGGGGCCGCCCGGGATCATGCACGGCGGGCTCGTCTCGACGCTGGCCGACGAGGTCGCGGCGTGGGCCGTGATCGGCATCGCCGGCAAGTTCGGGTTCACGGCGACCTTCGACGCGAAGCTGCACCTGCCGGTGCGCATCGGCGTGCCGCTCGAGGGGCGCAGCCGGGTGATCAAGGACGCGCGCCGCATCCTCGACGTGGGCGTGCGCATCGTGCAGTCGGGCAAGGACGCCATGACGGGCTCGTTCCGCTTCGTCGTGCTCGACAAGGGCGGCGCGGAGAAGATGCTCGGCGGCCCCATCCCCGAGAGCTGGCACCGCTACTGCCGCTGAGGCGCGTCGCACGCGATTGACATCGAGGCGGGCCGGCCCCATTCCGTCGCCTCATGGCCGTGGAGATCCGTGTCCTCGAAGAGCTGATCCGCGCGAACGTCGCGGGCGTGACCCACGTCGCGATCGACGACCTGACGGGCACGAAGGACCACTTCCAGGCCGTCGTGGTGAGCCCGGCGTTCGCGTCGATGAGCCGCGTCGAGCAGCACCAGGCCGTGTACCGCGCGCTGGGCGAGCTGATGGCGGGCCCGGTGCACGCGCTCGCCTTGCAGACCTACACGCCCGAGCGCTGGGCGAGCCAGCCCAAGAAGTAGAACGAAGCCGGAAGAGGAGTCGAACGATGGACGATCAGCTGAAGCAGCGCCTCCAGGGATTGGTCGACGGTCACAAGATCGTGCTCTTCATGAAGGGCACCAAGTCGTTCCCGCAGTGCGGGTTCTCGGCCACCGTGGTCGAGGTGCTCAAGCAGGTGGGCGCCGACTTCCAGACGGTGAACATCCTCGCCGACCCCGAGGTGCGGCAGGGGATGAAGGAGTACTCGAACTGGCCGACGTTCCCGCAGCTCTACGTCGAGGGCCGCTTCGTGGGCGGCTGCGACATCGTGCGGGACATGTACACGGCCGGCGAGCTCAAGCCGATCGTGGACAAGGCGATGGGCCGCGCCTGAGGCCCGGGCTCCCTGCGCGCGAGGGCCACACTCGCCGCCGGCCCGGAACGTGGCATGCTCTCGGCCGCGCGCCTCGTGGGGAAAACGGGCGCGCGGGAGAAGAAGGGCATGCAGAACAAGCTGGGGATCCTTTTCGCCGTCGTCGTCACCGCCGTCGCGGTCACGGGATGTAAGCCGCTCACGAACCCGACCTACGACACCTGCTACGCCGCGGCCGACTGCTCGTCCGCGTTCGATAGCTGCGTGCTCGTGATGAGCACGTCGAACGACCGCATGTGCAGCCGGCCGTGCTCGGTCGGGGCGGACTGCCCGAGCTCGCGGAACGGCGACCCCTACGGCGTCTGCCTTCCGGTCGCGAACGGCGACAGCTACTGCTACTCGGCCTGCACGCGCAACTCGGACTGCCCGGTCGGCTGGATCTGCAACACCGGCACGATCCGCGGCGCTGCGTGTACCCCGCAGTGATCAGAACGGAGCAGTGATCAGCGCGCCGCAGTGACCTGCACCTCGCGCGCGTCGGCCCTCAGGTGCCGGCGCGCGCGCGCGCGTCTTGCTCGACGTGCGTGACGCCGCTGCGCTCGGCGGCGTCGATCGCCTCGAAGCCGACCAGGCGCTGCGTCTCCTTGATGCCCTTGAGGCTCGCCTCGAACACCCGCTCGGGGAGGCCGGCGAGCACGGGCCGGAGGAGCGCCGAGCGCGCGTTCGCCTCGGTCATCACGACCTCGCTCGCCGCGGCCTGCGCCTGGAGGCGCGCGGTGACGTTCACGGTCGTGCCGAAGTAGTCGAGGCGCTCGTTGGCGCGGACCATGAGCGAGGGGCCCGCGTGGATCCCGATCTTCACGCCGAGGCCCATCGCGCGGTACTTCGCGTCGTGCGCGCGGATCATGGCGAGGCCGGCGCGGGCCGCCTCGTCGAGCGTCGAGAAGCTCGCCATCACGGCATCGCCCATCGTCTTCACGATCGCGCCGCCGTAGCGCGCGATCTCGGCCTCGCAGATGCGGAAATGGTCCTCGACGATCGCGAAGGCCTTGGCGTCGCCGACCTTCTCGTAGAGCGCGGTCGAGCCCGTCAGATCGCTGAAGAGCAGCGCCACGTGGCCGACCTTCAGCTCCACACCGGCGGCGGGCGCCTCGGTCGCGAAGAGGTTCGCGAACTCGGGCATCGAGGCGATCGCCGTTCCGAGCACGGCGTCGGCCGACCACGCGCTGCGCTCGAAGAGCAGGGCGATCTCCTCGCTCGCGCGGTTCTTCACCACCACGCGCGTCGGCCCGCGCGTCTCGCCGCTGGGCGCGACGTCGATGTGCCCCTCGCCGACCGTGACCACGAGCTCGGCGGGCCGCGCCGCGAGCTCGAGATCGGCGGTGCGCCGCTTCCACAGGGTGCGCAGGTGGAGCGAGCCCGCGGGGATCTCCATCGTGTGCGTGGCTTCCGCGCCCGGATCGAGACGGAGCTGCGCGAGCACGTGGGGAAGGAACGCCGGGCTCGAAGCGCAGTAGAGCGAGGGCGTCACGCGGCGCACGGCGTGGCTCACGGGGAACACGGCCTCGACGTGCTTGGCGAAGTCGACCTCGTAGTCGATCTCGCACGCGCCGCAGTGCGACTTGCTGCCGAGCTCGCCGAGCGTGTCGATCACGCTCGCGCCCACGCGGCACACCGGGCAGTTGATCTGCCACGAGAGATCGGTGAGGCCGACCTCGGTCGCGTAGAGGAAGGCGCGCAGCACGTCGCGGCGCTCCGCGTTCCACGTGCGCGCGAGCTCGAAGGGGCGGATCTGCGAGACCTCTTCGTCGGGCCGGTCGCGCAAGAACGCGATCACGCGCTCGCCGAGCTCGCGGGGAACCGGTCGCTCGCGAAAGCGCGCGGCACGCGCCTCGAGCTGCGCGAGATCGGTCGGCGTGCGCGGGCCGGAGGCCGCCTCGTCGTAGCCGGTGGAGAGGAGGCGCCGCGCCTGGACCACGGCGGGCTCGTCGAGTGACGCGCTCGCGCCGCCGCTCTTCTCGAGCACGCTCGCGATGCCCCCGAGGTAGCGCGCGAGCGCGCCGGAGAACTTCACCTTCTGCAGCTGCCCGACGGCCCAGCCCGAGTCGACGTACGCGTAGGCCTTCACGCGCGTCGCCGCGCCGCCCTCCACGTCCTCGAGCGTGACGCGGAACCCGCCGGCCTCGAGCGGCCCCTTGCGAAAGCGCCGCAGGCCCTCGACGAGCGAGCCCTCGATCCACTGGTAGGGCGGCTCGATCCACTCGAGGTCGAGGCCGAGCTCCTTGGCCTTCGCGAGCCGCAGGTTGCGCGTGCCTTCCTTGAGCCACTCGTAGCGCGCGGGCGCGAGGCCCGCGGCGCGATCCCAGCGGTTGGTGTCGGAGACCACGGCCCAGACGAGCGATCGCGGCGCCTTGATCACGCGCTCGAGCTCCGCCGCGTACCTCGCCATGACGCCCGAGGGTGACACAGCCCGTGCGACCGCGTCACGTCGGACGACCGCACGCGGCGCGCCGCGACGGGTGTGGCGCGGGCGCCTCGAAGATCGCGCGGCCGAGGCTGGCCGACTGCTTGCTGAGGACGAGGGCGAAGGAGATTTCACCATGTTGATGACCATCCTCGTCGTTCTTCTCGTCCTCTCGCTCATCGGTGGTGGCCTCGGCTACTCGCGCGTGGGCTACGCGGGCTGGTCGCCGGCCGGCATCATCCTCGTGATCCTCGTCGTGCTCCTCGTCACCGGTCGCGTCTGAGGAGCCCGCCGATGCCCACGCAGACCGTGCGCAACACCGAGCAGGATCTCCGCAAGGCCGGCCCCGGCGCCTTCGTGATCAACCTCGAAGAGATCCGCAAGCGCGCCCGCGCGCACCTCGAGGAGGGCGCGAAGACCGAGTCGTACTCGCTCGACGTGAACAAGGCGTGCTCGCTCTTGAACGAGGCGATCGCGACCGAGCTCGTCTGCACGCTCCGCTACAAGTTCCACGCGATCATGGCGCAGGGGATCCACAGCGAGAGCGTGAAGAAGGAGTTCGAGGCGCACGCCGACGAGGAGCAGCAGCACATGGAGATGCTCGCCGAGCGCGTGAACCAGCTCGGGGGCAAGCCCGACTTCAACCCGGCCACGCTGCTCGCGCGCTCGGCCTCGGAGTACATCGAGGGGGACGACCTGATCGACATGATCAAGGAGAACCTGGTCGCCGAGCGCATCGCCATCGACACGTACCGCGCGATGATCGAGTACTTCGGGGAGAAGGATCCGACGACGCGCCGCCTGCTCGAGGAGATCCTCGCGAAGGAAGAGGAGCACGCGAACGACATGCACGATCTGTTGGTCGCGCACGAAGGCAAGCCGATGCTCGAGAAGTGAGCGCGCGCCAGCGCGGAGGGGAGTGAGGGCGGTGGCCGAGAGGTCGCCGCCCTCTCGCGTTCTCGGGCGGTGTCGGCGACGAAGCGGGGCACGCCGAGTGCTCGACGAGAAAGCAGGAGCCCGTCTCGTCATGACTTCTCCTCGACTTCGCCTCTTCTGCACCGCGCTCGTGCTCGCCGTCGCCCTCGCGTGCTCGTCGCGCGTGACGGCACAGACGCGACGATCGAGCGAGGGCGACGCAGTGCCGGTCTTCGTGCTCGACGAGGGCCGTCTCGGAGAGATGGCACCCCGCGTCTACGCAGCGGGCGCCGCGGGCGCGCTCGGGGACGCGCGCGTGCAGAGCCGCGGCGCACGCCACTCGGCGCCGCTCGCCCCGGGAGGGGGCGCGGTGATCGGCTTCGAGGTCCCGCTCGCGCACGCGTTCTCGGTCGGCGGTGAGCTGAGCGTCTGGCTCTGGTCGCTCGATGCCTCGCCCACGATGCGGACGGGCACGAGCTACGCGATGGAGCTCTCGGTCGTGCCGCGCTTCCGCAACCCGTGGTCGTCCTCGACCGGAAGCCACTTCGCCATCGCGTTCGGCTTTCCGGTCGGCCCCACGCTCTCGCTGCTCGATCCCGGCGCCGGCGCGGGGACGCTCGGTACGCTCGGCGTGCAGGGCGGCCTCGGGCGTGGCCTCCACCTCGGCGCGATGGCCGAGCTCCAGGCGTTCCCGATGCGGCACGTCGGCGTGACCTTCGCCGTCGGGTACGTGCACCGCTTCCTCTGGCACTCCGCGAGTGACGCGGGCCAGCCGGACGTTCAGATCGACTGGGGCCAGCCGATGGTGCGGCTCGGGCTCACCGTCGCGTTCTGAGCACGCGCGCCCGGGGGAGCGGTCGCGTCCTCGAAACGGCGACGCCCTCGTGAGCGGGCGTACGGGGGAGCGTGCGTCGGGTGACGTTGCTGCAGCAGGCGTTACGCCGCCTGGCGCGCGTTGCTCACGGCGGCGGGCGGCAGGATCCCGAGCGGCAGGAAGCGCTCGACGAACGTCGCCCCCCGCAGGGTCGCGATCTCGAACGCCCGGCGCTCTTCGTCGCTCGCGCCCACCACGACGAGGGCCGTCGTCTCGGGAAGCTCCGACGCGGCGAGCGCGAGCGTCACGAGCCCGATCGTCGATCGCCACGCGTCGATCACGATCGTGGCGTGCGGCATCGCGTCGGCCTCGATCATCAGGTCGAGCAGGCACTCGACGCGGCGCAGCTCCACCACGCCCTCGAGGTCGTTCCGCTTCGACGACGCGAGCACGTAAGGCGCCCGGAAGATGGGCTTTCCCACGCACAGGCGGTCGCGCTGGAGGGGCGCCATCAGCGCCTCGGCAGCGCGCACCACGCCATCGGCCTCGGCGGGCGAGAGCGCGACGCGCAGCGACGAGTGCAGCGGGCCGCGCACGAACCGACGCAGCGCGGCAGGGTCGTCCACGTCCGGCAGCTCGCCGAGCGTCTGCGACAGCGTGGTCTCGAGCACCGCGGGCGCTCGCTCGGGGCCGAGCTCGAGCGCGAGAGCGTCGAGGATCACGTGCTCCGACGGCCGCGAGGGGCGGCGCGGAGGGGGCGAGTCGGCGGTGAGCTCGGCGCGGGCGACCAAGGGGACCTCTGCCGCGGACAAGAGCAGTCGGCGTGCCACCTCGGAATCGGACGTCTCACCTCGGATCCTGAGGCGATCTCGCCGGTCGAGCGGGCCGAGCGCCAGAGCCCTGACGCTCGCGCCGGACGGGCCTCACGGAAAGCTGGCGGCCGGCCCTTCGCCCGCCTCCGGAGCCGCTGTACCTTCTCCCGGATGCGCTCGTCCGACCTCTTCCGTTTCGCGCTCGCCGCCCTCGTCGTCACCGCCGCCGTGCTCGGCGCCGGCTGCGATTGCTCCGGCGGGGCCACGCCGTCACCTCGCTGCACCACCGATCGCGACTGCCGCGCGGGGCTGACCTGCATCGACGGAACCTGCGCCTCGCGCCCGGACGCGAGCGGGCACGATGGCGGTGACCTCGACGGCGGCGTTCCGAACGACGCCTGGGGACGCTGCGCGACGAGCGCGAGCTGCGGCGACGGATTCGAGTGCGCGGGCGGCCAGTGCTGCGCGTCGGCGAGCGTGTGCGGCACCTCGTGTTGCGGAGCGAGCGAGACCTGCTTCGCGGGCGCGTGCGTCGTCCCTGGCGTCGAGTGCCGGACCACCCACGACTGCGCTGTAGGCGAGTACTGCGAGCCGGCCCTCGGCGCCGGAGCCGGCCCCGACGGATCGGTCTCCGCGGACGCAGGGGTGCCCCCGTCGGACGCCGGGCGAGCGTGCACCTCGCCGACTCCCCGCGCGGGCCGCTGTCTCGCTCTCCCTCCGGCGTGCCCGACGTTCCCCGACGGGGGCCTCGGCGACGCCGGCACCACGAGCTGCACCACGAGCTGCGAGTACCACCCCGAGGTCGGCATGCTCGATGCCGTCGTGGCGTGGAGCTGGGGGCAGCCTTCCGCGCCGACCGCGAATCCGAATCGAATCGACGTCTGGTCGACGCCCGCGGTCGGGCGCCTCTACGACGCGAACTGCGACGGCACCGTCGACGAGCTCGATCCGCCGAACGTGGTGTTCGTCTCCGGGTATGCGGTGAGCCAGTCGACCGGCGTCGGCACCTGCTGTCAGTGCACCGGCAACACGCCGACGGAGTGTCACCGCGGTGCGCTCCGCGCGCTCGACGGCCGCACCGGCGAGACCGTCTGGACGCTCGCCAACCCGGGCATGGGCTCGAGCGGCTTCGCCGCGACGAGCGTCGCGCTCGGTGACGTCGACCGCGACGGGCACGTGGACGTCGTCGCCGCGACGGGCGAGGGCTACGTGGTGCTCGTCGACGGCAACGGCGCGGTGCAGCGCCGGAGCGACATGCCCATTCCCGGGGCGAGCGACAACGCCTTCGGCTGGGGCGGCGGCTTCGCGCTCGCCGACATGGACAACGACGGCTTCACCGAGATCGCTTGGGGCGCGACCGTGTTCCACACCACCGGCGGCGCGATCACGCTCGCCTGGACCGGCGCGCACGGTGGCGCGGGCGGCACGAGCGACTCGCTCTCGGCGTTCGCGGACGTGAACGAGGACGGCGATCTCGAGCTCGTCGCGGGCAACACCGTCTACAACCCCGATGGCACCGAGCTCTGGCGCAACACGTCGCTGCCGAACGGCTTCCCCGCGATCGCGGACATGGATGGCGACGGTCATCCGGACGTGATCGTGGTCGGTGGCGGCACGGTCACGGTGGTGCACGGTCGCGACGGCACGGTGATCGCCGGGCCCTTCACGCTCACCGGCAACGGCAACGGCGGCCCGCCCACCATCGCCGACTTCGACGGCGACGGCCGGCCCGAGATCGGCGTCGCGCAGCAGAACTTCTACTCGATGCTGCAGCTGGCCGCGGGAGGCACCACGCTCGAGCAGGTGTGGCGCACGGCGAACCACGACCTCTCGTCGTCCGAGACGGGGTCGACGGTGTTCGACTTCGAGGGCGACGGTATCGCCGAGGTCATCTACGCCGACGAGTGCTTCCTGTGGGTCTTCGACGGGCCCACCGGCGCCGTCCGCTTCTCCGCGCCCACCACCTCGTTCACGGGAACCGAGGCCTCCGTGGTCGCCGACGTCGACGGTGACGGGCACGCCGAGATCCTGCTCCCGTCGAATGGTGCCGATCCGAGCTCGTCGGGCTGGGGCTGCCTCGACGCCGCGAATCGTCCATCCGTGGTCAATGGGGTCGCGTGGACCCCCAACACGACGGCCGAGCGGTCCTACCGCGGCATGCGCATGTTCCGCGACGCCGCGCGCACGTGGGTCGGCACGCGCGCGATCTGGAACCAGCACAGCTACCACGTGACGAACGTCTGCGTGCCCGGCGACGGCGCCTGCGCGGCGAGCGAGGGCTACGGCGCGATTCCTCGACACGAGACGCCGAGCTGGACGCTCGACTGGGTGAACAACTATCGACAGAACGTGCAGGAGAGCGGCGTCTTCGACGCAGCGGACGCGACGCTCGCGCTCGACGTGCGCTGCACCGATCCGGTCGAGCTCGTGGCGAGCCTGCGCAACGTGGGCGCGGCCATCCTCCCGCCCGGCGTGCGCGTCGACTTCTTCCTGGTGGGCGCGGGCGGCGGCGAGACGCCGGTGGGCACGGTCACGAGCACGAGCTCCGTGTTCCCGGGCGCGCTCACGCAGCTCTCGCTGGCCCTGGCGCCGGGCGCCGATCCGATGGCGACCTATCGCGCCCGCATCGTGAACCCGACGGCGGCGCCCACGTTCCGCGAGTGCAACGAAGACAACGACACCTCGCCCGACGCGGTCGGGCGCTGCCTGCAGTGAGGGTCGGGCGATGACGGACAAGCCGCTCACGAACGTGCGATCGAGCGCGCACGGGGAGCTCGCGCGCTGGCGGCCGCACTTCGAGGCCGCGCTGGTGCAGACGGGCCGCAGCGCCGAGGAGGCGCGCGCGCTCGTCGACGACGCGGGCGCGCGCCTCGACGGCGTGCTCGCCCACGCGACCGACCCCGGGATGACGGCCCCGCAGATGCGCGCGTTCTCGGTGGGCGGCGCGCTCTACGTGGCGCTCTATCTCGCGCTCGCCGCGCGCGGGGTCGACGCGAAGGGCGCCTGGGAGGTCTGCGAGCGGGCGACACGCGCGCGCTTCGCCTCGATGAAGGGCCTCGAGCGCTCGCTCGCGTCGGACGGCATGTTCGGCTGGCCGATGAAGGCGCTCTCGCGCTGGCTCGCCGAGCGCTCGCACGAGGCGCCCGTCGGCGGCTGGGTCTTCTCGTTCGTCGAGGGCGAGCCCGGCGCGTTCGACTACGGCGTCGACTACGAGCGCTGCGCGATCCGCGAGATGGCCGTGGCCAGCGGCGCGGCCGACTTCGCGCCGTACATCTGTCTCAGCGACGTCGTGGGCTCGAACGAGCTCGGCTGGGGCCTCGTGCGCACCGAGACGATCGCGCAGGGCGGCCAGCGATGCGACTTTCGGTTCCGCCGCGGCGGCGCGACCGAGGTGAAGGTGCGCCTCCCGGTCGTCGGGGACTGACGTTCGGGTGGGGAAACCGCGCGCCGTCTCGCGCGTAGGAGAGAGCGATGCTATCGACGTTGACGACCCTCGTGGGAGCGATCGCCGGGCTCGCCTGGCTCTCCGCCGTGGTGCACGCGTTGCTGCTCCTCCCGCATCGCCAGGACGGCGTGTCCTTGCCCTCGCTCCTCGTGCGTGGGCACCTCTTCTACCGAGCCGAGACCTGGAAAGACTCCGGCCGCGCGATCCACCGCCGCTTCCTCGGCTCGGTCCTGGGCTTCTTCGGCTGCGTCCTGCTGCTCTTCGTCCTCGGGCTCGTCCTCGCCCGCTGAGGCTGCGCCCCGCCGTCAGAGCACGCGGTGGCGCAGGCTCGGCAGGCTCGCGCGGATGCGCGCGACGACGTCGGTGTCGATCCACGCGGCGGCGAAGCCCTCCCCCTCACCGCACTCGGCGAGCACCACACCCCACGGGTCGCAGATCAGCGCGTGCCCGTAGCTGCGGCGCTCGCCGTGGTGGTGCCCCGTCTGCGCCGCGGCGAGCACGTACGACTGCGACTCGATCGCGCGCGCACGGAGCAGCACGTGCCAGTGGTCCTTGCCCGTCGTCAGCGTGAAGGCGGCGGGCACGGCCATCGCGATCGCGCCGCGATCCACGAGCGCGCGATAGAGCTCGGGGAAGCGCACGTCGTAACAGACCGTGAGGCCGAGCTTGCCGAAGGCCGTGTCGGTGACGACCACCTCGCGCCCCGGCTCGACGGTCGCCGACTCCTCGAGCTTCGTGCCGTCCGGCAGATCGACGTCGAAGAGATGGATCTTCCGGTACACGGCGCGCACTGCGCCGCTGGCGTCGAGGTGCACGCACGCGTTCTTCGACTTCTCGGGCACGCTGCCCTTCTCGTAGAAGCCGCCGAGCACCAGCTCGATCCCGTGCGCGCGCGCCAGCTCCTGCATGCGCCCGAGGATCGGCCCGCCCGCGGGCAGCGGCTCCGCGATCGCGAGCTTCCCCTTCTCCGGCCCGAGGTAGGCGAAGCACTCGGGCACCACGACGAGCTCGGCGCCGTCCGCGGCGGCGTCGCTGACGAGCCGCGTCACCGCGCTCAGGTTCTTCTCCACGTCGGGGCCCGACGTCATCTGCACGACCGCGACCTTCGTCCTCGTCATCGCTCGGCTCCTCGCGCCAGTCTGTCTTCCCCGTGCGCCCGGCGCTCGCTCACGGCGCCGGGCCCTCGAGCGTCATCGTCTGGATCACGGCGTCGCCGCCCTCGCGATAGATCGAGACGGAGACGCTGCTCCCTTCGTGCGTCGCCACGAAGCGGTGTGCGGTGTCGCCGGTCTGGGCCGCTTCCTCGAGCGCCCAGCCGGCGGCCACGAGCATCGCGCGATAGTCGCGGTCCGTCGCGTCGACGTCGCGGCCCGCGTACGCGAGCAGGCCGACGCGCACCGGCCCGAGGCGCGGCGCCGCACGGGGCAGGCCCCCTTCGAGCCGCGGAAGGCCCTCGGGCCAGCCGTCCGGGGCGCCGCTCGGCGCCGCGGCGGTCGCGAACGAGCCGAGCAGGGCCACGGCGAGGCCGGGGCCTGCGCACTCACGCACCTCGGCGCACGTGGGTCGCTCGGCGCAGGCGAGGGCGCTCGGATCGAGGCTCGCGTACACGCCCGTCTCGCCGCAGCCACGCGTGCAGTCCCTCTGGGCCGGCTCGCGCCCGTCGTCGCGATCGCAGGCTGCGATGCGCTCGCAGAGGCCGAGGCACGCGGGGTCGATCGCGTCGCTCGGCACCGGCACGGCGGTCGCCGTGGGGGGCGGTCCCTCGCCCGTGCCGCACGAGCAGCATCCGGGCAGCGCGGCGACGAGCGCGGCGAGCGCGAGGGGCCCCTTCATCGGGCGCGATGATAGCCACGTTCGCTCGGGACTTCCGCAAGCCGCGGAAAGAGGCTATGCAGCGGCATGCTCCAGCAAGAAGACATCGTCGTCGGCCAGGGCGCCGAGGCCACCCCGAAGAAGCGCGTGTTCGTCCACTACACGGGCACGCTCACGAACGGCAGCAAGTTCGACTCGTCTCGCGATCGCAACGAGCCCTTCGACTTCGTGCTGGGCGCCGGCCAGGTGATCAAGGGCTGGGACCAGGGCGTCGCGGGCATGAAGGTCGGCGGCCGCCGCAAGCTGACGATCCCGCCCGAGATGGGCTACGGCGCGCGCGGCTTCCCGCCCGTCATCCCGCCGAATTCGACGCTCGTCTTCGACATCGAGCTCTTGGAAGTCCGCTGAGCCGATGAGCTGGTGGACGATCGCGACGATCGCCGAGGTCGTCTGGATCGTCGTCATGGCGGTCGGCATCGTCCTCGAGCGACGATCGCCGGTCGCCACCATCGCGTGGATCGTGATCCTCGCGTGGCTGCCGCTCTTCGGCGTCGCCGTGTACTTCTTCTTCGGCCCGCGCCACCTGCGGCGCCGCAAGCTCAAGCGCGCGGCGGGGCAGAAGCTGCTCGAGCACGCGCTCACGGCGATGAAGGAAGAGTCGGAGCATCCGATCGCGCGCACGCAGCTCGCGAAGCTCGTCGTCGGTGCGGGGGAGGCGCCGCCCTTGCCGGCGACGCGCGTGGAGCTCGCGCTCGACGGAGAGGACGCGTACGCGTCGATCTTCGAGGCCATCGATGCGGCCAAGCATCACGTGCACCTCGAGTACTACATCTACGAGCCGGGGCAGGTCGGCACGGAGCTCCGCGACCGGCTCGTGCGGCGCGCGAAGGAAGGCGTGGAAGTCCGCTTGCTGATCGACGCGGTCGGCTCGGCCCGGCTGCGCGCGAGCTTCTTCGAGCCTCTCGTGAAGGCCGGCGGGAGGATCGCCTGGTTCAACCCGGTGATCGGCCGGCGCTTCGGCGCGCGCGTCGCGAACTTCCGGAGCCACCGCAAGATCGTGGTGGTCGACGGAATCGTGGGCATCACGGGCGGCATCAACATCGCCGACTGCCACACCGGCAAGGTGGTCGAGAAGTACTGGCGCGACACGAACGTGCGCGTCGAGGGCACGGCGGTGCGCGCGCTCGCGCGGATCTTCCTCGAAGACTGGTACTTCGCGACCGAGCTTCCGCCGCCGACGGGCCCCGAGTACCTCGTGCCGCTCACGCGCGAGGGCGACGAGCTCGTCCAGTTCGTCGGCTCGGGGCCCGATCAGAGCGAGTTCGCGATCCACAAGCTCTACTTCGGCGCGATCACGACGGCGCGCGAGCGCGTGTGGCTCGAGACGCCGTATTTCGTCCCGGACGAGGCGATCTCCGAGGCGCTCGTCTCGGCCGCGCTGCGCGGCGTGGACGTGCGCCTGATCGTGCCCGAGCGAGGCGACAACCCCGTCGTCGATCTCGCGGCGCGCTCGTACTTTCCCGAGCTCTTGCGCGCGGGCGCTCAGGTGCTCGAGTACACGCCTCGCTTCCTGCACGCCAAGACCTGCGTCGTGGACGGCGACCTCTCCATCGTCGGCAGCGCGAACCTCGACAACCGCAGCTTCCGCCTGAACTTCGAAGTCGTGGCGGCGATCTACGGAGAGCGCACGAACCAGAAGCTCGCGGCCGCGTTCGAGAAGGACTTCGCGAGCGCGACCCCGGTGAAGAACAAGGAGCTGCGGCGCGAGCCGTTCCCGCGCCGTGCCGCCGAGGCGGTCGCGCGCCTCTTTTCCCCGACGCTCTGAGGGCCTACATTCGGGCCATGCGCGCGCTCCTCGTCCTCTCGTTCGTCCTCTCGGTCGCCGGCTGTGTCTCGTCGGCGGACGCACCCTCGCCCGCGGGCGCGCCGGTCGTGGGGCACGTGCGCCTGCGCGGCCAGACGATCGATCTCACGGTCGACACGGTGGACGCGCGGAGCGGCCTGCCCGAGCTGCGGCGCACGACCGCGCAACGCGACGACCTCGTCTGGGCGGGCACCGACGAGTCGTTCTTCGGCGCGAGCGAGCGCTGATCGCGGCTCCGGCGGGGATCAGGCGGCGCGCACGAGCTCGGCGACGAGGCCGAAGAAGATCGCGCGCGAGACGTCCTCGCGCGGCAGCCGCGCCGTGCGCTGGGCTGCGTCGCGCCAGCGATCCACCGAGCGCGGGCCGCGCACGCAATCGAACGTGCGCTCCCACGTCGTGGGCACCGCGTACGCCCCCAGCGGCAGCATCGGCCGCTCCTGCGGCACGAGCACCGACTCGCCGAGCGAGCCGAGGGCCGTCTCGATCGTGGGAAGCGCCGTCGTCAGGACACCGTCCCGCACGAGCTCGAGGCCGGCCACGTCGATCGGGTACGTCTCTTCTTCGCTGCGCGCGTTGGGCACGAACGCCCAGCGGCCGCGCTCCCAGCGCAGGCCCTCGAGGTAGCGATCGCGCACCTGGCCGCGCACCGCGATGAAGAGCTGGGCCGGCCGGAGCACGCCCAGGCTGAGCAGCGCGTCCCCGAGGCGCCCGCCGTGCTTGGGCAGCACCGCGAGCGCCATGTCGACCTCCATGCGCATGCACACGCCGTTGCGCACGAGGTACTCGCCGAGCAGCTCTTCACGCATCGTCGACGAGGCGAACTCGGGCTTCCCGTCGACGAAGTAGATCTTCTTGCGACGCGCGCTCCCGTCGGGCCGCAGCTCGTCGAGGCGCAGCATGCCGGTCCGGCGGCGCGCCACGATGCGATTCACGAGCGCGAGCACGGTGCCCGGCTCGACGTTGCCCATCGTCGCCTGCGCGAGCTCGGACTCCTCCCAGCGCCGCGCGGGAGAGCGCAGGTAGCGCTCGAGCTCGGGCGCGCGGAGCGTCTCGCCCTCTCGTCGCACCTCGAGCCCGGGGCCGATCTCGCCGCCGATGATCTTGCGTACGATCTCGGCGAACGAGTACGGGCCGCTCTTCACGCCGTCGGTGCCGGCGATCTCGTACTGGGTCGCCTCCTCGCCCGAGAGGCGCGCGAGCAGCTCGTCGCTACCGCGGTCGCGCGGATGGCGCCCGTGGGTGTCGACGATCCCGGTGGGGCGCGCCATCGGATCGCGCGCCGGCAAGCTGTCGGGATCGACGGGCGCGAGCTCGAGGCGCTCGAGGAGCTGCGCGAGCTCGGCGCGGCCGCGGCCGAAGAGGCGGCGCCGATGCGCGAGCGCGCTGAGCGCGAAGGCGAACGCGCGGGCGTCCGGGCGATCGCTGGGCTTGCGTGCGAGGGCCTGCACCAGCACCTCGCGCAGATCCGAGGGCATCTTCGTCGGGTCGGCCTTGAGCAGGCCCGTGACGTCGGCGTTGCGGATGCGCACGAGGATCTCGAGATCGGTGCCCGTGCCGAAGAGCGGCGTTCCGAGGCGCAGCTCGGCGAGCACGGTCGCCAGCGTGAAGACGTCGCTGCGCCCATCGACGGGCTGGCCCGTGACCTGCTCGGGCGACATGTAGCCGAGCTTGCCGCGCACGTGGCCCTCGTCCGTGCGGTGGTCCGCCTCGGAGAAGCGCGCGATGCCGAAGTCGGCGAGCTTCACCTCGCCGCGACGCGTGACGAGCAGGTTCGCGGGGGACACGTCGCGGTGCACGATCCCGAGCGGCTGATCGGCCTCGTCGCGCAGCTCGTGGGCGTAGGCGAGCGCGCTCGCGGCCTCGATGCCGATCTCGAGCAGGGCGGCGAGCGGCACGCGCTCGCCGGCGGCGGCGGCGGACCGGATCACGCGGCCGACGTTGGTTCCGTCCACCAGCTCCATCGCCATGTAGAGCGTGCCGTCGATGTCGCCGAAGTCGCTCACCGCGACGATCGAGGGATGCTCGAGCCGCGCGGCGAGGCGCGCTTCGTCCACGAACATGGCGACGAAGTCGTCGTCGCGCGCGTGCTGCGGGAGGATGCACTTCACCGCCACGCGCCGTGACCAGCCCGAGGGGCCCGTGCGTCGCGCTTCGTAGACCTCGGCCATGCCGCCCGTCGCGATGCGGCGGAGGAGACGATAGGGGCCGAGCGTGCGCTCTCGCATCGTGGGCGATTGGCTCCTGCGCCGAACGGCGCGCGACGAGGTCTCGTTCAGTATGAGCAAGGAGCGCCAGCGGAGAACGAGAAATGCCGTCGCGCGATCCGAATTCCAGCGTGGGGATCGAACTTTTCTCTCGCGCAGGAAGCCTTCATTGTGGGTGCGGGGGGCACCCTGGCAGACCATGTAGACGCGCCGCGCGCGATCGTCAGAAGACGAGCGCGAGCCCGTCGGGCCGGAGCTCGAGGTGCGCGTGGGCCGCTGCGTCCACGTCGGCGTCGGACGGAGCCTCGATCCAGAGCACGATCCCGACCGTGCCGAGCACGGCGCCGAGGACGCTCGCGGCGATGCCGAAGACGCGCAGGCCGTCTTGGATCGGCCGGGTGCGATCGATCGCGGCGGCCTCGTCGCGGAGTGGGGTACACGTCATCGGGTCGAAGTTGCCGGCGCAGTCGAGCGTGCGATATGCGCGATCGATCTCGAGCACGCGCGCATCGGTTCGCGCGATCTCGGTCTCGTTCCAGACGAGCGTCGGTAGCCCCCCGACGAGCAGCGCGGCGGCCGCGATGGCGAGGCCGATGCCCGCATCGCGCGTGGCGTGCGCGGCGCCTACTCGGGTGGCGCGCTCGTCGGGAAGCCAGACGAGCTCGGGCGTGACCTCGAAGCGCTCGCCCGCGCGGATCTCCACGTCGCCGGACCACGGCTGGCGGTCCGTCACCTCGACGGAGAGACGATGCGGGCCGATGCGCACCGGGCTCTCGGCGCTCGCGAGGAGCGAGTCGTCGAGGCGCAGGATCGCGGGCGCGTCCGGCAGCGCGACGTCGAGCGTGCCCATCGTCTCGGCGGGCGCGCTGGGGTCGGGCGCGAGCACGAGCGAGACGTCGACGATCGCGCCGTCGGCGACGTGTACCCGGCGGCTGTCGGTGAGGTAGCCCGCGCGCTCTGCGACGACGTCGTGATCTCCGACCGCGATGGGCAAGGTCGACGCGAGCGGTGTCGTGCCGACCTCCGCGCCGTCGACGAGGACGCGCACGCCCGGGAGCGTCGAGGCGATGCGCAGCGTCCCGCGCTCTTCGACCTCTCGGCGGAGCTCGACCGCGAGCGCGACCTCCACGGTGCCCGCCACGGAGATCTCGCGCGTGATGCCCTCGTAGCCCGGCGCGCGCACGCCGATGGCGTGGGTGCCTCCGGCGACCTCGATCGGTGACGCGAGCGGCGTGGTGGCGACGTCGGCGCCATCGATGCTCACGATCGCCCCCTCGACGTTCACGGTCACGCGCACGCGGCCGATGCGCTGCCGCTGGGTCTCGAGCGCCTGCTCCACTTCGGCGCGGCGCCCGCTCGGGATCGCGCTGCCGCCCTCGGCCAGGTAGCGCTCGTAGGCGTGCGCGGCCTCCACCGGATGGCCGAGGGCGCCGTGGACGCGCGCGAGGTTGTAGAGCACCGGCGCGGCGGGCGCGAGATCGTAGGCGCGCTGGAACTCCGCGAGCGCGGCGTCGAAGTTCCCTTCGTTGAAGAGATCGGTGCCGCGCTGGAAGTGCGTGCTCGCCTCGCTACGCGGATCCGTCTGTGCGCTCGCCGGGCCCGTGGGCGCGACGAGAACGAAGACGCAGGCGAAGAGGACGAAGCGGAGCGCGCTCATGGCGTCTCGTACGGATTGCCTTCCAGGCCTGCGCGCTCGGCGAGCGTCCGGGTGTGAGGCGGTGGGCGGCGTCCCGTGGTCGGCGGCGCGGTCGCCGTGGTCGTGGTCGTGGTGGGCGGCGGCGCGATCTCGGGGCGGCCCGCGTCGACGATCGCTTCGGCGACCGGCGCGTCGTCCACGTGCTCGGGCGCCGTCGTCTCGGGTGGCGCGGCCGGCGGCGCGGGCGCTTCGGCCGTCCCCGCGCCGTCGATGCCCGACGCGCCGCCGGTGGACTCCGCGACGAGGAACGTGACGGTGACGCCGAGCGCGATCGCGACGAGCACGATGCCGCCGAAGGGCAGGCCGCGGCTCGCGCGCTCGCCCGAGATGCGCTCGCGCGGCGGGCGCTGCGAGACGGGCGTGGTCGCCGGCGTGCGCGGATCGACGGCCGGCCGCGAGGGATCGCTCTTGCGCACGCTGCTGCTCGGCGTGGGCGAAGGGGGCGGCGGCGGCAGCGTGCTCGGGGATCCTGCGGGCGCCGTCTCGGGCAGGGTGCGCGCGCGCGCGGCGTGCTCGTGGCTCGCGAAGCGCACGAGGTCGCGCCGCATCTCCTCGGCGTCCGGGTAGCGATCGCGCGGGTCGGGCCGGAGCGCGCGATCGACCACGGCCGCGAGCTTCGGATCCACGTCCGGCCGCCGGTAGAGGAGCGGCGCGTAGTTCGACGACGCGATCAGCATCATCACCTCGCCCACGGTCGAGCCGTCGAAGGGCACGCGCCCGGTCAGCGCCTCGTACGCGATCACGCCGATCGCCCAGATGTCGGCGCGCGCGTCGACCTCGCGGCCGGCGGCCTGCTCGGGCGACATGTAGAACGGCGTGCCGATGAGCGTGCCCTCGCGCGTGAGCCGCGTCGCCGGGGCCGCGACGAGCGACTCGATCTTCGAGATGCCGAAGTCGAGGATCTTCACCCGCTCCTCGCCGTCGGCGCTCTCGAGGAGAAAGACGTTCTCCGGCTTCAAATCGCGGTGCACGACGCCGGCCGTGTGCGCCACGGCCATGCCCTCGCACACCTGCGCGAGGATGTTCGCGACGCGCTGCTGCGGCAGCTTCGGATCGAGCTGGAGCACCTCGTGGAGCGTGCGCCCCTGCAGGAGCTCCATCAGCACGTAGGCCGAGCCGTCGTCGAGGCGCCCGGCGTCGAGCGTCTCCACGACGAAGGGCGTAGCGAGCCGCCCGGCGATGCTCGCCTCGCGCAGCAATCGCTCCACGTAGCGCGGCTGCTTGGCGAGATCGCCGCGCACGATCTTCAGCGCGCGCCGGTGGTGGGTGAGGAGGTGCTCGACCTCGTACACCTCGCCCATGCCGCCGCCGCCGAGCTGGCGCACGACGCGCAGCTTGCCGAGCAACACCTGTCCCACGCGCTCGGAGGGCTCGGTCGAGGTCACGGCGTCGCCCTCGCGGGGGGCGCGTGCCGGCGAACCGCGCCGAGCGCGATGAGGAGGAGCACGTCGGCCTTCTCGGAGTCGGTCGCACCGAGCTCGGAGGCGGCGTGCGGCGTGGCGAGGCGCTCGAGCAGGAACGCGAGGCGCTCCGGCAGCGCGACCGCGCCGGGCTGCCACGCTGGCTCGCGCGTGAGGACTTCCCGGGGCGCGAGCGTGATCGCTCCACGCGAGAGCTCGCGCCCGAGCCCCGCGCGCACCAGCTCCCACGCGTCGAGCTGGAGCGGGAAGCCGCGCGTCGGCTTCTCGGCGTGTCGGTACAGCGCGAGCCGTCCCGAGCGCCAGCCGAACACGTCGAGCAGCTTGTCGCGCTCGAGGCGCGCGAGGTGGCCGAAGAGCTCGAGCGGCTCCACGAGGCCCAGGGCGACGAGCGTGTCGCCGAGGCGGCCCTCGTAGCGGGGCAGCGCCGCGAGCGCCACGTCGAGCTCGCCGCGATCGAGGACGCCCGCCTTCACCAAGTGCTCACCCAGCATCTCGCCGAGCCGGTTCGACGTCACGAAGGTGGGATCGCCTTGGACGACGAAGACCTCCTTGCGTGTGCCCTCGTGCTCGCACACGAGCACGCCGGTCTCGCGATCCTCGAGCAGACGCAGCAGCACGGAAGCGAAGTCGATCGCGCCGAGGTCCCAGCTCTCGCCGGTGCGGCCGAGCTTGCTCGAGCTGGCGCTCGGCGGCGGCACGGTCGAGATACGCGCCGAGGGCGGCAAGTGGGCGGCGAGCTCGGGCACCTCGGAGAGCTTCCGCGGGCGCCCGCCGTCGACCGCGACCTGGCTCGCTCGCTCGATCTCGCCCGTGTGGAGCGCCTGGACGAGGCGCGCGTACGTCCACGGGCCGAGCGTCTCGCCGGCCCGCGTCGTGACGACGTAGAGCGAGCTCACGCCGGGGCGTGCGGTGTCGCGGCGATCCACGGTCAGCGCGGGATCGGTGCGGCGCGCCGAAGCTGCGATGGCGCGCCCGTCGCTCTCGATCGTCTGCGCGAGGCTCGTGCGATCGGTGTCGGGCGCGGCATCGAGCGCACCGACGACCTCGCGCCCGAGCGTGCCGCGCAGGTCGGCGCCGCCGCGGGACACGTAGGGAAGCAGCGCCTCGCGCAGCTCGGCCGCGGTCTGCGTGCGGCGCGCCGGGCTCTTCGCGAGCGCCGCGAGCAGCACGGTCCCGAGCTTCGCGGGCCATCCGCGCGCCGCTTGCACGAGGCGCTCGCAGCGCGCGTCGCGGATGCGCAAGAGGACGTCGAGCTCGCTGCCGCCGCCGAAGAGCGGGCCGCCGAGGAGCAGCTCGGCCGCGATCGTCGCCGCGGCGAACACGTCGCTGCGTGCGTCCGCCGGCGCGCCCACGACCTGCTCGGGCGCGAGGTAGCCGATCTTCCCCTTCGCTGCCGTCGAGCGCGGCAGGTTCGAGCTCTCGCCGAGCGCGCGCGCGATGCCGAGGTCGCCGAGCTTCACGTCGCCGTGCACCGAGACGTAGACGTTCGACGGGCTCACGTCGCGATGCACGACCTGGAGCGAGCGCCCGAGCTCGTCGGTGACCGAGTGCACGGCGTCCAGCCCGGCGAGGATCTCGGTCGCGATCCAGATCGCGAGCTCGGGTGGGAGCCGGCGCTCCTCCTTGGTCAGCCACTTCGCGAGCTTGCGGAGGTCGACCCCGAAGACGTACTCGAGAACGAGGTAGGGGCAGTCGTCGTGCTGGTCGAAGTCGAGCACTTCGACCACGTTCGGATGCCGGATCTGCAGGCCGAGGCGCGCCTCGTGCTCGAAGGTCGCGCGCGCCTCGGGGCTCGACGCGCGCGAGCGGAGCATGCGCTTGATGACGACGGCGCGGTCGGCGCCGGCGGTCTGGCGCTTGAGCGCACGGAAGACGTCGGCCGTCGTGCCGGAGGCGATGCGCGTCGCGAACCGGTACGGTCCGATGTCCGCCGCGCCGTCCGGCTCGAGCTCTCTCACGTGCCTCCGTCGGTCGTGCTGCTCCCGCCGTCGGGCAGCTGGCAGAGATTCGCGACGCACACGCGTGGCGCCTCGCAGTCGCGGTCTCCGGCACACTCGAGGCGGCAGACCTGGTCGCGATCGCAGACGAGCGGCTCGGGGCAATCGCTGTCGTAGACGCAGGGCTCGGCGCCCTGGTCGAAACATCCGGGAACGCCGTTCACGTCCCTCGTGCAGTGTGCGCCCGCCGCGCAATCGCGATCGTTCGCGCACGCCGTGGTGCAGGTCCCGCTCTGGCAGACGAGCCCGGCGTTGTGGCACTCGCTCGTGAGCGTGCACGTGCGCTCTTCGGGAAGCTGGCAGCCGCCGCCGAGCTCGGGCCGCGATCGATCCGCCACCACGCAGGTCAGGTTCGCCGGGCAGTCGCGCGAGGTGACGCAGGCGCGTCGGCAGGTGTCGAGCACGCAGACGAGCGGGTCGGCGCACTGGCTGTTGATCTCGCACTCCTCGCCGAAGGTGACCGTGGGGCGCGAGCAAGAGAGGAGCGCCGCCGCGAGCGCGGTGAGCGCCACGATGCGGAGAGCGAGCTCTGTACGGCGCGGAGCCACGGTCGGCCGATCATCTTACCTGCCGGCGTCGCCCGGCGTCAGATCCAAGGCACGGCCGCCCGGTCACAGCCACGTGACCGCCGCTGGCGCGAAGTGGGGGCTCGTGGTGTTGTCGCCGAGCTGGCCCGAGGGATTGTCGCCCCAGCACACGATCCCGGCCGCCACGCGCGCGCAGGTGTGGCTGTCGCCCATCGCGATCTCGAGGGCGCCGGACACGCCGGTCACGCGCGCCGGAGCGCGGATCGTCGGCGTGACGAACCCGTCCTGGCCGCAGGCGCCGCTGAAGTTGTCGCCCCAGCAGTAGACCTCGCCCGCGACCGTGCGCGCGCACGTGTGATCGCCTGCCGCGGCGAGCTCGACGGCCGCCGGCATCGCCGACGTGGGCGCGGGCACGAGGTGCACGGTCGCGCCGGTCGAGCCGTCGCCGAGCTGTCCGTTCGAGCCTCGGCCCCAGCAGAGCACCACGCCGTCTCCCCGCCGCGCGCACCCGTGCGAGCTCCCGAGCGCGACCTCGACGACGTTGTCGAGCCCTCCGATCAAGAGCGGCATGGCGGAGTACATCGTGGTGGGGATGTCGACCCCGAGCTGGCCCGAGCGATCGTCGCCCCAGCAGGCGACGCGGCCATCGGCGAGCACCGCGCAGCTCCAGTCGCCGCGCGCCTCGACCTGGACCGCGGTCGCGGGGAGCGCGAGCGTGGCCGTCGGCACGTTGCGAAGCGTCGTCGAGCCGTCGCCGAGCTGGCCGCTCGTGTTGTCGCCCCAGCATCGCACCGCGCCCGCGACGACGGCGCACGTGTGCGCATGGCCGGCCGCGAGCCAGCTCGGCGCGAGCGATCCCGAGACCGGGCCGGGACGCGCGCGCGCGCCCATCGAGCCGTCGCCGAGCTGTCCCGACGTGCCGTCGCCCCAACACACGAGGCCCGTGGAAGTGACGCCGCAGCTGTGCCCGACGCCCGCCGCGAGCATCGTCACGCCGGTGGGCGAGCCGAAGACGCTCGTCGCGACGTAGCGTGCCATCACGCTCGCGTCGCCGAGCTGGCCCGTCGAGTTCGCGCCCCAGCAGCGCAGCTGTCCGTCGCTCGCGCGCGTCGCGCACGAGTGATCGCTGCCGAGCGCGAGCAGCGGGATCGGCGCCAGGCCCGTCGTGACGCCGCCGTCGTGCGGCCCGGCGTCGAGCATGGCGGTGCCCCCGTCGAGCCCGCCGTCGGGGATCGCCGCGTCGTCCGCGCCCGCATCTCCGACGGCGGCGTCGACTCCCGCGTCCGTGCGCGCGGTCGCGCACACGGCGGGTGACATCCCGCGATCGCAGACGAGGCCGTCGCGGCAGTCGCGATCGGTGTGGCACTGCTCGCGGCAGAGGCGGTCGGGCGCGCAGATCAAGGGCGCGACGCAGTCGGTGTTCAGCTCGCACTCCACCATCGCCCCGTCGCGACAGCCCATGTCGTTCACGCACATCGCGCCCGCCGGGCAGTCGACGTCGGCGTGGCAGGGCTCCGAGCAGTGGCCCATCAGGCACACGAGGCCCGCGGCGCAGTCGCTCGTGAGCACGCAGCTGTCGACGTCGGGGAGCTCGCACGCGCCGAGGCCGTCCATGTCGCGGAGGCAGACGAGCGCGGCCCCGCAGTCCCGGTTCACGCGGCATTCCTCGCGGCAGTGCCCGAGCCGGCAGACGTAGGGGGACGCGCACTGCGTGGAGAGCTCGCACTCGCTGCCGATCGTGAGCTGCGGGCGCGACGCGCAGGCCCAGGCGCAGGCGCCGAGCAAGGCGAGGAAGACGAGCTGCGAGCCACGACGGACGCTCACGACGGGTCATCGTAGCAGCCTCACGAGAACGAGAAGGCATCTGCGCCGATCCAGCGTGCGAGTAGGACGACCTGCCGAAACCGCTCACTTTGATCGTGTTTTCGCGGGGTCTCGGGGGATTCGACCGTTGACGAGACGTATCTCGTTCGGCAGTGTTGATCTCGGTCGTCTCTGCCGCCGAGCTCGGCGCTGCGAGCGCCGATGGGAGGTTGAGTGGTCCTCTCTCACCCAACGTTGGTCCGGAGCCGTCGCCCTGCGCGCTCGCTGCGCGCGATCACGTCGATCGCTGCGCTCTCGCTCGGCGCGGGCACGCTCGGCGCTTGTCAGGGCACTCTCGACGCGAGCGGCGATCCCGACGCACTGATCATCACCGGCCACTGCGAGGTCGGCGGCGCGGGCACGATGCCCGCCGGCGACGATCTCTCCGGCTCGATCCGCGACGAGAGCGGCACGCCGGTGGGCTCGTGGACGAACACCAGCGCCGACGGCAGCTTCGTGGGCACGCCCGACTGGCTCGAGTGTCGTGTGAACGGCTCGACGGTCGCGGATTTCACGGGCAGCGGCACGTGGAACGGCACGCCCGGCTACACGTTCCGCGTGCACGTGCAGGATCGCGGCAGCCCCGGCGACCCGATCCGCGTGGAGACCGCGCCGACGACGGTGACCGTGAGCGCGACGCGCACGTACTCGCCGCCGCGCGCCACCGACGGGACCGCGAGCTGGGACGCCGGCGCCTACGTGACGATCCCGTCGAGCCTCCCGGTGACGGTCGGCAACGCGGCCAACCAGTGGGCGACGGTCACCTTCGCGCCCGATCCGGGCGGTGCGGCCTCGCTCGCGTATCCGGTGCGTTGCCGCTACCAGGGCGGCGCGCACAGCGCGGACCCGCGCTCGCCGAGCGAGATCGCGGCGGGGCTCTCCTACACGCTCGTCGACTGCCAGCGCCCGTGCGACGACGTCGACGACGACGTGGACGAGGACGTCGACGAGCACGTGGACGAGGGCCACGGCGGGCACGGCCACCGCCACGGCCGCCGTCATTCGCGCTTCTACGGCTGGGGCGACGACCGTCACTCCTGCCACGGCGATCACGACGACGGCGAGGACGACGACTGGTGCACGGACCCGGCGATCTTCTCGGGCGCCGAGCTCGAGGTCGCTTCGGTCGTCGTGCACGTGGACGGCGGCGCGAGCCGGCTGCCCTCGCGGCGCCATGCCCAGACGACGGTGAGCGTGGACCTCGCGGTCACGCCCTTCGTCTTCGTCGCGCCGGAGAACGACTTCTACCGGCTCGCGATCTGGGATGCGGGCGGCAACCTCGTGCACTCCGCCGACGGCGATCTCGCCACCGGCGACACGACGGTCACGCTGCTTCCGTGATCGACGGCTTCCCGCCTTCGATCACGCCGCCATCGCGGGGACGATGCCGAGCTCGGCGCGCACGTCGTCGAGCGGGCGCTCCCACATCTCCTCGAGCCAGAGCGGCGCGAGGAACTCGGCGCGGCGTCCGCGGCGATACGCGTCGATCACGCGGACGAAGAGCCCACGCTCCGTGGCCCCGAAACGCACCAGCCCCCCGAGCGTCACGAGCATGGCGCTCGGCGCGTCGGTCTGGGCCCAGGTGAAGGCCTGGAGCAGGATCTCGCCGGGCACGTCGGTGTCGTAGCCGGTGAGCACGTGCCAGAGGTCGTGCACCTGGCGCATGCGCATCGCGATGTAGGCGGGGACCTCGGGCAGACCGGGCGGCGCCTGGAAGAGATCGGGGTCGAGGTTCTTCGTGTCGAGGTAGCGCACGTACGCGCCGCCCAGCGTCGAGGCGGGCAGGGCGCGCAGGCGCTCGAAGTCCACGTGGGCGCGATCGATCGCGGGGCGCTCGCGGAGCAGACGCGCGCCGCGATCGTCCAGCGTGATGCGCGCGAGCAGCTGCGGGTAGGCACGGCGGCTCACCAGCAGGCCGAGCACGAACACACGCGTCGTGTCCTCCGGCTCGCGGAGCAGATCGACGAGGGCACGGGCGCCGAGGCGGCTCCGCTCGAGGAAGGAGCCGCCGAGCGCGATCTTCGCGGCATCGGCCTCGGTGATCTTGGAGCGGGAAGGAGCGTCGGTCTGCATGGGGCCTCCGGGTGCGGGGAGCGATCGCGTTGGCAACGTTGACAATAGGCGACGCATTCCCATTGTCAACTGTGACAATGAGACGGGGGCGGGTATCCTGCCCGGCATGGCTCGTGCGAAGACCCCCGCTGCCCGCTCCTCGTCTCCCCGCCGCGCGCGCGCGACGCCCACGCCTGCGCGCGAGAAGCCGAGCCGTCGCTCTCCCGAGGAGGCGCGCCGCACGATCCTCCGCGCCGCGATGGAGCTCTTGGCCGATCGCGGCCCCGACGCCGTCGGCCTGAAGGACGTGGCCAAGCGTGCCGGCGTCTCGCACGCGCTCGTCTCCCACTACTTCGGCACCTACGACGCGCTCGTCGAGGCGGCCTTCAGCGCGCACCTCACCGATCAGCGCATCCAGGGCCTCTCGCGCATCGTGAAGGTGCCGCCGCATCCCGCGGCGTGGCTCGACGTCGCCTTCGACCAGCTCGCGAACCCGCTCACGAGCCGCGTGCTCATCTGGGCGATGCTCACCGGGCGCCTCGAGCGCGAGGACTTCGTGGTGCTGCGCGATCGCGGCATGGCGCAGACGGTCGATCTGCTCGAGGCCTATCTGCGGGCTGCCGGGGTCAGCGCCGACCGCGACGTGCTCGAGCGCAGCACGCTCATCGGGTTCTGCGCCGCGATCGGCTACAGCCTGGGGCGCACCGCGCTCTGGGGCTCGCTCGGCAAGAAGGCCACGGCCGAGCGCGACGCGGCGTTCCGCGCGCAGCTCTCGAGCATGCTGCTCGCAGGGCTGCCGCCGGTCCCGCCGATGCCGTGACGCGCGCTCAGGTCCCGGCGGTCGAGACGCGATGTCCCCCCGCCGCGAACGCGGCGGCGATGGCCTGGCGGACGCTCGACCAGAGTGTCGAGTACGCGAAGCGCGAGAGCGCCTCGGCCGGGTCGCTGCCTTCTTCGTAGACGTACTGCACGCGATCGGCCGAGGTGCCGACGACGCGCGCCGAAGCGAGCGTGCGGCCCGTCGCGTGGTCGAGCACGAGCACGTCCATCGAGAGCACGCCGGGCGCGTAGGTCTCGGGCGAGGTCGCGGTCGGCGACTGGAATGCGCCCGGCCGCAGCACCACGAGATAGGGCACGGCGAGCGCGGCCCGACAGCGCGCCTCGAGCCCCTCGCCGTCGCGGTTCCCGAGCGCGGACTGCGCCATCGGATTCTGCGGGCCGGTCCACCGGAGGCAGTCGACGAGCTCGGAGGACATCGTCACGTCGGGCCCGCGGTCGATGGGCCTCACGTCGGGGTTCGCGAGCTGGCCGAACGAGAGGAACGCGGCGTTGGTCCCGGCGGCCTCCCCACGCGCGGCGTCGCCCCACACGAGCGGTGGCGTGAGCGCGGGGAACGACGTCGCGGTGATCGTCTCGCTCGGAGGCAGCGCGGCGACGTAGCTGGCGAGGCGCGCGCGCTCGGCGGTGTAGTCGGCCCGCAGGTGCTCGATGGCGTCGCCGTTCGTGGTGCCGCACGCGGCGAGGAGGAGGGCCGAGGCACTGGTCGTGAGGAGCCGGCGTTGCATGGCGCGACGATAGATCCGATCGCTCGCGCGCTTCCACGCTTGCACGACGCCGCATCGTCGGTCATTCGTAGAGGGCCGTGTCCTTCTCCTTCGCGAGCGCGTTCTTCTGACCCATCGGCGGTCCCTCCCGGGGCCGCCGCGCCGGTGAAGTTCGCCCCGAAGACACATCAGCCAGCGCTGGTCCCCGCGCTGGGTCCCCGCGCTGGGTCCCCGCGCTGGGTCAGCCAGCGCTGGGTCCCCAGGCGCTGGGAAGGAGAAGAGCCATGTCCATCGAGAATCGTCTCGAGCCCGCGGGATCGAGCCGTCGTTCGTCCCTCGTGCTCGAGATTCGTGCCGCCGAGGGCGGCGACGACGCCAAGGCGCTCGTCCGCGAGCAGCTCGACATCTATCTGCGCGTCGCGGCGCGGAGGGGGCTTTGACGCCGAGATCAGCGAAGAGCGGTCGGGCTTCGTCGTCCTGCGCGTGAGCGGCCGCGGCGCGCGCGAGATCTTCGCGGACGAGGGGGGCGGGCACCGCTGGCAGCGCGTGCCTCCGAACGACAAGCGCGGTCGCGTGCAGACGAGCACGGTGACGGTCGTGGTCTTGCCCGAGCCGACCGAGGTCGAGGTCGTGATCGATCCGCGCGACCTCGAATGGTCCACGTGCCGCGCCTCGGGCGACGGCGGCCAACACCTGCAGAAGACCGAGAGCGCGGTGCAGCTGCGGCATCGACCGAGCGGCCTCGCCGTGCGCTGCGAGAGCGAGCGCTCGCAACACCAGAACCGCGCGACGGCGCTCGCCGTGCTGCGCGCGCGCCTGCACGCGAGGGCGCAGGAGGCAGCCCGCGCCGTGCGCGACGCGGCCCGCCGGGCCCAGGCCGGTAGCGGCGAGCGCGGTGACAAGCGCCGCACGATCCGCGTGCAGGCCGACCAGGTGGTCGACCACGTGACCGGGCGCCGGTGGACCTATCGCGACTACCGCCGTGGCGACTGGGCCTGATCTCGTCGCCGCAGTGCGCTTCACGGCGCGACGCGGAAGAGGCGCTCGAAGCTCCGCGCGAGCTGCGCCAACGCCTCTTCCTCGCTGACCTTCCAGAGCTCGGCTGCGTAGCGCGCGGTGTCGGCGACGAACGCGGGCTCGCTGTCCTGTCCGGGCAGCGGGCCGAGGTACGGGCAGTCGGTCTCGAGCAAGAGCTGATCGCGGGGCAAGGTCTCGAGCATCCGCGTGAAGCCCTCGTGGCGGCGCGCGTTGCTGGGGATCGAGAAGCTGTGGCCGCGCTCGGCGATCTGCCGCGCGAGGCCGACCTTCCCGCCGAAGCAGTGCCAGTCGACGCGCGTCACGCCCATCTCGTCGAGGATCTCGAGCGTGCGCTTCTCGCGGCGCCGCGTGTGGATGATGATGACCTTGTCGTGGTCGAGCGCGATCTGGACGAGCGCGCGGAACGCCTGCTCCTGCTTCTCCCAGAGCTCCTTGGGCACCCAGTAGCCATCCAGCCCGATCTCGCCGATCGCGAACGCGTCTTTCGCGTGGTCGCGCACCCACGCGATGCCCTCTTCCATCGTGCACGCCGGAACGTCGCGCGGGTACGACTTGCCCATCGCGTCCATGTCCGGGAGCACGGTGTCGACCGGATAGAAGCCGAAGCAGGGCTTCACGATCGGCGCGCGCGCCGCCAGCTGGCGCACGGCCTCGTTGTCGGTCGGGTTCAGGCCGTTGACGAGGATCGAGGTGACGCCCGCCCGCGTCGCGCTCTCGAGGACCTCGCGCTCGCGGGGGACGAGCTTGGGGCTCGTCAGGTGGGCATGGACGTCGAAGAGCCCCACGCGGTGGTCACGCCTTCGTCTTGGCGGCGTCGGCCTTCTTCGCGGCCTGGGCGTCTTCTTCTTCTTCGGCCTCTTCGGGGCGACGCGCGAGCATGTACGCGATCACGCCGAGCAGGAGCACGACGAACGTGCCGCCCGCGATGGTCCACAGGCCGTAGGCCGTGAACTGCACGAACATCGAGAAGAGCACGTAGAGGCCGTACGCGAGGATCGCGAGCGCCACGCCGATGGCCGTCTGTGCGGCGTAGCGGAAGCCCATGAACGAGGCCGCGCTCAAGAGCGCGCCCATCACGGGGACGAGGATCACGATGGCCGAGGGCGTGCCCTGCACGTCGCGCGCGAAGAGCAGATCGAGCCCGTTCTGGAAGCGCTCGGTCGTGGTGCCGTCGGCGGCGGGCGGGATGCGCACCCACGGCAGGAAGAAGCCCACGAGCAGCGAGAGCCCGGCGAACCCGAGCAGCGCGCGCATCACGATGTGGGGCGGCCGCTGCGACGGCTTCTCCGGCTCCTCGGCCTCCTCGGGCTCGTTCTTCGCGAGCTCGGCTTTGCCGGCGACGGTCGGCTTGGTCGCGGGCTTCGGCTTGTCGGTCGTGGTCGTGTCCGCCATGGGACGCGAGCCTATCGCGCAGGGGCCGCGCAGGCGAGCACGCTGCGGCGCGGGCGCGCGGAGGGACTGGCCTGCGCTCGCGCTGCCGTGCATCCTCGCGCCTCGATGCCGTCCCTGTCCGATCTCCCCGGTTTCCCGTGCGCCGTTCCGCAGGAGTTCCTCGACGACTGCCCCTACCTGCCGAGCGGCTTCCTGATCGACCAGATCCTGTCGATCGATCCCGAGAAGCACGTCGTCGTCGCGCGCATGCCGACGCACGACGATCTGCCCATCACGCGCGAGCAGCGCGTGCATCCCGTCAAGCACCCGCGCCACGTCTCGGGCGGCCTGATGGTGCACATGACGGGCATGGTCGCGTTCATCCACACCTACTACGTGCTCGGGCTCGCGCACCGCGACGGCTGGATCGGGTACGGCGGCCGCATCCACTCGGCGAAGTTCAAGAACCTCGCGATCCCCGGCGAGCCGATGGAGCTCGAGTGCACGGTGACGCAGGTCCGCAAGCGCGAGACGCGCGTCGTGGCGCGCTACGCGTTCCGCTTCTTCCAGAAGGGGACGATCATCTACGAGGGCGACCAGACGGCGATGTGGCTCAAGATGGACGCTGACGGCGGGCCGCCGATGTTGGGCGGCGGCGGAGACGATTGAGGTGAGCACGACCGAGCGCGACGACGACGTCTCGGCGCACCTCGCGCGCAACCTCGTGTCCTTGCGCGGCGCGCGCGGCATGTCGCAGGTCGATCTCGGCAAGAAGGCCGATCTGCCGCGCTCGACGATCGCGAACCTCGAGCGCGGCGACGGCAACCCTTCGCTCGCCGTGCTCGTGAAGGTGGCGCGCGCGCTCGGCGCGCCGATCGACGAGCTGCTCGCGGCGCCCCGCGAGAAGGTGCGCAAGTACGCGCCGGCGGAGATGCCCGAGCTGCGTCGCGCGGGCCGCGGCGTGTCGATGAAGCCGATCGTGGTCGGCCCCTCGCCGCACGAAGTGATGGCCATCGTCACCTTCGAGCGCGGCGGTGTGATGCCCGGCCTGCCGCACCTGCCCGGGACGCGCGAGTTCTTCACGCTCCTCGAGGGCCACGTCGCGATCATCGTCGCGGGCGAGAAGCACGAGCTCTTGCCCGGCGAGCTCCTCGCCTTCCCCGGCAACGTGCCCCACGGCTACCAGAACCTCGCGAAGGGCACCTCGCGGGGCGTCAGCGTCGTGCTCTTGTCCTCGAGCGGGGTCTGAGGCGGCTCAGCCGCACTGGCCGCGGCCGTCGCAGGTCGCGGGTGCGGTGCAGTCGGCGTCGCTCGTGCACTCGATCGGCAGCCGGCAGAAGCCGTCGACGCAGAACCGGTTCGGCTCCGTGCAGTCGCGCGTGATGCGGCACGCGGCGGTCGGCATGCAGAAGCCGATGTCGCAGTGCTCGTCGGGCAAGCAGTCCGAGTCGAGCGTGCAGCTCGGCGGCGGCAGCACGTAGCAGAGGCCCGCGAAGCAGCTCTGACCCGGCGGACAGCCGGCGTCGCTCGTGCACCCTCCCGGGTTCTGGCACTCGTTGTTCACGCAGCGCCGGCCGTCGGAGCAATCGGCGTCGCTGCCGCAGAGCAGCCACGGCACGCAGCGCTGCGCCGCGCAGGTCCAGCCGCGGTTGCAGTCGACGTCGGTCGCGCACGCCGTGGGCTGGCACCAGCCGCCCTCGCAGCGCTCGCCGGTGGCGCAGTCGGCGTCGGTCGCGCAGTCGGGTGCGAGGAAGCAGAAGCCGGCGGTCGTGCACGTCGTGCCGGCGGGGCACCCGCCCGTCGTGCCCGCGTCGGGCACGCCCACGTCCACGCCACCGCCGTCGATCGTGGGCGGCGCGGCGCAGAAGGGCAGCGCGAAGCACTGGTCCCCGACGCACTGCCACGAGCTCGGGCAGTCGGCGCTCGTCCGGCAGCTCACGTCCGTGATGCACGAGCTCGTCCCGAGGCTGCAGATCGTCCCGGTCGGGCAGTCGCGGTTCGCGCGGCAAGGCATCGTCTGGCAGACGCCGAGCACGCAGTGCTCGCCCATCGCGCACTCGCCGTCGCTGGTGCAGCCGCCGGTGGTGCAAGCGCCGAGCACGCAGCGCCCGCCGGCGCCGCAGTCGGAGTCCTGGTTGCAAGCGCCGACGAAGACGCAGCTGCCGCCGACGCACGCGCTGAGGCGCGGGCAGTCTGCGTCGCTCGTGCAGGCGCCGGTGAACACGCAGCGGCCCGCCTCGCACGCGTAGCCGCTCGCGGCGCAGTCGGCGCTCGTCGTGCACTCCGGCGCCGGCACGCACACGCCCTGATCGCAGACGTTGCCGTTCGTGCACGGCACGTCCGTCGTGCAGTCGTGGCGAGCGCCGCAGTACCCGAAGTCGCAGACCTGGCCGGGGCCGCACTGTCGATCGACCTGGCAGTTCGGCGGGCCGACCGGCATGCACGCGCCGTCGATACAGGTCTGGCCGCCGCAGTCGACGTCGCTCGTGCATCCGTTCTCGACCACGCAGGCGCGGTTCACGCAGTGCTGACCGGGGAAGGGACAGTCGGCGTCGGAGCCGCAGATCGACGGAGGAAGGCATCGCCCGACGACGCAGCGGAAGTCGCCGGGGCACTCCGCGGCGCTGCGGCACGACCACGGCACGCAGCGGTTCCAATCGCAGCGCTCCTGCGCGGCGCAGTCGGCATCGGCGAAGCACTCGGGCGGCGGCGTGCAGCGGAACCCGTCGCAGCGTTCCGGCGCGGGACAGTCGGCGCTCGTCGAGCAGCGGCGGAACGGCCGACACCGTGCCGCGAGGCAGAGCTCGCCGGCCGGACAGTCCGCATCGATCGCGCACGGCACGTCGGGGATGCAGCCGCGGCTCAGGAGATCGCAGATCTCGCCCGTGCGGCAGTCGGCGTCGCGCGCGCACGTCGTCGGCACGCAGCGGCCGTCGCGGCAGCGGTAGCCGGTCGCGCAGGCATCGTCGCTCGTGCACTCGCACGCCGTTCCGGCGCAGGCGCCGACGCAGCGGCCCGCCGAGCACGTCTCGCCCATCGGGCAGTCGGTGTCGACCCGGCACACGACGCGCGGGCGACAGTGCCCCTGGTCGCAGACCTCTCCGGGCGCGCACGCGAGGTCACTCGTGCACGGGGTGCCGCCTCCGTCGATCGGAGGCGCGGTGTGGTCCATCGGAACGGTCGCATCGGACGAGGCGTCGAGCCCGCCGCCGTCGGGGGACGGGACGCCGTGCGACTCGCTGCATCCGGCGCCGGAGAGCACGGCGAGCGCGAGGAAGACACCGAGCGGCACGGACGGCGTGGGGCGCATCCCTCGATGCTACGCGCGAGCCGATGCGCTTGCGAGACGCCGCTTGCCGGGGCCTCCGAGCGCGTCCACCGTAGCCGCATGTCGTCGAGCCCGAGTGGCGTCGGAGGGCCCGCCACGGGACGCGTCGCGCTCGCGTGCGCCCTCGGCGCGTGCATCGGGAGCGTGCTGGCCACGATCGCGGCCTACGCGCTCATCGATCGCGGCTACCCCGACCCGACGACGAGCGACCTCGGCGCCGCCCTCGCGTTGCTCTCGGCGCCGGTCGTCGGGGTGCTCGCGCTCGTCGCGATCGCGCTCGCGGTGCGGGACTGGAGGCGCGCACGTCGGAGCGACCCACCGGCGCCTGCGGGCGTCGCGCTCGCGGCGCTCGTGCTCGGCATCGTGGGCCTCGCGGGGCCGCCGGTGCTCCTCTTCCTCGGCGCGCTGACCGGCCTCGCGCCGCGCTGACCGGCCTCCGCGTCCGGCCGCGCGATCAGCCCAGGTGCTCGGCGATCAGCGCGTTCGCCTCCGCCGGGTGCGCCTTGCACTCGAGCAGGGCCCGCAGCATCAGCGGCGCCACGATCGTCGCGTCGCTCTCCACGACGAACATCGGCGTCGTCTCGGTGAGCTTGTCCCAGGTGATCTTCTCGTTCGGCGTCGCGCCCGAGTAGCTGCCGTACGACGTCGTCGAGTCGCTGATCTGGCAGAAGTACGCCCAGGGCTTCACGGGCTTCTCGAGGTCGTACTTGATCGAGGGCACCACGCAGATCGGGAAGTCGCCCGCGATGCCGCCGCCGATCTGGAAGAAGCCCACGCCCTTGCCGGCGCTGAGCTCCTGGTACTGGTCGTACCAGGCGACCATGTACTCGATGCCGCTCTTCACGATCTGCGCGCCACAGTCGCCGTAGGCGACGTGCGAGGCGAAGATGTTGCCGAAGGTCGAGTCCTCGTAGCCCGGAACGACGATCGGGAGCTTCGCCTTCGCGGCCGCGAGCAGCCAGCACGCCTCGGGGTCACCCTCGTAGGCGTCCTTCGGGAGCGCCTGGATGAGCTCGTAGAAGTACTCGTGCCAGAAGCGGCGCGTGCCCTTCGCCTGGGCCTCTTTCCACATCGGGACGACGTACTTCTCGACGGCGCGGAACGCCTCGTCCTCGGGGATGCTCGTGTCGGTCACGCGGCGCATCCGCTGCTCGAGGATCTTCGTGTCGTCGTTCTTCGTGAGGTAGCGGTAGTCGGGGAAGTCCTTGTAGCTGTGGTGCGCGACGAGGCGGAAGAGCGACTCCTCGAGGTTCGCGCCCGTCGACGAGATGCCGTGGATGAGGCCGGCGCGGATGGCCGGGACGAGCGTGATGCCGAGCTGCGCCGAGCTCATCGCGCCCGCGAGCGTCCAGAACATCTTCCCGCCGCCCTCGACGTGCCGCCAGTAGGCGATCGTCGCGTCACGCGTCGCGCGGGCGTTGAAGTTCTTGTAGTTGACGAGGATGAGCTCGAGGATCGGCAGGTTCGCGTTCGCCATGGCGCGCCGAAGCTAGCACGCGCCTCCGGGCCCGGCGTGACGACTCCCACGCGACGGGTGCGCCCGCGCTACTCCACGTAGATCGGGTTCGCGTAGACCCACGGGACCTCGTGGATCAGCTCGTCCGCGGAGGCGCCCAGGTAAGGCCGCGCGTGCTCGGGGACGAGGTGGATCTCGGCGCGGTAGGCGCCGGGCTCGGTCGTGGTGAACGTGAGCTCGGCGTCGCTCCCGTGCGCGACCTCGACGCCGCCCCCGGTCGCAGCGCGCACGATGCGCATGCGGATCGTGGGCGCGGGATCGCTCGGGAAGCCCTCCGGCAGCGAGGGCCGCACGAGGTGGAGCGTGACGCCCGCGGGCGCGGTGTCGCCCATCTCGAAGGTCTCGCCGCTGCTCGTCTCGGCGCGGAAGTCGACGCCCATCGGCGTGCCGAAGACCTCGAAGACGAGGAACGCGCGCCCGTGGTCGAGCGCCTCCATCACGCCGTCGCGATCGCGCGTGCCGACGAGCGCGTGGAGCGAGTGCCAGTGCATCATCCGGCGGTACGCGTCGCCGCGCTCGCCGTCGGGCATGCGCTGCGCGAACGAGTTCTCGTGGGCGTCGCAGCCGCCGGTGCCGGTCAGGTGCATGCCCTCGGCGAGCAGCGTGTCCCACGTGACGAGATCGGGCGTCGCTTCGGACAGGAACGAGAGAAGCGCGAGGTCGGGCGCCATGCGGTTGCGCGCGTCGGTGAAGCGCGTGAGCAGCGGCAGGAATCCGAGGCTCTCGAGGCCGAGGTACTCGGGCCGGATACGGGGATCGATGTTCGCGTGCGTGTTGTAGATCTCGATGCCGTCGGGCTGCGTGCCGCGGATCTGATCGAGCGTCTTGCTCTCGGTGTGCGCGTAGAAGACGAGCGCGCCTGCGTCGCGGAAGGCCGCGGCCGCCGCCGCGCCGTCCTGGTGATAGAGGTCCGCGAGCACGGTGGGATCGCTCGACGTGCCCGGGTGACGAAGAAGGCCCACGGGCATCATCTCGTTCTCGCTGCCGACGGTGACGAGCACGCGGTGCCCGTCGGGGCACGCCATCTGCGAGGCGATGACGCTGCCATCCGCGAGGGTGACGGGCTCGTCGCCGGCGGCCGCGTCGATCCAGAGCGCGTCCTCCAGGGAGACCTCGGAGAGGTGCGTTGCGTGATCGGTGACCATGAGCGCGTCCATCTGGAGCGCGCACGCGGCGTCGCGGAAGTGCTGGAGGCATTCCGGATCGAGGAGGGCGCCGTCGGCGAACCCGGCGCCGTCGCAGGCGTCGTGCGAGAGCGGCGAGTGCAGGTGCACGATCGTGCGCGCGAACGAGTAGCCGCGGCGCGTGCCGAGCGTGTCGGTGCTCGGCGCGGTCGACGGCCAGAGCGGCGCGGGGCCGGCGTCCGGACGGGCCGGCGCGTCGCGCTCGGCCGCGTCGATCTCGGTGGCATCGAGGCCCGCGTCCATCGCGGGCGACTCGGGTGGCGGGCTCGAGCACGCGGAAGCGAGAGCGAGAGAGGCGGCGAGCGCGCGGCGCATCTCCCGAGCCTACACGCTCGCGCGTGTCACCAGCCGCATGCCGCGTGCGCGATCTCCACCTGCGCGAGGAACGGCGCCCACTCGGCGGCGGCCGACGAATCGGCCGGTGCGCGGCGGCGGCTCATGCGCGTGGCCACGCCGCGTGCGTTGCGCTCCCACTCGAGCGACGCGTCGCCGAGCTGTTCGTCGTCCTCGTCGAGGTGACGGCCCCCCGGCTCGGACGGAGAGACACCGTCCATCGATTCCTCGATCAGCTGGTAGTACGCCCGGATGTGCGAGGCGCTCGCCGCGCGCCGCAATCGAATTCCGGCGAGCGCGCGAGCGGTTCGACATCGCGACTCATCGTCGCCGAGGAACGTGGCGACGGCCTCGAGAGCTCCGGTCACCCGTTCGAGCATCGCGGTGAGCAGCGCGGAGCGCGAGCCGAGCGTCCTCCAGTCGGCGATGCGAGCCTCCTCGAGGCGGAGCGCGTCGCTCCGCGCCGGGTCGATCGGCGCGACCAGCGCCGCCACGCGCCGCAGGATCGCGTCGCGCTGTTGCTCGAATTCCGCGCGCAGCTCGGCGTCGGGGTCCGGCTCTCCGGTGTTCTCGTCCTGGCTGTCGACGTCGTGCTGCAGCTCGTTCCACGCCGTGACGAGCCAAGCGACGTCGCGCCGGTCGGCCCGCGCGATCGCGGTCCGATCGGCCGCGGCGGGGGCCACGGGCGCAGGCAGCGCGCCGACCGCCGTGCGTGGCAGGCGCGTGCCGGCGGCGGCACCGGGCGCGGTGCCCATCACGCGCAGCTCGGAGATGCAGGTCTCCCTCCAGTCGCTGCGGCTCCCCGGCGTGACCGCCACGATCTCGACCCGGTAGACGCCTCCGCCTCCCTGCACCGGGATCGTCACGAGGGCGGGGGCCGTGACGTCGAGCGGGAACGTGCCGAGGTCGCTGCCGTCGTGGAGCACGCGAACGCTCGAGACGCGGTGGTTGCTCGTGAAGAGATCACGATCGGCCGTGTGGTGGGTGAACCCCGGCGTCATCGCGAGGCTCGTCACCGTCGCATCGGCGGGCAAGCGGACCTCGATCCAGGCGCCGACGAGGTCGCCCGTGCGTGAGTTCCACGCCGTCTCGAGGTCGCCGTCGACGAGGCGCGCCGCCTGCGTCGCCTGGCTCCGGTAGACGCTGGACACCGCGAGCTCCGTGCCCACCGCATGCAAGAGATCCACGGGCGCGACGGACTGCGCGCGCGCGATGGCGCTGCCCCCGAACGACGCAATGGCCAGGACGAGCGGGAGAGCGGCCCCCGGAGCGCTTCGCATCGTGCATGTGTGGCCCAGCCGCGCGCTCGCGTCCACGGTCGCTTCGTGCGCCGGATGCGCTAAGAGCCGCTCGTGCCGCGCTTGGTGACCACCCTCGTCTTGATTGCCGCGATCGCCCCGCTCACCGCTTGCGAGGACGAGACGGCGCGCAACGAAGCGATGCTCTTCCTCGACCGCTTCGAGGACGTCGACGTCGACGACGAGCTCGAGGAGCGACGCACCTCGATCACCCAGATCCGCGAGATGGTGATCACCGATCACGACGTGGACGCGGCGCGCGACGCGTGTGTCGACGCCTACGACGCGCTCATCGAGGCCGAGGACCAGCACGCGCTCGCGCGCCATCTGCTCGTGCAGTCGGGCGGGACCACGGAGATGGACGTGCCGCCCGAGGTCGCGCTGGAGATCAACGCGGCGATCGATCACTCGGACGACGCGATCTCGCGCTCGCGCGAGCTGTTCCCGCGCTGCAATCACGCCGTGACGCAGCTCGAGCGCCGCTACCCGCGCCAGCGCGCCGGGCACTGAGGGGTCCGACACAATAAATGTGTCGGAACCCTTCACTGCAGCTCGAGTTCCAGCGCGAATGCGCTGGAACGGGCAGTGGTTGACCCGTATTTCTGGTCAACCCCTGAGCCCCCGCTCGCCCGGAGACCTTCGGTCCCGGCCGCGCCCGTCCGCTCTCGCCGGGATCAGCCGTCTTCTTCGGCGAGCACGACGAGGCGGTCGCCGGGCTTGGGGACGATCGTGCCGTTGCGCGTCTGCGGGTTGAGGACGAGCCCGTACTTCTTCGACGGATCGTCCTCGTAGATCTGCACGCCCATCGCGAGCTCGCCGCGCGCCTTGGCCGCGAGCACGAGGTACTCGAACGTGGTCGCCTGTCCCTCGGGCACGTAGAACGAGAGCGGCTTCAGGTAGATCTCGCTGCCCTCGCTGCGCAGCAGATCCTCGAGCACCGCCTGCACGCGCGGCTCGTAGGTCACCTGCGCGAGCACCATCGACACCATCTCGTTCGAGATGACGATGTCGTTGATCTGCGTGGTCGCGGCGAGCTCGCGGTTCTTCGGGTCGAGGATCTCGCTGCACACGCGCTGGGCTGCCGTCGACCCCGATCGCTGGCGCGCGTCGCGCAGCAGGAGCAGCGCGATGATTGCGCGCGTGTCGGCGTCCTCCGCGCTCTTGCCGTCGACGGTGTCGCCGAGCACCATCACGAGCGGGTACTGCTCGGGGTGCAGGTTCTCCATGAGGTTGCGGCTCGTGAACTGCCCCTCGATGTGCCGCACCTCGATCGTGCCGAGATCGCCGCAGGCATCGCGGATCCGCGCATCGCGCTCGGCGCCCGCGAGGCTGTTCACCAGCGTCAACGTCGAGCCCGGCGCCACGTAGTCGTCGAACTCCTTCACGATCGGGAAGATCTTGGGGTTCCAGCCGAGCACCAGCATGTGCTCGACGTTCTTCTTCGCGCTCGACTCGATCGGCGCGATCTGCGCGGGCGAGAGCGGCCCACGATAGGGCGCGTGCACCACGTTCGCGTCCTCGGCGAGGATCAAGAGCTCCTCGTCGGCGCCGATCACGTGATCGGCCGGCGGGTTGAGCACGTGGCCGGAGCCGTCCGACTTCGCGACGCCGACCACGAGACCGTTCGAGAAATCCAAGAGCACGTCGCCGAATCGCCGGCCCGTGAGCGCCGGGAACTTCTTGAAGTGGATCTCGTTCCCCTCGAAGCGCAGGAGCTCGTCGTAGACGAGCGAGAGGCCGCTGATGCGCGCCGTCTGCAGGATGACCTTCGAGATCATCTCGTTGGTCTTCACGACCTTCGCGTGATGCCCCGACGCGATGACGGCGAGCTCCTGGTTGTCGGACTGCATCACCTCGGCGGTGACGCGCAGCTGCGCTTCCTTCCCGCGCGCGAGCTCGTGGTTGAAGATCGCCATCAGCGTCTTCATCACGCGCGCGTCGGCGCGGTCCGGGTCCTCGACGTCGCGCTCGTCGATCAACACGACGATGGCACGCGCGAACGCGAAGCTGACCTTCTCGAGGTCGTGGAGCGACACGCTCGAGCCCGAGCGCACCACGATCTTCACGCGGTCGCCGTACTGCACGCCGTCGTGGAGCTTCTCTTCCATGGCGACCTTGTCGCCCTCGGCCATCACGACCACGGTGATCCGGCCGAGCGAGGCGTACGCCTCCGCGAGCTGATCGATGACCGAGTAGATCTTCTCGCTCCAGCCGAGCACCAGGAAGTGGCCCTCCTCCATGACGGGCGCGCCGCCGCGGCGGATCGACTCGAGGCGCTCCTGGAAGTTGCCGGCGAGGGCCGAGATCAAGAGGCCGGCGACGATGACGCCGAGGATCGAGACGACCGTCGAGACGACGCGGTTCACCACGCCCTCGTCGCCGACGAAGGTGCCCGCGTCGATCACGCGGCCGAAGTAGAACCACGCGGTCTCGTAGAGGCGCTCGAAGAACCCGCCCTCGGTGCCACCGAGGCCGAGCACCACACCGATCACGGTGAACGCGCCGATGATCCCGAAGGTGAGGAACGCGAGGAAAGCGAGCTGCTTGCCCGCGCCTCCCCCGATGAACTCGTCGACGCGATAGCGCAGCTTCGCTCGGAACCCTCGCTCGATGGCCATTCGCTCTCGTTCCCCTTCGTGCCCGAACGACGCGGATCGGAACCGATCTGCGGCTTTTTGTCGAGCCGTGCCTCACCCGGGCGCCTACATTCCGCCGCGTGACCCAGACTGCCCTGCTCGTCCTCTCTTCCGCCGCCGGCGACCGCGTCGATCCGGCCACCCTGGCGCCGCTCGCCGCCCGTGCCTGGTACTGGCCGGAGGCGGCCGAGGTGCTCGCGCGCGCCCAGAGCACCGTGCGCCTCTCGGCACCGGAGGCGGCGGGCCCCGTCGATGCTGCGCTCGCGCTCACCAAGGAGGCCGCGCTCCGCGCGAAGGAGCGCGGCGCGATCGCCGTCGTCTGGGAGCCCACGGGCCTCGCGCACGAGGCCGCGTCGTTCGTCGACCAGGCGGAGGACGCGAGCCGCGAGGACCTGCCGCTCTATCTCTGGGTGCGCTTCGAGGGGACGAAGGGGGAGGGCGGCACGCTCGGCATGCGCACCCACGGGCTCGCCGCGCTCGGCACGATGGAGGTCGAGGTCGAGGGCAGCCAGCGAGACGGCGAGCACGTGCTCGAGTGCGTCACCGACGTCGCGCTCTTCCTGCTCACGAGCGCGAGCGTTCCCGAGGACGGCGAGACGATCGAGGTCACGCGCGGAGAGCTGCGCGTGCGCCGCATGCCCTCGCTCCGTGGCGACGGCACGACGGCGCTCCGCGTGCGGGTCTGATCGCGGTGCGTCGTGGCCGTGCAGGCCACGAGCGCTCCGTCCTCACGGACAGGTCATCGTCGTCGCGCTGCAGGTCCCGGTCGCGCAGCGGTAGTCGTGCAGCGCGGGATCGCAGGTGCCGCCCGAGGCGATCACCGGCGTGAGCGTCGCGGTCAGGCTGAAGGGCGTCGCCGAGCCGCCGCTGCCGTAGCCCTCGATGAAGACGTAGTAGTCGCCGGGCGCGATGTCGCGGAACGAGACGGTGCTCTGCACGTTGCTCGGGTACATCACGTCGTCGTTGCACCCCATCGGCAGCTCGGTGGTCCCATCGGTGCACGCCGAGCGCACGTAGAGCACGGTGTCCGACGTCGTGGCCGGGATGTCGGTCGTGACGAGCAGATCGTAGTCCCCGGCGGGGACCACCAGGTGGTAGATGCTCTCCTTGCCCGCCGTCGGCGCGCAGGAGCCCTCGAACACGCCCGCGCCCGTGCCGATGTTGTAGGACACCGTCGTCGAGGTGGCGCCCGTCGTCGGCGTCGGGATCACGAGGTCCTGCGCACGCATGCAGGCGGTCGTGGCGGCCGCGGTCACGATGCACGCGCCGCTGGTGCACGCGAGGCCGGCCGCGCAGAGGTGCGTGTCGTCGCACGTCGCGCCGATGCCGACCTCTTGCGCCTCCTGCACGGGCACGCGCACTTCCGCCGACTGCGCGTAGCCCTGATCGAACACCGAGAGGCCCCACTCCGTGCAGCCGATGCTGCGGCAGTAGGCGGCGAACGTGTACTCGTTCATGCCGTCGATGAACGAGTGCGCGACGTAGGTCGGCGCCGTCGCGTCGACCGACTCGAAGGGCTGGAAGAACTGGTCTTCCGCGTCGAACGTGCCGTTCCCGTCGAGATCCACGCCGCCGTCGACCGTGTAGAGGCGGAACGTGTAGCCGATGAGCGTGCTCTCGGCGTCGGTCACGTGGATGGTGTTGACCACGTTCACGTCGGCGAAGATCACGCTGCCGCTGTCGATCGTCGGAGGCGTGTTCGGCGCGACCGTGAAGTCGACGTGCACCATGCCGTGGTCCACGGTGCCCTGCTCCGCCGGCGGATGGCTCCAGCCCGTGACGATGACGTAGAGCGTCGTTCCGCCCATCACCGTGATGCCGCCTCGCGTCGCGAAGTTCGTCGCCGAGACGTCGTCGAAGCACGTGAAGGGGTACGTCGCCGTCGGGACGTCGCGGCAGCCGCCCGTGCGCACCTGGAGCACGGTGTTGAAGTTCTGGGCCGTCATCGTGTTGTTCGTCGTGAACGTCACGGCCTGCATGCCGGTGCCCGGCACGTGGAGCTCGACCACCTCTTGCGGCGCCCAGCGGATGTCGCCCGCGGGATTGCCGCAACCGAGCCCGAGATCGCGCGGCCGCGTGTCGCTCATCGTCGTGTCGAAGTCGATGCCCACGGTGCCGTTCGCCATGCCCTCCAGCACGTGGAGGTGCTCCATGTCGCACGAGTCCGGCCCGCGGAACGCGTCGGGACGGGCGTAGGCGTCGGTGCCGCCATCCACGGGCGCGGGCAACACGGCGGGCGAGCCGCACGCAGCGAGGACGAGCGTGCACAGCGAGAAGCGAACGGCGGACGAACGAGTCGACATGAGGCCTCGCAGATCAGCGGAAGCCGCACGCTTAGCAGAGGTCCCCGCCGAGATCATCCCGTCACGACGTGCTTCCCCGCGGTGCGAGTCGATTGACACGCGCGCGCGCCGCTTCAAAGTGCGCGCTTCATGCCCGCCCGCTCGACTCCTCGTTCCCCGGCGCTGCTGGCGCTCGGCCTCGCGACCTCGCTCGGCGCCACCGTCGCCGCGTGCGACACGCCCGCTCCCGCCGCGGTCGACGCGTCGTTCCCGGACGCGCCTTCGCTTCCGGCGAGCCGCTTCCTCGGGCGCTGCTTCGAGGACTACCAGTGCCCCGGCAACGGCGCGTTCTGCCGGACGGCCGACGACGGGTACCCCGGCGGGCTCTGCACCCTGCCGTGCACGGATCGTACGGAGTGCGACGACGGTGCGGTCTACAACCTCTGCGTGACGGTCTCGGGCGAGACCGGCTCGAGCTGCGCGCCGATCTGTCGCAACGCGAGCGATTGCCCGAGCGCGTTCACCTGCAACCCCAACATCACGCTCTCGAACGGCCAGACCGTCGGCGCGTGCGTTCCGCAGTGCGGCACCGACGCGGAGTGCGGCGGCACCTCGCAGTGCGACGCCTACACCGGGCGCTGCGTTCCGCAGGGCATGGTCCCGACGGCGGGCGCCGACAATGGCGAGGCGTGCAGCAGCGACTCGGCCTGCCGCGGGCAGAACTGCATCGAGCAGACGGCGAGCAACGGCTACATCGGCGGCTACTGCATCTCGTTCTGCCGGTTGCCCACCGGCTACAACAACACCAGCTTCTTCACCGGCACCGAGCTGCCCTCCGGCACCTGCGGGGGCGATCACTCCATCTGCATCCCGAACGGCGCCGCGAGCGCGGTCGACGATCTGGGCATCTGCCTGCGCGAGTGCCGGGCCGACACCGACTGCCGTGCCGGTTTCGAGTGCGTCCGTACCGTCGGGACCTCGACCTTCTCGAACGGCTGGTGCGCGCCCGTCGACTGTCTCGCGGGCGGCACGTGTCCCTCCGGCACGACGTGCCACCAGGGGACGGACTCGAACGGCAACCCGCTCGGCCGCTGCGGCTGAGCATCGATGGCGCAATGCCCGGGAGGGTGGTTGCCCCATTCGTCCCGAAGCAGCACAGTGACCTTCTTTTCCCGAGGAGCGGAAGCATGCGCGCGAGCAGCTGGAGTGTGATCGGTGCCCTGGGGCTTCTCGCGGCGTGCGGGAGCACTCCGGCGGCCACGAACAGCGACGCCGGGGTGAGCGTCCCGAGCGACACGGGATCGGCGAGCACGTGCGCGAACCACATCCCCGATCCGACGAACAACCCGTCGGACCCGCAGTTCGGCACGCTCGTGGGCCGCTCGTTCGGCAACGTCCTGCACGATGGCCAGGCGGACTTCTCGCTGCCGGACTGCGACGGACAGCAGCACAACTTCTACGGCGGCGAGTACTGCACGCCGGAGCACACGTTCACGATCGTGTCGATCGCGGCCGGCTGGTGCCAGCCCTGCCAGTACGAGAGCTCGCAGTTCCGCCAGCAGATCGTCGACGTCTACGGCCCGCAGGGCGTGCGTCTGATCCAGATCCTCGTCCAGGATCCGTCGGGCAATGCGCCCAACGCTGCGTTCTGCCATCAGTGGGTCGACACCTACGGCCTCAGCGTCCGGCCGGACGCCTCCGGCGTCGGCAACTACGAGCTGATGGATCTCGACGGCCGCATCTCGGCGATCTTCCCGAGCAACGCGCTGCCCTCGACCATCATCGTCGACTCGGACGGCGTCATCGTCTACCACGAGGACGGCACGAACGAGGCGCTGGACTCGCTCCGCCAAGAGCTCGATCTGCTCCTCGCGCAGTGACCGATCGTTCTGGGATCGATCGTTCTGGGATCGATCGTTCTGGCGTCCCCGCCTGATCTCGACGACCGCCCGAGAGTCTCGGACGGTCGTCGTCGTTTCCCCATGACCTCACGCGCTCTCATCGCTTCGCTCGCGGTGCTCGCCGTCCTCGCGGCTGGACGTGCGCGCGCGCAGACCGCAGACGAGCTCGCCTCGAGCGATGTGCCGGCGGAGGCGCCGGCCGAAGAGCGGGCCGTGTCGGCCTCGACCGAGCCGGCCGAGGCGGCCTCCACCGACGAGGCGCCGGCCGAGACGAGCGAGCCGGCCGCGACCGACCCACTGCCCGCCGCCGAGGCGGAAGGTGGTGCGTCGGAAGGTGGTGCGGAAGCGGCGACCGACACCTCCGGCGAGGACGAAGCGGAAGACCAGCCGCTCGATCTCTCGTTCGATCTTCCGGTGTTCGGTCACACGACCTTCTCGATGACGAGCACGACCACCGCGCGCTACCGCGGCGGCAACTACGACGCGAACCCGTACGACGACGATTTCGCGTCGATCCGGCAGCGCTTCGACATCGCCCTCCAGGGCGACGAGCTCCGCTTCGAGCTGCGCCTCGACGGCTTTCTCCCGTTCGGCTTCGCCGAGGGCGGCACCTCGCCCTATCCCTACTACCGGCCGGGCTGGATCGGCTCGGAGGTCGCGGGCGCCATCGGCCACTCCTCGTCGAGCGCCTGCCCGATGGGTCTCGAGCAGCTCTGCACGCTGGCGTGGGACGTGCGCCCCGAGCGCCTCACGCTGCGCTGGGAGCACGAGAGCTGGGTCGTCGAGGCCGGCGATGCGCAGCTCGTGTTCGGTCGCGGCGTCGCGCTCTCGTTCCGCAAGGTCGATCTGCTCGGTGTCGACAACGCGCTCCGCGGCGGCCACGTGCGCTACGACGACGGCCACTTTCGCGCGCGCATCCACGCCGGCGTCGCGAACCCGCAGAACCAGGATCCGATCACGCTGACGATCGTCGGCGATCCCGTCGACGTCTTCGCGGCTGGCTCGGTCGGCGCCACGTTCGGCCCGGGCGACGCGATCTCGGCGAGCCTGCATGCCGTGCGCGCGTGGTTCGAGGACTGCTACCGCTCCGACTGCCACGGTCGCAGCGGGCAGACGGCGGACATCGCCGGCTGGACGCTCGAAGCGCCCGCGCTCGCCGACGGGAACCTCGCGCTCTACGCCGAGGCGAACGGCATGCGGCGCCAGTACGTCTTCGACGGCGAGACGCGCACCGAGTTCGGGCGCGCGGTCTACGCGTCGGCGCAGCTCATCGCGGAGAACCTCACGGTGCTGGTCGAGTGGAAGGACTACACGAACTTCCTCCTCGCCCCGAGCGCCGACGAGCCAGACCCGTGGCGCATCTACAACGCCGCGCCGAGCCTCGAGTTCGACGGGCCGCAGCGCCTGCGCGGCATCGGCAACCAGCGCGGCGGCTCGGTGCGCCTCGACTACGGGTTCTTGCCCGGCCCGTGGGCGATCCTGCTCGGCAGCTCGCTCTACGGTCTCGACTCGCGTCCGGAGTACCACGACCCGTGGAACGGCGTGCTCGTCACGCACACCTGGGCCGGGCTCACGCGTCGTCAGGAGTACGAGGGCGATCTCACGTGGTCGATCACGACCAACGGCGGCTACCGCCGCGAGATGTGCCTAGAGGACAACTGCGAGATCCTCGGCGAGCACAGCGGCGACGTCGACCGCGAGATGATCCACGGCCAGGTCGAGCTCACGCTCGCCTCGGGCGACCATGGCTTCGACCTCACGGCCGACCATCGCTACGAGGGCGAGCGCGTCTTCGGCGGCTTCTCGCGCTTCCAGATCGGCGGCGTCTCGCTCACCTACACGTTCGGGGTGGTCTTCGCCGTCACGCTCGGCCTGCGCTGGACCGATCAGGTCGGCGGCATCGTCGCGGGGCGCAACGCGCGCGACTACAACTTCCTCGGCAGCCGCGCGGCGAACGACCTGAGCGCGGCGGGCGCGATGTATCCCTCGCTCGAGCTCCGCTACAACCCCGACCCGTCGAACTCGGTCCGCCTCTTCGTGGGCCAGACACCGGGCGGCCTCATCTGTTCGGGCGGCGTCTGCCGCCAGGTCCCGCCCTTCGAGGGAGGCCTGCTCGAGCTCGTCCTTCGACTCTGACTCTCCCCGATTCTAGCATTGCCGGAACCGGCCGTTGACGGTGTGTGAGGCATCGGCGTAGCGTATCGAGATGCGCCAACGTGTCGTCGTCGGCCTCTGCGCCGCGCTCGCTTGCCTCTCGCTGTCGCAGGTCGCATCGGCGCAGCGCGCCACGCTCGACCAGTACCAGCCGTCGCCGACACCGATCGACGACTTCGCGCTCTCGCGGCCGGCGGACATGGGGCACCTGCGCTTCGGCGCGCAGCTCCAGCTCGACTACGGCCTGAACCCGCTCGTCTGGGAGGACCGCCTCGGGGACGGGCGCACCGAGCGCTTTCCGATCGTCGAGCACGAGCTCGTCGGCACGCTCGGCCTCTCGCTCGGCCTGGTCGATCGGCTGGTGATCTATGCGGGCTCCCGGTCGCGCTCGTCATGACGGGCGCGGACGGAGGGCTGGTGCGCTCGGTCGGCGCCATCGCCTCCGACGGCACGGGGCTCGGCGACGCGTACCTCGGCGCGCGGGTCCGGCTCTTCGGCGAGTCGAGTGACGCGTTCGCGCTCGGTCTGCAGGCGACGTTGACGGTCCCGACGAGCATCGACGGCTCGTACCGCGGTGAGAGCACCGTCTCGTTCCGACCGACGCTGACCGGCGAGATCCGGCCCGGCGCGGGCGTCCACATCGTGCTCAACGCCGGCGCGGTGATCCGCGAAGAGGACTTCCACGCGACCGACAACGTCTTCTTCAGCCACGAGCTCCGCCTCGCGGCCGGCCTCTCGGTGCCGGTCTGGACCGACACCGACCGGCGCACGCACTTCGACCTGCTCGCCCAGTTCCAGTCGGGCACCGCGTTCCGCGACTTCTTCGGTCGCGCGAGCACCACGAGCGAGGCGACGGGCGGCGTCCGCCTCATGCACTCGAGCGGCTTCGTGATCGGTGCGGTCGCGGGCCCCGGCATCACGCGCGGCTTCGGTAGCCCCGATCTGCGCGTGGTCCTGAACATCGGCTGGGCGACGCCGGAGTCGCTGCCCGAGCCGCCGCCGCCCGATCCCTGCGCCGACACGCCCGAGGACTTCGACGGCTTCGAGGACGACGACGGCTGTCTCGATCCCGACAACGACGGCGACGGCATCCTCGACGGCGCGGACGCGTGCCCGAACGACCCCGAGAACCTCAACGACTACGAGGACGCGGACGGCTGTCCGGACACGATCCCCGACACCGACGGCGACGGCCTGCTCGACAACGTCGACGAGTGCCCGACCCAGCCCGAGGACGTCGACTCGTTCGAGGACACGAACGGCTGCCCCGATCCGGACAACGACGCGGACGGCGTGATGGACACCGCCGACCAGTGCCCGCTCGAGGCGGGCCCGGTCGAGAACCGCGGCTGCCCCGATCACGATCGCGACGTCGACACGGTCATCGACCGCCACGACAACTGCCCCGACGTGCCGGGCCTGCCGGCGAACTACGGCTGTCCCGAGGAGCAGCACCAGACGGTGCGCATCGAGGACTCGCAGATCGCGATCCTCGACACCGTCTACTTCCAGACCGACAGCGACGTGATCCAGCGCCGCAGCTTCGCGCTGCTCGACAACGTCGCCGCCGTCCTCACGGCGCACCCCGAGATCGCGCACATCCGCGTCGAAGGTCACACCGACAGTCGCGGCCGGCGCGAGCACAACATCGATCTGTCGCAGCGCCGCGCCCAGTCGGTCGTGCGCTACCTGGTCGAGCACGGCCACGTCGATGCGTCGCGGCTCGAGGCCATCGGCTTCGGGCCCGACCAGCCCGTGGTCCCCAACGCGCACACGCCCGCCGAGCACGCGCAGAACCGCCGCGTCGTCTTCGGCATCGTCTCGGACTCGATCCAGACGACGAGCACGGGCCCGAGCGCCGAGACCATCGACCGATGACCTACGGGAGAAACGCCATGAACAAGCTTGGAACGTTCGCGCTCGCGCTCGGTCTGGTCTCGGTGCCGCTCCCGGCGCTCGCGGCGTGCGGCGACGGGGTGCTCGGGGCTCCGGAGGAGTGTGACGACGGCAACCTCGTCGACGCGGATGGCTGCTCGTCCACGTGCACGGTGGAGGCGGGCTACACGTGCGCCCGGCAGTTCCACGTCGACATCGTGAACCCGTCGTTCGAGATCGATCCGTTTCCGAGCGGCACGAGCGGCGGAGGCTGGACACGCCTCACCCCCGCGGACGTCGATTGGGTCGGGGGCGCGTGCTGGCCAGCGGGCGACGGCTCCTTCTCGATCGACATGAACGGCTCGGATCGTCAGGGAACGATCTACCAGACGCTGACCACGATGCCGGGTCAGCACTACGTCGTGACGTTCCTCGGCTCCGCCAACCCCGCCGATGGAGTGGGCGGGCTCTGCACGGACGCGACGTCGAAGGATCTCACCGTCCGCGTGGCCGACGGCAGCGACTACCGGGCGGGGACGCAGGCGCGCGTGCTCACGCTCGTGCGGGCAGCGGGCGTCTCCGACTGGCGCCAGTACAGCTACGCGTTCGACGCGGTCTCCGACACCACGACGCTCGTCTTCGAAGGGAGCGCCCCGAGCTTCAACGGACCGATGATCGACCGCATCGCGATTCCCATGAGCATCTGCACGCTGGACTCGTGCGGCAACGGCTCCCTCGGCGCGGGCGAAGCCTGCGACGACAACAACCACGTCTCCGGCGACGGATGCAGCGCGTCGTGCACGATCGAGCCCGGCTACACGTGCCCGACGGCGGGCTCCCTCTGCACGGCGACGTGCGGTGACGGAATCATCGGCGGGACGGAGCGGTGCGACGACGCCAACGCGGTCGACGGGGACGGCTGCACCGCGTGCGCGATCGATGCCCGCTACTCGTGCGTCTACGACGGCCACATGGTGCGCAGCGTCTGCACGATGACGTGCGGAAACGGGACGATGGAGAGCAGCGAGCAGTGCGACGACGGCAACACGAACGACCTCGATGCGTGCTCGAACCGGTGTCTGCTCGGGCCCGACGAGCCGTGTTTCTTCGGCTCGCAGTGCCAGCTCGGCGTGTGCGGCGCGCTCGGCAATCACTGCACGGGCTGCTACGACAGCGCCCCCGCCGGCGGCGTCGACTTCGGGTGCACGACCGCGATTCCGGCGTGCGACACGAGTCGCGCCTTCCCGCTCTGCGTCGGGTGTCTCGCCGACGCCGATTGCCCGTCGGGGTCGACCTGCGACCTGGTCTCGAACGCATGCAACGTCGCCCCGCCCGTCGACGCCGGCAGGCCTGACGCGGGCATGCTGCCCGACGTGGGCCCGCTGCCCGACGTGGGCCCGCCGCCCGCGGACGCCGGCCGCGATGCGGCGAGCACCCCGGATGCCTCGCCGACGCCGGATGCCTCCACGATCGATGGCGGGCCGCGCATCGGCGGCGCCTCGGGAGGTGCGTGCCTCTGCGCGATGCACACCCAGCGCGGCGGCACGGCGTGGCGAGCCCTGCTCGCGCTCGGCGGCGTGGCGCTGCTCGTGCGGCGTCGCCGCGCGCGGCGCTGATCGCGGCCGAGCTCGGAGGTGGCGGAGTGCCACCTCCCGCGGATCGCGACACCGAGGCGCGTCGTGCGCTCGCGCTGGTCCTGCGCCTCCGAACGCGACAGACTGCGCACGCAGTGAATGCGCCCGCGTCGGGCGCGTCCTGTCGAGACGACCATGAACGCCCGCACGCTCCGTACCGCCACCGTCCTCGCCGTGCTCGTCGCGGCGGCGGGCTACCTGCCCGTCGGGCCGCGGCCCGTCGCTCCGTCCCGGGACGAGCTCGATCTGGCTGCGCTCTTCCGCCCGTCCGTGAGCTTCGCGCGCGTCGGCGGGCAGCCGCCGCCGTTCACGCTCCCCGCGGCGACGGGCGGCCCGACCACCGGTCAGTTCCGGATGGGCGAGCATCTCTCGGCGCACCACCCGGTCGCGATTCTGTTCTGGGCGACGTGGTGCGTGCCGTGCACGCAGGAGCTGCCGTTCTACCAGACGCTCTACGAGCGCTACCGCGCGCAGGACTTCCACGTCGTCGCGATCAGCATGGACGCGTCGTCCACCGTCACGCGCGTCGGCCCCGCGGCGCGCCGGCTCGGCATCACCTACGACGTCGTGACCGATCTCGACACGCGCATCACGAGCCAGCTCAACCCGCGCCGGAGCGCACCGTTCAGCATCTGGGTGAACCGCGAGGGCCGCATCACCTGGGAGCGCGAGGGCTTCTCGCCCGCCGAGTCGGACGTGGTGACGAACGGCATCCGCGATCTCGTCGCGGGCAGCGCGCCGCCGCCCGCGCCGCCCTCCGCGCCGGCTCCTTCCGCGCCGCCCCCGTCGGGCGCCGCCGGCAGCTGATCGCCGGCGTGGCGCGTCTCGCTCTCGTGCTGGGGCTCTCGCTCGGGCTGGGCGCGTGCGGCGATCGCTGCGCGCGCGGCCCGACCACGACCTGCTGGTGCCCCGGCGACACGATCGGCCAGAGCACCTGCGGCGAGGACGGGACCTACGGTCCCTGCGCCTGCCCGGGCGCGCAGCGTTGAGCGCTCAGCGGCGCCGCTCGCCCATGCTCGAGGCGCGCAAGACGTAGTAGGCGAGCGTCGAGAGCGCCGAGAGCGCCGCGCCGACGTACGTCATCGCGGCCGCGTTCAGTACCGACGCGACCCCTGGCCGCTCGTCGGCGGCGACGAGGCCGAGCCGATCGAGCTCCTTCTTGGCGCGGCTCGACGCATCGAGCTCGACCGGGAGCGTGATCACCTGGAAGAGCACGGTGCCGCCGAAGAGCAGGATGCCGAGCCAGACGATCTTCGTGAACGAGAGCAAGAAGCCCACGAAGATGATGATCATGCCGAGGTTCGAGCCGATGCTCGCGAGCGGCACCGAGAAGCTCCGCAGCGCGAAGGGTGCATAGCGGCGGGCGTGCTGGATCGCGTGCCCGGTCTCGTGCGCGGCGACCGCGACCGAGCTGATCGAGTGGCCGTAGTACACGGGCTCCGAGAGCCGCACGACGCGCGCGCGCGGGTCGTAGTGATCGCTCAGCGTGCCGGGCACGGCGACGATGCCGACGTCCGAGAGGCCATTCTGATCGAGCACGTAGCGCGCGACCGACGCGCCGGTGGCGCCGCTCCGGGCCGGCACGCGTGACCACTTCTCGAAGCGCGAGCGCGTCGCCCACGACGCCCACATCGAGAGCAGGAGGGCCGGGAGGATCATCACGAGGTACAGCGGGTCGAAATAGAACATGGTGCGAGCACCTCGGACCCATCGGTAAGCACCTCACGGGCCGGCGCAATCTGGGCGCCTCGCCGGTCGGGCTGGCGAAGGAGCCGGGCGACCGTGGCTCGGGCTGGCGGGCGATGCGCGCGAGTTGATACGCTCCGCCCCCATGCGCGTCCTCGTCGCCGACAAGCTCTCGTCCTTCGTCCCCGGTCGCCTCCAAGATCTCGGGGCGCGCGTCGAGGTCGACGCGAAGCTCGAGGGGGACTCGCTCGCCGCGAAGATTGCGGCGGTGGATCCGGCCGTGCTCATCGTGCGCAGCACGAAGGTCACCGCGGCGCACGTGGCGGCGGGCAAGGCCCTCTCGCTCGTCATCCGCGCGGGCGCCGGCGTGAACACGATCGATCTCGGCGCGTGCTCCGAGCGCGGCATCTACGTCGCGAATTGTCCCGGCAAGAACGCGATCGCCGTTGCCGAGCTCGCGATCGGCCACCTCGTGAACCTCGACCGGCGCATCGCCGACAACGTCGCCTCGCTGCGTGCGCACCAGTGGGACAAGAAGACGTACGGCGAGGCGCGGGGCCTGCGTGGCCGCACGCTGGCGATCCTCGGCTTCGGCGCGATCGGCAAGGAGGTCGCCGTCCGCGCGCGCGCGTTCGGCATGAAGCTCGTCGCGTGGTCGATCTTCCACGGCGACGAGGCCGAGCGCTACGGCGTGGAGAAGGCCGCGACCGCCGAGGCCGCCGTCGCCAACGCGGACGCCGTGAGCGTGCACCTGCCGTTCACGCCCGAGACGCACAAGCGCATCGGCGCGTCGGTGTTCTCGGCGATGAAGCAGGGCGCCTACTTCATCAACACCTCGCGCGGCGAGGTCGTCGATCAGGAGGCGCTCGCCGAGGCCGTGAAGAGCCGCGGCCTGCGCGCGGGGCTCGACGTGTTCGCCAGCGAGCCGAGCGCGGCCAAGGCGGCCTTCGAGGACGCGATCGTCGATCTGCCCGGCGTCTACGGGACCTGCCACATCGGCGCCAGCACCGACGAAGCGGAAGAGGCCGTCGGCGAAGAGGTCGTACGCATCGTGAATGCGTACAAGAACGCCGAGCCGATCCCGAACTGCGTGAACCTCGCCAAGAAGTCGGCGGCCACGCACGTCATCGCGGTGCGCCATGCCGATCGCGTGGGCGTGCTCGCGCGCGTGCTCGGGATCCTGAGCGAGGCGCGCCACAACGTGCAGGGCATGGAGAACATCGTGTTCTCGGGCGGTCAGTCGGCGCTCGTGCGCATCGAGATCGTCGGGGAGCCCGACGAGAAGGTCCTCGGCGCCATCGCCGCGAGCCCCGACGTCTTCCACGTGGGCGCTTCCCCCGTGCAATAGGCTCGGCCCCGCGGATTTCTCGGGCCTGGGGCAGGCGTGCTAAACAGCGCGTCCCCATGCGTTTCATCGACGAGCTCAAGCGGACTCACTACTGCGGCGCGCTGCGCGAGAGCCACATCGGCCAAGAGGTCGTGCTCTTCGGCTGGGTGCACTCCCGGCGCGATCACGGCAAGGGCATCTTCATCGATCTGCGCGACCGCGAGGGCATCGCCCAGGTGCTCTTCGAGCGCACGGCGGCCGCCGCGTTCGACGTGGCCGATCAGGCGCGCAGCGAGTGGGTGCTCGCGATCCGCGGCGTGGTGAACGACCGCGGCGCGATGCGGAACCCGAAGATGCCGACGGGCGCGATCGAGGTCGTCGCGACCGAGGCCTACGTGTTCAACAAGGCCGAGACGCCCGTCTTCCCGATCGAGGACGAGATCGACACGAGCGAGGAGAAGCGGCTCGAGCACCGCTACCTCGACCTGCGCCGCCCGCGGCTGCAGCGGAACATCCTGACGCGCAGCAAGATCTACCACCAGACGCGCAGCCACTTCGCCGACCACGGCTTCGTGGAGGTCGAGACGCCGATCTTCGTGAAGTACACGCCCGGCGGCGCGCGCAACTTCCTCGTGCCCGCGCGCCTCAACCCGGGCTCGTTCTACGCGCTCGCCGAGTCGCCGCAGCTCTTCAAGCAGCTGCTGATGGTGAGCGGCTTCGATCGCTACATCCAGATCGTGAAGTGCTTCCGCGACGAGGACCTGCGCGGCGATCGCCAGCCCGAGTTCACGCAGATCGACGTCGAGATGAGCTTCGTCAACCAGGACGACATCTTCGGCATCATCGAGAAGCTGGTGATCCGGCTCTGGAAGGAAGTGCTCGGCGTGGATCTCACGCAGCGCTACCCGGAGAAGGACGGAAAGCACTTCCCGCGCATGAAGTTCGAGGACTCGATGCGCGCGTACGGCAACGACAAGCCGGACCTGCGCTTCGCCATGCCGCACGTCGACCTCACCGAGCTCGTGATCGAGCACGGCGGCGGCGGCATCGCGATGCTCACACCGATCGCCGAGAAGTTCCGGAGCGGGCAGTACCGCCGCGATCTGCCGGAAGAGATCGTGAAGGCGATGGTCGTCCCGGCCGCGCAGGCCAAGGACCTCTCGCGCGGCGAGCTCGACAAGCTCGAGGGCTTCGTGAAGCAGATGGGCGCCAAGGGCCTCGCGCGCGCCAAGATCGGCCCGATGTCTGCCGACGGCACGGGCGGCGAGTGGCAGCAGTCTCCGATGGCGAAGACCGCGACGAAGGAGTTCGTCGCCGCCGTGAACGCGGCCGTCGGTGCGAAGGAGGGCGACCTCGTCCTCTTCCAGTTCGGCGCCGAGACGCTGGTCCACACGGTGATGGCGAACCTGCGCCTCCACCTCGGCAAGAAGCTCGGCTTCATCCCGCAGGTCGGCGCCAAGAGCGAGACCCACCCCACGGGCGACTGGAACTTCCTCTGGGTGGTCGAGCCGCCGCTCTTCGAGCGTGGCGAGAAGCCGGGCGAGTGGGTCGCGGCCCATCACCCGTTCACGCGCCCGCACGACGGATCGCTCGAGCACCTCGAGAAGGATCCGGGCAAGGTGCTCTGCTATCGGTACGACCTCGTGCTCAACGGCGTCGAGCTCGGCGGCGGCTCGATCCGCCTGCACGACCCCGAGGTGCAGAAGCGCGTGTTCGCGACGCTCGGCATCGACGACGCGACGGCGCAGGAGAAGTTCGGCTTCCTGCTCTCGGGCCTGCGCCACGGCGCGCCGCCCCACGGCGGCATCGCGCTCGGGCTCGACCGCCTCACGATGCTGCTCACCGAGAGCGAGAGCCTGCGCGACGTGATCGCGTTCCCGAAGACGGGCAAGGGGTCGGACCTGATGACGGGCGCGCCGGGCACGGTGCTCCCCGAGCAGCTCGCCGAGCTGAAGGTTCGCTCGCTCGTCTGACGTCGCTCGCCCGCGCGCTCGCCGGACGGGCGGGCGCGCGTGCGCTACCCTCCGGCTCGCGATGGCGCTTCGGACGGCGGGGGGTGGAGGAGGCGGCGGGCCGGGCGCGCTCTTCGGCGGCGCCGGCGCCTCGTTCACGCGGCAGCTCTCCTACCTCACGCTCGCGTGCTCGATCGCGGCGGGCATCGCGACCTACTGGATGGAGCTGGGCGACGTCGTCGTGTCGCTCTTCGGCATGACGCCGATCGCGCTCGTCGGTGGCGGCCCGATGCTGCCCTACGTCCCCGCGCTCTGGCAGCTCGTCTCGTACCCCTTCTTCGTGCTCGAGCCGGTCGCCCTCGTGCTCGGCGTCATCGTCTACGGATGGTGGGCGGGCGATCTCGAGCGTCAGTGGGGAAGGGCCCTCTTCGTGGAGCGCTGGCTCACGCTCGTGATCGGCGTCGCGTCGGCCCACGCGCTCTTCGCCATCGCCTTCCCGGTGCTACGCGAGCACACGCTCTTCGGGCCGACGGCGCTCCTCGAGGGGCTCGTGGTCGCCTGGGGCCTCACGTTCCCCACGCGCACGGTGCGGATGTGGCTCGTGCTCCCGATCACCGGGCAGATGCTCGCGTGGATCACCGGCGGGCTCGTGGTGCTGAGCGCGCTCTTCGGCGGCCCGATGGGCGCGCTGCTGGCGATCCCGGCGATCACGTCGGTCGCGCTGGCGGTGGCGATGGTGCGCTGGGACTTCTCGATGCGGCGCTTCTGGCTCCTCTACCAGCGCCAGCGCATCCAGCGCGAGCTCGATCGCATCCGCCGCGACGACCTGCACTGAGCGCGCGCGCGCGGCCGACGAAACGTCGCGAGCTTCGCAGCCCTCGCTGCCACTTCGGCACCCCGCGCGGTCGCAGGCTCGCGCTTTCCGCGGAGATCGCGCGCATCCGCGCTCGGCACGCGCGCTGCAATCGCGCTCGCTCGGCGTGATCGGCGATCGATCGCGCCGGCGCGCGCTCCCCGACCCGGCGTGCGTGCGCCCGAGCTCCGTCCACGCGCGCCGCCGCACGCGCGCGGCGACGGCGCTCGTCCGTCTCGCGCCGGGTGCCGAGGTCCTCGATGCGGCTCGTCCACGCTCTCCCGCTGCTCTCGTTCTCGGCGTGCGTGATGTTCGTCGGCCTCTGGTCGCACGCGACCGCGCAGCCGCCCGTCGCGCCACCGCCACCGTCCGGCGCGCCCGCGGCGCCGAGCGCCACCGAGCACTCGGAGCCAGCTCCTTTCCGCGACGGACTCGAGGGTACCGACACGCGCCCGACGCCGCCCCGCGCGCGCGTCTCGTTCAACCTCGAGGACGCGGACCTACCGGATCTCGTGCGCGTCGTGGCCCGCATGACGGGCAAGCGCTTCATCCTGCCGACGAAGGCGCAGACGATTCGCGCGAGCGTCGTCTCGCCCACCGACGTCTCCGCCGCCGAGGCCTACGAGGCGTTCCTCTCGATCCTCAGCCTCAACGGTCTCAGCGTGCGCCCCTCGGGCGCCTACTACGAGATCGTCCCCACCGAGGGCGCCGAAGGGCGCCGCTTCCCGATGGGAGACGACGGCGATCCGGTGCCGGCCAGCGATCGCTTCGTGACGCGCCTACAGCCGCTCGAGCACGTCGATGCGGCGGACGCGGCGGCGCTGCTCGAGCACTTCCGCAGCCCCGAGGGCGCGGTGACGGCGTACGCGCCCACGAACTCTCTGTTCCTCACCGACACCGCGAACAACGTGCGCCGCATGCTCGCGATCCTCGCGGAGGTCGACGTGCCGCGCACGGGCGATCAGCTGTGGATCGAGCCCATCCACTACGCCGTCGCGAGCGACCTCGTCGAGATCCTGAGCGAGATGTTCCCCACCGACGAGGGCGACGGCGCGAGCCCGAGCTCTTCGGGCCCACCCCACGGCGGCAAGGCGCCCGTGACGCGCGAAGGAGGCGCGGCGCAGGCCGGCGCGGGCGCCCACAGCCCGGTGCACGTCGGCAACCTCCTCGCCGACGAGCGCACGAACGTCGTGATCATCCAGGCGACCGAGCGCGCCTACCTGCGCGTGATGGAGGCGATCCGCGCGCTCGACGTGCCGGTCGACGGCGACGGATCCGTGCACGTCTACGAGCTGCAGTACGCCGACGCCGACAACGTGGCAGAGGTCCTCTCGAGCCTCGTCGAGGGCGGCGGTGGCGGCGGCGAGCACGGAGGCGCGCACCCCCCCGAGGCAGGCGCCGGAATCACCCGCGGCGAGGTCGGCATCCAAGCCTTCGCCGACACGAACTCGCTCCTCGTCACCGCGTCGCAGAGCGACTACGCGAGCCTGCGCCGCGTGCTCGAAGAGCTCGACGTGGCGCCGCGGCAGGTCTTCATCGAGGCCGTGATCATGGAGCTCACCGTCCAGCACCAAGGCCGCATGGGGCTCAGCTATCACGGGGGCATCGAGGGCCCCGACACCTCCGAGGGAAGCGGCTTCTCGGTGCTCGGCTTCGGCGCCGCCAGCTCGCTCGGCATCGGCACGAGCGCGATGCTCACGGGCGACACGCTCACGGGCGCCGCGATCGGCGTGCGCGGGCCCACGATCACCACGAACGGGCTCTCGATCCCGAGCTTCGGCGTGATGCTCACCGCGCTCGCGACCACCTCCGACGTGGACGTGCTCTCGACCCCGCACCTGCTCGCGATGGACAACGTCGAGGCCGAAATCACCGTCGGCCTCAACATCCCCCTCCAGCAGAACGGTCTCGGCTCCCTCGGCTCGCTCGCGGGGCTCGCCTCGAGCCTCACCGGACAGACCGCTACGTCGCAGTCGAGCTCGGCGCTGGGCTCGCTCGCCGGGCTCGCGAGCGGCTCGAGCGCGCTGGGCGCGTCGGGCGGGCGCCAGAACGTCGGCACCACGCTGCGCGTCACGCCGCACGTGAACGACGAGGGTGAGATCCGCCTCGAGATCGAGGAAGAGATCAGCGAAGCGCAGCCGGCGCAGGGCTCGCTCGGCGTGGTGCCGATCGCGCAGCGCATGGCCAAGACGCAGGTGCTCGTGCGTGATCAGGAGACCGTCGTCATCGGCGGCCTCATGCGCGACCGCGTGGCGACGAGTGAAGAGAAGATCCCGATCCTCGGCGACATCCCGATCCTCGGAGCGCTCTTCCGGCGCGAGACGCGCACCACCGAGAAGACGAACCTCCTGATGTTCCTGACGCCGTACATCATCCGCAGCCCCGAGGACCTGCGCTCCATCTTCGAGCGACGCATGCGCGAGCGGCAGGAGTTCCTCGAGCGCAACTTCGTCTTCGGTGATCACGACTACGAGCCCGTGCTCGACTTCTCGCGCACGCGCGGGCTCGTGCAGGAGATCTTCGGCGAGCTCGATCGCATCGACGAAGAGCGCGCGATCGCGGAAGAGCTCGCCGAGGAGCCGCCGCCCGATCACCGGGCGCGCGCGCCGCTCGGAGAGGCCGAGCCCTTCGAGCCCCCGGAAGGAATGCTCGTGATCCGGCCCGACGACCCCGCCGAGCTCGACCTGCCCCAGCGATGACGCCCGCCGCGGCGCTCTGGTAGAACGCGCTCCGAGGAGTCGGAAAGACATGCGAGGCGACGGCAAGACGAAGGCGATGTGGCTCGGGCTGGTGCTCACGCTCGGTGCGTGCGGCGGGGGCGGCGGCGGCGGCGCGAGCGAGGCCACCCACGAAGACACGACCGCGTCGAGCGAGCAGCCCGCGCCCTCGAGCGGCGACGAGCAGCCCGCCGAGGCACCGGCCGCGCCGGCCGCGGCGCCGCCGCGAATGCGCCTCGTCCACGCGAGCGCGGACGCGAACGTCGGCGCGATCTCGGCGTCGATCGACTCGGCCGAGCCCTTCGCGAGCGGCATCGGCTACGCGACGGCGAGCCCCTACGTGGCGGTCGCCTCCGGACGGCACAACGTGTACGTCCGCGGCGCCGAGGACGAGAGCGGCATGGCCCCGACGCTGGGCCTCGCCTCCGACGTGCTCGAGGACGAGCACGCGTACACGGTCTTCTTCGTCACGCAGGGATCGGCCGACGCGCCCTTCGCGCTCTACACGGGCGACGACGACGACTCGCCCGGAGACGAGAGCGCCGCGATCCGCTTCTTCCACGCGCTCGAGGGCGTGGACGACGTCGACGTCTGCACGCCCGGATCGGGGCGCGGCGCCGGCACGGCGCTCTTCGCCGACGTCGCGCGCAACGCGCTCGGGACCGCGAACGGCCTGCGCTACACGGACCTGCCGGCGGGCGAGAGCGCGACGGTGCAGGTGCGCCAGCACAGCTCCACCGTGTGCAGCGGCCGCGTGATCGGCGTCGCGCACTTCACGGCCGCGGCCGGCACCTCGTACACGGCCGTCGCGATCGGCCGCAGCGGAGGCCGCGGTCGCGGCGCCTCGCCGCAGCTCCTCGTCTGCCGCGACGCGCCCGCGGGCGACGGCGGCTGCGAGACCGTCGCGCTCGCCGCCCGCTGAGGCGCGCGCCCGGCGCCACACGAGGCAGATCCTGCCCCGGTGGGTGGATCCTCCACCCCTGCTCGGGTGGACAACGCATTAGCAAATGCTAATGCGTTGTCGTGCACCGCCGCACCGCCCACGCCGACGTGTTTCTCGCCATCGCCGACCCGACCCGGCGCGCGATCCTGCATCGCCTCGCCAGCGGCGAGCACTCGGCGGGGCAGCTCGCCGCGCCTTTTCGCGCCTCGCAGTCGGCGGTCTCGCAACACCTCGGCGTGCTCCGTGATGCGGGCCTGGTCCGCGTCCGCAGCGAGGGACGGCAGCGCTTCTACACGCTGCGCCCCGCGCCCCTGAAGCGCGTCGCGCGGTGGGTCGCGCACTACGAGCGATTCTGGAACGAGCGCCTCGACGCGCTCGGTGCCTACCTCGACCGAGAGCTGGAGGAGAAATGACCGTCATCAGGCTCGAGCGCCGATATCCGCATCCACCCGCGCGCGTCTGGCGCGCGCTCACCGATCGCGCGGCGATCAGCGAGTGGCTCATGAAGACCGACGACTTCGAGGCGCGCATCGGCGCGAAGTTCGTGCTCCGTGCGCCGCCGCAGCCGGGCTGGCGGGGCTTCGTCGAGTGCGAGGTCGTCGAGTGCGTCCCCGAGCGCGTGCTCGCCTACACCTGGGTCGGCGACGAGAAGCGAGCGCCGATGCGCGTGCGCTACGAGATCCGCCCGGAGGGAGACGGCACGCGGCTCTCGTTCGAGCACGCGGGCTTCGAGGGAGTCGGCGGATGGATGCTCGCACGCTTCATGATGGGCCCGGGCTGGAGGAAGATGCTCGACGTGCGCTTGCCCGCCGTGCTCGCGCGCCATGCGAGCGCGGCGCCCACCGATGCGATCGGCTCGGCATGAGGCGCGACGTCCGGCTCGTGACGACGGTCCCCGTGCCCCGCGAGCGCGTGTGGGAGGCGCTCGCGACCCGGGAGGCGCTCGGTCGATGGCTGATGCCCACCGACTTCGAGCCGATCGTCGGACGTGCCTTCACCTTCCGGATGCGGCCTCAGCGCGGCTGGGACGGGATCACGCACTGCGAAGTGACCGAGCTCGTGCCCGGCACGCGACTGGCCTTCTGGTACCGGGGGCGGGCGCGCGGCGACAAGGCGATCGCGTGCGCGGGGGTCGAGTCGGAGCCGGTGCGCGCGCTCGGCCGCGGCCTCTTCGCCGAGCTGGACACGGTCCTCCGGCTACGGCTCGAGGACGCGCCCGGAGGCACGCGCGTGATCCTCGAGCACCTGGGCTTCGAGGGATGCAAGCTCGTCCTCGTCAGCTTCGTGATGGAGGCCGGGTGGCGCAAGATCCTTCGGACCCGCTTCCGTGACGAGCTCGCCGGTCGCCGGTGAGGCTCGTTCGTTCGCGCTCCGCAGAGGCTCGCGCTACGCTCGCCACGTGGTCCGCGCCGTTCTGCCCGCGCTCGTGCTCGCCCTCGCCGCTCTGGGGAGCGGCTGTCCGCGGACGGATCCGCCGCCCGATCGCATGGGCGGCATGCCGTGCACGACGACCGCCGACTGCAACCCCGACCGCACGTGCGGCGAGATGGCGCTCTGCGTGACGGGGCTCTGCGAGATCGAGCGCTCGCTGATCGTCGCCTGCCCGGGCATGGGCGAGCGGCCCGCGCCGTAGCGCGGCCCGTCGCCTCAGGGCGTGGCCGGTGGATCGGCCGGGATCACCTCGACCGCCGTGTCGTCCGGGCTCTCCGTCTCGTCTTCGGTGCTCGCCTCGACCTCGGCCTCGTCCTCGCCGACGCCACCTTCGCCGACGGCCGTGCGCTCGTCGCTCGTCGCATCGGCCGGCGGCGCGTCGCCGCGGCGCTGGTACTGCGGGGCCTCGCCCGGGCGTGACCAGTCGACCCAGTAGGCGCTCCGCGTGCGGACGTCGAAGTGCACGAACGAGCTGCGCGGGTAGTAGCCGACGCCGACGCGATCGAACGTCCGCAGGTAGTCGCGCAGCTCGGTGTTGGGCACGCCGTCGATGTGGATGTCGATCGCGTGGCCGTGCGTGTGCTGGCTCGACTCGCGCGTGAAGCCGCCCGCGTGGCGATAGCCGCTCACGATCTGGATCACGTGGCCGCCGAAGTGATCGCTCACGCGCGCCAGAAGCTCGAGCAGGCGCGCGGGCGGGTTCGGGAAGGTCTCGCGCGGGCGCGCGCCGCGGGGGCGCATGAGCAGGCCGAGGCGCCGCTGCGCCGCGCGCGTCGCGTGCCGCGTGGTGTCGACGAGACGGACCCGCTGCCGCGTGTGGGTCGCGATCCGATAGAACGTGGCCGTGCCCGGCGTGCGCGGCGTGCCGTAGCGCGAGCGCGAGCGCGAGCCGCTCGGGTGCGTGTCCTCGTAGCCGGGAAGCACGAGCCGCTGCCCGATCTGCAGCGCCTGCCCCTCGTGGAGGTGGTTCAGGCGCATCAGCTCGGCGACCGAGCAGTTGTGGTCGTGGGCGATCTCGACGAGCGAGTCGCCGGCGCGCACGTACGCGACGCCGGTCTCGGGGATGCGCAGCTCCTGCCCGGGGCGCACGGCCGCGGTCGACGAGAGGCCGTTCGCCGCGGCGAGGTCCGACACGCTCACGTGGTAGCGGCGGGCGATGCGGGCGAGCGACTGGCCGGGGCGCACGACGTGGGTCGTCTGCGCGAGCGCGACCGAAGGCGCGAGCAGGCAGCAGAGAAAGAGGTATGGCAGGGCCCAACGCATGCGACCGGGTGCCCTAACAGAGCTGGGGCGGTGCTGCAATCCCGCCGCCGCCTCGAAGGGCGACCCGCCCCCCCGCGGAGGTCGACCGGACCGTTTTTTGATCTCGCTCCGGCGGGGTGCGAACATTCCTGGGAGCCGAGGAGCCGCACACGATGTCGGAAGGCAAGAACCTCGTCGGGGTCGACATCGGGTCGAGCTCGATCAAGGTCTGTGAGCTGAAAGAAGGGCGAAAGGGCCAGCGAACGCTGGTTCGCTTCGGCTATCACCCGTTGCCGCCGCAGACGATCGTCGACGGCCACATCATGAATTCGGGCGCGGTGGTGGAGGGCCTCGAGAAGCTCTTCCACCGCCAGAAGCTCAAGGACGTGGCGCTCCGCGTCAGTGGGCACTCGGTGATCATCAAGAAGATCACGATGCCGCTCATGACCCCGGGTGAGCTGCGCGAGCAGATCCAGTGGGAGGCCGAGCAGCACATCCCCTTCGATCTCGCCGAGGTCGAGATGGACTGGCAGGTCGTCGCCAAGCGCGACGAGCAGCGCCAGATGGACGTGCTCCTCGTCGCCGCGAAGAAGGAAGAGGTGAACGAGCTCACCAACCTCGCGCTGGAAGCGAAGCTCAAGCCGAAGGTCATCGACCTCGACGCCTTCACCGTGCAGAACGCGTTCGAAGCGGGCTACGGGACGATCCCCACCGATCAGACCATCGCGCTCCTGCACGTCGGGGCCTCGCTCACCACGCTGAACATCCTGAGCGGCGGCACCACCTCGTTCACGCGCGACATCGCCAACGGCGGCAACAACATCACCGAGGAGATCCAGCGCGAGCTCGGCATCTCGTCGGACGAGGCCGAGGCGTACAAGTGCGGCGGCGATGGGCGCGGCCTCGTGCCGAGCCAGGTGCCCGACATCGTCGGTCGCGTCGTCGAGCAGCTCGCCGGCGAGATCCAGCGCTCGCTCGACTTCTATCTCGCGACGAGCGGCGACGGCGAGGTCCACAAGATCTTCGTCTCGGGCGGCACCGCCAACATCCGCGCGCTGCTCGAGTCGATCCAGCGGCGTGCCCGCGTGCCCGTCGAGGTGATCGACCCGCTGAAGATCGCGCAGCTCGACCCGAAGACGGTCGATCAGGGCCTGCTCGCGCAGCGCTCGGCGCAGGCCGTCGTCGCCGCCGGGCTCGCGCTCCGCAAGGACCGGGAGAAGGTCGAATGAAGGCCGGCGCTCGGAGCTTCGGAAAGGGACCGCGGCCATGATGGTACGCATCAATCTGCTCCCGTCGGCGCGCAAGCAGGCGCGCGGCTCGGCGAGCTCGGGCGACGGCAGCGCGACGCCGTGGATCATCGCCTATCTCGTGGCGGGGTTCGTCACGGCGCTCGTGTGCGCGCTGCTCTACTTCAACGGCACCAACGCCCTCGAGGTCCAGACCGCGCAGAACTCGTCCTTGCAGACGCAGATCACGCAGCTCCAGGCGCAGTCGGCGAACATCGAAGAGGTGCGCGGCCAGCTCGCGCAGAGCGAGGAGCTCGAGGCGGTCGTCAACGATCTCCAGCGGGCGCGCTTCGGGCCCACGCGCGTGCTGCTCGAGCTCTCGCACATCCTCTCCGCCAGCGGCGGGCCGACGGTCGATCCCGAGCGTCTCGAGCAGATCCGCCGCGACAACCCGCTCGCGGGCTTCAACCCGTCGTGGGACACGCGCCGTCTCTGGGTCACGTCGTTCGTGGAAGAGGACCGTCAGGTGCAGATCCACGGGCTCGGCAAGACGAACGAGGACGTCGCCGAGTTCCTGCGCCGGCTCTCGCTGAGCGAGTCGTTCGGCGACGTGACCTTGACCAAGACCGAGGCCGTCACCGATCCGGAGACGCACCTCGCGCTCATCTCGTTCGAGCTGACCTGCTCGGTCGTCTACTGAGGAGCACGGAGCACCATGGCACCTCCCGCAGCAGCCAAGCCCGCATCGCAGTCGCCGCAGACCTTCGGCGCGCTCCCGCCGGCGGCGAAGGTCGCCCTCGGTGGCTTCGTCGTCGCGATCATCGGCCTCGTCTACTACTTCGCGCTCCACGCGCCGCTCACCGAGGACATCGAGAGCGCGCGCTCGCGTCACAACCAGCTGCTCGCGGACATGACGCAGGCCCAGGCGCGGCAGCAGGAGTTCATCGCGCTCCGCGAGCAGCTCGCTTCCCGCGAAGGGCTCGATCGCGCGAACCTGCGCGTCCTGCCCGAGCAGGCCGAGATCGCGTCGTTCCTCCAGGATCTGAACCGCCTCGCGGAGACGAGCGGCCTCGAGATGCGCCTGGTGGAGCCGCGGCCCGAGGAGCCGGAGGCCCAGTACATCCGCCTGCCGGTCTCGCTGCACGTCGCCGGCCGGTATCACCAGCTCGCGCGCTTCATGTACAACGTGAGCCGCCTCGAGCGCGCGATCAGCCTCGAGGACATCGGGCTCGCCAATCCGCACGTCGTCGGCGAGGACGTGGTGATCGACGTCGCGATGCTCGCGACGACGTTCCGGCGGCCCTCGGCCGAAGAGGCGGCGGCCGCTCCGGCCGGCGGCCCGGGAGGAGTCTGAACATGGCCGGACGTGACCTCCGACTCGTGCTCGCCCTCGCGCTGGCCACCGGCTGCGGCGGCGAGACGATCACCGTCGGCCCCCCGCCGGCGCCGGCAGCCCCCGCGCCCTCGACGGCCCCCGCCCCGAGCGCGGTGGCGAGCGCCGACGACGCCGCGGCCGGGCCCGCTGCGCCGACGCCGCTCAGCTATCCCGACTCGCAGTTCGTCGAGGCCGACACCAACCGCGACCCCTTCCGCTCGTACACGAGCCTCTTCGTGCCGCACGCGACCGGGCCCATCGTGGTCCAGCGTCACGTCGTGATGGAGGAGATCGCGGTCGACGAGATGCACCTGATCGCGATCGTGAGCGGCGTGGCCGATCCCACCGCGATGCTCATGGGCGGCGACGGCGTCGGGCACACGGTCCATCGCGGGGACTTCGTCGGCCGCGTCGAGATCGTGCAGACGGGGGGCGAAGAGAGCGTGCCCGTCTCGCTGAACTGGCGCGTCGAGCGCATCCGCGAGGACGCGATCGTGCTCTCCCGCGAGGACCCGACGGCGCCGAACCGGCCGCCCCTGACGCGCGAGATCCCGCTGCACGATCCGTCCGAAGAGCAGGGCGGCTGACGCCACGACCCGCACGCGCCCGCTGGACGCGCCCGCGAGCACGCTTCGAGAGAGGCGTGCTCGTGCCGTTTCGGCGCCGCGCCGGTGCGCGGAGCCGTGCCGGCGTCGCCGTTTTTTTGTGCGGCGCGCGTGCACGACAGAGAATCGCCGCACGAGAGGACGTGTGTGCCTCTCACGCTGGAGCTTTCATGCGACACGCCATCCTCGGTCGGGCCCTCGCCGTCACGCTTGCACTCGTGCTCGGCGCGCCGCTTTCCGCGCTCGCGCAGAGCACGGAGGCGCACGTAGAGGGGCTCACCGTCCACGGCACGGGGAGCCGTGCGGACCTCACCATCCGCGGTGACTTCGACGTGCCGACCTACGAGGTCCGGAGCCGCGACGAAGGACGCATCATCGTCGTCGACGTCTCCAACGCGAACGTCCGCGGCGACGAAGGCGTGCCGCTCGAGGGCGACGCGAGCCTCGTGACGCGGAGCACGACGAGCGAGACCGCGCTCGGCGTCCGCATCGAGCTCGAGCTCTCGGCGCCCGCGACGTACCGCGCGCGCGCTTCCTCGGGCCGCATCCAGCTGCGCCTCGACCGCATCGCCGACGACGACTTCGAGGACGACGAGGTCCCCGTCGTGGGGCTGGCGCGCGATCGGGGCGGCGACGAGGCCGAGAGCGACGCGCCGGTGGTGCAGGGCATCAGCCTCGAGCGCCGCGACGGGCGCGACCGCGTCGTGATCACGCTCGATCAGGCGGCGCCCTTCGATCTGATCCCCGGCAGCGTCGGACCGGCGCGGCTCGAGGTGCCGGCGGCGTCCATCGGCGCCGACTGCAACCGCGACGTCGAGGTCCACGGCGAGGGCCACGTCGTGCGCGGCGTGCGCGTGCGGACGGCCGACGGCCGCGTCTCGATCGAGGTCGAGCGCCCCGACGGCGCGCCCGGCACCGCGATCCGCGAGGGGCGCCGCATCGTGTGGCTGTTCTCCGCGCCGCCGGCGACGCCCGAGGCGACCGCTCGTCCTACCTCGCGCACGATCGCGCGCGAAGAGGACGTGATGGAGGCCGTCACGGAGGAGATGGGCGAGTACGAGCTCGACTCGGACGAGGCCGCCGCGTTCCTCACCGACGTGCCGCTCCAGGTCGACGAGGCGCGCGGCAGCCGCCGCTATCGCGGTCGCCGCATCGATCTCGACTTCAACAACGCCGACATCCACAACATCCTGCGCCTGCTCGCCGAGGTCGGTGGCGTGAACATCGTCACGAGCGACGATGTCGACGGCACCGTCACGATCCGCATGCGCAACGTGCCGTGGGACCAGGCGCTCGAGGTGATCCTCCAGGCCAAGGGCCTCGGCATGGTCCGGCGCGGCAACCTGATCCGCGTCGCGCCGCTCGAGACGCTCGAGAAGGAGCGCGAGCTGGCGATCGAGCGCCGCAAGCAGCTCGAGACGCTCGAGCCGCTCGAGACGCGTCTCGTGCCCGTCAGCTACGCGACCGCCGCCGAGCTCGAGCCGCGCGTCGAAGAGCTCCTCTCCGATCGTGGCTCGGTGAGCGTCGACGAGCGCACGAACACGCTCATCGTGCGCGACATCGCCGACATCCTCGACGACGTCGAGGAGCTCATCCGCACGCTCGACACCCAGACGCCGCAGGTCCTCGTCGAGGCGCGCATCGTGGAGGCCACGAGCCAGTACGTGCGCGACGTCGGCATCCAGTGGGGCGGCGACGTGACGATGAGCACCGCGACGGGCAACCCGACGGGCCTCATCTTCCCGGCCAACCTCGGCTTCACCGGCGGTAACTACGATCAGCAGACACCGACCGGCGGTCTCTCGCCGTTCCAGCGCCAGATCGCCTCGCCGAACTTCGCCGTGAACCTGCCGGCCACGACCAGCACCGGCCAAGGCGGCGCGCTGGGCATCACGATGGGCGCGCTCGGCGGCGGCGTGAACCTGAACGTGCGCCTCTCGGCGGCCGAGTCCACCGGCGTCGTCCGCATCATCTCGAGCCCGCGCATCCTGACGCTCGACAACCACGAGGCGCACATCGCGCAGGGCACGTTGATCCCGTACTCGCAGATCAGCGCCCAAGGCGTGCAGACGGCCTTCCAGGAAGCGAAGCTCGAGCTCCGCGTGCGACCGCACGTCACGAGCGACGGCAGCGTCTCCATGCACGTGAAGGTCACGCGCGACGAGCCCGACTTCACGCGGACCTCGCCCCGTGGTGATCCGACGATCCTCAAGCGCGAGGCCGAGACCGATCTCCTGATCGAGGACGGTCACACGGCGGTCATCGGCGGCATCTACACGCGCAACACGGGTCGCACCGTCGACCAGATCCCGTTCTTCGGCGACATCCCGATCCTCGGCGTCCTCTTCCAGCGCCGCCGCGTGCGAGACGAGCGCAACGAGCTGCTCATCTTCCTCACGCCGCGCATCGTGAATCGATCCGAGGCGCTCTCGAGATAGCGGGGCGATCCGCCCGGAGACGGAGCGTCGAAGAAGGGGAGGGCCCACGGGCTCTCCCTTTCTTCGTTCCGTCGTGCGTTCCGGGCATGCTCTCTCGCGGATGAGCGCGGAGCTGGCGAGCCGAGCGCGAGAGCTCCGGCTCTCGATCTCTCTCCGGGGTAGCCCCGGGGACCTCACGTCACGTCGGCGTCTCGGGGCACGCGCCTCGCTGCGCCTCGCGCAGGCCTGCGCGCGCAGGACCTGCATCGTCGCCGGCTCGCGCTCGTCCTCTTCTTCGCTCCGCGGGCCCGCGCGATGAGCCGTTCTCCGCGTCACGAGGCGCTCGTGCTCGCGCTCCTCGATGGTGCGTGGACCTCGCCCGCGATCGCGCGGAGGCTCGAGGCGGCGCTGTCGGCGCCTGCCGAGCCTCGGCGCCGCGGGCGGCCCGGCGCGTCCTTGCGGGACGCCGGGGTCGCGCTCGTCCGGGCGCTGCGCCATCGCTTCCGGACCGCGCCCGACGAGCGTGCGCTCCGGGCCGCGCTCACCGACGCCGCGGGAGACCTGGCGGCCCACGCGGCGGCGCTCCTCGCGCTGCGCCCGGCCGTGCGGCGCTTTCATCTGCCGCCGCTCCCGGACGTGACGCTCGCGGCCTTCGCGTCCGCGCTCCCCGTGCTCTCCGCCGAGGCCGACGCGGCGCAGCTCGTGGGTCTCGACGTGCGTGATGCGCCGTTCTTCGTCGGCGATCACCTGCGGGGCGGGCGGCCACCGCTCGCACCGAGCCACGATCACTACCGGTATCGCTGGATCGCGAAGGCGAGCGGCGCGCTGCGCCTGATCGAGGCGCCCAAGCCGCGCCTGCGCGTGATGCAGCGTCGGCTGCTCGATCGCATTCTGGCGCAGGTGCCGGCACATCCGGCGGCGCACGCGTTCGTGCGAGGTCGCTCGGCGCACACCTTCGCCCGCGTGCACGCCGGAGCGCAGGTCGTGGTGCGGCTCGATCTCGAGGACTTCTTCGCCAGCGTGGGCGCGGGGCGCGTGCGCGCCATCTTCGAGACGCTCGGCTATCCGCGCGCGGTGGCCGATCTCTTCACGCGCATGTCGACGCATCGGACGCCGACGGCGATGCTCCGGCAGCGCCCGCCGCCGGCGAACGAGCTGCACGCGGTCGCGGCGCGCGCGAGAGAGACGCGTCGGTTCACGCGCGCGCACTTGCCGCAGGGAGCCCCGAGCTCGCCCCTGCTCGCGAGCCTGGCGGCGCGAGGGCTCGACGTGCGCCTGAGCGCGCTCGCGCAGCGTTTCGAGGCCACCTACGCACGCTACGCCGACGACCTCGCGTTCTCGGGCGGTGACACGCTCGCGCGCAGCGTCGGCGTGCTCGTGCGCGCCGTGACCTCGATCGCGAACGACGAGGGCTTCGCAGTGCGTCGCGACAAGACGCGCGTGATGCGCCACGGCGGGCGTCAGGAGCTCGCCGGCCTCGTGGTGAACGCGTGGCCCGACGTCTCGCGCGAGCGCTACGACGCGCTGCGTGCGCGCTTGCATCGCGTGGCCTCGGGTCGCGAGCGGCCCGACGATGCGGCCGCGCGCGATCACCTCGCGGCCGAGCTGGCCGGGCACGTCTCCTGGGCGAGCGCGCGGCCGCACCGCGCACGCAAGCTCGCGGCGCTCCTCGATCGCGCGCGCGCCGCGCTCTCGGAGTGAGACGCGCGCGTCAGGGCAGGACGACGCGGCCGGGCGGGAGCGTGCCGCTCGGCGCCTGCGTCGTGCCCGGGTTGCTCGTGGCGACGCCGACGCCGATGCCGACGCCCACGCCGACGACGACCACGCCGACGATCGTCCAGAGCCACCACGCCTCGAGGATCGAGTCGCCGCCGCCGCTGCTCGTGCTCTCGCCGCGCACGGGCAGACGGATCGGCAGGAGCGCGCTTCCCTCGCGCGTCACCAGGCGCGCGCGCGCATCGCGCCCCTCCACGTAGATCTCGAGCTCGGTCGCATCGGCCACGGGCGCGAGCGCGTAGGTCGCCGAGCCGCTCTCGACCGAGAGCGTCTCGCTGCGGAACGCGACGTCGTGATCGCCGCGCACGTACACGACGAGCTGCACGATCTCGGGCGAGGAGACGGCGAGCCGGATCTCGGTCGGCCCGCTCGCGCGCGCGGCGCTCGGAAGGTCCACGCGGATCTGCGCGTCGGGATCGATCGCTGCGTCGGGCACCACGCGCCGCCGCACCTGCGCCACGAGCTCGGCCACGCGCGGCGATCCGCTCGGCTCGCGCACGACGTAGTAGGGATCGATCGCGAAGAGGCGCTCGAAGCTGCTGCGCGCGGCTGCCTCTTCGTCCTCCACGACCTGCACGAAGCCGAGCCACTCGAGCACCTGCACGCGGAACGAGTCCGGCAGGCCCGGCGTCGCGAGGGCCCGCGTCAGCGCGCTCTCCGCCTCCTGGTACTCGAGGTCGGCATAGAGGCGCCGGCCCTCGTCGAGAAGCGACTGCGCGTCGTCGGTCTGCGCGCGCGCCGGCGCGGCGGCGAGCCACGCGAGCGCGAGGGCCACCACGGCCGGCACCAGGGTGCCTCGGGAGCGCAACGCGCGCGCGCGGCTCAGGGCTGCCACAGCGTCACCCTTCCGCCCGTTCCGAGGAGCGCGATCTCGCGGATGCCGTCTCCGTCGAAGTCGCCGACCGCGAAGTCGAGCGCGCCCGTTCGCTGCTCGACCGGCACGAGACCGCCGGTGGCGGCCACGCGATGCACGGCGATCGTGCCCGCGCTCGACAGCGTGATCACGTCGTCGGCGCAGTCGCCCGTCACGTCCGCGAGCACGATGCGCGTGCCCGCGCCGTCGAGAGAGACCGGCGTCGCGCCCGAGTCGTCACGGAAGCTCGTGCCGCGGCGGGTCGCGAGACGAACCGCGTCGTCCTCCACGAGCGCGAGGTCCACGTCGCCATCGTCGTCGACGTCGCCGATCGCGAGCGGGCCCGTGAGCAGGGAGAAGCCGGTGGGGAGAAAGGTGCTCGTCACCTCGGTCTCACCGCCCAGCGTGCTCTGGAACGCGAGCAGGCCCATGCCGCCCGTCGCCACGATCTCCGAGCCGCCGTCCCCGTCGGCGTCCCACGCCACGACGTGATCCACCGCCGTCGTGGAGAGCGGCAGGCTCGCGCCGGTGGCGCCCGGCGGCGGGACGAGCGAGAGCCCGCCCGCTCCGGCCACCACGAAGCGCAGCGGCGCCGTGGTGCTCACGCGACCGATGGCCACGTCTCGGGCTCCGCTCGCCACGGGCGGCAGCGAGCGACCGTCCTCCGACGCGACGACGAGCGCGCCGAGCGCACCGACGGCGACGACGTCGGCGCGGCAGTCGGTGTCGTGGTCCATCGCGCGCACGAGGTGCGCATCGGCCGCGTTGAGCTCGCTCTCGCGGTGCGAGCCGTCGCTCGCGTTCTCGGCGTCGAGCACGGCGAGGCTGCCGTCGGCGGCGATCGCGAGCAGCTCGTCACGCCCGTCGCCGTCGTAGTCCGTCGCGAGCACGCGCGGCGGATCGAGGAGCGCCGCGAAGGTCCCGCCCGGCCGCGTGCCGAAGCCGGCCGTCTGTCGGGCGCGGCACCGCTCGATCGGGAGCGTCACCTCCGTCGTGCCCATGCCCGCGAGCGTGGTCACGATGCTCGCGCCGCCGACGATCGCGCCGGCCGCGACGCCGTGGGCGCTGACGTCGACCGCGCCCGAGAAGCCGGCGCCGGGCACGAACGTGAGCGTGGCCGGCATGGGAAGCGCGCTCGCGTCGTACGGCATCGCGAACACGACTCGCGCCGGGGGGCCCTCTTCGCGCGCCACCACGCAGACGGCATCGGCCGGGGCGCGCAGGTCCACCGTCACGCGGAGCGCGCGCTCGCTCCCGCCCGAGCAGGCGGACAGCGCCACGAAGGGCAGGACCGCCGCGATCTTCGCGGCCCGAGCCGCCGGAACCGACACGCCGTCTTCATACCACGGGCTCTCCGGCGCCGGACGCCCCACGCAAGGCGCCGAAGCCCGTGCGTTTTCCGTGCACGGGCGCCCGCGCTCCGGCCACCTATACTCCGTGACAATGGCTTGGCGCGCGGCGAGGCTTTCTTCCTGGGCTCGGGGCGTCTGGATCGCAGGGCTCCTCTTCGTCGCGGGCTGCGGATCGCGGACCGGCGCCGAGATCCGACAGTGGGACGCGGAGCCCGGCCCCCAGCCCCGCCCCGAGGTATGCAACGGCCTCGACGATGATCTCGACGGCCTCGTGCGCGTGGGCGTGCTCGATGGTGGCGGCGATCTCGACGGCAGCGTCTCCGGCGATGGCGGCGGCCGGGACGGCTCGGTCGACGCGGCGACGCCGCTCGACGGCGGGCGAGATGCGGGGCTCGACGCCGGCGAGATGCGTGATGGGGGCCCGGCGCCCGACGGAGGCCCGCGCCCCGACGGCGGCCTCGATGGCGGGCTCCCGTCCGACCTCGATCTCTTCGTCGACGAGGACTTCCGCGACTCGATGGGGCGCTACGTCGACGTGAACCACTGCGGCGAGTGCGGCCACGCGTGCCGCCCCTCGCGCCCGCACGAGCTCACGGTGGGCTGCGGCCTCGTGGCCGAGTCGCCCGTGTGCGTCGCGCTCACCTGCGATCCCGGCTGGGTGCCCTCGCGCAGCGGCGTCTGCGTGCCGGCCTACGATCGGCTCTGCCTCTTCTGCGCCGACGACGGCGACTGCGGCGACTTCGACGAGGCGCACTGCGTCGACCTCGCGGGCGAGCGCCGCTGCGTCGTGGACTGCTCGCTCACCTGCCCCGACGGCTACGTCTGCAGCGGCACGAGCTGCACGCCGCCCGGCGGTAGCTGCTCCTGCGAGCCGGGCGCGAGCTTCACCATCGCCTGCGCGCTGATGGACCCGATGGGCAATCGCTGCCCCGGCAGCTCGATGTGCATGGACGGCGTGGTGAGCGCGTGCTCCCCCTTCGCCGAGGTCTGCGATCACGTCGACAACGACTGCAACGGCAACGTCGACGACGGATACCGCGACGGGCGCGGCGCCTACATCCTCGACATCCACAACTGCGGCGAGTGCGGCGTCGACTGCACCACGAGCACGATCCCCGAGGGCGATCTCGTGTGCGGCGGCGATCCCTTCGCGCCGAGCTGCGTGCTGCACTGCCCCGACACCGACGACGGCATCCAGCCGGGCGACCGCGTGGACGCGAACCGCAACATCGCCGACGGCTGCGAGTGCACCGTCACGAGCCCCGACGACGTGCCCGGCCCCGTGCGCACGAGCGGGCAGACGCTCGACGTGAACTGCGACGGCGCCGATGGCGTCGTGATCCACAGCTTCTACGTGGCGCCCGACGGTGACGACACGGGCCCCGGCTCGCCCACGCGGCCGCTCCGCACGCTCGCCGTCGCCGTGATGCGCGCGGCCGACTCGCTCGACGATCCCGAGACGCGCCCGCACGTGTTCGTCGCCTCGGGGACCTACGCCGAGAGCGTGGAGCTGCCCGACGGGGTCATCGTGCACGGCGGCTACCGTCGCGACTTCCTCGCGCTCGATCCCGATGGCTTCCGCGTCGAGATCCGCGCGCCGCAGTCCACGACCGCACCGGGCGGGGCGGCGCTCGTCGTGCGCGGCGCCGGCACCGGCGCGAGCGTGACGGGGATGGAGTGGCTGACGTTGCGCGGGCGCGATGCCGTGGACGCGTCGGCGGCGGCGTTCGGCGCCGTGCTGATCGATCCGGGCCAGTCCCTCTTCTTGCGCGACATGACGGTGATCGGGGGCGTCGCCGGCTCGGGCGTGTCGGGCATCGAGGGCATGGCCGGTCGCGCGTTCGCGACGCTGCCGGGCTCGGGCGATCCGCCGCGCGGCGCGATCGAGGACTTCTCGCATGCGTGCATGCCCGGCGATGCCAATCGCGTTCGCGGCGGCGCCGGCGGGACGAACAGCTGCGGCGGCGTGGACACGAGCGGTGGCGCGGGCGGCGTGGCGTCGTGCCCGGTGTTCGCGATGCAGCAGGGCGGCGGCTCGCAAGGGCGCGGCGTCGGCACGCTCCCCGGCGGCTCGGGCGGCATGGGCGGCCAGGACTCGACGGGCCCGATCACGAGCGACACCGGTGCGTGCCCGAACGCGCCCGTGTGCTGCGGCCTCGCCGACTTCACGGTGCCGGGCGACGGATTCCTCCTGCCCGATCCGGGCCGGCCGGGGCGCGACGGAACGAACGGCCGCGCCGGCACGGCGTGCACCGAGGCGCTCGGGCGCTTCGACGGCGAGCGCTGGGTCGGGCTCGACGCGACGGGCGGCACGGCGGGCACGCCGGGATCGGGCGGCGGCGGCGGCGGCGCCGGTGGCGGCACCGCGATGGAGTGGTTCGACGGGCTCTGCGAGTTCCCCGACGGGCTCGGCGGCGGTGGTGGCGGTGGCGGCGCGGGCGGGTGCGGCGGTGCGGCGGGCACCGGCGGCACGAGCGGCGCGCCCTCGGTCGCGATCCTCGTGCGCTACACGCGGGGCATCGCGACGGGCGTGCCGGCGATCGCGCGCGTGCGCATCTCGCCGAGCGAGGGCGGTCGCGGTGGCGATGGCGGCGCGGGCGGCGACGGCGGCGGCGGCGCGAACGGCGCGTTCGGGATCGCCATCCCGCTCGCGATGCGCTCGACACCGACGCTCGCAGGCCCCTTCGAGGGCGGTCGCGGCGGCGCGGGGGGCAACGGCGGCTCGGGTGGCGGCGGCGGCGGTGGCTGCGGCGGCGCCTCGGTCGGCATCTGGGTGACGGGCATCTCGAGCGAGCCGGGCGGCGTCGGCGCCTGGCGCACTGGGAACACCTTCCAGCTCGGTCGGGCCGGCACGCCCGGCCGCGGTGGCGGCGGATCCGCGCCCGGGCCCGATGGCGCCGCGGGCGGCGCGATGGACGTGGTGGTGCGATGAGCCAGCGCAAGATCGTCTTGATGGTCGGTCTCTCGCTCGCGTCGCTCGCGGGCTGTCATCTCACGCACGAGTGCGAGGGCGAGGAGCGCTGCAACCTCGTCGACGACGACTGCGATGGTCTCGTCGACGAGGGCTTCGTCGAGGACGACGGCAGCTACCAGCAGATCGAGAACTGCGGCACGTGCGGCATCGACTGCCGCGGCGTGTTCCCGACCGCCGAGACCGTCGCGTGCGAGCAGTCGGGCGAGGGCCCGGTCTGTCGTCTCGTGGCGTGCCCGGACGGCGAGCACCTCGCGGGGGTCGGCGCGTGCGAGCCCGACGTGCCCTCACTCTGTCTTCCGTGCGAGAGCGACGCCGACTGCGCGCTGCGCACGCCGGGCGCGCGCTGCCTCGACACCGCGAGCGGCGCACGCCGTTGCGGAACGCCCTGCGATGCGTCGACCGCGTGCCCGAACGGCTTCGTGTGCACGCCGGGCACCGAGCCGGGCACGAGCCAGTGCGCGCCCGCGAGCGGCTTCTGCGGCTGCACCGACGACACGATGGACGTCGATCTCGCGTGCCTGCTCCACTCGACGGTCGACGCGCATGCGTGCGCGGGCGTGCAGCACTGCGGGCCGATGGGCCCGAGCACGTGCGAGCCGGCCCTCGAAGAGACGTGCAACCACCAGGACGACGACTGCAACGGGCAGATCGACGAGACCTTCCGCGACGCGATGGGCCGCTACGTCTCGCGCCTCGCGTGTGGCGACTGCGCGATTCCCTGCGTCGAGCCGGGCCCGCACATGGTGGCGACGTGCCTGGCCGATCCGTCGATCCACTGCGACGTGCAGTGCGCCGAGGGCTTCGTCGACGTGAACCGCATCGCGGCCGACGGCTGCGAGTGCGAGCGCTGGGACGGGACGGGCCCGCCGCCCATGGTGGGTGGCGACGCGAACTGCGACGGCATCCCCGACGACACGACGGACTTCGTCTACGTGACGACGACCGGCAGCGACACGAACCCGGGCACGCTCGCGCGCCCGATGCGCACCATCGACGCGGCCGAGGCGCGCGCGCGGATGGAGAACAAAGACGTCCTCGTCGCGCGCGGCATCTATCCCGAGCCCGTGCACCTCGTGGGCGGCGTGAGCGTGTTCGGCGGCTACGCGCCCGACTTCCGCGATCGCGATCTCGAGCTGTACCCGGTGCAGATCGAGCGGCCGAGCGAGCCGGGGCTGCCGCCGCTGATCTGCGATCACGTGACGGGCGAAGTGCGCTTCGAGGGCTTCACCGTCGCGGCGTCGGACGCGGCGGTCGAAGGGCAGGGCAGCACGGCGGTGCTGCTCGACGGGTGCGGCGCGAGCGTGGTGCTCGCCGACGTGACGGTGCTCGCGGGGCGCGCGATGGACGGAACGCGCGGCGCCGACTCGAGCGCGAACCTCGCGATGTGGGGCCTCACGTCGCTGACGCAGCTCGACGGAGAGAGCGGGCGCGACGGCGTGAGCGCGACGTTGACCGACTTCTGTCCGCCGCTCTCGGGCGGCAGCGGCGGTCGCCACAGCTGCCGCATGGTGGACGTGAGCGGCGGCAACGGCGGCGGCGCCGCGTGCCCGGGCGACATCTGCGAGAACGGGCGCCCCTGCGGCAACGGCGGCTGCACGGACTTCACGAGCGGTGGCGTGTGCGATCTGGACGCGGCGCGCCGCGTGGCGGTGGCGAACCCGGCGCCGACGGCGGGCGCGGGCCCCGGCTCGGGCGCGGCGGGGGATCTGACGTACAACGCGCCGACCGATCGCGGCGTCTGCAACTTCTGCGACGACAACCCGACGCTGCCGCGCACGGGGGTCCCCGGCGCGGACGGGACGAGCGGCGTCGACGGCGGCGGCGGCCTCGGCTGCTCGGCCGGCCCGACGATCGAGGCCGACGGGCGCGTGCACGGGACGATCGGCGGCGACGGCGCGGCGGGCAGCGACGGCGGCGGCGGGGGCGGCGGCTCGGCGGGCTCGGGCTTCGAGGTGCTCGGCGGCACGACGGGCGGCTGCGTGGATCACTCGGGCGGCAGCGGCGGCGGCGGCGGCAGCGGTGGCTGCGGCGCGCCCGGCGCGAGCGGCGGGGGCGGCGGCGGCTACTCGATCGGCATCCTGGTGCGCCTCGCCGCGGGCGCCGCGGGGCCGACGTTCATGAACGTGCGCGTGGTGACGGCGAGCGGCGGCGCGGGCGGCGACGGCGGCGTGGGCGCCGACGGCGGCGCGGCGGGCATCGGTGCGAACGGCGGCACGGGCGCGTTCTGGTGCTCACGCACCGGCGGCCGGGGCGGCGACGGCGGCCACGGCGGCACGGGCGGCGGGGGCGGCGGCGGCTGCGGCGGCGGAAGCCACGGCGTCCTCATCAGCACGCCGAGCGGTGGCGAGAGCTACCGCGACGCGGTGACCACGAGCGTGACGGTCGAGAGCACCGGCGTCGGCGGCACGGCCGGCCGCGGCGGCTTCTCCCCCGGCAGCCCGGGCACGGACGGCCGAGGCGGCACGAGCGAAGCGGTGCTCTTGGTGCGGTGAGCGCGGACGACTTCAGATTCGCGTGCCGGAGACGGGATAGCTCCGCTCCGGACAGAACGCGTGACCTGGTCCGACGAAGTGCTGGACCCACGTACCGGTGAAGTGGTCGTCGTCGGTGAAGGTCCCCGACAACGTGTAGTACTCGGTGACACCGGCGCCCGCGGGAAGCACGACTGCGGTCGCCGAGAAACTCGGGCAGGCCGGGGCCGCGTCGGTGAGAGTGCCGAACGAGGGACTGCTATCTGGATCCAAGATCAACATGCCACCGCCAAGGGTGAACTGAATCTGCGTGATCCCGTAGTGCACCATGCCACCCACGCACATCTGACTGATGCTCGGAGACACGGCGAACGTTCCCGAGCAGCTCGGGCCAACCACCGCGCACACGGGTTCGCTCTCGCAGCCGGTCTGCGTGCGGTCGCAGACCGCGCTGCACGCGCCGTTGGCGCCCGCGTTCCGGTCACAGACGTCCGTCGTGCAGTGGTTGCCGTCGTCGCACATGCGCGGCGTCGGCGCCGTGCAGCCGAACTCGGGCATGCAGACCGGCGTGCCGTCGCAGAAGTTCCAGAACGACGGGTCCATGCAGTCCGCGGCGGTCGTGCACGGATGCACGTCGATGCAGTCGCGGATCGCGTCGCAGTGCTGGCTCGTCCCGCAGAGGGAATCGAGCGCCATGTGACTGCACATCATGTTCACGCCACACGTGTCGAGCGTGCAGTTCACGCCGTCGTCGCACTGCGCGGAGGTCGTGCACTCGACGGTCTGCCCAGCGACGCAGCCGCGCATGACGTCGCATACCGGCATCGCTGGATCCGTGCAGGTGGCGTTCACCGGCTGATGGCCGCAGACGTTGCCGACGTTGCAGGTGTCGACGGTGCACGGGATTCCGTCGTCGCACATCGACGACTCGGTGCAGCTCATCATCGTGGTGCAGCCCACGCCGAGCACGCAGTGCTCGCCCGCTCCGGTGCAAGTGGCGTCCACGGCCGTGTGGCTGCAGATGTTCCCGGCCCCGCAGTTGTCGACGGTGCACGGAATGTGGTCGTCGCAGTCCGCGGCGACGTTGCACGCGAACGGGTTGCTGGCGTCCTGGTGGGCAGCCCGGGAGCCCTCGGTGCATCCGAGGGCCGTCGCGCCTGGCGCCAGGATCGCGAACGCGACCGCTACGAGCCGCTTCGCAGCCCGGTGATGTCCGCGTTCATCGTCGTACAGGTGCCGCATCCCGAACCTCCGCCGTAGGTCGCACTCCAATGACCCGTGAACGTCTCTCGGCACGAGCCGAACGTGCCCGTCAGGTGGTAGTTCCCGCAGCCCGCGTAGCTCACGTCGAAGCTGTTCCCGGTGACGGTACCCGTCATCGTCACGCCGCCGCCCTGGATCACGAGGCCCGTCGCCGTGGCGGTCGAGCCGGAGACGGTGAGGACGATGCGCGAGAGCGTGTACATGGTCACGCCGCAGCCTTGGTTTTGCGCGGGGGCCACGAAGAACGTGCCGTTGAAGCCATCCGGCGCCGTGAAGGGCGTGCAGACCGGACCGGTGTCGGTGGGAGGCATCCCGGCGTCGCACGTCGTCTGGTACGTGCAGTGCGCGATCGTGTCGTCGCATGCGTCGATCGTGCAGGCGTTGCCGTCGTCGCAGTCGCGCGGCGCGGAGATCAGGCAGGTGTGGCCCGCGCAGTGCTCGTCGCCGTTGCAGTAGTGGTGGTCGTCGCAGTCCGCGTCGGTGTTGCAGGTCTGCGGCTGCGTCGTGGTGCAGCCCAGCGTGATGCTGCAGTGCTCGCCGGCAGCGACGTTGCAGGTCGCGTCGATCGGGGTGTGCATGCAGACGTTGCCCGCGACGCACTGATCGATGGTGCAGTCGAACGCGTCGGCGCACTGACCGTCGTTCGTGCAGGACATGCTCGACGTGTCGGCGCCCACGTCCGTTGCCCCGGTTCCCATGTCGGGCGCCGAGCCGCTGTCCGGTCGGTTCGAGCTCGCCGTCGTGCAACCACAGACGCCCGCGAGCGCCGCGAGCGTACCCCACAAGACCAAGCGCATCTGGCGATCGTACGCGCGGGCGCGCGCGAGGGTCAACGATCGCGGCCGAGCCCTATTCGCAGCCGATCGCGCGCGTGACGGCACCGGCGTCCGTGTTGGACTCGAGCACCCGAAGAGTGGCGCCCGACCGCGTGACCATGATGTTGCCTTGCGGCCCGAGCACCTCGCCCGGAACCGTGAGGGTTCGGATGTTGGTGCTTCCGCCGATGAGCTCGCGAACCTGGAGCACGCCGCCCATCGGTGGCGACGCGGATGCCGTGTCCTCGCTGACGAGCAGCCAGTGCCCGGCGCCGTCCTGCAGCGCGACCAGCTGAACGGCTCGGTCCGTGAAGAAGCCGCCCCAACCGCCGTACGCGTCCGAGAACGTCGTCGGCATGCTCACGCGAAGCACGGTGGTGTCCGTGACTTGTGCAAACGCCAGCGTCTGCCGCCGACTTTCGCCCTGATTGCGGCCGAGCCACGCGACGCCCAGCGGGTTCGTGTCGGACACCGGGGCGCTCGTGTCCCGGACGGCGAGCGAGATGTAGTCGGCCTCGGGGGAGCTCGCGTCGCCGATCAGACCGAGCATGTGGAACGCAGTGCTGCTGTCGTCGGCAGGCCCCGCCATCAGGGCGAGCCGGCCATCCATGCGTCGATAGACGACGTACTCCGCGCGGTCGGTCGCCACGACGGCGAAGGTCGCCTGAGGGTCGACATCCGATGCAACGTCCGACGCTGCGAGGCCCCAGATCGGATTGCGCGCGAGGTCGAGACGGGAACGCCGGATGCGGGCCGGGCCCGCGAAGCTCGGGTCGCCGTCGACGACGTAGGCGCTGGCGCGCGTGGCGGAGAGGCTGGCGAACCGAGCGGCGATCGGCAAGCGACCCGGCAGCTCGAACGTATGCGTGTCGTCGAGTGCCGGCGCGGCGGTGGTGTTGTCGAACCGAAGCAGATGGAGCGCGGCACTCGGGCCGGTGAAGTCGCTGATAGCGAGCGCCCACGTCAGGTTGCCGACGGACGCGGCGTCGGCGACGTAGTTGGCGCCCAGTCCGGGCGGCTGACCTCCAGCGACGGCAGCCCCGTCGCGATCCGTTCGCGCCCAGACCGCATAGTCTGTCTCGGTCATGTAGATCACCCCGAATCCGTTCGCCGTCTCTACGAGGAATCGGGGAATGAGCGGAGCGCTCGTCGTCGCCACCACCGCCGGGCCTACGGTCATCACGCCTTCGTCGATCAAGCCGTCGCAGTCGTCGTCGGTGCCGTTGCAGGTCTCCGGGCCGCAGGTCGGGCCCGCGTCGCGCATCGGGGCGTCGGTGGCGGCGTCGGGGCCGGCGTCGGCGCGGGGGCCGGCGTCGGGCTCGGGCTGCGAGTAGCACAGGCCGTTCGTGCGGCAGATCCAGGCCGGTGGGCAGTCGCGATCCATCGCGCACGGGTACACGCCCTCCGGCCAGTGGCGCGGGCCGCATGCCGCGCTCGCCCAAGCCACCACGGCCAAGCCCATCGCTGCGAGCGCTCTCGTCGTCGTCGCTTCCATCGCTCCCCCCGTCGCGCTCAGAACGAGCCGCTCACCGACAGGCCCGTCGGCGTCACGCGCAGCGACACGCTGCGGCTCTCGTGCTCGCCACCGCCGGCGACCGCCCAGCCGATCCCGATGCCCGCGAGCACCGCGCCCACGCCGAGCGCGGCGCCGCCCGCGCCGACCAGCGCCGTCGCCGTGCTCTCGCGGCCGGCCGCGCTCGTGTAGCTCTCGCCCGCGCGCGGCGTCTCGGTCGCGCTGAAGTCCGGCGCGCCCACGCCGAGCAGCACCGCGCCCGCGACCACCAGCGCGCCACCCGTCCCGACCAGCGCCCATGCGCCCGCGTCGACCTCGCCGCCGCCGCCTCCGCCACCGTGATCCGTCGCCGGCGCGCCCACCAGCGCCGTCACGAGCGCCGTCGTGCTCGCCGCGCCCGCCACCGACGCCACGCTCGTGCCGTCTTCGACGCGCACGCGATCGCCGATCATCGTCCCGTCGGTCGCCACGCCCACCAGCCACACCTCGGCCGCCCCGAGCACGCGCCCGATCGCCAGCGCATCGAGCGCGCGGTGCGCGGCCGCGTCGTCGGCGTCGGCGTAGGCGAGGTGCAGCGCGCTCTCGGTGCTCACGGCCGCGTCGAAGCGCGCATCCACGCTCAAGGTCACCGGGCTCGCCGCGTCCTCGATCGTCACGCGGTGCACGCGCGCGCGCGCCCCCTCGCCGCACTCCACCTGCACGCGGTACTCGCCCGGCGCGAGCTGCTCGCTCGTGAACGGCGTCTGCCCCATCCGCACGCCATTCAGGCGCACCGCGCAACCGGCCGGCTGGCTCTCCACCACGAGGGGCCCGCGATGCGCCGCCGCCAGGCGCGCGTCCACGCGTGCGAGCAGATCCACCACCTCCGGCGTGTGGATCCGCGGCGAGGGCGCGACGTTGCCCGGCACCAGGCGCCGGCACGACATCATCTGCTCGGTCGCGTGCGGGTCTTCCTGCTCCACGTACGCGCGCACCCCGAACAAGCAGGTGTCGAGCACCTGGCGCGCGCGCTCTTCTTCGCGGCTCATCGCCGCCGCCGCGCGATCCGAGATCTCCTGCGCGCGGCGCAGCGCCTCGAGCGCCGCGGGATAGTCCGCGTTCGCCAGCTCGCTCACGGCCTGCCGCGAGTACTGCGTCCACTGGTCGAGCTCGGCCGAGGTCACGGTCGGTGCCGCCGTCGAGCCGGTCGCTTCGAAGCGCGCGCGCGTCTCGCTCACCGACACGGCGGAGCCCGCCGAGGCGGGAACGGCCAGCGTCGTCGACTCGGCGGCGCGCTGCATCGCCGCGGGGTCGACCTCGCCCGTGCCCCACGGGACGACGACCACCACCGGCGCCTGCGCGGCAGCGAGCGCGGGAGAGAGTGCGAGGAGCGCCGCGAGGGCGGTGGCGAAGCGAGGGTTGCGTCCCATGGCGCGGACCTTATCGCGCTTCGGGGGTGAGCGTTGCGTCGCGTGTCCGGACGGCGCGGCGGCGGCCCTTTCCCCGGGCGCCCGCCGCCCGCGCTGTGCACAATGGCCCGCGCATGTCCCGCGGCGAACGAAGCTCGCTCGTCGTGAGCTCCCTCCCGGGGCCGCTCCACGCGCTCGTCGTGCGCGCGCGCCGCTGGCTCTTCGAGCTCGACGAGACCGCGCTCTCGCCGCCGCGGCGCTGGGGCGTGCTCGCGCTGCGCTTCCTCTGGCTCGTGCTGCGCGAGCTGTTCCGCGATCGGCTGCAGATCCGCGCCGCGTCGCTCTCGTTCTCGACGCTGCTCGCGATCGTGCCGGCGCTCGCGCTCGCCTTCGCCGCCGCGAAGGCGGCCGGTGTGTTCTCGGCGCTCCGTGACGACACGCTGATGCCGTTCCTCGATCAGGCGCTCGGCGCCGACACCGGAGAGGATCCGCCCGGCGTGGCGCTCCTGCGCTCGGCCATGCTCGGCGTCGTGGCGCTCGTCGATCACACGAGCATCACGGGCCTGGGGATCACCGGCACCTTCGTGCTGCTCCTCGCGATCTGGCGCGTCGTGCGCGGCGTCGACGAGTCGTTCGCACACGTCTTCGAGCACCGCGGCCCGCGCCGCTCGGCGGCCCAGCGCCTGCGCGCCTTCCTCGTCGTGGCGATCGTGACGCCGCTCGGCCTGTCGTACGCCGTCACGGGCGCCTCGCTCTCGCACGGCGGTGCCGCGGCCTTCGTCGCGAGCTGGATCCCGATCGCCTGGGCGCGCGAGCTGCTGTTCATCGTGCTGCCGCCCGTGGTCGTCACGCTCACGCTGCTCGTCCTCTATCTCGAGCTGCCGGACACCGACGTGCGCGTGCGCTCGGCGTTCTTCGGCGCGGTCGTGGCCGGCCTCGCCTGGTACGGGATGCAGCTCGCGCACGTGCGCTTCCAGGTGGGCCTGGCGCGCTGGAACGCGATCTACTCCGGCTTCGGCGCCTTTCCGATCTTCCTCGCCGTCATCCAGCTGAGCTGGGTGATCGTGCTCATCGGCGCGCAGCTCGTGGCGCTCCACATGCAGTCGGCGTCGCTGCGCGTGCTCGGATCGGGCGCACGGCGCGACTACGAGACGCTCTCGGCGCTCGGGCTCGAGGTCGCCATCGCGCTCTCGCGGCGCGCCGAGCCGATCGCGCTGCGCCCGTTCGCCGCCGAGCTCGGCGCCGACCTCGCCACGCTGCGCCTCGTGCTCGACGCGCTCGAAGATGCAGGCATCGTGTCGTCCATCGAGACGGCCGTGGCCGGCAAGCGCTACGCGCTCGCCGCCGATCCGACCACGCTGCGCACGAGCGACGTGCTCGACGCGGTCGCGCGCGGCTCCGAGGCGGAGCTGCCCTGGCAGGACGCGAGCCCGGCCGTGCGCGAGGCGCTCGCCCTCCACCGACGCGCGAGCGACACGAGCGAGCACAACGTGACGGTCGCCACGCTCCGCGAGCGCTCGGGCCGGCGACCGACGCAGCCCGATCGCGCCTGACGCGCGCGCTTCGCCCGCGCTCAGCCCACGTGCTTCCGGTACCAATCGGCGAGCCGCGCGGCCACGAGCGCCGGCTCTTCGGTCGCCAGGGAGTGATCGCCGATCGCGAACGCGTCGAAGAAGTCGCTCGTCTTGCCCATCGCGCTGAAGCGCTGGTGAAGCGCGACGGTCGAGGGATGCACGCCCATCACGTCGTCGTCGCGCACGCCGGCCATCAGGCGCACGGGCGCGGTGACGTGCGCGGCCTTGCCGATCTGCATCACCGCGCACTGGTCCGCGGCGAGATCGAAGTACGCGTCCTCGTAGGCGTCGGTGTCGACCTCTTCGCGGTAGGTGTCGCTGCGCTGCAGCTCGAGCATCGCCTCCTTCGCGGTCCAGTTCGGGTACCAGTGCTCCTTGTCGCGCTCGTAGACCGGCCAGAACAGGTTCAGCAGCTTGGCCATGCGCGCGCCCTCGGCGAGCCAGAGCATGGCCGTGGAGGTGTCGCGCCAAGCGACCGGGGACCACGCGATCCCGGCGGGCACCTCGGTGGGCGGCGCCTCGGCGAGGAGCTGGAGCGTGAGGTTGCCGCCCATGCTGCCGCCCGCGGGCACGTAGCGGCCGATGCCGATCGAGGCGAGCCACTCGCGCAGGAACGCGCGATAGACATCCGTCGAGAGCGCGCCGTGGCCCGCGACCCACGAGTAGCCCGAGCCCGGCACGTCGGGGACGAGGATGCGCACGTCGGGGAGCAGCGGCGCGAGCGCGGCGATCAGCGGGTCGTACTCCTCGGCGCACGACGAGTGGCCGTGGATCAGGACGAGGGGAGGCCGGTTCGAGGGATGGGGCGCGGGCACGTCCACGTAGCGCACGGGGAGGCCCCGCCATGTCGCCTCGCGCTGCCGATGCCGCGTGACGCCCACGCGCAGCGGCCGGCACGGGTTGACGAACGCGCGCGTGGGCTTGTCGAGCGCGAGCTCGGCAACGAGCGCTTCGCGCGTCTTGGCCTTGCCGCCGACCGTCTCGCTCTCTCCCGCCGAGAGGCGCAGCACCGTCGCCACGGCGAACAGGCGCGCGCGCGCGACGGAGCGGACCTCGGTGCTCGCACCGGTCGGCACCAGCAGCGCATCGAAGGCGCCCTCGTCGGCCTCGAGCACGCTCCGGCCGAGCAGCGCCTCGAGCGCGCGCCGCCGCTGCCATTCCACGAGCGCGCGATCGAGAATCGTGTACGCGCTCCCGAGCTTGTTCTTCTGGAGCGCGAGCACGGCGGCGGCGAGCTCGTCCTTGGCGTTGCCCGCGCTCGGCGAGGGCGCCTTCGCGAGCGGCTCGGCCGCCGCCAGCGCGGCGAGCGCCTCGCCCCGCGCCGCGACCGTCTTCTGGCTCATGAGCCAGGCGATCTTCTTGAGGTCGACGCCGCTCGTCGTCGTGGCCGGATCGAGCGCGTGCAGGACGTCGAACGGATTCTCGAGCATCGGTGGGCCCCCCTCGCGTCAGGACGCCAGAGGGCGCGCGTCCCGTCAATCCGCGCGTGCGCGAGGATCGGGGCTCTCGCGCGCGTGGTACTCCTCCGTCGTGACGAGCGAGCCCTTCGCGGCCCATGCCATCGTGGTCGAGGCGCTCGGCGAGCGTCGCTACGTGCAAGTCCAGCTGCCGTACCGGCGCGAGGGGCTGCGCTCGCTCGCGTGGGGGATGCGGGCCGAGGCGGCGACGCTCGCGGCCGCGCTCGCAGCGGCGGCGCGTCACGCCCAAGAGCAGGCGCGCTTGCCGCTCTCGCGCCGCGCGTTCGCAGCTGGAGCCCCGGACCCGCGGCCCTCCGCCCCCTGGGCCTGGGAGGAGCTCTTCGACGGCGGGGTCGTCGTGTCACTCCACCGTAGCGAGCCGTACGGCGTGCTCGCCGACGCATCCGTACCTCACCGAAGGGCGCGGACGTTCGAGGGCGTCGAGCGCGAGGAGCTCCCGCTCCGCACGTCGTTTCGTGAGCTCGCGGCGCGCACCGAAGCGCTCGTGCGCGCATGGCAGGGCGAGCGCTTCCCCGAGAAGCCTGCGCCGCGAACCGACGACGAGATCGCCAACGCGAAGCAGGTGGCGCCCGCGGGCCTCAGCCCGCTGAAGCGAGTCCCGCGCACGCCTCGCGCGGCGTCTCGCCCGACCAAGCGTCGCTGACCGCGATCGGCGCGGGTCGATGGGTCTGCGCGCGCTCAGCAGCAGCAGTCGTCGGGACAGTTCAGGCACGTCTCGGCGTGCGCTTCTTCGCAGAGGCGGTTGCCGCAGAAGTCGACGAAGCCGCAGTCACCGATGCCGCCGCCGCCACAGAGCTCCCACTCGCGCGGGCCGCAGAAGCCATCGGCGCAATCGCACCTGCAGTCGGCGGCGCAGTTCGCGCAGCTCTCTCCCATCGCGACGGCGCACGTGCCGTCGCCACACGGGCAGCTGCCGCAGTCGGCGGCGCAGCTCGCGCACGTCTCGGCGCCCTCGCACGTACCGTCGCCACAGGTGCAGGCGCCGCAGTCGCGCGCGCAGTCGACGCAGGACTCGCCGCCATCGCAGCGGCCGTCGCCGCACTCGTGCGGGAGGCACGCGCCGGCCTCGCGCCCCGCATCCGCAGCGCTCCACGCGTCCGTCGGGGGATCGACGTGCGCGTCGGGCACGTGGGCATCCGCCCCGCCGTCCTCGGCGCCATGCGCGTCGGGCTCGTGGCTCTCGGCGCCGCAACCGGCGACCGGCCCAGAGAGGAGCAGCGCCAGGGCGAGCCGTCGCGTGGAGGACATGCGGCGAGCTTATCGCATTGGGTCGGCGAGGAGCGCGGGGCAGCCCACCCGCCGATCGTCGTAACATTCCGGCATGACGATGAACGGGGTGGCGATCGACAAGCCCTACGACGGCGACCCGGATCTGGGCCGCGACCACGCCGTCGGGTACTTCGTGAAGATCGGGTACGCGGTGGTCGACCGGAGCGCGGAGCGCGTGCACCTGAAGTTCACCGGCCGCTGGTTCACCAGCGACCCCGAGCAGCACACGCATCACGCGTACGTGAGCGCGCGGCACGGAACGCTGCACTTCGAGCTCACGACGGGCATCGTGGCGTCGTACTGGACCGAGTCCGATCGCAAGATGGCCGACGATCGTGCCGAGCGTGCCGTGCAGGCCGCGCGCCGCGCGCAGGGCGGTGGATACCGCGACCCGGGGGGCGAGGACCCGCCCATGCGCGCCTGTCCGTTCTGCGGAAAGATCAACCTGGTGAGCGCGCCGGCGTGCACGGTGTGCGGCGCGGCGACGGCGCGCTGACGCGCCTCAGCCCTCGGGGATGTGGACGAGCGCGATCACGCGGCCCGCGGGATCGATGTAGGCGTCGAAATCGAGGTTCATGTACGCGAAGCGGACGAGCCAGCACGGCCCGTCGGCGGCCAGGCGGCGCAGGTCGCCGATCCAGACGGCGCTCGCGAACGCGCCGCCCTCGCGCTCGGTCCATGCGTACACCGCGGCGAACGCGTCGGCGATGCGCGCTCGCTCGCCACGCCAGGTAGAGACGGCGTCGGTTCCGAACAGCTGCGGGCGCGCCGCCTGGGCGAAGCTGCGCTGCCCGCGGCGACCGGCCGCGCGCACCACGTCGACGTCCCACTGTGCTTCGAGCGCGGCGATGGCGGCGCGCGAGGTCTGTACGCGGCCGGTGCCGGCGCCCCGCGAGGGGACGTGGAGCGCGTGGCGCTCGAGATCGGCGGCGCGGCGGTAGAGCGTGGTCCAGCGGGCACCGTCGCCGAGGCGGAACGCGGCGTCGCCGGCCTCGACGCACGCTCGCGCATCGCCGCGGGCGCAGGCGCTCGCGCTGGCGGGGGGCAGGCCGCTCGTGTCGGGCATCGACGCGACGTCCTGCGCGCGGGCGGTCGAGGTCGCGAGCGAGAGGAGCGCGAGCAGCAGGAGTGGGCGCACGGCAGGAGCTTGGGGGGGAGAGCGACGGACGTCGAGGCGGCGAGGACGCGCGCGACGGGCGATGCTCTCGCGCGAGCGGGGATCGCCTGCTCGGCCGGAGCCCTGCGCGTGGAGAGCGTCGGGCTCCGTGCTCGACGAGCCCTGCGGCTCGATCACGATCTCACTTCCGGCGGCGGCGACGAGCGGCTGCGAGCGCGACGATCGCGCAGAGCGCGATGCCGGCGACCGGGCTCGCGCGGCCGGCGCTCACCGAGCAACCGCCGAGCACGCTCGTCGGGCCCGAGACGGTGGCCACGCGGCCGCCCGCGAGACGGATCGTGGCCGACTGGGCGCCGCTGCCGAGGCCCGACGCATCGGCCCACTCGGGCGTGATCCACACGTGGTCGAACCCCGCGCCGATCGACACGTAGCAGTGCAGGCCATCGGCGGCGCGCGCACACAGGTCGGCGCGGGCATCACCGTCCACGTCGGCCAGGCGCAGCGAGCGGTAGTACGCGGCGTCGGCCCAGCCGTGCGCGTCGCTCAGCTCGGGGCCCGGTACCTCGCGGTCGAACGCGTGGTCGCCGAAGAGCCAGCAGCGCACGCGGTCGCGCTCGCGGGCGCACACGTCGGCGCGCCGGTCGCCGTCCACGTCGGCCATGCGCAGCGTCGTGTACACGCTCGCCTGATCCCAGCCGCTCGCGTCGCTCATCGCGGGGCCGGCGATCTCGGCGTCGAAGCCGATGCCGGTCGACAGCGCGCAGCGGAAGCCGCTCGGCGTGCGCGCGCAGAGATCGCCCATCCCGTCGGCGTCGACGTCGACGAGGCGAATCGTGCTCCAGAAGCGCAGCGCATCGAAGCCGCTCGCATCGCTCCAGCGCGGGCCGCGGATGCGCGCTCCGAAGCGCTCGCCCTCGCTCACCCAGCAGTCGACGCCCTCGGCGTCGCGCGCGCACACGTCGGTGCGGCCGTCGCCGTTCACGTCGCCGAAGCGCAGCGTGCCCCAGTACACGACGTTCTCGAAGCCCTCCGCGTCGCTCAGCGCCGAGAGCGTCACCAGGCGATCGAAGCCGTGGCCGTTCGAGAGCCAGCACGAGAGGCCGCCGCCGTCGCGCATGCACACGTCGATCGCGCCGTCGCCGCTCACGTCGGCGAGCTCGAGCATCGTCGTCGTCCGCGAGATCGCCGGGCCGTCGAGCGACTCGCCGAAGCCGTCGCCCGTCGAGCGCCAGCAGCGGAAGGTGCCGCCCTCGTCCGAGCACACGTCCGAGCGCCCGTCACCGTCCACGTCCGCCATGCGGATGCGCGCGCCGTGCACCACGTCGGTGCCGCTCATCGTCGGGCCCATCATCACGCGCTGGAAGCCGTGGCCGCTGCTCGCGAGGCAGCCGAAGCCGCCGTTCGTGCGGGCGCAGGCGTCGGCGCGCCCGTCGCCGTCGACGTCGGTCGCGAGCGTGGGCCCGTAGATGCCCGAGCCGAGAAGCGCTTCTTCGCGCTCGCACACTTGCTCTTCGTCGCTCGTACCGTCGCAGTCGTTGTCGAGGCCGTCGCAGACCTCGGGCACGGCGTCGACCGAGCCCTCGCAGGCGCCCCAGTCCCCACTGCGGCACGTCTGCGTCCCGGCGACGCACTCGCCCACGTCGGTGCCGCAGCCGCGCGAGAGATTCTCGTCGACGCCGCCCTGGCAGTCGTTGTCGATCCCGTCGCAGACCTCGGCCGCGCCGGGGTGGCGGCGCGCGTCGTGGTCGTCGCAGTCCGTTCCCTGCGGCGAGCCGTCGCCGTCGGCGTCGACGAGCGCGGCGCCCGCGAAGTTGCGCAGGTCCTCGAGCGAGCCGTTGAACACGTTGCGATCGACGCGGCCGCCGATGCCGGGCACCGAGCCCGACGACGTGTACTGCCACATCAGCCAGTCGTGCCAGCGGTCGTTGATGTTCGGGCACGACGCGCTCGTGTACTGCGCGTGCCAGAGCGGATAGCCGTTGTTCGGGAAGTACGAGCTCGCGACGAAGGGATCCCAGTAGTAGCGGCCCGTGTAGATGATCGGGCGGCGGCCGGTGCCGGCCTCGACGCGATCGACCCAGGTGCGCAGGCGCGCCGCGTACGTCGCCGCGGAGACACCGGGATTCGGCGCTTCCACGTCGCAGACGACCGGCAGGTCGCCGGCGCCGAGCCGGCCCACCGCGGCGATCACGATGTCGGCCTGGACGTTCGGATCCTGCTGCGGCTCGAAGAACTGGTAGGCGCCGCGGATGAGGCCCACGCGGCGCGCGTTGCTCCAGTTCGAGGCGAAGTATCGGTCGTGGTAGGTGCCGTCGCCGATCCGCACGATCGCGAAGCGGATGCCCGAGCCGGCGACGGCGTCCCAGTTGATGTCGCCCTGCCACGAGCTGACGTCGATGCCCTGCACCGTCGGCCCGTGCGCGCAGACCGTGACCTCGCCCTCGGTCACGGCGGCGTCGTCGAGCGGCGCGCAGCCCGTGGCGGCGATCAGGAGCGCGGCGATGACGAGCGTGGAACGACGCATGGCTCGGTCTCCTGGTCTCGAGAAGGGTCGAACGTCGGCGCGAAGACCCGGCAGCACCCCTCCCGCCTGCGGGAGGGGCCGGGGGAGGGACTGCGAAGGCTCGGCTGGGCGCGCCCGCGACGACGGAGCGAGCCCGCGCGCGCGGCTCAGCGCAGCCAGCCGAAGAGCGGGAACGCGTTCTCCGCCGTGCCGTCGACGCCCGCCTGGTGGTGACGCGACACCTCGCGGCTCGTCAGCGCGTGGTCGTACACGGCGACCTCGTCGATCGCGCCCGTGAAGCCCACGGCCTCGGCCATGCCCGAAGCGTTGCGGTGCCCGATGAAGAGCTGCCCGTCGACGAGCAGCGGGCCGCTCATGCCCGTCGAGCCGACGCGGCGCCCGTCGAGGTAGAGCGCGCCGCTCGCGCCGTCGTAGCTCGCCACGACGTGGTGCCAATCGCCTTCGGCGATCGCCATCGCGTCGCTCATGATCGTGTGCGAGTCGCTCATCGCGTCGATCAGGTTCGCGTAGATCTTGTCGCCGCTGTCGAACTGCCAGATGTGCGGGCCGGTGTGCATGCCGTCCGAGAGCTCGAGGATCGGGTGCTTGTCGGCGACGTCGGCGGTCTGGAACCAGCACTCGAGCGTGAGCTCGTCCGAGTCGGCGAGCGCATCCATCGCCGCGACGCGCACGTAGCCACCATCGGCCAGGTGCACCGCGCCGTTGTGGTCGCCCATGATCGCGCCGTGCGTGTCGTGCGTGGCCGCGCCGACGAGCTCGCCGTAGTGGCCGCCGCCCGTGAGATCCGCGGCGCGCGTGCCGCTCGTCTCGCCGAGGCGCAGGTACGTGAGCGGCGCGGAGGCCTGCACCACGTCGACGTAGCTCGCGACGAGCGGGCGCTGGTCGGCCGGGAGCGCGCTGCACGTGCCGTCGCAGTGGCGGCTGCCGCACTCGAGATCACCGCCGCAGGCCCAGCCGTCGGAGCGCAGCGGACGGCAGCTGCCCCACACGCCCGGCTGCCAGTGGTCGGGGAGATCGCAGAACTCGTTCGCGCCGCAGTCGAACGAGTGCGAGCAGGTCGCGTCGGTGCGGCGCTCGCACACGCCCTGCGTGCTGCCGTCGGCCCGCAGATAGAGGCGGCACGCGTTGCCGGTCTCGCACGACAGAGAAGAGGTGCGGAGCGCGCTCGCGCTCAGGTCGTGCGGCGTGCAGTCGGCGCCCGTGGCGCCGGTGCCCGCGAACATCGCCGTGAACGACGCGTAGTCGACCGGCGTCGCCCCGCAGCTCGCGCCGCGCGCGCGCAGGTGCGCCACGAAGGCGCCGCCGCGGACGGGGTCGTAGCCGAGGCGCGGGTCTTCCACGAGCGGCCGCACCGTGGCCCGGCACGCCGTGGTCTGCGTGTCGAGGCAGTCCTCGGGGTGCGAGTCGGGGAAGCAGCTCTCGTCGGCGTCGCAGATCGCGGTCGCGATCTCGCCGCAGAGGGCCTCCTCGGTGACGGGGGTGCCAGAGACCGTGCCGGCGCAGGCCGCGAGCGCGGGGAGCGCCAGCGCGATGGAGACGGTGGAGAAGCGATTCATGGGGCTCACCTCGGGCGGGTGAATCGCAACCCGGGTGCCACGGGCGCACCGCCGCATTGGGGACTCCAGATCGCGCTCCGGGGGCGCTTCGGGCCACCGTGACGCGCGCGGACGGGCACGGGGCGTCCAAAAATTGGGCGCTCGCCACGTCCGTGCTTGCTCTATGCGGCCCCTTGGGTACTGTCGGACCGCCGTGCCGCGTCCGCTCCGGGATCATCGCTTCCTCTTCGTCGTGGGAAAGGGCGGAGTGGGCAAGACCACGGTGGGCGCCGCCATCGCGATCGCGGCGGCGAAGAAGGGCAAGCGCGTGCTCTTCGCGATGTGCAACGCGAAGGAGCGCCTCTCGTACCTGCTCGAGGTGCCGCCGATCGGGCCCGAGAACGTGCGGACCATCGCGAACCTCGACGCGGTGAACATGACGCCCGCGGCCGCGCTCGCCGAGTACGGCTTGATGGTGCTCCGCTCGCGCACGCTCTACCGCGCGGTGTTCGAGAACGACATCGTCGGCGGTCTGCTCCGAGGCACGCCGGGGATGGAGGCCTGGGCGATGCTCGGCAAGGCCTTCTTCCACACGCAGGAGACGCTGCCCGACGGGCGCCAGCGTTACGACCTCGTGATCGTCGATGCGCCGGCCACCGGGCACGGCCTCGAGATGCTGCGCGTGCCGCGCGTCATCACGGACGTGGCGCCGCCGGGCCTCTTGCGTCGCGAGGCGGAGAAGGCGGTCGATCTGTTCCGCGATCCCTCGCGCGCGGGCGTGGTGATCGTGACGCTCGCCGAGGACATGCCGGTGAACGAGTCGATCGAGCTGCACGGGGCGGTCACCGAGGAGCTGGGCCTGCCGGTGTCGGGCCTCGTGGTGAACCAGGTGCTGCCGCGCCTCTTCGCGCCCAAGGAGCGCGACGAGGTGGTGGGCCTCGCGGGCCGCATCGCCGAGGGCTCGCCCATCCACGGCCTCGCGCTCGCCGGCCGCACGCGCGCGCTGCGTGAGCTGGTGCAGGAGCAGAGCCTCGCCAAGCTCACGGCCGCGCTGCCCGCGCTCCCGCGCACGACGTTGCCGATGCTCTTCACGCCCGAGTTCCGGCGCGCGCAGATCGAGGCCCTCGCGGAGCCGTTCGCCGCATGACGACACCGATCCGATCGAAGCGGGGCAACGGGCAGGGCGCGGGCGGTGGCCGCGGAGGGGGCACGGGCGTGCCACCGCATCCGATCGCGCACGCGATCGAGCAGCTCTACGCGGCGGGGATGACACCGCGCCTCTTCATCGACGCACGCCGCGCCGACGTGGTGATCCCCGACTTCGTGCGGGCGAAGTGGGCCGAGCGGCTCGTCATCGACCTGAAGGCGAGCGATCCGCTCGACCTCGAGTACGACGCGAACGGTTTGCACGCGACGCTCGCGTTCTCGGGCTACGTGGTGCGCTGCTCGTTCGCGTACGCGTCCATCTACGCGATCCTGGACCGCGCGACGGGGAACGGGATCCCGATTCCGGCGCACCAGCCGATGCCGGATCTGCCGCCCGAGCTGGCACACGCGAGCTTCGAGCCGAGGCCGGTGACGGAGGTCGTCGAATCGAAGGACGGAAAGCCGCCGCCGAAGCTCGCGCCCGCGCTCGCGGCGGTGCGGGGTGGGGCGGCGGTGCTCGCGCAGGTCGAGCCCGAGCACCGCGAGCCGCCGCCTTCGCTCGAAGCCGTGCCGCCGGCGAAGAGCGAGGCGGCGGAATCGAGCGCCGAGGGCGCCGCAGTCGAGAAGGTGAGCGACGCCGAAGCGAAGGCGCGGCGCGCCAAGTTCCGGGTGATCGACGGGGGCTGACGCGAGGCTCGATCCGAGGGCCGCCGATGGTCGTAGTCACCGGGGCGCGGCCAGGGATAGAGTGAAGCCGGGAATGCGACTGCGGCGTCGGACGAACGTGCGAAGTGGTCGCGCGCGGGTGATCCCGGCGCTGCTCTTCGCGCTCGTCTGGGTGCTGGGCTTCGAGGCCGTGCCCGCGCTGCACCAAGCGCTGCACGCGTCGATCGGCGCGCACGAGCACGGCGCGGTCGCGCACTGCCACGGCTCGTTCTGCCACTCCGACCAGGCCTCGGCACCACGCGGCTCGCGCACGAGCGCTGCGCGCGCCGCGCAGGGCGAGCGCGGCGCGGAGCACCGAACCCACGGCGACGGGAGCCTCGAGCACCGCGGCATCGCCGCGCTCGCGCCGGATCTCGTCCTCTACGTTCCGGAGGCCTTCCTCGTCGGCGAGCTGGCCGACCCCACGCGCATCGAGAGCCGCATTGCGAGCTTCGAGCGTCGTTCACCCCCGGTCCGCGGCCCGCCGGCCTGACGCAGCTTTCACGCGTGCGCACCGGTGCTCGTGCCGGCGCGCGGGCTGCCGTCCGTCCGAACCTCGCGCGCGCGCTTCGCGGGCGAGGGGACGCCGCCCGTGCGTGCGCGACGTGCGCGCCTCGCCTTCTCCCGGCGAGCGCGAGCACGCGTGCTTCGAGCGAGCACGGGTGCGCATGCTCTCCTGAGCCATGCGTGTGGGGTCTCGTTGGTGTCTCGGCTCGAGCGGGCTGGATGGATCGCGCTCGTCGTCCTCGTGACGACGGCGACGGCCGAGGTGCGCGCGCAGGACGACGCCGGCGTCGCGCTGCCCGAAGGCTCCGAGGCCGATGCCGCCCCGCCGCCGCTGCGATCGAGCTCCGCGACGGACCACCAAGCCGACGTCGACCTCGACGACGACCAAGACCTCGACGACGACGACGACGACGACGAAGACGAAGACGAAGACGAAGACGAAGACGAAGACGAAGACGAAGACCTCCTCCTCTACTCCGTCACCGGCACCGTCGACGCGCGCCTGCACGATCCGATGCCCGCGGCCGCCTCCGACTTCCGCCTCTCGGTCGAGCCCTTCCGTGCCGTGCCCCGCCCCTCCGCCGAGAGCCTGCTGTCGCTCGCGCCCGGCGTGTTCCTCGTCAATCACGCGGGCACCTATCACGCGAGCTCGATCTACACGCGCGGCTTCGACGCCGGGGAAGGCCAGGACGTCGAGATGCTCGTCGACGGCATGCCCATCAACGAGGTCTCGAACGTCCACCAGCACGGCTACGCCGACTCGAACTTCCTGATCCCCGAGCTCGTCGAGGCGGTCCGCTTCACCCAGGGCCCGTACGCGCCGGCCCAGGGCGACTTCGCCGTCGCTGGCACGGCCGAGTATCTGCTCGGCCCCACGCGGCGCGGCGTCACGCTCGGCGCCCAGTACGGCTCGTTCGACTCGCGCCGCCTCCTGCTCACGTGGGCGCCGGTCGGCGCGCGCCAAGGCACCTTCCTCGGCGTGGATCTCCGCGACGCGGCCGGCTTCGGCGTGAACCGCTCCTCCGCGAGCGCCGCCGTGAACGGCCGCCTCGAGCTCGAGCTCGCGAGCGACCTCGTCTTCCACGTCTTCGCCGCGGCGCAGCTCGCGCAGTTCGCGTCGGCCGGTGTCGTCCGCCAGGACTCGGTCGACCTCCGCCGCCTCTCGTGTGGTCCCTCGTTCGACGCGCAGTTCTTCTGCACCGAGGATCCCAACCAGGGCGGCCAGAGCCAGCGCGCGCTCCTCTCGACGGGCCTCACGTGGCGCGCGTCGCACGCGCGCTTCGACGCGCTCCTCTACGGCGGCTACCGCAGCCTGCGCATCCGCGAGAACTTCACCGGCATGTCGCACGACGCACGCGGCGACGGCCTCGACGAGCAGTACGAGGTCGGCAACTTCGGCCTCACCGCGCGCTACCGCTTCGAAGGAGAGCTCTTCGGGCGCCTCTCGCAGATCGAGATCGGCGTCACCGCGCGCCACGACTCGGGTGTCTCGCGCCAGCTCCGCATGCGCTCCGCGACGGGCGTTCCCTACGCCTCGACGTTCGACGACACGCTCCGCATCACGCGCGTGGGCGCGCACGTCGGCGGCGACTTCTCGTTCTTCGACTGGCTCTCGCTGCGCCTCGGCGCCCGCGCCGACGTCTTCGCGTTCGGCATCGTCGACCACGCCTACCCGGAGACCGATCGCACGGGCACGCGCCTTCCCGAGCAAGCCACCGATGCGCTCGGCATCGCCTTCCAGCCGCGCGGCACGCTCCGCGTCCGCCTCGCCGAGCTCGCGAGCGCGAACGATCGCGGCGCCTCGTCGCTCGAGTGGCAGACGAGCGCCGGTGTCGGCACGCGATCGAGCGACGCCACGCGCCTGTCGGAGGGCGAGCTCGCTCCCTTCGCGCAGGTGATCTCCACCGAGACCGGCCTGGTCCTCGGCTCGCACTCCGAGGCCGACGTCGAGCTCGACGCGCGCGCCGTCGGCTTCCACACGCACGTGGACCACGACCTCGTGTTCGATCCGGTCGCGGGTCGCAACGTCGACCAGGGCGCCACGAGCCGCCTCGGCGTCTCGGCCTACGTGAACGTGCGCGCGTGGCAGTTCTTGTCCGTCGCGGCGAGCTTTTCGTGGACCGAGGCCTATCTCGGCACGCCGAGCTACACCGATTTCGTCTCGAGCTCGCGCTTGCCCTACGTGCCGCGCTGGGTCGGCCGGCTCGATGCGGCGGGCGCGCGCGAGGTCACGGTGGACGGCGAGACGATCGCGATCTCGGCCGGCGTCGGCGTCGGCTGGCTCGGCGAGCGCCCGATTCCGCTCGGCGAAGTGGCGCCGCAGGTGCTCCTGCTCGACGCGCAGGTCGCGGTGGAGTGGCGCGGGATCGAGCTCGCGGTGATCGCGCAGAACCTCACCGACGCGCGCTGGCAGTCGACGGTGCTGAACCAGGTGTCGTGGTTCGACGCGAGCTCGCCGCAGACGCGCACGCCAGAATTCATGTTCGCCGCCGGCCCGCCGCTCTCGATCACCGGGAGGCTGAGCTGGCACTTCGACGAGACGCAGCTGTTCGCGACGCCGGGGGGCGACGAGGACGCGCTGTCCTCTCGCAGCGAAGAGGGCGCGTCCGACCTTCGCAGTCCCTCACCCCAACCCTCTCCCGCTTCCGCGGGAGAAGGGGACGCGCGCTCCGACTCGTCCTCTCGCAGCGAAGAGGGCGCGTCCGACCTTCGCAGTCCCTCACCCCAACCCTCTCCCGCTTCCGCGGGAGAGGGGGACGCGCGATCCGAGTCGTCCTTCGATTCACCGTCCTCCTCGCCCTCATCCTCGTCCTCCTCGGTTCCGGAGGTTCCATGAAAGCCCGTCTCGCCACGCTCTTGCTCCTCACCCTCGCGCTCACGAGCGTCTCGTTCGTCGGCTGCGGCGTCACGCCGGGCCGCGCGATCACGATGACGTTCCACGCCGTCGGGGATGCCGCCGACTTCGTCACCGCCACGGGCTGGACGGTGCACCTCACCGAGGCGCGGCTCGTCGTCGGCCCGGTGTACGCGCTCGCTCCCGGCATCATGACGACGCGAGCCGACGAGCTGCGCCAGTTCCTCTCGCCGGTCGCCTACGCGCACGGCGGGCACGACGACTACGCATCGCTCCAGGTGCGTGCGGAGTGGCTCGAACAGACGGTCGTCGATCTGCTCGCGCCCGAGCCGGTGCTGCTGGGCGAGGCGCAGGGCACGGCCGGGAGCGCGGAGTACGCCACGCTCCACCTCGAGCCGCCGCGCGCCATGAGCGAGCTCGTGCACGGCCACGAGGCGTGGATCGCCGGCACGGCGACGATGGGCACCGACGTCATCGCATTCGAGGGCGGCCTCGAGATCGCCCAGACGGCGCTCGGCAACGTGATCGAGGGCGTCGCGATCGAGCAAGACGGCGTCGTCTCGCCGGGGTTTCCGACTTTCGACGACGACGGCGACATGCGGGTCACCGTGCACGTGCGCGGTCAGGCCGCGAACGGAGCAAGCCTCGGCTCGCCGTCGTGGCTCGATCAAGCGCACTTCGAGCGTCTCGCCGTGCCGACCACCGGCGACGTGCGCGTGCTCGACGCCACCACCCAGCCCTACCAGGCGTGGCTCCTCGCCGCGCGCAACTCGGACGCGTTCAGTGCCTCGTATCAGCCCGCTCCCGGAGGAATGTGATGAAGACGCTCGCTCTATCGCTCGCGTGTCTCTCCCTCGCCGCGTGCGGCAGCACGTCCGGCACCGGGACGCTCGCCATGGCCGCCAGCGGAGAAGAAGCCGCCGTCGAGGGCTACCCGAGCTCGACCGGGATCGCGTTCTCCGACGGCTGGGCGATCGAGTGGGACTTCATCCTCGTCTCGCTCGATGCGTTCTACGTCCATCACGGCGGGAGCGGCCCGACGCTCGAGACCGACCCGGTCGTCGTCGACCTGCACGACCAGCTCGTGCAGGACGTCTGGACGTTCCCCGGACTGCCGGCGCAGCGCTACGAGGACGTCGGCTATCAGATACTCCCGCCCGTGGCGTCCGCGCGACGGATCGGAACGGTCACCGACGCGCAAGTGCAGTCGATGATGGCGTCGGGCGCGAGCCTCTGGCTGCACGGCACGGCGAGCCACGCCGATCACGCCGACGTCTTGCTCGATCTGCAGATCCCGATGCACACGTCGATGAGCGACTGCGAGAACGCCGTCGACATGACGAGCGGCCTGATCGTCAGCGCGAACGGCCGGAGCGAGCTGCAGATGACGTTCCACCTCGATCACTTCTTCTTCGACTCGATCGTCGCCGAGGAGCCGGACCTGCGCTTCGAGGCGTACGCGGCAGCGGCGGGAGCGGACGGCACGGTGACCTTCGACGACCTCGCCGCACAGCAGCTCGCCGATCTGCACGACATCGACGGCTCTCCCTTGATGGAGGGCGGGATGCAGGTCGTCTACGACCCGGGGAGCACGCCGCTCGCGACGCAGGACCTGCGCTCGTTCGTCTATCACCAGGCGACGACCGTCGGGCACTTCAACGGCGAAGGGCACTGCACCTACGTGTGTCTCGATGCGAGCGGCGCGGTCCAGCCGAGCTGCCCTGCGCCAGCGCTGCGCTGACCGCGCTCGGGCTCCGCGCCTTGCTCGCGAGAGCGAGCGTGGGAGAGCAGGGCGATGACGGGCATCGAGATCGTCCAGGACTTCTTCGCGGCGTCGCAGGCCTTCGACATGCCGCGCGCGTTCGCGCATTTCGCGGAAGACATCGAGTACCAGAACGTTCCGCTCCCTCCCGATCGGGGTCGCGCGGCCGTGGAGCGCACGTTGAAGCGATTCATGCGCGTCGCGGACACGTTCGAAGTGCGCATGCACCACATCGCCGAGCGCGATGGCGTGGTGCTCACCGAGCGCACGGACATCCTGCGCGGGCCTCTCCTCGATCTCTCGTTCTGGTGCGACGGCACGTTCGTGATCCGCGACGGCAAGATCGCCGTCTGGCGTGATCGCTTCGACGTCGGCCTCGTGACGGCGCAGCTGCTCGTGTCGCCGGCGCGGAAGCTCGCGCGGCGCGCGGGACTCCTGCGCGGCTGAGCTCGCGATCGAGGCACAGGCCTCGACGCGAAATGCCGCAAGTGAGAAATCTCGGCATGCGATTGAGAATTAGTCTCACTTTCATTCTCACCCCTGCTATACGAAGGAGGTCGCTCGAGCCGCGTCGGGTCGAGGTCGATAACGTCATCTATTCAGATACTTGAGCGGACCGGTCCCGTGACGAGTCTCCACCACCGAGCCCAACGCATCGTCTTCTTCTGCGTCGGTCTCACCCTCCCGCTCGTCACGGGACCGGTCCGCTCGAGCGCCCAAGACACGCCCGCCCCCGACGACCCCGCGAGCTCCGACCTCGTCTCGGACGACGTCGTCGTCACCGGGACCCGCACCGAGGTCCCGCTCGCCGACTCGCCCTCGCGTGTCGAGGTCATCACCCGCGCGCAGATCGACGCCTCGGGCTCGCGCGACGTCGCCGAGCTGCTCGAAGAGCGCCCCGGCATCGTCGTGCAGCAGACCTTCCGCGGCACCCAGATCACGATGGACGGGCTCGACCCCGAGTACACGCTCATCCTCGTCGACGGTGATCGCGTGCCCGGCCGCATCGGCGGCGCGATCGATCTCGGCCGCTACTCGCTCGAGGACATCGAGCGCGTCGAGATCGTGCGCGGCCCGAGCTCGGCGCTCTACGGCTCCGACGCCATCGCGGGCGTCGTGAACATCATCACGCGGATGCCGACCGAGCCCTTCGCGGCCGACGGCGCGCTGAACTACGGCTACTTCGGCCAAGGCAGCACGGTCGATCTCACGGCCGACGCCGCCGGTCGCTACGACGTCGTCGCGGCGCGCGTCTCGGGCGGGTACCACTTCTCGGATCCGTGGAGCCGCGGTAGCGGGCCGTCGACCACGGGAAGCCGCCGCGACCAGTGGTCGGTGGGCGGGCACGTCTATCTGGAGCCGCTCCGCGGCCTGCGTCTCGACGCGCGCGTCGAGTACCTGAGCCGGCAGCTCACCGGCGTCGACACCAATGACGCGGGGGCGGTCTTCGATCGCACGCAGCTCGGCGAGCAGCTCCAGGTCTCGATCGGCGAGCGCCTCCACACCGGCGAGGGCACCGACCTCGTCGCGCGCATCACCTACGCCTCGTTCCGCGAGCAGTACCTCTACGACCAGCGCGGCTCGCAGGCGCTCGACGACTACCAGGACAACCGCGAGCAGACCGGGCAGATCACGCTGCAGCTCGATCACTCCTTCCACACCGGCTCGATCGGCGACCACCGCGTCAGCGTCGGCGTCGAGGGCTACCGGCAAGACCTCGACTCGCTCCGACTCGTCACGAGCGGCCATCGCGCGCGCGTCTCGCCCTTCGTGCAGGACGAATGGACGATCGTGGACGACGGCGAGCTCCTGCTCGTCGCCGTGATCGGCGCCCGGCTCGACGTGGACTCGCAGTTCGGTGAGCAGCTCTCGCCCCGCGTCGGCCTGCGCTTCGATCCGGTCTCGCAGGTCGTCCTGCGCGCGACGTACGGCCTCGGCTTCCGCGCGCCGAGCTTCCAGGAGCTCTTCCTCCGTTTCGAGAACCCGAGCGTCGGCTACATCGTCGCCGGCAATCCCACGCTCGGCGCCGAGCGCTCGCGCGGCCTGCGCGTCGGCGGCGACTGGACGCCGATCGCGGAGATCTCGTTCGGCGCCGACTACTTCCGGAACGACCTCGACGACATGATCGCGACGGTCACGGCGGCCGACACGAGCGCCGGGACCCGCTTCACCTACGCGAACATCGCGTCGGCCTACACGCAGGGCCTCGAGACGCGCAGTACGCTGCGGCCGATCCACGAGCTCTCGTTCCAGCTCTCGTACGTGCTCACGGACACGCGCGACGCGGCGCTGAATCGCCCGCTCGAGGGACGCCCCTTTCATCGCTTCACGCTGGGCGGCTCGTTCGCGCACGAGGAGACCGGGCTCTCGGCGACCGTGCGCACCGCGATCTCGCTCGACCGCAACTACTACGTCGACGTGGACGCCGACGGCCTCGAGGACGTCGTCACGCCCGGGCCGCTCGTCTCGACCGACGTGCGGGTGGGGCTCTCGCTCTTCGATCACCTCGAGCTCTTCGTCGGCGTCGACAACGTCTTCGACGCCTACGACGCGTACTTCGTTTCGCGACCACGCACCTTCTTCGTCGGGGTGCGCGGTCGCTCGTGACCAAGGAGAACGTCATGGACAGAAGCAGGGAAACACGGGCTCTCGCGGAGCTCGGCGCATGGGCATCGCTGGCGATCGCGGCGTCGGGCTGCGCGCCGCCGCTGAGGGCGCACGTCGACGTCGACGGCGGGAGCGATGCGCAGGTGAGCACGATCGACGGCGGGATCCCCGCATCGAGCGGGAGCTTCACGCACGGCGTCGGCGCGGACGGAGTCGTCACGACGATCGCCGACGCGACGGCGGACACGACCTGGCACTACCTCGATCTCGAGACGGGCACCGAGATCACGACCGACGTGCCTTCGCCATCGACGCGATGGGACCTCGCGTTCCAGCGCTTCAAGGTGGTCACGAACGGCGGTGTGAGCGGCCCGGGCGGCGTGTCGGTCGCCCGTCTCGAGGGCACGCCCTTCGCGAGCGTCGTTCGCGCGCCCGAGAGCGGCTACCTCGTCGATGCGGCCGACGGCGAGGTCGACATGGATCACGACGCGGACAGCGCGCTCACGAACGGATCGGACGACTGGTACGACTACGACGCCGCGACGCACGTGCTCTCGCCGAAGGCCGACCTCACCTACGTCGTGCACACCGGCGAGGGGCACTACTTCAAGCTCGCGATCGTCGGCTACTACGACGGCGCCGGAACGCCCGGGTACGTGCGCTTCACGTGGGCGCAGATCGCGGCGCCCGCCAGCGTGACCTTGCCGGACGCGGGCCCGATCTCCGACGCCGGAGTGCTCGACGCCGTCGCGCCCGATGCGGCCGTGGTGATCCCGGGCGACGCGATCACCGTCGACGCGTCGGCGCACGACGAGTGGACCTATTTCGACGTGGAGACGGCGCGCCCCGTCACGCCCGCCGACCCGGGGACCGACACGAGCTGGGACCTCGCGTTCTCCCGCACGCTCGTGCGGACCAGCTCGGGCACGAGCGGGCCGGGGCTCGGTGGCGCGCGCTGGCTCGAGGGCGCGCTCTACGACGAGGTCGGCGAGACCGGCACGCTCGGCTTCGCGATCGACGAAGAGATCAGCGACGGCTCCCCCGGATCGACGCCCACCTCGCAGAGCCCCGTGCTCGGGGACTGGTACGACTACGACTTCACCACGCACTCCGTCTCGCCGAAGGACGGCGTGTTCGTCGTGCGCACCGCGAGCGGCGGCTACGCGCGCCTGCGCATCTGGCGCTGGGTGGACGGGGTCTACACGCTCAGCGTGAGCCCGATCGAGGTGCGGCCCGAGACGGTCGAGATCGCCGTCGATGCGAGCGCGACGAGCGCCTACGCGTACGTGGATCTGCACGCCGGCGCGGTCGTCGCCGTGACCGACGCCGCGACCGATCGCACGTGGGATCTCGCGCTCCAGCGCACACGCATCCAGACGAGCTCCGGCACGAGCGGGCCCGGCGCAGGCGGGGCGACCGATCTCGCTCTCGCGAGCTTCGCCGAGGTCGAGGACGTCCCGGAGACGGGCTACACGGCCGACGCGACGCTTACCGACCCCGCGCCCGGCGGCACGCCCTACTCGGGCAACCCGGTGCTCGCCGCTTGGTACGACTACGACCCGAGCACGCACGCCGTCTCGCCGCATCCGACGGTCTTCGGCGTCGCGCTCGCCGACGGCAGCCACGGCAAGCTCCAGCTCGTGAGCTACGCGAGCGGCGCGTACGTGCTGCGCTGGTCCTACGCCGGCCCCGGCCGGTCGACGTTCTGAGGAGGACACGACGATGCGCATCCGACACGCTTCGCTCCTCGCGCTCCTCACCGCCTGTGGTGGCGCTGCCTCGAGCTCGCACGCCACGCCGAGCACGCCCGACACGCCCGCGCCCGTCGCGGCCGCCGAGACCGCGGGCGCTCCGCTCGAGGCCGAGATCGTCGGCATGCACGGGGCCTTCTTGGGCGCGATGCCCGTCGCCGTGACGAGCTTCGGCGCCGCTTCGATCGACGGGAACGTCTACGTCGCGGGCGGCTACTTCGGCGAGCCCCACCACTACGGCCGCGAGGGTCAGTCGCGCGGCTTCGCGCGCTTCACCGCGGAGCACGGCTGGGAAGAGCTCGCGCCGCTCGACGTGGGCCTGCAGGGCCTCGCGCTCGTCGCGCTCGACGGCGGGCTCGTCCGCTGCGGCGGCAGTCGCATCGACAACCTCGCGAGCGAGCCGATCGACATGCACTCGATCGCGAGCTGTGCGCGCTACTCGGTCGCGGACGCGCGCTGGAGCCCGTTCGTGGATCTGCCCTCGCCGCGCTCGTCGTTCGATGCGGCCGTGCTCGACGGGCGCATCTACGCCGTCGGCGGCTGGAACCTCGAGGGCGGGCCCGAGCACGCGCGCTTCACGAGCGAGCTGCTCGTGCTGGACCCCGGCGCGACCGCGTGGCGCTCGGAGCCCTCGCCGGTCTCGCGACGCGCGCTCGCCGTCGTCGCGACGACCCGCGCGATCGTGGCGATCGGTGGGCTCGGCGAGGATCGTGCTCCCTCACGCGCGGTCGACGTGTACACGCCGGGCCGCGGCTGGTCGCGCGGGCCGGAGCTACCGGGCGACGGCTTCGGGGTGGCCGCGACGACCATCGGCGACGACGTGTATGCCTCGGGCCAGGACGGCGTGCTCCATCGTTGGCGCGTCGGCGAGGACGCGTGGACGCGCGTCGCGACGCTCGCGCTGCCGCGGTTCTTCCACCGCTTGGTCGCGCAGGGTGACGCGATCCTCGCCCTCGGCGGCATCGGCTCGATGACCACCGACGGGCGCGCCCGTGCGATCGAAGCGATCCCGCTCGCCGAAGGCGCGTCGCGCATCGCTTGGGCGGAGATCTCGTTCCCCGGGCGCGCGCGCAACCGCTTCGGCCTGTTCGCGCACGAGGACTCGCTCTACGTCTACGGCGGCAACGACTCTACCGAGCAGCACGACTTCGCGCGGGCGAACTTCGTGGCCGAGGCGTTCCGCCTGCACCTACCGTCCTTGCGCTGGTTCCCGCTCGAGCCGCTCGCCGAGCCGCGGCAATCGCTCGAGACCGTCGCCGTCGGCGATCGCGCGATCGCGCTCGGGGGGTTCGGGCACGACGAGGACGCGCCGCGCACCTACGCGGACGGCTTCGCGCTCGAAGAAGGCGGCCACTTCCGCCTCGTCCGGGACGCTCTGCCCGCGCCGCGCACCCAGTTCGGCACCGCCGTGCACGACGGCGCGGTCTGGGTCTTCGGCGGCCTCTCGTACGACGACGCGCTCCCCGAGGCCGAGCGCTTCACGCATCTGGCCTCCGTGCTCCGCTGTCCGATCGGCGCGGGTGGGGAGCTCGGCGCGTGCGAGGAGGTCGGCGCGCTGCCAGGCACGCGCCGCGCGTTCGCAGGCGCGGCGCTCGGAGATCGCTACTACGTGGTCGGCGGCATGCGCGACGGGTTCGCGCCGATCGAGGACTGCGCGGTCTTCGACTTCGCGACGCGTGAGAGCCAGGCCTTCGCCTGTCCCTCCCACGTGCGCATCTCGGCCACGATGCTCGCGCTGGGCGATCGCCTGGTGCTCGTCGGCGGCTCGGCGAACGGCGGAAACGGGCTCGGCCCGGACCGCTCCGTCGAGGTCCTCGACCCGACCACCGGCGCGTGGTCGACCGCGATCGAAGCGCTGCCTTTCGACACGCATCAAGCGCGCTGGGTGGTGGCGCACGACCGTCTCGTGATGATCGAGACGCAGGCGGCCGCGGCTCGTGCGACGATTGCGTGGGTCGACGTCTCGCGGTGAGCGACGCGCGGATCAGCGAACGACCAGGCGCGCCGTCGCGGCGCCCACGATCTCGCTGAGCATCCTCGGCGCCGAGTCGAGGCTCGTCGGAGCCCCGAGCGTGATCGCGATCGTGGTGCGCTGCGGGGCGCGGGCGAGCACCAAGCGCGTCGGCATGCCGGCGTCGTCCACGATCCGGAGCACGACCTCACGCTCGGCGGCGCTCCCGCTCGGCACCACGAGCGCGGGCGCGTCGGGGCTCCCGAGGTGCAGGCGCAGATCACAGTAGCTCCCGGGCGGCACCGGTAGGAGCGCGCTCGCGCGGCCGCCCGACGTGTCGAGCGCGAGCGGGCCGATGGCGGTCGGGACCTCGTGCGCGCGCGCGACGGACGCGAAGAGGATCGACGCGCTCGCGGGCGAGGGAACGGCGTCGGGGCAGGGGAGCAGCTCGATGCGCTCGATCAGGAGCGAGCCGGCCTCGGAGGAGGCCGGCATCGAGAGATCGAGCGCGACCTCGAGCCCGGGCTGACGAAAGCCGCAGAACGAGAGCAGCACGAGCGCGCTCGCGCCCAAGAGGACGCGCTGGAGCATGCGACTACGCATCGATCACCGCCCCGAGCTCGACCGAGACGAGCTCGGTGTGCGCATCGTCGAACGCCGAGACGAGCGGGATCCGCACGAGCAGGTAGGGCGAAGCGACGTCGACCCCGAGGAGCGCGCCGAGGGTCGCGAACACCACGCCGCCACCATCGTGCGTGCTCACCGCCGCTCGCAGGCGCGTCTCGGCGCCCGCCACGAGCGAGAGCGCGGGCACCACCTGGACGAGGCCGAGCATCGCCGCGCGCGCCTCGACGGCGTGCGCGCGGCCATCGCTCCCGCTCGTGGGGAACGTCGCGAGCGCATAGGTCTGGAGGGAGAAGGGCGCCGCATAGAACGACCACGCGAGCCCGGCGAGGGGCGCGACGGTCGGGCTCGCCGTCTGCGCGCCGTCGGTCAGCGCCACGCCTTGTGCGTCGACGAGCGCGGGCGCGAGAGGCAGGCGCGTGCCGATCTGGAGCGTGACGAGGTGGGAGGGCGCGAAGGGCCGGTCGCGCAGCACGACGATCCGCGCCCGCAGGTCGAGATCACCGGGCCCGAGGCCGGTCTCGCGCTCGAGCGACGAGGTCTCGGCGCTGCGCCAGACGAGGGGCGCCGAGGCCGAGAGCATCACGTCGCCGATCGGGGCCCAGGCGACGCCGAGCGTCAGGCGCGCGTCGGTCGTCGACTCGGCGGGCGCCGACGTTCCGGCGGCGGTGGCAGAGATCGACACGCGAACGCGCCCCGCGAAGGGCTGCTCGGTCCCGGCGAGCGTGAGCGTCGGGTCGCCCGCGCCGCAGGTCGCGCACGCCGCCGCACGGCCCGGCGCGAGCACGGCGAGCGAGAGAGCGAGCACGGAGAGCAAGCGGCGCACGGGACCGGCGGGTTTCTACGCGCGCCCCCACGGCCGGCGATGCGGTGGATCGTCGCACCCCCGCTCCGCCAGCCTTTCCTCACCTCCGCACGGGGTACTTCGACAGCTTCCGCTGGAGCGATCGGCGGTGGACGCCGAGCAAGCGCGCGGCCTGCGACACGTTGCCGCCGCAGTCGGTGAGCACGCGCTGGATGTGCTCCCACTCGATGCGTGCGAGGCTCGGCACGGCCTCCGGAAGCGCGAGCGGCTCGGCGGGGTCGGCGTCCTTGCGCGCGAAGGCGGCGAGGATCTCGTCCACGTCGGCCGGCTTGCTCAGGTAGTGCGTCGCCCCCAGGCGCACCGCCTCGAGCGCGGTCGCGATGCTGCCGTAGCCCGTGAGCACGACCACGTTCGTCGACCGGTCGATCGCGAGCAGATCCCGCACCAGCTCGAGGCCCGAGCCGCCGGGCATCCGCAGATCGACCAGCGCGAGCTCGGGGCTCTCGGCATTCGCGAGGGCGAGCGCCTCCACGGGGCCGGCGGCAGTCCGCACGTCGTAGCCGCGCGCCGTGAACGCCCGCGCCAGGCGCGTGCGGAACGTCTCGTCGTCGTCGACGAGCAGGAGCGAGACCTCGTGCGTCTCGCTCATGCGACGGCTCCTTCCCCCGCGCTCGTCGGGAGCTTCACCGTCACACAGGTGCCGCGCCCCACGCTCGACACGAGATCGAGCGTGCCACCGAGCTGGCTCACGAGCGTGCGCGCGAGGAAGAGGCCGAGGCCCATGCCACGCCCGGGCTCCTTCGTGGTGAAGAAGGGCTCGCCCGCGCGCGCGAGCGCGTCCTCGCTCATGCCGCTGCCGTGGTCCTCGACCTCGATCACGAGGCTGCGATCGGCCACGCGTAGGCGCAGATCGACGCGGCCCGTCTCGCCGCTGGCGTCGAGGCCGTTCTTCACGAGGCTCGTCACCACCTGCGCGAGCGCGCGCCGCGGCACCGTGGCCTCGCGATCGGGCGCGGTGCAGCTCAGATCGACGCGCGTGCGCAGCGCTTCCGGGAGCTCGGCGAGGCTCGAGGCGAGATCGCCGAGGCGCATGGGCGCGGCCGCCTCGCCGCGCAGCTCGCCGGCGCGCAGCGAGAGGCGTTCCAGCACGGCGCGGCTGCGGTCGACCTCCTGGCGCACGAGGCGCGCGTCGTCGCGGAGGTCTTCCAGGTCCGGCCGGTCCTCGAGGGCACGCTCGAGCTCGCCGGCGATCGTCTTGATCGTGGAGAGCGGCGTCGCGAGCTCGTGCGCCGCGCCCGCGGCGAGCGTGGTCAGGCCGAGCAGGCGCGCCGTGCGCGCGACGTTCTCGCGCTCGGTGGCGAGCGCGCGAGAGACGCGCGTGACGAACACGGCGATGAGGACCGCCGCGATGGTGAACGCGGCCCACATGCCCTGCAGGTGGAGGGAGAAGGTGTCACCCGCGCCGCCGGCACTCATGCCCGGGTGGTGGTGATGCGCGTGGGGATCGCCGGGCGCGACGAAGAAGAGCGCGCCGTAGCCGAGCGCCGAGAGGACGACCGTGGCCCAGGCGTAGCCCCCCGGCACGGCGACCGACGCGAGCGTGACGTAGACCAGATAGACGATCGAGAACGGGTTCGAGGGGCCACCGGCGAGCGCGAGCGCGAGCGTGAGGAGCACGACGTCGCCGAGGATCACCGGGCCGACGGCGCGCCGCGAGGGCCGGTAGGCGAGGGCGCCGTTGCTCAGTGCGAAGATCGCGAGGAGCGCCCCGAGCGGCGCGAGCGGCAGCGCGATCCCGAGCACCAGCGTGGAGGCGACGAGCGCGACGAGCTGCGCGAGCAGCGCGGCCCAGCGGAAACGCACGAGGGTGGCGACCTCGCTCATCGCGTCGAATGTAGCGCTGCCGCGCAGAGGCGGAGCGCCGGCGGCCGGTGCCACGGCGGACATCTCGGCGGAGGCCTTAGCAGCCGGGATGCGTGCCCGGCGCGAGTGCGACGATTCACCGCAGGCGGTGGACAACGTGCCGCGACCACGACGAATTCCCGCGCGTCTCCAGAGCCAGAAATGGCATCCTCCGCGCCATGGCCGACCAAGAGATCGAACGCCTCACGCCGAAAGAGATGCTCACGTTCGCGGGCTTGCTCCGCAAGCTCATCCGCATGGACGGGCGCTTCACCGAGGCCGAGCGCGAGGCGCTCTCGCGCGTGGCGCTCGAGGTGGCCGAGTCGGAGGATGCGGCGAGTGGCGCCCCTTACCGCGGCGAGGCGCCCCTCTCGCCGATCGGCGAGACGAAGCTCTTCGAGCGCATCGAGCAGTCGGCCGACGCGTACCCCGACGACGCCAGGCTCCGCGCTGCCGCGCTCGAGATCACGCGCCAGAGCGCGCGCGAGGCGATGCACGCGCTGCTCTTCGAGGTGGCCGCTTCCGACGTGATCGGCGAGGGCGAGGGCGATCTGCTCGAGTGGCTCGAGGAGAAGTGGGAGCTCGAGCACATGCCGCCGCTCGAGGGCGAAGACACCCTCGCCTGATCACGGCGCGCTCCTTCAGTCTTCTTCGCGCGCCAGGCGCCGCACGGTGAGCTCGAGGCGCGCGCCGCCCTCGAGCACGTAGTCGGTCGGGACCGCGCTGCGCGCGTGCGTCGCGATCTCGTGGACGCGATCGCCATCGCCCGTCTGCTGGAGCGCGTCGATGACGCTCATCGGCAGCGAGGTCGCGACGTGGCCGGGCGCGCGCAGGCCGCGGCCCGGCAGACGCAGCGAGAGCACCACGGAGCGCGTGTCGTAGCGGTGCGAGATCGCGGCGAGCACGTCGGCGAGGCTGTGCGGCTCGGGGCGCTCCGGCTCCACGTCGCCGCCGGGCTGCACGAGGAGCGAGATCGCGTCGCCCGCCGCGCTCTCGGGCACGTGGACGGTCGTCCGGATCGTCTGCTCTTCGCTGTCCCAGGGGCGCAGCACGATGCGCACCGGCACGTCGTCTCCCGGGTCGACCTCGGTCGCGTCGACCTGCGCGTCCACGATCTCGGCCGTGTGGTGCTCGAAGTGGAGCGCGAGATCGATCGAGATCTCGGTCAGGCGAGTGTCCTCGAAGGGATTCGCGTACGCGGCCTCGATCAGGTCGAAGGCGCGCAGCTGACCGAGCGCGCTGGTCTGGTGCGCGCCGGTCGAGCTGAAGCCGTGGTCGATCACCTCGACGGGCGTGCGCACGCCCGCGAACGAGACGCGGCTCGTGGCCTCGAACGTCACGTACTCGGCGTCGCCCGCGACGCTCTTCACGGCGCTCTGGATGCTCGTCGTGAGCAGCGTGCCGGTCGACGAGCGATGGCTCGCGATCTCGAAGTTCCACTCGCTGCGCTCGGTGTCGGGGATCCCCGAGAGGTGCAGGTGCACCGGGATCATCGCGGGCTGCATCGACGTGTCGACGACGATCGCCGCCTGCCGGTCCTGCACCAGCGTGCCGAGCGGCGCGATCGGCTCTGCGATCTTGAACGAGCGCTGCACGGTGGAGAGGATGTGCAGCACGCGCGCGACGGCCGTCGGATAGCCGACCTCGCCGATCTCGAGCATCGGGTGGCCGAAGGCGACCAGGCGATCGCCCTCCACGTGGGTGACGGTACCGATGACGGTGCTCGAGACGTCGCCGCGCGCGAGCGTGACGGCGAGGCCCCCGCCGTCGACGAAGCGAGGCGCGGGCGTCGTCGTGCTCGACATCGTGCCGGTGCCGCCCGCCTGGAGCACGTCGATGCCGAGCGGCGCGTAGGCCTGGGCGAGCATGTTCACGCTCGCGTCGTCGAAGCCGCCGACGAGCATCGGCGTCGAGGCCGGCATCCAGGTCGAGCCCGCCGCGTCGTCCGCGGCCGGCAGCACGTGACGCGCCATGTCCTCGAGCGCGGCGAACGCCGATGCGCGGTGATCGCCGAGATAGGGCGTGATCCCGCCGAGCCGCGGGCGACGCCGCTCGCGCGCCGCGCTCCCGGTCGAGGGCCGCGTGGTGGGCACCGGCGAGGCGCCGGGGAACGAGGTGGGCCGCGTCGGGCGGCGCAGCTCGCGCAGCATGTTGCTGATCGGCGTGACGCCCGCGTAGGGATGCCGCCCGAAGGGCCAGCCATACGAGTACGCGCCGACGAGCCGATCGTCGATGAAGATGGGGCTCCCGCTCATCCCGCCGACGGTGTTCGCGTCCTCGAGGATCGGGTGCTCGCAGTGGATGATGATGAGGTCCTGATCGGGCCGGAAGCCGTGCAGCACGTCGACGACCTCGATGTCGAATCGCTCGGGCGTCGTGCCGCGGAACACCGTGAGCCCGTAGCCGCGCATGCCCGGCTGGATCTCGCTCACGTCCATCGTGTCGCTGCTCGTGCGCACCTGGCCGATCGCGACCCAGCTCGCGAGCCAGGACAGCACGAGGGTGAGCGCTGCCGCGAGGCGGACGTACCTCTCTCTCATCGGGGCCGAGCGTACACGATCGCGAGCGGTGCGCCGCGCGGCGCCTCGGGATCCTCAGCCGCGCGAGGTGCGGGAGACGCGGGCGGAGACCAGCCGCGCTGCGAGCTCGGCCGCGAGCCAGCTGACCAGCACGCAGCCGAAGAAGACGAAGGTGGTGGGAACGTCGATCGGCGCGACCTCGAGCGCCTCGGCCACGGGCGGCACGAAGAACACGAGCGACTGCAGGCCGATCCCGAGCACGAGCGAGCCGAGCAGCACGACGTTCGGCAGCGGCCGGCTCGCGACGCGGCGCGCAGGGAGCGAGGTCATCAGCTTCGCGACCGCGTGGTAGTGGAACACGAGCGCCTGCGTCGCGGCGTGCGAGAGGCCTGCCATGGGGCCGACGAGCAGCACCGCGAGACCGAGCGTGCCCTTGGCGAGGCCGGCCATCCCGACGAAGCGGAGCGAGGGGCCGTCGAGGATCCAGGCGTTCGCGTCGCGTGGCGGCCGCGCCATCACGTCGGGGGCGCGATCGACCGCGAGCGCGAGCGCGGGCGGCCCGTCGCCGAGGAAGTTGATCCACAAGAGCTGGAGCGCCGTCAGGGGCAGGAGCAGCTCGCCGGTCGGACGGCGCAGCCCTTCGACGTACGCGCCCACGGCGCCGATGACCACGAGCAGCACCAGCGCGACGTTGGTGGAGAACGTGAATCGGATGAACGACTGGATGTTCTGGTAGATGCTCCGGCCTTCTTCGATCGCGCCGACGATCGTCGCGAAGTTGTCGTCGAGCAGCACCAGATCCGCGACCTCCCGGGCGACGTCGCTGCCACGCTTGCCCATCGCCACGCCGACGTCGGCGCGCTTGAGCGCGGGCGCGTCGTTCACTCCGTCGCCCGTCATCGCCACGACGTTGCCCGTCGCGCGGAGGGCCTCGACGAGCCGCAGCTTGTGGTCGGGCGTGACGCGCGCGAACACGCTCGCCTCGCGGACCGCGCTCTTCCAGCCGGCGTCGTCGAGGCCGTCGAGCTCGGCGCCGGTTCGTGCGCGCACGTCGCGCATGCCGATGGCCCGGGCGATCGCCGCCGCGGTGCCCGGGTGATCGCCGGTGATCATCACGACGCGGATCCCCGCGCTCTGTGCGGCAGCGATCGCGTCGGGCACCTCCGCACGCGGAGGATCCCAGAGCAGCACGAGGCCGAGCAGCTCGAGGCGCTCCTCGGTCTCGCCCCCACCGGTCGCGAGCGCGAGCACGCGGTGCCCCGCGCTCGCCGCGACCTCCGCGCGCTCGCTCCACCGCGTGCGCTCTTCCGGGGTCAGCTCGCAGCGCGCGAGCAGCGCCTCGGGCGCGCCCTTGAGGTAGGAGCGCGGCCCCTCGTCGTCCAGCGTCGCGCGCATGTACTTCCACGCGCTGTCGAAGGGCCGTCCGCTCGTGCGGGGGTGCCGCGCGCGCAGCGCCGCCGGGTCGAGGCCCTCGCTGCGTGCGAACGCGTAGAGCCCGAGCTCGAGCGGGTCGCCGGCCTCGGCGCTCGTGTCGGCATCGTTGGCGAAGACCATCGCACGCAGGGCGCGCGCGCGATCGACGGCCTCGAGCGCATGCACGCGCATCTGGTTCTCGGTCAGCGTTCCCGTCTTGTCGGTCGCGATCACCGTGACCGAGCCGAGCGACTCCACGGCCGCCAGCCGTCGCACCACGGCGCGCCTCGTGGCCATGCGCTGCACGCCCAACGCGAGGGTCAGCGTCACCACGGCGGCCATGCCCTCCGGCACCGCCGCCACGGCGAGCGCGACCGCGAAGATCAGGATCTCCGAGAAGCGCTCGAGCCCCTCGGCGGCGACACCTGCCACCAGCAACCCCACCGCCAGCCCACCCACCACGAGCCCGATCTGGTTCCCCAGGACGTCGAGGCGTCGCTCGAGCGGGGTGGGCACCGGCGGCACCGTGCCGATCAAGGCGGCGATCTTGCCCATCGTGCTGCGCGGGCCGGTGCGACGGACCTCGAAGTAGCCGCGGCCACGGACGGCCAGCGTGCCGCTCTGCACTTCGTCGCCGACCGTGCGATCGATCGAGAGCGACTCGCCGGTGAGGATCGACTCGTCGACGGCGAGGCCCTCGGCCTCGAGGAGCACGCCGTCGGCCGGGACGCGCTCGCCGCTCTCGACGCGGACGACGTCCCCGCGCACGAGCGTTCGGGTGGCCACGTGCACGAGCGCCCCCTCGCGAACCACCCACGCGAGCGGCGCGCTCATCGCCTCGAGCTGAGCGAGCGCCTGCTCGGAGCGAAACTCCTGATAGGCGCCGAGCACGGCGTTCACGAGCAGGATCGCGCCGATGGCGATCGACTCGATGGGGACGGTCGCGGCTCCCTCCCACGCCCAGAGCCCCAGATCGATCGCGAGCGCGACGAGCAGGATGCGGACGAGCGCACCGGCGAACTGACCGAAGAAGCGCCGCCACGCGGGGATCGGCTCGGCACGCGGAAGCGCGTTGGGCCCGTCCGCCGCGAGGCGAGCCTCGGCCCCGGCCGCGCTGAGCCCGCTGCCTCGTGCACCCATGCAGCGTTCTGACTACCTCGGATCGACCCGGCGATCCACGTCGATGGCTACGGCGTCCCCGGGATGGCGGCGAGCAGGCAGACGTGGTCGATCGTGCAGCTCTCGAGCGAGAGCGAGATCAGCGCGCCCGCAACGATGCGAGAAGCTCGCCGCTCCACGTGTCGAGGACGAGCACGCGGCCCCGATCGTCGGCGACCGTGAGCGCGTGCAGGGTGAGTCGTACCGAGACGTCGCGTGCTCCGTCGAGCAGCACGTGCAGGAGCGACCGGCCGCCGGTCGTGAGCAGATCCACGCGCACGCCTCGGCTCATACGCATCGCGACGGCGAGCTGCTCGCCGTTGCTCACGAGACCTGTACCGCACGGCGCTCCGTCCACCGGCGTCTGCACGAGGCCCTGGGGGCTCAGGCGCGCGAGCGTCGCCCCGGCGGTCGGCGGCGCGCCGGGCGCGCCCTCGAGCAACGCCCACGGCTCGCGCCCGCCGAGCGTCAGCCGATGGACGCGGGCGCCTTCGGGGACCTCGAGGGACAGGCGCCGCTCGAGACGACCGAGGGTCGACCCGTAGACGAATAGCTCGAGACCGCTGTTGCGTGCGACGAGCACGACGAGCTGCCGCCCCGAGCGCTCCACGATCACGCACCGCTCGTCGTGTACGGCGTCGAGGGCGGTCCATCCGGGATCGAGCACGTCGATGAGCTTTCCGCCGCCGCGCTCGTTCACGAGCCAGCTCGTTCCGTCGAAGGTGCGCGCGAAGCTCGCGAGAGGTGCTTCCCACCAGCGCTCGCGGCGCCCATCGAGGAGGTCGAGGCGCGTCAGCCGGCAGAACGAGTCGGTGCGGCCCACGGCGAGAGCGCGCGTGCCGGCGTCGGCAACGACGAGGGCGTCGGTCGGTGCGTCGAACGCGCAGCGGACGCGGCCGTCGGCGAGCTGGAGGCGTGCGCCGGCCTCTCCGAGCGCGACGAGGACGCGCCGCGAGGGGAGCCAAGCGGCGTCCGCCACCCGCAGCGTGCCCACGTCGCTCTCGTCGACGCGAACCACCAGCGGGCTCGCGCGCGCGACGAGCCGCTCGGGCTTGGCGCGCGCGAGCGACCCGCGCACCACGTCGACCCGAAGGGCGCCGTCGTTTGCATGCGCTTGGAGGCGCTGGATCAGATCGTGCGGAGTCGTCGGGTAGCAACCGCGGACCACGGCGCGTGTCACCGCACGCGAGATCACGCGTCCGTGCACGCCCGACGCGTGGCGGAGCAAGGCCGCGGCGAACGTCAGCAGCGCACGCCCGCCGGGATCCGCATCGTCGTCGATCAGCGCGAGCGCGCGGGCGCGGCTGTCCTGCCACCGCTCGGGTGCGAGGCCGATGCGGCGCGCGAGCAGGTCTGCCGCCGCAGCGTCGTGGCCGCCGAGGCCTCGCTCGATCCACTCGCGGATCCTCGCTTCTGCATCGGCGATCCCCTCGACCGTCGCGATGGCGGTGACGAAGTCGCCGGCACGCGCGAGGTCTTCGGCCCAGGCGCGCGCGAGGACATCGGCGAGATCCGGACGCGAGCGGCGCAGCATCGCCAGCACGACGCCCACGTCTCCGTCGCGGCGCGCGATCCTCAGCGCGCGTGGCGCGTCGCCTGCGAGGATCCAGGCGCGAGCACGAGTCGCCGCCGGTAGTCGGTAGGCGTCTGCGAGCCGAGCCGCCTCGGCGAAGCGACGGTGTCGCTCGAGGAGCGCGACGGCGGCCGCCGCGTCGCGGAGCAATTCGGCGAGCACGAAAGCAGCCTCGTCGATCCGGTCGGCCACCTGGAGCTTCTGGGCCACCGTGACGTAACGCGCGCGGAGTAGATCGTAGAGCCCGCCGATCCCGAGCGCCGTGGTGGGTGCGCCGCGGGAACCACGCAAGGCGAGCGAGGTGCGCGGCGTCGGCGTCGCGAGCGTGGGCGCGCCCGCGCTGGCGGCGCCGCGGTCGGCGAGGGGGATCGCCCAGCGGAGCGCCTCGTGGAGGTCGTCGCCATCGAGGAGCGTGAGCAGGCGCGTCACGTACTCCGCCTGGCGGCGGGCGAGCAGACGCCCCAGGCGCGAGCGCAGCACGAGCCCGTCGAGCCACGTGCGCAGCGAGGCGAGCCACGAGCGACCTGGGCCGACGAGTGACGTGCTGCCGGCGTGCTCGCTCCCGCCGCCGGCGAATCGACCGATGCCGCGCCACGTCCCCCAGAGGCGCTCCCACCAAGTCGGTCCTGCGGGCGGAAGGGCGGCGTCTCCCGCGATCGCGGCGAGGCTGTCGGGGACGCCCTCACGGGACGGGATGTGATCGCCGAGGGCGTCGCGGGCCGAGGTTGCGGCCGACGTGGGGACGACCGCCGGAGCCGGCTCCGGGCCGAGCGGCGCGGCGCGCTTCATGTGCACCCCAGAGAGGTCGATCCAGTCCGCGGGGTCGCATGCGTCTCGCTCGGTCGGCGTCCGTACGACCAGCCGGCCCGCCTCGGCGATCACGATCCCTTCGCGCGGAACTTCGCGCTCCGCGAGCCAACCGGGCGCGAGGGGGCTCGTCGACGAGATCCCGTGCGCGGCGACGAGCAGCATGCCGGGCGCGTGCTCGGAGCGCATCCTTCGCGCGGTCGCGAAGCGCACGACGAGGCGGTCGGCATCGATCGCGTGGACGCGGGCGCCGGGCTCCCACAGCGCGATGACGCGGGCGCGTCGCGCGGCTTCGCGCGTCCCGAGCCCACCGACCACCAAGCCCGTCGCTTCGTGGGAGCCGTGAAAGAGGGTGGGCGTCATTCCGCCGTCTCCGGTGGGAGTCGCAGAAAGACCCCCTCGTGATCGAGCGAGGCGACCTCGATCCAGCCCTCCGCCGTGCGCCAAGCGACGAGCGGCCCACGCGGTGCCCGCGCGATCTCGACGATGCGGCCCGTGGTCGATCGCGCGGCCACGCGCGCTCCCTGGCGCGACACGACCGAGACGCTGCGCTCGTCGGCGTCGAGCAGCACGAGCGCTGGGCTGCCGGGATCGCCCCACGCGCCGAGAGCGCGCCCGCCGTCGGGGATCACGAGCGTGGTCGCGCGGCCCTCGAGAAGGGATGCTCGCCATCCGAGGACCGTCGTCGTGCTCGGGTCGTCGTCGCTCGCGAGCGCGACGAAGGTGGCGCGACCGTCGTCGCGCGCCGAGAACTGGGCGTGGGCCGATCGCGCCTGCATCGACATCTTGAGCTGAGCCGAGCCGTTGCGCGCGAGGAGATCGATGCGGGTCTCCCGCCCCTCGGGCGCGCTCCGAACGAGGAGCATCCCGTCGTATCGGCTCGCGACCGCGATCACGTCCGGCCACATCCGGGGCGGGCGCGCGCGCTCCGAAGCGCGCCACGAGACCAACGTTCGCCCGATGTGCAGCGTGAGATCGGGATCCTCGGGCCTCTCCGTGAGCACGTTCACGTAGGCGGTCCCGACCGGTGCGCGCGCGTCGGTCGCGTCGAGACGCGCGGCGAGGCGATCTGGATCCTGAAGCGCGATGGGCCGGTTCGGGTCCGGAGAGAATGGCGTGCGGTAGACGGTGAGCAGGCTCCTGCCCTCGCCGTCGTCTTTCACCGTGACCGCGTGGTGACGGCGACCGCGATGCCCGATGGCGACGGTGCGCTCGCCTTCTCCGAAGTGGATCGTCCGCGCATCGCCCGTCGTGCCGCGAGGTGAGCTCGGTAGGCCCCACGACGAGATGCGGCGCGCATCCGCGACCACGAGCCGCCGCCCGTCGATCGGGAGCGCGATGCGGCCCGTGGGTGCTCCACTTCCGTGTGGGCTCGCGCTCGCCGCGTCGAAGGGATCGCGCAGGAGTCGCGCGCAGAGCGCGTCGGATGGGAGCGGGAGCGAGACGTGTCGCTCGCGCCCGCGCTCGACGAGGGTGAGGTGGACGCTACGCCGATCGGGATCGAGTGGATCGTCGAGGCACACGGCCCCTCGTGCCCCGACGGCGGCGCGCATCGCGCGTGCACCACCGACGACCCACACGTCCGCGCCCGTACGGGCCTCGGCCCATGCCGCGCCGTGCGCATCGGTTGCCTCCTCCGCCGTGCGCGCTGCCAGCAGCGCCTCGACGGCTGCGGGGCCGAGCATCGCTTTCGGCGCGCCGGGGCGTTGGAGCACTCCCCAGCGCATCGCCATGCCCGCCGCGCTCGCACGCCGCGCGATCACGAGCAGCACCGCGATCTGCGCGATCCGCGGTGCGCCGAGCTGCGAGGGGCCGGCGTCGAAGAGCGCCAGCACCGAGCGGGAGCACCGCGGGCGAGCGCGCGCAATCGCGGTGAAGAGGTGCTCGCGGCTGGCCGCGCGGCGGAGGAACTCGTCGGGGAGCTCGTCGGCCAGGAGCCACTCCGTCGCGAGGAGCCGTTCGTAGCGACCTCGGCGCGAGAGCGCGCCGAGCCCGTCCGGCTCGCCCTCGTCGTCGTCGCCCGTGCTCCACGGTCCGATCAGTGAAGCGATCGGACCGACGACGCCCAGGAGCGCTGCCGCGAGGTCGTCGGGAAACGCGGCGAGCTCTCGCTCCCAGCCACCGAGCGCACGCGGCAAGGCGCTCACGGCTCTCCGCGCTCCACCGCGAGAAAAGTCTCGAGCGGCTCGCCGCCGGGGACGCGGGCGCCGGTGAGCGGCACCACGAAAATGCCGCCGTCAGGCGCCGGGATCAGCGCGAACGGGCCTTCGACGCGGAAGCGTCGCCGCACGGCCTGCTCGACGAGCCTTGGGTGTGGCTCCAGCGTGCAGCGCGTCGGCAGCCACACGGCGGGCGCTTCCGGCGCGCGCGCGAGCCACACGACGCCTTCGATCCACGGCAGGGCGTCGGGCTCGCCGAAGACGAGAATCCCATCGTGCTCGACGCGCACGGCGCTCAGGCGGGCCGACGCCTCGGGTCGCTCGGCGAGACGTCGCGCGAGCGCGCGGGCGGGCGCGGCCTCCGCGTAGCAGCCTTCGGCGTCGAGCGCTCGCTCGCGGACGACGAGACGCACGGCTCAGGCCGCGGCGAGGCGCTCGACCAGGCGCGCGCGGAGGGCCTCGAGCTCCGGCGGACGGTTCTCGAGCGTGGCGTCGATCTCGCGCAGCAAGGCCTCGGCCCGCAGAGCGTCGCCTGCCTCGGCCAGGCACGCCTCGGCCTCGCGGCTCAAGCGAGCGGCACGCGCGGCGGCGGAGCCCGACGCGTCGAGCGCGGCGGCGCCCAGCGTTCCGCTCGCCGATGCATCGAGCAGCTCTCGGATCTCGCTGCGGCCCGCGCGCTGGGCTAACTCGCTCGGCAGCGCATACACGATGGGCCAGAGGTCTCTCGCGTCGGCCCGATCCCTCCCGTCGAGCGCGGCCGCCGCCGCGACGAGCCGTTGCAGCTTCACCACGCGTCGGTCGGAGAGCGCGTGCCCGGCCTTTCGCAAGCGCCGGATTGCGCTGGCCAACGCCGGGCGTACGGCTCCGAGATCCATCGCGCGGGCGGCCCCGCCGACCGCATCGAGATCGGCCAGGCTCGCGCGCGGCGCCGTCGCGGCTCGCCGCCCGAGCGCATCTCCCGCTTCGAGCAGCTCTTCGAGTCGCGCGTCCGGCACGGGCTCGACGAACGTGCGCAGCAGGAAGCGATCGGCGAACGCCGCGAGCGCGGCATCGTCCGGGAGAGCGTTCGACGCGCCGACGCACACGCGGAGCGGGACCTCGATCGCCGTCTTGCCGCGCCGGAAGGAGCGCTCGTTCAAGAGCTGCAGCAGGGTGTTGAGGATCGCCGTCGAGCCGAGAAAGACCTCGTCGAGGAAGGCGAGCTCCGCCTCTGGCAGCATCCCGCTCGTCTCCGTCTCGACGACGCCCTCACGAAGCCGCCGCAGATCGATCGGCCCGAAGAGCTCGCTCGGCTCGGTGAAGCGACCGAGCAGGTACTCGAAGTAGCGCGCATCGAACGCGCGCGCGGCGCGGCGCACGGCCTCGCTCTTCGCCGTGCCCGGCGGGCCGATCACCAAGAGGTGCTCTCCGGCGACGGCGGCGAGCGCCACGAGCTCGACGAGCGCCTCGCGGTCGACGAGACCCACCCGCGCCGCATCGAGCGTGGCGCGCACGCGCTGCGAGGCTTCGCTCACGGCGTCCCCGGGATGGCGGCGAGCAGGCAGACGTGGTCGATCGTGCAGCTCTCGAGCGAGAGCGAGATCTGGGCGCCGGTGCGCTCGTCGAACACTTCGAGGGTCGTCGGAGGCGCGCCGTCCTCCTCGATCGGAACGAGGATGACGCCCGGCACCGGGCCGAGGTCCTCGCCGCTCGGCAGATGTGCGATGGCCTGGCCCTGGTAGCGAACGTAGAGGGCGAGGTCGGGCTCGCTCGTCTCGTCGAGCTCCACCGCGTAGCGGCCCTGCGTGCGCATGAGCTCGATCAAGAGCTCGGGCCGCAGGATCCGTGGCTCGTGTCCCGGGGCCATCGCGAGGATCGGCTCGCCCGTCAGCTCGTGCTCGCCGAGGCGCATCGGCAGCGGCCCCAGCTCGCGCGCGCCCATCGCGAGGTGCGCGCCTTCGACCGGTGAGGTGAGGTCGAGCGAGAGCTGCTGCACGGTCGTCGCCGGCATCATCGGCGCGCGGGTCGCCGGCACCGGGATCGTCGTGAGGGCCGGCGCGGGCGCCGTCGCCGTCACCGTGCGGTGCGCGAAGTAGATCGCCACGACGATCGCGATCGCGGCGACCGATCCGAGGATCACCAGCAGCGCCGCCAGCACCACGATGGTGGCGCGCCGTCCGCGCGAGCCGGGCGCGCTCGCCATGGGCGCCGGTGCCGGCGCCGACGCGGCCACGGGCATCACGCCGGAGGGCCGGGCCGGAACGGGCGGCGGGTTCGATCCCGCCTCGTTCACGCGCTGCATCGCCACCGCGGCCGGCGTGACGAGCGGCATCGACAGGCGCTCTTCGGTCGAGGGCTGCGCTGCCGGCTGGTCCGGCTCGGCGATCACCCAGCCCTTCTCCGGAAAGAGCCAGCCGACCAGGCGCGCGAGCTGCTGGCGGCCGTAGCCGGCAGCCGCTTCGTGCAGGGCCTCGCGCAGCTCGAAGCTCAGCTGCTGCGCCGTGGGCATGCGCCGATCGCGATCGATCGCGAGGCAGCTCATCACGATGCGATCGATGCGCTCGGGGACGGCCGGGTTGTGGCGCGAGGGCGGATCGAACGCGCCCGTCTGCAGCAGCATCGCCGCGCGCGCCGGATCGTCGGGCGGGATGAGCGAGCGCAGCGTGAGCATCTCCCAGAGCATCACGCCCAGCGAGAACACGTCGGCGCGCGAGTCGATCTGCGCGTCGCTCTGGCCCTGCTCGGGCGCCATGTAGCTGATCTTGCCGATCGAGACGCCGCTCGCCGTCTTGAGCACGTTGTCGGCCGCCTTCACGAGGCCGAAGTCGCTCACCTTCACGGCGCCCTCGTTCGAGACGAGCACGTTCTGCGGGCTCACGTCGCGGTGCACGATCCCGAGCGGCGTGCCGTCGTCGTCCTTCTTGCGGTGCGCGTGGTCGAGGCCCGTCGCCGCCTCCGCGGCGATGAAGAGCGCGGCCGCGAGCTCCATCTTCTCTTTGCGATCGACCAGGCGCTGGAGGATCTGCGAGAGCGAGACGCCCTCGACGAACTCGAGCACCAGATACGGCTCGGGGTCGATCCCGAAGTCGATGACTTGGACCAGGTTCGGGTGATCGAGGCGCGCGTTGGTGCGGGCCTCGGCGGCGAAGCGCTCCAGCAGCGAGGGGTCCCGCCGGTACTGCGGCAGAATCCGCTTGATGGCGACGCGCTTACGAAAGCCGGCCTCTCCCACGCGCTCCGCGCGGAAGACCATCGCCATGCCGCCATGGCCCAGCTTCTCGAGGAGGCGGTACGGCCCGAGGCTCTCGGGCACGCCCGCAGCGGACGCCGTCACGCGGGGAACCCTACCACGGGGCCGCTGCCGTCCCGCCGCCGCCGAAGCACCCGGCCTCGATCCTTCCGAGCCTCTTGTGCTCGTCCCCCGGATCCGACTAGGCTCCGCCCGCCATGAGTGAATTCGACGCCCGTCTCGACCGCGACGCCGCCGTTCTCAAGCGCGCCCAGTCCATCGGCGCCAACCCGGCGTTCATCCTGGACTTCGTGATCAGCGCGCTCTTCCTCGTCGTCGGCATCCTCACGCTGGTGATCGCCGGCTGGGTGGGCTGGGCGGTGTTCGGCGCCATCGCCGTCGGCACGGCCGTCGTCATGATGACCCCGCTCGGCCAGAACGCCCCGATCGGCGTGGCCGTCGTCGCTGCGGCCGCGGTCGGCGCGATCGCCGTCTACGTCGCCGCGCTCCCGGGCTACGTCACGCTGGGCGTCGTGCTCCTCGGCGCGGTGCTCGTCCTCGCCACGCCGAACGGCGGCAACTTCATGCTCATGGGCATGGCGGTGCTCTCCCTGGGCGCAGGCCTCGTCACGCTCTGGGCTGCGGCCCTCGCGATCTTCGGCGGCGCCGGAGAGTGAGCGCAGGCGGGGCGTCGGCTCCGCTCGAGAAGGATCGTGGGCGACGAAGCCCGAGGCCCGTGACCGACCGGTCGCGGGCCTTTTCGTTGCCGCGACCGTTGACGAGCCGTCGCGTCGGCGGCCACGTTCGACCGATGCCGCTCCTTCCCCACCATCCGGAGGTGCTCGACGCGCTCCGCACGCCGACGGCCGCCGATCCCTGGCGCGTGCTGGTGAGCGGCTGCCTCGCGGGATGGCCGTGTGGCGTCGAAGGAACCGACTACGGGCTCGCCGTCACGATCGCCGAGCTCGTGCGTCTACCGACGATGCGCGCGATCCCGTTCTGTCCCGAGCAGCACGGGATGGGCACGCCCCGCTCGATGCCGGACGTGCACGGCGGCGATGGCTTCGACGTGCTCCACGGTCGCGCGCGCGTGAGGGACGAGCACGGCGTGGACCTCACGGAGAAGATGCTCGCGGGCGCGCGGGCGATGCTCGCGCTCGCGCAGGCCGAGCGCGCCGAGCTCGCGCTGCTCACCGACGCCAGTGCCGCGTGCGGCAGCCAGGTGATCTCGCTCGGCTGCCGCCTCGTGCCCGTGCGCCAGCACCAGAAGGGAGTCGGTGTCGCCACCGCGATGCTGCTCGAGGCGGGCCTTCCGGTCGTCAGCCAGCGCGACTTCCTCACGCTCGGGCGTCTGCGCGCGCGCCTCGAGCCCGGATGGGCACCGCCGCCGGATGCGCGCGATCACCACGCGCATCCGTGGACGCTCGCGAACCTGCCGCACCCGCATCCGCGGGCGTGAGGCTCCTCGCCCGGATGCGAGCCCCACCGGCCCGAGGCAGTGGCATCCTTTCCATCCATGACCACTCCCGCGACCAACGGCAACGGCAAGAGCACGAACGGCCTCCACGCCACCTTCGACAAGCGCTCCCCCGTGACGGGCGAGAAGCTCGCGAGCTTCCACGTCTCGAGCGAGGCCGATGTGAAGGCCGCCGTCGCGCGTGCGCGGAGCGCCTTCGAGAGCTGGCGGCAGACGACGCTCGAGCGGCGCCTCGAGCTGCTCCTGCGCATCAAGGACGTCGTGAAGACGCACGCCGAGGAGTACGCGCGCCGCATCAGCGAGGACACCGGCAAGCCGCTCGTCGACTCGCTCCTCACCGAGCTCATGAGCGTGCCGCTCTTCCTCGACTTCTATCGCGACGAGGCGCCGAAGCTGCTCGCGCGCAAGAAGGTGCCGACCTCGATGCTCTTCGTGGGCAAGACGAGCTACGTCGAGCACTTCCCGGTCGGCGTCGTCGCGATCATCAGCCCCTGGAACTTCCCCTTCCAGCTCTCGATGGTGCCGATCGTCTCGGCGCTGATCGCCGGCAACACGTGCGTGCTCAAGCCCAGCGAGGTCACGCCCATCACCGGCGAGATCATCCGCGAGATCTTCCAGCGGGTCGGCCTGCCGACCGGCGTGCTCGAGGTCGTGCAGGGCGACGGCAGCACGGGCGCCGCGCTCGCCGAGGCCGACGTCGACAAGATCTTCTTCACCGGCTCGGTCGCGACCGGCCGCAAGGTGATGGCCGCCGCGGCGAAGAAGCCGATCCCGGTCGAGCTCGAGCTCGGCGGCAAGGACGCGTTCATCGTCTGCGCCGATGCGCACCTCGAGCGCGCCGCGAAGGCCGCCGCGTGGGGCGGCCTCGTGAACTGCGGCCAGATGTGCACCTCGGTCGAGCGGATCTTCGTCGAGGCGAAGGTGCACGATCGCTTCGTCGAGCTGCTCTCGCGCGAGGTCGAGCGCATCCGTGTGGGCGGCCCCGACGAGCAGGCCGACATGGGCCCGATGACGATGGGCCGCCAGATCGAGACCGTGGAGCGCCACGTGAAGGACGCGATCGAGAAGGGCGCCAAGGTGCTCTTCGGCGGCAAGCGCATCGATCGCCCCGGGCAGTTCTACGCGCCCACGCTCCTCACCGAGGTGCGGCCGGACATGGAGATCTACCGCGAGGAGACCTTCGGCCCGGTGCTCCCGATCGTGAAGGTGGAGAGCGTCGAGCAGGCGATCCGCCTCGCCAACGATCACCAGTACGGCCTCGTCGGCAGCGTGTGGACGAGCGACGTGAAGAAGGGGCTCGCGATCGCGTCGGCGCTCGAGTGCGGCCAGGTGAACGTGAACGACGTCGTCGTCAGCGTGGGCAACCCGCGCCTCCCGTTCGGCGGCGTGAAGAACAGCGGCTTCGGGCGCTACCACGGCCCGGAAGGGCTGCTCACCTTCACGCACCAGAAGGCGATCATGGTCGACCGCGGCTACCTCCAGAGCGAGCCCTTCTGGTTCCCGTACCAGGGCAAGTACGAGGGCATGCGCGAGCTCTTCCACGGCGTGCTCGGCGGCAGCCTGCCGCAGGTGATCCGCGGCTTCTTCCGACTTCGCAAGGGCTGACGGGCGCCGGAGGTGGGCCGCTCAGCGGCCCTGCTTGCGTCGCAGCTCGGCCTCGGCCGCGTCGGCGTCCATCGCGGGCATCTTCACGGTGTTCCGCAGCGGCGGCGTCGGCGTGGGGCTGCGCTTGAGGATCGCGTCGGCGTCGTCGGCGCTGATCGCACGCGTCTTCGTGGTCACGCGCTGGCCAGCCGAGGGTGTGGACGAACCGGGGCGCGGCCCCGGGGTCGACGTGCGCGGCGCCATCGGCGGCGGCGGGACCGAGCTCGTCGCGGTGCGGGCTCCGGGCGGCGCAGGAATCGAGGTCGAGGGGCTCCGCGCGCGCGCCACCCAGCGGTGGCCATCGGCGACGGCCGCGAACGCGCGGATCGGCAGACGCTCGGAGAGGGCGGTCATGTTCACGCGCGCGATGGTCATCTCGTCGCGCAGCACGTACGCGATCTGATCGAAGGCGCGCTGCGTGCGGATCCAGCGCCACGTGGCGGTGCGCGCATCGGCGGCCGATGGGGTCTCGTCGGTGGTCTCGGAGCGCGCGTCGATCAGGAGGCGCCGCAGATGGAAGCGCTGCGAGGCGATCTCGAGCTCCGTGAGGTAGCGGTGGACCTCTTCGGGCGTGGAGAGCGTTCCGTGCTCGACGACGAGCAGGTAGTCCGCCCGCGCCGTGACCGTCGCGCTTCCGTTCATGAGCTCGATGGACGTCACGCCTACGGACAAGCGTAGCCGACGCAGGGCTTTTCGGCGCGCGCAATGCGCGGCGCGCGATCGGGCGGATCATTCCGTCCGGGCGGGCGAGCACGGCCCGATCCAAGCTGAGCACGTGCTGACGACCCTGCTCCTGGCCTGCGCCGCCGTCGTGCTCGCGTTCGTCGCGGCGCTCGCATGGCGCCGGTGGGGCGCGCCCGTGCTCGTGTCGAGCCCCTCCTCGGACGTGCCGGGGGTGCGCTCGGCGCTGGTGTTCGAGCGTCTCTCGATCCGCGTCGACGACGAGGCGGTACCGGACGCGGAGCTGCTCGACGCCATCACGCACGCGCTCGAGCGCGTGGGCGCCGAGCCGAGCTCGTGGCGCGCCGACCGCGAGGGCACGGTCGAGCTCGCGGGCACGATGCTCGACGACGCGTTCCTCCTCACGCTCGGCGCGGTCTCGCCGGTGCGCTGGCAGCTGCACGTCTACGCGCAGCCGCTCGGCGGCCCGCGCTACGCCGCGCCGCCGCGCACGCCGAGCATGCGCACGGTGCTCTCGGCGATCGATCACGCCGTGCGCGCGATGCCCGACAACCACGTGATCGGGTGGCAGCGCCGGCAGGACTCCTACCGAGGCGAGCCGGTGTTCGCCGAGACCCCGGTGGATTGACGATCCGCGCGGTCGACGCCAGACCCCGCGCATGGAAGACGCCGTCCGCGCCCGCATCGAGTCGATCCTCGCCTCCGGCAAGGTCGTGCTGTTCATGAAGGGCAACCGCCGCGCGCCGGCGTGCGGCTTCTCGTCGCGCACGGTCGACGCCCTCGACGAGCTGCTCTCGGACTACGTGACCGTAGACGTGCTCGCCGACGAGGCCGTGCGCGAGGGGCTCAAGGAGTACTCGAGCTGGCCGACGTTCCCGCAGCTCTACGTGGACGGAAAGCTCGTGGGCGGCGCCGACATCGTCACCGACATGGCCGCCGCCGGCGAGCTCGCCGCGGCGGTGGGCGTCGCGGGCAAGCTCGCGGTCGAGACGCCCGAGGTCATGCTCACCGAGGCGGCGATGGACGCGTTCGTGCGTTACGCCGAGATCACGCCCGCGAAGGTGCGCCTCGAGATCGACCGCGGCTTCGACGCCGTGCTCGACCTCGCGCCCGCGCGGCCGGCCGACCTGGTGCTCGACCTCGGTCGCGTCGTGCTCGCGATGGACGCCGCGACCGCGCGTCGTGCCGACGGCATGACGATCGACTTCGTCACGCAGGGCAGCACCGAGGGCTTCAAGATCGAGAACCCCAACGCGCCACCGAAGGTGCGCGCGCTCTCGGTGACGGCGCTCGCCGACATGATCGCGAAGAAGAAGCCCATGCTCTTGCTCGACGTCCGCACCGAGGACGAGCGCGACATCGTGAAGCTCGACGGCTCCGTGCGCTTCTCGTCGGACGACCCCGAGATCCTCGACGAGGTCGACCGCGCGATGCCGATCGTCCTCTATTGCCACCACGGCGTGCGCAGCCGCGCGGCCGCCGAGCACGTGATCCGCCTCGGCTTCCGCGAGGTCTACAACGTCACGGGCGGCATCGACGCCTGGTCGCGCGAGGTCGATCCGAGCGCGCCGAAGTACTGACGGCGCCGGGCCGCGCCGTCCGAGGCGCGTGCGTTCGCCGGCTCGACGCTCTCGCAACGAGACGGCAAGCTCGACCTCACTCGGGGGAGGTCCAGATGCATCTCGTACGGAGCAGTCGTTTCGCGCTCGCGCTCGCGCTCGCCACGGCGGCGGCCGGCTGTCCTTCGGCCACGACGCCCGGTGCGGATACCGGGATCGACGTCGGCGCGCGTGACACCGGAGTGGGCGCGGTCGATGCGGGCGGGGCCGATGGAGGCACCGACGCGGGCAGCTCGTCGCCCGACACCGGCACGGATGCCGCCGTCGTCACGGGCGACGCGGGCGACGATGCGAGCATCGCGGCCGATGGCGGCGCGTGCAGTGGCGGCTGCGGCGGCGACCCGCGGATGTGCTGCGCCGGCACCTGCGTCTACACGTACAACGATTCGCGGAACTGCGGCTCGTGCGGCCACGTCTGCGCGGACAACGAGTACTGCACGGGCGGCAGCTGCGTGCAGATCCCCTGCACCACCAAGTGTGGCGGGACCTGCTGCGGCGGTCAGTGCTGCGCGGCCGGGGAGATCTGCTGCGATCCGGCCGGCCCGGTGAGCGGCGAGCCGGTCTGCACACCGCCCACCGCGGCCGGCTCGTGCCCTGCGGGGTGCGCCCCGCTCTGCACCTGCGCTTCGCCGGACACCCGGATTGCGACGCCGAGCGGCGAGCGCGCCATCGCCGACCTCGCGGTCGGGGACCTCGTCTACAGCGCCGAGGGCGGCGCGCTCGTCGCCGTGCCGCTCGCCGCCGTGCATCGCACCTGGGTCGGCGGCGATCACCGCGTCGTGCGCGTCGTGCTCGACACGGGCCGCGTGCTCGAGATCAGCCCTGGGCATCCGACCGCCGATGGCCGCTTCTTCTCCGATCTGCGCCCGGGCGATCTCCTCGACGGCGCGCGCGTCGTCGAGGCCGAGCTCGTGCCCTATGCGCACGACTACACCTACGACGTGCTACCCGCCTCCCAGACCGCGACCTACGTCGCCGGAGGCGTGCTCATCGGGAGCACGATGGCGCCGAGTGACGCGCCGATCGCGCTCGACGCGCCATGACGTGACGGCTCAGCCGCCGAAGGCGTGCAGGAGCAGCGCCCCGATCGCGACGCCGACGGACAGCGCGATGCCGATCGCGAGCACGGGTGGCTTCGGCGGCGGCTCGCGCCGGATCACGTCCTCCTTCTCGAGGAACGCGCCGAGCGTCTTGGCCTCGACGAACGAGCGCTCGAGCTTGAGCAGGCGCTCGACGAGCTGCGGCCGCTTGGAGATCGTGAGCACGATCTGCGGCATCAGCTGCGTCATCTGCTCGCGCATGCGCGGGCCCGTCAGGCGCCGCCGCACGATCTCGGCGGTGATCTCGCGCACGACCGGCACCGGATCGAGATCGGGGCAGTAGCGGGCGACGATGCCCTCCACGATCGTGAGGTTGCGGATCACGATGAAGAGCTCGGACTGCGCCTTGATGCGGTGCTTGCTCGCCACGCGCAGCGCGCGCACGAGCTGCTTCGTGATCGGGCCCTCGCTCATCGTGCGCGCGCCCGTGGTGCCCGCCTCTTCGAAGACCTCGTGCAGCTCGCGCTTGAACGCGGGCAGATCCACCGAAGGCTCGGGCTCGAGCACCTCGCAGTAGGCGTCGACGGCCTCGTCGATGCGGCCGGCGGCCTGGTGCAGCACCATCTCGAGCATCTTGTCGCGGAGCTTCGGCGGCACGCGTGCGTGCAGGCCGAAGTCGATGAGCCCGATCTTGCCTTCCCCGAGCAGGAACAGGTTCCCGGGGTGCGTGTCGCCGTGGATGAGGCCGTGCTCGTAGGCCATCGACACCTGCAGCGCGAGCAGCGCGCGCGCGAACGCGGGCGGGTCGTAGCCGGCCTCGCGCAGGCCGGTCGGCCCCGCGACGCGATCGAGCTTGGTGCCCTCGAGCCACTCCATCACGAGCACGCGGCTCGTCGAGAGCGCGCGGTGCACCTTCGGGATGCGGAAGCGCTCGTGCGTCTCGAGCACGCTCGTGAACTCCTCGAGGATCCGGGCCTCGGCCGTGAAGTCGAGCTCGCCGCGCGCGCGATGCGCGTACTCCTCGGCCACGCGGTGCACCATGCTGCGCCGGTAGGCGGGCACGAGCCGATCGACGGCGCCCGAGACCTCGACGAGCACCTCGAGGTCGGAGAGCAGCGTCTCTTCGAGGCGCGGGCGCTGCACCTTCACGGCGACGCGCGTGCCGTCCTTCAGGCGCGCGTCGTAGACCTGCGCGATCGAAGCGGCGGCGACGGGCGCGTCGGGAAAGGACGCGAAGACGTCGGCGAGGGGGCGGCCGAGCTGCTCCTCCACGATCGCGCGCGCCTCCGGCGTGGGGAAGGGCGGCACGCTCGACTGCAGCTTCGCGAGCTCGCTCGTGATCTCCTCGCCGAAGAGATCGACGCGCGTCGAGAGCATCTGCCCGAACTTCACGAACGTGGGGCCGAGCTTCTCCAGCGTGCGCCGCAGGCGCGCCGCGATCTCGGCGTTCGTCATCGACGGTGTCGCGTCGGGCGGGGCCTCGCCTTCCTTCGGCGCGGCGCGCGTCTCGGTGAGGAAGCCGAGCCCCTCGTCGATGAACACCTTCGAGATCTCGGCGACGCGACCCAGCCTCATGGAGCGGATCGTCTCGCGAACGCGCGGCGCGGTCGAGCGCGTCGCGCTCAGCGCGGCACGGCTCGGCGGACCGCGCCACCCGCGAGGGCGCCGATCACGGCGAGGACCGGCATGGCCCACGCGACGACGAGGGGAGCGTCGGGCGGGGCGTGCAGGCTCGCGATGACGCCGAGCGCGAGGCCCGCCGCGGCGACCGCGCCCACGACGATCGCCCGTCGCCCGCTCGTCGCGTGAGCGGCGGCGAAGCCGCCGAGCACGGCGGCGCCGAACGTGCAGCCCAGCGTCACCGAGAGGAACGTGCGGCCCGCGGGCAGCGGCGAGCCATCCGGTGCGACGAGCATCGACGCGGTCATCGTCTCGGTGGCGATCGAGATCCCGGTCATCAAGGCGATCCCGAGCAGAGCGGCGAGAGGCGGGCGCATCGTGGCGCGCGAGTATGCGAGAGCCGTGCGGGCCGCGCGAGGGCTCGTGGTAGACCCGGAAGGTCATGGACCTGCGCGCGGTGCTCTTGGTCACGCTCCTCGGCGCCTGCTCGAGTGGCGCGCCCGAGACGAGCTCGCGCCCGGCGCATCGTCGCGGCCACGATTCCACGGCGAGCGAGAGCGCCGCGCGCCACACGCCCGAGGCGCCCGTTCACGTCGCGCCGCTCCCGCCCTCGCGCTACCCGCAGCCCGAGCGCCTCGTCGCGATCGGCGACGTGCACGGCGATCTCGATGCGCTGCTGGCGATCCTGCGCGCGGCGGGCGCGGTGGACGAAGCGGGCCATTGGTCGGGCGGCGCGCTCTTCGTCGTGCAGACGGGCGACCTGCTCGATCGAGGCGACCAGGAGGAGGCCATCCTCGAGACGGTCGATCGCCTCTCGGCCGAGGCGAGCGAGGCGGGGGGCCACTTCCTCGCGCTCAACGGCAACCACGAGATCATGAACGCGCAGGGCGACTTCCGGTACGTGACGCCGGGCGGCATGGCCGACTTCGCCCAGTACGCCGACGAGGCCCCGCGCTCGCTCGCGCGCCAGGTGCCCGCCGAGGCGCGCGGTCGCGTGGGCGCGTTCCATCCGGGCGGGCCCATGGCGCTTCGGCTCGCGACGCACCTCACGATCGTCGTCGTGGGCGACACGCTCCTCGTGCACGGCGGCGCCACGCGCGAGGCGATCGAGGTCGGGCTCGATCGCATCAACGAAGGCGCGCGCGCGTTCCTCCTCGGGCAGGCTCCACTCCCGCCGGTGCTCGACGGCCCGACCGGCCCGATCTGGTACCGCGGCTTCGCCGAGTCGGACGATGCCGCGACGTGCACGGCGCTCGCCCAGGCGCTCGAGGCCGCGCAGGTCCGGCGCATGGTGGTGGGCCACACGGTGCAGCACGAGGGCGTCACGCGCGGCTGCGACGAGCGCGTCTTCCGCATCGACGTGGGCCTCGGCCGCCGCTACATGGGCCCGATCGAGGCGCTCGAGATCACGGCCGCGGGGACGCGCGTGATCCACGGCGCGCGCTGAAGAAGTCGCGTATGTTGCGGCGCATGGGGAATCGCTTCGCGGCCGTCACCGCGCTCGTCGTCGTCTCGCTCTGCGCCTCGTGCACCTACTCGCGCTACGCGGCGCCGCACCAGCCGTACACGCCGCTGCTCGATCACGAAGGCCAGATGGACGTCGCGGCGTCCGCCGGCACGATGGAGCAGATGCGCTCGACGGTGTCGGCGCGCGTCGCCTACTCGCCGGTCCGCTACCTCTCGATCATGGGCGGCTACGACGGCGACTTCCTCCGCACGACCGACGACAACACGGAGCACCACGCCGGCAGCTTGGGTCTCGGCACGTACGTCCACGCCCGCATCCTGCGCATCGAGGCCGCGCTGGTCGTGGGTGTGGGCGCGGCGAGCGGCGACGGCTACTCGAGCTATCTCTCGGGCACGGGGGGCGGCTCGTCCTACTACCAGCTGGACGGTATCTACGTGCAGCCCGCCGCCCAGTTCGCGATCGGTTTCGAGGTCCCGTACTTCGAATTCGCCGGCGGCGTCCGCCTCGGCGGCAGCTTCGGCGACGTGCGCTGGGCGAGCTCGGCGTCGACCACGGGCACGGTCCCGCACGACACGCTGCTCTTCGACCACTTCATCACCGTGCGCATCCCGATCGACGTCTTCCGCTTCGAGGTCACGGGCGGATGGGCGGGGATGTTCTACGGCGACAACGCTCCCGTGGGCGCCGAGACGCCGAGCCGCGCGTACGTGACGGCCGGCATCGGCTTCCAGTTCGACACGATGGACGTCGAGCCGTACGCCGACGATCCGAATGCGCCCGCGCAGCTCGCTCCTCGGGAGCCGACGAGCGGGGGCGCCGTGTACGTGGCGCCCCCGCCCCCGCCGGCCGAGCCGATGCCCGTTCTCGTCCCGCCGAGCACGCCGCCGCCGCCGACCGAGGTCGTGGTGCCGGCGCCGCCGGGCGCGTACGAGACGCCGCCGCCGTCGCCCTGATTCTCGCTCAGGCGAGATCGAAGAGCAGGAGCTCGGCGCCGGTATCGGCCTCGATCGAGACCTCGCGCTCGCCCGAGATCGCGGCACCGTCGCCGGCCTTCAAGGTCTCGCCGTTCACGCGCACCGTGCCGCGCACGAGCTGCACCCACGCGTGGCGGCCACTCGCGAGCGCATGCGTGACGCGATGCGTGGGCTCGAGGAGCGCCGCGTAGAGCGCGAGGTCCTGGTGGATGACGATGCTGCCTTCGCGCCCGTCGCGGGAGCCGACGAGGCGCAGCTGGCCCTGGCGCTCGCGCGCCGCGAAGTGCTTCTGCTCGTAGCCGGGCGCGAGGCGCGGCGTGTCCGGCAGGATCCAGATCTGGAGGAAGTGCACGCCCTCGCGCGGCGAGGCGTTCTCCTCGCTGTGATAGACGCCCGTGCCGGCGGTCATGCGCTGCACGTCGCCGGGGCGCAGCGTGGAGCCGTTCCCCATCGAGTCCTGGTGTGCGAGCGCGCCGTCGATCACGTAGGAGACGATCTCCATCTCGCGGTGCCCGTGGGTCGGGAAGCCGCCACCGCCCGCGACGCGGTCTTCGTTGAGCACGCGCAGCGAGCGGAAGCCCATGTGCGCAGGGTCGTGGTAGCCCGCGAACGAGAAGGTGTGCTTGGAGTCGAGCCAGCCGTGGTCGGCAGCGCCGCGGTCACTCGAGCGTCGGATCTTGATCATGATGAGAGAGCATGAGGACGGGCAGAGGCGCGCGCATCGGGGAGGCGTGGCGACGAAGCGTTGCGCCACGGGAACGACACGCAGCGCGGGCGCCTCACGTCAGCGCAGGAGCGCGAGGATCAGGCCCGAGAAGCAGCTGAAGAGGAGCCCGAAGCCGAAGAAGAGCGCGATCTTGATCGCCGAGATGCCGAGGATCGTGAGGCCGCCGCCGACGAGCTCGTCCACGCCGCCGGCTCGCGAGGGCATGTTCACGGCGGGCGGAGGCGCGGCGGCGGGCTTGGGCTGGTCGACGCTCGAGAACGGAAGGCCGGAGGGGGCCGCGGCGCCGAAGGGCGTGGGCGCGAGCGATCCCGGAGGGGGCGTGGGGAGGCTGGCGAGAGTGCGCGGCAGCGCGGGCGTGGCGGCGAGGTTGCCGCACGAAGGACAGCGCACGGCCATGCCGGCCGGAGCGTCGGGGAGCGGCGCGCCGCAGAACGAGCAAGGGTGGCTCACTCCCGCAGTGTGCCCGAGCGGGCCGCTCCAAGCTCGTGGCGCCCCGTCGTGTAGACTCCGCGAGCCATGAGCTTCTGTTCGAGCTGCGGAGCCCAGAACTCCGATGACGCGCGCTTCTGCAACAAGTGCGGCACCCCGATCCAGGCCGCGCCGGGGGCGAGCGCGCCGGCGCCGAGCGGGGGCACGACGACGGGCTCCGGCAAGACGGGCGCGGGCGCGACCGGCGCGGGCTCCACGGGCACCGTCACGCTCGGCGGCATCGGCATCCAGTCGCAGGGGCGCACGTACGCGGTCCTCGCGGCGGGAGCGCTCGCGTTCCTCGCGCTCGGCGCGGGCGTCACGTACCTCTTCCTGCACGGCAGTGCACCGCCCGCCGTCGCGACCGCCGAGACGACCGAGCCGGGCTCGGGCACGGGCGATCCGAGCGCGCCCGATGGCGTGGACGTGCCGGACGACGACTTCGTGATGACGAGCGGCGCGCACGTCGTGCATCGCGACGACGGAACCACCGGGGGCACCGGCTCGGGCACGACGCCGCCGACGACGCAGACGGGCTCCACCGGCGGCGGTGCCGCGCACCCCGACGCGCCGCGGCCGACGGGCGCGCACACGGGCGGCACGCGACCCACGAGCACGGGCAGCGGGACGGGCACGGGCAGCGGGACGAGCACGGGGACGGGCAGCGGGACGAGCACGGGGACGGGCAGCGGGACGAGCACGGGCACGGGCAGCGGGACGAGCACGGGCACGGGCAGCGGGACGAGCACGGGGACGGGCAGCGGGACGAGCACGGGGACGGGCAGCGGGACGAGCACGGGCACGGGCACGGGTACCGGCACGACGCCCGACTGGGGCTCGATGCAAGACACGGTCGCCGCCGAGGGCGAAGAGCCCGACTACCAGATGCAGATGTACTCGACGCAGGTGCGGCGCTTCATCCGCCAGTACCTCTTGCCGCAGGCCACGTCGTGCTTCGAGCATGCCTCGGCGACCTCGCGCGACCCGGTCCGCGGCACCGTGGCGATCGGCTTCGACATCGATGCGCGCGGCCACGCCCAGGGCGCCAGCATCGACCGCAACACCACGGGCAACGAGCAGCTCGCGCGCTGCCTGCAGAACAACGTCAACACCTGGCAGCTGCCGCCTCCCCCCGAGGGCACGGCGCCCATCCAGATGCAGATGCCCTTCACGCGCTGAGGCTCGCGTGCGGCGCTCGCTCCTCTTCTTCTTCGCCCTCGCGGCCCTCTTCGCAGGGCCCGCGCCTGCGTGTGCGCAGGACGGCGACGGCGTGTACGGCCGCCTCGATCGCGACCTCGCGCTCTCCGCGGGCGTGCTCGGGGGTGCCGTCACGGCCGATCGCGTGCATCCCGCGTGGACCGGCGCGGCGCTCGTCGAGCTGCGCGCGCGCATCCTCGACTCGGGCGGCCTCTTCGTCGCGGGCGAGTGGCGCCCCGAAGGCGACTCGCGCGTGACGATCGGTGTCGACATCCGCCCGCTCTTCCTGCCGCGCTTCTTGCTCGGCGGCATGACGCGCGTGCGCTGGGTCGACCTCTTGATCGACTCGGTCGGCCTCGAGCTCGGGGCGGCGATCGGCCCCTTCGATGCGCAGGCCGGCGTGGGTCTCGCGATCGGCTTCGGGGTCGACGTGCCGCTCTTCTTGCCCGACGAGAGCAGCACGGGTGTGTTCTTGCGCCTCGGCGCGCGCTACGTGACGGCCTCGGCCCTGGATCAGGCGGCGCCCCGCGGCGGCACGACCGACTGGGTGCTGCTCGCGGGCCTGGATTTCCGAGGCTTCGTGGCCACCGGGCTCCCTCGCTGGGAAGGCCCGCGCTACCGCCCGCCCGAGGAGCTCGAGGACGAGCCCGCGGGGGACTGATCGCGCCCTCCGTGCCCGATTCGTGAGCTTTCACGGGCACTCGCGTGGTCTTTTGTTACCTTCTTCTCTATCTTCCCCCGCTGCGGCGCTCCCGTCCGCGCGTCCTTTCTCCGTCTCGCCCCTCGGAGCTCGTCATGTCGCGTACTTCTTGCGTCCTTCTCGCTTCGCTCGCGGCCACCTTGCTCGCCGTCGGCTGCGGCCGCTCGCAGCTGCGCGACATCCCGACCGAGCACATGGATGCCGGCCCGACGCCCGACGTCGGCCCGCTCCAGGACGGCGCGCCCGACACCGGTCGCGACGGCGGCAACGACGCGGGGCAGCCCGTCTGCGGCGATCGCCTCTGCAACGGCACCGAGGACTGCAGCACCTGCGCGACCGACTGCGGCATGTGCCACACGTGCGGCGACACGATGTGCGAGCCGACGATCGGCGAGACCTGCTCGACGTGCCCGGGCGACTGCGGCGCGTGCGACAGCTGCGGCAACGGCGCCTGCGAGGCCGCGCTCGGCGAGACGTGCACGAACTGCCCGCGCGACTGCGGCGCGTGCCCGACCTGCGGCAACGGCCTCTGCGACGCCAGCGAGACCTGCGCGAGCTGCCCCGGCGACTGCGGCACCTGCGTGCGCTGTGGCGACGGCACGTGCAACGTCGGTGAGGACTGTGCGAGCTGCCCCGGCGACTGTGGCAGCTGCAGCACCTGCAACAACGGCGTCTGCGACCCCGGCGAGACGTGCTCGAGCTGCGTGGCCGACTGCGGCGCGTGCGCGAGCTGCGGCGATCGCACCTGCCAGTCGACCGAGACGTGCTCGACGTGCCCCGCCGACTGCGGCGTGTGTGCGTCGTGCGGCGATCGCACGTGCCAGTCGACCGAGAGCTGCGCGACGTGCCCGCAGGACTGCGGCCTCTGCATGACGTGCGGCGATCGGACCTGCCAGAGCTCGGAGAGCTGCTCGAGCTGCCCCGGTGACTGCGGCATCTGCGACACCTGCCGCAACGGCTTCTGCGAGCCCGATCGCGGCGAGACGTGCTCGAGCTGCGCGCCGGACTGCGGCGCCTGCCCGCGCTGCGGCGACGGGATGTGCACCGCGTCGAGCGGCGAGGACTGCTTCAGCTGCCCGCGCGACTGCGGCAACTGCCCCTCGTGCGGCGACGGCCGCTGCCGCGGCACCGAGACGTGCGCGAGCTGCTCGCAGGACTGCGGCTCGTGCGCCTTCTGCGGGAACATGCGCTGCGAGCCGAGCGCGAACGAGACCTGCAACAACTGCCAGCAGGACTGCGGCATGTGCCAGCTGCACAGCTGCTCGGAGGCGCTGACGTGCTTGTTCAGCTGCTTCGACTTCGGCGGCGGCGGTCCGATCCCCGGCTTCGACCTCGGCTGCGTCGCCGACTGCGGCGCCTCGACCTGCCCGAGCTCGCGCGTGTTCCTGAACAACGTCGCGAACTGCGCGATCAACGCGTTCATCACGGGCCAGTGCGACGGCGGCGGCGGCATCACGTGCGTCACCACCGTGTGCAGCTCGCAGGTCGCGGCGTGCTTCGGCGATCGCTGCTGATCACGTGAGGGCCGAGTCCTGGCGGATCGGGCGCGGCGCGTCGCTTCTCGCGGCGCTCGCGCTGGTCGCGTGCGGCGGGAGTGACTCGGCGCCGCCGGTCCCCTCGAGCTCGGTGCCGCCTCCGCGCTCGGCGCCGCCTCCGAGCTCGGCGCCGCCTCCGAGCGCGCCCGCGCCGACGGACCTCGTGGGCCTCGACGATCCGCCGCCCGTGCCCGACAGCGTGGTGCCGGCGGGGCCTCTCGCCGACGTGACGCCGCCCGCACACGGTTGCGTGCTCGCCGCGGAGGGCGCGCAGCCCGTCATCGAGGGCGCGAGCGCGGCGGACGTCGCGCTCGAGGACGGCGCCTTCGTCGTCGCCGCGTTCGAGGGCGCTCCCGAGACGATCCGGCTCGCGCGGGTCGCGCCGGGCGGCGCGCCGAGCCCGCTCGGTGTGCTCGAGCTCGACGCGGGGGGGGATGCGGCACACCGTGCGGCGCCGCCGGTCGTCACGCGCCTGGACGACACGCACATGGGCGTGGCCGCCATCGACTCGGCGGGCGCGGTGCGGCTCGCGCGCTTCGAGGCAGGCTCGCCGGCCCCGGTCCTGGCGGCCTTCGTCGTCGCGCCCTCCGGCGCGGACGCGCGCTACCCGGCGGCCATCGCCCAGGTCGATGCGGGCACCCTCGTCGCGTGGACGGCGCCCGTCGGAACGAGCGCGCACGTGCGCGTCGCGCGGGTCGACGCCGCCGGGGTGGTGAGCGAGCCGCACGACGTGACGCCCGAGGCGGGCACCGCGGCGGCGCCGGTCTTCGACGCGGCGGGCCTGCTCTACTTCGTCGATGCCCGTGCCGGCATCTCCGTCGTGCATCGCGTCTCGTTCGGGTCGGAGGGAGAGCCCGGCCCAGCGACCGTGGCGCAGCCGCTGAACCTCGCGGGCGAGCCGCCCTCGTTCGCCGTCGTGGGCGCGCGCCTCGGCTATGCCGCGGTCGGCAACGGCGCGACGCGCGCGGTCGGCATCGTGACGGTCGGCTCGTCCGATCGGGCGCTGCCGCTGGTGCCGGGCCTCGGCTACGGCGATCCGATCACGATCGACGCCGAGCCGCTCGGGAGCGCCGCGCTCTTCGCGATGGAAGCGCCGAGCGCCGTCGAGGCGAGCGCGCCCCACGAGACGCGGCTGCGGGTCGTCCTCGGGGAGGCGATCGGCGAGCCGCTGGTCGTCGCGGGCCTGCTCTCGCCGCGCATCGCGGTGGGCCCGGGCGGCATCGTCGCCCTCACCGGGCACGGCGCGAGCGTGCGCTGGGCGCGCTGCGCGCCCTGACGCCTCGCCTCCCTCGGCGCCGCTCTTTCACTCGGCGCTGGGAGGCGGCGCGGGCGGCGGGTTGCTCGGCGGCGGCGGCGGGAGCGAGACGCGGTTGCGCCCTTCCTTCTTCGCCACGTAGACGGCACGGTCGGCGCGCTGCACGAGCGTCGGGCCGTCCTCGCCCTCCTCGAGCTGAGCCACGCCGATGCTCACCGAGAGGTGCCCGAGCGGCTGCCCTGCGCTCCACGGCGCGTCGATCGCCGCCACGGCGTCGCGCAGCTTCTCGCCGACCTTCTGCGCATCGACCTCGGCCGTGCGCGACAGGATGACCACGAACTCCTCGCCGCCGAAGCGCGCCACCATGTCGACCTCGCGCAGCGATGCGCGCAGCACGCGGCTCACCTCGACGAGCGCCTCGTCGCCCGCCGCGTGCCCCTCGCGGTCGTTCAGCTTCTTGAAGTGATCGACGTCGATCACCATCACGCTCAGCGGGTGTCCGTAGCGCCGGCTCTCGGCCATCTCGCGCGCGAGGCGCTCCTTGAACGAGCGCCGGTTCGGCAGCGCGGTGAGCTCGTCGTGCGTCGAGAGCTCCTCGAGCTTGGCGAAGAGGCGCGCGTTCTCGATCGCGAGCGCGGCCTGATCGGCGAGCGCCGACACGAGGCGCGACTCCGTCTCCGAGATCCGATCGCTCGGCGGCCGCGTGAGCGCGAGCAGGCCGATCATCCGGCCGCCCGCGCGGATGGGCACCGACATGAACGATCCCGTGCGCGCGACCTCGCCCCAGAACGCGAGATAGCCGGGCGCCTCGTCCACGTCGGAGACGAGCACCGACTTGCCGGTCTGCAGCGCCTCGCCCGTGATGCCTTCGCCGGGCTCGATCTGCCGGCCGAGCAGCTTCTCGGGCGACTCGAAGCCCCAGGCCGCGCGGATCGTGAACTTGCCCTTCTCGTCGTCGAGCAGGATGGCGACCTCGCGGAAGCGCAGCACGCCGCCGAGACGGCTCGCGAGCAGCTGCAGCACCGCCTCGAGATCGTGCGTCTTGCTGCTCTCGCGCAGCACGTCGAAGAGCATCTGTCGCTCGCGCAGGCGCTGCTCGAGCTCGCTCGTCACGCGCGTCAGATCCTGCGAGAGCACGAGCTCGCGCGTGCTCTGATCGGGCGAGGAGCGGCTCGCCTCGCCGCGGTCGAGCGTGACGGTGCGCAGCAGGCGATTGATCGCGAGCGTCACGCGATCGAGCTCGGCGTCGTCGACGCTGTCCTGCTCGAGCGGGAGCGCCGTCGTCGAGCGCTCGGCGGCGCGCTGTTCGATCAGCTCGGCCACGCGCGAGAGCCGGCGCGCGAAGACGCGGCGCACGACGACGAAGGCCGCGATGCCCGAGGCGAGCGCCGCGGCGAGCACGCCGAGGAGCGCGCGTGGGTCGGTCACGCCCGCGGCGACGAGCGCGAGCGCGACGAGCGTGCCGACGAGAACGCCCCACACCAGCGCGGCGACGCCGACCCGGCTCGCGACGCGGCTGCCGACCGACATCTCCGGCGGCGACACCGCGGCCATCTTCGCCGAGATCCGGCGAGCGGTCGGCGTCGGGTCGCGACGCCCGCGGCCGGGACCGGGCCGCTGGGAGGGCGTGGAGGAGTTGGGCACGAGGGCCGGCGTGAGGAGAACGAGAAAGAAAGCGGGCCGAGAGGCGCGAAACACCCATGATGCCGCTTCGGCCGGCAACATGCACCTCGTGGCTTCTACGCCCGGCCGGGCGCCCCTGTTCCCATCGGGGATTGACAGATGGGCGCGATGAGAAATACTCGCGGCCCTTTCCGGAACTCGGCGACGTAGCTCAGTTGGTTAGAGCGGGCGTTTCATACGCGCTAGGTCAGTGGTTCAACTCCACTCGTCGCCATCTCCTTCTCTCGTCCTTTCAGGCTCTCGATTCGGCCGCGGAGCGCTCCCGATGACGTGCAGACCCCGTCGGCGTGACGTCTGCCCGCGAAAAGAGCCGCCTCGCCCGTGACGCGCGCCCGCATCGCCCCCCTCGTCGTGCTCGCGCTGCTCGGGGCGGGGGCGATCGTGCTCGCCCTGGCGGCGCGCGAGACGGGGGAGGTCGTGGAGGAGCAGCGCGCGGAGCGAGCCGCGCAGGCCGACGCGAGCGTCGAAGCGGACGCCGGAGCCCCGCTCGGCGCGGACGCCGCCGTCGCCCGGCACGGCGCCCCGGCGGACGAGGACTACCAGTGCATCGTGCCCGCGCTGGCGATCCCACGCGATCCGCGCTGCGCCGAGGGCGCCCCGTACCCCGACTGCCGCTGGCAGCTCCCGGACGACGAGGCGGCCGCCGGCCTCTACGTGGTCTGGCGCAGCACCACGCCCGAGCACCGGTGGGCCCGCCCGGGCCTCGTCACGCTCGTGCTCGCGGCCGCGCGCGAGTACCAAAGGAGATGGCCGGGCGAGCATCTCACGATCGGCGATCTCGATGCCGCAGGCCCCCGCCACCAGACCCACGATCGCGGGGTCGACGTCGATCTCTACCTCGAGCAGGCGATGCTCGACGTGAACGCCGGCCCGCACCAGTACCTCGACAACTACGCCGGCCGCTCGCCCGAAGAGGTCGCCGAGCTGCGCGCGCGGGTGACCGACCTGGCGCACATCCTCGCGACGTGCAGCCGTGGGCGACTGCGCATCTACTACAACGACCCGGAGGTGCTGCGGCCCTTCCGCGCGTGGTTCGACGCTCACGGCTTCGTGAGCGACGTCGGGCCGGCGATGACCATGCACAATCGCCTGCACCGCTTCCATTTCCACATGACGGTGCCGGAAGATCTGGCTCCGCTCGACGTACCAGCCGAGGGCCCGTGACGGCGAGGGTCGAAACCAAGTAGCGTCTCGCGCGTCCCATGGGGTGCGCGGGGCCGGATGTCCCGCGGGCGGGCGTGCGTATGTCGAGGAGCTCATGAACCGACGATCGAAGGTCTCTTTCTTCTCGGCCCTTCTCGTTCTCTCCTCCTCGCTCGGCGCCGCAGGTTGGCCGGCGCCCGCGGTCGCGCAGAGCCCGGTGCTCGAGGAAGGCGCCCACGTCGGCTACGAGATGGCGCTCTCGGGCTCCTTCAGCTCCGAGCGGGGCGCGAGCCTCTTGCTCACGGGCGTCGCCTACGAGGTCGAGGGGCTCGCCACGCTGCGGCCGACCGCGGGCCTCGAGGTCGAGGCCACGCTGAGCGCGTACCAGGAGGACGGGAGCGTCACGGACCTGGGCTCGACCCACGTGCGGAGCGCCGCCGGCGGGCAGTTCGAGATCGCGCTGCCGGTGCCCGAGAGCACGCTCTCCTCGCCCTGGGTCCTGCTGCGCGTGCACCGCGCGGGGCAGCCGGGCCGCACCTTCCAGTACCCGGTCTCGCAGCTCGCGAGCCGCACGGGCGCGCTCCTCACCGATCGCGAGCGCTACGAGCCCGGCGAGACGATGCACCTGTTCGCGCTCGTGCGTGGCGTGCGGGATCGCGCGCCCGTCGCGCAGCGCGCGCTGCGCATCGAGGTGATCGATCCGCGCGGTGCGACGCTGCTCGAGCGCGAGCTCGCGACGGGATCGTCGGGCGCGGTCTCGACCGACGTCGAGCTGCTCGACTCGGCGATGGCGGGCACCTACCAGATCCGGCTCGCCTTCGACCCGGCGGTCTCGCCCGTCGTGCGCAACGTCGAGGTCGTGCAGCGCACGACCGATCGCGTCGCCGCGTCGGTCACGCTCGATCAGGACGTGGTGGGCCCGGGCGAGCACCTGACGGGGCGCGTGCGCGTGACCACGCCTTCGGGCGCGCCGATCCGCGGCGCGCAGGTCGAGCTGCACGTCGGGCGCGGCTCGGGCGAGATCTCCGAGCTGGTCACCGACGCGGCGGGCATCGCGCGCATCGACACCACGGCGCCGACGTTCCTGAGCGGCGAGGTCTCGGTGGAGTCGGCGTGGGCGCGCGTGACGCACCCGGCCTACGGATCGATCACGGCGAGCGCGTCGTACACGCTCTCGCGCACGCGCTGGCTCGTCTCGGCGGTGGCCGAAGCGGGCGGCCTCGTGCCCGAGGTCGACTCGCAGCTCTACCTGACGGTGAACGATCCGCGCGGTCGCCCGATCACGGCCGGCGCGACGCTCGACGTGACGGGGCTCGGGATCGCGGGCGGGCGCCAGCACCTGACCGTGGACGCGCAAGGCGTGGCGATCGCGACCGTGCGCTTGCCGCGCGGCGCGGCGGCTCGGCTCTCGGGCGGCGACTGCGCCGGGCAGGGCGCCTCCACCACGTTCGACGTGGAGGTCGGAACCACACCGCCCATCAGCGCGAGCGTCTGCGCGCGCGTCGCGCTCGACGCGCAGGTGCTCCCGCGCGTGCGAACGCCCATCGTGGCGCCGGGCGCGCACGTCGACGTGGACGTGCTGCGGCGCCCGACGGCGAACGGGCGCGCCGTGCTGCTCGAGGTGCTCTACGGCTCCCGCGCCGTCGCCTCCACGTGGGTCGCCGGCGGTGCGCAGAGCGCGCAGATCGCGCTGCCCGCGGGCCTGCAGGGCGTGATGTCGATCCGCGCCCGCCCGGTGTCGGCCGCCGATGCCCACGCGCCCGTGGATCAGCCCGGGGCGACGTTCTTCGGCGTCGGCGCCTCGGCCGCCGTGCTCGTGCGGCCCTCGGACGCGTTCTCCCTCTCGGTGACGCCGGATCGCCCGCTCCACGCGGTCCGCGAGCACGCGCAGGTGGCGATCGCGACGAGCGCCGCGCCGACGCGCACGTGGGTGACGATGGTCGCGCGCGACGAGGCGCAGCTCGCGGGCGAGGGCGACTATGCCGTCGAGTGGATCCTCGGCCAGCTCCGCGAGGCCGTGCGCAGTGGCGGCACCACCCACGAGCGCTTCGTGCGGGCGGCACTCGCCGCGGGCGTTTCGCCCGACGAGCCCGAGAGCCGCGCCGCGCCGCTGGTCTCGCAGCCCTGGGATGACGGGAGCCGCTACTACGGGGCGGGCGAGGGCATCCTCCGCGATCCGATCGCCGCGCGCGAAGAGCTCGTGCGTCGCGGCATCGGCCAGCTGATGAGCGTGCTCGAGGGCGTGGTGCAGCAGCTCGGCAGCCAGCAGGAGCTGCGCGACCAGGTCACGCGCGCGAGCGGCCGTCGGGTGGACTTCTCCCCGGACGTCGTCGAGTGGCTGGTGAATCAGGGCTACGTCTCGCCCGAGGCGGTCACGACGCTCGGCGGGCAGCGGATGACGGTCGCGATGATCACGCAGGCCGATCCGAGCTTCACGTTCGACAACGCCGCACGCCGCGTGGCGCGTGCGCGCCTCGTCCGGCTGCTCGTCGCGCTCAGCTCGCTCACCAACGCCGACGATCCGTCGGCGCTGCGCGCCTCGGCCGGCGCGCCGCCCGATCGCTGGCTCTCGCTGCTCGTGCAGCTCGGCGTGCTCGAGCCGGACGCGCTCGTCGATCCCTGGGGGCACGCGTTCGTCATGCACCGCGTGACGGGCCGGCATCCGGCGGTCGTGGTGAGCGAGCGCGCGCTCGAGTGGGAGCTGAGCTCCCCCGGCCCCGACGGCGTGGCCGGCAACGCCGACGACGTGCGCGATCCCTTCGCGCGCGTGGTCCCGCACGGCACTCCGTACGCCGTGGTCTCGGGCGAGGACCCGCTCATGGTGCAGCTCTCGCAGATCGCGCCGGGCGAGCACGTGCTCGCGGCGATGGCGACGGCCTACCAACGCCTCGGGCTCGCGGCGCAGGAAGAGATGCGCGGCGGCGTCGTGACCGCGACGACGAGCGAAGCGACCGCCATGCCGATGGCGCCGCCGCCGTCCGAGGCGATGTACGCGATGGACGACACGTCCGGCTACGGCATGGGCACGGGCGGCTACGGTGGCGAGGGCGAGCTGCTCGCTCCCGAGGCGCAGATGGCGGCGCCTTCGCGCGCTCGGATCTCTTCGGCCGAGCTCGAGCTGCGCGAGGAGCCGGCCGACGTGGACCAAGACAGCGTCGTCGACGCAGTGGACGTGATGCCGATGGCGAGCGGCCTCATCCGCGAGGACTTCCCGGCCACGCTCTTCTACGTGGGCGAGGTCGAGCTCGACGCGAGCGGCCACGCCACGGTCGACGTGCCGCTCGCCGACGCGATCACCACCTACCGGCTCGAGGCGATCGCCTGGACGCAGTCGGGGTGGATCACGTCGGGCCGCGGCTCGGTGCGCGTCGATCAGACCGCGACCGTCGATGCGCCCGTGCCCGAGGCGGCCACGGTCGGCGATCACCTTCGCATCCCCGTGCGCCTGCAGAACCGCACCGACGCGCCGGTGCGCGCACGCATCGAAGTGGCGGTCGAAGGCGCCTTCACGGTCGACGTCGGCGCGACGGGCGTCGTCGAGGCCGGGCCGCACGACGCGGCCGAGCAGATCGTCGACGTCACGCTGACCGGCGCGGGCGAGGGCGCGCTCGTCGTGCGTGCGTCGAGCGAGGACGGCGCGGCGCTCGACGCCGTGCGCCGCCCGATGCACGTCTTCGAGGACGCGCGCCTCGTGCGCCAGCACCTCGAGGCGCTCGTCGAGAACGACGCGACGGTCTCGCTCACGCTGCCCGCCCGCGCCATGGCGCGGGGCCCCGCCGATCTCCGGCTCTCGGTCGCGGGATCGATCTTCGGCGATCCGGCGGACCTCGCGGGAAACGATCCGTTCTGGGGCGGCTTCGGCTACGCGATGGACCGGCAGCCGCTGCCCGACGGGCTCGCCGCGCAGCTCGCGCAGTACGTGCACTACCAGGAGGACTACGGCGTCCCGGCGGACCAGTACTTCGCGGGCCGTGACGTGCTCCAGCTCGCGCTCGTCGTGGGCGCGCTCTACGGCGACGCGCACCTCGACGGGGCCTCCGTCGAGGCGGCGCTGCGCGCGATCGCGGTGCAGTTCCCCGATGCCGCGAGCACCGAGCGCTCGGCCTACTACGGCTACGGCCCGCGACAGCCGGCGAGCTTCGTGCTGCTCGCGCTCGCGCCGGCCGCCCGCTCGACGGCGATGCCGGAGCACCGCGAGTCGCTCGATCGCGTGCTCACGCTGCTCCGGCGTGCCGCGGCCGACGAGGGTGCCGAAGCGGTCGACGCGCCCGAGACGTGGGTGCGCGTGGCGGCCGCGCTCGCGCTCACGCGGCGCTCGGGCGACGACGACGCGCGCGCGAACGAGATGCTGCGGCGCGCCGAGCGCAGCGTGGTCACGGTCGGCGACATCGCCTGGCTCGAGCCCGACGTCGAGGACGGCTCGGCCGAGCCGCGCGTCGCTCCGACGTCGCTCCTCGCGCTCGCGCGCATCGCGAGCGGGGATCGCCAGGGCGCGCTTCCGCTCGTCCGCAGCCTCGCGCAGGTCTCGCGTGGCGCGCTGCGCTGGCCGGCGCTGGGGCGCGCGCTCGCCGGCGCGGCGGCCTCTCTCCTGACGACGGGCACCGGCACGGGCCCGATCGCGATCACGATCGACGGCACGCCCGTCGAGCTCACCACGGAGAACGGCGTCGCGACGGCGTCGCTCGAGAGCGCGTCGCGCCCCGGCGCGCACGTGCTGCGCTTCGCTCTCCCGGCCGGCGCGCTCGCGATGCTGCGCCTCGACGTCCGCTACGGCATGCCCTGGGACGTGGAGCCCGATCGGCCCGCGCCGGTGGAGATCGAGTGGTCCGGCACGATCGGCGCGCGCGACACGCGCTCGGGCATGTCGCTCACGCTCCAGAACCGCGGCACGCGCGTGCTCACGCGGCCCACGGTCGACATCGAGATGCCGGCCGGCACCGAGCTCGACGAGCCCACCCGCGACGCGATGTCCGCGCTCCTCGCGGAGCCGCCGACCATCGAGGGCACCACGTGGCACCTCGTGCTTCGGCCGATCGCGCCCGCCGGCGTCACGCGCATCCCGGTGCGCGCGCGCTGGGCGCTCTCGGGCTCCCTGCGTGGCTTCGGCGTGAGCTTCGTCGACGAGGCCGGCCCGAGCATCGAGGGCCTGCATCCCACGGCGATCCTCGCCTCGCGCGGCGTGGAGATCTCGGACCGCGGCCCCGAGGCGAGCGCGGAGCCGCCCTCGGTCGCCGAGGTACCGCGCCCGCCGCCGCCTCCTCCGATCTTGCGCCCGCTCGCGGAGGACGTCCGATGACCGGCCTCTACGCGACCTCGAAGAAGGCGAATCCCACGATGCTGCGCACGCTCCTCCGAACGCTCGGCCTGCTCGCCCTCGCTTCCCTCGTCGCCCTCGGCGCGCCTGCGCGCGGGCACGCCCAGGCCTCGGGCCACGTCGCGCTCCGCGGCGAGGTGCACGGCGTCGAGCTCTCGCTCGAGGGCGGCATGCGCGCGACGCGCGGTGGCACGGTGCGCTGGCTCACGACGGTCTACGAGGTCGTCGGCTTGAGTGATCTGCGCCTGGCGTCCCACGCCGAGATCCAGATCACGACGCAGCTCGACCCCACCGCGGCGCCGAGCGTGTTCCACACCGACGCGCACGGTCGCGTCGCGGTCGACGTCCCGATCCCGGCCGACGCGCCGGAGTCGTTCGGTGTCGTCATCCGCGTCGTGAGCGGGCCGGCCCAGCGCCGCTTCGAGCTCACCGTGCAGACGCAGACCCCGCGCGACCTGCGGCTCTGGGTGGCGCGGCCCGCGGTGCCGATCGGCGGTGACGTGCAGAGCTTCGGCCGCCTCTCCGATCGAGCCAGCGGCCTCCCGATCGCGAACGAAGAAGTGCGCCTCGTGCTCTTCGACGAGGCGCAGCGCCCGCTCGGCGCGCCCGTCCCCGTGACGACGGATGCATCGGGCCTCTTCGCACACGTCTTCCACGTGCCGGAGGAGATCGTGGGCGGCGTGTCGATCACCGCGAGCGTCGGCGTGCGCGAGCAGCGTGTCACGGCCTCCGTGTCGGCCACGCTCGCCGCGCCGCGCGACGTCCCGATGATCGTGAGCCTCGCGCCCGAGCACACGATCGTGGAGCCGGACTCGACGATGGCCGTGGAGGTCGTCGTGCGTACCGGCGACGGCCGGCCCGTGGAGCACGCGCGCGTGATCTACCCGCCGCTCGATCCCGGGGGGCGCCAGGGCACGCTCGACACCGACGCCCGCGGGCACGGCAGCTTCCGCTGGCGCGCGCCCGGTCTCTCGAGCGGCTTCTACGACACGCAGATCTCGGTGAACGTGACGGCCGAGGGCCTCGGCGCGCTCAGCGAGGGCGCCACGGTGCGCGTGGCGCGGGTCGAGCGCGCGATCTCGTTCGGCGTCGAGGGCGGAGCGCTCGTGCCCTCGATCGGGGGTCGGCTCTATGCGCGCGTCGTGGACGTGAACGGCGCGGCGTCTCCGGCCGGCATCGCGGTGCAGCTGAGCGGCCCGCGCATGACGACGCGCACGGCCACGACCGACGCGAGCGGCATCGCCACGTTCGACGTCACGCTCCAGGCGCTCGCCGCCGGCACGCAGGATCGCTGCGGCGGCGATGCGGCGACGGCGCTCACGCTCGATGCGACCGGCGCGACGCCCCTCGAGGGCTGCATCCCGCTCGACCCCGACGGAACGGCGCGCATCCGCGCGACGAGCGCGGTCGTGCGCGCCGGCACCACGGCGCACTTCGAGATCGCGCGCGCGAGCTCCGTCGCGCGCCTCCCGGTCGCCGTGAGCGTCGTCTCCCTCGACGGGGGGCCGCGCGCGATCGTCGAGGCGGTCGTGGCCGGGAACGCGAGCACGGTCGACCTCGACGTGCCGGCCGGACACTCGGGCATCCTCGTCGTGCGTGCGCGCCCGCTCCACGGCGCGACCGAGCGCCCGCTCCGCGGCGGATCGACGAGCGTCTGGGTGGTCCCTGGAGAGCTCTACGCGCTCGCGGCGCAGATCGAGGGAGACGCGGCCGTCGTGGCGCCGCGCGCCGATACGCGCGCGTTCGTGACGGCGCTCCCGGTCGACGACGCGCACCTGCTCGCCAGCCGCCTCCGCGCGGAGCTGCTGCGCACGTTCGGCGATCTCCGCGTCGATCCGGGCGCCGCGTCGGGCGCGCTCCTCGCCGCCACGCTCGCGGTGATGACGCCGCTCGACGTCGCCGCGCCCTGGGTCCTGCGCGGCACGAGCGTCGAGGCGGTGCCGGCCCCCGAGACGCCCGAGTCGCTCGCGCTGCTCCGTGATCCCTGGCGATCGCAGTCGCGCTTCGTCGAGGGCCGCCTCGCGCTCGTGTTCCAGGCGATCGAGCGCTACGTCGCGGCGGCCGTCCCCGAGCGCATCGAAGACGTGGCGGTGCAGAACGGCAACCGCTGGGAGTTCAACGCGCAGATCCTCGCGGCCGTGGCCGACGGCGGCGAGCTCGGCGCCGAGGGCGCGACGGGGCTCGGCGGCGAAGACCTCACGGTCGCGGGCCTGCGCGCCTTCGATCCGGCGTTCACCTACGACTCGGTCGCCCGCCGCATCACGCGCGAGCGCCTGTTCCGCTTGCTCGTGGCGCTGCGCGCCTACGTGCGCCAGCAGGGCTTCGATCTCCCGTGGGCCCGTCTCGGCGATCCCTCGACGTGGCTCCAGCACACGACCGAGATCTACGCCGAGCCCTTCGGCAGCATCCAGGCGCGCGAGCTCGTGGATGGCTGGGGCCGGCCCTTCGTGCTCCGGCCGGACGGTGGTCATCCGCGCTTCGGCTCCTGGGCGCCGCTGCCGGGCTGGGAGATCGCCTCGCCGGGCCCGGACGGTGTCGTCGGCAACGGGGACGACGTCTTCGATCCGACGGCGCGCGTGCTGCCGACGACGAGCACGTACGGCCGCGCCGTCGGCGAGGACGCGCTCGTCGCGCGTCTCTCGGGCGTCGAGCTCGGCCGCGCGACGGTGGACCTCCTCGGTCAGTACGAGGGCCAGTACCCGACGGGCATCCCGTCGAGCCCCGACGCGGCCGCCGTGTCGCGCGGTCTCGCGGTCTGGCAGGAAGTGCCGAGCGTCTTCGAGCCGGATCCGACGCCGCTCGCGCTGCGCCGGCCCACCGTGCCGACGAGCGGTGTGGGCGGCACGATCGCGGCGCTCGATGGCGGCGCGATCCCGCTCGCGTTCGACGAGGAGCCCCGCACGTGGGGGCTCGTCGGGCTCGCGTTCACGCGCGATGGCATGCCGGCCGTGGTGGAGGCGCGTGCGCTGCGCGGCTCGCCGCTGATCGTCTCGTCGCGCTTCCCGACGCGCCTGCACGCCGGAGAGCCGGTCGAGGTGACGGTCGCGGTGACGAACGCGAGCGATGCCGATCGCGCGCTCACGGTGGCCGTGACGGGCGAGGGCGCGCTGAGCGGGGAGGGCCCGGGCCAGCTCCGCGTGCCCGCGGGCACGGCGCAGCTGACGCACGTCTCGCTCTCGCCGACCGGCACGGGGCACGCGCACGCCATCCTCACGTTCCGCGAAGGCTCCACGGCGCTGCGCACGGTTCGCTACGAGCTCGCGCTCGAGTCGGGCCTGCATCCGATCCGCGCCCGCATCGCGGGCATCACCGACGGCGGCAGCTGGTCGGGCACGGTGGACGTGGAAGGGCGCGCGCGAGAGACGACGGCGCGGGTCGTCGTGATCGCGCCGAATGGCCTCTACCGCGATCCGGACCTCGCGGAGGTGCGCGATCGCGATCCGGCGCTGCTCGCCTGGTCGGCGACGCTCGCCGGTGCCGGTCTGGACGAGAGCTTCCGCGCGGATCTGCTCCGCGCGCAGGCGCCCGGCGGGCAGCTCGACGGTGACGAGCCCGTGCTGTCCACGGCCTGCGCGATCGTCGCGTGGTCGGCGGCGGACGCGGGCGACGAAGCGGCGGCATCGGCGCGGCAGCGGGCGATCGGCGCGCTGACGTACGCCGCGATGCGCGATGCCGACGGCGACGTCGGTACCGTGCGCGCCGAGGCGGCGCTCGTCGGTGCGCTCGCGCCCTCGGGCATCGCCGATCTCGCGGATGGGAGCGAGGCGGCGCTCGATCCGCTCGCGCGGCAGGCTGCCCAGTACCGCGCGCACCTGCGTCGCACGCTGCGCCGCTATCCCGACGAGCCGACGATCCTCGCGCGCGCGGCGGCGGCGCTCTTGCTCGCGAGCCCGGAAGACGCCTACGGGCGCGCGATGTTCGAGCGTGCGGCGGCGCACCTGCATGCCGAAGGCAGCGGCCAGCTCGTCACCGCCACGGCGGGGCGCGCGGGCACGCTCGAGGAGATCGCGGCCTCGCTGGCGCTGGCGGTCGGTGCGCACCAGCTCGGTCGCGACGCGCTCGCACGCTCGCTCGTGGCGGGCGCGATGGCGCACGACAACCTCGTCACCCGCGAGGGCGGTGAGGCGCTCTTCTGGTGGCTGGCGAACGGCGCGTACGGCGTGCTCGGCGCGGATGCGGGCGCCAGCGTGCGCGTGACCGCCGCGGGCCACACGACCGAGGCGTCGTTCGATCACGGCATCGCGGTCGTGCCGGTCGAGCGCGCGAGCGGTGGCGTGGGCGTGACGGCGACGACGAGCGGGGGAGCGACGCTCCTCGTGCGCGCCGAGGCCGCGTATCTGACGCCCTTCGACGCGGAGACGGGCTCGCCGCTGCGTCTGGCGCTCGAGGGCGACGTGGGCGCGAGCGAGGGCAGCTCGGCGCTCGAGCTCGTGGTGCACGCGAACGAGGCCGTGGCGCACCCGGTGGTGCTGCTCGAGCTTCCGGCGGGCATCGACGTGCGCGACGAGGGCCTGCTCGCGCGCTTCTCGGCGACCGGTGGCGTGATCGGTGTCGAGCCGCGCCGGCCGGGCTTCGTCCGCATCGAGCTCACGGCGCTCGCCTCGGGCACGGAGCTGCGCATCCCGATCGCCCTGCGCTGGACGCTCGGCGGCACGATGCACGGCCTCGCCGCCGTCGCCTACGACGCCGATCGCCCCGATCGCCGCACGGTGATCGCGCCGATCACGATCGATCGATCGAGCGCGAACTGATCTCGCGCGAGGTCGCGATCGTCCCGGCGCGCCCTCCGCGCGCCGGCGGCGTCAGATCCCCTCGGGCCGCCGCGCCTCGGGGCTGTTCGCGAGGGCGAACGGGTAGTGCACGGCGACGGAGCCACCCTCGGGCGGAGGGAATCGCAGGTTCGACATCACGTGCGTGAAGCAGCGCGTGACGACGTCGTCGTGCAGCGCGTCCTCGAGCACGCCGGCATTCGTCACCGTTCCGTCCGGCTGAATCGTGAAGTCCATCGTGACGCGGCCGGCCAGATCGGGGTGCGCGTTCAGCTGCCACTCGAAGCAGAACCGAATCTCCGGGAGCGCATCGCGGATCACGCCGCGGATCGCGACGGCATCGAGGGTCCCGGTGTGCCGGGGCACGGTCTCCGGCTCGCTCGGCTCGGTGCCTTCCGTGGTCGCACTCGCGCCGACGGAGGAGGGCGGAGCGGCGGAGGGCCCCGGCACGCTCGGCGGCTCGCTCGGTGCGGCGGGCGCAGACGAAGGCGGTACGAGCCCGCTCTCACTCGGCGTCTCGGCGCTCGGCGTCTCTTCGCTCGGCGATCCTCCGCGCTCGGCGTCACGTGCCGCGGCGAGATCGGCGGCGCGCCGGTGAATCTCGTCGACGTGGGCTTGCGTCATGCGGCCCACCATCGTCCGCACGGCGAGCAGCACGAGCGCGAGCCCGAGCGCGGCGGCCAGCACGCCCCGCCACAAGGTGCGCGCGCCGCCGCCCTCGCCCGCCACGCGCTCAGCCCTTCACGAGGGTCAGGCGCGCCTCGGGCGCGAGCGCCGTCAGGTGCCCGCTCTCTTCGCCCACGAAGACCCAGCCGCGCTCGTCGACGAGCAGCGTGTCCGGCACGAGGTCGCAGGGGAGGGGCGCGCCGATCTCGCGACCGTCGCTCGGCCGCACCACGTGCACCGTCGCCTGCGGCACGAAGAGCGCGCCGCTGCGCAGGATCGGCGTCAGGCGGCGCGGCACGTCGTCCGAGGGCGAGCTCGCGAGCGGCGTGACCCAGCGCGCGCGGCCGGTCGACGCGTCGAGCGCGGTGAGGCGGCCGTCCGGCGCGTTCACGAAGAGCGTGCGATCGAGCGCGAGCACGCCGCCGCCTGCGCCGACGCCGGGATCGGCGACCGAGAACACGACCTCGCCGCTCTCCGGATCGTGGAGCGAGAGCGCGCCGCGCCGCGGGCCCGTCGTGGCCACGAGGACCTGACCGTGCACCGCGATCGGTGCCGACGCGATGGGCGCGCCGAGCGCGGTGCGGTGCCGCTCCGCGCCCGAGAAGAGGTCGAGCCCCACGAGCGTCGCCTCCCCGCGGCCGGGCTCGCCGCTCACCACGATCGCGGTCTCGCCGATCACCAGCGGCGTCAGGCAGTGTCGGCCGGCGCCGACCCAGCGCCAGCACACCTCGCCGGTCACCACGTCGAGCGCGTGCACGGTCGCGTCGCCGGCGACGACGAGCAGCACGCGGCCCTCGCGCCGCAGCCGGAACGCGCCCGCGCCTCGGTTCACGAAGCGCCAGCGCAGCTCGCCCGTGCGCAGATCGATCGCGGCGAGCCGGTCGCGGCCCTCGCACACGATCGCCGTGGGCGGGATCGCGCCCTGGCCCGCGTAGAGGCCGAGCGGCGTGCCGCCGACACGCGGCGCGAGCTTGGTGCCGAGCACGGCCTCGCCGGTGTGCACTTCGCGCATCTCGACGAGGCCGTCGCTGCGCACGCGGACCACGTTCGTTCCGGCGAGGAACGCGCCCGCCGAGGGCGCCTCGTGCTGCCAGAGAATCTCGCCGCGATCACGGCCGATCGCGACGAGGCGCCGCTCGGTCGCCACGACGAGCCGATCGCCGCAGAGGAACGTGCTCGGCGCATCGAGCCCGTCGAGCGCCACGCTCCAGCGCTTGGAGAAGCGCAGGTGCGCGGTCGGGGCGAGCGTGCCGCCACTGCCGGTGCTCTCGCGCTCGCGCGCGGTGCGGAGGCGATCGGGATCGTCGTTGACGAAGCTCGGGGGCGGGCTCGAGGCGATCGCGCGGCGCAGGCGTCGCACTTCGGACTGCATGCCGCGGATCCGCAGGTTGCGGGCCTGCGTCCGATCGACCGAGACCACGGCGCGCAAGAGCTCGGAGGCCACGCGCAGGATCGGCAGGCTCGCGCGCCGATCGTCGAGCGCCGGCACGGTCACCGCGCCCTCGTCGTCGCTGCCGAGCGTGAGCGCGACCTCGCCGGACTTCTCGCGCCGCACGGCGATCACGAAACCGCCCGAGCGCAGGCGCACGTGCAGGGCACGGCTCTCGTCGGCCGCGTCGACGAGCGCGCGCACGGCGCTGACCATGCGCTGCACCACGAGCAGGATCGGACCGCGTGCGAGCGGGATCCGCCGGCCGCGCACCCAGGCCCAGAGCTGACCGCCGAAGAGCATCGCGTGCACGTCGGCGTGCGAGACGGCGCTCTGCGCGCCGCCATCGCTCTCGAAGATCGCCGCGTCGAACCCGAAGGCGAGCGGCTGGCGCTCGCCCGGATCTTCCTGCGCGCCGCCGAGACGACGCGTGGCCGAGAGGCCGGCGTCGCCCGTCTCCACGATCGCGCACTCCGCCGCGCGGGCCACCAGGCGCGCTCCGAGCGTGGCCGTGCGCGCATCGCTCTCGCTCCCGAGCTCGCTCTCGAGCGCCGACGACGTGGTGTCGATGAGCGCGCGCAGCGGCACGCGGCGATCGAGCACGAGCACGTCGGGCGAGGCGTCGGTGTGATAGAGGCTCACGAGCGCGCTCGCGCCGCGCCGCACGATGGCCACCTCGGCGGGCAGGCCCGGAAGCGGGAGCAACACCTTCGTGCGCTGCGCCTCGGCGAGCGCGAGGAGCGCACCGAGCAGCTCGACGCGCGGCGGTAGCTCGGCGCCGAGCGTGGTCGAGCCGTAGAGCAGCTGCTCGAGCGCCGCGGACCAGGCGGGTGCGCGCTCGGCGCTCTCGGTGCCCGGGCTACTGACGCCCCGGACGGAGAGGACGCTGCCGCTCGACGAAGGAGAAGCCGGGGCGATGGAACGGATCGCGCCGGCGCGCGGATGAAGCGGGATGACGGTCATCAGGCGTGACGAGAATGGTAGGCAGCGCCTCGCACCGTCTCCACATTTTCGCCGGATCTGCCTCGTTCTTGACCGCGCGCGAAGGGCGAGATCGGCGAGATCCCGCGTGATCGCCCGGTCGGGGCGAGCGATCGCGCGCGATCGCGCGTAGCTTCGAGGCATGGACGAAGGCTTCGTCGTCGCCGTGGCCGCCGTGATCGTGCGCGCCGATGGGCGCGTGCTCGCGATGAAGCGGAGCGCGCGGAAGGACGCGGGCGCCGGGCTCTGGGAGACCGTCTCGGGGCGCGTCGCGCCGGACGAGGCGCTCGAGGACGCGATGCTGCGCGAGATCACCGAGGAGACCGGGCTCGCCGTGCGCCTGTCGCCGCGACCGGTCGACGCCTACGTCGCGCGCCGCGGGGCGCGGCCGATGTGCGTCGTCGTCTATCGGGCCGACCACGTGTCCGGCGAGGTCGTGCGCTCGAGCGAGCACGACGAGCACGCGTGGCTCACGCCGTCGGGCTTCCGCGCGACGACGACGCTCGAGCGCCTGGCGGACGCGGTCGACCGCGCGGTGGCGATCGCCGAGCGCGATCAGCTCGCGCGATAGTCCTCGGCGGCGAGCGCCTGGACGAGCGCGTCCTTCGTGACCGTCGGCGCTGCTTCGACGTGGGCCTTTCCGATCTCCACCTCGACCTTCGCCACGCCGGGCACCCGCGTGAGCGCGCGCTCGACGGTCTTCACGCAGTGCTGGCAGCTCATCCCTTCGATGCGGAGGTCGTGGGTCGTCATACGTCTTATCTAGTCCCCCGGAGCGTGGGCGGTAGTCCCGCGATCACCTCGTCCAGCACGGCGGCGAATCGCTCCGCCGTGTGGGCGTGGGTGAGATGCGCAAGGGCGCGCGCGCGCAGCTCCGCCCGCTCGGTGTCGCTCCGGGCGAGCACGGAGCGCAGGCCGCGACCGAGCGCGACGGGATCGTCGTCGGTGACGAACACGCCGGGGACCTCGTGCCCCGAGAGCGCGCGCCGCATCGCGACGACCGGCACGCCGCGGGCGATCGCGTCGAGGAGCTTGATCGGGTAGCCGCCTGGCGCGCCGCGCGTGACGACGGCCACGTCCGCGGCGGCGCTCGCGAGCGCGCGCTCGGGCTCGCCGCGCAGGCGCGCGAACGTCGCCGTGTGCCCGCGCCGACCGAGCGCGCGCGCGAGCTCGTCGCTCGACGACTCGGTGGCGACCAGCAGGCGGGCCGCAGGCCGGAGCGCGCGCAGCTCGGTCATCGCGTGCACCAGCGCCGAGAGCCCCTGGTACGCATCGAGGTTGCCCGCGTAGAGCACGACCTCGTCGGTCGCGACCAGGCCCAGCGCGCGCCGCGCCTCGTCCCGGGAGATGCTCGCCGCGATCGGCGCGAGCGGGACCGGCGCGACCGTGACCTCTCGCGCGCCGAGCGCCTCGAGCTGGCGCGCCACGAGCGTCGAGATCGCCATCACCGCCGGCGCGCGGCGCACGAGCCAGCGATCGAGCGCCTCGCCGGCACGCGTCGCGGCGGGCGCGAGCGCCCGAGGCAGATAGGTCGGCAGCTCCGGGCCCAGCGTGGTGTGCGCGAAGAAGATCCAGCGCGGCAAGCCGAGCAGCGCCGCGAGCGCGGCCGCCTCCACGTGATGGGCGACCACGACGTCGGCCTCCCGCGCGAGGGTTCGTAGCGTCGACGCGAGCTCCACGTCGGCCGCGATCTTCTCGAGCGAAGGGCCCGAGCGCAGCGAGCGCGGCCGGACGCGCCCCGCCGTCGTTCGATGCGCAAAGCGTGTCTCGACGCCGTCGCCTGCCGCATACGTGAGCAGCTCGGTGCGCCGGCCCGTCTGCGCGAGCGCGCCGACCATGAGGCCGATGGCCGCTTGGGTTCCCTGCGAGGTCGGGTACGGCAGAGCCGCGACGTGGAGCGTCTCGAGGCGCACGCGGCACTCTTAGCGCGGCCTGCGCGCGCGCTCCCGCCGGGCGCGTCGCTCGAGGTCTTCCGCAGCCCTCGTGCGTACCGCTCGCGTGTGCGCGTGGTGCCGCGTCGCCCCGTCACCACCCGCCTGCCGGCCTCGCGGTGGTAGAAGGGCGGCATGGGGAGCTTTCGCGCGCTGGTCGAGGTCGTGTCCGCCACCGAGCCGAGCGACGGAGCGCCGGATCCCGATCCGGGCTTGGACGAAGTGCGGGCGCGCGCGGCCGGCCATGCCGACGTCACACGGCTGATCGATCTCGTCGCGCGCGACAAGCGCTGCTTCGCGTTCGGTCTGCTCGAGATCCACCCGCGGGTCTTCACGCGACTGGCTCGCCATCCGGGCGTGCTCGCCCCCAGCGAGCTCGTGATCGGTCACGATGGCGGTGGCGATCTCTACCTCTTCGACGCGATCACCGGCCGTGCGCGCCGAGTCGTCCACGACGAGGGCTGGGTCACGCGGGGCGAGCACGCCTCGCTCGATGCGCTGATGGAGCGCATCGCGTGGGTCTCGCTCGAGTCGATCGAGCCCGACGAGGTCGAGGAGCTGCTCGCTCGCCCCGGGGCTCGACGGGCATTGGATTGGGCGCTCGGGATCGCGTCCGACGCGCTCCAGGACGAGACGCGGGACGCGCTCCGCGAGGCCGGTGTGATCGAGGAGTGATCGGAGCGCGCCGATCGCACAGGTCGGCGAGTTTCGTGAGGCCCTCGATGCGTGTGGGCGCCGTCTCTCTCTCGCGCCGCGGTGACGGACGCCACGGCAATGGCCAGCGTCGCGCGTTGCTCCGGCTCCTGCGATGAGGCGTGCGCCGTCAGTGCACGGGATGGAGCACGCTGCCCGAGGTGCCCGGGGCAGGATCGAGACGGGCGCCGCTCGCGGCGGCGCGCACGCAGCCATCCTCGGGCGTGCCCGCGTGCGCATCGGGGAGGCGCACCGTGAGCGCGCCGTCGGCGGCCCACTCCGCGATCACGGCGGTCGCGGCGCCCGAGGTGCACGCGAGGATGGCGTCGCGCAGGCCGTCGACCCGCGCTCGCGCGAGCGCGTCGACGCTCGTCGTGGTCGGCGTTGCAGGCGGGATGATCTCCGTGGGCGCGGCATCGCTCGGCGCGGGCGGAATGCTGACCTCGACGTACTCCAGATCGGGTCGGGTCTCGAAACGGATCTCACGGAGGCGCTGCTCGAGACACTCGCCCTCGGGGCCCGGCGGATCGACGGTCAGCGCGAGGAGGTCGCCGTTGACGCCGATGCCGACGCGGACCGCGGTGTAGGCAGGCAGCGCGCACGTCGCCGCCGCTTCGAGCACCCGCACGCCCTCCGGTCCGCCATCACCGGTCGGCGTGGGCGGCGGCGGCTCGTAGTGACCCGTCGGCGCGCCGTCGGGCGCGCACACCACTCCTTGGCGGCCCGCGGCGACGCACGTGTACGTCTGGTGCAGCCCGCAGCCGAGCGCGTCCATCCCGCCGCCGCCGATCTCGGCGATCGTGAGGCTCTCGTCGGGGCAGCGGAGCGCCACCCTCGCGCGCGCGCGCGCCGCGAGGTCGAACGCCGACGCCCTCCGCGTGCAGCTCGTCGAGAGCAACACTGCCGCGGCGGCCAGGATCAACGCGGGGGGCTTCATGCGGCGACTCTCGCACGCCGCGCGCGCCGACCGCTACAGGTCGGCGAGGGTGGTGAGGCTCTCGATGCGGGTCGGCGCCGTCGCGCGCGCCGCGGTCACGGCGGCCATCGCGCTCGCCGGGATCGCGCGGACGAGCTCGACGTTGTGGTTCGGCGCGTCGTGCGTGACCTCGTCGGCCCACGCCGACAGGTACTCCATCTGCGTCAGCGCGCGGTAGCGGCGCTCGAAGCAGTCGTCGGTGTCGTAGTCGATCAACGTGGCGAAGATCGAGAGCGTGCCGTCGCCGTTGTCGACGACCTCGATCGTGCGCGCCTGGGACGGCCAGTCGGCGATCGCGCTCGTCATGATCTCCCAGTAGCCGGGATGCGCGGCGTCGACGCCCTCGATCGCGTGGATCTGGTTGTCGTGCGTGTGACCGACGAGCCAGGCGATCACCTCGGGGCGCGAGGCCACATAGGCCTCGATCTCCTCGGTCGTCAGCGCGCCCGGCATGGGCGTCGAGCCGACCTGGCCCGGGAAGGGATCGATCGAGCGCGTCGAGTGGTGCGAGGCGAGGATCACGAGCACGCCGTCGGCGACCGCGCGATCGAGCTCGGGCTCGAGCCAGCCGTCGATCGTCGCCTGCATCACCATGCCCTCCGAGCCACCGCTCGGATCGCTGGTGTCGATCCCGAGGATCCGGACGAGGCCGGGGATGACGTCGTAGGCGTAGTTGGCGCCGAGGGTCGTGTCGATGGCGTGGCCGGCGTCGTAGCCGTGCCCGAGCGGGCCCATCGGCCCCTCCACGTCGGCCGAGGTCACGCGATCCACGATCATGTCGCGGTCGAGCAGCACGCGGTGCGGATCGGCCGGCACCGTTCCGGTGGTGACGGGCGCGTACCACTGGCGGTAGTCGCGCGTGCCGCTGCGCGCGCGCGTGCCGAGCGCGTCCATGCGCGAGCCCGCGGTGGGCGTCGTGATGCCGACGACCTCGAGGTCGTGGTTGCCCGGAACGTAGAGCCAGGGCGCGGGGAAGGGCGTCGGATCGAAGGGGTCCTTCGGATCGTTGTCGGGCCCGGGGATCGGATCGTCGTCCTCGCCCGAGTCGGTCTCGAGGCCGGGCGTGCCGTTCATGAGCTGGAGCACCCAGTCGAGCTCGTTCTGGAGCGCGCTGTCGCCGCAGTCTCCCGTGATGATGCCGACGTCGAACGGACGGCCCGCGTCGGAGATGCGCGTGAAGGTCCGGTTCATCGCCGACACCGCGCGCGGGAGGTAGGCCTCCTGTGCGCGCATGCCGCCGGGGATGGCCGCGTTGTCGAGCCGCGCGAGGCGAACCGGCGACTCGTCGTCGGCGAGCTGGAAGTCGGAGAGATGCGCCATCCAGAGGAGCGAGCGACGATCGGTCGAGGTCGAGCTCGCGCCGAGATCGGTGCGCGTCACGTGCGTCTGGCCGGCACCGGGATCGACGACGTGCAGGCCCATCCCGCGGTACATCGTCTCGCCCATCTCGGTGGCCGGGTTGAGCGAGCCCGGCGTGCCGAGGCGCGCGGCGTGCGGAACGTACGAGCCGACCAGCGTGCTCGCGAAGTGCGGCAGCGCCGACGCCGGGGCGGGATCGGTGTCCTCACAGCGCGGCAGGCGCAGGCCCATGTGCACGTCCGCGTCGTTCTCGACGACCGCGGCATCCTCCGGCAGCGCGTCGGACAGGCCACCGCCGTCGGAGCCGGCATCCTCGGGAGCCGGGGTCGGGCTCGGACAGCCAGCGAGGAGCAAGACGAGCGCACAAGACAGGCGAGAGGAGAAGCGCATGCGCCCAGGTTACATCAACGTGACGATTCGAGGGCGCGCTCGTGTCGTCGTGGCGCGGTGCCACGACGCCCCTTCGGTCACTCGAAGTAGCCGAGCGCGCGCAGCCGCGCTTCGGTGCGCGCGAGCTCGGGGCGCTCGGCGCGCGGCGCGGCTCCTTGCGCGGGCAAGACGACCGGAGCGGGCTGCGACGTGAGGATCTCGGAGAGCACGCGGCCCGCGCTCTCCGGCAGACGCGAGCCGATGCGCGCGAGGCACGTCGCGCTCGCGTCGGCGATGTGCGCGGTCACTTCTCCGGCCGCGCGCACGCTCGGGCCCGCGGCGAGGAAGAGCCCGTGCGAGCGGTGGGCGCCCTGCAGGCTCCTTCCCTTCCGGCCGAGCCATTCGTGCTCCGGCAGCCGGTCGACCACCGGCCCCGGCCCGCCCGAAGGCATCACGTTGTAGGACGCGCCGCGCTCGTCGAGCGCCAGCTCCAGCACGAAGTCGGGGGCGTGACGCACCTCGGGGCCGAAGTAGAGGTCCTCGCGCGCGTGGACCGCGCGCACGATGCGCTCGCCCGTCCACGGGTCGACGATCGCGCGCATCGCGGTCTCGAGCTGGCGTCGCATCGCCGGCCGCTCGGAGGGGTCGACCGTCCCCGCGGGCTCGCGGCCGCGCTCGTTCACACAGATCGATGGGAAGTAGTTCAGCTCTTCCGAGAAGAGCTTCGTGCGCGAGAAATCGATCGCGCCGAAGCGCGCGCGGCTCTCGAGCCACCCCGGCAGCGCGCGCCCCATCGCGCCGAACGCCCGCTCCTTGAGGCGTGGGGGCAGAACCGTGAGCGCGGCCTCCTTCGCGAGCCGCGAGATCGCCGCGCCCGCGCGCCGCGGCAGGAAGCGCAACAGGCCCGCCGCCTCGAGCGCGCGGTCGAGGAAGACGACGCGATCGCTCGAGGGGCCCGAGCCGTGGTCGCTGACGAGCGTGAGCTCCACGCCCGGGCCGGCACGCTCCATCAGGCGTGCGAGCGCGCGGTCGATCGCCTCGTAGACGCGCGGGATGCCGTCCACCGCGCGCGCGGGCGGTGCCGCCGGTCGTCGTGGCGAGCGCGGATCGAAGAACGCCGCGAGGTGATGCGAGGCCGTGTCGGTCTCGCCGAAGTAGCAAGCGAGCACGTCCCATGCGCGCTCGCCGAGCACGTGCTCGAAGAGCTCCGTCTTGCGCTCGACCTTGAGCGCGAGCGCGTCGCCCAGGCGCTCGTGGAAGCCCGCGCTCGCGGTGTCGAACTCGTCGACCTCGTCGAAGCGCAGCGGGCCGAAGCGCTCCGTGAGCGCATCGAACGCGTCGGCGGGCGACACGAACGAGCGGTCCGCCTCGAACGCGACCGGCGAGTCCCAGCCGCTGATCACGACGCCGTGTGCGAGCTTCTCGGGTGGATAGGTCCCCGGGAACGAGAGCATCGCGCACGAGAGCCCCGCAGCGTCGAGGCGCGCGAGCCAGGTCGGCACCGCTCGCGCCGCGCCGCTCGTGAAGCGCACGCGGTAGCCCTCGCGGCGCGTGAAGTCGAAGACGCCGTGCGCGCCGGGATCGACGCCGGTCAGGAACGTGGTCCAGTTCGGGAGGGTCGCCGGCGGCACCACGCTCTCGAGCCGAGCCCAGGCCCCCCGCGCGCGGAGCGACGCGAGCGTCGGCAGACGCGCTGCGCCGATCGCGTCGACGACGTCCCAGTCGGCGCCGTCGATTCCGATCACGAGGTGCCGCGCGCTCACGAGGGGCGTCTAGCAGAAGGTGCGGCCGGGCGCTGGAACGCCGGTGTTGCGCGCGTCGCCCGCCGAGGGCGTGGCATCATGGCCGTGATGCGGCTCCTCGTCGTGCTCCTGGCCGCCGCGCTCGGCTCCTGCGCGGCCGACGACTCGCTCTCGGTGCAGCTGGTGTCGAATCTCAGCCCTTCGAGCGAGGTCGACGCGGCGCACGTGATCGTCACACGAGAGAGTGCCGTGCTGATCGACACGATCGTGCCGATCGCGCCGAGCGCTTCGCTCGGGCGGCCACGACGCCTGGTCGATCTCGCGGCGGGCGGCCGCGTGAGCGCCACGGTCGAGCTCCGCTGGCGCGGGGCGACGGTCCTCACGCGGCACGTCACGCGCGAGGTCGTGGGGCGCACGGTCGTGAGCGTGCTGATGACGCGCGACTGCCAGGGCGTCTCGTGCCCGGGCGCCGCCGACGCGACCGCCGTCGAGTGCCTCGGTGGGCGCTGCGTGTCCCCGGAGTGCGACGAAGAGCATCCCGAGCTCTGCGATGCCGAGTGCCACGTCGATGCCGACTGCCTCGTTCCGAGCGCGGCGTGCGCGCCCGCCCGCTGCACGGCCTCGGGAACGTGTGTCGCCCTCCCCGACGACGAACGCTGCGACGTCGGCGAGGTCTGCGACGCGGCCCTCGGATGCGTCGCAGGCGGCGCGAGCTGCGTGCTCGGTCCGTGGGGTGCGCCGACGTCGTTCGACGTGCTGAACACGGCGTCCACCGAGTTCGGCCCCGAGCCGTCGACCGACGGACTGCGCCTCTACTTCGACAGCTCGCGAAGCGGCAACGAGGACCTCTATCTCACGCAGCGACCTTCGCGCGACGCGTCGTTCCTGCCGCCGACGCCGATCACCGAGCTGTCGACGGCGAGCGACGAGACGGATCCCTCCCTGACCGAGGACGAGCTCGATCTCTTCTTCACCAGCGATCGGGACGGCGCGTTCTGCATCTACGAAGTGCGTCGCGCTTCGCGTGATGCCGCGTGGGGGACGCCGGTTCGCCTGTCCGCGCTCTGCCCGACGCCGATCAGCGGTGCCCACGTCAGCGACGACGGCTTGCGTCTCTACTTCAATACCGAGGAAGACGCGTGGAAAGAGGGCACGATCTACGTGGCCACTCGCACGAGCCGCGACGCGCCCTTCTCCGAGCGCGTCGCCGTGCCGGGCCTGCCCGCAGGGCACATCGGCTTCGCGTGGCTGAGCGCCGACGAGCTCACGATCTACTTCGAGCGCGACGAGCCCGGCTACCTGCAGGGGAACTTCGCGACGCGGACGTCCGTCGAGGCTCCGTTCGAGAACGTCCAGCCCCTCGCCGGACTGGAGCTCCTCGAGACGGGCGACGTCGCGCTGAGCGCGGACGGGCGCGAGCTCTTCTTCGCCCGCAGCGGCGCTCAGGAGTTCGATCTGCTGGTCATGCGCCGCGACTGCCAGTGAGCGCGCGCAGGTCGCGCCCGCGCATCGGCTGCGGGATCGGCAGCCCCATGAGCGCGAGGCAGCTCGGCGCGACGTCGAGGAGATCGGCGCCCTCCACGCGCCCGCGGGCGTCCACGTCGGGGCCGGCGAGCACGAAGACACCTTCCCAGTCGTGGTTCGCGCCGCCGCGGCCTCGGTCGCGCTCGACCTCGTCGATGCGGGCCAGGATCTTCGCAGCGCCCACGCCGCCGAGCGAGCGATGCGAGAGATCGCCGAAGAAGCAGAGGAGATCGGGCGCGACGCCGTGGGCCGCGCGATAGGCCTCTTCCGGTCGCACCACGCGACTCTCGATCGCAGCGCCGTCCTCCTCGACCCGCGCGAGCAGTCGCGCCAGATCGGCCTTCGCCGGCTCCACCTCGCTCGGGGCGAGCGTGCCTTCGGGCTCGCGGCCCGCGACGTTCAGGAAGATGCGCGCGTAGTAGCCGCCCTCGCTCCACGCCCGCGTGCGTGACCAGTCCACGCTCGCGAGGTCGAACGCTTCGTCGGCGCCCGGCTCGTGTCGCAACGTGAGCCAGCCGGCGCGGCGCAGGAGCTCGTTCACGCGCACCCCACCGCGGAGCGGGCGCGCGCCGTGATCGCTCACGACGAGCAGGGTCGCGTCGGGCCCCGCCTCGGCCAACAGTCGGCCGATGCGCGCGTCGAGATAGCGGTACAGATCGCGCGCGCGCGCGCCGTACGGGCTCGCCGGATCGTGCCGCGGATCGCTCGGGTCCATCGCCGGCCAGAGCGCGTGGTGCAGGCGGTCGGTCGCGAGCTCGACCAGCATCAGGAAGTCGGGGCGCCGCGTCCGGAGCACGTGCTCGGCGACGTCGAAGTGCTGGGTCGCGATGCGATGCAGGCCCGCGAGGAGCGCGTCGGGATCGAGCGAGCCGTCGTCCTCGAGGTCGGGCGCGTGCGGGCCGAAGCGCGCGAGCTCGGCCTCGAGCTCGGGAGGGTGGGCGTGCCGCGCGTCGGGGCCGGGCGTGAGCATGCACGAGACGACGAGCGCTTCGCCTTCGTCGGGGGGCGGCCACGTCGGTGGCACGTAGAGCGCTGCGCTCTTCTTGCCCGCGGCGGCCGCGATCTCCCAGAGCCGCGGTACGTGCACGTCGCGGCTCGTCGCGGTCGTCATGCGTGGCGCCCGGCTCGCGCGGTTGCGGAACCCGTAGAGCCCGAGCTCGCCGGGATCGCGCCCGCTCGTCATGCAGGCCCACGCGGGCACCGTGATCGGCGGCACGGTGGAGCGGAGCGGTCCCCACACGCCGCGCCCCATCGCGCGCGCGATCGTGGGCAGCGCGGGGCGGTAGCGATCGAAGACGAGCGAGGGCGGCGCGCAGTCGAGGCCGACGACGATCAGCGGGCCACGCGCGCGGTTCCGCACGCGCTCACTTCTCTTGGCTGTAGTCGTAGAAGCCGCGGCCGCTCTTGCGGCCGAGGCGCCCCGCGCGGACCATCTGTCGCAACAGGGCCGGCGGCCGGAACTGCTCGCCGAGCTCCTTCGTGAGGTGATCGAGGATCGCCAGGCGCACGTCGAGCCCGACGAGATCGGTGAGCTTCAGCGGGCCCATCGGATGGCGGTAGCCCAGCTCCATGGCGCGGTCGATGTCCTCGGCCGAGGCCACGCCCTGCTCGAGCATGCGCATCGCCTCGCAGCCGAGGATGACGCCGAGCCGGCTCGTCGCGAAGCCCGCGATGTCCTTCACGACGATCTCCTTCTTGCCGATGCGGCCGGCGAACGCGCGCGCGGCCTCGATCGTGGCGTCGCTCGTGCCGATGCCGCGCACGATCTCGAGCAGCTCCATGATCGGCACCGGGTTGAAGAAGTGGAGGCCGACGACGCGCGAGGGGTCCTTGGTGGCGCTCGCGATCTCGGTGACGCTGAGCGACGAGGTGTTCGTGCCCAGGATCGCGTGCGCCGGCGCGGCCGCCGAGAGGGTGCGGAAGAGCGCGAGCTTGAGCTCCATCTTCTCGGGCACCGCCTCGACGACGAGGTCGGCCTTCGAGGCGGGGCCCTCGACGTCGGTCGTGGTCGTGATGCGGGCGAGCGCCTGATCGCGCGCGGCGGCGTCGAGCTTTCCCTTCTCGACGAGCTTGCCGAGGCTCTTCTCGATCGCGCTCCGGCCCTTGCCGACGGCCTCGGTCGACACGTCGGTCATCGTCACCGTCAGGCCCGCTTGCGCGCAGACCTGCGCGATGCCGTTGCCCATCGTTCCGGAGCCCACCACCAGCACGTTCGCGATCGTCATGCGCGAAGGCCTAACACGAGCGCTGCGCGGCGGGCACCTGCTCGCTCACGGGGCAGGCGTAGGCGTCTCCGCGGGCTCGGCGAGCAGCGTGCGCACGGCGTCGAAGCGCTCGTTGGGCACGGTGATCGCGAGGTTGTACTGCGCGATTCGCCACACACCGCCCGCGCCGCGCTCCACGACGCCGCTCCCGCGCGCGGGGCCGAGGTTGCGCGTCTCGAGGTCCTCGTCGAACCACGCGATGTCGCCGCGCACCACCACGTCGCGCCGGATCGACCGCATCACCCAGCCGCGACCGGCCGCGAAGTGCGGATGCGCGTAGGTGCGGAAAGCCGCGACGCCCCAGCGCTCGGTCGCGTCGGTCCCGAGGAACACGCCGTCTTCGGTGAAGTGGGCGAAGTAGCGCTCTTCGTCCGACGAGGCCGCGGCGTCGTGGAAGTCGTCGAGCATCGCGGCGATGGCGGCGCGATCGTCGTCCGGGCTCGGGGCGGCGCGTCTCTCCATGCTCGCTCCTCCGCACGCGACCACGAGCGTGGCCAGTGTCGCGATGGCCGCGCTCCTCACGCCGGCCCCGGCACGCCGAAGCCCGGCCACAGGACGCGCTCTTGCTCGATCTCGCGCGAGAGCCACGCGTGGAAGCCGTTCGCGAGCACCCATTCGATGCGGTCTCCGCGCCAGAAGATCTTCGTGCGCTCGTGATCGTTCTTCGTGAGGAACGTCGCCATGAACGCGCGCGTCCGCTCGAGGTCGGCGGCGAAGACGGGCATCGCGCGAAGCCGCTTGAGCCAGTCGTGCACGCGTGGGTGGCGCGCCGGGTCGTGACCCACGCCGAACGTCTTGGTGGCCGTGAGGTGCGGAAAGAGCGCGACGTCCGCGATCGAGACCGACTCGCCGGACACGAAGGGCGCGCGCGCGAGGTCTCGCTCGAGGGCCGCGTAGACCTGCTCGAGATCGCGGCGCGCCGCCGCGACCCACGCCTCGGGGAGCGCGTCCTTCCGCTCGGCCCAGATCCAGTACGAGAGGTTGATGAGGACCGGATCGATCGCGGTGTCGGCGCAGCGCTCCCAGGCGCGCGCGTGAACGAAGGCGCGGCCTGGCGCGGGATGCAGGGCCGGCGTCGGCGCGATGCGCTCGAGGTAGGCGACGATGTCCGACGAGCCGACGACGACGACGTCGTCGTGCACGATCGCCGGCACCTCGACGCGGCCGTTCACCTTCGCGAGGCGCTCCCGGTTCGCGAGCAAGAGGCCGTCGATCGCCTCGTAGGGCAGGCCCTTGTGCTCGAGCGCGATGCGGACCTTGCGTGCGAAGGGGCTGAAGCCGTTGTCGAAGAGCGTGATCATCTCGGGCCTCCGTCTGCTCCGGATGTCATCGAACGTCGTCGCGCGGAAGGGCCAAGACCTCCGCGCCCGCGAGACCAGCGCCAACGTGTCACGTGACCGTGCGCGCGAGCAGGAGAGCGACGCCGACCGCGCCCACGAGATGGGGAACGCCGCGCTCGAGCGGTGCGCGCAGCCGAGCGCGCACGATCGCGAAGAGGAGCGCGACGAGCGCGATCTCGGCGAGCTCGAGCCCGACGTTGAAGCTGCCCACCGAGATCGCGAGCGGGACGCCGCGCAGGCCCGTGCCCGCGACGACGCTCGCGAGCCCGGCGCCGTGCACGAGCCCGAAGAGGAGGCAGACGAGCGCAGGGCTTCTGCGCGTCAGCGTGTCGCGCTCGACCCGCAGCTCGCGTGCCACGTGCACGAGCGAGAGCGCGATGCAGGCCTCGATGGGTCGCGTGGGGAGCGCGAGCGCGCCGAGCGTCGCGAGGGCCAGCGTGATCGCGTGGCCGACCGTGAAGGCGGTGACGGCGAGCGCGACCGCGCGAGCCCCGCGCCGGCGCGCGAGGAAGAACGCGGCCGCGACGAAGAGCACGTGATCGATGCCGGTGGCGAAGTGCGTCGCGCCGAGGCGCACCGCGCCCGCCACGAGCTCGCCACGAGGGCTCGCCCGCCCCACGACGACCTCGGCCGGCAGCGTGGCGAGGCGCTGCTCGCTCGGGGCGGCGCTCGCGAGGCGCACCTCGACGCGCAGCTCGAGCCCGCGCGTGGGGCCGTTCACGAAGAGACGGCGCCCCTCGATCGATCCCGCGCAGCGGACGCGGGAGCGGCGCTCGCGGACCTCGTCGTGCATCGCGTCGCGGAGCACCGTCTCCACGCAGCCCTCGGGCCACGCGAGCTCGATCCGCCCGGGCTCGGCCTCGGTGCCCGAGACGCGTGCGAGCACGTCGAGCTCGCCGCCCTCGCGCTCGGTGATCGCGAGGACGCCGAAGCCCAGCGGATGCGCTTCGGCCGGGCTCGCGCAGAGGAGCGCGGCCACGAGGGCGAGCGTGCCGGCGAGCGCGTGGTGCCGTCGTCTCAAGGGCGGACGACCTCGTAGCGCCCGACGAGCGCGGTCTCGGCGGCCCGGATCGCGCGGGCACGCGCGTCCTCCACCACGGCGTCGCGTACCTCGTCGTGGACCTCGGCGAGCGCGCGATCGTGGGCCTCGCGGCGCTCGTCCACCCGCACGAGGTACACGCCACGCGTCGTCTCCGTGGGCCCGCTCCAGGCCGCGAGGGGCGCCGCGGCGATGGCGTCGGCGAGCACGTCGCCGAGCGAGGCGCGGAGCTGCGCGTCCGAGCGCGCATGCAGCGCGCTCCCCGCGATCTGCGGATCGCACCGGGGTGGATCGGAAGAGGCGAGGGCGCGCGTGGCGTCGGCCACGGGATCCTCGTGCAGCTCGCGCGAGAAGAAGCAGAGCGTCACGCTCGTACGCGCTGGCGCACGGAAGTCTGTCGCGTGCGCCGTGAGCCAGGCCTCGAGCTCGTCCTCCGTGGGCTCGTCGGGCACGGCCTCGCCGGCGAGCACGAGCTCCATCTTCTGGACGAGCCGCCGCCGGACGATCAGGTCGCCCACGTCGAGCCCGAGCGCGCGCGCCTCGCGGAACAGCGCCTCTTCCCGCACCCAACCGTCGACCGCGGTCGCCAGCTCGCGCTCGCTCGGCGCGTGCCCGGTCCGCCGCGTGAGCTCGGCGCGCAGGCCCTCGACGAAGGGCGCGTCGATCACGATGCGCCGCGCTCGAGCTTCGTCGGCCTCGCCCGGGCTGCGCGCGCGATCGATCGCGAACAGCGCCAGGCCCGAGGCCAAGAACGCGACGAGGGGCTCGGAGCGCAGACGCGCGAGGAGCGTGCGATGCTCGGACATGCGGGCGAACATACTCGGGTACCATCCGCGTGTGCGTCGCTCGGTCTCGCTGCTGCTCGGTCTCGTCTCGGTCTCGCTCGCGGCGTGCACCCCCACCGCGGGCGCCGACGACGCCGACGCAGGCCTCGATGGTGCCCTCGACACGGGAGCCGACGTCGGCCGGCCGGACGCGGCGCTCGTCGACGGCGGCAATCCCGTCGTCGTCCTCCCCGACGAGCGCGCGGCCTGTGCGGACCGCGATCCGTTGCGGCGCCCCTTCTTCGGCGACCTCCACGTTCACACGTCGCTCTCGTTCGACGCGCATCTGTGGGGCAACCGGAGCTCGCCGAGCGACGCGTACCGATTCGCGCGCGGCGAGGCGATCGGCATCGCGCCCTACGACGCCTCGGGCGCGCCCACGCGCACCGCGCAGCTGCGGCGCCCGCTCGACTTCGCGGCGGTCACCGATCACTCCGAGTACCTGCGCGAGACGAGCATCTGCACCGATCCCACGGCGCCCGGCTACGAGTCGATGACCTGCCGGCAGTACCGCGCGGCGGGCGCGCTTCCGCCCGCCGTGATCGCGGCCCCGCTCGTCTCCCCAGCGCCCGAGCGACCGAGCCTGTGCACGGGCTCGAGCGACCCCGCTGCGTGCGAAGCGCGGCTCGGCGTCGTGTGGCAGCAGATCCAGGACGCGGCCGAGGCCCACTACGATCGGACCGATGCGTGCACGTTCACGACCTTCGTGGCGTACGAGTGGTCGGCGGCGACGGGCGTGAACAACCTGCACCGGAACGTGATCTTCCGGAACCGATCGGTTCCCGCGCGGCCGATCAGCTACTTCGAGACGCCGACGCCCGCGCTGCTCTGGAGCGCGCTCGAGGCGGAGTGTCTCGACACCGGCACGCCGTGCGACGTGCTCGCGATCCCGCACAACTCGAACCTCGGCGGTGGCGTGTTCTTCGTGCCGGAGAACGACGAGGGCTCGCCCTACACGGCCGCGGAAGCGGCCCAGCGCGCGCGCCTCGAGCCGCTCGTGGAGATCTTCCAGCACAAGGGCTCCTCGGAGTGCCTGCGCGGCGTGGACGATCCGCTCTCGAGCGAGGATCCCGAGTGCGCGTTCGAGGCCATCGCGCCCGTGACGTGCACGGCGCCGGACACGCCCCCCGGCTGCACGAACATCTGCTCGGTCGGGGGCGGACAGGGCTTCACCGGCGGCTGCGTGGAGCCGCGCGATGCGGTGCGCGCCGCGCTGCGGACGGGCCTGGCCGAGTGGGCGCGCGTCGGCGTGAACCCGTTCGAGCTCGGCTTCATCGCCAGCACCGACACGCACGCGGCGATCAGCGGCATGGTCGAAGAAGATCGCTGGCCCGGGCACGTCGCCGACTACGACGCCGACGCCGAAGGACGCCTGCGACCGGCGGGGAGCGTGCCGGTCTCCGTGAACACGAACGGCCCCGGCGGGCTCGCCGTGATCTGGGCCGAAGAGAACAGTCGCGACTCGCTCTTCGACGCGATGCGGCGGCGCGAGACCTACGCCACGAGCGGCACGCGCATCGTCGCGCGCTTCTTCGGCGGCTGGGCGTACGACGCCGCGCTCTGCAGCGATCCGGCGCTCGTGCAGCGCGGCTACGAGGGGGGCGTGCCCATGGGTGGAACCCTGCCGGCACCGCCGGTCGGCGCCACGGCGCCGCGCTTGCTCGTGAGCGCCCTCGCCGACGATCTCTCGGTGCCGCTCGAGCGGATCCAGATCGTGAAGGGCTGGCTCGCGGCCGACGGCACGCACGAGCAGGTCTTCGACGTCGCCGGGACGGCGGGCGACGGATCGACGGTCGACGTCGCGACGTGCACGCCGCACCCGAGGGGCGCGGCCACGCTCTGCGGCGTGTGGACCGATCCGAGCTTCGATCCGGCGCAGCCCGCGTTCTATTACGCGCGCGTCCTCGAGGATCCGACCTGCCGCTGGAGCCGCATCCTCTGCAACGCCGAGGGCGTGGACTGCAGCACGCAGGCGAGCGACTCGCCGCTCCGGGCGTGCTGTGACGGATCTCTGCCCGATACGATCCAGGAGCGCGCCTGGACGAGCCCGATCTGGTACGTGCCACCGAGCTGACGACATGGACGAGGCCGACCGGATCGCGGAGCTCGCGGCGCGAGCGCTCGAGAGCGCGGGGCCGATCGTGTTCCTCACGGGGGCCGGGATCTCGGCCGAGAGTGGCATCCCGACGTTCCGCGGGCCCGAGGGCTACTGGCGGATCGGATCGAGGAACTACCAGCCGGAGTCGCTCGCGACGCGCGCCGCGTTCGAGCAGATGCCGGAAGAGATCTGGGCTTGGTACCTGTATCGCCGCGCCGTCTGCCGTGCGGCGCGGCCGAACGCGGCGCATCTCGCGCTCGTGGCGATCGAGAAGGTGCTCGGCGAGCGCTTCCTGCTCGTGACGCAGAACGTGGATGGGCTGCACCTGCGCGCCGGGAGCTCGAAGGAGCGCTGCTACGAGATCCACGGGAACATCGACTTCATGCGCTGCGAGGACGAGCACCCGCGCCTTCGCCCGATCCCGCCCTCGTTGCCGACGGACTGGCCCAAGACGCGCAAGCTCGGCGAGGCCGATCGCGCGGCGCTCGCGTGCTGCGGTGGCGGTGAGCTCGCGCGACCGCACGTGCTCTGGTTCGACGAGAGCTACGACGAGGAGCTGTTCCGCTTCGAGAGCTCGATGGCGGCGGGCGCGGCGGCTGCGATGCTCGTCGTCATCGGAACGAGCGGCGCGACCACGCTCCCGAGCCACCTCGTGTCGCTCGCCGTGCATCGCGGGATCCCGCTCGTCGTGATCGGGCCGGACGAGTCGCCGTTCACGCGCGCGGCGTACGGGTGCGAGAGCGGCGTCGTCCTGAAGGGCACGGCCGGGGAGTGGGTGCCGGTGATCGCGCACGCGCTCGGGGCGTGATGGAGCGGAGCGCGGAAGCGGAGGGCGAGCCCCCTTCGTTCCGGGGGGCGGTCGCGCAGCTCGCCTCGCGTCACGCGCTCGCGGCGGCGCTCACGGTGCGCGGCATCGGGCTCGTGGCGCTCTGCGCGTTCGTCTCGCTCCACGTCCAGGTCGTCGGCCTCTTCGGTGCCGGTGGCCTGCTCCCGATGGCGGATCGCGTCGACGCCGTGCTCGCGCAGGCCGCGCATCCGATGCTCGAGGCGCCGAGCCTGCTTCTGCTCGTCGGCGGCTCGGACGTCGCGATGCACGCCGTCTGTTTCCTCGGCGAGCTCGCGAGCCTCGCCACGATGCTCGGCGTCGGCGGCGCGCTCGCGCCGCTCGTCGCCTACGCGACCTACCTCTCGTTCGTCTCGCTGGGGCCGCCCTTCCTGCCACTGCAGTGGGACACGCTGCTCACGGAGTCGCTCGTCGTCGCCGCGCTGCTCGCGCCGGCCACGCTACGCCCGGTCGCGCTCGATCGCGCGCCGCCGCCCGTGCCGCTCGCGCTCTTCGGCGCGTGGCTCCTCGTGGGCCGCCTCATGTTCGCGGCTGGCTACGTGAAGCTCGCCTCGGGCGACGACGCGTGGAGCGGCCTCACCGCGCTCGATTACCACTTCGAGACGCAGCCGCTCCCGAACGGCCTCGCCTACGCGATGCACTTCGCGCCGCACGGGCTCCACGCGGCCGGCGTCGTCTTCACCTTCCTCGTCGAGCTCGTGCTGCCCTTCGCGATCTTCTTCGGCGCGCTCGGGCGCCGCATCGCCGCGGGCGGCTTCCTCGCGCTGATGACCTTCATCGCGCTCACGGGGAATTACGGCTTCTTCGACGCGCTCGCGGCCGTGCTCTCGCTCGCGCTCGTCGACGACGCGCTCCTCGCGCGCGTGCTCGCTCGCCTGCGCCGCGGCTTCGCGCTCGCGACGACGTCGGCTCCTTCCGTGACGGTGCGCCGCACGATCAGCGCGCTCGCTTCGGCGCAGGCCTTCCTCGGTCTGCTGGCGCTGCTCTCGACGATCGGCGCGCGCCCCGCGTTCCCCGACGCGCTCGTGGCGCTCGACGTCGCCGCCGATCCCTTCCGCGTCGCGAACGGCTACGGCCTCTTCGCCGTGATGACGCGTGATCGGCCGATCGTGATCTTCGAGGGCTCCGACGACGGCGAGACGTGGCTCGGTTACGACTACCGCTGGCAATCGGGGGACCCGGCGCGCGGACCCGCCGTGTGCATGCCGCACATGCCGCGCCTCGACTGGATGGTCTGGTTCGCAGGCCTCTCCGATCGCCCCGAGCCCTGGACGCTCGCGCTCGAGCGCGCCCTGCTCGAGGCGCGCCCCGACGTGCTCGGGCTCTTCGGCCACGATCCCTTCGACGGTCGCGCGCCGCGCTACGTGCGCACCGTTCGCTACCTCTACTCCTTCGCGCCTCCCGGCGACGAAGACTGGTGGCTCCGGACCGATCGCGCGCCCTACGGGCCCACGCTCCAGGGCCGCTGACGCGTCAGAGCCACTTCTCGGCGCGGTACCATTCGTACGCGCGGCGCACGCCTTCTTCCATCGGCACGCTCGGCGCCCACCCGGTGTCCTTGCGGAGCGCGTCGCTCTTGCAGGTCCAGGCTTCCTGGGCGCCCATCTTCGCCTTCTGGCGGTTGAACAGGCGCGGCTTACCGTCGATGCGGCTCGCCATCTCGCCGCCGATCGCGGCGACCGACACCAGCGCCTCGGGCAGGCGCAGCGTGAGCGCGCGGCGGCCGCTCGCGTCGACGATGGCCTTCTGGAACTCGCCCCACGTGACGACGCGCCCGTCGTCGACGAAGTAGCCCTTGTTCTTCGTCGCGTCGTGCGTCGCGGCGCGGAAGATCGCGTCGATCAGGTCGTCGACGTAGATGGCCGAGAAGAGGCGGCGCTCGTTGCCGAAGAAGACGTTGCGGCCGCTCTCGACCTCGCGGAAGAGGTTGAAGTAGTCGGCGTCGCCGGGGCCGTACACGCCGCTCGGGCGCACGATGGTCCACGCGACGCTGCTGCGCTCGACCACGTGCTCGGCCTCGAGCTTGCTCTGCCCGTAGAACTCGATCGGGCGGCGGATCACCGTCTCGTCGTGCGGGCGCTCGCGGCTCGAGGGGCCGAACGCGGCCAGCGAGCTGACGAAGACGAAGCGCTTCGCGCCGGGGTGCGCTTTCTCGAGCGCGGCGATCAGGTTCTGCGTCGGGACGACGTTCGCGCGATGGAAGTCGCCGTAGCTCACGCCCTTCGTCGCGCCGGCGACGTGGAAGACGTAGTCGGGCTTCTCGGCCTCGACGAGCTTCACGAGCCCCTCGGCGTCCTCGTACTCGGCCTCGACCGAGCGGCCCTTCTTCGCCGGCGGCGAGCCCTTTCGCCGGATCGCCAGCACGTCGCTGCCGCGCGCGAGCAGGCCATCGCGCAGGCGCCCGCCGATGAAGCCGCTCGCGCCCGTGAGGAGAACCTTGCCGGAGATCTCGGTCGTCATGCGGCTGCCGTTGTGGAGCGTGCCCGCCCGCGGGGCAAGCGCGGCCCGGCCGCCGAGGTCATGCTCGCCCCGATGGCCCGCTACGTCTTCGAGCGCGAACAGGTGCTCCCGCGCTCCCGCGAAGAGGTCTTCGCGTTCTTCGCCGATGCGGCGAACCTCGAGCGCATCACGCCGCCCTTCCTGCGCTTCTCGATCACCACGCCGCTCCCGATCGCGATGCGCGCCGGCGCGAAGATCGAGTATCGCTTGTCGCTCTTCGGCGTGCCCTTCGGCTGGCGCACGGTGATCGCGTCCTACGATCCGCCCGAGGCCTTCGTCGACGAGCAGGAGCGCGGCCCCTACGCCGTCTGGCACCACGAGCATCGCTTCGAGGCGCTTCCCGGCGGGCAGACGAAGATGATCGACCGCGTGACCTACGCGCCGCCGCTCGGCCCGCTCGGCGCCGTGGCGAACGCGCTCTTCGTGCGCCGCACGCTCGCGCGCATCTTCGACTACCGGCGCGACACGATCGCCGCGATCTTCCCGTCGCGCGCGTGAGCGGCCGCGGGGAGAGAAGCGTCCGGGGGCGCGTAGCAGGGCACGCCATGAAGCGGATGGTCCTCGTTCTCGCGCTGGGCGCGTGCACCCCCGACGCGCCCGCGCCGGCGCCCACCGAGGTGGCTCCGCCGCCGCCGACGACGCTCGCGCCGCCGACGCCACCCTCGACGCGCCCGGCGCCGGCGACGGGCGTCCTCGGCGGGCTCACGGGCGGGTCGGCCGATCTCGGAGGCGGGCTCGAAGGCGACGTCCTGGGCGGTGTGGCGGGAGGCGTGGGCGGATGGGGTGGGGTCGTCGCGCCCGATCCGACCGGCGCCCCGACACTCGGCTCGTGCTTTCCCGCGGAGCTCGACGGACTGCCGGCGGTGTCGATGCCAGCGGGCTTCGGTGACGACCTCTTCGCGCGCGCGTACGTCGAGCGTCGTCCAGGCGGCCGATCGATCAACGTGAACGTGTGGGACGGGGACGAGCTCGATGGTGAGCTGACGCAGTTCCCCGTCCTCGGCGACGAGGACGCCGAGCGCCAGGGCGCTGGGATCGTGCGCACGGGCGGCGTCCACGAGGGGCACCCGAGTGAGGCGGACTGGGAGGATCTGTCGGCGGGCGATCATCGCGACACGTTCACGGTGCGTGTCTCGGAGACCCGGCTCGTCTCGCTGCGCGTGCAGCCCGCCACGACGCGTGGTGAAGCTGCACGGATCTTCCGAGCGCTCCCGCTCGATTGTCTGGTGCGCGCCGAGTGAAGAGGGCGCAGCTCCGATCGCGCTGAGGTCCGGCCTCCCACGACTTCCGGCATGCAGGAGGTGGCGGGCCGATGGGCGATTCGCGGTCTGCGAGAGGCCTCTCGCATCGCTTCGCTCCGAGACGACGACGCGGGGGAAATCAGCTCGGCGGAAGCAGTGGGTGCAGCGTCGTGAGCGTCGACTCGTCCAGGTCGTCGCGCAGGGCGGTCCAACGCGTCGCCGGAGTCTGGAGGAGGGCCACGAGCGCGGCCGTGGAGAGGCGCAGATCGCACGCGAGCGCTGCGAGAGGCTCTGCGCTCTCGTCTTCGTGGCGCTCTTCGTCGGCGTTCGGGCCGCACCACACGACGGAATGGAAGCTCGTCCGGGCTTCCCGCGCCACGGTCCAGCCACGAACCTCGAAGAGGGAGTCAGGCGCGTCGTCCTCGTCGAGGTCGGAGAGGGCGAGGTCGAAGGCCGCGCAGACGTAGGCCGCGAGCGAACAGTCCTCGGCGCTTCCGCCCGTCTCGATCGTGAAGAGGTACGGGTCGTAGACGTCGTCCTCGGTGCCTGCGTGGAGGTGCACGACCACGAAGGGGCTCCCGAACGTCGGCGTGGGGTGTGCGTGCGCCGAGTAGGCGACGCGCATGCGGTCGAGGGGGAGCTTCACGTGCACGCACGCCGCTCGAACGGCGGCGTGCAGCGCCTCGACGTCTCTCCGCGTGACGGGGTGGATGAGGAAACAGCCGATGTCGTCCATGGGGCCTCCGGCGCGGCGCGCCGCGCGTCGGGTGAGAGTGGACGCGGCGCGGGCCGCGGCCACGGGCTGACGCGAACGGCGATACCGCTGGCGTGCTCGGTGGGAGAGGGTCTCGGCGCCGTTCCGACCGTGAGCGACGGAGCGCTCGAGGCGTGCTCAGCCGAGGAGCACGATCGTGACGCGGTCGCCGCCTTCTTCGATCGTGCCGGGGCGGAAGCTCTTCACCCAGCGCGCGAGGCCTGCCTTCAGGTGCTGGCGCACGGCATCGCGGAGCGCGCCGCTGCCCACGCCGTGGAGCAGCGTCGCGACGTGGCGCTCCTGGCCGTACGCGCGATCGAGGAAGGACTCGGTGAGCGAGAGCGCTTCGTCCACGCGCAGGCCCCGCAGGTCGAGCGTCTCGGTGCTCGATGCCGGAAGCGAGGCCGTGCGCGGTGGCTCGGGCGCGCGCGGCGCCTCCTTCGCGGTCTCGGCGGGCTTGCGCAGGTCGGCGACGTCGATCGTCAGCTTCACCGCGCCGCTCTGCACGCGCACGCGGCCCTTCTGCGGCGCCTCGATCACCTCGACCTCGGCGCGCAGGCGCGGGACCCACACGCGGTCGCCGATGGCGAGGGTCTTCTCTTCCACGCGCACACCGCGCTCTTCCGCGGCCTCCGTCGGGCCGAGCGCGCCCTTCACCTCGGTGTCGAGCCGCTTCTGCGCGCGCTCGATCGCCTTGCGCGCCTCTTCCACGAGCGCCGCATCGCCTTCGCCCTTGCGCATCGCGGTGCGCGCGGCCCGCACTTCTTCGCGCGTGTCCTTCAGCAGCGTGACCAGCTTCTCGGCCTCGCGGCCCAGCTTCGTGCGCTCGCGCTCGCGCAGGGCGCGCAGCTCGGCCTCGGCCGCGGCCTTCGCGCGCTCCGCCTCGCGACGGATCGACTCGGCCGCCGTGCGCTCGCTCTTGGCCGCGTCGATGTCCTGCTCGAGACGGTGCACGAGCCGATCGAAGTTGCGCGAGCTCTCGGGCACGAGCGCCTCGGCGCGCGCGATCACCTCGGCGTCGAGCCCGAAGCGCCGCGCCACCCGCAGCGCGCTCGAGGCGCCGGGCGCTCCGAGCCGGAGCTCGAAGGTCGGCGCCATCTTCTCCACGTCGAAGCCGACCGAGCCGTTCGTCAGGCGCGCGTCCTTCAGCGCGAGCGCCTTGAGCGCCTCGTAGTGCGTCGTGACCGCAATCGCCGCGCCGCGATCGAGCAGCGTCTCGACCACCGCGCACGCGAGCGCGGCGCCTTCTTCCGGATCGGTGCCCGTCGCTACCTCGTCGAGCAGCACCATCGTGCGCGGCCCGGCCGCCGCGAGGATGCGCGCGAGGCTCGTCACGTGCGCCGAGAACGTCGAGAGGCTCTTCTCGATCGACTGCTCGTCGCCCACGTCCGACAGGATCGGATCGAAGAAGCCGATCTTCGCGCCCTCGCTCGCCGGCACCGGCAGCCCCGCGCGCGCCATGAGCGAGAAGAGGCCGAGCAGCTTGAGCGCGATCGTCTTGCCACCCGCGTTCGGGCCCGAGAGCACGAGCCCGCGACCGCTCGCGAGCGCGACGTCGTTCGCCACCACCGCACGCCCCTCGAGCACGAGGAGCGGATGCCGCGCCTCCTTCGCGTCGAACACCGGCGCGTCGACCAGCTCGGGCACGACCGAGCGCAGATCGAGCGAGAGCCGCCCGCACGCGTCGCGCAGGTCCGCGCGATCGAGCGCATCGAGCGCGGCCTCGAGCTCGGGCGCGCGCTCGAGCACGAGCTCCGAGAGGTGCGTGAGGATGCGGAGCTCCTCGATCTCCATCTCGCTCCGCGCGAGCGTCAGCCGGTTCTGCGACTCCACGAGCGCGCGCGGCTCCACGAACACCGTCGCGCCGCTCTGGCTCGTGCCGTGGACGATGCCGGGGATCTTGTCGTGCGCGTCGCTGCGCATCGGGATCACGTAGCGGCCGTCGCGCTCGGTCACGAAGCGGTCCGACACCACGTCCGCGTGCGCGATCAGCATCTCTTCGATGCGCGAGGTGATGCGCGCGCGCAGCGTCTGGATCTCGGCGCGCAGGCGCTTGAGCGTCGGGCTCGCGCCGTCCTGGATCGTGCCCGCCGGCTCGATCGCCGCGCCGATCTCGTCCTCGAGCGCGTCGAGGCTCGGATCGAGCGCGCAGGCCGCGAAAAGGCGCGGCATCGTCGTCTTCCGCTTGGCGAGGAAGCGCCGCAGCCCACGCGCGGCGCCCAGCACCGAGAGCAGGTCCGCGAGCGCGGGCCCCGAGAGCACGCCGCCCTTCGAGACGCGCAAGAGGCTCGGCCGCGCGTCGCGCAGGCCGTCGAGCGGCATCGGGTCGCCCTCGTGGCGCGCGCGCATCGCCTCGGCCGTCTCGTCCATCAGCAGGCGCGCTGCGTCGGGCGTGCTCGCGATCGGCAGGCCGCGCGCCACGAGCGTGGTGCCGAGCGGCCCGGCGCATCGCTCGGCGACGGCCTCGACGATCGTGCGGAAGGAGAGGTCGCGCAGCGTTCGCTCGAACGCGGACTCCTCGGGCGCGCGGTGCATCACGTCAGGCTGCGTTTCCCGGGCCGGGCCCGTCCTGCGAGTCGACGCGCTCCACCGTCACCGCGGGCGCGCCGCGCTGGCGGTCGAGGCGCCGTCCGTAGGCATAGAGGACCGCGGCGCCGCCGCCGAACACGCCGCCGAGCACGCAGCAGCCGGACATCGCCCAGATGTATCCGATGTAGCCGAAGGTCATCGCGTCGTCCGAGGCGCCGACTGTGGCACGCGTCGGCGCGGCGGTCTCGTCGGCGGGCCCACCCGAACGGGGACCGACGTTCGCGCCTCCCCCGCTCGGCTTGCTTGCGGTAGCATCGGAACGTGGCGAAACGTCCGGGCCTCGTCCGCTTTTCTTCCCTTGCTCTCGCCTTCGCCGTGCTCGCCTCGTGTGGCGGCAGCGAGGAGTCGATCCTCATCACCGCGCGCGTGTCGGGCACCGACGCGACCGTGATCGAGAGCGTCAACTTCGCGGTCATCCCGCTGATGAGCGACGCCAACCCGGTGATGCCGGCGACGACCAGCGTCGTGCACCGTACGGCGGCCGAGATCAACGGCGAGCAGCCCATCCGCGTCGCCATCTCGCTCCACGACTCGACGCCCGTGATGGTCCACATCTACGCGACGACGGCCTCGGGCACGCGGCTCTATGCGACCCGCTGCTACATGCCGGCGGGCGTCCTGCGCGACGAAGTGCTCCTCGTGGAGACCGACGCGAGCGTCGACGTGGACGCCGACGGCTGGCCGAGCCCGGCCCACGTGGAAGCGACGTGCCGCGATCCCGGCCCCGGCGCGAACGGCGTCGCCTGCGATGTGGGCCTCTGCTCGGCCTCCGACGCGGGCGACTGCAACGACATGGCGCCGCCTGCGACGCCCGTCGACTGCTCGATCCCCGACGACCGCGTCTACAGCCCGTGCATCCACCCGGGTGCGCTCACCCGCTGTAGCGACACGATCGACCAGGACTGCCGCGCGAACGGCCTGCCGGGCGGAAGCCGCGACGAGCCCTGCGGCGACGCCGACGGCGATGGATCGAACGACTGCGGCCCGGCGGGCGGCGTCTGCGACTGCAACGACATGGATCCGAGCATCCATCCGGGCGCGACGGACATCTGTGGCAACCGGATCGACGAGGACTGCTCGGGCGAGCCGGGCGGCGGCGGCGCGGCGTGCGACAACGACGGGGACGGCTATCCCGGCGGCCCCGGGCAGCCCGACTGCGACGACACGAACCCCGACGTGCACCCGGGCGGCCTCGACCTCGAGGCGTGCCGCATGGTCGGGGCCGACTGCGTCTGCGACGGCATCGACAACAACTGCAACCACCTCGTCGACGAGGACGCTTCCTGCGCGAGCCCCGATCTGGACGGCGACGGCGCCGACGCCTGCATGGGCGGCGCGACCGACTGCGGCAGCTGCGACTGCAACGACTGCGACTCCGCGATCCATCCGGGCGCGATGGAGATCTGCGGCGACGGGATCGACGAGGACGGCGACGGCTCGGACACGACGTGCGATCCCGCCGACACCGATCACGACGGGTTCACCGGGGGCCAGGACTGCGGCGAGGGCGACGCGCGCGTGCACATCGACGCGCCGGAGAACTGCACGACCGGCACCAGCGAGAGCTGCGGCTCGATGGTCTGCACCGGGATCGTCGACACGGACACGGACGGATTCGCCTCGGTCGATCCCGCCGGCACCGACTGCGACGACATGGACGCCGACGTGAACCCGTGGGCGACCGAGGTCTGCAACGGCATCGACGACGACTGCGACGGCAACGCGGACGAGGTGCTCGACCCGACGAACGCCACCGGCTGCGTGACGGATCGCTCGTGCCCCGGCGGCGGGCGATGCCTCGTGACCTTCGCCACGAACCTGCACCACTGCGGCACCTGCCGGCACGAGTGCAACCCGGGCTCGACGCTGGTCGCCGATCAGTGCGTGGCGGGCAGCTGCTCGTGCTCGACGAACACCGCGGGCGGCCAGGCGGCGTGCGCCGTCGGCAGCACGTGCTGCGCGGTCGACTCGACGGGCCACGCGGTCACGTACCCGGGCTGCTTCGACACGAACACCGCCACGCAGAACTGCGGCGGCTGCGGCAACGTCTGTGATCCCACCGTGGCCGACCAGTGCGTGGGCGGGCACTGCGTGTGCGGCAGCACCGGCGACGTCTGCGGCCCCGGCACCACGTGCTGCGGCGGCCAGTGCGTCAGCCTCGCGAACGACGTCGCGAACTGCGGCTCGTGTGGCCACCAGTGCGGTGCGCGCACCTCGTGCAGCGGCGGAACCTGCGGCTGCGACGACGCGGCGCTGCACGGCGACTGCAACGGCGATCTCGGGATGCCCTCGGGCAACGGCTGCGAGACGGACCTGCAGACCGACTCGAGCCACTGCGGCTCGTGCCCCGTCTCGTGCCTCGACGACCACGTCGCCTCCGGCTCGTGCAGCGCGGGCGCGTGCGTGATCACCACCTGCGCGCCGCTCTGGGGCGACTGCAGCGGCGGTGCCGCGAATGGCTGCGAGACCGATCTGTCCACGACCACGAACTGCGGCGGCTGCGGTACCGCGTGCGCTCCGATGCACGCGAACGCCGTCTGCAACGTCTCGGGATCGACCGCGAGCTGCGGCTACGGGATGTGCCAGGCGTCGTACGCGAGCTGCGACTCGAACGTGGTGAACGGCTGCGAGCAGGCGCAGGACGCGTCGCACTGCGGCCTCTCGTGCACCAACTGCTCGAGCACCGTCGCGCACGGCACGGGCCTCGGCTGCTCGGGCGCGGGCGCGTGCACGTTCTCGGGCTGCGCGAGCGGTTACGTCGACTGCGATGGTGCGGCGACGCTCGGCTGCGAGACGACCGAGGACGTCGGCCACTGCGGCAGCGGGTGCACGAGCTGCACGATGACGCTCGCCCACGTGACGGGGGCGGCGTGCACCAGCGGCGCCTGCACGTTCGCCTCCTGCCAGGGTGGCTACGTCGACTGCAACGCGGGCTCGCCGGGCTGCGAGACGACGGAGGACGCGAGCCACTGCGGCGGCTCGTGCACGAACTGCACCTCGATGTACCCGCGTCAGGCCGTGATGTGCACGAGCGGCGCGTGCGCGGCCGGAAATTGCACCGCGGGCTTCGCGAACTGTACGGCCGCGCCCGGGTGCGAGACCGGCGAGGACGCGAGCCACTGCGGCACGAGCTGCACCGACTGCACGATGGCGTTCCCGCACCAGGCCGGGACGTGCTCGAGCGCGACGTGCACGCCGGGCGCCTGTCAGGCGGGCTGGGCGAACTGCTCGGCGCCGACGCCGGGCTGCGAGACGGCCGAGGACGCCACGCACTGCGGCGGCTCGTGCACGAACTGCATGATGCAGTTCCCCCACCAGGCCGGGAGCTGCTCGAGCGGCAGCTGCATGGCGGGCGCCTGTCAGTCCGGCTGGGTCAACTGCACCGCGGCTCCGGGCTGCGAGACGATGGAAGACGCCACGCACTGCGGCGGCTCCTGCACCAACTGCCAGACCGGCTACATGAACGGCAACGCGGCGTGCACGGGCAGCGCGTGCGACATCGGCACGTGCACGGGTGGCTTCGCCGACTGCGACAGCAACGTGATGAACGGCTGCGAGCGCAGCACCACCGGCATGGACGGCGATTGCTGCGGGATGACGTGCACGGGCGGTACCCACTGCTCCGGCTCGCCGACGACCGGCTTCCGCTGCAACTGAGCGCGTCGGGCATCGAGGACCGCGGAGGCCGCATCCTCGGTGCTCCCGTCCCTTCCTCCCGTGGCTCGCGGCCCCGCGCGGGGTAGGCTCGGGCTGGGATGAGCATCTTCGACCGCGCGGCGCGCTTCCTCGACGACGTGCTCCTCTTGCCCGAAGATCTGCGGGCGCGGGTGGAGCGCGCCGAGCAGGCGCTCGCCGAGGGCAAGCACGCCGACGCCGAGCGCGCGTTCCGCGCGGCGCTCGAGGCCCGGCCGGGGCTGCACCGCGCGCAGGTCGGCTGGGCGCGCGCGCTGCTCGCGCTGGGAGACGTCGACACCGCGCGCATCGCCATCGCCGAGGCGCGCCAGACCGATGCGGAAGATCCGGCACTCGCCGTGCTCGCGGGGCGCATCGCGCTCGAGGCGGGAGACGTGGCCACCGCCATCGTCGCCTCGCGCGAGGCGCTGCGGAGGCTGCCGGCCGATCAGGGCGCGCTCATCGCCGAGGCCTGCGTGGTGCGCGCGCGCGCCGAGTGGCGCCGCGGCCGGCCGGACCGCGCCGTCCGCGAGCTGCGCAAGGCCATCGCGGCCGCGGGCGAGCGCGCGACCGAGCTGCCGATCGAGCTCGTCGAAGCGCTGGTGGACGCGGGCGAGGTCGCGCAGGCCGTGCGCACGGCGCGCGGGCTCGTGAGCCGTGATCTCTCGGACGTGCTGGCGCGCCGCCTCGGGCTCGCGCTCACGCGGGCCGGGGAGCGCGAGCTCGCCGAGAGCCTTCTCGCGCGCGCGGCCGCGCAGGGAGACACCGCGGCGCTCGCCGCGTCGGCGCGCCTGCACATCGACAAGGGCGAGCTCGCCGTGGCCGAGTCGCAGGCCCGCATGGCGGTCGCGCGCGGTGGCGGCGCGAAGGCGCTCGTTCTCTTGGCCGACGTCCTCTCCCGCTCGGGCCGCGAGGCCGAGGCCGCGGAAGCGCTGCGCACGGCGGCCGAGAGCACGACGCCGATCGATCGCGCGCTCCTCGTCCGCGCGGCCTCGCTCGTCCCGCTGACCGACGCGCGCGAGGTCGTCCGCTACGCCGATGCGCTCGGTGCCCTGGTGCCGCCGGAGCCGCTCGCCGAGTCGCTCCGCGCCGCGGCCCTGGTGCTGGGAGGCGAGGCCCAGGCCGCGCTCGCGCTCGATCGTCACGGCACCACCAGCTCACGCGCCTCGATCTGCGACGCGCTCACGCTCGTGCGCACCGGGCGCACGCTCGACGCCCTCGGCGCCCTCGACCGGGCCGAGCTCGATCCGACGCTGCGCCCCACGGGCTCGGATCGCGCGCTCCACGCCACGCTCCGCCGCGAGGCGCTGCGCGCGCTCTGGACGCGCAACACGGGCGACGTGGATCTCGCGGCGGCCATCGACGGCGCCTCGGCGTTCGCGCGCGAGCGCGGCCTGCCGGATCTCGAGCGACGGGCCCAGGGCCTGCGCGACGAGCTCGACCGGCCGCTCGTGCTCGCCATCCTGGGAGAGTTCAACGCGGGCAAGAGCACGCTCGTGAACGCCATCGTCGGCGCCGAGGTCGCCCCGACCGGGATCCTGCCGACGACGGCGACGCTGAACCTGCTGCGCGGCGGCGCCGAGCGGCGCGTGCGCGTCGTGCGCAAGGACGGCACCACGCGCGAGGGCAGCTATGCCGACGTGAAGCCCTTGCTCGCCGATGCCGAGCGCGAGGGCGCCGTCGTCGACCACGTCGAGATCGTGCTCCCCTCGGAGCTGCTCGAGCGCGTCTGGATCCTCGACACGCCCGGCAGCAACGCGCCGCACCCCGAGCACGAGGCCCTCGCGCGCGAGGCGCTCCACCGCGCCGACGCGGCGCTCTGGATCTTCGACGCCGGCCAGGCGGGCAAGGCCACCGAAGGGCGCGTGCTCGAGAGCATCGTGAAGAGCCGCCGCGAGGTCGTCGCGGCGCTGAACAAGGTCGATCGCCTGCGCGAAGGCGAGCTCGCGCAGGTCGAGCGCTCGCTGGTCGAGGGCGTGCCGGCGCTCGCCACCAACGCGCCCGTGGCCCTCTCGGCGCGCGCCGCGTTCAAGGCGCGCCTCTCGGGCGACCCGGCGGCGCTCGAGGCGAGCGGGTTCTCGCGCCTGCTCGACACGCTCGAGCGCGTCGTCTTCGGTCGCTCGCGCGAGCTCAAGCACCGGGCGTGCGCCGGGCGCCTCTCGCAGCTGCTCGACGAGGCCCTCGCGACCGAGCCGGCCGCGCTCGCCAGCTACGAGGCGCAGAGCGAGGCCCTCGGCGTGGCGGCGCGCCGCGTGGCGGCCGCGGAGGCCGACGTCGCGAGCGACCTCGAGCGCGCGATCGAGCTCATCGAGGCCGGGCAGTCGCAGGCGTTCCTCGACGCCGCTCGCGAGGTGCTCTCCTTCGTGCGCCCGCGGACCAACCGCCTCGGCACGCACGCCACCGATCCCGAGGACCGCGCGTTTCTCCGCGACGCGATCCAGGCACGCCTCGAGCTCGCGGCCGAGCGCGCGGGTGCGGAGCTCGTCCGCGCCGTGACCGAGCGCTTGCAGCAGGCCGCCGCGGGCACCGAGCTCGCGCGCACCGTCGAGCTGCGTGCGCAGGCGGCCGTCGGCCCGCCGCTGGCGGCGCTCGCGGGGCACCAGGCCGGCCTGCTCGCGGGCGGGGCGCTCCGCCGATTCTTCGACGAGATCCTCCCCACCGCCGACCTCGAGGTCGGGGCGATCGCCGAGGCGCTCGCGGCCGCGCGCGCCCATCCCCGCGAGCTCTTGCGGCCGCCGCTCGAGGCCGCCCTCGCGTCCCTCCAGCGAGAGCTGGCGCGGGAGGCGCGCGAGGCGGCGGACGAATGCCTCGTGAGGCGAGATCGCGAGCGATCTCGTACGTTCACGCCGCTCCGGACCCTGCGGGAAGCGCTCGAAGAGCTGCTCGGCGCTTGAGGCGGCGGGCGCCGTGCGCACATGTCTCATGCGCTCGCGCGTCGATTCTGATGCAAAAGCGGTTCCCTTGTCCGGATCGGATCACTATCATTCGAGCACGTAGTCAGGTCCGCGATGGAGATCAAACAGCAGCTCCGACAGTCCCAGCAGCTCGTCATGACGCCGCAGCTCCAGCAGGCGATCAAGCTGCTGCAGATGTCGCGGATGGAGCTCGTGGACATGGTCCGCGAGGAGATGCTGGAGAACCCGATCCTCGAGGATCAGGCCGAGACCGGTGAGGTCTCCCCCCAGCCGGTGGTGGAGAACACGGTCAACGCCGAGACCCACACCATCGACGCTGCGGTCGCCCAGGACGACCGCGCGAGCGAGCAGAAGGCGCAGGACTCGGAGAAGAAGGTCGACGAGATCGACTGGGAGCGATACCTCGAGAACCACGCCATGCAGGCCCCGATGCCCTCGGGAAGCCGCATGTCGGACGAGGACCTGCCGGGCGTCGAGGCGACGCTCACCAAGCGCGAGGACCTCGTCGAGCACCTCTCGTGGCAGATCCGCATGGCGGACTTCACGGACGACGAGCTGAAGTTCGCGGCGCTCGTGATCGGCAACCTCGAGGAGAACGGCTACCTCAAGCTCGAGGCCGTCCCGCCGGAAGAAGAGGTCCCGAAGGACCAGATCGTCCCGCGCCTCGCCGCCGAGGCGGGTCTCGATCCGGAGGACGCCGAAGAGGTCCTCAAGATCATCCAGCGGATGGACCCCATCGGCGTGGCGTCGCGCGACCTGCGCGAGTGCCTGATGGTCCAGGCCGAGCACCACGGGATGGACCCGCTCGTGCTGCAGGTCCTCGATCAGCACGTCCCGAACCTCGAGCGGAAGAACTACGCGGCCATCGCGCGTGATCTGAAGGTGCCGGTCGAGGAGATCTACGACGTCGCGCAGGTCATCGCCGACCTCGAGCCCCGGCCGGGCCGCGACTACGTGAGCGAGGAGCCCCGCTACATCGTCCCCGACGTCTACGTCGTGAAGATGGGCGACAAGTACACCGTCCAGGCCAACGACGACGGGATGCCGCGCCTCAAGATCAGCGGCTTCTACCGCGCCGCCATGGCGGGCGACCCGAAGGCCAAGGAGTACATCCAGACCAAGCTGCGCTCCGCGCAGTGGCTGATCCGCAGCATCGATCAGCGCCGCAAGACCATCGTCCGCGTCACCGAGTGCATCGTCGACAAGCAGCGCGAGTTCTTCGATCTCGGCATCGAGTACCTCAAGCCGATGATCCTGCGTGACGTCGCCGAGACCGTCGGCATGCACGAGAGCACCATCTCGCGCGTCACCAGCAACAAGTACGTCGCCACGCCGCGCGGCGTCTTCGAGCTCAAGTATTTCTTCAACTCGGCGATTCGCAGAGAGACGCAGGAGGACATCGCGTCCGAGAGCGTCAAGCAGGCCATCAAGAAGATCATCGCCGAGGAGGATCCGGCCGATCCCCACAGCGATCAGAAGATCGTGGAGATCCTCGCGCAGCAAGACATCGTCATCGCGCGGCGCACGGTCGCGAAGTACCGCGAGATGCTCGGCATCCTGAGCTCCGGGAAGAGGAAGAAGTATTTCTGAAGAGCGGCGGCCAGTACGGCGCGCTGAAGAAGGAGAGGGACATGGAGATCGCGTACACGTTCCGCAACGTCGAGTCGTCCGAGGGTGTGAAGACGTATGCGAAGGACAAGCTCGCGCGTCTCGCCAAGTACGTTCGGTCGTCCATCACCGCGGACGTGGTCCTCTCGCACGAGCGGCACCTCTACCGAGTGGAGATCTCGGTGCGCTCGGACGCGGGCCGCTACGTGGGCATCCACGAGTCCGAGGACATGTACGCCAGCATCGACCTCGTGACGGACAAGCTCGATCGCCAGCTCCGCGACCACAGCGACCGGAACGCGACCGACCGCAAGAAGCACTCGGGCGGCGTGACCCAGATGAGCGGCAAGAACGATCGCTTCGGGAGCAACGAGCGCTGACGAGCGCTCGGCTCGGCCTCGCCCGCGCGGGGCATGAGTGAGCACCGGCGCGCGTAGAGTACGAACGAGTGAACCAGGCGGGCCTCCGGGCCCGCCCGGGACCTTCCGGGGGGACGGAACGGTACGGATCGATGAGGCTGTCGCAGATCCTCACCCTCGAGCGCATCGACACGCACCTCGACGCGTCGGACAAGGCCGACGTGCTTCGGGCGCTCTCGCGGCTCATCGCCCGCGAGCCGGCCTTCGCGCCGACGCCGAGCGGGGAGCAAGCGCCCGTGACCATCGAGCGCGTGCTCGAGGAGCGCGAGCGGCTCGCGTCCACCGGGATCGGGGACGGCGTCGCCATTCCGCACGGGCGGATCGCGGGCCTGGATCACTTCGTCGCGGCGCTGGCGATCCGCCGCGAGGGCGTGCCCTTCGACGCGATCGACGGGCACCCGGCCTCGATCTTCTTCGCGCTCGTCGGGCCCGAGCGCGCGGCGGGGGAGCACCTCAAGTGTCTGGCCCGCATCGGGCGCGTGCTGCGCGACGACGCCGTCCGATCGCGGATCCTCGCGGCGAGCGAGCCGGCCGACGTGCTCGCGATCGTGACGAGCGCCGAAGGGCCCTGAGCCGGGCTCATCGCCTGGGTAGCCCGAGCCCGCGCAGGGTCTCGGCGAGCAGGCGCGCGGGGACGTCGTGGTGCGGGACGCCGCTCACGGGCGCGAGCACGATGGCGCGCGGGCCCGCGGGAAGGGCCACGGGCCAGGAATCGAAGGTCGCGTCGGGCCAGCGCCGGTGCGCGTCCTGGTAGAGCGCCTGGGTCCGCGACAGCGTCGTCCCACGCGTGGCGAGGGAGACGAGCGTGCGCGGCGACGCCTCGGTGCCGCCCGATGCCCAGTCGAGGAACGTGGAGCCGCCGGCGTAGAGCGCGTCGAAGAGGACCACGTGGCGCACGCGGTCGCCGAGGCCGCCGTGGCGCAGGATCGCGAGCATCGTCTCGAACGCGGCGCTGTGCCCGGCGAGCGTGATGCTGGCGACCGTCTCGTGGGTCAGCGTCGCCCCGAGCGTGGGCGCGAGGGCGGCGAGGGCCTCGTCGACCATGCGCGCGGCCTCGCCGGCGATCCGGAATCGCTCCGGGGAGCCGTCGCGCACGTGGAACGCGAGCTGGGGCACGAGCAGCACCGAGCGCGTGCCCGCGGCGTCGTGCGCGGCGCCCCAGCCGAAGCCCGCCTCGGGGCGGTCGCGCGGCCGGCAGCGCGCATCGCTCGCGCTGCTCACGAGCACGCGTGTGCAGCCGGTGTAGCCGTGGAGCAAGAGGACGAGCGCGACCGGCGCACGCGCGTCCACGCCCTCCGGCACGTGGGCGATGGCCTCGGGCGCGTCGTCGCGCAGCACCGCGCCGTGGGCCAGGTCGAGCTCGATCGTGCGCCCTTGCGCGGCGGTCGTGGCCGGCTGCGCCAGCCACAGCGCCGCCACCAGCGCGAGCGCGAGGCGCATCACGCCGAGACGACGCGCTGGATGCCCTCGAGCCGCTGCAGGAGGAAGCGCTCGCTCGGCCCCAGCTCCGCCTGACGCTCGCGCATCCGGTCGAGGTAGCGCCGCATGATCGGGCCGCCCGGGTAGCGCAGCTTGCGCACGATCTCGTGCAGCTTCTCGATCTCGTCGCCGCCGATCAGCGTGAGCGTCGCGTCGTGCACGTCGAAGACCCAGTCGATCCACGCGTGCTTCTTGGTGCCCTCGGCCAGGCGCAGCGCGTACTTCGTCGCCTCCGTGAGGCGCGCCGGCAGGATCGCCTGCCCCGCCTTCGCCCGGAGGAGCACGTCGGCGAGCACGCGCGAGAGCACGCGCTCGGCCTCGTCGAAGCGGCCGAGCGCCAGCGCCTTCTCGGCGATGCTGGCGAGCAGCTGCTGCGAGGCGGTGGTCTCTTCGGGATCGGCGGGCGCCCGCGCCGAGAGCAGGCCCGAGCCCTCGGTGGTGCCCGAGCCCACGCCGGGGATGTTGCTCAGCGTCATGCCCACGAGGGTGGGGCTGCCGCGGTGGATCGAAGCGCCGCACTTGGCGCAGACGAGGGCGGCCGGCGCGTTGGCGCTCCCGCAGTTGTCGCAGCGGGACATCGACTCGCCGCGGTCGGAGACCTCGACGAGCACGAGGTCGTGCGAGCCGATCGTCACTCGGTCGAGGTGCGTCAGCTTCGTGGGGCCCGGGATGCGCGCGCCGTTCACCACGACGCCGTTGCGGCTGCCCATGTCCTCGACCCAGACCGAGTCACCACGGTTGGTGATGGTCGCGTGGCGCCGCGAGACCAGCGCGTCGTCGAGGGCGAGGTTGCAGGTCGAGCTGCGACCGACCACGAAGGCTCCGGGAGGGAGCTCGAGATCGGACCCTTGGTACCTCAGCCGGTAGCGCGGCACGTTGCCTGGCCGGGATCATAGTCCAGGCCGCGACCGCCGCCCACAAATCCCCGGGCGGGGGAACGCGCGGCGGGCCACGAGCGGCGCGGGGACGCGGCGGGGGAGCGTCTCCCCCGCCGAGCTCCGTCAGAACGCCGCGACCTCTTCGATGGCCGCGATCTCACCGAGCGACGTCGTGAGGCGTCCCTGGATCTCGATCGTGTTCGTCATCAGCGTGCGCGTCGCCGAGAGCTGCTGCACGTAGTCGCGGAACGAGCCGAGGCGCTCGCCGAGCACGCCCGCGCTCGAGGCACCGTCGACGATGATCGCGTGGTCGGGCGTCGCCGTGATGGCCGTGCCGGCCGCCCAGAGCTCGACCTGCGTGCCCGTCTCGCCGGGCGCCGCGTGCATCAGGATGTGGCCCGTGGGCTGGCCCGACGCGTCGAGCTCGGGCTCGGCGAAGCGGAGCGCGCCGCGCACGGTGCCGTCGCTTCCGGTGGAGAGCGCGGCCACGTACTGCGCCGAGGCCGCGCTCGCCGTGGCGTCGGCGGCCGCCTGGATGCGCGCCCGCGTCGCGGCCTGATCGTGGTGCAGCGCGATCGGGCAGACGGCCGCGGCCGCGAACTGGTCGATCGAGGGCGGCTCGGCCGGGCCGTTGGCGATGGTGCTGAGCTGGCGGAACTGGCGCCACAGCTCGTGGATGTTGCTGTAGTACGTGAAGAGGTCGTCGACGGTCCCGGGCTGGAACGCGTTGTAGTTCTTGTCGGAGAAGGCCGAGGCCGGCAGCGGATCCGGCATCGCCGTGAGCGCCGTCAGCTCGTCGTAGTTCACCGTCGGATGCCCGGTCGGGCCGCCGCCCGCGGACGTGGCGAGCGCCTCGACGTGCTGCTGCGCCTCGAGCACGCCCGTGCTCGCGTGGTGCACCGCCTCGTAGATGGCGTGGCCGTCTCGGACGGTCGTGTTGTAGAGGACGCGGCGACCGTTCATCGTGCCGACGCCCCAGCCGAGGGCGGTGCCGAGGAACAGCGTCGCGGCCGCGACGAGGAAGATGCGGCCGGTCTGGCGGCGACCGACGTCGGCGTCGTCGACGGGCTTGTCGTCGATCGCGATCCGCACTTCCTGCGGCTTGGCGGGCTCGGCGAAGGGATCGGGGCGCTTCTTCTCGGGCTTGGCCGGCTCGGCCGGCTTGGCGAAGGGCGGCGGCGCGATGTCGTTGCCGAAGGGCAGCTTCGCGGGCGCGACGACGGGCGGCGCGATCACGGGCGGTGCGACGGCCGCAGGAGGCGTCACGGCCGGCGTGGCCTCGCTCGCGCTGGTGCTCGCGCTCGTGCTCGCCGTCGGCGCGGCGGCCGCGGGGGTGGCGGCGGGCGGCGCGGCTGCGGGAGGTGTGACGGCGGGCGGCGTGATGCCGCCGGGCGGCGCGATGGCCGGCGCGCCAGGCGTGTTCGGGGCGATCGTCCGCCCCAGGCGCGCCCGCAGATCCTTCTTCGGCTTCTGTTCCGACATGAGCTCAGTACCTCTATCGACGACGGCTGATCGAAGCCTCGCGTCAGAACGCGAACTGTTCCTGGATGTTCTGGACCTCGCCCAACGCGGTCGTCAGGCGCTGCTGGATCTCGATCGTCTCGCGCATCAGCGCGCGCGTCTCTTGGAGCTGATCGGCGAACGCGCGGAACGCGCCGGTGCGCTCTCCGAGCACGCCCGCGCTCGCCGGCCCGTCGATGGGCAGCACGTACTGCGGCGTGCCCGTGATGGTCGCGGCCGGCGTCCAGCGATCGAACGCGCGCCCCGGGCCGGTGCGGCCCGCGCGCATGAACACGCGGTTCGGGTCGGTCAGGTCGGTCTCGGCGAAGCCGAGCGTGCCGTTGACCGAGCCGTCGTCGGCCGTCTGCAGGAGCGCGACGTACTGCGAGTGCGCAGCGTCCGTCGACGCGCTGTCGGCCGCCTGGATCGCCGCGGTGGCCGAGCCCTCGTCGTGGCCGAGATCCCCGGGGCAAGCCGTGGCGGCGGCCGTGGCGTCGAGCGCCGCGCGGCGCGCCGGGCCGGAGGTGAGCGCGTTGAGGCGCCCGAACTGCTCCCAGAGCGCCTGCACGTTGTGGTCGTAGACGAAGAGGTCGTCCACGGTCTCCGCCGGGATGCGCTGGAAGTTCTTTCGCGCGAAGGCACCGGCGTGGAGCGGGTTCTCGAGCGCGGTGAGCGCGGCGAGCTCGTCGTAGTTGACCGTCGGGTGCGCGCCCGCCGTCGCGGGGCTCGCCGCGGTCGCAATCGCATCGAGGTGCTGCGAGGCCTCGGTCACGCGCTGCGTGGCGGCCTCGAACGTGTCGTGCACGTCGTGCGCGTCGCGCACGGTGATGTTGTAGAGGCCGTGCGCGCCGTTGGTGCTGCCGATGAACACGCCGCCCACGATGCCGATCACGATGGCGACGCCACCGACGATCATGTTCGTCCGACCCTGCGCGCGGGCGCGCGAGCCGTCGTCGGCCTTCTCTTCGATGATGAGGCGGACCTGATCGGCCGCCGGCGCCGCCGCCGCGAAGGGATCGACCGGGCGCTTGCGCGGCTCGGGCTTGGGCGGCTCGGCGGGCGCGGCCGGCTTGGCGAAGGGCGGCGGCGCGATGTCGTTGCCGAAGGGGAGCTTGGCCGGGGCGACGACGGGCGGCGCGATCACCGGCGGCGCGACCACGGCCGGCGGCGGTGTCACCGCCGGTGCGTCGGCGCCCGTGGCGGGAGCGCTCCCGCCGGAAGCGCCCCCGCCGGAAGTGGCAGCCGGAGGGGTGATCGCCGGCGCCGCGATCGGCGGAGCGCCAGGCGTGTTCGGCGCGATGGTGCGCCCCAGGCGCGCGCGAAGGTCCTTCTTGGGCTTCTTGTCTTCGGACATCTCTACTCTTCTCGTGCCGCGAACGAAGCGCGCGACGGCGCGGAGACCACTCTGACTACTCGGCTCGCTCCGGCGGCCGGCCCGTCCGCGCGCTCGGGCGCTCGCGTGCGGGCTCGCAGGGACGAGCACTCGGGCCGTTGAATTCCGAGCCTAACCGGAAGCCGCCGAACCGTATCCGCGCCCATCCGAGGGTGTCAATGGGGAACCCCGGGAAATGCCGGCTGTCCTCTCGATCGTGGGGGGTGACAGGGAAGGGCGGCTCGGCTACGAGGATGGCGTCGTGAGCGGCGTGCAAGGAGCCCCGGTGGGCAGCTCCCCGTCTCGGTCCTTCCGCGAGCGTCTCGCGGCGGCCGGGCGCGCCGTCGTGCGCGCGGAGCGGCGTCTCTCCGACTGGCTGCCGATCACGCCGCTGGGGCTCTCGATCGCGATCTTCGGCGGCGTCGTGCTGAAGCTCTTCGCCTATCCCGAGATGGACCTCGTCCTGCTCGTGATCGGCTACGGAGCGCTCGGCCTGACGGCGATCGCCAGCTTGCTCGTGGTCCTCGGGGCGATCGCGCTCAAGCTGGCCTCGCGCCGGTACCGCGGGCCCGAGGAGCGCACGCTCGAGACCGGGCGCTCCTTGCCGACGGGGCTCTCGCTGCCCTCGCTCGCGCTCGTGCCCTTCGTGATCGTGTGGTGGGAGTGGGAGTCGCCCGAGGGAGCGGGGGTGGCGCTGCGCGGCAAGGGGCTGCGGCTCGAGGAGGACGTGCACCTCGGCGATCGCGGCTTCGTGCGCGGCATCCGGCGGCGGATCGTGGTGCAGGACGTCTTCGGGCTCGCGCGGATCGCCATCCGCCACGAAGATCCGGCGCGCCTGACGGTGCTGCCGCATGCCGGCGCGCTCAAGGAGATGCCCGTGCTCGTCACGCTCTCGGGCGGTGACGAGATGCCGCACCCGATGGGCATCGAGGACGGCGACCGCGTGGAGCTGCGGCGCTATGCGCCGGGCGATCCGGCGCGCTTCATCCACTGGAAGGTGTACGCGCGCTCGCGGAAGCTCGTCGTGCGCATGCCGGAGCGCGCGCTGACGCGGTCTCGGCGGACCATCGCCTACCTGGTCGCGGGGCCGGGCGACGAGCCGGTCGCGGGCGCGGCGCGCGTCGCGGTGGAGTCGGGAACGCTCGGGGCCGAGTGGGTGTTCGGAGCAGACGGGACGGCCGGCGAGACGAATGAGGTCGCCCCGGCGGTGGATCGCATCGTGCGCTCGGTCGAATCGAGAGAGAGCGGAGGCATCGGGCTGCGCGCGTTCGTCGAGCGCGCCGAGAAGCTCGGGCCGGCCTCCGTCGTCCTCTTCGTGCCGCCGGTGCCGGGGCCCTGGCTCGATCGCGTCGTCGCGACCGTGCGGCCGCGCGCCCATCGCACGCGGATCCTCGTCGCGACCGACGGCATCGACGCGACGCCGCCGCCGCGGCGCTGGTGGACCTTCTTCACGGCGAGCAAGGAGCGCGAGGGCACGCCGGCCGCGGCGCTCGACGAAGTGCTGCGCACGCTGGCCTCGACGCGCGTCGAGGTGGTCGTGCTCGACCGGAACAGCGGCAAGCGCCTCGGGGAGGCCCACCGCGCGGCGATGCGCGCGCTCGCCACGAGGGCCGCCTGATGGCCACGGCGATCGGCGCCGGCGCGGCCGCAGCCGCGGAGAAGAAGGGGCTCTACGGCCCCAAGCCTCCGCCCACGAACCCGGAGAAGCTGCCGGAGCCGCTCGTCGCGACGCTGCTCCGCATGTTCGTCTACTTCGTGACGGCGGGCGTGTTCGCCTGGCCGCTCACCGTGCCCGAGAGCGCGCTCGCGGCCTCGTGCGCAGCGGCGGCGGCCTCGGTGCTCGGTCGCGCGCTCGCGGCGACGCGCGTGCGCACCTGGGTGATCGCCGCGAGCGCGGCCGTCGCGCTCGTGCTCTCGCAGTGGCTCGCGGGGCTCCTCGTCGGCTCGGCCGGCGTCGCGAGCGTGATGGGCCCGGCGATCACGATGCGCCTCGGCGAGGTCCTCGCGTTCGGCCTCGGCGCGCTCGCGATCGGAACGGGCGTGCGTGCGACCTCGGCGCGCCATCGCAACGCGGCGCTCCTCGAGGCGACCTTCGTCGCCGTCGCGTTCGGCACGCTCGTCGTCGCGCACCGGCACGGCGCCATCCACCGGCCCTTCGCGATCGCCGACTGGTTCCTCGAGCGCGGCAGCGACCCTTCGATCGCCGTGCTCGCGATCGGCACCGTCGCCGGCATCGTGATCGGCCTCTTGCTGCTCAGCGAGCGCAGCATGTGGCGCTCGATCTTCCACGTCCTCGTGGTGCTGCTGCTCTTGCTCGGCGTGCTGGTGACCACGAGCGTGATGGGCCTGCCGCCGCCGCCTTCCACCGGCGACGGCCTGAACCTGCGCGACCAGCAGCAGGATCAGGGCGGCCACGGCCAGCAGCAGGGCGGCCCCGACTTCCAGGACGAGTACGACAACTCCGGCGGGCAGACGCCGGTCGCCGTCGTGATCCTGCACGACGACTACTCGCCGCCGAGCGGCGTCTACTACTTCCGGCAGGACGCCTACAGCCAGTACAACGGCCACCGGATGATCGCGGCCACGATCGCCGGCGTCGACGACGACGTGGCGCCCGGCTATCCGACGGCGCAGATGGTCTCCATCGCGCACGCGCCCTCGGCCGGCGCGTACCGCAGTACGGTGGAGACCACGGTGGGCCTGCTCGCCGATCATCCGCGCCCCTTCGCGCTCGAGTCGCCGATCGCGCTGATGCCCATCACGAACCCGAACCCGGCGCGCTTCCGGCGGACCTATCGCGCGCGCTCGGCGGTGCTCACGGCGGACGAGTGGTCGCTCGTCGATGCGCGCGCGGGCGATCCGAGCTGGCCCGCCGAAGTGCTCGCGCACTACACGCACGCGCCGCCCGATCCGCGCTACCGCGAGCTCGCGACCCGCATCGTGAACGACCTGCCCGCGCAGTACCGGAACAGCCAGTACGCGCAGGCGCTCGCGATCACGAACTACCTCGGCGTCAACGGCATCTACTCGCTGCACAGCCGGCACGCGTCGGCGGCCGATCCGGCGGCGGACTTCCTCTTCGGCGACATGACGGGCTACTGCGTGCACTTCGCGCACGCGACGGTCTATCTGCTGCGCTCGCTCGGCCTGCCGGCGCGCGTGGCCACCGGCTACATGGTGCCCGAGTCGTCGCGCCAGGGCGGCAGCGCCGTGCTCATCACCGGCTCGGCCTCGCACGCGTGGCCGGAGATCTACCTCGACGGCGTGGGCTGGGTCGTGGTCGACGTGCAGCCGCAGCGCTCGCTCGACTCCGCGCCGCCGCCGCCCGACGAGGATCTGCAGCAGCTGCTGGCCGAGCTGCTGCGCGGGGAGACGCCGCTGCCGCAGGACGGGTCGGAGGCGCCGCAGCCGCTCGACGAGCTCGCGCGCGACATCACGCGCCCGATGCTCTTCGGCCTCCTGGGGTTGGCGATCGCGCTCGTGCTGCTCGGTTACGGCGGCAAGCTCGCGCGCCGCCTGGCGCCCGTGATCGGTGGCGAGGCTGCGCTGCCACGCACGGCCTACCGCGCGGCGCTCGACGTGCTCGGCGAGGGCGGCATCCGTCGCACCACCGGCGAGTCGCGCGAGGCGTTCGCGGCGCGCTTGAGGACCGAGCTGCCGAGCCTCGGGCCGCTGACCGACGCGCACGCGGCGCTCGCCTACCAGAGCCGCTCGCGCCCGAGCGCGGCGGCGGTGCGCGAAGCGGCCCGTGCGGTGCGTCGCGAGCGGCGCAAGATCGTTCCTTTCTGGCGACGCCTGCTCGGCCTCGCCGATCCCTTCTCTTGGATCTGGACTCGATAGCGCCCACACGAGGACGAGGAAGCACGATGGAATCGACTGAGACGAGCGCGCCCGCGAGCGCGCGTGCAGGCGCCGAGGCGGGATCGATCGAGCACGCGAAGAACGTCGCCGCACGGCTGCGTGCGCGCGTGTCGGCGGCGATTCGAGGCCGCGACGACGTGATCGATCTGGTGCTGACCGCGCTCTTCGCCGACGGCCACGTGCTGCTCGAGGACTATCCGGGCTCGGGCAAGACCACGCTCGCGCGCGCGCTCGGCAACGCGGTGACGGGCGGCGGAGATGCGATTGCCTCCTTCCGCCGCATCCAGTTCACGCCCGACCTCCTGCCGAGCGACATCACCGGCACCAACGTCTTCGAGCCCGAGCGCTCGCGCTTCGTGTTCCGGCGCGGCCCGATCTTCGCGCACGTCGTGCTCGCCGACGAGATCAACCGCACCTCGCCCAAGGTGCAGGCCGCGATGCTCGAGGCGATGGCCGAGAAGCAGGTGACGGTCGACAACGAGACGCACCCGCTCGACACGCTCTTCTTCGTCATCGCGACGCAGAACCCGCTCGACCTCGCCGGCACCTACCCGCTGCCGACGCCGCAGCTCGATCGCTTCCTGTTCAAGATCAAGATGGAGCACATCGCGCGCGAGGCCGAGCTCGAGGTGCTCGCGGCCTATCCGCGTCCGCACCTCTCGCTGGCCGACGCGCAGCCCGGCGTCTCGCGCGACGAGCTGATCGCGGCGCGCGAGGCCATCCGCAACGGCGTACGCATCGACGTCGCGTTCCAGAGCGCGCTCGTGGATCTCGCGCGCGGCCTGCGCGGCGACAAGCGCGTGCTGCAGGGCGCCTCGACGCGCTCGCTCGTGCTGCTCCTGCCGGCGCTCCAGGCGCACGCGCTGCTCGCCGGTCGCGACTACGTCTCGCCGCGGGACCTCGAGATCCTCGCGCCCTACGTGTTCGGGCACCGCGTGGAGTGCGCGCCCGGCGTGGAAGACCCGATGAGCGTCGTGCGCGAGCACGCGGCCATCGAGATCGAGAAGCTCGCGCGAAAGAGCCTCGCCCGGTGACGACCCGCCGCACGAGCACGACGCGAGCTGCGCGGGCCCTGGGCCTGGCGCTGGTCTCGCTCGCGCTCTCGGCGGCGCTCGTGCACGCGCAGACCGATCCGCAGGACCTGCCGCCGACGGATGTGCCGGACGTGGTGCCCGCACCGGACGACGACGGGACCGGCGACGACGGCACCGAGGAGCCGCCCATCGTGATCGGCGGGCTCGGGAGCGGCGATCTCGACCTCTGCACGCTGATCACCCCGGGCGAAGGCGAGGAGTCGACGCCGGACGAGTACCGCGCGTGGTGCAACGCCGACCGTGGCAACTACATCCGCGCGCGCGAGCTCGCCGAGAGCGTGGTGCGGGCGAGCCCGCGCTCCTACGTCGGCAACTTCGTGCTCGGCTACGTGCACCACATGGGCGAGGCGAACGCGCCGCGCTCGCTGTTCTATCTGCGGCGCGCCCTCGAGCAGTACTCGGCCGCGTGGGGCGACCCGCCGATGCCGGGCGGCGCGTGGCGCTGGCACGCACGCATGCTCCAGGAGCTCACGTTCGTGGAGGGCGAGCTCGAGGACTACGAAGAGCAGCTCGCCTGGATGCAGCGGTACAACGATCAGTACGACCCCGACATGGCCGCCGAGGCCGCGTGGCCGCTGATGAAGATGCGGCGCTTCGACGACGCGCGGCGCGTGGCGCAGGCGGCGCTCTCGAGCGGCTCGTCGTGGCAGACCGAGGTCGCGCTGAACGCCCTCTGTGCGGTGGAGTTCGAGGCGGGCGACGAGCAGCGCAGCCACGAGGCGTGTCGCGCGGCGCTCGATCTGCACGGCGCCGATCCCGATCGCCAGAGCGCCGTCGACTTCACGAATTTCGCCGAGTCCTCGCGCGCGCTCTTCCAGCTCGACGAAGCCGAAGAGGTCGGCCTCCAAGCGACGCGCGCGCAGGTCTCGTGGTTCGGCAACCCCTACGTCGATCTCGCCGAGCTCTACGTGCGCGAGGCGCGCTTCCCCGAGGCGCTCGACATGCTGCACCAGGTGCATCCCTATCGGCTGCGACGGCCGCCGCACGTGCAGGACGCCGATCGCAACGAGGCGCGTCGCGCGCTGAGCGAGTTCTTCGTCGTGGTCGGCCGCGGCGAAGAGGCGGTGCGCATCACGAGCAAGGCCGTGAACATGCCGGACCGGCGCTCGCACAACAGCCGCGACGCGGCGCAGGACCTCGCGCTAGCGGCGATGCTCGATCGCCTGGCTCGCCGGATCCGCGCCGACGAGATCGAGCGCGACGCGATCGGCCGGCCACTCGTCGATCGCGTGGTCGCCTACGGGCAGGCGAGCTGGGAGCGCTGGGAGTCGTGGACGAGCGGGCGCCAGGCGGCGCGTGCCTTGAGCGACACGCCACGCCTCGTCGGCATCTTCGAGATCGGGCGCGCGCGCAGCGGCATCCTGCCGCCCTGGCTCGCCGGAGATCTCGCGGGGATTCTCGGGCCGGGCGTGACGATGGAAGCGCTCCGGCGCGCACGCGCCGAGGATCCGCGGCCGGGCGCGGGCGCCTACTACGACGCGTTCGAGGCCGAGGCGTCGCTCGAGGCGGGCGATGCGGCGCGCGCCTACGAGCTCGCGCGGCGGGCCCACGACGCGCTCGCGCCGGCCGAGGCGCTGCTGCGCGCGCGGTGCAGCGCGATCGCCGCCGAGGCCGCGATGCGCGAGGGCCGCGAGCGAGACGCGCTCGGCGCCTACGACGAGGCGTTCCAGATCGATCCGGGGATCTGGATCCGCCTCGATCTCGCCGTACCGGTCCGCATCGTCTCGCACGGCGGTGGCGTCGCCGACGAGACGGCCTCGCTCCTCGCCTCGAGCGCGCGCTTCGACGTGGCCGACATCGGCATGACGATCGACGTGGAGGCGACGCAGGCCCACGGGCGCGCCTGCATGTCGAGCTCGACCGGCGCCGTGCTCGGCTGCGGCGAGATCGATCCCGCGGCCGGCGACGAGACCGCCGACGAATTCGCCGCGCGTCTCGCGCGCGCGTTGCTCGAGACGGTGTTCGCGCCGCGCATCGACATGAGCCAGACCGACGCCGCCGGCCTCGACGGCAGCAACGTGACTGCGCAGGGTGGCCTCCGCACGCTGCTCGATCAGAGCGGCGGCCTCGACGAGTAGACGCCTCCGCCCTCACCCGAGGTTGTGGAAGACCTTCTGGACGTCGTCGTCCTGCTCGAGCGCGCTGACGAGCTCCATCACTTCCTTCACCTTGGCCTCGTCGTCGACCGTGATGAGCGTCTGCGCGACGTACTCGCTCTCGGCCGAGAGCACTTCGATCTTCCGGCGCTCGAGCTCGGCCTGGACGCGACCGAAGTCCTTCAGCGCGCACCGGATCAGCAGCTGAGGCTCGCCCTTCTCGCCGCTCGTCTCGCCCATCTCCTCGAGCCCGTGATCGATCAGATCGAGCTCGAGCGACTCGGCGTCGAGGCCCTCGGGCGAGAGGCGGAAGACGCCCATGTGGTTGAAGAGGAACGACACGCTGCCGCTCTGCCCGAACGAGCCGCCCCAGTCCTTCAGGATCGATCGCACGTTCGCGACGGTGCGCTGCGGGTTGTCGGTCGCCGTCTCGATCACGAGCGCGATCCCGTGCGGCGCGTACGCCTCGTAGATCACCGTCTCGAACACGCGGCCGTCGGTGCCGGCGGCCTTCTTGATCGCGTTCTCGATCTTCTCGCGCGGCATGTTCGCGGCGCGCGCGTTGGCGATGGCCCGCCGTAGGGCGGGGTTGCTGTTCGGGTCGGTGCTCCCGGATCGCATCGCCATCGCGATCTCGCGGCTGGCGCGCGTGAACGCCTTCGCCATGCGGTCCCACCGCGCGAACATCGTCGTCTTACGCTTCTCGAAGATCCGGCCCATGTCGTCCCCACCGTACTACAGGGCGAGCGGATCGAGCACGCGCCGTGGCCAGACGCGCGCTCGGCGCGACGGAGCGAGGTACGCCGCCACGTCGGGGTCGCCTTCCGACGATGCGAGCACGACCCGACGCAGGCTCGCGTATCCTCGGCGTCTGGAGCGGCATCGATGAAACGGATCCCACTTCTCTTCGCTTCGGCGTGTCTGCTCGTGTCGGCCTCGGGATGTAGCGCGCCGGTCGATGCGACCGACGCCAGCGCGAGCGGCGATGCGGGCACCGATGGCTCGAGCACGCCCTGCACCACGAGCGCGGACTGCGAGGACGGCCTCTTCTGCAACGGCGTCGAGACGTGTGCGTCGGGTCGGTGCGTGCCCGGCACCCGCGTGTGCGACGACCACATCGCGTGCACCGTCGACGTCTGCAGCGAGGCCATGCGCGCCTGCGTCGCGCGCGCGCCCGACCTCGACGGCGATGCCCACGGCGACGTTCGTTGCGTGGACGAGGCCGGCATCCCGTTCGGCGACGATTGCGACGACACCGACCCGAACGCGTTCCCCGGCAACGTCGAGGTCTGCGACGACCACGACGACGACTGCGATCCCGCGACCCGCGGCGGCACCGACGAGGACGCCGACGGCTTCGAGTCGCGCGCGTGCTGCAACCCCGATGCGAGCGGGATGCTCCGCTGCGGCACCGACTGTCAGGACACCATCGCCGCGACGCACCCCGGCGCGACCGAGGTCTGCGACGGCTTCGATCAGGACTGCGACATGGTCGTCGACGACATCGTCCACGGGACGGTGTTCTGCCAGTCCGGGCAGATGGAGCCGTGCACGACGACGTGCGGCAGCCTCGCCGGCACGCGCACCTGCGGCGCCGACTGCTTGACCTGGAATGCCTGCGAGGCCGCCGAGGTCTGCAACGGCTGCGACGACGACCGCGACGGCCAGGCCGACGACGGGTTCGCGTGCGCCGCGAACGCGATCACGCCGTGCACGACGGCGTGCGGCACGGCGGGCACGTCGACGTGCGCCGCCGACTGCACGGCCGGCACCTGTCGCGCGGCCGAGGTCTGCAACTTCTGCGACGACGACGGGATGAACGGCATCGGGGACGAGTTCCCGCTCGCGACGGCCTCGGACATCGTGCGCGAGCTGAGCGGGACGTCGTTCACGCCGTCGGTCGCGACCCACGTCGCAGGCGTGGCGACGACGATGGCCATCCCGACGGGGGGCGGCGGTGCCGACTACTACGTGCAGCTGCTCGACGGCGCGAGCCCGACCGAGGTCGGCGCGTACTGGGTGGACATCGATCGCCTGCAGGGCTGGGGCCCCACGACGATCCACGCCACGCTCCAGGTGCGCTCGCACGACGGCGGCTTCCCGATGGGCGGTTGGTCCGTCGTCATCGCGACGGGGGGCAGCGGCGACGTCGGCACTGCGCAGAACAACGGCGTGCCGGACGGGCGCACGGGCGCGCACTTCGACTGGTTCTGGGGCTTCCCCTTCCAGGGCTTTCCGAGCTCGGGCGATCGCATGGCCTACGGCAGCTTCCCGCTGCCGAGCTGGCGCGGCGAGACGAACCTCCCGATGACCGAGATTCCCTTCGGACGGCCGATCAGCGCCGCGAACTTCGACACCAATCGGACGACGTATCTCACGCAGGAGCTCACGATCTACTACCAGCCCGAGAACCCCTACACCGTGCCTCGCGAGGAGCGCGTCGAGATTCGATTTCCCGGGTTCACGCAGGTCTACGTCCCCGACGCCTCCGGCACGACCGTCGACCCGAGCAACGACGTGCCCGTGGGCTCGCGCCTGTCGATCGGCGTGACGGCGGGCAGCTACGTGATGCGCTTCACCGCGGCCGGCGCTACGCGCACGGCGAGCGCCACGATCGACGCGCGCCTCTTCCTCCACAGCGAGCGGCCGCCGCCGGACGGCAGCGGTCTGCCGCCCTCGTACGACGTCTACTCGTCCGTGCTGCGCGCGGGGCTCTGCCCCGGGTTCTGACCGCCTTTACGATGGGTGACGCGCGCGCAGCGTGTCGCTCGTGCTCTCGTCGAGCACTTCGTCGACGAGGCGCATCATGCGGCGGTGCCAGGGCCCGAGGGGGGCCTCGCGCTTCTGGCGCAGGATCACGAGGCGTGCGTCGAGGTCGCGCGCGCTGCCCGCCAGCGGGTCGCCCTGATCGGCGCCGAAGAAGCGGTCGAGCTCCACGCACTGGAAGCACACGCCCTCCTGCGTGACGAGCGCGCACGAGCGAGCGTAGCGGGCCGTGAGCTTGGCCCGCGCCGACTGGATCCAGCCCTTTGCTTGGCCGAAGGAGGCCTCCATCACGCTGGCGACCTCCTCGTTCGTGAAGTCGTAGACCTCCTTCAGGAGCAGCGCGGCGGCCTCTTCGGGCTGGAGCGTGCGTGCCGTGCACGCGAAGCAGACCGCGAGGTGGTCCTTCGCGATCGACTTCAGCTCCGCCGAGCCGCCGAGCAGCTTGCTCTCGGCGATGAAGCCCGCGTCCTGGTTGGCGCGCGTCTTGGTCTCGTCGAGGACGGCCTCGCGCCACGTGCCGTGCCTGCGCAGGTGATCGATCGCGAGGTTCGTCGCCACGCGGAAGAGCCAGGCGCGGAGCTCGCTCGGCGCCTCGGGGAGCGAGGTCTGCTCGAGCGCGCGCACGGCGGCCTGCTGCACGATCTCTTCGGCCACCTCGGGCCGCACGACCATGCGCGTGACGAACGTGACGAGCGACGAGCGGGTCGCTTGGAAGCTCTGCGCGAGCGCCTCGCGGGACGCGCTCACGGCCACCACCTCCGGAGCGCCGCGGCGATCTCGTCGGGCGCGTCCTCCTGCATGAAGTGGCCGGCTCCTTCCACGACGACGGTCACGTGCCGCGGGAGCGCCGACTCGAAGCGCAGGCGCTCCTTCTCGCGGAACGCGACGTCCTTCGTGCCCCACACGATGAGCGCCTCCTGGTCGCGCAGGAGCGTGAGGCCTTTCTCGATCTCGCCGAGCCAGGCGCCGCTCCCGAGGATCTCGCGCGGAAAGACGTGCGTCGCCTCGCGGCGTGCGGGCGTGCTCATCACGGCGCGGTAGGCGCGCATCGCCTCGCGATCGAGCTTGCGTCGCGGCGTGCCGGCCGGGAGCAGCAGGTTCACGAAGGCGTTGAAGTGCCGGATCGCGAAGCCCCCGATCGCGCCGCCCATCGCGCCGGAGAAGCGCTCGAAGTGGGGGTCGCCGTTCACCGGCCAGCCCCACGTGTTGAGCACGACGAGGCGCTCGACGCGCTCGGGCCGCTGCTCGGCGACCCAGAGCCCGATCGGGCCGCCCCAGTCCTGGAGCATCGGCGTGAAGCGCGGGAGGCCGAGCGTCTCGACGAAGCGGAGAACGACGCGCGCGTGGCTCGCCGGCAAGAGATCGTAGCCCTCGGCGGCCTCGGAGAGGCCGAAGCCCGGCAGATCGAGCGCGACGCAGCGAAAGCGATCGGAGAGCTTCGGGATCAGGTGCCGGTAGAGAAACGACCAGGTCGGGTTGCCGTGCAGGAGCAGCAGCACGGGCGCCTCGCGCGGCCCTTCGTCCACGTAGTGGATGGCGTGCCCCTCGATCTCGACGAAGCGGGAGTCGAAAGGAAAGAGGTCTCGGGTCAGCCAGTCGGGACGCACGGGAATCGTCATGCCTTCTTCAACGGATGAGCCCGCGAGATCGGATGGCGCCTAGCGAGGGTAGCGCGGCGTGGACCGCGCGAGGGCTGGCTCATGGGCGGCGGGGTGCCGGTGCGCGCAAGTCGAGCCGCCGGCGCCGCACGACGAAGCCGGTGATCGTCAGGAGCGCGCTGCCGAGCCCGCCGAGGAGCCAGAGCACGCGGCTCAGCGCGCCGAGGCCCCACGCATCGCCCCACGTCCCGAAGTGGATCGCATCGACCGCGTGCTCCCACCAGGCGATGGCGCCGAGGTCGGTGGCGCGCTCGACCTCGAGCACGTCGCCGTTGAACGGATGCAGGTAGACCTGGTTCGCGAGCTCGCGCACGAGCGGGCCCTCGCCGGCGTGGCCGCTCACCGAGAACACGGGTCGGCGGACGCTCGGAAACGACACGAATCGCACCTCGAGCTCGGGGTAGGCGCTGCGCGCGTGCGAGACGAGCACGTCCACCGGCATCGTCTCCTCGTGGCGGCGCACGCGCGCGACGTCGTCGTGCCCGATCGAGGGGATCTCGCCCGAGGGGCGGACGTCGAAGAAGCCCGCGAGGTTCTCGCCCCAGTACCAGACCGTCGTCACGATCACGACGAGCAAGAAGGGCACGAGCGCGATCCCGGCGAGGCGATGCGTGCGCCGCCAGCGCTCGGGTGGATGCCGCCGGGCCCACACGCGCAGGCCCGTGACGAGCGAGACGAGGAGCAACAGCGAGAGCGAGGTGACGATCGTGAGCCCGACGTTCTCGCCCAACATCCACGAGCGATGCACGTCGCGCAGGAAGCGGCGTGGCGTGGCGAAGCGCGCGACCCCGCGTGCGTGCCCATCGCGCGGGTCGAGGAAGACGTAGCGGTACTGCCGCGGCGCGACCTGCACGAGCGCCCACGCGGCGGCGCCGTCCTCTTCCGGGGCCGAGAGCGAGAGCACGCGGGCATCCGAGTCGTCCACCGCCGCGAGCGCGCGCTCCGCGAGCACCGACCACGCGACGTCGAGATGCCCGCGCTGCGTCCCAGCGCACGCCGCTGCCGGGAACGCGAGCGCCTCGAGCTCGCGCCCGTACACCGCGAGCGCGCCGGTCAGGAACACGAAGGCGAGCGGCATCGCGAGCCACTGGCCCACGCGTCCGTGGAGGAGGAAGGCGAGCTTTCGGGTCACGGGTCGCGCGGCACGCGGTGCACGTCGTATCCGCGCGCGGTGAGCAGCGCGAGCAGCCCGCGTGGGCCGAGGAGGTGGCCGAGGCCGACGGCGACGAAGGCACCGCCACGGTCGAGCTCCGCCGTGAGCGGGCCGACCCACGCGGCATTGCGCTCGAACAGGAGCGCGTCGAAGACGGCCGGCGCGCGGAGGCGCTCGCTCTCGATCATCTCCCAGATCGGCGTCAGATCGCCGTCGACGAAGGCATCGCTCGCCTGCGCGACGCTGCCGCGCTCGACGACCGAACCGTCGCGCCCGGGGAGCAGCATCGCGCGCAGGTACGAGACCATCTCGGACGTCGGCAAGGCGCCCATCAGCGCGAGCTGCTGCTCGAGCGTCTCGAGCCCGGCCGTCGGCACGCCGCGATCGACGGCGCGCTGGAAGACCTCGACGTCGAGCATCACCGGTGCGGTCGCGGAGCCGGTGCCCGCGCTCGTATCGGCGCCGGCGCCCGCGTCCGCGCCGGAGGAGTCGCTCGCATGGCGGCGCGCCTGGGCCCGGCTCGCGTCGTCGGCCATGACGAGGACCATCGCGGCGAGCTCGGTCACGCGATGCAGCCGCTGTTCGGGGACGGTCGAGAGCCGCGACACCAGCGGCTGCCAGAGCTCGGGAGGAAGTCGCGTCGCGAGATCCTCCCCCTCGGGCAGCAGCATGTAGGGCGCCGCGGCGGCCGGATCCATGTGCGGGATGTCGATCTCACCGATCACGACGCGCGCCCCGTCGATGCGCCGGACGTGATCGCCCGGCAGTGCCTCGTCGAGCTGCACGCCGAGGTGGTAGGTCCCGAGCACCCAGCTCTCGGAGCCATTCGGCGCGCGCACCTCCCAGAGCTGGAGCAGCGGCGAGGCGCGTGCGCTCGTCGCCGCTCCCGTGCGCGGGGCGTTGGTGGTCGTCGCCGCGCGGCAGGCGGTGAGCAAGGCGAGGACGAGCAGCAGCGCGCGACGCGTCGGGGTCGGCATCGCGCGAGCATTGCACGACCGGGCGCGCGGCGTGCAGGGCGCGGTCGAGGCGGTGCGCCATCGATCGCCCCACGAACGCGGCGCAGCGTTACCCTCGCGCCATGGGCGGGTCGGACGAGCGAGACAGCGCCGGAGCAGGGGTCGCGGCCGTCGCGCTCGCGCCGACGCTCGAGGCGCCGGTCGTCGATGCGGCGCACGCCGCCACGATGGCGGCCGGCGCGCCCACGCCCGAGCTCGCGGAGGCGCTGGCGACCACGTTGCTCCCCGCGGAGGACCTCGCGCGCGGTGAGACGCTCGCCGCGCCGCTCGCCGCGCCGCCCGCCGCGCCTCGAGCTCCCTCTCCCGGCGCTCTGCTGGTCGAGGCTCCCGGCCGCTACCGCCGCGGCGCCGAGCTCGGCCGTGGAGGCATGGGCCGTGTCGTGCTCGCCGTGGACGAGCACCTCGGGCGCGAGGTCGCCATCAAGGAGATCCACGGCGCGCACGACGGCGTCTCGATCGGCGCGCTCTCACGCTTCCTCCGAGAGGCGCGCATCACGGGGCAGCTCGAGCATCCGAACATCGTCCCGGTGCACGAGCTCGGGCGCCGCGCCGACGGCTCCTTCTACTACACGATGAAGCGCATCCGCGGGCGCTCGCTCGCCGCCGCGCTCCGCGATCTGCCGGGCGTCGACGAGCGGCTGAAGCTGCTCCGTCACTTCCGCGACGTCTGCGAGGCCGTCGCCTACGCGCACGCGCGCGGCGTGGTCCATCGCGATCTGAAGCCGGACAACGTCATGGTCGGCGAGTTCGGCGAGACTCTGGTCGTCGACTGGGGCATCGCGAAGGTCCTCGGCGCCGCCGAAGCGCCGGGCGATCCCTTCGAGGAGCGCCTCGACGCGTTTCGGCTCGCGGACGGCCCGCTGACGGTGGCCGGGCACGCGATCGGCACGCCCGCGTACATGAGCCCGGAGCAGGCGCGGGGCGATCTCGAGCTCATCGACGAGCGCAGCGACGTGTGGGGGCTCGGCGCGATTCTCTTCGAGCTGCTCACCGGCCGCCCGCCCTTCGTCGCGCCGACCACGCTGGCGCTCCTGCATGCGGTGCTCGAGGAGCCGGTGCCGCGCGTCCTCGCGCTCGCGCCCGGCGCGCCCCCCGAGCTCGCGGCGATCGTGGATCGCGCTCTCTGTCGCGAGCGGAGCGAGCGCTACGGCAGCGCGAAGGAGCTCGGCGACGAGATCGGCTCCTATCAGGACGGGCGTCGTGTGCGCGCCTACCGCTACGGCGCGTGGGAGCGCGTCCGGCGCTTCGTGCGTCGCAATCGCGCGGCCTCGATCGCCGCCGGATCGATCTTCCTCGCCGTCACCGGGGCCGCCCTCTTCATGACGTGGAGCTACCGCGCCGAGCGCGTGGCGCGGCGCGCTGCGGAGACGCGCGCGCTGATCGCCGAAGCGGGCCGGCTCGATCAGCTCGGGCACCGACCGCACGCGTTCGCGCTCCTGCGGGCCGCGAGCGAGCTGGGCGGCGCCGACCTCGAGCCCGCGCTCGCGCGCGCGGGCCTCTTCGCGCACGCCGCGGAGGCGCAGCCGATCGTGATGGCGGGGCACGCGGGGCTCGTGCACGACGCGCGCTTCGCGGCCGACGGCGCGCGTCTCCTCACCTGCAGCGACGACCGCACGATCCGCGAGTGGGACGTGGCCACCGGCGCGCTGCTCCGCACGATCCCGCACGACCGCCGGATCCACGTGCTCGAGGTCTTCCCGGACGGCGCGCACTGGATCACGACGAGCGACACCGACGAGGCGGCGCACGTCGCGCTGACCGTGTGGGACGCCGCGCGCGGCGTGCCCGAGCGGGACGTGGCGACGGGCGTGTTCCCCGAGTCGATCGCGCTCTCCCCCGATGGGCGCCGCGTCGCGGTCGGCGACCGCCTCGGGGTCGCGCGCATCTTCGATCTCGCCTCGGGCGAGGGGCGGGTCGTCGCCGAGCACGGAGGCTGGGTGCGCGCGCTCGTGTTCTCTCCGGACGGCCGCGAGCTCGCCGTCGGTGGGCGCGGGCCTCGCGTGCAGGTCGTGTCGGACGCCGGGACGCGCACGCTCGACGGGCTCGAAGGCGAGGTGCGGACGCTGGACTGGTCGGGGGACGGGCGCATCGCCGCGGGCCGGCAGGACGGATCGCTCGTGCTCGCGCGCGCGGCGGACGGCGTGATCGAGCGCGTCGTCGCAGCCCACGGCGCGCCCGTGACGCGCGCCCGCTTCTCTCCGGACGGGACGCGCGTCGGGACGGCCTCCGAGGACGCCAGCGCGCGCCTCTGGAGCGCCGCGAGCGGCGCGCTCGTCTTCGATCTCCCGCATCGCGGGCGGGTCGAGGCGCTGGCCTTCGATCCCACCGGAGCGCGCGTCGCCACCGCGGAGCTCGATGCGCACGTCGCGGACGTGTGGACGCTGCCCGTGCAGAGCGGGCTGGTGCTGCACGGCCACGAGGCGTGGGTCCACGACGCGGTCTTCTCTCCCGACGGCGCCACGATCGCATCGGCCTCGCGCGACGGCACCGTGCGTCTGTGGAGCGCGGCGTCGGGCGCCGAGGAGCGCGTGCTGCGAGGGCACGAGGGCTCGGTGTACGTGGCTCGCTACGCGCGGGGCGGATCGCTCCTCGCGACGGGGGGGCGCGACGGCACCGTTCGGCTGTGGCGCCCGTCGAGCGGCGAGCTGATCCGCACGATCGCCGCGCACGGCGACGCCGTCTACGATCTCGTCTTCCTCGGCGAGACGCGCATCGCCTCGATCTCCGTCGACGGCTCCCTCCGCGTCTCGTCGGTCGACGACGGGAGCGCATCGTGGTCGCACGCGAGCTCCACGCCGCTCGACGCGATCGCGAGCCACGACGACTGGATCGCGGTCGGCGACACGACCGGGGCCATCGAGATCTGGCAGGTCGGGGAAGAGGCCACGGCGCGACGTCTCGAGGGGCACACCGGCGCGGTGAGCGCGCTCGCCGTCTCGGCGGACGGCGCGTTGCTCGCCAGCGCCGGGCTCGATGGGCGCGTGATCCTCTGGGAGACGGCGAGCGGCCGCCTCGTCCGGGAGGTCGCTCACCTCGACCGTGGTGTCGGCTCGCTCGGGCTCTCTCCGGACGACGCGCGGCTCGTGGGCGGCGCCGAGGACGGGACCGTGCTCGTGTGGGACGTGGCGACGGGGCACCTCGTCACGACGCTCTCCGGCCACGCAGGGAACGTGCGCGCGGTCGCGTTCTCACCGTCGGGCGATCGAATCGTGAGCGGCGGCGCCGATCAGACGGTGCGGATCTGGAGCAGCGTTCCGCCCGACGCGCGCGCTGCGGTCGAGGAGATCGCGTCGCGCACGAACCTGCGGGCGTGCCGCGACGGAGTCACCGTCGTCCCCGTCACGCTCGGCCCGGGGGTCGATCGGATCTGGGCGCCGCGGGAGGCGTGCCCGGACGGCGGAGCGCCCTCGGAGTCGCCCTGAGCGCGAGCGTGGCGCTCAGCACCCGTCGTAGACGTACGCGCTCTGACCGGCGGGGACGAGGTTCCGATCGCGCAGCACGATGGAGTACCCGCTGCCGTACGCGCCGCAGCCGGCCGTGAAGTCCGGCATCCGGTACTCGATCATCAGGACGTGCGTGCCGTAGCCGCCGATGTACGCATCGCACTCGTCGTAGCGGTTGCACTCTTCGGACACGACGAAGTCGGTGCCCATCTCGGCGCGGCGCGGGACGAGCTCGCTCGAGTTCTTCTGGGCGATCGCGAGGCCTGCGGCGTGAGCGCGGTCGGCGAAGAGGCGCACCATCGTCACGTTCTCGTCCTCGGTGAGCAGCCCCATCGCGCGCGAGTAGGTGTCGAGGTTGTCGATCTCGACGGCGTCGAATCCGTCGGCGGCGCAGCCGTCGATCCACGGGCCGATGACGGACAAGATCTCCGCGCGGCTCGCCTCGGTGCGCGTGTCGAGGAGGATCTCGTTCCAGTCGGCGTCGATCACGGGGTCGCCCGCGCCGTCGCGCAGCACGGCGAGGTCGTGGCTCGCCATCCACATCGCCTCGTCGCCCGGCTGGATCTGGAAGCCGTTCACGTAGCAGACGTTGTAGAGCCCGGCGGCGGGCGCCTCGGTGCGATCGCGCGAGACGATGGTGACGCCGCTCGGTGGCGGATAGGCGCCGCCGAGCTGGTAGTCGAGGCCGCCGTTCTCGGGCGGGAGTGCGAACGTCGTCGTGCCGCCGTCGTCGCCGGGCGAGGTGCCGGTGTCGGTGGCCATCGCGGCGTCGACGTCGGAGGGCCCACCGTCGACGCCCGGCGTCGCGTCCTCCGTGCGACCGGCGTCGGTACCGCTCCCGCCGCCATCGCTCGCAGGCGCGGGCGTCGAGCAGCCGAGGACGAGCAAGCAGAGAGGCCATGCGCGGTGCATGGCCGAGAGCGTACTCCGGTCGGCGGGCGGCGAGCGCGCGCTCGGATCAGAGCCCGGCGACGAGCTGGTCTTGCGGCACGAGCATGCGCGCCTGGTGCGGCGCGACCGCGACGTCCATCGTGCCGCCCGCGGCCACCGTGAAGGTGTCGCCCGTCAGCGCGTCGACGAGCGTCGCGCCCGCCGGTGCGGAGACCGTCATCGCCATGGCGCCGTCCGTCGTGTGCGCGTCGTGCCGGCCCTGCGTGTTGATCACGACGAGCGCGTAGTCGCCAGCGTCGGTCGTGCGCTCGAACGCCACCACGCCGGCGTCGCTCTCGTCGGCGATGTGATCGGTCACCCAGCGGATGGCGAGGCGCCCGTGCGTGAGCGCGCGGTAGTGCCGCCGGATCGACGAGAGGCGCGCGATCCACTGGAAGGTCGCGCCGTCGGTCCGGTAGCCGCTCCACCACAAGGGCTCTCGGTTCGCCGGGTCGTTGCCGCCCGCGAACTCCTGCTCGGTGCCGTAGTAGACGCACGGGATCCCGTCCTCGAAGAACAGGTACGCGAGCGCCGCGTGCAGCGCGCCCACGTCGGGCTGGTCGTAGAGGAAGCGCGGCACGTCGTGGTTGTCGAGGAAGTTCACGAGCGCGTCGCGCGGCGCGGCGCCGATGCCGCCTTCCTGCGGGCTCGTGCCGAAGTGCGCGTCGCGCTGCTGGTACAGCGACTCGATCTGGCGCGTCGCGCCCTCGAGCTGGAACACGTCGCGGAAGACCTGGAACTTCTGCGAGAAGTAGAAGACCGAGTCCATCATGCCCGGCTGCGTGTAGTGGCCGATCAGCGCGTCGTCGCCGTCGAAGGCCTCGCCGAACATGAAGAAGTCGGTCTTGCCCTCGGCCGCGAGGCGCCGCCGCACCTCGGGCGCGAAGAACTGCCAGAAGCCGTCGTCGACGTGCTTGAGCGTGTCGATGCGGAAGCCGTCGAGGTCCGTCTCGAGCACCCAGTGCACGTACGCGTCGACCATCGCCTGCTGCACGCGCGGGTCTTCCGTCGCGAGGTCCTTCAGGCCGCCCGGGAAGTCGCCGTAGAGCACCTGCTCGCGGATGTTGTAGTCGGTCACGCGCCCGCGGCGGTGGTAGGCGCTCGGGTCGGCGAAGATCGAGGGCCGCGGCAGCACGCGGAAGATCGCCGGCATGTCGAAGAAGCGCACGGGCGCGGGGCCGCTCTCGCCGAGCGACGTGTAGCCCTGGATGCCGCGCGGGTCGTAGTCGGGGTCGTACTCGCTCGTGCGCGTGATGGGCGAGCGCGTGCCCGAGCCGATCACCTGATCGTCGGGCTGACCGTTCCCGTTGATGTCGTAGTAGAAGACCTGGCCCATGTGGTTGGTGACGATGTCGAGGATCACCAACATGCCGCGCGCGTGCGCCTCGGCGACGAAGCGGCGCAGCGTGGCGAGGTCGCCGAAGTGCGGGTTGAGCCGCGTGAGGTCGACGGCCCAGTAGCCGTGGTAGCCGTCGACCCCCGCGTCGGTGTCGACGTTCAGGACGATCGGCGAGATCCAGAGGGCGGTGACGCCCAGCGATTGGACGTAGTCGAGACGGTCGATCGCGCCCTGCCAGTCGCCGCCCTGGTAGCGGGCGAGCGCGGTCGAGTCGACGCGGAAGTCGGTCGCCGCATCGCCGTTCGCGAAGCGGTCGGTGAGCATCTGGTAGATGACCTGGTCGCGCCAGTCGCCGGGCTCGCCGTCGGGCGCGGCGTGCGAGGCGATGGTGATCGGGCCCAGGCCATCGGCGACGCAGCCGTGCGCGCCGAGCGCGAGCATCCCGGTGAGCGAGCCGACGAGGCCGAGGGCGAGCGACTTGCGCATCGCGCCCCTTGTACCGCGAAACCCGATCACGCGGCGAGACGCTCGCGGATGCGCAGCGAGGGCTTCTCGACGAGCACGTGCAGCACGTAGCCCGCCGCGAACGAGAGCACGATCACGCCCGCGAACGTGAGCACCCAGATGGCGGCGGGCGGCACGCCGCGCTCGGCCATGCGCGCGCCGATGGGCACGAGCACGTGATCGAGGATCGGGATGTGCACGAGGTAGACGCCGTAGCCGAGCGTCGCGAGGCGCCGCCAGATCGGTGCGGACAGGAAGCGCGCGATCGCGCCCGTGCCGTGGAGCAGCATCGGCACGAGCGCCAGGTACATGACGCTCGTGATGGTCCCCCAGCGGAACATGTTGTGGAGCTGCTCGTGCTCTTCGCCGAAGAGCTCCGGGAAGAGGAGCAGCCACACGCAGCCGGTCGCCGGCACCGCGAGCATCGCGCGGTGGGCTGGGCGCTCCAGCCACGTCGCGATCCGAGGGCCCCAGCGCGCCTCGATCACCGCGAGCATCACGCCGACGAGCAGCGGGTCGAACCGTGTCCAGGTGCGGAAGTAGACGGCACCGTGCAGCTCGGTCCCGACCCACTCCTCGCGCGTCGAGTAGATGTAGAGGCGCACGAAGAGCGCGCCGATCGAGAGGGCCCCGAGGAACGCGAGCCGCACCGCGTCCGATCGCATGCGACGCAGCGCGACGAAGAGGAGCGGCACCGCGAGATAGAACTGCTCCTCGAGCGAGAGCGACCAGCCCCAGATCATCACCACCGATCGGCGCGCGAGCGGCACGAAGTTCGTGAGGTAGGTGTACTCGTAGGCGAGGTGGCTCCGCTGGGCCGCGCTCAGCGGGAACATCAGCACGAGCGCGGTGAGCACGAGGTAGTAGGACGGGAACGTGCGGAAGATGCGGCGCAGATAGAAGCGGCGGATCTGCTGGGTGCCCGAGGTCGCGATCGAGCGGAGCAGGATCGAGCCGATCAGGAAGCCGCTGAGCACGAAGAAGCAGTCCATCCCGAAGAACGTCGCGAGCGAGCGATCCACGAACGACTGGTCGAGGCCGATCCGATGCAGCGTCGTGTAGTCCCACGTCACGTGGATCTGCAGCACGCTCAGGATCGCGATGACGCGCAGGCCGTGCAGGGCGGGATAGCGATTGTCGAGCAGGTCGAGGCCGAAGAAGCCGGGCTTGGGCGGAGGCGCGCCCGCCGGTGCACGCGGCGTCTCGTCGCGCGGCGTCTCGGCGCGTGCCGTCTCGTCGCGGGCCTCGCTCATGCCGCCAGCCATTCGCGGATGCGGAGCGAGGGCTTCTCCACGAGCACGTGGAGCACGTACCCGACGGCGAGCGAGAGGCCCATCACGAGCACGAGCACGGTGGGCCAGATCACGGCCATCGAGACCTCGTGCGCGCGCAGGAAGTACACGAGCGGCATGCCGACGTGATCGATGAGCGGGATGTGCACGAGGTAGACGCCGTAGCCGAGCGTCGCCGTGGCGCGCCACACGGGCGCCGAGAAGAAGCGCGTCACCGCGCCCTGGCCGTGCAGGATCATGGGCACGACCGCGAGGTACATGAGGCTCGTGAGCGTGCCCCAGGTGAGGACGTGCACCTCCTGCTCGTACTCGTCGCCGAAGATCGTGGGGCGCAGGAGGATCCACGCGCAGCCGGCCGCGGGCACCGCGAGCAGCGCCCGATGGAGCGGGCGCTCGAGGAACTTCGCGATGCGCTCGCCGTACCGCGCTTCGAGGAAGGCGAGCAGGATGCCCGCGATGATCGTGTCGTAGCGCGTGCTCGTGCGGAAATAGAGCCGATCGTAGAGCGCGAGATCGGTCCAGGGCCGCCCGTCCCAGTAGACGGCGGCGCGCACGAAGAGACCCGAGAGCGTGAGCGCCGCGAGGAAGAGGATGCGCGCGCGATCGGTGGGCAAGCGCCGCAAGAGAACGAAGAGGAGCGGCACCGTCAGGTAGAACTGCTCTTCGAGCGAGAGGGACCAGCCCCAGAACATGATGATCTGGTCGCGGTGCAGCGGCGCGAAGTTGGTCAGGTACGTGTACTCGTAGACCAGATGTTCGCGCTGCGCGGGCAAGAGCGGGAAGGCGGTCGCGAGGATCGTCAGCACGATCCAGTACGAAGGAAACGTGCGGAAGATGCGGCGCAGGTAGAAGCGTCGGATGTTCTGCGAGCCCGACACGTCGATCGAGCGGAGCAGGATCGAGCCGATCAGGAACCCGCTGAGGACGAAGAAGCAGTCCATCCCGAAGAAGATCGAGAGCGAGCCGTCGACGAAGTCGCGATCGAGCTCGACGTCGGGGAACGTCGTGATGACCCAGGTCACGTGGTACTGGACCACGCTCAGGATCGCGAGGACCCGCAGGCCGTGCAGGGCCGGGTAGCGGTTGTCGAGCAGCTCGAGGCCGAAGAAGCCGGGGCGCTTCCGCTCCGGCACGGCGGGCTCCGGCACGGCGGGCTCCGGCACGGCGCGCTGCGGCGCGGCGCTCGGAGTCGCGTCCGCCGACGCTGCTTCGACCGTGGCCCCTCGGGACATTCGCAGCGGCAGTATGCGTGGCCGCCCCGCGTCGGGAAAGATCGGCGCACCGCGTCCCACGCGCGACGACGCACGCGCCTTGGCTCTTCCCGCCGTCGTTGTCGTGGTGCACCATTCCGCGGACTGGAGGTTCCTTCGACATGCCGAATCCCGATCCGCCCGTTCCCCAGATTGCCGACATGTTCCCGGGAACCGGGGAGCTCCGCGCCACGTTCCGCACGTCGATGGGCGACATCACCGTCAAGCTCTTCGAGAAGGAAGCGCCGCGCACGGTCGCGAACTTCGTCGCGCTCGCCTCGGGCAAGGTCGCCTGGACCGATCCCAAGACGAACGAGAAGGTCACGCGCCCGCTCTACTCGGGCACGGTGTTCCACCGCGTGATCCCCGAGTTCATGATCCAGGGCGGCGACCCCACGGGCACCGGCCGCGGCGGCCCGGGCTGGCGCTTCGGCGACGAGATCGCGCCCGGCCTGCGTCACGATCGCCCCGGCGTGCTCTCGATGGCGAACGCCGGCCCGAACACGAACGGCTCGCAGTTCTTCCTCTGCGAGGTCCCCACGCCCTGGCTCGACGGCAAGCACGCGGTCTTCGGCCACGTGATCCAGAACGTGGAGCTCATCGCGAAGATCACGCACTCGCCGCGCGACGCGGGCGATCGGCCCAAGACGCCCATCACGCTCAACGAGATCGCCGTCTTCCGTGGCTGACGCGAAGTCCAAGCCGCCGCCGGCCGCGGCCGACCCGGCGTTGATGCTGAAGCTGCCCAAGGTGCGCGACCACATGGACACCGAGGTCCATTGCGTCGCGCCGGGGACGCCGATCCTCGACGCCGTGGACTTCCTGCTCGAGCATCACGTCACGGGCGCGCCGGTGGTGGACGCGCAGGGACGCATCGTCGGGATCCTCAGCGAGCGCGACTGCCTGAAGCTGCTCGCGAAGGGCGTGGATCAGGATCTGAAGAACCGCACGGTGTCGGAGTTCATGATCTCCGACGTCGTGTCGATCCCGCCCGACATGGACCTCTACTGGGTCGCGGGGATCTTCCTCGGCAGCACGGTGCGCCGTCTGCCCGTGGTGGAGGACGGCAAGCTCGTCGGCGCGATCACGCGCTTCGACATCCTGCGCGTGATCCAGAAGGCGTACCCGCACTAGATTTCTAGGAGGGGCTGGGCGCCCCTCCTCGGCGGACCGGCGGAGCCGGATCCGCCTCACCTCCTCTCCGCTTCGTTCGCTTCGCTCCCTCGCGAGCGAGACGGGTCGGTGGAGGACGCGCGCGCTGGGAGCGCCGCCGCCGTCGGATCCTCACGCGCGCGGGTCGAGCGCTGCGGGCTCCGAGCGACCGTCGCGCTCGGGCGCCCCTCCGCGCGTCTCGATCGTCTCGGCCGCTACGTCGGGCCGGGCGCGCCGTCGGCGATCCACATGCGCAGGGTCTCCGCCTGGACCGCGGTCACGCCCATCGTCCCGTCGGGCATCATCTCGCCGAAGACGATGTCGCCGCGCGAGGTGAGCGGGCACGTGCTCGCCGGGTAGTTGCCGGAGCCGTCGGGCGTGAGGCCGCCGTGATCCCAGCTCGCGTCGGGCGTGAAGTCGAGGGTCGTGCCCGTGTGGGGGCCCGTGGTCTTCAGGTAGAGCCAGCTGTTCTCGGGGTGGCCGGGGTCGATCAGCGGCATCGCGTCGTACTCGCACGACGCGTGGCCGACGAGATCGGCGATCAACGTGTCGTTCGTCATCGAGCGCTGCAGGTTCAGCATCGCCGCGCCTGCGCCCGCGCCGCCGTGGCACGAGGAGAAGTTGCAGCTCACGGTGAAGATGCGCGTGACGTTCTCGTAGGTGCCCGGCGGCGGCACCACGGCGGCGTCCTCGGGCGGGCCGGTGTCCTGGGGAGGCGTGGCGGCGTCCTCGGGAGTCGCCGCGTCGCTCGCAGCGGGCGGCGGGGTCGGGCAGCCGGAGAGCACGAGGGCCAGAGCGCAGAGAAGCCGAGCACGAAGCGACATGGCGCTCAGCGTAACGGATGCGCGCGCGCCCGCCGCTACTTTCGCGCCGCGGGGCGCGCGGGCGCATGCCGTTTGGCGAGCGCGCGGAACTCGTCCAGCGTCGGCAGTGCGGTGAGATCCTCGGCCCCGGCGCTCGCCGCGCGCGGCGCGCTGCTCCGCGACTTCGGCATCGCGAGCGCGCGCATCTGCTCCGTGGCGCGTGGGTCGTCGGGCGTGACGCGCAGCACGCCCTCGGCGCAGCGGCGCGCGCCGATCGCGAAGCCCGACGTCGCGTAGAGCTCGGCGAGGTCCAGGAATGCGCCGCACTCGTCGGCGCTCTTCGGTCCCTCGCCGACGAAGGCCGTGAGGAAGTGATCGATCTCGAAGTCGAGCCGGCTCGTCTCGCGCGCGAGCGCCACCACGTCGAAGCAGGCGCGCCGATAGCGCGGATCGTCGCCCGCGACCTCGAGCAGCATCGCGAGCGCCTCCGTGGGGCGGTTCAGCGAGCGCAGGCACGAGCCCGCCTGGTACTTGAGGCCCAGCTCCACGAACCACTCGAGCGCGCGCTCGAACTGCCCCGCCTCCCACGCGACGCGCGCCGCCGCGCCCTTGCGGCCCGTGGCGAGGAACTGGCGGATCGTCTCTTCGATCGCCGCACCGTCCGCGGCGTGCCAGCCGGCTTCCGCCTTGTATCGGTCGCCCGCATCGGTCGAGGCGGCAGGCGCGGGCGTCGGGATGCGCGAGGCCTTCGGCGCGCTCGAAGATGCAGCGGCGCTCGAAGCGGCCGCGCTCGCGCCCGGCGCCGACGCGGAGGCGCTTGCCGGTCGCGGCGGCTCTTCCCGCGCGACCTCGACGCGCTCCGTCGCGCCGGGCCGCGGCATCCCCGTCGGCGCGATCGACGGCGACCCCGCCGGCGCGGCGCTCACGCCCCTCGGCGGCGCGCCCGCCGGCGCGATCGAGGGCGAAGGCGCTGCGCTGCGCACGAACGGCGAGCCTCCGGGCACCGACGCCTTCACCACGAAGCCCCCCGGCCTACGCTCGCCCGAGGGCGCCGACGCCGGCGCCGACGAGACGGCCGGGCTCCGCACGCTGCGTCGCTCCGGCTCGGGCGCCGCGACGAGCACGGACTTGAGCACCGCCGTCGGGAACGCCGCCGCTTCGCCCGCGATCGCGCCGAGCACGAGCTTCGCGTAGTCGTCGCGCCCTCCCTCGCGGAGCAGGCGCGCGGCGAGCTGTGCGCGCGAGCGCTCGCCCGCCGGCAGATCGCCCGCGATCATGTCGATCCCGGAGAGCAGCGCGAGCGCCGCCTCGAGCGGCCGCGCCGCCATCGTGAAGAGGCGCGCCGCTTCTTGGGGGTCGCCCGCCGCGGCGAACGCACGCGCGGCGCCCTCCAGATCTCCCGCCGCCTCGAGCGAGCGTGCGCGGTCGAGCTCGCTCACGTCTCGGCTCCCAGCATGTTGCGGATCGTCGCCGCATCGTTGGCGAGCGCCATCGCCTCGGCGCGCGAGATCCGCTTGTCCGACACGTGACGCGCGAGCGACTCCTCCAGGCTGCGCATCCCGCGCGCGCTCTCCGCGCCGCTCCGGAGCATGCCGCCGATCAGGTGCACCTTCTTCTCGCGGATCATGTTCGAGATCGCGATCGTCTGGAGCAGCACCTCGCAGGCGACGACGCGCCCGCCGCCGATCGCGCGGCACATGCGCTGGCAGAGCACGCCGCGCAGCAGCGTCGCGAGCACTTCGCGGACCTGTTCCTCGCGATCGTCGGGACAGGCGCCGAGCAGGCGCTCGATCGACTGCGGCGCCGACCGCGTGTGCAGCGTCGCGAAGACCAGCACGCCCGCCTCGGCGGCCGAGAGCGAGAGCGAGAGCGTCTCGTAGTCGCGGATCTCGCCCACCACGATCACGTCCGGCGCCTCGCGTAGGGCCGAGCGCAGCGCGGCCGCGAACGACTCGCAGTGCAGGCCCACCTGCCGCTGCGTGAGCAGGCCTCGCTTCTGCGTGTGCACGAACTCGATCGGATCCTCGATCGTGATCACGTGGCGCGCGCTCGCCTCGTTGATGCGGTCGACGATGGCCGCGAGCGTGGTCGTCTTGCCGCTCCCGGTCGGCCCCGTGACCAGCACGAGCCCGTTCGCGTGGCGCGTGAGGCCGTTCACTGCCGAGGGCAGCTCGAGCTCGTCGAGCGACGGAATCTTCGGCGGGACGACCCGGAACACCGCGCTGAGGCCGTCCGACTGCTGGCAGGCGCTCCCGCGGAAGCGCGCCACGCCCTCGAGGTCGTAAGCGAAGTCGAGGTGGCTCGAGCGCTCCATCTCGGCACGCTGCGCGTCGGTGAGGATCTCGTCGAGCATCGCGCGCAGCTGGTGCGATCCGAGCGAGCGGAAGGGAAGGGGCACGAGGCGCCCGTCGTGCCGCACGCGCGGCACCTTGCCTGCGTGCAGGTGCAGATCGCTCGCTCGCTGGTCGGCGGCGATCCGCAACAGCGTGTGCATCCGCGAGGTCACGAGCGCGCCTTTCCGCCGGCCTCGCCGCCGAGCGTGAGCGCGGGCGCCGCGATGCCGCTGCCCGAGCTGGCGGCCGGCCGCATCGAGCCGCCCTCGCCGGGACGCCGGCCGCCCTCGAGGCTCGCGCCGCGGAACGAGTCGAGCATCCGCCCGAACGAGACCTTGTCGACCGACTTGAGGTGCGCCTCGTCCACGTCGACGATCCCGGCGCGCAACAGATCCTCGAGCACGCCGTCCATGAGCTGCATGCCTTCGGCGCGATGCGTGAGGATCACGCTCGGGATCTGGAAGCTCTTGTCGGCGCGGATGAGGTTCGCGATCGCGTCGTTGTTGAGCATCACCTCGCAGGCGAGCACCCGCTTCTTCGGGTCGTCCTTGCGGTGCAGGAGCTGCTGGCAGCACACGGCGCGCAGCGACTCGGCGAGCATGCTGCGCACCAGGCGCTGGCGCTTGGCGGGCACGGCGTGCACGAGCCGATCGACGGCCGCCGCGGCGCTCGTGGTGTGCACCGTCGCGAACACGAGGCGCCCCGTCTCGGCGGCCGTCACGGCGATCTCGATCGTCTCTTGATCGCGCAGCTCGCCCACGAGGATCACGTCCGGGTCCTGGCGGAGCGTCGCGCGCAGCGCGTCGGCGAAGCTCGTCGCGTGCGAGCCCACCTCGCGCTGGTTGACGATCGACTCCTTCGAGCGGTGGATGACCTCGATCGGATCCTCGATCGTCACGACGTGCCGCCCGTGGTGCGCGTTGATGTAGTCGATGAGCGCCGCGAGCGTGGTCGACTTGCCCGAGCCCGTGGGCCCGCCGACGAGGACGAGCCCGTTCGGGAAGTCGGCGAACGACTGGATCACCGGCGGCAGGCCGAGCGTCTCGAGCGCGGGGATCGTCTGCTCGATGCGTCGGAACACCGCCGCGAGGCCCGGTGCCTCGCGGAACACGTTCACGCGGAAGCGCATGTCGAAGCCGGGCACGTCGTACGAGAGATCGGCGTCGCGTCGTGCCTCGAGCGCCTCGCGCTGCCCCGGCCTCAAGAGCGGGAGCAGCATCGCGTCGACCTCGCTCGCCGAGAGCGCGGTCTTCGCGATGGGCGCGACGTCGCCGTGGCGCTTCTGGTAGGGCGGGCGCCCCGAGCCGAGCATGACGTCGTCGGCGCCGCCGCGCGCCGCCGTGACGAGCAGGCGATCGCGCAGGCCCACGTTCGCCGAGGTGCTCTGCTCGCCGTCGAGCTTCCAGCCCTCGAGCAGCGCGCGGGCCTTCTTGGCGACGCGCGGGTCGCTCGCGCCCACGCAGCCCTGCACGTAGAGAGACGCGCGGCGCCCGCTCGGGAGCCGGCCGAGGATCTCGAGCACGGCGAGCGACACCGCGGCGTCCTCGTCGGACGCCAGATCCGCGAACCCGAGCAGCGCCTCTTCGGCGCCCATCGTCTCGAGCGCTTCGAGGGCGGCCACGCGCAGATCCCAGCGCTCGCGCACGAGCAGCTCGAGGTAGGGCAGCGCGCGCGCGTCGCCGAGCGCGGCGATCGCTTGCGTCGCTTGCTCGCGCACCCACCAGTCCTCGTCGGTCGCGGCGTGCTTCAGGAGGGCCGGCAGCGCCCGCGGATCGCGCAGGCGCAGGAGCCCGAAGATCGCGAAACGCCGCACGAGCGGCGAGGCGTCCTCGAGATGGCCGAGCAGGCGCTCGCCCACGCGCGGCAGCCCCAGCTCGACGAGCGTCTCGAGCACGCGCTCGCGCGACCACCAGTCCTCGGCGCGCATCTCGTCGAACACCGCGTTGGCGAGCGCCTCGTCGGCGCGGATGCGGCCCGCGAGCTGGGTCGCCACGCGTCGCACGTGCTCGTGCGGGCTCCGGAGCAGCGCGATGAAGAGGCGCGCCGCGTCCACGTCGGGTCGGGTCGCGAGGCGCGCCACGGCATCGGCGCTCGCGCGCTGGACGGCGGCATCGTCGACCGCCAGCGCGTCGAGGAACGCCGAGACCACGCCCTCGCCACCGACCTCGCCGGCGATCTCCTCGAGCGCACGCAGCGCGGCGATCTGCACGGCCGAGGGCCCACGACGCAGGCGCGTCTTCAAGAGGTGCACGGCCCGCTGCGTGCGCAGGGCCGCGATGGCCTGCACCGTCGCGGGCAGCACGTCGTCGCGGGCGACGCGGGGCTCGACGACCTCGAAGAAGCGCCCCTCCTCGACGACGCGCGCGAACGCCCGGAGCGCGAGCTCGGCGATGCGCGGATCGCGGCTGTCGAGCGCGCCTTCGAGCGCCCGCGCGGCCTCTTTCAGACCGCCCGCCATCATCTCGGGGTCGGAGAGCCATCGGATGGCCTCGGTCTGCTCGCCCGGGCGCCCGACCTCGCGAACGACGGCGAGCAGCGGGATGGCCCGGTGGCGCGCCTTCGGCACCATGACGGCCATCGCGTCGAGGCGCCCCTCGTAGCGGGGATCGCGCGCGAGCTCGGTGAGCGCGCGCAAGGCGGAGGGGCCGCCGAGGGCCTCGAGCAGCGCGCGGGCCGTCTGGCGCGCCTCGGGGTTGCCGCAACCGAGCGCCACGCACAGCGGGTGGTGCGCCTCCGAGTCGTTCAGACGCGGCAGAAGCCCGGCGACGACGCGGAGCGCGAGGGTGTCGAGCGCGGGCATCGACGCGGCGATCGGCGCGAAATAGCTCGGATCGGGGGCGGCCGAGACGATGGCCTTGAACGCCGAGCACCGATTCCGATGGTGGGGCGAGGCCTTGTCGAGCGCCGGGTCGGCGAGGGTGGCCAGCATCGCTTCGACGTCGCGCTTGCCGATCGGGACGGCCGCGTCGACGAAGGCGCGTAGCTCGTCCGGCGACGCCCACGTGGCGTCTCGGAACGCCTTGTGCGCGAGCCGATCCACGGCCGAGACAGTAGCCGAGCGTGGCGCCTCCGCACACGGGGAATTCCGAGGCTGCGCGGGCCGAGACGCGAGGGCCGCTCGTTTGCGCTCGGAAAACAGCCGCGAAAAACTGCGAGTAGAAGCGCCGCGCCGGTCGCGCTATCAACGTAACTTGCCCGGTGCGTCGAACCACGCCTCGGGACTCGGAGGCGCCATGTCTCGAGCCGGCCGCTCGCTCGTCCTTTTCTCTCTGCTCGCCACCTTCGGCGCTGCCGGCTGCGCCAGCGGTGGCCACGATCCTGCGGATTCCGGGCCACGCCGCGACACCGGCGCCACGGATGCGGGCACCCCGAACGACGAGGACGGCGGTGGCCCCAAGCCGGACGCCGGCGCCGACAGTGGCGGCACGCCCGTCTGCATCGACGCGGACGGCGACGGCTTCGGCGAGAACTGCTCCGGCGGGCCCGACTGCGACGATGCGAGCGCGAGCGTGAGCCCGGCGGGCACCGAGGTCTGCAACGGGCACGACGACGACTGCGACACGATGACCGACGAGGGGCTCGACACGCCGGTCTTCTGCGGCACCGGCGCCTGCCGGACGAGCGTTCCGCAGTGCGCGTCCGGCACCATGTCCACGTGCACGCCGCTCGCCGCCGGCACCGAGGCCTGCAACGGCGCCGACGACGACTGCGACGGCAACACCGACGAGGGCTTCGGCGGCATGACGTGCGGCATCGGCGAGTGCGCGCGCACGGTGGCCGCCTGCAGCGGCGGCACGCCTCCCGCGTGCGTGCCCGGCTCGCCGAGCGCCGAGATCTGCAACGGCCTCGACGACGACTGCAACACCGCCGTCGACGACGGCCTGGGCAACATCACCTGCGGCCGCGGCATCTGCCTGCGCTCGGTGCCGGCCTGCAGCGGCGGCGTTCCCGGCGTCTGCACGCCCGGCACGCCGGGCACGGAGTCGTGCAACGGCGTCGACGACAACTGCGACGGTGTGATCGACGACGGGTTCGGCGCGATCAACTGCGGCACCGGCATCTGCGCGAACACCGTGCCCTCGTGCGTCGGCGGGACGCCGATGAGCTGCACGCCGCTCACGCCGCGCGGCGAGACGTGCAACGGCCTGGACGACGACTGCAACGGCACGGTCGACGACGTGATGCCGGCGATGCTCTCGTGCGGCGTGGGCGCCTGCCTGCGCACGGTGGCGGCCTGCGCTTCGGGCGCGCCGGGCACGTGCACGCCCGGCACGCCGGGCACCGAGATGTGCGCCAACGGCGTCGACGACAACTGCGACGGGTCGATCGACGAGGGCTGCATGACGTGCACGCCGCCGGGCAACACCACGTGCGCCTCGGCGGCGACGTACGCGATCGGCTCCACCGTGATGGGCAACAACACCTGCTCGGGCCCGGACGTGAGCGGCTCGTGCGGCGGCTCGGGCAACGACAGCACCTACCGCTTCACCGCGGACGGCAGCCCCACGCACTACTCGTTCACGATGACGGGCCCCTCCGGCTACGACACCGTGCTCCACCTGCACGGCTCGTCGTCGTGCAGCGGCGACGAGTGGGGCTGTACCGACGACTCCGGCAGCACCAACGTGAGCACGGTGACCGTCGACTCGCTCGCGCAGGGCACGTACTACCTGGTCGCCGACAGCCTCTACACGAGCTCGGCGAGCTCGTTCACGCTCACCTCGAGCACCTCGCCGCTGGTGAACGACACCTGCGCCTCGGCGATCGAGCTGCGCGGCAACGGCGTGTACACCGGCACCACGACCGGGCGCGCGAACGACTACAACACGGGCACGTACTGCGCGTTCAGCAGCTCGAGCTCGGCCCCGGACGTCGTGTACACGATCCGCGCGCGCACGAGCGGCACGATCACCGCTTCGCTCTGCGGCTCGAGCTACGACACGCTTCTCTTCGTCGGCACGACCTGCGGCGGCCGCGAGCAGGGCTGTAGCGACGACTCGACGTCGTGCAGCGGAACGCAGTCGCAGCTCTCGTGGAGCGCGACGGCGGGCACCCTCTACTACATCACCGTCGACGGCTACTCGAGCAACTCGGGGCCGTACACCCTCACCATCAGCGGGTATTGAGCGAGGCCGCTCCTGCGGAAACTCGTAGGCGTCCCCGCGCCGGCCGCCGTACGCTCGGATGCGAGTGACGACCGGGCTGGACGTGGAGCGCGAGCTGCTCGCCTTCGTGGACGAGCTCCGCGGCGCGCACGATCTCGACACGGCCGTGAACGTGGTCACGCGCAGCGTCACGCGCCTGCTCGGCACCGATCACGCGAGCCTGCGCTTGCTCGACGATTCGCGGACCAACCTGCTCCTCGCCGCGCGCACCGGTCGCTCGCTCCACGGCGGGACGGACGCGCCCTTCGTCAAAGGCGAGGGCCTCGTCGGCTGGGTCGTGGCGCACGGGACGGCGCTGCGCGTGGGATCGGCGCCGAGCGACGCGCGCTGGGCGATGCGCCCGGGCCGCAGCACGCTCGTCTCCTTCCTCGGCGCGCCCCTCGCCGACGACGAGGGCTGCTTCGGCGTCCTCGCCACCACGAGCCCGCTGCCCGATCGCTTCGACGAGCGCGACGAGCTCCGGCTGCGTCTGATGGCAGCGCTCGCGGCCCCCACGCTCGAGGTGCATCGCCTGCGCCGCATCGCCATCACCGACTCGCTCACCGGGCTCCTGAACCGGCACGCGCTCGAGCACGTCTTGCCCGACGCCGACGATCCGAAGGGCCCACGCTCGGCGGTGATCCTGCTCGACATCGACCACTTCAAGGACGTGAACGACCGGCACGGGCATCCGGTCGGCGATCGCGTGCTCGTCGATCTCGCGCGCGTGCTGCGAGCGAGCGTGCGCACCGAGGACCGCATCGTCCGCTACGGCGGCGAGGAGATCCTGGTCATCCTCCCCGCGGCCACGACGGAGACCGCGCACGACGCGGCCGAGCGCGTCCGCAGCGCCGTCTCGCGCACGGTGTCGGCCGAGGGCGAGGCGGTCTCGATCTCGGCCGGCGTCGCGCTCCGCCATCCCGGAGAGCCGCGCGACGAGCTGATCGCGCGCGCCGATGCGGCGCTCTACGAGGCCAAGCGCACCGGTCGCAATCGCACCTCCGTCATGCCCTGATCGGGCTCGACGCGCGCGCGCGCGGGCGGTACGTCGCACGGGTGTCGAAGGCGTTCACGAGCGAGGAGACCGAGGACGCGGTGATCCTGGGCCGCGTCGTGGTGCGGGCCGCGCCCGGCGAGGAGCGGCCGATCACCGCGCGCGGGCATCGCGCGCTCGTGGCCCGGCGCGACGGGTGGATCGCGGAGCGCGCCGCGGAGACGGCCGGCTCGGATCGCGCGCGCGAGCTCGAGCATCGCATCGCGCTCGCCACGGCGACGCTCGAGGCGGTGCGCGTCGTCCCGAGCCCCGCCGAGCCCGTCGTCGTGGGCTTCGGGGTGTGCGTGACGATCCGCTGGGAGGACGGCCGCGTGCAGCGCGTGGTGATCGTCGGCCCCGACGAGGCCGAAGGCGAGCGCATCTCGAGCGGCAGCCCCCTCGCGCGCGCGCTCGAGGGGAGGCGCGTCGGCGACGCCGTGGAGATCGAGCGTCCGCGCGGGGCGATGGAGGCCGAGGTGCTCGCGATCGGGCCCGAGCCGGCCTGACGGTCCTCGCGTGGGGCCGCGCCGCGGACCGGCGCGCCGCGGCGCCGTCCGAAGAATCTTCGGTGTGCGACGCCTTCGTGACGGGCGCGCCGCTCGGGTCGATCGCCGGGCGCGCGCGCGGTAGAAGTTCGGCGTGCTGCGGCTGCTCTTGCCTCCGTCGGTCGGTGTCGCCCGTGCGAAGGCGCGAGGCGAGCTGCTCGAGGCCTCGCTCTCGAACGAGCTCGGGGACACCGTCGTCGTCGAGGTCGCGAGCGACTACGCGGCGGTGACGCGTGGCGTGCGCGAGGCGGCCGTCGAGCTGGTGTGGGCTCCGTCGGCCGTCTGCGCGGAGATCGAGGACGACGCGCGCTCCATCTGGAAGACGGTGCGCGAGGGGCGCTCGGCGTACCGCTCCGCGCTCGTCGCGCGGGTCGACGCGCGTCTCTCGCTCGAGCGCCTGGCCGGCAAGCGAGCGGCCTGGGTCGATGCGCTGTCGATCGGCGGCTACCTGCTCGTCCGCGGCCACCTGCGGGATCGCGGTCTCGATCCCGACGCGGTCTTCGCATCGCAGCGCTTCCTCGGCACCCATCCCGCCGCGCTCGAGGCGGTGCTCGACGGAACGGCCGACGTCGCCGCGGTCTCGGTGCCCGGCCCCGATGCCGAGCACGTCACGCAGGCACTGGCGCTTCACGCGGGGCGGGCGGGCGCGACGCAGCTCTCGGCGATCGCGACGACGGACCCGGCGCCGAACGACGCGCTCGTCGTGACGAAGGCGCTCGACGCCGAGCGCGCCGCCGCCCTCGTCGGGCGCGTGTTCCCACCGGTCGGCCGCGGTCGTGTTGCGGCGCTCTGTCTCGCGATGGAGGCCGAGGGCTTCGAGCGCGCGCAGCCGGGCGAGTACCGGAAGCTGCGCGCGCTGCTCGCCGAGCGTCAGGGCGCGTAGGCGCCGTAGACGAACGCGTGGATGTCGGTCGTGTGGTAGTCGTCGCGCGCCGAGTCGACGAAGCCCGGATCTCCCTGATGCACGTTCACGACGCAGCTGCCGCTCGCGTCGCCCATCACGAACGATCCGTCGATCGACAGCCCCGCGGCGCACGTGTTGACCACCGTCCGCTCGGGGACGAAGAGGTTCCCGCTGACGATCGCCTCGGGCGTGCCGTCGTCGAGGTTGATCTCCGAGCGTCCTGCGGCCGTGCTCGCGCTGCCGTCGCCCACGAAGGTGTTCGCCGAGATCCGGATGCCCGAGATCACGTCGCCCGTGAAGCGGATCCCGCTGTAGTAGTTCCGGTAGAAGAGGTTGTGGAAGATCGTGACGTTCGTGATGTCACCGGTGCCGGTGCCGTTGAAGACGATGCCGTCCTCGTAGTCACGATGCCCGTTCTCGTAGATGCGATTGCGCTCGATCCGGATCTGATCGAGCGTGCCGAAGGCGCCGCCTTCGGTGTTGAGCTGGATCCCGCGGGAGGAGTTCTCGCGGATGACGTTGTTCACGATGGTCACGTCGTGGGCGCCGGCGAGATAGATGCCGTGATCGAGGTGACCGTCGCCGTTGCACTGGCCGAAGCGCTCGATGAGGCACGAGTCGATGAGCGTGTGGCCGGCGCCTTCGTCGACCTCGATGTGCCCGCCGCGCAGGCCCGTGGCGCAGTCGCCCGTGAGCGTGACGTGCGAGATCGTGACGTCGTCGGCCAGCACGGTGATCGTGTTGAACGAGCCGGACTGCGAGTAGCCCGTGAGGTCGAACGTCATGTTGGCGAGGGTGATGCCGCTCGCCTCCATCGTGGCGCGGCCGTGGATGACCACGCCGTCGCGCGACTCGCCGACCCACGTGATGGGAGAGGCCGCGGTGCCGCCGCGCTGGAAGTAGAGCAGCAGCGTGCTGCCACGCTGCGTGTAGACGCCGTCGTGCACGAAGAAGCACGTGCCTTCGGTGTGCGCGTCGCCGCGCGAGGCGTCCTCCATCTCGGTGACCGTGGTGATGTCGACCCGCGTCGAGCCCGCGGGGCACTCGCCGGGCGCGTCGTTCCATTCGCCGATCGGGCGGTTCGGGCCGCCTCCGCCGTCGGGGACGAGACCGGTGTCGGCGCGCGGTCCCGTGTCGGTGCCGGGCGCGTCGGGCCGCGCGCCCGCGTCGGGTTGCGGCACGCCGGTATCGACGTCGGTCGCGGTCGGCGTGCTGCAGGCGGGCGCGAGCGTGCCGAGAGCCAGGCAGACGGCGAAGAGCGACGGTGTGCGCATCGGGGCCTCCGCCGGCGACCGTACACCGCGGCATGCGGCTCGTGGTAGATCGGCGGAGTGAAGAGACCGACGCTGGAGTGGGGCTTCGTTCTCGGGCTCGGGCTCGCCACCGCGTGTGGCTCGTCGGCGGGCGCGCCGAGCGAGGCGCCACCCCCGACGCCGATCGTGCCGCCGCCCACGGTCGCGCCCTCGCCCTCGCCTCCTCCTCCGCCGTCGACGCCGGTCGCACCGCCCTCGGGCTCCGGGGCGTCGGGCCTCGGCTCGCTGCTCGGTCCGGACGAGAGCGCCTGGCACGCGTGCACGGCCGACGCCGACTGCGTCCTCGTCCGGGCGCCCTGCGGCGGCAACGTCGCCGGCAACCGTGCGCACGCCGAGGAGCTGCAGCGCAGCTACGACGCGCTCGCGCGCACGACGGAGTGCGCGCGGAGCGACGCTCCCGCTCCGGTGGTCGAGCCCGCCTGCGAGGGCTCCCTCTGCGTCGCGCGCCCGGTCCTCGGCGGGCTCGGCGCTTCGGGCGTCGGCGTCGGCGGATCCTGAGCGGCGGCCCTCTCACGGGGCGGGCGCGTTCGCGTCGAGCACGCGGAGCACGTTCTCGCCGAGGATCGGCGCGAGCGCGAGCCCACGCCGCTCGAGCTCCGCGTAGAGCTGCGGCAGATCGGCGGCGTCCGTGAGGCCCGCGAGCTCGCCCGCACCGTCGAAGTCCGAGCCGAGGCAAGCCGTCTCGATTCCACCGATCTCGACGACGTGCGCGAAGTGCGCGCCGAGCGCCCGGATCGTGGGCGCATGCAGCTCCGGCGCGAGCGAGTGCAGCAGCGCGTTCCGCGGCCCGCTCGAGACCCACGAGCGCCCTTCGATCGCGCGGAGCTCCGCGGCGTGCGCGTGCTCGACCTCGTGGCGCGCGTCGCCGTAGGCCGCGTCGACGAAGGCGGCGTAGTAGTTCACGCAGATCACGCCGTGGTGCTCGGCCATCGCGCGGATCATCGCGTCGGTGACGTTGCGGCGATGCGGTGAGAGCGCGCGCGTGGCGCTGTGCGAGGCCATCGGGGGGCGGCTCGAGAGCGCGAGCACGTCGAAGAAGGTGCGATCGCTGACGTGCGAGACGTCGGGGATCATCCCGAGCTCGTTCATGTGCGTGATCAACGTGCGGCCGTCCTCGGTGAGGCCGCGCGCGGGATGGCCCCCGGTCGAGGCGTGAGCGAAGACGTTGTCGTTCGTCCACGTGATCGTCAGGTAGCGACAGCCGAGGCCGTAGAGCTCGTCGAGCCGCTCGATCAGCGTGGGTACCGGCGCGTCGCCGAGCGCGTGGGCCCCTTCGATCCCCATGAGCACGGCGATGCGCCCGCTCGCGTGGGCCGCGCGCACTTCGGTGGCGGTGGTGCACAGCGCGGCCTGATCGGGATGCCGCTCGACCTCGCTGCGCACGGCGGCGACCAAGGCGCGCGCGCGTTCCCAGGCGGCCTCTCCTTCGTAGCGCCGCGGGTCGACCCAGATCGAGAAGAACGCGCCCGAGAGGCCGCCCGCGCGCATGCGCGGAAAGTCGACGTGCCCCCCGTCGAGCGCGTCCGCGATGTCGTCCGTCGTGTCGAGCATCCGCTGCGTCGTGTCGATGTGGGTGTCGATCGCGAGCGGCCAGCGCGCCGCGCCCGCGTCGGCGTCGGTGGTGTCGGTGGTCGAGGTCGAGGTCGAGGTCGAGGTCGAGATCGAGATCGAGCGTTCCGTCGATCCCGAGCCGGCAGGCGGGTCCTCCTCTTCCGCGAGGGCGGGAGAGGGTTGGGGAGAGGGACTGCGGAGCTCGGGCGAATCGACGCCGGTGCGATCGGTCGGCACCCGGTCCCCCGCCCGCACCGGCGTGGGCGTCGACTCCCCACACGCCGCGGTGATCATCCCGATCCCCAGCGCCGTCGCGATCACCCACGCTCGCATCGCGCGATCCTCCTCCGTCTCGAACGCCGCCGCCACGCCCGTCCATGCCCGAAATGCGAAACGCCCCGGCCGCTCGTCGCGGTCGGGGCGCACTCGCTCGTCCGCGTCGGAGATCAGCCCGCCGGGAGCTGCTTCGTGCTCACGCGCTGCGGCATCTCGTCGAGGAACGCGCGCTGCCCGTCGACCTGCTTGAACCACGGCATGATGCGGACGGTGTCCTTGCTGCCGTCGGCCTTGTGGAACGTGATCGAGCGGTTGTTGAGGAAGCCGCTGGTCGTCACGTTGTTGATGTTCGCGACCGGGATCTCCTCGACGCCGTTGTTCACTTGCCCCGGCCCGAAGAGGCCCAGGCTCGTCCGGATGAGGATGAGGCGGCGGTTCGTGAGCACCGCGAAGTACGCCTTCGTCATGAGGAAGAGGAGCAGGCCACCCGCGAGGATGAACTGCCAGAACAGGCCCGGCTGGCGCGTGACGTACGCCCGGTAGAGCGGCTGTTCGCCCGGCTGGAGGATGCCCTGGAGCTGCTGATCGATGAACGGGTCGAACTTGGCCATGGAGAGAGTCCCTTTCTTGGCTGCCTTGTGCGTCGGGTGCCGCGCATTCCTTCCCTGCCGCCCCGAGAATTGCGCGCCGGCCCGGCATAGGGCGGCGGGAGCGGCCTCGTCAAGGGCGTCGTGGAGCGCCGGACCGTCTCCGTGGTAGATCGCGTCGTGCTTCGGGCGATCGCGGCGGTCTGGCTTCTCTGCGGGGCGATCGCGGGATGCGGCGGCGGGCCCTCGGTTCCGCCGGTCCTCGGGCCTCCGGCACCTCACGTCAGCGGTCGCGAGGCGCGGCGCCTCGTCGCCGAAGGGGCCGTGCTCGTCGACGTTCGGAGCGCGTTCGAGTACGCGATGAACCACCTCGACGGCGCGATCAACATCCCGGTCGAGGAGCTCGCCACACGCACGGGGGAGCTCGATCCGAGTGCCGAGATCGTCGTCTACTGTCTCTCCGGGCACCGCAGCGAGCAGGCGGCGCAGATCCTCACGGGCGCCGACTTCGCGCACGTGCACGACCTCGGCTCGATCGCCAACTACTGATCTCCGAGGGCCGTCCGCGCGCGTCAGTGCCCGAGCGAGCGCTGGCCGGTCGCCGCGCCCAGATCTTCCAGCGATGGAAGCGCGGGCGCGCCGACGCCTTCGCAGCGCGCCGACCAGGACTGCACGCAGCCGCCGAGCGCCTCCTGCCCGCACGCGCGGTCGTAGGCGAGCGCCGCCTCTTGGCAGCACGCGATGGAGAGCACCGGCCCGCCCGTCGACACGCGATGCGGGCCGCTCATCGGGCTCGTCTCGCAGTCGTGCGAGAGGCGGCCGAGCTCGGTCTCGGTCGCCGGACAGGCGAGGGCGCAACGCACGGCGACGTCGCGCCCTCCCACGCGCACGCTCACGCCGTCGCCCTGGGTCGCCCCCGTGATCGGCACCGGCGCTTCCGCGGGCGGCGGCTCGCTGCATGCCGCGAGCGCCAGCACGCACGCGAGCGCGGCGCCCCTCATCCGACGCGCTTGTCCTTCAGCCGCAAGAGCACCATCGTCAGCACGATGCAGCTGACGGCGATCCAGCCGGTGCCGAGCCAGGCGTAGACCACCGGCAGGTGCAGATCGGCCATGAAGCCGGGCAGGTTCTCCATGTAGCGCTCGACCTGACAGGTCGAGAGGTGCGCGCGCTCGCTCAGGTCGATGTTCACGAGCGCCTCGAGCGCATAGCGCGTCGTCGTGAACCAGCTGATGAGCCACGTGAAGCCGGTCAGGCGCGTGATCGAGCCGGCGAAGAGCAGCTGCGGGATGACGAGGAAGTTGATGCCCCAGAGCGCCGACACCGGGTTCCGCACGGCGGCCGAGAGCGCGAGGCCCATCGCCGCCGCGGTGCTCGTGACGAAGACGCCGATGAGCCAGTACCAGAACGGGAAGCCGTGCAATCTCAAGAGCGGCAACGCGACCACGAGGTTGAGCGTCGCCACGATCGCGCCGAGCCCCGCGAGCACGCTGAAGCGCGCGAGCACGTAGGGAACGATGTTCAAGCCGGCCAGGCGCTCGCGCTCGTAGATCGTCCGCTCGCTGACGAGCACGTTCGAGCTCGCGATGATCATCGGCAGGAAGAGCGCCATCAAGATCGCGAGCAAGCCCGTACGCGGATCGCGCACGCGGCTGTCGTGGAACATGATCCGCTCGACCGGCGTCGCCTCCTCCCAGAGGTCGCTCGAGGGCGCGCGCGAGGGGATCGTGCGCCCGGTGAAGGGGTCGGTCGTGGTCGGGATGCGATCGCGCAGCTCGGTCGACACGGTGGCCGCGTCGCACGAGATGAGGTGCTGCTCGGAGGTGTCCCCGCTGCAGTAGTCGACCCGATCGGGCGTGTCGCTGCAGCCGAAGGTGCCGGCGCGGAAGCTGGCCGAGCCGCTCGTCGTGAGGCCGATGAGGAGGCCGAGCAGGGGCGCTTGCAGCAAGAGCAAGAAGAGCGCGGTGCGATTGCGGAGCGTCAGCTTGATCGATCGCGCGAGCAGCACCGGGAATTGCCGGAAGCTCGAGCGCCCGCGCGCCTTCGGCGGTGGCCCTTGGTTGGCAGCGTCGGCGCCCGGTGCGCGCTGCGTGACGAAGCGCGTGAAGGTCGGCGACGCCTCGAAGCGCGTGCGCCACTCCTCGGCCGGCATCTGCTCGACGTGGTCGAACATCTCGCGCGGCTTGTGCGGCTGCGCGCCGAAGAACTGGTAGCTCTCGGGCGAGGGCGCGCCGTAGAAGAGGAGCTTGCCGCCGCGACCGAGGATCGCGACGTTGTCGAACTTCTCGTACTCCTGGTAGTCGGGCTGGTGGATCGTGATGACGATCGTGCGGCCGTCGTCGGCCAGGCGCCGCAGCGTCGCGATGACGTCGGCCGCGTCGGTCCACGAGAGACCGCTCGTGGGCTCGTCGAGGATGAGCAGCGAGGGATCGGTCACGAGCTCGACCGCGAGGTTCACGCGGCGGCGCTGGCCGCCCGAGAGCACCTTCTCTTCGGCGCTGCCGATCTGCAGGTCGCGCTGCTCCCAGAGGCCGACCTGCTTGAGCGTCTTCTCGATCGCGTCGTCGCGATCCTTCTGGCTCATCGGCGGCAGGCGCAGCTTGCACGCGTAGTCGAGCGCCTCGCGCACCGTGAGCTGTGGATGGACGATGTCGTCCTGCGGCACGTAGCCGACGTTCGTGCGGAAGGACTCGTACTGTTGGTAGAGCGGGCGCCCGTTCAGGAGCACGCCGCCGCTCGTCGGCCGCAAGAGCCCGAGCACGCTCATGAGCAGCGTGCTCTTGCCGGCGCCGGAGGGGCCGAGCATGCCGACGAGCTCGCCGGGGAAGATCGACATCGTCACGCGATCGAGCAGCGCGCGCGGCTTGCCGCTCCCGCGATCGGGCACGACGAGACCGACGTTCTGCAGATCGAGGCGGACCTTGGCGCGACCGGCCGAGGCGATGCGCCCGCCCTCGCCGAGGACGATCGCGACGCCGCCGATGGACACGCGCTGCCCGGGGCGCGCGACGATGCCGCGCGAGTCCACGCGCTCGCCGTCGACGAAGGTGCCGTTCGTCGAGCCGAGGTCCTGGACCAGGACGTTGCCGTCGGGCTGCCGCGTGAGCCTCGCGTGGCGCGTGCTGACGGTCGGATGCGCGAGGACGAGGTCGTTGTCGGGCGCGCGACCGATCTGGATGATCGGGCGGTCGAGCGCGACGGCCTGCGCCGCGACGCCCGCCATGAACGCGCTGCCGCCGCCCGCAGCCTCTTCGAGCAAGCGGATGACGAGCGGCACGGGCAGCGGGAACGTGCCGAGCAGCAGGAGCGAGTTCGCCGCGACGCGCGCCTCGGTGACGCGATAGCCCGCGTTGTCGACGAAGGTGCCGTGGGGGCCGCCGAGATCCTTCACCGTCAGGCCCGAGTCGGGTGTCTCGACGACCTGGCAGTGCTGCGGTGCGACGTCCGGATAGTCGATGACGATGTCGCAGCCGGGATCACGGCCGAGGACGATCGGCTGCCCCTTGGGTGGACGCCGCGTGACGCGCACGACGAGGCCCGCGATGCGCGGATCGGAGAGCGGCACCGGCGCCGAGCCGAGGCGCACGTCGTCCGAGAACGTGATGTTCTGGCGCTGGATGCGCTGGCCGTTGACGTAGGTGCCGTTCGTCGAGCCGAGGTCCTCGACGTAGAGGCCGGGCGGGTGGACGTTCTTGCCGATGCGCGCGTGGCGCGCGGAGACGACGGGGTTGTCGATGGCGACGGTGCACGCGGGATCGCGGCCGAGCGTGACCTCGCTCGCCTGCGAGCCGAGCCCGAGGGAGGCCATCGCCGCGGCCGAGTCGAGCGCCATCGTGCGCGCGGGCGCGGCCGCCCCAGGTCGCTGGGGCGGCGGCGCGACACCCGCCATCGACTCGCCGGCGCGCGTGGCCGGAGGGCCCTGCATCGCAGGCGCCTGCGGCGGCGGCGCGGCGGCCGGCACGCCGGCCATCGAGAGCTGGTAGCCGCAGTTCGTGCAGAACGGAGCCCCGGCCGGGAGCGGCGCGCGACAGCGCGGACAGGGAAGAGGGCCCATCGGTCGCCGCGAGGATAGCGGAGAGAGAAGAGGTGCGGGAGGGGAAGGCAGCCTCGCGCGACGCGCTCACCCCCGCGCCGGCACGCGCCTCGACACGGCCGCGGCATCGGACGAGAATCCGCCCGCCATGCCGTACGACGCGAAGCGCCTCCGGTGCCGGGCCTCGGTGCCCGGCGGGGCCCTCACCGACGGCGGGTGCGCTCGCGGTGCATGATGGACGATCTCTCGCAGCGGGTCGCGGAGGCGGGATTCACCGCATACGTCGTGTTCGCGGTGGCGGCGCTGGCATCGGCGGTGGCCGTGATCGCGCTCGCCCTGTCGTTCGGCGGGCAGCCGCGCCATACCGCGCTCGCGGCCGCCGCCGGGGCGCTCGTGCTCGGGATCGGCGTGCCCGTCACCGGCGTGATCGGCTACGCGTGGCAGATGTCGCGCGCGTTCGACGCCGTCGCGGCGGTCGACCCGGCCTCGCGGGCCACCATGCTCGCGCAGGGAATCTCCGAGGCGATGAACAACATCGTGTTCGGCGGGGTGTGCGGCGCGCTGCCGTGCCTGCTCGCGCTCACCGCGCTGATCCGCGCGATGCTGCTGCCCAAGCCGAGCACGCCGCGCGAGCCCTGACCGACCCCCGGGCGAGCGGCGTCAGTACTCAGCAAGGAGTGCTCGCCCCGGAGGGCCCGGACGGGAGTGGGCGTAGCCCGCGGACGGGAGGGCCCGGAGCGGGCGAGCCGATCAGTCGTCGGCGGGCAGGAGCGGGATGCCGTGCGCGTCGTCGCGCAGGCGCGGCTCGAACGTGGTAGCTATCGCTCCGACGACGGGTCCGCGACCGGATGGGCTCGCCTCTTCCGAAGCGCGGCCAGCGCGCGCTGCGTGATCGCGGGCGCCGGCGAGAACGTGAGGAACGTGCCGCCGGCGATCCATCGCGGGCGACGTGCGAGGCGGACCCAGATCATGCGCGCGGTGATCGGGACCATCGTGACGTCGTCGACCTCGGCGTAGAAGGCGCCGCGCTTGTTCTGGACGAGGACTCCGTCTCGGGTGACGGCGACCTCGACGTAGCGCACGCGCGTCGGGAGCAGGAGCACGACGCAGAGCAACGCGAACACCAGCAGCACGAGCGGCGAGTTGCCGAGCCAGACGGCCATTGCGAGGCCCAGCGGGACCAGGACGAAGCCGAGCAGGAACGAGGCGAGGCGCGCCACCCGGTTGCCGCGCTCGCTTCCGACGATCCCGTCCTCCGGCAGCGGGCGCGGTGGCAGGAACGCGGCGCCGCAGCTCCGGACGTTCGAGCGGAGCTGCGAGGCGGCGGCAACGTCGTGGGCGCGCTCCGCGAGCGCCGCGCTCGTGGCGAACACGTGGGACGCGAGCCAGCGGAGGCCGCGCACGTTGCACAGGCGCACCGCCCAGTTGGTGACGTCCGGGTACACGATGCGGTGGAGCACGGGCAGCTCGGCGTCGGAGGCGGATCGCTGCGCGCGTCGGAGGGCGCGTGCGATGCGGCTCCAGGCGAGCCACTCCTCGACGGCGGGGAGGTCGCGTCGATCCGTCGCGCGCGCGCGCACGTCGGCCGCGAGAGCCTCGAGCTCGGCCCGGCGTCGCTCGCGGACCGCGTCGAGGAGCCGCTCTCTCGTGGGCGAGCTCTCGAGATGCTCGAGCGAGAGATCCGTCGGCGCGACCACGTCCGCCACGTCGTCCACGAGGGCGCGACACCACTCGGACCGCAGGTGCTCCACGTCGATGGTGGCGCCCAGCGCGAGCGCCCGCCGCGCGAGGTGCGCGCCGAGCTCGGCCGAGGTCGAGAGCGCGTCGATCGCCTCGACCGCCGCGCGCACGTCGCGCGTTCGGATCTCGTGCGGGCGACGGAGAAGCAGCTGTCGGTGGGCCTCGAGGGGCGGGCCAGCGAGGATCGGCTCCTCCGGCCTCGCCCACGTCTCGCCCGCGAGCACGCGACGCACGAGCGGCCAGGTCTGCTTGCGATGCGGAGTGAAGGCCCAGCGCGCGCGCAGGTACATCCGCGCGCTCCACGTGCCGGGGCCCTCGAACGACACGATCGCCGCGAGCAGCTTCGCGAGGCGCCCGGCGCGCTCTCGGGCCGCCCGCTGCACGGCGCGCCCATCGCCGCGCGACGCCGCATCGACGGCGAGCCAGTCCCTCGCGAAGCGGACCGTGCCGAGCTCGAGGAATTGCACGTCGGTGACGAGCTGGAAGAGGGAGCGCGCGTCGTCGAGACGGCCTTCGGTGGCCAAGAGGAGCGCGTACGCGGCCGCGCCCCGGCTCCCGATCTGCGGCGAGCGCGCGATCAGTCGCCGCGCGTACGCGAGCCTCGCCGCGGACGGATGCCTCGCGGCCGCACGCGCCGCGGCGAGCAGGCCCGCGCCATCCCGCTCGTGATAGGTGCTCGGCGGCGCGAGCGTTCGCTCGAGCCAGGCCGACAGCCGCGCCGCGCCGATCGGAACCAGGAGCGCGTCGATCCAGAGCTCGGGGAGGGTGATGCTCCAGAGGAGCCCGTCGATGGCCATCAGCTCGAGCGGCAGATCGGGCTCGCCGTCCCGCGCCCCGCCGAGCCCGCGGCGGATCGCGACCAGGGGAATGGCGATCGCCCCCAGCCCCGCCAAGATGCGCACGAGGGTCGCGAAGGGGACGTCCGACTGCGGGCTCGGCTGGACTGCTGCGCCGCGCGGCCCGCGGGCGAGGAGCCAGATCACGAAGAGGACGCCGAAGCCCAAGCCCGGCATCAGCGTGCGGCGCTCCGACCGAGCCCGAGCTGCTCGAGTGCCCCTTCCCAGCGAGCCCCTTCGGGCGGCGTCGCGGAGGCCGGCTCGACGCGCGCCCACAGCTCGTGCGCGAGACGCTTCTCTGGATCCCGCAGCTCGGCGACCGCGGCGCGCACCAGCTCGGGCGTCCGCTCCCGCGGGCCGAACGGAGTCCAGTAGGTCTTCGCCTTCTCGCGCCCGACGGCGAGCTCGGCGAGCAGACGCTGGGCGCTGCGCTCGATCTCCGCGCGAGGCGCATCCACGGCGACGCCGAGCACGAAGAACGGACACTCGCACCAGCGGCGTCGTGCTTCGTCGCTGCTCATGGCGGTCAGTGCACGCCCGAGCCGTGGGCGGCGTCGCTGAGCTCCTGCCGAGGAGGCAGCAGCGCCCAGATCGAGCGCACGGCGCGCTCGACGCCCGTGACGTCGCCGCGTGCCGCGGCCGAGCGCCCTTCCGCGACGAGCTGCGTGGCGCGCCGCGGATCGCTGGCCTCGGCGACCGCGCTGGCACAGACGTCGAGCTGGTGCTCCCAGGCGCCCGGGCTCCGCATCGCGGCGTTGATCGCGAGATCCCGGATCACGTCGAGCTGGCGCTGGGTCTCTCCGGGGCTCTTGGCTCGGCGGGCACGCTCGAGCGCGCCCACCGCATCCGCGAGCACTTTCCGCTCCTGCTCCGTGCCGAACCGGCCGAGCGCGATCGTGGCCTGGCCCACCCACGCGCGCGCGTGGTCGTCGAGGTCGGGCCAGGCGAGCTCCGCCTCCGCATCGGCGAGCAGCCCGTCGAGGTCGGAGAGGGCTCGCCGAACCTTCTCGGCCGCGTCGAGATCGCCGCCCCGCGCCGCCTCGACGTCGCGCTTGGCGGCCTCGATCGTCGTCTCCGCGGCGCCCAGCGTCGCGAGGATGCCGCGCAGCCCGTTTCGGAACGCCCGCGCGCGCATCTCGACGACGCGTTTGACCAGATCGGTCAGCTGCGCCTCGAGCTGATCGGGGGGCACGATGCCGGCGGCGAGACGCGCGACGCCGTCGAACACGCGTGTCGATCCGGGGACGCGCGCGCTCGCTTCGAGCCGCCCGCCCCGGTCGAGCTCGATCGTGACCTCGAGGCTCGAGCCCGCCGCGAGGGCCTCCGTGAGATGCGTCGCTTCGATCTCGAGCATGCCGACGAGGCGACACAGATGGGCGAGCGCGAACTCGCCTTGCACGATCGGAACGCGCAGCGCACCCGTCGGATCCCCTGGCGACATCGTGCGTGTGGTCCGCAGCGTGAACGTTCGCCGCATCGGGAGCGGGCTGCCCCGCGCGAAATAGACGCGGACGCGGTCGTCGGCGAGCGCGATGCCGATGGTGCGCGAGAGCGGCGGGTCTCCGAGCGTGACGCCGTGGACGATCGCGAGCGTCGACGGGGTGAGCGCCATGCGCGTGCCCGCAGCGTCGAGCCCGTGGATCGTCAGCTCGGAGCGCGTGCGCACGGCGATGCTCACCATCGCCCCGAAGGTTCCGTCCGCGTCGACGGGCTCGGCGTCGCTGCGCCAGCTGCCGTCCGCGCGCTCGAATACGACCGAGGCCACCCGCGCGCGATCGGCGACGTCGACGAGACGGCCCACGACGTAGGGCGTCGCGTCGGACGACATCGCCGGGTACTGGAGCCAGACCTTCACGCCGCTCGGGGCCGTGGGCGTCTTGGGCTGTGCGCGCGCGTCGAGACCTGCCGTAGCGGCGTAGAGCGCCGCACCGCGCGCGACCACCGTCATCGGATCGATCCCGTCGCCGAACGGTGCCTCGAGGGCGCTCGCGACGAGGGCGCGCACGAGCGGCATCGCCGTGGGCCCGCCGACGAGGACGATGCGCGAGAGCGCGTCGGGGCCGGGTCGGAGGCCGTGACGCGCGAGCAGGCGCGTGCAGACGTCGATCGAGCGTTGCACCAACGGGCGTACCAGCGCCTCGAGGGCCGCGCGGTCGAGCTCGAGCGACACGTTCACGCTCGTTCCGTCGACGACGAGCGCGTCGATCGCAACGTCCACCTCGCTCACACGCGAGAGCTCGATCTTCGCCTCCTCCGCGGCCGCGCGGACACGACGCAGGGCCGGCAGATGCGCGGGGGTGCCGCGCGAGAGCCGCACGCCCGCACGTTCGGCGATCTGCTCGATGGCCCAGTCCACGATGGCGGCGTCGAAGTCGCGCCCGCCGAGGAAGTTGTCGCCGTCGTGGCCGACCACTCGGAGCAGGCCTTCGCGGCTCTCGAGCAGCGACGCATCGAAGGTCCCGCCGCCGAGGTCGTAGACGAGCCAGGGTCGGCTCGACTCCTCGACGCGGAAGCCCGCTGCGATCGCCGAGGCGACAGGTTCCTGGATCATCTCGACACGCGCGAAGCCCGCGAGGCGGGCGGCCTCGCTCGTCGCGGAGGTCTGCGGCAGCTCGAAGAGCGCGGGCACGCTGATCACGGCGGTCGCGGGCGTGATCCCGGTCTGCACGCGCACGTCCTCTCGGAGCGCGCGTAGGACCTCGGCCGAGAGCTCCTCCGGCTTGCGACGCTGGCCGCTCGCGGGAAACGACAGCGTGTGCGGCGTCCCCATCAGGCGCTTGAACTCGGTGCGCACGTCCTCGGGCTCTTTGTCGAGGTAGCGCCTCGCGCGCGCGCCCACGGTGACCTTGCCGCGCGCGTCGATGCGGACCGCGCTCGGCGTGACGTTGGAGCCGTCGGCGCTCCGCACGAGCTCGACGTGCTCGCCGTCGAACACCGCGGCAGCGGAGTTCGTCGTGCCCAGATCGATGCCGACGTAGAGCGAGGTCCCAGCCACGCGGAGAGGATATCCCCGCGCGAGCGGCGTCAGTACTCAGCAAGGAGTGCTCGCCCCGGAGGGCCCGGAGGGGAGTGGGCGTAGCCCGCGGACGGGAGGGCCCGGAGCGGGCGAGCCGATCAGTCGTCGGCGGGCAGGAGCGGGATGCCGTGCGCGTCGTCGCGCAGGCGCGCGTAGATCACCGAGAGGTACGACTCGATGCGCTCGGCGCTGCCCATCACACCGTCGAGGTGATACTGGTACTCGAGCTCGGTGATCCCGGGATCGTCGGGGTGCGGGTGCGCGACGAGCGAGCCCTCGAGCGTGCGCAGCACGGAGGTGCCCCACACCTTCTGCCAGCGCGTCGCCGTCACGAGCGGCGCGTCGTCCGTGCCCTCGACGACCGCGTGCCGCCAGCAGATGCGGAAGTCGACGTCGATGATGTCGTCGACGTGCAGCTGCGTCTCGTAGAGGCCGTCGCACTCGCTCGCGATCGGCTCCGGCAGCACCATGAACGGCGGCTGCGTGGACGTCGGGTCGCGACCCGTCTGCGGGTTCCGGATCGACGCCCACACCACGTCGATCGGCGCGTGGATGCACGCGCGCGCGTGCTCGGCGATCGCGTTTCCGTACGGCGCGACGCGCGCGAACGTGATCGTCTCGGGGCAGACGTCGCCATCGACGGGCGCCGGCGCGAGCGCTTGGTTCGTGCTCTCCCAGGGCTCGAGCCCGGGCGGGAAGGGTGTGCCGACGTTGTCGAAGCACCCGGGCGCGGAGGCGCTCGCCAGAAGGACGAGGGCCAGGGCGCCCGGTGCCAGAGCGGATCTCCGCCGTTCTCGGCGCGACATGGCGGCGACCTTACTCGCGCTCGCCGCGCGACGCGAGGGGGTCAAGGCGCGAACAGCGACGCGAGCGGGAGGCGACCCGTGCGCGGCGGCGGCGAGGGCTCCGTCGCCTCGAAGCTCGCGTCGGGGGTCAGCGTGAGCGCATCGGCAGTCAGCGCCCACGAGAGCCGGTAGCCGCGCGCGTAGTACTCGGGCAGCTCGTCCTCGCCTTCGTCTTCGGTCCCTTCTTCCGTGTCCTCCTCGGCGTCCGTGCTCTCCTCGGTGTCGACGTCGTCGGGGCCGCCGCGGCACCCGTGCTCGTAGCAGTCGAGCGTGCTCGACTCCCCGGTGGGCACCTCGATGCAGCGCCACGCGAGGCGCTCGGCGCAGATCGTGACGCTCGACTCGGAGAAGCTCTCGTCGCCCGTGCCCTCGGGCGAGTCGCCCCGGCCGTAGCGGCCTTGCCCGATGGCCACGACCCGGCCGAGCGTGGTGCCACCGTCGACGACCTCGACTTCGCCGAGAAACGCGTGATCGTCGTACCAAGAGAACCAGCGCTCGAACTCGACGCTCGCGAGCTCGATCACGTCGTCGGCCGTGACCACGAGCGCGTAGTCGGTGTGGACCTCCGGCTCGTCGTCGCTCGCCTGGGAGACGGTCGAGATCGTCACGAGGTCGAAGCCTTCGTGGTGCGTGCGGCTCGTCTCCTCGATCGCCGTGCCCTCGCCGAGCGTGAGCGCCTGGACGTGGCGCCACTCGTCGAGTGTGTACACGCCGTCGCTCGTCGCCTCCTCCTCCGCCGCGCTCGGGTCTTCGCTCTCGTCCTCCTGCGCCGCGCTCGGGTCCTCGCTCTCGGGCGCTTCTCGTTCTGCAGGCGAGGCCGCGTCGCCGAGCGCCGCGAGGTGCGAGGACACGGTGGCGTTCGGGCGCAGCGCGATCGAGCGACGGTAGGCCTCGGCCGCCGCGGCGGCATCGGCGCGCGCCTCGGCGACGAGCCCTCGGTTGTAGAGGCACATCGCCAGCGCGTTGCGCTCGCCTCGGGCGGTGCTCTCGGGCCAGTGATCGAGCGCGCGCACCGTCTCGCGCTCGGCATCGTCGAGGCGCCCCGCGCGCAACGCGACGAGCCCGGCCTCGCAGCGCAGTCGGCGCGACGCAGGCCGCTCCGTCACGAGCTGCGCGAACAACGGATAGGCCTGCGCCGCCTCGCCTTCGTGCGTGAGCGCGCGCGCCTCGCGGAGCCGACGAAGCCAGCTGCGCGCGACCGTCCGTTCCGGAGGAGAGGGCTCCGTGCGCACGGGGCTCGTCGGCGGCGTGCCGGCTGCCGTGGTCGGCGGGGCCGCCGTGGTCGGCGGGGCCGCCGTGGTCGTCGTGCCCACGCCGGTCGACGAGGGCGGCGTGGCCGTCGAGCCCGTCTCTCCTGCACCGCAGGAGCACCCCGTCGCGAGCGCGATCCCGAGCGCGAGCAGCCAGCGCCTCGTCCTCCCCACGCGAGACCTTCGAGCCATCATCCGCGGACGCTGCCACGTCTCCGGGCCCCGCGCAGATCGCCGCGACGGGTTGGCGCGGGCCCTGGCCCCAGGGCCGAAAGGACCGTCGTGAGCGAACGCGCGCCTTTTCGCGCGCCCCGTGAGTAAGGCGTTGCCATGCGTCTTCCGTGCCTTCTGCTGGGCCTCGCGCTCGGCCTTCTCGGGTGCGACTCCTCGGGCCCGTCGAGCGCACCGCTCGAGCCCACCGGGATGACGATTCCGACCGGCGCCCATGCCCTCGATCTGCGCGCCGAGTCGCTGGCGTTCGCGCTCACGGTCTCCGGTCGCGAAGAGGTCCACGATCTCGCCGGCCGCATCGCGCCGCCGATTCCCGGGCACGAGAGCGAGACGATCCGCGCCGTGCGCTCGGTCGCGGGCGGCGTCGTGTGGGCCTGCCTCGAGCGCGCCGTCGCGGTCTACGACGGCGCGACGTGGACCTTCCACGATCTGCCGGCGCTCTCCTTGCGCGATCTCGACCCCACGGGCACCTGCGTCGGGCTCGATGCGCGCACCACCACCGACGCCTACGTCTCGATGGGCCGCTCGGTCTGCCTGTGGGACGGGCTCGCGTGGGACTGCCGCCAGTTCGGCAGCCCCGCGAGCGGCCTCGCGCTGACGCGCGGGCACCTGTGGTTCCTGCAGACGGCCTCGGGCTACGACGAGCTCACGGTGATCGACACCATCAGCCTCGCGACGCCGGCGCTCGTGCGCCTCGGCCCGCTCGGCTCCACCGGCCACGTGCTCCCCGTGCCGGGCGACGACCGCGTCGTCGTGATGCACCGCGCGCCCGAGACGAGCGCGCCCTGCGACGACTGCTTCGCGCGCACCGTCTCGACCGACGGAAGCCTCGAGCCCGAGGACGCCGCGTTCGTGCTGCCCGTCTCGCGCGACGAGCGCTACGTGCTCCGCGTCGCGGCCGGCTCTCCGCTCTCGTGCGGCGGGGGCCTGTTCCCGACCTGCGGAGCGGACGCGGCGCGCTCGCAGCTCTCGGTGTTCCGCGTCACCGCCGGCGCGACGCGCGAGGTCGGCCACCTCACGCACGACGGAGCCGGCGGCGTGCCGGCCTGGGCCTTTCGCGGCGCAGGCGGCCTCTTGGTCCCCGGCGAAGAGCTCTACGCGCTGCCCTGAGCACGCTCGTCAGCGGGCGCGCTCGAAGAGCACCAGACCGTCGTCCTGATCGGGGTGGCCGCGCCAGATCAACGTGCCGGCGAAGCGCGCGCGCACGCGCATGCCGGCCGCGCGCGCCTCGTGCTCGAAGCCGGCGAGCTCGTCGGGGGTCTCGGGGAAGGTCGAGATCAACAGCGCGTCCGGATGGGACGCGAGCGCCGCGCGCGCGACCTCGAGCGTGGCGCCCGGCCGCCACGGAGCATCGCTCGCCCAGCTCACGTAGGAGGGGCTCGGCGCGCCGTTCGCGTAGTTCGCGAACACGTTGCCGTCGCCGTAGGGCTGGATCGCCATCGCCTTGAATCCCGCGCCCGCGATCACGGCGTCGGGATGCGCGCGCCGGAGCTCCGCGATCGCCCGCGCCGCGGCCGGTGCTCCGTCGTACGACGTGCGCACGTCTCGCATTCCGGAGAGCCCCGTCTCGATCGTGGAGAGCGCGAGCAGCGCGCCGGTCGAGACGAGCACGATGCGCCCGAGCTCGGGCCACTCGCTCACCTTCGGCCAAGAGATCCAGAGGACGAAGAGCCACGCGAGCGTGAGGATCCCGGCGTGCCACGCGTTCGCGTAGAGGAGCGCGGAGAACACCACGAGCGCTGAGACGACACCCGCGGCGAGTGGGAGCACGCCGGCTCGGCGCGCGAGGACGAACGTCGGCATCACCGCCAAGAGCGACACGATCAGCGCGGCCGGCGCGCCGCCGAGCGCGGTCTCGTCGTCGACCCAGGGCGCGAGGCGCTCGAGCAGCGCGTGCTGCACGAAGGTGATTCCGGCGACGAACGGGTCGGCGCGCGTCCCGTTCGCGAGGAACGACACGTCGGGCGCCGGCCGCGCCACGAAGACCGCGAGCGCTCCGGCGGCGAGCGCGATCGCCACGCCAGGCCCCGCCCCGCGCCACCGCCCCGAGCGATGCGCGGACCACGCGAGCTCGAGGCCGAGCACCGCCGCGAGCACGAAGCTGTGCGCGTTCGCGTTCGCGAGCAGCGCCACGAGCGCGCCGTACGCGAGCGGTCGCTCGAGCCGCCGCGCGTACGTCGCCGCGAGCGCGGGCACGAGCACGAGATCGAGCGCGTAGCTGCGCGCGACGACGGCGTACTGGTAGGCGAAGAAGTAGCTCGAGACGACGAGCACGCGCAGCGGGAGCGGGAAGGGCGCGCGGAAGAGCACGATCGCGGCACCCGCGAGCGCGCACCCCGTCGAGATCAGGAAGAGTGCGCCGTAGGGCATCCCCGCGCGCACGAGCCCCCACAGGATCACGTGCCAGAGCCCGGGCGAGCCTTCGTAGCGAAGGCGCACGCCGAGCAGCTCGGAGAGCGAGCAGTCGCGCGCGAGCAGCCACGCCTGGGCTTCGTCGACCCACGGCTCGTGATGGGCGCCGACCCAGAGCAGCCAGGCCCCGAGGCCGATCAGCACGAGCCCCGGGAGTGCTACGGACGATCGCATCGCACGCGGCGCGGCGGCCGCGAGGCCGAGATTGCACGAGCGCCGGGGGCCGCGGAAGCCGGGACGAATTGGCCCAGCAGAAAGGGCACGGTGCGTGCGTCGGCCCACGCACGGAAGGAGTCGGAGCGGGCTCGAACGGCCCGGAGCGGACGACCCGAGGAAATTCGACCGCCGCGTGTCGGAATCCCGGAGGCTCGTTCGCTCTCGGGTAAAGTCGCCCACGTCGGGCGCACTCGAAAGGACCCTGCGATGACCAAGAAGTACCTCTTTCTCTACCGCATGCCCGCGAGCGCCGAGCAGCGCGCCCCCTCGCCCGCAGAGATCCAGGCGGTGCTCGGGGAGTGGCAGAAGTGGAAGGCCACGTTCCCGCAGGTCCTCGACGCGGGCGACGGCCTGCTCCCGACCGGCCGCCGCGTCACCACCCAGTCCGTGACCGACGGCCCCTCGGTCGAGTCGAAGGAGCTCGTCTCGGGCTACTCGATCATCGCCGCGGCCACCTACGAAGAGGCCGTGAAGGTCGCCCAGGCGTGCCCGTTCCTCCGCTCGCCCACGAGCACGGTCGAGGTCCGCGAGCTCGCGGGCTACTGAGCCGCAACTCCGGCCGTGGACGAAGCGTCTTCCGGATCGGGCGGCGCCCCCGCGCACGACGCGCTCGACCTCGTGCTTCGTCACGAGTACGGGCGCGTCGTGGCCGCGCTGCTCCGGGAGTTCGGCGGCGCGCGCCTGGCGCTGATCGAGGATGGCCTCGCGCAGGCGATGCTCGAAGCGCTCGGCGCGTGGACGCGCGAGATGCCGCCGTCGCCGCGCGCGTGGCTCCACCGCGCGGCCCGGCACCGCATCATCGACGAGCTGCGTCGCGCGCGCCGATTCGCGTCGGAGGCGCCCCTCGAGGACGAGCCAGCGTCGAGCGCGGAGGTGCCCGACGCGGCGCTCTCGGACGATGTCCACGACGACGAGCTGCGCGCGCTCTACGCGTGCGCCGATCCTTCGATCCCACTTCCGTCGCAGATCGCGTTCGCGCTTCGCACGCTCGCGGGCTTCTCGACGCGCGAGATCGCGGCCCGGCTCGTGACGAGCGAGGAGAACGTGCAGAAGCGCTACGAACGCGCACGCGAAGGGCTGCGTCAGGTCGACTTCTCGCTCGAGCCGACGGGCGAGGCGCTCCGCGCGCGCACCGACGCGGTGCTGCGGATGCTCTACGTGCTCTTCACGGAGGGCTACTTCGCATCGAGTGGGGATGCGGTGCTGAAGCTCGAGCTCTGCCGGGAGGCGATCCGGCTCACGGCGCTCGTGGCCGCGCATCCGCGCCTCGGCTCGCGCGAAGCGCTCGCGCTGCTCGCGCTCATGCATCTGCACCACGCGCGTCGCGACGCGCGCGTCGACGCGAGCGGCAAGCCCGTGCTCCTCGAGGACCAGGACCGACGCGCGTATCGTCAGGACGAGCTCCTGCTCGGGCTGCGCCTGCTCCAGCGCGCCTCGGCGAGCGAGACGGGCGAGGTCGTGCTCTCGTCGTCACACCACCTCGAGGCCGCCATCGCGGCCGAGCACGGCTTCGCGCCGAGCTTTGCGGCGACGCGCTGGGAGGTGATCACGCAGCTCTACGATCGCCTCGCCGAGGTGAGCCCCTCGCCGCTGCACGCGCTCCACGCGGCCGTCGCGGCGTCCTACGCGTCCGGGCCCGACGCAGGCCTCGCGCGGCTCTCGCAGCTCCGTCCGCCGACGTGGCTCGCGGGCTCGCACCTCTGGCTCGCGACGCATGCCGATCTCGAGGCGCGCGCGGGGCGGCTGGAAGAGGCGCGGGCCCACTACGATCAGGCGATCGCGCTCGCGCCGCCGATCGAGCGGCATGTGCTGGAGCTCCGCCGCGACGCACGGACGCGCGGGGATGGGTGACGCCGCCCACGACGGGGTGCTCACGTCGAGCAGCCCGTGGCGAGGAGGGGCGCATTTGATGCGCTTTGACGGGCGCGTGGGCGAGCGGGGCGGCATCCTCGGCGCCATGCGTGGTGGCAAGCTCGCGGCAATCGTGGTGTGGCTGGGTCTCGGCGTCGTGAGCGCGGGCTGCGATCCGCAGCTCGTGCCCTTGGATGGCGGCAGCGTCGACGGGGGCGGCGCCGATGCGCGGGCTTCGGGCGACGGCGGCGATGCTGGGCGCGCGAGCGATGCCCGCGTGGACGCGGACGCTGCGGCGATCCTGGACGCGGCGATCGAGATGGACGCGCGGACGGAGCTCGACGCGACGGTGGGCGACGGCGGTCTCGGCGACGATGCGCAGGTGACGGACGACGCGGCGGTCGTGCCGCCGGATGCGCACGTGGCGCCCGATGCGCACGTGGCGCCCGATGCGTTCGTTCCATCGATGGATGCGTTCGTCGCCCCCGACGCGTACGTCGCCCCCGACGCGTACGTCGCGCCGATGGATGCCTACGTGACCCCCGATTCGTACCTCGCCCCCGACGCGTACGTCGCGCCGGATGCGTACGTCGCGCCGGATGCGTACGTCGCGCCGGATGCGTACGTCGCGCCCGATGCGTACGTCGCGCCCGATGCCTACGTGCCCCCGAGCGGTCTGCCGGTGCTCTCCACCGTCACAGGCCTCGAGGCCGTCGCGAGTATCTCGGTCGCGGCCGACGGCACCCGCGTCGCGGTCGGCATGCCCTACACGAACTTCCGAGGGCGCATCGACTCGGGGAGCGCCGCGATCTACCGCGCGACCCCGACGGGCTGGGTGCTCGAGGAGACGCTCGGGCTCGGCTTCGGCGACTACGAGACCTTCGGTCGCTTCGTCGCGCTCTCGGCCGACGGCTCGCGCCTGGCCGTCGCGCAGGCGCCGACGGGCACCACGCGATACGTCTATCTCTACCAGCGCAGCGGCACCGTCTGGACGCAGACCCAGGTGCTCTCCGACGGCGACGCCTTCGACGGCTACGCGAACGCGATCGCCTTCTCTGCCGACGGCTACACGCTCGCGGTCGCGCGCACCGCGATCTCGTACGGGCAGGTCCTCGTCTATCGCGGTGACGCGACGCACCTCTTGACCCTGCGCGCCACGCTCGGCCCGGAGCACACCACGCCCGGCGTCGGCTACCGCTTCGGCGCCTCGATCGGCATGTCCGCCGACGCGCACACGCTCGTCGTCGGCGCGCCGCAGGAGCACAGCGCCGCGACCGGCGTGGACGGCGACTGGACCTCCACCACCGCGACGCTCGCGGGCGCCGCGTACGTTCTCACCGAGACCGCGCCCGACACGTGGACCCAGACCGCCTATCTCAAGGCCTCCAACACGGAGGCGTACGACGGCTTCGGCACCGCCGTCGCGCTCTCGGGCGATGCGAGCACGATCGCCGTCACGGCACCCTCGGAGAGCTCGGCGGCCACGGGCATCGGCGGCGACCAGAGCTCGAACGCGGCGAACAGCGCGGGCGCCGTGTACGTGTTCCGCCGCTCGGGCGGCACGTGGGCGCAGTCGGCCTACGTGAAGGCGAGCGACACGGCGACGAACGACTCGTTCGGCCGCGCGCTCACCTTCAGCGCCGACGGCAGCGTGCTCGCCGCGATTGGCGGCTCCGGCTTCGCGCCGCGTCGCATCTACCTCTTCGATCGAGGCAGCGGCGGCGCGTGGAGCGAGCGCGTGCGCTCCTCGCTCACCGATGCGTTCGCCGAGAGCCTCTCCGGCGACGCGAGCTTCCTCGCCGTCGGCACCTACACCTCGTTCGGTGCCGGCCCGGTGCAGGGCACGATCGTCTTCTACGACACCACGCCCTGATCGCGATTCAGCGCATCCCCGTGAACGTGAGCGGCGTGCGCAGGTACGTGCGCTCGAAGAGCACGATGCTCACCGCGTCGCCGGCGAATGTGAACGTCAGGGTGCCGGCATCGGCGCGATCGATCGTGTCGATCTCCACCTCGAAGCTCGTCTCGCTCGTCCATCGGCCGCTCGCGGCGAGGTCGAGGTCGGCGTGGCGCGGGTCGGTGCCGAAGCGGCCGCCGCGCGTGATGCGCGGTGAGCCATCGAGCGCGACGGCGAAGGTCGAGCTCGCTCCTTCGATCGTGACCGCGAGCGAGGCCGTGTCGCCGTCGAAGGTGAGCGAGAAGCGCTCCCAGCCCAGCGGCCCTTCGCCCACCGCGTAGCTCGCGCCGGAGACGTCGGTCGCCGCGGCCGGCAGCGTCGGCACCGTCTGCGCGGCAGGTGCCATCGCCAGCTCGGCGACGAGCGCCTCCAGCGCGGCCGCGTCGCTCGGGCTCTCGGGGAGCGCGCTCGCGCTCACCGCGGGCCCCAGCATCGAGGCGAAGATCTGGCCGTAGGTCGCGCCCTCCTCGGGGCTCGCCGATCCGAGCGCCACCACGACGAGGTCGAGCGCCGGCACGACGAGCACGTACTGCCCACCGCGCCCGTTCGCATAGAACGCGCCGTTTCCCGAGGTCCAGATCTGGTAGCCGTAGCCCCCGGCCGGCCCGGCCGTGCCCACTCGATTCGTGGTCGCCGCGGCCACCCACGCCGGGTCGAGCAGCCGCTCGCCGTCCCACGCTCCGCCGTGGAGCAGCAGTAGCCCGAGGCGCGCCAGATCCTCGGCGTGCAAGCGCGCGTCGCCCCAGCCGTGCGCCACGCCCTGTGGATCGTGGGGCCAGATCACGTCGCCGACGCCGATGCGATCGAAGATCCGCTCGCGAAGCCACGCGTCCTCGGGCTCGCCCGTCGCGCGCCCGACCACCGCCGACAAGAGGTGCGAGGCGGGCCCGCAGTAGGCCCAGGTCGTTCCCGGCGTGCTCTCCATCGGTAGCCCCAGCGCGAAGTCGACGTATCGCGGCGAGGCGAGCATCTGCATGAGCGTGACCTCGCCGGGATCGGTCACGCAGGTCAGGCCGCTCCGCATCGTGAGCGCGTCCTCGATCGTCATCGCGCGCTTCTCCGCGCTGTCGTTCGCGATCGCGACGTCGTCGAAGAGCGAGAGGAGCGGCGTCTGCACGCCGTCGATCGCGCCCCCCTCGATCGCCGCTCCCACCGCCAGCGCGGTGAGCGTCTTCGTGCACGACGCGATGTCGTGCGGCCGCGAGCCGTCGTAGGGGAACACGCGCGCATCGAGCACGATCGTCTCGTGCCGCACGACGAGCAGCTCGTGCAGATGGAGATCCTCGTCCCGCACGCGCTCCAGCACCGAGGTCAGCGCGCTCGACGGGATCCCCTGCGCCTCGGGCGTCGAGCGCGGCCAGTCGTCGGTCGGAAAGCGTGTGGGCGGCGGGGACGAGCTCGCGCACGACGCCACGAGCACGAGCGAGATCGGGAGCAGAGCGCGAGGCATGCGCCGAACATGGGCGCTTCCGGGCCGCGCGCTCTCCGGGTCGGGCGCGCTCCGAGCCGGCTCGCGCCGTCGCGCGGGCGGCGCCGCGCCGGACGGGTACGCTCCAGGCCCGTGCCCCGCACCGAACGCTCTGCCATCCAATGGCCCACGATCGATCCCCACGCCGCGCTCGTGCTGCTCGCGATCTTCGTCGGTGTCGCCGTGACCCAGGGGATCGCGATGGCCTCGGTGCTCCGCGCGCGCGGCTTTCCGGCATTTCTCTGGCTCGAGATCGCCGGCTACGTGGCGGGCGCCTGCGGCGCGTGGCTCGGCCTGCCGGTCGTGCAGCTGGCCGTGGCGAACGCGCGCGACCTCCGGCGCGGCGTCGGGCGCGCGGCCCTCGTGCACGTCGGCGCGTACGTCGGCTTCACGGTGATCCACACGAGCGTGATGATCCTCCTGCGCGCGCTGGTGGGCCTGGCCTCGCCGCTCGTCGCGGCCCGCTTCGGCACGCCTCTCGGCCAGGCGCTCTACGAGATGCAGTCCGACCTCGTGCTCTATCCGGCCCTCGCCGCGCTCTGGTACGCGCTCCGATCGCTCGACGATCGACGCCGCGCCGACGTGCGCGCCGCCGAGCTCGAGCGCGATCTCGCGCAGGCCCGGCTCGAGGCGCTGAGCGCGCGCCTCGATCCGCACTTCCTCTTCAACGCCCTCCACACCATCGGCGCGCTCATGCACGAGGACCTCGCGCGCACCGACGTGCTGATCGCCGGCCTCGGCGACGTGCTCCGCGCCACGCTGCGCGAAGACGGCGCGCTCTGGACGCTCCGCGAGGAGCGCATGCACACCGAGACGTACGTGCGGATCCAGCAGGCCCGCTTCGGCGAGCGGCTCGACGTCGCGTGGCGCCCGGCGGCCTGGCCCACCGCGATGCTCGAGGCCCGCGTGCCGCGTTTCTCGCTGCAGTCGCTCGTCGAGAACGCGATCAAGCACAACGCCGAGCGCGAGGCGCCGCTCCACGTCACCCTCGAGGCCGCCGTGGAGGGCGAGCACATCGTGCTCTCGGTCGAGGACGATGGCGTCGGTCTCGCGCGCCGGATCCCCGGCCGAGGCTCGGGCCTGCGTCGCCTCGAAGAGACGCTGCGCCTGGCGCTCGGAGAAGAGGCGACCCTCACGCTCGGTGACGCCGCGACCGGCGGTGCCCGCGTCGTGCTCCGCGCTCCGCTCTCGCACCGGGAGCCGAGCCCATGAAGCACCCACATCGCACGCTCGTCGTCGACGACGAGGCCCCGGCGCGCGCCAAGGCCGTCCGGCTGCTCGCGGCGGATGCGCGATTCACGCTCGTCGGCGAGGCGACGAGCGGGCTCGACGCCCTCGCGAAGATCGACGCGCTCGCGCCCGCGCTCGTCGTGCTCGACGTGCAGATGCCGGGGATGAGCGGCTTCGACGTGCTCGATGCGCTCGGCCCGGAGCGCGCCTTCGCGGTCGTCTTCTCCACGGCGCACGACGCCCACGCCCTGCGCGCGTTCGAGGCGAACGCCATCGACTACCTGCTCAAGCCCTACGACGCGGCCCGCTTCGCGCGCGCGCTCGACAAGGCCTGGGCGCAGCTCGCCGCGCGCGCCCCGGTCGAGGGCCACACGGCCCTCGTGGGGCAGGTGCCGCGATCCTCGAAGCTCGCGCTCCGCACGGCGGGTGGTTGGGTCTCGATCGAGGCCGCCTCGATCGCGCGCCTCGCCGCCGCCGGCAAGCACGTCGAGATCTTCGTCGAGGGCGCGCCCACGCCGCTCCTCGTGCGCCACGGGCTCGCGGCGATGATCGCGCGCCTCGATCCCGCGCGCTTCGTCCGCGTCCACCGGGGCGAGGTCGTGCGCGTGGACGCCGTGGAGCGCGTGGAGGCGACGAGCCACGGCGACGCCGTGCTCTCGCTCCGCGACGGCAGCTCGCTCTTGTTGAGCCGCACCTACCGTCGCGCCTTCCTCGAGCGCTGGGCACCCGGGCAGCACGTCGGCGGATAGAGCCCCTCGGCCCGTGCGATGCTCGCCGCGTGAAGATCGGCGTCTACACCTGGGGCAGCGAAGGCGACGTGCGGCCCTTCATCGCGCTCGCGCATGGTCTCGTGCGCGCGGGGCACGACGTCTCGCTCGGCTTCGTCGCCGTCGACGGTCGCGACTACGGGCCGCTCGCGCGCTCGGTCGGCGTCGAGGCGCGCGCGGTCGCGACCGAGGCCATCGCGAAGGCGCGCGCCACGCAGAACGAGTCCGACGAGGCGCTCGCCGGCAAGGGGCATCCGCTGAAGCAGGTGCAGACGGTGCTCTCGCACCTGCTCGATCCCGCGATCGATGCGATGTGGGACGACGCCGCGCGGACGATCGACGGGTGCGACGCCCTGGTCGTGCACCTGCTCCACCATCCGGCGGCCTCGCTCGCGCTCGCGCGCCGCATCCCGATCGTGGCCGTGCAGCCGGTGCCGGTGTGGCCGACGCGCCACCTGCCCCCGATGGGCGCGCCGGATCTCGGTCCGCTCAACTCGTTTCTCTGGTGGGTCACCGAGCACGTCGGTCGCCGCTGGTTCGTGCCCCGCGTGAACGGCTCGCGCGCGCGCGCCGGCGTGCCGCTCGAGACGCGCATGTTCCCCACGCCGAGCCCGGCGGCGCTCACGCTCACGTGCGTCTCGCCCACGCTCGTGCCGCGCCCGCCCGACTGGGACGAGGCGCAGCGCGTGCCCGGCTTCTTCGAGATCCCCGCTGCGCCCCAGGGCTGGTCGATGCCCGCCGATCTGCGCGCGTTCCTCGACGCGGGCGCGCCGCCGCTCCTGATGGGCTTCGGCAGCATGCTCGCCATCCCGAGCGACGACACGAAGCACTGCGTGCGCACGCTGATCGACGCGGCCGCGCGCGCCGGGCAGCGCGCGCTCGTGCAGGCGCCGTGGGAGCTCTTGCCGGACGTCGAGACGCCCCCGCACGTCTTTCGTCTCGGTCGCGCGCCCCACGCGCTCGTGCTCCCGCACACGAGCGCGTTCGTGCACCACGGCGGCGCCGGCACGACCCACACCGCGAGCCTCGCCGGCAAGCCCAGCGTCGTGGTCCCCTTCCTCGGCGATCAGTTCTTCTGGGCCGAGCGCCTGCGCGCGCTGGGCATCGCGCCCAAGGCCGTGCCGCGCCGCTCGCTCGAGGCGGCGCCGCTCGCGCGACAGATCGAGGCGCTCCTCGCCGATCCACAGGCCATCCCCCGCGCGCGTGCGATCGGGGAGGCGATGTCGCGCGAGGACGGCGTCTCGGTGGCGACGCGCTGGATCGAGGAGGTCGCCTCCGGCCGCTGACAGCGAAATCCGCCCGTCGCGGCCGCGCCCTACGTTATCCTCGGCTCGCTCGGACGATGGCCACCTGGTTTCTGCGCGCACCTCTCGGCGAGGTCCCGATCGAAGGCGTCTGCGTCATCGGGCGCAGCAGCGAGTGCACGGTGTCGCTCGACGACGGCAACGTCTCGCGGCGTCACGCCGAGCTCTGGCTCGTCGAGGGCCACGTGCACGTGCGCGACCTCGACAGCCGCAACGGGACCTTCGTCGACGGCAAGATGATCGCCGGCGTGGTGCAGCTCGTGGACGGCTCGCGCCTCATCGTCGGCGGCACGGTGCTCACGCTGCTCGCGTCGACCGCCGCGCCGCGCCCGCGCACGCTGCCGCCGCCCTCGCGCGAGATGGCACCGCCCGCCGCGACGAACACGGTGGTCACCGATCGCACGATCCTCGATCGCGCGTGGGTCGTGCTGCGCGAGGGAAAGCTGGACGAGTGCGGCGCCGGCGTCTCGCTCGTGGTGCGCCGGCAGGCGGGCCGCGGGACGGGCGCCGAAGAGGCGATCGTGCGCGAGGCGAGCGCGATGCTGGTGGAGCTCGCGATCCGCGCGAAGGACACGCGCTGGCTCGAGGGCCTGTTCCACATGAACGCCGACTGCGAGCGCCTCGTCGCGCCCGAGCTCGTGTTCCAGATCGAGTCCCTCGCGCAGCCGGGCCAGATCCGATTGCTGCCCGACTATCTCGATCGCGCGCGCAAGCGCCACGCGGCGAAGACGAACGTCGAGCGCGACACGCTCGCACGGCTCGAGCGGCTGCGCTGATCGGGCGTCACCCGATCGCAGCCGCGTGGCTCCGTCGCTCCGGCGCGGTCCCCGGTGCGAGATGACGCTGACGGGTCGAGCATCGCTCGATACCGATCTCGCGATCGATCACCAGGCCGCGTCGGGTTATCAAAGCAGGTTTCCCCATGGGTAGCGACGGGCGGGTGCGACGCTTCGACGGCAGGAGCGCTCACCCCGGAGGGCCCGGACGGGAGCGGGCGCAGCCCGCGGACGGTAGGGACCGTAGCGGGTGAGCCGTTCTCCTGCGGGAGAGGGCGCGGCGCATCGGGCATCGCTCGCGCTCAATCCGGATCGCACGCGCCCGTGCACGGGTCGGTCACCGCGCCGTCCGGCGCGAAGAACGCGTCGAGCTGCGCGAGCACCGCGTCGAGCGAGCGCACGCCGTTGTGCGTCGCGCTCATCCCCGGGTCGTGCGAGCCCGGCGCGATCGGGTCCACGCCCGGCAGCGCGAACACCGTCATCGCCGAGCTCGCCGGCGCGCTCGTCGTCGTCACGCCGTAGGGCGCCGACACCGAGGGCACGATCATCGGGATCCCCGCCGTGCGCGCCTCGAGATACGACGCCGCGTTCGACACCGCGACGTCGCCGATCCCGATCTGCATCATGACGTGCTGCGCCTGGCTCCCGGGCAAGGGATCGCCGACGAGGTGCGGCGCGAAGCTGATCGCGTCGATCGGATCCCAGAACGGCGCCGTCATCACGATCATCAGATCGCGCACGAGCGCGTCGTCGAAGGAGTTCCCGAGCAGCGCGCCGAACGTGCGCCACGCGTCCGAGCGCGTGACGAGGAACGACCAGCTGCCGCCGCCCACGCCGAGCGCGTAGCGATCGACGTCGGTCATCACGCCCGCGAGCGCGCCGCCGAGGATCGCGCCCATGCTGTTGCCGTAGTAGTAGGGCCGGCTCGCGTCGTACGCGGGGGCCGTGCCGCCGGCGGCCACGTCGATCGCGAAGGGCGCGAGCTCTGCGCAGCGACCGCGGAACGAGCGTGTCAGCCCGAGCACGTTGGTGATGCCCTGGCGGAGGCGCTCCTGCGTCGTGCCGAAGTCGTCGAACTGCGTGCCGAGCGTCGCGACGAGGCGGCCGAGGTCCGAGCGGCTCATGCCCCACCAGTCGGCCGCCACGATCACGAGGCCGAGCTGGCTCGCCGTCGTGGTCATCCACTCCGAGTCCACCTCGAAGCGATCCCCGAGGATCCCGTGCCCATAGACGACCAGGCGCCCCGGCGCGCCGCCGGCCGCCACGCGCGCGCGCACCGACTCGGGCACGAGCGCGACGAAGGGCACCTCCACGTTGCCCTGCACCGCGGGAAGCCCTTCGCCGTCGCGCACGACGTGCGACGACGCGACGTCTTCGGCCGTGCCGACGAGGAACGAGGGCATCGTGAACGTGCCCTCGATGCGTCGGTAGAGGCCGCTCGCCACCGGATCGCCTGCGCTCGCGTCCTGCACGCGCGTCACCGTGCACCCGAGCCCCTCGTCGCCGAGCACGCCGAGCGCGCGGTCGCGCATCGTGAGCAGGTCGCGGGTGATGGCCTCGTCGCTGCCGGTCTCGAACGACCACGCCGCGATCAGCTCGCCGCGCGCGACCCCGACGCCCTCGAGCGTGGTGAAGACCGCGTCCATGTCCGGGCGCCGCGCGTCGAGGTCGGCGCCCGGGAGCGGCGTGCCGTCGCGCAGCGCGGCGAAGTAGGCGGAGGGCGGCACCGCCGAGCCGTCCTCGTGCCGCAGCGCGCGGATGCCCACGACGTAGCGCGTGCGCGGCCGCAAGCGCGCGACGGGGCGCAGATAGAGCGCGTTCCGATCGAGGTCGGCGGTGTCCCACCCGTCGAGCTCGGCGAAGTGAGCGACGCGCATCCCGGTCGAGGCATCGACGAGCACCGTGGTCGAGCCCGCGCTCAGCGTCTCTTCGGCGCGCGTCTCGTCCGAGAGCAGCGTCGCGTCGATGCGGCCGGGGAACGAGATCACGATCGAGGTCGCCGGGCTGAACCCGTCCTGCCCCGAGAAGGGCGCCGCGCTCGGTCGCGTGCCGTCGTTCGTGAGCGGCATCGCCTCGGCGGGAATGGCCACGCGCCGCCCGGTCGCGGTGGAGGGATCGTCGACGAGGAAGACGCTCGAGGGCCAGGGCAGGAGACAGAGCGTGGGATCGACGTGGTCACACGGCGTCGTGTAGTCGATCACCGCGGCATCGCTCGGCGCCGCCGCATCGGCGGTCGCATCGATGGCCGCGCCGGCGTCGCTCGGCGCCACGCTCTCGGGCCCACACGCGCCGAGCGCGAGGAGCGCGAGCGCCAGCGCCGAGGAGAGGTTCGTCGTCGTCGTCTCGGTGCGCGCCCGCGTCGTGGTGCCCATCGAGAGGATGTACCACTCTGCCGGCGTCCGATCGCGGCGACGTGCTCCCGGCTCGTTCGTCGCAGCCCCTCTCCCTATCCCTCTCCCGCTCCCGCGGGAGAGGGAACCTCGCCGCGCTGCGCAGAGCCTCGTTCCCCACCGCACCGTCGCGCCTGAGCGCCCCTCCGCTTTGCAGAGCCTCGTTCCCGACCTCACCGTCGCGCCCGAGCGTCCCCGCGCTCGCACCGACCGGCCCCCTCGCCCGCGCGAGCGGGAGAGGGCGGGGGAGAGGGACCGCGAAGCCCGAGCCGGACGCCGCCTCTGCGACAGGCCACGCGCGCTACCGGGCGTGACATCGCCGACCCAGCGATCGACGGCGCGCACCGACTTTCGGAGCGATCGCGGCGGGCGAGCATGGGACGGGGGCGCGACGCGCACGCGCGACGAGTCCCACGCGCCTCACCGGTAGCAACGCGGGCCGATGATGGCGTCCGTGCAGCGCGTCTCCGCCCGGAACGCCTCCTGGAGCGACTCCGACCGGGCGCGCAGGCAACGATCGGCGCACTCGCACTCGACGAGGGCGGGGCGGCCCGGACAGTCGAGGCCCAGCGTGCACGCCATCGCGCAGTCGAGCAGGAGCGGGAGCTCGCTGCTCGCGCTCAGTGCATCCCGCTCGGCGCGACACGCGGAGAGGGCCTCGTCGATCGCGGCATAACAATCGGGCGTGCACGAGCGGGGCGAGCTCGCGCGCGCGTTGCAGAACGCGCGGACCTCGTCCGCGGCAGACACGGCCGCGTCCGCCGAGACCGCGCCGGCGTCGCGCGAGTGCGCGGCGCCGCACTCGCAGCCGGCGTTCGCCAGAGGAAGCCCGAGGGCAGCCGAGAGGAGGATGCGGCGCATGCTCGATCACGTGGCAACCCGTGTGCCGGTCTCGAGCGCGGCGTGGTACGGAGTGTGCGCGGCCGCGCGCGTGCGGGCGTGCGCCTGCTTGCTCGAGGCTCCCGTCACCCAACGACTCGTCGCATGACCTCTCGGACGTCGCTCGGATCGATCGGCGTGCTGCTGCTCGCCGCCGGCTGCGGCGGCGCGGGCGCGGCGCCGCCTCCCTCGATGGCTGCCTCGACCGAGCCGCCCTCGCGCGCGGTCCCGTGCGAAGTCTGGAGGCTGACGCCCCACGGCGAGGACGGATACGATCGCACGGCGGTGCCGATCGGCGATGCCGCGACGGCCGCGACGGCGCCGCCCGCGCTGACGCGTGCCGAGGCGATCGCGGCCGGTGGCGAGCGGGTCGCGTTCGGCGACGTGGAGCTCTCGCGCGAGGGCTCGCTCGTGCACTACGCGTTCGACGCGGAAGGCGACGATGGCCGCGCGAGCGCCGCGAGCGAGATGCGCGAAGGGCAGCTCGTTCGCTACGCGTACGTCTACGAGTGCACGGGGCACCTCGTCGAGCTCGCCGGCGGGATGATCGAGCGTAGCTGCCGCGCGGTGGTCGAGGGCGACGGGGCCCGCATCGCGTGCGAGGAGGGCTACGGCGACGCGCGTTGCGATACGCCGATCACGACGCTCGCGACGCCCGAGGGCGAGGTTCGCGTGCTGGGCTGCCTCGACGTCTGCACTGCCGACATCGGGTACGACGCGCTCGTGCTGCTGCGAGGGAGCGAGATCGTGACGGCGATGACCGAGGGCCACGACATGGGCTGCATGCAGCTCGACGCGTCGATCGCCGGGGGCACGCCGCGCGTGGTCGTACGAGGCGGCGGCGAAGACGGCAGCTTCGAGGTGACCTACGACTGGGCCGACGGCGCGCCCCGGCTGGTGCACGGCTCCTACGCCGACGGCGACGAGGACGAAGTCGTCGAAGACCACGACGCGACGCAGTGACGCCCGCGGACCTACCGGCGATTCGCGCGCGCGAACCGCGGTCCTCGATCAAAAGGCGCCCGATACGACCAGGCCTGTGGGACCGACGCGCACGGCGACGGAGCTCTCCGTGCTCGTCGGCGCGCTGAGGGCCCACGCGAGCCCGGCCACACCGAGTGCGAGGCCCACGCCTGCGGCCGCGCTCCCGCCTCCGACGAGGGCCTCGGCCGTGGTCTGGCGCGAGAGCGCTCGCGCATACACCTGCTCGTCGCTCCGACGTTCGCCTCGACGGCCTCGTTGTCAGCGGCCACTGTGCTCGGCGTCGGCGACGCGTGGCTCAGTGGCAGCCGACGCGCTCGGTCTCGACGATGCGGGTGCAGACTGTGTCGCAGATCAAGCCGCTGCACTGGAGGCGCACCGCACAGTGGCTCTCGCTGACGCTGGCACCGCATGCGGGCGCGGTGGATGACACGTACCAGGCATCGCCGCGGCACGCGTTGCGCGTATCGTACGCGCAGGTCGAGGTCGAGCCCCTCGGGACGAGCCCGCTCGCTGCGTACGAGTACTGACGGGTCGCGCTGGCGCTGCAGTTGTAGTCGAAGAGCGGTGATTGCCCGCTTACGCTCGTCGTGAAGTAACTCGTCTGGTTTGGGCGTGTCGTCGCGCCGGCGCTCGTGTCGAGGCAATCAGTCGTGCCGCTGCCGGGTGCGCGCTGCGTCCAGCTCGCGCAGCTCGCGGTCCCGGTGGGCTGGGTGCACGAGGAGGTCGTGCTCGCGCCCGCCGCCGCATAGCCGTCCCCGTCGCAGTCGCGGTACCACGTCGAGGCCATTCCCACGACGCCGTCGCAGTTGCTGTCGACGGTGCCCGGGCACACCTCGTTCGCTCCGGGGTGGCGCGTCGGGTCGTTGTCGTCGCAGTCATCGCCGCCGCACGAGGCCGTCGGAGCGAACGAGCCGTCTCCGTCGTGATCGACGAGCACGGACGTGAAGACGCATCCGGTCGCGGCGACGCAGGTGTCGGTGGTGCACGGGTCGGAGTCGTCGCATGCGAGCGGCTCCACTGCGGCCGCGCACGTGTGCGTCGTGAGGTTGCACGACTCGTTGCCGTTGCAGCTGTCCCCGTCCTGGCACTCCGAGTCGTCGTGGCAGCTGAAGGTGCAATCGGTGTCGCAGCCGTCCCCGTTGTTCGGGTTGCCGTCGTCGCACTCTTCGCCGGCGTCGGTCGTGTGATCGCCGCACATGCCTGCGCGGCAGACACCGCCGTGGCACACGGCGCTCATCCCCGCGACCGTGCAGGCCTGGCCTTCGGTGTTCTCGGTGCCCGCTTGGCAGACGTGCATTGTCGTGTCGCAGGTCTCCGAACCGTTGCAGAACAACGTGTCGTCGCAGTCGGAGCTCGCCTCGCAGCTGAAGCTGCAGTCGTTCTCACAGCCGTCGCCGCTGACTGTGTTCCCGTCGTCGCACTGCTCGGCGACGTGGCTTGCCTGCATGCGGTCGTCGTGGATGCCGTCACCGCAGCGCGAGAGCTGGCAGATGTTGTCGAGACAGACGAAGGGCTCGAGGATCCCGGGCACCGTGCACTGCGTGCCGTCGGGCAGCCCGGCGCACGGAGAAGCGGGACCCGTATCGGGCATCGGACCCGTGTCGGGAATCGGCCCAGTGTCGATCCCGGGCGTGCCCGCGTCGCCGTTGCGGCCCGAGAGCGTGCCGTCGACGAGCGCGGTGCAGCCCGAGACGACGCCGAGGCAGAGGAGCGTGAGCGAGAGGGTGGCAGCGCTTCTCATGGTGTTCCTCGCGGGGATGGGGAGGTTGCCGATCACCGGCATCCGATGGCCGCGCTGGTGCCGGTGCTGGTGCGCGAGCAGATGAGTGTCCCGGTACAGTGGCTGACCGGATACACCTGGCCGCAGCGCGGCCGGGTGGCTGAGACGAACCAGGTGGCGCCATCGCAACCGAGTCGCCCGCCAGCGCTACACGCGGCTGACGTGTGGGCCGGAACCATCCCGTCCGGCGCCCAAGGCTGCTCGTCGGCGGTCCCGTTGCAGTTGTAGTCGTAGCTGGGGGCAAGCCCGGTAAGGTTGCTGGTGAAGTACATCGTCTGACCGGGTCGCGCGTTCGCGCTCGAGTCGAGACAATCCGTGTTGGTCGTTCCGGTCGGTGCGATGGAGGTCCATCCGCCCGTGCAGCCCGCGACGGCTGCCGGTTCCGTGCAGCTCGTCACCGAGCCCGTCGTGCTCGCCGCGTAGTTGTCGCCATCGCAGTCGCGGTACCAAGTCGGCATCGCGCCTGCCTGGCCGTCGCAGTTCAGGTCACTCGTCGCCCCGCACACCTCGGGCGCGCCCGGGAACGCGTTCGGGTTCGTGTCGTCGCAGTCGTCGCCGCCGCAGCTCGGCGTGATGGCGAAGAAGGTGTCGTGGTCGGCGTCGACCAACACCGACGCGTGTGCGCAGCCCGTCGTCGGGTCGCACGTATCCGTCGTGCACGGGTCCGTGTCGCTGCAGTCGAGCGACATCGTGGGCGGCGTGCACGTGTGCGAGCTCGTGCAGACCGGCGTCCCCGCACAGACGTCCGCCACCGGGCAGTCCGCGTCGACGACGCAGGTGAACGTGCAGTCCGCCTTGCAGCCGTCGGTGTCGTCGGCGTTCATGTCGTCGCAGTCCTCGGCGCCGTTCGTGACGCCGTCGCCGCAGCCGTTCGAGCGGCAGGCGCCGCTCACGCAGTGACCCGCGCCACCGTCGCAGGAAGCGTCGTCCGCGAGCGTGGTCCCGGGCGCGCACACGTGGTCGGCGCCGCAGGACTCGACGCCGTTGCACTCCTCGCCGTCGTCGCAGTCCGCCGCCGCGTGGCAGCTGAACGTGCAGCCGATCGTGCAGCCGTCGCCGTCGGCCGTGTTTCCGTCGTCGCACTCCTCGGTGCCGCCGCGCGCGGCGGTGTCGGCGAAACCGTCGCCGCACTCCGTGAGGCTGCAGTTGCCGTGGATGCAGATGAGGCGCGCCAGGATGCCGTCGATCGTGCACTGCGTGCCGTCGGGGAAGGTCGCGCAGGGGCCCATCGGAGGATTCGTGTCGGGCACCGGGCCCGCGTCGTTCGGAGGGCCGGTGTCGGGGAGCGGTCCTACGTCCGTCCCCTGCTGCCCCGCGTCACTCCCTCGGCCTGCGAGCGTCCCGTCCACCAGTGCGGTGCATCCCGCGCCGAGGCTCGCGATCCCGAGCGCACAACCCATCCAAGCGATGTGGCGCATTCACTCCCCACGAGAGGTCGGGGCGAGCCCGACGAAGAAGAAAAGAACGAAAGAACGATCAGAACGTGAGGGCGAAGCCGTTCGGCGTCAGGCGGAAGGCCGTCGCCGTGGCCGACTCGCTGCTGCTCCCGCTCGGCATCACCAGCGTGAGCACCAGCGCCGTCACCGCGGCGGCGGCCGAGATGCCGAACGTGATGTCCGAGCCCAGCGCCAGGCCCCGCGCGGTGTCGGCCTCGGGGCCCGTCGACGCGGGCGCGCTGCTCGCCGTCGCGAGCGCCACGCCGCCCAGCACGGCGCCGGTCACCAGGGTCACGCCGGCGATCGACCACACGATGATCGGCACGATCGGCGGCTCGCTGCCGCTGCTCGCCACGGTCGTGGAGCTCGTCGGCGCCATCTCCACTTCGATCGTCGTCTGCTGGCCGGCCGGCACCACCACGGTCGAGGTGAAGTCGGCGTAGCCCTGCGCGTGCACCACGATGCGGTGCGTCCCAGCGCTCACGTGGAACGCGTCGGGGCGGGGAAGGCGGCCGGCGTCGTTGCCGTCCATCGTGACCGCGGCGCCATCGGGCCCGCCGGTCAGGAGGATCCCGGTCGCCTCGATGCGCGTGCGGATCGCGCCCAGGCGCGCGCGCGCGTCCGCCTGGTGCTCGTCCGAGGGGTCGGCGTGCTGCAGGTAGAGGTCGAGCGCGGCGGCCGCCTCGTCGAGGCGACCCAAGCGCTCGTAGGCCTGCGCGAGGTTCCACTGCAAGAGCGGGCGCGGGTCCATCGAGTAGGCCTGCGTCCAGCTCTGGATCGCCGCGTCGTAGTCACCCTGCGTGTAGGCCACCTGACCACGTTGGAAGAGCGTTCGCGCATCGTCCTGCGCGAGCGCAGTCGAAGCGACGAGGAGGGACAGCAAGACGGCGACGGTGGCGGCCGAGGGGATCCGGGTCATCGTGGTCAATGCTAGCAGGGATACGGTAACCCCTGTCCAATGCCCCCCCGAGCCCACGCCAGGGGGACCCCGCCGTGAGAGCGAGCGCGTGCGGTCGCGGTCGACGGGACGTCGTGCGATGTCACACTCGGCGCCATGCACCGCCGTGTGGGGCTCGCTTTCCTCGTCGCCAGTGTCGTCGCGTCTTGCTCTTCTTCCACGCAGCCACCGGCCGACGACGGCGGCGGCACGCTGCCCGACGCCGCCTCGAGCTGCGCGAGCGACATGGCGTGCGACGACCACGCGTACTGCAACGGCGCCGAGCGCTGCGTCGGTGGAGCCTGCGCGCCGGGCCTCGCGCCCTGCGCCGGCACGTGCGACGAGGCCCAGGATCGCTGCACCGGCTGCACGACCGACGCCGACGGCGACGGCGCGATCGCGGCGAGCTGCGGCGGCCCCGACTGCGACGACACGAATCGCGCGATCCACCCGGGCGCGAGCGAAGTGTGCGATGCGGCGGGCGTCGACGAGGACTGCGACCCGACGACGTTCGGCGACCGCGACGCCGATGGCGACGGCGTCGTGTCGAGCGCGTGCTGCAACGGCGCGACGTGCGGCACCGACTGCGACGACATGCGCCCCGGCGTCTCGCCGCTGTTGCTCGAGACGTGCGATGCGCTCGACAACGACTGCGACAGCGCGATCGACGAGTCGCTGATGACGGCCACCTACCTCGCCGACTGCGATGGCGACATGTTCGCGGCCGCCGGCGCCGACTCGATCGTGCGCTGCGGGCCGCCGACCTTCCTGCCCTCGGCCTGCGCGAGCGCGCCGCTGGCCGGCTGGACGCTGATGATGGGCGACTGCGACGACCTGCACGCGAACCGGAACCCCGGCACGTCCGAGGCCTGCAACGGGATCGACGACGACTGCAACGGCATCGCCGACGATCACCTCGGCGCGGTGACGTTCTACGCCGACTGCGATGGAGACAACTACGGCACGAGCGCCGAGACGACCATGGGCTGTGGCCCGTCGACGACGGCGCCGGCGAGCTGCCTCGGGGCGCCGCACGCGATGTGGGTCGCGTTCCAGGGCGACTGCGACGACGCGAGCGACCAGCGCCATCCGACCGCGAGCGAGCGCTGCGGCGACGGCCGCGACGACGACTGCGACGGGCGAATCGACGAGGGCGCGATCTCGCTCTACGCGGACACGGACGGCGACGGCTACGGCGCGAACGGGCCGGCGGCGCGCATGGGCTGCAGCAGCGAGCCGGGCTTCGCGATCGTGTCGGGCGACTGCGACGACGCGCGCAGCACCGTGCACCCGGGCGCGCCCGAGCTCTGCGACGGCACGCGCGACGACGACTGCGACATGCTCGTCGACGAGAACCCCGCGGCCGCGCAGGCGTGCGGCAACGTGGCCGGCACCACCTACGCGTGCACGGCGGGCACGTGCAGCGTCGCGTCGTGCAGCGCCCCGCGCGCCGACTGCAACCACGCGCCCGGCGACGGCTGCGAGACCGACACGGCCACCTCCGCCGCGCACTGCGGCGGCTGCGGCATGGCGTGCGCGGCGGGCTCGTACTGCTCGAGCTCCGGATGCCGCCCACGCTATCTCTGGTCGCACTCGACCGGCAGCGGGAGCTCGGACGAGATCGTCGACGTCGTCCACGACGCGGCCGGCAACGTGTACGTCGCCGGGACGCTCGAGGGCGCCGCCGGAGCCACCGGCAGCGTGGGCGGTCCCTCGCCGCTCACCGCGAACGGCGCGCAGGAGACCTTCCTCGCGAGCTACGACGCGACGGGCACGCTGCGATGGGCGCGCGTCTTCGGCGGGCCCGCGGCGACGGACGACGTCGCGCCGGTCTCGCTCGGCATCGATGCCATGGGTCGCCTCTATCTCGTCGGCCAGTTCTCGGGCTCGGTGGACTGTGGAGGTGGCACGCTCACGAGCGCGGGCGCGGTCGACCTCCTCTTCGCGAGCTTCGACGGCGCGACCGGCGCGCACCGCTGGTCCAAGCGCTTCGGCACGTCGACGAACGACTGGGCCGGCGACCTCGGCGTCGACGACGCGGGCAACCTCGTCGCGATGGTCCAGATCTACGGCACGGTCGACTTCGGCGGCGGGCCGCGCGGGATGGCCGCGACGTCGACGTGGACGCTGCTCGGCCTCTCGCCGACGGGCGCCCATCGCTTCTCGACCACGCTGGCGCCCGCCGCGGTGGGCGCGAGCAACGCGCTCTACGGCCCGCGGTTGGCGCTCGACGCGACCTCGGGCGAGACGGTGGTCACCGCCTACTTCGGCGGCATGTACGACTTCGGCGGGACCACGCTCACGGCGGCTGGAAGCAGCAGCAGTCGCGATCTCGCGCTGGGAAGCTATTCGAGCGCCGGCGCGCTGCGCTGGGTGAGGCGCTGGGGCGGCATCAGCGACGACATCGTGTCCGCCATCACGATCGACGCGACCCACATCTACCTGGGCGGGCACTTCTACGGCACGACCGACCTCGGCGGCGGCTCGATGACCTCTCCGGGCAGCTTCAGCGACATGTACGTGGGCAGCTACGCGCGCGCCGACGGCGCCCCGATCTGGGTGCGGCGCTTCGGCGGCACCGACGGAGAGATCGTGCGCGCGCTCGCCGTCGCCGGCGACGGGACGCTGCTCGTCGGCGCGTGGTTCCGCGGCACCGTCGACTTCGGCGGTGGGCCGGCGACGGGCGATGCGATGGTGCTGCTCGGGCTCGACGCGACCGGCGGCTATCGCTTCGGTCGCATCTTCACGTCGGACGCGACCCCCGATGCGCTCGCCGTCCAGGGCGACCACGTCTGGATCGTCGGCGGGTGGAACCGCCAGCTCGATCTCGGCGGCGGGCAGCTCCCGGTCTACGACTGCATGAACTGCCTGACGGTCGACGGGTTCGTCGGCGCCTTCCAGCTCTGACCCTGCCCGCGAGCGCGGCCGCTCTCACTGGATCGACGCGCCCGCGTCTGCGCAAGCCGCTGCACGAGGAGCGGTCTGGCTACGATTTTCGCGCGACACGCTCCCGCCTTTCGTATCCTTCGGCCACGCCGGGGGGGCTCCCGGGGTGCATCGATTGCTTTCTCTCGTGACGAGCTGGGGACGCAACGCGGCGAGCACGTGGCTCGGCGTCGTGGTGATCTCCGGCGCGGTGGTGACGGGCGCGGCTGCGCTCGGACCGAGCCTCGCGCGCGCCGACGGCGTCGCCGACGAGGCCGACCTGCACTTCCAGCGCGGCATCGACGCCTATCGCGACGGCGCCTACCTCGACGCGCTCGAGCACTTCCTCGCGAGCAACCGGCTCGTTCCGAACCACAACGTCGTCTACAACATCGCGCGCACCTACGAGCACCTCTCCCGGCCGGCCGACGCGTACCGCTACTACGAGGACGCGCTCGCCGGCGAGACCGACGCCGAGACGCGCGCGCGCATCGAAGCGTCGCTCACCTCGCTCGCGTCCTCGCTCGCGCTCGTCACCGTCGAGACCACGCCGGCAGGCGCCTCGCTCTACGTCGATCGGCGCGATCTCGGGACCGTCGGCGTGGCGCCGCGCTCGCTCGCGCTGACGCCGGGCTCGCATCGCATCATCGCCGAGCTGCCCGGGCACGCCGTCGTCACGAGCGAGCCCTTCGAGGCGCGCACCGGCGAGCGTGTGCAGCTCGTGCTCGAGCTCCCGCGCATCGAGGGGCGCGTCGTCGTCACCACCGAGGGCGCCACGGTCCGCGTCGATCGCGAGGACTCCGATCCGGTCTGTACGAGCCCCTGCGAGGTCTCGCTCGTGCCCGGCATCCACATCCTCTATCTGGGCCGCGAGGGCTACGCGACCGAGCCGCGGCAGGTGACGGTCACGGCGAGCTCGACCGAGACGATCGGTGCCGCGCTCACTGCGCTCACGGGCTCGCTGCTCGTCACCGCCGACGAGACGAACGCGCGCATCGAGGTCGACGACCGTACGGTCGGCTTCACGCCCTCGGTCGTGCAGAACCTCGCGGTCGGCTCGCATCACGTGCGCGTGTCGGCCTCGGGCTACGTGGCCGCGGAGGCCGACGTGGTGATCGAGGAAGGCCAGCAGGCGGAGCTGCGCGACGTGCACCTCGTCGCGCGGCACGAGGTCGCGGCCGCGAGCCGGCGCAGCGAGTCGCTCGACGACGCGCCGGCGTCGGTCTCGGTGATCTCCTCCCAGGAGATGGAGGCCTTCGGCTATCCGACCATCTACGAGGCGCTGCGCGGCGTGCGCGGCTTCGCGCTCACCACCGACTCGACCTACTCGAACGCCGCCGTGCGCGGCCTCGGGCAGCCGAACGACTACTCGAACCGCCTGCTCGTCTTGAGCGACGGCGCGATCCTCAACGAGAACATCCTCTACCAGCCCTTCATCGGCTTCGACGGGCGCGTGGATCTCGGCGACGTGGATCGCATCGAGATCGTGCGCGGCGCGGGCTCGGTGCTCTACGGCTCGAGCGCGATGAGCGGCGTGATCAACCTCGTGCCGCACGCGCGCGACGAGCCGACGCACGTCGACTTCGGGATCTCCTCGTTCAACACGACGGGGCGCGCGCGCGCGTCCCTGAATCTCCGCCTCGGCACCGACACGGGCCTTCGGCTCTCGCTCTCGGGCGCGCACTCCGAGGGGCGGGACGTCACGATGATCTTCGACGCCGACGGCGATGGCGTGCCCGACCGGAACGTCGCGCACGGCGTCGACCGCTTCGACGCCTTCAGCACCTCGGGCCGCTTCTTCCACGAGGCGCTCACGGTGCAGTGGTTCTACACGTACCGCGACAACCACATCCCGACGGGCTCGTTCGCGACGATCTTCGATCGCGGCGACGACGACCGCTATCACGACCAGCGCGCGCTGCTCGAGGTGCGCTTCGAGCCGCGCCTGTCGAACGAGGTGCAGCTCTTCACGCGCGCGTACGTGAACTACGCGTACTTCCACCTCGACTACCTGTACGGCACCACGCAGACCGATCCGCGCTCGATGCGCCCGTACGAGCAGCCCTACCAGGAGACCTATCACGGGCTCTGGACGGGTGTGGAGGCGCGCGGCGTCTTCGAGGTGGTGCCCCAGCTGCGCCTGACGGCGGGCGGCGAGGCGGTCATCCATCCGCTCGTCACGATGAACATCTCGCAGGTCGATCTCGACGATGCGACGGGCGCGTTCTCGACGACGACCGTGACCAACGTCTCGCGCCCCTATCAAGTCTACTCGGGCTACGCGCTCGGCGACTGGGAGCCGGTGCACGAGATGCACCTGAACGTGGGCGCGCGCTTCGACTACTGGGACAACCCGCAGTACGGCGACGCGAGCGACGTCCCCGACTTCTTCACCGTCAACCCGCGCCTCGCGCTCATCTTCCGGCTCTCGCCGTCCGACAACCTGAAGGTGGTCGGCGGACGGGCCTTCCGCGCACCGAGCGTGTACGAGAACTACTACACGGATGGCGGCGCGACGCAGCTGCCCTCCACGTGCTGCGGCCGGACGATCCAGCCCGAGACGGTGTACGCGGGCGAGATCGAGGTCCGACACCACTTCGACGACGACTGGTCGGCGCTCGGCTCGGCGCACTTCCAGCTGGCGCAGCAGCTCGTGGACTCGCTGCCGCCGCCCGCCGATCTCGCGGCGATGTACCCGAACGCGACGTACTACGGGAACACGGTGGGCGACGTGGTGCTCTACGGGGCGGACGTGGAGGTGCGCCGCGAGCTGCGCAATGGGTGGATGTTCGACTTCCAGGCCGGCGTGCTCGACGCGCGCTACCTGATCACACCCGCCGGCACGACGAACGATCGCGTGCCGAACGTGCCGCCGGTCACCGGATCGATCCGGATGATCGCGCCGATCATCGAGCGCTACGTCCAGGCGGCGGTGCGCGTGAGCGCCGAGGGTCAGCGCCGCATCTCGCTCGCCTCGGACGACGAGAGTAGCTGGGCGGCGATCGTGGACTTCGTGCTGAGCGGCGCCGCGAACGAGGTGGGCCTTCGCTACTCGATCGGCGTCTACAACCTGTTCGACTGGCAGGTCGCGCTGCCGGTCGCGCCGTTCCCGTCGCGGACCATGCCGCAGCCGGGACGAACCCTCATGCTGTCTCTCACGCTGACGCTGTGAAGATGTCCGACGCGCCGAAGAACCGTGGCGACGACACCGGCCGCATCGTGGTCGGGAAGAAGGTCGGCGCCTACGAGATCGAGTCCCAGCTCGGCAAGGGCGGGATGGCGGTCGTGTACGTCGCGCGGCATCGGGACCTCGACAAGCGAGTCGCGATCAAGGTGCTCCGGAGCGAGCTCGCCGAGAGCGACGAGATCCGCAAGCGCTTCCTGCGCGAGGGGAGGGCGGCGGCGCGCGTGCGCCATCCGCACGTGGTCGACATCACCGACGTCGGCTCCGACGGCGACGACGTCTACCTCGTGATGGAGCTGCTCGAGGGCGAGACGCTCGCCTCGGTGATCGATCGTGAGATCATCCTCGCGCCCGAGCGCGTGGTGGACTACCTCGTGCCGGTCGTCGCGGCGCTCGGCGCGGCGCACAAGAACGGCGTCGTCCACCGCGATCTGAAGCCCGAGAACATCTTCCTCGCGCGCGATCCGAGCGGGAGAGCGTTTCCGAAGGTGCTCGACTTCGGCATCTCGCACCTGCGCGACAACACCGAGGAGCGCGTGACCGAGCTCGGCTCGGTGCTCGGCACGCCGCAGTACATGTCGCCGGAGCAGGCGCGCGGCGAGGACTCGCTCACGCCGCAGACCGATCAGTTCTCGCTCGGGATCATCCTCTACGAGGCGCTCGTCGGGCGCTTGCCCTACGAGGGCGAGACGCCGGTGCAGCTCATCCACGAGGTCGCGCGGGGGGACGTGCGCCCGATGCGCACCTTCAAGTCGTGGATTCCGCAGGACCTCGAAGAGGTGGTGATGCGCGCGCTCGCGGGCGATCCGAGCAAGCGCTACCCGACGATCGAGGAGCTCGGCCTGGCGCTCTTGCCGTTCGGGAGCGAGCACACCGAGGAGGTGTGGCGCGCGGCGCTGCTCGGCCAGACGCAGCGACCTTCGCTCGCGCCGCCGACGATGGCGGGGCCGCCCACGACGGGGCGACGCCGCCGGCAGGACCTCGCGACCACGCCGCATCGGCGGGCGACGGGCTCGCAACCGCGGGCGGCCGCGGCATCGCAGGCCGCCGTGGAGAGCGCGGTCCCGACGCCGGTGCCGACGCCCGGCACGCCGACCGCCGCAGCCACTCCGGCCGGGCGCGGGTGGAGGGCGCTGGCGGCGATCGCCGCGCTGCTCCTCGTGCTCGCGATGGCGGGCTACCTGACGTTCGGCCGAGCGCCGGCGACCTCGACGGTGACCCTGCACGTGTCACCGCCGGGGCAGGTGCGCGTCGACGGGCGCGTGATCGGATCGGGCAGCGACGTCGCGATCGCGATCCCCGACGACGGCCGAGCCCACGAGGTCGTGCTCGAGGCCGACGGCTACCACACGGTGACGCGGAGCGTACGGCGCGCCGACGAGCTCGGGACGAGCGTCGCGCTCGAGGCGATCCCGGCGGCGAGCACCGCGCTCGGGGCCGCCACCGGTGACGTCGAGGGGACACCGCCTCCGACGAGCGTCGTCACGGAGCCACCGCCGAGCACGACCACCGAGCCGCCCAGCACGGCGGCCGGGCCGCCCCCGACGACCGGGCGACCCGTGATCCGACGCCCGCCGCGCACGGGCACACCGCCGACCACGACGCGAACGGATCCCGACGACGACCTGCGCACGTCGCGGTGACCGCCATCGCCGAGGTCGACGGCCCTTCAGCGACCGGGCCGCGCGCGGGCGAGGAGCTCGTGGAAGAGCGGCACCCAGGTCCGCCAGTTGTGCTCGCCTTCGGTGGTGAGCACGTGGCTCTCGGGCTGCATCTGCGCGAGGAGGCGATCGGCGGGGCCGAGCCGATCGCTCTCGCCCCAGCCCACGTAGAGCGGTGGCATCGCGTCGCGGTCGGTCGCGTACCCGCGGAGCCACGACCAGAGGTGCGCGCTGTAGTTGTCTTGCGTCCAGGGCTGGCGGTCGAGCCCCGCGGGTGGATGCCAGGCCGCGGCGCCGCCCGCCTCTTCGATCTCGTGGAGCAGCGACTCCTCGCCGACGAAGGGCGAGAGCAGGATCACGCCGGTGACGAGCTCGGGGTGCCGCTCGGCCGTGAGCAGCGCGCCGAGCCCGCCCATCGAGATCCCGACGAGCCAGATCTCCTCGTAGCCGCGCGCCGCCGCGGGCTCGAGGATGTCGGAGAACATGATGCTCGCGACGCCCTGGCCGCTGGAAGGCGTCTCGCCGTAGTAGCGGTAGTGGAGATCGACCGCGACCGAGTCGCAGGGCGCGCCGCTCGCGAGCACCTCGTCGGGGAAGTGATGCTCGAGGAACGTGTCCGGGCCGTCGAGGAAGCCGGGCACGAAGACGATGAGGCAGTGCTCGCGCTCGAGGGAGCTGCGCCGGAACTCGAGCGCCGGCAGCGGGCGGCTCGGAGAGCGCGTGAAGTAGCACCCTGCCGTGGAAGCGAGCACGAGCGCGAACAGTGAGAGGCCCAGACGACGCACGGCGCGGACCGTGGCACGAGTCGAGCGAGGAAGCGAGCGGAGGCCGCGGCCGCGGCGCACGGCCTCGCGGCCCGCTCAGCCCGCGATCATCGGTGTCCGCTCGGAGAATGCGGGCCGCTCGAGCTCGCCCAGCATGTACCGGGCGACCTCGTCGCGCGGGATCGTCGTGAACGTACCGTAGCTCGCCACCACGTGCGCCTTCTGGCTCGCGGGCCCGTGCGTCAGCGTCACCGGGCGCACGGCCTGCCAGTCGAGCTCGCTCGCGGCGAGCAGCGCCTCGGTGCGATCGAGGTCTGCGTAGGCCACGCCGACGTTGCTGAGCTTCAGCATCACCTGCATCGCGAAGTTCATCACCGCGCGCGAGCTGCCCACGCCCGCGGCGCTCACGATCTGGAGGCGCTTCACGCCCGCCGCGCGCGCTCCCGCGATCAGGCCCGCCGTCGCGCGCGAGACGAAGTCGTCGGGCGACCTCCGCTTCGCCCACGGGTGCGCGTAGCGCATGCCGAGGCCGCTCACGACGACGTCGTGCCCCGCGATCACGCGCGCCGCGAACGCCGCGTCGAGCACGTCGCCCACCTCCACGCGCGCGCCGGCCGGTGCCTCGTAGCGCGCCGGGTCGCGCACCACGGCGGTGATCTCGTGCCCCTTCTCGCACGCGCGCCGAGCGAGATGTCCGCCGACGTTCCCCGTGGCCCCGAACACGACGATCCGCATCGTCGCTCCTGCTACCTCACCAGATCCGGATCGTCGCTCGCGCGCACCGGGCCAGTGCCCTCGCCGAGCACGAGGCGACGCTTGCCTTCGCGCGACTCCTCGCGCGCGGTCCCGAGGACCGTCACCGTCTCGCCCGCCTCCAGCACGCCTTCGCGGTAGCGGAGCACTCGGTCGGCCGGGATCTCGCTCTTCTGCCCGTGCTTGGCCAGGAAGGCTCGCGCCTTCTCCACGTCGAGATCGCCCTTGGCCTTGTGGTGGTCACGGACGATCACGCCCTCGAAGCGGGCGGTGTCGATCTCGATCCGGCCGGTCTCGTCCTCGATGAAGAAAGGGCGAGAGGCCGCCTCGTGGGCGACCGTGTGCCAGGCCTCTTCTCCGTCCTCGAGGTAGCGCTCCTCGAGCAGTGCGTCGTAGTGGGCGCACACCCGGTGGCTGAAGGGCGCTTCGAGCGTGGCGCTGCCGAGCACCAGCGCGCCCGTGACGCGGACCTCGAGCCCGGGCGTCACGTCGCGGACCTTCACGATCGGGAGGCGGGCGATCGTGCGGCGGAGCTGTCGCTCGCGGCCGAAGTACCACATGCCACCAGCGGTGAGCGCGGCGGTCAGGATGACCGCCAGGACCAGGTGAATGCCTTCCATCGCGGCGCGAGCCTACTCGAACGCCGCTGCGGGGAAAGGCCCCCCCCGCCGCTCGGTCCAGCTCGCGGGGAAAGAGGTATGACCCCACGAGGCGACCCGGCCCCCGAAACGGAGCGGACCTCGCCGAGAGCGGCGTTGACACCCCCAGACGGCCCGCGTAGAACCGTCCGCGCTCGCGCGCGCCCCGTGCGTGTGTGCGCCTTCTTCCCGCGTGTTTCCGGGCCTTCCGGACTCGCGGCGGACCCCGGCAGGAGCGCCATGTTCGAGGCCTACCTCCCCATGTTCCTCATGATCGCGCTCGGTGTCGCGATCCCCGTGCTCCTCTACGTCCTGGCGAGCTCGCTCGGGCCGAAGGATCCGCCGACCGAAGAGCACCTGACTCCCTACGAGTCGGGCTCGGAGTCGACCGGCGCGCGGCACGTGAAGCTCTCCGTGAAGTTCTACCTGACCGCGATCTTGTTCGTGGTCTTCGACATCGAGGCCGTCTTCCTCTACCCGTGGGCGGCGCAGTTCCGCCAGCTCGGGTGGTTCGGCCTCGTCGAGATGATCCTCTTCCTGGCGGTGCTCGGAGCGACGCTCCTCTACGCCTGGAAGAAGGGCGCTCTCGAGTGGGAACGCTAGGGCGAGTGGGAGCGGTGAGGCAGAGCATGGCCGACGGACACGCGAATACGAAGATGGAGATGGGCGGCGGCGACGCCGGCTTCGTCACCACGCGCCTCGAGGACCTCGTCGCTTGGGCGAGGAAGTACTCGCTCTTCCAGTACCCGTTCGTGACGGCGTGCTGCGGCATGGAGTTCATGTCGCTGAACGGCCCGCGCTACGACGGGCTCGCGCGCTTCGGCGCCGAGGCACCGCGCTTCTCGCCGCGCCAGGCCGACCTCCTCTGGGTCGTCGGCACCGTGTCGCAGCGGCAGGCGCCGGCGCTCAAGCGCATCTACGAGCAGATGGGCGACCCGAAGTACGTCCTCGCGTTCGGCACCTGCGCGAGCTGCGGCGGCTTCTACGACAACTACGCGACCGTCCCCGGCATCGACAAGATCGTGCCGGTCGACGTCTACGTGCCCGGCTGCCCGCCGCGCCCCGAGGCCGTGATCGACGGGCTCAATCTCCTGATGGAGAAGATCGGCAACAACAACCGCGAGCCGCTCGTGGTGCCGCCGCGCCAGATCCCGGCGATGACGCAGCTCCGCAAGAAGGGCTCGCCCGTGTTCTTCGGGCAGGAGCGCATCCGCGAGGAGCGCGCGAAGCTCGGCGTGGGTGCGGTCACGTTGGAGGACCTGCTCGGCACGGGCGACCGCAAGGTGGAGACGACCGCGGTGCTCACGAAGGGCAAGGGCGAGGGGCACGACCATGAGTAAGTCCGTCGTCGCGCGCCTGAAGGCGCAGTTCGGTGCCGCCATCCTCGAGACGAGCGACTTCCGCGGCGACGACACGGTCATCGTCGCGAAGAAGGACTGGGTCGCCGTCGCGACGTTCCTGCGGGACGACGCCGAGACGCAGATGGACATGCCCGTCGACCTGACGGCGGTCGACTATCCCGATCGCGAGATCGGTCGCTTCGACGTGGTGCTGAGCCTGCGCTCGCTCGCCAAGAAGCACCGCGTCCGCGTCAAGACGCGCATCGCCGATGGCGAGAAGCTCCCGACGCTCATCGGCGTGTGGGAGGGCTTCAACTGGCCCGAGCGCGAGATGTTCGACATGTTCGGCATCGAGCTCGAGGGGCACCCCGATCTGCGCCGCATCCTGATGTACCCGGAGTTCGAGGGGCACCCGCTCCGCAAGGACTACGACATCAGCAAGACGCAGCCGCTCGTTGCGTACCGCGACGTCGGGCTCGGCAAGTTCGCGCCGTTCGACGAGCACGAGGGCCAGCCCTGGACGCGCGTCGACTGGCAGGAGCGCGCGCACGGGCGCGACCTCCAGGTCTCGCCGGCGATCGGCGTCCAGGAGCGCCAGCGCCCGATGCTGAGCAAAGGCCACGAGTACGTGGCGCCCACGCCCCCTGCCGATCCGCAGGAGTGAGCGAGACCTCTCCCCTCGACCATCGCCCGAAGGCTGGCTGACGCATGGAACCGAACTACGAAGATCTCGCGGAAGACGGCGGCGCGCTCGAGCTCCCCGCCGAGCCGATGCGCCTGAACATGGGCCCCTCGCACCCGGCGATGCACGGCACCATCCGCATGGTGCTCGAGCTCGACGGCGAGACGGTCGAAGAGGCCGACGTGCAGCCGGGCTACCTGCACCGCGGCTTCGAGAAGAGCTGCGAGCGTGGCACGTGGGCGCAGGTGTATCCGTACGTGGATCGCCTCAACTACGTCTCGCCGATGCTCAACAACGTGGGCTTCTCGCTCGCGGTCGAGAAGCTCTGCGACATCAAGGTGCCCGAGCGCTGCCAGTGGTACCGGATGATCCTCGGCGAGCTCGGCCGCATCAGCGACCACCTCACGTGCAACAGCGCGAGCGCGATGGAGCTCGGTGCCTTCACGCCGTTCCTCTGGTGCGTGAAGGTGCGTGACTGGGTCTGGGACATCCTCGAGCAGGAGACGGGCGCGCGTCTGACGCACAGCTTCGGCCGCATCGGCGGCATGGCGAAGCCGCCCACGCCGATGCTCAAGGACTCCGTGCGCGCGATCATCCCGCAGGTGCACGAGGTGCTCGCGGAGACGGAGGCGCTGCTCCTCAAGAACCGCATCTTCCTCGACCGCATGCAGGGCATCGGCGCCCTGAGCAAGGAGCGCGCGCTCGCGCTCGGCGTGACGGGCCCGGTGCTTCGCTCGACCGGGGTCGACTACGACGTGCGGAAGGCCAATCCGTACCTGCTCTACGACAAGGTCGACTTCGACGTCCCGGTCGGCCACGACGGCGACAACTACGACCGCTTCATGGTGCGCTTCGAAGAGGTGCGGCAGTCGCTGCGCATCCTCGAGCAGTGCATCGAGAAGATGCCCGACGAGGGCCCGGTCAACGTCGACGACCCGCGCGTGATCCTGCCGGCGAAGGACGAGGTCTACTCGACCATCGAAGGCACCATCGCGCACTTCAAGCTCGTGATGGAGGGCTTCAAGCCGCCGGTCGGCGAGGTCTACTCGTACACGGAAGGCGGCAACGGCGAGCTCGGCTTCTTCATCGTGAGCGATGGAAGCGGCACGCCCTACCGCGTGCGCGTGCGCCCGCCCTGCTTCTACACGCTGCAGGCGGCGCGCGAGATGGTGTGCGGCGAGATGATCGCCGACATCGTTCCCACCTTCGGCTCGATCAACATGATCGGCGGCGAGTGCGACAGGTAATCCGGAATGCCCAACTTCAAGCTGGATGGCAAAGAGCTTCCGTACGAGCCGGGTGACACGATCATCCGCGCGGCGTGGCGCGCGGGGATCGAGATCCCCCACTACTGCTGGCACCCGGGCCTGAGCGTCGCGGCCAACTGCCGCATGTGCCTCGTCGAGATCAAGAGCGCGCGCCCGATGGCGCTGCCGATCCTCGCCTGGGACGAGAAGAAGAAAGAGTACGTCGAGGCGACGAAGAACAAGCTGCAGCCCGCCTGCCAGCAAGAGATCACCGAGAACATGGAGGTGATCAGCAAGGGCCCCGCCGTCGAGAAGGCGCAGGGCGCGGTGCAGGAGTTCCTGCTGCTGAACCACCCGGTGGACTGCCCGATCTGCGACCAGGCGGGCGAGTGCAAGCTCCAGGACTACTGGCTCGCGCACCAGAAGAAGCTGAAGCGCAAGCACGATGAGCCCGTGCACAAGCCCAAGGGCGTGCGCTTCGGGCCGACCATCGTGTACGACGCCGAGCGCTGCGTGATGTGCACGCGCTGCATCCGCTTCTGCGACGAGGTCGTGGGCGACCACGTGCTCGACATGCGCGAGCGCGGCAATCGCAACGAGATCACCGTCTCGCCCGGTCGCGAGCTGGATCACGGCTACACGCTGATGACCGAGCACGTCTGTCCGGTGGGCGCGCTCACGAGCCGCGACTTCCGCTTCAAGGCGCGCGTGTGGTTCCTGCGCAGCGCCGCGAGCGTGTGCAACGGCTGCGCGACGGGCTGCAACAGCTGGGTCGACTACGACCCGCGCAACCAGCAGGTCTATCGTCTCCGTCCGCGCGACAACGCGAACGTGAACGAGTTCTGGATGTGCGACGACGGCATGATGACGTACAAGCGCTTCCACGAGGACCGCATCCTCACGGGCCGCGTGCGTCACGGCGACAAGGTCTCCGAGATCACGCGCGAGGACGCGATCGCCGCGGCGGGCAAGGCGCTCGCCGGCAAGAGCCGCCTCGCGGTGGTCGTGAGCGCGCAGCACTCGAGCGAGGACAACTTCGTCCTCGCCAAGCTCGGCAGCGCGCTCGCGGGCGCGGGCGCGAAGCTCTACCTCGCGGCCAAGAGCGCGGCCGGCTGGAAGGCCGATGCGATCCTGCGCGACGCCGATCCGAACCCGAACCGCCACGGCGCGCTGGCGGCCGCGGGCGGCAGCGCGGGAACGACGGCGGCGTTGATCGCGGCCGTGAAGGCCGGCGAGGTCGACGCGATCGTCTCGCTCGGCTGGGCGGCGGAGGAGTCGGCGGTGGACCTGGCGGTCCTCGCGGGCATCCCGCACGTGAACCTCACGACGAACATCGGCCCGCTCACGCAGGCCGCCACGATCGTGGTGCCGGTCGCGACGACGGCCGAGGCGAGCGGCACGTTCGTCAACGGCAAGGGGCTCGCGCAGTCGTTCAGCAAGGCCGTGAAGGCGCCGCTCGGGATCACCGCGGGCTGGGAGACGCTCGGCGAGATCGCGCTCGCCGCGGGCAAGGATCTGGCTTGGAAGAAGCTCCCCGAGGTGCGCGCGGCCATGCCGGCGCTTCCGACGGCGGCCGCAGGGGCAGGGGCCTGACATGGAACACACGCTTCCCATCGAAGGGGCAGAGCCGCTCGGCATCGGCTGGCTCTTGCTCGCGACCGTCCTGAAGATCGCGTTCATCCTGAGTGTCTCGCTGCTCTTCTTCGCGCCGGTGTTCGTGCTCTTCGAGCGCCGCCAGAGCGCGATGGTGCAGGACCGCGTCGGCCCGATGCAGGGTGGCATCAAGCTTCCGCGCATCGTCATCGACAACCTCCCGAGCCTGCAGCTCGGCGCGCTGGGCGCGGGAGTCGCGTGCACGGTCCTCACGATCGTCTGCTTCGTGCAGATCGCGCTGGGCAACGGCGAGAACGTGCTCTTCCGCGAGCCGATCTTCGGGGTCGCGCACACGTGGAACGGCTTCTTCTTCGTGTTCGCGCTGCTCGCGCCCGTGCACCTGGTGCTGGGCGGGATCCTGCCGGAGCTGTTCACGCACGACCGCCTGACGATCTTCGGCGGCCTGCACGCGCTCTTCGACGCGATCAAGGCGTTCACCAAGCGCGACTTCGTGCCGCCGAACGGCGACAAGCTGCTCTTCGCGCTCGCGCCGATCATCGCGATGGTGCCGGCGTTCGCGCTCGGCGCGGTGCTGCCCTTCGGCCCGACGCTCTACCCGGGGCACCTGCTCGACCAGGCGCCGCCCGGCGGCTTCACGGACGGCACGGCGATCCCGCTCCAGGTCGCGTCGCTGAACATGGGCATCCTCTACATGTTCGCGCTCGGCGGCACGGGCATCATCGGCGCGGCGCTCGCCGGCTACGCGAGCGACAACAAGTTCTCGCTCCTCGGCGGTCTGCGCGCCGCCAGCCAGATGGTGAGCTACGAGGTCGTGCTCGGCCTCTCGCTCGTCGGCTGCTTCATGGTCTACGACTCGCTGCGCCTCGAAGACATGGTGCAGTGGCAGGCCGACCACGTGTGGGGCGTGTTCGTGCAGCCCCTCGCGTTCGTCCTCTTCTTCACGGCGTCGATCGCCGAGTACAAGCGCGTCCCGTTCGACGCCCCCGAGGGCGAGAGCGAGATCGTGGCCGGCTACTTCCTCGAGTACGCCTCGGGCAAGTGGCTCATGTACATGATCGGCGAGTTCCTCGAGGTCGGCACGAGCTCGATGCTGATCGCGACGCTCTTCTTCGGCGGCTGGGACGTGCCCTTCCTGCAGGACGGCGGATGGGAGCTCATGGGCCATCGCTTCGACCTGCTCGGGACGAACTTCGCGATCCTGAGCGAGGTGCTCAACTCCCACATCGCCGTGACGCTGATCCGCGTCGTCGCGTTCGTGCTGAAGGCGTTCGTCCTCGGCGTCGTGAGCATCCAGGTGCGCTGGACGCTCCCGCGCTTCCGGTACGATCAGATCATGCAGCTCTGCTGGAAGCTCATCCTTCCGCTCGCGCTCGTGAACGTGCTCGTGACGGGCATCTTCATCCTCTGGTTCCAAGGCTGAAGGCGGAGACTCCATGGCCTACAAGATTCACAAGCCGGCCCGCACCCTCGCCGACCAGAGCTACGTCGTGGAGGCCGCCAAGGGCCTGGGCGTGACGTTCTCGCGCCTGTTCACGAACCTGCTCTCCGCCGAGGAGAACAAGAAGATCGCCACGATCCGGTACCCCGACGAGACGCGCGACTATCCGGAGCGCTTCCGCGGCGTGCACCGGCTCACGCACCGTACGGACGGGAGCCCGCGCTGCGTCGCGTGCCTCTGCTGCAGCACGGCCTGCCCGGCGCAGTGCATCTACATCGAGCCCGCCGAGTACGAGCCCGAGGACAAGCGCTACGGCTACGAGCGCTTCCCGAAGGTGTTCGTGATCGACGAGCTCCGCTGCATCTTCTGCGGCTTCTGCGTCGAGGCGTGCCCCTGCGACGCCATCCGAATGGACACCGGCACCCACGTGCCGGGCGGGTCGAGCCGCGAGGACTTCTTGTTCGACAAGGAGACCCTCATGAGCATCCCCGGCCGCGACGGCACGTACGTCACGGCCAACCCGCGCCACGAGCCGGGCGACCCCGGGCACCCGGGCATCGATCGCGAGCACGGCCACTGACGCTGTAGTTCCCCGCGCTGTGGTTCCGCGCGCTGTGGTTCCCGGCGCTGTGGTTCCCCGCGCGGGGAGCGGTTCGCCGTTGCGGGCCCTCGTCACTCATGGCTAGATCTGGCCATGAGGTCGATCAAGATCGCAGCGCTGAAGGACGACTTGTCCCGTACGCTGCGGAGCGTCGAGCGTGGCGCGACCATCACCGTGACCGATCGAGATCGGCCGGTCGCGCTCCTCGTGCCGGTGATCGACGAGGACGGCGTCGAGGTCCGGGCGGCCGATCGGCCCTTCGCCGAGGTCAGGCGTCGCCGCTTCGCCCCCACGAGGCGGCCGATGGATTCGCTGGCAGCGCTTCGTGCCGAGCGTGGCACGCGATGAACGCCTACGTCGACTCGTCGGTCGTTCTGCGGGTCGTGCTCGGCGAGAAGAAGCGGCTCTCCACGTGGACGCGCATCACGAGGCCCGCCACGAGTGAGCTCTGTAGGGTCGAGTGCTATCGCGTGCTCGATCGCCTTCGTCTGGCGCATGCGCTCGACGACGACGAAGTGGCCGAGCGCCGCGAGGGGGTGGACTCCCTGCTCGAAGGCTTCGATATCGTCACGCTGGACCGTCGCATCCTGCGACGAGCTGCCGAGCCGATGCCCACGACGCTGGGCACCCTGGACGCGATCCACGTGGCCACCGCGTTGGCCCTGCGCAGAGGAGCCTCCTCGCTGGCCGTGGCCACGCACGACGACGCCATGCGAACCGCGGCGCGTGCGCTCGGCTTTCGCGTGCTCGCGTGAGAGCGGGAGCCGGGGGCCGTCTCGTGGTCACACTCGGCAAGGACCTGGGCTCGGGCCTGGCGACGAGACCCCAGTCGTCGTTTGCTCGGCGCGGCCCATGACCGCGCTCGTTCGCTTCGCCGGCCACCTCACCGCCGAGGGTGTGCGCACGGGCCTCTTGGGCGTCGCGACCAGCGGCGAGCGAACCGGCATCGTCGTCGATTGTCTCGCGATGACGGGCTACGACCTCGAGGCGCGCCACGCGTTCGTCGCCTGGCACACGCGCAACGCCGGCCGGGTCGCTCGGGTCGCCATCGTGACGACGAACCCCCTGCACCACATGGTGATCCGGGCGATGAGCCTGGCGGCGGGCGTCCCGATGCGCGCGTTCTCCGTTCTCGTGGAGGCCGAGCGATGGGCGGCCGACGCACGCTGAGCCGCGCGGGATTTTCTCGGTCACGTTCGAGGGGGACGTGGTCACCTGGAGGGATGCGTATCGTGTTCCTCCTGGCCCTCGCGCTCGTGGCCTCGCTGCCGCTCTCGGCGCGGGCCGACCCGCAGGTGAGCGTCTTCGACGGGCGACTCGTGCTCTCGTCCGACCTGCACTTCGATCCGCGGACCGGCGCCCTCGTGCCCGAGAGCGAGCGCTCGCTCGACGTCGTCGCGGCGTACCTGCGGGCCCACCCCTCGGTGACCCTCGAGATCGGCGCCCACACCGACACGCGCGGGAGCGAGGAGTACAACCTCCGCATCACGCAGCGGGCCGCGGACGAGGTGCTCCGCGGGCTGCTCGCGCGAGGCATCGCGCCGGCGAGACTCCGGGCAGTCGGCTACGGGGAGTCCCAGCCCATCGCCGACAGCGCCACGGCGAGCGGCCGCGCGGCCAACCAGCGCATCGAGCTCGTCGTCCAGCATTCGTGAGCGGCGGCCGCTGCGGTACGATCGCGGACATGGCCTGGGTGAAGGTTCCTGCCGAGCATCCTCCGATCTTCCGCGCGGCGCTGCCGAAGGATCCGCGGCTCGAGACGCTGCCGATGTTCGGCGGGCTCGCCGCGAAGGTGAACGGTCACTTCTTCGCGGGCCTGTTCGCGCGCTCGGTCGTGCTCGATCTGCCGGACGCGATGCGCGAGGAAGTGCTCGCGCTCGAAGGCGCCACGCACTTCGATCCGATGGGCGACGGCCGTCGCATGAGCCGCAAGGTGATGCTGCCCGAGGCGTTCATGGAGGAGCCCGACGAGCTGCGCCGCTGGGTGAAGCGCGCGTTCGACGAGGCCGCGAAGCGGCCGGCGAAGCGCGCGGAGACGAAGGCGAAGAAGAAGAAGGGCGCGCCCGCCAAGGGCGCGACGAAGACGGGCGCCGCCGCTTCGCCGGGCGAGAGCGCGAAGGGGAGCCGCGTGCAGGCGAAGAAGAAGGCGGCGCCCCGCGAGGCTGCGCGCGTGAAGCTCGCGGCGTCTCGCTCGCGCGCGCGCTGACGCGGCCGTGCTCAGCGTGGGGTCGCGCTCGTCGCGGGCGCCGCCCTCGTGCCGACGCGCACGTCGGGCGCGATCGCGTAGCCCTCGGGCACCGTGCGCAGGACGGCGTCGAGGCCCAGCTTGCGCAGGGTCCAGAGCGCCGTCTGCACGCGCTTCTTCTGGCTCGCCGCATCGGCGCGCTCGCCCGGCCACGCCGCACGGAAGAGATCGGAGACCGAGACGGCCGACGCGGACGCGTGTGCACGCACGAGGGCCTCGAGCACCCGCCACGGGGTGGCACGCCGCCCGAGCGCGAGCACCTGGCCGTCGAGCTCCGCGGTGCGCGCCTCGGGATCGAGCCGGAGCGTGGACGGTGGCACCTCGGGCGCGTGGGCGGCGAGCCAGCGCTCGGCCTGCTCGCGCACGATCGGGATCTGCACGCGCCACGCGAGATCGGCGACGCGCGCCCAGGACGTGATCCCGCCCTCCGCGAGACCGAGCAGCTCGAGGGTCGACTCGCCGGCCCGCGCGGCCGCCGCACGCCCAGCGGCGGCCTCGGCATCGGCGCGTGCCGTCTCGCCGGCCGTGCGCAGCGCCTCGACGAGCCGCGTCGCCGTGCCGATGGCGGCGGCGTGATCGCCGAACGAGGCGAGCTCGTCGCGACTCTGCTCGAAGAGGCGCGCGGCCTCGGGCGCGCGTCCCCGCCGGAGCGCGCTCTCGGCCACGAAGCGCCGTGCGATGGCGCCGAGGCGTGGGGAAGGGCGGGACCGCGCGCGCTCGCTCGCGACGCGCGCGAGCCGCTCCACGGCGTCGAGATCCGCGCGCACGTGCGACAGGAACATCCGCTGGATGAGAAGGTCCTCGCGCAGATCCTCGGCCTGCGTGCCCTCCGCGTGCTCGGCGATGGCCTCGGCCTCGTCGAGCTGGAGGCGCGCCGTCTCCGTCTCGCCGCGCCACGCCGCGATGTGTCCGAGGTAGAGCGCGCGATAGGCGCGGTCGAGGGGCGCTCGCTCGAGCACGCGCGTGTCGCGCAGCAAGCGCTCGGCGCTCTCGTGCTCGCCGCGCATCACGAGGGCGCGCACCCGGACGAGGGTCACGTCGGCGAGGAGCGCGTCGTCGTCGAGCGTGCGCGCGCGATCCGTCGCCCGCGCCAGCAGATCGAGCGCGTGCTCGCGCCGCAAGCGGCCCAGGAACAGCGGCTCGAGCGCGAGCGTCGCGCGCACGGCGGTGCGAGCGCTCGGGCCTTCGGCGAGTGCCCTCAGGTCGGGCTCGACGAGGCCGAGCTCGGCGACGGCGGCGAGCGGATCGCGGCGGTGGGAGGCGCGCGCCTGCTCGGCTCGGAGCAAGGTGCGCTCGCCGTGGGCGCGCCGCGCGGCGGCGAGCTGCCGAGCGGCCGCGTGCCGTGCGACGAACGCGCGGACCGGGGCCGGCACGCGCACGCCGCCGTCTCGGGAGACGACGAGCCCCGCCTCGACGAGCGTCGCGAGGGCGTCGTCGTCGTGCCGATCGAGCCAGCCCAGCGCGAGCCCTTGCGCGCTCTGGCCGAGGCTCGCGAGCAACGCGCGCGCCCGCGCCGGCAGGCCTCGCCACGCCTGCGCGAGCACGCGCTCGCACGCTCGCGCGTCGTCGCCCTCGAGCTCGAAGAGGCCGCGGTGCACGACGCCGCTCACGCCGAGCACGCGGGCCCAGGGCGCGACCGCGCGTGCGGCGAGCGGCCAGCCGTCGACGAGCGCGGCGAGCCGATCGAGCTCGTCGCTCCCCGGGTCCGCAGCGCCCGCCCGTGCGAGGGCGGCCCACACGAGCGCGCGTGCGGCCGCATCGACGAGGAGCGGCACGGGCACGCGATGCTCGTCGGTGGCGCCGAGCGGCCGGCGCGCCGCGAGGATCACGCGCGCCGCGCAGCGCTCGACGAGCGCGCCGAGGCCGCGAGGCGCGTGCACCTGATCGAGCCAGATCGTCGCCTCGGCCGGGGCCTCCGCCAAGCGTGCCCGGACGGCACGTGGCGTGGCGCTCCCGACGTCGATGCGCGTGACGCGCGTGCTGCCGAGCGCGAGCGCGACGAGGGAGGAGGTCCCGACCCCGCCGAGGCCGTACACGGTGACGAGGCGTGCCTCGCTCGCGAGGAGCTGCCGCAGTCGATCCTCGGACGGCGAGGGCACCATGCTCGCGAGGCGCACGCACGGATCTTGGCGCGCGGCCGCCCGAGCTGTCGACGCGCTCGTGCGCGTTTGAGCGTTCTTTGAGCGGCGCTCGCCGGCTCGCCGGGCACGTTCTGCCCATGCGATCACGACGCGCTCTTCTCGCTCTCTTCTCCACGCTCGGCCTCGCGTGCAGCGCGTCGGTCCAGCCGCCCGCGCCCGACGCAGGGCCGACCGACGCCAGCGCGGTGGACGCTGCGCCCGCCACGGACGCTGGCCCCGTCGAGATCGCGTGGGGCACGTGCCCCGATCGCTTCCGCGATCAGTGCGCGACCCTGCGCATGCCCCTCGATCACGACGACCCGACGGGCGAGCAGATCGACGTCTTCGTCTCGCGGCGCGGCACCGGCTCCCGCCAGCTCTGGCTGCTCCAGGGCGGGCCAGGCGCCTCGGCGGAGTCGTTCTTCGGCCTGCACGACTTCCTCACCACGATCGACCCCGAGCTCGAGGTCTACACGATCGAGCATCGCGGGGTCGGCAGCTCCACGCGCCTCGGCTGCGCGGCCGAGGCCGAGGGCTCGATCGCCGGCTCGCAGATCACGACCGAGGAGTGGCCCGCCTGTCAGGCCGAAGTGGTCGCGACGTGGGGCGATCGCCTCGAGAGCTTCACCACGACCCAGGCCGCGCACGATCTCGCGCTCGCGATCGAGCGCACGCGCCGCCCCGGGCAAGAGGTGTTCGTGTACGGCGGCTCGTACGGAACGTACTGGGCCAACCGCTACGCCGTCCTGCACCCCGAGCAGCCGACCGGCCTCATCCTCGACGCGCCCGTCTCGCCGGGCAGTGATCTCAGCGTCTACGACCTTCAGTTCGAGCCGATCGGGCGCCGCATCTTCCGCGAGCTCTGCCCGATGTCGCCCGCCTGCTCGAGCCACCTCGGGGCCGATCCCGAGGCCTTCCTCGAGCGCGTGTTCGCCTCGCTCGGCACCGGCCAGTGCCGCCAGCTCGGCGTGGACCTCGCGACGTGGAAGGTGGTCTTCGGCGTCTTCCTGATGGACTACAACCTGCGCAACTGGCTCCCTGCGCTCGTCTATCGACTCGATCGCTGCTCGAGCGGCGATCGCACCGCGATCGCCACGCTCTTCGGCAATCTCTTCGGCGGCGGCGCGGGCCTGCCGCGCACCTCGCACGTGCTGCAGGTGCACCAGGTGCTCTCGGAGTTCTTCCCGCGCACGCACGTGGACGACGCGCCCATCGCCGCAGCGCGCGCGAGCGCCATCTTCTTCCAGGACGCCCTCGCCGACGCCTACCTGCTCCAGGACGGCTGGCCGCGCTCGGCGGTGGATCCACACGCCGCGAGCTACGCGCCACCGGAGGTCCCCGTGCTCGTCATGGCGGGCGCGCTCGATCCCGCGGCGCCGGTCGAGACGGTCGGGGCCGGCTATCGCGAGCACCTCACGGGGCCACACCAGACCTTCGTCGAGATCCCGTACGGCGCGCACACCGTGCTCACGAGCGCGCCCGTCGGCGGCGGGATGCCCTCGTGCTCGGTGCAGCTCGTGCGCGCGTTCCTCGCCGACCCGGCGTCGGCGCTGCCGGTCTCGTGCGCAGGCGAGGTGCTCGTGCCGAGCCTCGATGCGCCGGCCGACCTGGCGATGCGCTACTGGGGCACGCCCACCCTGTACGAGTGAGCGGCGCGCGCGCGCGGGTGGATGGTGTACCGTCCCTCCGCCATGAGCGATCCGAAGCAGTTCGCGGGCGAGACGGCGGCGACGCGTGCCGTGCACGGCGGCGAGGCGCGAGACCGCGATCACGCGGGTCATCCCCTCGCCGAGCCGATCGTCCAGACGGCGACCTACACGTTCGCGTCGACGGCGGACCTCGTCGCGATGATGGAGGGCAAGACCGAGCGCGAGGAGTACGGGCGCTACGGCAACCCGACGGTGCGCACGCTCGAGCAGAAGGTCGCCTCGCTCGAGCGCACCGAGGACGCGCTCGCGTTCGCGAGCGGCATGGCGGCCGTGACCACGTCGATCCTGGCGCTCACCAAGAGCGGCTCGCACGTGGTGCTCTTCTCGGACTGCTATCGCCGCACGCGGCAGTTCGTCACGAAGGTGCTCGACCGCTTCGGCGTGACCGCGACGCTCGTGCCGCCCGCCGACCTCGACGCGCTCGAGAAGGCGCTGCGCAAGGAGACGCGCCTGATCGTGAGCGAGGCGCCCACGAACCCGTACCAGAGCGTCGTCGATCTCGATCGTCTCGCGGCCATCGCCAAGGCCGCGCGCGTCAAGACGCTGATCGACGCGACCTTCGCGACGCCCATCAACCTGCGGCCGGCCGAGCACGGGATCGATCTCGTCGTGCACAGCGGCACGAAGTACCTCTCCGGGCACAACGACGTGCTCGCGGGCTTCGTCGCCGGCTCGGGGAGCCTCGTCGCGCTCGTCCGCGATCTGCGCCACGTGCTCGGCGGCGTGATGGACCCGCACGCGGCGTACCTGGTGCTGCGCGGCCTCAAGACGCTGGATGTGCGGGTGCAGCGCCAGAACGCGACGGCGCTCGCGCTCGCCCGTACGCTCGAGGGGCACCCGCGCGTGCGCGAGGTCTGGTACCCGGGGCTGCCCTCCCATCCCCACCACGACGTGGCGCGGCGCCTGATGACGGGCTTCGGGGGCGTCGTGACCTTCGCGGTGAAGGGCGATCTCGCGCGCGGCAGCCGCTTCGTCGATGCGCTCCGCATCCCGCGCATCGCGCCGAGCCTCGGGGGCGTCGAGTCGCTCGTCGAGCAGCCGGCGCTGATGAGCTATTTCGAGCTCTCGACCGAGGAGCGCGAGGCCCTCGGGATGACCGACGACCTCATCCGCTACGCCGTGGGGCTCGAGGACCCGGACGAGCTGATCGCCGACGTCCTGCGCGCCCTCGAAGTGCCCTGAATTGCTCGATTCGGGCACCGCGGGGGGGCGTTCGAACGGCACTGGATCCTCCGTATTCTCGCGTCTATGCTGCGCCGCCCGGCGGCTCGTGTTCGAGACCCTCCGCCGCGGCGCGAACGACGTGTGAGATGAGCGAAGACACGAACGAGGCGGAGCCGACGGCGGCCCCCGAGACCGACACGCCGGCCGAGGCCCCGGCCTCGAACGGCGCGGCCGACGAGGCGAGCGAGCCCGCGGCCGCGTCGGAGAACGGCGCCGAGAAGAAGGCGAAGAAGTCGAAGAAGAAGAAGGCGGCGGAGGCCAGCGCCGAGGACGCCGAGAAGGCCGAGCCCGAGAAGGCCGACGCCGAGAAGGCCGACGCCGAGAAGCCGGAGCCCGAAAAGGCCGAGCCCCCGAAGACCGATGCAGCGCCGGCGCCGGAGCGCCGCACCGACTCTCGCTGGCCGGGGATCGTCCTGCTCGTCGTCCCGCTCGTCCTGCTCTTCTTGATCATGGCCTACCACGAGCAGATCCCGCGCGGTCCGCTCTGGGGGATCCTGCTCACGCTCGCCGCGACCGTCGGCTTCGCCGACGTGATGGGCGTGCTCCGCGTCTCGTCGCTCTCGCCCGGCGACCGCGACAAGGCGATCGACTGGCGCAAGACGTGGCTCGCGCCGATCGGCAACGAGCCGATGTTCCTCGCGCCCATCGTCACGATCCCGCTCGGGATCGCGATCGCCGTCGCGGGCGCCCTCCAGTCGAGCTGGTCGGCGCTGCCCGGCTTCATGATCGCGGCGATCCTGGTCCTCGCGCCGGCCGCGATCCGTCGCCCGGGCCTGCTCGTGTTCGTCGTCGGCGCCGGCATCGTGCTGCCGATGCTCGGGGCCTACGGCCTCTGGGATCCGTGGGAGACGCACTACGGCGAGGTCGCGCGCGAGATGCTCTCGCGCGACGACTGGATCAGCACGTGGTGGGCCCACGAAGAGTGGTTCTTCAGCAAGCCGGTCTTCATCTTCTGGATCGAAGCGCTCTCGATGGGCGCGCTCGGGGTGAACTTCCATCCGCACGGGATGCTCCCCGGACCGAACGGCGGGATGCTCCACCCGGAGTGGGCCGTGCGCTTCCCGCACTTCCTGCTCTCGATGGGCGCGCTCGTCGCCGTCTACACGCTCGTCTCGCGCGTGTGGGGCAAGCGCCAGGGCGCGCTCGCGGCGATCGTCATCGCGACGCTGCCGCACTTCTTCATGCTCTCGCACCAGGCGATCACGGACATGCCGTTCGTGAGCACCATGACGATGGCGATGTGCATGTTCGGTCTCGCGGCGTCCGAGTCGCCCGACCGCGAGGTGCGCATCTATCGCTTCGGGCCCTTCGCGGTGTCGGCGCGCACGCTCGCGCTCGGCCTCCTCTTCGCGATGTGCGTGCCGCAGACGCTCTACCTCGCGTCGCGGAACGTGACGCTCGTGACGGGCGGCTTCTCGTGGCACCACGACTCGTTCCTCTTCGGCTCGGGCGGCGGCAACGCCGGGAACCCGGGCAACCCCGCGCCGCGCACCGTCGAGCCGTACCTGCAGGGCCTCGGCGCGGAACCGCTCGCGCAGGCGCTCTACTGGACGCTCGGCCTCTTGGTCGTGCTCTGGGTGTTCCGTCGCGAGAAGCGCGCGCAGTCGCTCGCGATGCTCGGCTTCTACGTCTTCTGCGCGATGTCGTTCATGGCCAAGGGCCTGCTCGGCTTCGCGCTGCCCGGCCTCGTGGCGCTGCTCTTCCTCATCGCGGCGCGCCGCTGGGACCTCCTGATCGAAGGGCGCCTGCGGGTCGCGGTCGGCATCGTCGTCGTGCTCGTGGCGGGCTGGCCCTGGTACGTGGCGATGTTCATCCGCCACGGCACGGCGTTCACCGATCGCCTGCTCATCCACGATCACTTCAACCGCCTCGCGGCGGGCGTGCACGGCGACAACAGCACGATCGAGTACTTCTTCGAGCAGCTCGGCTACGGCCTGTTCCCGTGGATCGCGCTCGCGCCGCTGGCGGTGGCCGCCTGGATCCGCTTCGGCACGCACCGCAAGGGATCGAACGACGACCCGCGCGCCGACGCGCAGCGCGACGTCATGATGATCGTCGGCCTCTGGGGAACGAGCGCGTTCGTGCTCTTCTCCGCGATGCAGACGAAGTTCCACCACTACATCTTCCCGGCCGTTCCGGCGGCGGGCATCTTGGTGGGCCTCGCGATCGACCCGCTGATCGGCAAGGAGCCGGCCGAGCTCCCCAAGCGCGTGCTCGGCACGCTGGCCGCCGTGGTGGCGCCCATCCTCGCGGTCCTCGGCGTCGCGGGGTGGTGGGGCGATCCGCGGGGCCTCGTCCCGCTCGACGAGCCGCATCCGGCCGACTGGGTGCTCGCGCATCCGTGGCCCGGCGGGCTCGTCGCGGCGCTGATCGGCGGCGGCATCGTGCTCGCGGGCCTCGCGTGGTGGACGCTGCGCCCCGAGAAGCGCGAGGACCCGGCGAGCTCGGAGGGCTGGCTCGCGAGCGTGGCGCTCTTCGCGGCTCCCGCGCTCGTGGCACTCGTCGGTCGCGACCTCGCGTGGTCGACCGAGTCGCATCCGTGGGGCGAGGAGCGCCTCATCCACCTCTTCGTCTACAACTACCAGCGGCCCTGGCCGCCGAACTTCGACTACCGCCCGATCCTCACCGGGTTCGCCATCGTCGCCGCGACGACGATCGGCCTCGCGGCGATCCGCGAGCTGCGGCCGGTGATGATCCGCGCCTTCCTCGGCACCGCGCTCGCGCTCGCCGTGTGGAGCCTCGACTTCTACCTCGTCGACCTCGCGCCCCACTGGGGCCAGCGCGAGATCGTCGAGGCGTACTACCGCGAGCGCGAGCCGGGCGAGCAGATCATCGCCTGGCAGATGAACTGGAAGGGCGAGAACTTCTACACGGGCAACGGCGTGCTCACGTTCGTCGACCTCGACACGCGGCCGCTCACCGAGTGGACCTCGCACCACCCGGGCGAGCGCGTGTTCTTCCTGCTCGAGCACTCGCGCGTGGGGAGCCTCCGCAGCACGCTGCACGGCGCGACGGTCACGAACGTCACCGACGAGCTCGTCGACAACAAGTTCGTGCTCGTCGTCGCGCAGCTCCCGGGGGTGCGTGGAACCGCGGCCCCGCCGCAGACGCCCGACCCGCGGGTCGTGCCTCCGCCGACCGCGCCGGCCCTCGCGCCCGCGCGCCCGGCTCCGGTGGGCGAGATCCCGCCGGGCGTCCCGACGGCGACGACCGTCCCGCCGCGGTAGCTGTGAAGCGTCGCCTCGCGCTCTCGGCCCTCGGTCTCGCGCTCGCTGCGCCACGCCTCGTCCTCGCGCAGGACGAGGCCGCCGTGCCCGAGCACAACCGCGCGAGCCTCACCGAGCCGCCGCCGCGACCACCCCTCGGCACGGCGGAGGGAAGGGCGCAGCGCCTCTTCGACGCGATCGTGCGCGACGACCCGGCGAGCATCGACGACTTCTTCCTCTCGCGCGACGCGTTCCGCCTCATCAAGCGCGTGCCCGATCCCGATCCGCTCTGGGAGCGCCTGCACCGCGCCTACGTCGTCGACATCCACGCGCTCCACGCCTCGACCGCCGACCTCGGCCGCGCGACGTTCTCGCGCCTGCGCTTCACCGGGCGTCGCGGCTGGGTCGTGGTCGGCGAGGAAGCGAACCAGCTGCCCTACTGGGCGCAGCGCCACTCGCTCCTCGAGTACCGCGTCGGGAGCGAGACGCGCTCGATCGAAGTGCGCACGATGATCACGTGGAACGACGAGTGGTGGATCACCCACCTCTCCGAGTTCCATCGCTGAGGGCGGGGCTCTTCTTCGGGGCCCGATCCACGGTCCGGCCCCGAGCGAAGAACGAAGAGCCCCTTCGGCGGGCGCGCGTGATCAGCCGCCGGGCATGATCGAGGCGCGGGGCACGCCTTGCAGCTCGATCACCATCCCGCGACGCGTCGCGACACCCTCGAAGTCGCGGATGGCCTCGCGCACTTCTTCCGAGACGAAGTCGGCCTGGCCGCGCGCGATCACGATGCGCTTGGTGCCCTCGGGCGTGCCGTGCAGCGCCTCGACGAGCTGGTTCTTGTGGAAGAAGTACGCGTCCTTCTCGAGCGCGATCGTGCGGATGCCGCTGCGATCGGTGATCCGCATCGCGTTGCGCATCGCCTCGCGCACCGTGAAGGCGAGACCGACCGCGATGCCGATGCAGACCCCGATGATGAGGTTCGTGAGCAGGATCCCGAGCAGCGTCGCGGCGAAGGGCACGAAGGCGCGCGCGCCTCGCTTCCACAGCGCCGGCACGATGGGCAGGTTCGCGAGGTCGAGGCCCGTCAGGATCAGGATCGTGGCGAGCGCGGCGAGCGGGATGTGGCTCAGGAGCGGCGCGAGCAAGAGCATCGCGAGCAAGAGAAACAGCCCGTGGATGAGCGCCGACTTCCGCGTCTTGGCGCCCGCGCTGGCGTTGGCGCTGCCGCGCACGATCACGCTCGTGACCGGGAGCGCACCGAGGAACCCCGAGACCAGGTTCGCGGTGCCCTGCGCGATGAGCTCGCGGTTCGGATCCGAATGGCGCTTCTCGGGATCGATGCGGTCGATGGCGTCGATCGAGAGCAGCGACTCGAGCGAGGCGACGCCGGCGATCACCAGGCCGAGCGTCCACACGTGCAGCTCGAGGAACGCCGAGGGGCTCGGCAGGTGGATGGCGCTCACGGCGTCCGTCGGCACCTCGACGAGGTGCTGGCGTCCGAGCGCGATCCCGGGCGCCCAGCGCTCCATCGCGAGCTGCACGAGCGTGGCGACGATGACGACGAGCAGCGGGGCCGGCATCCATCGGCGCGGTTGCCAGACCTTGCGGCGTGCGGCGATCAAGAGCGCGAGAGAGATCGCCGAGACCAGCACCGCGCCCCACTGGAAGAAGTCGAGCGCGTTCCAGAGGGCCGTGAACGTGTTCTCGCCCTGCGGCTCGAAGAACTCGTCGCTGTCGAAGGCCTCGGCGTCGTAGCCGATCGCGTGCGGGAGCTGCTTGAGCACCAGCATCAGCGCGATGCCGGCGAGCATCCCGCGGATGACGGTCGACGGGATGAACGTGGAGAGCACGCCGGCGCGCACGAGGCCGAGGCCGATCTGCGCGAGCCCCGCGACCATCGTGGCCGCGCAGACGGTGGCGAAGTCGTGCGTCGTCACGGCCGTGGAGACGACCGCGGCCAGGCTCTACCTTGGCGGCACGTTCCACGTCGTCGAGCGCATCGACGATCCCGTCGCCGCCGAGGCGCGATGGCGAGCGACGGAGCTCCCTGCGTGCTGGAGCAGCGAGCCCGCAGGCGGCTGCTGCTGAGGCCTCGCGCGCCCGAGTGATGCGCGGCACGTGACGCGTCCCATGACGCGCGTCGCGCGCGCTCGACGCGTCCCCCGCGTGCATCGTGACGCAGGAGAGCGCGGCGCTCACGGCACATCGCGTGCTGCGCGCGCCGGCGATGACGCGCCTCCCACGCGAACTGCCTCCGCCCGTGCTCGCGGCGCTGCTCCTCTCGTCGAGCGCCGGCGCAGCCCTCGGCTGCACGGTCGAGCGACCGACGCCGAGCGAGCTCCACGACGCGAGCGGCCGCATCGACGCCGCCACGGTCGATGCGGCTCGCGAGGATGTGTGGATCGCCCCGCCCGATGCGCTCCCCGACGCGCCGACCGACACCACCTGCGCCTCGCGCACGGTCACGACGCGCCAGGTGACGCCCAACGTGATCGTGATCGTCGATCAGTCGGCGAGCATGAACGAGGACTTCGGCGGCGTGACGCGCTGGGAAGCGCTGCGCGACGCCCTCCTCGGGGTGGACGGTCCGATCGCTCGGCTCGACGGCTCGATCCGCTTCGGTTGGGTCACCTACACCGACGTCCTCGCGACGGCGGGCTGCCCGGATCTCGTCACGCTTCCGGCGGCGCTCGGGAACTTCGACGCGATCGCCACGGCCTACCGCCTCGAGTCTCCCTTGCCGGGCCTCACGCCGACCGGCGCGGCGATCGCGCGCGTGCTCGCGCAGATCGCGACGCTCGCACCGTCTCGGATCGATCCCACGGTGCTGATCGTGGCGACCGACGGCGAGCCGAACACCTGCGCGGACGCGTACGACCTGCCGGGAGGCCGCCGCGAGTCGCTCGACGCGATCACGTCGGCGTACACGATGGGCATCGAGACCTTCGTCGTCAGCGTGGGCACCGAGATCACGACGCCGCACCTGCAAGCGCTGGCCAACGCCGGGCAGGGGCGCGGGCCGGGCGATCCTCCCGCCGACCTCTGGATCGCGAGCGACGTCACGGGCCTGGACACCGCGCTCTCGACGATCGTGGCGGGTATCACGTCGTGCGAGCTCGAGCTCGACGGGCGCATCGCCGACCTGGCGCGCGCGTGCGAGGGCACCGTCGGCTTCGACGGAGATCCACCGCTCGTCTGTGGAGACGGCTGGCGCGCGATCGACCAGACCCACATCGAGCTCCTCGGCGCGGCGTGTGATCGCCTGCTCGAGACCGACGACGCCTTCCACGCGACGTTCCCCTGCGACGTCGTCGTGTTCTGAGCGAGAGGCCCCCAGAGATGCATCTGCAAGAAGTGCCCGACACGAAGATGCCGAACCGGAGCGTGACGCGCGCGGACGGTCGGCCGTGTAGGGGCGCGCCGAAGACGAGCCTCCTCGCGATCCGGCTCGGGATCCTCGGCACGTTCCTTCTCGTCTCGTGCTCGACGCGTCATGCCGCGGAGGACGACGCGGCGGTGATCGCCGCCCCCGATGCGCGCGTCGAGGACGCGGGCATGGCCGACGCGCCGGATGCGGTGACGGTCGATGCGGACGCCGCGGTCGAGCCCGACGCCGGCCCGATGCGCGACGCGTGGGTGCCGACCGACACGTACACGCGCGAGGACGACGCCTTCACGCCCGTCGATGCCGCCGTCGGCCCGGGAAGACCCTGCGACGAGACGATCCCGTGCGACGCGACGTCGTACTGCGACTTCGAGCGCCTCTACGATTGCGGTGCGCTGAGCAGCGGCACCTGCGTGCTGCGCCCGGCCGCGTCGAGCTGCTCGGGGCCCTCGCGCGATGTCTGCGGGTGCGACGGAATGCGCTACTTCAACCCGTGCCAGGCGAACGCCTCGGGCACCGACGTTCAGTCGGTCGGCCCCTGCCCGTGAGCTCCGAGAGGAATTCCGAGCGCGTCCTGCCGTATCATCGCCGCGATGGAGGCGTTGCTCGTCCTCGCGCTGGTCGTCGGCGCCTCGCTCGCCATCTACCTGGCGAGCCGGCCGAAGACGAAGAAGCGCGATCCCGCCTCGCTGCGCCGCGAGCTCGCACACCTCACGCACGATGCGGCCTCCGCGCAGCGTCTGGTCGAGGCCGAGCAGCGCCGCAGCCCCGACGCGACCGAGAAGGAGATCCTCGAGCGCGTCATCAAGCGCCTCCGCTACGAGCGGCGGCGCTGATCTCTCTGCTCGCCTCGAGCACGGCCAGACACGGATCGTGTCGGGGCGATCTCCTTCGCGCGACGTCCGTCAGCGCGAGAGCGCGGCGCCGAACGCACCTGCGCCCATCGACCAGAGCGCGCGCAGACTGGGCGTGTTGTCCGTGTAGGCGGCGATCTCTCCCGAGCACGACACGGGGCCCGAGCACGCGGCGATCGTGACCCCGAGATAGCCGGAGAGGAGGCCCCCGCGGCCCATCGTTCGGCCGAACCCGGCGTGCGAGTCGGCGACCTGCCAGATCGTGGCGCCCGTGGTCCCTTGGTACGCCAGCGCGTGCATCGTGCCCGGGCGGCCGACGACCACGTCGCCGAGCCCGTCGTTGTCGAGGTCGCCCGGGCCCATCGTCGTCCACCCGAACATGTCGCTGCTGCTCGTGCCGCTCAGGCTCCAGGCCACGGTGCCGACCGAAGAGCGCGTGGTCTGCCGGTAGACGGCGATGTTGCCCAGACCGTTCGGCGACGCCGTCGCGAAGTCCGCGCGCCCGTCCCCGCTCGCGTCTCCGAGACCGGTCGGGATCGCCGGGCCGCTCCCGTTGCGCTCGAGGACCGCCGGCGTCCCCGTCCCGCCGAACACCACGCTGAGGTTGAGGTTCCCGCTCATCCCGAACGCCGAGTACGAGCCCACGAGCACGTCGTCGAAGTGATCGCCGTCGAGGTCGCCCGCCGCCGCCACCTGCCAACCGAAGCGACTGGTCGTGAGGGGACCGCTGGGCGTGATCTCGATCTCGGTCAGCGGGCCCGTTCCGGCACGCCCGAGATAGATCAGCGCTCGCCCGGAGAAGTAAGCGCCCACCACGAAGTCTCCGTAGCCGTCGCCGTTGAAGTCGCCGATGCCCGCGACGGACGATCCGAAGCCGACGCGGTTGGTGCCGTTGCCGTTGCCGAGGGTCACGACCGGCGTGGTGTTGAAGTGCCCCGTCGCGTCGCCCGCGTAGACGACGACGTAGCCGCTGCAGCCGCTGCTCGCAGTCGGCGCCGTCGAGCTCGACGCATCACCGAGGCACGCGCCGACGAGGAGATCGTCGAAGCCGTCGCCGTTGTAGTCGATCGCCGAGATCGACGAGCCGAACCCTTGGCGGTTGGCCGGGGCGTTCAGCGTCTGGACGATCGTGCTCGAGGCGCCCTCGTACACGTACACCCGGCCGCCCGCCGACGTGGGCTCTCCGAACGCGACGTCCTCGGGCCCGCCCGCGATGTTCATCAGCGGGAAGCCATCGGTCGCCGTCGCGGGGGTGGTGCGCGCGAACGTCACGAAGCTCCACGTCGCGGAGGCCGTGGTGCCGACGGTGGTGCCCACGAGGGCGTGAGCCCGCCAGTAGTAGCGCCCGGGAGCGAGAGAGGCGCCCACCACGATCGGGCTCGTGCCGGTGCCGGTCCACACGACGTTCGAGCACGCCGGGTCCGAGCAGACCTGGACGCGCGCCTGCGTGGTGCCGCTGCTGGGCGCGAAGCGGAGCTCGGGCCGGTTCGAGGTCACCGTCATCGCGGTCAGCGGGCCGATCAAGCGCGGGGGCGGCGCATCGCAGCTCGGCAGGCCGGTCTCGCAGCCGTTCGACGCGTTGCCGTCGCAGTCCGAGAAGCTCCCGGCACACCGATAGGTGCACGCGCCGCTCGTGCACGAGGGGGTCGTGTTCGGACGGAGCGGGCACGGGCTGTCGCAGGCTCCGCAATCGCTGGTCGTGTCGATGCGGCGCTCGCAGCCGTTCGAGAAGGTCCCGTCGCAGTCGTCGAAGGGGGCCGTGCAGGTCGCCACCGCGCACGAGCCGGCGGCACAGGTCCGGGTCGCGACGTTCGTGGGCGTCGTGCAGGCGGTGCATCCACCGCAGTGCTCGGGATCGGTCACGGGGTCGACCTCGCAGCCGCTCCCGTCGCCCGGATCGCTCGAGTCGCACGTGAGGAACGTTCCCGTGCAGGAATACCGGCAGGTGCCTCCGCTGCACGCGGCCGTCGTGTTGCGTCGGGCCGGGCACGACGCGCTCGCGGTTCCGTCGTCGACGGTGGCGTTGCAGTCGTCGTCGAGGCCGTTGCAGGTCTCGGCGGCGGGGCCCACGGCGTTCATGCACGTGCCCCAAGCGCCACCGCTGCAGCTCTGCATGCCGTGGGTGCACTCGCCTTCGTCGGTGCCGCAGCTCTGCATCGTGCCGTTCGTGCACGAGCACGAGAGGCCGTCGTCCACGCCGCCCACGCAGTCGTCGTCCACGAGGTTGCACGTCTCGGCGACGCCCGGGTGGACCGACGCGGTCGAGTCGTCGCAGTCGCCGCTCTGCGCGGCAAATCCCGCCGGAGCGCTGCATGCGGTCATGGTGGTGCCCGCCGCGCCATAGCCGTCACCGTCCACGTCGCGGTAGAACGTGATCAGCACGTTCTCGTCGGTCATTCCGTTGCAGTCGTTGTCGAGCCCGTCGCAGGTCTCGCGCTGCGCGGGGCCCACCTCGGCACGCGCGTCGTCGCAGTCGGTCCCGCACGTGGCCGGCCCGCCGCCGGCGCCCGGGTTGCAGCACGTGCTCGAGACCGCACCGTCGGCGTCCAGGTCTGTCGTGCCGAACGTCGTCGGATCGCAGTCGTTGTCGACTGCGTCGCAGGTCTCGGCGTGCGACGGGCCCACGTCGGCGTTGGCGTCGTCGCAGTCGGCTCCGCCGCAGTCGAGGGAGTTCTCGCCGTCGTGATCGGCGTCTCCGGTCTGGGCGCAGTCCGTCACGCAGCGATCCTGGCTCTCGTCGCAGGTCTGCGTGTCGAGACAGGCAGCGCCCGTCGGCGGGGCGCAGCCGGTGGCGGAGTCGGCGGCGGGATCGGAAGGGGCGCAGCGCTCGCGACCGTCGCAGAAGACGTCGTTCGAGCAGTCGAGGTCGGTGACGCAGGGCGCCGGGGGGCCGCCGTCGCCACCGCCGTCGCGACCTCCGTCCGTCGTGGCGCCGTCGGACGTGCCGCCGTCGACGGGCCCGGCGTCCGTGCCGTTCTCGTCGGCATAGCAACGGCTGGCCCGGCAGAACCATCCAGGAGGGCACTCGTCGCGGGTGGTGCAGGCGATGCGGCCCTGCGGGATCTCCGGAGTGCAGCCGGCGATCGCGAGCGTGCATCCGGCGAGCGCGAGCGCCCCGAGCGTGGTGAGCGTGGTGGGCGCGCGCATCAGAAGCTCCCTCCCACGATCACACCGGCGCCGTCGGGGCTGATCCAGGCGCTCGCGGTGGAGCTGCTCTCGCCGCTCCCCATCGCGCCCCACACCACGCCACCCACGGCCGCAGCGACCCCGACGCCGAGGAGCGCGAAGCCGACGCCCTCCAGGATCGGCGCCCGCTCGTACGCGCCGGAGATGCTGCTCCACGATCCGCCGTCGGCGATCCCGCTCACGCTGGCCGCATCGGCGTAGCCCACGCCGACGAGCACCGCGCCGGCGACGGCGACGGCGGCTCCGACGCCGAGCACGATCCACGGGGCGGCGCCGGGGCCGGACGAGGGGCCGGGGTCCGGCGGCGCGGCGGCGCCGGTCGAGGACGTCTCGCTGCTCGCGGTCTCGCTGGCTGCGGTCGTGCTCTCGGTGCTCGTCGTCGTCGTCGTCGTGCTCGTGCTGGCCTCGCTGGTGGACGCCGCCACCGAGCGCCGCAGGATCTCGATGCGTGCCGCGACGGCCGTCCGGTTGGGCGCGTCCTCGCCGGTGTCGCTCAGGTAGCGCTCGAACGCGGCGAGCGCTTCCCGATCGCGGCGCAGGTGCTCGGCGGCGCTCCCGACGTTGTAGAGGAGGAGCGCGCGGCCGCTGATTTCGTACGCCCGCTGAAAGTAGTCGAGCGCCGCCTCGTATCGGCCCTCGCCGTACGCGATCTCGCCCGCCGAGAAGAGCGCGCGGGCCTCGGCATCACTTCCCTGCGCGGCCGCGCGTGGCGGCCCGAGCCCGAAGTGCGCGCACACCAAGAAAGAAAGCGCCACGACAGCGCTCGCGAGAAAGCGACGAGCCCCCATGCGTGCAGGTTGCAGCGCGAGGCTCCGGGCCGTCAAGACTGTCGACGCGTCGGGGGCGTCGCGATTCGCGCCATCAGGGACCGATCGTCGTGTCGGCGAGCAGCGCCGCGACGCGCGTGTGCGCGATCAACGCGTCCCACTCCGATCCGCCCGACGCCAGCGCGCCGAGCGAGAGCGGATCGGGATCCACCGCGAACGGTGCGCCGAGGATCTCCTCGAGCAGCGCCTCGGTGGTCTTGCCGTGCGGGCTGAAGCCCCAGATCGCCTCCTGCGAGACGTCGTCGAGGCTCGCGTAGTAGCGCCACACGAAGAAGCCCGCGAACCAGTCCTCGGGGAGGAACGCCCCCAGCACCGCCTCGAGCGCGCGCGACTGCTCCTCTTCCGAGTAGGCGACGTCGGTCATGCCGTCGGGCCAGAGCCAGGGCTCGACCGCGGCATCGCGTCGTGTCGTGTAGCCGACCTCGACGAAGAGCACCGGCATGTCGAGCGCCTCGCTCACCGCCGCGACCGAGTCGCGCGCTTCGCGGGCGCCCGTGACGTACTCCTCGTAGCGGGCGCCGTGGTGATGGGCGAGCGGGTAGAAGCCGTTGATGCCGATCAGATCGAGGCGATCCCAGAAGAGCACCGCCTCGACCTCGTCCCAGTTCGCGCTGTAGGTGAGCAGGCCCGGATACGCGGCGCGCACCTGGTCGATGAACGAGGCCCAGAAGCCCCCGAAGCGGCCCGACCACGACTTGCACTCGACGCCGATCGAGAAGGCGTCGACCTCGGCCTCGGCGGCGTCGCGCGCCCACGCGAGCACGAAGCGGCGATAGCTCTCTTGGTAGGCGCGCCAGCCCTCTTCGCTGCCGGGATCGATCTCGCCGCGCCAGCCGACCTCGCTCCACACCCACAAGTGCGGGATGAGCAGCACGCGGATCCCGCGCGCGTGCGCCTGCTCCACGAAGCGCGCGATCGCGGCGCGGTTGTCCTCGTAGGGCGCCTCGAAGTCCATGTAGATCTCGGTGCTCTCGAGCGACCAGATCCGACCGAAGGGCGTGACCGACACCCACGTGACGCCCATCCGCGCGAGCTCGTCGAGGAGGGCCTCGGTGTACGGCGTCCCGTAGCCGCGCCCCGGCCACTCGGAGCTCTCGATCGGGCCGACCGTGACGCCGCGGATGCCGCCGAGCCCGGCGTCGCGGAAGCCGGTGCGACCGCGGGGCAGCCGCTGCGCGTGGGCGAGGGCCGGCGCGGCGGCCGCGAAGGCCAGCGAGAGCGCGAGGGCCCAGCGCAGGGCGGAGCGGGTGGCGCGCCTCATGGGAACGCGGCGAAGCGGAGCGAGAAGTCGCTCGCCTCGCTCTCGCGCATCTCGACGAGCACCGTGTGGGTGCCCATCGGGAGCGTGTCGGTGGCGAGGTGGGCCGAGCCGACGCCGACGTCGCACGCGAGATCGGCGCCCGGGCCACAGCCGTCGCGCAGCGTGAGCCCGATGGTGTGCGTGCTCGCGGGCACCGTGGTCGCGTCGAGCGTGATGCTCATCGGCGACGGCAACGTGAAGGTGTAGAACGCGTCGAGCATCCCGGAGGGCGTGCAGGCGCCGCCGCGCAGATCGTCGGCGAAGCCCACCAGGGTGTCGCGCGCGCGCGAGGCCAGCGGCGTCGGCAGCGCGATCGCGCCGGTGCATTCGTCGTTCGCCGGCGCGGTCGTCGGGGGCGCGAGCGCGATCTGCGCCGTCACGCTCCCGCTCGACGCCGTCGTGTCCACGGCGATCCAGTACTCGCCCGGGCCCAGGCCACGGAAGGTCTGCGCGAGCGGTGAGGACCCGGAGCGGCAGCGGAGCTCGCTCGCGCGCGCGCCGCACGTCGTGGTGAGCGCCGCCGACACGGGGCCGCTGCCCGTGGTGGTCAGCGTCACGTCGCGGCTCGCGCCGAGCGTGAAATGGAAGTAGGCGTCGCGCGCGCCGCTGCTCGGGCCGCAGCTCGTGCCGCCGTCGGCTTCGAGCGTGGTGGCGAGGACGCTTCCCATCCCCGTGGTCGCGCTGCCGACGGGGGTCACGTCGAGCGCGCTCGAGCACGCATCGCCCGCGCTGCGTGCGGCCGGTGGATCGGTGAACGTGAACGTCGCCTCCCAGCCGTCGGTCAGCGGATCGAGCGGCTCGATCACCGCGTAGTACGTGCCCGGGCCCAGCGCGCGTCGGCGCAAGCGCGAGGCCACCGGCGTCACGCATGCGAGCTCCCCGCTGGCGGCGCTGCAGTCGCTCGTGAGCGCGACGAAGGCGCCGTCTCGGGCCATGCCGGTGACCGTGCTCACGGCGATGTCGACGTCGCTCGCGTGCCCGGGCGGAATGGTGAAGCGGTAGACGGCGTCGGCGGCGCTCGCCGCGTGGCACGAGAGATCGTAGTCGTCGCGGACGTCCTCGAAGTCGCCGTCGAACGTACCGCCCGCCGACACGTCGATGGTCGTCGCGTCGCAGACGTCGACGGGCGGCAGCATCGTCGGGTCGTCCAGCGCGACGTCCAGCTCGAAGGTGGTCTCGGTCGTCGTCGCGACCACGATCGCCCAGGTGCCCGCCGGCAGCGAGCGGACGTGGAGGATCGAGTCGTTGCCGCGCGCGCACGCGAGGTCGGGACCCTCGGCGCAGCGGTCGAAGGGCCGAAGGGCGAGCGTCGGCGTCGGTGCGCCGGTGCCGGTCGAGCGCGCTCGGATCTGCACGTCCCGCGACGTGGTGAGCGAGAAGCGGAACACCACGTCGGGGCCACCGCCGCACGAGAGCGTGTAGTCCCGTGCGAGCCCGGCCGTCGACCCCGAGGCGCCGCCGCCGCTCGGGCCGAGGCGGAGGAACGAAGCCTGCGCGCAGCGATCGTTGGTGGGAGTGCACGCCGGGTCGAGGTAGTCGCGCAGGCCGTTGCAGTCGTCGTCGCGCCGGTTGTCGCAGATCTCGCTCACGCCGGGCAGGATGTGGGGGTCGTAGTCGTCGCAGTCGGCGCCGCCGCACGCGCTCGACACGAAGCCGTCGTCGTCGAGATCGCGGGCGACGAAGACGCAGCCGAGCGTGTCGTCGCAGGCGTCGAGCGTGCAGGTGCTCTCGTCGTTGCAGACGAGCGGTGCCGCCGTGGTGCATCCGTCCACGAGATCGCAGAGCTCGTAGCCGTTGCACGCGTGGCCGTCCGAGCACTGCGTGTGGTCGGGCACGTGGACGCAGCGATTGGCCTCTTCCGAGCACGCATCGGTCGTGCAGTCGACGCCGTCGGCACAAGGGGGCGTGCCGGCCGCGCAGCGCCCGGCGACGCAGGCCTCGGGCCCGTTGCAGAAGCAGCCGTCCTGGCACTCCGAGGGAGTCGTGCAGCTCACTCCCACCGTCGCGCCGGGCATCTCGCACGTCTCGACGACGGGAGGAAGCGGCCCTGCGTCGAAGGGCTCGTTCGCGTCGGTGCCGCCGTCGTTCGTGAGGAACGAGACGTCGGGCAGCTCCGTGGTCGTCGTGCGCGTGCACGCGACCGCGAGCGTGGCGACGAGCCCGCAGGCGAGCCCGGACGCTCGGCGTGCGATGGCTCGCGCGTCGCGCGAGCTCCTCATGGGGCCGGCGTGATCACGGCCTCGAGCTCGTAGTGGCCCTGCGCGGAGCTGTTCCACCCGTCGAGGATGTAGAAGTAGGTGCCGGGCGCGAGGGTCTCGGTCAGCTGGCTCGTGGTCCCCGGGCCGCTGTCGTCGTCACACGCGAGGTCCGTGCTCGACGCGCAAGGCGCGACCTCTCGGTACACGATCGTGTTGAAGAGCGAGCCCTCGGTGGAGATCGTCACGATCGAGCGCTGGGTGAGATCCAGCCGGAACGCGACGTCGTGGGCCGGGCTGCCGAACGAGCCGCAGCGCGAAGGGTCGTAGTCGTTCTGGGCCACGACCGTCGAGCCGGACCACAGTCCGCCGGTCTCGGGGATGACGATGGCGCCGCCGCAGACGTCGTTCGCGCCATCGGGAACGGGCGTCGGCGTCGTCGGCGGCGAGGTCGCCGTCACCGTCGCGGTGTAGGTGCCCTGCCCGGGGCTCTCGACGAGGAAGTAGTAGGTGCCCATGTCGAGCGCGCGGACGTGCGTGACGAAGTTCGTGCCGTCGTCGCAGCGCAGCTCGCTGCCGGTCGCGCAGTCCGTCCGCAGCGCACCGTTCATGTAGGCGCCGCCCTGCACGACGATCGTCACGTCGCTCTGCGCGTCGATCGTGAACGAATGGACGATGTCCCGATAGTCGAAGCCGCAGCTCGTGTCGTAGTCGTCTTCCGCGCGCGCGAGCGTGCCGCTGAAGGGCACGCCGAGCTCGAGCGGGATCGGGCTCGCGCAGGTGTCGCCCACGACGGGGTCGGTCGGCGGCGAGACCGTGACCGTGAGCGAGAAATCGGGCTCGACGGCCGCGGACGCCTCGATGACGAGGAAATAGGTGCCCATCGGCACCCGGTGCAGGGTCCCGCTCGCGGGCGAGCCCGTGCGGCAGCGGTACTGCGAGCCGGCATCGCCGCAGGTCGGCTGCAGGCTCCAGCGCATCGTGCCGCCGCCCGTGGCCGCGAGATCGACGCGCACGTCACTCTCGGCCGAGAGGTCGAGCTGGTAGACGAGGTCGGCGAGGTTGGGATCACACGACGTCGCGACGTCGTCGGTCACGCCGACGAAGCTGCCGCTGTAGTGGCCGCCCGTCTCCGGGATGGCGATGGCCGTTCCGCACGACTCGTTCGTGGGCGGCAGCGTCGGATCGTCGATCTGGAGGTTGAGCGTGACGTCGTCGAACGACTGCACGATCACGAAGTACGTGCCGGCCTCGAGCGCGCGCGCCCGAAGGGTCGCCGGGAAGCCGAACTCCTCGCAGGCGATCTCGCTGTGCGCGTCGGCGCAGTCGGTGCGGAGCGCGAGCTCGACGCTCGACAGCTCGCTGTCGGCGATGAGCGTCACGTCGTGCGGCGCATCGAGCGTGAAGCTCACCACGAGATCGGGCTCGGTGAAGCCGACGCACCCGAGCGTGTAGTCGGAGCTCGCCGCGCGCACCGCCAGCTGCGTGACCCCCGAGGCCGTCAGCTCGAGCGGGTCGTCGCACGTGTCGTGCGCCGGGCGGCCGCACGTGGCCTCGTCGACCATGCCGTCGCAGTCGTTGTCGACCGAGTCGTCGCAGAGCTCGGGCGCGTGGCCGCTGCGCGTGGGGTCGCGGTCGTCGCAGTCGGTGCCGCCGTCGCAGAAGAAGTCGGCGTCGCCGTCGAAGTCGAGATCGCGCGGCGAGTGCTCGCAGACGGTCTGCTCCTCGTTGCAGCGATCGATCGTGCAGACGTTGCCGTCGTCGCACGTCTCGTGCGTGGCCTCGTGCACGCAGCCCTCGAAGAAGTCGCACCGCTCGGGGCCGTTGCAGAAGATCCCGTCGTCGCACGAGGGGTTGTCGTTCACGTGCGTGCACACCTGGATGTCGACCAGGCAGCTGTCGCGCGTGCAGGCGATCCCGTCGTCGCACTCCGCGCTCGTCTCGCAGTGGACGCTGCCGTCGGGCGGGACGAACCCACCGTCGACCACGGCGGCATCGGTCGGCGCCGGCGGTGTCTCGCAGCCGAGCACGAAGCCGAGCGCGAGCACGAGGGAAAGAGAGATCGGCCCAGGCGTAGCGGCGCCCGCAGGCGCGGCGCTCCTCGATCGGTAAGTCATGCCATTCCTCGCGCGAAGAGCGCCCCGCATACTACACGCGGGTCGGCACACCGGTCGCCGTCGGACCGCTCACCGAGAGCGGCGACTTGCTGAGCAAGGGCGCGACGAGGCCTCCCACGATGCCCGCCACGAGGCCGGCGGCGAGCGGCGCGCCCGACGCGAGCGCGACGCCCAGGCAGAGCGGCAGCGCGAGCAGGAAGACGACGAGCCCGGCGGGCAGATCCCGCGCGAGGTCGATGCGGAGCTGATGCAGGGTCATGGTGCCTCCGGACCGGCGACGACTTCGATCTCACCCGCCTCGGCGGGAGGGGGTGGCGCGGGGAGGCGCGACAGGCGCGCGGCCGTCTCGCCGATGACCACGTAGCGCTCGTGCTCGGTGCTCCACTCGAGCACCTCGGCGCGCTCGACGTCGTAGTACCAGGCCGCGATGGTGAGCTCACCGCTCGCGAGCGCCTTCTTCACCACCGGGTACGTCTTCAGGTGGTCGAGCTGTCGCACGCCCGTCGCGCGCACCATGTCGTCGACCGACGGATACGCGCTCGGGTCGCCGACGAGCGCGCGCGCGCCGGCCGCCCAGTGGCGCAAGGCACCGAGCTCGGCGGGGACCTCGCCCTTCTTGAGAGCGCCGATCGCGCCGCACTTGGCGTGACAGCACACCACCACGTTGCGCACGCCGAGCACCTCGAGCGCGTACTCGAGCGCGGCGCCCTCGTCGTTCAGCGTCTCGTGGCCGTAGGGCGGCAGCAGCGCGCCGATGTTGCGCACGACGAAGAGCTCGCCCGGTTGAGTGCCCGCGAGCAGCGAGGGCACGACGCGGCTGTCGGCGCAGGTGAGCATGAACGTGTGGGGCGCCTGCCCGGCGGCCAGCTCCGTGAGCAGCGGCGAGAGCGCTTGGCGCTGCTCGGCGCGGAAGCGCTGCACGCCTTGCACGAGCTGGCGCCGCCCGTGCGCGAGCCGCGAGCGGTCGAGGATGCGGTCGAGGTCCGCCTCCCGCGCCGTGAGCAGGGGGGCGATGGCGGGCGCGAGGTCGCGGATGCGCGCGTCGAGCTCCGCGCTCGCGCCGAGGATCGCGACCTTCAGACCGCGCCCCTGCGCGCGCGCCACGAGCGCCGCGAGGGCATCGATCGACGGCGGGTCGGCGGCGTCGACGCGGCGCAGATCGATCACGAGGCCCGGCGTGGTCGGCAGGCGCGCGATGCGACGCCCGAGCGCCTCGAGCTGGGCCGTCGCGAGGAACGTGAGCGAGCCCGAGAGCGTCGCGCTGTGCGGGACACCGTCGTGGCCGATCTCGAGCTCGGCGCGCACGCGCGTCACGCGGAAGAGCGCGGCGGCGAGCGCCACGACGATGCCGGCCTGCACGCCCAGCCCGACGTCGAAGGCGACCATCAGCACGACGGTCGTCACGATCGCGAGCGCCTCGCCGCGGTTCGCGCGCGCCGCCTGGACGAGCGTCACGACGTCGATCGTGCGGAGCGCGAGCCCGATCCCGATGCCCGCGATGGCAGCGACCGGCAGCATCGCGAGCAGAGGAGCGCCGAGCCACGCGATGCCGAGCGCGACGAGCGCACCGACGAGGGCCGCCCTGCGCGTGCGCGCGCCGAGCGCCACCGCGACCTCGGTGCGGTGCGGGACGCCGGTGGCCGGAACACCGCCCACGAGCGCGGCGGCGAGGTTCCCGAGGCCCTGGCCGATGAGCTCCTGATCGGGGTCGGAGGCGCCGACCACGGCGCGCTCGCGATCCACGCTCGCCGCGTTCGCGAGCGACTCGAGCGAGGCCACGAGGCAGATCGCGAGCGAGTCGAAGACGAGGTCGGTGGCGTCGTGCGGAAACGCCGGCATCGTCCACGTCGAGAAGGGGGGCGCCACGGCGCCGAGCTCGGGGCCCGCCGCGCTGTTCTGGCCGAGCGCCGCGACGAGGAGGGTCGGCACGAGGATCGCCACGACGGCCCAGGGCACGCGCGGAAAGCGAGCGGGCCCGAGCCACACCAGCGCCGCCCCGATCGCCGCGAGCCCGATCGACATCGGGTGGGCCTCGGACGCGTAGCGGGCGAAGTGCAGCAGCACGTCTTGCGCGTGCGACTCGTCCGTCGCCGGCAGGCCGAAGGCGCGCGGGAGCTGGCTGACCACGAGCGTGATCCCGATGCCGGCCCGGAACCCGCGCAGAACGCTGGGCGGCACGACGCGCGCGATCGACGAGAGCCCGAGGGCCCCGAGCGCGAGCTGGCAGGCCGCGGCGAGCCCGACCACGACGGGGAGCGCCGCGACGCCGTGGCGATCGACGATCTGACCGACGAGGACCGCCAGCATCACGGCCGGCCCGGTCACGGTGACCCGCGAGCCCCCGAAGAGCGCCGCGATCGCCGCGCTGACCACCGCCGTCGCCAGGCCGAGCCCGGGCGGGACGTCGCTCGCGAGCGCGACGGCGAGCGAGATGGGGATCGCGCTCGCCCCGACCGCGAGGCCCGCGAGCAGGTCGGGCCCGAGGTGGGCCGCGCGGAACATCTTCGCCCACTCGTCTCGGAACAGAGAGCGGGCTCGCGAGACGCGCGAGCCGACGTGGGCGACACCGGGAGGGATGGAGAGCGACGACGGACGGAGCGACTCGGTCGAAGACGAAGACACGGTAAGACCTCGGATGGCAGCGGGACGTTCATGAGCGCGATCTGCCCCCGGGAGTGGCCCGGGGGCGGATCACGCCTCGCGACGTTCAGCCGGCGATCGGAGGGCGGTGGCTCAGCTCGGGATGCGGCGCGTCGGGCGCGCTGGGAGCGTGGAGCCAGAAGCGGGGCGTGGTGACGAGGGGCGCCCAGTCGTGCACGAGCGGCTCGACGATCGCGAGCAGCTCGTCACCGTCGACATCGCGCTCGTCGTCGAGGTCGTCGAGGTCGTCGTCCTCGTCCTCGGAGGCCGAGCGCGGGTCGCCAGCGGATGTGGCGTCACGGTCGCGCTCCGGCTGGCTGTCGGTGTCGGCCGTCCAACGCGGCGCATCGTCGCCGGCCGATGCGGGGGCGAGTGAGGTCGGCGCCACGACCGAGAGGGCCGCGATGGCGAGCGAGCCCAGTACCGCCACCCAACGCACGGACGTAGCAAATAGGGGCGCGCGCGGTTCAGGTCAAGACGTCTCGCGCTCGAAGGTGGCGATCCGGAGCGGTGCGGCGCGGTCGTACGACATCCTGCGCGTCACGCCTCCGACGTAGCGCCAACCCGTTCCGTCGTGGGCGAAGCTCGAGAGCTCGGCGAAGCTCGCGTCGCGGCCGTCGACGCGCATCGTGACGTGGAACAGGACGCGCGCGACGCCGTCGGTGTCCGGGCCGTCCCGGTCGAGGATCGCCAGCGCGTCGTAGCGGGCGCGCTTGGCGCCCTGGGCCGCGCTACGCACCCACGCGGCCTCGCCCTGCGCGTGATCGTCGTGGTCCGCGTGCAGCGTCCGGAACAGGTACGAGAGCTCGCCGCGCGCGAACGCGGCGTACCGCGAGCGCATCAGGGCCTCCGCGTCGGGCGGCTCGCCGCCGGCGTGGAAGGGCTCGCAGCACGCGGCGTACGCGCGGCCGGAGCCGCAGGGGCAGAGCGCGGAGGAAGCCATGCGTGCCGAGCATGGCACCGCGCGTGTACGCTCGCCCCCGTGAAAGACGAGGCACGCCTGCGCCTGGGGACGCGACTCGCGATCGCGCTCCTCGTCGTGGCGCTCCTCGCGTGCGCGATCGTGCCGGGGCTGGCCTGGGCGCCCGGCTCGAGGGGGCTCGACGGCGCGCCCTCGCTCGAGCGCCGGCGCACGCTCTCGACGGAGACCGGGCTCGCGGCCGCGCCCGACGGCGCCGGCACCGTGATGATCTCGACGGGCGACGGCGGAGGCGCGGGGCGGATCGAAGGGCTCGACGACGCGCCTCTCCGGATTCGGCGCGGCCGCTATCGGGAGAGCGATGGATGGGAGATCGGGACCGCGCCGGGGCGCCCGGCGACGTTCGTGGACGACAACGGGATCCGCCTCGACGACGGCATGGGCGACCGCCTGCGCGAGCGCGCGTGGCCCGCGCCGGCCGTGGTGGGAGCGCTCGGTGTGGTGGCGATTCTGCTCGCGCGCCGCAAGCCCGAGCCCGCGGCGCCGCCTTGGGCGGGCGCGGTGCTCTTCGCGCTGGCCGCCGTGTTGGCGATCGCGAGCCTGATGAGAGGGGGAGCGTGATGGGACGGGGATGGAACCGAATCGGGCGCGCGCTGGCGATGGGGGCCGTGCTCGCCGTGCTGGCGCTGCCCGGCGCCGCAGCACGCGCCCAGGACGACGACACCGGCGGCTCGTTCGAGTCGAGCGACTGGGGCTCGTCGGGATCGAGCGACTCCTGGGGCTCGTCCGGATCGGACGACTCGTGGGGATCGAGCTCGGGGAGCGACTCGTGGGGCTCGTCGGGCTCGAGCGACTCGTGGGGCTCGTCGGGCTCGAGCGACTCGTGGGGATCGAGCTCGGGCAGTGATTGGGGCTCGGGATCGGGATCGAGCTACCCGCGCACGGACTACGACACCTCGCCCGGGAGCGGCAGCTACGCGCCCAGCCATCGAGGGAGCTCGGCCCTCGGCTTCGTGGTCCTCGCCCTCATCCTCGTCGTCGTGGTTGGGGGCCCCTTGGCGTTCTTCGTGCTCGCCGGCCGGCTCTTCGGCGCCATCGCGGCACCGCCCAGGCGGGGCTTGGTCCCCGTGCGCGGTCCCGCGATCGCGCCGAGCGGCGGCCAGGTCGACGTCTCGATGCTCCAGCTCGCCGTCGACTGGCGCGCGCGCAAGTACGTCCAGTCGAAGCTGAACGAGCTCGCGCGGGGCGGCGATACCGCCTCGAAGGAAGGGCGCGCGCGCCTACTCACCGCGACGACCTCGGCGCTGCGCTCGGTGAAGCTCGCGTGGCTCTATGCGGGCGCGCGCAACTACGCGCCGATGCCGAAGGGCAAGGCCCAGCAGGAGTTCCAGACGCTCGCGAACGACGTGCGTGCGTCGTTCCGCAAAGAGATCGTGCGCGCCGCGAACGGTCGCGTCGTCACGGTCGAGAGCCAGGGCGTCTCGCGCGAGAGCGACGGGCCGGGCGTCGTGCTCGTCTCGGTGATCGTCGCCTCGTGGCGCGAGATCTTCGACGCCGACGCGCGCCGCGCGCCCTCGATCGAGCGGCTGCTGACGAGCCTCGAAGCGCTCCGCCCCGACGACGTGATCGCGCTCTCCGTCGTGTGGACGCCCGCCGCCGAGGACGATCGCATGAGCACCGATGAGCTCGAGCAGCGCCATCGGCACCTCGTGCGCATCGGTGAGATCGGCGGCCGCGTGTTCTGCGGCTACTGCAGCGGGCCCTTCGCCGAGGAGCTCGAGAAGTGCCCGCACTGCGGAGCGCCGTCTCCTCGCGCCGAAGGCTCGGCGGGCGCGAAGTAGGCTGCGTCCGCGCGCTCGGGCCGCGCGCTCGAGCAGGGAAAACGCTGCGCGGTGCGCAGGGCCGTGCACAGCGCCGCGCGCCGAGGACCGCGGAGATCGGCTCGGAATCGCGTGGCTTCTCGCAGGCGCCCTCGAGCAGGAGGCCGCGCCCGCTCCTTGCAGCGCCCGGCGCATGCTTGGTCGCTTCGGTGTGGTCTCGTGGGTCCTCCTCCTCCTTCTCGCGAGCGGTGCCGGCTGCTCGGCGGTCATCTCGCCCGACCCGGCGCGGCTCGGCGGCGACGCGGGCCCGACCGGATCCGGCGGCGGCCGCGACGCCGGGCCGACGGGGCTCGACGCGGGGCCGGGCGGATGCGGCGCTGGGCTCCTCGCCTGCGGCGGCGCGTGCGTGCAGCCCGCCACCGACCCGCAGCACTGTGGCGGATGCACGACGGTGTGCGCGACCGGGCGGAGCTGCATCTCCGGGATCTGCACGGGCGGCGGAGGCGTCGTGCTCGGCAACCCGACCGACTGCGGCCCCTCGCACGCCACGTGCGGGAGCCTCGAGGTCTGCGTCTCGGGCGGCTGCGTCTGTCGCCCGCCCTACACCAGCGTGGGTGGCCGCTGCGTCGATCTCGCGACCGATCCGCAGAACTGCGGCGCGCCCGGCAACACGTGTCAGGGCAACTGCGCCGCCGGCACGTGCATCGGCGGTGGTTGCCCCACGGGCACCACGAGCTGCGAGGGTGCATGCGTGGATCTGCGTCGCGACCCAGGCAACTGCGGCGATTGCGGGCGCGCCTGTCGCGCGGGTGAGGTCTGCGTGGGCGAGTGCCGCCGCGCGACGATCCCCACGGGCTGCACGAGCTGCCCCTGCGCGAGCTGCGACGGCGCCCAGTGCTGCAGCTACCCGCGCCTCGGCGTGCCGATCTGCGTGAACGCCGACACGTGTCCCTGAGCGCGGGCGCTCACGTCCCGCAGAAGGTGCGATAGCGCCACTGCTGCTCGCCCGGCGGCTCGGCGAGCGCGGCCTCCGCGGGCTGCTCGTCGTAGGGATGCGCGAGCACGCGCATCAGGCGCTCGAGCGGCGCGAGGTCGCCGAGCGTGGCCGCCGTGATCATCTCTTCGACGCGGTGATTGCGAGGCACGAAGGCCGGGCTCGCGCTCCGCATCCGGAGCGCAGCCTTCGCGCGCTCGGCCGGATCCGCCGGAAGGCGCGCCTCCCAGCGCTCGAGCCACGCGTGCGCCTCGGTGCCGCCGCCCAGCATCGCGAGGAGCTCGGCGCCGCGCGCGCGGTCGACCGCCGCGCCGGCGAGCGCGCGGAAGGTGAGCGTGAAGTCGGCCTTCGCGGTGGTCATCACGTCGAGCAGTGCATCGGCGAGCGCGCTCGTCTCGTCCCCGGCAGACAGGCCGAGCTTGTCGGCCATGACGGCGCCGAACGCCGCGTCGTAGCGCGCGGGGAAGCGATCGAGGTGCTCGGTCGCGAGGCGCACGCTCTCCTTTTCGTCGTCGTGGATCGCGTCGAGCAGCGTCTCGGCGAGGCGCGCCAGGTTCCAGAGCGCGATGCGCGGCTGGTTGCCGAACGCGTAGCGCCCGCCCTCGTCGATCGAGCTGAAGACGCGGCCCGGGTGGTAGGCGTCGAGGAACGCGCAGGGCCCGTAGTCGAGCGTCTCGCCGGCGATCGACGTGTTGTCGGTGTTCATCACGCCGTGCACGAAGCCGACGCCCATCCAGCGCGCGACGAGGCGCGCCTGCGCGTCGAGCACGGCGTCGAGGAACGCGAGCGCCGGCCTCTCTGCGCGCGCGCACTCCGGGTAGTGCCGCTCGATGGCGTAGGCGAGCAGCCTCTCGAGCCCCTCGCGATCCCGGCGCGCCGCGAAGTACTCGAAGGTCCCCACGCGCAGGTGGCTCTTCGCGACGCGCGTGAGCACCGCGCCCGGGAGCGGTCGCTCGCGCAGCACGGGCTGCCCGGTCGCCACGGCGGCGAGCGATCGCGTCGTGGGAATGCCCAGCGCGTGCATCGCCTCGCTCACCACGTACTCGCGCAGCACGGGGCCGAGCGCCGCGCGCCCGTCGCCGCCGCGCGAGAAGGGCGTGGGCCCCGAGCCCTTGAGCTGCACGTCGCGGCGCACGCCGTCGGCTCCGACGACCTCGCCGAGCAAGAGCGCGCGCCCGTCGCCGAGCTGCGGCGAGAACCCGCCGAACTGATGGCCCGCGTACGCGAGCGCCAGCGGCTCGCTGCCCTCGAAAGCGCCGTTGCCGGCGAGGCGCGCCACGCTCTCGGGCGTGCGCAGCTCTTCGGGGCGCAGGCCGAGCAGGCGCGCGAGCGGCTCGTTCAGTGCGAGCAGCTCGGGGCGCGCGGCCGGCGCGGCCGAGACGCGGCGATAGAAGCGCTCCGGCAGGCGCGCGTAGGAAGTGTCGAACGCGAAGGGCATCGCGCCTATCGTGGCGCGTCCCGGCAGCGCCGGCCTCCGCCGTTCGGTCAGGGGCTACCCGCGCGTGGCGAGAATCCCCCGGGCGCGGAGCATCGCGAGCAGCGAGCGGAAGCCTTCGCCGCGCCCGATCTGGACGAGATGGCCGCCCGGCATGCGCACCAGCTCGGCGCCGAAGTGCGTGGCGAGCTTCTCGGCGTGGCGGATCGGCGTGATGCGATCGCGCTCGCACCCGAGCACGAGGATGTTCTCGCGCGGCGTGCGTGGCGAGCGCGCGAGGGGGCTCACGACGGCGCACGCGTTCTCGAGCAGGCGGTGCTGCTCGTCCTGGTCTTCCTCGGTGCCCACGAAGCGGCCGTCGTCGCGCGCGAAGTCGGCGACCGACGCCAGCGGCACGAAGGGCGCCGCGAACGAGAGATCGGGCAAGGTCGTCGCGGCGAGCGCGCTCGTGTAGCCGCCGAGGCTCATCCCCATCGCGCCCACGTGCCGCGCGCCCTCGGCCCGCAGGCCGCGCACGAGCCCGCCGAGGTCGTAGATGGCCTGACGGAACCCTTCGACCGTCATGCGCGGATCGCTGCCAGGAAAAGGAGGGCGCCGGCTGTTGCCGCGCGGCCCGTGGAGCGGCAGCACGAAGAGCACCACGTCGAGGCCGCGCGAGACGAAGTCGGCGATGGGCCAGGCGCGCTCTTCGATCGCGTGCACGCCTCCGAGATAGCCGTGCACGAGCACGATCACCGGGCGCCCGGGCGCCCGATGCCGGAACCAGCGCGCCTGCGCGAGGCGATTGGCCCGCACGCCGTAGAGCTTGTCGGCCAGCTCGGCCACGATCGGCGGGCGCTCGCTCGGCCAGGCGAGATCGATCACCTCGCCGTTCGGCATCGGCCGCACCTTGGCCCGCTGGAAGGTCGGCGCCGGCGGCTCTCCGAAGAAGCTCTCGGGCCGCACGAAGTGCTCGGTGCGATCGTAGAGCGCCGTGATGTCGCGCAGGCGCCGCGCGCGCTCGCGCGGGCCCAGCGACTCGGCCGACGAGCGGGCGCGCGAGGCCTTGCTGCGCGAGAGGAGCGCGGCCTTCACCGCGCCGTCGACCAGCGGAGCCACGGTGTGCGCGACGGTGAGACGAGCGATGCGGCGAAGCATGCTCGGGAGGATCCCACGCGCGCGCCCCGCCGTGCGTGACCGATCGCAGAGCGACGCCACACCCCCAGGGTGGTATGAGATCGCCCGATGCAGGGCGACCGACAGGCGATGAGCCAGCGTCTTCGCGAGCTGCGGATCGATCGCGGCATCACGCAGGGGCTCGCCGCGCAGAAGCTCGGCGTCTCGCCCGCGTACCTCTCGCTGCTCGAGAAGGGCAAGCGCCCGATCCAGCTGCCCTTCCTCGTGCGCGCGCTCGAGCTCTACGAGCTGCCGGTCGAGGCCTTCATGGGCAGCCTCGGCTCGCAGCGCCCCGACGAGGGCCTCTCGCAGCTGCTCGACGAGCCGCTCTTCCGCACCCTCAACCTGAGCCGCGAGGACGTCTCGTCGCTCGGCAGCGAGCCGCGCGTGGCCTCCACGATCGCGGCGCTCTTCAACCTCTACAAGAACACGCGCACCCAGCTCGACCACATCCTGGCCGAGCTCGCCTCGCGCGCGCGCGACGACGCGGCCGTGGCGGGCGGTGATCGCCTCGCCTTCGACTACAGCCCCTTCGACGAGGTCACCGACTTCCTCGAGTCGCGCGGCAACTGGTTCCCCGAGCTCGAGAAGCGCGCCGAGGAGCTGCGCGCTCTGCACGGCATCGGCGAGAAGCCCACCATCGAGGCGCTCGTGCGCGCCCTCGCCGCGCATCGGGTCGACGTGCGCTTCGAGGCGAGCGCCGGCCCGAGCTCGGTCATCCGCCGTCTCGATCCCGACGGCGGCCACCTCACGATGGCGCGCGACGTGCCCGAGCATCGTCAGCTCTTCCAGCTCGCGCACACGCTCGGCCTGCGGGTGCTCGGCGGCGAGAGTGGGGAGCTGCAGCGCGAGATCGTGAAGAGCCTCGAGACCGAGGCGCGCCACGCCGAGACGCCGCGCCTGCTCGCGATTCATCTCGCGAACTACTTCGCCGGCGCGCTCCTCTTGCCCTACGACCTCTTCCTCCGCGAGGTGCAGCGCACGCGCTACGACGTGGAGCAGGTCGCGATGCGCTTCGGCTCGAGCTACGAGACCGTGGCGCACCGGCTCTGCAACCTCTCCGACCCGGCGCGGCGCGGCGTGCCCTTCCACTTCCTGCGCGTCGACGTCGCCGGCAACATCAGCAAGCGCTACGCGGCGACGGGCCTGCGCTTCCCGCACGGCACCGGCAGCTGCCCGAAGTGGGCCGTGCACCTCGCGTTCCTCACGCCGCACGCGATCTCGCGCCAGTACAGCGTGTTCCCCGACGGGCGCATGTTCTTCTGCTTCGCGAAGGTCCTCGCCGAGCCCGTCGCCGGCTCGCTCGCGCGCGGCAGCCTCTACGGCATCGGCATGGGCACGCACGCCGACCACGCGAAGTACCTCGCGTACGCCGACGACATGCCCTTCATCGATCCGGCGCGCATGGCGGTGCCGGTCGGGACCACGTGCCGCTTCTGCGAGCGCACCGACTGCAACCAGCGCGCGGCGCCGAGCTACAAGTTCGCCTTCCGCGTCGATCCCTTCATCAAGAAGGACAACTTCTTCTCGCCGCTCGTCGCGGCCGACGAAGAAGCCACCGGGCCCGCGGACGAGAGCGCTCCCGACGTGCCTGCCGCCTCGCTCGCGAAGAAGAAGACGAAGCCCTGACGCGGCGCCGCGCCTGGCTCAGCTGCCGCCGTCGGTGCCCGCGTCGGCGCCGCCCGCATCGACGCCCGCGTCCATCGACTGGCCGCCGAGCACGTCGCGCCACGGGAGCAGGTTGCCGGAGAGGTCGTCGACGCAGTGTCCCGTGCCGTCGCAGGTGCAGGGCGCCGTGCTGCAGAGGCTGCCCGCGCCGCGGCAGTCGCCGTCGCTCGTGCACGTGGGGCCGACGCGCCCGAACGCGAAGCTCGTGATCACGTCGCCCGCCCCGAACACGCGCGCGACCTCGACCGGCGCGGTCGGCGGGACCGGCAGCGGCACGGTGGTCGGGCCGAGGAGCAGCGTCGCCGGATTGCAGTCGGAGACGCCCGCGACCGTCGCGTGCGTGTAGAACGCCCCGAGGCGCGTCACGGGCGGGATGTCGATGAAGGGCGTGACCTCGCCGAACGCGATGCCGTCGGTGTCGGCGGCGGGCGGCAGCACGCGCGCCGGCGAGAGGAACCCGGGGTGCGCGGCATCCTGGTAGTCGGCGTCGAAGCAGATGTGGATCGGCGCCGGCAGGTTCGGCACGCCGTGGAACAGGCGTGAGCGCACGTGGTTGCCGGGCGGCGGCGGCGTGAGGTCGTCGGGGATCAGGCTCACGCGCGGCGCCGGGCACGCGCCCGCGCACGCGACGGGCGTCCCGGGCAGCACGCCGATCAGCACGGCCGCGTAGAACGAGCCGGGAGTCACCGCGGCGGCGTCCGCACGGATGGTGAGCACGGGCGCGGGCGCCGCGCCGGCCGCGGGGCACTCGCCGAGCGCGACGAAGGGCACGTCCTCGCGGCTGTAGAGACGGATCTCGTAGCCGAAGCCCGGCGTGTCGAAGATCGGCGCGGGCAGGTACGGCGAGACGCCGGGGTAGGGCAGCGTCCCGTCGCTCATCAAGCGCGCATCGGGCGAGCCGAGGATGTGGGCCGTCGTCGGCGCGATGCCGGTGCCGGGGATCGTCGCGAGGCACACCGTGAGGTTCGGGCTCGCGGGGATCAGGTTCACCAGACGGATGTACGCGCTGCCGAGCCCGACGCGGCCGGCGTCCATGGGCTCCGGGCCGCCGTCGTAGGGCGGCGGGGCGGCGTCTCGGAGCGCGCCGACGTCGGGCGGCTGCGCCGGTGTGCGACAGCCGGCGAGCGCGATCACGACGAGCCCGAAGATTCCCCCGTACGACCTGCGCATGCACGCCTCCGCCAAGCAGCCCCTTCCGGAAGGATAAGGCAACTCGGTGCCGCTGCGGAACTTCGCGGAGCGGCTCGATCAGGCGCCGACTTTTTCGAAGAGCGCGCGATAGCGGGCGGGGATCGGCTGCGGCCGCATGCTCGCCATGTCGAGACACGCGACCACGATCTTGCCGACGACGGCCGGCTCGGTGTCCCCGACGCGCGTGCCTTCGTAGGTGAAGGTCGCGCTCGTCTCGCCCAGCCGTGCCACCGAGACGACGATGCGCAGCCGATCGCCGAAGCGCACCGGCCGCTTGTAGTCCGCCTCGGCGTGCACGGCGGGCCAGCCCACGTTCTCGTCGAGGCACTGGCGGTAGGGGATCCCGTGCGCCGCGAACATCTCCTCGAACGCTTCGTGGAAGAAGTGGAAGAAGCGCGGGTAGTAGACGATCTGCGCGTGGTCTTCGTCCGCGAAGCGGATCGGGCGCTCGTGCGTGAACGACATCGTCGCGGCTCGCCTTACCCGATCCGCTGCACGCGCGCGAGCTGTCGGGACAACGCGACGAGCTTCCCTTCGGCGTCCCAGAGCTCGCCATCCTCTTCGAGGTAGCCGTCGATCAGCGCGCGCGTCGTGAAGCGGGCCCGCAGCATCCCGGGCGCGGGAATCGCCCGCACGTGCACCGTGAGCTCGAGGGTCGGCACCCACGGCGTCCGCACCGACGAGAAGTTGAGCACCGGCGGGGGCAGCGCATCGGCGAAGAAGATCAGCGAGAGCGGGTCGGGCGGTGTCCCGTCGCGCAGGCCGACCCAGCCCTCGAGCACGGCACGCTCCGAGTGCGTGCGCGGCGCGCCGTCGGCGCCCGGCATCCAGCTCACGGCCCCCGGCCGCATCGCCACGTCCAGGCGGTCGGCGATCGCGAGCGCCGCCGTCGGGCCCGCCCGTCCGCGCTCACACGCGTCCGGCGGTGGGAGCATCGGTGGCTGGAGGGTGACGCGCGTGGGGCCGCCCCCGAGGGTCGAGAGATCGCCCAGCACGGCGATCGTCCGCAGGCGCTCCTTGCCGTCCTGGAGGAGCCGGGCCTGACCGGTCGAGTGCCCGCGCCCTTCGCGCACCACCTCCACGATGACCTCGGCCGGGCCGGGCTGGGCTGTGGACAGATAGTGGGTCGTGACGCTGAACGGATGGGGATGGGGTAGGGATGCCAGGATGCTTTTCGTCGTGATCACGGCGAGATAGCCGCCGTTCGGCGCCGTCCCGATACTCCACCGATCGGTGATCTCGACGGTGAATCGTCCGGGCCCCACGCTCGTGAGGTGGGTGTCGCGATCGAGCTCGCTCATGCGGCTTTCGTCTAATCCACGTCGGCGTAGGGAACAATCGTTCGCCGAGCGCCGTTTTCCGCCGGGCGTCGATTGACCGACCGCCCCTCGCCCCGTACCATTCGGCCCCGTTTCAGCGGCTCCTACCGGGAGCGCGCTCTTAGGTTCCACGCTCTCGAAGACCCTGCTCTCCGAAGCGCAACGGCTCTCCCCAGAACGCGGCGCCCCAGACCGGAGCGCCGCGGCTCTCCCAAAAAAACAGAGGAGTTCGAATGCACGCCCGTACGCATGAGGCCAAGAAGACGATGAAGGCTCCCGCGAAGGCGACGACGACGAAGGCGAGTCCCGCGGCGGTCAAGAAGCCCGAAGCGGCCAAGACGGCGACGGCGAGCAAGACGGTGGCAGCGCCCGCGGCCCCGGCGCCCACGGCGGGCGCGTTCAAGGTCGGTGACCACGCGGTGTACCCGGCGCGCGGCGTCGCGGAGATCGTCTCGATCGAAGAGAAGGACATCGCGGGCAAGCGCCAGAGCTTCTACGTCCTGCGCCTCCTCGACACCGACCACAAGATCATGGTCCCCGTCGCGAACGCGGCGAGCATCGGCCTCCGCAAGCCGATCAGCGAGGGCGAGATCCGCCGCATCTTCCAGATCCTCAAGGTCAAGGACGTGCCGATCGACACGCAGACCTGGAACCGCCGCCAGCGCGCGTTCGTCGAGAAGCTCTCGACCGGCAGCGTCTTCGAGGTGGCCGAGGTCATGCGCGATCTCGAGCGCGTGAAGGACGTGAAGGACGCGCTCAGCTTCAGCGAGCGCCAGATGCTCGAGCGCGCGCGTCAGCTCCTGATCAAGGAGATCGCCGTCTCGCGCAACAAGACCGACGAGGTCGTGCGCGCCCAGATCGACGCGCTCTTCGCGGCGGCCTCGCGGGCCGCGAAGTCCAACTGAGAGCCCTCCCTTGATCCCGGGCGGAGGGCACGCCGCCGCTCCCGGCCGATTGCGTCGGCAGGGAGCGCGAGCGACGAGCGCATGCGAGGGCGATCGCCCACGCGTGCGCGTTCGTGCGTCCGTCGATCGGCGCCTTCGCGCGTCCGTCGATCGGCGCGGTCGCGGCATGCACGCGAGCGTGCCCTGCCTCCCGGGATGGGCCCACCACGTAGGCGGCCGCGCGGGGGCGCGGCTCGCGGAAAGTCGCGCGCAGGGCCACGGCCCCGCGCCGGAGAGTTTCGTTCATGTCCGACCAGGTCCTCACCGGAGGCGCGGCCTCCGGAGCACGTCCGACCCCGACGGGAGCGCGCGGCGCCATCCCGGCCGCGGGTCCCCGCAACACGATCGTGATCAGCGTCGATGCCGGCGAGACCCGCATCGCGCTGATCGAGAACGGCATCCTTTCCGAGATCATCGTCGAGCGTGATCGGGACAAGAGCCCGGTCGGCAACATCTATCTCGGCAAGGTGACGCGCGTCCTGCCCGGGATGCAGGCGGCCTTCATCGACATCGGTCTCGATCGGGCGGCGTTCCTCCACGTCGAGGACGTCATCCCGAAGGCCGACTTCGACAAGCTCATGAGCGGCGAGGAGGACGAGCCCGCGGGCGACTCCGACGCCGAGGGCGAAGGCAAAGAGAAGGACGGCAAGGACAAAGCGGACAACCGCCTGTCCCGCAAGACGCCGATCCGCGACGTGCTCAAGGAAGGCCAGAGCATCGTCGTCCAGGTGAGCAAGGGCCCGATCAGCACGAAGGGCGCGCGCGTCACGAGCCACGTGTCGTTGCCCGGTCGCTTCGTCGTGTACATGCCGACGATCGATCACGTCGGGATCAGCAAGCGCATCGGCAGCGAGAAAGAGCGCAAGCGCCTGCGCGAGGTGGTCGAGGCCGTGAAGCCGAAGAGCGGCGGCCTCATCGTGCGCACGGTCGCGGCCGGGCTCACGAAGGGCGGCCTCAAGGCCGACGTCGGCTACCTGGTGAAGACCTGGGAGGGCGTCGCCGAGAAGCAGAAGACGGTGCGGCGCGCGCCGGCGTGCCTCTACGAGGAGCTCGACATCGTGCTCCGCACGGCGCGCGATCTCCTCACCGAGGACGTGAAGAAGATCGTCATCGACGATCCGCAGGAGCACGCGCGCCTGCTCGCGTTCGTCGAGGCGTTCATGCCCGAGCGCGCCGGCGACATCGAGCTCTACACGGGCACCGAGCCCGTGTTCGACGAGTTCGGCATCGAGGACGAGATCGCGCGCTCGCTCGCGCGCAAGGTACCGCTGCCGAGCGGCGGCTACCTGATCATCGACCAGGCCGAGGCCCTCACGGCGATCGACGTGAACACGGGCCGCTTCACGGGCAAGGGCAAGGACGTCGAAGAGACGATCCTGCAGACGAACCTCGAGGCCGCGAAAGAGATCAGCTACCAGCTGCGTTTCCGGAACATCGGCGGCCTCATCGTGCTCGATCTGATCGACATGGAGCGCGGCAACCACCGCGAGAAGGTCTACAAGGCCCTCGTGCGCGCGCTGGAGTCCGACAAGGCGAAGACGACGGTCGTCCGCATCAGCGAGCTGGGCCTCGTGGAGATGACGCGCAAGCGCACGCGCGAGTCGCTCGGCCGCACGCTCTACGAGCCCTGCTTCTACTGCGACGGCACGGGTCAGCTGCAGAGCAAGACGACGATCTGCCACGAGATCCTGCGGCAGATCCGGCGCGAGAAGGACTCGCTCCCCGGCTTCAAGGTGAACGTGAACGCGCACCCGGCCGTGGTCGACGCCATGCAGCGCGAGCAGCGTGACGCGATGGCGAAGGCGAGCGCCCGCTACGCGCGCCAGATCGTGCTCGTGCCCCGCAAGGACTATCATCTCGAGCAGTTCGATCTGAGTGGAGGCTGAGCCCATGGCGAAGCGGAAGAGCTCCGGAAGCGACGAGAAGGGCACGAGCCCGGGCGCCGGTGCGAGCTCGAGCGCGAGCGCGAGCGAGGCCGACGATCAGCGCGGTGGCGAGCGCGTGACGATCAACAAGGAGTTCGAGTCGTTCGACGCGTTCATCCAGGAGTACGTCACGAACATCAGCCGCACCGGCGTCTTCGTGAAGAGCAAGCAGCCGCTCCCGGTCGGGACGAAGGTGAACCTGAAGTTCACCGTCATCATGGACGACATCGAGACGATCGAGGGGGTGGGCGAGGTCGTGCGCGTGCAGCAGGACCCGCCCGGCATGGGCGTCGTGTTCCGCGAGCTCAGCCAGTACTCGCAGCACCTGATCGAGCGCCTCCTGACGCCGCCGCGCTGAGCGCCGGATGCCTCTCGACAGCAAGACGCTCGAGAAGTGGACCGACGCCCAGCTAGAGGCGGAGCTACAGAAGCGCCGGCTCGCGCGCGCGCGCGGTGTGGGCAGCGCGCCGGGCGCGCCGAGCGTGGTGACGCCGGCGCCGGGCGGCCGCGTGGAGCGGGCGCTCGCGTCGATCGAGCGCGAGAAGGAGATCGCGCAGGCCTACGCGAACCTCGAGCTGCCGAAGGGCGCGCCGATCGAGGACGTGGAGAAGAAGTACAAGGAGCTCTCGGCGAAGTACGCGCCCGAGAAGCAGAGCGACCCGAGCCGCGTCGAGCTCGCCAAGGAGCTGAGGGATCGGCTCACGCGCGCGTACGAGCGGCTGAGCACGTACCTCCGCTCGCGGTGACGCGACGCCCTCAGTCCTCGGGGGCCGATACGCGGCCCCCTCCATCGGGAGTGAATCCCGATGGAGCCTCCCCCTCGTATCGCTCCGCGAGAGAGGCGACGGGTTTCCTGTCACCCTCTCAGCGGAAGTTCTGCACGGCGTACACGCCGCCCGAGCCGGAGTAGAAGCCGCAGGCCACCATCGTGTAGCGGCTGTTCGTCATGTTGATGTAGTGGCCGTGGGCGTTGAAGTCCGTGCCCGGGCCCTCGTCCCACATCTGCTGCAGGCATCCGTCGACGGTCGCGGGCACCGAGGGCCAGCCGGGGCACTCGTTCTGCGCGTTGCCGCCCGTGCAGATGCCGTCGCGGAACGCCTGGTGCGGCGAGCCGGGGTGGTCGTGGTCGTACTGCGCCATCTGATCGGCGCAGGCCTCGCCGTCGGTCCAGCGCGCGAGCGGCGGCAGGTGCTGGCACTCGCACCGGAACTGGTTGATGCGGTTCACGCAGTCCTGGTGCGGATCGCCCGTGCTCGCGGCCGTCACCGGCATGCAGCCGGGGATCGGCTCGGTGAGCGCGGAGCCCATCATGCACGCGCCCGAGCTGCCGCCGTCGCTCGGCGGCGGAGTGCTGCCGTTGCTGCAGCCGGCGCCGCCGACGAGGAGAGAGAGGGAGAGCACCGTGATCGAGCTGGCTCGTGTTCTCATTGGTAGTTCTGCACCGCGTAGACGCCGTTCGGCCCTTCGTAGAAGCCACACGCCACGCGCGTGAAGCTCTGGCTCGACATGTTGATGTAGTGCCCGTGCGGGGGCGGCCCGTAGAAATCGCCCGGCCCCTCGTCCCACATCTGCTGCAGGCACCCGGAGACCGTCTGATCGATCGAGCCCCATCCCGGGCACTCGTTCTGTCCGGAGCCGCCACCGCAGATCCCGGCGAGGAAGCCCGCGTGCGGCATGCCCTGGTGATCGTGGTCGTAGCGCGCCATCTGATCGGCGCAGGCCTCACCCTCGGTCCAGCGCGCGAGTGGCGGCAGCTGCTGGCACTGGCATCGGAACTGGTTGATCCGGACCCAGCAGTCGACGTGCGGGTCTCCCGAGCTCGCCGGCGTCTCGGGCATGCAGCCTGCGATCGGGCCCGCGAGCGGCGTGCTGGTCGCGCACGTGGGATCGGGCGCGACCCACGCGTCGGGCAGCAGCCTCGTCCAAGCGTCGGGCGCCGGTGCGCTCCACGCGTCGAGGCCCGGCGTCGCGGCGTCGACGCCCGGGAGCGAGGATCCGCCGTCGCGGCCCGCATCGAGGCCGGCCTGCGCGCCGCCGTCCTCGCCGCGCGAGGAGAAGCCGAGCTGTCCGTCGCATCCGAGCGATGCGAGACCGACGAGCGCTCCGATTGCGATGCCCCGCACAGCGGCACCTCCCGCGCCCCGAGGATACCGCCGAACCCCGAGCGCCGGAACCACGTCCGCGCCGCGTGCGCGCCGCGTCAGAACAGATGGCCCTGGCTCGAGCGCCGCTTCTTTCCGAGGTGCTGGAACGCCTTCTCGGTCGCGACGCGCCCCTTCTGCGTGCGCGCGAGGAACCCGTTCTGCAGCAGGTACGGCTCGATCACGTCTTCCAGCGTGTCGCGCGGCTCACTGAGCGTCGCCGCCAGCGCCTCGATGCCGACCGGCCCGCCGTCGTAGACGTCGATGATCACCTTGAGGAACCGGCGGTTCATCTCGTCGAGGCCCGCGTGATCCACCTCGAGGCGCCGCAGCGCATCGTCGGCCGTCTTCGCGTCGAGCTTGCCGTTGCCGAGCACCTCGGCGAAGTCGCGCGCGCGGCGCAGCAAGCGGTTCGCGATGCGCGGCGTGCCGCGGGCGCGGCGCGCGAGCTCGAGGGCCGCGTCGTCGTCGATCTTCACCTCGAGGATCCCGGCGCTGCGCCGCACGATGCGCGCGAGGTCGTCCGCCTCGTAGTAGTCGAGGCGCGCCTCGATCCCGAAGCGCGAGAGCAAGGGGCCCGTGAGCAGGCCCGTGCGGGTGGTCGCGCCGACCAGCGTGAAGGGCGAGATGGGGATCTGCAGCGTGCTCGCCATCGGCCCGTCGCCGTGCACGACGTCGATGCGGAAGTCCTCCATCGCCGTGTAGAGGTTCTCCTCGACGACGGCCGAGAGGCGGTGGATCTCGTCGATGAAGAGGACGTCGTTGGGCGCGAGCTTGGTGAGGAGCGCCGCGAGCTGCCCCTTGTGCTCGATCGCCGGGCCGTGCGCGAGGTGCAAGGTGACGCCGAGCTCCTCGGCGAGGATGAAGGCGAGCGTGGTCTTGCCGAGGCCGGGCGGGCCGAAGAGCAGCACGTGGTCGAGCGCGCCCTTCCGCTTCTTGGCCGCGTCGACGTAGACGATCATGTTCTCCTTCGTCCGCGTCTGCCCGACGAAGTCGTCGAAGCGGCTCGGCCGCAGCGACTGCTCGAAGCGCGACTCCTCCGTCTCGCTCGCCGGCGCCGGATCGAGGAGGTTCTCGGGGCGCGCGCCCTTGGTCTGCTTCTTCGCCATCGCCGTGCCGATCCGCCGGTTACTCGACTCGCCTGCCGCCCGCGTCAACCGAGCGCCGCGAGCGCTTCGCGCAGCAGTGTGCCGGTGTCTTTTCCTTCGGCGCCCGTCGCGATCGCCGCGACCGCACGATCGGCCTCGGAGGGCCGGAAGCCCATCGAGACCAGCATGCCGGCGACGCTCCCGAGCGGGCCGGGCAGGCGCGAGGTGGCTGGTGTGGGCGCCACGATCGTGCCGACGCTCGAGGGCGAGACGCTCCCGCTCGAGAGGTGCGCGACCTTGTCCTTCAGCTCGAGCACGAGGCGCTCGACGATCTTCTTGCCGACGCCGGGGATCTTCTGGAACGCGGTGCGGTCGTCGCGCGCGATGGCGGTCGCGAGCTCGCGGGACGAGAGGTGCGAGAGGATCGCGAGCGCGAGCTTCGGGCCCACCGACGACACGGTCATGAGCGTGCGGAACGCGGCTCGATCGTCGGCGGTCGGAAATCCGTAGAGGACGAGCGCGTCTTCGCGCACGTGCGTGTGCACGTGGAGCGTGACGGGCTGATCGACGGGCAGCCGGCCCAGCGAGCCCAGCGGGACGAAGACCTCGTACCCGACGCCATTCACGTCGAGCACGATCGAGCCATCCGAGGCGCGCTCGCCGACGATGCCCGTGAGCCTGCCGATCACGCCGCGAAGATACCTGCTTTTCGGGCGCGTGCCGTTCGAGAATCAGCGCGCGCGCGAAGCGCGGCGACGGCGCGCCACCGCGAGCATCGCGAGCACGCCGAGCGCCACGTAGAGGCCCGAGCGCGCGTCGCTCCGGCCCACGCGGCAGCCGCACGAGCCCTCCGTGGTGGGTGGCGGGCGCACGCCGGTGTCGCTGCGCGTGCTCGCGTCCATCCCCGTGTGGCCCGCGTCGAGCGAGTCGAGCACGCAGCTGCCCTCCACGCAGTGCGAGCCGGTGCCGCACACGACGCCCGAGCACGGGTCGGGCTCGCACGCGCCGTTGCGGCAGCGCTGCCCGTCGGCGCAGGTGACGCCCATGCACGCATCGACGCAGCTGCCGGCCTCGCAGCGCTGGCCGGTGCCGCAGGTCACACCCGAGCACGGGTCGACGATGCACGCGCCCATGCGGCACTCCTGGCCGAGCGGGCACACGACGCCCTGGCACGCGTCCACGCAGCTTCCCGCGCGGCAGATCATGCCGGCACCGCAGGTCTGCGTCTCGCAGCCGCTGTCCACGCAGCGGCCCTCGGTCGCCGAGCCGTCGCGCGTGTCGCACGCGGTGCCGGCGCCGCAGAAGGTCGTGCTCGCGAGATCGCTGCACGTGCAGGCCGGCCCGCAGAGCGTCTGGGCGCCCGGCTGGTCGGCGATGCAGAGCTGCATCGAGGGGCACGCGACGCCGAGGCAGAGATCGATGCAGCTACCGCCCACGCATTGCAGGCGCCCGGGGCAGACGACGCCCTGACACGGGTCCACGCAGTCGCCGCCGCGGCAGATGGTGCCGTCGGGGCAGGGCTCGGTGCGCGCGGCGCACGCCGACTCCTGGCAGAAGCCGCCGGGGTTGCAGGTGAAGCCCGAGGCGCACGTGCCCTCGAAGCAGGCCTCGCTGCAGAGGTGCGTCGAGGGATCGCAGCGCGAGCCGGGCGCACACGGCGTGATGGGCCGGCAGTCGAAGCTCGTCGTCGCGTCGCAGGGCTGGAAGGCGCCCGGGTGGATCGCCGGGTTCGTGTCGTCGCAGTCGTCGCCGCCGCAGTGGATGTCGCGGTGGTGGTCGCCATCGCCGTCGAGGCAGATCGCGGTGTCGTCCTCGTTGAGGCCGGCGACGCCGTCGAGCTCGTCCTCGCTCGAGTGGTAGGTGCACTCGGGGCCTGGGTTGCCGTTGTTGCCGCCCTGGATGGCCACGTAGCGGAACGTGAGGCCGCAGGGCAGCGCCCACACGGTGGCGAGCGCGTCGGCGATGGCCTCGCCGTTCGAGGTGTCGCGCAGGAACGTGCCGAGGTCGGCGCGCGCGGCGTCGGCCGCGCCCTCGGCGAAGGGATTGCGCGTCCAGCCCTGCGTGTACGCGCGGATCAGGCGCGCCTCGTTCCACTGGCTCGGATCCGGCGCGCCGGCGGGCGCGATGGAGGTCGCATCCGGGTTGTTCGAGAGCCAGACGGTGTACTCGAACGCCTCGCACGGGAGCGGCGGGTGATCGGTGATCGGGAAGAGGACGACGCGGTTGGCCTCGCCGCCGAGGTCGTAGATGCGCCCGCGCCACGGGATGTAGAAGCCCGGCTCGCCGTCGGCGACCTGGCTGCCGTCGTCGCGCGTGCGCACGACCTGCGTCCAGTACCAGTCGAGCGAGCTCGCCTGGAACGCAGGATCGTTGCCGCCCGGCGGGTTGGATCCCGGGCTGCCGCACACGTAGCCCTCGTAGCTCGTCCGGCACAGACGCGGGTCGGTGTTGCCGGGGACGATCGTCGGGCAGGTGACGAAGCCCGTCCCGCCGATGCAGCCGTTCACACCACGCAGGTACTGACCGAAGTGCAGCTGCGGCGCGTAGAGCCCGTTGCTCGTCGTGAACACGTCGTCGACCACTCCGTCGGGACGCGCGGCGGCGAGCACGTTGAGGCACATCATCCCCGTCCCGTCGACGCACGTCGCTTGCGCGAGCGCGGTGGAGGGAGCGGCGACGACGAAGAGGCAAGCGAGGGCGCGGGCGAGCGACGTGCGCGTCATCCCTCGATGGTATCCGAGCCTTCGGCGTCGCGCGACGGAGCTCCGCGCGCGTGATGGCGCCGCCGCGGGCTCACTGCCCGATCGGCGGCGTCGTCCCGGCGAAGAGCGCGCCGAGGAAGCGCGCGATGTCGGCCTGGCCCTCGGGGCCCTGGAGCGCGGCGAAGTGCCCGTCGACGCCCGCGGGCGGCGCGTACTGGCGCATGCCGAACGTGAACGCGCTGCTCGCCGTCGTGAAGTTGCCCGAGAGCGGCGCATCGACGCCCGTCGGCGCGAAGTCGGGCGCCGTGAGGATGGGATTGACGAACGCGAAGCCCGCGGACGTCGCGAACGCCTGCAGCGTCGGCTCGGGCGTGTAGCTGTCGCCCACGCCGTAGGTCGCGAAGACGTGCAGTCCGGGCGCGCCGGTCGGCATCTCGCGCGCGTAGTGCCGCGCGAGGTTCACCGCGTCGACGCGCTCGAAGAACGTCTGGAAGAGCGCGAGCGCCGGGTTGAAGTCGCCGACCGCGAGGTTCCCGTTCCCGTCGAAGTCGAGGAGCGCGAGCGGCACCAGCCGCGCGATGTCGAAGGGCTGCGTCTTGTGCAGGAGCGACTGCGTCAGATCGCCGCCGGCCTCGCTGAGCACCACGCCGGCGAGCGAGGGCTCGTCGCCCGCGAGGAGCGCCGCGTGCTGCGCGCCCTGGCTGTGCCCGAAGAGCACGATGCGTGTCTCGTCGATCGCGACCGGCGCGCCGGCGCCGTCGAGGATCGTTCCCTCGCGCGCGAAGCGGATCGTGCCCGCGAGATCGGCCGCGCCCTGGAGGAACACGTCGCGCGCCGCGCGCGGGTTCGTGAAGTTGTAGACGAGGCGGTCGGGGCTCCGCGTGCTGCCGCCGCGCCGGCTGCCGTGCTGCGGCAAGTCGATGCCGATCGTGATCGCCGGCGTCGCGGCGACGGCCGCCTCGTGCGCGATGCCGCCGCGGATGTGGTCGGTGAAGCTGCCGCCCGTGCCGTGCGCGGCGACGAGCACCGGATAGCCGCCCGCAGGCACGGCCGCCGTCGGGATCGTGATCGCGACGCAGACCTCCTCGGTGCGCACGACCATGGGCTGCCCGCTCGCGTCGACCGCGATGCCGCCGCCGTCCTCGGGCTCCTCGTAGGGCGCCGTGCCGGCCTGGAAGATGGGCAGCGAGAGGTGCGCGTGGATCTCCGTGTACGCCGGATCGGCCGCGCCGCAGCGCCGCAGCTCGGTGCCGTCGTCGCACGGCGAGACGGCCGTTCCCGTGCACGTCGTCGCGTCGGTGATCGCCGGCAGCGTCGCCGTCTGCTCGGCCGCGCGCAGGCGCTGCACCATCGTGTCGGCGGTCTGCGTGGTGAACACGGCGGCGTTCAGCACGGTCGTCGGATCGATGCTCTGGTCGGTGAGGAACGCGCGGAGCGGTGCGTGCGCCTGCCAGGCGTGCATCAGCGCTGCGTCGCTCGGCGCCGTGTCGCCCAGCGTCGCGACGAAGTCCTCGTCGCGCGCGAAGGCGTTGCCGTTCATGTCGCGGATGCCCGTGGTGAGCAGCACCGCGTACGTCGTTCCCGGGCGCAGCGGATCGCCGTGGCCCGTGCGCACGCCGAGCCAGTCCTCGCACACGTACTTCGTCAGCCGGCCGGCGGTGGTGAGCCAGCCGAGGCCGCGGTTCTGGCCATAGCCCGGTGAGCCCGGCGTGATGTCGACGATGCGGATCCGATCGCCCACCGACTCCCAGTCGTAGGGTCGCGAGAAGCGGAAGTAGGACACGGCGTTCGTCGCGAAGCCGTCGAGGTCGGTCTCGGAGGCGGAGACGTAGCGCGCCATCACGTCGACGGGCAGCGCCGTGCCAGGCGTCGGGAATCCGTCGAGGTCGAGGCCCGTCGCGGTGCGGCGCACGTCGCTCGGGAAGGGCAGGCGGAAGAAGTCGTGGTCGGCGCTCGTGTGACGCGGCACCTCGAAGTACGCCGTCGCCGCGCCGTCGTCGGTCTCGCACGTCGCGCCGCTCCACACGCCGAGGATCGGCGGCGTCGTGGTGCCGGTGCCGCCGTCGAGCGCGCTCCCGTCGCCGCCGACGCCCGTCGCCGGCGCGCTCTGGCAGGTGATGCCGAAGCGGCCCTGCGTGCACGTGAGGCCCGCGAGACACGCGCTCTGTCCGGTGCAGGTGTCGCCGATGTCGCGCATCCCCGCCGCGCGGCAGCGCCCGCCGAAGCCCTCGACGAGGCACACGAGCCCCGACTGGCACTGGCCGTCGGTGTCGCAGTCACCGCCCTCCGGCTCGGTGCCGGCCATCTCGCAGCGGCGCGTCGCACCGCAATAGAGCCCCTCCGAGCACTCGAGGGTCAGGTCGCAGCGCGCGCCCGCCATCAGGCTGCGCGAGGGCTGGCACGTCCCGGAGGCGCAGCGCAGGTTCGTGCGGCACTGGTCGCTGCTCTCGCAGAACTCGCCGACACCGCGATCGTAGAGGCCCGGCTCGGTGCCGCAGGCGCAGCCGGCGAGGAAGAGCACGACGAGCGAACGAGACAACCCTCGCGAGAACGAAGCACGCATCGAGCGCCTCCCCACGCGTGGATCGTAGCGGGGTGCCGCGCCCGGGGGAAGGGCCCGACGCGAGCGGGCGCGAAGCACGCGCTTCGCGGTGCGACCCCGCGACGGCGCATGCTTCGGACCGCTCGGGGCCTCACGTGCTCACGGGCAGATCGTCCCGGCCGGGCCGCAGAAGCTGTCGTCGCAGAGGCAGACGTCGCGCGCAGAGCAGCTGGTCCCACCGACGCATGCGCCCGCCGAGCACGTCTCGGCGCCGCACCGGAGCTCGCACGGCGTTCCGTCGTCCGCGGGGAGATCCGCCGGGCAGGTCGGGGCGGTGCCGGTGCAGGCCTCCTTCTGGTCGCATTCTCCGCGCGAGCCACGACAGATCACCGTCGTGTCGGCGAACCTGTCGGGCGGGCACACCGTCGAGGTTCCGTCGCACGTCTCGGCGACGTCGCACAGGTCGACGCTCGCGCGGCACGGCGTTCCCGCGGCGGCCGGCGCGGGAACGCATGCGTCCATCGACTCGTCGCATGCGAAACCGTCGGTGCACGGATTGGTGTCCTCCGCACAGGGGTGCGGAGCGTGGCTGCAGACGCCCGTCGCCGTGTCGCAGGCGTCGTCGGTGCAGAAGAGCCCGTCGTCACACGAGGCCGCGCTCGTGCAGCCGGCGTCGACGACGCTCGCGTCGCCTTCGACGTGGGCGTCGGGCGCTACGAATGCGTCGCTCGCCGCGTCGCGTCCCGCGTCCGTCACGGAGCCATCGCGCGCACCGCCGTCGGGCTCTGGGGAGTCGTAGCAGAAGCCATCGCTGCGGCAGAACCACGATGCGGGACAATCGGAGGCGGCCCTGCACGCGGTGCGCCCCGCCGGTGCGGAGCTCTTGCAGCCACAGGTGATGAAGAGCGCGAGTGTGAGGAGCGCGGGGGCGATTCGCAGGGAGCGTCGAGTCATGCCCGGCGGGTTGCAGGGGGTATGCCGGACACGCCCCGCAGCTCAGCGCAGCCCGTGCTTCCAGAGCAACCGGTAGAGGTAGACGCGGTCGAGATCGGCGGCGCGTGCCGCGGCGGTCACGTTGTCGTCGTGACGCTCCATCAAGGCGCGCAGATAGCGGTTCTCGAAGGCTCGCGTCCACGCATCGCGCTGCGGTCGGAACGGGGCGTCGGCCTGGATGGCCGCTTCCAGCGCCCCTCCATCGAGCGCTGCAGGGGCCTGGGTCCCATCGCCCGGCGGGGCAGTGAGGTCCAGCGTGAGCGCCCGCTCGACGAAGTTGCGCAGCTCGCGAACGTTGCCTGGCCATCCATAGCGTTGCATGCGCGACAGCACGGAGGGGTCGTCCGCGAAGGCGGGCCGCGGAGCCCCCCGGAGCCGTCGCGAGAGGATGTGCTCGACGAGGAGCGGGATGTCCTCGGGGCGACTGCGTAACGCCGGCATCGCGATCTCGACGACGGCGAGCCGATAGTAGAGGTCCGAGCGGAAGCGGCGTGCGTTCACCTCTTCGCGCAGATCACGGTTGGTTGCCGCGACGACGCGTACGTCGAGGGGCACGTATTGGGTCGCCCCCAACCGCCGCACCTGCCGCTGCTCGAGCACGCGTAGCAGCTTCGGCTGAAGATCCAGGGGAAGCTCGCCGATCTCGTCGAGGAACACCGTGCCGCCATCGGCTGCCTCGAACGCACCCGCGCGTCGCGTGGCGGCGCCGGTGAACGCACCGCGCTCGTGGCCGAAGAGCTCGCTCTCGAGGATGGAGGGCGCGAGGGCGCTGCAGTCCACGACCACCCAGGGGCCGTCCCGACGCGGGCCCTCCGTGTGGAGCGCCTCGGCAGCGGCCTCTTTTCCGGTGCCCGTCTCGCCGGTGATGAGCACGCTCGTCTCGGCTCGCGCCGCCAGCTCGAGACGCGCGAACGTCTGGCGCATGGCCGTCGAGACGCCGACGAGACTTCCGAGCGCCGTGCGCTCGGAGAGCGGGAGCGCGATGTCCTCGGCGCCGAGCGAGAAGCGGAGCTCGGTCGCGCCCACCGTCAGGATCGCCTTGTCGTGGAGATGAGCCGTGCCGATCCGGACGCCGTCGACGAACGTTCCGTTGCGGCTCTCGAGATCGCGGATCGTCGCGCCCGTGGGCCCGAGCGCGATCTCGCAATGGAAGCGCGACACGGCGCGGTCGTCCTCGAGGCGCACGTCGGCCGACGCGTGCGTGCCGATCACGCAACGCTCGCCGTGGGTCGGGAACGAGACGCCGGCGCGGTCCCCCTTGAGCACGAGGAGCGACGCTCGACGCACCCGACGTGCCTCGCGCGCGGAAGCCAGCGGCTCGGTGACGAGGTCCCCGTTCGCGCTCGCCGCCGTCGTCTCCGCGATGGGCTCGTCTGGCGCTCCGGTCGACCGCACCCCGCCTCTACCTCTGCAGGATCCTAGCACCGATGGCTCGCGCGGCTGTTGCTCGAGAGGCAACGCTCTCGATGTCCATGCCGTGGTCTTCCGAGGAATTCCTCGTCGCGCGCCGCGCGGCCCCGCTCGCTGTAGAATCCTGAGACGTTGTCGGGCGCGAGCGAGATCCCGGAGATCGAGGGTTTCAAGCTCCATGCCCGGGTCGCGGCGGGCGGACAAGGGGAGGTCTGGTACGCCGACGACCTGGGCACGGGAAGAGCCGTCGCCGTGAAGCTCCTGCGCGCGCATCTGGCCACGAGCCCCGCCTTTCATCTGCGCTTCCAGGCCGAGGTGCAGGCGATTGCCCAGCTGTCGCATCCCCACGTGGTGCGCCTCGTCGACTACGGCATCACCGGCCCCGGGCCGGGAGGCCTGCGCCCCTATCTGGTCATGGAGTGGGCCCGTGCCGCCCTCCACGAACGGGCACCGCGCTCGTTCGCCGAGGCGCGCACCGCGTTGGCGGCGATTCTCTCGGCGCTCGCTCACGCGCACGCGCGCGGCATCCTCCATTGCGACGTGAAGCCCAGCAACGTGCTGCTCGTCGGCGGGGACCACGACGACGTCGCCAAGCTCTCCGACTTCGGCGTGGCGCGCGTGCGCTCGGGCCCGACCGCCGCGGGGCAAGTCTGGGGCACGCGCGCGTACGCCGCGCCCGAGGCACAGCTCGGCCTGGGTGAGCTCGTCGGCACCTGGACCGACCTCTACGCCGTCGGCATCACCGCGTACGAGCTCGTGTGCGGCCGCGCGCCCTTCGAAGGCAGCGCTCACGACCTCGTGTTCATGCACGCGCACGCGCCACTGCCCCCGATCGTGGGCGCGCGCTTCGCGGTGCCGAAGGGGATGGACGCGTGGCTCGCCCGGCTCTGCGCGAAGGCGCCCGTCGACCGATTCCAGCGCGCGCACGACGCGCTCGACTCGCTGCACGCGCTGGGGGACGCCGAGCCGAGCACGGCGCCGGTCGCGGTAGACACCGCGCCGGTGCGGGCGGACTCGCGCACCTTGAGCCTCGTGCTCGGGCGCGCCGACGGCTCTCCGCCTCCTGCGCGGGGGTTTCTCCTCGCGGACGCGACGCTCCCCGAGCGCTGGCCGGAGCTCGGGGCGACCCCGCTTCCACGCTACGCGCCCGAGCGAGCGTCCCTGCTCGCACTGCGGATCATGCCGGTGGTGGGGCGCGCGGAGCCGCAACGCACGCTCTGGGAGCTCCTGCGCGAGGCCGCGAGCACGAGGACGGGGCGCCTCTGTCTCCTGCGGGGCCCGTCGGGCACCGGCAAGAGCCACCTGGCGCAGTGGCTCGCGGAACGCGCCCACGAGCTCGGCCTCGCGAACGTCCTCACGGCGCGCTTCTCATCCGGCGGGGACGGGACGGCGGGGCTGTCGGGGATGTGGACGCGCTACCTCGGTTGCGAGCACGTCGAGCCCGAGAGCCTCGGGCTCGTGGTGGAGCGCGCGCTCGGTGGAAGCGAGGTGCCGCTCGTCGATCGGATCGCGCTCGCGGGGATGTTGCGCGGCGAGGCGGGGTCGTCGGCGCACGACACGCTCGCGGAGCGTCACGCGCTCGTCGCCCGGCTGCTCGCGGCCTGTGCGACGCGGCCGCTCGTGATCTGGCTCGACGACGTGCAGGAGGACCCCCACGCGCTCGAGCTCGTCGAGACGCTCGTCGCGCACGAGATGTGGCGGCGGACGCCGCTGCTCGTCGTGGCGACGATGCGCGACGACGTGCTGGCCGACGACGTCCGTACGACGGGCGCGTCGGTCCGGCGCTGGGAGGCCCACGCGACCACGCTCGTGCTCGGCGCGCTCGAGCTCCCCGACATGCGCGCGCTCCTCGGCGGGCCGCTCCAGCTCCTTCCGAGCACGGCGTCGCACCTCTCCGAGCGCCTCGCCGGCAACCCGCTCCTCGCGGTGCAGCTGGTGACGAGCTGGGCCCAGCGCGGGATGCTCGTGTCGACGCCGGACGGGCTCGAGGTGGTGGGCGAGCTCCTCGTCCCGTCCGAGCTCACGACGGTCTGGCGCGAGCGAGTGGAGAGCGTGCTCGTCTCCTTCGGCCGATCGTCGTTCCTCGCGCTCGCGCTGGCGGCCACGCTCGGGCTCGAAGTGGATGCGCGCGAGCACGCGCTCGCCTGCGAGCGGCTCGGGGCCGGCCCGGGCGGTCTCGGGGACGATTGTCTCGCGGAGCTGGTGCGCCGCCGCCTCGTGATCCCGAGCGCTCGCGGGTGGCGGTTCGTGCACGTGCTCTTGCGTGAGACGCTCCTCGTGATGGGGCGAGAGAGCGGCGTGCTCGTCGCGTTGCACGAGGCGGCCGAGGCCGCGCTGCGGGCCGCGCATCCGGCGACGTCGCCGGGGATCGCCGCGCGGCGCGCTCGTCATCTGCGCACCGCGGGCCGGCTCGGCGAGGCCCTCGAGCTCTACTCGATCGCCATCGAGGAGGCGGCGCGTCGCGAGGACCCCGCGCTCGTGGACGCTCTGATCGCCGAGAGCGAGCGGGCGGGGCGCGATGCCGCGGTCGACCCGGAGGAGCGCCGGTTGCGCGAGATCGTCGCGCGCGCGACCACGCACTGCTACGCGGGCGATTACGCGAGCGCGGCCGCGCTCGTCGCCGGGCTGGACGAGGCCAGGTGTCGGCCCTCGACCCGCATCGCACTGCTCCGAATCCGGGGACGTCTCGGATGGACGGCGAGCGGTGACGACGCGATCGGGCCCGTGCGTCGCGCGCTCGCGCTCGCCCGCGAGGCGAACGACGAGAGCGAGGTGGCGCGCTGTCTCCTCGAGCTCGGTCACGCGCTCCAGTACCAGGCCCACGCGAGCGCTGCCGAGCGCAGCTACGAGGAGGCGAGCATGCTCTTCGGGCGCCTCGGAGACGCGTGGGGGCAGGCGCGCAGTCTCGTCGGAGTCGCCATCGCCCGTCGCAAGCAGGGCGACTTGTCGTCGGAGCCGATGCTCATCGAGGCCGCGCGCCTGTTCGAGAGCATCGGAAACCGTCGCGGCTTCACGATGACCCAGAACGAGCGAGGCGGGCTCGCGCACGCGAGCGGACGAGCCGCTGCCGCGGCGGCTCACTTCGAGGCCGGCCTCGCGCTCGCGACGACGCCGGCCGAGCGTGCGAGCCTCGAGTCGAACCTGGGGGTGCTCGCGATCGACGAGGGTGATCCGGCCCGCGCGCGCCCGCATCTGCTGCGCGCGCTCGGCGAGGCGCAGACGCAGCAAGCGTGGGGCCTCTGGAGCGCCATCCAGGTCGATCTGGTCGAGTGCGCCGCCGCGACGCGCGACTTCGACGAGGCCTCCACGCGGCTCGCCGCGGCGTGTGCACACCTCGACAAGCGCACGTTCGCCCATCCCGACATCGCGCGGCGCGCAGAGCTGGCGGCTCGCCACGCGATCGATGCGAGCGAGAAAGGCCTGGCGCGTCGCGCGCTGGCGCTCGCGCTCGTCCAGCTCGAGGTGCTGGGCGATACGAGGGAGCACGCGCGCGTGCGATCGCTGCTCGACGCGATCGACGCGGGAGAGCGAGCGCCCTAGCGACGCGCTCGCGCGCCGCCGGGCGCGGTGGGCTCGGCCGTGGCGGCGGCAGTCGCACGGACGCCGTATCCTCGGCGCGTGGGAGAGGCGCTCGGAGAGACGGCACGACAGGCACAGCTCTTGGGCGCCTTCTTCGTCGTGGCGCTCACGCTGATCGAGGCGCTCGTCCAGCGGCGCCGCGGCCACGCCTACGACGTGCGATCGGCGCTCACCTCGATGTTCCTCGCCTTCGGCCGGCGGCTCGTCGATCGCGCGCCGCTCTGGCTGACCTTGCCCTTCGCGTCCTTCTTCTTCGCGCATCGAGTCGTCGATCTGCCGGACGCGTGGTGGACCTGGGCGCTCTTGCTGCTCGGGCTCGAGCTCGGGCACTACACCTCGCACCGGGCCGCGCATCGCGTGCGCTGGCTCTGGGCGTCGCACGCCGTGCACCACAGCTCCTCCGAGCTCACGCTCGCGGCGGCGTTCCGGCTCGGCTGGACCGGCCGCGTGACGATGACGCTCGCGTTCTTCGCGCCGCTCGCGCTCTTCGGCTTCGCGCCGGAGCGCATCCTCGGCGTCTACACGCTCACGCTCCTCTACCAGGTCTGGCTCCACGCGGCGTGGGTGCCGCCGCTCGGCCCGCTCGAGGGGATCCTCAACACGCCCTCGGCGCATCGCGTGCACCACGCGAACGCGAGCGTGTATCGCGACAAGAACTTCGGCGGCATGACGCTGGTCTTCGATCGGCTCTTCGGCACCTACGCCGCCGAGCGGAGCGACGTCGAGACGAGCTACGGATGGGCCTCCCCCGACGATGCGCGGCGCCCCTTCTTCGTGCTCGTCCAGCCGTACCGCGAGCTCGCGCGCCACGTGCGAGCGTCGCGCTCCGTCGGCGAGCTCGGGCGCGCGCTCTTCGGCCCGCCCTGACGCGCGTCTCAGCCGCCGCAGCCGCTGCCACAGCCGCCACACCCGCCCCCGCCGCAGCCCCCGTCGCCGGAGCCCTGGTGGAGCACGGCGCTCGCGGCCTGCGCGACGCTCGTGGCCGCGTGTCCGGCCGTCACGCCGAGGATGGCCGACGCGAGCGCCGCATCGATCATCGACACGCGTGCGCTGCTGCGTGCGCGGACGGCGGCCGGGAGCGCGTCGACCGCGAGCCCCTCGAGGTGGCGCGTGCCGGCGCGGCTGCGTGGCACGTGCGCGCCGACGGCGAGCGCGAGCGCCGCGGCGACGAGCGTCTCGATCATCGCGAAGGTGACCGGGTGGTCGAGCGAGAGCCCACGCGTGATGCGGACGAGCCCGACGAAGGCGAGCGCAGCGCCGACGGCGAGGCCGGCGCGCCACGCGCGAGCGCGCTGCGCCTTCGTCGGATGGAGCCCAGCGCGGGTCAGTGACTCGCGGAGCGTCGGGCCGAGCTCGCGCGCGATCGACGTCGCGGCGTCCACGACGCTCCGATCGCGACGCGCGTCGCGGGCCAGCAGCGATTCTTGCAGCGGGCGCACCTCGGGGTCCTCCGAGGCGACGTCGGAGAGCACGAGGCCGTTCTTCTCGGCGCGGAGAACGCCGCTCGCGGCGAGCGCGGCGAGGATCGCATCGCGCACCCCGCTCGTGCCGGCGCGCAGCTCCGCGAGCTCGAGCGCTTGCGGCAGGGTGCGCGCGCGCCCTCGGCGCGAGATGCGATAGGGGCCCTCGCCCTTCGGGCGCTCGAGCGAAGCGGGCGGAGGCACGGGCTCGAGGACGGCGCGCGTGTACGCGCGCAGCGCGAGGAGCGCGCCGATCGCGAGCAGGGCGTAGAAGGACAGATACGCGGCCGGGGACGAGATGTTCCAAGGGAACAGGTCGTACAGGGGCATGGGCGCTCCGTTCGTCGCGACGCACGCGGTCTGCGTCGGGTGGCGTTCTCTTCGTGTCGCCCAGAGAACGACCGGTTCCCGATGCACCTTCCGTGACGAGGGAGTGACGCCCGAAACAGGCGTCAGTCCGCGATCTGCGCGGGCAGCCCGAAGGCCGGGAAGAGCGCCGGCCGCAGGTACGAGTGCAGCGCCACGATGCCTTCGGGCGTCACCTCCACGTGCTGGAGCACGACCGGCGTGAGCACGTCGGCGCCCGGCTGCCGCGCGTACGCAGCGAAGCCCACGCCGCCGAACATCGGCACGCGCAGCACGCGGACCGTGCCGAGGCGCGCGTAGATGGGCGCGAGGAACTCGGCGATGGCGTGCGAGCCCACCACGATCGGGCCGGGCGGCATCGTGAGGCGCGCGTCGTCGCGCAGCAGCGAGGTCAACGCGCTCGCGTCGCCCGACTCCCACGCACGCACGTAGCGACCGAGCAGATCTTCGATCGAGGGCTCGAGCGACACGGGGCGCTTCACGGCGCCTCCGCACTTCTCTCGTGCGCGCTGGAGCGCGCTGTTCACGCTCGCCTCCGAGGCGTCGAGCAGCTGCGCGGTCTCGGCCGCGGACCACCCGAGCACGTCGCGGAGAAGGAGCGCGGCCCGCTGGAGCGGCGGCATCTCCTGGAGCGCGACGAGGAAGGCCAGCGCGACGCTCTCGCGTGCCGAGATCCTCGCTTCGGGGCCGGCGTCCATGCTCTCCCAGATCGTCTCGGGACAGGGGTCGACGATCGCCGCGACGTCGTCGGTGCTCGTGCGCCGGCCCAGCCGGTCGAGGCAGACGTTCGTCGCGATCTGGTAGAGCCACGCGCGCGCCGCCTTCGCGTCGCGCAGCGAGGCCTCCGACTTGAACGCGCGCAGCATCGCCTCCTGCGTCGCGTCGTCGGCATCGGCGATGGATCCGAGCATGCGATAGCAGTGCGCGCGGACCTCGCGCCGGTAGGGCTCGAAGGTCGCACCGAAGCTCGGCGTGCTCGGATCCGCCATCGCCCTAGCGTATCGCTCCGCGGGCGCTCCTCACCACTCCGACCACTGGCCGGGGGCCTGCGCCCACACGCTCGGATCGGGCGCGCCCGTGAAGGCGCCCGAGATGCCCTGCATCTCGTTCGGATCGGCGTAGTGCTCGGCCATCCCGTCCGCGTCGTGCCAGACGTCGACGCCGAGCAGCTCGAGCGGCCCGTCCTGCCCGGGCGGGTGCAGGCGGAGGAACACCTCGTGCGAGAGCAGGCCGCGCGCGCGCGCCGTGCGTTGCGAGGCCATGTCCGCCTTGCGGAAGATCTCGATCGCGGCGTCCGGCGAGGCGATGGGCCCGCGGATCATCCCCACGTAGCGCTCGTTGCGCCCCGCGGGCGCGGGCAACGCGTACGAGAACGCGCCCTTGGCGGGCACCCACACGCTCGCATCGCGCGACTTGAAGAGCTTCTGTCCCTGCATCTGGACGTTCTCGTTCGCGAAGAATTCCATCAGGCCCTTCGGGTCCTGCCACCAGTCGAGGAAGAGGACCTCGCCCTCCTTCGCGCTCGTCTGGGGCGTAGGGACCGGCGCGAAGACCTTGTGGCTCAGGTCGCCCAGCGCGCGGGCCGCCGCGATGCCGACCTTCGAGCCGGCCGTGTCGTTGTGGAGGCTGCGGCACGCCTCGAGGGTCTGGGGAACGTACTGGCCGCGAACGGTGAGGAAGACGCCGATGCTCATGACGATGGCTCCTGAAGAGGTTGTCGGGCTCGTGCGCGTTGCTGCTGCGCTCTCGTCCCGTGAGACCGGGGCTGCGCGCGAAACTCATCGGTCGATCGTCACGAGAGCGCGAGAGCCACGAGGTCGTGCACGACGAGGGCGGCGACGCCGAGCGTCGTGGCCGCCGCGAGCGTGAGCGCGACGAGCGGGCGCCGGTCCACGAAGCGCCCGAGCGAGCGCATCGCCCGCTTTCCGAGCGTGGCCGCGCACTGCACGCGGAAGCGGCCGTCCGCGATCCGATGCAGCTCGGCGAGCATCTCGCTCGCGCTCTGCCAGCGCTCACTCGGATCGCGGCGCAGCCCGCGGCGCACGAAGTGGACGATCTCGGCCGGGACGTCGCCCGCGTGCGGGAACATCTTCGACAGTGGCGCGGGGTCGGTCGTGCGGATCGCGTGGAGCAACGCCGGCAGCGAGGCCTCGTTCTCGAAGCGGTGGTGGCCGCGGTCGAGCATCTCGTGGAGCACCGCGCAGGCGGCGTAGAGGTCGCTGCGCGCATCGAGCGCGTCGTTCTGTCCGCTCGCCTGCTCGGGCGACATGTAGAGCGGCGTGCCGACGAGCGCGCCGACGCTCGTCACGCTCGCGCGCTCGTCGCTCGTCGTCGCCGTCGCCTGGTTCCCCTCGCGCGCGCCGCCGATCGGCCGCGCCACGCCCCAGTCCATCAAGACGACCTCCCCGAAGCGGCCGATCATCACGTTCGTGGGCTTCACGTCGCGGTGCAGGATCCCGCGCTCGTGGGCGAACGAGAGCGCGCGGAGCAGGCCGGCGAAGATCTCGAGGCAGCGCGTGGCGTCGAAGGTGCGCCGGGTCGCTGCGTCGCCGGCGCGCAGGCGCGCGATCACGCTCTCGAGCGTCTCGCCGTCGACGTACTTCATCACGAAGAAGAGTCGGCCCTGCTCGTCGACGCCGACGTCGTGGATGGGGACGATGTTCGGGTGCTCGAGGCGGCCCACGGTGCGCACCTCGTCGACGAAGCGCGCCACGTCGCTCGGCGCGCTGGCGCCGCCGAGGAGGCGCTTGACGGCGACCTGGCGGCCGATGTCGCGGTCCTCCACGAGCGCGACCTCGCCCATGCCGCCGCGGCCGATCGTCTCGACGCTCGCGTAGCGCTGGCCCTCGCTCGGCACGAGGCGCGCGCCGGCCGCGCCGACGCGCTCGAGGCGCGGCAGGATGGAGGCGTTCGTGGTGCGGAGCGCGCGGCCGTAGTTCGTCGTCGCGTCCAGCACGACGTCGATCGAGGGCGCCGGGAGCGTGGCGCCCAGCGCTGCATCGGGGCGCCCGCCGGACGGAACGCCGGGCCCGAGGCCGGCGAGGGTCGCAGCCGGGGAGGGAAGGGCGGAGGAGGGGCTCATGCCGAGTGAGACTGGCGCTCCCGCCGAAACTCATCGGTCCGAGCGCGCACCCACGACTTCGCGTGCGATCTCGGCCCCCGCGTGGGGTCGATCAGGCGTCGTGCCCGCGGACCACGGCGCACTCCCAGCCCTGGTAGGTGCCCTCTTGCTCCTCGGCCAGACCGTAGAGGCGCTCGACGATGTCGTGCACGTGGGCGAGCTCGCTCCGGTCTTCGCGCACGGCGTGGGCGCTCCAGCGCCCGTCGCCGTCGGTGCGCTCGATCTCGACCTCGAACCCCATCTGCTTCACCGAGAGCGCCCAGGCCTCGGCCGCCTCGCGCGAAGCGAACGAGGCCAGGTGCTCGATCGGCCGCGCGATGTCGCTCTTGTCGCCGGCGGCGGCGAGCGTCTCGACGAGGCGGCGATCTTCGATCCAGCGCCACTCGAGCGGGCCCGGATAGAGCACGTCGAGGTAGTGGCGCCACTCCGGATCGCGCTGCTTGCGCGTCATGAGGCGCCGCGGCGTCCCGCCCGAGAGGCCGGCCGCCAATGCCTGCTCGAGCGTCTCGGTGCGCTGCAGGTAGAAGAAGAGGTCGCGCACGCCGTTCCACGTCATGCGGCCCACGAACACACCGCCACAGTGGGCGTCGAGCGCTCGCACGAGGCTGTCCTCGAGCTTGCCGAGCTCGCTCGCCTCGGCGTTCGTGGTGAGCCCGTCGGGGCGCGGCTCGCGGAGGGGCAGGCGCACGCTCAAGAGCCACGGGCGCGTCGCGTCGGGCGCCTTCGCGATGAGCGAGAGGTCGAGCATCGTGGAGCACGGCCGCCCGTCGACGACGAAGAAGTAGAAGTCCCAGCGGCCTTCGCCGTCGTGCGCTGCGCGGGTCACGCCACGAGAGCCTAGCAGATGCGCGGCGTTCTCCCCGCGCGCGCATTGCGCCTCAACCACGCGAGGCGCAGATGACCAAGAGCGAGCGGTCGCCGTCGGCGGCCACGCGTGGCGGCCGGCACGAGGTCACACGGAGCCCGTGGGCGGTGAGCAGCTCGATCACCGCGCGCTCCCGGCCCTCCCGCCGGTCGGTCTCCACCACCACGCGGCGCACCCGCGGCCACGCGTCGCCCACGCCGCGCAGGACGTCGAGCTCGGCCCCCTCGACGTCGATCTTCAAGAGGTCGATGCGCGGCAGCTCGTGCTGTGCGGCGAACCGCTCGAGCGATGCGAGACGGCAGCGCAACGTCTCGAGCCCCGCGACGCGCTCGGCCATCCAGGGGCCGAGCCGGCTCTCGTCGCGGCACAGCCAGTCGAGCACGCGCGCGAGCGAGCGCCCTCCGCGCTGCCGCAGCCAGCCGTCGCGCTCGGAGCCTTCCAGCGCGCGTGCAGCGCGACGCACGGTGTCGCGGAAGGCGTCGAGCTTGCGCTCGAGATCGTAGGTGCTGTCGGTGGGGAGGTGGCGGAAGTAATAGAAGGCGCGCTCGCGCCCGTCGTCCTCGCGCGTGGAGAGCGCCACGGGATGGAGCGCGTGGCGCGTGCGCGCGAGCAGCGGGTGCCGCCGGAAGTTCGATCGCAACGTGTCGAAGAGCGGCGCCGCCGGCTCGAAGCAGTGCAGCGTCACGTCGCCCTGGGTACGCGTGGCGACGGCGCCCGCGAACGCGCCGATGTTGGCGCCGACGTCGAGGACGACGTCGCCCGGCGCGACGTGGGCGCCGTGCTCGAAGTACTCCTCGACCTCCGCGGCGAGGGCGCCGCCGAAGATGCGGCGCACCTCCGTCGGAGGAGGTGGGAGCGGGACGGGAGCGACCGTGTCGGAGAAGAGCTCGGCGAGCACGCGGTGCATGTCTGCACCGCGTGTTCCGTCGGAATCACCGGGGTCTCGTGCTCCGCATCGTCGCCCGTCGTCTCACCTGGGGCGAGGGCGCGCGGTGACGACCACCGCGGACCGGCGCGCGCGGGGCTGGCCGCGCGCAGGCGCTCGACTCAGAGCAAGCCGGAGATGTGCGAGGCGCGATTGCCGAAGTCGACACGATCGCTCGACTGCAGCATCGAGTCGCGGTCGGCCGTGAGCGCCTCGCCGGGACGCCGCGGGTCCGGCTTCGCCGAGCGCACCATGCCCGAGGTGTCGTAGGGCCGCGCCACGAGCACGGGGTAGCGCCCGTCCGTGAGGAGCGACTCGGCGACCGAGCCGAGGATCAGCTTCGCCGCGCGCGAGCGGGCGCGAGTGCCCACCACCACGAGCGCCGCGTCGACGTCGAAGGCGACCTGCGTGAGCGCCGCGACCGGCTTGCCGAGGCGCACGTGATAGACGATCGGAATCTCGCTGCGGACCGAGTTCGCCTTCACGGCGATGTCCTGCACGAACTTCTGGAGCTTCGTCTCGGTCTCGACCATGCGGTCGGCGACCTTGGCGATGTGCCCGCGATGCTCGACGTCGGCGTCGAGCACCGCCGCGAAGTGCAGCTCGGTGCCCGGGATGCGCGAGGAGAGGGCGAGCGCCTGGAGCACGGCGTGCTCACACGCGTCGGTGAAGCCGACGCCGACGACGATGCGGAAGTTGGGCTGGGTCATGGGGCTTTCCTTTCGTTCCTTTGGTCGCCGAGTCGGCTGGTCGTCACTTCGCGAGGCGCCCGCGCAGCAGCTCCGCGAGCGCGCGGCACGCGTCGACGGTCGTGAAGACGCCGACGACCTTCGCGTTCTGGAGCACCACGGCCGAGCCGTACTTGTGCTCGGCCATCGCGACGGCCACCTCGTCCAGTGCCGCATCGGGCGAGACCGAGTAGACGCTCGTGCTCATCGCGTCCTCGACCGTCGTCTTCGTCGCGTCGACGTCCTTCATCGCGGTGATGAGGGCCACGTCTCGCTCGGTGAGCATCCCGACCAGGCGCCCGCCGTCGAGGACCGGCAGGTGCCGGATGTGGTGGTCGTGCATCATCTTGTGCGCGACGGAGAGTGGCTGCGCGGGCCCCACCGAGTGCGGGGTCGTGGTCATGAACTTCTGGATGGTGGGGATCGCTTTGGTCATGTCAGGCCTCGTCGCATGCGGCGTGCCTGTATCTCGCTCGGGTTTTTCCGCAGATCGGCCGGCAAACCTTGCGCCGTGCGTGCATCGAGTGCGCTCGAGGGGCCATAGGACCTACCCGTCGGCCGGCTCGGTTGCGTCGATCGCCTCGGTCAGCGTCGCGCGCAGGAGGTGCATCTGGGGGTACCCGAGGCCCTGTCCCACGTAGGACGCGCCGTAGACCAGGCCCGCGGCGACCGCGGCGATCGGCGCGACGACGAACGCGACGGGGGTCATGCCCACGTACCACTGGCCGAGGCCGAGGATCGACGCGAAGAGGGTGAGCACGGTGAGCGCTCCCGTGCCCATCACGTAGAACGCCCACACGTACGCGTCCGGGCCGAAGCGCGCGTGGATCACGCTGCCTCCCCCGGCGCGCGGCTCGATCTTCGCGACGAGCTGGGGCGAGTAGAAGTGCGACTCGCCCTGGCCCATGCCGATCTCGAGGCGGTGCTCGAACGCGATGCCGCGCAAGCGAGCGTCCTTCTTGATCAGTGCCAGGACGCGATCGCGCACGTCCTTCGGATCGAGCGCGGTCTCGAGCTGGAAGCGTGGGCGCGGGCGCGGACGCGGGCTCACGTGTGATGGTCCCCCCGGGCGCACACGACGCGCCGTCTCGTGGCCCTACGCACGCCGCGCGCGGGCGCCACCTTCGCGCCCCTCGGGGCCGCGCGGCTTCTGCCCAGGCCGCTTTCCGCGCGCATGGATGGACAGCGAGCCCTTGCCGGTCGCAGGCGGCACGAGCGCGTGCGGCCCGCTGCCGATGAGATCCCCACGGCCATTCGCGATCAGCGCCTCGCGCGCCAGCTCGTGGTGCGCCGGATCCCAATAGAGCAGGAGCGCCTTCTGCCGGCGCTTGTCGCGCAACGTGCGCGCCGTGAAGACGCGCTCGCGCGTGAAGGGGTCGAAGCCCGTGTAGTACATCGCGGTCGCCATCGACATCGGCGTCGGGATGAAGTCCTGCACCTGTCGCGGGCGGATGTCGCGCCTCTTCAGGTAGAGCGCGAGGTCGATCATCGCGGCGTCGGTCGTGCCCGGGTGGCCCGAGATGTAATAGGGAACGAGGTGCTGTTCCTTGCCGGCGCTCTCGCACGCGGCACCGAACATGTCGGCGAAGCGCTCGTAGCTCTCCTTGCCGGGCTTCTTCATCCGCTCGAGCGTCTCTTCGTCGACGTGCTCGGGCGCGACCGAGAGCTGGCCGCCCGTGTGATGGGTCGCGAGCTCCTTCACGAACTCGGGCGAGAGCTCGGCGAGGTCGTAGCGCACGCCGCTCGCGACGAACGCCTTCTTGATGCCCGGCTCCTTGCGCACCTTGCGGAGCAGATCGACGAGCGGGGCGTGATCGGTGACGAGGTTCTCGCAGACGCCCGGGTGCACGCACGAGAGGCGGCGGCACGCGCTCTCGATCTTCTCGTCCTTGCACTTCATCGCGTACATGTTCGCCGTCGGGCCGCCCACGTCGCTCACCACGCCGTGGAAGCCCTCCATGCGACGCAGCGCGCGCACTTCGCGGAGCACGCTCTCGGCCGAGCGCCATTGGATCACGCGGCCCTCGTGCTCGGTGATCGAGCAGAACGTGCAGCCGCCGAAGCAGCCGCGCATCGTGACGATCGAGTGCTTCACCGTCTCGTAGGCCGGGATGCGCTCGGTGTACGAAGGGTGCGGCAAGCGCGTGAACGGCAGGTCGTAGAGCTCGTCCATGAGCGCCGTCTCGAGCGGGACGGCCGGCGGATTGAAGTAGACGGCCTCCGTCCCGTGCGGCTGGAGCATCGGGCGCCCGTTGCCGGGGTTGGTCTCGTGCTGGAAGGCGCGCGACATCTCGCGGAACGCCTCGCGCCCGGCCTCGTCGTCCTGCGCGACCTCTTCGTAGGAGGGAAGCCAGAGCGTCTTGCCGTCGCGCACGAAGCGGCTCTTCTCGAGCGACTCCCACTGCCCTTTCCGCAGGGTGTAGGCCGTGCCGCGCACGTCGCGGATCTCGTCGATGCGCGCGCCCGCCCGCAGGCGATCGGCGACCTCCCAGACCGGGCGCTCGCCCATGCCGAAGATCAAGAGGTCGGCCTTGGCGTCGAGCAGGATCGAGCGACGCACGCACGGACTCAAACGGGGCCGATGCTCGGCCCCGCCCCGCCCGGCGGAGCCGGCTGGGGGCCCCACCCCTCGCTCCGCCCGCGCGAGCCCTCGCGGAGGCGAGGGCTCGGACCAGTAGTCGAAGTGCGCGATGCGCCGCAGCGACGCCTCGATGCCGCCGATCACGATCGGCACGCCCGGCATCGCGCTGCGGACGAGGTTCGAATAGACGATGGTCGCGCGGTTGGGGCGCGCGCCGGTGCGGCCGCCGGGCGAGTACTGATCGTCCGACCGCACCTTCTTCTGTGCGGTCAGCTTGTTCAGCATCGAGTCGAGGTTGCCCGCCGTGATGCCGACGAAGAGGCGCGGCGCGCCCATCGCGAGCAGGTCGTCGGGGCGATCCCAGCGCGGCTGGCTGACGATGCCGACACGGTAGCCGCGGGCCTCGAGGAAGCGGCCGATGAGCGCGGCGCCGAAGGCCGGGTGATCGACGTACGCGTCGCCGTTGACGAGCAGGACGTCGAGCGCGTCCCAGCCGCGCGCCTCCATGTCGGACCGCGTCGTCGGGAGGAAGCGCGCCGCACGACCTCGACCGTCGTGATCGCGCTTGCTCCGGAGGGACACGAGACTGCTCATCGGCCGAGCCTATCGCGCGCGGGTCGTAGGCGCATTTCCCGGCCCGTTTCGGTATCCTTCGGGGATGCGTCGCTTGCTGCTCGCCCTCGCACTCGGCTCCGCGTTCCTCTCCGCCGCCTGCGATGGGGGCGCGCCGCCGGGCCGCTCGTGTCGCACGAACCAGGACTGCTCCACCTCGCAGGTCTGCGTCGACGGCGCGTGCCGCGTGGCGCTCGACGGCAACGGCTTCGACGTCGGCATCGGCCGCGATGGCGGCCCCGGTGACGACGCGCATCTGCGGACACTCACGGGCATCCACGTCGAGCCGGCGACCGCCACGCTCACGGCGGTCGACGGCGCGATGCCCACGGTCGACCTCGCGGTGATCGCCGACTACGACGACGGTTCCACGAGCGAGCTGACGAACGGGGTCTGGTCCGGGGACGGGCCGGTGATCGCTTCGGTCGATCGCACGACCGGCGTCGTCACCGCGGGCGGGGTCGTGCCGGGCACCGTCACCGTCACGGTCAGCGCGTCGAGCCGCATGGCCACGGCCACCGTGACCGTCGCGATCGAGCGCAACGTCCTCGACACCGGCGCGCCCTCCGACGCGGCGAGTCACTTCGGGCCCGGCGTCACGCCCGTCGACGATCCCGCGCGCGCGGCGACGCTTCTCTATCCCCTCGACGGCGCCGAGATGCCGCAGAACGTGTACCCGGCCGACGTGCAGTGGTCGGGGGGCGACGCCAACGATCTCTACCAGGTTCGCCTCGAGGGGCCGGGCGTCACGGTCCGCGGCTACGTGCTGCACACCGGTGGCGGCTTCGGCTACCACTGGGCGGTCACGCGCGACGCGTGGCGCGCGGCCGCCGAGGCGATGCCGGAAGCGCCCATCACGATCGCGGTCGATCGCTGGCAGGCGGCGACCGACACCGTCATCCGCGGAACGCCCGTCACGATCCGCTTCGCCGACGCGACGATCCGCGGCGCGATCTACTACTGGGATCTCGGGCGCGGCCGCATCCAGCGCATCAACGGCGACGGCAGCGGCCTCACGGACTTCATGCCCAACCCGCCGATCCGCGCGCGCGACGACCGGCAGTGCGTCGCGTGCCACGCGATCAGCCGCGACGGTCGCCGCATGGCGGCCGAGCTCTGGGACGGCGGCGACACGAGCGCCATCTTCGATCTCACGGGCGACACCACGGCCAGTCCGCCGCCGATGATCGTCCCGCCCGGCGTCGTCAGCTTCCTGAGCGCGAGCTTCAGCCCCGACAACCAGCGCCTCGTCGCGAGCACGAGCACGCGCCTGTTCCTGATCGACGGCAACACCGGCGCGACGATCCCGTCGACGCTTCCCACCGCCCAGGCCGCGCACCCCGAGTGGTCGCCCGACGGGACGCAGATCGCGTTCGTCACGAGCACCGACGGCGGCTGGGCCGTCGACTTCACGCGCGGCGACCTCGGCGTGATCGACGTGATGCCGGGCGACACCTTCGGCGCGCCGCGCACGATCCTCCCGGCCGGCTCGCCCGCCGTCATCGCGCGCCCGTCGTGGTCACCCGACTCGGCGTACATCGCGTTCCAGCACGGCCAGCACAGCCGCTCGTACCTCGATCCGGGCCGCTTCCCCCAGGACCTCCAGCCGGCGCGTGTCGAGATGGTCTCGCGCGACGGCGCGACGGCCTACGCGCTCGAGCACCTGAACGGCGGCGGCTCGACGTCCTTCTATCCCACGTTCTCGCCCTTCGACGAGGGCGGCTACTTCTGGCTCGCGTTCTTCTCGACGCGTGACTACGGCAACGCGGTGGTCGGTACCGCGGGCACGGGCCGCCGTCAGCTCTGGGTCGCGGCCGTGCGCTCGTCACCGACGCCGGGGAGCGACCCGAGCTTCGCGCCGTACTGGCTGCCGCAGCAGAACGTGGCCGACCACAACATGGCCGCGTTCTGGACGCAGGAGCCCTGCCACATGGACGGCCTCTCGTGCGCGACGAGCGGCGAGTGTTGTAGCGGTTTCTGCCGCGACACGGGCTCGGGCCCGATGTGCGTGCCGCCCGACATCGTCGAGTGCTCGCACGAGGGCGAGGCCTGTGCGACGGACGCCGACTGCTGCACGGGCGAGGGCAACCAGTGCCTCGGGAACCGCTGCACGCACCTCGGGTGAGGGCGCGCCGGCGCGCCGAGCCGTCGCCCGTCGCGCGCCGCCCGTCGCATCCGAGGGAAGAGAACGGCCCTCTTCGCGCGTAGGTCGGTCTGCGGTATGAGGGCTTCCATGCGCAGGCAGGCGTTCGGGACTTGGTTCGGGATCTGCGGGGCGTTGGCGATCGGCGCGGGATGCGCGCCATCGCCCGTCTTGCAGCAGGGGGATGGCAGCGGCGGGGGATCGTCGTCGACGAGCGGTGGCGACTCGTCCTCGAGCACGGGCACCGGCGCCGGGGACGACGTGCAGACGATGATGGCCGACGTCGTCGCGCCTCGGATCTGCGACTCGCTGCGCGGCACGTTCATCGGCCTGCCCGGCGAGGGCGGGCACTCCGGCCCGGACTCGGGCCTCGATCCCACCGTCGGCCGCTGGTGGATCCGCGACTGCACCTCGCACTCGCACGACGGCGTGCTCGACCTCTCCATCGGCGGCACGGGCTGGACCTGGGTCGACCGCGAGTCGATGGGCTTCCGCGTGCAGCAGTACCTGCGCTTCGACGCGACCGCGGCGTTCACGGCGCGCATGGAGATCGCCTACGATCACAACGCGCGCATCGTCACCATCTGGATGCGCCCCCTCACCGACGACCCGGCGCACGCGCTGCAAGCGCACGTCGAGCCGCGCGGCCTCGTGCAGGCCCACGCGACGGGCGCCTTCTCGGGCGTGCTCGGCGGCCTGCTCTCCATGACCGGCAGCAGCGCCGACGACCGCGCGCGGCAGCAGGTGACCGACGAGGGCAGCCAGCGCCTGCACGATCGCTTCGCGAGCGGGATGACCGTCACCTACGCGATGGACTCGCAGCAGATGGACTTCATGGTCGGCGCCCTCGAGCGCGGGCAGGTGCCGGTGCGCCCCTACGCGGCCGAGGCCGGCATCGCCGCGTGGTCGGTGAACCAGCGCCTCAGCGTGTTCCCCGGCGGCCTCGACGTGATCGGCCCGATCGACACCTCGCACGGCAACCAGCGCTTCGAGATGGAGCTCGAGGAGGGTGGCGGCGTGTACGTCGACGCGGTCTGCCAGGCGGACTTCGAGCGCTTCTACGACACGGTGCTCCAGGGCGGCACGGCCGCGACGCCGACCGGGACGCGCGTGTTCGAGCTCACCGCGCCGCATCAGTCGCAGCACGCGCTCGTCCCCGCGCTCGGCTGCCCGACGCTGCTCTTGGTCACGCCGCACACGGACGCGACGCTCTCGTCCACCGCGCGTGTGCGCGTGTGCCCGCCGCCGCCCGAGACGGCGACCACCACCGTGTCGACCGGCACGGGGACCACGTCGGTGTCGACGACCAGCACCTCGAGCTCGTCGACCTCCGCGACGACGACGTCGTCGTCCGCCGTGAGCTCGCGGCCCGTCCGCGTGCATCTCACCGGCCTCACGGTCGCGACGGCGAGCGCGAGCGGCAGCGCGTGGGACATGATCGGCAGCGAGCCCGATCCCTACGTCGTCGTCGCGAGCGTCCCGGGCCAGCGCGAGATCGAGCGGACCACGGCGAGCGCCGACACGCACGAGATCACGCTCGACCACTGGCTCCCCGGCGCCTACCACGCCGAGGACTTCCCGATCCGCTTCTCGGTCTATGACGACGACGTCGGCTCCGACGAGCTCATCGGCGTGGCTGACGTGACGGCCGCACAGATCGCGACCGGCGGCGACTTCGCGCTCGAGCTGCGCTCGCAGGGCGACGTGCCGCGCACCATGGGCTCGCTGCGCCTCAGCGTCGTCCCGGTGCAGTGATCAGCAAGAGTGCTCGCCTCGCGGAGTGCCCGGACGGGAGCGGCGCAGCCGCGGACGGGAGGGCGCGGAGTGGGCGAGCCGAACAGGTAGCCCGCGCGGGAGCTTCGCGACGAGGGCCGGGCGAGCACGCCGCGGCCCTCATGCGTTTCAGCCCGCGCTCACTCCGGTGCGCCGTTCGCGATCCAGCAGCGCACGAGCTCGATCTGCTCGTCCGGCAGCTGGTGCCACTGGATGCCCTCGCCGGCGGGCATCGGGCCGCCCAGCGTGCCGTCTCCCGGCAGGTCGTCGACGAGCTTGCGGTAGAGCAGGCTCGTCTCGGGGTGGCCGGGATCGACGCGGAGGATGGCCGGGTCGGCCGCCGACTCGACGCCGACGAGCGCGGCGTAGGTCGAGGGCGACTGCAGCGCGAGATCGCCGCCGTGGATTCCGGAGCTGCCGTGGCAGTTGATCGGGCCGCCGCAGGTGACCTGGAACATCTGCGTGCTCACGTCGTCGAACGTCGGGCTGATCGTGCAGCCGGCGTCGGCGGTGGTGGCGGCGTCCGGGCGGCTGCCCGTGTCGGGCGTGGTGCCCGTGTCGCGGCCGGCATCCACTTGCTGCGCGCCCGCATCGGAGCCGGCATCCGAGTTCGCGGGCGTGGTGCCGCCGCAGCCCGCGCCCGCGAGCGCGAGCAAGATCGAGAGAGAAGCGGCGACCGTGGAACGACGAGAAGTCATGCGCGCAGCGTGACAGCAGCGCACACGCTCGTCACGTTCCGCGCCCCGACGGCACGGCGCTCGCGCGAACGGCACTGCGCGCGCGTGACCCGCGTCACGCCCCCGACGGCGTCGATCGGGAGCCCGCCGCGATCGTCCCCGGTGTCGAGCGCTTCGGCGCGGCCTCGCGGGCGAACCCGACGAGCATCGTGTGGAGCGCCTCGGGGTGGTCCATGTGGGGCGTGTGGCCGAAGCGGGGAACCACCTCGAGCGTCGCGTGGCTCGGCAGGTGATCGCGGAAGAAAGAGAGGTGCGACGGAAGAAGGATGCGATCGGCCCCGCCCCACACCACGTGCGTGGGCATCGAGAGCGTGCGCAGCTCCGACGGCGTCAGCAGGTCGATCGCGAGGCCGCGCTCCATCAGCGCGCGCATCGTGGGCCGGCGGAACTGCTGGCGCGTCCCCCACGCGAGCAGGTGTCGATACGGCGGCGGCGTCGCGAAGAGCCGATCCACGAAGTCGAGCGCGTCGTCGTGATCGTCGAGCGCGAAGCGGGCGAGGAACGATCGGAAGGTCGCATCGTCCATCGGCGCGCCGCCGGGGGCGACGAGGAACAGGCCGCGCACGTTCTGCGGGCGCCGGGCGGCGTAGCGGACGGCGGCGGCGCCGCCGAGCGAGTTCCCGAAGACGATGGCAGGGCGATCGATCAGGTGATCGAGCGTGTCGAGGAGCCCGTCCTCGAGGGTCGACCAGTCGATGACGCTCGCGTCGCCCGCGCTCTTGCCGTGGCCGGGTAGATCGGGCGCGACCACCTCGCGCACGAGCGGCAGCATCCGCGACGCCACCCCGCCGTAGTAGTGCGAGGCCGCAGCGAAGCCGTGCAGCAGCACGAAGGGGGGCAGATCGCCGTGGCCACTCGCCACGAGCGCGTGCATGCGTCCGGCGCGCGTCGTGACGAACTGGCTACGAAAACCCCCGAGGCGCAGTTGCGTGCGGAGGACGCCGTCTCCGATGCGGGCGAAGGGCTCGAACATCTTCCTCATCGTAACCACGTCGATCGGGGTGCGCGAGGGCGCCCGCGCACAATGGGCGGCCTTGGCGGAGGGGGCCGGAGACCGCGGGCTTTCGCGCACGACGACCTTGCTTCCCGCGGGCGCTCGGGGAGACGCTTGCGCTCATGCGCGCTCTCCGCACCTCCGTCGTCGTCGCGCTCGTCGTCGCGCTCGGCTCCTCGCTCACGCTCGCTGCGGCGGCACAGTGCGGCTGGACCGCGCGCTCGCTCACCACGCTGAGCACGACCTTCCCGCGCACGGGCGGGGGGCTCGTCGTCGCGCTCGATCCCGCCTCGGGCGGCGCGCTCGCGGAGGCGACGCTGCCCGCGATCACCGTCACGCGCGGGCGCCGGACGTCGGTCACCCTGACGCCCGTCGCGATCGCGCCGGGCTTGTTCCGCGTGCCCTTCGACGCGCAGGTGCGGCGCGGCCTGTGGACGCTGCACGGCCTCGGGCCCGATGCCACGCTGACGCTGGGCGCGGGCGCGCCGCCGGCGGTTCCCGTGCGGCCGGCGGTGCGGCAGATGCGACGCGTGGCGGCGAGCGGGCTCGGCTCCTCGGGCCAGCGCATCGAGGTGCGGGCCGATCTGGAGTTCCCCGTGCCGGAGGGCGTCGTCGCCTCGCTCGTCACGTGGAACACCGACGCGACGCCGGCGGCGTGGATGCGCGCGACCGTGGGCCAGACGGAGATGGTCGTCTACACCGATCCCGGCGGCGCGTGCCCGACGGCGGCGCCCGGCTGGACGAGCCCGTCCGATCCGCCGCTCGTCGCGCGTCTCTCGTGGGTGGATCGCTTCGGACAGATCTCGCCCGCGTCGGACGCGATCACCGTTCAGTGATCGCCTCGGGGCGCTTCGTCCGAGCGCTCCCGCTCCGCGTCCTCGGGCGCGACGAAGACCTCGACGCGCGCGTCGGTGGCGGGCGCGCCCACGGTCAGATCGAAGCGCGCGCGCGAGGGCCCGAGCACGGACACGAGGCCTCGCGCGTGGTGGGCTCGCCGCGCGGCGAGCGTGCGTGACTCCCCCGGCGCCGGGTGCGCGACGATGGTCACGCGCAGCCGGTGATCGGCGCGCAGGCGTGCGGCGAGCGCGTGGGCGGCGTCGTCGTCGTGGCGCTCCTCGCGGGCGCTCGCGGGCGCGAACACGAGCCCCAGCTCGACGCGTTCGGCCGGCGTCTCGGGCTCGATCGGCGCAGGTATCGTCGCTCCCGGCCTCGGCGCGGTCGATGCCACGATCGGCGCGGCCGGCACGCCGAAGAGAGCCGCGAGCCGATCACGCCGGGCCGCGAGCTCCCGCGCGCGCTCCTCGCACGCGTGCCCGCAATCGGCGCCCGTCGCGCGGGCGATCTCCGATGGAATCGAGAGCGGGCGGACGAAGCGCGAGGGCGTCTCGCCGCTCGCCGCGCGAGGCGAGACGTCGATGTAGAAGGGCCAGAGCTCGATCCCTTCGACCGCGAGCCGGCCCGAGGAGCTCGTCCGCGTGCGCACCCGCGCGAGCACGGCGTCGCGGACCGAGGGCCTCGCGCGAGCGCGCTCGTCGTGATCGGCCCGCATCGCCGCGACGAGGTTCCCGAGGGAAGTGAGCACGACGACCTCGCGCCCGTCGCTCGTGCGCACCGTCTCGCGCGGGCCCGGCACGTGCGGGCCGTGCGCGATCACGAGATCCGCGCCGGCCTCGGCGGCGCGCTCACACCAGGCTCGCATCTCGTCGGTCGGCAGCGCGCTCTCGGGGCCCGCGTCCGTGAAGTGGAGCGCCACGATGGTCAGCTCCGAGCGCGCGCGGGCCTCGTGCACGGCGCGCGCGAGCAGGGCCTCGTCGAGGAGCGCGATGCGCGGGGAGGGCGGCTCGCCGGCACGCGCCGCGAGGTTCACGCCCTCGCTGGCCGACACGAGGGCGACGCGATGTCCGCCCACGTCTCGCACGAGCGCCTCGAAGGCGCGCGCCCGATCGGCGCCGGCGCCCACCGCGGCGATGCCGGCCGCCTGCGCGTGGGCGAGCGTCTCCTCGAGCCCCGTCACGCCCTGGTCGTACGCGTGGTTGTTGGCGACGGTGACCACGTCGACGCCCGCGCGGGCCATCGCATCGAGGAATGCCGGCGGCGCGGCGAAGACCGGCACGTCGTAGCCGTCCTCGCGCGCCCGCACGCGCTCGCCGACGGGCGTCTCGAGGTTGACGATCGTGAGGTCCGCGTCGCCGAGCGCGAGCTCCTCGAAGAGCGACGCATAGGATGCCGCGTCGTCGCGCGAGCGGTGCATCTGCCGGAGCGCGTAGTCGATCGGATCGTCGAAGATCACGTCGCCACCGAAGAGCAGCGTGGGCCCCTCGCTCTGCGCGCGGACGGGCGTGGCGCTCGCCGAGATGCCCACGAGCAGCGCGAGGGCCACGAGCAGGCTCCGCCCCTCGCTCACGCCGGCAGATCCATCTCGACCTTGGTGCCGCGCCCGGGCTCGGAGTCGATCCGCGCGACCCCGCCGTGCGCCTCGGCGACCCGCCCGACGAACGCGAGGCCGAGGCCGGTGCCCGTCGCCTTGGTCGTGTAGAACTCGTCGAACGCTCGCTCGCGTACGCGCGCGTCCATCCCGGCGCCGTCGTCCTTCACCCAGAGGTGCAGGCGCGTCTTGGCGCGCGCCGCTCCGATCTCGACCGTCTTGCTCTTCGCCTCGGCGGCGTTCTTCGCGAGGTTCTCGAGCGCGCCGGCCACCAGATCCCGATCGAGCGCCGGCGCGCCCACGTCGCTCGCCACGTTCACGACGAACGAGACGTCGCTCCGCGCGGCGCGCTGGGCGGCCGCGATCTCCTCGGCGAGTGCCTTCATCTCGGTGGGCGTGCGCGCGACCTCGGCGCGCCCGATGCGCTGGTAGTCGCTCACCACGCGGGCCAGCCGGTCCGTCTGCTCGAGGATCAGCTCGACGAAGGCCGCGTGATCGTCGAGCGAGGTGCCCCGCGCCTTCTCCTCCACGAGGAACTGCGCGGCCCCGCGGATCGCCGCGAGCGGGTTCTTGAGGTCGTGGGCCATCTGCGCCGAGAAGCGCCCGAGCGTCACCAGGTAGCGCGCACGTGCCCGCTCTTCGCTCAGCGCCGCCACGATCGGGCGGAGCGTGGCCATCGCCGCCACGAGGATCGCGAGCAGCACCACGATCAAGAGCTCGACGCTCGTCTCGAGGAAGGTGACGGCGAGCGAGGTCGCGAGCACGAGGAAGCACGCGATCGCGAGCGCGTTCACGAACACGAGCCCCGAGATCTTCTCGACGAACGAGAAGCGCAGCGCGAGCAGCGCGAGGAGGATCGCTGCGGCGATGAGCCCGAACGATGCGACGCGCGGCGTGCTCGCGCCCGCGATGCTCGCGAGGTCGCTCGAGACGCCGCAGACACCGACCGCGAGCGCGAGCACGAGCAGCTGCGTGCGCGCGCGCTCCTCGGCCGACGCGCGTCGCGCGTGGCGGAACAGGCGCCACCCCACGAACGAGAACTCGGGGAGGATGCCGGCCAGCATCGCGATGGCCCAGGCCGGGCTGTTCGGGAAGCTCCGGAGCGCGGGCACGAACGTCGCCGCGATGCAGGCGAGCGAGATGCTCGAGAAGTAGGTGGCGCCGATCACGATCAAGAGGCGCAGGCGTCGCCACTCGCCGAGAAACTGGACGGCCAGCGCGATCGCACTGGGCGTGACGAGCGCCGCCGCGCCCGCCTCGAGGTAGCTCATCTCGTCGCGCCCCGTCGTGTGCTTGAGGACCTCGAACGTCTCGTACGCGAAGAGCGAGGCGGTCATCCGCGAGAGCGGCGGCGCCAGCGGCGAGGTCTTCGCGCGCAGCACCGCGAGCACCCCGACCGCGAGGAACACGACGGCCGAGATCGCGCTGATCCAGGTCTCGGGAGTCATCGACGTGGCGATCATCGCCGATCGGTCGCCGGTCGCCACCTCCCCGGTTGTTCGTGAGTGAACGCACGGGGCGTGCAAACGCTGACGAGCGCACCGCGGGCATCGTTCGCGCTCTGACGGAGCGTGCGCGAATCGCGCGCGCACGCGCTCCATCGCTCGGCTCGCGCTTTGCAGTACAAGGCAAAGAGTGCTCGCACCGGAGGTCCTGGACGGGAGCGGGCGCAGCCCGCGGACGGCAGGGGCCGCAGCGGGCGAGCCGATCCGTCGGGGCCGCCCACCGAAAGCCGCCATGTCACGAACGCTCCTCGCCCGTCGCTTCGCATTCCTCGTCACGAGCCTGGCTGCCGTTTCCGCAGGGTGTGCGGCGAGCGCAGGCACGGAGGCCGAGCCCGCGCCGATCGTCGGCGGCACGCCGGGCGGCAACCCGGCGGTCGTCTGGGTGCAGAGCCGCGGAGGCCTGTGCAGCGGCACGCTGATCGACGAGCGCGTGGTCCTCACCGCCAAGCACTGCGTGCAGGACTCGGGCGCCTCGGGCCCCTCGCCCGCGAGCGCCTTCGTGGTCGGCATCGGCGACTACGCCGGCCAAGCCGGCAGCGCAGGCCGCGTGCTCCGCGTGCAGTCGGTCTACACGACGCCCGGTGTCTGGACCGAGGGCGGTGCGGGCGGCCTCAGCGGCGCGCTCGTCGGTCAGGACGTCGCCGTCCTCGTCCTCGTCTCGGGCGTCACCGACGTGACGCCGATCCCGATCCGCCGCGAGTCTCCCGCGGCGCTCGCCGGCACGACGTTCACCGCGACCGGGTTCGGTCAGATCCCGTCGGGCAGCTACGGGCGCAAGTACACCACGACCGGCACCGTGCGCAGCGTCGACACGCGCAACCACCTCCTCTACGTCGGCGCCGTCACCTGCCAGGGCGACTCGGGAGGGCCGCTCATCACCGCCGACGGCCAGGTGGGCGGCGTCGTCTCGTTCGGCAACGGTACCTGCGGCTCGGGCTACGGCGCGTACCAGGCGATCGATGCCTACCTGCCGCTCATCGACATGGCGATCGAAGAGGGCGGCGGCTGCGCCAACGACGGCCCCGAGGTCTGCGACGGCCACGACAACGACTGCAACGGCCAGGTCGACGAGATCTGCACGCAGCTCGGCGGCGGCTGCGCGACGGACGCCGACTGCGTCGGCGGCATGTGCCGCAGCACGACGGCGGGCCGCATCTGCACGGCGGAGTGCGACGCGCGTCATCCGACGTTCGGCTGCGAGCCGGGCCTCTTCTGCGACACCGACTCGGGCTGCAACGGCTACTGCGTGCCGATCGAGGGCGATCACGCGCTGCCGGAGGGCGCGAGCTGCAGCTCGTCGTCGCAGTGCGCGAGCTTCCGCTGCATCGACCCGGGCGACGGCGTGCACCGCTGCCTCTCGCCCTGCACGGGCAACGCTGGCGAGTGCGCCGAGGGCGAAGTCTGCGTCGCTTCGCCGGGCCAGTGCGGCGGGTGCCTCTCGGCGGATCTCGTCCGCGGTGGCCACGCGCTCGGCGAGGTCTGCACGGCGGCGAGCGACTGCGTCTCCGGCAACTGCCTCGAGGACGGCAACCGCCGCTACTGCACGCAGGCCTGCACCGACGACGCGGGCTGCGCGGCGGGCTATCACTGCCGTGTCGATCACTGCGTGGCGGGCGCGCGCGGGCAGGCGGGCGATCTCTGCGTGTTCAGCGATCGATGGGACGACTGCGCGCACAATCTCTTCTGCGCGCGGCTCGGCGAGCTGAGCTGGTGCTCCGAGCTCTGCGGCCCGTCGACGGCCGATGGTCACGTGTGCGCCGACGGCTTCGAGTGCCTCGACGCGGGCCCGGCCCACGTCTGTGCGCCGATGCGCGGCCTGCTCGGAACGTCGTGCACGGCCGACGCCGACTGCATCTCGCAGTCCTGTCAGCCGAGCCCGGCAACCGGAGAGAACGTGTGCACGCGCTCGTGCGGCACCGACTCGATCTGCGGCATCGGTCTCGCGTGCGTGCGCACGGAGGACGGATCGGCGGCGTACTGCGTGGAGCCGGCGGCGCCGGCTGCGCCGCCGAGCAGCGGCGGGTGCAGCGTCGGCGTCCGCGCCGGCGAGCGCGAGCGCACCGCGGGAGCCGCGCTCCTGCTAGGGTTGATGGGCTTGGTCGCGCGTCGTCGCCGTCAGGCGCGGAACGCTCGGAGGTAGTGTCGATGAGCTGGACTTCGCTTGACTCTCGCCTGCACGGCGCGCTGCGCACGTCTGCCTTCACCGCGCTCTGCGCGCTGGCGCTCGGCGCCGGTTGCGCACAGGTCCCCGAGATCGACGGCGCCGAGGGCGACATCGTCGGTGGCGCCATCGACAACGGCGACCCCGCCGTGTTCTGGCTGATCCGCAGCGACGGCGCGTCCTGCACGTCCGAGCTCATCTCGCCGCACGTCGTTCTCACCGCGCGCCACTGCGTCGTGAGCATGTCCTCCGACGCACCGGCCTCGCCGAGCATCTTCTACCTCGTCCACGACGGGAGCTTCGCGCGCGCCTACCGCGTCCGGGAGGTCCGCATCATCCCGGGCAGCACGGCCAACATCGAGTCGGGCCGCGCCGAGGACATCGGCCTGCTCATCCTGACGCAGGCGGCGACCGAGACGCCGCTCACGATCAGCCGGGAGAACCCGACCGCGCTCCTCGGTCAGACGATCACGGCGATCGGCTTCGGACAGACGCCGACGAACCCGAACAACATGAACAAGAACCGCACGACGGGGATGGTCGAGCGCGTGGCGAGCGGCGAGATCTTCGTGAACCCGACGGTCTGCGCCGGCGACTCGGGCGGGCCCTGCATCGGCCCCGATGGCTCCGTGTGGGGCGTCGCCTCGTTCATCTACAGCCCCGATGGCCGCAGTCAGCCGGTGTGCGGCACGGCGCCGGGCGCGTACAACTCCCTCTTCTCGCACCTCGACTGGATCGACTCGGTGCTCGAGGACGCGGGCGATCTCTGCGTGCCGGGCAGCGAGATCTGCGACGGTCTCGACAACGACTGCAACGGTGTCGCCGACGAGGGCTGCCTCGGCTTCGGCGAGAGCTGCCCCGACGACGCTCACTGCACCAGCGGTCACTGCGCGCCCGAGGCCGGCATGATCTGCACGAGCCTCTGCGACGCGACGGGCCTGGGCGCGGGATGCCCGGACGGCTTCCACTGCGTGGACACCGGCGACTGCAGCGGCGTCTGTGCGGCGGGCGCCCCGGGTGCGCTGGGCGTCGGCGCGGGCTGCACCGACGACGGGCAGTGCGCGACCGGCAACTGCCAGGATCCGGGCGACGGTGTACAGCGCTGCCTGCCCGCGTGCCGCGGTGACAGCGGGCAGTGCGTCTCGGGCGAGGTCTGCTCGGCGGCGAACGGCGCCTGCGGCGCGTGCATCCCGGCGGCGATCTATCCGGCGCCCCACGGCCTCGGCGAGGAGTGCACGGACGCGAGCGAGTGCCGCTCCGGCCAGTGCCTGGATCGCCGCGGTGTCGGCGAGTGCGTCCAGGCGTGCGCCGGGAGCAGCTGTCCGGACGGGTTCGTGTGCGAGAGCGGGAACTGCGTGCTCGATCGCGCGCAGCTCCCGGGCGGCACCTGCGCCGACCTCCAGGACTGCGCCTACGGCACCTGCGCGTCCGTCGGCGATCGGGGCTGGTGCTCGCCGAGCGACTGCGCGACCGCGGCGTGCCCGATGGGCATGACGTGCCGCGACGTCGCGGGCATGGCGCTCTGCACGCCGGACCTCGCGCTCCCGGGCGAGGCTTGCACGGACGATGCGGGGTGCATCTACGGCCCGTGCCTCAACGGGCACTGCTCTCCTTCGTGCGCGGAAGCGAGCGATTGCGGCGTGGGCCTGCGCTGCGTGCGCAGCAACGATGGCCTGAGCGGCGCCTGCGTGCCGCTCGCCGCGCCGGCCGCGCCCGGCGGCAACTGTGGCTGCGCCGTCGCTTCGTCGCGCGGAGGCGCGAGCGCCTCGCTCGTTCTGCTGGCCGTCGCGCTCGGTCTCGTCGCTCGCCGCCGGAAGGTCGCGCGATGACGCCGCGCTCGCTCGCTTCGAGCTTGCTCGCGCTCGGCGTCCTCTCGGCGTGCGTCGCGACGCCGGACGACATCGCCGCGTCGAGCGCGCCCATCGTCGGCGGCACGTACGACACGGGCGACGACAACGTCTATCTGCTCATCCTCGGCGCGGGCTCGTGCACTGCGGAGCTGATCAGCCCGCACGTCGTGCTCACGGCGCGCCACTGCCTGGTGGACGAAGCGACCGACCAGATGCTGCCCGTGCGACAGCTGCGCCTCTTCGTCGGGCCGGATTTCCAGCACATCGACCACAGCTACACGGTTCGCTCGTCGCACATCATCCCCGGCAGCACCAACTCGATCGGCTTCGGCGCCGAGGACCTCGGCCTCATCGTGCTGAGCACCACCGCGCGCGAGACGCCCTTCACGATCAGCCGCGACGATCCCTCGGTGCTGGACCAGCAGTCGTTCACCGCGATCGGCTACGGCGAGACGCCGGGGGGCGGCGCCGCGCGCAAGTACCGCGCGACGGGCATGGTGACGCGCGTCGGCGGCGGCTACATCCACGTGAACCCGGTCATCTGCCAGGGCGACTCGGGAGGGCCGTTCATCGCCCAGGACGGGCGCGTCTGGGGGGTGGTCTCGTACGGCACGGGCAGCTCGCCCGGCCAGGAGCCCGTCTGCGGCACGGCGCTCGGCGCCTACAACGCGATCTACCAGCACCTCGACTGGATCGACTCGATCCTCGAGCTCGCCGGCGACGTGTGCATCCCCGACCCCGAGGTCTGCGACGGCACCGACAACGACTGCAACGGGCAGGTCGACGAGGGCTGCCTCGCCGACGGCGCCGCGTGCACCGACGCGAGCCACTGCGTGAGCGGCCAGTGCGAGGCGACGAGCGCGGGGATGATCTGCACGCGCACGTGCGACCCCACGGGCGAGGGCGATGCGTGCGGCGAGGGCCTGCGCTGCGAGACGACCGATGCCTGCACGGGCCTGTGCGTACCGACGCCGAGCTCGCTCTTGCCCGTCGGCGCGCCGTGCACGGCGAACGCCGAGTGCGGGACGGGCACCTGCGTCGATCCGGGCGATGCCGAGCGACGCTGTCTTCCGTCGTGCTTCGGCGATCACGGGCAGTGCGCTTCGGGCGAGGTCTGCTCGGCGTCGGACGGCGCGTGCGGCGCATGCATTCCGGCGGCGATCTATCCGGCGCCTCACGGCCTCGGCGAAGAGTGCACCGACGACGCGAGCTGCCGCTCCGGCCACTGCGTCGATCGCGGCGGCATCCGCGAGTGCGCCACGCCCTGCGACGCGCTCGGGCACTGCTCGGCCGGTCTCGTCTGCCAGGGGATCGACTGCCAGCTCGACCGCTCGCAGGCGGCCGGCGGCGCGTGTCTCACGCAGGCCGACTGTCCGGACGGCATCTGCATCGCGATCGGCGCCGACCACGTCTGCTCGCCGGCCGATTGCACGAGCACGCCGTGCCCGAGCGGCTTCGAGTGCACCGCGCTCGGGTCGGCCCACGTCTGCACGCCGATGCTCGCGCTCGACGGAGCCACGTGCGACGCGGATGCCGCGTGCGCGAGCGGCGAGTGCTTCGCGGGCACGTGCGCGAGCGCGTGCGAGGCGGCGAGCGACTGTGGCGCTGGCTTCCGCTGCGTTCGTGATCCGGGCGGCGCGAGCGCGCACTGCCTGCGTCCTGCGGCCTCGACGCCACCGCCCTCGGGCGGTGGCTGCTCGGCGTCGCCGGCCAGGGCGGGATCGACGGCGCTCGCGCTGGCCTCGGTGGCGCTCCTGGCGCTTCGTCGCCGCCGCGCCCGCCGCTGATCGCCGTTCACTGCCGCGATCCACTCTTCGGCTCGCCCGCTGCGGCCCCTTTCCGTCCGCGGGCTGCGCCCGCTTCCGTCCGGGTCCTCCGGGGCGAGCACTCTTCGCCGAGACGCTCCTCAGGGGATCTTGAGGAGCTCCTTCACCTTCTGGATCACCTGTGGCGCCTGGATCGGCTTGGTGATGTAGGCGTTGGCCCCGAGCGCCATCGCCCGCTGACGATCCTCGGTCGACCCTTCCGTCGTGATGATGATGATCGGCGTGCTCGCGTGGTTCGCGTCCGAGCGGATGCGCTTCACCAGCTTCAGCCCATCCATGATGGGCATGTTGATGTCGCTCATGATGAGGTCGTAGCGGTTCGTCGCGAGCTTGCGCAGCGCGTCGACGCCGTCCTCGGCCTCCGTGACCTGGATGCGCTTGATGCGCGCCAGCGCGAAGACGAGCAGCTGCCGCATCATCGGGGAGTCCTCGACGACGAGACAGGAGTAATCAGACATCTTCACCTCTCCGGGACGGATCCGCGTCGGCACGACTGGCCGGCGGAATGGAAGCACTCGAGGGGCTCAGCAGGGCATCGATGCCCGGCAGGAGCGCGCGCGCATCGGCGACGCCTGCGAACAGGCGCGCCGCGACGAGCGCGATGCCGGCCTGGGCGCCCATGAGATCCAGCAGCTCGTGATCGACGGCCGCCCAGCGCTCTTTCTGCTCGAAGACCGACGCGACGACGATCGCGCCGAGCACGCGCTCGCGCACGCGCAGCGGGATGACGGCGAGCGGCGACTCGAGCGAGCCCGGCGGTTGCGGCGGCCCGTCCACCACGCGGCTCTTTCCCGTCGCGATGGCCGTGCCGATCGGGCCTTCGCCGACCACGACGACGGTGCTCTCGTCGATCCCCTCGGCGACGAGCACGCTCGCGCGATCGGGCTCGCGCAGCACGAAGATCGCGTAGCGCTCGGCGCCGAGCAGCTGCTGGAGCAGCTCGCGCATGTGCCGCACGACGCCGCGCACGCTGAGCGTGGCGTGGAGGTGGCTCGAGGCGATGTAGAGGTTCGCGAGGTCGTGCAGCTCTTGCTCGACCTCGCTCGTGCGGGCCTCGCTCAGGCGCTTGGTCTCGTCGAGATCCTGGCGCTGCGAGAGCAGCTCCTTGCGCTCGGCCTCGAGGCCGTCGATCCGCTTGATGAGATCGCGGATCGCGTCGTTCGAGGCGATGGCGGCGCGCATGCGCGCGTTCTCGTCCTGGAGCTTGCTCAGCTGCTCGCGCAGGCCGCGGTTCTCGCTGAGCACGTCCTCGGTGAGCTCGAAGCCGCGGCGCAAGAACTGCCGCACGAAGGCCTCGCGCTCCTCCTTGAGGTCGGCCGGAACATCGCTCGTGCGATGCGCGCGGTCGTCGTCCGCCATGACCCGTGGACGGTAACACGAAGCTCCGGCGCGGATCCCGTTTCCGTCGGTCGGGTGCCTCGCATCCGCGCGCCAGGGCGCGCCGTCAACCCGCGAAGCTGACGAGGAGGGCGCGACCTTCGACGCTCGCGCCCTCCGAGACGTGCACCGAGGCCACGGTCGCGGCGGCGCTCGCGCGGAGCTCGTTCTCCATCTTCATCGCCTCGATCACGACGAGCGGCTGGCCGGCCTTCACTTCGTCGCCGGCCTTCACGAGCACGCGCACCACGCGTCCCGGCATCGGTGCGCGCAGCTCCTTCGCGCTCTTGCCCGCGGCGGCGCCGCGCTTGGTCGCGGCGCGCTCGCTCACGACGCTACCGATCGTCCGCGCCGCGCCGGCGGCGATCTGGACCTCGTCGGCTCCCGCCGCGAGCACGTCGTAGACGCGGTCGCCGAAGCGCAGGCTCACGGCCCCGCCGATCCGGCGCGCGTCGACGTCGACGCGCTTTCCGTCGAGGTGCACCTCGGCGGCGCCGCTCGGCTGGAAGGTGACGTCGACCTCGCGCTCCCGACCCTCGATGGTGACGCGGTACTTCATGGGCGGCGGACGCTACCATACCGAAGGAACTTCGCTCCCCCTTCGGGTGTTGGTCCTCGTCGATGACCCCTCCGCGCACCGAACGTGCTGCCGCTCCCTCGCGGTCCCCTCGCGCTCCGGCCCGCGAGGCGAGCGCGTTCCGGCGCGCCCTCGCGCGGCTGACCACGCCCTACGATCCGCTCACGAGCCTCGTGCTCACGATCCCGGTCTTCCTCGTCTATCACCTCGGGATCCTGGTCGTGGACCTGCGCAACGGCGCGGACTTCGTCACGGGCACGGTCGTGTCGCTGCTCCACACGAGCCTCGTGGGCTACGTCTCGCTGACCCTCGCGGTCGCCCTCGCGCTCTTCGCAGCGGGCTCGCGCCTGCGCCGCGGCCACGAGATCGATCGCCGGGCGCTCTTCGGCGTCGTCGTGGAGAGCACGTTCTGGGCGGGCCTGATGATGATCGTCGTCGGCGGGATCGTCGCCCGCGTGTTCCACGCGCAGATCGGTGGCCTCACGCTCGGGCCGCTCTCGCGCGTCGTGATGGCCGCCGGCGCCGGATTCCACGAGGAGCTGTTCTTCCGTGTCGTGCTCTTCGGCGGCGGCGCGTGGCTGCTGCGCCAGGCGACGGGAAGCCGCACGGGCGCCGAGCTCGTGGTCGCGCCGATCGCCGCGACCGTGTTCTCGGCCGCCCACTACGTGGGGCCCTACGGCGACGGCTTCACGCTCGCGTCGTTCGTGTTCCGGCTGCTCGCCGGGCTCTGGTTCACGCTCGTGTTCCGCCTCCGCGGCTTCGCGGTCGCCGTGTACACGCACGCGCTCTACGACTTGTTCGTGTTCTTCGCTCGGTGACCTGCATCACGGGCGGGACTTTGCAGATCGGCGAGCGCGTGTAGGCTCGCGCCCTTCATGGAGATCTTCCTCGTCGTCGGGAGCGAGTCGGGCAATGCCGAGATGGTCGGTGATTGCGTGAAAGACGCGCTCGAAGCCCGTGGTCACACCGTCGAGACCTTCCGCGGCGGCTCGCTCGAGTCGGCGCGCCTGCCCGAGCGCGAGCTCGTCCTCGTCGTCTGCTCCTCCACCGGCATCGGCGATCTGCCGCAGAACATCGAGCCCTTCTTCCACGAGCTCGCGGGCGCGCGCCCGAGCCTCGCGGGCCTGCGCTACGGCCTCATCGGCCTCGGCGATCGGAACTACAAGGAGAGCTTCCTCGGCGGGCCGAAGAAGTGGGACGCGCTCCTGACCGAGCTGGGGGCCCAGCGCATCGGAGACCGTCTCGAGCTGGACGCGACGGACCATCCGGCGCCCGACGAGGACGCCGTGACCTGGGTCGTGCCTTGGTTGGAGTCGGTGCCGACCTGAACGGCCGATCCGGATGTGGGCCTTCTCCAGGCACGGGCTTTTCGGCGCGACCTGGAATACGCTCCGCGCCGCCGCCCGTTCGCCGGGCAAGGGGCAGAATGCCGTCCATCGCTCGCACGCCGATCGCTCTCGCTCTCGCTCTCGCGCTCTCGCTCGCACCCATCGCCGGCTGCGCCGCGACGCTCATTCCGAACACCGACGTCCCGGATACCGCCGAGAACCACGAGATCATCGACTTCGTCGAGACCTATCGCCACGCCGTCGAGGAGCGGAACCCGGCGGCGATCCTGCGGCTCGTCTCGGAGCGCTACTTCGACGACAACGGCACGCCCTCGACCGACGACGATCTCGACTACGGCGCGCTGCGCGAGCGCTTCCAGCGCTGGGAGACCGACGTCGTCGACATCCGCTACGAGATGCGTTACCGGCGCGTGACGTTCCAGCCGGATCGCATCTTCGTCGACTTCACCTACACGGGCTCCTTCAAGGTGCGTGACGTCGAGGGCGAGCGCTGGTCGCGGCGCCTCGCCGACAACCGCATCGAGATCGTGCGCGAGGACCAGGAGCTCCGGATCATCTCGGGGCTCTGACCCGCTCGAGCGGCGGCTCGTCCACCGTCACCATCGCCGTCACGGGCCGTCCACCGTCCCTCCTTCCGAAATGCGCGGGAGGCCTCTCGCGCCCGGAAAGGCTCGACGCGCCCGCGCGCGCCGCGATAGAATCTTCGTTCCGCGGCGATGTCCGGACCCGAGGACAAATCTCCCCCCGGCGCTCGCGCTCCGGATCCGAAGAAGCAGCTCGGGAAGATTCTCCTGAAGCAGAAGCTCGTCACGCCGCGTGAGCTCGAGGGACTGCTCGAGGATCAGAAGAAGGTGCCCGGGCAGCGGCTCGCCTCGGCGGTCGCGCAGTCGGGGCGCGTCGGCGACGTCGAGCTGCTCCGCGCGCTCAGCGAGCAGCACGGTGTGTCGGGCATCGACCTCGCGCAGGTCGTCGTCCCACTCGCGAACTTGAAGCTCGTTCCGCTCGAGGTCGCGCGGCAGTACCTCATCCTTCCCTTCTCGGTGAAGGACGAAGAGATCCACCTCGCGATGGCCGATCCGCAGGATCAGCGCGTCGTGCAGGAGATCGAGTTCGTCACCGGGCGCACGGTCACGCCCTACGTGGCGCTGCACGATCACCTCGCGCGCGTGATCGACGAGGCCTACCAGCAGGCCGATCGCGGCGAGGCGTACTACGTGGGCCCCGCGGCCCCGCCCGACTACCTCGCGTCGCTCGGCATCGCGCCCTCGCGCCCGCCGCCGCCACCGGCCCCGAAGCCGCCGCCGCCACCGAATCGTCCCAAGCCGCCGCCGCCGCCGAAGGCCGCGGCGCCTGCCGACGCCGAGACGGACTTCAGCGATCTCTTCGCGGACGAGGACGCGCCGGCCAAGGCCAAGCAGGACGATGCGCGCCCGCCGCCTTCGAGCATCTCGGCGCTCGACGCCGCGTTCGACTCGCGCGTGGCGCCGCTGCCGCGGGACGAGCAGACGCAGAAGCGCGGCCGCACGGGCCCGCCGAAGATCCTCGTCGTGGACGACGAGGACGACATCCGCCGCATGCTGCGACGCGTGCTCGTCGAGCGCGGCTATCAGGTCGTCGAGGCTTCGCGCGGCACCGAGGCGCTCCAGGCGGTGCGTGAGCACGCGCCGGATCTGATCCTGCTCGACGCGATGCTGCCGGAGATCCACGGCTTCGACATCTGCCGTCGCATCAAGGGCAGCCAGAAATACGGCCACATCCCGATCATCATGGTGAGCGCCGTCTATCGCGGCTGGCGCTTCGCCGAAGATCTGCGGCAGTCGTTCGGCGTCGCGGCGTTCCTGGAGAAGCCGTTCAAGATCACCGACGTGCTCGCAGCGACCGAGCGCGCGCTCGAAGGGCAGCCGCCGCCCGAGGAAGCGCCCGACGCCGACGAGACGATCAGCGAGCAGGCCGGCGAGGCGCTCGCGAGCGGGATCGACGCCTACAAGCGCGGGGACGTGGACGACGCGATCGCCCACTTGCTGCGCGGCGTGGGGATCGATCCGCTCTCGTTCCGCCTCCACTACCACCTCGGGCTCCTCTACGGGCGCCGCGATCAGGTATTCGAGGCCATCCACGCGCTCGAGACCGCGGTGGACCTCGCGCCCAAGAACTTCGCCGCGCTGAAGAACCTCGCGGTCCTCTATCAGCGCGCTGGCTTCAAGCACAAAGCGATCGAGATCTGGGAGCGGGCGCTCGGAAGCGCCCCCGACGACGAGACGCGTCGGGGGATCAAAGAGCACCTCATGAGCTTGCTTTGACGGTGCGGCGAAGCATTTCTGCGTTCGGCGCAACGGTTTCTGCATTCGACGCGATCAAATCTCGTCGCCCGCCCCGGGGTCCATGCTGTGGCTCCGCGAACGCGCGCGCCTCTGGTAGGATGCAACCCTCCCGATGAAGTTCCGAACTGCAAGAGTGCTCGTCCCGGCGCTCCCGAACGGGAGCGGGCTCCGCCCTCGGACGGCAGGGACCGGAGGGACGAGCCGATGAAGTTCCTCGACGTAGGAGTGCTCGCCCTGGAGGTCCCGAACGGGAGCGGGCTCGGCCCTCGGACGGCAGGGACCGGAGGGACGAGCCGATGAAGTTCCTCTGCAGCAACTGCAAGGCGAAGTATCAGATCCCCGACGAGAAGATCGCCGGCAGGACGCTGAAGATGGACTGTCGGCGTTGCAACTCGCCGATCACGATCCGCGGCGATCAGCCGCAGCCGGAGATCGAGGAGGACGTCGCTCCGGCTCCCGCGCCCGCGCCCGCCGCGGCCAGCGCACGTGGGCGCACGACGGGTGGCGCGAGCACGAGCCGGCCTGCCGGGGCGGCCGCGGGTGGCTCGAGCGTCGGCGCCCATCCGGCGGGCGGCTCGCTGAGCCCGCGCTCGAGCGGACGCTCGGCGCTCGGCGCCGACTTCCGGCGCAACGTGGGGAGCGCGGGCCTCGGCGCGGCTCCCGAGGCGCCGCGCGTCACGCCGCTCGATCAGTGGCACGTCGCCATCAACGACGTGCCCGTCGGCCCGATGAAGCGCGACGAGATCGCGCGCAAGATCGCAGCGGGCGCCGTGCACGCCGATTCGCTCGCGTGGCGCGAGGGCTTCGACGACTGGCGACCGCTGCGAGAGATTCACGAGCTGTCCGCGCTCTTGCGTCGCACCTCCGTCGAGAGCGATCGGCCTCCGGCCCGTGGCGCGGCGCCGCGCGCACCGGCACCGGCGGGGCCTCGTCCCGGCGCTGCCGTTCGCCCGGGCGCGGCTCCGGCACCCGGGCGCGCGGCCGCTCCGGCCGCCGGCGCGGCCCGTACCGCAGCGCGAAGCAACGTGGTTCCGATCGGCGGTCGCCTGGGCGCGTCGGCGGCGCCGAGCTTCGACGACGACGAGCTCGAGGACTCGGGGGGCGAGACCGAAGCGACGACCGTCGCCTCCGCGGCCGATCTCGGGCTGGCCGACTTCGGCAAGGTCGCGCGCGACGATGGCGAGATCCCCACTCCAGGCGCACGCTCGGAGAAGGACGAGCGGCGTGCTGCGGCCGCGCCTGCGAAAGCGCCCGCGGCCAAGGCCGCCGTGCCCGCCGCGCGGATGCCCGCACCGGCCAAGCCGGCCGCCAAGCCCGCGCCTGCCGCCAAGCCGGCGGACGAGATCGCCGCGGCGGCTGCGCTCGCGGCGCCTGCGCCGAAGGCCGAGGCGAAGGCCGCGCCTTTCGCCGCGCCGCCGAGCGACGACGACCTTCCCCCGCTGGTCGCGCCCGCCGCGCCTGCGCCCGCCCCGGCGCCGGCCGCCGCGGCTCCGTCCTTCGCGGCACCCGCGCCTGCACCCGTGGTCGCGCCCGTCGCGACGCCTCCGCGCGACGAACGGCGCGGCGGCGGGCTGAGCGTGGGCGCGCTCATGGGCATCGGCTTCGCGATGGCTGCCGGCGGCGTGCTCATGTACGCCGTGGTGCAGCGCTTCATTCTCGCGCCGCCTCCGCCGACGACGACGGTCGTCGCGACGGTGGCCACGGTCACGCCGCCGCCGACCACGACGACGCCTCACGAGGCCGAGGTCGATGTGACGCCTCCGGTGAGCGACACGCCGCCCGCGAGCGAGGTCGTCGAGCCGCCGCCGAGCGCTGCCGCGCCGGCCACCACCACGACCGGCTCGCACCGCACGGGCACGGGCACGGGAAGCGCGACGCCTCCGACGACCGGCACCGGCGCCCACAGCGCCACGAAGGCGCAGCCGGTCGACCCGCGCTTCGCCGCGTTCGCCGACGACGGCGCAGGGCCCGCGCCCATCGCGACCACGGCGCCGCGCACCGAGGACACCGGTGGTGGCGGCGCGCGCCACTCCACCGCGGAGCTCACCGCCGATCAGATCCGCGACGTCGTCCACCGCGAGCAGCGCGGCCTCACCACGTGCTGGGAGACGGCGCTGCGCCAGGCCGGCCACGTCGACGGCGACGTCCGCTACGACATCCAGCTCACGATCGGCACGAGCGGTCGCGTCACCGTGGTGCACGCGCGCGGCCCGACGATGGGCCCGCTCCAGGACTGCCTCGAGCGCACGACGCGACGCTGGGTGTTCCCGGCCTCGTCGGCCGAGACGCAGACGTCCTTCCCGATGGTCTTCAGCGCCTCGAACTGACGGGTGCGCGTCGGCGACGGTCAGCGCGTCACGCGCCGGCTCGCTGCCCGCGTCGCGCGACGCACGACCGCGTCGTAGCGGCGCGGTGCGAGGCGCGCCATCGCGTCGATCGCGTAGGCGTCGGGCCCGACGAGGATGCGTGGCTCGTCGCGGAGCATCCCGCGCAGGATGATGCGCGCGGCCTCGTCCGCCGTCGTCCGCGCGGCCGCGTCGAAGTCGCGCACCATCCGATCGAGCTCGGGCTGGCCCCCGGTCGCGTCCTCGTAGTGACGACCGCGCTTGACGATCTCGGTCTTGATGCCGCCCGGATGCACGCACGAGACGTGGATGGACGAGCCGGCGAGCTCTTGGCGCAAGGACTCGCTGAAGCCGCGCACGGCGAACTTCGCGGCGCAGTAGGCCGACTGGGTGGGCACGCCGATGAGGCCGAACACGCTCGAGAGGTTCACGACGTGGGCGTCCGGCTTCTCGCGCAGCTGCGGGAGGAACGCGCGGCAGCCGTTCACCACGCCCCAGAAGTTGATGTTCATCAGCCACTCGAAGTCCTCGTCGCGCATCTTCTCGACGCTCGCCGAGAGCGAGACGCCGGCGTTGTTCACGATCGCATCGGCGCCGCCGAGGTCCTTCTTCACGCGCCCGGCCCAGGCGTAGATCGCACCGCGATCGGCGACGTCGAGGCGCATCGCGTCGACGCGCGCGCCGAGCCGCGAGCTGCGCGCCTCGCGGGCGGTGCGCTCGAGCCCGTCGAGGTCGACGTCGACGATCGCCACGTCCGCGCCGCGCCGCACGCACTCGAGCGCGAGCGAGCGCCCCATGCCCGACGCGGCTCCCGTGATGGCGACGAGCTTTCCGGTGAGAGTCTTCATGGGCGGCAGGGTAGCCGATCGACACCGCGCTCTCGGCTCGCATCCGGGCCTTGTCGGCGTGCCCGCGGATCGCGCTACAATGCTGCGATGCGTCGCACCTTCGCCGTCTACGTCTTCGCTTCCTCGGTCCTCGGCCTCGGCGGCCTCGCGCTCGGCGGCTGCACCACGCGCGCCGTCGGCCCGGGTCACGACACCGGTGTCGGTGGCGGCGGCGACGACACGGGCGGCGGGGGTGGCGGCGACCACGACGCGCAGTTCGTCGACACCGGCATCACCGGCGGCGGCCGCTGCGGCGACGGCAACGCGCGCTGGATCTACCTCGTCGACAGCAACAACGCGTTCCTCCGCTACGAGCCCGACTCGGGGAACATCACGTCGATCGGGACGCTCGCGTGCCCGGCGGCGGCGGGCGCCACGCCCTTCTCGATGGCTGTCGCGCGCGACGCGACCGCCTACGTGCTCTACAGCGGCGGAGGGATCTTCGCGGTCTCCACGACCGACGCGTCGTGCACGCGGACCGACTACCAGAGCAACCAGATGGGCTTCCAGCTCTTCGGCATGGGCTTCGTCTCCGACGTCGCGGGCGGCGACACCGAGACGCTCTTCATCGCCGGCGGTGGGGCCGGAGGAATCGGCATGGGCTCGGCGACGCTGGGCTCGATGCATCCCTCCGACTGGGTCGTCTCGACGATCGGCCCCGTGGGAGGCTCGCCCGAGCTCACGGGCAACGGCCTCGGCGAGCTCTGGGGCTTCTTCCCGGACTCCACGCCGATGTCCGTGCAGCGTCTCGACAAGACCACGGGGAGCCCGCTGGACGTGTGGGACGTGTCGTCGATCCGGGACGGTCGCGCCAGCGCGTGGGCCTTCGCCTACTGGGGCGGTCGCTATTACATGTTCTACCAGGGCGCCACGGCGAGCTCGACGGGCATCTACCGCCTGACGCCCGACACTTCGGTGGTCGAGCCCGTCATGCTGGACATCGGCTACCGCATCGTCGGCGCAGGCGTCTCGACGTGCGCGCCCACGATTCTCATCTGATCCGGGGTCCGTCGGGGATGCGTCTCGCGCTCGGAGCTCTCTCGCTCGTCCTCGGCCTCGCGGTCTCGCTGCCACCGACGGCGCGCGCGGACGCGCCTCACACGACGCCGCACACCACGCCGCCGCCGCCCACGCCGCCGCCGCCCACGCCGCCGCCGCCCGAGCCGTGGCGCGATCCCTACCACCGCGGCACGGCCGCGTACGACGCAGGCCGCCTCGACGAGGCGCTGGCCGACTTCCAGAGCGCGTCGGCGCTCGGAGGGCCGTCCTCGCTCCTCTACGACATCGCGCTCACGCTCGACCGGCTCGGTCGCACCGCCGAGGCCGTTCGGTCCTATCACCAGTACTTGGACGCCGCGCCCGACGCGCCGAACCGCGACGTCGTCGAGGCGCGCCTCGAGCAGCTCGAGCAACCGCCGAGCGCGATCGCTTCGCACGTCGCGCCGCCGCCGGGGCCCATCCTCTCGCTCGTGACGCCCGACGAGCCCGACGCACCGCCCGCCACGTCGAGCACGAGCGCGGCCTACGTGGCCACGCGCCGCGCGCCCGTGGGCGACCACCTCGAGTCGCAGGGCCCCGAGTGGGTCGCGAGCTGGGTGATGCTCGGCCTCACGGCGGCGACGAGCGTCGCGGCGATCCTCGTCTGGCAGGACGGGCTCTCGCAGTTCACGGCGCTCCAGGACCTCTGCGCCTCGCCGATGGGCTGCACCGCCCAAGACATCGCGAGCTCGAGCGCGCACGCCGAGCAGGACGCGACGAACGCGCTGCTCGGCGTGAGCATCGGCCTCGGCGCGCTCACGATCCTGACGTTCGTCGTCGAAGGCGTCGTCACCGGCAACCGCACGCGCCTCGTACGCGGCGATGCGGCGCGCGAGGGCGGGCTCCACTTCGCGCTCGGCCTCGGCGGCGTTTCGATCGCGGGGAGCTTCTGATGCGCCGGTCGACGCACGTGCTCGCGCTCTTCGCGCTCGTCGGCGGGTGCTCCTACGACTGGGGCAGCGTGCAGCCGCTCGGCGTGGGCAACGACGCGGGCAGCGGCGTCGATGCGCCCAGCGGGCCCGACCCGCGGCAGGTGATCCCGGTCGGGTTCTCGTGCAATCCCGTCTCGACCGTTGGTTGCGCCGACGGGCTCGCGTGCGTGGCGTCGATCTCGGCCGAGCCCGCCATCACAACGCTCACGTGTCGGCGCTCGGTGGGCAGCGAGACGCAGGGCCAGTTCTGCGAGGACGAGAGCTTCTGCACCACGGGGCTCGTGTGCTGGACGGATCCGAGCAACGCGGGGAACCGGAGCTGTGAGCGGCCCTGCTTCGACGACCGCGACTGCGGCGGCGGGCACTGCGACGTGAGCGGCGCCTACCAGGTGCCGTACTCGCGCCTCACGCTCTACCGCTGCCTCTGATCGCCGCGGCCGATCAGCGGAAGCGGAAGCCCGTCTGCTCCTCGAGCACGATGACGAACACGCCGAAGTCCGCCATGCCGCTGACGGGGAAGCGGAACACGCCGTCGGACGAGAACCAGCCTTCCTTCGCTCCGGTGCGCTTGATGACGAGCCAGCCCGTCTCGAGCGTGAGCGACTGGATCTCGGGGCGCGGCAGGCGCACGACCTGGCCGCGCCAGCCGATCTCGAGGAAGCCCTTGCCGACACCCACGTAGTCCGCGCCCACGTGGAAGCGCGCGATGCCCTGCGTCGCGATCGTGCGATCGATCTCGGCGATCTTGTAGCTGGTCCACGCCGTCTCCGCGGCGAAGGCGAAGTTCACGTGCTCGCCCGGGACGCGCGCGATCGTGTCGTTGTACTGGCCCTCGATCGCGAAGGCGCGCTTGCCCTGGCGATCCCACCACACGTAGCTGTAGCGAGTGCCGGTGTAGGCGCCGTTGTAGTAGTGCCGCGTGCGCCCGACCTGGAGCGCGTTGCAGTCGGCGAACCGCACGATCGTCGTCTTCGGTCCCGCGAGGTGGTACTTCACGTGCTCCTGAAGGCCGAGCTGCCCGACGTACGACGAGCGCCGCCGCCGGAGCAGCCACGGCAGCGCGACGCCGAGCCCGCACCAGAAGATGGCGCCGCCCACACCCGCGACCCAGGGCACCACGTCGGCGATCGTGTGGAGCACGCCGTCGAATTCGCCCGGCGGCGGCGGCGGCAGGTAGCTGCCGGTGTAGGGGTCGTAGGTGTACGTGTAGTGCGGCTCGATCTCGGTCGCGATCGCGGACCCGAGACCCAGGCACGCGAGACCGCCGATCAAGAAGCCGAGGATGCCGCCGGCGAGCAGCTGCCCGCGCAGCGTGCCGTCGATCTTGTACCAGCCGTGCTGCTTGCGGTTCGTCTGCGCCGAGATCACCGCGCCGATCGCCGGGTCGGCCGGGACGAGGTAGTCGTCGTCCGGCTCGCCGGGCGTTCGATCGTGCCGCGGCCAGGGCGGTCCCGCAGGCGCGCGGTACGGGGCCGCTTGCGCGCCGGGCATCGGTGCAGAGGGCGAGGGGCCGGGGTAGGGCGGTTGCACGGCGCGAATATACGACAGCCCCGACCCGGGATTCCCTCGTGCCGACATGCGGGAATGTTCGAGAACCTTGCGAACGGCGCGCTGCGCGGCTAGTCCCGCACCCATGGCGTTCTACCAGCTGAGCCATCTGCGCGCGCTCGAGGCCGAGGCGATCCACATCCTCCGCGAGATGGCGGCCGAGCGAGAGCGCCCCGTGCTGCTCTTCTCGGGCGGCAAGGACTCGATCGTCCTGCTCAAGCTCGCCGAGAAGGCGTTCCGTCCGGCGCGCTTCCCGTTCCCGATCATGCACGTCGACACCGGGCACAACTTCCCGGAGGTGATCGAGTACCGCGACCGCGTCGTCGCCGCGCTCGGCGAGCGGCTGATCGTCGCGAGCGTCGAGGAGTCGATCCGCAAGGGGCGCGCGACCGAGGACAAGGGGCCGCGCGCGAGCCGCAATCGCCTCCAGACCGTGACGCTGCTCGACGCGATCGAGGAGCACCAGTTCGATGCCGCGATCGGTGGCGCGCGCCGCGACGAAGAGCGCGCGCGCGCCAAGGAGCGCATCTTCAGCCACCGCGACGAGTTCGGGCAGTGGGACCCGAAGAACCAGCGCCCCGAGCTCTGGAGCCTCTACAACACGCGCCTGAAGAAGGGCGAGCACTTCCGCGTGTTCCCGATCTCCAACTGGACCGAGCTCGACGTGTGGCAGTACATCAAGCACGAGAAGATCGAGCTGCCGGGGATCTACTTCGCCCACGAGCGCGACGTGTTCTCGCGCGACGGGATGCTCTACTCGCCGGCGAAGTTCATCGAGCACCTTCCGGGCGAGACCGTGTTCAAGGAGTGGGTCCGCTTCCGCACGGTCGGCGACATGACGTGCACGGGCGCCGTGAAGAGCCGCGCCTCGAGCCTCGACGAGGTCATCGAGGAGATCGCGGCGACGCGCATCACCGAGCGCGGCCAGACGCGCGCCGACGACCGCGCGACCGAGGCCGCGATGGAAGACCGGAAGAAGGAAGGCTACTTCTGACCGTGACCGCGAGGCGGGCTGCTGCGCCACGGTCGAGACCCGTTGCGACGCCGCCGCGAGACGAACGGCAGCGGGGGGCGGGCACGTCTCTCGCACGCTCCGGGGCATGGCGCAGTCGAGGCGTTCTGCGGCGGCTCGGGATCGTGCCCGGCGTGCGCTCGACGTGATCGCGGCGAGCTACGCGCGCCACGCGCAGGACAACGGCGACGGGATGGCGGCGAGCCTCGCGTTCGGCGCGCTGCTCTCCGTCGCGCCTCTGCTCTTCGTGGTGCTCGCGATCGCGAGCTCGATCGTGGGCGAAGGGCCCGCGCACCGCGAGCTGCAGCGCTCGATCGCGACGACGCTCGGCCATCACGCCGTGACGCTCGTCGACGGTTGGATCGCGGAGGCCGAGGCCTCGAGCGGGACCGCGACGCTGGTCGGGTTCCTCGTGTTCATCATCGGCTCGGCGCGCCTGGTCGGGTTCGTCGACGGAGCGTTCCGGCTGATCTTCGAGGCGCCCGCCGATCCCTCGCGCCGTGCGCTGCGGTACTACGTGCACGACTACGTCGCCCTGCAGGTCAAGACGCTCGCCGTGACCCTGGCCGCGGGCCTCTTGATGTCGCTCTCGCTCGCGCTCGGCGCGCTCGTCGATCACGTCCTGCCGCCGAGCGAGAGCTGGCTGGACGTCGTCCGGGGGCTCGTGCGCGAGGCGCTCTCGTATGGAGTCTGGGTGCTGGCCCTCGCGATGGTGTACTGGGCGTTGCCGCCGATCCGGCTGGCACGCCGCGACGTCCTCGTGGGCGCGCTCGTCACGGCAGCGCTCGTCGAAGGGACGTTCCTCGTCGTGCGCGCGATCGCCGACGTGGTCGACGTGGGCGCGGCGTACGGGGCGGCCGGCGTCATCGTGGGGACGCTCTTCGCGATCTACGTGGTCAGCCAGCTCTTCCTGTTCGGGGCCGAGCTGACGGCAGAGCTCGCCGCGCGTCGGGGGGCCGCACTGCGCTCGGGGCTCGACGGCACGCCGGAGCGCGTCAGCCCGCCGCACGCGCACGTCGAGCCCGCGTCGGGATAGCGCGTCGCGATCAGGCTTCGTCCTCGCGGAGCCAGTGGCCGATCCAGGGCGGCATCGCGGCGGGCGGCATCACGGCGTCCGCGCCGGCGCGCTCGAGCGCTGCGCGGGGCATGCCGTAGACGACCGAGGTCGCCTCGTCCTGGACGAGGAGCTTTCCCTTCGCTTCGCGCAGCGCGGCCGCGCCATCGGCCCCGTCGGCGCCCATGCCCGTCAGCACGATGCCCAGCGCCTGCGGGCCGAAGGCGGCGAGCGAATGGAAGAGCGGGGTGGCCGAGGGACGGAAGCGATGCACGGGCTCGCCGCGCCGCACGCGGAGGCGCCCGTCGGGCGCGAGCTCGAGGTGCCGATCGTCGCGCGCCACGTACACCCGCCCGCGCTGCGCGAGCACGCCGTCCTCGGCGAGCGCGGTGGGTCGCTCGATGGTGTCGCCGAGCCAGCGCGCGAAACCGTCGGCGAAGCCGGCCGCGATGTGCTGCACGACGAGCACCGGAGGGAGGTCGTCGTGGCGGAGCGCGCGCAGCAACGAGGCGACGACACCGGGGCCGCCGGTGGATGCGGCGATGCCGATCACGCGGCGTCCGCGGGCACCGGCGTCCGGGCGCGGGGTCGGGATGTCGTCGAAGGAGAGCTTCTTGGGCTCGAGCCTCACGCTGGCGAGGGAGCGCACGAGATGCGCGAGCGCGCCGCGACGGAACCGGTAGGTCGGATCGAGCGGGGAAGGGATCGTCTCGACGATCGCGAGCGCGCCGGAGCGCATCGCGTCGAGTGCCACCTTCACGTCTCGCGGGTTCACGACCGACGAGACGAGCAGGATGGGCAGCGGATGCTCGGCCATCACGCGCCGCGTCGCCGCATACCCGTCGAGGCGCGGCATCACGACGTCCATGAGCAGGATGTCGGCGCGGCTCTCGATCACGAGCGGCAGCGCACCGTCGCCGTCGCCGGCCTCGCCGACGACGACGAGATCCTCGTCGATCTCCAGCGCGACGCGGAGCGCGGCCCGGACGCTCGCGGAGTCGTGGACGATGGCGATGCGGATCGTCATCGTCCACCCAGTGCGTCGAGCGCGTCGAGCAATGACTCGTCGTCGAACGCGCGCTTGGTGATGTAGGCGCTCGCGCCGAGATCGAGCGCGCGCTGTCGATCGGCATCGCTCGTGAGCGCGGTCACCAGCACCACCGGCAGACGCGACACGCGCGAGGTGCTGCGGATCCGCGAGAGGAGCGTGAGCCCGTCGACGCGCGGCATCTCCACGTCGGTCACGACCGCGTCGAAGGGCCCGCCGATCTCGAGCTTGGCCCAGGCGTCGGCGCCGTCGACCGCGGTCGTGACCGCGTACCCGGCGGCCTCGAGGAGTGAGCGCTCGAGCTGGCGCGTGGTGACGGAGTCGTCCACGAGGAGCACGTGTCGCACGCGACGTGCCGGCGCGGGGGGCCGCTCGGGCACCGCGCGCGAGAAGCGCAACAGGTCGCCCACGTCGAGGAGGAGCGCGAGCTCGCCCGAGTCGAGCAGCACGCCCCCCGAGACGAGCGCGACGCGTCGGATCCGCTTTCCCAGCGGCTGCACGACCACGGCCCGCTCGTCGACGACGGCGTCCAGCCAGAGCGCCATCCGCCGCTCGCCGATGCCGAGGATCGCGATCGGCCGCCGCGCCCCGTCGAGCTCGGTCGCCGCGCGCGCAGGGAATCCGAGCACGTCGGCCGCATCGGTGACCGGGACCGGGCCCGTGGGCGAGGGCACGTGGAGGCGCCCGTCCAGCACGATCAGGTCGGCGCGGTGGGCGCGCACGACGCGCTCGACGGTCGTCGTCGGCAAGACGACGTGGGCATCTCGGACGCGCACGATCAGTCCCTGGAGCACGCTCAAGTCGCTCGGGACGACCACGCGGAACCAGGTTCCCTCGCCGCGCCGGGCGTCCACCGAGACGCGGCCGTGTAGCTGCACGACGCGCTGTCGGACGACGTCGAGGCCGACGCCGCGCCCCGAGAACGGAGTGGACGTGCGGCGCGTGGTGAAGCCGGGCTCGAAGAGCGTCGCGAGCGCGTCCCGATCGCTCGTGCCGGGGTCGAGGCCGAGCTCCTCGGCGCGCGCGCGGACGAGGGGGAGGTCGATGCCGGCGCCGTCGTCCTCGACCGACACCATGAGCTCCACGCCGCTCAGCGTCGCGCGCACCGTGAGGGTCCCTTCGCGCGTCTTCCCAGCCCGCGTGCGGGCATCGGGGCTCTCGATGCCGTGATCGACGGCGTTCCGGACCAGGTGCATGAGCGGCTCGCGCAGCCCGTCGAGCACGCGCCGATCGAGCTCGACCCCCGCGCCGTCGACGACCACGCTCACGCGCTTGCCGAGCGCCGCGGCGGTCTCCTGGGCGACCGCCTCGATCGACGAGACGAGTGATCCGAAGCGCCTCACGCGAAGGGCACGGGAGCGCTCCGTGATGCGCGTCGCGGACTGTTGCGCGTCGGCCCACGCGCGATCTTGCTCGACCGCGCGGGCTCGCTCGGAAGCGAGGACCGCGCTCAGGCTCTCGGTGGCGGTGTCGACGAGGCTCGCCAGTCGCACGACGCGGTCGTCTTCGGTGGCGCTCGCCAGCGCGCGCGCCGCGCGGCCCGCGCGGACGAGGTGCGCGCGGGTCTCCTCGAGCGTCGCCGTCGCCGAGGTGCGGCGGACGCCGCGCATACGCGTGGTGATGGCGTGAAGCTCCTGCGCCGCGGTGAGGAGCGCGGCGACGTTCGCTACGGAGACCCGGACGGTCTCGACGTGGTCGTGCGCCGCGACCCCCGCGTCGAACGGTGTCGGCTCGTCCGACGGCGACGCCTCGCTCGCGGGCACGATGTCGGCGAGTGGCGGATTCTCTGCGGGCACGACGCTCGGCGTCGCGCGCTGCGAGCGGGAGCGCAGCGCGGCGCTCGCCTCCCTCAGTGCCCCCTCGGGCGCGGGCGCGCCCGCGGCGAGCGCATGGCTCGCGTCGCGGAGCGCGGGGAGCGCGAGCCGGAGCGGCGCGAGCACCGCGTCGCTCGCGTCGTCCGGCGCGTGCGCCAGCTCGGTCTCGAGCGCATCGCACAGGCGCTCGATGCCCGCGAAGCCGGTGACGCGCGCCGAGCCCTTCAGTGTGTGCGCGGAGCGCCGGACGTCGCGCGTCGACGACTCGATCTCCGCGCTCGCGGTGGCTCGCGCGAGCGCCGCAGCGGCCTGCTCGAGGCGCGTCACGTGATCGGCAAGCTCTTCGGCGAAGAGCCGTCGCAGGTTCGCGAGCGTGGCGTCGTCGACCATCGCGGCCGTCAGCTCGAGCGGAACTGCGCGGCGCTGTCGCGCAGGCGGGAGGCGACCTCCGAGAGCTCGCGCGAGGCTCGTTCCGTCTGCCGCGTGCCTTCGACCGCATGGCTCGTGGCGACGTTGATCGAGTGCATCGCCTGCGAGATCTGTGCGATCCCGGTCACCTGCTGCTGCGCGGCCGAGACGATCACCTGCGCGGCGCGGGAGGCGTCGTCGATGGTTCCCGAGAGCTGCTCGATCCGCGTGCCGACGTCGCGGATCGCGTCGACGGCGGCTGCCGCGCCTTTGCTGCCTTCTTCCGTCACCAGCACGGCGGCGGTCGTCGACTTCTGGATGTCGCCGAGGATCGACCGCACCTGCGCCGTGGCCGCCTTCGATTGCTCGGCGAGGCTCCGGACTTCCTGCGCGACCACCGCGAAGCTGCGCCCGTGCTCCCCCGCGCGTGCGGCCTCGATCGAGGCGTTCAGCGCGAGCAGGTTCGACTGCTCGGCGAGCTCGTTGACGGTCGTGATGATCTGACTGACGGTCTGCGCCTGCTCGGAGAGCGCGAGGATCTTCTCGGCGATCGAGCCGACCTGGGCGCGGAGGCTCGTGATGACCGCGATGCTCCGCTCGACGGCCTGGCGCCCGTGGGTGGAGACCTCGACGCTGCGGAGCGAGGCGTCGGCGACGGAGCGCGCCCGCTCGGCCGCTTGTTGCGCGCTCTGCGCGACCTGATCGACGGTCGCGACGGTCTGGGCGACCGCGGCCGCCGACTCGCTCGCCGACGCCGACTGCTGCTGCATCGTCGACGCGATCTCGGCGGTGCTCGTCGAGAGATTCGCGACCGCCTCGCGCATCTTCTGGACCATCGCCGAGAGCGACTCGCCGAGGCCGCGCAGGTTGCGGCCGAGCGTCTTGAGCTCGTCGTCGCCGACCGGCTCGACGACGGATCCGAGATCGCCGCGCGCGAGCCGCTCGATGTGCGCTCCGTAGACCTTCACGGCATTGGCGAGCGACTCGGCGTTGCGCTCGACGAGCTCCGTGCGCTCGGCGGCGATCGTCAGCACGTTCGCGTACGACGTCGACACGCTCGCGAGCTGGCGCCGGATGAACAGCACGAGCATGGCCGCGACGAGGGCGATTGCGCACAGCCCGGCGACCAGCGTGAGCTGGGTGGCGTTGCGGCTCGCCTCGCGGCGCGAGGCGAGGAGCATGCGCTCGTGATCGACCAGCTCCTGGATCAAGCGGGGGGCCTGGCTCGCCGAGAGCCGTGAGCCCTGGATGGCCTCGGTCGACGGCATCTCGCCGCGGCGCCGGGTGGCGATGAGGGGCTCGGCGTGCTCGCCGACCCAGACGTCGACCGCCTCGCGGATCTCGCCGAGGCGTTGCTGCTGCGCGGGGTTGTCGTCGAGGAGCCCGCGGAGCATCTCGGCCTCGGTGGTGAAGTGGCTCGCGCCCGTGCGGTAGGGCTCGAGCATCGTCTCGTCGGCGGTGAGCAGATAGCCGCGGAGCCCCGCTTGCTGGTTCAGCAACGTCGCCCGCAGCTCCTGCGCTTCGGCGATCACGCGGTCGGTGTGATCGACCCACTGCATCGTTTCGACGAGGTAGCCGACGAGCAGGTAGAGGCCGCACGCCAGCGCCACGATCGGCGCCAGGGGCAAGAGCGAGCTCGTGCGCAAGATGGACTCGATGCGCTCGCGCTGCAGGGAGTCGGTCGGGAGGGGGCTCTTCACGGGCGCGTTCATCCAAGTCTCCGGGGCTCGGGCGGTTCGTGCTCGACGGGCTCGACGTCGAGGAGGATCTCGGGGTCTTCGAGGAGCGCCGCGACGTCGAGCAGCAGCGTTCCGTCGGCAGCGATGCCGCGGGTGCGGCGCGCGGCCGGGCCCGTGGGGTCGGGGATCGGCGAGAGCGCGTCGGGGTCGAGGCGCTCGATCGTCTCGGCCGCCTCGACGGCGAGCGGAAGCGGGAGCTCGCGCGGCCCCACGAGCAGGACGCGACCGTGCTCGGGCAGCGTGACGGTGCCGAGCCCGAGGAGCGCGTGGAGATGGAAGACCGGGGCCACGACGCCGTCGATCAGCGTCACGCCGGCGAGCGCCGGGGGTGCGAACGGGATCGCGGTCAGCTGGCGAAGCGGTGCGGCGACGACCACGTCCTCGATCGGAACCGCCACGCGGCGTCCCGCGGCGCGCACGACGAGCACCTCGACGCCGCGGAGCGCCTCGCTCGGAGCCGCGGTACGAGCGAGCGCGCTCGTGCGACGCGCGAGGATCTCGCGCTCGACGGGATCGAGGTCCCGGGGGTTCGGATCGGTCACGGTGCCCTCCGCGCGCGTCGCAGCGAGCGGACGATGCGAGCGACGGTGTCGCGTAGGTCCTGGGCGCGGAGTCCCCGCGCATTCGGGATCTCGGTGAGGGCGTCGCAGGGCTCGAGCAGTTCCAGCGCACGCTGCGCGGCATGCGTGGCCGTCGCCGCGTCACCGAGCGCCGCTTGCGCGCTCGCGAGGATCACGCACGCCACCGCGGAGGTCGCGTCCAGATGCAGCGCGCGCGAGGCGTCGCGGGCCGCCCCCGCTTGGTCTCCGAGGGCGGAGCGTAGGACGGCACGCGCGAGGAACACGCGCAGCTCGGGGCTCTCCCGGGCGAGCGCGTCGAGCGAGGCGAGGGCACGGGACTCGTGGCCCATGTCGGCGAGCGCGTGGGCCGCGTCGATGCGTGCGGCGAGGGGCGATGGCACGACGGCGGGCGTGAGCGAGATGGAGCGGATCGTCGGCGTCGGGGCCGAGCGCGCGCGCTCCACGAGGGGAAGGACCTCGCGCGGGCTCGGCGTCGGGCTCTCGTCACGCGGAGGCGGCAACGTCGCCGCCGCCGCCGCGCGCCGGTAATAGAGCTTGCCGGCGACGACGCTGGCCGCGATTCGGGGCGTCAGGGGCGGTGGGTCGGCGGGCCCGAGCACGAGCCAGCCCTCCGGCGCGAGCGCGTTGCCGAGTGCCTCGATGGTCTCGAGCGCGCGCTCGGGCGAGAAGTAGAGGAGCACGTTGCGGCACACGACGACGTCCAGGCCGCGCGGGATCGTCCCGTGGTCGAGCAGGTTGTGGACGGCGAACCGCACGATGCGGCGGGGCGGCTCGATCACGCGCCCCGAAGGGTCGAACCACCGCTCGCGCTCGGCGGCGGTCGTCGCGCGGAAGGACCACGCGCGGAAGATGCCGCGCTCGGCGGTGGCGATCGCGTCGGGGCTCACGTCGGTGGCGAGGATGCGCACGCGTCTCTCCGCTTCGGGACCGAACGTCTCGAGGCAGCGGATCGCGATCGAGTAGGGCTCTTCCCCCGAGGCACATCCGGCCGACCACACGTGGACGATGCGCTCCGACGACTGCGCGAGCGCCTCGCCGACGAAGCGGACGATGGCTGCGATCTGTTCGGGGTCTCGGAAGAAGTAGGTCTCGCCGACGGTGAGCTCGGCGACGAGCCGCCGGACGACGTCGGCATCGCCTGCCTCGAAGCGCGCGAGCAGCTCGCCCGTGTCGCGCACACCGACGTCCCTCCTCACCCGATCGATCGCCGCGCCGATCGCCGCCGGGCTCATTCGGCCGTGCGCGGCGCCGATGCGTGCCTCCACCGCGCGGCCGACCGCGTGGACGTCGTGGCTCGGGGCGCTCACGAGACGGCCTCGATCGCGCGATCGAGCGCGAGGCTCTCCTCGAGCGAGAGCAGTGCGTCGAGGTCCTGGACGAGCCACACGCCGTCCTCCGTCGCGATCACGCCCTCGAGACCCGGGCTCGGCGCCACCGGCGGAAAGAGCGCCGAGGCATCGAGGCGCGCCGTGCCGAGCACGTCGTCGACGACGAGGACGACGGGACGGTGCGCGGTCCGCGCGACGACGAAGGGATCCGAGAGCGCGGGTGTCCGCGTGGGCGCGGAGAGGCGCGTGCGCAGGTCGACGGCGACGACGGGCACGCCGCGATGCAGGACGACGCCCAGCGCAATCGGGGGCGCGGCAGGAAGGGGGACGATGCGCACGCGCCGCGCGACCTCGACGACGCGATCGAGCGGCAGCGCGACGGTGGTCTCTTCCACCCGGACGCGCAGCACGTGGATCGCCCCGCGGCCGTCCTTCACGAGCGGCCTCGTTGCGGGGCCGCCACCATCGCGACCACGCGCACGAGATCGCGCGGCGTGGTGGGCTTGGTGACGAACACGTCGAAGCCGGCCGCCATCGCCCGGTCTCGGGCGGCGGCGCCGCCCACGGCGGTCAAGGCGACGGCCCGGATGCGCCCGCCGCTGGTGCTCGTGCGCGCGCGAACCGCACGGAGCAGCGCGTAGCCGTCCATGTGCGGCATCGTGATGTCCGAGACCAGGACGTCTTTGCCGGCGACCTTCTCGAGCGCCTCCTGCGCGGTCGGGACGGCCTCCACGAGGGCGCCCGCCTCCGCGAGGACGACGGCCGTCAGCTCGCGTGCGTCGGACTCGTCGTCGACGAGCAGCACCGAGAGACCATCGAGCGACTCGGTCGGGCCGGTCGCTTGCTCTTGGGAGTCGGTGGTCCCCGGGAGCGTGACGGTGAAGGTCGCGCCGCGCCCCGGCCCTTCGCTCGCCACCTCGATCGTGCCCCCGTGGCGCTCGACGATGTGCTTCGCGATCGCGAGCCCGAGCCCCAGCCCGCTCTCGCCCTGCCGCCGCTGATGCGCCTGCCGGAAGCGCTCGAACACGAGCGGGAGCTGGTCGGCGCCGATGCCGCGCCCTTGGTCGCGCACGGAGAGCACCAGGTCGTGCTGACGCGCGGCGAGCGAGACGTGGATCGTGCCTCCCGGCTCGCTGAACTTCACGGCGTTCGTCATGAGGTTCCACGCCACCTGCTGTAGGCGCCCGCCGTCACCCACCATCAGGCTGCGCGCCGGGCGCTCGAACGAGATCTCGACGCCTCGGCGCTCCGCGTCGGGCCGGACCGCGTCGATGGCCGCCTCGACGACCTCCGCGAGCGAGAGCGCCGAGGCCTCCAGCCGCAGCTCTCCGCTGGCGATGCGTGAGACATCCAGCATGTCCTCGATGAGACGGGTCTGGATCTTCGCGTTGCGCTCGATCACCTCGACGGCGCGAGCCTTCGTCTTCTCGTCGAGCGTGCCGGCGCGCAGCATCGCGGCCCACCCGGTGATCGCGTTGAGCGGTGTGCGCAGCTCGTGCGAGAGCATGGCGAGGAACTCGTCCTTCGCGCGGCTCGCGTCGTCGGCCTTGCGGCGGGCGGCCGCGGCGTCTTCGAGCGCCGAGAGGAAGAGCTCACCCGCCGCCCCGCGGCGCTCGGTGCGGGAGGCCCGGAGCGTTCGCTGCACGCGCGCGAGCAGCGTGGCGTCGTCGTAGGGCTTCGCGACGAAGTTGTCGGCGCCCGCCTCGAGCGCCCGCACGACGTCGGCAGGCTCGCTCGACGCCGTCATGACGATGACGGGCACGCTCGCGAGCCGAGCCTCCGTCCGGATTCGCCGCGTGAGCTCGAGACCGTCCATGCCGGGCATGACCACGTCGGTGACGACGAGCATCGGCAGCTCCTCGCGACAGAGCGAGAGGCCGTGCTCACCGTTGCGCGCGACGCGAACGGTGAACCCCGCCTCGCTGAGCACCACGCGGAGACGCTCGGCCTGGACCGGGCTGTCCTCGACCAGGACGATCACGCCACGCCTCCGCGCTGGGCGCGCGCCTCGGCACGGTGTGTCGCACCGGTGTCACGCATGGGGCGGAATATCGCGGGCGCAGACGAGGCGACTCCGCGCCTGTCCGGCCCGCTCCGCGCGACACCTCGGCCGCCGCGTGTGGGGCGAATTCCGCGACGAACGGGGGGCAAACGGGCACGGGAAGACGAGCGCAGACGAGGCCGCGGGCTCGGAGCTTCGTGGGTCATGAGCGCCCGCCGATCACCTTTCGTGCCGTGGGGGGACGACGCGACGCGGCGCGCCCGTTGCTCCGCGCGACGCATGATCTCGTTCCTGGGTCGTCAGGCTCGTCCGCGCGGGCCCTGGCTGGCGCGAGCCCGTCGGCGGACCTGGCTCCGCGCGGCGCTGGTCGTGCTCCTGGCCTCGGTCGTCGCGTCGTTCGGCGTGCGGACCTGGCTCGCGACCTCCAGGGGGCGGGACTTCGTCGCGCGGCAGGTCGAGGCGGTGATCTCCGATCAGATCCGCGGCCACCTCGTCATCGAGCACCTCGACGAGGTGGACCTGTCGCACGTGCGCGGGCGGGGTGTGCGCTTCGAGGACGAGTCCGGCCGACCCGTCCTCGAGGCCGACGAGGCGCTGCTCTTCTACGAGCTCTCCGAGGTGATCCACGGGCGCTTCGTGAGCCGCCGCGGCGAGATCCACGGCGGCCACGTCTGGATCGAGACGAGCACGAGCGGCGAGCCCCTCTTGTCGCGCGCCTTCCATTCTGCGCATCCGGGCGAGCCGGGGGCACCGATCGGGGCCGACGTGGTGCACCTCGAGGGGCTCCACGTGACGGACGTCGTGGTCGAGCTCGATCTGGGCGATGCGCCGACGGCCACGCTCCGCCACGTCGCGTCCGACGTCACGCTGCGGGCGCCCGAGAACGGCGCCGCCATCGTCGGCACACGCGCGACGAGCGGGTACCTGCACGTCGCTGCGCCGATTCCCTTCGATCTGCGCGTGGCGGGTGCGACGCTCGACGTGGACGGCTCCGCGCGCCGGCGCATCCACCTGCGCATGCCGAGCCACATGGGGCACGAGCGCATCGGGATCGAGGTGACGGCGAATGCGCGCCCGGACGAGGGCCTCGTCGTCGACGCGCGCATCCGTCCCGAAGGGCTCTCGGCGATGCTCGCCGCGGCCGGCATGATCGGGCAGGCGACGATCGCCGAGGCAGCGAGCGGCGGCGTCCTCGACGTGACCGTCGAGATGCAGTGAGCCGCCGCTCGACGGGGCGCGCGGCTCAGGCGGCGGCGAGCGCGGTCGCGGCGAGCAGCTCCTCGCAGATCGCGGCGCAGAGATCGCACGCCTCGGCGCACTCGCGCGCCGAGCCGTCGAAGCTGCGCCGGCGACACTCGCTGCGCGCGGCGCGGCACGCCACGCGGCACGCGAGCAAGCTCTCGGCGATCGCGTCGAGCCGAGGCTCCCGCAGGCGTGCGATGTGCTCCATCGTGTCCGCGCAGATCATCGCGCACGCGCGCAGGACGGTGCTGCCTCGGTTGCCGTAGGCCTCCTCGTCCACCGCGCGCGCGACGTCCATGGTGAGCGTGCAGTGCAGCTCGCAGGCGCGGCACGCGTCGAGACAGCGCGTGAGCAGCGCGCGCATCGTTGCCTCGTCGTCGGAGCTCGAGAGCGTTCGCATGGGTTCCTCCGACCCGATCCCGCAGCAACGCCAGTGCCAGGCAGACGGGCAGGCTCGCGCGTGACCGTTGCCGCGCGGGCGCCACAGGGCGCGGCATCGGCGCGCGCTGCTCTTCCAGAACCGCACGCGAAGGACACGTCGCGCGGTGGCACGCGCGCTGCTGCGCGGGGACGCGAGGTCTTCGCATCATGAGCGCCGCTGCCGTTCCTCGTCCGATCGTCACCCTCGTCTCCTCGACGGGCACCGAGCCCGGGATCGGAGCCCCGGTCGCTGCCGAGCGATCGAGCGAGCCCCGCGTCGTCGATCGCCGCCGGATCCGCGCGCTCCGCATCGCGCTCGGCGTGAGCATCGCGGCCACGCTCTGGGTGATCGCGCCCTATCTCGGCTGGCTCGTGCTCGCGGCGTGGTTCGCCGCCTTGGCGCGGCCGGCGCTCGAGAGGATCAGTGACTTCTGCGGTGGGCGGCGGCGCGCCGCGGCGCTCGTCACGCTCGCGCTCCTCGTCGCGGTCGTCGCGCCCATCGCGCTCGTGCTCGGCTCGCTCACGATCGATGCGATCGGGCTCGTCCGCACGCTGGGCGATGCGCACTCGGGCGACGCCGCGCTCCGGGACCTGGTGAGCGGCGGCGCCGAGCCCGAAGGGACTCCCCTCGTCGAGATGGAGTCGGTGACCGGCTTCTTGCGCTCGCACTCGGATCAGGCCGCAGCCCTCGCCGTGAGCGCGGCCGGCTCACTGGTCGACGCGCTCCTCGGGCTGATGGTGCTGTTCGGCGGCGCCTATACGCTGCTCGTCCACGGCCCCGCGATGTTCAAGTGGCTCGAGGGGCTCGCCCCCGCCTCTCGCGCGAACATGATCCGAGTGCGGGATGCGTTCGTGGAGACGGGCCGCGGCCTCTTGATCGGCTCGGGGCTGACGGGCCTCACACAGGCCATCATGGCGACGATCTTCTACGCGGTGCTCGGCGTGCCGCGGCCACTCGTGCTCGGATTCCTCACGCTCGCGGCATCGGTGATCCCCGGCGTCGGCACCGCGCTGGTCTGGGTGCCGCTGACGGCGGGGCTGCTGCTCACCGGGCGCACGACGGCGGGCATCCTCCTGGGCGTGCTCTGCGCGATCTTCGTCGCGGGCATCGACAACGTCGTGCGCCCCTATTTCGTGCGTTGGGGCAAGCTGCAGCTCAGCCCCTTCATCGTGATGGTCTCGGTCTTCGGCGGCCTCGCCGCGCTCGGCCCGTGGGGAATCCTCTTCGGGCCGATCGTCGTGCGCCTCGGCGTCGAGGTGCTGCGCATCGCGCGCGACGAGCACGCGATCTGAGCTCGCGCAGAGCGTGCGAGATGAACGAGCGCCCGACGCGATGCGTCGGCGCTCGTCGTGTTTCGGCGTACGAGGGATCCATCGCGCGCGCGTGCACGCCTCGCCCGTGCGGCGGCTCCACGACGACGTGCGCGCCCTTCGCGCGTCGGCGTGCGCTTTCCACTCTCACGGGCGGCACGACCTCTGCACTTCCCCGCTCGTCACGGGAGCCACGTCGGCTCCTCGAACGAAGGAGCTGTCACCATGCTCGTCATGATCCTCGCCTGGCTCGTGTTCGGTTTCATCGTCGGTGCGGTCGCCCGCGCGATCTATCCGGGCCCGCAGCCGATGGGCTTCCTCGGCACCTCGCTGCTCGGCATCGTCGGCTCGGTGGTCGGCGGCATCGTCGCGAACCTCGTCGCGGGCGTGCCGGTGCTCACGTTCCACACGGTGGGCCTCATCGGCAGCATCGTCGGCGCGTTGATCGTCCTCGCGATCAGCGCGTTCAGCGCTCGCGCGGCCCACGCTTGACGTCGCCGCAACCGTCGAAGGCGCGATCCGCCCCGCTGCGGATCGCGCCTTCGACGTTTCCGTCGGCCGAGGGGACGGCGCTTCGCGTCGTGTGCGCGACGGGAGCGCGCGCGTGTGCGGCGCCGCGACGCTGCGAGCGGCGAGAGGCGCGCTTCGGTGAGCGCTCGAGTCGGCACGTCGCTCGCAGTGCTTCCCGGCGTGGCCGCTGCGGCGGCACTTCGGAGGTTCTTCCCATGACTCGCACCGCTCGCACGATGATGTTCTCCGCCGCTGCCCTCGTCGGGCTCGCCCTCGTTCCCGCCTCGGGCCTGGCGCAGCGCACGGCGCGTCCGGTCCCCGTGTCCGAGACGACGACGTCCCCTGGCGGCATCGTCGTGATCGTCCGGGGCCTACGCAACGATCAGGGCCAGCTCATCGGCGGGCTCTACGATCAGGCGCAGAGCTGGCTGGGCGAGAACGCGAGCCGCGAGGATTGCCACGCGCGCATCCATCACGGCGTCGCGCGCTGCGTCTTCCACGCGACCGTGACGGGCCGCGTGGCGTTCGCGGGCCTCCACGACGAGGACGGGGACGGCGAGATGGATCGCGACATGGTCGGGATCCCCAGCGAGGGCTACGCGTTCTCCAACGACGTGCGCGAGCCCTTCGGGCCTCCGAGCTTCGACGCGGCGTCGTTCTCCAGCGACTCGGGCGCGCCCGTCGTCGTGCACGCCCGCTACGGGATCTGATCATGGCCGCTGGGGGCCCCGACACCACGCTCGTACGCACGCGCGACCGGTCGCAGGAGCTGGACGACGCCCGTGACGCGTGGACGCAGCGCGTCCGGCTCTACGATCTGCTGCACCGCTTCCGCGCCGGCGTGCTCGTGACTCGCGCGCGAGACGGCGGTGCGAGCGCGCGGCCCATGCTCGTCGCTTCGGTCGACGAGTCCTCGGACGAGCTCGGGTTCCTCACGAGCGAGCATGCGGCCTGCGTCGAAGAGATCGAGGCCGATGCGCGCGCGACGGTGGTCTTCCAGGACGCGCGGCACCAGCTCACGTGGGCGGGGCGCGCGCGGATCGAGCGCGAGCGCTATCGCATCTTGCGCGCCTGGCGCCCCGAGCTGGCCGCGTGGGTGTCGAGCGCCGAGGATCCGGAGCTCGTGCTCGTGATCGTGCGCCCCCAGATCGCCCGCTACTGGTCGACGCGCCCCGCGGTGGCGAGCGCAGCCGTCCGTGCGCTCGAGTGGACCGGCGCGGCGACGAAGCCCTCGAGCCGTCACGCCTCGACGCACTACGGCGAGGTCCGCTTCGAGCCCGACCTCGACTCCGACTGGTGAGCGGCCGCCGCGATCAGAGCAAGCGCAACAGCCGAGAGGCCGCCATCGTCTCGAGGCTCTCGCCGGTGTCGTCCCAGGGAAGTCGGGCGAGCCATTCGGACGCGGTGCGTGCGGCGTCGATCGGCGCGAGCCCGACGTAGGACGGCGTCTTCGAGCGCGACGGCTCGCGCGACGTCGAAGGCGGGGCCCCGTCGTCGCTCACGGCCGCTTCTCCGCGGCGGCGGCGTGGGCGAGCACGGGCGCGAGGCCGCGCGCGCCCGCGTCGAGCGCGCGATCGACGGCGGCGAGGCGCTCCTCGGAGGTGAGCACGATCGTGCACGCGTCGTGGCCGGCGGCACGGCACGAGACCTCGCGCGCGCCGAGGCGGCGCCCGGCGACGTGCGACATCACGCCGCCGATCGCTCCGGCGAGGAGATGACAGGCGAGATCGGAGCCGCCTTCGCCCGTGGTCGTCTTGCGCACGGGCCGCGCCGAGGCCTCCGCGAGGATGCTCCGCTCGATCGTCGCGAGCACCATGCCCTCGCGCGCGCGCGAGTAGTCGAGGCGCACGGCCCCGAAACCGCGCTCGGCGAACCAGCGCGCCACCTCTTCGCTCAGCTGCGCCATCGGCAGCGCGCCCAGGCCCGCCGCGCCCGACTCGATCGCGCTCGCCTCGAGGTCGATCGCGATGCGCCGACCGAGCTGCACGCCCCACTCGCTCGCGAAGATCGGCCAGCTCTCGGGCGCGAGCCGCTCGAGCGTGGCGCGGAGCGACGCGAAGAACGAGGCCGGCGTGCTCGCGAAGCGGCGCGCGAGCGCGTCGCGGAGCACGCCGAGCGAGGCCTCGTCGGGCGCGAGCTCGCCTTGCGTGGGCGCCGGGAGCGGGGCGTTCGGACGGGCCGCCTCGATGTGCGTGCGATTGACGAGCAGGTAGTAGCGGGCCGCGTGGCGGGCGCGGACCATCTCCACGACGACGCGCTGCGCGCCGAACTTGAAGTCGAAGAGGTAGTCGAAGCGCTCGACCTCGCCGGTCGGGCTCGCGACGAAGCGGCGGAAGCGGCCCTCGAAGCCCTCGCCGCGCGTGCAGGGCGCGACCTCGCCGAAGAAGCGGCGGCCGATCACTTGGTTGCGATCGAGGCGCGCGAGCCGTGACTCGTAGAGGTTGTAGCGGAGGATGACGCCCTCGGCGTCGAGACCGATGACGCCGAAGGGCAGCGCATCGAGCTCGGCGTCGCTGCAGGCGTCCACGTCCACCACGTCGGCGGGCATGGGCGTGACCATGGGTGGGCGGGCGAACATGCTCAGGCCCTCCGTAGCTTTTCGCGGATCAGCGTGTCGAGGCGGGTGCGCGAGGACGGCGCCGGGGAGGGCGACGGCGCGGGCGTCGACGCCGGCGCGGGGATCGTCGTCGGCGTTCTCGGCGTCGCAGGAGGCGTCGGCACGAGCGCGCGCACCCCCGAGGAGGTCGTGTCGCGCTCCGATCCGAGCCAGGCCTCGAGCGCCTCGCGCATCGCGGCCGCGCTCGCGTAGCGCGCGCGAGGGTCCTTGCGCAGCGCCGTGCTGAGGATCGCGAAGAGCGCGCCGTCGAGCGCGGGCTCGAGGTCGCGCGGGTAGGGGAGCGGCGCATCGAGGATCGCGCGAAGCAAGTGCAGCATGTCGTGGCCGTGGAAGGGCAGGCGGCCCGTCACGAGCTCGTAGAGCGTGACGCCCACGGCCCACACGTCGGCCGCGGCATCGGCCGACGCGCTCAGCGTGCGCTCGGGCGAGAGATACGCGGGCGTGCCGACGATGCCGCCGGCCGAGGTCTGGCGTGGCGCACCGGGATCGGTGCGGAGCGCGATGCCGAAGTCGACGAGCTTGGGCATCAGGCGCGTGCCGCTCGCCTCGAGCAGCACGTTCTCCGGCTTCACGTCACGATGGACGACGCCCGCCGCGTGCACGACCTCGAGACCCTCGAGCAGGCGCACGACGAGCGCGACGGCCTCGCGCGCGGGAAGCCGCCCGCCACGGCGCTCGACGTAGGCGAGCAAGGTCTCCCCGCGCAGGCGCTCCATCACGAGGTAGTGCGTTCCGTCGGGCAGCGCGCCGAGATCGTGGATCTCGACGATCGCCGGGTGGCGCAAGCGCGCGAGCAGCTTGGCTTCGGTCCGGAGCCGCTCGGCGTGGATCGTGGCGTCGCGGCGCAGCAGCTTGATGGCGACCTCGCGATCGAGGCCGAGGTGCTGGGCCGCCCAGACCTCGCTCATGCCTCCGATCCCGATGCATCGCTCGAGCACGTAGCGGCCTTCGAGGATCTCGCCGGGGCGCAGGCGCAGCGGCCCGAGCACCGAAGACGAGGCTTCCGTGGAGGCGAAGGCGAGCGCGTCGGACGACGCGTCGCGGTCGATCTCACCCAGGCTGGCGTGCGGGGATCTCGAGAGCGTCATGCGCGACCTCGGAGGAAAGGCTCCCCGAGGATCTGCCGGTTTGTACCGATCTTGTCCAGGACAAAAATGGACGAGCCGGCGCGACGGGCAGCCTTGCGTGGAAGCCCCGTGCGCGCGCCGAGGCGCGATGCGGACCCTCATCCCGGGTGGCGGCCTGGGCCGACCACCCGGGATGAGCGGGTCACCGATGCGGAAGAGAGGACTTGAACCTCCACGCCCTTGCGGGCGCTGGAACCTGAACGCTCTGCGAGAGCGCGATCCCGCCGAATTCTGGGATCCGAGCCACGCCAGGAAGCGGCAGAAAACGTCAGGACACGACCGATTCGGGACGCCGCGTCCCGATCGCCGCCGTGCCGGCGAACAGGGTCTCGACACACCGCTCCGCATCGATCGGCGGCAACCGATCGGCGCGGGTGAGCCATGGGCTCGGCGGGGTGTCGATGCGGCGCATGGGAGGCGCCATCGACATGGACACCGTACTCGATCGCTCGACCTCGAACCAGGCTGACCTTCGGCTCACCGACGCCCACCTCGTCCATCTGCGGGGGGCCGGGCTATCGGACGACACCCTCCGCAACGCGGGCCTCTACAGCGTCACGACGCCCGTCGAGGTCGCCTCCGCACTCGGCCGTCGGAGCTGGAGTCGGGGGGGAGGCATCGTGATCCCAATCCACGCGCCGGGCAGCGTCACACCCGATCATCTGCGCGTGCGCCCGGACTGCCCTCGCGTCGAACAGCGCGGTGCGCGCCACCGCCCAATGAAGTACGAGGGGCCGACCGGCATCCGGTCCGTGTACTTTGCGCCGCGCGCCCGGCGCCGGCAGTGGGACGGCGAGATCGCCATCGTCGAGGGGGAGAAGAAGGCACTGCTTCTCGACCAGCTCGGTTACGCGGCCGTCGGCATCATCGGCGTGTGGGGCGCCCACGATGCCGAGGTCCGCAGGCGCGAGCGGCGATGGGTGCTCCACCCGTGGCTCGTCGGTTACGTGCCGCTCGCCGCGCGCGAGGTCGTGGTCGTGGCCGACTCGGACGCCGGCACGAACGACGGAGTGCGTGCCGGTGTCCATGTGCTCAGGCGGATGCTTCGCGACGCGGGCGCGGCCGTGCGTATCGTCGAGGTCCCGGTGGCCTCCGATGGGGCGAAGCAGGGGATCGACGACTACTTCATGGCGCACGGCGAGGCGGCGACACGGGCGCTCCTTGCTCGCCCCATCCGTCCGGCTGGGGCCGTGCGCGCACCACGCGCAGCGCAACCGCCATCCGCCCCGACCTGCTCTCAGGAGCATCTGCCGCAGCGCGCGCCCACGATCGACCCGCCTCTGCCGGGTGAGCCGGTCGTCCTCTACGGCCGGAGGCGACAGGTCCCCATGCACTACTTCGCGCGCCTCCCCGCGGAGCTGGCGTGCCTCCGGCCGATCGAGCGGCAGGCCGGCGACCCGCGTCCGCGCGTTCTGGGTGCGGCGCAGCGTCTGCTCATCGCGCGCCTCGCTTCTCTCGCGGACGACTACGGCACCATCGTGCCCGAGCGCGGCGACGACATCCGAGCGCCGTCAGGGTGTCGAGAGCTGGCTCGTTGGCTGGGCCTGCGACGACACTCGACCGTCGAGCACCATCTGGACGTGCTTGAGCAGCACCAGGTCATCCTGCGCGACCGGCCGTGTGGTGCGCCGCGGGCCGCTGACACGATCCAGATCGCGCCGTTCTTTTGGTCCTGGTGGGGAGGCGGTGTGCGCGTGTGGCGGGAGCACCTCTCGATGGAGCCGGCCATCGTCGGCGCCGACGCGCTCCTGTACCTCGCCGCAACGTACGGCGTGATCAGGACGGACGGCGCCGGCTGGACATCCGCGTGGAGTTGGGGCGAGCGCACCTACGAGAGTGCGCGGGTCATGCGCGCCTCAATCGAGAGCAACGACGCGCTCCTGGTCGAGTTGCGTGACCAGGTTCGCGAGAGGATCCCGTTGCGCGACTACGGCGACACTGGGCTGAAATGCGGGCTCTCCCCTTTCACCGAGAATCACGAGACGACGATGATGCACGTCCCGGATGGCCTCACACGCGCTGGGATCGTGTCCGACCAGGCCGTCGTGGTGTTCACGTTCCTCATCTACGCGGCTGGCAGTCGCGGGCCGAGGCCGCTCACGCTGTCCGAGATCGGGAGCGCCACCGGGCTTGCCTCGGGAGACTCGGTGCGCCGATACATCCGCGAGCTGACGACGGCCGGGCTTGTGGCGGTGCTGGGATCACGTCGGCGCGGCGCCCGACGCTACGTGGCCGTCATGCACGAGTGGATGAAGGGCGAGTCGATGCGCTTCGTCGCCAGCGAGGATCGCGACCTCAACCGGGAGAGGCGGCGCTACGTCCCGCGCCGGTGGTCTGACGAGATCGGCGAGGACGAGCGTGTTGCCGATGCCGTCGAACGGACCGGCTCCGAGAGCCTCCCCGTCGGATGACCGCTACATCGTCCTCGTGGCTCCCCGTTCCCCCGCCCCCCCCAGCCCCGCACACACTCTCTAGGGATTTTCCTCCGTCTCTAGGCTTCTCCGGATCTAGGCGTAGATGCTGGCCGAGCCCGGTACGGCAAGGGCGACGAGCGGCCGAAGTCGGTGTGGAATGGTCGGCTGCGGCCGAGGACGGTCCGGATCACGGCCGAGATCGGTCTGGTCGCCTCGCTGGCTCCCAGTCGTCGATCTTGATCCGAACCAGCCGCTCGCCCCACAGAGCCATCCACCATCCGTCGTCGGCGCGCACCGGACATTGCCGCGCGAGCATGACGCAGTCCTCGGTGCTGATCCGGTCGGGCAGGAAGACCTGCTGGTCCAGCTCGATGAGCACGTTCGGCCCCGACTTCCGTGCGGAGACGAGCAGGCCGGCCCTGGCGTACTCCGCCATCGCGGCGTCGCCGTCGGCGCATTCCCACAGGCCGCGGGCGTGCTCCTGCTCGTCATCGGGTAGCGGATCGGGGAGCGCGTCGATCTCGTTCGGCACGTCGCGGATTATATGTGGCCCACGTCCGCATGGTCGGGCTCCTCCACGCCCCGCACAATCGTCACCGGCTCGCGCTCCCGCCATTGTCACACGCGCGGCAGCGTGGCGTTGATCGCGACGAAGAGCTTCTCGAAGAGGTCGATCGTCTCGGGCTTGAGCTTGGCGAGCAGCTCGTCGCGGTGGCGGAGGAGGTAGTCGGCCGGCTTGCCGTGGTCGAAGCGATCGACGGCGATGTGCCGAGCGATGCGCGCGACGACCGGGTCGGTTCCGACGAGGTCCTTCGGCTTGACCTTCGCACTGAACGCGCCGTTGTAGAGCTTGAGGTAGTCCTCGACCTCGAAGGCGTCCTCGATGTCCGCGAGCTGGCGCCCGAGGATCTGCCCGACCATCAGCGTGCGACGCGCGTCGAGGAGGCCGTCGGCGATCAGCTTCGCGAGCTTCTGGTGCCCTGCCTTCTGCGAATCGACGAAGACCGTCACGTCCACGTGCTTGCCGAGGAGCGCGACGAACGTGGGCACCATGTCGGCGCCGCCGACGGGCACGATGGACCAACGCGGGTCGAGGCCGACGCGCTTCTGGGAGAACAGGAGGTCGGAGAGCAGGGTCAGGTACGTGTAGTCAGCGGAGCCCTCGACGACGAGGCTGTGCGGCGCGACGAAGAGGTGCTGCGCGAGGTCGTAGCCGAGCGCCGCCTGGAGGGGGAAGACGGTGTCACGGTCCTTCGAGAGCACCTCCTTCGACACGATCGCGCCGGACTCGCGCCCGCGATCTTCGACCACGCGCACGCGCTGGAGCTGACCAGGCTGGACCATGAACGGCGAGTGCGTCGTGTAGACGACCTGGTGCTTCGGCGCGAGCCGCTCCTCGATGAAGCGGAGGAAGTCCGCCTGCGCGCGCGCGTGGAGCCCGTGCGCGGGCTCGTCGAGGAGGATCACCATGCGCTGGTCCTCCCGCTCGAACTCGGAGAACGCTGCGAGGAACGAGAAGAACCACTGGAAGCCGCTCGACCGACTACCGAACGGCAGCGAGAGGCGGTGGCGGTCGTCGTACATGCGCACCTTCAAGTGGTCCACGACCGCCTGCTGTCCACCGTTCGGTGTCGGCTCCGTCACCTGGGTCACGTCGATGTGGACGCGAAGGTCCGGATTCTGCGACCAGTACGCGAGCACGTCGTCGGTCAGCGCGTTCGCGACGTTCTCCAGCTCGCGCTTGCGCAGTTCATAGTCGGCGTTCACGAGGTACGTGTCGTCGGACGCGGCGAGCCGAAGGAGCGCCAGCGCCGTGCGCTCGCCGTCCGAGAGCGCAGCCTTCGACTTCGACTTCCTGATCAGCTCACGGATGTGGATCTGGTTCGGCAGGGACGTGTAGCTCGCGAAGAAAAAGAACTTCGGGATGCGCGGCGACAGGAGCGCCCAGATCGCCCCGTCGGCGTCCTTGCCACCGAGCACGTCGGTCTCGGCTGCCTTGATGGCAGCGGCGGCGGCCTGCTGCATCTGGTCACCCTGGGCGAGGACGGCGACCGCTTCGTGCAGGTCGTCGATCGTGTTTGCGCTGTGCGCGCTGGGCGCGCCGTCTGGTGTGACGCCAGCCTCGCTCAGGATGCCCCGCACCAGCGCCCGCTCGTCCCACTTGATGGTCCACCTGATCTCGTCGTTGTAGTCGCGCGTCAGCGAGAAGTCCTGGGCATCGACGACGCCCGCCCCGAGGCGCTCGTCAAGGACAGCGCAGTCGTCGTTGTCGAGTGTGAACACCGCCTCGATCGGCGTGGTGGCGGCGAGCTTGGCGTCACCCTGTGAGAGCCGGTGCTTCTTCTCCAGCCACGCGGGGTAGTCCGCGTGCGTGGTGAACGTTCCGACCACATCGCGTGCCGGCATGAGCCGCGCGAGAGCGGTGAGGAAGCTCGACTTGCCGCTCTCGTTCTTGCCAACGAGCGCGGTGATCTCGGGGTCGATGGCGACCTCGGTCGAGTCGAGGAAGTTGCGGAACATCTTCACGCGGACGGTCTTGAGCTTCATCGGGTGATCTCCGTCATCGAGCCGTTGTTGATCTCGAACAGCCGGAACTCGGCCCGCGACATGCGGCCGAGCATCAAGTACTCCGCGTCGCCACGACCGAGGGGCTGGACGCGACGGACGACCGCCTCGCGGACGATGGCATCGGCCCCAACATTGCAGCCATCGACCCGGATCCACGGGCGACGTGCGTGGTCGGCGAAGGAGCCGTACCGCCACGTCGGATGCGCCTCGACGACGTGTTCCTCCGCGATCTCAACGTCGGCGACGATGAGCAGGCCACGATGCCGCTGACCTCCGGCGAGCGCGAAGCCGACGGCGACCTGCTCGCTCGCCGAGAACGAGACGAACGGGGACCGCGAGCTGCCGCGGACGACGTGCTCGTAGATGATCTCGGCCGCGAGGTCCGGGACCAGATCGGGCGGGATGCCTTCGAGCGCGAGCGCGCGCAGCCCCGGCGTGTCGGGCGCGAGGGCCGGCTCCCGTCCGATGATGCCGCGTCGGACCGCATCGAGGCGCTCGGGCGCTTCGCCCCGGAACAGGCGGAGGAAGCGCCGCTGCGTGGGGTTCCGAATCGTGACGTGGATCGCCATGGCTACGGGATCCTCGGGAGGCTGCCGAGGTTGTCGGCGCTCACGGCGTTCCGATCGGTGCGCAGGAAGCGTTCGTAGCCGACGGAGACGACCCGCACGTCCTCGCCGCGGACCCACTTGCCCATCTGCTGGAACGCCGTGACGTAGGAACTGCCGCGATCGATGCCGGCGACGACCTGCTGGCGCGAGACGCGGGTCGGGAGGCCCATGACGTTGCCGATGTCCACTCGCACCTCGACCTCGGCGATCGTGGTGCCGCCGTTATACTTCACGCCTGTGATCCAGTTCATGCGACCTCCGGGTGGCACCGACAGATGGGTGCCTCCCCGGTTAGTGGTCGCCTCGCGTGACTTTTCCGGTCCGGAACTTCGGCTTCTGGCAACCTCTTGGAAGGCCGGTCATGAACGACGAACTCCCCGACGATCTCGACTGGGGTGACCAGCTTGCGCGCGGGACCACCTACGCCGAGCGGCGTGCTCGGCGGCTCGGCGTCCGCCTCGACGGTGAAGAGGCGCAGGGAGTCGCCAGCGAAGCACTGACCCAGATCCTGGACGCGGGCTGGGATCGGAAACGGTATCCGACCTTCGCCGAGCTGCTCGGCAGCAGGATCAACGGGCTCATTCAGAACCGCTCACGCAAGAAGGGCACGCGCGAAGAGGTGAAGGCGCAGCCGCTCGTGTCGTCGGCGGCAGACCCGGCGCGCTCTCCCGAGCAGGTGGTCGCTGAGCGTGAGTTGGCGTCGCGCGCGACGACGCTGATGCTGGAGCGCCTCGACGGCAACGCGGTCGCGAGCAAGGTCTTCATCGCGATGGCCGAGGGCGGCGACGGCGCGAGCGACATCGCCGCGATGACCGAGCTTCCAGTGGAGGCCGTCTATCGCGCACGAGAGCGGATCTCGGAGTTGAGCGCACACGTCGCTGCGGAACTCACGAAGGAGCTGGACGCATGAACAAGCAGTCACGCAGTGACCAAGCGCTCTGGCTCGCGGTGGAGGACCTCGATCGGGACTTGCTCGATCCGGCGACGCCGAGCGTCGTCGTGGACGGTGCCCTCCGAGCGATGGGGCTCGACCCGGCAGCGGTGCGTGCGCGGGGCCGCGCCCTAGGCGTGACCGCGATGGAGAAGAAGCGGCGCGGGTGGATGGACGAGGCCCGCGCACGCATCGAACAGATGAAGACGACTGCCAAGGCGACGACGGACTACCTGTCGATGAGCAAGCAGATGCTCCTCGCGGAGCTGGAGCGCTGGCGCCAGCACCCGTCGGTCGGCGGCGAGGTCCGCGCGGCGTTCCGCAATCGCAGGCCCGAGGAGTCCAGCGAGGACGATCTCCGCTCGCTCCTCGAAGAGATCGAGCGCGTAGCCGCGATGCACGATGCCGACGGCGAGACCCCCAAATCGGACGACGAAGATGGCTGACGATCCGGTCGCGAGATCCCTTGCGCGTGGGATCATCGAGCGCCTCCGGATCCAGCGACCCGAGGAGATCGACATCGAGCTGATCGCCGGCCACCACCGTCTTCTCGTCGAGCGCCGTGAGCTACAGCACGAGGAGGGCCGACTGGTTCGGCAGGACAAGTTCGGCATCATCACCGTGGCCGAGTCGGCCTACCGATCGAAGAAGTGGCGCTTCGTGGTGGCGCACGAGATCGGCCACTTCTTGCGTCACAAGCGGGTGAACCAGCTCGACCTCTGCACCGACGCGGATCTGGGCAACTGGTACTCGACTTCCGGTCGCGAGCCGGAGGCGAACACCTTCGCGGCCGAGTTGCTCATGCCCGACGCGCTCTTCCGCAAGCGCTGCGATCGGAAGAAGCCGAGCCTCAAGGACATCCGCGCGCTCGCCGAGGAGTTCCAGACATCGCTCACGGCCACGGCGATTCGGTTCGTGCAGCTTGCCCCGGAGCCGTGCGCGGTCGTCCTCTCGCGCGACGCCGTCGTGGTGCGCGTGACCTGGAACGACGACTTCAAGATCGGGATCCGCAAGGGCACGCGCCTGACGAACCGCACCTACGCGGGCGACATCGTCGCCGGGACCTTCGTCCACGACTTCCTCCAGTCGGTGGATGGTGAGGCGTGGTCCAGCTCGCCTTGGGCGGACAAGTACGACCTGCACGAGCACTCGATGTCGATCGGGCACGGCACGGTGCTCTCGTTCCTCTGGCACCCGTATCGGTGATCGTCATGAGCAACCTCGACGCCTACTGCGACGCGCTAGTCCACGAGACCGCCGACTACCGGCACGGCGAGCTGACGATCGACCGGGCGCACGCGCGGCGCTGGGTCGATCAGTTCGCCGAAAATGAGCGGGAGTTCGTTGCCTGGCAGACGGCCGAGATCATGAAGCACTGGTACGCGACGCGTGCGGACATGCAGCGCCTGCCGACCACGCTGGCGGAGAGCACTTCCTTCACGGGCGGCAAGCCCCCTGCGGAGTTCTGGAAAGCGGCAAACGTTCTCGCGCTACAGGAGCGAGGGAGCAGTCAGGCCGAGGTGCTGACGGTGTTCGACCAGGTGCTGGCGAAGACGTACGGATTCAGGATCGCGGACTGTGGGTCTTCTGACGGTCCCTGCGTCTACGTTGACGACTGCATTTTCTCTGGCACGCAGGTCAGGAACGACCTCCGCCGCTGGATCGAGGAGAAGGACATCCGGGGCAGGAAGATCATCGTCGTCACCCTTGGCTGTCACGCTGGGGGCCTCTGGCACATCGAGTCGAAACTGACGGATGTGCTCGCGCCTCGTGGGAACAGCCTGGACTTCTTCGCCGCGGTGACGATCGAGGATCGGAAGAGCAAGTTGAACCAGTGCGAGGTTCTTCATCCGACGCTCCCCGACCCGGCCGATCCGCTGATCGACGGGTTCGCCAAGATCCTGGAGGCGAAGGGACATCCCCCGGCGTGGCGTCCTTCGAATGCGAAGCTGCCCAAGGGGTTCGCGTCCGAAGATGCTCGGTCCGCCTACGAAAGGATCATGCTCCGCAAGGGGATCGAGCTGCGCGCCCTCAGTGCGTCGCCGAGCGACTCAATGAAGCCCCTCGGCTACACTCGCCTCTGGACCTTCGGCTTCGGTGGTCTGTTCACCACGTACCGGAACTGTGCGAACAACGCTCCGCTCGCATGGTGGTGGGGCGATCCCGGCGCCGATCATGGTCCGTTGAGCAAATGGTACCCGCTCCTCCCAAGAAAGCGCCCCGAGCTGAGCATCGTCGAGATGTTCCGCGGACTCGGGCTTCGGTAGGCGTCCGAACGTACCGGACCGCCGAGGTGGCGGTGGTGTGGCTGACCCGAGCCCGTTGGGGGGCGTTGTCGAACATGGCGTCCGGCTTCGACCTTGATCTCGGGATGGTCCGGACTGGATCGAGCGAGGGCCTCTACCAGGCGCTCAAGTTCCCCGACGCGCCGGCCACGCAATCCGCGGTGCTTGGCGCGCCGACGCCGAAGGCTGCCAAGCGCGCGGCCCGGCAACATTCGGCCCAGGCACGCGCAGACTGGGTTCGTGTGCGCGTGCATGCGATGCGCTGGTGCCTTCGCGTGAAGGCGGTTCAGCACCCAGCGTTCGTCGCCGTTCTCCTCCAAACCGGCGAGCTGCCAATCGTCGAGCGGTCCAGCCGCGACGACTTCTGGGGAGCGTTGCCCGAAGCCGAAGGTGTGCTCACCGGGAGAAACGTCCTTGGGCGCCTCCTGATGGAGCTGCGCGACGAGGTCAGGGCATGGCGCGTCACGCCATGCCTCGAACCACCTGGACCGGCACTGGGGACATTGCTTGGGGCACCTTTGCCGCGGGTATTTCCCCGCCAAGCCGCGCTTCCCGGTATCGCGGAGCACGACGGCCAAGAATGAACCATCACCGCGGGCCGGCGTGCCATCGGCCGTGGGCCGCCTGGTAGGCAGCCGGCGCGGCAGGGTGCGCGAGGGGCAGCCACGCGATGGTGCGCCCATCGAATCGGCAGGGCAGCCTCGTGCCGTACGACGTGACGCTCAGGCGCGTCGGCGCGGCTTCGACCTCGACGAGGTCGCGCACGACGCGGAGCGCAGCGTTGCCGAGCGTCACCACGAGCTGCGGTTCGCACGTGCGCAGCTCTCGCCGGAGGCGACCGAGGTGCTCGCTTCGAGCTTCGCGGACGATGTCGTTCTCGCCCGGATGCGACGGGAGCGCGGCCGGGGGAAGTCCGACCTCGCGCGCGAACGGCTCGTACGTGTCGCTGAGCCGGAGGCCGACGCCCGTGCTCGCGCGGTAGGTGTCGAGGCAGTCGGTGATCCAGGTGTCGGCGTGGGTCACGTCGAGGGGATGGAGTACCTCGCGCTCGACCCAGATGCCGGACGAGCCGTTGAGGCGACCGACGCCCCGCACCTTGCCCCAGCTCGGTCGAAAGCCCACGGTCTCGGCCCAGCGGCGAACCCGAGCCTCCTCGTCGTGGCCGGTCCAGAAGGGCGTCGGCTCGTCATCGACCGCGAGCGCTCGGATCTGCTTGTACGGCTTCGGCGGCGTCCACTCGATGTGGAGCGCGCTCGGATAGGCGCCGAGGATGAACACCCGGCGCGGCACGCTCGACGAGGGTGGCCGCGGCGTGACGGGACGACCGAACGGGAAGACGAACGACATCGCGACCCATCCTACGACCCCCCGCCGGGGCATCGCGGGCCGAATCACGCCAAAACGGTCGGAGGGCGTTTCGGCGGGCCGCGGCGTGTCCCGGCCGGGCTGCTACCGTTCCGAGCGCGCGCAGGCTCTCGCCCGACGGAGGTGGCGCGGTGATGGTGGTCCACTGCTCCCGAGAGCATCCGGCTGGTCCCGTCGCGCACGCGCTTGCCACACGGTCGTTCCACGCGAGAGCCTGGGCGGCGATGACGACCATCCTCGCCGATCTCGTCGGCAAGCTCACATCGCAGCGCGAGAACGCCGCGACCCTCGCGCTGACCTACGTCATGACGAAGTGCGCGCCCGCGCGCGCGGCGGTCGCGACTGCGCTCGGCATCCCCGAAGTCGCGCGTGTCTCCTCGCAGTACATCGCAGGCGACGAGAGCCGTCCGGACATCGCCATGTTCAGCGCGGACGGGAAGCTGCGCGGGCTCATCGAGGCGAAGTTCTGGGCGGCGCTGACCGATGCGCAGCCGGTGGACTACATCACGCGCCTCGACGAGGCGGGCGGCGGAGTGCTCGTCGTGCTCGCCCCAGAGGCACGCCTCGATGCGTTGCGAGCCGAGGTGCTCGAACGCTGCCGACGCGCACGACCCGAAACCGCGATCGACGGTTCGAGCATCACGGTCGGCGCGATCACGATCCGCTTCGTCTCGTGGCGCGGCGTGCTCGATCTGATCGACGATGCTGCGCGCGTCGCCGGTGACGAGGCCGCTCGTCGAGATGTTGGGCAGCTCCGCGGGCTATGCGACGTGTTCGAGGGAGAAGGCTTCCTGCCGCTCTTGAAGCTGCCCCGAGTTCGTGGACGGTTTGATTATGCAGCAAGCGAAGCGACCTTGGACTTCAATTCGAATTCGATCGGGCTCACGTAGTTGAGATGCGAGTGCCTCCGCTCGACGTTGTAGAAGCGCTCGATGTAGTCGCCGATGGAGGTCACGGCATCGGCCCGCGTAGCGTAGTCCTCGTCGTCGATGAGCTCGGCCTTGATGGTCGCGAAGAAGCTCTCGGCGACCGCGTTGTCCCAGCAGTCACCCTTGCGGCTCATGCTCTGCGCGATGCCGAGCGTCGTGAGCGCGCGTCGGTACTCCTCGCTCGCGTAGGGCGCTCCGCGGTCCGAGTGATGGACGAGCCCGCGAGGAGGTCTGCGCTGCGCGCTCGCCATCGCGAGAGCGGCGAGCGCGAGCTTCGTGTCGTTGGTGTCGCTCGTCGCCCAGCCGACGACGCGGCGCGCGAAGAGGTCGATGATCGCCGCGAGGTAGAGCCAGCCCTCGTGCGTCCAGACGTAGGTCACGTCGGTGACCCAGACCTCGTTCGGCGCGCTCGCGGTGAAGTCGCGCTCGAGCACGTTCGGCGAGATGGCCTCTGCATGTCGCGAGTCCGTCGTCGCGCGGTATCGACGTCTCCGCCGTGCGAACAGCCCGTTCTCGCGCATGAGCCGAGCGACGCGCTTGCGGCCGACGCGCACGCCGCGAGCGCGCAGGTCGGCGTGGATGCGCGGGCTGCCGTAGCGACCGCGGCTGCGTCGATGGACCGCCGCGACGTCGAGCGCGAGACGCGCGTCGCTCTTCGCGCGCTCGGGCTCGGGACGCGCGCGCCACGCGTAGAATCCGCTCGGCGAGACGCCGAGCACGCGACACAGCATCGCGACGGGGAAGGCCACCATCCGCGCGAGGATGAACGCGTACTTCATGCGTTCTCCTTCGCGAAGAAGGTGGCCGCCTGTTTTAGGATTTCGCGCTCCATGCGGAGCTGCTTGTTCTCGCGCCGCAGCTTGGCGAGCTCCTCACGCTCGGCCGTCGTCAGCGCGCCCGGCGCTCCGCGACCCGCGTCGACCTCCGCGCGGGCGTACCACTCGCGCAGCGACGTCTCCGTCAGGTCGAGGTCCTTCGCGACCTGCGTGATGCTGCGGTCGCCGACGTGGCAGAGCCGCACCGCCTCCGCCTTGAACTCCTCCGTGAACTTCCTTCGCGCTCGTCTCGACATCGAACACTCCTCGCGCATCTTCGCGCCATTCGGGGTGTCCACGAAACCGGGGGATCTTCATCTCGCACGAGGAGTTGGAAGACCAGGATGTGCCCCGTCGGGCGGTCATGCTCGCCGACCTCGTGAGCGAGATCCTCACCCGCGCGGCCGACGAGCACCTCGTCTCCCTCAAGGGCGTCAGCTACTCGCACGGCTGGTACCACGCGGGGCGCTTCGTCGCGTTCCCGCACGCGGGCGCACGATTCGGACTTCACCACGACCTCTGGGCGCGCTTCGGCCGCACACCGTACTGGCTCTGGTTCGAGCCGACGAAGTTCGGGCGGGCGTCGGAGGTCCACGCCGCGCTCCAGCACTGGACGGCTTCCGATCCGCCGCGTGCGTACTTCCACGATGACAGCTTCCTCGTACCGATCCTTCTCCCGGCGCGAGTGGACAAGTCGGTCGTCATCGAGCGCGTGCTCGAACAGTTCCGCGTGCTGACGAGCGAGATGAGCAAGAGCGGGATCGCACCGATGCCCTGGCCTGCGTGAGGCCGGTCAGTACTTCCACTCCAGATCCTCGCGGTCGCCCCACCAGATGTCGGTTCTCATGCCCGTCGCTGGGTCGCGCACGGAGATCATCCAGAGCGCCATCGGAAGCTGGTTCCGCTCGAAGTCCATGCTCAGCTCGGCGTTCGGCGTCGCACGCGCCACGTCGAGCACGCGATCGATCCACGCGAGCACGATGTCGGTCGTCGCGGGATCCGCCGGCGACTGGGCCGACAGCCACTCCACGTTGAGCATTGCGCAGAGCTTCGTCGCGGCGGCGCTCGGATCCTCGCCTCGGCCGATCCGCGCGACATCGTCGCCCCCGTCCCAGCGCGGGATGGAGTACTGATCGTCGCCGTATGTACCGATCGTCAGGCGCATCGCTGCACCGCTGGGTCGAACGACCGCCGCCATGAGTCGTGCTCCCTCGCCCGCGTCGCCGCGCAACGCCGAGTGCTGCGGCGGCAGGATGCGGGTCGGGTAGAACGTCGTGTAGCCGTTCCCCGGCTCCTTGGTCCACCAGAAGAGTGACGCCGACGTGCGCGGCGCGAGCATCGCGAGAGCGTGCCGACACGTCGTCAGCCACCACAGTTGTTCAGGCTCGCCCATGTTCTATCTCCTCGCGAACGTCGTACGATCGCGCGCGGTGTGCGGGCCACTTTGGGCGACCTTCCTGGTGTTCCTCAGTCGCGTGCGCATTGCTCGGGATCGACGCCTGGTGGACACGGATCGGGGGTGTCGAGCAGGCACGCCCCTTCATGCACGACGAACCCCTCTTCGTCCGTGCGCCACATGTCCTCCATGTAGCCGAGGACCGCACCCGGATGCGCACCGCTTCCGATCGCGACGCACGCCTCCCGCCCACCAGTACCGAACGATGCGGTGCAGGCGCTCGCCGTCGATGCGCATACGGTGAGGAGTCCCTCATCGTCCTCGTCGCAGTAGCAGTACCAACCGTGCGGGCCTCCACCCGTCGGAGCAGGAGGAGGATCGAGAGGAGGAACCTCGCGCGCCGGGATCTCCACGAAGGTGGTCGCTGGATGGACGAGGAGTTGGAACTCTGCACTGCTGCTCGCGATGTCGAGCACGGCTCCGCGGAACAGCCAAACGGCTCGGTGATCGACGCCGCAGGTCTCGCCCGCGCATTCGCGTTCGGGCGCTCCGAATGCGCGTGTCAGCGCGCGAAGCGCCGTGGACCATGCACGGCTCGCTTCGGATGGGCGACCACCGGGCACGACCGAGTGGCCGCCACCAGGATCCCGGTGCGTCGTCACCAACGTGAACGAGATGCTCTGGCCACCCGTTTCGATGTTCGTGATCTCGTTGACGAGATACCTGCCCCTCGCCAACGCGAACACTCCTGCGCGACGGAGCCACGCTTCGACATGGTCACCAGAGTCGAGAAGAAGAGGCATCTCGCGGGGACACGCTTCCACCGCGCCCAGCGCACATGCCCGCGCGAGCGCCGCGGTTCGGAGGGTCGGAGAGAGTCCCGCGAGCATGTTGCACGCCGCGGCGTCGGGGTCGGTCGCCTCGCACGCTCGGCGCGCGAAGCGTTCGGCATCGGCAGACGACCCACTTGCGATGGCCGCTTCGGCCGCTGCGCGGCAGTCGATGCCGCTGGTCTCGCACCGTTCTTGAGTGCGAGCGGCGATCCAACGCGTTCGCTCGGCGGGGCTACTCCAAGCGCGTCGCAGCGCGACGCTCCAAATCGCCACGCAGGCTCCGCCGCGCATCGTCACGTCGGCGCGCCCCGCGAGATTCTCCTCGTCCACCGCGTGCAGCAACAGAGCGCTCTCGCGGTCCGCCATCGTGGCGGTGCCGCGCACTTGTGCTCCGTCGAGGCGGAGCGAGTAGGCGGTGCCGCCGAGCGCCAACTGCGTGCCGTTCCCGCTGATCGTGGCCACCCGCGCGTCGCGCGCGACGCCGTCGTAGGGGACGACGCCGAACCCAGTGCAACCCCGACCGTCGCTCAGGCCCATGACGGTCGTGTAGCGCCCGTCGAGGTGCGACAGATCCTGCGCCCGTGCTTGCGCGGCGCACGCGACAACCCCGACGAGCAGTAGCCCGACGCACGCGGGCCGCGGGTTCCATTGGCGGTGACCCATCATCGTGCATCGTACCCGGCGCCGGACGGGATGCCGATGGCGGGCGGGACTGACCCGCCCGCCGCCAGCGCGGTCAGACGCGCTCGTGGTCGAGTGCGAGCGCCAGCCCTCGCACGAACGTCGCTCGCCGTCGTCGAGGCACGAGGGCCATGCAACGCGGCACGACATGGTCAAGCCAGCCGAGGAGGCCGTCGGCGTCGTTCGCCGCGACGATGGCGTCCAGCTTCTCGAAGGTCTCGCCGTTCACGTCGATGAGGCTGCGTACGTGGATCGCGAGGTGGTAACCGGCCTCGGCGTACGAACTGCCTGGGTGCCGGGCGCGCAGAACACACGCACGAAAGAAGGTCGGGCAGATGCCCGAGACGGTGTCGGAATCGATCGAGTTCATCATCAGCATGGCGTCTCCTTCTGCCGGACGAAGGTCCGGCGGAACCCGCGCCAGACGGATGTCTGGCGGTGTTGCCCGTGACCGCGCCATGCCTGTTGCGTCACTCAGGACGCTTGCGCTGATCCGGCGACCGGATCCCCCCACGGGCAGGGGTTGCGCATGTCGAAGAAGTAGCAGCCGCGCTCAGCGAAGCAACGCCGATCGTGGGTTCCAAGACGGACCAACGCTTGTCATCCTATGGCCCGCGATGGTCAAGAAGCGCGAGGTCGTGGAACTGCTCAAGCGGGACGAGCTGCTCTCGTTGGTGGACAGGTTCGAGGTCACGGTCGCCGATCGGCGAGCGAAGGACGGGCTCGTGGATGCGGTCGCCGCGTCCAGGAAGGTCGCGCTCGCCGACGCGCTCGCCGACTTCTCGCGCGATCGGCTCAAGGAGCTGTGCCGCGCGCTCGGCCTCGACGACGGAGGGCGCGAGAAGTCCCTCCTCGTCGAGCGACTGACGGGGGACGCGAACGCCACGTCGTCCGCAGCCGAGCCGCGCTCGAACGGCAAGAGCGCGCCGCCCGAGGCCGCGCTCTCGCCGGGCGAGGCGCTCACGCTCGACAAGCTGGAGCGGCACCTCTGGTCGGCGGCTGACATCCTGCGCGGGTCGATCGACTCGTCGGACTACAAGAACTTCATCTTCGGGCTGCTCTTCCTCAAGCGGCTCTCGGACCGCTTCGACGAGGAGTGCGAGACCGCTGATTCCAAGGTGCAGATCGACGGCAGCACGTTCGCGTCGTTGCTCGCCGGGATCGACTTCACCGCCTCGCGGCGCGGTTGGTATCGACGGCTGCCGAGTCGATAGGGGATCGACTTCGATCGCGAGTCGTGATCTACGCGGTTCGTGGTCGCCGACGCGGAATCGATGCAGCGAGAGATCGCCGCGCAGCGCGCGCAGATCGCCGAGCTGCTCTCGACGATCGCGAAGCTGAACGACCGCGTGGCGGAGCTGCTCGCGATCGCGCAGCGCAAGCAGCGCAAGACGGCAGCGCCGAAGGACAAGACGCCCGAGCCGCCGCCGGTCGTCGAGGCCGAGCAGCAGCAGGCGTTCGACGCGCGACCGGCGCCGCCCGTGCTGCCCGAGAAGACCAAGGCGCAGAAATCGCCGAAGCGCACGGGGCGCAACACGATCCCGCAGCATCTCGAGCCCGAGGAGCATCGCCAGCCGCGACCCAATCAGTGCGCGCACTGCGGCAGCACGAAGCTCGGGCTCGTCGATGAGGTCGTCGAAGAGAAGCTGCACGTCGTGAAGGAGCACCAGCGGCGTCGCCGTGTCGCGCGTCCCACGTGTCGCTGCGGCGACTGCGGTGAGCGCACGACGGCGCCGTCGCTCCCGGCGCCCTACGAGCGCAGCAAGATCACCTGTGCGTGGCTCGCGTGGTTCATCTACCAGAAGTTCTCGATGCTCTCTCCGCTCGATCGCATCCGACGCGACCTCGCCGAGCGCGGCATCCCGCTCGCGATGGGCACGCTCGTCGGCTTCGTCGAGCGCGCCGCCGATCTGCTCGCGCCGATCGATGGCCTGCACTGGAAGAGACTGCTCGCGAGCACGTGGATGGCGACCGACGGAACGGGCCTGAAGGTGCTCGTGCAGGGGCTCTCGTCGGCACACGATGGCTACGTCGAGCTCTATCGCAACGCCGAATGCGCCGTCTTCCAGTACGCCGCGCACAAGGGCAGTGACGACGTCGTCAGCAAGCTCGCGCCGTTCCGCGGCACGCTCACCGCCGACGCCGAGCATCGCTTCAACGCCGTGTACGCGACGGGCCGCGTGATCGAAGCGGGGTGCAACGCGCACGGCCGCCGCAAGTTCCGCGAGGCCGAGCACACGCAGCCCGTGCTCGCGAAGGAGGGCGGCGCGTTCATCGCCGCGATCTACGTCGCCGAAGAGAAGGCGCAGAGCGATCGGCTCGAAGGCGCGGCGCTCCTCGCGCACCGACGCGCGAACATCCGCCCGATCGCGAACGCCTTCAGCAAGTGGCTCGCCGCAGTCGAGCCGACGCTGCTGCCGTCGGATCCTCTGACCGCGGCGGTGGCCTACTACCGCAACCACTGGGCCGCGCTCACGCGATTCATCGACGACCCGCTCGTGCCGATCGACAACTCGCCCACCGAGCGTGAGTTCCAGAACTTCGCGAAGCTCCGACTCAACATGCTCTTCGCGGGCAGCACCGAGGGCGCGCATCGCGCGTGCGTGCTCCTCGGCATCGTCGCCACGTGTCGCGCCATCGGCGTGCCGGTGCAGGAATACCTCGCCTGGGCCTTCGAGAGGCTCGGCACGCATCGCGATCAGTTCGGCCTCGCAATCGAGCAGATCACGCCCGCCGCCTTCAAGGCCGCGCGCGGCTGACGGCCGCGCCGCCCCGGTCGCACGAGTCGAACGCGCCGTCATCCCGGCGCGGCTGATCGGTCACGCCGCAGAACGCACGCAGCAAGCTGCTCCTCGACCTCGCGTGTCGTGCCGGACTCGTACGCCCGGCCACGGCGCAGATCGCCCGGCTCGCCGGCCTCGGTGAAGGAGCTGTGCGGAAGGCGTTCAAGGAAGCGGCATCGCCGACGCCCAGCAGGTCCACCCTTCGGGTAGAGGAGGTCCTACGACGGCTCGCAGCCGGAGCCCCGACGTGAGTGGTTCGCTCGCCGTCGCGTGGCTTGGGAGTTCCTGATGGCGCTCGGGGACATCATCGAGCGGATGGGAGCGCTGCGGCACGACCCAGTCGTCGAACGCGAGCGTGCCCTGGTCGAAGCCATGCGTCGGCTCGCTGAGGTGCTCGAAGCTGTCAGTCCGGTCGGTCTCGCACCGTCGGTCGAGCAGACGCCCCGGCTGATGACGAAGGCGGAAGCGGCGGCGTACCTGCGGAAGTCGGTGCGCGACTTCGAGCGCAACGTCATGCCCGACGTGACGGCGATTCTCGTCGGCCGCGGCAGGAAGCTCTACGAGAGAGAGGAGTTGGAGCGATGGCTCGACGAGCGGAAGGTTGGAGGCTCTACGAGGACCCGCGGACGGGCATCTGGTACATCCGGTTCCGGCACGAAGGGAAGCGTCGTAACCTCTGCACTGGCGAGACGGATCGCGGACGAGCTGAGGTCGCCGGCAAGGCGATCTACGCCGAGGTTGTTTCCGGTCGGCGGGTGACGGCCGGGGTCATCGTCTCTCGCGCACCGCTGCACGAGTTGTTCGCGGCGTGGCTCGCCGCGATCGCCAGCGCGCTCGATGAGGCCACCTGGAAGACGTACAAGCTCTACGCCAAGACGCACTTCATCCCCTACTTTGCGCAGCTCTCGTCGATCACCGAAGCGAGCTGGTCCGACTACGTGACCGCGCGGCTGCGCAAAGTGCTCGCGAAGTCGATCCGGAAGGAAGCGTCGGCGATGCGCGGCTTCCTTGGCTGGTGCAAGACGCAGGGGTACATCTCCGTCGTCCCGAGCATCACGAGCCCGTCGAAGCGCGTGCAGGGGACACGGGACACGTCGAAGGATCGCAAGCGCCACGCACAGGTGCTCGCCGTGGAGGAGGTGGAGGCTGTGCTCGCCGCGCTCCCGGAGCGTCAGGTTCGAGGGAAGGGACGGCCGCGCGCCTACTACACTCTGATGTTCGAGACCGGCCTGCGGCCGGCGACGCTGGACGGCCTTCGCGCTCCCGACGACTACCGGCGCGGCGCGTTCATGCTCAACATCCGCGCGGAGAACGACAAGACGCGCTTCGAGCGCGCGCTGCCGCTCACGCCGCGGGCGCGGGCGGTGCTCGATGCCGTGTGCCCCGACGAGGGGCCGATCTTCGGGGCACACGACTACCGCGTGGCACTGCGAGCGGCCGCCATCGTCGCCGGCATCGACGAGGAGCGCGGCCGCCGTCTCTCCGACTACGATTTCCGCCACACGCGCGCGACGATCCTCGCGAACGGGACCAAGAAGCTCGGCGGCGTCGCCTACCTGCTCGGGCACAAGCACGTCACGACGACGAACACCTATGTCCACCCCGGCTTCTCGGAGGCCGCGGGCGTGCTCGAAGAGGTCGCGGCACCTGCCCCGAAGCGGGCGCCCTCGAAGCGGCGGACTGGCACCGCCAAGGCGTCCGCGTGAGGGGTTTCGGGACGCATACGGGACGCCGACCGTCCCGTCACCGCCCAGAAGCGCGAATCCCCGGAGGCCCGTCTTGCGACGTAACCTCCGGGGATTGTTGCCCTATGCGGAAGAGAGGACTTGAACCTCCACGCCCTTGCGGGCGCTGGAACCTGAATCCAGTGCGTCTGCCAGTTCCGCCACTTCCGCGTGGGGAGGGCGTAGGTACGCAATCGGGAGCGATGCGTCAAGTCCAGCGTGGCGGCGGGCGCCGAAGTGCCGCGCGCCGGGTAAGAAAACTCTGCGTAGCCCGTGCACAGGATGCGAGGTCGCGGGCACCCATACCTCTTCCTCCCTGGGCTCCGGACACCCCTCACTGCGGATCCGGCTCGTTTCGAATGCGATCCCGCCCCCCGAGGTCCGCTACCCTTCAGGAATGACCCTTGCACCGGTGCCTCACGCCGTGCGTCACGTCCGTCGGACTCGTCGTCGTTTCGGGGGGTTCACCCTGCTCGAGCTGATGATCGTCGTCACGATCATCGCGATCTCGGCGGCGCTCGCGGCCCCCGCCATCGGCCGCGCCATGGCCATCTCGCGTGCCGACCGCGCCACCCACGACCTGCTGCGGATCGTCCGCAACGCTCGCTCGCTCTCGCTCACGTACGGGCGCGCGTACCTGTTGCGGTTCAACTCGACCGGCGACGGTCGCGCCGAGCTCTGGCAGGGGACGACCTCCGCCTGTCGCCTCGAGAACTGGACCAACATCGTCGCCGCAGGCAACTGCCAGGCGCCCGGAGCCCCCTCGGACAACTGCGTCGACTACGTGGATTCCGCCAGCTACGACGGCGGCTACCACCACGTTCGGCTCACGTCGGTGGCGGGCGTCGACGTCTGCTTCCAGCCCAACGGCGATGCGCTCACGCGCCCGACGGGCGGCGCGGGCGTGTGGGTCGTCCCGCCGAACGGGGTCGTGAACTTCCAGGTCGATCGCATGGAGGCCACCACCACTCCCGATCCGGTCCGCGGAGTCGTGCTCCCCTTCGGGGCGGCGCCTCGGAGGCTCCGATGATGCGCAGCGAGCGCGCGCGCCGCCGTCCGCGTCGCGGCGGCTACACGCTCATCGAGGTGATGATGGCGATCGCGATCATCACCGCGAGCTCGGTCGCGATCGTCGCGCTGCAAGAGGTCGTCGTGCGCGGCAACGTCGATGCACGCCAGATCAGCACCGCCACCACCATCGTGCGCAGCACGCTCGAGCTGCTCCGCCTCGATGCGCTCTACTGGACGACGTCGACGCCGAGCGCGAGCGTGCCGTGGTCGACGACCGCGCCGGGCTATCTGCGCGACGCGCCGACTGCGGCCACCGCCGCGCCCACGGCGTGGGCTCCGTTCGGCCAGACCGTGATGGCGCGGGAGCACGCGTACGACTACCAGGGGCGCGTCACGGCGGTGGCCGCCGACATGTTCTACTGCGTCGAGACCCGCTACGCGTGGGTCTACCCGGGCCAGGCGCTGCGAGCCGACGTGCGCGTCTGGTGGGTGCGACCGGGGCCGAGCGTGAACGCGGCCAGCTTCGCCGGCTGTCCGCAGCAGGGACTGGTGCTCGATCGCGCGAGCCTGCACGCGGTGCAGGGGACGACCGTGATCCGCTACACGCCGGGAGGCCTGCCGTGACGCGCCCCGCCCGACACGGCTCCGCGCGGCCCGCCCCGCGCTCCGCGCCCCGCCGACGGCGCGCGGGCTTCACGCTGCTCGAGCTCATGGTGGCGCTGGCGCTCGGTGCGCTCGTCGTCGCGACGATGTACACGCTGAGCGGCGCGTCGGCGCGCACGTTCCAGACGCAGCAGCGCATCAGCCAGCTGCAGCTCCAGACCCGGCTCGCGCTCGAGCGCGTGCGTCGCGACATCGCTGCCACCGGCTTCGGCGGCACGCCCGACTCGCAGGCCGAGCGGAGCTGCGGCGCGCGCGGGATCGCCACGCGGCTCTACGCCGTGCAGCTCACCGATCACGATCCCGCGGCGACGACGGCCCTGGGCGCCGGCGGCTCGACGGCCGTGACCCACGGCGACCGACTTCGACTGATGGGGAACTTCGCGACCTCGGACACCTACCTGGTCGCCAACACCGGAAGCGCGAACGGCGCGTCGGTCTATCTCCAGAGCAACTGGCAGGCGTTCCGCCGCAGCTTCGCGGCCGATCCGCTCGGCACCTCGGTCGACACCTCGCTCTTCACGAGCGTCTTCGCGCCCGGGCGCCTCGTGCACGTCACGCACCCGCGCGGCTACCACTTCTTCGCGACCATCTCGAGCTCCGCGGTCGACTCGGCAGGCCGCACGCCGACGGTCTCGATCAGCCCGCCGCTCCCGGCCCAGGACGAGTGCAACTACGCGCTCTGCGTCGGCTGCCAGATCAGCCCGCTCATGCTCGTCGAGTACGGCATCGACACCGCCGCGAACGTCGCTCCGCAGCTCGCCAGCGCCGATCCGGCCGTCGTGGGCACGAACACGGTGCTCTATCGGCGCGAGCTCGATCCGACCACGGGCGATCCCCTCCCGAACGCGGCGCCGCGCGTGCTGCTCGAGTACGCGATCCACTTCGACGCCGGCATCCGCTACGACGCGGCGCCGGTCGGGAACCCTCCCCAGATCACGCCCGCTCCGCCCTTGCCGGCCTCGGCCACGATTCCCGCCGGTCGTGAGTCGCGCGTGCGCTCGATCCAGATCTCGCTCGCGGCGCGCACCTCCGACATCGACCCTGCGTTCCCGTGGCCCTACGCAGGCAATCGGCCGACGGGCGCCACCGAGTCCCCCATCACGTCGTTCCAGGTCTTCACCGACGGCCGCCCCGGCACGGCGCACGTGCGCACGGCGATGGCAGAGTTCGTGCTCGAGAACCTGGCGCTCCGAGGGCTGTGACATGTCGTCCACCACCCACCGCACCCGTGCTCGTCGACTCGCCCGCGCCCGCCGTGGCCGGCGTGGCGCTGCGATGCTCGCGGTCATGCTCGTCGTCCTGATGGTGACGGCGACGGGGATGTTCGCGGTCTACTCGGCGACCTACGAGCTGCGCTCGGCGGGCTCGTTCCGCCAGGCGATGCAGACCCAGTACGTCGCCGAGGGGGGCATCCAGACGGGCATGGCCCTCATCGACACGATGGGCGCCGGGAGCATCGACGTCGCGATGCAGCGCGTTCCGGTCGCGGCGGGCGTGCAGTTCACGCGCGAAGAGCCCGCGTACGCGCAGTCCACCCCGCACTTCCGCGTCTACTCGACCGACTTCCCCACGATGCCCAGCGTCGTCGCGCAGCCGGTCGAGGTGAACACGGCGACCTCCGGCGGCACGTCGCTCGGCAATGCGCTCGCGTACACGCCGACGTTCCTCATCGACATGGACGACTCGTACCGTCCCGGACGCGCCATCGCCGGGCAGAGCGTGACCGGCAGCTCGCCCGTCTCGTACCGCGTCTGGACGATCACCTCGCGTGGTCGCACGGCGCCTGTCGGCTTCACCGACACGTACACCAGCGGCGAGACCGGGACCACGCCTGCGGCGATCCGCCGTGGCAGCCACGAGACCGCGATGAACTCGCGGGCCGTGGTCCTCTCGGGCCCGCTGTGAGGGCCGCCCCGATGACTTCTCCTCTTCGCTCGACGACGGAGGCCTCGATGCACCGACTCCCCAGGATGTCCCGCGCTCACGCGAGCGCGCTCGCGCTCGCGCTCGCGATCGTCGCGATGGCGCTCGGCCCCGCGAGCCAGGCCTCGGCGCAGGCGCCCGATCTGCGCGAGGTGCGTCCCGACGTGATCCTCCTCGTCGATACGTCGGCATCGATGGACTACGCGATGGGCTCGGCGAGCGGTCTCGGTGGACAGCTCCCGGTGTGCACCGGGAACGCCGGAAGCCCGAGCGGCCGCAGCCGCTGGATCACGCTCCTCGAGGCGCTCACGGGCTCGTACTCGACCGGGTACTACTGCACGAGCCGCGATCGCCGCACGAGCTACGTCGGCGCGCCCGATCAGTTCGCGACGCACCCCTATGCCGAGCCGTCGGGCACGCAGGCGAGCGATGGTGTCCTCGATTCGTACCTCGATCGCGTTCGCTTCGGCCTGATGACGTTCGACAACCTCTACGGCCTCAACACGCTCTCGCCGGCGTCGACGCAGTACATGGTCCCGACGACGCCGGTGGACCTCTGGGCGGCGAACGCCTCGGCGGTGCTGAACGCGCCGGGCGACTACTCGTACGGCAACGCGTACCCGCTCCGGTTCCCGGGCTGCACCACCACCTACATGGTGAACGGTGGCGTGCGCCGCGCGCGCACGGCGGCGGAGGCCGCGTTCGGTGGCTCCCTCGTCTCGGTCGGCCCGGTCTCGCAGGACGTCCATCTCACGAACGCGACGATCCAGACGGCCCTGCTCGCGTCGCGTCCCTTCGGCTCGACGCCCACGGGCGCGATGCTCGACGACCTCCGCTACTACCTCACCAACGATCCCGACGCGGCGCCCATCGCGACGGTCGGGGGCAGCGGCGATCCCTACCAGCAGTGCCGCAATCGCTACGCGATTCTCATCACCGACGGTGAGTCGAGCGATCCGTTCCGCACGTCGCTCCACTGCGACACCGGCTCGGGCAACGTCTGCCCGTACGATCTCCCCGTGAACATCGCCGCCGATCTGTGTCGCTGGGACGGTACGCAGTGCACCGGCTTGCTCGACGGCCTCTTCGTCGTCGCGTACGCGACGAGCGCCGGCTCGACCGGGGTCGCGTGCACGACGGACGCGAACTGCATGACGGGCCAGACGTGCATCTCGGGCCACTGCAGCACGGTCACGCCCGAGCTCAACGACATCGCGCGACTGGGCGGAACGACGCAGGCGATCCTCGCGCTCGATCGCGCGACGCTCCTGAACGGTCTCTCGACCGCGCTCGACATGGCGCAGCCCGGCACCACCACGCGCACGGCGCCGAGCTTCACGCTCAGCTCCGCCTCGTACGCTGCGGGTGCCGTCGGCTCGCCCAGCGCGCCGCAGGAGCAGTTCCAGATCAACACGGGGTTCAACGTCACCGACTCGACCTCCGGTCTGCCGTGGCGCGGCACGCTCGATCGCACGCGCTGGGTCTGCGATGCGACGCTCACGCCGGTCCCCCAGCCGCTCCAGCCGCAGGACCGCTTCGCCGACTTGCTCACGTCGCGGAACCTCGTCTCGCAGCCGCGCCGCCTGCTCACGGCGGTCGTCCCGGCCGGCACGCAGGAGGGCGGCATCATCCTCGCGGCGCCGGGCGCGGGTCTCTCCATCCCGGCGATCTACGGCACGGGCTCGGTGCCGCTCACCACCGGCGCGACGCTCTCGACGTTCGATGGATCGAATGCGGCGATCACCCCGCAGCACTTCGGGCTCGTCGCGGGCGACATGGCGACGCGCTCGGCGATCTTCGACTGGGTCCACGGCCGCGCGCCCGCGGCACGCGCCTCGGCGCGCCTCGGCGACATCTACCACTCGACGCCGCAGATCGTGACGCCCCCGCGCGTCGACATCGACGACCAGGCGTATGCGCTCTTCCGCCAGCGTGCGGAGGTCTCGGGGCGTCCGGCGGTCGTCTACGTCGGCACCAACGATGGCGTGCTGCACGCGTTCGCGATGGAGAACGATCCCACCGGCGCGGGCCGCTGGACGGCGGGTCAGGAGCTCTGGGGCTTCGTGCCGCCCGCGCTGATGCCCGGCACGCTGAACTCGGGTCGTGCGGGTCACCAGTTCATGGTCGATGGCACGCCGGTCGTCCGCGACGTCGTGCTGCGCCGCGCCCCCGGAGACGCGTCGGCGGCCGACATGTACCACTCGGTGCTCGTCGTCGGTCTTCGCGGTGGCGGCAACGTGTACGTCGCGCTCGACGTCACCGATCCGCTGAACCCCGCGTTCCTCTGGCAGTGGCGCCACGACGACATGGGTCAGACGTACGGGCGTCCGGCCATCGGGCAGGTGCTCGTCAACGTCGGCTCCGGCCTGCAGGAGCGCGCCGTCGCGATTCTCCCGGGCGGCGCGGGCGAGATCGACACCGCGCGCGCGAACGCCGCGGGCGCCGCCGGCTGCACGTCGCTGGTCTCGAGCCGTCCGACGCCGCTCCCCGGCGGTGTCACGAGCAGCCGTGCGAACCGCCGCTGCTGGCTCGGCAACGCGGGGCGCAGCTTCCACGTCGTCGACATCGCGACCGGTCAGTCGCTCTTCACGGCCGACCACACGACGATCAGCTCGCCCATCACGGGCGGCGTCTCGCTCTTCAGCGGCGACCTCGGCCAGTTCGCGACGCGCGCGTACGTGACGGACGCGGACGGCGTGCTCTGGCGCCTCGACATGAGCTCGCCCGACCGCTCGCAGTGGACCTTCGTCCCGATGCACGACCTCTTCTGGGCGGACGGCGCCACCGTCGGTCAGGGCATGGCCGAGCCGCCGGTCGTCTCGGTCGACAACCAGGGGGATCCGGTGGTCGTGGTGGGCGCGGGGGATCTCGACAACCTCGAGAGCCTCACGCCGATGCGCGTGGCGTCGATCACGGAGCACGTCGATCACACGCAGACCCCGTCGCCGTCGACGATGAACGTGAATTGGGAGATTCGCCTGCAGGCCGGGGAGCAGGTGACGGGCCCGATGGAGCTCTACGCGAACACCGTGTACTTCGCGACGTGGCAGGCCACGACCGATCCGACCAACGCGTGCGCGACGGGTCGTGGTCGCCTCTGGGGCGTCGACTACCTCAACGCTGCGTCGGGCACGGCGTCGCCGTACACGACGGGCATCCCCGGGCGCTTCCCGCGGCCGGGTCTGGTCGGGAGCTCCGGCGCGGTCGACACGTACTACACGACGTACGAAGGGCAGATCGTGGTCGGCCTGGGCATCACGCAGCGGCCGAACTGCTCGACGGGCGGCGCGGTGACCGATACCTACCTCGGCTCGCGCTATCAGATCTCGAACCTGCGCCCCGGGCAGTTCCAGCTCGTCGCGCAGATCTCGAACGGCTCGCGCTCGTCGTCGTCGTCGACCGCGACGGCGGTGCAGTCGGTCACGGTCAACCTGCAGCCGCCGCCGGCGATGTCGCGGATGCTCTCGTTCCAGCCTGCCGCGGACTTCTGAAGACGTTGTAGGCTCGGCGCGTGGTGCGTTCGGCTCTCCTCTTCACGATCTCGTTCTCGCTCCTGGCCGCGTGCGGCGGCGAGGAGCGAGATGCCGAGGGGCTTCCGAGCGAGGTGCTCCCGGAGGTCACGCCGCCGCCGACCTCGACCGCGCCTCTCTCGCCCCTCGACGAGGAGGGGAACCTCCGCGGCTCGGGTGAGCACGTCGCCGGGCTCGAGCTTCCGATGGCGCTCACCGCGAGCGTGGCCGAAGAGCGACGGCACACGTACCTCACCTCGATCGCGCTCGCGCCGGTGCTGCGCTATTTCGGGCCGCGCCTGACGACGGGGCAGGTCGAGCCGCTCCCGGGGGGCGGCGCGTCCTATCGCGCGGCGACCCCTCGCGACGCGCACGGCGCCACCGTTCCGCTCGACGTCACGATCCGCCCGGTGCCGGGCCAGCAGGTGATGGTCGAGATCGTCGAGATCCCGCCCGAGCCGATCACGCCGCCGCCGGAGCTCGAGTCGATCCGAGCGCTCGAGCGCACGCTCGAGACGTCGGAATAGGCGCCTCACGGAAGGAGCGAGGCGCGGCGCGGCAAGCGCGCCTCGAGCGCGCGTTGCGCGATGGCGTAGGCGTGTCGAGAGCCGGGTCGCACGTCGTCGGTGCGCGGGGGCGCCGCCTCGAGACGCGCGGAGGCTGCGAGGATGCCGCGCTCGCCCGGGAGCTCGGCCATGTCGAGGTGCCCACGCCACAGCTCGATCGCGGCCTGCTCGAGGGCATCTCGTGCCGAGGCCTCGGCGCGCGCGAACAGGCGCGTCGAAGGCTCGACGTCGCCGAGCACGGCGCGCGCGGCGGCGGCGATCGCGATGGCGATCGCCGAGCGCTCCGTCTCGGCCTCGTGGGGCGCGGCGAGCGAGGCGGCGCGCGCGGCGTCCCCGCGCTCGAGCGCGAGCGTCGCGGCCTCGAGCCGGATGGCGTCGGCGGTCGTGCCGCTCTCGGGCTGGAGCGACGCAGCCTGCGTGACCAGCTCCTGCGCGCGCGCGAGGGCGCCGGCGCGGTGATCGAGCTGGGCGAGCTCGAGGAGGATCGCGGCGGTGCTCTCCACGTGGCCCGAGGCGCGCGAGAGATCGAGCGCATCCTCGAGCACCGCCCGCTCGCGGGCGGCGGCCGCGAGCTCGCGCGCGATCGCGCCGACCCGCATCGCCGTGCGCAAGCGTCCGTACGCGTCGTCGCGACGCTGCGTCAGCTCGCGCGCTTCGTCCGCTGCGTCCGAAGCCGCGCGCAGCTCGCCGCGCTCGAGCGCGGTCTCGGCGGCGAGCTCGAGCGCGAGGACCAGCTCGGCCTCGACGCCCCCGAGGCGGGCCTCGTCCACGGCGGCTCCGGCCTCGGTGGCGGCCGCGCCGAGCTCTCCGCACGCGAGCAGGGCGCGCGCGACGAGGATGCGGGCGCGCACGATGCGCGCTGGGTCGCGCGTGCGCTCGGCCCAGGCCAGCGCGCGATCGGCCTCGTCGCGACGCGCCGCGGGCACTGCATCGGGCTGGCTCGCGGCGCGGGTCAGCAGCGCGTCGAGCACCACGTCGGCGTCCGCGCCGCTCGCGAGCGCGCGCGCGAGCAGGGCGTCGAGCCGCGCGCCGAAGAGCACGGTCTTGTCGGCGCTCGTGGCGCCGTCGATCTGCGCGACGAGCGTCTCGAGCACGAGGGCATCGATGCCGAGGCTCGCGTCGCGGATCGCCGCGTCGGCCAGCGCGAGCACCGCCGGCTCGTCGAGCGCGATCTCGCGGTGGATCTCGCGCGCGGGCGCGGTGCGCATGGCATCGCGTCGGGCGTGCGCGCGCACGGCGAAGTGCTTGGCGGCCCGCTTCCACGCGCGCGCGCGCAGCGGCGCGAGGGCGGGATCGTGGGCGTAGCGCTGGCGAACCGGCGCGCGCAGCGCCCATCGCGGCACGCCCACCAGATCGGGATGCGGCGCCGCGTACGCGAGGCCCCGGGCGAGCACCTTGGAGACCCAGGCGTCGACTTGATCGAGCGCGATGCCCGCGATGGCGCCGGCGGCCGTCCGATCGAAGGCGGGCACGACCGCGAGGGCTGCGAGCGCGTCCTGCTCGGTGGCGTCGAGGTCCTCGACGGCCAGCGAGAGGATCGACGAGAGGCCGTCGATCGTGAACGAGGTCTCGGTCGATCCCTCCGCGGCGGCCTCGGCGCCGGCCTCGAGGCGGTCGAGCACGGGCGCGAGCTCGGGCGCGTGCGCAGGCGCGGCGAGGGCCGCCGCGATCTCGAGCGCGAGCGGGTTGCTCAGCACGATCTCGGCGACACGTTGGGCCGTCGAGCGCGCATCGAGGACGCGGGCCGGATCGTCGGCGCTCGCCATGAGGCGCTCGAGCAGGAGCTCGGTCGCGGGCTCGATCGGCAGGCCGGCGACCGTGATCACCGGCGCTCCCGGGGCGGCGGCGGCGTGGTCTTCGGTCGTCAGCACGAAGCGCGTGCCCGGCGCCTGCTCGCTCCACGCGCGGACGAGCGGGATCGCGCGATCGAGGGGGAGCAAGACCCCGTCGAGCACGATCACGCTCGCGCCGCGACGCGACAGGCGCGCCCCGATGCGCTCGGGCCGGAGGGCACCGACGGCGGCAGCTACCGCGATCGCGACGGCTTCCTCGCCCTCGGCCGTGTCGAGGAGCACCACGAGGGCGTCGTCCTCACCGCGCTCTTCGAGGTGCTCGCGCACGAGCCGCGACTTGCCCACGCCGGCGGGGCCGCGGACGATCACGAGGGGCTCGCCGCGCGCCGCCGCCTCGCGCAGCTCGCGCCGCTCGTCGTCGCGACCGACGAAGCGCGTGGTCGGCCGCGGTGGCAGGACGAGCGATCCCGGTCGCAGGCTGGGGCGGCTCGTGCGCGTCGGCGAGAAGCGCTCGAAGGACGCGTCCTGGGCGAGACCCCGCAGGTCGACGCTCGTGCGCTGCGGCGCCAGCGCATCGGCCACGGCGTTTCCGTCGGCGAAGCGCTCCTCGGGCGCCTTCGCGAGCGCGCGCTCGACGAGATCGGCGAGCCAGCGGGGAACGCGCGGATCGATCTTGTCGAGGCGCGGTGGCGTGGAGGCGAGGATGGCCCCGATGGTGGCCGCCGGGCTGGCGCGTCGGAAGATCGCGACGCCGGTGACGAGCTCGTGCAGCAGGGCGCCGAGCGAGAACACGTCGGCCCGGGCATCGATGGGCCGCGCGCGCGCCTGCTCGGGTGACATGTACGCAGGCGTGCCGAGCACGGCGCCCGCCGCAGTGTGCACGCCGGACCATTCGTAGACCGTGGCCTCGTCCTCGGCAGGCTCCGGCATCGCGATCTGCTTGGCGAGCCCGAAATCGACGAGCTTCACCACGCCGGCCGAGGAGACGATGACGTTGCTCGGCTTGAGATCCCGATGGACGGTGCCATGCCGGTGGGCGTGCCCGAGCGCGCGCGCGACGTCGTGCGCGATCAGGGCGGCGGCCGGCCAGCCGACGCCGCCGTGCCGCAAGAGGTCGGCGAGGGTCGGCCCCTCGACCAGCTCCATCGCGATGTAGGGATGCCCGCCGGTCTCGCCGTGCTCGTAGATCTCCGCGATGCCGGGGTGCTGGAGCGCGAGCAGCGCGCGCCCTTCCTGCTGGAAGCGGCCGAGCGCCGAGCCGCGCTTGGCCCGATGCACCTTCAACGCGACCGTGCGCCGCAGCACCACGTCGCGGGCGCGATACACGTGCCCCATCGCGCCACCGCCGATCGTGTCGAGGATCAGGTAGTGGTCGAGCCGCCGCCCGACGAGGGCTTCCGGGGATTCGTCGGCGAGCTCGCTCACGCGCGGCGATCGTACTTCAACCGCGCGCGCGCGTGCATCTCGCAGGTCGTCAATGGCTCGTCGGGATCGCGACCTCGGTGAGGGCGTCGGCGGCGCCGAGCTCGAAGCGGTGCGCCGTGGCCGCGTGCGTCAGGACCACCGGCTGGCGGATCACGTGCACGTCGTCACGGCCCGGGTGGACGACGATCATCAGATCGCAGGTGGTGTCGCGCAGGCTCTCGTGGTCCTCGCGGCGCACGTCGAGCTGGTAGGCGCCCTCGTCGCGCTCGCTGATGCGGAACGCGAGGATGCCCGCGTCGGTCGCGCCGAGGGTGGCCTCCTCGAATGCGGCGCCGGTCTCCGTCGCCGTGCCCTGATCGAGCGGGTAGCGCAGCGAGAAGCGCGGCTGATCGTCGGGGTGATCGAACGAGAGCGCGACGAACAAGTCGGGTGGATCGCGCAGCACGCCCGCCTCGCGCAGGCGCCGTCGCACGTCGGCGCGGGCCTCGTCGCTCTCGGCCGCCTCGTAGAGGCGCATCAGGCGCACGAGCGTCCACAGGCGGGCCGGGGTCGCCGCGCCCTCGTCGACGGCCGGGTCGGTCGACTCGGAGATCCGCTGCTCGAGGCGCAGCGCCTCGTCCACGCGACCGGCGTCGGCCGCGGCGCGCGAGAGGAGCAGGAGCACCTCGGCCTCGCCCGGACGAAGGCGCGCGAGCGTCTCGTACTCGCGGTACGCGTCGTCGGGCCAGCCGTGCGCGCGATACAGATCCCCGAGGCGGCGGCGCGCCCACGGATCGAAGGGCGTCGCCTCGACGATCTGGCTGAAGACGCGCCGCGCCTCGGCCTCGTCCTGCTCGCGGAGCCAGAACTCGCCGATCTGCGTGCGCACCTGCGCATCGGCGAGCACGTCGGACGAGAGCGAGCGCGCGAGGCGCCGCGCCTCCGGGAGCGCATCGCCGCCCTTCTGCTCGAGGAGCGAGAGCAGGCGCAGGCGCAGGTCGATGTCCTCGGGAACCACCGCGAGCCAGCGGCGCACGAGTGCGATGCGCGCGTCGAGGCCGCTCGCCTGCACCCACGTGCGCGCGAACAGATCCCAGTCGACCTGCACGTTCAGCCCCAGCGCACTGCGCGCGTAGGCGACGTCCTCGGGCGTGCGCACGCTCGCGAGCACGGCGCCGAGCAGGTACGAGGCCGCCTCCGGCTCGGCGACCATCGCCTGCTGCAGGCGCACGCGATCGTCGAGCCCCGGCAGGTGCCGCAGCATCAGGTCGAGCAGCGCGCGGCGCGCGCGCCAGTTGCCGAGCTCGCAGCGCGCACGGGCCTGGCGGTAGACCTCGAGCGCGCCCGAGACGCCGTAGCGACCCGAGAGGCGCTCGCTCCAGAGGCGCCGGCGGAGCGAGAGCGGCCGGAACGCCGCGGGGCTGCACACGCGCGAGGAGCCGAACTCGCGCTCGGGCATGATGAAGTTGTAGACGTAGTTCACGACGATCGGCTGCGAGGCGCCCGACGCCGCGAACGCGAGCCCGCGCACCTCGGAGAGCACGCAGCTCTCGGTCTCGGCGTCGCCGAGCGAGCTCGACACGGTCTGCACGTCGCGCACGATGCCGTCGCCGCCCACCGTGACCGCGACCGTGACGTCGCCGGCGAGATCGGGGCGCTCGCTCGTGCGCTGCGCGTAGCACTGGCGCGGGCCGCGCTCGCCCACGCGGAGCGCTCGCATCACCGCGGCGCGTCCGAGCCCGCCGTCGCTGCCGAGGCTGCTCGCGTAGGAGCCGCTCACGGCGGTGAGCGCGGGATCGACGTGCGGAGACCACGTGCTCTCGGGCTGCGTCGCCACGTCGGCGCTCGGCCGCGCGCTCGCCATGCGCCGGCGCCAGCCGCTGCCGCCGTCGGAGGCGAGCGAGGTCACGGAGACCTCCGAGGTGCCGCCGCCCAGGCCCCACGCGATCGAGAGCGGGTCGTTGTCGAAGTTCGTGACCAGCGGCGCGATCGCGCCGTCCCAAGCGCCGACCATGAGCGAGGTCCACGGCGTGATGATCGAGAAGCGCGTGCCGAGGTCGACGAGCGCCTCGCGACCGGCGTCCTGATCGAGCAGCTCGGAGAGGCGCGCCGTCGCCCAGCGGCGCCGGATGTCGCCCGAGTCGATCACGGTCTCGCTGCGCACCGTGAGCGTCTCTTCGACGGGCGCGCCGTCGCGGCTCGCGTGGAGCGTGATCGTCGCGGGCAGCGCGCCGACCTGGCGCCCGACGAGGCGCAGGTGCGCGCCCTCGGCCACCTCGAGCGGCGGGCTCGGATAGACGCGCTCGATGCCCTCGCCGAGATCGATCGTCATGCCGCGCAGCGTCGGGCGCGCCGCTTCGGCCAAGAGCTCCATCACCGTGCGCGCCGCCGACGCGCGCTCGTCGACGAAGCGCGTCTGGTCGGTGCCGAAGAGCGTGCGCAGGAGCTCGACGTTCGCGCCGTCGCCCATCGCGAGCCCGAAGAAGCGCGGCGGCGCGTCGATCGTCGCGAGCACGGCGCGGAGCGAGGTCGCGTCGAGCGCTCCGGTCGTCGGCAGCGCGTCGCCCAGGTAGAGGACGGCCGCACGCGGGTGCCCGGCGACGAGCGCCGCCGCCTCGCGCAGGGTCTCACCGAGATCGGTTGCGCCGCCGACGTCGACGGTCGAGAGCGCCTCGAGGATCGCCTCGCGGTTCTCGTCGCTCGGCGCCACGAGGCCCTCCGGAGCGCCCTCGGGCCGATGCGCCGCGACGTCCGCGAGCAGCACCGCCACGCGGTCGTCGGGCGCGAGCTGGCGCAGCACGGCCTCGACCACGCCGCGCCCGATCTCGAGGTCCTCGACCTGGGTCGCGCCCGAGGTGTCGAGGAGCACGACGAGCTCGAGCGGGTGCGCCGTGGCCTCCCCGTCGGCGAGCAGCGCATCGGTCGGCACGTCGAAGAGCACGTAGGTGTCGCTACCCTCGGCGGGCGTCACGCCGGCCGGCGTCTGCGCGGGCCCGCCGCTCACCGGGTAGGCGACCGCATCGCCTGCGTGCTCGGCCGCGGCCGGCGTGTCGTAGAGGTCGAGCGTGAAGTCCGCGTGCGGCCGGTAGTCGGGGATCCGAAGCGTGACGCGACCCTGCTCGTAGCGCGCGCCCATGCCGGCCCGGAGGTTCGCCGCGTTCGCGGCGCGTGTGTCGACCGAGAGCAGGAACTCACCGAGCGAGGGCGGCGATCCGTCGCTGCGCATCGGATAGACGTACGTGCGGCGGCCGCCGCTGCGATCGAGCCACTCGGTGTACGAGAGGCGCACACGCACCGTCGCGCCGGGTGTGACGGGCGAGATGCGCGCGCGCAGGCGCGAGGGGCCGTCGTAGACGAGGCGCGACTCCGCGAGATCGAAGCCGCTCCACACGAGCGAGTAGCCGGAGCCGACGGCGACGGAGCCGACGTTCGCGTCGACGAAGCCGGCGCCGGTGTCGACGGCGAACCCCGACACGATCGCGCCGTCGGGGATGCGGATCGACCACTCGCCCTCCAGCGTGTCGCTGCGGGCGTTGAAGAACGTCTGCACGATCTGGGTCTCGGCGAGGTCGCCGCGGATCTCGACCGCCACCTCGTGGCTGCGGACGGGGAGGGCGGTGCGCGCCTCGCCGAGCTCGGACGACGTGCGGCCGGCGAGGGTGCCGATCGGATCGTCGATGCGCAGGCGCCCCGCGGCCGGGTCGGCCAGGCCGCCGGTCCAGTCGTCCCAGAGCGCCTCGGAGCCGACCGTCGCGGTTCCGTCGGCGGCGACGCGCAGCGTCTCGCCTTGCGAGACCGTGCCTTCGGTCCCCGCGTGGTAGGTCAGCTCGCCCGACGCGCAGTACACGCTCGTGGTGCCGTCGGCGATCGCGACGGCGAACGCGGCGCCCACGTCGGTGCCGCTCGTGGCGCCGTGGGCGACCAGCGTGCCGCCCGGGATCGTGAGGGTCGTCTCGTCGGCGGACGACGCGTCGACCCAGATGCGGCCGGCGGTGAGGGACGCCGCGGCGAGCGCCGGCTCCACCGTCGTGTCGCGATCCATCAAGATCCACGCGCCCGAGTCGAGCGAGAGACTCCCGCGCGCATCGGACGCGGTCTGCGCCGTCGCGCCGGTCTCGACGCGCGTCGGCCCGCGCACGGTCTCGCTCTGGTCGTCGCGACGGAGCGTGAGCGTGCCGCGCACGACGGACGCGAGCGCCACGGTCGGCGCGGGATCCGAGGGCGGATGCGTGCACGCGGCGAGCGCTGCGAGCACCGAGAGGATCACGAGGGAACGAGCGCGGACGATCATCGGGGACCTCGGGGGGGCGCGCCGATACTGGCAGGTTGCGAGGGAAGCTGGGTGAGGTTGCGATCGGTGATCGCGAACGCGATGGGGGGCGAGCCGGGCGGGAGGTCGAGGTCGCGGAGCTCGACCTGCTCGTCGTCGCGGCCTTCGTTCCACACCACGACGAGGCGCGCGTGCGCGCTCGCGACGCGATCGTGCGAGGTGCGGCGCACCTCGATGCGGTAGAGCCCGCCGCTGACCTGGCGGCGCTCCTCGAAGGCCTCGATGCCGAGCTCGGCGTCGAGATCTTCGGGGCGCGAGACCGACGTGCCGGGGCGGCCGGCCCAGAGCGCGACGTCGGCGTCGGGGTGCTCCCAGACGAGCGTGACGCGGAGCTCGCCGACGTTGCGGAGGACGCCACTCTGGTGCATGCGGGCACGCAGCGCGCTGCGCTGCTCGTCGTCGGTCGCGTTTCGGCGGAGCTCGGCGAAGCGCACGCTCGACCAGAGCTGCGCGACGCGGGCGATGCCCCCGGTCGAGCCCGGCGGGGCGGTGGCGAGCACGCGCTGCTCGAGGCGCAGCGCCTCGTCCACGCGGCCGGCGCCTCCCGCGGCCTGCGCGAGCAGGAGCATCACGGTCGGATCGTCGGGGCGGATCGTCGCGAGCGTCTCGTACTGGCGATACGCGTCCTCGTACCAACCGTGCGCGCGATAGAGGTCGCCGAGGCGGCGGCGTGCGAGCTCGTCCATCGGCGCGAACTCCACGATCTCGCTGAACGTGCGGCGCGCGTCGTCTTCGTCGCCGAGGCGCAGGTAGAGCTCGCCGATCGCGGTGCGCACGCCCACGTCCGCGAGCGGGTCGGCGCGCAGGCGCTCGGCCAGGCGGCGCAGCTCGGGCTCGTGGTGCTGCACCTCGAGCTCCTCGAGCAGGCGCAGGCGCAGCTCGAAGCTCTCGGGCTGCTGCGCGATGAGCCCGCGCAGTGCGCGCAGGCGTGCCGAAGGCGTGGTGGCGCGCGTGAGCACCTGCTCGACGAGCACCCAGTCGACGAAGGTGCCGCCGAAGGCGCCGCGCACCTGGCGCAGATCATCGGGCGTGCGCACGCGGCGGAAGATGGCCGTGCGCAGATAGCCGCGCGCGGCGCCGTCGCCGAGATAGCCGTAGAGGTTGATCATCTGCGCGAGCGAGCCCGCGCGATCGATCATCACGTCGACGAACGCACGCCGATCGCGCGCCGTGCGGACCTCGCAGTCGCGCGCGGCCGAGCGCAGCTGGTCCACCCAGCTGCCGACCCAGTCGCTCTGGCGCAGGCGCTCGCTCCAGAGCGCGCGGCGATCGTCGAGCGAGAGATCGGCGGCGTCGCTACAGCGCTGGCGCGTGTGGTCGGCGGTGGGGGCCGAGGCAGGGCGCGCTCTCGACGCGTCGCCGCCGCCGTCTTCCGCGTCCGCCCAGCGGTCGGCGTGGGTGGGGCTTCGGCGGGACTCGGGGCCCGCGATGCGGCTGGGCGCCGGCCGGTGGGCACGCATCTGCGCTCCGCCGGAGCGGCCGCCCGAGCCGTAGCCGGACCCGCCGCTTCCGTGGCCGAGCGTGCCGAGGTCGCCGAGGCCGATCGTCCCTTCGCCGGTGCCTTCCGTCTCCGCGAGCCGCTCCGTGCCGGTGACGGCGCCGCCCGCCAAGACGTCGCGGAAGGCCCCGTCGTTCGGCGCGTCGTCCCCGGCGAGCTGCGCCCGGAGTGCCGCGACGTCCGGCGCCGGAGCGGCCGCCGTGGTCGGCGCCGTCACGGGGCTCGGCATCTGCACGGCGGTCGCGGGCGGGAGGCCGGGGGGCGCGGGCGGCGCTGCTTCCCGGGGCACGATCGGCGCGACGGCGACGGACGGCTCCGCGGTCACCGGGGTGACGTTGCCCACGGCGCGCCCGCCCATCGCGCCTTGCTCCTCGCTCTCCTCGAGGGGCGCGCTCGCCGCGCTCGGCGGCTCGGAGCCGGAGACGCAGCCGGTGAGCGCGAGCGGGCCGACGAGGATCGTCGCGGCCGCTTCGGCGAGGGAGCTCGAGCGCGCACGCGCGGGGCCGACGAGATCGACGTGCTCGAAGATGCCGGACAGAGCGCCCATCTGCGCCATCTCTCGCGCGCTCGGCACGTAGTAGCTCGTGTACGGCGTGATGAGCCCGTAGCGCGTGCCGAGCTCGGCGATCTCTTCGCGCGTCGCGCCCTCCCGCAGCTGCTGCCGCAGGCGCTCGCTCGCCCAGCGCAGGCGCAGGTCCGTGCCGGCATCGCTCAGGGCCGTCGTGACCGCGAGATGCTCCTCGACGTCGGTGCCGAGGAAGCTGCCGTGCACGACGATCTCGGTCGGCACGCCGTCGCGGACGCGGCCCACGACCTCGAGCACCTCGCCGCGCACGACGTCCACGGGCACGCGCGGGAACACGTTCTCGACGCCGCTGCCGACGTCCACCGTCACTCGTCCGAGGATCGGCCGCGACAGGTGCGCGAGGATGTCGAGCGCCGCCGGCGCCGCCTCCCGTTGCTCTTCGACGCGGAGCGCGAGGCCGCCGCCGTGCGTCAGCTCCCCGAGCAGGTCGAGGTTCGCGTCGGCGCCGATGCCCACCGCATAGAGCCGGATCGGATGCGGCTGATCGATCAGGTGCCCGAGCAGAGCCTCGCTGCCGAGCTCGCCGACCGTCGGCGCGCCGTCGCCGATGTACACGACGGCGCCGTTGCGGCTGGGATCGAGGAGCGCGCCGGCCTGCGCGATGGCCTCGCCGAGATCGGTCGCGCCGCCAGCGGGGATGCGCGCCAGGCCATCGAGCAGCGCGTCCACGCGCGCCGCGCTCACTTCGCCGAGCTCCGTGCCGCCCTCGGCGACCGCGCGGATCGTGAGGTCGCTCGAGACGACGCTGAGCCGATCGCCCTCGCCGAGGTGCGCGGCGATCGCCTCGGCCACGCTGCGCCCGAGCTCGAGGTGCGCGCGATCGGTCGCGGCCGAGACGTCGGCCACGATCACGACGTCGAGCCCGCGCGCCTCGCTCGCCGACGCGAACATCCGCTCCGGCAGGCGCAGGGGCAGATACCAGTAGTCGCGCTCGTCGGCCTCGTTCACCACGGCGCGCGAGCCGGGCGCGCGCTGCGGGGGCGCGTGCGCGGCACGGTAGGCGCGCTGCGCGTCGGCCTCGGCGGGGACGAGCTCGACCCAGAGATCCGAGCGCGGCGCGAAGTCGCTCCGGCGCAGCTCCACGCGGCCTTCGCTGACCGTGGCGCCGAGGCCCGCGCGGACGCTCGCGACGTGCGCCTCCGAGAGATCGGCGACGAAGGCGAGCTCGCCCACGTGCGGCGCGCCCGCGCCCGCGGCCATCGGGTAGCGATAGAGCATCGGCCCGCCCTCGTAGGCGCGCGGCAGCCACTCGGCGTAGCGGATCGCGATGCGACGGACCTCGCCCGGCGCGATCGGATAGATGCGCGCGCGATAGCGGCCGGGCGCGTCCCACGCGAGCAGCGCGGGATCGTCGGTCGAGCCGCGATACACCTGCGCCTCGTAGGCGGCACGCGCCTGCTGCTCTTCGCGCACGTAGCCGTCGACGAGTCGGCCGTTGCGGTCGACCGCGAAGCGCTCGAGCACCGCGCCCTCGGGGACGCTCACGCGATAGAGGCCCTCGACGGTCTCGCTCGCGGGGTTGAAGAAGACCTCTTGCACCTCGGTGATCGCCAGCTCGCCGACGATGCGTACCTGGACGTCGAGCCGGCGGATCACGAGCGCCCAGCGCGCCTGGCCGACCTCGTCGGGGACGCGTGCCTCGAGCGTGCCCACGCCCGGCGCGCTCGCGGCATCGCTCGGGCCCGTGCGCACGAGGCCGCCGGTCCAGTCGCGCCACAGCGTCTCGGCGCTCGTGGTCGCGCTCTCCCCGCGGATCGCGAGGCGCTCGCCAGCGTGCACGATGCTCCGCGCCTCGCCGAGGCGCTGGCTGATCTCGCCGCGTACGACGTAGACGTCGGCGCCGCCCTCCACGACCTCGACCGAGAGGCCCGCGTCGCTCGCGCGGAGCGTCGCGCCCGCGACGCCGATCTCGACGGCATCGCCGCTCATCACGTCGAAGTAGGCGCTGCCGGTGTCGACCGCGACGCGCGTGTCCTCGGGGAACGAGACGTGGGCGCCCGGTCCCAAGAGGAGCTGCGGCCCCGTGTCGATCGCGACGCGGGCCAGCCCGTCCTCGCTCGCGGCGAGCGATCCACCGACCGGCACGCGGGCCGTGGGCCCGGCGCTGAGCGCGGCCCCGTTCGCGTCGGCCACGGCGAGGGTGCCCCGCACCGCGCGCCCGGTCGCCACGGTCGCCTCCAACTGCGCGTCCGTTCCCCCGCACGCATGCATCACCGCCGCCATCGCGACGACGATTCCGAGCCGTTTCCACCCTCGCATCCGAGCCTCCCGTGTCCCTAGCCGCTGCAGGGCCTCGGACACGTCTCTCGTGGACCCGCTTGGGTCACCCCGCCGCCGCGAGCCTATCAGAGGCATCCGGTCCGACGGACGCCCGAACCGTGCCGAAGTTTCGAAAAAGGTGGGGGAAGACACGCCTCGCGCCCACGTATCCTGCCGGCCGACGAGCGCCGCCCGACACGTCGTCCTTCCGTATGCCGTGGGCGCGCTCGTCCGGGTCGAGAGCGACGCCGCCGGCCCGGCGCGGGTCGTCGTCAGCAACGGACCGATGGGGAGCCTCGTGGACCTCGCGACCGGCCTCTCGACCCCCGTCGCGATGCCGCGGGCCGAGCGAAGGCCCCCGATCGACCCCTCCCTACTCCTCGCGCGAGATCCGGGCGCGCGCTCGACGTACGCGCTCCAGCGCCGCTCGGTCAGCGCGTCGAGTCGTCGAGCGCGCGCCGCCGCGCTTCGGCGGGCGTCGTCCCGGTCCAGCGCTTGAACGCGCGGTGGAAGTTGCTCGGATTCGTGTAGCCGAGCAGGAACGCGACCTCTCCGAGGCTCAGCGCGCGATCGCCGAGGTAGCTCAAGGCGACCTCTCGGCGCGCGTCGCTCACGACGCTCTGGAACGAGGTCCCTTCGTCGCGCAGCCGGCGTTGCAGGGTGCGCGCGCCGAGTCGGAGACGGCGCGCCACCTCCTCCACGTCGGGGGCGCCGCCTCGCAGCTGCTCGATCACGATGCGCTGCGCTCGCGCCCGGAGATCGCTCGCCGTGTCGAGCTCGGCCGCCACGCGGTCGAGGTAGCGGCCGAGGTGTGCGTGGAGGAGAGGATCGTGTTGGCCGAATGGCGCGTCGAGGAGGGCCCGCTCGAACGAGATCTCGTTCGTCATGGCGGAGAAGCGCGGGATGCGCCCGAACACACGCGTGTGCTCGGAGCAGCCGCGCGGGGGCCGATCGTGCGCGAACGTCACCTCGTCGAGGACGAAGCGCGGCCCGACCTGCTCGCGCGCGAGGAGCGTCACCAACGCCAGGGCGAACTCCACGCCGTGTCGATGCGAGAGCTCCGCGTCCACGGAGAGCTGGACTCGAACACGCTCGGGCTCGGTCGCCACGCGGACCCGCAGGCCGTCGTGCACGAGTCGCACGTAGCGCGCGATGCACTCGAGCGCATGCAGCAAGGACGGGCTCGTCGCCACGGCGAACGCGAGCGCGTTGGCGGGAGCCCGCTGGCTGAGCTCGGCGCAGTGCAGCCCGAAGTCCGCGTCGTTCGTCTGTCGCTCGGCCTCGGCCCACAGCGCGACCAGCGCGGCCTGGGGTAGCCGGAGGTTGGGATCGTCGACGGCGTCGGGCAGCTGGACGACGGCGGCGAGCGCGCGGGGGTCTGCACCGCGCATCGCGGCGGCCATGATGACGCGACGCGCGAGGAGTATGGAGACGGTTCCGCGGATGGGCATCGCTCGCGCTTGCGCGACGAGGATACCGAACGCGTCTCGCGCCTCGCAACGCGCGCGTCGTCCGCCTCGCGGGCGGACGACGTTCGGTGACCGCGCATCGCTCTCCGCGCGCGACACGCGATTGGCGCGACCTGACAAGGCGTCGGCGTACGCGGACAGTGCGAGCCGGCGTGCGCGCCGACATCGTCGAGCGATCGAAGGCCCTCTCGGGGGCAGAGGAGGAAGACATGTTTCGCACCACGAAGATCACGGCCGCCACGCTCACGTTTCTCGCCGTCACCACGCTCGGGATCGGCACCGCGTTCGCCGGCGCGCATTGGGGGATGGAGGTCGACATCGACCTGAGCGCACGCACCGCGGAGGGGACGATGGGGACGGCGCGCGCCAGCGCCGACGGCACCCAGTACATCGGCTGCACGGTCCGCGCGACGACCGGCCCCGACGTCGTCCGCGTGACCTGTCAGGCCCGCGACGCCCAGGGCGCCAACCTCGTCTGCTCGAGCACGAGACCCGTGATGATCCAGGCTGCGGCGGCGCTCCAGGCCAACAGCCACCTCTACTTCCGTGCGGCGCCGTCCACGAGCGAGTGCATGACGCTCCACGTCGACAACTTCTCGTACAACGATCTCGTCACGCCGTGATCACCACGAGCGAGCGCGAGATCGGCTCGGCCCAGGCGAGACGGACGCGCGGACCCTCGACGGGCGTGGCCTGCCGAGGTGGTCGCGAGACACCCCGACCTGCGCCAGAGCGCTCGAGCTGCGAGCGCGAGCCGCGTGGCGATCACACGCCGAGGACGTAGTAGGCGATCGCCGCGAGCGCCATCAGGCCGACGAGGCCGAGGCCCAGAACGACCGCGAGCACGATCATGCCCCGCCCGCTCGAGGACGTGGCGGGGGTCGGCGGCATCGGCTGGGCCACGGGCGTCGGCATGGGCGCCTGCGGCACCGTCGAGGGCGGCGGCAGTGGCTGCGCCTGGGCGACCATCGACGGTCGGCTCGGGTCGATCCACGCCGCCGGCGCGGGCACGGCCTCGAGCGCGGCGAGCATCTCGCGCGCGTCGGCGAAGCGCTGCTCGGGCTTCTTCGCGAGCGCCTTCTGTACGAGCGCGGTGAGCTCGGGCCGCACGTGGAGCGCCTCGCGCTTGGTCTCCATCGCGGGCGGCGCCTGCACGAGGTGCATGCGCAGCATGTCCACCTGGCTCTCGGCGGCGAAGGGCCACTCGCCGGTGACCATCTCGTAGAGCACCACGCCGGCCGAGTACACGTCGGAGCGCGCCGTCATCGGTGTCCCCGTCGCTTGCTCGGGCGACATGTACGCGGGGCTTCCGAACACCGACCCCTGCATCGTGAGCTTCTTTCCCGAGCCCCACTTCTCTTCGTCCTGGAACTTCACGAGGCCGAAGTCGAGGAGCTTGGCGCGCCAGCGCTGGCCGTCCCACTGACAGAAGACGTTCTCCGTCTTCAGGTCGCGGTGCAGCACGCCCTTCTCGTGCGCGAACGCGAGCCCGCGCAGCACGTCCTTCGCGAGCTCGATGCCGGTCGCCGGGTCGGGCGTGTGCTCGACGACCATCTCCTCGAGCGTGCGGCCCTGCAGGAGCTCCATCACGAGGTAGGGCAGGCCGTTGTCGACGCCGAAGTCGCGCACCTCGAGCACGTTCGGATGGCGCAGCGCGAAGAGCGCCCGCGCCTCGCGCTCGAAGCGCTCGCGGAGCGCGGGATCGGCGATGGCCTCGTGCGCCATCACCTTCACGGCGCAGGGTTGGCCGTTCGACTCGGTCGCCTTGTAGACGGCGCCCATGGCGCCTGCGCCGAGCTTCTGGTCGAGCCGGTACTTGCCGTCGAGGACCCGACCGATCAGGGCGTCGGCCGGCGTCATGGTGACGCGATCGTTCATGCGAGCCGGCGCGAGCGTAACACGCCCGTTTCGCGGGCGGACCGACGCTCGCCGGTCATGGCGATCACGGCGTGCCGGGGTGGCCGGCGGCCGTCCACGCCTGGTTGAGGAGCGCCTGCGTGTAGAGGCGGCCGACGAGGGCGTTGCGCGCGTCGTGCGCCACGCGGATCCACTCGGCGTCGTGCGCGCTCGTGTCGACCTCGACGAGGCCCCGGCCGAGCAGCGTCTGGTAGGCGTGGTCGTCCGAGGTGCGGCCATCGCGCGAGAGGCGCGTGTGGGCCTGCGCGGCCGTCGCGTCGAGCGCCTGCTGCTGCGCCGCGGGCAGGCCGTCGTAGAAGCTGCGCGAGACGACCGTCGCGCCGATCAGGACCGAGCGCGAGCCCAGCTGCACGTGCGTGAGGTGCGTGTGCCACTGGAGCGCGTTGATGATCGTCGCCGAGCCGAACACCACGTCGACCTGATGCGACGCGAGCGCGCCCTGCACCCCCGCGAGCGGGAGCGGGACACCCGTCGCGTGCGCCTGGTGGAGGAACTCGTCGAGGATCGGGTTGCCGGGCAGCTCCCACGGGTGGCCCGCCGCCAGCTCCGCCGGCGTCTGGATCGGGCGCGTGGAGAAGATGCGACCGCGGCCGGCCTCGCCCCAGCCGAGCAGGTGCAGATCGCTCGACGAGAGCTCGCCGCGGAGCGTGGTGTCGAGCGCGGTGCGCGCGCGATCGAGCGCCGCGTAGTCCTCGGCCACGCCGGGCGCCTGCAGCACGAGCACCGGACGACAGAGCGTGCCCAGCCCCACCGAGGTGACGGCGGCGCCCTCGATGCGATGCGCTTGGAGGTCGCGCACGATGGCCGACTCGTCGCTCGCGCTCTCCACGTGGATGGTCAGCGCGCCGCCCGTCTGCTCGCGCAGCGAGTTGCCCCACGCGCTGAGCACACGATAGGGCGCGCTGCCGCGCGGTGCGAGCGTGGCGAGGCGGATCGTGGTGGTCGCGGTGCTCGCGGGCGGCTGGGCCCGGCCGGTGGGCCCGAGGGCGAAGGCGCCCAGGAGCGCGGCGCAGAGGACGAGGGCGAGGCGTAGCTGCATGTGCGCGTTTTGGCTCGAGAAGGGCGAGAAACGTCCGCGCGGGGACGATGGCCCTTCGACGTGCCCCGCGCGGGCGCGATTCAATCACAGCCCGCGCGCTCGGGATAGCCCGTCGGCCCTCCTCAGGCGGTCGTGCTGCTCTCGAGCTCGAGGATCAGCTCGGGCGCGCCCGGCGGGCCGTAGGCGCCTTCGAAGCGGATCACCCGGTGCGGCGCCGCCTCTTCGAACCACATGTGGTACTTCGGCAGGAGCGGCTTCGCGAGCGTGGTGAGCATCGAGCCGAGGGGCACCCAGTCGTTCAGATCCGGGTACATCACGACCTCGTGCGTGCGGAAGGTCCCCGCGGGCACGGTGATCGACGCGCTCCTCTTCACCTCGAAGTACACGCGCGCGACGAAGCGGTCGACGCTCCACGAGTAGACGAAGTCGCGCGCCTCGAGCGTGTGGCCGCGCAGCACGAAGGGCAGCAGCACCTCGGGGAAGGTTCGCTCGGGCAGGAGCACCGCTGTGGACGAGAAGTCGATCTTCTCTTCGCGCACGATCTTGCCCGCGGTGTCCTTCTGGATGCGGTCGAGGAAGTGCATCGCGACGCCGTTCTGCACGTCGAGCGTGGCGACCTCGTCGATGCGGCCCACCGGCGTCTCGTGCACCGAGACGATCTCCAGCGTGGGCGCGGCGAGCTTCGTGGTGACGGTCGTGCGCGCACCCTGGAACATGCGCTTTCCGTCGAGGACCGTCTTGAAGAAGGGCTTGGGGTGCGGCGTCGCGCGGTACGTGGCGGTCTCGGTCCCGCGAATCTTCGGTGGCTGGAGCGGCATGTCGTGGTTCGGCCCCGAAGAGCTGCGTGTGGAGAGAGGAACGGCGCAGGAATGCGGTGGCGAACGCGCCCGATCGCTCGCGCCGAGCAGAGAGAGCGAGGGACGGAGGAGCGCAGCGACGAAGTGGACGTAGCGAGCGAGGCGAGGAAGCGGAACGAGGGGGAGGCTCCGGTCGGCGCTGCCGAGCGGAGGGGGCCCGTTTCGGCCCCGTCGCGATCAGAAGAGCTCGTCGACGCGCTGGAGCAAGTGGATCGCGCGGCGCCGCGCGACGCGGTTGCCGATGCGCGCGTCGGGATCGGGGTCGCCGCCGTCGATGATCTCGCGGAGCAGCGTCACGAAGAGCGTGCGGTCGTGCATGGTGATGGCGTAGGTCGACGCGTACGCGAGCTGCACCACGAACGAGCGGCGCTCGGTGGCGAGGAGCGCGCGCTCGAAGATCTGGCGGCCCCGCTCGGGGTCGCCGCCGATGCCTTCGCCGGTGGCGCTGGAGATGCCCGCGAGGAACGTGAGGCCCGCGGCGTGATCGAGCGTCTCGTCCACGGCGACGGCGCGCTCGGCGAAGGTGCGGGCGGTCGTGAGGTCGGCGACGAGCTCGGGGTCGCCGCCCGAGACGCCGATGGCCGATCCCCAGCTCAGGCCTGCCCAGAGCGCGAGCATCGCCTCGCGCTCGGAGTGCACGTGCGCCGAGAGCCACGTCGCGAGCGCCTCGGGGCCGGCGGCGATCGCGGCGTCGAGCCCCTCGCCGTGGCGCCGCAAGAGATGCAGCGCGACGTTGCGCGCGCGCTCGTACAGGTGACGCGCGCGCGCGCGGACGCGATCGGCCTCGTCGAGATCGCCCTCCATCTCGGCGAGATCCGCCTCGTCCTCGACCCAGCCGAAGGCATACGCCGAGTAGGCCCGGATCAGCACGAGGCCGACGGTCTCGTCGTCGGGCACGACGGCGAAGACGCCCTCGAGCTGGACGATCGTCCCCGGCATCGCGTCGCCGATCAGCTCCTCGTCCCAGTGGCGCTGCAGCTCGTCCGAGGCGCGCACGACGAGATCGCCGCTGACCTGGGCCGCCACGCGCGAGGTGTCGCAGCCGGGCGCGCTCGCGAGGGAGGCGAGCAGACCGAGCGCACCGGCCGTGCGGACGAGCCGCGTGGAGGTCGAGAGCGGTCGATGCACTTCCGGAGGCCCCACGCGGCGGAAGCTCGTCTCGGGCGACCGCTCGGAAGCGGGGAGCGCGAGAGGAGCGAGCGGACCCAGGAGGATTCGAACCTCCGACAACTGGTTCCGTAGACCAGTGCTCTATCCAGCTGAGCTATGGGTCCCGAAGGGAGGCGGATGATAGCGACGCGCCTCGCGCTGTCAAACACGGAATGCGTCCGAGAACGATCGACGCGTTGCGGAATTCGTTCTTGACCGTTCGGGGGTCGCTGCTAGTTTCGGCCGCGGAGAGCTGGCCGAGTGGTCGAAGGCGCTTGATTCGAAATCAAGTGTACCGGCAACGGTACCAAGGGTTCGAATCCCTTGCTCTCCGTCTCTGCGACACGCCCTTCGGGGCGTGTCACGCGGGGGCCCTGTCGGGCTCCCCGAGCCCCCGTACGGCGTGGCCTCGCTCTGCGAGGCTTTGTTTTCTGCGGGGGGGAGGGGCGCTCGGCGGGGGTGTGGTCCCTGGAGAGATGGCCGAGCGGTCGAAGGCGCACGACTGGAAATCGTGTGTACGGCAAAACCGTACCGAGGGTTCGAATCCCTCTCTCTCCGTAGCTTCTTCCGCGGCGCCTCTGCGCGCCGCGCGTGATCAGCGGCGGCGGCGGGCGGAGATCGCGAGCACGAGCGCGAGGCCGGCGAGCGTCGCGAGGGACGAGCGCGCGGGAGCCGTGGAGCAGCTGGCGCAGCCCGCGTGCGTCGGGGGCGGCGTGCTCGCCGCAGGCTCGCTCTCGGGATCGGGGTCGGTGATGTCGACGGGGACGACGCCCGAGCCGAGCAGCGCACGATCGTCGTCGGCGCTCTCCATCGGCTGGGTGCGCGAGCACAGCGAGACCCGGTAGGCGTCGCCCTCGATGCCGCTCGCGTAGACGAGGTAGTGCCGGTTCACCTCGAACGCGTAGCCGCAGGCCGCGCCGTCGCTCGCCGTGACGACCTCGACGTGCTCGTGCTCCGCGAGGCGCCAGGTCTGCGTGACGGCGAAGTGCACGTGGATCGCGCCGTCGATCTCTTGCATCGCGGTGACGCGGCCTTCGAAGATGGCGGCCGCCTGATCGTGGGCCGTCTCGAAGGGCATCTCGAGGCACGAGCAGGCGCTCGCTCGCGACGGAAGCCCCACGAAAGACGCGAGCGCCACCCCGAGGAGCGCGAGAACCGCGGGACCCATCGGTGATCGGCTCGGGCTCTGGCGCGCTTCCGACCGGGACCACCGCGACCGAGCACTCTTCGCTTGCATTGACACCGTTCTCTCTGCCCGCTACTACGCCGGTCGCCTCGGGAGAGGTGGCCGAGTGGTCGAAGGCACTCCCTTGCTAAGGGAGCGTACGCCAAAAGCGTACCGTGGGTTCGAATCCCACCCTCTCCGTTCCCGAGCGTCGATTGCGACGCCCCCCAAGCAAAGAGCCCTCCTCCGTGCCGGAAGAGGGCTCTCGTCGTTCGAGGGCTCTCGTCGTTCGAGGGCTCGCGTCGTAGGAGGGCCTCGCGGGCCCTCCTACCCGCGCCGAGCTACTGCGCCGCGGCCTCGTCGCTGTGCGCGGGCCGCGTGATCTCGGCCAGCACGTTGCGCGCTTCCTCGGCGCCGTTGCCGCCCGCATCGCGCGCGGCCATCAAGAGGCCGAGCTCGTGCATCTGCCCGAGCACGCTCGCGACCAGCACGCGCGTGGCCGCGTCGTTGCCGGTCAGATCGGCGAGCAAGCGCGCGCGGATCTCGGGGGCGTTCATGCCGTGCAGGCCCGACCAGCCGCTCTCGAGGCGCGTCGAGAGCTGCTGCCACGCGTAGCCCTGACGGTTGTCGCCATCGCCCGTGTTGAGGATCTGCGCGACACGCATGCGGCGGTGGATCTGCCCCGAGTCCCAGAGGTCGCTCGTGACGAGGTTGAAGAAGTCGTTCTCGGCGTTGAGCAGCGCCGCCTGGAGCGACTGGCGCAGGTCGTCGTCGTCGCCGAGCTTGGCGAGGAGCGCGCGCGCGGCCTCTTCGCTGCCACCGAGCGTGATCGCGATGGCCGCGTCGAACGAGAGGTTCTCGTCGTCGAGGAGCTGGATGAGGCGCGCGTCGTTGGCCGGGTCGGCCGCGTAGCCGATCGCGATCGCGGCCGGGTGGCGCACGTCGGGCGGCGTCGCCGCGTTCGTCATCAGCTCCATGAGGCGCGGCGCGACCGAGCGGCTCGGGTGCTGCCAGAGCGCGCCCAGGTAGTAGCGGCGCGCCGCCTCGTCGAGATCCGTCTGCTGGATCTTCCCGATGACCTGCTCGACGATCTCGTCGTTCGCCACCGCGCCGAGCGCGAGGCCGGCATCGTTGCGGAGGCGGATGTCGTCCTGCGCGTCCTCGATGATCGTCATCAGCGCCTGGGCCGACTCGGGTCGGCCATAGCGGCCGATCGCGCGCACCGCCGCCGTGCGGTTGTTGTACTCCATCTCGTGCGGCACACCGGCCATGCCCTGGTACGCCGAGAAGTCGACGTTGCGCGGGCGCGGGATCATCCGCATCAGCTGGTCGTAGCCCGGGTCGTAGTTCAGCTCCGCGAGCGCCATCGCCGCCGACGCGATGTCGTCGCCGTCGAGGTGCTGCGCGATCGAGCGACCCGCATCCTGCACGCCCGAGCGACCGAGCACGCGGAGCACCGACGCGCGGCGGCCGAGGAAGCGGTCGTTGTCGAGCATCGGCTCGAGCGCCGGGACCATGTCCGGCGTGTGCACGAGCATGAGCATGTCGAGCGCGTCGCGGCCCGTCTCCAGGCTCTCGCTCTGCGCGAGCTGCACGAGCACCGGCACCGCGCGGGCATCGCCCACCTCGGCCAGACCACTCGCGGCCTCGATCCGGATGTGCTCGTCGGCCGACGTGAGCTGGGAGGCGAGCGCATCGGCCGCAGCCGGATCGTGCGTCGCGCGGAGCATGCCCACGAGGTCGGCGCGCGAGGCGTCGTCGGTGGCCTGCGCGAGGAGCACGGCGAGGCCGCGCGCGCCCGTCGAGTTGCCGAGCGCCTCGACGACCGCGTGGTGCATCGTCGGGTTGCTCGTCATCAGGCTGAAGAGCGGCCCGGCCGCGCGGGCATCGCCCACGCGCCCGAGGCCGGCCACGCAGGCGCGGATCACGCCGTCGTGACCTTCGCGGTGCGAGTCGTCGGAGTCCGCCGCCTCGAGCTCGCGCTCGTGCGCGATCATGTGCGAGAGCGGGTCGATGACGTCGGGCGTCGCCGCTTCCGAGAGCGACTGCGCCACGAGCGTGCGCACGCCGACCGACTCGTGATCGGTGAGCTCGGGCGCGCTGAGGCGCTCGACGCCGATCGCCTGCTGCACGATGCGCGGATCCCAGCCCGGCTGCGCCTGGAGCGTGCCGTTCGCGAACTCCTGGATGATCGCATCGGCGGCTTCCTGCTGGTGCAGGATGGCGAGCGCCCACACCACGGGCGCGCGGTCGGCCTCGTCGGTCGTCGGCAGCACGCGCAGGAGCGCGGGGGCCGCCGAGTCCGCGGCCGGCGAGCCGATCTGCGCGAGCGAGCGCGCGGCGTGCGCGCGGATGACGCCCGGCTCGTCGAGCATCGGGATGAGGAGCGGCACGGCCTGCGCATCGTGGTGCTCGCCGAACTCCGAGATGTACTCCTGGCGCACGTCGTTGAACGACGCGGTGTTCGGCAGATCGGCACGCAGCTCGGAGAGGTATTGCTCTTCGGAGTCGGCGTCCTGAGCGTGGTGGTAGGCGTCCCAGCGGTGCCCTTCGGCCTGATCGCGCTGGTACCAGACGAACCCGAAGTAGCCGAGCCCGCCCAGCATCAACACGCCGACGAGGAGAGCGGCGATGCTCGAGTGGCTGCCGATCTTCTTGGCAGCGTCGTCGTCGTCACCGATGGTCGCGGCGACCTTGGACAGCTCGTCGTTCGTGTCGACGTTGTCGGGAACCGCGGGGAGATCGTTGTCGTCGCTCATGACCGTCGCTCTTCTTTCCGGGCGCGAAGAAAGAGGTACGCCCGGCGGCGCGCAGAGTAACGAATGGGCGGAACCGCTGTAAACAGGCGAACGGACGGCGCGTGCGTGCGCGCGGGGCCCTCAGCGCGGGTCGAAGGGGGCGAGCTCGTCGCCTGGCTCGGCGGCCCAGTCGTCTTGGGCACGCGTGGTGGGGGGAGGCGCCGCGGCGCTCGTCGGCGGCGGCGTGGGCGTGACCGTGACCGTGGTGCTCGGCGGCGGAGCGATCCCGACGCCCGTTCCGGCCCCCTGGCCCACGCTCGTTCCATGGGCGGGCTCGGTGCCGGCGCCGGCTCCCGCGGCGATCTCGGGCGCTTGGACGGGCGCGACGACCGTCGCGGGCGCGAGGCCCTGCGTCGTCGTGGGGGGGGCAACCGCGGGCGCTTCCGTCACGATGGCCTCGCCGGTCGAGGACACCAGGCCGCTCGCCGTCATCTGGGAGCGCTGCGCCACGATCGGGCCGTGGTGGTGCCGCGGCACGGCTTCGAGCTGGATGGTCGCCACCGGTGCGATGTCGAGGAATTGGATGTCGTGCGGGATGAAGCCGTCGGCGCGCACCTCGAGGATGTGCGGAATCCCGTCTCGCACGAGCGTGCCTGCGTAGGTGCCGGTGCCCACCACGGTCCCGTCGAGGACGATCTCGGCGGTGGCGGGGATCGCGCGTAGCCGAATGTCGATCGTGGGCGAGACGCTGGTGGGGGGGGCCACCGTCGTCTCCGGGGCCGGGATGGGCGCGGGCGGGAGCGCGACGAGCGTCGTCGTCGGCGGCGTCGCTGCGGCGAGTTGTTGCTGGCGCGCGAGCGTGGTGCCGACGACGAACGCGATGCCGACGGCGCCGATCACGCAGGCGATCGCGATGACGGCGAGGAGCACGGGAGAGCGCCCGCTCGCGGGGCGCGCGGGGATCTCGCTCGCGCGCGGCGTGCGGGAGCTCGCGTCGACCGTGGGCTCGGTGCCGATCTCGCTCGGGGACGCGGACGCACGCGGTCGAACCGAGGGGGTTGGCTGCGGCGCGGCCGGCCGCGTGGACGGGAGCTGCGCGCTCGGCGTCGGGCTCTGCGCGTGCGCGGGGAGGGAGCTGCGCCCGGCGGGCGCGCTGAACGAGGGCCGTGGCGCGTCCTGCGTCCCCGCGGACGAGCGCATCGAGACGAGCGAGATGGGGATGCTCGCGCTTCCGAACGACGGCGCCGATGGCGCCGACGGTGCCGTCGCGGGATCGAGGAGCGGCACGCTGGAGCGATACATCGGCGCGCCGCCCGGCGCGAAAGCGGGGCCCCACATCGCCTGTCCGCGCGGCGACGCGAAGGGAAAGAGCGCGCCGCCCGCCGCCCGCATGGACGGAAAGCGCGCGCCCGGATCGCGCTCCGTCATCTTGTCGACGATCGAGGTGAACGACGCAGGCAGATCGGGCCGCACGATGCCGAGGCGGATCGCGCCCTCGGTCGAGACGCGGTGCACGACCTCGAGCACCGAGTTGCCCACCAGCGCGCGACGCCCCGTCACCATCTCGAACAAGACGAGGCCGAGCGAGAACTGGTCGCTGCGCCCGTCGACGCCGTGCGCGCTCTGCGCTTGCTCGGGCGACATGTAGTGCGGCGTGCCCATGAAGTGCGCCGTCTTCGTCATGCGCACTTCGTCCTCGATGGCCGAGATGCCGAAGTCGAGCACCATCGGGTGCGCGTCGGTACCGCTGCGCGAGCGTGCGAGGAAGATGTTCTCGGGCTTGAGGTCGCGATGGATGATGCCCGCGGCATGGGCCGCCTCGAGCGCGTCCATCACCGGGAGCGCGATGTCGGCGATGGCGTCGAGCGGAAGAGGGCCCACGCGGCGGATCAGGCCGGCGACCGACTCTCCTTCGAGCAGCTCCATCACGAGGAAGGGCGTGCCGTCTTCCATGCCGACGTCCGTCACGTCGATCACGTGGCCGTGACGGATGCGGGAGGCCGCGCGTCCCTCGCGCGTGAAACGGGCGACCTGGCCGGCGTCGCGCGCGAACTGCTCGTGCAGCGTCTTGAGGGCGACGCGCTTCTGGAGGCGCTCGTGCACCCCCTCCCACACGGCGCCCATGCCGCCTTCGCCGATCTTGCGGACGACGCGGTAGCCACCGAGCCTCGTGCCTTCGCGCACCTGCATCGCGGGGTAACGGTGCCACGGACGGGCGCCGCTGCACAAAGCTTACGCGCGTCGCCGCTTGGCCTGCCGCGAGTGGTGCGTACGTCGACGAAGGTGTCGTCGTTCTTCCAGCGTCTGACTTCGCTCGACCGCGCGTTCCTCGACATCGAGTCGGGACCGCTCCACATGCACGTCGGTGCCGTGGCGGTATTCGATGGCCGCGGCCTGGTCGCGCCGGACGGAGCGCTCGACGCGGTGACGCTGCGCCAGCACATCTCGGCCAGCCTCGAGCGCATCCCGCGCTTCCGCCAGCGCGTGCACGCAGTCCCGCTGCTCGGCACCGCGTGGCTCGACGATCCCGACTTCCGCATCGACTACCACGTGCGCCACACGTCGGTGCCGCGGCCCGGCACGCGCGCCCAGCTCGACGCGCTCGCGGGCCGCCTGTTCTCGCAGCGGCTGGATCGCGAGCGTCCGCTCTGGGAGATGTGGCTGGTCGAAGGGCTGGAGGACGGTCGCTTCGCGATCGTCACGAAGGCGCACCACGCGATGCTCGACGGCGTCGAGGGCATCGGCGTGCTGGGCGCGCTCTTCTCCTTCTCTCCGGGCGAGCTCGGCCGCGACGGGCCGCGCGACCGCGTGCGGCCGCCGCACCGAGGTGCCCTCGCGCGGGCGCTCTTCGCCCAGAGGCTCGACGAGCTCCCCGTGCTGGGCGCGCGCCTCCGCGATCTCGCGCGACCCGAGGCGCGAGAGCGCGTGCGCTCGGCGCTGCGCGGGGCGGTGCACATGGTCGTGGACGTCACCGCGAAGACGCCGCCGACGCCGCTCAATCCCGAGCGCATCGGGCCGCACCGCGCGTTCGGCGGTCGCCGGATCTCGCTCGAGTCCCTGAAGAGCACACGGCGTGCGGCAGGGACCACGCTGAACGACGTCGTGCTCGCGGTCGTCGCCGGCGCACTGCGGCGACACCTCCTGCGACGCGGGACGCCCATCGACGGGCTCGTCCTCCGCGCGCTGGTCCCGGTGAACCTGCGCACGCGCGAGAGCGACTCCGCGCGGCAGCGCACCGGCAACCACGTCTCGATGCTCGTCGTGCCGCTGCCGGTCGGGGAGGCCGATCCGCAGGCGCGCCTGCGCTTCGTGCACGAGCACGCGCGCGCACTGAAGGAAGGCTCCAACGAGGTCGAGGCCGGGCAGCTCGTCGAGGAGATCGGCGACCTCGGCCCGGAAGGTCTGGTCGGGCTGGTGTTCGCGCTCGCGCTGCGGATGCTCCCGTTCCACGTGATCGTCACGAACGTGCCGGGGCCGCCGGTGCCGCTCTACCTCGGCCCGAGCAAGCTCGAGGCGCTCTATCCGCTCGTGCCGCTCTTCGCGCGCCAGTCGGTCGGCGTGGCGCTCCTCAGCTACGACGGAGGGCTCTTCGTCGGGATCAACGCCGATCTCGACCGCGTGCCGGATCTGGAAGCGCTGCTCGACGACGTCGCCGCGAGCGAGCGCGAGCTGCGCGAAGCGCTGGGGGGGCGCCGAGACACGGATCGCGGGTGACGCTCGAGCCGAGCGCGGCTCGATCTACCATGGCTTCATGCCGCGCCCCGTCTCGCCTGCGCCGATCCTCGCCGCGCTCCTCTCGGCCGCTCTCGCGGCGCCCGCCTCCGCGCAGTGCGACTGCGACCACGTGCTCGACGCGAGCGTGACCGTCGCCGACGGGCCCACGCTCGGCGTGCAGCCGGGCGATCGCGTGTGCGTGATGGGCGATCGCCCGTTCTTGCGCATCCAGCACTTCACCGGCACGGCCGAAGCGCCCATCACGGTGCTCAACTGCGGCGGCGTCGTGAACATCCACAACGAGGACCGCGCCTACGCGCTCGTGATCGAGGCCGAGTCCGAGCACGTGATCGTGAGCGGCTCGGGCGACGCGAGCGCGTTCTACGGCTTCCGCGTGAGCGCGCCGGCCACGACGCCCTACGCGGCGATGGGCATCTGGATCCAAGGGCGCGCCACCGACATCGAGGTCGATCACGCGGAGGTCTTCGACACCGGCTTCGCGGGGGTGATGGCGAAGACGGACCCGCAGTGCGAGGACGCCGCCGCGTGGCCCACGTTCGTCCAGCGCAACGTGCACCTGCACGATCTCTGGGTGCACGACACCGGCGGCGAGGGCTTCTACATCGGCAGCACGCAGGCGCAGGGCTATCCGCGCACCTGTGGTGGCACCGACGTGGTGTTCCCGCCGCACTTCCTCGACGGGATCGAGGTCGACCACGTGCTCATCGAGGACACGGGCTGGGACGGAATCCAGATCGGCTTCGCGCGCACGGGCTGCTCGTTCCACGACAGCGTGGTGCGGCGCGTGGGGCGTCGCGGCGAGATGTACCAGGAGCAGGGTCTCCAGATCGGCACGGCGTCCGCGTGCGAGGTTCGGCGCGTCGACCTGCGCGACGGGCCTGCGATGGGCATCCTCGTGCTCGAGTCGGGTGACTCGCTCTTCGCCGACAACCTCATCGCGCGCTTCGCCGAGGACGGCATCTACGCCAACCCGCGCACGGCGCCGGTCGCGACCTGGCGCTTCGTGCACAACACGATCGTCTCGCCCGGCGGCGCGGGGATCCGCGTGTTCGGCGACGGCGGCGGCGAGGCCGTCAACAACTTCACCGTCGGGGGCACGGCCGCCGTGCAGCTTCCGGCCGGGCTGACCGAGAGTCACGACGTGCACGCGGACGACGTCGCCTCGGCCGGCTTCGTCGGTGCCGACGATTTCCATCTCACGGACGCCTCGCCGGCACGGGCGGCAGGCGAGGATCGCACGACGACCGGCTTCGCGATCGATCTCGACGGCCAGCCCCGCGCGACGCCGCCTTCGGTCGGTGCCTACGAGCTCGCGGCCGACGTGCCCGACGTGGGGCCGCGAGAGGACGCCAGTCGTCCCGACGCAGGTGTCGTCGCGCGCGACGTCGGCCCACCGAGCACGGGCACCGACGGCGGGGCGGGCGCAACGCCGAGCGCGGGGGGATGCGGCTGTCGTGCGGGGACACGCGCCTCGTCGGCGATGTCCGCGCTGCTCGGCCTCGCGCTCGTGCTGATGTCGGCCGGGCGGCGAGGATCGAGACGCCGTGCGTCCTGATCCCGCGGCCGCGTCGTCCGGAGCGGGGTGTGCCACGGAGAGAGTGGCGTGGGCGTGGCGCGGGACGTCGGCCGGTCGCCGTGGCGCCAGCGATCAGTAGTGCCAGGGGAAGCGCTTGAAGTCGCGCTCGCGCTTCTCCACGAACGCATCCCGGCCCTCGCGCGCCTCTTCGCTCGCGTAGGCGAGGCGCGTGGCCTCGCCGGCGAAGAGCTGCTGCCCGACGAGCCCGTCGTCGATCAGGTTGAACGCGTACTTGAGCATCCGGATCGCCGTCGGGCTCTTCGTGAGGATGTCGGCCGACCACTCGAGCGCGACCTTCTCGAGGTCGGCGTGCGGCACCGCGAGGTTCGCCGCGCCCATCGCGACGGCCTCGTCGCCCGAGTAGGTGCGCGAGACGAAGAAGATCTCGCGGGCGCGCTTCTGTCCGACCTGGCGCGCGAGGTACGCCGAGCCGAAGCCGCCGTCGAAGCTCGCCACGTCGGCGTCGGTCTGGAGGAACTTCGCGTGCTCCTTGCTCGCGAGGGTCATGTCGCAGACGACGTGCAGGCTGTGGCCGCCGCCCACCGCCCAGCCGGGGACGACCGCGATCACGACCTTCGGCATGAAGCGGATCAGGCGCTGCGCCTCGAGGATGTGCAGGCGCCCGAGCCGGCCGAGGTCCGGCGTGCCGCCGCCGCCCTCGTACTTGTAGCCGTCCTTGCCGCGCACGCGCTGATCGCCGCCCGAGCAGAAGGCCCAGCCGCCATCCTTCGGTGAGGGCCCGTTGCCGGTGAGGAGCACCACGCCGACGTCGCTCGACGTGCGCGCGTGCTCGAGCGCCGTGCAGAGCTCGTCCACCGTGTGCGGGCGGAATGCGTTCCGCACCTCGGGGCGGTGGAACGCGATGCGTACCGTGCCCTGATCCTTGCAGCGGTGATAGGTGATGTCCGTGAAGTCGAAGCCGGGGACGACGTCCCAGCGCGACGCATCGAAGATCGCGGAGACCATCGCGCTCACTCCGTGACGGGCGGCAGCGAGCAGTCGCGGCCCGCGTTCTGCTGCTCGAGATAGGCGAGGAGCGGGCGGTAGTACTCGAGCATGGGCTCGGCCGTGAGGTCGCGGCCGGTGTGCTCGCGCAGCACCTCGCGCCAGTCGCGGCTCGCGCCCGGGCTCTCGATCGCGCGGAGGAAGTCACCGACCTCGGTGTGCCCGTAGTAGTTACACGCGTGCGGATCCTGGTGGAGGATCTCGCGGCAGATGTGATCGTGCAGCTGGTAGACGAGCACGTTCGCGAGCGCGTAGTCGTAGTAGCCGGCCGGGTCGTCGTTGATGTGCGTCTTCGTGCACGCATCGCACCCGGTCGCCGGGCGCTCGCTCGGCGGCGAGACGCCCTGGTAGCGCGCCACGTACTGCCACCAGCGCTCGTTGAACTGCTCGGGCGGGAGGTTCTCGGCGTAGAGGTCGTGCTCGAAATGCGTCATCACGCCGGCGCTCCAGGGAAGGAACGTGATCGGGCCGGTGAGCGCCGAGTCGAGCAGCCACTGCATCTGATCGATGTGCTGGTCCTCGTGCAGGAGGCCCACCTCGCGCAGGTAGGGCTCCTGCGAGGCGGCGAGCAGGATCAGATCGCCCATGCCCTCGTGGTAGCTGCGGTTCGCGCCATCGCGCAGGAGGTAGGGCACCTCCGGCGTCGAGTAGCTGAGGAAGTAGTAGATGTGACCGAGCTCGTGGTGCGTGGTCGTGAACCACTCCCAGTTCGGCTCCACGCTCATCAGCGAGCGCACGTCGTGATCGAGATCCATGTGCCACGCGCTCGCGTGGTCGTTCTTCTCGCGCGTCTCGCCCTCCGGCACCGGGTAGAGATCGCTGCGCTGCCAGAAGCTCGGCGGCAGCTCGGAGTAGCCGAGCGACACGTAGAAGCGCTCCGCCTGGTGGACGACCCACTCGGCGTCGTGCCCGGTGATCAGCGAGTCCATGTCGACTCCGTCCACGAGGCCCGGCCAGCTCTGCGACCAGCGGTTGCCGATCCAGTGCGCGGGGATGAGCTGCGGCGGCTGCGCGACGCCGTAGCGCTCGGCGAGGCGGTAGCGCGCCCAGCAGTGCAGCTGCGTGTAGAGCGGCCGCGTCTCGACGACGAGGCGCTCGAGCATCTCCATCATCTCCTGCCGGCTCATCCCGTAGTCGGAGACCATGTACGTGAAGTAGTCGTCGTGGCCCATCGCCTGCGCGACGCCGTTGCGCAGGCCGCGTAGCTCGACGAGGCCGTCGCGGAGCACGCCGCCGACCTCCTTGGCCGCGTTCCAAGCTTGCAGGCGCGCCTCGAGATCCGTCGAGGTCATCAGCACCTCGTCGATGTCGTTCGTGCTGACGGGCTGCGTGCAGGTCTGATCCGCCGCGCGCGTCATGCAGAACTGGTAGCCGTCGAGGCGCGCGCTCTGCTCGGCCTCGGCCGCCACGCGGCGCGCGGCGAGCTCGGGCTGCGTCTGCGGCGCCTGCGCGGCGATGAAGAGCAAGTGATCGAGCTGCCGCTGGGTGAGCGGCGCGAGCTCGCTGCGGTGCTCGAGCAAGAGGCGCGCGCGCTCGATCACGTCGACCGCGCCCGTCATCTCGGCCATCGCCTGATCGGCGCGCTGGCGCGCTTCGGTGTGCGCGTCGCTGACGTCGGTGGACGAGACCCACGCCGCCTCGGCGCTCGCCGTGTAGAGGCGCACGTACTCGGGGTCGTACCAGGCGAGGAAGGCGTCGGCCTCGGCCTGCCACGCGGTGTCACCGCCGCGGAGCGCGGGCACGGTGCGATGAGAGCCGCCAGCGGCGGCGCCACCACAGCCAGCGAGGGCGAGGGCCAGAGTCAGGGCGTGAGCTCGTCGGGAAGGGCGCATGGTGGGCGCGAGGTTTGCGGATCCGGTCCGTGCTGTCGAGCGCCCCGCGGTCGGTGGGTGAGTCACGTCGCACTCTCGCGTGGGACACCCGCGGCGCCGGGCGTGACGCGCGCGGAGAGCCCTGGAAACCAGTCGCATTCGAGCGGCCCGCGGCTTGCGAAACGGCCTCAGCAGGGAGGCGGTGATGGCGCGCATGAGATGGAAGGTCGGCTCTTTCGTGATGGCAACGTCGGTCTGCGGGTGGATCGCGAGCGGGTGTGGAGGGCTCTCGTATGCGTACGACTCGGGCAGCATTCATCCCATCGAGGGCTCGGCGCAGCTGCGCGCGGCCACGACGGGCGCGATCGATGCTCGTGACGGAGGGGGTGGGCGGGGAGCCGACGACGAGCTGCGAGACGTGCAGCGCTCGGTCGAGGAGCACCTCGTGCACGCGGGGCTCGCGTCGGATCGCACGGCGGTCGTCCCTGCGCCGACGTCTCCGGGAGACGTCGACCGGATTCTCGCCGCCGCGGCCGCGCGTGGCGACACCTCCGTGCTCTTCGTCCGCTACCACGGCGCCGCGCCGGCGGCCGGATGCGGATCGACGGCGGCGCTGGGGATCTACCTCGGTCTGCTTCCGTGGCTGATCCTCGACAGCATCCCGTTCTGGCACCACGGCGCGTACTCGATGTTCGAGGTGGTGGCGGTCGATGCCCAGTCGCACGACATCCTCGCCCGCACGATGCGCGTCGCGACCTTCTCCGAGCACGTCTCGGCGTGGGGCTGCGGTGCCGACGGCGTCATGCACGACATGGAGCGGCGCGCGCTCGAGGCCGCGCTCGAGCACGTCGTCGAGCAAGGCCGAGGGGGCTGGCCGCACCGGCAGCACGCCGACGACTACGCCTCGATCGTGGTGGCCGGCCCGACGTTCCGGCGCGCGGGCAACGTGATCGCCGGCCCGGGATTCCTCTTCGAAGCGCCGCCCGAGATGCGCATGGCGCCGCGCGAGCCCGGCCAGCCGATGCGTGCGTTGCAGCTGACGGCCGACGATGGGTTCTCCCTGAACGTGGTCCTCGCGCCCTCGGACGTGAACGACCACGACTTCGCCAACGACTACACGAACGTGTTCCGCGGGCGCGAGGGCTTCGCCGCGGAGCAGACGGTGACGATCGGCGATCTCGAGGGGCGGCAGTTCGAGGTGCCCCTCGAGCAGAACATGACGGTGCAGCGCGTGACTGCGGCCGGAGGGATGGCCGTCGTGCTGATGTGCTCGGGGGACGCGCGCGTTCTCGCGGCGCATCGCGGCGAGTGCCAGCACGCGATGGAGAGCCTGCGCATGACCGGCGAGCTGGTGAGCGACGGTCATCGCTGACGACGTGGGTGCTCGGCGCCGACCCCCACGCGATCGCGTGGCTCGGCAGCAGGCGCATCCGACTTCGCCGGTGGGGCGAGGGCTGCGCGCAGTCCCTCGGGGAGAAGGAACGGCGAGAGAGCGACGCGATCGAGCGCCGCGACCGCGCCGTGAGACCGTCGGCGTCCGCGGTGTGGGTCACGGACGTCGGCGAGCGCCGTGAAGTAGTGCGAAGGGCCCGCGTGCACGCTTGCGCGCGGGCCTTCGCATGCGCATCACACGCCCGGGCACAGGAGGGTTTCGAGCATGGGTCGCTACATCGTCGAAGAGTCGAAGATTCACCCGTCCGTCCGCGCGGCCGTCGCCGACTACCAGCGCGACCTCGTCGAGGAGGTGAAGGCGGCGGTGGACAAGGACGACGTGGTGGTCGTGGGCATGGCGCAGAACCCGAACCCCGGGCGCGCGTGCCGCCTCCTGAAGTCGAAGAACATCCCCTACACGCACCTCTCGTACGGCAGCTACTTCTCGCTCTGGCGTCGGCGCCTCGCCCTGAAGATGTGGACCGGCTGGTCCACGTTCCCGATGATCTGGGTCAAGGGCGTCTTCGTCGGTGGCGCCGACGACCTCGCGAAGCTCGACGCGTCGGGCGAGCTCGCCAAGATGCTCGCCGCGCCGCGCCCGTGAGCGCGGCCGACGGCACGCGGCACGTGCCGCTGGGAGACGGGCTGCGCACGCTGACGATCCGCGTGCGCGACGAGGACGTCGTCTTCGTGCGCGGCATCTTCGCCGGCTACGACGGCGTCGCCAGCGTGCACGGCGACGAGAGCGGCCTCGTCGCGCTCGTCGCGACCGAGAGCACCTTCGCCGAGCTCGAGGCCATCGTCGCCGAGCTGCCGGCGGGGGTCGTGATCGAGCGCGTTCGCTGAGCGGGAGTCGGTCGGTTCCGAACGTCACGCTCCCTTCGGGCGCAGCATCGACGGAGGGAGGCCCAGCATCGCGGTGAAGCTGCGGGTCATGTGCGCCGCGTCGGCGTAGCCGGCCTGCGCGGCGGCGCGTGCGAGGGGCTCGCCACGGGCGATGGCGGCGGCGGCGCGCTGCAGCCTCAGCCAGGCGACGTAGGGGCGGAGCGGGATGCCGACGCTCTCGGTGAAGGCGTGCATGAAACGCGAGGGCGAGAGGCCGACTTCTCGCGCGAGGGCGTCGAGGCGCTCGCGCTCGGGGCTCGCGCCCGCGGCGAGGATCGCGAGCGCCCTGCGCACGCGCGGGTGGACGGCGCGGCGAGGCCGCGCGGGAGCCCGCTCCCCGAGCGCGCGGCCGAGGCGCGCGAGCCATGCTTCGCCGCCCGTCGTCATGAGCTCGGTCGGGCTCACGGTGAGGCCGATGCGCTGGCGCTCTCGCGCGTCGATCGCGCGCACGTCGCCCGCGAGGCTCGCCTCGAGCATCGCCCCGAAGCGGCTCTCCGGGTCGACGAACACCAGGAGCACCTCGACGCCCTCGGCGTCGATCTCGTGACGCACGTCGGGCGCCACGATCACGCCGGCCGCGCTCGTCCACGGCGCACCGACCAGGCGGAAGCGCAGCACGCCCTCGCAGGCGATCACCACGTGCATGCCGTGATGCGCGTGCGCGCGGCTCTTGCCGCCCGCGCCGCGCGTCGCGAGCAAGGGCGGCCATGCACCGCCCGCCGCCTTTGCTCCCGCGATCTTCACGCAGCCGTCTGCGGCGCCACGCTCGCCCGCCACGCGCGTGCGAGGCCGCCCGTCAGCACGAAGCGCGGAAAGCTCACGAGCTGCTCGAGCAAGATGCGCCCGATCAGGTCGCCGGCGCCCGCGAACGGGATCGGCGCGTTCTTCTCTTGCGCGTGCCCGCGGCCCTGCACGGCGATGGCGACGACCATCGCGACCAGGCCGCCCACGGCGCTCGAGACGGCGGCGACGAGCGAGCCCGCGAGGGGCGCGCCGAGCACCGTGACGAAGCCCGCCACGAAGATCGGCTGGGTGAGCACGTGCAGGACGAGGTTGCGGCGGTCCGCGTGGAAGTCCGGGTAGCCGTTCCACTGCCAGGCGAGGAGGTTCGGTTCGCGCTTCGTCATGCCCAGAGCCTGGAGCGTACCCGAGGCGGCGGCTTGAACGAGCTGGCTACGAGTTGCCGCCGCGGCGTGCCCATGAGAAAGAAGGTGCGATGCGCGCGCTCCCGCTCCTCGTGCTCGGCCTCGTCCTCGTGCCTTCGCTCGGTCGCGCGCAGGCCCCGGCGCCCACGGCCGCGCCCGCTCCGACCACGGCCGCCCCCACGCCGACCGACGTGGCGCCCGCGCCCACGCCCGACGACGCCGCGCGCCGTGCCCGGGTCGTCGCGCGCGTCGGCGACGTCACGATCACGCTCGGCGAGATCGAGGACGAGATCAACCACCAGTCACCCTTCATGCGCGCGCGCTTCCGCGACCGCGCGCACCTCGAGGAGCACGTGCGCGAGCGCATCCGCATGGAGCTGCTCGCCCGCGAGGGGCGGCGCCGAGGCTACGGCGATGCGCCGGACGTCGTCGAGGCCGTGCGGCAGACCTCGGTTCAGCTGCTCCTCCGGCACGACTTCGACGAGCGCATCACGGCGTCGTCGATCTCCGCCGAGGAGGTCCGCGAGTACTACGACGCGCATCCGGCCGAGTTCCACCAGCCCGAGATGCGGCGCGCGAGCGAGATCGTGCTCGACACGCGCGAGGCGGCCGACGCGCTCGCCGCGCAGGCGCACGGCGCCGACGTGCGCGCCTTCCGCGCCTTGGTCACCGAGCACAGCACCGACGCCGAGACGCGCCAGCGCGGTGGCGACCTGCGCTATTTCGACGCCGAAGGGCACCTCGCGAACCACAGCGACCCGACGGTGCCGATCGAGGCGGCGCAGGCGGCGTTCGCGATCGCGAACGTCGGCGAGGTCTCGGACGTGTTCGCCCAGGGGTCGCACTTCGCGATCCTCCAGCTCACCGGCATCCGGCCTGCGGAGCATCGCGACGTCTCCGCCGCCGACGCGTCGATCCGCGCGCGCCTCTGGCGCTCGCACCGCGAGACGGCGATCGAGACGTTCCTCGCGGGCCTGCGCGAGCGCATCCCGACCGAGGTCTTCTACGAGCGCATGCGCGACATCCGCATGGAGGCGCCCGAGCGCCTCAGCGCCGATCCCCCCGAGGACGAGGCCGAGGGCGATCCCGACGAGCGCGAGGGCGCGCCTCTCTCGCCCGATCAGATCCTCGGTGGCTCGGGCGCGGCGCCGCCGAGCAGCACGACCCCGTAGCCATCGACTCTCCGCGCGCGGGGCGTACTATCCGCGCGGGAGAGAGAACATGGACTCGGACCTCTCGGGGATCATCGGCGTGCTCGTCGTGGGCGCGCTGATCGTGGGCGGCATCGCGCTCCTCTACGTGCTCGGCGGCTTGTTCATCGTGCAGCCGCGCACGCAGGTCGTGGTGCTTCGCTTCGGCAAATATCAGTACACCATCACCGAGGAGGGGATTCGCTACGTCTTCCCGCTCGGTCGCCGCCTCTATCGCCTCTCGAGCCAGCTCATCAGCGTGGATCTGCCGCGCAACATGGTGCTCGAGGCGAACGGCAACCCGATCGAGGTGTCGGCGGTCTGCCTCTACCGCGTGAAGGAAGCGCAGAAGGCGGTGCTCGAGATCGAGGACTACCACCAGTACGTCACGCTCCTCGCGACCTGCGTCGTGAAGAACGTGTGCTCGCACTACCCGTACGAGTCGCCCGACCCGCACGCGCCCTGCTTGAAGAAGGAGAGCCGCGAGGTGAGCGAGCACCTCGTGCGCGAGCTGAACGAGCTCGCGGCGCCCGCGGGGATCGAGATCCACGAAGTGCGCCTCAACGACCTCACGTACGCGCCGGAGATCGCGCAGTCGATGCTGATGCGCCAGCAGGCGCTCGCGATGGTCGACGCGCGCCGCACGATCGTGGAGGGGGCGACCGCGACCGTGACCGACGCGGCGCGCCGGATGAAGGACGAGGGCATCCAGCTCACGCAGGCGCACGCGGAGACGTTCGTCGCGAACCTCATGCTCGTGCTCTGCTCGGGCGAGCGCGTGACGACCGTCATGCCCATCGATCTCGATCCCGCTGGCGCGGAAGGCCGGCCCGTGACGCTCTCGGGCGGAGGTGCATCGTGAGCGGCGACGACTTCGTCGCGCTCCTCTGCGTGCTCGGCGTGGTGGGCGCGATCCTCTTCGTGCCCGCGTGGTCGTTCTTCCTGCGCGGCTTCTTCGTCGTGGAGCCGCGCCAGGCGCACGTGCTCCTCTACTGGGGCAAGTACCGCCGCACGATCGACCAGCCCGGGCTGCACTGGGTGTTCCCGCTCGGGCTCGATCGCCGCGTGCTGCACACGCGCGACGTCGTCCTGCAGATCCCGCTCACGACCGTGGTCGAGCAGCACGGCAACCCGATCCAGGTCTCGGCCGTCGCGACCTATCGCGTGAAGGATCCCGCGCGCGCGCTCATCGACGTGCAGGGCTACCAGCGCTACGTGCAGAACCAGGCGAGCGCGGTGCTGAAGAGCGTGTGCGCGCACTATCCGTACGAAGCGCGCGATCCGCGGCAGCCCTGCCTCAAGAAGGAGAGCGACGAGGTGCTCGAGGCGCTGCGCGCGAACCTGCAGCGCGGCGTCGAGAACGCGGGCATCGAGGTCGCGCTCGTGCGCCTGAACGACCTGACCTACGCGCCCGAGATCGCGCAGAGCATGCTGCTCCGCCAGCAGGCGCAGGCGATGGTCGATGCGCGCCGCACCCTCGTCGAGGGCGCAGTGCACACGACGGCCGACGCGCTCGAGCGCCTCACCAAGGCGGGCATCCAGCTCGGCGCGCCGCTCCGGATGCGCCTGAGCACGAGCCTCACGCTGCTGCTCTGTGCGGGCGATCGCGAGGGCGGTCACGCGGGGGCGTCGAGCCGGCGTCACGCGTGACGAATCCGTCGCGTGATGCCCCATGCGGTCGGATGAGCCCCACGGGCCCGGCGTGTCGCGTTACGCTGCGGGCTTCTTCGCGGGCAGGGCTCGCGACGGGAGGGCTCGAATGACGACGCGACGCGATTTCCTGGTGGGCTCGGTGGTGACGCTGGTCTTCGTGCCGGCCTGTGGCGGCGGCAGCACGGCCCCGACGGATGCCTCGATGGGGGCGAGCTGCACGGGCACGATCAGCGCGAACCACGGCCACGTGCTCACGATCCTCGGCTCGGACCTCACGACGCCGCGCGACCGCACCTACAACATCCAGGGCTCCTCCGATCACACGCACTCGGTGATGTTCACGGCCGCGCAGATGCAGATGCTCGCGGACGGCATGACCGTGACGGTGACCTCCACGCTCGGCGGCGGCCACACGCACGACGTCACCGCGCACTGCGCCTGAGCGAGCGAGGCCGCTCCTCGCCGAGGAGCGGCCCGCCCGATCGCTTCAGGCCGCGATGGGCTCGAGGATTCCCTCGGCGCGCAGCGCGCTCGTGCGGAGCGGCTCGTAGGCGGGCGCGGCCTCGATGCCGAGGCGCGAGCGGACGGCCTCGAGCGGCAACGGCAGGAGGTCCTCCCACTCGACGGCCGGGAACCACGCGGCCGCGAGCCCACGCTTGATGCCGCCCGCGATGAGCCCGACCGCGTCGAGCTGGCGGATTCGGAAGATCCCCGTGACGACGATCATGGCGATGCCGGGGTTGTGCGTCTGCGCGAGCGAGAAGCCGAGCAGCGACGCCTCGCCGATCAGATCCCCCTTGTACCCGCTGATCGCGTGCCAGAGATCGTGCGTGTCGCGCAGGCGCTGGCTGATGTAGTCGAGGTCCGAGCCCTTCTCGCGCAAGCCGATCTCGCCCGCCTCGCTCGCAGCGACGAGGCCGTCGGCGGTGATGTTCTCGCTCTCGACGAACGCGAGGTAGGCGTGTGCGAGCGAGCCCTCGGGCATCGCGCGCAGGCGCGCGCGATCGGCGAGGAGCGGCACGATGTCGGGGCGCTCGGCGAGCAGGCGGCGGCCGCTCGCGCTCGCGCGGAAGCCGTCGACCAGCCGCTGCGGCGCGTGGCCCGAGAGGGACTCGATGATGGTGAAGACCTGCGAGGTGTCGTCGGGGTTCCGCGTGAGCGCGACGATGGCCTTCAGGGCGCGCTTCGGATCGAGACGAAAGGCGGCTTCTTCTTCGTGGTGCATCGACGCTCTCCTGTTACCGACAGTCTTGTAGATAGCACTGCTGACAAGGCTGTCGATAGAATGCGAGCCGTGCCATGCTCGGGGCGATGCGAACCGCGAAGAAGCCCGCGAAAACCCGCACGCGTCGCACGGCCGACGATGCGAGAGCGGCGATCCTCGATGCCGCCGAGGCGCGCCTGCGCGAGGTCGGTCCCGCGGGAATCCGCCTGCAGGACGTGGCGCGCGACGTCGGCGTCTCGCATCCGACGGTGCTCCACCACTTCGGCAGCCGCGAGTCGCTGGTCCAGTCGGTGATCGCGCGCCGCATCGCCGCGCTCGAGCGCGATCTCCTCACGGAGATGGCCGTCGGCGTCGCGCACGACGACGACGCGGTGACCGGCATGCTCGAGCGCGTGGCCAAGACGCTCGGGCCCGGCGGTCACGCGCGCGTGATGGCTTGGCTCTCGCTCTCGGGCCACGTGCCGCGCCACGAGGAGGGCGCAGGCTTCGAGGCGATCGCGAAGGCGACCCACGAGCTCCGTCGCGCGAAGTGGAAGGCCAAGGGCCGCGCGCCCGACTACGAGGACACGTACTTCACGGTGCTGCTCGCCGGCATGGCCGTGTTCGGCGACGCGATCGCGGGCCCGCTCTTTCGCGGCGAGGCGGACCCGGAGCGCGCCAGCGCGACGAGCGCACGCTTCCGCGCCTGGCTCGCGGGGATCTTGCACGAGCACCTCGAGAGCGGCTGACGCGCGGAGCACGCGCGCGGCCGCTTCGCCGAACACCCTTCGGCCACACTGGCCGCGCCGGAGCGCGCGTACTAAATGCCGCGGCGCGCGATGGCCGACGAGACCGCACGCTTCCACGACACCGCGGCCGGCATTCCCTCGCCCGGGCTCGCGATGGACGAGCGCAGCGACGCGCGCGTGGACGTCGTGCTCCGCTTGATCGAGGAGGCCTCGCGCCCGCGCCCGCTGCCCGAGGTGCTCGCGGCGCTCTGCGCGGACGTGAGCATCGCGATGCCCGCGGAGATCGTCTCCTTCTATCTTCGCGAGCGCGCCGGCGAAGGCGAAGAGCTCCGCATGGTCGCCAACGTCGGCTTCCCGGCCGGTGCCGTGTCGAAGGTGCGCCTGCGCATGGGCGAAGGCATCACCGGTCACGTCGCCGAGACACTCCGCCCGGCGAGCATGCGCATGGCCGGCGAGGACGCGCACTACAAGCACTTCCCCGGCCTCGGCGAAGAGAACTTTCCCGTCTTCCTCGCCATCCCCGTGCTCGTGGGGCGGCGGGCCGAGGGCGTGCTCGTCTTGCAGCGCAAGGACGGCGCGTTCGACGACGGCGAGGTCGTGCTCGCGACGGCGCTCGCCACCTCGTTCGCCTACGCGCTCGAGCGTGCCCGCGATCGCCGTGCCGAGGTCGAGGCCGAGTCGGCCCGCGTCGCGCTCCTCTCGGGCACGCCGCTCTCGCGCGGGGACGCGCTCGGCCGTCTGGAGACGCTGCCGACGTTCGAGGGGCTCGCGGCGCTCGAGCGCGCTTCGCTCGGCGACGAGGCCGACGCCACGGGCCCCGCGATCGGGGAGCGCCGCCGCGCGCGCATCGTCGAGGCGCACGCCTCGCTCGTCCGCGACCTGTCGAAGGTGCGCAAGCGCCTGGTCTCGCTGCTCCCGGCGGCGGTGCAGCACGAGCTCGCGGGCCTCGTCCTGCTCGAAGAGGACGGGCGCCTGCTCGAGTCGCTCGGCGACGCCGCCGCGGCGACGAACCTCCCGCTCGGCGTGCGCAAGGTCGCCCGCGAGTACGCGCAGGCGCTCTACCGTCGCGGCTCCGATCCCGGCGCGTGGCTCGCGGGCCGTGCCGAGGAGGTCGAGGACTTCTGTCTGCTCGTGGCGGCGCGCGCGGTCGGAGCGCGCGTGCCCGGCGGCAACTCCGTGCTCCTCCTGCCCGAGCGCCTGTCGGCCACGATCGTCGTCGCGTCCGTCGCGCAGCGCGCCGTCGCCATCGCGGTGGCGAACAAGGTTCCGGCGAGCTCGGCGGCGGTGGCGCTCGCGCAGGCCGACGGCCTTCCCGTCGTCGGAGACGTCGGCGGGCTCTTCGCCTGGGCGCGCGCGGGGGACACGCTCTTCGTCGACGGTGCGAGCGGCGCCGTGCGCGTGAACCCGTCGCCCACGCAGATCGCGCGCTACCGGCAGCGCGAGCGCGAGAAATGACGGCGCTCCTCGTCGTCGCGATCGCGGCCCTCGTGGTGCTGATCGCGATGGCGCTCCACTACCGGGGCGCGCTGCGGCGCTACGGGGTCGAGGTTCCGTACGGGCTCGTCGAGCGCCTGCCCACGCCGGATGGTGCGTGCATCGAGCTGCGGCGTCTGCCGGGCGATGTCGTCTCGTCGCTGCCGCCCGTGCTCTGCGTGCACGGCATCGCCATCGATCATCGCAACAACGACATGCTCGAGACGCTCTCGCTCGCTCGCTCGCTCCGCGCGCGCGGGCGCGACGTGTGGCTCCTGACCTTGCGGAGCGGCATCGAGAGCCCCTCGTTCCGCCACGTGCGGCGCGTGCGCTTCGACGCGATGGTGCGGCACGACGTGCCGATGGGCGTCGAAGAGGTGCGGCGCCGCACGGGCGCGAGCGCGATCGACTACGTGGGCTTCTCGATGGGCGGGATGCTGCTCTACGCCGCGCTCGGGCGGACGGTCGAGCCGAGCGCGATCCGACGCGTCGTGATCCTGGGCTCGCCCGGCAAGATGATCCCGCCGCTCCGCGTGATCGGCACGATCGCGCGCGTGCCACGCTGGCTCGTGCCGGGCGCGCCGCTCCGCATCGGCGCGCGGATGATCGCGTTCCTGGCCGAGTGGCTGCACACGCCGCTGCACACGCTGGTCTACAACCGCCGCAACGTCGCGCGTGGCGTGACGCCGGCGGCACTGATGACGGTGCGCGACATCGCGCAGCCCTTGATGGCCGACTTCGCGGGCTTCCTCGCGAGCGGGGGCGTCGTGCGCTTCGAGGGAGCGCCGGTGCTCGAGGGCCTCGCACACGTGCGCTCCCCGGTGCGCTTCTTCGCGGGCGCCGGGGATCGCATCGCGCCGCCGGCGGCGGTGCGTGCGGCGTACGACGCGTGGGGCGCGAGCGAGACGGGCGTGGACAAGGAGATGATCGTGCTGGCGGCGGGCACGCACGATCACGACTACGGGCACGGCGATCTCGCGATCGGACAGAACCTCGCGCGCGACGTGTTCGAGCCGGCGGTGGCGTTCCTCGATGCGGCGTGAGCTCGCGCTTTCGCTGGTGCTCGCCGCGTGCGGGACGACGCCGGTGCCGGCGCCCGCGGGCTGCTCCGAAGGGCTGCACGCGGATGCGGCGCGCCAGGCGCGCCTCGAAGCGCGGCTCGGCTCCGTGGCCGAGGGGAGCGCGCTCCTCGCAGCAGCGCGCGATCGGGTCGCCGCGGTCTGCTTCGCGGCGCCGGGCAGCGCCTCGGTCGTCACGACGGATCGCGTGCTCGTGCTCGCCGAGGATCTCGAAGAGAGCGAGGCGGCGGCACGCCTCGGGCACCTGCTCGTCCACTTGCGCGATGGCCTCCCGCTCGAGGCGGTGCCGGAGGGAGCGCGCGGCGCCGCCTGCGACGAGGCGGTGACGCGGGCGCTCGCGCTCGAGTCGGTCGCGTACGCGACGGAGATCGAGCTTCAGCGCGCGCTCGAGGCGACGCCCCACGTCCTCCGCTTCGAGATCACGGACGCCGTGCTGGCGCTTGCGCCCGAAGCGCGAGCCCGGTACGTCGCGCGCTACCTCGCCGAGCATCCCGACGGCGCGCCCGGGATCGAGGGGCTCGCGCACGCCTACCGCCTGCGCTGCGCCCCGTGAGATCGCGCGGCGAACGCCGCTGCGCCGCCGCCGGTCTCGCGAGAACGCTCGAGCCGAGCGAGCACGGAGAGAGCGCCGCGTTCAGAGCGCGCCGGTGACCAACGTGGGCGCGGTGTGCGAGAGGTAGTCGCCCGCGCCGACCTGCCCGAGCGCGCCATCGCCCCAGCACCACACGCGGCCCGCGCCGTCGATCGCGCAGGTGTGCCCGGCGCCGTCGTCGGAGAGGCCACCCGCGGTGATCGCCGTCGCGTCGGTCGGCTGCGGCACCATCACGGGCGCCGGGCGGTCGACCTGCGTTCCGTCGCCGAGCTGACCGCTGGTGTTTCCGCCCCAGCACGCGACGAGGCCGCTCGTGCGCAGCGCGCAGGCGTGCGTGCCGCCGCTCGCGACCGCGATCGCGCTCACCGAGTCGAGTGTCGCCACCGGCACCGGTGTGATCGATCCAGTACCTGCCGAGCCGCTCCCGAGCTGCCCGTGATCGTTGCGACCGAAGCAGCTCACGGTGCCGCCCATGTGCAGGACGCAGGTGAACGCCCGGCCGCAGGCGACGTGCGTGGCGTCGGTGATCCCGTCGACGGGTACCGGAACGCCGACGCCCATGCTCGTGTGGGGGCCGCACTGCCCATCGTCGGAGCTGCCCCAGCACCACACGCTGCCGTCGCTGCGCACGGCGCACGCGTGCTGGAAGCCGACCGACGCGTCCACGACCTGATCGAGCACGGTCGCGCTGGGCATCGACGCGGGCGCGGTGGAGCCGTTTCCGAGCTGGCCGCGGTCGTTGGCGCCCCAGCACACGAGCGCGCCCGTCGTCGTGAGCCCGCACGAGACCGCGACGCCGGCGAACGCGCGCTCGAAGGTGGCGGCGCTGGCGATGGGGGCCGGCATCGAGCGATCGATGCTGTCGCCGCGGCCGAGCTCGCCGTGGGCGCCCTCGCCGAAGCACTCGACGCGCCCGCTCTCGTCGACGGTGCAGGTGTGGAGGCTGCCCGCCGCGATCTCGGAGACGTGGTCGAGCCCCTCCACGACGCGCGGGCTCCCGTACGCGCTGTACTGCACCTGCGCGAGCTGGCGCTGCTCGTTCCAGCCCCAGCACGAGACGTTCCCCTGGGAAGAGACCGAGCACGTGTGCGCGCCGCCCGCCGAGACCGCGACGGCCTCTTCGCCCGCGCACAGACCGCCCGCGCACGCGGCGCCTCCGCAGTCGTGGCCGCAGAATCCGCAGTTCTGGGGATCCGTCGCGAGGTCGAACGCCTCGTCGACGCTCATGTCGCAGTCGTCGTCCTCGTAGTTGCACTCCTCGGGCGCCGAAGCGCACGCGGCCATCCCCGAGAGCGAAGGGGCCGAGCCGCTCCACGAAGGCAGCGAGCCCCCCGGGATCGCGATGTCGCGGCAGCCGGTCTCGTCGCAGGTCTGCCCCGCCTCGCAGATGCGACCCACGCAGCGGGCGGCCAAGAGCACGAGCAGCATGCGGCTCGAGCCCGACACGAAGCGCGTCGTCACGTCGCGCTCGACCGTGCCGCCGCCCTCGAGCGTGCCGACCACGGTCACGACGACGTCGATGTCCGCCGAGCTGCGCGGATAGAGCGCGAGCGTCAGCGGAAGCGACGGCGCCGACGGCATCCCGATCTCCGCCGTCGCGTGCGAGGGCGGGCTGTGCGTGCTCGAGACGTCCACGTCGACGCGCGAGAGATCGAGGTCGCTGTCGACGACGAGGATGATCTGCGTCGCCTGCGCGCAGCTCGCGAGCACCGAGGCCAGCGAGGCCGCGACGAGAGAACGGAGGAGGGTGGAGGCCGGCCGCATCACTCGAGGGGAATCTGGTGAGGAGGGAGGTTGCCGAAGTAGGGCGCCGGCGCCGGCTGCGTCGCGACGCCGATCGCGATGCCGCCGCCGATGAGCCCGGCGAGCACGACGCCGCCGACGATCCAGAAGACCGGGTCGTCGAAGACCGAGCCGCCGCTCTGCGCGGGCGCGACGGGCGCCAGCGGATCGGGGGCCGTCGCGACGTCCTCCACGGGCGGCAGCGCGTCGACGCGCATGTCGATCGTGGCCTCCTCGGCGGCGGCGATGTCGAGCTCTCTCGTCGCGAGCACCACGCCGTCGCGCGAGACCGTCACCACGTGATGCCCCGGATCGACCGGGAGGGGCGCGTCGATCGCCGCCGGCGAGAGCTGGTACTCGTCGAGCTGCACGACGTCGCGGTCGGCGAGCTCGTAGACGTGCAGGCGCACGTGCGGGATCTGGGGCTCGAGCGCCTCGAGCTGCGACTGGGCCTCCCCGCGGACGCGGGCCGCCGCGCCGCTCGTCGCCTCGGCGAGGAACATCCGGTACGCCTCGGCCGCCTCGACGAGCCGACCCACCTGCACGAGCGCGCCGGCGAGGTTCATCATCGTCATCGGGCGCGGCGCGAGCTCGAGCGAGCGCTGGAACGCATCGACGGCCTCGGCCCAGTGGCCATCGCGCGCGGCGGCGACGCCCGCGCGGAACTGGTCGCGCGCGAGGGCCTGCTCGCTGGCCGACTGGGCCATGGCGCGCGGCGCCGAGAGGAGGAAGACCGCGAGCGCGACGATCGAGACGAGGCGCTTCATGGGCACGTCCTCGCGGTGGGCGAGCAGCGGTCGCCCGCGCAGCGGTCGTTCGCCTCGGTCGGATCGCAGCTGCTCCCCGTCGGCAGCACCGGCCGGAGCGTGGCGCGCAGCTCGAAGCGCAGCGTCGTGCTCGGCTGCACCGCCAGCCAGGGCTCGACGAAGACCGTGTACGTGCCGGCCGCGACGTTCTCCATCACCAGGCGCGAGAGATACGTCGACGAGTCGTCCGGGTCGTCGTCGTTGCACCAGCTCCGCATCGACGAGAGCGGCTCGGCGCAGTCGCTCCGCACGTACACGACGGTGTCGGCGTTGGTCGGCGTGCCGGGCTCCTCGGTGTCGAGGATCAGATCCACGTCGATGCCGTCCGGCACGGTGACGGTGAAGAGGCTCTCCGTGCCGGTCGTGTCCGTGTTGTCCGACTCGCCGCAGGGGCCCTGGAACGTGAAGTAGCCCGCGCCCTCCACGAGCACGCCCATGCCCGATCCGTGCGTGGCCGTGGTCGTGGGTGTCGCGACGGGAATCGGGACGGCCAGCGCGCAGGCGTCGCGCCGCGACGGCGTCGGCTCGCACGTGAGCGTGCCGGGCGCGCAGAGCAGCTCGTCGCTGCACACGTGGGTGGCATCGCAGCCCTCGCCGCGTCGCGCGATCGTGCCGCCCACGATGGGAGCGGTCGCGTCGGTCTCGCTGAGCGAGCCCGGGTCGTCCATCACCCGCACGTACACCGCGGTCGCGCTGCCGACCCGCGCGACCACGTTCACGTCGGCGAGCGGGATCCGGACCCGCTCCACGAACGAGGTCGCGCCGTGGACCGAGCGTGCGAAGGCGCCGCTGAGCGAGTCGTCGGTGGTTCGTTCGCCGTCGCCGTCGAGGTCGATCAGCTCGCCCGCCGGGCCGTGGAGGCGTGCGACGACGCCCCAGGCGTCGCCATCGGGATCGCCGCCCGTCACGTCGAGGAGCAGATCGGTCCCCGCGAGCAGCGCGTGGACCTCCGAGATCGTGGGTGGGCTGCTCGGCCGCGCGCTGAACGACACCGTCACCGGACCTTCGGCGGACGCGTAGTACGTCGTGAGGATGACGAAGACGTGGTCGCCGCCTTGGGCGAGGAAGTCCGCACGCGCGCGCGAGTCCTGGCCGTTCTCGTCCCAGCACGCGTCGCTGTAGGCGCCGTTGCAGCTCGTGTAGCGGACGGCGAGCACGGTATCGACCGCCCGATCCGTGCCGAGCACGCCGGTGTTGATGGTGACCGAATGGGTGCCGGTGCCCGGGACGACGACCTCGTAGACGACCTGGCCCGACTCGGTTCCTCCGCTGATCGAGGGGCAGCCCAGGGTCAGGCCGTGGGGTGCCGTGCGCAGATCGAAGGAACGGGTCGACTCCACCCCGTCGATCAGGGTGACGACGTCGGGCGCGTCGCAGCTCGGGGCCCGCACCAGCCCGCCGTCGCCCGTCGGTGGGGTCGTCGTGTTCCAGCATCCGGCCGCACAGGCGACCCCCAGCGCGAGCGCCACCGCCGAGCGCGTGAGAGAGAGAGGCATCCACGGAGAGGATCGCGTGGTCCGCGGCGCGCGGTCAATGCTCTTGACCCCCCTAGGGGCCGGTCCCATGCTGGCCCGCCCTTGGCCACGCGTCGAAGCCCGCACCGCTCGCTCCCGGCGCTCGTCTCCGAGCATCCCTTCGGTCCCAGCCTCCGCGTCCGCCGCTTCCGCCTGGAGAACGGCCTCACGCTGCTCGTCCTGCGTGACCCGAGCGCGCCGATCGTCTCGTACCACACGTGGTTTCGCGTGGGATCGCGGCACGAGACGCCGGGAAAGACGGGGCAGGCGCACCTGCTCGAGCACCTGATGTTCATCGAGACGAAGTCGCTCCGCGAGGGCGAGTTCGACCGGCTGCTCGAGGCCGAGGGCGGCGAGAGCAACGCCGCGACCTGGACCGACTGGACCTACTACTACGAGAACCTGCCGGCCTCGTCGTGGAAGCTCGCGGTTCGGCTCGAGGCCGGGCGCATGAACGATCTCGTGCTCTCCAAGGCGCGCGTCGCCAGCGAGAAAGAGGTCGTCGAGAGCGAGCGGCGCGACCGCGTCGAGGACGACGTGGACGGGGCCGTCTCCGAGAAGCTCTACGCGGCGGTCTTCGGCCGGAGCCACCCCTACGGCTGGCCGACGATCGGCTGGATGCGTGACATCGAGGGCTTCACGCCCGCCGACTGCCAGCGCTTCTACCGCGCGCACTACGCCCCGAATCACGCGACGATCGTGGTCGCGGGCGACGTGGACGAGGCCGATGCGCTCGACACGATCTCCTCGGCCTACGGACGGTTCCCCGCCGCCGAGGCCCCGGCCCCGCAGCCCGTGAAGATGCCCGGGCGGCAGGGCGAGCGCCGGCTCGAGATGCGCTGGCCTTCTCCCACCGAGAAGCTCGCGATCGGCTGGCCCGCGCCGGCGTTCGCGTCGCGGGATCACGCCGTGCTGGTCGTGCTCACGCACGTGCTCTCGATGGGGCGCAGCGCGCGCCTGCACGTGGACCTGGTCCGCGAGCGCGAGATCGCCAGCGAAGTGCGCATGTCGATCGCGCCCTTCCAGCAGGCCTCGCTCGTCGATGCGTGGGTGTCCTTGCGCGAGGGTCACGACGCCGATCGGGCGCTCGCCGCGCTCGATCGTCAGCTGGCGCGCCTCGCGCGCGAAGAGGTGCCGGTGGCCGAGCTCGACAAGGTGAAGAACGGCCTCGAGCTCTCGTTCCTGGGCGGCCTCGAGACCGTGCCGGGAAAGGCCGAGCAGATCGGCTTCTCGGAGACCGTGGTCGGCGATCCGAGCCACGCCTTCGTTCGCCTCGACGAGTACCGCAGCGTGACGCCGGCCGACGTGCGTCGCGTCGCGCGCGAGGTGCTCACGCGTGAGGCCCGCACGGTGATCCGCGTACGGCGGGGACGGGCGCGCGCGTGAGCGGGAAGGGCGCTCGCTTCGTCACCCGCGCAGGCACGGTCGTCCTCGTCGAGGAGAGCCGGGCCATCCCGCTCGTGGACGTGACCGCGGTGCTCCGGACGGGCTCGCTCGCCGATCCGCTCGGGCGCGAGGGCCTCACGCGCCTGGCCGCCCGCATGCTCCGCATGGGCACCGCGCGGCGCTCGGCCGAGGCGACGGAAGAGGCGCTCGAGGCGCTCGGCGCGACTTTGAGCATCGACGTCTCGCACGGCACGGTGCGCTTCTCGGCCTCGGTGATCGCCCGCTCGTTCCCGGCGTTCCTCGCGCTGCTCGGCGAGATCCTCGCCGCGCCCGCGCTGCGCCCGAAGGACTTCGCGCGGGTGTACCGCGAGTCCGTCGCCGACCTCGCCCAGCAGCGCGACAACGATCGATGGCTCGCGAGCCGCGCGTTCCGCAGCGCGCTCTTCGGCGACCATCCGTACGCGCGCTCGCCGCTCGGGACCGCGCAGAGCCTGAAGCGCGTGAAGCGTAGCGACGTCGCCACGCACCTCGCGCGGCACGTGACGGCGCCCAACCTGATCCTCGGCTTCGCCGGCGACGTGAGCGCGCGAGAGCTGCCTGCGCTCGTGGAGCGCGCGTTCGGTGGCCTGCCGAAGACGGCGGCGCCCGCGGTGCGGCTCGCCGCGCCCGTGCGTCGCGAAGGGCGGCGCCTCGTCGTGGTCGACAAGCCCGGCCGGACCCAGACGCAGACCTTCGTCGGGACGATCGGGTCACGCCTGCGCGATCCGGACTTCCACCCGCTGCTCGTCGCGAACACCGCGTTCGGAGGCACCTTCAGCGCGCCGCTCGTGCAGGAGGTCCGTGCCCGCCGCGGCTTCAGCTATTCGGCGTCGAGCCGCCTCGGGGCCGATCGCGAGCGCGAGGCGTGGTCGCTCTACGCGCACCCGTCGGCCGAGAACGCGGCCGAGTGCCTCGCGCTCGAGCTCTCGCTCGTCGAGCGCTTCGTGGCGAAGGGCCCGACGTCGGCCGAGCTGCGCTTCGCCAAGAGCTTCCTCGTCAAGAGCCACGCCTTCGACCTCGACACGCCGAGCAAGCGCCTGGAGCCGCGGGTCGAGGCGGAGATCCACGGCCTGCCGAAGGCCTTTCACGAGCGCTTCGTGGAGCGCGTCGCCGCCGTGGAGCTCGACGACGCCCGTGCGGCGATCCGGCGGCGCCTCTCGTCGCGCGATCTCACGATCGCGGTGGTCGCGACCGCGCGCGACGTGCTCCCCTCGCTGCGGCCGCTGGCCGATGCGATCGCGGTCGTGCCCTTCGACGAGGTCTGACGCGCGCGTTTCGATCGCGCGTGCGCTCGCCACGAGGCGGTCCGCCGCCGGCGCCTGCGGCCCGTTATCGTTCTGACGGGCCGCGAGCCCTTGCGGGCGCGAGCGATCCTGCGGATCAGCCTACGGGATAGGCGGATTCGTGCGCGCGTGGGTCGAGGGGCGTGACAGCGCGTCGCGTTCGCGCGCTCGCCCTGCCCGAACGGTCGCATGCGGAAATCGCGCAGGATGAAGCGTGATCCGCTGGTGGCACATCGGTTGCGACGGGGCCCGGCCCCAGGGACCCGGTGCGTCGAGGCGTGCGTCGAGTGACGCGCGCTCCGCCGTCAGCGAGTCCGTGCGGAAGCGAGCGAGGAGCAGACGGTCGACGATTGTGTGAAGAAACCAGGTTGACAGGTACGCACGGGTAGGTCCTACTCGCGCGCCCCTCGGGTGGTCGACGCCCGTGGTCCGTCGTGCGCTCGGCGCGCGACGGGGGTCGCTCGTTCCTCGAAGCCCGGCTTCGAGGCTGCTCCGGACGCGGTCTGCTCCGGAGCAGGGCTCGCTCGAGAAACGGCTCGAAGGTCCCTCGCATTCCACGGTCCCGATCGGAAGCCCCGCGATGGAGAGTGCTCGGTGAACGATTCGAAGAACCACCCGCCGTTCCAGGCCCGCGCGCAGCAGGGGGTGCTCGTGCTGGCGATCCTGATGAGCCTCGCCAGCGTCGTTCCGACGGCCCTCGCGCAGACTTCCGACGGCAGCACCTCGGGCACGGCTCCGAGCTCCGATGCGCCGGCGAGCTCCGATGCGCCGGCGAGCTCCGATGCCGCGTCGGGCTCCGATGCAGCGCCGAGCGATGGCGCCGCCGCGGATGCTGCTCCCGCCGATGCGGCTGCGACCACGAGCCAGGACGCCTCGGCCACCGCCGCCACGGGCGAGAGCGAAGAGGAAGAGCTCCAGGAAGCCGCGCAGACGCAGGCCCCGACCGACGGCACGACGACCGCGCCCGACGGCCAGACGCTGAACGCCGACGAGGTCGCCGAGGAGCGCCAGGCCGAGCGCGAGCCGCTCGCGTGGCGCAACAGCTACTTCAACTACTCGGTCAACGCGTCGTTCTGCTCGTTCGCCCGGAACTGCCAGCTCACTTACGACCCGGTCGTCTACTCGTTCTTCTCGCTCGCGCCGCGCTGGTATCTCGAGCCCGCGACGTTCTTCACGTTCTCGCAGTCGGCGTACGTCGAGCACACCGACGACGACAGCGCGACCTACGCGCACGAGTTCCAGCTCTTCGACACCCGCATCGGTCTCAACCACCGCGAGGCCGCGGGTAACTTCCTGTTCCTGCCCGGCGTGAACCTCTGGCTGCCGGCCTCGAAGTCGAGCCAGGCGCAGCAGCGCTACTTCCGCCTCGGCGCGTCGTTCAGCACGACGTGGGATCCGGGTGTCGGCGGCTTCAACCTCTCGTTCCAGGCGAGCTACCTGCACTGGTTCGCGGGCTCGAACGTCGCGCTCGCGCGCTCGGCGGCCTACGCCGACGCGAGCGACGTTCCGACGCCGGGCACCGCGCAGGCGGGCTCGACCACCGGCGAGTCCGACCGCATCACGGCGGGCCTCACGGCGAACTGGGCGCCCCTCGAGGGCTTCACGATCACCCTCCAGATCTTCTACTTCTGGGTCAACGGCTGGGGCCTCGGCAACGCGAGCATCCCGGTGGACGGCGCGAGCTCGCCGACGATCAACCTCCCCGACACGACGAGCCACTGGCGCGCGTTCGACTCGTACTCGATCTACTTCCAGTACGACTTCGTGCCGTGGCTCCAGGGCTGGATCGGCTTCTCGAACTCGACGCAGCTCGCGTCGGTGTTCTCGGATGACGGCTCGGTCCGCTCGCCGGTGAACCTGTACGACATGCAGGTCGCCATCGGCACGACCATCACGCTCGACTCGGTGTACGAAGCGCTCGCGACCACGGGCGACGAAGAGGACGACGGCCTCACGCCCGAGCAGCGCCAGCGCCGCCGCCAGGGTCTCGCGTCCCGCTCCTCGTCCGGAGGCTCGATGTGACGATGCGAACCGCGAACATCCGTTCCAGTGTCTCCAACCCTTCGCCCTCGCACGGAGCGAGTGGCAACGAGCTCCAGCAGATGACCAACAACTCGATCGACAACCGTCGTGTGGAGGCCAAGGCGATGGCAAGCGTTCGGCGCTTCGGAACTGCCCGCAGCATCAAGGGGCTCGCGCTCGCGAGCCTCGCGCTGGTGGGCGTGCTCGGAATGGGCGCGGGCTTCGGTGGGTGTGGCGACAGCCAGCCGCCGATCAACCGGGTCGGCGTGAACGTGCTCGAGAAGAGCGCGCTCGCGGGCTCTTGGTACATGACCGAGCAGATGATCGACTTCGACTACGAGGCCGCCGGCCTCGGGTTCGTCGGCGAGATCTCCCAGGACGGCACCGGCGGCGGCATGGCCCGCATCCGCTGGGTCATCGACGAGGAGATGCTGTACGCGTACCGCGACTACCTCACCACGCCCGACGCGCAGAACCCGCAGGCGCCGCAGGACGACTCGTTCCTCGGCCAGCCGGTGGCGGCGTACCGCATCGAGAGCCACTTCGACATTCGTCGTGACTACAACCCGACGACCGGCGAAGAGCAGAACATCATCAGCGAGAACACGACGGACCGCCGCTGGTGGGAGCGTCGGTTCATGCGCGTCGACTTCTCGCGCAACCTGATCGCTGGCTGGTACGGCACGTCGAACGACGCGTCGGAGATCTTCGGCACCGTGATCCGCGAGCCCGCGGACATCATGATCCAGAACCAGTCGGACTTCCCCGCCGAGTGGCGCCCGCAGTTCATCCACATGAACTGCGCCTCGCCCGACGACGCGACGTGCAGCCTCGGGGATCGCCTGTTCGCGGGCGACTACCAGCGCGGCGATCTCTACAGCATGAGCTTCGTGACGCAGCAGCTGCTCTCGCCCGGCTCGCAGTACTACCCGGGCTACGGCACGCTCCCGTACTGCGGTGAGGCGAGCCAGGGTCTGCCCGAGTGCGCGAGCGTGGTCGTCGCCGTCCGCACGAGCTTCCTGCGCGTCAGCCCGACGCGCCAGTACGACTCGATGCAGTACACGGACGACATGTTCGATCGCGCCGGCTACTTCCGGCTCGAGCGCAACACGTTCGATCACTCGACGGCCGCCAATGGCCACACGGACGCCGGCGACATCGCGTGGGGCGACACGGACTTCCGCAACTACGGAGCGTTCCGCTTCAACATCTGGCGGCAGTGGCGCAACGCGACGGGCGATGCGATTCCGTACGCCGAGCGCACCGTGCGCCCGATTCACTGGGTGACGAGCCGCGAGCTCCCGGGCCACCTCGTGATGTCGGCGTTCCAGTCGGTCAACGAGTGGAACGCGGTGCTCATGGGCACGATCCGCGAGCGCCGTCGCCAGGCGCTGCCGACGTATCCCGACGTGATGTGCCAGACGGAAGACCCGGCGGGCTACTGCTACTGCCAGGTCGACCCGAACGACATGAACCGCGTGCTCAATCCGACGTGCGCGGGACGCTTCGATCCCTTCAACCGGCCGAACGATCCGCTCCCGCACGCCGTCGGTGGCGCGTCGGTGACGGCGCCCTTCGACTGCTGGGTCGGCTTCGGCGCGCCTGGCGCGGAGCAGTCGCTCTACCAGCTGATGTCGGACGGCGATCCGATGAACGACCCCGAGCCGAATTGGGACGACCCGTCCATCGGGCGCGCGTCCTTCGACCGCTGGTTCGGCGCGCACATGGTCGGCACGGAGTGCGCCGACATCCTCTCGGTGAACGGCTGCAACCTCGCGGCGGTGGCCGCGAACGGCGGCACGACGGAGGGTCTCGACTGCCAGGAGCGCGGTGACATCCGCTTCAGCCTCCTCAGCTTCGTCGATCAGCCGGGCACGCCCTTCCTCGGCGTCGCGCAGTTCCGCGCCGACCCCGTCACGGGCGAGCTCCTCGGCGCCGACGCGAACATCGGCGGCCCCGCGCTCAACTCGTACCGCACGCGCGCGCTGCAGCAGTACGACCTCATCGCCGGGAACCTGAACGAGCAGGAGTTCTTCACCGGTGAGGACGTGCGTGCCTATCTCGAGGCCGCCAACCACGTCGACGTCCCGGCCCCGCCGCGCGTCGACTTCAGCGTCGCCGGCATGGAGGGCTACGACCCCGTGCAGGGTGAGATGATCACTCGCGAGCTCCAGACGCGCATGGACGCGCTGATGGCGCGGGCCGAGCACCTCCGTGGGCCGGAGGGCCGTGCGTCGATCTACGAGGATCGCCTGCACTCCCTCGCGGGCTCGGACATCGAGGCGCGGATGATGGACAACGACGAGGCGTTCGTCCTCGCCGGGATGAACATCCGTCCCGACGGCACGGTGGGCTCGCTCGGGCGTGAGTTCATGGATCTGGCCTCGCCGTTCCGTGGCGACCTCACCCACGTCATCGAGGAGGCGCACGAGTCCAACTACCGCATCTCGGCGGCTGGCCTCCACATGCCGAACGCGTTCATCGACGATTCGGTGCTCTGGTACGTGAACCTCGCGCGCCAGGCGAACTGGACGCGAGCCCACGTCGAGTTCGACATCGACCGCCGCCTCTACCGGCAGACCGAGGTCCACGAGATGGGCCACTGCCACGGTCTTCGCCACGACTACGGCGGCAGCGCGGATACCAACAACTATCCGGCCGACTACTACCGGATCGCGGCCGCGTACCCGCTGCCGAACCCGAACGACTTCGACGTCGACGGCACGCGCGGCTTCAGCGCCGCCGAGCAGCGGGCCTACCAGACGGCCTACACCGAGGCGCGCCACACGCGCGAGCTCGCGGGCATCGATGCCTGGATGAGCTCGTCGGTCATGGACTACACGGGCGCGTGGTACGAGCGCATCACCGGCTCGGCCCAGCACGACTGGATGGCGATCAGCCTCGGCTACGGCGGCCTGGTCGACATCTACCACCGCGATCCGTCCGTGCCGCTCGCGAACGTGAACCCGGCGACGACGCCGCGCGAGTACGTCACGTACTACCACGGTGGCGGCAGCTGCGAGACGGACGCCGACTGCGCCTACTCCATGACGGGTAGCCGCGCCGCCGACCTCACGCAGGCGAACATCGACTCGACCCTCACGCAGACCTGCGTGCCGAACCCGAGCCAGCCCTCGCAGCGCGTCTGCTCGAACTTCGACGACGACGCGCAGCGGCTCGCCTCGACGCTCGGCGCGAGCTCGGAGTGGATCCCGGTCTCGTACCGCTACTGCGAGGACTACCGCGGCGTGCTCCGCACGCTCCCGTGGTGCAACCAGTTCGACGAAGGCGACAGCTTCCGCGAGATGGTTCGCAACGCGCAGGAGGCGTACGACCGCTCGTACATCTTCGCCGCGTTCCGCCGCTACCGCCGGACGTTCGACACCGGGGCGTACATCCAGAACCTGCTCCGCTACTGGATGCCGCTCATGAACATCCAGCAGAACCTCATCTACCGCTACCAGTCCGAGGGTGACTCGTTCCGCAACGAGACGGGCGCCTGGGGCTTCCAGGACGAGTTCCTCGCGACGGCGGACAGCCTCAACTACTTCGCGCGCGTCCTCTCGTCGCCCGGCGTCGGCTCGTACCGGTACAACGCCGGCTACGACCGCTACATGCGCTGTCCGCCGGGCCAGGGCTGCAGCAACGACCCCGACGATCCGACGGGGAACCTCCACATCGATCTCGGTCAGGGCCGCTTCTACTACTCGATCTACCAATCGGGTCTGACGGGCATCAACCGCATCGAGCGCATCGGTGTCTTCATCGACAAGATCATCACGATGCAGCTCATGACGCTGCGCGGGCTCTCGCCCTTCTACGGTGCAGACGCCGTGTTCTACACGAACATGTACGACCTGTTCCCGAGCGAGATCAATCAGCTCTTCGCCGGCATGATCGGCGATCAGCCGAACGACTACATGCCGCGCGTCACGTGCGCCGCCACGTCCACGGGCGTGCAGTGCGACGACCCGCAGCTCATCTACATGAACATCTATCGCGGCGACTGCAGCCGCGGCGCGCCGGCCGGCTCGTGCTTCCCCGACCCGGTCGCCCAGACGTACAACCCGGACCTGAACCCGGGCATGCACATCCTCGATGGCGGTGCCGGCGTCCTGCTCCAGGGCTACGCGGCCATCTTCGGCCTCTCGCAGTTCCCGGTCTACTACGACACCACGTTCGAAGCGCAGACGTTCCTCTGCGTCGAGGGCGAGGGCGACTGCGTGACCGCGACCGGCGCGCCCGGCGTCGAGTACGTCCGCTACACCAGCGACCGACTCAGCCAGAGCTACCTCGCGTGGCAGGTCGACCCCCAGTCCTCGACCATCTCGCAGCGCTCGATCGCGTTCGAGATGGTGCAGGAGGCGGCGGACGACTCGCTCATCCTCCGCGCGCTGCAGGTCTATCGCGGCGACTTCGCCGGCGCGACGGGCCACTACACGAACCTGAACTTCACCGGCTCGTTCAGCACGCTTCCGGCGCAGCTCGCGGCGCTCAACCCGCCGTACTCCATCCCGACCTTGCCGGGCACGGTCGACAGCGAGATCGAGCGGCTCTACGGCCGCATCAGCGACCTCGAGTCGTTCTTCAACTACCTCATCCAGCTGGAGCGCGAGTACGGGATCACCTTCCCGCAGCTCTACACGCGGCCGCAGCTCTGAGGAGACGACCATGACGAATCAGCACAACAGTCTCCTCGGTGCATCGACCATGACGAAGCAGACGCAGAAGCGCGGACCCATGAAGAACCAGACCCTCGGGCTCTTCCTCGTCCTGGCAGTCGCCGCCGGCCTCTCGGCCGCCAGCGGCGGCTGCTCCATCAATCCGCAGGTCAACCGCGTTCAGACGAACTTGATCGACAAGAGCGTCTTCGAGGGTGACTGGTGGTACACGCGTACCGTCATCGACCTCGACGACGACGCCGCGTACGCCATCGGCGCGTCGGGCTCGGGCGCGCCGTGGGCCGGCGCGATGTCGAACTACGACATCGCCTCGCAGTCGGGCGTCATCGGTCGTATCCGCTGGGTCATCGACGAGAACTACCTCTACGCCTACCGCGCGACCGAGGTCATCCCCGGCTCGAACAGCGACGCCGGCTCGCCGCAGTTCCGCGGCTCGCCCCTCGCGGTGTACCGCATCGAGTCCCACGTCGACGTGCGCCAGGAGTTCAACCCCGGCACCGGCGAGCCCATCAACGTCGTCTCGGAGAACACGACCGATCGTCGTTGGTACGATCGCCGCTTCATCCGCGTCGACTGGTCGCAGAACCTGGTCACCTTCGGCCAGTTCGGTGACTCGCTCGAGCTCGACGCGCTGTTCGGCACGTTCCGTCGCGAGTCGGCCCCGCTCGGCATCTCCGACATCGGCAACGGCCAGCAGACCAACGGTACGGCGAATCTTCCGGCCGAGTGGGCTCCGCAGCTCGTGACCGTCGGTCAGGACGAGACGTACCGGTTCCGCGACGAGTGGCCGGCGTCGATGAGCGACACGGTCCACTACATGTCGTTCGTCACCCAGGAGATCTGGACCCCGGTGCAGTGCTTCGGCACGGCCTGCGGTACCAGCATCGCGATCACGACGCGTGAGGCGTTCCTCCGGGTTCCGCCCGAGCACGAGTACGCCGTCGAGACGCTCGCGAACTCCGAGTACGACCGCTTCGGCATCATCCGCACCGAGCAGCGCACCTACCTGCGTGGCGGCCTCGACCGCGAGGAGCTCGCGGAGCACTGCCGCACCGACGCGGAGTGCTCCACGGGCGCGTGCGACGAGGGCCGACACATCTGCGTCGGCGGCCTGAGCGACGAGCTCGGCGAGACCGACTTCCTCACGTACTACCGCCTGCGCCACAACTTCTATCAGAACTCGTTCCGCCGCGACGCGGCCGGCGCGACCATCCCGTGTGTGTCGGACTGGCAGTGCTCGGGCCGCTTCGACGACGATGGCAACTCCACGTTCGACGGCGTGGCGGGCTCCGTCTGTGACCAGGCGGCGCACGTCTGCACGCTTCCGCTCGAGGATCGTGAGACGCGCGAGGTCGCCTACTACCTCTCGCCGGGCTACCCGGTCTACCTGATCCGCAGCGCGTTCGAGCTCGTGGGCCAGTGGAACGAAGTGTTCATGCACGGCAGCCGTGCGATTCACGATCGCCAGCCTCCCTCGGGCCAGCCGATCGCCTGCCAGGGGAACGACCCGACGCAGTACTGCTACTGCAGCTCGGACGGTCAGGTCATCGCCGGCGAGGTCAATCGCTCGACCATGCAGTGCCCGTTCCGCGTGGACTGGTTCGCATCGCCGTCGCAGCAGATGATGAACGGCGTCACCGACCCGTACAATTGCTACATCGAGGGCCCGGCCGACGAGGCGCACCCGGCAGCCTTCGGGGACTACGGCGCGGCGCACCTCGGCTATCACTTCACGCACGACGAGACCCTCGGTCCGAGCGAGTGCATGCTCGTGCTGCACGTCAACAGCTGCGATGCCCACCCCGCGGGCATGAACGGCGCGGACGACCCGGGCGCGGCCTGCGAGCAGCTCGGCGATATCCGCTACAACATGTTCAACTACGTCAGCGCGGCGGCGTCCGGCTTCTGCGGCGTCATGCAGCCGATGCAGGACCCGGTGAACGGCGAGGCCATCGTGTCGCCCATCAACATGGGCGGTCAGTGCCTCGACAACTTCGGCGTCCAGCCGCTCGAGTGGTGGCCGATCCTCCGCGGCGAGCAGCCGACCGACGACATCATCAGCGGTGACGAGGTCCGCCGGTACTTCGCCGCGCTCGATCGCGTCCACGGGCCCGTCGGCATCGCGCCGAGCGCGGATCCCGGCTTCAACCCGCCCGACCCGTCGCGCCCGGCGCTCCCGGCCGACCTGCACTCGTTCTACCTCGACCAGGTGGCGGCGAACCTCGCGAACGCGCGGCCGCTCCACGGGGCCGAGGGTCGCGCGATGCTGATGAGCGATCGCATGGTCCGTGCGCAGGACAGCCGCCTCGAGCGCCGGTTCGCGGAAGCGGCGGCGACCGAGGGCTTCCCGACGATGTCGACGCAGGAGCAGATGGCCGCTCGCGCCCTCGGCAGCGTCGCGGGGGTCCAGCCGGACCACCTCAACCTCGACGACGAGGCGGTGATGGACCGCGTCTCGCCGTTCCGCCAGCAGTTCCTCGGGAACATGATGGGCGACCTGGAGCGTGAGCGCGAGCTCATGAGCCACGGCTCGTGCATGATGACCGAGCGTCCGGCCGTCGTGTACACGTCGCAGTTCGGCGAGTACTGGGCGAACGCGTTCCGCGGCTTCCCCCTCGCCGAGGCCCGCATCCGCTGGGCGCAGGCGTGGCACCGGGCGGTCATGCAGCACGAGCTCGGCCACGGTCTCGGCCTCGAGCACAACTTCGCGGCGACGCTCGACCGCGACAACTACCTGCCGGGCTACTACAACATCACGCTCGCCGACGCGAACAACGATGGCCAGCCCGACCTCGCCCTGCCGCGCCTGCAGGACTTCGACACCAACCGCGACAACCAGATCACCGGCGACGAGCAGACCCTGTGGCTGCAGGAGCTGCAGCGCGTGCGCCACGAGCGCAACGTGCGCGGCGTCGGCAACTACACGACGGCGTCGACGATGGACTACCCGGGTGACCTCTCGGACATCTACGGGATCGGCTCGTACGACCGCGGCGCGGTGTACTTCAACTACTTCAACAGCATCGAGGCGTACCGCGATCACTGCACCGACATGAACGGCAACGGCACGTTCGAGTCGAGCGAGTGCACGACGCCGACCGCGTCGCTGCCGAACACGTCGGTGGACCACATCCAGCGCTCCGACCAGTTCGAGCGCGAGCTCATCCCGTGGTACCGCGGCGGTGATCACTGCACGACCAACGACGAGTGCCCCTACTCGTCGCGCGGCGCGGGCTCGGGCGAGACCATCCACCAGCGCTGCGTCACGAACCCCCGTTACTCGAGCATCCCGCTCCTCTGTGGCAGCACGCCGGGCGTCGATGCGGATCACTGCATCTGCTCGACGATCGACTCCGACTTCGTCGACTACGTCGACGGCAACGACTACCGCACGCGCGCCCAGGGCCAGGAGATCGCTCCGGTTCGCTACCTCTTCTGCTCGAACTCGCGCCTCAACGACATCTCGTGGTGCAACACGTTCGATGCCGGCGAGAGCTTCCAGGAGGTCGTGGCGAACTACCGCTCGGAATGGCAGAGCCGCTACCTCACGAGCTACTTCCGCCGCTTCCGCCGCGACTTCACCACCGGTAGCCGCGCGACGCGCTACATCCCGGACGCGGCGAAGATCTACCAGCACTTGCTCTTCCGGCTCATCTACGAGCCGAACTACTCCACCAACACCGGCCCGCTCGGGTTCGATGATCAGTACGCGGCGTCGATCGACGTCATGAACTGGTTCGCCGAGCTCGCGACGACGCCGGAGCCGGGCACCTACCAGCTCGACCCGACGATCGGTACGCACGGCGCGTACGTGCACCTCGGTGAGGACCCGGGCATGACCTGCCCGACCGGCGCGACGTGCAACTCGCTCGACGTGGGCGAGGGCTACTACCACTGGTCGCGCTACCAGGACGACGCTCTCGGCTTCTTCCGCATCGAGCGTGTCGGTACCTTCTGGGACAAGCTCTACGCTCTCTACGCCCTCACGGTGCGTGACTGGGGCCTGAGCTACACGCTCGACGAGCGCTACTACATCAACTTCTTCTCGTTCTTCCCGGTGGAGATGACCGAGCTCTTCGGCGGCTTCATCCTGGACAACGATGACTGGTACGCACCGCGCATGCGGCCCGACGCGGCCGGTGGCGACGACCACGTGCAGTACGTGAACTGGTACCGCGCGCCGAACCTCTACGGTCGTGGCTGCCCGGGGCCCGGTGGCGTGACCGGCCCGTGCCGCGACGCGACGGCGGTCGAGTTCCCGTACCCGGTCATCCAGGGTGCGTCGGACGAGATCCTCCGCATCTACGCCACGGCGTTCGCCCTCTCGGAGTTCCCGGTCTTCTACGACAACTCGTGGGAGCGCCGTCTGGACATCTTCCAGCTGGGTAGCGGCGATGGCTTCGCCATCCCCGACACGCAGCGCGATGGGTCGCAGACCTGCGCGTACGGCTCGAGCGTGCGCACCTCGGCGGGCCACGCGGGCGGCTGCTCGGCCTCCGCTGCCGACTACATCACGTACACGTCCGACCACCTCCGCCAGACGTTCGTCGCGGTGAAGATCCGGTCGCGCGACACCTACAACCTCGAGGAGGAGCAGCTGGGCTTCCAGTTCCTGCTCAGCCTCGACAACGACCAGACCCGGGTTCGCTACCTCGAGGGCACGAACGAGTGCACCGCGGCGGCGGACTGTCTGAGCGGTGCCTGCGGTGGCGCCGGCGTGTGCACCGTGCCCACGCTCAACGCTGCGCAGGCGGCCGAGCTCGACCACACGCGCGACCGTCTCCAGAGCAACGAGGCCTACCTCCTCACGCTCCTCGAGATGCAGCGCCTGTTCGGCATCAACTCGTACCTCTGATCGCGCTCTCGGGCCTCGCGCCCGGCCGACGACGAGAGCCCGGGACCGAATGGTTCCGGGCTCTTTCGTTTGTGCCAGGCGTCGCGGCCCCGCAGCGTCCGGGGACTTGGCACGTCGTCCCTGACAGCAATGTCATGGCGCGACCGGACCGGGACGCGTCGATCTCGCGCTTTCCTCGCGAATTCGCGCGAGCGCAGGCTCTGGCATCGACGTTGCTGGAACACGGACGACTTGGCGTCGACCACGGCGCCCTTGCTTCTGCGCTCGTAGCCCGTCCTGTTCCGGACGTATCTCGTGCAGTCCATTCATCGGCGGGGCCTTGCTCTCCAGGCCGAGCCTCACCGACGTGTCCTTGGCTTCCTTCCTTTTACTACCTTTCGCTACGTCTTCGTCGTCTTCGCCTTCTCCTTCGCTTACGCCTCTTCTTCTTTCTTCTCCTCGTCTTCTCTTCGCCTCACTCCCCTTCTTCGTCCGATCTTCGCTTCGTCTCGATGGAGAGACGCTCCACGCGCGCCGCATGTTCCTCGATGCGGTCTTCCTCCGGGCGCGGGGAGCGAGAGAACGCCGCGCTCTTCGCCGAGCGCGGCGTTCGTTTTTTCGCCGCGGGTTCGGGTATTCTCCGCCCCATGGGTTCTCTTCTTCGTCCCATCGCGGGCGGCTTCGCGATGGCTCTCGCCCTCACGGCTTGTGGCGCCGCCTCGGCCGAGCTGCGGCGCGCCGAGGAGTCGTACGAGCAGGCGCGCTACGAGAACGCGCTCTCGTGGCTCGCGGACCTCGAGCCCAACGCACCCTCGCTCGATCACGACGAGCGGGCACGCTACTTCTACGTGCGAGGAATGACCGAGTTTCGACTCGGGCACCGCAGCGAGGCGCTCTACTACCTGGCCGTGGCGCGAGAGATCGCGGGTGAGGACGGGGTCGGCCTGCGTCCCGAGCAGCAGGAGCTCCTGGCGCGTACGGTCGGTGAGCTGACGCCCAACGAGCCGATGACCCACCAGCCGCCGGCGCCCGCCGAGGAGTGATCGGCTCGCTCGCTCCGGTCCCTCGCGGCTCGCTCCGGTCGCTCCCGTGCCGCTCGCGTCCGGCCCCCGGGTGGTGAGCGCCCCCGCCGACCGGTGACGGCGCCCTCGCTGGGATCCGCGACCCAGGTCAGCGCGCGCCGTGCGCCACGAAGATCGCGGCGCCCAGCACGAGCGCGTTCACGATCGTCGCGTACTTGGCCTCGCGCCAGCTTCCCAGGATCGCTGCCTGCGACGTGATGGCAGAAGCGCCCATCGGCGCCCATGCGTGGACCGAGCCGACCAGGATCTCACGCGCCGCGAACAGCGAGAGCACCGACGCAACCAGCCACAGAATCCCGCGCGCCCTGGAGATCGGCAGCGTCAGCGCGGTCAGCTCGGCCAGACCGAACGCCTTCGCGACACCGAGCGCGTGTACGAGCCCGTGCACGACCAGCAACGCGGCGAGAGCCCACTCCACGACCGCCGAGGGTACGCGGAACGCGCCCGCCGTTGAAGGCCGCCGCGCGCGCCCGGCCCATCCGAGGCGTGTCGCTTGATCTACGAGTGCGCGTGGTAAGGTCCCGCGGTTTTTCGAGACAGGAGCTGAGGCGAGACCATGGCGAACAAGACGTACGACGCGATCGTGATCGGGGGCGGCCCGGGTGGATACGTGGCGGCGATCCGGCTGGGACAGCTCGGGGTCAAGACGCTCGTCGTCGAGAAGGAGTACATGGGCGGCGTCTGCCTCAACTGGGGATGCATCCCGAGCAAGGCACTGATCGCCGCGTCCAACTTCTACGAGAAGGCGACGCACGGCGCCGCGACGATGGGCATCAAGATCGAGGGCGCGAGCGTGGACGTCCCGAAGATGCAGGAGTGGAAGCAGGGCATCGTCAAGAAGCTCACGGGCGGCGTGAGCACGCTCGTGAAGGGCTCGGGCGGCGAGATCCTCATGGGCACGGCGCGCTTCGTCTCGCCCAAGGTCCTCGAGGTGACGAAGGCCGACGGCACGAAGGAGACCGTCGAGGCCACCAAGGGCATCGTCGTGGCCACCGGCGCGACGCCCATCCAGATCCCCTCGCTCCCGGTGGACGGCAAGGTCGTCATCACGGCGCGCGAGGCGGTCTCGCTCCAGGAGGCCAAGGGCACGCTCGTCCTCGTGGGCGGCGGCGTCATCGGCATGGAGCTCGGGATGGTCTACCAGAAGCTCGGCATGAAGGTGATCGTGGTCGAGCTGCTCGAGCAGCTCCTCGGTCAGACCGATCTCGACCTCGTGAAGGTCGTCGAGAAGGCCTTCACGAAGGCGGGCGGCGAGGTCCTGTACAAGACCAAGGCGCAGGGCGTGAAGGTGAACGGCGCCAAGGCCACGCTCACCGTGGAGCTCCCGGACGGCAAGACGCGGGACATCGAGGCCGACCGTGTGCTCGTCGCCATCGGCTTCAAGCCGAACGGCAAGGGCCTGGGCCTCGAGGAGCTGGGCGTGAAGCTCGACCAGCGCGGTCACGTGCTCGTCGACGACCAGTGCAAGACGAACGTGCCGGGCATCTACGCCATCGGCGACGTCACGGGCATGCCCTACCTCGCGCATCGCGCGAGCAAGGACGGTGAGATCTGCGCCGAGGTGATCGCGGGCCACAAGGCCGCGAAGGACTACCGGGCGATGCCGAGCGCGATCTTCACCGAGCCCGAGATCGCGACCGTCGGCATGAGCGAGCGCGAGTGCCAGGCCGCGGGTCGCAAGGTGAAGATCGGCAAGTTCCCGTTCTCCGCGAGCGGCCGCGCGATGGCCGTGATGGCGACCGACGGCTTCATCAAGAGCATCGTCGATGCCGAGACGCACGAGGTGCTCGGCGTGGGCATCGTCGGCCCCGAGGCGAGCGACCTGATCAGCGAGGCGGCGCTCGCGCTCGAGATGGTCGCCTACGCGGAGGACGTGCACCTCACGGTGCATCCGCATCCGACGCTCGGTGAGGCGATGATGGAGTCCTTCAAGCACGCGCTGAAGGAAGCCATCCACATCCCGAATCGATGAGCGCCTCGGACGGGCCGGCGATCGAGGGCGGCTTCACCGCGCTCGATCGCATCGCCGTGGCCCTCACCACCCTCGCGGTCGCGTTCCTCTGGGGTGCGGTGCTGGTCTGGCGCCCCGCCATGGCCGCGATGTTCGAGGACTTCGGGATCGCCGGCACGAGCGAGCTGTCGCTGCTCACGCGCGGCGTGCTCTCGCCCGCCGTGATCGCCGTGCCCGTCGGCGCCACGATCGCGCTCGTCGGGGCGGCCCTCGCGAAGCGTCGCTTCGTGCAGCGCCGGCTCGTCGCGACGGCGCTCGTCGTCGCGCTCGCGGGAACGGCGCTCGTCACGGTCGGGCTCTACGCCCCGTTCTGGCAGACGAGCGCCGCGATCCGGTGAGCGTGCGCGTCCACGCGCGCAGGCCTCGAGACGGCGAGGCGCGCGCTCAGCCGTAGCGCGCGATTCGCTCGGCGAGACGCTCGATGGCTGCGCGATCGCGCGCGAAGCCGTCCGCGCGCTCGGCGCGCCCCGAGAAGAACTTGCCCGTCGTGCCCTCGACGCGGAGCGCGAGGTGGAGCGGCGTCGCGGCGCCTTCGTCGGGCGTGTCCGGCCCGGAGAAGCCGAGCGATCCAGCGAGCGCGCTCGTCACGACGCCGGGATGGCAGGCGTTGACGGCGATCTTCTTTCCGGCGAGGCGCTCGGCGTCGACGATCGTGAGCATGCGGTTGGCCTGCTTGCTCTGTCGGTAGGCGGTGTCGTTGTCGTAGGTGCGGCGGACGAACTCGAGGTCACCCTCGTCGAGGTCGCCTGCGTAGTGGCTCGCGACGTTCACGACGCGACCGCGGCCGTCCGCCGCGAGCGCGCCCTCGAGCGCGCGGATCATCCGCACGTAGCCGAGCACGTTCACGGCGAGCTGGCGCTCCACTCCCTCTTCGGTGACCTCGCGCCGCCGCGGTGTGATCGCGGCGTTGTTCACGAGCGCGTGGAGTGGGCCCGACCAGCGGGCGGCGAAGCGCTCGATGGAGCGCGCGAGCCCGACGTCGACGACCTCGACGCGTGCGTCGCCGCCGCGCGCCGCGAGGCGCTTCGCCAGCGCCTCACCCTTCTTCTCGTCCCGGACCGCGAGCACCACGGAGAGCCCCGCGTCGCCGAGGCCTCGCGCGATCGCTTCGCCGATCGCGCCCGTCGCGCCCGTCACCACCGCCACCCGTCTGCTCGCGCTCGTCATCGTCGCACCTCGCCGACCCGCCCCTCGGGCCCACCGACGGCGGACTGCCGCGCTCCGGTCGGGCCCGCCCGGCGAGCACTCGTTCCATGCACTCTACGCGAGGTGCGAGCGGGATCACGAGCGAGGTCGAGGTCGTGCGATGCTCGTCGGATGCCGACCAAGAAGGGCCCGATGGCCGCGCCGGAGCGCCAGAGCGCCGCGCGAAAGCGCAAGAGCGCCGCGAAGAACGACACCACGGCGTCGGAGGGGAGCGTCGACGCGTTTCTCGATGCGCTCTCCGAGCCCGCGCGCGCCGAGGCCCGCACGCTGCGTCGTCTCTTCGAGGAAGCGACCGGCGCGAAGGCGAAGAGGTGGGGCAAGGCCATCGTCGGATTCGGCGAGCGCAAGCTCGTCTACGAGAGTGGGCGCGAGGTCGACTGGTTCGTCGCCGGCTTCGCGCCGCGCAAGGGGCGACACGTGCTCTATCTCGGCGCGGGGGACGGCGCGCTGGACGACGAGATCGCCGCGCTCGGCGACCTCGAGCGCGGCAAAGGGTGCATCTATCTCCGATCGCTCGAGGCGGTGAACGAGAAGGCCCTCGCGCGCCTGCTGCGCAAAGCCGCCTCTCGCCGCCGATCACGCGTCTGACGCGGACGGGTCTGCGCGAGGCGCGGCTCGGCGCCGGGGCAGGCCGAACCGTCCGAGCCCGGACGCGACACGGGAGTCGAGCTCGAAGCTGCGTGCCCGCGTGGCTGACCCCGAGCCCGCGGAGCGCGTGTCGGAGCGGACACCCTCGCATGGGCCTCCGCTCGCGCGCCTCGCCTCCCTCCGCGGCTGGCACCACGTGGCTCGCGCTCGAGCGGCCCCGCGCTCGACCCGTGAGCCTCACGTCGATCACGCCGGAGCTCGCGGTTCGACGTCGCGGCGCAGCATCTCGAGCGTCGTGCGCCAATAGAAGACGAGGTGCTTTTCGATGCTCTCGGTCGGCGCGTCGCAGAGATCCAGCGTCACGTGGGTGCCAGCCGCGATGGGCGCGAGGCGGAAGACCAGGGTTGCGTAGCTCTCGGGTCGCTCGGGCAGCGCGGAGATGTCGGCGAGATGCGTGTACGCCAGCCGCCGCATCGGCTCGAGCGCCGTCACGACGCCGCGCGCCTCGATGGGCTCGGGGGACGCGCGGCGGAACACGGCGCGCCCTCCGACGACGGGATCGAGCTCGATCTCGAGCGGCGCGTGCTCGTCCGCCATCCACCGTCGGAGCGCCTCCGGATCGGTGAGCGCGGCCCACACGCGGTCGGGCGGCGCCGCGATCTCGATCGCCAGCCGCACGCCGCGCGCCTCGCCCTCGAGCCCGTCGGTCATCGGTTCGGGATGTGGATGGCTTCCTTCAGTGCGTGCTTGAAGCTCTCCATCACGGCCTCACCGAGCGTCGGGTGCGGGTGCACCGTGAGGTGCACGTCCTCGGCGTACGCGAGCATCTCGATCGCGAGCGCGGCCTCGCTGATCAGGTCGCTCGCCTCGGGGCCGACGATGCCCACGCCCAGCACCTCGTGCGTCTCCGCGTCGACGATGCTCTTCACGAAGCCCTGCGTGGAGAGCACGGCCATCGCTCGCCCGCTCGCCGAGAACGGGAACTTGCCGATCTTCACCTTGCGGCCCTTCGCCGCGCACTCGCGCTCGCTGAGGCCGACCGTGGCGATCTCGGGCTCCGTGAAGATCGCCGCGGGCATCGCGCGCCAGTCCCGCGCCGCCTCGTGCCCGGCGAGGACCTCGGCGCAGATCTCGGCCTCCTTCGTCGCCTTGTGCGCGAGGTAGGGCGCGCCGCTCACGTCGCCGATCGCGTAGACGCCCTTCACGTTCGTCTCGAAGCGATCGTCGACGAGCACGTGGCCGCGCGCGTCGAGCGCGACGCCGATCTCCTCGAGCCCGAGGCCGCGCCCGTTGGGCCGGAAGCCGATCGCGACCACGACCTTGTCGGCGACGAGCTCGCGCGTCTCGCCGTCGCGCTCGATCGTCAGACGCGCACGCCCGTTCTCGATCACCACGCCCTGGGCCTTGGCGCCGTAGTGGATCTCGCCGCCGGCCTCGAGGAACTTCCGCTCCACGACCTTCACGAGGTCGACGTCGGTCGTGCCGAGGAGCTGGCCCGTCATCTCGACGACGATCACCTTCGTCCCGAGCTTCTGGTAGACCATCCCGAGCTCCATCCCGATCACGCCGCCGCCGACCAGCACCATCGTGCCGGGCGCGCTCGTGAGGGAGACGGCCTCCTTCGCCGTGAGCACGACCTCGCCGTCGACGGGCAGGCTCGGGATCGAGATCGGCGTCGCGCCCGTGGCGACCACGATGCCCTTCTTCGCTTCGAGGACGGTCTTCGTTCCGTCGGCCGCCACGACCTCGACGGTGCGCGGCGTGAGCACGCGCGCGGTGCCCATGAGCGTCTCGCCCTTGGCGCCGCGGATGAGCACCCCGACGTTCGTCGTCAGCCGGCGCACGATGCCGGCCTTCCACTCCTGCATCTTCGCCACGTCGACCGCGACGCCGTCGAGCTTCACGCCCATCGCCCCCGCCTGGGTGCGCGCCTTCTCGTAGAAGCCCGCGGCTTGGATCAGGGCCTTGCTCGGGATGCAGCCCCAGTTGAGGCAGACGCCGCCCAGCGACTCCTTCTCGACGCAGACGGTCGAGAGGCCGAGCTGGGCCGCGCGGATGGCGGCGACGTATCCGCCAGGGCCACTCCCGATCACGATGACGTCGTAAGAGCGATCGGCCACGGGAACCTTCCTGGCCCGAACATCGAGCCGGACGTCGGCGCTCGCAAGGGCCACGCGCGAGCCGCGCGCCGGACCGCCGCCGGGGCGGGTCAACGCATCGCGACGAAGGCGCGACGCTCGGTCCGAGGATCCGAGACGGCGTCCAGCAGCAGCCGTGCGAGATCGGAGCGGCGGATCGAAGCGAGGCTTCCGACGCGCAGATCCTCGCCCCAGCGCGTCCCGCCGCGCGGCGGCCCCTCGGCGAGACGGGGAGGCCGCACGACGGTCCAGCGGAGGGGGCTCGCCAGCACGCTCGCCTCGGCGCGGCGCCGATCCTCGAGCTGCGCGCGTGCCGTCGCGCCCATGAGGCGCGGGATGAGCCGGTAGACGAGCCCGCGCTGCGCGCGCGGGTGGCCCACCATCGCGCCCGTCACGTACACGAGGCGCGCCACGCCTTCCGCCTGCATCGCGGCGAGCAGGGCGTCGGTGAAGCGCGTCGAGAGATCGAGCCCCGAGTCGGCGACCGGGCCGATGAGCGACACGACCGCGTCCGCGCCGCGCACCAGCTCCCGGAGCGCGTGCTCGTCGCGCGCGTCGCCGATCACCAGCGTCTCGTGCGCGACCGGGCGCGCGGCGGCGTGCCTCACCAGCGCGCGCACGCGATGGCCGCGCGCGAGCGCCTCGGCCACCACTTCTCGCCCCAGCTTCCCGCTGGCGCCCAGGATCGCGACCGTCTGCGTCACGCGAGGTTGTCTACGCACGCGCCCTGGGCCCGCGAGCGGCCCCCGGCTCGTGTTACAAACGCGCCATGGCGAGCAAGGACGGGAGCATCGCGAAGGCGATCGTGGCCTCGGCGATCACGAGCGCGATCGTGTCGGCGGCAGTGACGCTCGCGCTCTCCGAGGGCTGGCACCTCGTGCCGAACGAGGTCGTGCCGCTCCTCACGAACCTCACGCTCGACAACGCCGCCGGGCTCTGCGAGTCGAACGGCCTGCGCATCGTCCATCGCGGCGAGCGCCACGATCCGGGAGTCGCGGCCGGCGCGATCGTCGAGCAGCGGCCCGGCGCGGGCTCGGTCGTGCCGCGCGACTCCGAGGTCGCCGTCATCGTCTCGCTCGGGCCCGACAACGTCGACGTGCCCGACGTGATCGGGCAATCGCTCGCGACCGCGCGCTCGCGCATCACGGCGGCGGGGCTCACGGTCGGCGCCGTGAGCGAGGCAGAGGGCGCGGGTACCCCGGGCCTCGTGAACGCGACGAGCCCCGGCCCGGGCGAGCACGCCTCGCGCGGAAGCGAGGTCTCGATCTCGGTCGTCGCGGCGCAGCGCCAGGTCGCGGTCCCCGACGTCACGGGCCAGCGTCAGAGCGTCGCGCGCGACGCGATCACCGCGGCCGGCCTCGTCGTCGGCGACGTGCACCACGGCTTCAACGACATGCGGCCGGCCTTCATCATCCTCAGCACCGATCCGCCCGCCGGGACGATGGTCGAGCCGGGCTCGACCGTGTCGATCACGATCAACGACGAGTGATCGCGGCAGGCCTGCGCGCGCGTCGGCGCGCCCCGGCCACGATTCCGAGCGCCAGACCCAGGCCGAGGAGCGCGCTCCCGCGCTCGCCGCCAGTTCCGGCCGCCTCGCAACGGCATCCGCCGCCGCCGCCGAAGGTGAGACCGGGCGTCACCGGGATCGTCGCGGCGTCGCCCGCGCTCGTGCTTCCGTCCATCGTGGACGTGCTTCCGTCGGGGCGACTCACGGCGGCGTCGTCCGTCGTGCCCGCGTCGTCCTCGGGGACGCCGGCGTCGTCGGTCGGGACGCCGGCGTCGCGCTCCGGCAGGAGGCAGCCGGGGACGTTGCAGGGCGAGTCCCCGGCCTCGCACGGATTCGGGTCGCAGGCGTTCGCGGCGCCGTCGCCGTCGCAGTCGCCGTCGACGGTCGACCAGTCGAGTGGGTCGACGGGGCAGCCGCCCGGGCAGTGGAAGATGTCCGGCTCGCACATCGCGAGGGAGACGTCGACCTGTCGGCACGTCCCGCGCCCGATGCAGTCCGCGTCGGTCTCGCAGTGCGCGGTCGCGTCGCACTGCGGATGGCAGAAGGGCACGAGCTGGTTGGTGAGGATCTCGGAGCACTCCCACGGCGTGGTCGCGCCGATCCGATCGGCGACGTCACCGCAGCTCGTCGAGCCCGGCGTGCAGCGCAGGATCGGCGCGCACACGTCGCTCGTGCCTTCGCAGATTCGCGGTGGCAGGCAGAACGGCGAGGCGACCGGCGCGATCGCCGTGCCGCCCGCGAGGCAGGGCGTGGAGTCGACGGCGTTGAGGAGCATGTCGCCGTCGCAGTTGCCGCTCGCCCAGCTCCCGCCGGCGAAGCACTGCAGGAACGTCGTCGACGAGCCCGCGCACACCGTCACGACCTGGCGATCGCTCGCGTCGGTGTAGGTGCACACGCCGACCGCGCCGTTCGGGAGCCCAGGAACCGGGCGGCAACCGTTGGTGAGACCTTCGACCGTCGGACAGTCGCCGATCTCCCCGCACAGGAAGAGGTCGTTGCACTCGGGAACGCAGAGGCCGGCGTCGGGCGAGCTGGGATTGGGAACGCAGCGGCCGAGCCCGTTCGCGTAGCAGTCGGCGTCGTCGGCGCAGGGCCGGCCGGCTCCGTCGCACACGAGGTGGCCCATCATGATCGTGCAGTTGGTGGCGATGTCGGCGCGCACGTCGGTGGCCGTGAGCAAGACGCCGAGGGCGGCGGCAGCCGTGAGCGAGCGAGAGAGGACGGTCGGGTACGGCATGGGCGCGTTCTCGCCAGTCATCGTGACAGAATTGCGAGCGCGCTGCTCTCGCCGGCGTTGACAGCGCAGGGCGGCGGCGCAAGAACAGCCGCCATGTCGATGCCGGTCAGCGAGGCGCGCGATCGCCTCTCCGAGCTCGCTCAGCGCCTCGAAGCGCTGGGGAGGTATCTTTGACGTCGACGGCCTTCGTCACGAGATCGATCGGCTGAACGACCGCACGCTCGCTCCCGGGTTCTGGGAGGACGCCGAGGCGGCGCAGAAACTGGTCCAGGAAAAAGCCGGCATCGAAGGGATCGTGAATCGCTTCGAGAAGGGCAAGAAGGACAGCAAGGACCTCCTCGAGCTGCTCGAGATGGCCGAAGGCGATCAGTCGATCATCGACGAGGTCGCAGCGCAGATCCCCGGGCTCGAGCACTCCGTCCGCCAGATGGAGGTCGAGCGCATGCTCGCCGGCAAGGAGGATCGCAGCGATGCGATCCTCGCCATCCACGCCGGCACCGGTGGCCTCGACGCCGAGGACTGGACCACGATCCTGCAGCGCATGTACCTGCGCTGGGCCGAGAAGAAGGGCTTCAAGACCGAGATCGTCGATCAGACCGACGGCGACGGCGGCGTGAAGGGCACGACCATCGTCGTGCGCGGGCCCTACGCTTACGGCTACCTGCGGGCCGAGAACGGCGTGCACCGGCTCATCCGCATCTCGCCCTTCGACGCCAACGCGCGGCGGCAGACGGCGTTCGCGTCGGTCGAAGTGGTGCCCGACCTCGACGACGACGTGGGCGACATCGTCATCAAGCCCGAGGACCTGCAGGTCGACACCTTCCGCGCCGGCGGCAAGGGCGGCCAGCACGTCAACAAGACGGAGTCGGCCATCCGCATCACGCACATCCCCTCCGGGACGATCGTGGCGTGCCAGGCCGAGCGCTCGCAGCACAAGAACCGCGCGACCGCGATGAAGATGCTGCGCGGCAAGCTCTACGAGCTCGAGCGCCAGAAGCGCGAGGCGGAGTTCGAGGCGGCCTACGGCGTCGACAAGATGACGAGCGGCTTCGGCTCGCAGATCCGCACCTACACGATGCAGCCGTACCAGCTCGTGAAGGACGAGCGCACCGAGCACAAGGTGAGCGCGATCCAGACGGTGCTCGACGGCGAGATCGACGACTTCATCGAGAGCTACCTCTTGATGTGGGCCGACAAGCGCAAGAAGCAGGAAGACGCGCGGACGGCCGCGAAGAACTGAAGGGCCGACACAAGGAACCCTTCACTGCAGTTCGAGCTCCAGCGCGAATGCGCTGGAACAGACAGTGGTCGACCCGTATCTCTGGTCAACCACGGAGCGTCGCGGGCCGGGGAGGCGGGCGTGCACGAACGACGGTCGCGAAGGGGATGGATCGCGGCCGGGCTCGTTCTCGGCGTGCTCCTCGTCGCCCTCTCGCTCGCGCGCTCGTTCCGGGAAGAACGCGTGGCGCGCGAGGACGACGCGCCTCGCGCGGCGTCGCGCTCGCGACGGTCGGGGCGGTGGAGCGACGATGCGCCTGAGGGTCGCCCGGCGCGCTCCCGATCCCAAGGAGGCGACGACGACGCGCTTCGTCGCGAGCTCTCGCGGGCGCTCGAGGAAGGCGCGGCCGCGAGGGAAGCGCCGGCCGACGTCGTCTGGGCGCCCTCGCCGCACAGCGACGTGCCGGCCACGGTGCGGATCGAGAACCGATGCGCGCGGCCGCTCGCGCTGAGCTGGATCGACTTCGAGGGGCACGAGCAGCCGTACGCGAGCGTCCGGCCGGGGCGGTACTGGGAGCAGGCGAGCTTCGTCGGTCACGAGTGGGTGCTGCGCGACGCCGAGGATCGGCACGTGGTCGCGCGCTTCGCGGGGGCCGACGCGCAAGTCGTCTCGCCCTGTGAGCCCTCGGGCGACGGGACGCACGCGCCTGCGCCGCTCGCGCTCGACGACGTGCCTCTGGCGCGGTGCCCCATCTGCTCGCCGCCGTCGTCGCGGCGCGCGGAGCTCGACGTCGTCAATCGCTGCCGTGCGTCGGTGCAGATGCTCTGGCGCGACTTCGACGGACAGACCCGTCCGTACGCCACGCTCGCGCCGGGCGGGACGGTCCACCAGTCGAGCTTCGTCGGCCACCGCTGGGAGCTCGTCGACGAGGATGGCGCGGTGGTGGCACGCCACGTCGTGTCCGAGGACGGCGAAGTGGTCATCGCCTGCGACGGCGCGTGAGCGCGTGCCGTGCCGCGATCAGGGAAGGGTCGTGGTGGCGCTCGCGCCGGCCCACTCCGCGTGGATCGTGCGCACGTGGCGACCGACGCGCGCGCTCGCCGCGGGCCGTCCGTCGAGCTCGGTGACCGCGAGGTCGGGCGGCCAGCTCGCGACCATGCCGTCGGGGTAGGTGGCCTCGACCGAGAACGTCGTCGTCGCGCCGGGGGTGGACCGCGGCACGACGTGGAGGGCGAGCGAGACTGCGCGCGCGTCGTCGAGCTGCACGTCGCCGAGCCCGAAGCGCAGCGCGCCGGGGAGCCGATCGGCAGCGAGCGCCATGTCGTGATCCATGTCGGGCACTTCGCGTGTGAGGACGTCGCGGCCGAGCACCATCCCGCGAAGGCGCGCCGCGGTGACGAGCGCGCGCGCGTCGGCGACCATGTAGGGGACCTCCTCGCGCGGGCGACCCTCCCGCAGGCCGACGTCGACGTAGAGGCGGATCGGCGGAGCGTCGTGCGAGGCGCGGAACGCGTCGAGCGCATGCTGCTCCGCGAACCAGAGACTCGGGGACATCGCGAGGACGCGACCGAACGAGGCGGCCCTCGCGATCGCGAAGGAGAGCGCAGCGAGGCCGCCGTACGAGTAGCCGAGCGCCGCGCGATGCTCGCGCTCGGTGCGGAGCGGAACGACCGCTGCCACCGCCGGCTCGAGCCGATCGAGCACCCACGCCGCGAGGCGGTCGGGGTGGCGCGCCAGGATGTCCTCGCGCTCGCGCGTGCTCGGGATCGCGACCACGACCCACGGCTCGATCTGTACGCGCGCGACGAGCGTGGCGACGAGCTCGCAGAGCCCGAGCGAGTCGACGAAGTAGTCTCCGTCGAGCACGTAGAGCACCGGGAAGGCGCGGGTCGGGTCGTCCGCCGCCTCGGCGGGCACACAGACGGTCGCGGGAGGCAGGTCGAGCGCGCCGCCCGCGGCGCCCACCCGAGCGCGTCGGACCGACGAGGGCACGGTCAAGGGGGCCGGCGCGGGTGGGGTCGTGAAGGTCGGCGGCGGAGCGGCCCACGCTGCCGGCGCCTCCGGCTCCGCCTGGCCAGACTCCTGCACGCCCGGCGTCGCGCACGCGAAGAGCAGGAGCGCCGTGACGAGAGCGGTGCACCTCATGGGGGGGCTCGACAGCCGCCCGCGCCGCGGGTTCCGGCACGTCATCCGCCGAGCGCGCTCGGCGTGGCTCGGTCGCGCCAGCCGTAGACGGCGCCGATCGCCGCGCCGAGCAGGCCGAGCGCCACCGGGACCGTGATCGCGAGGCCGAGGGCGTGGCAGGCGATCGAGGCCTCGCCTTCGAGCGGCCAGCCCGTCGCGGACGAGACGAGGATCGCGGCGGGGCGGGCGACGAGCGCGGTGAGCTCGGGCGCGATCGGGACGGCGCCGCGCCAGAGGCCGAGGTCCACGGCGACGCCGAGCAGCACGCCGGCCCCGGCTCCGACCGCGGCGGCGGTTCCGCTCCTCGGCGCGGGCGTGAGGGAGCCGGCCGGCATGCTCAGCCGAACGCGCTCGCGTAGGCCTCTTCGCGGAAGCCGACGAGGACCGTGTCGCCGGCCACGACGACGGGGCGCTTGATGCGCTTGCCGTTCTCGGAGAGCAGCTTCGCGACCTGCGTCGCGTCGAGCGCCGCGACGGCGTCCTTCCCGCGCTCGGCGATCAGGGCGCGGTAGGCCTCGCCGCTGGTGTTCCACCACTTGCTGGCCGGTAGGCCGCTCTTCGCGATCAGCGCCTCGAGCTCCTTCGCGCTCGGCGGCCGCTCCACGATGGGGACCACCTCGGCCTCTACGCCGTGGGCCTTCAGCCAGGCGAGGGCCTTCTTGCAGGTGGAGCATCCGGCGTAGGCATAGGCGACGACGCGCTGGGGCTTGGGCATCGGGGCGCACTGTAGCAATTCCTCTGCTAGGCCTCGGGCGCCATGGCGAGCGAAGAGGATCTGATCGAGGCGCGGCGGGCCAGCGTGGCCGCGCTGCGGGCGACCGGAACGGCGGCGTTCCCCAACGATTTCCGCGCCACGGAGGCGCTCGAGCGGGACCGCCGCGAGACCGTGCTGCTCTTGAACGACAAGGAGCGGCGCCAGGCCCTGCCGGAAGAGAAGGACCTCGCCGGCAGCGAGACCGAGCACGCGCTCTACGGCCGCGTCGTCGGCAAGCGCGGGCCCTTCGTCGTGATCCGCACCCCGCACGGCGACGCGCAGGCGCTCGTCCGCGACAAGCCGGGCAAGGACGGCGCGCCGGCCACGCTGCCGCTCGAGGACGCCGCCACCTTCGCCTCGCTCGATCTCGCCGACCACGTCTTCGTCGCCGGGCCGCTGATCAAGACGCGCACCGGGGACGGCGCGGTGCGCGCCGGCCACTTCCGCCACCTCGGCAAGGCCCTCTTGCCGCCGCCCGACAAGTGGCACGGCCTCACCGACGTGGAGAAGCGCTACCGCGAGCGCTACGTCGATCTCTTCGCGAGCCCGGACGTGGCCCGCGTGTTCCGCGCGCGCAGCGCCATCGTGCGCGCGCTGCGCGGCTTCTTCGACGGCCGAGGCTTCCTCGAGGTGGAGACGCCGACGCTCCACCCGCTCCGCGGCGGCGCGACGGCCAAGCCCTTCGAGACGCACCACAACGTGCTCGATCAGAAGTTCTACCTGCGCATCGCGCCGGAGCTCTACCTGAAGCGCCTCGTCGTGGGCGGCCTCGACCGCGTCTACGAGATCGCGCGCTGCTTCCGCAACGAGGGCGTCTCCACGCGGCACAACCCCGAGTTCACGATGCTCGAGTGCTACCAGGCGTACGCCACGTACGAGGACATGCTCGAGCTCACCGAGGCGATGGTGCGGCACGTGGACGGCGCCCTCCGCGAGGCGTTCGGCAAGGACGCGCCCGGCTGGTGGAGCGAGCGCGCCTTCACGGTGGACGAGCCCTTCGCGCGCGTCGACATGCGCGAGGCGCTGCTGCTCCGATGCGATCCGGCGGCCCGCGCAGGCTCGCTGATCGCGACGCCCCTCGATGGCGAGCTGACGCGCGCGGTGATCGACGACGAGCACGCGCTCGCGGCGCTCGTGACGAAGACCTTCGAGGCGCAGTCGCTCAAGGCGCGCCTCGCGGGGATGCCGAACGCGCAGCGCACGCGCTGGTTCGACGCGATCAAGCACCTCGCCAAGCCCGTGGGCTACGGCGAGCGCCTGTTCCTCCTCTACGAGATGCTCGTCGAGCCGGACCTGCCGCAGATGTTCCGCAGCCAGGACGGCACGAAGTCGCTCCCGGTGTTCGTCACCGGGCATCCCTCGGAGATCTCGCCGCTCGCGCGCAAGAACGACCGCGACCCGCGCTTCACCGATCGCTTCGAGCTCTTCGTGGAGGGCCGCGAGCTCGCGAACGCGTTCTCCGAGCTGAACGACCCCGACGACCAGGAGCAGCGCTTCGAGGTGCAGCTCGCGCGGCGCCAGGGCGGCGACGACGAGGCGATGGACTTCGACGCCGACTACGTGCGCGCGCTGCGGCACGGCATGCCCAACGCGGGCGGCATGGGCATGGGCGTCGATCGCCTCGTGATGATGCTCTGTCACCAGCCCTCGATCCGCGACGTCCTCCTCTTCCCGGCGCTCCGGCACGAAGCGGCGGCCAAGGCCGGGGGCTGAGAGGGGCGTGGCCGGCGCGACCGAGAGCCGTGGCGCCTCGCGCCTCGTCCGCACGCACCTCGTGCTGGCGACGCTCGAGCTGCTCTACGGGGCCGCGCTCGGCGCGCTCGTCGCGGCCTCGCTCGGGCCGGCCTACGGCGCGCTCGGCGCGGGCTTGGCCGTGTTCGCCCTCGTCGATCTGGTGCGCGCCGTCCGCGCTCGGCGCGCGGCGCCGGAGACGGCGCTCTCGCTCCGCTTCGGCGCGACCTCGGGCGCGTGGGTCGTCGCGGCGCTCCTCCAGATCGCGGTGGGCCCGGTCGCGTTCGTGCTGCACACGCTGCCGCGCGCGGCGGCCCTGCTCGGCGCCGGCGCGGCGGAGGGCGACGAGAGCGGGATCCCGGTCGCGCTCGTCTTCGCGCTCGCGCTCACGCTCGCCATCGGCTGCTCGGGCCTCGTCGTCTCGCGTGCGAGCCGCGTCGCGCAAGGAACGCCCGGCGCGGTGCGCCTCGCCGTCGGCGCCGTCGCGTCGTTCCTCGTGGGCGTCGCGCAGCTGATCTTCGGGCTCGTCGTCTACTTCGCCTCGCACGACCGCGTCTCGTTCGAGCTCGACTTCGCGCTGAGCGAGCCGGAGTCCAGCCCGGTCGCCGCGTACCTCCAGACCGTGGAGGCGGTGGCGAGCGCGCAGGGCCTGCTCGGCCTGCTCTACGCGGCGTACGCGCTCGCGATCGGTGGCGCGCTGGTGATGGTGGGCGCGCTGATCTCGACGTGGTTCCTCGTGCCGCTGCGCGTGCGCCGCGGGGTGTTCCTCGTCGTCGACGGCCTCGCGCTGCTGGCCTTCGTCTTCGCGCTCTACGCGCTGCCTTTCGTGCCGCCGCCGGAGCACCCGGACGCGTGGCAGCTGCCGGCGCTCGCGCTCTCGATCACGACGATCTTCGTGATCCGCGCCGTGCTCCGCGCGATGCCCGGCATCCTCGACACGATCGAGCTCACCGGGTTCCGGGCGCTCGTCGCGGCGCGCATGCTCCGCGCGAAGAAGAGCGGCTTCCTCACGGTGATCGGCTTCCTCTCGATCCTCGCCGTGAGCTTCTCGTCCTGCACGCTCTCGACGACGCTGAGCGTGATGGGCGGCTTCCGCGCCGATCTGCAACAGAAGATCCTCGGCAACCACGCGCACGTGGTGGTCGATCGCGAGTACGGCAACTTCGATGGCTGGGACGTCGCGATGGCCCACGTGCGCGACGTCGAGGACGTGACGGGCGTCACGCCCTACGTCTCGGGCGAGGTGATGATCACGAGCGCGTCGAGCCTCGCCGGCGCGGAGCTGCGCGGCATCGACCCGCGCACGATCGGCGACGTCACGGACCTGCCGCGCAACATGCGGCACGGCCGGCTCGACTACCTCTCGCATCCCGAGCGCCTCCTGCACCTGTCGGCCGACGAGATGAGCGGCTCGCTCCTCTTGCCCGAGCTGCTCGGGGTGGACGAAGAGACCGGCGATGCCGAGCCACCCACACCGCTCGAGCGCGTGGCGCCCGCCGGCAGCCCCGAGGCGCACGACGAGGAGAGCCTCGAGCACGAGATCGACGATCTGCTCCGCGCGATCGATCGGCGACAGGCCGAGCAGGCCCAGATCGAGCCGCTCTCGGGCGCGACCGATCCGAGCGCCGCGCGGCGCGCCGAGATCGAGGCCGAGATCGACGACTTCCTGCTTCCCGAAGAGGAGGCGCCGTCGCCTCCCGCGACCGCGACGCCGCCTCCGCCCGACGTGCTGCCGGGGCTCATCGTGGGACAAGAGCTGGCACGCACGCTGCGCCTGCACGTGGGGGACGAGGTGAACGTCGTCTCGCCGAACGGCGAGCTCGGCCCGGCCGGGCTCGTGCCGCGCACGCAGTCGTTCCGCGTCGCGGGGATCTTCTACAGCGGCATGTACGAGTACGACATGCAGATGGCGTACACCGACCTCGCCACCGCGCAGCGGTTTCTCGAGGCCGGCGACGAGATCTCGGGCCTCGAGATCCACGTCGAGGACTGGGAGCACGCCGAGGACGTCGCCGATCGCGTGCGCGCCTCGATCTCGCGCGACGATCTGCGCGTGCGCAGCTGGCAGGAGGTGAACCGCAACCTCTTCGGCGCGCTCGCGCTCGAGAAGCTCGCGATGTTCATCACCCTCGGCATCGCGATCCTCGTCGCGAGCTTCTGCGTCGTCGGCACCCTCACGCTCATGGTCCAGGAGAAGGGCCGCGAGGTCGCGATCCTGAAGGCGATGGGCGCCGAGGACCGCACGATGGTCGGGATGTTCCTGCTCCAGGGCCTCTTCATCGGCCTCGTGGGCGCGCTCTCGGGGCTCGGCCTCGGCTACGTCGTGTGCTTCGCGCTCGAGCACTTCGGGCTCGCGATGAACCCCGAGGTCTATTACATCGACCGCTTGCCGGTTCACATCGACGCGGTCGAGTTCGCGTCGGTGGGGCTCGCTGCGGTGGGCGTGTGCCTGCTCGCGACGATCTATCCGGCGATCCTCGGGAGCCGTCTCCGGCCTGTCGACGCGTTGAGGGATCGATGAGCGACGAAGAAGAGAAGAGCGCGAGCGAAGGCGAGGCGGGCGCGGCGCAGGCGAGCGCGGAGCCCGCCCCGCCCGAGGCCGAGACGGCGGTGGCCGAGGCGCCCGCGCGCGCCGAGCTCGTGCGCGTCGAGAACGTCACCAAGCGCTTCCTCCACGAGGGCAACGAGGTCGAGATCCTCAAGGGGATCGACCTGACGATCGGCGCGGGCGAGATGCTCTGCATCGTCGGCGCCTCGGGCGCCGGCAAGAGCACCCTGCTCCACATCCTCGGCACGCTCGATCTGCCGACGAGCGGGCGCATCGTGTTCGAGGGCAAGGACGTGACACGCTCGTCGAGCGCCGAGCTCGCCGCGTTCCGCAACCGCGCTCTCGGGTTCGTCTTCCAGTTCCATCACCTCTTGCCCGAGTTCAACGCGCTCGAGAACGTGATGATGCCGGGCCTCATCCGCGGCACGCCTCGCGCGCAGATGGACAAGGCCGCGCGCGCGCTCCTCGACGAGGTGGGGCTCTCGCACCGTCTCACGCACCGGCCGGGCGAGCTCTCGGGCGGCGAGCAGCAGCGCGTGGCCCTCGCGCGCGCGCTCGTGATGGAGCCCAAGCTCATCCTCGCCGACGAGCCCACGGGCAACCTCGACAGCAAGACGAGCGACGCGATGAACGATCTCTTCTTCGATCTGAATCGCCGCCGCGGGACGACCTTCCTCGTCGTCACGCACTCGCGCGATCTCGCCGGTCAGATGCCGCGCGTCGTCACGATGCGCGACGGGCGTATCGAGTCGGACGAGCGCCGCGTGGTGCCGCCGCGCGCGGGCGAGACGCAGGCCGAGGCGCACCCCGAGACCGAAGCCACCGCCTGAGGCGCTCGGCCGATCACCAGCCGGTGGGCAGGCAGAGCCGGCGTGCCGCGTTGCACGTGGTGCCTCCGGGGCAGGGCCCGGGGCAGGGCGCGAGGCAGACGGGCGCCGAGGTGCCCATCACGGTGACCATCGTGCACGACTCGCCGAAGCCGCAGGGATCGAGCTCGGGCGGCTCGCACGGGCGCACGCACGCGCCGAGGATGCAGCCGTCGGGGAAGTTGCAGCTCGTGCCGCCGGGCACGCAGGGCTGGCCGTGCGCGGGCGGCGCGTTGGTGCCGACGCACGACCACGTCGGATGGTGGCTCACGTCTGCCTGCGCGCAGATGGCGGGTGAGGTGCAACCGCTCGGGCACCGAGTGCCGCCGCCGTCGGGCGGTGGCAGCCCGACGTCGCGGCCGCCGTTGCCCGCGTCGCTCTCGGGCTCGGTGCGGCAGACGTGGTCGGAGCCGCAGTGCATCCCGCTCGGACATCGCCCGTCGGTGCAGTCGTAGACGCCGCTGCGCAGCGTCGGTGTGCAGCCCGCGGCGAGCGCGACCAGGGCCAGCGCGCTCGAGAGCCGGACGAGGCTCGGCATCAGAAGCTCCCTCGGACGCGCAGGCCCGCGGGCCCGAGCTCCACGACGAGCGGCTCTTCGCGCGCGCTCGTGCTGCCGCTCGCCGCGACGCCCCAGAACAGCCCGACGAGCGCCGCCGCGCCGCCGGCCGCGAGCGCGGCGATGCCCACGCCCGTCTCGATCGGCGCGCGCTCGTAGGCGCCCGAGAGCGAGCTCCAGGGCGTGCCGAGCGCGGCGCTCTCGACGCGACTCTCGTCGGCGAGGCCCACGCCGAGCAGGATCGCGCCGACCACCGCGACGCCCGCGCCGACCCCGAGCACGACCCACGGCGTCACGTCCGTGCCGGGCGGTGGAGGCGGCACCTCGTGGTAGCTCGATGGCGGCGCGGGCGGGGTCGCCGACGCGGTGGCGCTCGCCGCCGAGGGCGCCGGCGGTGAGAGCGGCGCGAGGTCGATGTCGAGCACGGCCTCGGTGGCCCCGCGGACCACCACGCGCGCGCTCGCGGCGCGGCCGTCGTCGAGGCGAATCGCCAGCTGGTGCTCGCCGACGCCGAGCAAGACGTGCCCCGGCGCTGCGGGCCAGCCCTCTTCGAGCGCGACGTGCGTCCCGTCGAGATAGAGGCGCGCGCCCTCCGGCGCGGCGGGGATCTCGTAGCGACCCACGAACGCGCCCGCGCGCTGGCGAAGCTCGGTGACCTGCGCGCGCTGCTCGCTCGTCAGCGGGCGCACGGTCGAGGTGAGCGCTTCTTCGAGCGTCCGCACGGCCTCGGGGTAGTCGCGGAGCTCGTAGCTCGACATGCCGATCCCACGGAGCGTGCGCGCGTTCGGGTAGAGCGCGTGCGCTTGGAGGAAGAGCGCGCGCGCCTCGGCCCAGTGGCTCGCGGCGAACTCCGCGACGGCCTGGTCGATCAGCGCGTCGTAGCCGGCGGGCGCAGCGTCGGTCGTCTGCGCCGTGGCGGGGAGGGCGAGCGCCAGCTGGAGGAGCATCCAGAAGCCGAGTGCCACGAGGCCATCGCGTCGAAGTCCGAGCCGCATACCTTCCAGGCGATCAGAAGTCGTCTCGACTGATGCTACCGGAGCGGCTCGTCGCTGTCGTCGTCGGAGGCGCGGGCGCGGGCGCGGAGGGCGCGGGCGTCGCAGACGTCGCGCTCGCGCTCGGGGCGTGGCCGTGCTCGCCACGACGGCTCCCGTGCGCGGGCGCATCGGCCTCCGGCGAGAGCCTGGGCACCGGAAGGGGCGGCGGCGGATCCGCGTGCGGAGTGGCCGCGTGCGCGGGTGTGGCCTCGTGCGCCGGGGCGGTCGGCGGCGCGGGCGTGGCCTCGTGCGCCGGCGTCGCCGCGCGGCTCGGTGGCGGCGCCGTCGTCACGGGGGCGTCCGGGGTCGCCGCATCGCCGAGCGGGGCGCGGAGCATCGCGTCGCGCGCGGCGTGGCCGATCTGCCTCACCACCATCCCGAGCGCGAGCAGCGCGGCGACCGCCACCGCCGCGACCACCAGCCATCGCCGCTGTGGTGGCTCGACCGGCGCCGCCTCGGCCCGTGCCGCTGCGGCACCCAGGCGGATCGGCGTCGGTGCGCCGCCTCGCACCTCGGGGCTCGCGCGGCCGGCCGGCGCGCTCGGCAACGCCAGCTCCGGGGTCGCTGCCGAGCCCGCCGCAGCGACCGGCGCGCCCGCAGCGCGGACCGGCGAGGGCCGCGCGGCCGCCGTCGGTACCGAAGAGCCTCGCGCCGGCTCCGCGGCGGGCGGCGCGAGCGAAGGATGGCGCGGCTCTCGGTAGCGAGCGCCGCGCGCGAAGGGCTCGAGCGCGCGGGCGAGGGCCTCCACGGTGGGCCAGCGATCCTCGGCTTCCTTCGCGAGCCCGCGGTGCACCACGCGCGCGACGTCCGGCGGCACGATCGCGGGATCGAGCGGCTCGTAGGGCTCGACCGCGATCGCCACGAGCAGAGCGCCGTAGTTGTCCGCGGCGAAGGGCGTCTTGCCGGCGAGCATCTCGTAGAGGATCACCGAGAGCGCCCAGACGTCGGTGCGCGCGTCGATCGTTCCGCCTCGCACCTGCTCGGGCGACATGTAGGTCGGCGTCCCGACCACGTGACCGGTCTTGGTGAGCTTCTGCGCCTCGAGCGGGCGCCCCTCGTGCTCGGTCAGCTTCGAGATGCCGAAGTCGAGCACCTTCGTCGTCTGCGGCTCGCCATCGGGGCCCTTCACGACGAAGAGGTTCTCGGGCTTCAGGTCGCGGTGGACGACGCCCGCGCGATGCGCCGCCTCGACCCCTTCGAGCGCCGGAAGCAGCAGGGCTACCGCGCGCTCCACGCTCAAGGGCCCCGCCTCCGCCATCGTGCTGCGGAGCGACTCGCCGCGCAGAATCTCCATGACGAGATACGCGACGTCGCCCTCGGTCCCCACGTCGAGCACGCCCACCACGTTCGGGTGCTCGATGCGGCCCATCGCGCGCGCCTCGCGCACGAAGCGGGCGAGCGCATCGGCCTCGGCGTCCTCGTCGGCCTCCATCCACTTGAGCGCGACGCGCCGCTCGGAGAGCGTGTGGCGCGCCGCGAAGACCACGCCCATGCCGCCGCGTCCGAGGACGGACTCGAGCCGATACTTCCCGGCGACGACGTCGCCGATCTTCGGGACCTGCCCCATGGGTGCGCGACATCGTAGCCGAGGCGGCGGCGCGACGTGAGCAAGCGCAGTCGCCGGTCGCCGACCGGCGGGCAGACGCCTTTAGCCTGTCCCGATCGCGTCGGAGGCATCCATGTCGTGCACTCGGAGGAACGGGCACCCCACGAAGACGGCCATCGGGTGGAGCGCGATCGTGCTCGCTCTCGCCCTCGCTTCTCCTGGCTGCACCGTCGGCTCGGGGCGCGCGGCGGACGGCGGCGCCACGCCCGAGGGCGGCGTGTACGTGCCGATGGACTGCAACCCCGACGTCGACAGCGACGCCGACGGCATCGCCGACGGCGCCGAGGACGCGACCGACTGGGACATGGACGGTACGCCCAACGATCACGACCTCGACTCGGACGGCGACGGCGTGCTCGATGCCGACGAGCACGGCCCCTACGGCCCCTGCCTCGCGGCCTCGTCCGATCGCGACGCGGCGCCCGACTTCCTCGACACCGACTCGGACAACGACGGCGTGCCCGACGGGGACGAGGTCGCGGCCGGAACCTCGCGCACGAATGCCGACAGCGACGGCGACGGATTCACGGATCTCGCCGAGCTCGCGGCCGGCACCGGCGCGAACGATCCGAACGACGGCATCCCCGCGGAGGACTTCTTCGTGATCCTCCCGTACGAGGGAGAGCACGTGGTGCGCCCGCTCGACTTCGGCACGGACATCCACGTCGCCGACGTCTACTTCCTCGTCGATGCGACCGGCTCGATGGGCAACGCGATCCACAACCTCTCGACGTCGCTCTCCGACGTGGCGCAGCGGCTCGCGTCGAGCGTTCCCGATCTGCAGATGGGCGTCGGCTACGTGGAGGATTTCCCGTTCCACGACGGCGCCATCCCGCTGCCGATGCACCCGTACTTCGGCGGGGACGGCGACGAGCCCTACCATCACCTCGTCGACATCACCGGGGACGTGCCGAGCGTGCAGTCGGCGCTGGGCTCGCTCGCCGTGCCCGACGGGAGCGGCGGCTACACCGCGATCGGCAACGGCGGCGACGGGAACGAGTCGCAGGTCGAGGGCCTCTACCAGACGGCCACCGGCGAGGGCGGCTCGTGGACCTTCGACGTGAACGGCCGCACCTTCGATCTCGCGCCGCGCCGCTGCCCGCAGGCGCCCGACGACCCGCAGCCGCGCCGCGGCTACCCCTGCTTCCGTCCGGGCTCGCTGCCGATCGTCGTGATGATCACGGACATCGAGTTCCACAACGGCGGCGACGCCGGCACGCAGTATCCGTACACGCACATCGCCCCGAATCCTCACGGCCTGCCCGACGCCGCCCTCGCGCTCTACGATCTCGGCGCGCGCTACATCGGGATTCCGATCCGTGACGAGAGCGGGATGTACTTCCACGGCGACCACGACCGCATGGCGCTCGGCACGGGCAGCGTCGACGCCTCGAATCAGCCGCTGGTGTTCCCCGCGAACCTGGGCCTGGTCTCGGACAGCGTGGTCGACGCGATCGCCGAGCTCGCGCTCCACACGCCGATGGACGTGAGCTGCGAGGCGGAGGACCGGCAGCCGAACCCCGACCGCTTCGATGCGACCCAGTTCATCAAGCGCCTGACCGCGATCGAGGGCTTCGGCCCGGGCGCGGGGCAGGGCTACGACCACCACGACGACGAGATCTTCTATCGCGTCGTTCCCGGGACCTCGCTGCGCTTCGAGGTCGACTTCTTCAACGACGTCCGCCCGCCGGCACAGACGGCGCAGATCTTCCGCGCGACGATCTACGTGCTCGGCAATCGCTCGGCGCGTCTCGACGCGCGCAACGTGTACATCATCGTCCCGCCGGATCGGTTCGAGCTCGTGTTCTGACCGCGAGGGCCACGCCGCGTGACGAGCCGTCACGGCCCGAGCCGCTCCGAGCGGACTGTTCCGTATCCACGAGCTGGCACCCGCGTCCGTTCGTGCGCGGCGCGCGAGTCGACGTCATGGTTCGTTCGCCTCGCCACCAGACGCGAGGTCCCGAGGAGCCATGCATCGCCTCACGCTTGTCCTTGCCTTCGTCGCCTCCACCTCCGCCCTCTCCCTCTTCGCCTCGGGCTGCTCGTGCAGCCAGCCCGGCTGTGATTTCCCCGTTCACTGCGTCGATCGCTGCGGCGGCGCCGAGAGCGTCGCCTGTGGCGCGTGCCCCGCGGGCACCGTGCCGTCGTCGAGCTGCCTGGACGCGGGCGGCGACGCCGGGAGCGATGCCTCGGCCCGGGTCGACGCGCGCGTCGACGCGGACCAGCCCGACGTGGGGACCGACGCGAACCGCCCCGACGCGTGGGAGGACGACGCCGCCGTCGTCTGCGATCGCCCGGGCTACCCCGTCGACTCCACGGCGACGCGCCCCGAGCGCCTCGCGGTCGAGGATGCGGCCGCGGCCTTCACGCGCGACACGGGTGTGACCGTCACGTTGAACGACGTGACCGCCGCCGTGACCGCCTTCTCGGGCCCGATCCCCGTCACGCTCGACGCCGGCATCGCCGACCCCTGCGACCGCGCGCTCGCAGCGGTGCAGCAGTTCTTCGCCGCGCACCAGGACTTCATGCGCATCCCGACCGACATGACGATGCGCGCCTGCCACTACGACGACCTCACCGACGCCGAGATCGTGCGCATCCACGGCGGCACCTACGACGGGCGGACGATCGTCGGCGCGCCGAACGACCTCGTCGTGCACGTGGGCCGCGCCGGCACCATCCGCTACTTCGGCGGCGACTACCTGCCCGTCACGCAGCGCCTGTTCCCCGAGCCCTGCTTCGACACCAACAGCCTCGTGAGCTCGGTGGTCGGCGACTCCCTCGAGTACACGACCTTCTCGCTCTGCCGGCTCACCGGCACGGGCTCGGTGCCGATCGTCGCGGCCGACACGCGCATCGGAAGCCGCCCCTCGCTCTACGTCGACGCCACCGGCGGCGTGCACGTCGCGCGCGAGGTGCAGGTCTTCATGCTCGCCTCGCGCGTGACGGATACCGAGATCAACAGCGACCTCTTCTGCTGCCTTCCCGAGGACGCGCTGCACGACTGCGTCGGCAAGACGCTGATCGTGGACGAGATCACGCAGGAGATCCTGCAGCAGATCGGGAACTGCATCACCTGCTGAGCCGCGGGGGCGCGCCCTCGCGAGGACCGGGCCCTCCCGGCTCGGCCCTCAGCCGTGGGGCAGCCCCTGCGCGCCGTTGTGGAGCCAGGTGCCGACGCACTGGCCGGCTTGGGTCACGGCCTCGCGCTGGAACTGCGCCCAGTCGTGGCGCCCGGTGGAGCCGACCAGGTTCGAGACGCCGAGCACGGCCGCGAAGGGAACGTTCGCGGCCTGGCAAGCGGCGGCGACGCCGAAGAGCTCGCCGTTGTCGGCGTCGCACCCCGTCGCGCCGTGCAGGCTCGCCGCGAGCGCGTCGTCGATCACCGGCGCCATCATCGAGGCGAGGCTCGCCTGGGCCGCCCGCGGCGCCGAGGCCCCGAGCGCCGCGCGCAAGAGGCCGTGGCACTCGACGGAGGTCTGCATCGGATCGGGGAACGCCGCTTTGCGCGCCAGCACGCTCGCGTCGGCGAGCTGCACCCGCGTGGGGATCACGACGTCGTAGGGACGGTACTGCGGCAGCCCGGGAAAGACGCCACAGGTGCCCACCAGGATCACTGCGCGCGGGGAGAGCGCCTGGACGCCGCGCGCCGCGCTCGCGGCGGCGACCGCCATCCCGAAGCCGAGCACCTTCGTCTTGATGACGAGGCCGCGCACCTGCCCGTCGAGCTTCTCGCCCAGGAAGGCGCGCATTCCGGCCAGATCGGGCGCGTGCGCCGCCACGAGGAGGAGATCGCACTGTCGCTGCGCGCCGTTCGCCATGACTCGTGCCGAGGCTACCACCGGGCGCGAAGGGCGTGGCAGGTCTCGATCGCCTCCTGCCCCGGAAAGTGCGCGTTCGGATCGCGCGCGCGCCGAGACCATGTAGGATCGGGGCGTGATCGATCGCGTGGACCGGCACCGCGTCGTCTACCGGTGGGATCTGGACAAGACCTACCTGCGCACCGAGTTCGACACGGTGCGCGACTGGGTCCGCACGGCGTTCGAGACCGCGAAGGACAAGCAGACGGTGCCCGGTGCGGGCGCGCTCCTGCGCGAGATCCGCGGCACGGATCCCTTCGGCGTCTACATCGTGTCGGGAAGCCCCGAGCAGCTCCGGCGGGTGCTCGAGGAGAAGTTGCGGCTCGATGGCGTGCGCTGGGACGGCCTGGTGCTGAAGCCGCAGCTCACGAACATCCTCCGCGGCCGCTTCAAGAGCATCAAGGAGCAGGTCGCCTACAAGCTCGGCGCGATGCTCGAGACGCGCAGCACGCTGCCGCCGGACGTCGACGAGTTCATGTTCGGCGACGACGCGGAGGCCGACGCGCTCATCTATTGCCTCTACGCCGACCTCGCGGCCGGGCGCGTGCTCCCGCCCCTGTTCCGCCAGCTCCTCGAGGCCGCGGAGACCTACCCCGACGCGCTCGCGCGCCTCGTGCGCCTCGCCGAGCACGTGCCGCGCGGGGGCGATGCACGCCGCATCTTCATCCACCTCGATCGCGTCTCGGCGGTGGACGCGTTCGCCGATCTCGGCACGCGCGTGTGCACGTTCCACAACTACTTCCAGCCCGCGCTCGTCCTCTTCCGGCACGGCGCGCTCGACGCGCTCTCGGCGCTGCGCGTCGGGGGCGAGCTGCTCGCGCTCCACGGCTTCACGCCCGACGCCCTCGTCGCGAGCTACGCCGATCTCGTGCGGCGCGGCCAGGTCGGCGGCGCGGACGCGGACCGGCTGCTCACCTACCTCGACGGAATCGACGACTCGGTGCTCGGCGTCGCCGCGACGCCGCTCCGGCGCTTCGGGGAGCTGCTCGTGAAGGAGCCCTCGCGCGCGGCGCCCGAGCCGGGCGAGGACGTCGTGCCGGAGATCGACTACATGGGCTTCTTCGCGAAAGATCGGGCGCGCGCCCGGGCGGTGAAGCGCCGCTCGATGGGCAAGAACCCGCGTCGCGAGGACTGACGGCGTTGGCGCGGTCGCACGAAGGCATTGTTGCGACGCGGGGTTCCGTCTACGGTCCCACCGTGCGTTTCGCGCTCACGGTCGCTCTCGTGCTGGCGTCGGCGATCGCCGGCTGCGGGCCTTCCTATCCGACGCGCTACGTCGTCGAGCGCGACGTCGGCCATCTCTCGTACCGGCGCTACCAGCAGGTGCTCGACGTCGAGTTCCCGGTCCAGGGCAACGACGCCGTCGGGCACACGGCGACCTACGTGCGGCGCAGCGAGCGCGGCGAGCCGCCGTACGTGAACGTCTTCGTCACCGTCTACGATCACCCGGCGAGCCTCACGGCCGAGGTGCGCCACCAGGTCCAGAGCCTCGAGAGCTACGACCTCGCCGTGGAGGACGTGGGCGGTGGCCGCGCCTGGCGCCTCGACGGCGGAACGGGCGATCGCTGGGTCGTGTGGGTCTCGGGCCGCTTCGTCGTGAAGATCGGCGGCAATGCCAGCGACGAGCTCACCCGCGAGGTGATCGAGCAGTACATGAGCGTCTATCCGAGCGACCTCGACGAGCACGGGCGCGCGCGTGACGGCACCGCCAGCGCGGGCGACGCTGCGGGCACGGTCGGCGTCGAGCAGGAGCAGCTCGAGATGCCGACCTCCCTCGGAGGCGAGGGCGATCGCAGCGCGACGCCGGCCACGCCGCCCACGAGCGGCCCCAGCGACGGCACATGAAGGGCGACGACGTCCTCGCGCGCGTGCGCGAGGAGATCCGCGCGCTCGACGCCTACAAGGTCCCGCCGGACCCGCCGCCGATCGTTCTCGACGCGAACGAGAGCCCGTGGCCGCTGAGCGAGGGCGCGCGGCGGCGTCTGGCCGAGGCCGTGCTCGCGATTCCCTTCCATCGCTATCCCGACATCGAGGCCCGCGGGCTCCGCGAGGCCCTCGCGGCGCACACCGGCGCGCGGCCGGAAGAGCTCTTGATCGGCATCGGCTCCGACGAGGTGATCGGCGTGCTCTGCACGACGCTCGCGCGCCCGGGCGCCAAGGTGCTCCTGCCGGACCCGACGTTCTCCATGTTCGCCGCGAGCGCGCGCGTCGCGGGCCTGACGCCCGTGAAGGTGCCGCTCGACGCGCGCTTCCAGATCGACGTGCCGGCCACGCTCGCGGCGATCGAGCGCGAAGGGCCGGCGCTCGCCTTCTTCGCCACGCCGAACAACCCGACCGGCAACGCGTTCGAGACGAGCGCGCTCGAGGCGCTCGTGCGGGCGATGCCGGACGGGCTCTTCGTGGTCGACGAGGCCTACGGCGCGTTCTCGTCGCGCGGATCGCTCTCGGCGTGGGTGACCCGGTTTCCGAACGTGGGCGTGATGGGGACGCTGTCGAAGATCGGGCTCGCGGCGCTGCGGATCGGGTGGATCCGCGTGCGGAGCGAGCTCGCGCGGGAGCTCGACAAGGTGCGCCTGCCCTACGATCTACCGACGCCGACGCAGGTGATGGGCACGCTTGCGCTCACGGAGCTGCGCCCCGAGATCGACGCGCACGTGGCCGCGATCGTGCGCGAGCGCGGGCGCTTGATCGAGGCGCTCGGCGAGCGGCCTGGCCTCGAGGTGCTACCGACGGACGCGAACTTCGTCCTCGTCCGGCACGCGCGCGCGGCCGAGGTGCATCGCGGTCTCGAGGCGCGCGGCATCCGCGTCCGCGCGTTCGCGTCGAGCCCGCGCCTGGCGTCGCACTTGAGAATCACCGTCGGGACGCCGGAAGAGAACGACCGCCTTCTTGCCGCGCTCGACGCCGTGGTATGACGCCTCGGTCTTCCTCGATGGAGTGAACGCATGCGCTCGTGGCTCTCGGTCTCTCTCGTCCTCGCGTTGGCCGCCTGCGGAGGTGGCTCCGGCTCCGGCAGCTCCGGCGGTGGCTCGAGCTCCAGCAGCGGCTCCGAGACCGCGGTGGTGGCCGGCGAGGACGAGGGCTTCGACGACGACATGGCCGCGGACGACGACGCGACGATCGATCACGGCTCGCAGAGCCCGCACCAGCTCATCGGCGTGCACCCGCCGCCGCAGTCTTGGGACTCGATGAGCGCCGAAGAGCGCGAGTGGTACATGATCGGCGTCTTCCTGCCGATCGAGGCCGAGAGCTTCACGCAGTACGCTCAGTCGTCGGGGCAGGGAGACCGCTTCAGCCAGTTCGAGTGCGAGAACTGCCACGGCGACGACGGGCGCGAGAACCACTTCGCGATGCCTTCGCGCTCGCTGATGGCGCTTCCGGCGCCCGGCTCGCCGCAGTGGGAGCAGATGTCGCACGGCCCGGCGTACGCGTTCATGCACGACGTGGTCGTGCCCGAGTGCGCGACGATGCTCGGCGAGCAGCCCTACAGCCCCGAGCACCCCGACGGCTTCGGCTGCTTCAACTGCCATCCGCACGCGCGCTGAGCGGGCGCGCGCGCTGCTGCGTCGCGACCCCGCGGGAGCTCAGCTGCCGCAGCGATCGTGCTGCAGCTGGGTGATCGTGCGCACCAGCGCGTCGATCCCGCTCGCGTAGCTCGCGTCGCACATCGACTCGACCACGACGTGCGCGCCCTGCGCCTCGAGGTCGCGCGCGACGGTGACCATGCGCCGTGCCGCCGTGGTCGCGACGCCCGACGCGGCCACGCACGGCGCGCGCCCCGCGCTCATCAGCGGATCGGCGAGCAAGGCGTCGAGGTCCACCGAGCCGGGGCTCGCCGTGCGCGCCGTCGGCGCGCCCACGATCTCGAAGAGCACGAGGTCACCGGGCGGAACGACCGCGGCGAGGCCGTCGACGAAGCGTGACGTCGGTACGAGCCGATCGCTCCAGACGGAGCAGCGCACGTTGGGGTCGGGCGCGGAGGCGTCGTCGGTGTAGAACGAAGCATCCATCGCGGTGCAGTCGTCCTCTTGCTGCACGAGCCCGACGACGAGGATCGCGCCCGGTCGGAGGAACGATCGGTTCGCGCCGTCGGCGAGCCCCCGCGCCGTGCGTCCGGCGGTCGGATCGAAGAAGCGCAGGCTCGACGTCGATGGCGTGACCGCCCGAAGCGCCGCTTCGAGCGGCAGCTCGAAGCCGCACCCCGTCGTGCCTTGGTCGCTCCGGCAGGCGAGCTCGCGCGCGAAGAGCACCGGGTCCGAGCGCGGATCGTCCGGCACGAATCCCGTCCAGCGGCTGGGATAGTTGGTCGCGCAGGACGCATCGACGCGGGCTGCCGCGGTCGTGAGCAGCGCGCCGTCGTCGAAAGGCACGCCGCAAGCAGCGAACGCGACCGGCGCTCCGAGCGCCATGTCGCTCGTCACGAACCCGACGCGCAGGCTCTCGATCGGCTCGGTGTCGGGCACGTGATCTCGATCGGTGTCGCCGGTCGCGAGCGCGTCGGCGAGCGCCGCGTACTCGTTCGCGAGCTGTTCGACGACGGGCGTGATGCCGCCGCTGTTGTCGACGACCAGCAGCAGATCGACGGCCGCGCAGGCGCCGCAGGCCCGCTGGCGCCGCGGGTCGTGGTCGTCGCAGTCGCCGGCCGCGTCCGACCACCGCGCGGTCGCCGAGGCGCACGACGCAGGCGCTCCGGTCGGAGGCGCACACGCCGCGAGCGGCGCGCTCGCCGCCGTGCCGAAGAGGTCGCCGTCGCAGTCCGCGTAGTACGTCGTTGCGCTCAGGCCCTCGTCCGTCGCGCCGTCGCAGTCGTCGTCGGTGGCGTTGCAGGCCTCGGGAACTCCCGGATGCGTGCCGGCCTGCGCGTCGTCGCAGTCGGGGCCGCAGTCCCGCGCGCCGTCGCCGCGCACGTTGCAGCACGCGGCGTCCACGTAGCCGTCGCCGTCGGCGTCGCGCGTGCCGAGGGTCGTGGGATCGCAGTCCTCGTCGACCCCGGCGGCGTCGCACGTCTCCGCGAGGCCCGGGGCGCGTGCCGGATCGTGGTCGTCGCAGTCCTCGCCGCCGCACGCGATGGCACGCGCGCCGTCGCCGTCCGCGTCCATCTCCCCCGAGCACGGCGCCGTGCACTGCCGGTTCGCCTCGTCGCAGAACTGGCCCGTGCACACGGCGGGGCCCGGCGCGCAGCGCCCGGCGACGCAGCTCTCCACGCCGTCGCAGAAGACCCCGTCGTCGCAGTCGGCGCTCACCCGGCAGCCCGACGCATCGGCGCGGGACGCGTCGATCGCCTCGCCCGGCCCTGGCCCGCACGCCGCCAGCGCCAGCGCCCAGAGTGCGAGCCCGCGTGCTCTGCTCCGCCCCATCGGCGAAGCGTAGCCCACGCGCGCGCACCGCGCCGCGCGGAGGTCAGCGGCCGAACGAGATCGACTCGCGGATCACCTCGAGCTGCGGCGGGCGCGCCTGCTCGTCCTCGATCTCGAGGTTCTGGCCGGCGATCTCGACGACGCTGCGGCCATCGGTTGCGACGAGCACCCAGAGCTCGTCCTCGTGGCGTGGGCCGACCTGGTCGTAGCGCACGTCGAGGGCAGGGTGGCCCGAGACCTCCACGTGCTCCTCGGAGGTGAGCACGCCGCGCGCCCGCGCGAACATCTCTTCGCCCCACGCGTCGAGCACGTGCTGTGCGTCCTCCTCTCGCGCGCTCCGGAACAGGCGAACCTCGTAGCGGCGGCGCAGCTCCGGATCGAGCTCGAGCACCAGGATCACGCCCTCGCGGCGCAGGCGCGCGTCGTCGACCTCTTCGACCACGCGCGGCGTGCCCGGCAGCACGAGGGAGACGCCGTAGCGCAGGCTGCGCAGGCGAGACCAGCCCGCGTGGGCCGCGTCGTGCTGCGCGTCGACGCCGGCATCGGCGAGCGAGATCATGCCCGCGCAGCCCAGCGAGAGCAGCGCTGCGACGAGGCTCGTTCGCGCCTTCGAGATCACTGCGCGTACATCACGATGTCGGTCGCGGCTTCCATGCACATGTGATAGGTCGCGTTCCAATCCGGGTGGCGGAGCAGGATGTAGCCGTCGCTCAAGAGCGTCTGCTTCCAGTCGCGACGCGGCGTCCCCGGACGGAGCAAGCGCTCTTCGTTCACGAAGCGCCCGTACTTCTGCATGAAGCGCGTGAGGCCCTCGATGCGCGTGATGCGGCCCTGGCCCTTGGCGCGCTTGAAGATGATCCCCGAGTGATAGGGCCGCGCGAGCGAGCCCTCGAAGCTGCGCCAGCACGCGACGCGCGCCCACTCGCGGAACAGATCGAGATCGCCCGTGTAGTTCATCTGATCGACGATGCAGGCACCGCCGGGGCGGCAGCCGATCTCGCCGAACACGGCCTCGCCCTTCGGCGTCAGGAACCACTCCATGTGCGTGAAGCCGTCGCCCATGCCGAGCGCCTTGAGCACGCCCTTGCCGAGCTCGACGCCGCCGCGGATCTTGGGCTGCGCGAGGTCGCGCACCGTGATGACGACGGGGCTGATCCACTCGTGGCTGCGCGCCTCGAGCGGCTTCGGGAGATAGCGCGCCACGTTCATGTACGCGGGCTCGCCGCCGATCGAGACGGTGTCGAAGGTGTACTCCTCGCCCTCGATGTACTCCTCGCAGCTCGCCTCGGTGACGTTGCCCATCTTCGCGAGCGCGGCGTCCAGCTCTTCGCGCGAGCCGCAGCGGTACGTGTCGGCGCTGCCGGCGCCGGCGATGGGCTTGACCACCAGCGGGTAGCCGATCTCCTCGGCGGCCTCGTAGGTGTCCTTCACGGTGCGGACGCGGCGCGAGCGAGGCGTGCGCAGGCCGGCGGCCTTCACGCGCTCCTTCATCAGCTGCTTGTCGCGGAAGCCGCGCACGGTGTCGACGCTCATGCCGGGGATGCCCCATCGCTCACGCATCTTCGCGGCGAGGATCACGAGCGGCTCCCAGTTCGCGAGCACGCGATCGATGGGCTTGCCGCGCAGCCACTCGGTGGCGCGCGCGACCACGTCCTCCTCGTCCATGATGCGCGGCACCTGGAGATAGCCGTGCAGGTAGCGCTTCACGTCGCCGGGGAGCGCCTGCGGGTGGCTGTCTCCGATGCCGTAGATCTCGGCCCCGACCTCGGCGAGGCCGCGGGTGTACTGCTGCATCTCGGGGGGATAGGCGGGCGAGAGGAAGACGACGCGCATCGGCATGGGGCAGAACGCTATCACGACGGCTCGCCGCCCCGCGCGGCGTTCCGAAGGGCCGAGCCGGTGCCACGAAGCGTTCGAGCGCGACCCCCGGGATCGGCCGTCGAGTCGAAAGAGACGTTCGAGCTGGCGCCGGTTCGAGCCGAGATCCCGCGGAAAGAAGCACGGCACGCGCGCTGCGAAGGGGAGCCGCATGCGAGACCATCGGTTCCTCTCGCTCGCGCTTCTCTTCCTCCCGCCCTTCCTCGGTGTACGAGGAGCCGTACCGCCTCAGGGTCGCGGCAGACCGGGCAAACCGCGGAAGCAATCGCATGCGGCATGCAAGCGCGGGCCGCGGCAGACGCGCCGGGTCGCGGCGGCTCGGCACTCCTCCAGCGCCCAGACGGCCGCTTCGAGGTCGGGGCTCTCACGAACGATCTGCTCGAGGGGAGCCACGTAGCGCGCGTGGGGCGCCTCGCTCGCCGTCATCAGGACGCGCTGGGTGACGCCCTCCTCGTCGAAACGCGCGAGAAGGGTCTCGACGACCGCGAGGCCGCGCTCGTCGCCCCGCAGCGCGAGCCCGGTCGCGGCCTCTTCGCGGGTCTCCACGTCGTCGTCGTCGAGCCGCGCGGCGAGCGCCTCGCGGATCTCGGCCGTGTCCACGATCCCGCCGGGCATCGAGGGCGAGCCCAGCATGTGCCCGAGGCCGAAGCACGCCGTGTCGCGCACGCGCGGGTGCTCGTCGCGTGTGGCACGGACGAGCGTCGCGAGAGCCTCCTCGTGGTCGGACCCGGAGAGGACCGCGATCGCGGCGCCGCGTACGTCCGCGCTGGCGTGGGTCGCGTACCGCGTTCCGAGCGCGACGACCTCGGGCTCGCTCATCGCGCTCTTCAGCTCGACGAACGCGGCGACCAGCTCGGCGAGCGCTCGCGCGTCGGCCTCGCGCTCGGCCATCGCGCCCACGAGCAGCGCGCGCTCACGGACGGCGTCCTGCGCCGGCTGCGCGCCGTCCTCGCCCGGAAGCCAGCGCAACACGGCGGCGACGGCGGCCCGCGCCTCCCAGCGAGGGTCGTTCGCGAGCGATCGCATGCGCGGCTCGACGCGCGCGGGCCCCAGGAGCCGGACGGCGACCGGCGCGTCGAGATCGTCGGCCCCGCGGGCGATCGACGCGAGCAAGGCGTCGAGAGCGGCGTCCAGCTCGGGGTCGGTGCCCATGCAGCGACTCTATCGTACCGTTCGCCGAGCACGGCCGACGGCTCGGCCCGAAGCAGGAAGAATCTCGGCGCGGCCGACGTCGGAGGCTGCGTGCGCTGGCTCTACTTCGTCCTCCTCGTCGTGCTCGCCGGCTGCGATGGGCTCGCCGATCCGCTCTCGCCTCCCGTCGAGGAGTGGGCCTTCCGCGATGCGCGCCATGGCGTCGTCGTGACCGAGATCGACCGCGGCGGCTTCCCCGATCCCGTCGTCGATGGGTCGATCGAGGTGCGGCCCATCCGCACCGCGGGCGCTCGAGAGCGCGGTCTCCCTCCGCGTCGTTCGTTTCGCGACGCAACTTCCACCCAAGGCCGCTCGCGAGCCGGGGTCACACCGGGTCACGATGGGGTTGCGTCTCGCGGCCGCGCTCATGGGACTCGTGCTGGGCCTCGGTTCGGAGGCACGTGCGCAGGATGTGGGGACGCCTCCGCCGACCGACGCCTCCACGGCGCCCGCCGATCTGCGTGAGGTCCACGATCGCTGCGTGCGCGCGATGGTCCGCATCGAGCGCCCGGATGGCGATTTCGGGTCCGGCTTCGTCACCCTCGTCGGAGCGCGGCGCGTCATCGTCACGGCGGCGCACGTCGCCGAGAACGCCGATCCCCTCCGGGTCGTCCTCTACGACGGCACCGAGCACCTCGCGCACGCGCGCTACATCTCGGACCACGTCGACGTCGCGGTGCTGGTCACCGAAGGCGCCCTCGAGGCGCCGCCGCTGGAGGTGTCCGACGCACAGCTCGTGCGCGGAGAGCGGGTGGTGGTCGGCGGCAACCCCGGTGGGCTCTTCTTCATCACGACGGAAGGCGTCGTCGCGGGGGTCGTCACGGGGACGCTGCTCTCCGATCAAGCGTGCGGCGAGGGCCACAACTGCATCCTGCTCGACGCCGAGGCAGAGCCGGGCTCGAGCGGCGGTCCGGTCATGGACGAGGAAGGGCAGGTCATCGGGCTGCTCTGGGGCGTCTACACGGGCACGAGCTTGAGCGTGACGATCCACGGAACGACCCTCGCCACCGAGCTCGAGCTCGCCGCGGAGGTGCTCTCCCGCCGTCGCCGGCCCGTCGCGCGCGCCGCGCACTGAAGGCCCGACAGGAATCCCCCTGTCGGGTTCCTTCCAAACCCCAAAACCCGAGCGATTCTCGCTCGGGTAGGACAAGGCGCGACAGGTTTCCTGTCACGCCTTGAGCTTCGCGCGAGCGCGGGCTCATTCCTCGTCCTCGGACCGGAACAGCGCGCTCTCGCAGAGCTCGGGCTCGCAGTGCCCGTCGGCATAGCCCCAGGTGCACGTCCCTTCGCGGCAGCCGGTCAGCTCGCAGTCCTCGCCGAGGCCTGCGAGCCGCACGCACACGTAGCCGAGCGCGCCTCCGTACGCACAGCGTAGATCGGCGCGGCAGCCGGGCGTCGTGCTCGCGATCTCGCAGGCCTCTCCCTCGCGGAGGGCCCCGCCGGCGGTGGGCGCGGGCTCCTCGCATCGCCCCGCCTCCGAGCAGCTCAGCGGCTCGCACTCGGCGTCGGCGAGGCAAGGGCGCCCTCGTTGCGGCGCGGCCGCGCAGGTGCCGCGGTAGTCGTCGCCCACGCACTGGCGGCCCACGTCGCATTCCGCGTCCGAGCGACATCGGCCATCGGGCGCCTCGACGCCGCCCGGGTCGAACGGCGCGCAGCGCCCCGCGAGGCACTCGTCGCCGCGCTCGGCGCACACCGACTCCGGATCGCACACGCCGCCGCGCGGCGTCGCCCGCGTGCAGAGCCCGGCGATGCAGACGAGATCGCGCGCGCAGTCGACCTCGTCGCAGGGCTCTCCGAGCGTCGTCGCGGCGCGGCACCGCCCGCCCATGCAGAAGCCGTCGTCGCCGCAGCCGGCGAATTCGTGGGCGCACGGCTCGCCGACGCGCGCCGTGTCGCGCGCCAGCTCCTGGCAAGAGAGATCCAGGTCGATGCTCGCGCCACGGCCGGCGTCGTGCTCGAGCGCGCGCAGGCAGAACGCGAGACTGGCGTCATCGACGACGTATGCGTCTTGCACCCATCCGTAGTGGCGCTCCGCCCAGGCGCCGCAGTCCGCTTCGGTCGTCTCCTCGCACGTGGCGTCGCCCTCGGTCGGGGCCCCGCACCCGTACCGTCGGCGCGCCGCACACAGCACCCGGGCCGCGCGCGGACAGAGGAGCCGCGTCAGCGCGCCCGCGAGGATGCCGGTGGCGGGCTCGGGCTCGGGCGCCGCGGCGTCCGCGGTGCCGACGCCGCCGTCCGCTCCGAACCGCGTGGCGAGATGGATGCGCAGCTCCGTGGTCTCGGGCCCCTCGAGCGAGGTCGCGGCGAGGGACGCACCCGGTGGGCTCGGTGGGCTCTGCCGCAGCCCCACCGGGGGCTCGCGCTCCGCGAGCAACGCGGCGAGCGCGAGCACCAGCGCGAGGGTCGCGAGCGTGGCGAGGGCGGTCGAGCGCACTCGGCCCAGCGCGCACCACCCGTGCCTGGGCGGTGGTGCCGCGATCGCGCGCGATCGCGCGCGACCGCGTGTCGAGGTGCCCACGCGTGCGTGGGCGGCGCACCGCGGCGGCCGCTCGCGCGCCAGGGGCCGCCGGGGCGTCGGCGATCGCGGCGACGACCGAGAGCCATGACGAGCGCGAGCCCTGCGAGCACCAGGCCGCCGTGCGCGCGTCCCTCGGGGCTCGCGCTGCATCCGCCGCCGCCGCCGCCACCGCCGCTGCTGCCGCCGTCGAGGCGCCCGCCGCCGCCGTCGGCCCCCGGCGAGACGCCGGCATCGCCCGTCGTGGATCCGCCCGCGTCGACCGTGCTCGCGCTGCCGCCGTCCGCATCGTCGAGCGCGAAGACCGCGATCACGTCGTGGTCCGCGCTCGCCACCACGACGGCTGGCGCGCTCGTCGACATGCCATCGACGCGCAGCGCGACGAGATGCGCACCGGCCTCGGGCGTCGCGGTCACCGTCACCGACGTTCCCGCCGGATAGCTGCCGCCTTCGGGTGCGAGCGAGATCGTGCCGGGGCCCTCCGCGTGCGCGAGCACCGCGTGCCGCTCGGCGCCGGGCGGCGAGGCCGTCGTGAAGAGCTGCCACGAATCGCTCCCGACGGGCGCCGGGCAGCCGGTGAGCGTCGCCGGATCGAAGGTCGCTTGGAACGCGTAGGTCGTTCCCGGCATCAGACCGGTCCAGTGCGCGACGCACTCGTCGCCGGAGCCGTCGGGAAGCGGCGTGCACTCGCCACCCGCGAACGCGGAGCCGGGCGGATCGGTGACGAGGTCGGGGTAGAGCAGGTTGAAGCGCACCTGGCGCGGCGAGAGGCATCCCGCATTGACGACGAGCGCGCGCGTGGAGGCCGTCGTCTGATCGACCGCCGTCGTGACGGGCACCGGATACGCGATGCGCGGGGCGGCGGAGGTCGAGGGGAACACGAACACGCCCTGCCAGGCGCCCGAGGACGGGTAGCTACCGCCCGCGTACGAGCCCGGAGGACCGTCGTCCACGACCGTCGGATTGCCCGGGCTGTTGTCGAGGATCTGCGTCGCGGCGAGGAGGTAGTCGTTCGTCGCGATGCCGGACATCGTCGCCGACGAGACGACCCACGCCTCGACCGTGAGGATCACGCCCGGCGGGAGCGGCCAGTAGGGCTGCGTGGTCGGAGGAAAGGCGACCATCTCGTTGTGCTGCCCGTCCGGGTTCGGGTACGCGCCGTTGTTCGGGTGCGGGCCCACGACGAGCGACTGCGGGCACGAGCCGTCCGTGATCTCTTCGGTCACGCCCGTGGACGTGCGCTCGTAGAAGCAGCGCACGGGATGCGTCGCATCGACGATCCAGGTCGTGCCGCGCGGCAGCTTCATCTGCGGCAGCACGTAGGCGCCGCTGCAGCCGAGACCGCCGACCGCGACGTGCACGCGATAGGGCTGTCCGACGACGGGGCTTCCCTCGAAGCCCGTCCACGTCCACGCGAGGTCCTCGGGGATCGGATCGTAGATGCCCTGCCAGCACGCGTGGCGGACGCGCGAGATGGAGCCGTCGTTCCACGTCTGGGCGCGCGCGCCCGAGGGCGAGACGAGCACGAGCGCGAGCGAAGCGAGCACGAGCGAGGCGAGCGAGCGGTCGTAGCGCATGCCGAAGGCTGAGGAGCCGAGGTCAGCCGGTCGACCGAATGTCCGATCTTGTCAGCGACGCTCGCGCGCCGGCACCGGATCGGGTCGCGCGCTCAGCCGGGATCGGGCCCGACGGCGCCGCGGACCTGCTCGATCGCCGCGCGTACCGCGCTCTCGCTCCCGAGGTCGGGATGACGCTCGGCGAGCTTCGCGGCCGCCTCGGCCACCGTCGAGACGACCTCCGGACGCATCCGCGAGCGCGAGAGCATCGAGATGCCCACGACGATCCCGCGCACCACGCTCGCGCGGAAGCCTTGGCCCTCGTGCACCCCGACGACGGCGTCGACGAGACCCGCGAGCTCGGCCGTGATCGCGCGCGTCTCGTCGCTCGGCAGGCCCGACCGCTCGCCGACGACGTACACGTAGATCAGGCGCTGGGCATGCGAGGTGCGCCGCAAGCGCGCGACCGTGTCGACCGCGACGCGCACGCTCGACGCCTCGAGCGCGCTCGGGCCATCCGTGACCGCGATCACCAGTGAGCCGAACGTCCCGAGCGACGCTCCGGGCTGGACCAGCAGTACTTCGACGGCAGCCACGACGCGCCCAGCGATCTAGAGCAGCATTCCCGCCGCGACGGTGTTGTTCGTCGCTTCGTCCACGAGGATGAAGCTGCCCGTCGCGCGGTTGCGGCGGTACTCGTCGTAGAACACCGGCGCCTGCGTGCGCAGCGAGATGCGGCCGATGCCGTTCAGGCCGAGCGTCGTCACGCCTTCTTTGCGGTGCAGCGTGTTCACGTCGAGCTCGTACTGCACGTTCGTCACGATGGCGCGCACCCAGCGCGTCGTGTGCTTGAGCTGGTAGCGACCGCGCAGCTCGAGCGGCTTGTCGGTCATCCAGCAGATCATCGCCTCGAGGTCTTGCGCGACCGTGGGCTGGTTGTGCGGGCGGCAGAGCATGTCACCGCGCGAGATGTCGATCTCGTCCTCGAGGTGCACGGTGACGCTCATCGGCGCGAACGCCTCGCTCACCGGGCCGTCGTAGGTCTCGATCTTCTTGATCTTCGAGCCGAAGCCGCTCGGCAGCGCGATCACGTCGTCGCCCGGCTTGAGGATGCCGCCGCTCACGACGCCCGCGTAGCCGCGGTAGTCGAGGTGCGAGCCGGACTGGGGACGAACCACCCACTGCACGGGGAAGCGCACGTCGATGAGGTTGCGATCGCTCGCGATGTGCACGGTCTCGAGGTGGTGGAGCAGCGGGCTGCCCTTGAACCAGGGCATGTTCGTCGAGCGATCGACGACGTTGTCGCCCTTGAGCGCGCTCATCGGGATGAACGCGATGTCCTGCACGTCGAGCTTGCTGGCGAAGTTGCGGAACTCGGCCTCGATGCGGCGGAACACGGCCTCGTCCCAGTCGACGAGATCCATCTTGTTCACGGCGAACACGAGGTGCGGGATGCGGAGCAGCGAGGCGAGGAACGAGTGGCGGCGCGACTGCTCGACGAGGCCCTTGCGCGCGTCGACGAGCACGATGGCGAGGTTCGCCGTGCTCGCGCCGGTCACCATGTTGCGCGTGTACTGGATGTGCCCGGGCGTGTCCGCGATGATGAACTTGCGGCGTGGGGTCGCGAAGTAGCGGTAGGCGACGTCGATCGTGATGCCCTGCTCGCGCTCGGCGCGAAGGCCATCGGTGAGGAGCGCGAGGTTCGTGTACTCGTCGCCGCGGCGGCGCGAGACGTCCTCGACGTGCGCGAGCTGGTCCTCGAAGATCGCCTTCGTGTCGTAGAGGAGGCGCCCGATCAGCGTGGACTTGCCGTCGTCGACGCTGCCGCAGGTCGAGAAGCGCAAGAGCTCCGCGCCCTCTTCCATGACCGCCACGTCCCGCGAGACCAGCTCCGATTCCATCACACCTCCGAAGCCCGAGGCATGGGGCGAAGGGCGCCCGATGCCAATGGCGCACCGGGAATAGCGGGAATGCGCGGCGACGGCAACGACCTTGCGGGGGCGGGCGTCGCTCGGCTGCCCTCGGTGCCCTCGGTCGCGGTAGCCTGGGCCGATGGAACGTGCCCTCGTCGGTCTCGCCGTGCTCTCTTGGATCTCCCTCCCGGGATGCGGCTCGAGCAACCCCGCCACGGGGACGGACGCGGGCACGCGCGACGCCGCGAGCGTGGACGCGGCTGGCAACACGGGGCCGGACGCGAATCGCCCCGCCGACGACGCGGGCACGACGCCGGGGGACGACGCCGGCACGAGCGCAGGGCCGGGCTGCGCGGGCCACGACTATCTCTTCTGCGAGGACTGGGAGAGCGCGACCGGGTCGGCGCTGCCGGCGGGGTGGACCATCGACCACGGGTGGATGGACGGCGATCCGAGCGTCACGACCGAGCAGCACCACGGCGGCACGCACGCGCTCCACGGTGCGATCGCCGAGAGCGGCCAGCACCGCGCCGTGCACTCGATCGCCGCGCTCGGCGCCGCGGGCGGACACCACTGGGGCCGCATCTACTACCGCGTGACGGCGCCCGCGTTCGTGCCGCCCTCGGGGACGGTGAACCACGCGACGTTGCTCGCGCTGCTCGGGACGGGCGAGACGCGCGTCGTCGACACCGTGATGAGCGACCAGGGCGATGCGCAGTTCCTGCTGAACACGCCGGACGACCACTGCTGCGTCGGCTCGAGCTACGACTACGCGTCCTTCGACGGCGCCTGGCACTGCGCCGAGTGGTACGTCGAGCACGACACCGACAGCTACCGCTTCTTCTACGACGGCACCGAGGTCACCTCGATCGCGTACACGGGCACGAACGGAATCCCGGTCGAGGTGTTCGACCGGGTCACGGTGGGCCTGCGGAACTACCAGAGCGCCACGACGCCTTACGATGCGTACTTCGACGACCTCGTGATCGACGACACGCGCGTCGGCTGCGAGTGAGCTTCCAGACGGCGCTCGCGCGCCCTCTCGCGTGACCGGCAGAGCCGGATCACGCTCACTCCCGCTCCGCCTCGTCGCTCCGCTCCTCCGCCTTCCTACCCGTTCCGTTCGCCGCGCCCCCGGTGGTACCTTCGCCGGCCATGGCGACGAACGCGGACATTCTCGGCGAAGTGCCGTTCTTCGCGATGCTCGACGCGTCGGAGCGCGCCGCGCTCGCCGAGCGGGTCGACGAGCGAAAGGCCAAGAGCGGCGAGGCCCTGTTCCACATCGGCGACCCGGGCGGCGAGCTCTACATCGTGCGCTCGGGCGCCGTGGAGATGTGGATCAAGCGCCAGACGGGCGAGCGCGTGGTGCTCGAGACGGCGCGCGCGGGCGACTTCTTCGGCGAGATCTCGCTCCTCGACAACGGCCCGCGCAACGCGACCGCCACCGTGACCGAGGACGCCGAGCTCATCGTCGTCGACCGTGGCGACCTCGACGAGCTCTTCCGCGTGAAGCCCGCCGCCGCGATGGACCTGCTGACGGCGACGGGCCGGCGCCTGCGCGAGACCTCGCGCCTCTTGCGCGCGAACGCGGCCAAGAACGTCAACGAGGAGACCGAGGACAAGAGCACGGCGATCGAGCGCGCCGCCGACTGGGTCACCGAGTTCTCGGGCTCGATCCCCTTCCTCATGATCCACCTCGTCCTGTTCACGATCTGGATCGCGCTGAACGTGCCGCCGCTCGTGAACGGTCCGGCGGGCGGCTTCGATCCGTTCCCGTTCGGCCTCTTGACGATGAGCGTGTCGCTCGAGGCGATCATCCTCTCGGTGCTCGTGATGCTCTCGCAGAACCGCCAGGTCGCGCGCGACCGCATCAAGAACGACATCGAGTACAACATCAACGTGTCGGCCGAGGCGAAGGTCGCCTTCCTCCACGAGAAGCTCGACCAGCTGAGCGAGCGCCTGCTCGCGCGGCTCGAGACGATCGAGAAGCGCGTCGGTGTCGCGCCCGCCACGGCCGGCGCCGCGGCTGCCAAGCCCGAGCCCGCGCCCGCGTCCAAGCCCGAGACGCCTTGAGCCGCACGGCGCTCGGATGGTTCGCAAGGTCGAGAAGTACGAAGTCGAGAGCGAGATCGGCCACGGCGGGATGGCCACGGTCTTTCGCGCGCGCGACACCAAGCTCGATCGCCTCGTCGCGCTGAAGATCATGCACCCGCACCTGCGCGGGGCGGCCGAGGCGCGGGCGCGCTTTCGTCGCGAGGCGCAGTCGGTCGCGCGCCTCAAGCACGATCGCGTCCTCGAGATCTACGACTACTCGGGCGAAGACTCCGACGAGAGCTACATCGCCGCCGAGCTGCTCACGGGGCCCACGCTCCGCAAGTGGAGCGACGACCACGCGCCGGTCCCGTCGGAGGTCGCGGCCTGCTTCGCCATCGAGGTGTGCCGCGCGCTCGCGGCCGCGCACGAGAAGGGCATCGTCCATCGCGACGTGAAGCCCGAGAACATCCTGCTCCACGAGAACCGCGAGCTGAAGCTCACCGACTTCGGCATCGCCGACATGGTCGACAGCCAGTCGATGACGGCGACGGGCCAGATCCTCGGCTCGCCCGGCCACATGGCGCCCGAGCAGATCGAGGGCGGGCACGCCGATCGCCGGACGGATCTGTTCGCGCTCGGCACGGTGCTCTACCTGCTGTGCACCGGGCGGCTGCCCTTCACCGGCAAGAACCCGCACCAGGTGCTCAAGCGCGTCGTCGACGGGGACTACGCCGATCCCGAGCGCTTCGCGCCGGCGCTCGGGGCGGGGATGGCCGCGGTGATCAAGAAGGCGCTCGAGAAGCGCCCCGAGGACCGCTACGCGTCGGCCGAGGAGATGGAGGCCGCGCTCACCGCGCTCACCCGCGAGCTGGCGATGGGCGACGCGCACGACGAGGTCGCGAAGTTCCTCGCCGCGCCTGCCGAGCGCACGAAGGAGATCACGCAGAAGATCGTCGAGCGCTCGCTCGCGCGTGGGCGCGAGGCGAAGCAGGCAGGTCGCATCGCCGAGGCCCAGGCATGCCTCGGGCGGGTGCTCGCGCTCGACGAGGGCAACGCCGAGGCGCTCGCGCTGCTCTCGCACATCGGGAGCGCGCGCGAGCGGGCCGAGAGCGGCCGGCGCTTCGCGATCGGGGGCGCCGTGATCCTCGGCGCGCTCGTGCTCGCGGTCGGCGTCTCGCGCTTCTTCGTCGGCGATGGCGACGCGAGCACGGGCTCGCCCGATGCGGGCGGCGTGGCGCTCGTGCTCGCCGACGCGCACGACGCGAGCGCCGAGGCCTCGGTGGGGACGGCGCGTGCGGAGGACGACGCGGCGCTCGACGCGACGGACGGCGGAAGCGAGACCGACGCGGACTTCGATGCCGGCACCGAGGAGAGCGCGGTCGCGTGGCTGCCGCCCATCACGCGCCGCACGCCGACCTCGACCACGCCGCGCCACGTGGTCTTCCACAACACGCTCACCGAGAACTACCGCATCAGCATCGACGGCGGGCCGCCGCTGACGTCCGCGCGCGCCGGAGCGGTCGACCTCGCGCCCGGACGCCACCAGTTCCACTTCTCGTCGACCCTGTCCGCCTTCGGCGAGCTCGACCTCACGCGCGAGATCGAGCCAGGGCCGGGAACGACGACCATCGAGGTGGCGCTCCCGCCGGCGCCCGCGTCGCTCCGCGTGGATGCGAACGTGCGCGGCGTCGTGATCATCTCGGGCCTGCCGCCCCAGCGCACGCACGACCTCATCACCGTGCCGATGACGGGCGTCGAGGATCCGGTGCACGACACGCGCGTCATCACCCTCAGCGTCGTGCCCGACGACCACTCCTACGAGACCTACAACGGCCAAGTGACGCTGACGGCCGGCGCGCTGCGGGCGCTCGAGGTGACGGTCGGGCAGCGCACGACCGACGCGCCCTGAGGGTGCGTAGCGCGCCACGCACCGCGCGCGACCGCCCACCGACGAGAACGGTGACAGGCCGAACCGGCCGGCCTATACAGTGCTCGTGGCGCTCCCGTCGCGGCAGGCGATCGCAGCGTGCCTCGGGGGCGCGCTCACGCTGCTCGTCCTCTTGCTCGCGCCGGCGCGTGCCGCGGCGAGCGAGCTCGACGACTTCCAGACCGCGCGCGACGCCTACCGCGCGCGCGACTGGCCTCGCGCGGCGCAGCTCTTCGAGACGCTCGTCGGCACCGAGCCTCCCTTGCTGACCACGCCGCTCCTCGTCGAGGAGGCGCGCAAGTACCTCGCGGCGAGCTACGTCTTTCTCCAGCGCACCGACGACGCGCGCGTGCAGTTCGAGCGCCTGCTCACGACGAACCCGGCCTACGAGCTCGATCCGAGCCAGTTCCCCGAGGAGGCCGTCGAGCTCTTCGGCGAGGTGCGGGATCGGTTGCGGCGCGAGGCGGCCGACGCCGCCGAGCGCGCGCGCATCGAGGCCGAGCTCGAGGCCGAGCGCGAGCGCGCGCGGCGCCTGCTCGAGATCGCCGAGAGCGACGTCGAGGCGCCCGTCGAGTCCTCGCGTCTGCTCGCCCTCGTGCCCTTCGGCGCCGGCCAGTTCCAGAACGGCGACGAGGGTCTCGGCTGGCTCTTCTTCACGACCGAAGCGGTCTTCGGCATCGCCGCGTTCGCCACGCTCGTCGCGCACCAGGCGATCGCGAGCTCGTTCGATCCCTCCGATCCGAGCAGCGGCGTGCACTCCGCCGAGTCGCGCAGCCGCGTCAACGACGCGCTCCTCGGCACCGAGGTGACGAACTGGACCTGCGCCGGCCTCTTCGCCGTCTTCGCCATCGCGGGCGTGCTGCAGTCGCAGCTGGACTTCCGCGAGACGCGCTCGGTGCGCACCCGGCACACGGTCCCCGACGAGCTGCGCGAGGGGCTCGAGGTCAGCCTCGTCCCCGGTGGCCTGCGCCTCTCGTTCTGACCTCGGTCGACATCCGGAGGCGAGCGCCGGCGCGCGCGTCAGCGGTGGATGCCGTCCACGTCGAGCGCGGCGGCGTAGGCGACGGTGAGCACGGCGCGCATCGCGTGGTCGAGCGAGCTCCGGTCGATCTCGGTGAGCACGTCGTTGGCCGTGTGGTGCAGATCGAAGTAGCGCGTTCCGTCCTGCTCCACGTCGACCGCCGGGACGCCGCCCGCCTCGTGCATCGGCCCGATGTCGGCGCCGCCGTGCGGCTCCTCGGCCGTCCACTCGACGCCCATCGGCGCGAGCAGGCTCGCCACGCGCTGCCACGCCTCCGTGCGCTCGGGCGCGTCGGGCGTACGCAGGCCCCACGCCGCGCCATCGCCGAAGTCGGCCTCGAGCGCCGCGACGTGGGCGCCGAGCTCGCTCGCGTGCGCCTCGGCGTAGGCGTGCGCGCCGGCGCCGCCGTTCTCTTCGTTCGCGAAGAGCACCACGCGCACCGTGCGCCGCGGGCGCGTCGGGCTCACGAGGATCTGGCGCGCGGCCTCCATCACGATCGCGACGCCCGCACCGTCGTCCACGGCGCCGCGCCCGAGGTCCCACGAGTCGAGGTGCGCGCCGAGCAGGACGACCTCGCTCGCGCGATCGGTGCCCGGGACCTCGCCGATCACGTTCGCGCTCTGCGCGTCGGGCAGCTCGTGGCAGCCGAGCGAGAGACGCAGGCGCACGTCCTGACCGGCGGCGAGGGTGCGGGCGAGCACGTCGGCGTCGGCGTTGCTGATCGCGGCGGCCGGGATGCGCGCGACGCCGTCCTCGTAGTGCATCACGCCGGTGTGCGCGAAGCGCGTGTCGTCGGTCCCGACGGAGCGGATCACGACGGCGAGCGCCCCGCGCTCGGCCGCGATCGAGGCGCTCTGGATGCGCACGCGCACGCCCTGCCCGTAGCCGTGCCCGTCGCGTGCCCGCTCCATGCGCGCATCGACGAAGACGATGTGCCCCTCGGCCTGCTCTCGCGGCAGCGCGCGCAGCTCGTCGAGCGAGGCGACGCGCACGACGAGGGCCTCGATCCCGCCCTCGGGCGTGCCGACCGAGCCGCCGAGCGCGGCGCCCGCGAGCCGGTGCGGCACCGGGCTGGTCATCTCGATGCGCTCCTCGCCGCGCGCCCACACGTGCACGGTGACGGGCTCGGCGTGCACGTTCGCGAAGCCGAGCGCCTGCATGCGCGCCACGCCCCATGCGACCGCGAGCGGGTCGCCCGTGGAGCCGGCCAGGCGCGGGCCGGCTGCGTCGGTGAGGCCCTGCACGTGATCGAAGGTCTGGGCCCCCGTCTCGGCGCGCTGCTGCGCGGCGCGGACCTCGGCCATCCAGGCCGGCTCGTCCTGGGGCGCGGCGACGGAGGAGGTCGGCGCGGTCGCGGTAGGGCCGCCGCAGCCGAGAACGAGGAGGAGAGCCGTCGAGAGAGAGAGCCTGGCGGAGGTCACGGGGCGGCGACGCTACCACGCGCTCCACGCTCCCTCGGTGGGGTCCGCACTGCCCTGTCGACCGCGGTCGACAGCGTGCACATCCGCCCGATCCCGGGGCCGCCTCGCCCCGATCGCTGTCGAGCGCGGTCGGCATGCGACACCCGCGTACAAGACGATCTTCCGTGATTTCAACGGCATCGGCCTTGCGATGGCCTCGCGCGTCTCGAGCGGAGGTTCTCCATGGCCGTCGTCCCCGTCGTCGTTCGCCGCGCGCTCCTCGTCGTCGCCTGCCTCGTGCTCGTGTCGTCGTGCGCTTCGCGCCTCGGCCACCGCAGGCCGGGCGAGCAGGCGCTCCTGCCCGTCGACCTCACGGTCACGACCGCGGAGATGACGGCAGGCTGGCTCCGCGACGGCGACTACCTCGTCTCGCCCCCGCTCGAGGAAGAGGCGGCCGCATCGCGCGTCGGCGTCCTCGTGCAGCTCGCGGCCGACGGCGAGTTCCCGCCCCTCGAGGCGCGCGGCACCGAGGACGGCGACGGCGTGACCGAGTGGGTGCCGCTCGGCGCGACCTACAGCGAGGGCGATCACCACGTGGGCCTGGCCGAGCTCGGCACGGTCGCCACGGGCGCGCAGCTCCGCATCCCGGTCGACGCGCTCGACCGCGTCGCGTCGATCACGTGGAACGCGACCATTCCCGACGAGCCCGAGCCCGAGGTGGCCGCGCCGAGCGATGGCGCCGCTGTCGCGCCGCTCACCGCCGACCTGATGGGCCTCGGCATCGTCACGCGCTCGTCGTGGGGCGCCGCGGCCACGCGCTGCACCACGCGCGACGCGCGCCGCTACCGCATGGCCGTGCACTACACCGACACGCCCTCGGCGAACCCCGATCGCCAGGTGCGCAGCATCCAGCGCTACCACATGGACACGCGCGGCTGGTGCGACATCGGCTACCACTTCCTCGTCGGCATCGACGGCCGCATCTTCGAGGGCCGCCCCATCGAGCTGCTCGGCGCGCACGTCAGCAACAACAACACGGGCAACATCGGCGTCTCGTTCATCGGCTGCTTCCACTCGACCGGCTGCGGCTCGATGGGCCCGACGACGCCGCCCGACGTGATGCTCGACGCGGGCGGGCGCCTGCTCGGCACGCTCTCGCGCCTCTACGGCATCTCGCTCGATCGCAACGCCGTGCGCGGCCACCGCGATCACGCCGGCGCGAGCACCGACTGCCCGGGCGACTACCTCTACGCGCGCATCGACCAGCTGCTCGCGACCGGGCAGTCGCACTCGCTCGGCGACGGCACGATGTCGATGCCGCCGCCGGATCCGACGCCGACGCCCACGCCGACGAGCTGCGGCGGGCTCGCGTGCGGCGCGTGCGCGGCGGCCGCGGGCTGCGGCTACTGCGCCTCGCAAGGCGCGTGTCTCGATGCGGGCAGCGCGTGCACGTGGACCGGGGCCGTCGGCACGAGCGAGTGCACCGACACGCTCTACCCGTGCGCGACCGCGACGTGCTGGAACCCGACGGCCGCCTTCGCGTCGTGCGGCAGCTGGAGCAAGAGCGAGGACTTCTCGAGCGGCAGCTACTCCGTGCACCGCTACTGGGCGCACCTCTTCCCGGGCGGTGTCACCACGATCACGCTCGCGCGCACGAGCGGCACCTTCACGCCGGCGATCCTCGTCTCCGATCGCAGCGGGCGCGTGGCGTACGGCGGCGAGGTCGCGGCGCTGCACCCGAGCGTCCAGGTGATCTCGGCGCGATCGGGCCGCGGCGACAGCAGCGCGAGCGTCTCGCTCACGGCGGCGAGCGATCTCGACGTGTACGTCTACGTGACCGACTGGGCCGTGCTCGACGGCGCGTTCCGCGGCCGCGTCTCGACGAGCGCGCGCTACACGCTCACGGCGAGCGAGGACTGCGGCGCCACGATGCCGCCGTCGAGCACGAGCACCGATGCGTACGCCGGGCTCACGCAGAGCGGCGCGGAGATCCCGCGCGCCGGGCTCGCCAACAGCACGCTGCGCGCGACGCTCGGCGTCTCGACCGAGCCCTACGGCACCGTCGTCGACTACCACGGGCAGAGCTGGGTCTCGGGCCGCGTGAGCTGGTTCGGCGGCCCGACCGACACGGGCGTCGGCCCCACCGAGACCGTCGCGATCAGCGGCGAGGTCGCGCGCTCCCTGAACTCGCCGATGAACCCCGACGCCGCCACGCTCGCGGCGCACCCGGAGCGCTACTACTACTGCGCGATGCGCTTCGCCTACCAGCCCCAGGGCACGGCGTTCTGGCGCACCGCGCGGCTCGTGCTCACCAACCCGCGCACCGGCGTGCAGGTCGTGGTGCGCCCCGCCGACTGGGGCCCGCACACGCGCACCGGCCGCATCATCGACCTGTCACCGCAGGCGATCGCCGACCTCGGGCTGAGCACGGACGAGACGGCGCTCGTGGCGTTCGCGCGGCCGGGAACGCCGCTCGGTCGCGTGCGCTGAGCGGCGCGCGTGCGGAATCCGCAGCCCGCTGCGGGCTCCGCATCGCCGCCCCGAGCGCGGCCGCGAGAACACAGGCATCTCCGCTGAGCACGCTCTTCGCAATGTGGAGAGCGTGAGCCACTCGATGTCCCTCTCGTTCCACGGCCTGTCGGGATCGCAGCACGGGTGGCGGCCGTGGCGGCGTGCCGCGCGGCCTCTCCTCTCCGGCTCCGCCGCCGGCGTCGGCTCCTGGGTCCTCGACGCGGCGCTCGGTGAGCCTTCGGCCGTCACCTCGCTTCTCCATGCGCTCGCCGTCGCGTCGCTCGTGGCGCTCGTCGTGCTGCGCGCTCGCGATCGGCGGCGCCTCGCCTGGGATGCGACGCACGACGCGCTCACCGGGCTGCTCGATCGCCGCGGGCTCGCGCGGCGCGCGGCCGAGGTGCTCGTCACGCTCGAGGTCGCGGACGAGGCGCTCGCCGCGGTGTACGTCGATCTCGACGACTTCAAGACGCACAACGACGTGCACGGTCACGCCGTCGGCGACCGACTGCTCGTCGCGCTCGCGCGCGCCATCGGAAGCTCCCGGCGCGTGGATCTCGCGGCGCGTCTCGGCGGTGACGAGTTCGTCGTGCTGCTCCCGCGCGCCACGTACGAGGACGCGGAGGCGTTCGTCGCCCGAGCGCGTGAGCGGTTCGCACGCGACGCGGAGGCGCTGGGCGTGCGCGCCACCTTCAGCGCCGGGATCCGGATCGTGGATCCCACGATGCGCCTCGAGGCCATCCTGCGCGATGCGGATCGCGCGATGTACGACGACAAGCGCGCGCGAAAGGATGCGCCGCGCGGCGATCGGCAGAGGGGGCTCGCCCCCGAGGCGCCGAGAGAGGCGGGCGCCTCGGTGCCTGCGGCGCCGTCCACGTCCCTTCGCCGTGCGCGTCGCTGGGTGTCGTTCGCCTTCGCGATCGGCGCGCTGGCCGCCGCGTCCGCCTCGCCCGCCGCCGCGCAGGACGTGATGGAGGACCGCGCCGCGATGATCGTGGACGAGCCGCCGGCGCCGCCCCCCGCGCCGCCGCCCTGGGCGCGCGTCGAGCTGATCGGCGGCACGCTCGCACCGCTCGACATCGAGCTCGCGCTCCGTATCGTCTTGCTCGATCGCATCGTCCTCGGCGTCTCGGCGGGCATGACGACCTACGGCGGCGTCGCAGGGCAGCTCGTCGACGAGAACGGCGGCAACGGTGCGGGCTCGATCGTGTCGACCCTCGCGAACGGCGGCCTCGTCGGCCGCGCGTACCTCGGCGTGCGGCCCTTCGAGGGGCTCGGTCTCGAGCTGCTCGGTGGCTACACGTTGCTCTCTCGCGACACGCGCGTGGACGTGGGAGGCATCGCGCAGTTCTTCGATGCGCAGACCACGGCCACCGACGGGCACGCGTCGCTGCTCGTGCACGCGCTCACGGTGGAGCTCGGGTGGAGCTTCTACGTCCTCGACCACTTCGTGATCCGCCCGGCGATCGGCTGGATCCAGGCCTTCGACGCCGACGTGTCGCTCTCTGCCCCCGCGACGAGCGCAGGGCTCGACCAGGCGAGCGAGGCGCTCACCGGGGCCATCCGCCAGTACGGCATGAGTCCGACGGTGTCGCTCCAGCTCGGCTATCGCTGGTGAGCGACCGGGGCGCCTTGGTGCCCACTGCTCGATCGGCCCATCGCGACGGCGCGTGGCGTGCTTAACTCCCACTTCGGAGGTTCGCATGGAAGGCCCGGAGCCCAACGGCGTCATCGCCGTGTTCCCGACGCGCGAGGGGGTGGACCTCGCGATGCGCTGGCTGGAGATGGACGAGATCGATCGCCGCTCCATCTCGATCTTCGGCCCCGGCGTGATCACGGACGACGTGCCCCCCGAGCTCGACCGCACGAACCAGCACGAGTCGGAGATCGCGCGCTACTGGGCGAAGTGGGGCGCCACGCTCGGCGCGCTCGCGAGCGCGGGGCCCGTCTCGATCGCGCTCGCCGCCGCGAGCGTGGGCCTGGGCCCGATGGCGCTCGTCGTCGCGGCGGGCGTCGCGGCGATGGCGGCCACGGCAGGGGTCGGCGCGATGACCGGCGCGCTCGTGGGCGTGGGCGTGCACGAGCAGAGCGCGCGCCGCTACGAGCAGGCGCTGCACGACGGGAAGTTCGTCGTCGTGATCCACAGCGACAACCCCGCGACGCTGCGCTCCGCGGTCGAGGAGTTCCGGCGTTTGCAGGCCGAGCACGTGGACGTGCACGGTCTGACCGGCGTCCCGCCGCCGCGCGCCGCGCCGCACGAGAAGGCCTGAGCGCAGAGGCCCCGAGCCCAGATCGCGCTCCGTGCCGATTGCGCTCCGTGCCGATCGCGCTCCGTGCCGATCGCGCTCCGTTCCGATCGCGCTCCGTGCCGATCGCGCTCCGTTCCGATCGCGCTCAGTGCAGATCGTGCCGCAGCTCTTCGATGTGCCGCTCCATCGTCGCGCGCCCCGGATCCTGCGGGCGCGCGCGAAGGTACTCGCGGTAGTAGTCGATCGCATCCTGCGTATGCCCGGTGCGCTCGCTCGCGACGGCCAGGTTGTAGACGACCTCGGGCAGCGCGGCGAAGCGGTAGGCCGCCGTGAACGCCGCGAGCGCCGCGTCGTACCGATGCCGGCGGAACATGGCCACGCCGCGCAGGAAGAAGGTGCGCGCCTCGGCCGTCATGTCGTCGGTCGAGGGCGGCGCCGTCATGATCTGATCGCGCTGCCGCGTCTCGAGCGCGCGCAGCGCCGCGATGCGCGCCTCCACGTCGGCCCGCTCCGCGTCCGGCGGGTGGCCATCGCGCAGGTAGCGCTCGAACTGGCGGATCGCCGCCGGCGCATCGCCCATGCGCTCGTAGATGCGGGCGATGTTGAACGCCAGCTCGGGGCTCGGCATCAGCCGATCCGCCTCGGCGAAGAGGCGCGCGGCCTCGTCGAGCCGCCCCGCGTCGTAGGCGGCCACGCCCTGGTGGAACAGGTCCTGCGCTCGGCTCACGACCCCCGCATCGGCGCCCTGGGCCGCGGCCATGGGAGCGAGCGCCAAGACCAGCGCCACGGCGAGGACGGCTTCTCGCAGCGCACGAGCCACGGAGCGCCCGAAGGGGCGCCGTCGTCGCGGCGAGCCGAACGTGGTCCTCATCGCCGGCTTCGACGCCGGAGCGTCACGCCTTCTTCATCGCGTCGGTCGCGGCTTGGGTCTTCTTCAGCTCGGTCTCGAGCTTCTTGATCGTGCGCTTCAGCTCGCGCACTTCGTCCTTCGTCACGAGGCCGAGCGACTTCGCCGCCGTCTCCACGCGCTGGTCGATCTCTTCCTGCACCTTGCCGCGCAGCTGGAAGGCCTGCATCGCCACCTTCACGACCCGCTCGTCCTGCGCCAGCTTCGCCACGCGCGGGTCCTGCATCACCTTCATCCCACGCGCGATCAGACGGTCCTTCAGGCTCATCGTGGCTCCTCCACTCGACCTTCAATCAACCTACCACATCGGTGCTCCGGCTTGACACGACCTCGGCCCCACAGCTAGATCGCCGGCTCTCGCTGAACCGCGATTCACCGATCCGGAGGACGATCCCATGGCCGACGCACAGAGCGATTTCACGACCCGCCTTCCCAACAAGATCGCCGGCGATCTCGACAAGGCGAAGGCCATCGGCGCCGTGTTCGTGTTCAAGATCAACGGCGACGGCGGCGGCACCTGGACGATCGACCTCAAGAACAACCCGGGCGTTCGCCAGGGCGCGGAAGAGGGCGCGGACTGCACGCTCGAGCTCTCCTCCGAGGACTGGAAGACGATCAGCGAGAACGCCGGCGCCGCGATGCAGCTCTACTTCACCGGCAAGCTGAAGGTCTCGGGCAACGCGATGCTCGCGACCAAGCTCCAGCAGATCCTCGGCTGATCTCGTCGAGCGCTCGATCCCGGCGGGCGCGCTGCTTCGTGCGGCGCGCCCGTTCGCATTCCGTCCGCCTCGTGCGCCTCAGCGCGGGGTGGTGAGCCAGCGGCGCAGGATCTCGTTCACGCGCTCGGGCTGCTCTTGCTGCACCCAGTGCGAGCAGCGCGGGATGCGCTCGAGCGTGAAGTCCTTCACGTGGGCGGCGCTTCCTTCTGCGAGCTCGATGCCGAGCGCCGTGTCCTCTTCGCCCCACACGAGCAGCGTCGGCGTCTCGATGGTCGCGCGCCGGCGTGTGCTCGGGAAGCGCAGCGCTGCGCGGTAGTACGCCAGCATCGCCTTCACCGCGCCGGGGCGCGCGGCGCGCTCGCGGTAGAGGTCGAGCAGCTCGGCGGGGAAGCGGCTCTTGTCCACCGCCATCCCAGCGAACGCCTTGGCGATGGCCGCGTGATCGTCCGCCTCGAGCCAGCGCTCGGCGAGCCAGGGGATCTGGAAGGCGAAGATGTACCAGCTGCGCCGCAGCTGCGCGGGTGAGGTTCGGAGCGCGCGCGCCATCACGGCCGGATGGCCGATGTTCATGAGCACGAGGCGCGAGAGCGGGCGCACGCGCTGCGCGGCGAGCTCCCACGCGAGATTGCCGCCCCAGTCGTGCGCGATGAGCGTGACGTCTTTGCTCCCGCTCGCGTCGATGAGGCCCGCCACGTCGTCGACGAGGCGATCCACCGCGTAGTCGCGTGTGCGCGCGGGCCGCTCGCTGTCGCCGTAGCCGCGCAGATCGGGTGCCCACACGCGGTAGCCCAGCTCGGCGAGGAGCGGCATCTGGTGGCGCCAGCTGAACCACGCCTCGGGGAATCCGTGCAGGCAGAGGGCGAGCTTGTCGCCCTCGCCGGCGGTGCGGACCGCGAACCGCAGCCCGTTGGCGGTGACGTCGATCCGGGGAAAGGCGGCGAGCTCGCTCTTCAGGTCGGCCATGGCGCGAGGATTCAGGCCGTGAGCGCGTGCGGCAACTCGCGTTCGGGGGCGCGAGGCGAATCTTCTTGATACCTTGCGAGCCGTGCGCGTCGTGGAAGCGCTGTGGGCCGCCTCGCTGCTCGTGCTCCTGCCCGGGCTCGAGTGGGAGGGCTCGCGCGCGCGCTGGCTGCGCGATCTCAGCGAAGGGGACGAGCTGCATCGCGCCGACGCCGTCCGCGGGCTCGCCGATCTGCCCGGAGAAGAGGTGGACGCGGCGCTCGCCCAGGCGCTCGAGGATCCGTCGCGCGAGGTGCGGCGGGCGGCGGCGGCGGCGTGCGAGGCGCGGGCGCTCGCGGCGTGCGCGGCGACGCTGGCCGAGTGGCTCGACGACTCCGATGCGCGTGTGCGCGCGCTCGCGGCACGGGCGCTGGGCGCGACGGGCGATGCGGACGACGTACCACGCCTGACGCGGGTGCTCGGCGATGCGCGGCCTCCCGTGCGCCGCGAGGCCGTGCTGGGCCTGGCCACGCTCGGCCGCGGCCCCGGCGGCAGCGCGGCCGTGCACGCGCTCGTCACGGCGCTCACCGATGCCGATCCCATCGTGCGTGAGCGCGCCGCGACGGCGCTCGCCGAGATCGCCGGCCCGGCGCACGAGCGCGGCACCGCGAGCACGGCGCTGCTCGGGCTCACGCGCGACGAAGCGCCCGAGGTGAGGGTGGCGGCGCTCGATGCGCTCGGGGCGCTCGCGGATCCGCGGGCCTCGTCGGCCGCGATCGTCGCGCTCGAGGACGAAGTGATCGAAGTGCGCCTCGCCGCGCTGCGCACGCTCACCCGGGTCCCGAGCAGCGTCGCGACGCCGGCCCTCGTGCGGGCCAGCGAGGACGACGAGCGCACGGGGCGCGCGGCCCTCGCGGCGCTCGCGCAGACGGAGGGTCGCGGCGCGCTCGACGCGATCGTGCTCGCGCTCAGCCGGCCCGCCGTGGCTCGCTCGGCCGAGGATGCCCTCGAGACGCGCATGCTCGCGAGCGAGGAGGCACGTCGCGAGGCCATCACGGCGCTCGCCGAGGCGATCTCGCACGGCACCGGCCCGGAACAGACGTCGCGCCTGGCCACGGCCGCCGTGCGCCTCTCGAGCCGCGTGTCGATCGCCGGGCTCGAGCGCGTGCTGCTCGAGCGGCTCGAGGCGCAGCCCTCCCCAGCCCTGATCGAAGCGCTCGGCCACACCGGAAGCGAGGTCGCGCTCGTGCCGGTGCTCGCGGCGCTCGCGAGCGATGCGCCCGGCATGCGCACGGCCGCGCTCTCGGGGCTCGAGGGCCTCGTGGCGGCGGGCATGCTCGATGGTCGCGCGCTCGATCCGATCGCGCTCGTGATGGGCGAGCTCGAGGGCGACGAGCGCGCGCGCGCGGTCCCGCTCGTGGGCGCGGTGGTCTCGGAACGAGCCGTGGCGTGGCTGCTCGAGCGTCTCGACGATCCCGCCCGCGAAGTGCGGATCGCGGCGCTCGTGGCGCTGCGCGAGCGCGCCTCGTCGGCCGGGACCGATCGCCTCGCGCGCCTGCTCGACGACCGAGACGCCGAGGTGCGCGGACGGGCAGCCCTGGCGCTCGCCAGCCGCGCCCGCGGGAACGCGATCGACGAGGCGACCGCCACGCTGCTCGCCGACCGGCTCGCCTCCGATGAGCCTCGGGATCGGCCGGCGCTGCTGGTCGTGCTCGGGCCGCTCGTGCGCGCGATGAGCGAGGGGCCCGCGCGAGAGAGCGTACGCGCGGCGATCCGGCTGGCGCTGGCGTCGTCCGACGACGAGCTCGCCGACGCGGCGGCGCTCGCGGTCGCGGCGAGCCACGATCCCGCGCTCGGTCGGGCGGCGCTCGCCCTCGCCCGCGACGCGGGGCCCACGGCGGCGGCCCGCGCGCTCCGAGCGGTCGCGACGATCGAGGAGCCCGAGGCGCGCGCCTTCGCGCTCGAGAGCCTCGACGCGCTGGACCCGGCGGTCCGATGCGCGGCGTTGATCGTGCTCGGAGAGATCGGAGGCCCCGCCGAGCTCGACGTCGTGGCGCAGCGCTCGCTCTCGTTGCGCTTTCCGGAGCTGGCGGCGGCGTCCTTCGCGCTCGCGCGGGGCGCCGCGCGGCATGCTCCGAGCGAGTCCGTCGAGAGCGCGTGGCGAGCGATGGCGGGCTCGCACGATCCCTACGTGCGCGCCAACGTCGCCGTGGCGGCGGCCCAGCGCGGGGCGACCGAGATCGGCGGCGCGACGGCGCTCGATTGGCTCGCGCCCAGCATGCCGGCGGTGGTCCGCGTGGCGGCGGCACGCTGGGCGCTCGCGTCCCGCGAGGCGGCGAGCGCTCCGATGCGAGCACGGATCGACGCGGCCCTCGCAGCGTGCGCGGCGGACGTCTCGCAGCCGGCGCTCGCGCGCGCGTGCAGCGTGACGGCGGCGTCGAGCGAGCCTCGTGATGCCGACGTGATCGCGCTCGGCGCGGACGAGCGACCGCTCCCCGGCCGCCTCGTGGCGCTGCGCTTGTCCGATGCGAGCGCGCTCGTGACGTACACCGACGCTCGCGGGCGCGTGCGGCTCGAGCGCGCGCCCGAGGGCCCTCTCACTCTCGAGGCGCCCGAGAGCGCGGTCCTGGTGCCGTGAAGGGCCTGCCTCCCCAGCCTCGGCGGCTCGGCCTCGCGCGGAGCCTGCTCCTCGCGCTCGCGGCGGCGTCGGTGCTCGGCGCCGCGCCAGGCTGCGCGACGATCCCCGCGCACCGCTACGGCGTCGCCGAGGTGCAGGTCGAGGGCCTCGAGCACCTCGACGACGCAGCGGCCGAGGCGTGTCTCGGCACGCGCCGCCGCTCCCAGTTCGGCTTCGACTTCGGCTCCACGTCCACGCCGAGCTGCGGCTCGCCCCCGTTCGACGGTGGCCGCTGGCGGGCCGACCTCTGGGCCTGGCCCTGGACCGAGTGGCCGCTCTTCGATCCGAGCGTGTGGGAGCGCGATCAGGCGCGCGTCGAGCGCTGGCTACGTGCGCGCGGCTACTACGACGGGCACGTGGTCTCGACGCGCGTCGAGCCGGCGGCGGCCCTCACCTCCGGGGACGAGGCCACGACCGGCGATCAGTGCGGGGACGGCGAGAGCAGCTGCGAGGTCCACGCCACGATCGTGGTCGAGGAGGGCGAGCCGGTGCGCGTCGTGCGCGTCGAGCTGCACGGCATCGACGACGTCTCGACGGAGCTGCACGACGAGCTACGCGAGTCGCTGCGCCTGCGTCACGACGACATCTTCGACGAGGCGCTCTACGAAGAGACGCGGCGCCAGCTGCTGCGCACGCTGGCGAACGCGTCGTACGTGGACGCCACCGTGCGCGGCGACGTGAAGGTCGATCCGGGGCGACACGAGGCCTTCGTCGCCTTCGACGTCACGACGGGCCAGCCGGGTGTGATCGGGCGCGTCTGCGTGGTCGGCAACGGCCCGCTGCCGGCGGCCCCGATCGTCGGCGCGACCCTCATCGATCCCGGGCAGCGCTTCTCGCTCTCCTCGCTCGAGGAGGCCCAGCGCGCGATCTACGCGCTCGGCACGTTCTCCTCGGTCGAGATCCGGCACCACCATCCTCGCGAGACCGAGTCGACGACGCGGGTGGTCACCGACGAGACCGGCTCGATCGTCACGACCGAGACCGCCCACGTTCCGAACCCCGAGCCGATCGAGGACCCCGAGGAGGCCGACCCCGACGACGACGGCGACGAGACCGAAGGTGGCGGCGCGAGCGACGGAGACGGGGACGCGCCCGAAGAGGTCGCCACGCTCTGCGTCGAGCCGCAGCACCCCGCGCCGGAGGGGCAGCGCGTCGTCGACCTCGAGATCCGCGTCTCGCCCGGGCGCCTGCAACGCCTCGGCGTCGGCGTCGGCATCCAGGTCGGCAACACGCTGCAATTCGGCGGCGGGGGCCAGATCGGCAACGCGCAGTTCACCCAGTCGAGCACGCAGTGGGACTTCCACGCCTTGCTCGTGCTCGAGGACCGCAACCTCTTCGGCGACATGCTGCGCGCGCGCCTCGAAGAGCGCCCGCGCATCATCTTCACCGAGCAGTTCCCGGGCGGCGAGGCCCGCCCCGGCAACCAGATCGTGCTCGGCTTCCGCTGGCCCGGCTTCCTCGAGCCGCGGACGGTGCTCTTCGCCTCCATCCAGCACGACTACGGCCCCGCGCCCATCGTGAGCTTCTTCCGCCACGAGCTCGACGGGCGCCTGGGCCTCGAGCGCACGTTCTTCGACGGGCGCCTCTATCTCTCGGGCGCCGTGCGCGGGAACTTCTTCTTTCCCGATCAGGATCAGGGTGTCCGCATCCACTCGCAGCGCGAGAGCACGCGCGCCCTGATCCTGCAGGCCACGAGCTACCTCGATCTGCGCGACGACCCGCACGCGCCCACGAGTGGCGCCTACTTCGGCGTGGACTTCCAGGGCGGCGGCTTCGGCGGCCTCTCGTCGTGGGACTATCTCCGCGTCACCGCCGACGCGCGTGCCTACGTGCCGCTCGGCCTCGGCATCGTGCTCGCAGGCCGCTTCGCGATCGGCCTGACCGAGGTCCTCGGCGCCTACGGCCTCGATTCGCAGAACGTCTACGACCTCTATCACCTCGGGCCCTTCTCCGAGCAGCTCGTCGGCGGCGGCTCGGTCTCGAACCGCGGCTATCCCGCGGGCTTCCTCGGGGACGTCGAGCGCGTCGCCATCGACGCGCGCCCCTTGCCCGACGGCTCCGAAGCGCACCGTGCCGTGCTCCTGAGCGGCGGGATCCGGCGCTGGGAGGCCTCGCTCGAGCTCCGCATCCCGCTCACGCCCGACTTCGGTCTGGTCCTCTTCGCCGACGCCGGCGACGTGACGCGCCTACCCGAGTTCCGCTTCTACATTCCCCACATCTCGCCGGGCTTCGGTCTGCGCCTGAAGACGGTGGTCGGGACCATCCGCTTCGACTGGGGCTTCCGCATCCCGGGCATCCAGGTGCTCGGCCCCGACACGCGGCCGGAGGCGTGCACGAGCGACACGCAGACGGGCTGCCGCCCCGTCTCCGACGTGAACATCGGCGTCGCGATCCCGGGCGCGCTCCACCTCACCATCGGCGAGGCCTTCTGATGAAGAAGGTCTTGCTGCGCATCGCCGAGGGGCTCGGCTGGGTGGTGGTGGTGCTGGTCTCGCTGCTCGCGAGCCTCGCCTACCACGTGCAGCTCGGCGAGGTCCGTGCGCAGCTGGCCGAGCTGCTCGAGACGCTCGCGAGCGACGCCCTGCGCGGCGATCTCCGCATCGGCGCGCTCGACTCGGTGTCGCTCTCCGAGGTGCGCGCGCGCGACGTCGAGATCCTCGACGAAGAAGGGCGCGTCGTCATCTCCGCGCCGACGGTGGTCGCGGTGCCGGACCTCGGAGCGCTCCTCCACGACGGCACGATCCACATCGGTCACGGCCACATCGAGGACGCCGAGCTCGCCCTCTACGTCGTCGGCGACGACGGGCTCGAGATGTCGTTCATCCGCGCCTTCCAGCCGGCGCATCCCGGGCCGCCGGGAGGCGAGCCGATCCACCTCGTCATCGACGACCTCGAGCTCGTGCGCACGCACGCGCACGGCGACGTGCCGCGCTACCCGGGGCTCGACGTCGAGGACCTCGACACGACGATCCGGATCGCCGTCGCGGAGGACGTCACCGTCGACGCGTACTACGGCCTCGGCCGCATGGTCGGCCCGTACCCGGGCACGACCGACATCGACAACGTCGTCGTGCACTTCTCCACCGACTGGCTCGAGGGGCTCACGGGCTATCTGCGCGTGCACCGCGGCGAGGCACGTGCGACGGCGGACGTGCGCGTGGACCGGCCTCCGGGATGGGGCGACGACGGCCCGCCGCACGTGAGCGTGTGGGCGCACGCCGATCCGATGTGCGTGCACACGCTGCGAGAGATGGGATTTCCGGGCCTCGATCTGCTCGAGAGCTGCGCGCGCGGCTGGGGGCACCTCGAGGGCCCGGCCGACCAGCTCGCGCTCGACGCCTCGCTCGTCACCGACGCCGGCGACGTCGTCGTGCACGGCCGCATTCCCGCCGGCGAGCGCATGTCGTTCTCGCTCGAGACGCCGGCGCTCGCGCTCCATTCGCTCGTCCCGAGCGCGCCCGAGCTCACCTTCGCGGGCGAGGGCACCGTCACGATCCTCGACGATCCCGAGGACGACACGATCGCGCTCGTCACGCTCGCCGGGGACTCGTTCATGGTCGACGGCTGGGCCGTTCCCGGGTTCACGGCGCGGGCCGCCGTCACGCGCGAGGCGCTGCTCGTCGAGCGCATCCACGCGCCCTACCTCGACGGGCACGTCGACGTGAGTGGGCGCGTCGGTTTCGACGGATCGCTCGACCTCCACGCCGATCTCGACGTCGTCGACATCGCGCGCGATCCGAACGTCGCGCACCTCTTGCCCGGCGCGCAGGCGGGGATCCGCGGAGGCGTGGACATCACGTCCGGGCCCGCGGGCACCGCGCTCACCATCGACGGCAACGTCGAGGCGCGCAGCGTGCGCTACGGCCCGGTGCGCGCCGCGTCGCTGCGCGGTCGCGTCTGGGCCCGCGGCGCCGATCCGCTGCCCGAGCTCTCGCTCGCGCTCACGGGCGACGGCGTCACCGTCAGCGGCCTGCGCTTCGGCCACGCCACGATCACGGGGCAGGGCGGCGGCCCGCGCCCGCTGCGCTTGCACGTCGCGTCGAGCGGGGGCGCCGACATCCGCTCGTCTGCCGTCGATGCGACGGTCACGCGCGCGCGTGACGGCACCGTGGTGATCACGCTCGACCACACCGAGGCCGACGTGGGCCTCGGCCGCTACCGCATCGCCGAGGGAACGCACCCGAGCATCCGCGTGCGCGGTGGCCGCATCGAGATCGACCCGCTCGACATCCGTGGTGGCGGCGAGAGCGGGATCGGCTTCGGCGGCACGTTCGTGCCGAACGGCGAGTCGGACCTCACCTTTTCTCTTCGCGACTTCGATCTCACGACGGTCGTGCCGCTCCTGCCCCCGCAGTTCGCGACGCTCACGGGCCTGCTCGACGCCGACGGAACGATGCGCGGGCGCCTCGCCGATCCGGAGCTCCACGCTGCCGGCAACGTGCATCGCGCGAGCTTCGAAGGGCGAGAGATCGAGGTCGACCACTACGACCTCGCCTACGTCGACGGGCACTCGCGCATCCTCGTCGACGGGAACCTCGGCTCGCGCGGCGGCATCCACATCGAGGGTGGGATCGCCGCGCCGTTCTCCGTGCTCACCGACGGCACGCGCTTCGTGCGGGACGCGCGCTTCGAGAACCTCGAGCTCGATCTCGACCGCGCGAACGTCGCCTTCCTACTTCCCTTCTTGGGTGAGAGCGCGATCGAGATGGGCCTCGGCGGCCGGCTCACGGTCTCGGCCGTCCTCTCGGGCCCGCCGATCGATCTCGACGTTCCGCGCGCGGTCGTCATCGTCGATCAGTTCGGCCCCGAGGGCTGGACGCCGATCCGCGGCAAGGTCGAGCTGCGCTACGTCGCCGACGCCCTGCGCGTCGACCGCCTCTGGATCGCGGATCCGCTCGGCGAGCTGATCCTCGCCGAGGCCGGCACCGTGATCTCGATCGTCGATCCGCCCGCCGATCTCCAGGGCTGGCTCACGCGCCTCTCGCAGGCGCCGTGGTACGTGGCCGCGCGCGTGGAGCCGCGGCGCCTCGATGCCTGGCCGCGCCCGCTCGGGAAGATCCTGCCGCGCGGCATCGTCGTGGGCGGCAGCGTGACCCTGAGCGGTGATGCCCGCGGCACGAGCGGCTCGCTCGAGTCGGTGCTGCGCTGGGACGAGCCGGCGGCGAGCGAGCTCTGCGCCGCCGACCTGCGACCGGCGCTCCAGGTGCACGCGCTCACCGACTTCGAGACGACGCACGTCGAGGCCGACGGCTTCGTCGCGAGCGAGCACGTGATGCACGCCACGGCCGACGTCCCGACGCGCATCCACGCGTGGCTCGAGAACGCGTACGCCGAGCTCGAGCCGACGCGCGTGGACGTCTCGCTCCGAGAGCTGCGGCTCGAGAGCCTTCCCTGGACGTGCGCGTACGCGGTGGGCACCGTCACCGCGCGCGACCTGCACGTGACCCTCGGCACCGATCAGCCGGATCTCGGCGGCGTGCTCGAGATCGCGAACATGACGGTGCGCGACCCCGAGGACGGCGTGCTGCGCGGACAAGAGATGCACGCCGCCGTCGCGATCGCGACGGAGGGGCGCGGCGAGACCGAGCTGAGCGTGCGCATGCTGCTCTCCGACGAGCAGGGCGCGCAGACCGAGATCGGACAGTTCCCGAGCGTGGCCGCGCTCCGATCCGATTCGCGCGCGCTCGAGGCCGAGGACGGCGAGGTCGCGCTGGCGCTCTCGCTCCCGCTCCACTTCGCGGGGCGCCTCTCGGTGCCGGAGGTCGACTGGAACGCGCCCCTGTTCTTCTGGGGCGACTTCGAGCAGGTGCACCTCGCGCCCCTCCTCGCGTACATCCCGGGCTTTCTCGACGCCGATCTGATCGCGAACGGGCAGGTGCGGGTGGAGGGCCCCTTCGAGACGGCCGTGATCGCGGGCGGGCTCGATCTGCGCGACGGGCATCTGCGCATCTCGAGCGTGGGCCAGCACCTGCACGGGATGGAGGGTGTGCTGCGCTTCGAGCCGGGCCGCATCGTGCTGCCCGAGGACCGGCCGCTGCGCGCGCGCGATGGCGACGGCATCGTCGACGTCTCGGGCGGGCTCGACTTCGAGGGGCTGCGCCCGGTGCACGCGGATCTCCGCTTCCGCCCGTCCGACTTCCCGGTGCGCCGCGAGGGCGCGACGCTGGCGACGCTCTCGGGCCTCGCCACCGCGCAGGCCGACATCGGCGAGGAGGGCGTCGACATCCGCGTGCGCACCGAGGAGCTCGCGATCGGCCTGCCGCCCTCGCTCGCGGGCTCGGTGCAGAGCCTCGATCGACGTCGCGACGTGCTCTTGGTCGCCGGCGACGCGCCCGAGCTCGCCGACATCGCGCGCTCGCGCTTCCCGTACCGCATCCGCGTGGAGGCGCCGGGCTTCACGGTCGCGCGAAACGACTTCGAGGCCGACGTGCGCGCGAGCCTCGACGTGACCTACGACGATCCGGATCTCTCGATCGGCGGCGTCGCCGAGATCACGCACGGCACGTTCGAGATCCTCGGCAAGCGCTTCGACGTGCAGCACGGCGCGATCGTGTTCGACGGCCGCGCCGAGATCGATCCCGACATCTCGGTCGTCGCCGTGTACGCGCTGCCGGGCCGGCGCGGCGCGACGATCACGGTGACGGTGAGCGGGCGGCTCTCGAACCTGGATGTCGCGTTCTCGTCGACGGAGTCGAGCGACACGGGCGAGATCCTGGCGCTGCTCGTGAGCGGCCGGACGAGCCGCCCGCAAGACGCGCAGAGCGCGCAGCAGGCCGGCGATCAGGCGGCGAACTTCGTCGCGGGCCTGACGGCGGGCATCCTGACCCTGGGCTTGCAGCAGCAATTCGGCGGCGACTTCGTGCCCAACGTGGCGATCGAGACGGGCGGCCTCGGCTCGGTGGGCGTGCGCGTGGGCTTCAACGCCGACTGGATCATCCCGGACTTCATGCGCGAGGTGGTGCTCGACGCGTACGTCGAGGGCTTCGTCGGGAGCGTGAGCGCGCAGCAACAACAGCAGACCGGCAGCTCCTCCGGCGCCGGCGGCGTGGGCGGCGGCGCGAGCATCGAGCTGCAGCTGCCGTTCAACGGCGTGCTGAGCGGCACCGTGGTCCCGCCCTCGAGCTGGGGCGCGGACCTGTCGTGGGAGCCTTGAGCGAGGGGCGAAGTCTCGCGCTCGCCGCTGCGGCCGACACCGACGTCACGCGCGCGGGCTCGTCCTCGGAGCGGTGAGCGAAGTCTCGAATTGCGACGGTGCTCCGCACCTGCGCCGACGCAGGCGACGACGAGGAATTGACGAACGTCGTCGTGGCATTGCCACGAGCCGAGGGCGTCGATCTCGGCTCGCGTGGTGGAACTTTGCATCATCCCTAGGGCTGATGTGCTCGCGCGCGGAGTCACGGAGAGTCGGGGTCGTCACATCCCCGAGGCACCATGACCACGCTCGCCCGCCGTTCGCCGAAGCTCGTCACCCGCTTCACGCTCCTTGCATGGATCGTCCTCGCCGGAAGCTGCGGCGACGCGAGCCCACCGGAGGCCGCCACGAGCGGTGCGGCGGCGCTCGGCGTCGCCGTGCGCGACGCCGGCAGCGCGCGAGACGCCTCCACGTCGGATCGGCAGGAGCCCGCGGCGCCGCGCGGGCCGACGCCGGGGCATCTGGTCGCGCGTGCCAGTGGTGAGCTCGCGCTCGAGCGGGGCAGCGGAGCCGAGCCGAGCTTCGTCGTCGACGGCGCGTCGATCTACGTGGTGAGCGCCGGGCGCCGCGTGCTCCTGCTCTCACCGTCGACGTTCGAGCGCGCACGCCGCGTGGATCTGGTCGCGCCGTCGGCCAACGAGCGCTTCCGCGAGCGCGGTGGCCGCATGCGTCTGTCGCGCTCGACGGAGCTCGAGGAGTGGTACGAGGCGCGCGGCGCGGGCCTCGAGCAGGGCTGGACGATCGCCTCGCGGGTCGGTGATGGGGTCCAATCGCTTCGCGTGCGCCTCGCCGTGGGCCCCGAGGTGGAGATCCTCGAGGCGGTCGGCAACCGCGTGGCGCTCGATGCGGCCGGCACCCGAGTGGACTACGCCGACCTCGTCGCGACCGATGCGACCGGTCGGCAGCTCGCGACCCAAATGCTCGTCGAGGACGACGAGCTCGTGCTCCGCGTGGACGACGCTGATGCGACGTACCCCATCGAGATCGACCCGGTGCTGGTGATCTCGACGTCGTACAACCTGCCGCCGACGAATGGCGCGACGCCCACCTCGCAGTTCGGCATGGCCACTGCCGTCGACGGGAGCACGATCCTCGTCTCCGAGCCGAACGTCGCCGCGACGAGCGCGTACGTCCAGGGCCAGGTCCACCGCTACACGTGGAACGGCACCACGTGGAGCGCCGATGGCGCCACGATCCGCATGCCGACCGAGACGGGCGTGACGGGCTCGGCGATGCTCGGCCGCTCGCTCGACCTCCTCGGCAACTGGGCCGTGCTCGGAGCGAGCGCGGCCGCGACCAACAAGGGCGCCGTCTACTTCATCGATCTCTCGAGCGTGAACGCGATGACGGGCGTCCCGTCGACGCGCACGCGCTTCGCCAGCCCGACGGGCTCCGGCGCGTTCGGCTGGAGCGTGGGCATGTCGACGACGCGCGCGGTCGTCGGTGGCTGGGCGAATCGCGTCTGGACCTATACGCGCTCGGGGACCGCCTGGACGCAGGACGCGGCGACGCTTCCACCCGGCGGCGGGTCGGGCACCGGCGCGTATGGATCCGCCGTCGACATCGACGCGCTCGATCCGAACTGGGTGATCGTCGGCGCGCCCACGGCGAGCACGAATGGCATCGCGTACGTCTACCACTGGACCGGCGCCGCGTGGGTCGAGACGGTGTTCGCCGCGCCGAGCGGGTACTCGAGCTTCGGGACGTCGGTTGCGATCCACGGCACGCGCCTCGCGATCGCAGGGCTCAACACGACGACGCATCGCGTGGAGCTCTTCCTGTCGACGCGCACCGGGAACACCTGGTCGACGCCGACCTCGAGCCTGACCTCGACGGGCTTCGTGTCGGTGGACGCCGGCATCACCAACCTCTCTGCGAATCAGACACCTCACGTCGCCGTCTCGGAAAATCTCCGCCTGCTCGGTTTTCCGAACTCCACCCAGACGTGGGCTGCCGGACAGACGATCTACGGCTGGGAGGACTTCGGGGGCGTCACCGGCGTCCAGCTCAGCTGGTCGGGCCCGGCGCGCTACCGGGGTCGAAGCATGGAGACGAACGACGCGTGGATCGTCGTCGCGAACGAGTCCACGACGGGATTCCCCGCGTACGTCACGGTGTTCCCGGTCCGGCGCGCCAACGGCCAGCCCTGCGGGGATGGGACCCAATGCGAGGCGGGCTTCTGCGTCGACGGCGTGTGCTGCAACAGCGCGTGTGCCGGTGGCACGAGCGACTGCCAGGCGTGCAGCACCGGCGCAGGCGCGGCGGTGGACGGCACGTGCGGCCCTCGAGCGAGCGGGACCGCGTGCCGAGCGTCCGCGGGCGCGTGCGACGTCGCCGAGACGTGCAACGGCTCGGCAACGAGCTGCCCGGCGGATGTCTTTCGGCCTTCGGGCTTCGTCTGCCTTGCAGCAAACGGCACCTGTGACCTGGACGATATCTGCAGCGGCTCGAGCGCGGCCTGCACGAGCCGATTTGCGCCGAGCTCGCAGATCTGTCGGGCAGCGGTGCTCGCGACCGATGGGACCACCTGCGACGTGGCCGAGACGTGCACCGGGAGCTCGGCGACCTGTCCGGCGGACGCCTTGTCGGCCTCGGGGAGCGTTTGCCGAACTGCCGCCGGGCTCTGCGACGTCCCCGAGACCTGCAACGGGACCGCCGTCTGCCCGCCTGACGCGTTCCGGCCGAGCACCTACGTGTGCCGCGCGTCGTCGGGGAGCCCGTGCGATGTCGCCGAGACGTGTCTAGGTGCAGGCAGCGATTGCCCTGCGGACGCGTTCGCACCGCCAGGCACGATATGCGCTGCGAGTACCGGGCCGTGCGATCCCGTCGATTTCTGTGACGGGGCGAGCGCCAGTTGCCAGGTCGTGGGCGCCGCGGATCGCTGCCTCGTGTCGGGGGTCGAGTCCGGGGCGCCTCCCCTCCCCGATCCGTCGTCGAGGCCAAGCTTCCAGGAAGCTTACGGATTCCTCTACCGCGGACAGGCTCCCGCGAGCCAGACGATCGATGAAGAGCGGGCGGCAGGAGTGTTCGGATATGTACGCGACCGCTCCGGTGCGGGCATTGCCGGTGCGACAGTCAGCATTCGACACCACGAAGAGCTCGGTTACGCGACCACAGGGTCCAATGGGCGATATGACATGGTCGTCAACGGCGGGGGACGACTCGTCGTCGACATCGAGGCGGTCGGCTACGTGCCGGTGCAGCGCACGGTTCAGACCAACTGGGGAGACTTCTACGCAGTCGACACGGTCATCCTCACCCCGAGTGAAGCGGCGAGCTATGTAGCGAATGGAATGTCGGTGCCATCGCTCGAGCGGAACGCGCCATACCCGCAGGTGGTGCGCGGTGCCGTGCACATGGAAGGCGGAAATCGCCAGGCCACTCTGATTGTGCCTCCGTTCACCGATGCTCATGCTGTCGTGAACGGAACCTCTCGGTCGCTTCCCGCAGCGCTGCACATGCACGCGACGGACCTGACCTATGGTGGGCGGGTGGAGTCCATGCCGGGCGAGCTTGGTTCCGCGACAGGATTCACGTATGCCGTCGATCTTTCCGTCGACGAGGAGCCGGAAGCAAGCAGCATCGTCTTGAGTCAGCCGGCGTTCTTCTATCTCGAGGATCTGAGCCGACTATTCGCCGGAAATGATCGAACGATCCCCGTTGGTTGGTCCGTGCCGATGGGGTACTACGATCGAGAGATGGCAGCTTGGGTCCCCGAAGACGGAGGCCGCGTCATTCGAATTCACTCTCTCACCGGCTCGCCGTCCGTTGCTGAAATTGATGCAAACGGTGACGGTGCGCCAGACAACGCCGCGGAGTTGGCGGCTATTGGGATGACCACCGCCGAGCGGGAGACGCTGGCGCTCCTCTATCAGCCCAATCAGGTGGTATGGCGAGTCCCGTTGAGCCACTTCTCGCCGCACGACGCCAACTGGCCGGCCGGTCCACCGTCGACCGCCACGCCTCCGAACATCGCCCTCGTGAGCGACGGGAACGCGCCGAGTTGTACTCGTGAGGGGTCGATCATTCGCTGTGAATCGCAAGGCCTCGGGGAAACGATTCCGATCGCAGGGACCCCTTACGCTCTCTCGTACTCGAGCATGCGGGCCCCGGGGCGCCTGGACAAGCGAACGATCCGCATGCGGGTGAGGGTCCCAGCTCCAGGCCTCGTTGGCGCGAGCGTCGGGATCACCATCGCCGGCCGGCGAGTGTTCGACGAGTGGTTTGACGACATTCCGGACTGGTACGCGTGGACTTGGGACGGAAGGGACGCGTACGATCGCCCGATCGCGGACGCCACTGCGCAGATCAGCCTTTGCTACGGATACATCCCCGACTACGAGGCCCTGCTCGATCAGAGTCGGTTCGGACGCTATCGCATCGCCAGAGCCGCCGGGGGTGGCGGGGGTGGCGGGGGCGGCGGCGGGGGACCGGCGGCCGTGGCCTTCGCCTTTCCTCCGCCGCTCGCGTGGATCTGTGATGACGCAACGGTGGACATCGGTAGCGAGAGCACTGGGGACCAGATCTTCGGTTGGGACCTCGACGTGGTCCACGGGTTGAGCGCAAGCGGAATCCTGACCCGCGGGGACGGCGAAGCGACAGGCGGTGCCAGCGTCGAAGCGCCTCCGGACGCGACCGCGATCACCTTCCCTTCGACGCCCGGAATCTATTCTGCGTTCGCCGCAGATGCCGACGGGACGATACTGGTCGGTCGGATGGAGCCCTCGCAGCACTATACGGTCAGGCGTGTCTTTCCTGACGGAACGTCGTCTCTCGTCGCCGGTGCCTCGACTGGCGGCCCGGGGAGTCCCAATTTCAATCCGATCAACGACATCGTACACTACCCGGACGGCGCACCTGCCACAAGCGCAGTGCTGGGCGTCATTCTTGGACTTTCGGTCGGGCCGGACGGATCGATCTATCTTCTAGAGAACCCGCATATCGCCGGGGTGGAGATCGTTCGACGCGTCAGCCCCGGTGGGCTCATCTATCGCATCGCAGGAAACGCCGATCCTGCTCACCCGGGTGTCGAGGGCGGCTTCGCCCGAGACTTGAATCTGGTAGGCGGGTCGGCGGACCATTCATCTCGAGATCGGCAAGTGGTTGCCACTCGCGACGGGTCCGTGTACGTGGTCGACATCGGCGGCCCCGGTCGGCTCATTCGTATCGATCAGGGAAATGTCTGGAACACTGTCTTTCTGCTCAACCAGAGTTTTTATCCGACATACCCCGATCCGTGCCTGACGTCGACCGCGGTGACTACCCTTGGCATCGCTGATGCGGTGAGCGCGCTCGCCACTGATGGTGATACGCTGTTTCTCGCTCTTCGGCGAGGTAGCTGTCCGCAGTCGGGGCCCTGTAGTTGCGTTGCGCGCGTCGATGGCTCCGGGAACCTCGTTCGCGTGTTGGGAACCGGTAGCTCTGCCGGGCAACACCGTGCGGGCGTCGAGTCGCTGGCCTACTCTAGTGCCGGCGAGATCGTTTCGCTCGCAGCGTCGGCTGGGCGAATCCTGTTTCAGGAACGAGACCGTGTTTGGGCGAGTGAAGACGGGGTGGTGCGGCCAGTCGTGTGGCCCCGGTGCGAGCCCGGGCAAGTGGCCAACCAAGGCCTCTGTGACCCGTTCACGGACGAGTCTCGGCTCACTCCGGGCGCGCTCGGGGCGGGTCCGAACGGCCTGGTCTTCTTGGGTACGCATCTCGGAGACACGACGACAGTCGTTCGCGCGCAAACGCGTCGTTGGGTGTCTCTCGGTGGATCGCTCCTCCACTTCGACCAGCGTGGCCACCATCTGGAGACGATCGATGCGTTGACGGGTGTCCCGATGCTCACGCTAGGGCGTTCCGCCTCGTACGGGAACGAGGGGGCGCTCGTGTGGCTGTCCGACGCCATCGGACAGACGACTCTCATCTCGCGGATCTCGCCCACGACGACCCGCCTCACGCCCCCCTTGGGCCCGCCGACGGATATTCAAGATCTGGACGCGGATGGCTGGGTCGATCGGGTGTCGGTGGGCGCACGGGTGTGGTCGCTTGCCTACCTCGGATCGACGGGATTGCTGACTTCGATGGTCTCTCCGGACGGAGTTACTCATCACTATTCGTACGACCCCCAAGGTCGGCTCATCCAGGATGATCGTCCCGCCGGTCGCGTGGTGCGGCTGACCAACGGCGGTACGGTGTATTCGGGCTCTGATCTCCACTCGCACGTGGATGTGAGGAGCGCGAGCGGGCTCCTGACCCGTCACGACACATGGCAACTGTCCAATGGCGGACTCCGGCGGCAGATCACGGCGCCTGATGGGGCAATCACCGTGGCGGAAGAGTCCAGCTCTACTTCGAGCCCGGTTGTCGCGGCCCCAATGCGGACCACCACGATCACGCAGCCTGATGGGAGCGTCTCGGTTGCCACGAGCTCGCTTGACCAAGCCTCACGCGGCTGGGACGACGCGCTGCCGACATCCTCCTCGATGAGCATTCCTGGGCACGGGGCCCTCACTGTCAGCCGGGTTCGCTCGCGCACTCCTGCCGTCGGCGCGCGGACACCAGCGACCGAGACGTGGTCGAGCACGGTCACGGATGGGGTGACGACCCGGTCTCTGGGAGGCTCCTCGTACGACGCTGCCGACAGTGGCTCGGTCGCAGGAACGCTGACCGAGACGAGCCCGATGGGCCGGGCGACGACGATCGAGCACGACGCGCAGGGGCACGTCATCACGATCACGTCGCCCGGGCTCGACCCGGCTCGCTTCGAGTACGGCTCGCGCGGGCGCCTGACGCGAGCGTATCGCGGGAGCGCGGCGTCGCCCCAGCGCGAAGTGACCTACGGGTACGTCGATCCGGACGTGGGAGAGGTGTGGGCGCCCGCCACGATCACGGACGCCGTCGCGTCCACGACGGTGGATTGGACCTCGCGTTTCCGCGTAGGCTCGGTGAGCCGAGGAGGCTCGATGGTGAGCTTCGGATATGAGACGACGGAAGCCGGGCCCATCGTGTCGGACCACGTCACGGCGATCACGCCTCCTGGTCGGCCGGCGCACGGCCAGGCTTTCGACGCGCTGCACGAGCAGACGTCGTACGTGCCTCCGGCCTTGAGCGGCCAGCCCGCGAGCGACGTGCAGTGGACCTACGACGCCGAGGGCCGGGTGGACCTGCTGACCATCGGGGGCGCGTCGGTGGACTTCCGGTATGCGTCGGCGAGCGCGGCGAACGCGGGGCACCTCACGAGCGTGGTGTACCCGGGGCACACCACGAGCTTCGCCTACGAGTCGACGGGCGCGCACCAGCTCCAGTCGGTGACGGCCGACGCGGAGACGCTGACGTTCGGGCACGACGGGCCGCTGCCGACGTCGGTCGCGTGGAGCGGCACCGTCGCGGGGACGGTCTCGTACGGCTACGACTCGTTCTGGCAGCTCTCTTCGATCGTCGTCGGTGGCACTACGTCGCGGATGTCGTACGACGCCGATGGCGCGCTCGACTGCGTCACCTCGGGAACGGCGCCGGCGACGCCTGCGACGCCAGACTCGACGTGCAGCACAGGCTTGAACGTGGACCTCGCGCTCGAGGGGACGCCGCAGGTCTGGCATGCGCGGACGCGCTATCCCGGGAACACCGGCGTCACGAGCTACGTCGCGACGGACGTGGCGCTCTCGCGGCTCGGGGATCTCGCGAGCGCGACGAGCACGTGGGCGGGATCGAGCACGTCTGGGTCTCTGTCGTTCTCGTACGGGTACGACTCGGTCGGTCGCATCCACACGATCACGGAAACGAACAACGGCGGCACGCCGCAGACCACGACCTACGACTACGACACCCAGGGTCGCCTCACGACGGTGACCCGCGGCGTCACGGAGATCGAGCACTACACCTACGACGCGAACGGGAACCGGCTGACGGCGCATGCCCCCGGAGTCGCCGATCTCGCGACGGGTCAGATCACGACGGACGCGCGTGATCGGCTCACGACCTACGGGACGGCGCAGTACACGTACAACGCGCAGGGCCAGCTCGCGACGCGGTTCGTCCCGGGCGTGGGCACGACGACGTACACGTACGACCTCCTCGGCGCGCTGCGCAGCGTGAGCCTGCCGGACGGGCACTCGATCACGTACCGCGTGGATGCGATGGGGCGGCGGATCGAGCGCGCACGCGACGGGAACGTGACCGCGCGCTGGGTGTACCTGGACGGGCTGCGTCCGATCGCGGAGCTCGACGGCACCAACGCCGTGCGGAGTGTGTTCGTGTACGGCGAGGGTCGCGTTCCGAGCCTGATGATCCGCGGCGGGGTGACGTACCGGATCATCACGGACCACGTGGGGACGGTGCGCCGCGTGATCAACCCGGCCACGGGCGCCGTCGTGTGGTCGCGCGACTACGACTCGTTCGGGAACATCACGAGCTCGGCGTTCGCCAGCGGCGTGACCGGGGACTGGATCCCGTTCGGCTTCGCCGGCGGGTTGTACGACGAGGACACCGGGCTGGTGAGGTTCGGGGCGCGGGA